>NZ_CP185393.1:0-4077509 GCF_049177125.1 Paraburkholderia sp. DD10 | reverse complement strand
ACGGGCCAAGGCGCGTTGGCCGGCCCATTGGGCAGTACCATTAGCCACTCCACCGCCGCAGCCGGGTACTCGTCCGGCCACTCCTTTGTCGGAGATTTCACCGCTTCCCGCATCCGCGACAGCTAGTCTCCAAATGGGTTGTCAGTATCCTTGACCTCGGTACTGAGGTTGTACTCCGCACGCACGGCCTTGAGCACGTCCTCGATGTCGCGGTCGAAGCCGACTGCGTTGCCGAAATGGGTCATGTTCCAGTTACATCCCGTTTTGTCAGGCTCCTGCACCTGCGGTCGCGGCACGCGAATCTTCACACCGTCCTCGACGATTGCCTGCAGTCGATGGATTCGCCGGTCAACCTCCTGCTGAAGCCTGGAGGCGTTGAGCGTCTTACGTATCATCCGGGTCTCCTTGCTGTCGGTGTTGCAAAAGACCGGGGCGCCGAGATAGGCTAGTGGGCGCCACCTCAAACGACGAGCCAGCAATCCCGTCGAGCTCCACGCCGGTGCGGTCCGTCTTATCGTCCTTCAGGATAAATCTGCGGCTCACGCTGGTCACTTCATTTTCTCAATTGAGCTGTTGGCAATGTATAAGAGCTTCACGCTCGCCTGACGAGACGCCATGTAACCCAGTGAACACGCCGCTCACCCGAACCGGGCGCGCTGGCGAGAACATCCGGCATGACCTTGCCCTTCGATGCCTCGATGCGGTGATTCTCGAAGTCTTTCGCTTCCCACGTACCCGTTACCGGGCAAATGTCGCCTGTTCGGACTTCAACTTCTCCTGCGGGTTCTTCCTGGACGCTAGCTTCTGAATCTATCCTGCGTTCGAGGAAATATTCGGATTCGTCTGGGAGGATGTCGTCCTTGTATCGGACATCTTCCCATAGAAGGCGCCAATAGGTTCCAACACGTTCCGCTCGCGCCTGTGCCTCGCTCCACTCATCGATATAAGGCGCCTTCCCTTCGGCGACCAGATAATTGAAGCAGCCATTGTTCTCTGTTTTCTTGACGCCCAAGGGTACGATGCCGAACGCCTTCTCGCGCTCCACCCTGACTGGTTCCCATATGCCATCCGTTGGCACGCGCTGCCCGGAGCGAACAATGAGGTCGGTGCCGGTCGGCACATCGGGAAGCTCGGCGGGGAAGACGGGATAAGGCAGCTCATAGAACAAGAATTTATAGGCGTCTGGATTTAAGAGACTCCCAGCGCTCGGGCAAAGGGCAGTCATATGCGGCGCATCAGGCACTTCCGTAGGCGCATACTCGCCTGGAAATTCGCTCGCGCGCATTAACTTGTGAAGCGCTTCCACGAGCGGCGGGTAGGGCGCCAGTTGCATACCTCGCTCCCAATAGTCTGAGTCCGTATAGAAGTACCGAGATATCGTGCCGGCCTTGTCGAGCGCGAGCGCAAAAGGTTCTCCCGCACGCCACACAAATCGATGACCCTTCGCGAGCTCCGACAAACCTCGGTTATAAAGGCTCAGAACCTCATAAATCCCGGGCAGTGTATCGGGGTCCATCTGCTCTGGCTGGCTCTTCGACCAGTTCTTCACTGCAGCTTCATACGAGTGCGTGAACAACTCCCAAGCATCACGCTTGCGCTTCCACAGCGAATAGCTGCTGAGCCGCTTTAGCAACCAGAAGACGCGACGCCGCACGTCGTCGTCCTGCATGTCATACATGCTTCACGCTCTCCCGAACAGCCGCCAAGTCACCCAATGCATTTTCTTTTCGCCCAGGTTATCTGCAACCATCAGGTCCGGCATCACCGCGCCTGCAGCTACGTGAATAGGCGAATCGTCGTATTTTTCTGCACGCCACACGCCAGAAACGGGGCAGATGTCACCGGTCTTAACGTCTGGAACGTCAGCAGGCTAGGCGGGCGCATCTTCGTGCTTCGCAACGAGGAAATATTGTGACTCGTCCGGAATCACCCCATCCTTATATCTCGTGTCTTCCCACAATAGACGCCAGTGAGTACTCGTGACCGCAGACTGCAAGGTGCGCGGGTCCGGCCGCCCTTTGATATTCGGCGCGTGAGTCCCTTTGACCAAATAGTTAAAGCACCCATTGTTTTCTTCCGTCCTCTCGCCGACCGATAGCGGTCCTAGCACCTTACCGCGACTAATCTTTACTGGCTCCCAAATGCCGTCGGCAGTAACCTCGTCGCCGGACTCGATTACCGGACCTTGGGGTGGAGGGATTTCCTGAAGTGAGGGGGGAAAAACAGGGTAATCCAATTCGTAGAACTGGTACTTGTAGCGGTCCTGGTCCAGAAGTAATGTCGCCGACCGCAACTGGGCAAAATTGTCGTTTGAGGCCGCAACCTCGAACGGCGCGTGCTCCATCTGGAACTCGGATGCACGCATCAATCGGGCAAGTCTATCCACCTTGGGCGGATATGGAGCCAGTTGAGCGCCTCGCTCCCAATACGACGGGTGGGGAAGGAAATACTGGCAGAGATGACAGTAGCGACCGACCGCGAGTTCCAATGGTTGACGATCTTTCCAAATGAAACGATATCCACGCGCTAGCTGTTCCAAACCCTTGTCATATAGACCCAGAATCTCGTAGATGGTCGACAGGTTGTCAGCCGGCATGTACTCCGGGTCACTCTCTGCCCAAGTTTTGACGGCGACTTCGTACTCGTTCGCAAAGGTGGCAAACGCGTCGCGCTTCCTTTTCCAGAGCGCATAGCTTGTCAGCCTCTTAAGCAACCAGAAAACTTGACGGCGAGTTAAGTCATCCTGCATGTCGTATTGCTTCATCGTATATGTCACCGTTGCGTCTCGAGATTGGCGCCAGTTCTCACCCCAGCCGTCTTCACACTGTTCGTCTGCGTAACCTTGCTCTGAACTTCATCGGCCGAGAGCCGAATCGCCTCCTACGACAACACCTTCGTTCTGCAATCCCGTCGAGCATTACGCCGTTGCGGTCCGTCTTGTCGTCCTTCAGGATAACTCTGCGGCTCACGCTGGTCACTTCATTTTCCCAATTGAACTGTCGGCAATGTATAAGAGCTTCACGCTCGCCTGACGAGACGCCATGTAACCCAGTGAACACGGCGCTCACCCGAACCGGGCGCGCTGGCGAGAACATCCGGCATGACCTTGCCCTTCGATGCCTCGATGCGGTGATTCTCGAAGTCTTTCGCTTCCCACGTACCCGTTACCGGGCAAACGTCGCCTGTTCGGACTTCAATTTCCTCCACGGGCTCGTCGCGGTCCGTTGCCCCATCCGTCGGCGCACGTTCAAGGAAATACTCAGACTCGTCGGGAATAACACCGTCCTTGTATCGGTCGTCTTCCCAAAGGAGCCGCCAATGGGTACTGACCTTGTCCACCTGGCCTGTCGCCGCATGAAACTCGCCTGTTATCGCGGGCGCTCGCGTCCCAGCTACTAGATAGTTAAAGCACCCCTCGTTTTTTTCGCTTTTTGCGCCGAAAGCGATAACCCCTAGTACTTTCTCACGATGGATTTTTACGGGCTCCCATATGCCATCGACCGGAATTTCCTGCCCCGAGCGCACAATCGGCTCCGCGCCAAGGGGCACTTCTGGCAGGTTGTTCGGGAATACCGGGTACGGGAGTTGGTAAAACTCATATTTATAGGCGTCTGGGTTCAGCAGTCCCCCAGGTGATGTCCAATGTGCAGATAGGTTTGGAACATACGGCACCTCGAGAGCAGACTGCTCGCCGTGATACTCGGAAGCACGCATGAGACGATTTAGCGCCTCCACCTTCGGCGGATATGGAGCCTCCTGCTGACCGCGCTCCCAATAACGGGGGTCTGTATAAAAGTAGCTGGTGACAGTGTAGTAGTTCGTTATGGCCAACCGAAATGGCTGGCCTTCACGCCACACGAAGCGTCGACCTTTCGCCAACTCTTCCAAACCTTGGTTATACAGACTTAACGTCTCGTAGATGATTGGGAGCAGGTCTGCAGACATCTGCTCCGGGTCGCTCTTTGGCCACGTCTTGACCGCCGTCTCGTAGGCATGGGTAAACGTTTCCCATGCGTCTCGTTTTCGCGCCCAGAGCGAATAGCTGCTCAACCTCTTCAGTAACCAGAATACTTGACGTCGTGTACTGTCGTCCTGCATATCGTACTGCGTCACCGGATAGCTCACTGTGCCCGCTCCTCGTTCGCGCTGTCAACGCGTAGGCCAGCTGTCGCCTTCGCATTTGTCATCTTTGTCTGAATTTCATCACTTGCCAGCCTCCTCGTTCGCACCGCACCGTGAGTACTCGACGAGAACTTACTATAACCGTACACATCTTCAACGTTTGTCCAATGGGTAGGAAAAAAGTCCATCCTCACTCCGTCTATCACCATCGACTCTGCTTCACCCGTTTCTTTCACGCGCTTTCCGACGGTGTTAATCTCTTCGGCAAATCTTCCCATATCAATGACAAGCTGCTTGCCGCCACCCTCCAGGTATTGGGCAGGCCTCTTGATGCCGAACTGCTCGGCAATTTGACCAGCCCACGCTTTCGCCTCAGGCATACGCTTAGCGAGGTCGGCAGGGAACTGAAGGACCGCTAGAAAGCCGTTACCGTTCCACTCGTCAAGCACAGCGGCTCGCACCCGCCACTCCTCTGCGTCTTTGGGCGCTGAACCCAGCCCCCAAAACGACGGCTGGTTATATCCAGCCGCCATGCTTCCCTCTGGAGCGTGTGTGCTCGGATTCCCGAAGGCCCGATATACAGATTTTCCTGCTAAGTCATTGGCATCCATTGCGACAACTTCACCATGAAACGTGGCCAGTTTCGTGAAGACTTCCGCATCACCGGTCGCGACGGTTTTGCCCCTGCGCGCCAGAATATCCGGCCACCCCTGGTCGATTTTCGATTGATACTTGCCACGGATTGCCGCTTCAACCTTGCCCTTATCGGCGGCGCACTCCGTCGAAGCAAAACGCCCCTGGCGAATTTCCCGCGCGAGCTTGCGTTCCTCCAGATACGCCTCGGCCTCACGCCTTACCTTCGGCATGCCGCCCGTGGCAATTTCATGAATTTCGCCACGATAGACCATATTCTGGAGGGTCTTCAGTTTCGCATCGAGTTCCTTGACAGCCTTTGGAACCATCTGGTCCGCAAGATCCTGCAGAGCGCGAAACCCGTCGCCAACCCGTGCAAGTTGCGCGCGCCACATCTCTGGCAGAAGCTGTCCGACGCGCGCTTTCAGCGAGCGCTCGATAGCCAGACGCACGGTCGCACAGAAGTCTTTCACCTTGGAGAGCAACTGCGACTGGTACTTGCCGACGTCGAGCGCCTTCAACCACTGCGGCGCATCACCGTGCCCCATCCTGTTCAGGAACTGGACCACCTCGTGCAGCAGTTCCGCATCCTTTGCCGCGTCACCCGCCACCCGCAATGCAAGCCGACCAACCCCCTTGATAACTCCGCCGACAACAGGAATCAGCGCGAATACGAGAACGATGAGCAAGACCCACTGCATTACTTCCTGGCGTTTTCGGGGGTCCGAACTCATCCCTATGCTCACAGACAACAGGTCGCGCACGGCGGTTACGTCGCCCACCAGCGGAATCATGCCGATAGCCGCATCGGTGATGACCTGGCTGATAGTCTGCTTCTCGTTGAACGCGCCCTGCAGCGTCCCCCAGCACCATTGACCGACCTCCAACGAAGCGCCTTGAAGTCTTCTACGCTCCAGCTCACTGTCACGCTCCCCAGTGCTTTTGAATCAGCGAATCAATGTCGGCGTCGGACAGTTGTTCGCCTTTAAAGTCTGGATTGCTGGTCCTGTCCTTGCGGGCGTAGGAACGCGCATCCGGTCCAAGCTCGACCTTGACCGGCCCCACCGGGACATCCTCAAGTCTCATCCGTCCCTGTGCATCGAGAGCGCCCTGGCGCGTACTGCCGTCAGCCAGCGTGGCTATGTATTTCGCGCCTTGAACCGGTTCATCGTCGTGATACAGATACTGCATCGCCGTGTTGTATCTGGATGTCGGCAGCGCTGGCAGCGGGTATGTGGTGCTGGCGGGCCCGTTGAACGAATGCTGGCTCCCTTTGATGTCGATGTTGCCCGGCGCATGGATCTCGATGTTGCCGCCGGCAATGCGGATGTACGCGCCGCCCGAGGTCAACAGGATTTCCTGGTTCGCCGCTGCCTCGACTTTCTCGGTGGCGGACAGCAACCGCAGCGTCTTCTGGGTGGTCAGTTCGATGTTGTCGGAATGGGCCTGTATCTCAACCTTGCCCTTCGCGGCAAACAGTTTCATGCCGGCGTTCTGGACGAAGAGGCTGATTCGCTGGGCGACGCTTGCGACGAGCGACTTACCTGTCGCTATGTGCGTGTTCTGTCCACTGACGATATTCACCTGCTCGTCGGCCGCAACATGCGTGGAGCGTGGCGTCGACAGGGCGATGCCTGCCGGGCTTCCAAACAGCATCACCGGCTCCTTGAAAGCATTGGCGTTGCCTGTGCCCCCGCCAGCGGTGTTGCCTCCCGACGATGTTCCCGAAACGCTGTTTTGTGTCGCATCGGTAAACGCTTTCAGCGAATCATGTCCGTGCTTCAGACTCTCGGCCTGATGGGTCTCGCTGGCGCCCGACAACGCCTCCATGACGCTTTCGGAATTGATGAGCTGCTGCTGCGTCTCACGAACATCGAGCGGCTGGCTCGACGAACCGTTCGCCGGATGAGTCGACACGTACAAACCCTGACCCGCCCTCACGGCGCCGTAAGCATCGGACTTCAGGTCGAATCCACTTCCGAGGTACGAGCCGCGGATGTTTCCCGACTGCTCGATGAGATAGCCGAGATGCAAATGCGCATGGGTATTGGTCGAATACAGGTGAACGCGGTTCTGTCCGCTGGCGTCATCCATCACTAGCTGGTTGTACCCAGCGCCGCCATACTCCTTGGACTTGTATCCCGACAGCAATCCGTTTGAATGCCAGTGCGGTGACTTGTCAGAATTGAAGACCCGGCCGGAGACGATGGGGCGGTCGCAGTCACCGTCGAGGAACGAGACGATGACCTCTTCGCCGACGCGCGGTACATGAACGCCACCGTAGGCGCCGCCCGTATCCGAGTAGGCCACGCGGACCCAGCAGGACGCGTTTTCGTCACCGCTGTTCAGTCGGTCCCAGTGAAAGCGGACCTTGATGCGGTTTAACTCATCAGTGAAGACTTCGGCGTTGGCCGGCCCCGCGACCGTGGCCGTCTGCAGGCTCATCACCGGTTTGACGTGCTCGAGCGGGCTACGGAATGGAACGGTGCGGCGCTGCGCTTCAACTGCAACGAGATAAAACCCTTCGCTCCCGTCGTGGTGGGCGACAAGGAACGCCGATACCGCGCCCGCATGCGCTGCGCGCACCTGCGCGAGTTCTGTCCTGAGACTATGCGGAAAACCGGCGGTGGCCGAGACCGGCAGATTGTTCTCGATGTACCAGCGGGCCTCGATAACCGCAAACTGCCGCTGCTGTTCGCCATCCAGGTCGTGTTCCGTATGACCTTCGAGCTGGAACCACTTCCCGGCATCGATGTTCCGTACACCACCGACAGCCATGAAGCGTTTCGCTCGGGACTCCCATTCCTCCATCCGGACTTTGGACAGGTGGTCGCCGCGGTCTTGCGTTAGATGCGTGTACGCGCCGGTGTATTCATATACTTCAGCCTGGGCAGGCAGATTCCCATGGCCCGGCAGGGTGGGCACGTTGGTCGACTTTTCATCGCCAGGCGATTTGTAATCGAACGTCCTCGTAGACAACGACGAGCTATGCAGCGTGCGCGAACCTGACCACTGGACCCATGCGTCAGATGACGTATTCGTACCCGCGCGAGAGAATTGCAGGGTCTCCGGTTCGATTGGCTTTAACGAATACACATCGTCGGTGACAACGAGCGTGTGCGACTTACCATCATCGGCATGCTCGAAATAACCGAACAGGCCTTCCGACTCCATCAACCGCTGACAAAAATTCCAGTCGTCCTCGTATTGAACGCAAAACGACCGCTGCGGCAGCGGCGTTCGCAAGTCAAAGCGGAACGCGCCCTGTGCCTGAGGATGACCGTTGAAGACGGTCGACAGTATTTCATCGACCGTTTTGTCCTGAAAGATGCGCGCGTCTTTTCGGAACCGAAGGAAATGCATCCATGACGCGAAAGTAAACTGATAGGTGGTCAGGTTACCGTCAGAGCCGAGACGCCGCGCCGTATATACGTATCCATGATATGGCGCATAGGATTTGTCGGCGGTCTGAATCCAGAGGGTGACAGGCTGGGCAATCAGCGTTTTCAGTTCCAGCGAATCGCGCAATGAAACCGCATCAACCGTAAATTCAAAGTTGCGACCGATACGCGACGTTCCGATGGCCCGTTGAGGCACGAGAACCTCTGTGCCGAGCGGCGTATCCAGCTTCAGCAGCCTTTCGGTTTGATTTATGCCTGCGTTGATTGCCGAAACAAGGTCTTGCGCGCCCATCTTTCTGACCCCGGGAAAATCCAAATTTTGAAACGTCCGGAATCATATGATGAACACGAATATCGCACAATACCGCGTGTGCGTCGCGCTCTGACTGACACGCAATTCGACGTTGCGCTTTTCTTTATCGCTTCATACTGCCGCCGTTTCCGGTTGCTCATTAGCCCAAGGCCGCTCAATTGAAAACGGGAACAGCCAACACGGATTTGACGGACCAGCACAAAGATCAATCGAATTGCGCTGTCTATCCAAAATGAATAGAAAGAGAAAGGGAATGCTTGCACCGGTTGGGTACTACCGCTGAGGCAGGTACGGGTGTGGTGTTCCTGATGACGAACGTCTCGGCAATCACAACCCTCCCCCGCACTCATCCGCCCGTGCGATCCACCTCGGCATGCCGCGACGAAAGCAGGCTGACGGCGCGCCCCATCATGCCCTGAAGCTTTTTCGCGGCCATCTTTGCCCTGTAGCCCATCAACCCCCACGTGGTCGGCAAAACGAGGAACGATGAAGTCGTGTATGACGCACGCCCGCTCCACGACACCTTGTACGGCTCACTTCCGGGCGTGAAATCGACATCGAGTCCATGCTCGAATGCCCATTTCACGCCTTCGTCCAGAAGAACCGTACCGGGCGATAACTTCGCAAGCTCCATATCGTAGGTGACGGTCAGGAAGTCCACCCTTTTCGCACCCACTGCCACGATCAGGGCTGCAATGGGTCGCTGCTGATGCCAGAGTACGAATACACGCATTACACCGGCTTCGTATGTCCTGTTCAACATCAGATCGCCCCAGAACTTGTCACTGGATTCGGAAAAGACCCACTGACTGTCGATGTCCTTGACGTGCGCCCACTCGCGCTTATGGGAGACGAGCCAGTTCACCACGGAGGAGGTCCGGGCGTCGTTCCGATCGAGTACTTCGAGGTTGAAATCAATATGCTTGGCAAGCTTTCGCTTCAGATAGTCCGGGTGTTTACTCCGTCCCGGCCGCGAGCGGCAAAACGCCTCCCAATCTTCCAGGCCGCGCAGCGACGCATAGTATGTCGGCTCGATCTGTGTTCGACGGGTCGCGGCGTACGTCGTCGCGCACCGGCATAGCAGCGAGCTCGAACGGACGCGCCACAACTCCACGATATCCGCACCCGTCGACTTGAGCGCCGCATCCCACGCTAACTTCACGAGTGGCTCGCTGCCGCATTCCGGCGCAACGAGGATGTCACTGGGCGAGCGGTTCCGCGGCGCGAGCGGCGCGGCATACTTCCAGACACTATTCCAGTAGGTAACAAGCGGCCACACGAAAACAAGGCGGCCGTTTTGCCGTCCAGTGACGCAGTGAAGCTTCCGTCGCGAACCCTTTTCCTCGGCGATCAGGCTGGCATGGCAAAAAGCAAAGGATTGGAAAAACTGCCCGTCGGCAAGACGCCAGAGATCGTCCCACTCGCGTTGAAGCGCACGAAAGCGCTCGATATCGTCGACGACGTCAAACGATATGGCGTCCGCCGTCATCGTATTTTGGCGATGCGTGTGAAAGAAAGAATGAGCCGCGCTCTGTATTTTTGTTCGCGCAGTAAGGTCCATTTTGGCTCCGGTCAGTGGTTCCTGGATCGCCTCTGCATTCGTCCCCGGCAAGGGACGAAAGACTGCTTGCGCGAAGCAGACCGTGACTTGTGATTGCACGGTTATCAACTATCAGGCAACTGGCAACGATCAAGCGATACGTGCGTCGTGTGCGTCGACCCCGGACGCGCAACAGCGTGACGAACCGCTTGCCGATGTCTTCGAGGTCGATCATCTCCTGTTGCCGTCGTTCGTTGTGCGGCGTACCGCACAACGTGGCGATGAAAGTGCCGATCGCGTTCGCGCGGCATGCCGGCGACGGTTGCGCAATACCGGCATCGTCGGCGGACAACCGCGCCAGGGATTGCCCGTACGGATCACCAACCTGTCCACCTGTTTGCGCAAATATGTCGTGATTCGACTGCAGGATGGCGTTTTCTCGCGCTATGCAGCGCGTCGCGCCGGCAAGGCGCAGTGTTACGCTGAAGAAAGCAGCCTTCGCGGTCATGAGCCGCCGTTCAGCGGCAGAATCGACAGCCATCAGAACACGCCGCGAAGTGCGATTGCCTGCGAACGGCGAAACATCGCTGCGGGAGCGACTGCGATGAGAATCAGAACATATACCGTACTGACGATAATGGTGTTCAGCAGTGGCGCCTTCGGGTGGCAACCGCTCACCTATCCGATCCGAAGTCAGAGCGCGTACCAGCGCAGCGTCGACAACGCACTATGCTTCGCGGCGGCGAACAGGCAGACCAAGGTCAACATCGCTCGCGAACCGCAGATTCCGCCGCGCAAACCGCCCGCCGCCAAGTCCTCGTCGACCGGCGCGCCATCGCGGCCGCCGTTGCCTTCCAGCAGCTTTTCGTCCTCGCCGATGGGCGCGAGCATGCCGTCCGCCGCGAGCGCGGCAACGGCAACACCGGCTTCGACCACCAGGGCGGCGAGCGCCACCACCGCAAGCGCCCCGGCTACGAGCGCCGCGGCCGACGCGAACGACGGCGCCTCGGAGACAACCGCGGCCAGCGCGCCGCCAACGACTGCGGCGTCCAACGTGAAACTGCCGCCGCTGCCGGCACCGGAACCGCCGATGACACAGTATTGGGCCGCGTACGGCGCGTGCATGCAAGCTCGGGGTTACGTCGTTGCGCAGTGACCTCCGCAATAGCCCGACATGCAAGCCTCGTTGCGGTGCCTTGTTCTCTAGTTGCGGCGCCGGCCTTCGACGCCCGTTTGCGACACGGCAATGCTTAGCGACATGACTTCCGATCAACGCGATTCTCGCCAATGCGGACACTGCGGTGCACCGCTAGCCGGGCGTTTCACACGATGCCCTTCGTGCCACACGCGCGCGGCCGACTCGCTCGACTCGCTCGACTCGCGCTTTGCGCCGCCACGCTCCCTGAACGTTCCGCTGCACGATAGCTCGCCGATCGTGACCACCCCGCTGCCGGCGCGCGGCATCTGGCGTCCCGCGTCGCGCGCGCTGGTCAATCCGTACGACATCGCGGAAGAGCCCGTGGTCGCGTTGTCCGCGTATCAGAGACTGCGCGAGCCCGTTGCGATCAGCGCCTCGGCGCTGGTGGTGGCGTCCGCGGTGTACCTGGGTTTCATCCACGGCGACGATTCGAGCGTCGGAACGCCAATCGTCGTGTCCGGCAAGGTGACGATGCAAGCCGCCAAAGCGCCGATTGCCGCTGCCCGGCCGTCCGTCGTCATCGCCCAGCAGCCCGCTGCCGCGCGCGCGGTGCCCGTGCGGCCGCCGCCGGTTTCGCCGCAGGTCGCGTCACCACCGCCGCCACCGTCGCCGCCCGCGCGCCGCGTCATCGCCGCCGCGCCCGCGATAGCCGCCATGCCGCCGCCTCAGCGCACGCCCAGCACGAAAACGAACGATCAACCGGACAAACCCCGCACGGATGTGTCGAGACATCTCAAGGCCGCGCGCGCGAGTCTGGAACAGAACAATCTATCGGCGACGAAAGCGCGCCTCGCGGCGGCCGTCGCCGCACAGCCGGCCAACCGCGACGCCCTGAACCTGCGCACGGCCGTGAACACACGCGAGCAGCAGCGCGACGCGCTCCTGAATCTCGCGCGCGCCTGCGGCTATGTCTCGCGATGGGCATGCATGTGGCGCAACGCCAGCAACGCGCTGCAAGTCGACTCCAGCAGCAAGGAAGCGCAGCGGCTCGCCACGCTCGCGATGCACGAGTCCGCGTTCGAGAACACGCCGCCCGCCGAGCCCGCCGTGGAGCCCACGCTGGAGATTCGCTCCCCGAGCAACCATCATTGACGACACGCGGCATCGAGCGAGGTATTGCACGGCTTGGCCCATCACTCATCGCGCCGCCGAAAGACCATGCGGCCGCACTCACGCGTGATGCGCGCTAACGGGCCGAGACGGCGGCGAGACACACCTGTTGCGCGATCGCCCGGTAGCGCGCGGCGGTATCCCTGAGCGTCAGGCCGACGAGCGAACGCTGCGCTCGCGCTTGCCCCAATGCAACGATGACCGCATTGGCATAGCACTGCACGTCGTCGGTATCGACCAGTTGCACGCCCGGAAAGCCGTTCGCGAAGGCAAACGACGGAATCCGGCTCGCGACGATCGGCACGCCGGAAGCGAGCGCCTCGAGAAACGCCACGCTATGCGCCTCGGAGCGCGACGGCATGACGAACACGTTCGACTCCGACAACACGGTGGCGATGTCGGTGCGCGGGCCGGCCACCACGACACGTTCCGCCACGCCCAGTTGTTTCGCCAGTTCGATCACCGCGCGCTGATAGTCGGGGTCCTCGACGACGCCGTACAACACGAGGCGCGCGTCGTCCACCCGTTTGAGCACTTCGCTGAAGGCCCGCACGGTGAGAAGCTGATTCTTCACCGACGCATAGCGGCCGATCTGCACGATCTGCGGCGCGCGTCCGCCACTTTCCACGCCGTCGGTAAAGGCAAAGCGCGCGAGGTCCACGCCGTTCGGCACCACCGTCATCGCGGGATGCGGCCCGATCGCCTGCACGTAGTCGGTCAGGCCTTGCTGCGAGACGCCGATCACCACCCGCGCGCGTCCCGACAGCACATGCTCGATGCGCCGGAACAACGGGCGCTCGAAGTCGTTGGTCGCCGAGTGCATGACGTAGACGACCGGCACGCGCAACGGCAACGCGCGGGCGTAAAACGACGGAATGGTGGCATGCGCGAAGATCACATCAGGACGAAAGCGCCGCACCGCGACCAGCAGATTCCACAGCTTGCGAGCCGCGCGATGGCGCCGCGCCGGGAACCAGCACTGCACGCCGTGCCCCTCCAGTTCGTTCTGCAAGGGCACGAAGTCGGCGTGCACGGGCATGAGCGAGGCCACGCATACCGCCATGCCGTCCGCGCATTGGTCGATGGCGAGATCCTTCGCGAGCACTTCGGCGCCCGACAGGCGCGGCGCCAGAACCAGATGAAAGACACGCATCACGAAGTCCTTGCAGTCAGCGTCCTGAACAGCATCCAGGCCGCGGCACAGCCGAGCCCCAAGGTCATCGACCAGGCAATGCCCGTGACGCCCCACCAATGAACCGCGGGCGGCGCGCTCGCCAGCAACACGACCACCTGGATCGCCGAGGCATGCACGGTCGCCTTCGCGTCGCCCACCGCGCGCAGATAAGCGACCAGTACGGCGATCAGCGCGCCGATCGCCATGTTGATCACCAGGATCCTGAAGAGCGGCACCGCGGGCAGCCACGCCGCGCCGAGCAGCAGCGAGAAGAGCGGCTCGGCGACCAGCCGCAGCGCCTCGACGAACACCGCGAGGCCGACCGCGACCGCCAGCAGATAGACCTTGATGAGCCGCGCGGCACCCTGCGGATTCCTGCGATGATGCGCCGCGAAGGTGGGAAACAGGTATTGCGACATGGCGATCGCGGCGTCGGCGAGCAGCATCTGCGCGAGCCGCGACGACATCTGATAGCTGCCCAGTTGCGCCGGGCCGAGCAGCTTGCCGACCACCACCTTGTCGAACTGGTTGAGCAGCAGATTAATCACGCTGCTCGCCCAGATCCAGCGGCTGAAACCGACATACTGGCCGATGCCCGACCACACCACGCGTAGCGGCGGACGCGGCGTCATCGTCAGCCAGGTCAGCGCGCTTTTCAGGGTTTCGCCGGCCACCAGGCCGAGCAGCACCGAAACCGCGCCCACGCCGCCATAGGCGAGCGCGAGGCCGACCGAGCAATCGACGAAGGCGGCCGCCACTTCCACACCCGCGATATGCTGGAAGCGCCGCTCGCGCTGCACGACGTAGTAAGTGGGCGACGCGAGACCGCGCAACAACGGCAGCAGCGCCGCGAGTTGCAGCAGCACGAGTGAACCGTCGAGATGGAACTGGCTGTTCAGCAACGGCGCGAGCGCGACCAGCAGCAACGAAATGAGCACGCCGCGCGCGGTCAGCGTCGTCCATACCGCGCTGAGTTGCGAGCGCGTCGGCGCGTGTTCGCCCTGAATGACCGCTTGCGCGAGGCCGGTATCCGACAGCGCCTCGGCAATCGCCACCGCGAGCAGGGCCACGCTCACGCTGCCGATCGCTTCCGGTCCGAGCATCCGGCCGATCGCGAGGAATTTGACGGCCACCAGGCCGCGCACGGCGAACTGCTGCAGCAGCACCCACGTCGCCGCACTCGCGCCGAAGCTGCCCGCTACCGAGAACGCCGGAAGCCTGTTCGCCCGCAAGCTGTCTCTCCGTCGAATCGACACGCCGTTGGATCGGTCCGCGCGCAGCGATTCCACGCATCGCTGCGCACGCCGCCGGCGCATGGTTAGTTAGGTCGCGCCAGTAAGCTGGCGAATTTTTCATTGCACTGCATGCACGACCTTACCGCGAGACAATCGGCGACAACCGCCATCAGCTAGCGCGGTTCAGCCGAAGCCGTCGCGCTCCGGTACGTTGACGCACAAAGCGGGTCAAATTGACTGGGTCCGCGCGTGCCGGCGATGCTAACGTTGTTGCGCCAGCGCCGCGAGACAGCCGGCGTCCGGGCATTTTTTCCACCACGCACACGGCCTACCGAACGATGGAACAAGACTACGTCCTGATTGTCGAGCCCAATCTCACCGGCCATCGGTGGCGCTATGTCGAGTGGACCATGCAGGCTTGCGAGGAGGCCGGCTATCCGTGCCTTCTCGTGACCGTATGCGCCAACGAGGATCACCGGCTCGCGAGGCAGATCAGGGCCGCCAACCGTCCCGATCAGCAGATCGCCTTCGTCGATCCCGAAGCCCCGCGCCGCGGGCGTCCGTTCGAACGTAACCAGTACTGGCGCTTTCACCGCTATTTCAAGCGCGTGCATACGATCATCAGCCGCATGCAGAAGATCCGGCTCGTGGTCGTGCCGTATGTCGACTACTTTTTCCATGCGTTGCCGTTTCTCGGCTCGCCGTTCGGCCAGACGCCCTGGATCGGCATCACGATGCGCGCGACGTTCCATCATCACGAGGTCGGCATTAAGGCGCCCGATCGCCCGCTCGTCAATGCGCTCAAGGCGCGGCTCTTCAAGCGCGCGGTACGCTGCACCGGACTGCGCACGCTGCTGACCATCGACCCCACCTTGCCGGAATGGGCGGCGCGTCATTCGCTGGCCGGCGCGACGGTCGCCTACGTCGCCGACCCGTTTCCCGACGAGCGCGCAGAGAACCCGGTGCTCGCTCGCGAGCGGCTCGGACTGGACCCCGCGCAACGCTATCTGCTGGTATACGGCGCGATCACCGAACGCAAGGGCATTTACGAACTGGTGCACGCGCTGACGCGTCTCGAACATGCGCCCACGCTGATCGTCGCCGGCGAGCAGGACGCGGGCACGCGCCACTTCATGCGCAATCACGTGCGCAGCCTCACGCCGCCGCCGCTGGTGCTCGACGCCTTCATCTCGAACGACGTCGAGCGCGATCTGTTCTCGGCGTGCGACGCGGTGTGGCTCGGCTACAAGGGGCACTACGGCATGAGCGGCGTGCTGGTGCAGGCCTACCGCTTCGGCAAGCCGGTCATCGCCACGGAGGACGGCTTGATCGGCTGGTTCAGCCGGCGCTGCGAACTGGGACCGATCCTGAGCGATCTCAGCTCCGCGTCGATCGGCCGCGCGATCACCGAGACGCTGACCTCGTGGCCGCATGCGCGCGAGGCCGTTGCGTCCGCGCGGGAGGATCTGCTGTCACGGCATACGCTGGGGCAATTCAAGCAGACCCTGCTGCAACAGATGGCGTGATCGCACAGCGGGCGGGGCGGCAAAGGCGTTGCCCCGCACACGGTCAGGCGAAGCGTCCAAGCCGCGCGGCGGTCGGCGCGCTAGCGCAGCCGGCCGCGCCACCACCCACCACCGTCGACTCAAGACAATTGCCCACCGGCCACGGGCACTTCCTCGCGCACCGAACTGTTGCGTTTTTCCGGGAACAGCGCGTTGCGCATCATCAGGAACGGATACTCGATCGCGCGCGTGGTCACATAGCCGATCGCGATCGCCAGCGCGAACTGGAACGTGAGCGCCACGATCCAGATCAGGCTCGGTGCGAGGCCGAGTGCGCTCACCTTGCGAATCAGCATGTCGCCGGGCGCCAGCGCCAGCGAATGCCACAGGTAAATGCCGTAGGAATAGAGGCCGATCCAGGCGACCCCGCGATAGAGCCACGACGAACGCAGCGACCCGGAATACTCCAGCACGAATACGATCAACGCGGCGAACCCGATCGCCTGGATCGTGTAGCCGATGCTTTCGTCGAGCGCCAGGTTCTTCGTCGCGAACGCGAGCCATGCGCACAGCAGCACGATGCTTGCGATCAGCAGCCATTTGCGTTTCGCGAGTTGATGGTAGACGCCCGGCTTCATCCAGTAGATCGCGGAGAGAATCACGCCCACCAGCAGACTGTCGATCCGATATTGCGTGTACGCGAAGGCGCCTTCGAGATTGCCGTCCGCGACCGCGAAGCAGCGCGCGGTGAGCACCACCGCGCAAATGCCGGTGAGCACGCCGACGATCGTCCATGCGCCGAGCCGCCAGCGCGCGAACAGCAACAGCAACGCGGGCAGCACGAGATAAAAGTGTTCCTCCACCGCGAGACTCCAGGTCTGCGTGATCGACGTCCCCAGGTAGTTCTGCAAGTGCGCGAGGTTCTGGAACAGGAACGTGTTCCACGGATGCCGCGCGACCAGCAGATGAAACGCGAGCAGCACGTAATACGCGGGCCAGATGCGGAAAATCCGCCGGATGATGAAGCGCCGCGCGTCGACATGACCGGTTTCCGCATACTGTCGAAGCAGCAGGCCGCCCACCAGAAAACCGCTGAGCGTGAAGAACAGGTTCACGCCTTCGCGCCCGAAGTTCTTCAACGGATATTCGATGATCTGAATCAGCACATTGCCGGTCTGCACCGCATGAAAGTGATAGCCCATCACCGCGATGATCGCGATGCCGCGAACGAAGTCGAGTTCGATCGATCGCCCTGCTTTGGAAGGCCCCGCCCCGCCGAATAATTTCATCTTGTTCTCTCCTCTCGCCTGTCGCGGGCGCATGTCCCTTTCTGCATCTTCGGTGGCGCTAGCCGTGCGTGCGCGCCAACATCAAGGCATTGGCCGACAAGATCGGAAAGCGTGCGCGGGTCTTGCAGAGCGCGCCCTTGCCACTGTCGCCAGAACCCAGGCAATGGGCGACGAAACCGGCCACGCCAATTGGCAGGCGGGGATATTCCCGCACAATGAACCGATGTGAGACCGTTAGCAGCAGACCGACGGCGAATCGACGGCGACGGGGAGGAATCAAGCAATGCGCCATCAGTACGCAACGCCCTGGATATGGTTTTTCGTCTTACCGCTTGCGCTGGACTACAAGGCCACCGATGCGAACACGGGCCACTTCGCCCAGTTCGTCTTCGTTCTGCCCGCGATCGCCGCGGGCCTCGCCCTCGCATTGATCGCGCCGCGCTTTCACGAGCGCTCGCGGCTGCGCTCGGCCGTCACCGCGAGCGTGCTGCTCTGCGTGCTCGGCAGCGTCGTCGCTCAACTGGTTCAGGACAACGACACCGGCAATTACCTGCGCGTGCTGCTGCCGTTCGGGCTCTTCATGCTCGGCTATCTCGTCGCGTGCCGGCCGTGGAGCGAGTTCAGAATCGCGCAGTTCGAGAAAGCCGTGTTCGTCGCGAACGTGGTCAGCCTCGCCTTCACCTTCGGCTATGGCATGGCGACCGGCGGCGGCCTCGAGGACGTGCGCTATCGCATCATCTCCGTCACGCTGCTCGGCTTGCAAGGCGTGCTGCTGCATGAATTCGTCGTCGCGCGGCGCTTCAGCTTCGTCACGGTCGCGGTGTTCGCCACGAGCATCGTCATCGAATTGCTGAGCGTGACCCGCAGTCTGCTGGTCGGCACCGCGCTGCTGTTCGTGATCGCAATGGCGCTGAGCGCGCCGTCGATTCGGCAGATCTGGCGCGCGGTCGGCCGCGGCATGGTGGCGGGCGTGCTGCTGGCCGGCGTGGCCGGCATCGCGGTACTGAGCATGCCGACCGTGGCGGAACATTGGGCTCAGCGCATTTTCGCCTCCAAGGAAACCGTCTCCGGCAAGGACCCGACCACCATCACCCGTCTCGCCGAAATGCGCGACCAGTTCGACCAGGTGACGGCGTCGCCGGAAACGCTGCTGTTCGGCGAAGGCTACGGCCACTACTACCGCTACTCGCCCGCCTACCTGCCGGACCTCGCGGGCCAGATGAGCGAGAAAGACTTTTACGCGATCAACGAATGGGCCGCGGGCCATAACTTCTGGGTCTATCAATTCTTCGCGGGCGGGCTGCTGTTCGGCATCGGCATGCCGCTGGCGTCGCTTGCCGCGCTCGTGATCTGCTTCCTGTCATATCGCTACTGGCGCTCGGTCGTGCCGGACGCGCCGATGCTGCCGGTGCTCGGACGCGCCATCATGCTGTTCGCCGCGTTGCCCGCGACGTCGATCGGCGGCAATCCGCTCGGGCCGCGTTTTTCCGGGCTGATCTTCGGCATCGGCCTGGGCTTGATGATCGCCACGCACGCGCGCCTGCAACGCGCGCTGCCGGCGCGCGCGAAACGCGTGCGCAAGCCGCCGCTGATGCGCCTCGCCACGCCGCCTGACCTGCCCGGACGAATCCAACCCGGCATGGGCCGCGCCGATCTCGCGACCACGCTCGGCGTATCGCGTTCGGCAACGCACGGCGCGAGCGAATTCGGCGCGCTGGTGTCGCGCACGTCGCCCACGCAACGCTCCAACCGACCGACTATCGCCCGATGAAAATTCTCCACCTGCTTGCAAGCGTCGATCCACGCGCCGGCGGTCCGGTTGAAGGCGTTCGCCGCAGCGGCATGGCGATGCGGGACGCCGGACACGAGATCGAAGTCGCCACCTGCGATGCGCCCGGCGACGCCTACCTCGCGGCGTTTCCGTTTCCGGTGCACGTGTTCGGCCCGACCCGCAGCCGCTACAGCTATTGCAAGCGGCTCGCGCCGTGGCTCGCCGCGAACGCTGGCCGCTTCGACGCGGTCATCGTGCACGGCCTGTGGCAGTACCACGGCCTCGCCGCCTGGAAGGCGTTGCGCAAAAGCGAGGTGCCGTATTACGTGTACGCGCACGGCATGCTCGATCCGTGGTTCAAGGAAGCGTATCCGCTCAAGCATCTGAAGAAGTGGCTGTACTGGCCGTGGGCCGAGTACCGCGTGCTGCGCGACGCGCGCGCCGTCATCTTCACGACGGAAGAAGAGCGCACGCGGGCGCGCCAATCGTTCTGGCTGTATCGCGCGCGTGAACGGATCGTGCCGTTCGGCACCACCGTGCCCTCGCTAGACCCGCAGCCGCTGCGCGAAGCGTTCCTCACCGCCGTGCCCGGCCTGCGCGGCAAGCGCATCGTCCTGTTTCTCGGCCGCGTGCATGCGAAGAAAGGCTGCGATCTGCTGATCGACGCGTTCGCGCGCATCGCCAGCCGCGATCAGGCCTTGCACCTCGTGATCGCCGGCCCGGACGAAACCGGCTGGGTCGCGACGCTGCGCGCCCAGGCCGAGGCGGCGGGCATCGCGCAGCGCGTGAGTCTTCCCGGCATGCTGCAAGGCGACCTGAAGTGGGGCGCTTTTCACGCAAGCGACGTGTTCGCGCTGCCGTCGCATCAGGAGAACTTCGGCGTGGCGGTGGCGGAGGCGCTCGGCTGTGGACTGCCGGCGCTGATCTCCGACAAGGTCAACGTATGGCGCGAAATCGAGGCGGACGGCGCCGGCATGGTCGCCGCCGACACGGTAGCGGGAACGGAAAAGAATCTGCTGCGCTGGCTCGAACTCGACGACGCGGCGCGCGAGGCCATGCGCGCCCAGGCGGTCCGCACGTTCAATGCGCGCTTCAGGATCGAAACGATGGTCAGCGCGTTGACCGCCCTGCTCGAAACCCGCGGCGGCCCCGAGGACGTGCGCGACAACCCGCTCGCCGCGCTGCACGAAGCCACGCAGCCGAGCCGCTGATCCGCTGATCCGCTGATCCGCTGATCCGCTGATCCGCTGATCCGCTGATCCGCTGATCCGCTGATCCGCTAATTCACGCGAGCTTGCCTCGCCTCATCGAATCTCGCAGCAGTCCCCCGGAAACGTTGATGGCGCGTCAATGACGCGCCATCAACGGCTTCCTTCGCGCCTCACTGCTCCTTCATCAACGGCGTCAACGTGGCGGCCGCGATCGGCAGCGTGTCGACTTCCGGTGCTGCGTGAACCGACGTCAAGCTGCTGTTCGCGGCTTCGGCCCGCGTCGTGCTGATGACGTCCGGCACATCGAGCTGCCGCACCAGATGCCCCGCGAGACGCAGCGCCAGCGCGGCAATTGTGATGGTCGGGAAATTCGCGCCCACGGTCGGAAACACCGAACTGCCGCCCACATACAGATTGCTGATGCCGTGCACCTTGCAATCGCGATCGACCACGCCCTCGCGCGGCGAATCGTGCATGCGCGTCGTGCCCATGTGATGCCAGGTGCCCTCCAGCTTCGCGGGCCACGGCCGGCCTTCGAGCGGCGCATCGAGCTCGACGTCCGCGATGCCGGCCATCTGCAACTCCTGCGCGAGCAGCGCGAAGGTTCTGTCGAAGGTGCGCTGCACCTGTTCGCCGAGACGCCACGCCACTCTCACGCGCGGCATGCCGAAGCGGTCGCGTTGATCGGCCGACAACGTGACCCGGCTATCGGGATCGGGCACCGCCTCGACGATCGCCTGCAGCGTCACGCCGGTGATCAGCGCCGGCCACTGCAAAAGACGCGTCAGGCCGTAACCGACCGTTTGCATCGGGTGCATCGCCATGGTCGCGATGTCCGCCTTCAGGCTGCGGCCCGGCTGATCTTTCTGCAGCAGCGCTTCCTTGCAGCGGATCAGCGCCTCGGAGCCCGCGCTGCCTTCGCCGTACCAGCGCGAATAGAGCCACACGCGCGAATTCAGCAGCTTCTCGCGCTCCATCAGTTCCTGCTTCGGCGCGAACTGCGAGGAGATCTTCGTGCCGTGCGCCGAGACCGCCGCGTTCTGATAGTGATACTTGATGTCGTAGAGCTTGTTGCGCGCGATGCCCGGACGAAAGCGCACCTTGCCCGACATCATTCGCGGATGATCCATGAAATAGCGGCCCACCAGATCGTTGGCGTTGCCGAGGCCCGCGGCCTGCACGTTGTTCGAGGCGAGCAGCAGGCGCGCATTCTCGATGCCGCCCGTCGCCAGCACGAAAATTCTCGCCGACACCGTCATCCTGCGGCCGCTGACGGTGCCCACGCGCACCCGCGAAATCGTCGTGCCCTGAGCGTCGGCGTCGATATTCAGCACGTTCGCGTAGAGAAACACGCGCACCCGCTTCGAGCGCGACAATTCCTCGCGATACGCCTTGCCGAAGCGCACGGGCGGACTGAATTGCGCGACGGTATCGCGCATGTCGCCGGTGGCGAGCGGCATGCGCCGCACGTCATCGCGCCCGATCTCGCGCTCCCAGTACGCCGGGTCGAAATTTTGCGGACCGAGTTTCAGCAGTTCATGCGTGCGCGCGTAATACGGCGCCAGTTCGTCGAGGCGAAACGGCCAGCCGCTATGCGCGATCCAGTCGCGCTTTTCGAAGTCCCACGGGTCGAGCGGACGGCACCATCCGCCCCAGCAGTTGCTGCTGCCGCCGAAGTAGCGGCTGCGCGAACCGTCGGCGAACGCATAGGGAAGCCCGACGCTCTCCCCGCGATACAGGTCGCGGGTTTCGTCGTCGGGTCCGAATCCGCCGCTCTCGAGCATGCAGGTATCCACACCGGCCTTCGACATTTCACGCGCAAGCGTGATGCCGGCCACCCCCGCGCCGATGATGCAGACCGTCGTTTCAATGACTGTGTTTGGTTCGACTGTGCGAGTATCGATGAACATCCACGGCTCCCGATCTTTATGCATGCGTTTCTGGAGTGCGTGACTGGCTCTCGCCGGCCGGCGACTGCAAGTCAATCACGTGTATGTCGTGACCGGGCACGGCTTGTCCGCGATCACGTCCTGGGTCTCCTCAGCGTATCGACGCTGCGGTTTTAAGTCTGTGGTTCAGCTCACGGAATCGAAACGCTTGCGGATGAAGCGGCAAGGATTGCCTCCATAGACGCCTTCCGGTTCCAGCGAACGGTGCACGACCGACAACGGCGTGACCACGGCTGAACGGCCGATCGTCACACCCATTTGCACCACGCATTTCGACGTGATCCAGACGCCGTCCTCGATCACGATCGGCGCGACGCGCAGATCCATCGTCGTGCTCATGTCGTGAGAGCCGGCGCTGAGGAACGTGCCCTGCGAAATGCAGACATTCGATCCGATGCGAATCGGCGCCTGGTTGTAGATCCACACGTCGACGCCGAACCAGCATTGATCGCCCACTTGCAGATTCCACGGCGCCTTCACGCGCAACGGATGCACGAACCGGCAGCCCGTTCCGATCCTCGCGCCGAACAGGCGCAGCAACGCAACGCGCACGAACGAGAAAGGCAGCAGCTTGTTGTTGATCACGCAGGCTTCGACGACAAACCAGACCAGCTCGATCAGAACGCCGCGCTTCGCGCGATAGTTGCCCTTGCCCGCGAGGCTCAGATCGATCACGCGGCCCGGCTCGCGCGCGGCTTCTGCTTGCGGCCTGCGGCCGATGCGCGGATCGTCGGCGACCTTACCCATGAGTTGTCTCCCCGTCGGCAGCGGTGGCGCGCATGTGCATGCTTGCCGCCGGATTGCCTGCATTATGTTGCGGCTCGTTCCCCGGCTCGGCACGCTGGCCGTGCGGGCAAGCGTTTTGGCGGTTGCCCGCCTGCCGCCTGGCGCACGATAGCTGTATCGCGACTGCCTGCTGCTGGGGAATACGATGGACCTTATGCTTCGACGCACTGTTATCTCGATGCTTCTCGCCATTGCAACGTCGGCCATGCCGGTCTTCGCGCAGAACGCCGCGCCCGCCGCCGGACCCGCTCCCGCGGCGGCCGCCGCCGGCTACGGCGGCGCCGCGCAAGCCCCGGCGAACCGGCGCGCGAAGCACCAGGACCGCGAGCAGAAGCTGCTCGGCGCGCCGCGCCAATACAGCCTCGACGACGCGCCGCTCGGCAAGGCCGGCGATGCGCAACAAACCTTGCTCGACGAACGACGCATGACCGTGCTGGGAGGCGGCAAGCCGGCGCCCGGCAAGGGCAAGCCTCGAGCCGGCCAGGTGCCCGTCGCCGCCAGGCCGGGACGTGCGAACGCCGCCGAAGCGCTGCTGCCCGAAGGCGCGGCGAGAAACGCTTACGCCGATCCGTATGCGACGGGCAAGCGTCCCGTCTATCGTTCGCCGTGGTGATATGCCTTTCATGACAGGGCCGCGTGCCGGATCATTCCGGCGCGGCGTCCTCCGCTGTGGCGGGCTTGCCGTGACGCAGCACCGCCGCGCTCGACGGACCCGCTGCGAACGACGGCGCGGCGCGTTTCACACGCCTGCCGCGTGACTTGCGCGAGAGCATCGCGAGCCGCTCCTCGAAGGTGCGTAGGGTCGACTCCGGCGACAGCGCGCGCTCCGCATAACTGCGTGCCGCCTTGCCGAGCGCGGCGCGGCGTGCGGGGTCGCTCGCCAGCGCCATGATCGCGGTGGCCAGCGCCTTCACGTTATCGGGCGGCACGACCACGCCGCGCGGCGCGACCGCTTCATAAAGCGCGGTGCCGCGGCGCGCCATCGCCACCGTCGCGCGGCCGCTCGCCAGCATGCCGGTGAGCTTGGACGGCATCATCAGATCGGCGGCGTCCGCGCGTTGCGGCAGCACGTGAATGTCGGCGAGGTTGAGCAGTTCGTTCAGACGCTCCGCCGGTTGCAGCGGCATGAAGATGCAGTTGGTCAAGCCCGCGCAACGCTCGAACAGACTTTCTTTCGCGGCCCCGCTGCCGCAGAAAACAAACGTGATATCGGTGCGCCGGGCCAGCGACGCGGCGGCGTCGGCGAGCGTTTCGATGCCCTGCTTCGCGCCCATGTTGCCGGAGTACAGCACCACCTTCTGCCCGGCCGGAATGCCCAGCAAGCTCCGGTATTCGCTCGCTCGCGCAAGCGGAAAAACGGCGGACACGTCGACCCAGTTGGGCAGGCACACCACCCGCGAGCGATCCACGCCCTTGGCCGCCGCGCGCGAACTCATCTGCCGCGTGATCGACGACACGGCATCGAAGCGCCGCAGCAACGCGCGTTCGACCCAGCGCGCCACGCGCGCGGCGCGCGAGCTTTTCAGCAGACCCAGTTCGAAGGCCGCGTCGACCTCGTAGTCCTGGATATGCAGCCACGCGCTCGCACCCGTCATGCGCGCAAGCGCCAGCGCGCCCGGCGCGCACATCAAGGTCGGCGCGATCAGCATCACCGCGTCGGGGCGCCACAGCGCCTGCCAGGCGAGCAGCGGCAGCGAACTCGCCGCGAAGGTGGCGAGGTGCAGCATCCGCTTGACGCCGCTCGGGCGCGACGGCACCCACAGCGGCGCGCGCCACAGTTCCACGCCGTCGCGCGTTTCGCGCCGATAGCGCCACCCTGCATAGCCCTCCGCGACGCGCCACTCCGGGTAGTAAGGCGGCGCGCACACCACGCGGACCTCGTGGCCGCGGCTCGTCAGAAGTGCGGCCATTTCCGCCGTGTACTTGCCCGTTCCCGTCAGCTCAGGCGCGTAGTTGAGACCGTAGATGAGGATCTTCATTGTGACTGCCAGAACGTGTTAGGGCTCCGCGGGCGCAATGCTCGCGTCTTGCGGTCATGCGTGCCATCCGTCGCGCAACGTCAATCGCGCAACATCAAGGCGCAGCCGCGGGCGATATTGGCGGCGGCGGAAGGCGGATCGAAACGGCGAATCACATCCATGCAACGATGGGCGGTGCCCGCGGCGTCGGCGAACGCTTCCATCGATTTCAACAGCGTGCGTTGCAAGCCGGCGACGTCGCCCGCCATGAACGCGTAGCCGCTCACGCCGTCGATCACCAGTTCCGGCACGCAGCCGCAACTCTCGCTGACCACCGCCGGGCAGCCGTGCGCGAGCGCCTCGTTGACGACGAGGCCCCACGGCTCGCTGTGGCTCGGCAGCACCATGCAGGTGGCGCGGTAATACTCCTGCGTGAGCGGCTCGTCCTGCAAACTGCCGGCGAAGATCACCGCTTCACCGAGCCCGAGTTCGCCCACCTTCGCGTGCAGCGCGTCGGCCATCGGCCCGGTGCCGACAATGCGCAGTTGCGCCGCCGGAACGCGCCGCCGCAAACCGGCGAACGCCTCGATCAGCGTGCCGATGCCCTTCTCTTCCGAAAGACGGCCGACGTACAGGAACACGGGCGGATTGCCGGCACGCGCGGCGACCCGTTCGACCAGCGCGCGCTCCGGCGAAAACGAACCCGGCAGCGCGGCGGCCTGGCAGGGCACGAAAATCTTGTCGCGTTTCGCGCCGAGCGACAGCAGATACTCGCGGCTGCGCTCGCCGAAACCGAAATAGCCGTCGCAGAGCGAAAAGAACACGCGCTTGGGGATCGACGTGAGCAGCTTCTTGGGCCGGTCGCGCGCGGTCGAATCGCAAAACACCGCGCGCCGCTTGCCGGTGACGATGCACGCCGCCAGCATCGCCCAGTACTCGGGGCGGTGATAGCCGGGCAGCACGATCAAATCGGACTTGGCCCGCAATACTTCCCACGTGAGCCGCGCGATCATCTTCAGCGTCGGCACGTCTTCGTAGCAGCCGTCGAACAGCTTTTGCATCGGATAGCGGTGGTACGAATAGTCGACATCGGAAAAACCCACGCGGTCGTGCTCCGTGTCCGCGATCTGCACCATCGAATAGCGGATCGCCCCGGATGCCGAAATGTTATGCAGGGCGGAAAACACGACACCCTTGTGGCGCGACCACACGACGTTGTGAAAGATCGTGACTGACGCTGTCATTTTTATGCCGCTCCTCGAAAGATCGTCTCTCCGCGCGGTGCGCGCGCCGCGCCCCCACAACGTCGCGAGGCGCGTCCTCAGCCGGAAATTGAGCTCGCTTCGCACGGCGCGCACCTAGGCTTGCAGCGTCGCGGGCAGCGAGCCGGCATGCGCTGCGACGAATTGCCGATACGTGGATGCGAGGCCTTCCGCGAGGCCGATTCGCGCGCGCCAACCCATTTGCGCAAGCCGCGAGACGTCGAGCAGCTTGCGCGGCGTGCCGTCGGGTTTCGAGGCGTCGAACGCGAGTTCGCCCTCGAAGCCGACCACCTTGCAGATGCCTTCGGCCAGCTCGCGAATCGACAGGTCCTCGCCGACGCCGACGTTGAAGAGCCCCTCGGTCACGTTGTGTTCGAGCACGAACAGCGTGGCCGCGGCGAGATCGTCGACGTGGAGGAATTCGCGGCGCGGCGTGCCCGAGCCCCACACCGTCAAACTGGCCGCGCCGTTCAGCCTGGCTTCGTGCGCCTTGCGCAGCAGCGCGGGCAGCACGTGGCTGCTGTTCAGGTCGTAGTTGTCGTTGGGGCCGTACAGGTTGGTCGGCATCAACGCGACGTATTGCGTGTTGTATTCGCGGTTGTACGCCTCGCACAGCTTGAGGCCGGCGATCTTCGCGATCGCATAGGCGTCGTTGGTGGGCTCGAGCGGCGAGGTCAGCAGATACTCCTCGCGAATCGGCTGCGGGCATTGCTTCGGATAGATGCACGACGAGCCGAAGAACACCAGCCGCTCCACGCGGGCGCGATACGCGGCGTGGATCACGTTGGTTTCGATCACGAGGTTTTCGTAGATGAATTCGCCGGGCCGCGACGCATTGGCGAGAATGCCGCCCACGCGCGCCGCCGCGAGCAGCACCACGTCGATCCGCTCCGCCTCGAAGAAGCGGTTCACGGCGGCCTGATCCATCAGATCGAGTTCCGCCCGCGAACGCGTGACGACGTTGGGATAACCCTCGGCGGCGAGCCGCCTGACGAGCGCGGAGCCGACCATGCCGCGGTGCCCCGCGACGAAGATGCGTGCCTGTTTGTTCATCGCGCTCACTCGTGATGTTCCAGCGCCGTGAATCCGGCCAGCGTGACGAGCGCGTCACGTCGTGCAATCTGATAATCGGCGCGCACCATTTCCTTGACGAGCGTGCCGAACGGCGTGATGGGCCGCCAGCCGAGCCTCGCGTGCGCCTTCGACGGGTCGCCCAGCAGCGTCTCCACTTCGGCGGGCCGGAAATAGCGCGGATCGACACGCACGATCACGTCGCCCGGCGACATCTTGACCTCGCGCCCTTCCACCTTTTCGACGATGCCCACCTCATCCACGCCGGTGCCTTCGAACCGCACGGTGACGCCCAGTTCGGCGGCCGCATGCTGCACGAACTGACGCACGCTGTACTGCACGCCGGTCGCGATCACGTAATCCTCGGGCTGCTCCTGTTGCAGCATGCGCCACTGCATCTCCACGTAGTCGCGCGCATGACCCCAGTCGCGCAGCGCCGACAGATTGCCGAGATATAGCGTCTTCTGCATGCCCACCGCGATGCGCGCCACCGCGCGGGTGATCTTGCGCGTCACGAAAGTCTCGCCGCGCACGGGCGATTCGTGATTGAACAGAATGCCGTTGCACGCATAGAGGCCATAGGCTTCGCGGTAATTGACCGTGGTCCAGTACGCGAACAGCTTGGCGACCGCATAGGGGCTGCGCGGATAAAACGGCGTGGTCTCCGATTGCGGCACCTGCTGCACGAGGCCGTACAGCTCCGAGGTGGACGCCTGGTAAAAACGCGTCTTCTGCTGAAGCCCGAGAATGCGGATCGCCTCGAGAATCCGCAAGGCGCCGAGACCGTCGGCGTTGGCCGTGTATTCCGGCTCCTCGAACGACACCGCGACGTGGCTCTGCGCCGCGAGGTTGTAGATCTCGTCGGGCTCGACGCGCTGGATCACGCGCAGCAGGCTGGTCGAGTCGGTCAGATCCGCGTGGTGCAGAAAAAGTCTCTGCTCCGGGTCGTGGGAATCGCGATACAGGTGATCGATCCGGTCGGTATTGAACAGCGATGACCTGCGTTTGATGCCATGCACGTCGTAATCCTTGGCGAGCAGCAGCTCGGCCAGGTAGGAGCCATCCTGTCCCGTGACGCCGGTGATCAGCGCGACCTTGCGTTTCATTGAGTGTTCTCCTCGTTGAGCTTGTTGTAATGCCAATACCCATGCCCCATGCCCCATGCCCATACCGCGACACGGCCGACCCCGACCCCGACCCCCGACCGTGGGCCGCCTCACCCCGCGATGCTGTCGTACCCGTAGTAACCGCCTTGATAGCCCGAGCCGAGGAACGCGCCTTCCTGCGGCACGTCGGTGAGCAGCACGCCCCTGAGCGCCACGCCGCCGTTGCGCAGCCGCTTGGCGGTTTCGGTGATCTCGTTCAGCGGATGGCGGCCGTGGCGCACCACCAGCAGCGTCGTGCCGGCGTACTTGCCGATCAGCGTCGAGTCGGTCACCGCCAGCACCGGCGGCGTATCGACGATCACAAGGTCGTAATGCGGCTTCAGTTCGTCGAGCAGGGTCTGGAAGCGCTTGCTCATCAGCAGTTCCGACGGATGCGAGGGCAGCGTGCCCTTGGCGAGCACGTCGAGGCCGGGCAGCACGTTGCGCTGGATCATCGCGGCCAGATCGCCGCCGCTCAGCACGTCGGACAAACCCGGCTGATGGCCGATGCCGAAATGCGAATGCACGTCGCCGCGCCGCATGTCGCCGTCGATGATCAGCACGCGCTTGTTCGCCGACGCCACCAGCGCCGCGAGATTCACCGAGAGGAACGACTTGCCGGTATCGGGCCGCGAGCCGGTGATCATCACGACGTTGTTCTCGGCATGATCGAGCGACAGTTGCAGCGAGGTGCGCAGATTGCGCACGCCTTCCACGGCGATGTCCTCCGGCGCCTGTTGCGCGAGCACGTGAAGCCCGCGACGGCGCAGCATGACGTTTTCCTGCAAGCGCAACTGCGTCTGACTGCGCGGCACCACCGCGAACACCGGCACGCCGAGCACGGCTTCCAGTTCGTCGGGACGCTCCACGCCGCCGTACATCGCGCGCCTGAAGAAGGTCAGCAGGATGCCGAGCACGAGGCCGCCGCCGAGCGCGATCAGGATCGCCAGCACGCGCTTCGGACGCACGGGCTCGTCGGGCGCTTCGGCGAAGTCCACCACGCGCACGCTGCCCACCTGGCCGGCCTTCGCCACGCGCAGTTGCTGCGCGCTGTTGAGCAGGTTGGTGTACAGCTCCGTGTCGACGTGCACGTCGCGCAACAGGCGCAACGCGGTCTGTTCGGTATCCGGCATCACGGCGACGCTGCGGTTCATGGCGGCCTGCGCGCCCTGCAAGGCCGCGATCTGCGCGTCGAGCGCGGCCACCGACGGGTGGTTCGCCGTGAAGCGCTGCGACATCTCCGCGCGTTGCTGCTGCAGATCGAGCAGCTTGGTCTTGTTGTCGACGATCTGCTGCAGCAGCAGCCGGCTTTCCTCGCCGAGGTCGACCGTGCCGTGCGTGTTGCGGAACTTGTTGTAGCGTTGCTCCGCCTCGTCGAGTTCCTTGCGCAGCCCCGGCAGTTGCTGATCGAGAAACGCGAGCATGTGCTCCGCTTCGGTCGAACGGCTCGCGACATCCTGGCGCACGAATTCGCGCGCCATGCTGTTGACGATCGCCGCCGTCAACGCGCTGTCGCCGCCTTCGAGACTCGCGCGAATCACGCCGGACTGCAGCGTGGTTTCGGCCACCACCAGCGCTTTTTGCAGGCGGTCCACCGTGCTCAGCGTCGAGGCGCGCTGCAATTCGAAACGCGCGCCGGGCGCGCCGACCAGCGAATCGACGCGCAGCGCGATCGGACCGTCGGCGGTATCGGTTTCCACGGTCTCGCCGACCCGGCCGGACAGAATCGCGATGCCGTTCCGGTCGCGCAGCACGTATGCGCCTTCGTTGCCCGCGATCAGCGTGAAGGTGGTGTCGTACATCTCCTTCGACGTGTCGAAGCGCGATACCGCGATGCGCTCGTCGCCCCACGCATAGCCCGACAGATTGATGAACGACGGCAGCCTGAAACCCCATTGCCCGTTCACCAGCCCCGCGATCCTGCCGCCGACCAGCGGCAGATAGCGCGGCGTGGCCGTAATGTCGAGATGCAGCTTCTTGACGGTTTCCTCGGTGACGAGACGCGACTTCAGCAACTCGATCTCGGCCGCCGTGGAAGGCTTGGTGTCGAACATGCCGGTGAGCGGCGGCAGCGAATCCTTGCCGTTGCCGTTGTTGTTGCCGGTCTTGTCCTCGACGTGGAACAGCACGTCGGCGCGATACGTCGGCGGCGCGAGGAACGCGTACGCGCACCCCAGCGCGAGCGCGATGAGCGTCACCGTGACGATCGTGCGCCAGCCTCGCACGATCGTGCGCAGATAGTCGGACAGGTGAAGCTCATCCTGCCCGGACACATCCGTATAGCGGTTTTCGAAGTTGATTGCCATAGTGTTCACCCAACAAAGCCCGGCGGTTCAAGGTCCAGATTCGTATCGTTATTTGGCGACGATGACCCCGGTCACCGCGGCATTGATCGCCGGCAGCAACAGGTTCAGCACGCGGTTGAAGCGAACGAGGCCGCCGTTGTCGACGTAGACCACGTCTTTCGGCTGAAGCTCGAACTGGTTCGCGAGCACCATCGACACCGGCGACCTCGCGTCGAGGTGGTAGACCTGCGGCTGGTCGCTCGTCGAATTGCGGATCACGAAGAGCTGCTTGGTCTCGGCCGTATTCGAATTGAAACTGCCGCTGTCCGACAGCGCCTGCGACAAGGACAGCGTGCCGTTGCGCATCGGCGTGATGGTGGCCGGCTTGTTGACCTCGCCCATCACGAACACGGCGCTGTCCTCGCGCGAGGCCACCCGCACCAGGTCGCCCGGTTGCAGGTAGATGTCCGACGGATTGCGGCCGCGCTTGATCAGATCGTCGATGTTCAGCGGATACGTCACGCCCTTGCGGATCAGTTCCACGCGGCTGCGGTCCGCATTGGCGCTGAAGCCGCCGCCCAGGTTGATCGCGCTCGTGAGCGACATCGGAATGTCGTTGATCGACTGCGCGCCCGGCAGACGCACTTCACCGTCGACGTACACCTGCGCGGCCCGGAACGACGCGACCCGCACCGTCACTTCGGGCTTCTGGTACACGACGCTCAGCTTCCTGTGCAGCTCTTTCTGAATCGTGCCGACGTCCTTGCCCGCCACGTGCACCGTGCCTGCGTACGGAAACTGCACGTCGCCGTTTTCATCGATCAGAAAACCCGGCGCGGCATCCGACGTCTTCGCGTTCGCCGGCGGCTGACCGAGCGCGGCGGCGAGTTCGGGGTGATCCCATACGACGATCTGCAACACGTCGCCGGGGCCGACCTTGTACGAGGGCGGCTTGCCGAACAGCCCGGCCGTCTCCGGCGCCACCCCGGCCGCCTGGCGCGCCGCGTTCATCTTGCGCAGCAGCGCGAGGTTGATGTCGGTGATCGGAATCTGCACCTGCTGCGAGGCCTCGGTGCTGTATTCACCGCCCGTGTCCTGTAGGGCGGCAGGCGTGACCAGGTGCTGGCCCGGCGCCAGCGAACAGGCCGAAAGCAGTGTCGCCACTGCGCAAACCAGAAGACTTCCCGTGCGTATGACAAGCGAGCTCATGATGTTTCCTCCTTGCGCCACGGCGGCTGTCCTCGATGGAGGCAGCGTCAGGCGTGCTTGTTGACTGCTTAGTAAGCGTTTCGATGCACTAGTCCGGCAATGATCGTCGCGCCGATGATCCGCATATCGAGCGCGAACGACCAATGCCCCAGGTAATACAGGTCATGCTCCACGCGCCGCTCCATTTTTTCGATGCGGTCGGTTTCGCCACGAAAGCCGTTTATCTGCGCCCAGCCCGTGATGCCCGGCTTGATCCGGTAGCGATTGATATAGCCCGCGACCACCTTCTGATAGAGGTCGTCGTGCTCGAGCGCATGGGGACGCGGTCCGACGACCGACATATCGCCACGCAACACGTTGAAGAATTGCGGCAGTTCGTCGAGGCTCGTGCGGCGCAGGAAAGCGCCCACCTTCGTGACGCGCGGATCGTCGCGCGTGGCCTGTTTGAGCGTGCCTTTCTGCTCGGTATGCACACGCATCGAGCGGAACTTGTAGATCGTGAAGACGCGGCCGTCCGCGCCCTTGCGCTTCTGCCTGAAGAAAACCGGGCCGCGCGACGAGAGCTTCACGGCGATCGCGATCGCGAGCAGGATCGGCGCAAGACAGATCAACACGGCCGCGGCGAACAAGCGGTCGAAGATTTCCTTCTTCAGCATCGAACTCGCCGAGAGCGGCGACGCGACCAGGTTGATCGCCGGCACGCCGAGCAGATCGATCACGCCGCTGCCTTCGAAAAGCGCGAGACTGCGCACGTCCGGCATGAAACGGATGTTCACCAGGTCGTCGCGGAACTCGCCGACGAGCGAGCAGATCAGCGGCTCCTCGGTGAGCGAGAGCATCAGCCAGAGCTCGTGCACGTCGTTGCTTCGGATGTAGTCGGCAAGCGCGTCGACGGTGCCGAAAACGGGCACGCGCGAACTGGTCACGGGCGCGGTGTCGGGGCGCGTGTTGTAGACGGCGGCGGCGCGAAAGCCGGTGGTCGGCGCGGATTCGATGCGGCGGATGATGGCGTCGCATTGCGAGCCGCTGCCGACGATCGCGACCTGGTGCAGGTTCATGCCGTGTTGACGCGCGCGCGCCAGGACGGCATGCGTGATGAGCCGCCATGAGATCAGCAGGCCGCCGGTCACCGCCGTCCAGTACGAGAACCACAAGCGCGACACGAAGTCGATGCGATGCAGCGAATACATCAGCACGAGCGCGCACGCCTGCACCATCAGCCACGCGAGCGAGACCTGGCCCGCGAGAGCGAGCTTGGAGCGGCCGCGCCATGATTCGTAGACGCCGAACGCCGGAAAGATGGCCAGCGCGAAGGCGGCGGAAAACATCACCAGCGCCCAATAGAATCCGGATTGAGCGAGATAGTCGAAGCGGATCTGCGACGCCACCGCCGCACCCGCGAGCACCAGCGCGACATCGAAAACTCGCGCCAGCAAATCCTGGAACCTGCGCATTTTGCTTCCCTCGTTCTTGCCGTTCTTGCCGTTCTTGTCCGCGAAGCCGTGCCGGCGAGCCGCCTACGAGCAGCGGCCGTAGTTGTCGTTGAACCTCACGATGTCGTCTTCGCCGAGATAGACGCCTGACTGGATTTCAATGATTTCGAGCGGCACTTTTCCGGGGTTCTCGAGCCGGTGCCGCGTGCCGATCGGAATGTAGGTCGATTCGTTTTCGCTCAGCAGGAACTGCTCGTCGCCGCGCGTGACGAGCGCGGTGCCGCGCACGACCACCCAGTGTTCGGCCCGGTGGTGATGCAGTTGCAGCGAGAGTTGCGCGCCCGGCGTCACGACGATGCGCTTGACCTGGAAGCGCTCGCCGTGGTCGATCGAATCGTAGAAGCCCCAGGGGCGGCGCACCTTGCGATGCGCGTCGGCCTCGGGCGCGTGCTGCGCCTTGATGCGCGACACGAGCCCCTTCACGTCCTGCACGCGCGAGCGGTCGACCACCAGCACCGCGTCGGCGGTTTCGACCACCACCACATTGGTCGTGCCCACACAGGCGACGAGCCGCCCTTCCGAATAGGCATAGCTCGACACGGCGCCTTCGAAGGTCACGCGGCCGCGCCCGGCGTTGCCGCTCGCGTCCTTGTCCATCGCGGCCCACACGGCGTCCCACGAACCCAGATCCGACCAGCCCGCTTCCAGCCGGATGACGACACCCGGCGGATTGACGACGAACGCGCTTGCGTCGGCGCGTTGCGTGGCTTCGGCCTCGGCTTCGGCCTCGTCCGTTTCGGTGAGGCGCTCCATCACCGCATAGTCGATCGAATCCGCGGGCGCGCTGAGAAACGCGTCCACCAGCGGACGGAAGTACGCGCCCTCGCTACGGCCGCCGCTGAAGGCAAGCTCGCACGCCGCATGCATCTCCGGCTGCAGACGCTTGAGCGTGTCGAGCCACACGCTCGCGCGCACGATGAAGATGCCGCTGTTCCACCAATACGTGCCCGCCGCGACGTACTGCGCCGCGATTTCCTCGGCGGGCTTTTCGACGAAACCGCCGATCGCATGCGCGCCGTCGGACAGTTCCGCGCCGATGCGGATATAGCCGAAGCCCGTGTCGGGACGCGTGGGCGGCACGCCGAGCGTCACGATCGCGCCGCGTTCCGCGTAGCGCGCGGCGCTGTCGAACGCGGCTTGCAACGCGTGCAGGTCCGCGATCGAATGGTCCGCGGGCATCACGATCAGAATCGCGTCGCTGCCGTCCGCGCAGGCGAGCGAGGCCGCGAGCGTCAACGCCGGCGCCGTATCGCGGCGCGCCGGTTCGACGATCAGACGAGCCTCGACGCCGTTTTCATGAAGCTGCTCCGCGATCACGAAGCGATGTTCCTCGCCGCACACGACGATCGGCGCCGCATCCACGTTCCAGCCGGCGGGAAAGCCGTCCATGCGCCGCGCGGTGGCCTGCAACAGTGAGTCGCAGCCGACCACGTCGATCAGTTGCTTCGGATAGTTTTCCCGCGATACCGGCCATAGCCGCGTGCCCGAGCCCCCGGCGAGGATCACCGGAACGATGCGCGCGCAACGCGCGCGGCTCGTTGCGGCATCCGCATCGCCGGGTTGGGTGCAAGCACCGCTCACAGCTCGCTCAATCGACATATCCGCATTCCTTGTCTTTCCAGAAGTCCACGAAAACATTGACTGGCGGCGCGCATTCGCGCGCGGCCTTCCAGTTGGCCCCGTCTGCGTTATTCGCCGACCATGCGCCGGCTTTGAATGCGGAATTCGGTGGGAGAAATTCTCATCCGCTTGCGGAACACCTTCGCGAGCCGGTCACCGTTGCCCATGCCCGTGCGCCGGGCAATCTTGTCGACGGGCAATTCGGATTCGGTCAACAGGCTGCACGTCACCGCAAGGCGTTCGTGCAACAGAAAGCTCGAGGGCGTGATGCCCATTTCCATCTTGAAGCGGCGCAGGAAGTTGCGTTCGCTCATCGCGGCGAACTGCGCCGCGTCGGCGATCGAAATCGCCTGCTGGCAGTTTTCCTGCAGCCAGCGCGCCGCCGCGCGCACCTTGTCGCCTGGGCTCAGGCCGCCGTCCTCGCCGAGCAACGGCGCGAGGTTCGAGCAGGAATCGGCGAGCAGCCGTTCTGCCACCGTGCGGGCGGTCGCGCTGCCGAGATCGCGCTTGATCATGGCGAGCGCGCTTCTCATCGATTCGAGCCGGTCGCCCGCGTCGGCACTCGGTTCGGACTGGCGCGGCGGGATCGGCTGCGCGCGGAATTCGGCGCTCTCCTTGCCGTCCGGCACGTAGGCCGCCTCGAGCAGCGCGCGGCCTTCCGCGATCGGGCGGATCATGCCGGTGTTGCGCCGAATGCGACGCAGCCACGCGATCAGCCGCTCGTCGCCGGCCGCGGCCGCCGCGCCCTTGCCGCCCGCCACGTAGAGCGCGTCGAAGCCGCCGTAGTGGCGCGCATCGAGTCCGTCTGTCCAGACCCGCAACGCGGACGAGGAAGTCACCATGCCGCCGTCGGCGGACAGGAAAGAAACGTCGTAGGTCCAACCGCCGGTGCCGGACGAAGCCAGTTCGTTCGCTGCCTGGAAAACCTCGGCAACGACGCCGGCGCCCTGCAACGAGCAGTCGTTGAACATCAATATCGCGATGCGCCGCATACCCTTGTTCGGAGCGTGCACCCAACGCAGCATTGCAGACTCGAGACTCGCGCAGGTCATAGTCATCCTCTCACCAGAAAACGGATCTACTTTCACCCTGGACGGCCACGGAGCGGCCGCCTGTGCGGCGCATCATGGCCACCGCCAATCCAGCATTTAATCGCCATGTCTGAAAGGAGAGACAGGCTGGCGTATCGAACAGGCGGCCAGTCAGTCGATTTCGGATCAATCTTTCCGCCCACCTGTTTTTCATTGAATTAATTGCCGATTCAACATATGAATCGATTTGCAGTTTGCGAATCTTAATGCAAACAGAAAAGCCATTTAGTACGCCAGCACACACACGGCAGCTACTCGAAACGTGGAAGTTGCTAATCGTTCAGCCCGCTATTTCGTTCGTTGCGGGTGATTGTTCCCGGCCCGGCGGTCGTGGCAAGCATGATTTGCCTATCCGTGCGGGATTTTCTGCAAGCGGCGCCGCTTCGGCTTTGTTCCGACGATACAATCCGGGACAGACAATTAGCAAAGCGAGTCTCTAATATAAGCAATTCCCGGCGCGGCAAGATTAATTAATTTGTTGTAATTGGAACTGAAGAATATAAACAAGTCGATTAATGTTTCAGACGTGAAACACGGTAATAAGACAACCTGAGCCCGCTGTGCAATAGACGGGGCAATGGCGGATGCCGTCGGCTGAAGGCCGGTCGAATTCCGCCAGGGGATTGCGGAAATACGCTATGCGATTTCCGCAACAGTTTGCGATACCGGGGCGAGGCAAGGCGGCTCCGGCCTGGTGAACTAGCAGTTGGGCGACGCATCGTCGCGAGCAACTGCAGCAAAAGACGCGGGAAACATATGTCGAATCCATGCGAACATCGCGCGCCGCGCACGCGCATCGGCGGGTCGGTCGAGCGCGGGCCCATGCGGCGCGTCGCCATCGCGGCGGCGGTCTTGTTCGTGCTCGGGCTCGCCGCCGTTCGGGGCGGCGCGGCCGGTGCGGACCAGCAGGCCACGAGCCGTGCCGAGATCGCCGTCGACGGCGCAAAGTGGACACCGTGCGCGGCGGAATACGGCACCTGTCGTTTCAGCGGCACGCGCGACGTGCTGTATGGCACGGTCGAACAGCATGTCGTCAAGGCGTTCACGAACAGCGCCGAATGCAACAACGGCGTGTTCGGCGATCCGGCGCCGGGTGTGGAGAAGCGCTGCATGGTTGCGGCCGGCGCGGCTGGGGCGGCGAAGGGCGATGCCAAGGCCAAGGCCAATGCCAATGCCAATGCCAATGCCAATGCCGCGGCGAGCGTGGCGTCGGCGGCGATCGCCACGGCGAATGACGCATCGCTCAAAACGCAATCGGCGCAATCAGCGCAATCGGCGGCTGCGTCCAATGAATTAAAGGCGCCGCCCGGCCAAGGGCTGCGTTGCGCCGCGCCGTCGTCGCAAGCTCGCGCGGCCGCGAACGGCGATCTGCTCGAAGCCGACACGCCAGGCGACGGCACGCGCCTTTTCACGGCCGGCCAACCGTTCGCGCTCGTCTTCACCACGCGCCCGACGCAAGGCGACACGCTCGACTGGCAGATACGCGATAGCTGGAACGCCGTGCGCGCGAGCGGACGCTTCAGCGTCGCGGCGGGCTCGACCTCCTCCACGCTCAGTTGCGCGTCGAGCGTGGCCGGGTACTTCGCCGTCTCCGCCTCGCTGGAACGCGCCCAGGGCCAGCTCGAATCGCGCGGCACGCGGCCTGCGGGCATCGCCACTTTCGGCGTGCTGCCCGACACGTCGGCCGCATTACCCGCCGTGCGCTTTCCGTACCAGGATCTGCATCGATTCGGCGGACAGGGAACCGCGTATCTCGCGCCGGGGCAACACTGCTGCGACGGCGACGGCTATCGGCCGGTGTACACCGCGCTCGGGCTTGCGTGGGCCAACGACAACCGCAACTGGTACATGGAAGAGCCGAAACAACCCGGCACCTTCGATCCCGCCGCGAAGCCGCTCACGCCCTTCTTCAAGGGCGGCGACATCATGCGCCTGATCCAGCTCGACGGTATTCCGCAGTGGGCGAGCCCGAACGGCAAGCAAACGCACAGCTATGCGCCGACCTCGCTCGCGCAGATGAAGGACTACATGGCGAAGGTCGGCGCCGAGTCGAACCGCGTTCGCACGACCTGGTTCCCCAAACAGCGCGACAACTACTATCAGGTGACGTGGGAGCCGGACGCGGACGGCGGGCTGCCGTGGCGCGACACCGACGCCAATTTCGTCGCGATGTACAAGGCCGTGTGGGAAGGCATCCATCAGACCGATCCGCGCGCGGTGGTGATGGGCCCGACCTATTCGTCGGTGCAGGGCAACGTGACGTGGATGCGCCGACTCGGCCCGCTCGGCATCGGCCGCTACATGGACGGCATGACCGTGCACGGCTATTACGACATCGGCACGACGCCGTCGCATCCGCCCGAGCGCGTCGTCGACACCGGCAATCAAGGCACCGTGCCGGGCGCGCTGCCCGCCTCGATGCGGGCGCTGCGCCACGAACTCCGTCAGTACCTGAAACCCGGCGCGCCGCTCTTCGTGACCGAAACCGGCATCAGCTACGACATCGGCGAGTCGTATGGCAAGCACTATCCGGGCGCGAACGTGCTGTACGCGCAAGCCGCGGTCGTCGCGCGCACGCATCTGATCCTGCTCGGCGAAGGCGCGGACATGACCTATGTGTTCTATCTCGCGGACATGCCGGACGCCGCGCCCGGCTACGGCATTTTCTTCGAGCTCGATCATCCGAAGGGCGCCTATGGTCCGTCCAACATCAGTCCGAAGCCGGCCGCACTCGCGGTGGCGGCGATGACGCGCATCGTCGACGGAACCAGCACGCTCGGACCGCTCAAAGGGTTGCCGAAAGGCGTCCATGCCTATGCGTTCCTCCGGCTCGGCGGCGGCAAGATCGTGACCGCGCTATGGACGCACGACAACGCCAGGTGGAACGCGAGAACAGGCTTCGACGCGAGCCGCGGCGCGGACTATCGGCTGCGGGTCGACGCGCCGGGCAGTGCCGGCGAAGTGACCGCGTTCGACATGATGGGCAACGCCACGCGCGTGCCGTACCGCGACGGCGTGGCGAACCTGAAGCTGTCGCCGGCGCCGCTCTACGTGGTCTCCGGCAACGCCGACGTGTTCAAGGACGCGGTCACGACGCCGGAAGGCTATGTCGCACGCTAGCGGCGCGAGCTGGCGATACTTCGGCGTCAGGCGACAGTCCCCGCGGGTGCTGGCGCACAGAGAGTCCGTGCGCGGGCGGTTAGCATGAAAATCAACACGCTGGAGCCGAAACATGAGCGGCCTTGCATGGACGATGCTGGTGCTGGCGGCGATGATCGGCGCGTTTCTCTTCGCGACGATCGGCGCCGTCGCGCTGGTGCTGCTGCTGGCGAACGTTTCAGGCCGCCTCGCCCGGCACGACGACGACCGTCGCGATCCGTAGCGGATTCGCGACCACCACGGCGCACGCTGAAATGAAAACGACACACGCCTCACTGGAGATGACATGCTGACGGGGATCGACTTCCTGGACGTGGTCCGCCTAACGCCTCTGGTCTCGATCGACCTGATCGTCAGGGACGCCGACGGGCGCGTGCTGATCGGGCATCGCCGCAACCGCCCCGCGCGCGGCACCTGGTTCGTGCCCGGCGGGCGCATTCTCAAGGACGAGACCCTCGACGCGGCGTTCGCGCGCGTCGCCGAAGCCGAACTGGGCATCGGCAGCCTGGCGCGTTCCAGCGCGCGCTTCGAGGGCGTCTACGAACATCACTACCACGACAACTTCGCCGACGAGCCGGACGTGTCGACCCACTACATCGTGCTCGCTTACTCGCTGACGTTCAGCAGCGCCGTGCCGATCGGCCGGCCCGATCAGCACAGCGGCTATCTCTGGCTCGCGCCGTCGGACCTGCTCGCGCGCGTGGATGTTCACGAGAACACCAAGGCCTATTTCCGCTAGCACGGCATTCTGCGCGGCGGCAGCGAATGCGAGTCCACTGCGAGTTCGGCAACGTGGCGGGCCAGGCCCCTACAGTAAGATCGAGCCCACCGTCAGGACTCGAATCATCATGCGATTATCGGCAACCCGGTTCGTTCGCGATTCATTCACCGCCTTGCTCGCGCTTCTCGCGCTTCTATTGCTCGCCGTCCTCCCGGTTGCCGCGCGCGCGGCCGATTGCAGCCCCGGCACGCTGATCACGGTGGTCGCGCATCTCGATGACGATCTGCTCTTCGTGGACCCCGCCATCAGCGAGCGTCTCGACGCCGGCTGGTGCATCACCACCGTTCATCTGATCGGCGGAGCCAACGGCGCGGACTTCGCCTATGTGCAGACCCGCGAGCGCGCCTCGCGGCTCGCGTATGCACGCATGGCCGGCGTGCGCGACGAATGGCTCGAATCCACTATCGCGATTGCCGGCAAGCTCGTGCATCAGATGGTGTTGAAGGACAAGCCGCAAGTCCGCCTGCTCGAATTCCGCTTGCCGGGCGGCGGCGTGCGCGGCGGGCGCGAGCCGCTCGGCTTGCTGTGGGAACAGCACGCCACGCTGTCGACCTATCCGATGAACGCGGACGGCTCCGCGCGCGTGAAGTACGACCGCGACTCGCTTTCGGCGACGCTGCAAGCGATCCTCGCGCCGGCGTCGGAGATCTTCACGCTGAATCCCGATACCGTGCCGTTCATCGAGCATCCCGACCACATCTACGCCGCGCGCATCACGCGCCATGTCGCGCAGACGCTCGGCAAGAGCGTGCCGATCGAATATCACGTCACCTACCCTACCGGCGGCTGGCCCGGCAATCTTCCCGCCGCCGAAGTGCAACGCAAGCGCGACATCGTCGCCAGCTACTTTTCGATCGACGGCGGCGAGTCCTCGCATGTGTTCGGCGAGTTTCAATGGGACGGCAACTGGATTGCGCGCCGCTATGCGTTTGCCGATCGCAGCGATCGGCGCGCGGCGGATTTTCAGTCCCGTCCCGTGCAGCTATTCAATGCGGCGGCGAGCCGTTGCCTGAGTTCCGCGGGCGCGGGCCATGCGCCGACGCTGGCCGCGTGCGACGGCTCGGCCGCGCAGCAATGGCGATGGGAGCCGCTGACGGTTTATCCCGGCAACACGCGCAACGCCGCGCTCGTCAGCGTGCTCACTTCGCAATGCATCGCCGAGCGCGACGGGTATCTGGTCTCCGAAACCTGCGATCAATGGGACATGGCGCAGCGCTGGACGCCGTGGGACTTCGGCCTCGTCTACACGCCGCAACGGCATTGCCTCGGCGAGAACGCCGGCGAACTCGTCATGCGCGGCTGCACCGCGCTCACCACCCGCTTTCGATGGGCCGCCACGCAACGCACGCAGGCGAACGACGCGCGGCTCGCCACCGCCATGTACGGCGACCTCGCGGGCAGCGGCGAGCAAGCGGCGGTGTATGTTCAACGGCAGCCCCACGGACCGGGATTCAACGTGTATGCCGTGGCGCTGGCGAAGGCGTCGCGCCCCGCGCTCTGGTATGCCAGCGCCGTGCCTTTCGATCCCCGCGCGCTCTCGCCGAGTTGCGCGAACGACAAGCTGTGCTTCGACAGCGCGCGCTTCCTGCTCGGCGATTTCGACGGCGACGGCAAGGCGGATTTGATGGTCGTCACCGCGCGTCAAGCGGGCACCGCTTTCTGGTTGCTGCGGAGCACCGGGGCGCGCTTCGAGGCGCCCCGTCTCTGGCTGCAAACCAGCAGCGCGTTCAAGCCCGAACTCACGCAGCAATATGTGGCGGCGGACTTCACGGGAACGGGGCGAGCCGGCGTGCTGATCGCGCAGAAGCGCGCCGATAGCGGGCTCGATCTATGGGTGGCGTCGTCCGCGGGATCTTCCGGCTCCGCACCGGCGCTTTGGGCGCAAGCCAGAAACCTGCGGCAAAACGCCAACTTTGTGCCGCTCAAGATGGCAGGATCGCGCGCGTCACTCGTCGCGGTGGAGAACGTCGACGGGCGGCTCGCACTCACCCCAATCGCCAACGACGGCGCGCGTCTGACGCTCGGCGAGCGCAAACCATTGCCGCCTCGTTTCTCCCCGGACTTCGTGAAAGTAACGGCAGGCGCGACACAGGGCAAAGACAGCCATGCGCTGATTCTGCTGACACCGCACCTCGACGGTAGCAACGGCGACGCCATGATCGACATCGCCACGATGAATCCGCACGACGCGACGAGCACGCCGATTCAGGCGGCGACATTGAGCGGCATGTCGTGGTCGGATGTTTTCCCGGCATTCGTGCGCGAGAACGGCCATGCGGCGCTCGTGCTGTATCGGAGAGTCGATGCGACGCTTGGAGATTTTTATTTCACGGGCGGCTCAGCGGCGCTGTCGCGCTACGCGGTGACGGAGGATTTCGCGTTGGGCGCCGCGCAGGAACTCGGCGAACTGCCCGGGCTTTTTTCGGAGACAGTGCGAATCGACCGGCTCGCGCGGTAGCGAAAGCCGGTCGTTCGGATTCGACTCAGGCCGACACGTGCAGCGGATGAACGAACTTGCGCGCGATCGTCATGTAGCGATCCGCGGTGTCGTGCAGCGTATAGCCCGCGAGTTGCCGTTTCGCTCGCGGCATGTCGAGCGCATTCAGCAACGCGCGACCGTAGGCTTCGCAATCCGTCGTATCGACGAGGCTGACGCCGGCGAATCCGCTCGCAAAACCGAACGACGGAATCCGGCTCGCGACAACCGGAATGCCCGACGCGAGCGCCTCCAGAAAACCGATGCTCTGCGCCTCGAAGCGCGACGGCATCGCGAACACACGCGAGGCGCCGAGAATCGCCGCGACATCGGTTCGCGGGCCGCATACCGTCACCTTGCTCTCCAGCCCGAGCCGAGTCACGAGCGACAACACCGCCTCGTGATAGGCGGGGTCTTCCACGACACCGCACAACAGCAGCCGCGCGTCGGGCTCGCTTTGCACCACGCGTTCGAACGCGCGAACGGTATCGAGCTGGCTCTTGCCCTCGATATAGCGGCCCAACTGAACGATCTGCTTCGCGGGCGCCGCGAGACCCGGCGCGGGTGCGTCGTCGTGCTCGGCGAACTGAGAGGCGTCCACGCCGTTCGGAATCACGACCAAAGACGGATGCGTGCCGATTTCGCGCAGATAGTCGTCGATATTTTGTTGCGACACGCCGATGATCGCCCTCGCCCGGCGCGACAACAGACGTTCCGCTCGCTTGAGCGCGCCGTTTTCGAAATCGTTGACGCCGGAATGCATCACCCATGCGATGGGCGTATGCACAGGCAGCAGCCGCACATACAACGCGGCGAGCGTGGCGTGAGCCACGATGAAGTCGGGCCGAAACTGGCGCACCACACGATATAGATGCAGCAGTTTGCCCACTCTGCCGTGGCGAGCCCGAGGAAACAGACACGTGACGCCGGCGGCCTGAAGCTCCGCACGAATGCCGGCGAAATCGTCCTGTTGCGGAAGCAGCGAAGCCACACAAACTTCATGGCCGGCGCGCTGATGGTGAATGGCGAGACCTTTGACGAGTACTTCTGCCCCGGACAACCGCGGTGCGTGAACCAATTGAAGAATTCTCACGATTTATCTCTCTGGATAACCGCCTTTTTTGCGCAGCGGATGGACACGCCGAAGCCCTGCACCGGCCCTCACTGACTTCGGCATCCATTCTTGTGTGTATTTGGCGCCTTTCTTCGAAAGGCGACCGTCTCCGAGAACAGCGACAGTTCCGCTGCGAAGTCACTGTCGCCCGGACAAGTTACACCCAAGGCCCAGCGCTTTTACGCCAACTCCAAGATTCGATCGGCTGCGCAATGAGCGCCAGCGCCCATTTCGCGGGTGATTGTCGCCGGAGTGGATAGTTAGGTATCCGGCTCGGCTATTCGCATGCCCAATTTTCATTGGCGGATAAAGACGGTTTTCAACAGATATTGCCTTTCATCCGATCGATGCAAATAGTGCTGATTGAATGTTCATACGTTACGAGTCGTTACTTCTTTTAAGCAGACTAATGCGTATCGTGGCGGTCGATTCTTCCCATTCGTGCGTTTAATCACAGACAGAAGGAAAGAACTTCATCCGCTGAAAGTGAATGAGGCGAAGTACTCCAGCGCTCATCGCGCTATTCCTCTGAGCAACGAGTCTTTTCGTCGTACCTCCTGATCGTCGGATTCCGCCAGATTCATTTCGTTTGAAAAGCCGTTTCGTATGACGTGAGGTTCTCCGAAAGACGCGCTTTTTGACCGACGACCCGGGAAGACCATCACGTTCGCGCAATTGAATCGTTGCGCAACCAGGACTGCCAGGGCCGACGCTTCGCGCGCCGCGCCGGCTCGCAAATGACCGCGACGTTCGCTCCGTCTCCCCACGCGCCTCGCGCGAAGAGCCGGACGGGTGTCCACCAACGCATGGCTGACAGATCGATGAAACCTCGCTTACTCCTCCTCTCCACGCTTTCCCTCGCGCTCGCCGCATGCGGCGGCGGTAGCGGCGACAGTGCCAGCGGCGCCGCGGCCACGCAGGCGAATGGCACCAACGGCACCAGCGGCAGCACGAGCAGCGGCTCGACCGCGCTGAACGCCGCGGGCAAATCCACCGCGAAGCTGAGTTGCGCGTCGCCGGTCACGTCGGCGGGCTCGGGCAGCGCGACGATCGCCGCGGATACGCCCAGCGCGGACGGCACGCGCATCTTCGCCCAAGGCGCCGCTTTCCAGCTTGCCTTCACCACCAACGCGCCGAGCGCGGACACGCTGAACTGGGCCGTCACGGACACGCTCGGCAAGGTCGCGGCAAGCGGCAGCACGGGCGTGGCGAGCGGCCAGAAAACCATCACGTTCAATTGCACGTCGACGCTGGCCGGCTATTTCGCGGCGACCGGCACGCTCGCGCAAAACGGCGGGCAGTTGCCGCAAGCCGGCACGCGTCCGGTCGGCATTGCGACCTTCGGCGTGACGCCGAATCTTTCCGGCATCGTTCCCATCGTCACCTATGCGCGCCAGGAGCAGCACCGTTTCGGCATGCAGGGCGCGAACGGCAACGGTCCGCTGCTTGCCGCCCTGGGCATTTCGTCGACCATCGACGATCGCCAGCTCTCGACGATGGAGCCGAACGGTCCGAACACGTTCAACCCGTCGGCCGGCAACCTCGACGCGTTCTACAAGTCCGGCAACGTGATGCGCCTGATCCGTCTCGATGGGATTCCCGCGTGGGCGAGCAGCACCGGCGCGTTCCAGGACGACACGCGACTGCCGACCGACCTGTCGTACTACCAGAGCTACATGGGCCGCGTCGGCACCGAGTCGAACGCGATTCGCGCGGCGTACTTCCCGAGCCAGTCGGCGAACTACTATCAGGTGACGTGGGAGCCGAACCAGATGTGGACCGACACCGACGCGAACTTCGTCGCGTTGTACAAGGCGGTCCACGAGGGCATTCACTCGACCGATCCGCACGCCGTGGTGATGGGTCCGACCGATGCGTTCCCGAGCCTGACCACGACGCGCCTGAAGCGCCTCGCGTCGCTCGGCTTCGGTCAGTACATCGACGCGGTGGCCACGCACGGCTACTACGACGCGGGCACCTCGCCGTCGCATCCGCCCGAGCGCTACGACGCCGATCCCGCCACCGCCGACGGTTCGCTGCGCGGCCAGATGCGCAATCTGCGCGCGGAAATGGCCAGCGACTATCGCCCGGGCATGAAGCTGTTCTCGACGGAAGCCGGCATCAGCTACGACCTCGGCAGCGCGTATGGCCCGAACTATCCGAGCGCGAACGTGCTGTACGCGCAAGCCGCGGTGGCCGCGCGCATGCACATCATCACGCTCGGCGAAGGCGCGGATCAGACCTACGTGTTCTATGGCGCGGATTATCCGAACGAGGTCGGCTACGGCACGTTCTTCGATCTCGCCGATGCGCAGGGCGCATTCGGCGCGTCGAACATCAGCCCGAAGCCGGTCGCGATGGCGATCAGCGCGATGACGCATACGCTCGACGGCACCACCACGCTCGGCCCCGTGAACGGCACGCCGACCGGCGTCTACGCCTATGCGTTCCAGCAAGTGGGCAACGGCGCGGTGATCACCGCCTTATGGGCGCACAACAACAGCGTCTGGAACGCGAGCGCGGGTTTCAGCTCGACCTATAGCGTGTCGTACAGCTTCACCGTGGACGCGCCGGGCACGAGCGGCACCGTGAAGGTGGTCGACATGATGGGCAATGCGACGAGCGCGAACTACAGCAACGGCGTGCTCACGCTGAACCTGACCGAATCGCCGGTGTATGTCGTGTCGAACAATGCGTCGGTCGCGAAGGCCAACGCAACGGTTCCGGTGGGGTACGTCGGGATTTAACCCCGCGCTTCGCTTCAGCGGACGCAAAAACGTCAGCCGGCTCCAGGGCCGGCTGACGTTTTTTCCGGGGTCGCGCACGCGGGGCGGTGAACGCATCGGCGAAAAGGCAAAAACCCCGGCACACACGACAAAATCAGCGCACACTACCTAATTGCTTCCACGTGGAGCGAAAATAAGCCAATTGGGAGTCCATCATGGCAAAAGGTCAAATGCGTAGTAACCGGGAAGTCAAGAAACCGAAGCAACCGAAGAAACCCCAACCCGCCACGTCGCCTTCGGGCGCGCCGCCGATCCGCGTGGCGCCTAGCACGTCGGCCACTCAGAAGAAACACTAAAAAGCGCAAGCCCGCCCCGCAGGGCGGGCTCTCGCCGTCAGCCGTCAGCCGGCATCTGCTTCCACTTTCAGTTCCATTTTGCGTTCGTCGACCAGGGACGCAGCTTCGCTCACAATGGCGCACGCGCCCGCACTCCGGCGCGAACCGCGGCCGAAGCACGGCAAATCAGAACAACCAGGCAGGAAGGATTGCCCATGTCCACCACCAGTCTTTTTCTCACCGCCGCGGGCGTCGGCCTCGCGATTGCAGCGCCGGTCGGCCCGATGGGCATGCTGTGCATCCGCCGCACGCTGACCGGCGGTCCGCGCGCGGGGCTTGCGATCGGCTTCGGCATCGCGACCGGCGATGCGGTCTACGGCTTGATCGCGGCGCTCGGCCTCGTCGGCATCTCGCAGTTCATGCTCGCCTATGACCGGCCTCTGCATCTGCTCGCGGGTCTCTTTCTGCTTTATCTCGGCGTACGCACGTTGCTGCAAAAATCCCCCGTCGACGCGACGAACGGCAACGGCGAGAGCAGCAACGGCGGCACCGGCCAGCTCGCGCAGATCGGCCGCGCCGGCGCGCTGCGCGCCTATGCGAGTTCGTTGCTGCTCACGCTGACCAATCCGCAAACCGTCATCATGTTCGCCGCGCTGTTCACCACGCTCGCGCCGCGCGGCGCGTTTTCATCGAGCATCGCGCTCACCACGGTGGGCGGCGTGTTTTGCGGCTCGATCGCGTGGTGGTGTTTCCTCGTGACCGTGGTGTCGTTCGCGCGCCATGCGATCGGCAGCAAGCTGCGCGTCGCGATCGACAAGGCGGTCGGGCTCACGCTCGCGGCCTTCGGCATCGTCGAGATTCGCCGCGCGCTTTGAGCGGAGCGCGTGCGGATGCGCCGCCGACGTTAGCGGCGCAAGACGACGCGCCATCGCGCTCCTTGCACGCCTCGTGCGAGTCCGGCATGGGCCGTGACGGCGCTTCGTACAGACACCCGGCATAGCCGTCACGGTGTTTCCACACGCAAGCGCGGCGGTTTTGCGACAATAGCGCCTTTCGCCGCGCCGCGGCGGGCCTTCCGCCGGCATCCGCCGAGCGTGCAAGGCATGCACGCGCCGGCCTTGGCGCCTAACTGTCCAACCCACCCGACCGTCCGCGGTCCGCTCAATGGCTCTTCCCCATATCGATCTGCTGTACTCCGTCTCCGGCCTGTTCGTCGGCTTTCTGGTCGGACTGACGGGCGTCGGCGGCGGCTCGCTGATGACGCCGATCCTCGTTCTGCTGTTCAACGTGCATCCGGCCACCGCGGTCGGCACCGACTTGCTGTACGCGTCCGCCACCAAGGCGACCGGCACGCTGGTGCACGGCCTGAAAGGCTCGATCGACTGGCAGGTCACGCTGCGCCTCGCGGCCGGCAGCGTACCCGCCGCCACGCTCACGCTGATCCTGCTGCATCGTTATGGCATGGATACGCCGGGCGCGAGCCGGCTGATCCAGATCGTGCTCGGCGTGGCGCTGCTGATCACGGCGGTGGCGCTGGTGTTCCGTCCGCAACTCGCGGCGCTCGGCGCGCTCCGCCAGCGCACACCCACCCAGGGGCGCACCCTCGTCCTCACGATGGTGACGGGCGCGGTGCTCGGCGTGCTGGTGTCGCTGACTTCGGTGGGCGCGGGGGCCATCGGCGTGACGGTGTTGCTGCTGCTGTATCCGTTGCTGCCGACCACGCGCATCGTCGGCTCCGACATCGCGCATGCGGTGCCGCTCACGCTGCTGGCGGGCACGGGCCATTGGCTGCTGGGTTCGGTCGACTGGTCGATGCTGCTCTCGCTGCTGGTGGGCTCACTGCCGGGCATCGCGATCGGCAGCTACCTGTCGGCGCGCGCGCCGGATGCGCTGCTGCGCAATCTGCTCGCCGCCACGCTGACGCTGGTCGGCGTGCGGCTCGTGCTGGCTTGATGGTCGATGCGGCCGGCGGGATAGCGCGCCTCATCTACTGATGTTGCGAGCGCACCAAAGCACAGTCGATACGACTGCCCCTGCCGGCAGCGCGGCTACGGCTACTTGAAGAACCTGCAGTTCAGATCGGCCTCGAACTGCCGGATCCATTGACCATGACGGTCGTGATAGGACTGCGCCCAACCGCCGCGCCGCACCGTGATGAGTCGCTCGTGCGCGGCATCGGCCGGGTCCATGCAGACGCTGATGTCGAAGTGCGCCGGCGCAAAACCGTGCCGGGCGCACACCAGTTCGAAAGCCGCCCGATCGCCGATCGGCAAATCGGTGTAGCGCAAAAGCGTGGATTCCATGGCGTTGACTCCGGTTCCCATCCATCACACTACGCTTCAAGCCGCGTCAATTGTGTGTCATAGCGTACGGACGACGGCGGCGACGCCCGCTCGCGGCGGCCGCGATTCATGCCGTGTGACCCATCATCACCGCTTCAAAAATCCGCGCGGGAAAATAAAAAAGGCCCCGGCATTTTTCGCCGGAGCCCTGGTCTTGCCGCGCATCACGCTGGCGCACGACGGGATGAAACCGCGTGCGCGGCAGCCGATACACACATGCCGCATACGACGCCAGCGCGGTTCAAGCCCGCACGAATGCGGCTGTCATCGCGCCCGCTCGATGCTCCCGCGTGATGCTCGCGCGCCGACGCGGCCCGCTTACTGCTGCATGACGTTCAGCTTGTTCGATACCGACGTCACGCCGGGGACGCTCTTGGCGGCTTCGCCGGCGGCGTCGATCTGGCCTTGGTCGGGCACCGAGCCCGTCAGCGTCACGGCGCCGCCGCGAGCACGCACGGAGATGCTCGACACGTCGACGCCTTGCACCTTGCCAATCGCGGCGCGCACCTTGCGGCCGAGCTGGCTATTCGCCTTCTTGGTGGACTTGGCGCTGGCAGCCGGTGCCGCGGTCGTGCCGGTTGCCGATGCATCGCTTGCCTGAGCGTACACGTTGCACGCCACCACCATCGCCACCACCGAGCCCAGCGTTTTCAGAAAACCGACCGATTTCATAGCTCTCTTCTCCTTAGCTTCACATTGGACCGCCTATACAAGCGGCTTCGTTACGACTACCGGCGACCGTTCGCGCGGCGCGACAAGGCGCGGCGACGGCCGACTGAGGCGGCGACACGGTGTGCGAGAGGCGAGAGAGGCCGGCTGCCATTACCGCATGCGACGGCTGCATGCGATGCGGCACGGGCGCCGGCAAGCCGCGAAGTCCGCCGACGCGCCCGGTTCTTGTGTGTCGTGCCGGGTCGCGCCGCGCAAACGTGTGTTCGCGGCAGCGAACGACAATTTAATCCAGGCGGGCAAGAAGCGCAAAGGGTTTAGTCATGCGCGAGACGCGCGGCGGGTGCGGCTCGCGGGCCGATTGTCCGTCGATTCAGCCTCGCTTACCCACGATTCGAGCAATCGTTCACGCGGCATTCATGCGCCGTACATGCGCCATTCACGTTTTGTTACGGGTTTCTCGGCGGCATCGACGCCGCGCTTTTCGCCGCCGCATGAATCTCGGGTACCATCGGGCGCGTCGCGCGCCGCCGCGCGGTTTGCCCGGCGTTCGCGGCAGCCGGCCCTGGCATGGCGCGTGCGTTTTCGTTCAGTCGTGCGCCACGAAGCGCCGTCAACCTGTGTCCTTTCGAGCGTAGCCGTCACGTCATCCGATGAAGCCCGCCACCGGCCGCAAAGGCCCTCCCCGTCTCGTTGCCCGTTTCGTCGCGATCTCCTGGCGCGATCTGGCCGTCTCGTTCGGGCCGATTCTGCTGATCGCCGTCGCGGCCATCTGGGTCGCCGTGCGGCTGATCCAGCCCGCCCCGCCCAGCACGCTGACGATCAGCGCCGGCCCCGAAGGCAGCACCTTCTGGACCGCGGCGCAAAAGTACAAAGAGATCCTGGCGCGCAACCGCATCACGCTGAACGTGCTGCCTTCGGAAGGCTCGCTGCAGAATCTCAAGCGGCTTTCGGACCCGAACTCGGATGTCGACGTCGGCTTCGTGCAGGACGGCGTCGCGCCGGCCCAGGCGAGCGGCGGCCTGATGTCGCTCGGCAGCGTGGCGTATGTGCCGCTGGCGATCTTCTATCACGGTCCGACGATCGCGCGGCTCGCCGAATTCAAGGGTCAGCGGCTCGCCGTCGGCGCCGAGGGGAGCGGCACGCGTGAGCTCGCGCTCGCGCTGCTCAAGGCCAACGGCATCGCGCCGGGCGGCTCGACCAAACTGCTGCCGCTCTCAGGCGACGACGCCGCCGAGGCGCTCGTCTCCGGCAAGGTCGACGCGGCATTTCTGGCTGGCGACTCGGCGCAACCGGCGGTGATGGGCAAGCTCTACCGCACGCCGAACGTGCAGTTCTACGACTTCACGCAGGCCACTGCCTACACGCGCCGCTTTCCCTATCTGACCGAACTCACGATGCCGATGGGCGCGTTCGACCTGGGCAAGAACCTGCCGTCCGCGCCGATTCATCTGGTGGCGCCGACCGCTGAACTGGTGGCGCGCGACTCGCTGCACCCCGCGCTCTCGGATCTGCTGATCGAAGCCGCGCGCGAGGTGCACGGCAAGGCCAACATCATGCAGCGCGCCGGCGAATTTCCCGCGCCGCTCGCGCACGACTTCCCGATCAGCGACGACGCCGCGCGCTACTACAAGTCGGGCAAGAGCTTCCTCTACCGGATCTTGCCGTTCTGGCTCGCGAGTCTCGCCGACCGTCTGCTGGTGGTCGTGGTGCCGCTGATCGTGTTGCTGATTCCGGCGCTGCGGCTCGTGCCGTCGCTGTATGCGTGGCGGGTCAAGTCGCGGATCTATCGGTGGTACGGCGCGCTGATCGCGATCGAGCGCAGCGCGCTCAGCGAATATTCGGCCGCCGAGCGCGCGTCGCTGATCGAACGGCTGGACGCGATCGAGGAGTCGGTCAATGGTCTGAAGATGCCGCTCGCTTACGCCGATCAGTTCTATGTGCTGCGCGAGCATATCGGCTTCGTGCGCGCGCGGCTCACGCAAAGCCGCGATATTCAGCGCGACGCGCCGGACGAGAAAGACGCCGGCTCTCCGCCGCCGACACCGCCCACGCCGTCCGCGGCGAACGAAGCGGCCGAAATCGGCGAGACGCCCGAAGACACCGGTCGCAAACCCTAGTGACCGGTGCAAGCAGCGAGCGCACCGCGTAAGATCATTACAATTCCGACAATCCAGCAGACGCACCGTTCTGAAAAGCAATCCGGGAGACATTCATGACCGTTGGCATCGACGCCAGGCAGCCGCTGTGGTTCTACGATTTTGTCTCGCCGTTTACCTATCTGTTGCTCGAGCAACACGATAAATGGCCGGGCTTCGACTTCGTGTTCACGCCGATCGTGCTGAACGACCTGTATCGCCACTGGGGCCAGTTGCCGGCCTACAGCGTGCCCGCCAAGCGCATCTTCATGTATCGCCACGCGCTGTTTCGCGCGGAGCAACTCGGCATTCCCTACAAGATGCCGCCGGCTCATCCGTTCGATTCGACCAAGCCGCTGCTGCTCGCCACCGCGGCGAATGGCGACATCGCCTTCGTGCGCGAGATTTTCCGCTTCATCTGGCGTGAAGGGCGTGATCCGTCGAGCGACGAGGCATTCGCCGAGTTGTGCGAGCGCGTCGGCATGCCCGACGGGCCCGAACTCATCAAGAGCGAGGAAGTGAAGGCGCAATTGCAGCGCAACACGGCGGACGCGATCAGCCTGGGCGTCTACGGCGTGCCCACCTTCCGTCTGAACGAGCAGTTGTTCTGGGGTGAGGACGCGTTGCCGATGGTGCTGTACTGCGCGCGCACGCCGAACTGGCTCGACTCGGCGGAAGTGAAGCGAATCAGTTTGCTGCCCTCGGGCCTCCCGAACAACTGAGCGCGGGGCAGAGGTCGGCCCTGGTTCGAGGCGGCGCGCCGAAGACGCACTTGCGCGCCACGCGGTGCGCAACAGACTGCGGCGATCAGCATGCCCCGCCGTGGAATTTCCTCGATCCGCGCGAGCTAATGTGCGCAGCCGTGGCGTCGCAAAGGCGCGGCTGATGCCGGCCATACCGCGCCTGCTATGGCCGCCACACCGCAAACGGGCCTAAGGTAATAACCTTTGCGCCCCGCTACGCGAGTGGTGGTGCGCGAGCGGTTCCGTAAGCACGCTTTGTCCGCGCCCGATCCGCTCGCACCGCCTCGCCTGAACCATGGACGACACCGCCGCCTCCCTCGATATCTGGCTCGTGCGCGTGCTGCGCACGCTGCTGGTCGAGCGCAGCGTCACGCAGACCGCGCTGCGTCTGAATCAGACCCAGCCCGCCATCAGCACCGCGCTGCGCAAACTGCGCGAGACGCTGAACGACCCGATCCTCGTGCGCGGCAAATCGGGCATGGTGCCGACCGAATACGGCGAATCGCTGCTGGCCTCCGCGCAACGCGTGCTGCGCGAAGTGGATTTCGTCGCGACGCCGCACGGCGACTTCGATCCGGGCCGTTCGCGCCGCACCTTTCGCGTGGCCGCGCCGGATTATCTGAACGACTTTTTCATGCCGACGGTGATCGCGCGGTTTCGCGAGTCCGCGCCGCATGCGCGGCTCGAAATCGATTCGCTGAGCCCGATGCTCGATCATTCCGCGGCGCTCGAGGCCGGCGAACTCGACCTGGTGATCGGCAACTGGCCGAAGCCCGATCCGCGTTTCGAGCGCAGCGATCTGTTCGCGGATACGGTGGTGTGCCTGATGCGCGCCGATCATCCGCTGACCCGCGCGCCGTTGACGCGCGAAGCGTATCTCGCGGCGCCGCATCTTGCGCCCACGCCCTACAGCGGCGCGCGCGGCGGCGCCATCGACATTGGTTTCGCGCGGGCGCGCGCCGAGCGGCGCATCGTCGCCACGCTGCCCTACTTCGGCCTCGTGCCGCAAACCCTGCTGCAATCGGATCTGATCTTCACGACCACGCGGCGTTTCGCGACGCACTATGCAAGCATCCTGCCGCTCGCGGTTGTGGAGGTGCCGATTCCGTTTCCGCGCATCAAGTGCTATCAGATGTGGCATCCGCAGCCGGACAGGCCGAGCGACATCGGCTGGTTGCGCGCGCTGATGTCGCAGGTGTCCGATGGGCTGGTCGCGCAGAAGGTGCGGCGCGTGAAGCGGGCGGGCACGAAGGCAACGTCAGGCGGATAGGGCCGACGTTTTGGTTCGGAGGTAGGCGCTGGATGTCGGGCGCGTTGCTTCGACTGCGTTGCTTCGACTGCGTTGCTTCGACTGCGTTGCATGAGGCGTGGCCCCGCCGCGCTCACCCGCTCGCGCAAAGCACCCGCGTCACCGCTTGTGCCGCTGCCCGCCGCGCCCGCACCTGCAACAACTCCGCGCACACTGCCACCGCGATCGCCGGGGGCGCCTTATCGACGATGCCGGCCACGCCGATCGGACACGTCATCTCCACGAGCCGCTCCCGAGCCACGCCGCGCTCGAGCAAACGCCGCTCGAATTTCACGCGCTTGGTCTTCGAACCGATCATGCCGAAGTAGCTGAAGTCGCGCCGCCGCATGATGCGTTCGGCCAGCGAAAAATCGAGCGCGTGGCGATGCGTCATCACGAGGAAGTAGGCACCGGGCGGCGCGGTGTCGACGATTGCATCGGGCGTGTCCGTCGCTTCGATCTGCACGTTGGCGGGCGTTTCGTCGGGAAACAGTTCGTCGCGCTCGTCGACCCACTGCACGACACACGGCAGGCTGCCGAGCAACGTGACGAGCGCATGGCCGACATGCCCCGCGCCGAACAGCACGATATGCAGCGGCGCCGGACGCGGCGCTTGCAGTGCGCCGCGCCGGCCGGTCCGAACGGACGGCAACTCGTTCATGGCGATCATTCCAGTTGGGTTCGAGTCGTGCATCATGGCCGCGCTTGCGTTCAAAGTTTACTGCCGCGCCGCCGCGCGCGCCGCCCGCACCGCGCCGACTGCCTTGAGGATTTCCTCGCTCGTCGCGGGCGCGTTCAGCGGCGGATTGACCGTGTGATCGCCGACCGCCGAAATAGCGTCGCGAATCGCAAAGAATACCGAGAACGGCAGCAGCAGCGGCGGCTCGCCGGTCGCCTTCGAACGATGGATGCTGTCCTCCGCATTGCGGTTAGCGAACAACCGCACATTGAAGACCGGCGGCGTATCGTTCACGGTCGGAATCTTGTAAGTGGACGGCGCGTGCGTCATCAGCTTGCCGTCCGCGTTCCACCACAGTTCCTCGGTGGTGAGCCAGCCCATGCCCTGAATGAACGCGCCTTCCACCTGGCCGACATCGAGCGCGGGGTTCAGCGACGCGCCCACGTCATGCAGCGCGTCCGCGCGCAGCACGCGCATTTCGCCGGTCAGCGTGTCGATCACCACTTCGGAGACGGCCGCGCCGTAAGAGTAGTAGTAGAACGGCCGGCCTTGCAGCTTCGCCTGGTCCCAATGGAGCTTCGGCGTCGCGTAGAAGCCGTCCGACCACAACTGGATGCGCGCGAGGTAGGCCTTGGCGATCACGTCCTCGAACGGCACCACCGTCTCGCCGACGATCACGCGATCGTGCGCGAACCGCACGTCGGCGGCGCTCACCCGCCCCGCGCCGAAACGCTCGGCGGCGAATGCCGACAAACGTTCGCGCAACTGGCGCGCCGCATCCTGAGCCGCCTTGCCGTTCAGATCGGAACCGGTCGATGCGGCCGTCGCCGATGTATTGGCGACCTTGCTGGTGTCGGTCGCCGTGACGCGAATGCGCTTGAAGCCGACGCCCAGTTCATGCGCGACCACCTGCGCGACCTTCGTGTTCAAGCCCTGGCCCATTTCGGTGCCGCCGTGATTCACCAGCACCGAGCCATCGGTGTAGATGTGCACGAGCGCGCCGGCCTGGTTGAAGTGCGTCACGTTGAACGCGATGCCGAACTTGACCGGCGTGAGCGCGAGCCCCTTTTTCAGCACGTCGTTGTTCGCATTGAAGTCGTCGATCGCCGCGCGGCGCGCGCGGTATTCGCTGGTCGTTTCGAGTTCGTCGATCAGTTCGTGAATCACGTTGTCCTCGACGATCTGGCCATACGGCGTCTGATTGCGCTCGGTCTTGCCGTACAGATTGCGGCGGCGCACGTCGAGCGCGTCCGCGCCGAGCGAACGCGCGACGTTGTCCATGATGTATTCGATCGCGAACGCGCCTTGCGGACCGCCGAAGCCGCGGAACGCGGTGTTCGACTGCGTATTGGTCTTGCCGCAGAAGCCGTCGATGGTCACGTCCGACAGCCAGTACGCGTTATCGAAGTGGCACAGCGCGCGCGTCATCACCGGACCCGACAGGTCGGCGGAAAAACCGCAGCGCGAGGTCATGTCGACGCTCACGCCGTCGATCACGCCGTGCTCGTCGTAGCCCACTTCATACGCGTAGTGAAAGTCGTGCCGCTTGCCGGTGACCATCATGTCGTCGTCGCGATCGGGGCGCAGCTTCACGGGGCACAGCAGCTTCCATGCGGCGAGCGCCGCGCAGCACGCGAACAGGCCCGATTGCGATTCCTTGCCGCCGAACGCGCCGCCCATCCGCCGGCATTCGATCAGCACGTTATGCGACGCCACGCCCAGGGCGTGCGCGACCAGGTGCTGCATCTCGGTGGGATGCTGGGTCGAACAGTAGACGTGCATGCCGTCGTCGTCCTTCGGCACCGCGTAGGCAATCTGGCCTTCCAGATAGAACTGCTCCTGACCGCCGAGCAGCATCTCGCCGGCATCGCGATGCGCGGCGCGGGCGATCTTCGCGGCTGCCGCGCCGCGCGCGAGTTTCATCGGCGGCAGCACGGACTGGTTGGCGGCGCGCGCCTGCCGCGCGGTGAGAATCGCGGGCAATTCCTCGTAGACGACTTCAGCCCGGCGCGCCGCGAGACGCGCGGTTTCATGCGACGTCGCGACCACGATGAAGATCGGCTGGCCGACGTATTGCACGACACCGTCCGCGAGAATCGGATCGTCGCCGTGGATGATCGGGCCGACGTCGTTGGCGCCGGGAATGTCGCCGGCGGTGAAGATCGCGACCACGCCGGGCGTGGCGCGCACTGCGTCGAACGACATCGACACGAGCCTCGCGTGCGCTTTCGACGACAGGCCGAGCGCGGCGTGCAACGTGCCGGCGAGCGTCGGTATGTCGTCGGTGTAAGTGGCGCGGCCGCTCACATGCAAATGCGCGGATTCATGCGGACGCGAGACGTGGACCTGAGTGAAGTTTTCCTGATCCTGAAGATCTTTCAGGAACGGCTCGGCATGCTGGTTCATTGTCGTGTTCTCCGTAGGCTCGCGGCGTATCAGGCGTTCGCGCACGCCGCGGCGACCGCGCGCACATCCAGCGCGCTTTTCGGCAGCGGATCGTTCGGACGCGTTTCGAGCCAGAAGCGATACAGCGTGTTCTTCGCCGCTTCGAGGCGGTAGTGGCTGGTCGCGCGCATGTCGGAGAGCGGCGCGTAGTCGTTGCCGAGCGCGAGCATCGCGGCCTGCGCGGTGGCCTCGTGCCAGTCGGCGTCGCGCAAAACGGCTTCGGCGTGCGTCGCGCGTTTGGGCGTGGCGGCCATGCCGCCGAATGCGATGCGCGGCTCGCGGATCACGTTGCCGTCCGCGATGAAGGAGAACGCGGCGCAGACGGCCGAGATGTCGGAATCGAAACGCTTCGAGAGTTTGTAGGTGCGAAAGTGCAGGTTCTTGCGCGCGCCGGTGCGCGTCGGCACTTTCAGCCCGACCACGAATTCGTGCTCCGCCATGGCCTTCTTCTGATACGCGAGGTACAGGTCTTCGAGCGGCATCTCGCGTTCGATCTCGCCGCCGCGCACGATCACGCGCGCGCCGAGCGCGATCAGGCCGGGCATCGAATCGCCGATCGGCGAACCATTCGCGATGTTGCCGCCGAGCGTGCCCGCATTGCGGATCGGCAGCGACGCGAAGCGCAGCCACATTTCGGTAAGTTCGGGGTAGTGCCTCGCGAGTTCCGCATACGCCTTTTCGACGGTCACGCCCGCGCCGATCGCGATCCAGTCGTCATTCGTTTCGAGCTTCTGCAATGCGGCGATCTGGCCCACGTAGACGACGTTGCCGAGTTCGCGCATCTGCTTGGTGACCCACAGGCCGATGTCCGTGCTGCCCGCGAGAATGCGCGCGGCCGGTTCGGCTTGCTTGATCTTCGCGAGCGCTTCGACGGTGCGCGGCGCATTGAACTGCTGGCCGGCGTGCTGATAGTGGAAGGTGTCGACGCGCTCGAGCGTGGCGAGCGTTCCGGCGAGCGCGCCGATGTCGAGCGGCGCTTTCGGCGCGGGCGCTTCGAACATCCGTACGGCCGCGTCGACGATCGGACGGTAGCCCGTGCAGCGGCACAGGTTGCCGGTGAGCGCGTTGCCGATCGCTTCGCGCGACGGCACGGTTTTGTTCGCGCAGCCGTGTTCGTGGCCGTGCTTTTCGTACAGCGACCACATCGACATGACGAAGCCCGGCGTGCAGAAACCGCACTGCGAGCCGTGGCACTCGACCAGCGCCTGCTGTACCGGATGCAGCGAGCCGTCCGGCTGGCGCAGGTCTTCGACGGTGAAGAGCGCGCGGCCGTCGAGCGTCGGCAGGAACTGGATGCAGGCGTTGACCGCCTTGAAGTCGACGCCGCCCGCCTCGTTGCGCTCGCCGATCACGACCGTGCAGGCGCCGCAGTCGCCTTCGGCGCAGCCTTCCTTGGTGCCGGTGCAATGGGCGTCCTCACGCAGATACTGCAGGACCGTGCGCGTGACGGGGGCGTCCTCGATCTCGCGGATCGCGTTGCGGTGGTAGAAGCGAATCGGCTCAGTCATGTCTCGTTGCTCTCGAAGGTGACGGTTCGAAAACTATCACCGTCAATAAAGGCAACCCATAGCGGGGGCCGCATGCGGGACATATCCGCGAGACGATAAAGAGACGGGTTCGAGTGGCGATTGGCTTATGTAGCAGCGGTAGTTTTGCCGCTCTTTTGCTGTCTACACGGCTAATCGGCCCTCATCCGCCCATGCCGAGGGCGGGAAAAGGACGTTTCATGGAGCCAAAATCGACCACTATGTGGATGTTGCGCCTGCCTTTGGTCCGACGAATTATTAAGCAACTCCTGCAAGAGAATCGGTTCCATGGGAAAATCACGCCTTCCCGCCGTTTTCAAGTCTCGTTTTCCCCATGTCCACCGACTCAGCGACACCTCGCAGCGAATTTGCGACGACCCTGCAGATCATTCCAGTCGTCTTTTTCACGTTTCTTTGCTACCTGACGATCGGCATTCCGCTGGCGGTGCTGCCCGGCTACGTCCACGACGACCTGGGTTACAGCGCCGTGCTCGCGGGCGCGGCGATCAGCGTGCAATACCTGGCGACGCTGGCCTCGCGGCCGTTGGCCGGCCGTTCGGCGGATACGCTGGGGCCGAAGCGCACGGTGTCGATCGGTTTGCTGGGTTGCGGCGCGAGCGGGATTCTGTTGTTGCTGGCGGTGTTGTGCGAGGGCTGGCCTGTGCTGAGCCTGGGGCTGCTGGTGTGCAGCCGCCTCGTGCTCGGATTCGGCGAAAGCCTGTGCGGCACGGGCGCGATTCTATGGGGCATCGGCCGGGTGGGCACGACCAACAATGCCCGGGTGATTTCGTGGAACGGCATCGCGACGTATGGCGCGCTCGCGGTCGGCGCGCCGCTCGGGGTCGCGATTGCGCATACGGTCGGCTTTGCCGCGCTGGGCATTCTGGTGATCGCGCTGGCGGCGCTCGGCTTCTATCTGGCCCGGCCGATGGCGCCGGTCCCCGTCGTGCATGGCGAGCGGATGTCGTACCGCAGCGTGTTCACGCGGGTGTTGCCGCACGGTATCGGGTTGGCGCTCGGGTCCGTCGGCTTCGGCTCGATCGCCACTTTCATCACGCTGTTCTATGCCGCGAAGAATTGGCCGAACGCGGCTTTGTCGCTGACGGTGTTCGGCACGCTGTTCATCGGCGCGCGTTTGTTGTTCGCCAACACGATCAAGACCTACGGCGGGTTTCGTGTGGCGATTGTTTCGTTCTCGTTTGAATGCGTCGGCTTGTTGATGCTGTGGCTGGCGCCTGAGCCGCATATCGCGCTGGCCGGGGCGGCGTTGACCGGCTTCGGATTCGCGCTGGTGTTTCCCTCGCTTGGGGTGGAGGCCGTCGGGCTTGTGCCGCCTGCTAGCCGTGGGGCGGCTCTGTCGGCTTATTCCGTGTTTCTCGATCTCTCGCTTGGGATTACCGGGCCGTTGGCCGGGTATATCGCCGGGGAGTTTGGGTATGGGTCGGTGTTTCTGTTTGCCGCGGTCGCGGCGGCTGCGGCTGCGGGGCTTTGTTGTTTGCTTTATTTGCGGAATGTTAAGGTGACTGATTTGCCTGCGGCGCTCTAACAGGCTGCTGAAATAAAGTCCGACAGAAGCAGCCTTTCTGCACTTACGCGGCTCTCGCCACAAGGTTTATCGCATTGTGCAATTTCAACGTGAATTCCACGCTTGTTCGGCAGTTTGAGGCCAATTTCTGGCTTCATTGCCGCGTTTTCGCTGCTACAGACGGACTTGTGTCAGTGAGCGCATGCGCACGAGGTTGTAGGCAGCCATGTTCAACACGAACATCTGGTCCACTTTCTTCAACCCGCGCACCACCACCTGGCGCATGCGCCCCACGGTCTTGGCCCACCCGAAGCCTTGTTCGATCAACTTGCGCTTTTGCTGCGAAATGGCGTAGCCCACGCTCGAGGCAATGGTATCGGGCACGGATGAACGCCGCCCCGAGGTGTTTTGCGCAACGTGCGGTGTGACCTTCATCTGCTGGCACGCCTCGATGAATTCCTGTGCGTCGTAACCCTTGTCTGCGCCCAGCGTGATTTCTGCGCTCGCATCTTCTGCCGCTTGCCGCGCGTCGTTGATCATGACCTTGGCCGCTTCGCGCTCGGCGTGCCCGTCAGCGCGCGTCACGCACGCGTTGACCACCAGACCATGTCGATTGTCGGTCAGCGTGTGGCCCATGTAACGCAATTCGCTGGCCGTATTGCCTTTGCGATAGAGCCGTGCATCGGGATCGGTCCGGGACTCATGCGTCTCGTTGCTGCGCTTCTCGCCTTTAAAGTCGCCTGCGTTGCCGCCGTCGCTGTCCTGATCGTCACTGTCCTTGGGCACGAAGCTCTTGTGCCCCGCCCACGCCTGGATCAGCGTGCCGTCCACGCTGAAGTGCTCTCCCGAGAGCAGGCACTTCTTCTCAGCGATCGCCACCACTTCGTTGAAGAATTCGATCACCGCATCATGCTTGATCAGGCGTTCGCGGTTCTTCGTGAAGACCGTCGGTACCCAAACCTCGTCATCCATCGCCAGGCCGATGAACCAGCGAAACAGCAGGTTGTATTGCACCTGATCCATCAATTGGCGCTCCGAGCGGATGCTGTAGAGCACCTGGATCAGCATGGCTCGCAGCAACTTCTCCGGCGCGATGCTCGGCCGCCCACCCTTGAGGTCGGCCTCGTACATCCCGGCAAACAACCGATCCATCTTCACCAGTGCTTCGTTCGCCATCACCCGGATCGAACGCAACGGATGCGACTTCGGAACGAAGTCGTCCAGCTTGCGCATGGAAAACAAACTCTCGGTGAATGTGTCGGCGCCGCGCATGATCTCCAAGGGGCAAGTGGGGGTCTTCCATCAACGCTTCAGGGGCCTTCAGCGATGACATTACCGCCGATACTTCAGCAGCCTGCTAAGGGTTTTGCTTTTTTTTGCCTTCGCGGCGCTTCGGTTGTTTGCTTGCGGGGTTGGCCTTTTCTTGCTTTCTTAGTGGTCTATTGGCGTTGCCCCTGTGCGGGGCGGCACTTACTTTCTTTGCCGCCGCAAAGAAAGTAAGCAAAGAAAGCGGCTCACACCGCTAGTTCTGAAGCGGGTCCTTTGGCTTGGAGGGGGCAGTGGCCCATCTGGAATCCGTGCCCTCGCGCATTCAATGTTAGTGACAAGGCAGTCATGCTTCCCGACTCGCGCTGCGCGCTCGTCGGAAGGGTCTGCCTGACAAACAGTGGGGCGTTTGGTAGTCAAGGTGCGCCGAGAGGCGCGACCACTACTTTCCTTCCGACAAGCCCCGCTCGAGCGCCGCTACGCCGGCCGGCAAGTCGACCTTGACGCCGAGGTCAACCATCGTTCTTCCAAGGGCGTGCACCGTGCGGAAAAGATTGTGCTCGCGGCACTGTTCCCCCATCTGCCCGATCCGCACGATCGGCAAACCGAAGGAGCCGGAAATCTCCACCTGATGCATCCGCGAAATATGCGCGCAGACATCGCCTGGACTGAGCCCGGCCGGCACCTCGATTCCCACCACCGAATTCAACCGGCACGCCGCCGGCGTATACAGTTGCAAACCCAACGCCGTCACGCCTTGCTGCAACGCCAGCGAGCATTTCAAATGCCGCGCAAAGCGCTTTTCCAACGTCTCGGCGCACACGAGACGCAACGCCTCGTGCAATGCCAGCACGCCCGACACCGGCGCGGTGTAGTGATACCCGGCGTTATGCCAGAAGTTCTCCGCCAGCGACGCATCCAGACACCAATGCGCATTCGGCGCCGTGCGCCCTTTCACTCGCTCCCACGCGGCGTCGGAAAACGCAATCAGCGACACGCCCGGAATCGACGACAGCCCCTTCTGCCCGCCCGTAATCACAGCGTCGATGCCCCACTCGTCCATCTCCAACGGCATCGTGCTCAGCGTGCACACCGCGTCCACGATGACCAGCGCGCCGGCCGCTTTCGCCAGTGCGGCAATGTCCTTCAGATGGTGGTTCCACACCGTATTCGATGTCTCGCCCTGCACCACCGTCACGATCTCGGGGCGCTCGCGGCGAATCGCCTCGGCGACCTGATCGAGACTCGCGACGGAACGGTCGTCGACGTCCAGCGTGCTCACCCGCGCGCCGACGCGGCGGCCCATTTCCGCCATCCGCTCGCTGAAGAAGCCGTTCCTGATGCTCAGCACACGCGTGCCTTCCCACGCGAGATTGCAGATCGCCATTTCCATCGCGGCCGATCCCGGTCCCGCCACGCCCAGCACCCATTTGGATTTCGTCTGGAACACGTAGCGCGCCATCGTCTTGACCTGGCCGATCACCTTCACCATCGTGCCGCCCAGGTGATTGATCACGACCGTGTTGGCCTTGGCGACGGCCGCGGGAATCGGCACGGGGCCGGCGCCCATCATCAGGAGCGGTTCTTCGGGAAGAATCGCGTCGAGCGATTCGACAACCGGACAGGGCACTGCGGAGGAAACGGAGGTGGAGGATGAAGTCGGCATGATCGATACGTGAATGTCAGGACGCAAAGGAGCAAGCGGCCTCGCCGGCACTACCGCCGGCGAGGCCGTCGGTCCGATCATTCACTGAACCGCGCGATTGCGCAAGTTGATTGCGCAAGTTTTTTGACCATGCCTTGCCGCCTGGCGCCGCAATGATCGACGTGTCGCAAACGCCGCCAGGCGCAATTGGCGCCACGCGCAATGAGCCGATGCCATAGCCGATGCAATGAGCCGACTCCAAGCCTGCGCCTCGCGCGCTCCAGACGAATGACCTCAGCAATCGAGCGATCGTGCCGACTCACGAATCGACGGGTTGGTCAGCCCTCCGCGCCATGCATTGGCTACCGTATACTGGCTAGCCCACCGCCTATATGCCGCGCCCCTCAGTTCGCCTCGATTCGCCTGTTCAGCGCCGGCACGCAATTCACGGAGCCGCTCATGCGCATGATCCTGTTCAGCAGCCGCCAGTACGACAGCGACACATTCACCGAAGCCAATGCCGCGCACGCTTATGAACTGCGCTTTCAGGAGTCGCATCTCGACCTGGAAACCGCCGTGCTCGCGCAGGGCTACGACGTGGTCTGCCCGTTCGTCAACGACACCGTCGACGCGGCCGTGCTCGAACGTCTCCATGCCGGCGGCACCCGCCTGATCGCGCTGCGCTCCGCCGGCTTCAATCACGTCGACCTGGCCGCGGCCGAGGGTCTCGGCATGACGGTCGCGCGCGTGCCGGCCTATTCGCCGCACGCGGTCGCCGAACACGCGGTCGGTCTCATCCTCGCGCTCAATCGGCGCTTGCCGCGCGCCGTCGCGCGCACACGTGAAGGCGATTTCTCGCTGCATGGGCTGCTCGGTTTCGATCTGCACGGCAAGACCGTCGGGGTGATCGGCACCGGCATGATCGGCCGCGTGTTCGGACGCATCATGGCGGGCTTCGGCATGCAGGTGCTCGCCTACGACCCAGGCACGCCGGCCGACGATCTGCTCGCGCTCGGCGCGCGCTACGTGCCGCTCGACACGCTGCTCGCCGAGTCGGACGTCGTCAGTCTGCATTGCCCGCTGGTGCCGGCCACCTACCATATGATCGACAGCCGCGCGCTCGCGAGGATGAAACGCGGCGCGATGCTGATCAACACGGGCCGTGGCGGTCTCGTCGAAAGCAATGCGCTGATCGGCGCGTTGAAGGACGGCCAGCTCGGCCACCTCGGGCTCGACGTGTACGAGGAGGAAGGCGGCCTCTTTTTCGAGGACCACTCGAACCTGCCGTTGCAGGACGACGTGCTCGCGCGTCTGTTGATGTTCCCGAACGTGATCGTCACGGCGCACCAGGCGTTCTTCACGCGCGAGGCGATGAGCGAGATCGCGCAGACCACGCTCGGCAACGTCGCGGCATGGCGGGCCGGCACGCCGCGCAATGTGGTGAGTCCCGCTCGTTAAGCGCCAGTTTGGGCAGCAGCCTCAAGCGAGCCGCGCTCGCGGACCCCAAGCGCGAGCCCCAAGCGCCAACCTCAATCGCCGCCTTCGCTCGTCAGCGTGGTCGGGCGGAGCGCGGTGCGGGCGTCGTCCGCGGCGCCGCAGATTTCGCGCAATAGCGCCGCCTCGCGCTCATGCACTTCCACCGGAAACCAGCGCGCCCCCGCGTCGGCCAGATAGCGCGCGCGATGCTGGCCGTTGCGAAACGCCACCACGCCTTCGCGCTCCAGACCCAGCCAGCCCAGCAGACCCGGCGCGCGACGCGTCGAGATCGTCACATACGGCATTTGCGGAATGCGCGGGTTCTCAGGATCGAGAAATTCGCGTATGCCGCGCACCTTGCCCGAGTGCCATTCGGCCACCGGCTTCAGAACATAATCGGTGTTGTCGCGGTCCGCGCAGGCGAGCAGCTTGCGCACGTCGACGAGCACGACTTGATGCCGCGTGCCGTCCGCGTCGAAAACGCGTTGCAGGCATACGTGGTCGTACCATGGATGGTGATGCAAAGGCACGATCCAGACCGTCCCGGCAGAAGCCGGCATGGCGGCCGACGATGATTTGGACAAGGACAAAGGCAGGCTCGATAAGCTGGCGAAAACTCGCCAGCGCGTTAAAAGAGCGCTAACGCTACGAGCCGATTGTGAAAGAGGCATGACAGGCCACCGTATTAATCACACTGCATGAGCGGACTGCATAAGCATGCTTCGTGCACGCACTCCATGAGCGCTCGGGAACGCGCCTCGTCACTGAAGGGAACACGCTGACATCTACGGAAACGACGATGATAACCACCCAAAATTTCAATGAACATGTGCGTATCGAAGCCGACGAGGATACGGGCGTCGCGACCCTCGTTCTCGAGCGGCCCGCGCGGCGCAATGCCGTGGACCGCCCCACCGCCGATGCGCTCGCCGCCGCGTTCCGCCGCTTCGAAGCGGAGCCGGCCTGGCGCGCGGCGGTGCTGTTCGGCGCGGGCGGCACGTTTTGCGCGGGCGCGGATCTCAGCGCGCTCGCCGACGACACGCGCCGCAACGAACTGCACGCCGACGGCAGCGGTCCAGGGCCGATGGGCCCGACGCGCATGAGCTTCAGCAAGCCGGTGATCGCGGCGATCGCCGGACATGCGGTGGCGGGCGGTCTGGAACTGGCTGCGATGTGCGATCTGCGGGTCGTCGAGGAAGACGCGGTGCTCGGCGTGTTCTGCCGGCGCGTGGGCATTCCGCTGATCGACGGCGGCACGATCCGCTTGCCGCGTTTGATCGGACTGTCGCGGGCGCTCGACCTCATCCTGACCGGACGCGCGGTGAACGCGCGGGAAGCGCTCGACTTCGGTCTCGCCAACCGCGTCGTCGCGAAAGGCGAGGCGCGCGCGACGGCCGAGCGTCTCGCTGCCGAACTGGCGGCCTTCCCGCAAGCGGCGCTGCTGGCGGACCGCCGCTCGGCGCTGCAAAACAGCCTGCTCGACGACTTCGCCGAGGCGCTGCGACGCGAAGGCGCGGGCGGCTATCAGGCGGTATTCGACGAGGGCGTCGCGGGCGCCGCGCGTTTTGCGCAAGGCGCCGGCCGTCACGGCAACGCGCTCGATCCAGACGAAAGCACCTGATGACGCACAGCCGTCGCACGCCGGAAAAGCGCACTCCGTAGCGGCTTTTCAGCAAAAAACAACAGCCGCCTCGACGGCCAGCGGCACTGTTTTGACTTAGAAGCTGTTGCGAAATTAAGTTTTGGGTCTGTTAAACTTTTCTGACTTGGTGTTAACTTCTTGTCTTGTTTTGCCTGACAGGAAGCAATGCCTAAAGAACTCATAGACGACGAATTGTGGTCACTCATCGAACCGCTTCTGCCCGCGCGAGCACCGCGCAATCGCCAGTACGCGGGCCGCAAACCGACGCCAGACCGAGCAGTGCTGACTGGCATCGTGTTCGTGCTGCGCTCGGGCATTGCGTGGAACCTGCTGCCGCAGGAAATGGGTTGCGGCTCAGGCACCGCCTGCTGGCGACGGCTCGTCGCATGGCAGAAGGCCGGTGTCTGGCAACGTATCCACGAAACGCTGCTGGCCGAACTGCGCCGCCGTGGCGAAATCGACTTAACGCGTGCCATCGTCGACAGCTCATCAATTCGCGCCATGCTGGCGGGAAAAAAACCGGCCCGAATCCCACGGACCGGCGCAAGCTCGGCAGCAAGCACCACCTCATCGTCGACGCGCAAGGCATCCCGCTCGCGGTCATCCTGACCGGCGCAAACCGCCACGACATTACGCAGCTCGATGCACTGGTCCAGGCCATTCCACATATCCGGGGCAAACGGGGACGTCCCCTGCACAAGCCGCAAATCGTTCAGGGCGACCGGGGCTACAGTTCCGAGCCACATCGGCAGCGCTTGCGCGAACGTGGCATCACGCCCGTGCTCGCAAAAATTGGCTCGCCCCATGGCAGCGGACTCGGCAAAACGCGTTGGCAAGTCGAGCGCTCGATTGCCTGGCTTCACTCGTTTCGACGCCTGAAGATTCGCTATGAACGCTACGCCCATATCCACAAGGCTTTCCTCTCGTTAGCTTGCGCCTTGATTTGCTGGACGCGCCTCAAGCCTTGGTTTAACTAATTTCGCAACAGCTTCTTAGGTAGAATCCCCTACTGCTTTACCCTTGCACAGCGCATGCGTTTTCGCCCCGAAAACGCGCGTCTGTCGCGCGGCGCTTCACGTCGCGCTGAATCCCGTTCGATCACCATGCCTTTGCCCCTGCTCGCTCTCGCCGTTGCCGCCTTTGGCATCGGCACCACCGAATTCGTCATCATGGGGCTGCTGCCCGATGTCGCCCGCGATCTGTCCGTCTCGATCCCGGCGGCGGGCATGCTGGTGTCGGCTTATGCGCTCGGCGTCACGATCGGCGCGCCGATCGTTGCGATCGCGGTCGCCAACATGCCGCGCAAGAAAGCGTTGATGAGCCTGATCGGCGTGTTCATCGTCGGCAATCTGCTGTGCGCGATCGCGCCGGGCTACGCGGTGCTGATGGCCGCGCGCATCGTCACGGCGTTCTGCCACGGCGCGTTCTTCGGCATCGGCTCGGTGGTGGCCGCGGGTCTCGTCGCGCCGAACCGTCGCGCGCAAGCGATTGCGCTGATGTTCACCGGCCTCACGCTCGCCAATGTGCTCGGCGTGCCGCTCGGCACCGCGCTCGGCCAGGCGGTCGGCTGGCGCGCGACCTTCTGGGCGGTGACGGTCATCGGCGTCGTCGCGGCGGCCGCGCTTGCCGTGTGCCTGCCCGCCAGGATCGAAATGCAGAAAGCGAGCCTCATGCGCGAATTCAGCGTGCTGAAGAACCCGCAAGTGCTGATGGTGCTCGGCGTCAGCGTGCTCGCGTCGGCCAGCCTCTTTTCCACCTTCACGTACATCACGCCGATTCTCGAGGACGTGACCGGCTTCACGCCGCATGCCGTCACTCTCGTGCTGTTGCTGTTCGGCCTCGGCTTGACGGTCGGCAGCACGCTCGGCGGCAAGCTCGCGGACTGGCGGCTGATGCCTTCGCTGGTGGCGTTTCTGCTGGCGATCGTCGTGATCCTGACGATCTTCGCCGGCACGATGCACAGCGAAATTCCCGCGATGATCACGATTTTCGCGTGGGGCGTGCTGGCCTTCGCGATCGTCCCGCCGCTGCAAATGCTGATCGTCGATCGCGCGAGTCACGCGCCGAATCTGGCGTCGACCTTGAACCAGGGGGCGTTCAATCTCGGCAATGCGACGGGCGCCTGGCTCGGCGGCATGGCGATCGGCGCGGGCGCGCCGCTCACCACCCTGCCGTGGGTCGGCGTGGCGACGTCGATCGGCGCGCTCGCGCTGACGCTGTGGTCCGTGTCGATCGACCGACGCGCGCAACGCATGGCGGTCGCAGGGTAAGCCAGCTGCGGATCTCCGCGGGCTAGCACGCTTGATGCTAGTTTCATCGCACATTGCACGGCATTTCGCTGAGCGGGCCATGCGTTCATGGCGCCCACGCCGGCAATGCGGAGAACGCCATGCAAACTCTGCCCTTGTCGCGCCGTTTTTACCTGCTGAGCGCGCTGATCTTTCTCTGTGCGATGACGTTCGGAAGTTGCGGAGGCGGCGGCGATGAAGCCGCGACCGGCGCGGCGACAGGCAGCGGCGCCGGCGGCTCGGGCGGCTCGGGCGGCTCGGGCACGTCCTCGGGCGGCACCGCGATGTCCGCCAAGGGCGACGTCGTGACCTATCACAACGACATCGCGCGCACCGGCCAGTACCTCGACGAAACCATCCTGACGCCGGCCAACGTCAACGCGGCAAGCTTCGGCAAGGTCGGCTTTTTCGCCGTCGACGGCAAGGTCGATGGAGAGCCGCTCTTCGTCGGCTCGCTGGCGATCGCGGGCGGCACGCATAACGTGCTGTACGTCGTGACCGAACACGACAGCGTATTCGCCTTCGACGCCGACACGGGCGCGCGACTATGGCAGGTCCGCACGCTGAAGGCGGGCGAAACGCCGAGCGACGACCTGGGCTGCGGGCAGATCACGCCGGAGATCGGCATCACCTCGACGCCGGTGATCGACCGCTCGCGCGGACCTCACGGCACGATCTATGTCGTCGCGATGTCGAAGGATTCCGGCGGCGGCTACCATCAGCGCGTGCACGCGCTCGATCTCGCGACGGGCGCGGAACTGCTGAACGGACCCACGGAAGTCGCCGCAAGCTATCCGGGCAACGGCGCCAACAGTTCGAACGGACGCGTCGTGTTCGCGCCTTCGTCATATGCCGAGCGCGCGGGTTTGCTCCTGCTCAACGGCATGATCTACACGACGTGGACCTCGCATTGCGACGCGGGCGCTTACACCGGCTGGATCATCGCCTACAGCGCCGACACGTTGCAGCAGACCTCCGTGCTCAATGTCACGCCGAACGGTTCCGAGGGCGCCATCTGGATGAGCGGCGCGGGCCCCGCGTCGGACGGCTCGTCGATCTATCTGCTCGACGGCAACGGCACGTTCGATACCACGCTGAACGCAAACGGTTTTCCGGCTCAAGGCAACTTCGGCAATACGTATCTGAAGCTGGGCACGGCGGGCGGGCTCTCGGTCGTCGATTACTTCGCGATGTCGAATATCGTGCAGGCGTCCGCCGTGGATGCGGATCTCGGTTCGGGCGGCGCGCTCGTGCTGCCCGATCTCACCGATGCGAGCGGCGCGGTTCGCCACCTCACGCTAGGGACGGGCAAGGACGACATCATCTACGTTCTGGATCGCGAGTCGATGGGGAAATTCAACGCCGGCGGCAACAAGATCTACCAGGAGATCGCGGGGCAATTGAGCGGCGGCGAGTTCGGCATGGCGGCTTATTTCAACGGCCGGATTTATTTCGGTTCGGTGGGCGACCATCTGAAGGCCTTCACGATCACTAACGCGCGCTTGTCGGCAACGCCGACCGGCCAGAGCGCGATGACTTTTCCTTATCCTGGGACCACGCCCAGCGTCTCGGCCAACGGCTCGGCGAACGGCATTGTGTGGGCGGCCGAGAACGGCAGCGTGGCGGCGTTGCATGCATTCGATCCGGCCAATCTCGCCACCGAGTTGTACAGCAGCAATCAGATGGGAACGCGCGATCACTTCGGCGCGGGGAACAAGTTCATCACGCCGATGATCGCTCACGGGAAGGTTTATGTCGGAACGATGAATGGCGTGGCGGTGTTTGGGTTGCTCAAGGGGTGAGGGGTCCGTGGTCCCGTGCCTTAGTTTCGCGCCGGCACGATCTCACCGACGCAGGTGCCGAAGCCCACCCGATAACCATCGCCCTGGCACCAGCCGGCAAGCGTCAGTTCGTCGCCGTCCTCGATGAAACCGCGCGTGCCGCCCTCCTTCAGCGCCAGCTGCTTCTTGCCGTTCCACGTCAATTCGAGCAGCGAGCCATACGAATCTTCCGTCGGACCGCTGATCGTGCCCGAGCCCATCAGATCGCCCACGCGCGTATTGCAGCCCGACACCGTGTGATGCGCGAGTTGCTGCGCCATCGTCCAGTACATGTGCTTGAAGTTGGTCCGCGAGATCGTGGTGGCCTGCTTGGCCTGCTGCGGGCGCAGCCTCACTTCGAGCGTGATGTCGAACGCATGCGCGCCGTCGTGGCGCAGATACGCAAGCGGCTGCGGTTCCTGCACCGGCTGCGCGACGCGAAACGGTTCGAGCGCGTCGAGCGTCACGATCCACGGCGAGATCGTCGTGGCGAATGTCTTCGCGTTGAACGGGCCGAGCGGCACGTATTCCCATTGCTGGATGTCGCGCGCGCTCCAGTCGTTCAGCAGCACCATGCCGAAGATATGCGCCTCGGCGTCCGCACACGCGATCGGCTCGCCCAACGCATTGCCGGCGCCGATCACGAAGCCCGTTTCCAGTTCGATATCGAGCTTGCGGCATGCGCCAAACACCGGACGCTCTTCGTCCGGCAGCTTCAATTGGCCGTTGGGACGGCGCACCGGCGTGCCGCTCACCACCACCGACGACGCGCGTCCGTTATAGCCGATCGGCATCTCTGACCAGTTCGGCAGCAGCGCATTCTTCGGATCGCGGAACATCGAGCCGACGTTCGTCGCGTGCTCCTTCGACGAATAGAAGTCGGTGTAGCCCGGAATCCGCACCGGCAGATGCAACCGCGCATCGGCCGCACGCACCAGCGCCTTCGCGCGCAAGCCGGCGTTGTCGCGCAAGGTCGCGGTATCGCGCGCGAGCAGGTGACTCAACTGAATCCGCACGCCGCGCCATGCATCGCGGCCGAGCGCGATGAAATCGTTCAACGTATCGCGCGCAAAAACATCGGCCTTCGACGCCGGCACGTTCAGCAATCCCGCCGCCTGCAACGCCGCCAGATCGACGATCTCGTCGCCGATTGCGACGCCCACGCGCCGCGCGTCGTTGTTGCTGTCGCTGAAAATACCGAACGGCAGATTCTGGATGGGGAAATCATGGTTCGAATCGTTGGCCGACTCGACCCAGCTCTTACGCGACGGATCGAGCGTCGCCTGAAGATCGCTCAATGCGCTCATCGTTGCTCCGGGTTGAAATGTTTCTTGAGGCCTTGCCAGCACTCGTAGTAATGCGCCTGCAATTGCGCGGTTTCGAGCGCGAAGCGGGTCGGCTTGATCAGCGTGCGCGTTTCGAACATGAAGGCCATCGTGTCGCCGACTTTGCTCGGCGTCGACGTGTCGCTGTGCGATGCCTTCTCGAACGTGTCGGCGTCCGGCCCGTGGCCTGTCATGCAGTTATGCAGACTCGCGCCGCCCGGCACGAAGCCCTCGGCCTTCGCGTCGTACACGCCGTGCACGAGGCCCATGAATTCGCTCGCCACGTTGCGATGGAACCAGGGCGGACGGAAGGTATCCTCGGCGGCGAGCCAGCGCGGCGGGAAGATCACGAAGTCGATCGCGTCGACGCCCGGTGTGTCGCTTTGCGATTGCAGCACCAGAAAAATCGACGGGTCGGGATGGTCGAAGCTGATCGAGCCGATCGTGTTGAAGCGGCGCAAGTCGTACTTGTACGGCGCGAAATTGCCGTGCCACGCGACCACGTCGAGCGGCGAATGGCCGATGTCCGCACGCCACAAGTTGCCGTTCATCTTGGCGACGAGTTCGAAATCGCCCTCGCGATCTTCATACGCCGCGTGCGGCGTGAGAAAGTCGCGCGGATTGGCGAGGCCGTTCGAACCGATCGGGCCGAGATCCGGCAGACGCAGCAGCGCGCCGAAGTTCTCGCAGATATAGCCGCGCGCCGGGCCGTCCGGCAGGCCCACCGCAAAGCGCACGCCGCGCGGGATCACCGCGATCTCGAACGGCTCCACGTCCAGCCGGCCCAGCTCGGTCGCGATATGCAGGCGCCCTTCCTGCGGCACGATCAGCAGTTCGCCGTCGGCGCTGTAGAAGAAGCGGTCCTTCATCGAACGGTTCGCCGCGTACAGGTGAATCGCGCAACCGCTCATCGATTCCGCCGCGCCGTTGCCCGCCATCGTCACCCAGCCGTCGATGAAATCGGTCGGCTCGGCCGGCATCGGCAAGGCATCCCAGCGCAACTGGTCAGGCGGCGTGGGCGGCACCTCGGCGAAATTCGCCACGAGCCGCTCCGAAGGCAGCGGCGCGAAAGGCTTATGCACGGCCGCCGGACGAATCCGGTACAGCCACGAACGGCGGTTGTGACCGCGCGGCGCGGTGAACGCGGTGCCCGACAGTTGCTCGGCATACAGGCCATAGGCCGCGCGTTGCGGCGAATTGCGGCCTTGGGGCAAGGCGCCCGGCAAGGCTTCCGTGGCGAATTCGTTCGCGAAGCCCGATTGATAGCCCGGCTCGATTTCTAGCCGTGAGCCGGCGGTAGCCGGCGTACCGGTGGCGGTGTTCATGCAAGGTTCTCCGTTGAGGCTCGATCTTGTCGGTTCCAGGCGGCCTGCGGCTCGATGCGCGAACCGGTGGCGTCGCCGCAGATGAATTTACGTATAGTAAAAGCAATTACGAATAGTGAAACTAACGTATACCCTGAAGACGACCCGGACAAGCCCCGGAAGCCCGTAACGACAAGCGTTCGGCCGATAACGTTATGAGCATTTTGTTCATGTGCGCACGGTGCGGACTGCTACCATCAATGGAATGCGGCAACCGAGTCGCGTTGCCGAGCGCCGAGCGCGTCCATTGCCAATCTTTCGCCTACATGATTCCGCCGACCATCCCCAACCTCATCGAGCGCGCCGCCCACCACCCGTTTCTCGGCGAACATCTGGCAATGGGAACGGGCGCGCATCACGACATCGCGCTCGCACGCTTCGACGGGCAGGAGCTCACCAGCGCTTACGAGCCGATCTTCGACATCAGCGTGCATGCGTTGGCGCAGTCGTTGTCGTCGGGTCCGGAGGGTGTCGACCGTTTCGGCGATGAACTCGGCTTTCAGGCGGTCACCCAGCGCCTGGACGGGCCGCCGTTCGAGGTATTCGATCCGTTCGACCGCATCGTCGACGATCAGGAACTGGTCGCGCTCGACCGCATGTCGCGCGCGCTGCACGCGATCAATTTCTTCGGGACGCAGCGGCACGGTCTGCTGTTTCTACGCGTGCACGAACGTCTGCTCAAGAGCGTGAAGTACGACCACGGACTGCATTTTTCGACCGTGCTGGTGTCGTTCGGGCTGAACCCGTCGCGGGTGGTGATCGAATTGCCGGCCGCGGCGGTCGCGCATAAGACCTTCCTCGGCTATCTGACGCAGAGCTATCAGCGCTACGGCTTCAAGGTGGCGGGCAATCTGTCCAATGCGGGGCAGATTTTGTCGGTGTCGGAAACCGCGCGGCTCGATTTTCTGAAGATGGACGCCGCGACCGCGTTGCGCGATGCGACCGTGAAACCGCTAGTGGGTTACGCGAACCGGTTGCGGATTCCGTTGATCTTCAATCGCGTGATGGATGAGCCGCAGTTCGTGGCCCTGCAACAGTACGACGTGCGCTTCGTGCAAGGGCCATTGTTCAACGCGCATTACCACGACCGGGCTGTTTGATCGGCGGCTTGATCGGCGGCTTGACCGGCTGGTTGATGTGGCTTGCGGTTGCACGCGCCGGCGCTTCGACCGTATCGCCCAGGCGCCGCGCGAGCGCCTTGAGCCGCGGCGCGACGGTTTCACGAAACACCTCCTCTCCCATCGACGACGCCGGCCCGCTGCAACTCAGCACCAGCCAGCGTCCTTCACGCGGCTCGCGAAACGGCACGGCCACCGCGTTCACGTCGTCGTGCCACGCGCGGAACGAATAGCAGCAGCCTTCGCCGGCGAACGCGGCGATCGACTTTTCCGCCTCCGCGATCAGCGCCGCGCCTGGCGCGCCTGGTTTACCCGCCGCTTTCCTGAGCTCGACGAGCAACGCGGCGCGCACGTCCGCCGGCTGCACGGCGAGATACGCGCGCCCCATCGAACTCGTCAGCATCGACAGTTTCGAACCCGATGCGAGCCCGAGCGTCAACGCGGTTTCGCTGCGGATCGTCTCCAGATAAATCATGTCGAGCCCGTCGCGGCAACCGAGCGAAACCGCCGCGCCCACCTCGCGCGCGAAATTACGCATATGCGGACGAGCCAGTTCGAGTGTGTCCGTGCCCGAAAGCAATGCGAATCCTAGCGAGAGCACGCCGGCGTCGAGCGCGTATTTGCCCAGCGTTTCATCGAGCCGCAGATAACCCAGCACGCTCAGCGTGTAAGCGAGGCGGTTGACCGTCGCCTTCGGCAAACCGGTGCGTTCGACGAAATCGCGATTGCCCAGCATCGTTTCGCCCGGCTTGAACGCGCGCAGCAAGTCCAGCCCGCGCGCGAGGGCAACGACGAATTTGCGCTCGTCGAGCGGTTCGGAGAGGGTGGATGCAGGCGTCATCAGGTGATACACTCGATCGGTGATTTGCAAAACATTGTTTCGCGTAGCGGAACATAAGTCAAGTTGGAATCAAGCAAGGAATCAGGAGATACGTCATGGCCGAGGCCGCGCAGTTTCACTGGGAAGACCCGCTGCTGCTCGATCAGCAGCTCACCGAAGACGAACGCATGGTGCGCGAGGCCGCCGCGGCCTATGCGCAGGACAAGCTGGAGCCGCGCGTGCTCGAAGCGTTCCGTCATGAAAAGACCCACATCGAGATCTTTCGCGAAATGGGTGAACTCGGCCTGCTCGGCCCGACGATTCCCGAGCAATACGGCGGCCCCGGTTTGAACTACGTCGCATACGGCCTGATCGCGCGTGAAGTGGAGCGCGTCGATTCCGGCTACCGGTCGATGATGTCCGTGCAGTCCTCGCTGGTGATGGTGCCCATCCACGAATTTGGCTCGGAGGCGCAGAAGCGGAAGTACCTGCCGAAACTCGCCACCGGCGAATGGATCGGCTGCTTCGGGTTGACCGAACCGAACCACGGCTCCGATCCGGGCAGCATGGTCACGCGCGCGAAGAAGGTGGACGGCGGCTATTCGCTGTCGGGCTCGAAGATGTGGATCACCAATTCGCCGATCGCGGACGTGTTCGTCGTGTGGGCGAAGCTCGAGGAAAACGGCAAGGACGCGATTCGCGGCTTCATTCTCGAGAAAGGCTGGAAGGGGCTGTCTGCGCCCACCATCCATGGCAAGGTGGGATTGCGGGCGTCGATCACCGGCGAAATCGTGCTCGACGAAGTGTTCGTTCCCGAAGAAAACCGTTTTCCGGAAGTCAGCGGCTTGCGCGGTCCGTTCACATGTCTGAATTCGGCACGCTACGGTATCGCCTGGGGCGCGCTCGGCGCAGCCGAAGCATGCTGGCACACCGCGCGTCAGTACGTGCTGGATCGCAAGCAATTCGGCCGGCCGCTCGCCGCGAACCAGTTGATCCAGAAGAAACTCGCCGACATGCAAACCGAGATCACGCTCGGACTGCAAGGCGTGCTGCGCCTCGGCCGCATGAAGGACGAAGGCACGGCGGCCGTGGAGATCACCTCGATCATGAAACGCAACTCATGCGGCAAGGCGCTGGACATTGCGCGGCTCGCGCGCGACATGCTCGGCGGCAACGGCATCTCCGACGAGTTCGGCGTCGCGCGGCATCTGGTGAATCTGGAAGTGGTCAACACCTACGAAGGCACGCACGACATTCACGCGCTGATTCTCGGGCGCGCGCAAACGGGAATTCAGGCGTTTTTCTGATGTCTTCCTGACATGCCGATAAAAAGCAAAAGGCCGGTTCACCTCGAACCGGCCTTTTTCGTTGCGGCGCCGCGCTGCAGCTAACGGCGCGCTTCACGGTGCATCAACCGCCTACTTGTTCGGCTGCGGCGTCATGCGCAGGTACGGACGCAGCGCCTTGTAGCCCTTCGGGAATTTCTGCTTGATGACTTCCTCGTCTTTCAACGACGGCACGATCACCACGTCATCGCCCTGCTTCCAGTTGCCGGGCGTGGCAACCGAGTGGTTGTCGGTGAGTTGCAGCGAGTCGATCACGCGCAGCACTTCGTCGAAATTGCGGCCCGTGCTTGCCGGATACGTGATGATCAGCCGCACCTTCTTCTTCGGGTCGATCACGAAGAGCGAGCGGACCGTGAGCGTTTCATTGGCGTTGGGGTGGATCATGTCGTACAGCTCGGCCACCTTGCGGTCGCCGTCGGCGAGAATCGGGAAGCCGACATTGGCGGCTTGCGTCTCGTTGATGTCCTTGATCCATTCCTTATGCGACTCCGCGCTGTCGACCGACAACGCGATCGTCTTCACGTTGCGCTTTGCGAACTCGTCGGCCAGCTTCGCCGTCAGGCCGAGTTCCGTGGTGCAGACGGGCGTGAAATCGGCGGGGTGCGAGAACAGCACGCCCCAGCTATCGCCCAGCCATTCATGGAACTTGATGCGGCCGACACTCGACTCCTGTTCGAAATCGGGTGCGATATCGCCAAGACGTAGACTCATGTTGCATCTCCTTTAAAGTATTCGGGCATTCCGCGCGAGCATTCGCCCGCGCCGCCCCGCCACGATAAATCATATGGTAGCGGCGGTACATGACGAACCAACATCGCGTCACTACTTTATGCGTTTTTGTAATTTTCACCGATATAGTGGAAACTTTGCGGGACAGATCAACTCCATCGGAGGCAAACTGTCACCTGCAATGTGTTGCGGGTCGTCGTGCAATGGCTTTGCTTCAACCGGGAACGGTTCGTGCGTTCGCTTGCGTCAACCGAGCACTGCGCTCGCCAGCGGCCGTTTCTTTGGTTACGATTCACGCGTGGCGTGAGACGAAGGGGAGCTGTCAATGTCGGAAGTCAACAAGGAGAGATTGATGTCGGATATCAAAACGGTCCTCGCGGACGCTGAAGATTTGCTGAAACAGGCCGCGAGCGCCACCGGCGAGCGCGCCTCGGAGTTGCGTGAAACGGCGCTTACGCGTCTGAAACAGGCGAAGGAAAAGGCGGCTGACGTCCAGGTCGTGGTGGTCGAAAAAGGCAAGAAGGCCGCCCGCGCCACCGACGACTACGTGCACGAGCATCCGTGGGCATCGATCGGTATCGCGGCGGGTGCGGGCGTGCTGCTGGGGTTGTTGATCAACCGCAAGTAACACGGTGACGCTGCCGGACGGTCGCGTCCGGCCCACTGGTAAATCGAGCGGACCGGCGCATGCCTGGCCGGTCCGTTTCTCCTGGCGCGCACCTTTGCACGCGCCGCCCAGGCCATCACGCGCAACGCCCACAGCCATGACGATCGAAACACAAACACAGCGCGCAGAACATAGTCCGTTACGCCGCATCGTCGGTTCGGTGTTCGCCATTCTGCAAACGCGGCTCGAACTGGTCGGCATCGAGCTCGCCGAGGAAAAAGACCGGCTGCTCGCCGTGCTATTCCTCGGTCTCGCCGCCATGATGCTCGCCACGATGGCCTTGATCGCCTTGACCGCGCTGATCGCCATTGCGTTCTGGGACACCTACCGATGGCAGGCGCTCGCCGGCATTACCGCCGTGTATGCGATTGCGGGACTAGTCTGTGCGCTGAAAGCGCGCAGCGGTTTGCGCAACGCACCGCTGGTGTTCGAGGCCACCCTTGCGGAGTTCGAAAAAGACCGCGACGTGTTCCGCAAACCGTGACAACCCACGCGCAACGGGTGTCGCTACGACGCCCGGCGCTCGCGTTGGGATTTCGTTGGGATATCGAGCGATTTGCAGCGCCGTTTGACTGCACCACCTTCACTGCCGCCGACACACCATGAGCCAAAGCCATTCCGATACCGCCTTCCGTGCCAAGCGCCAACCGGCCAAGGATCTGAGCGCGCCACACTTGCGAGCGTTGCGCAAGGAATTGCTGCTGGTGCGCGCGGATGTGGAGCGCATGGAACTCGCTCAGGCCACCATCGAATTGCGGCAGGCGGTCACGCATTTCAGTTGGCTCAAGTTTATTCTGCCGGGCTTGGGCGGCGTGCGCGTGGGCAAAGGAACGAAGTCGAGCTTGATCAACGCGGGGACCATTGGCGTGCTCCTCAAACAGTATCCCCTCATCAGTTCGATCGCCTCGCTGGTTCTCGCCAAACCGCTGCGTGCAACCGTCGCGGCAGGTGCAAAACCCGCACTGAAGTGGGGCGGCCTCGCGCTTGCCGCATGGGAAGCGTATCGGATCTGGCAGCAAATGAAGCGCGATTCCGCTGCGCCTCGTACCGTCAAGACCGAATCGAACCCGTAACGGTGAGCGCGGCATTGCTTCCGGCATAAGCCCTGCCTCTGCGTGGTTAGCCCGTATTCCAGCATTCGCCGCTTGTCGGCGCCACACCGTTTGCTCCATTCCTGTTGCCTCGCTGCCCCGTCGCGTCGAGCGTGAAAACCCCGCAGGGGTCGTCACGCATCGGACCGGTTTCGCTCGGCGCGGCCTCTATCGAATAGCCACCATTGGAATCGTCCGCCTGCAGCACGCGCAGCCGGTAGACCGCCGCGCCGAATTGCGGCGCCTGGTCCATGCCCGGCAACAGCGTGGACGCGCTGCCGCTTGCCGCGCCCTCGACGAATTGCGCGGCGCGATAAAGGGCGGACGCGGCGTCGATGCGATGCGTTCGCGCGACGTGATCGCGATACGAAGGTACGGCGAACACTGCCAGCGTGGCGACTATCGCCAGCGTGATCATCAGTTCGAGCAGCGTGAATGCGGATGTGTGCAGCCTTGTCATGGACCTCCCGTCAGAATGGCCGTGCGGCGACGTGGCGCCAATGACGCTCGATCGTTTCGTCCTCGATGACCAGTTGCATCTGCAGCCAGACCTGTGACTCGTTGTTACGGCCGAAGCCACGCGAGGTCAGCAGATAGGCTCGAGCATCGGCGCGGGTGCCGAGACGCCAGGCTTCGATCAGGCATTGCGGCGCGCGCACCGATCCTGGCCATTGCGCAAGGGGCGCGACGGCGTTCGCCTCGAAGGCGGCTTCGAGTTTCCATTGCGCCGGCTCTCCGGGCGCGGCCGGCATCGGCGTCACGGATGCTGCCGCGATGGCACTGCGCGCGCACAGGAGCAACGCTGAATCGGCGGCATGAAACGCCTGCAAATAATCGCGCACGTTGGTGGTGACGCGCGCCGCCGCAAGCGACGTTTCGAACCATGCCGCGGAGGTGGTCAGCATCATCGCTGAAATCAGCAGGACGATTGGCAGGACTGCGCCGCTTTGACGATCGCGGAATCGGCCGCCTGCCATGCGCATGATGCGTCCGAGATATTGCGGCTGCTCGCGGCCTCGTGAATGCTTCCCGCAAGCGCAGCGCAACGCCAGTTTGCTTCGACGTTTCACCATCAAGAGGCCTCCGCATGATTGCGTATCGCGACTCGCCGCGAGAACGCCTGCCGAGCGCGCGAATCCGCCCCAGGCATGCTGACGCCGTCGCAATCGACGTAGGGCAAGCGCTGGCTCCGTGGCGCGCCGCGCACCAGCACACAGAGATCGACCGCAACGATGCTGGCCCATTGATCGGCCGTCACCGCCGAAGCGTCGACCGCGCTCGGCGCGCCTGCCAGCCAGTACTTGAGCCGCACCCGTTCGACGCCTTCGATGAGCGGCTGCGCGAATCCCACCCTGCCGCTGCCTTCGCAGTAAAGCTCGGGCTCGCCCGTCGAACCACTGACGCGGGCGAAATATCGATTGACCACGGGCACGCCCTGGTCGCCGAGCACCGCGCCGCTGTTCGCCACGGCCTGACCGAGACAGTCGGTTGTTTGTCCGCTCGCGGAGGGCCACGTGGAAACGTTGTCTCCCACGTAACGAACGGCCACGCCGTCCGAGTGACCGGGCAACGTCTCGCAGGCAAGACTGTCGTCGGCCCCTGTCGGGCGACCGCCCGAACATCCGAACAAGGGCGGCGGACTGTTGTAACGCGCGACGTCCGCGGGCACGAAGCCGGCCATTTGTAATTGCTGGCCAACCAGCGTAAGCGCCGTCAAGCCGGCTTCGCGAATGCGCATCGCATCGCCCGCGTGTTCGAATGCGGAGCGCTGCGTGGTATACAGCGACACCGCACCCGCGGTCACCACCAGTCCCAGCGCCATGGCGATTACAAACTCGACCAGCGTATGGCCGCGTTGGCTGCGTTGGTCGCGTTGGGCGCGTTGGGCGCGTTGGTCCCGTTGGTCGCGTTGGTCCCGTTGGTCGCGTTGGGCGCGTTGGGCGCGTTGGGCGCGTTGGGCGCGTTGGGCGCGTGCACGATACAGGCGCCGCGTCATTTCGCGAACGCCAGCGCAACGCATGAGGAACCCGCAGGGACGTCCACGCCGCCGCAAGACTCGGGCTTGTCGATCACGTCGTCGGCACCTGGCATGTCTCGCACGGACGCCCATGTGACGCGCGCAAAAGAGACGCCGCCACTTTCAGCCACCGAGGCCTGACCTTGCGGCAGAAGAGCGGCTGCATGCACGCTCCATTGCCTGATCGCGGAGTCGCCAGCGGAGGGCTCGCGCATCGTTTCCGCGACGGAGTCGGCGATCCACGCCGCGTGTTCGCGCATTGCCATCGCACGAGCTTCGCGCGCGCTCCACACCTGACCGGCGATCAACCCGAGGGCCGTGACGGCCATCAACACGACGGCCAGCATGACTTCGATCAGCGTGCTGCCGCGGCGTTTCGATCCGCGGCGGCTTGACCATCGGCTCTGTGAATATCGCCTCATGACTCCGCCCCGCATGCCCCTTCGACGATCCGCACGCGGCCGCCCGCCGCGATCCGTAGGCAACGTCGCCACTTGTCTCCCTGCGTCGCCTTGGATGGCGCGCGCGGTCCGATATCAAAGCTGCGAAAGGTGCCGATCAACTGTCCCGCCGGCGGCGTAAACGTGAGATTCGTTTGCGTGCCGACAATGCTTACCGCCGCCAGCAGAGGATGCGCGCGCAACAGCGACACCGTGCTGCCCCGCTCGGCCAGCACCGCCCAGCCGCACGACCAGTCGGTCACGCCATCGCCGCACGGTTGCCCGGCGGCGAGGCAATGCCGCGCCGCGTCGATCCGGCACACCGTGACTCGTGCGCCGCGTCGTAGCGCTTCGCTGCGCGCATAGGCGAGCGTTGAAGCGAGCGCCTTCGTGCGCGCGTCGACCTGATCGCGCACGTGCCACGCGACGAACGACGGCGTTGCCATCACCGCGATCACCGCCAGCAGCGCGACGACGGCCAGTGTTTCGACAAGCGTGAAGCCGCGGCACGGCCGCATGAAAAACGCATCCGCTTTCATCTGCATCCCTGCTCGTTACAAAGAATGCAGCCAATCTAGCGATTTGCAAACGCGCCAACAATCGGCCGAACGGCCAGGTGGCGCTCAGACGCCATCCCGCGCAAAAATGCACGCGACCAAACATCATGGGGAGCGGGAGATGCGAATGCGCGAGACAACGCGGCAAAAGACGGCACCTCGAACACGACGCGAGGCGCGACAGCGATTAGCGCTTGCGAGAAGGCTTGGGAGGCGAGGAGGCGCGGCGGAATTCCTCGATGACGTCCTCGAATTCGGAGACGTCTTCAAAGCGCCGGTAGACGGAGGCAAAGCGAACATAGGCAATCGTGTCGAGTGCGCGCAGCTCGTTCATCACGAGTTCGCCGAGGCGCTCGCTGCGCACCTCGCGCTCGCCGCTGCCGAGCAACAGATACTCGATTCGGGCGACCGCCGCGTCGATCGCGTCCGCCGCCACCGGCCGCTTGCGCAGCGCCAGTTGCATGCTCGCGACGATCTTGCGGCGATCGAATTCGGTGCGGCTGCCATCCTTCTTGACGACCGACGGCAACGCCAGCTCGACCCGCTCGTACGTCGTGAAACGTTTGTCGCAGGCCGGGCAGCGGCGCCGCCGCCGAATCGTCGCGCCGTCTTCGGACACGCGCGAGTCGACGACCTGCGTATCGGCGTGACGGCAGAAGGGGCAGTGCATGACGGCTTAGCGGTAGACCGGGAAGCGCTGGGTCAGCTCGGCGACTTGCGCGCGCACACGTTCGAGCGTGGCGGCGTCTTCCGGGTTGTCCAGCACGTCGGCGATCAGGTTGCCCACCTGCTCCGCTTCCTTGACGCCGAAGCCGCGCGTGGTCATGGCCGGCGAGCCGAGACGGATACCGCTCGTCACGAACGGCTTTTCCGGATCGTTCGGAATCGCGTTCTTGTTGACCGTGATGTGCGCGGCGCCGAGCGCCGCTTCCGCTGCCTTGCCGGTGATCTTCTTCGCGCGAAGATCGACCAGCATGACGTGGCTTTCGGTACGGCCCGAGACGATGCGCAGACCGCGCTTGACCAACGTTTCGGCCAGCACGCGTGCGTTTTCGACGACCTGCTGCTGATACGCCTTGAATTCCGGCGACAGCGCTTCCTTGAACGCGACGGCCTTGCCGGCGATCACGTGCATCAGGGGACCGCCCTGGATGCCGGGGAAAATTGCCGAGTTGATCTGCTTCTCGAACTCGGCCTTCATCAGGATCACGCCGCCGCGCGGGCCGCGCAGGCTCTTATGCGTGGTGGTGGTGACGAAGTCGGCGTGCGGCACCGGGTTCGGGTAGACGCCGGCGGCGATCAAACCCGCGTAATGCGCCATGTCGACCATGAAGTAGGCGCCAACCGACCTGGCGATCTTCGACAGGCGTTCGAAGTCGATACGCAGCGCGAATGCGGACGCACCCGCCACGATGAGCTTCGGCTTGTGCTCCTGCGCGAGCTTCTCGGCTGCGTCGTAGTCGATGTCTTCAGCCTCGTTCAGGCCATAGCTCACCACGTTGAACCACTTGCCCGACATGTTGACCGGCGAACCGTGCGTGAGGTGACCGCCGTGCGCGAGGCTCATGCCCATGATCGTGTCGCCCGGCTTGAGCATGGCGAAGAACACGCCCTGGTTCGCCTGCGAACCCGAATTCGGCTGGACGTTCGCGGCTTCTGCGCCGAACAGTTGCTTGACGCGGTCGATCGCCAGCTGCTCGGCGATATCGACGAATTCGCAGCCGCCGTAGTAGCGCTTGCCCGGATACCCTTCGGCGTATTTGTTGGTGAGTTGCGAGCCTTGCGCAGCCATCACGGCCGGGCTCGTGTAGTTTTCCGACGCGATCAGTTCGATGTGCTCTTCCTGACGGCGGTTTTCCTGCTCGATGACTTTCCAGAGTTCAGGATCGACGTTGGCGATGGTGCTTTGGGCTCTGTCAAACATACGGATTCCGTTGAGTGTTTTCAGGTTGACCGGATTGTGCGCCGAATCTTGCGTAGAGGGTACGCGGCGCTGCTGGCGGCTGGGCCAGCCCAGACGTGGCGGAAGGAGAGTCGCCGCACACGCGAGGCAGGACAGCCACCGTCAGCGCAGATCGATGCGCGCGGATCACGGCTGCCCAGGCGAACGGCAAAACGGCACCCTGCGCTTCACGGTGGGTTGTTCCACCTTGAACCCGATTGCTTGAACCGGTTCTATCGCCAGTCACGCAGGGATGAGCGCGTTAGTTTATTGGAAGAGGATCGAATAGGCAACCGGCTTCCCGCCGCCGCCGCGGGCACTTCCGAAGCGGGCCATGGCGTCGTTGTATGCGGCGCGCAAACGTCTGAGGAAGGGCGGCCCGGAGGCCGTTCCGCATCCCTCCCAGAGCCGCTTGTAAGGCTGGTTCATCCTTGCCGCAGCGCCGCATTGGAAGTAGGCTTGGGGCCTTTCTCTCCAACCGACCAGGGAACTGCAATGATTGTGTTCGTCACCGGAGCGTCCGCGGGATTCGGCGCCGCCATCGCTCGCGCTTTCGTGAAGGGCGGCCATCGGGTCGTCGCCACCGCGCGCCGCAAGGACCGCCTCCAGGCGCTCGCCGACGAACTCGGCGACGCGCTTCTGCCTTACGAGCTCGACGTGCGCGACCGCGCCGCCGTCGAAGCCGTGCCGGCCGCGTTGCCAGCCGATTTCGCGGCGCTCGACGTGCTCGTGAACAACGCCGGCCTTGCGCTCGGCGTGGAGCCGGCGCACAAGGCGAGCCTCGACGAATGGAACACGATGATCGAGACCAACTGCACCGGCCTCGTGCAGGTTACGCACGCGCTCCTGCCCGGCATGGTGGAGCGCAACCGCGGGCATATCTTCAACCTGGGCTCGGTGGCCGGCCGCTGGCCCTACCCCGGCGGCAACGTCTACGGCGCCACCAAGGCATTCGTGCGCCAGTTCAGCCTGAACCTGCGCGCCGATCTGGCCGGCACCGCGCTGCGCGTGACCGACATCGAGCCGGGCCTGTGCGGCGGCACGGAATTCTCGAACGTGCGTTTTCGCGGCGACGACGAAAAAGCCGGCAAGGTCTATGAGAACGTCCAACCGCTCACGGCGGAGGATATCGCCGACTCGATCTACTGGATCGCCACGCGCCCCGCGCACGTCAACATCAACACGATCGAGCTGATGCCGGTCGCGCAATCATTCGCCGGTTTGGCCATTCATCGCGGCTAAAGCCCGCCAGGCGGGACGCACATCTTGAAACAGACCTCCTGGTGTGCGTTCCGGTAAAATGCGCCGCATGAATATGTCGACCAGCCAGCCCGGCACGGAAATCGGCTTCACATGGCCGATCCGCGTGTATTACGAAGATACCGACGCCGGCGGCATCGTGTTCTACGCGAACTACCTGAAATTTTTCGAGCGGGCGCGAACCGAATGGCTGCGCGCGTGCGGCGTCGACCAGAACCGGCTCGCGAACGAAACGGGCGCGATTTTCATCGTGCGCAGCACGGCGGTCGACTATCGTGCGCCTGCGCGGCTCGACGATGTCGTCAACGTCGTGAGCCGGATCGAGCGGCTCGGCCGCGCCTCGGTCGACTTCGCGCAGGAAGCATGGCGCGACGGCACTTTGCTTGCGGTCGGCTCCATCCGGGTCGGCTGCGTCGAGCGAACCGCGCTGCGGCCGGCCGCGATTCCTCCGCCGGTACTCGCTGCGTTGCGCCGCGGGCCGGGCATCGGCGAAGGCGGGGTGTCAACGGACAACGACTGAACCTCGTTGTTACGGGGCCGGTGAACTCGTATCGATCAAGCAGCACAAAGCATGGTTCGGCTTGCAGCGTCGCCGATGCTGCCGTTTTGCTCACGGCAGGCTTCGATGGCCTTGCAGCCGGACGCCCCCTTCCGGGACGTTAAAACGAACCTTTATGAACACTACACAAGATCTGTCGATCGTTTCCCTCGTACTCAATGCGAGCCTGCTGGCGCAGGCCGTCATGGCCCTGCTGCTGTTGTTGTCGCTGTTGTCGTGGACTTTCATCTTCCGCAAGTGGTTTGCGATCCGCCGGGCGCGCGCGCAAACTGAACGCTTCGAACGCGATTTCTGGTCGGGCGGCGACCTGCAGGCGCTCTACCAGAGCGCCGCGAACAATCGCCACACGATCGGCGCGCTGGAACGGATCTTCGAATCCGGCATGCGCGAATTCCTGAAGGGCAAGGAAAAACGCCTGAACGATCCGGGCGCGATCCTCGACGGCGCACGCCGCGCCATGCGGGCCGCGTTCCAGCGTGAAATGGACGTGCTCGAAGCCAATCTCGCGTTTCTCGCCTCGGTGGGTTCGGTCAGCCCGTATATCGGTCTGTTCGGCACGGTCTGGGGGATCATGAATGCGTTCCGCGGTCTCGCCAACGTCCAGCAGGCCACGCTTGCGAACGTCGCGCCGGGCATCGCCGAAGCGTTGACCGCCACCGCGATCGGCCTGTTCGCCGCGATTCCGGCCGTGGTTGCCTACAACCGCTACGCGCACGACATCGACCGCCTGGCAATCCGCTTCGAGACCTTCATCGAAGAGTTCTCGAACATCCTGCAGCGCCAGGCACAGTAAGGGGTCCAAGATGGCAGGCTCACATTCCAGTATGCGTGGCGGCCGTTCGCGCCGCGCGATGTCCGACATCAACGTCGTGCCGTACATCGACGTGATGCTCGTGCTGCTCGTGATCTTCATGGTGACCGCGCCGCTCGTCGCCCCGTCGATCGTCAATCTGCCGACCGTCGGCGGCGCCGCGCCGCAGCAGCAAACCCCGCCCGTGATCGTGAATATCCGCGCGGACGGCAACATGAGCGTCAAGTACAAAGACGACGCGGGCGCGCAGCAGCAGGAAAACATGACGAAAGCCGACCTCAACGGCTTCATCACCGACCGTTCGCAAACGCATCCTGACCAGCCTGTCGTGATCGCCGCCGACAAGACCGTGAAGTACGAAGTCGTGATGAACGTGATGTCCGAGCTGAAAGCCCGGGGCGTCAAACGCGTTGGATTGCTCGTCAAATCGCAATGATCCGCAAGAATTCCGACTACCCGCTCCAGCCGCCGCGTGAACGCGGCACCGGGCGAGCCTTTGCGTTCGCTCTGGTGATGCACGCGCTGCTCGGGTTCTTTCTGTACCACGGCATCCAGTGGCAGAACAGTACGCCGGAAGGCGCTGAAGCGGAGCTCTGGACCGAGGTGCCGGACACGGCGATCCCGCGCCCGGCTCCGCCTCCTCCCGTGCCGGTGGCCCCTGCCCCGCCGCTGCCCGATGAACAGGCTGACATCGCGTTGCAGGAGAAGAAACGCAAGCAGCAGGAGGCCGCGCGCGAGGCGCAACTCGCCGAGCAGCAGCGTCAGCAGAAATTGCAGGCTCAACAGGAAGCCGAGGCGAAACGTCAGCAGCAACTCGCCGCGGAGCAGGCGGCGCAAAAGGCCGCGGCGCTCAAGCAGAAGCAGTTGCAGCAACAGCAGCAGCAGGCCGACAAGCTCAAGCAACAGCAATTGGCCGAGCAGCAGAAACAGCAGCAATTGAAGGAACAGCAGCAGGAACAGCAAAAACAGGCCGAAGCCGAAGCGCAGAAGAAAGCGGACGCGCAGAAGGCGGCAAAGGCCAAGGCTCAGGCCGAGGCTGCCGCGCAAGCGAAGAAACTCGATGCCGAACGTCGCGCGCGTCTCGCGCAAATGCAAGGCATGGCGGGCGGCGAAGGCTCGACCGGCAACGGGCTTGCGAAGAGCGGCACCGGCAGCGGCTCGGGCGGCACGGCGGCGTCGCCGGGTTACGCGGACAAGGTGCGTCGCGTGGTGCGCCCGAACATTACGTGGGGCGGCGAAACGGAAGGCCTGGAGACGGTGATCTCCGTGCGCTGTTCGCCGACGGGCACCTTGTTGAGCGCAACGATCTCGCGCAGCAGCGGCAACCCCGCGTGGGACGACGCCGCGTTGCGCGCCGTGCAGCGTTCCGATCCGATGCCTCAGGACATCGACGGCAAGACGCCGGGCAGCTTCAAGATCACGCTGCGCCCGGCAGGTTGACGAAGGCCTTGACAGTCAGTTGACAGCAGACGCGGCGCCCCGCCCAGCGTGGCGCGCCGGGGAACGAAATAAAGGTTCGAGGGTCTGTCTGCTGTTGTGAAGCGTTAGTAAAACCGTTTTTGGGGAATCCATACAGCATGAGTTTGATGACCAAGCTAGGCCTGCGGACACTTGTAGCGTCGTGCCTGATCGCCGTCGGCGGCGCCGCCAACGCACAACTCAACGTCCTCGTGACGGGCGTCGGGTCCACCCAGTTTCCGATCGCAACGGCGAATTTCGCCAATGAAGCGAACTCGCCGCAACAGGTCAGCACGATCGTGCGGCAGGATCTGCAACGCAGCGGCAAATTCACCAACATCGACGCGGGCAGCACGCCGGTGCCGGAAACGGCGTCCGTCGACCTCGGCAGCTGGAAGGCCAAGGGCGCCAATGCGTTCGTGTCGGGCAGTGTGAACCGTCTGCCGAACGGCCAGTACGAAGTGCGCTTCAAGCTGTACGACACGGTCAAACAGGAAAGCCTCGGCGGCCTCGTGCTGGTGAGCCCGGAAAGCGGCTTGCGCATGAGCGCGCACAAGGTCGCGGACTACATCTACGCGAAGCTGATGGGCGGGCGCGGCGTGTTCGCCACGCGCCTGTCGTACGTCATCAAGACCGGCGGCCGTTATCAGTTGCAAATCTCCGATTCGGACGGCCAGGACGCGCACATCGCGCTGTCGAGCCCTGAGCCGATCATCTCGCCGGCATGGTCGCCCGACGGCACCAAGGTCGCTTATGTTTCGTTCGAGAAGAAGAAGCCGATCGTCTATATCCACGATCTGCCCACGGGCCGTCGCGTCGTGGTCTCCGACCAGAAGGGCAATAACAGCGCACCGGCGTGGTCGCCGGATGGCCGCACGCTGGCCGTCGCGCTCTCGCGCACCGGCAACACGCAGATCTTCGCCGTCAATGCGGACGGCAGCGGGCTGCGGCGTCTGACGCAAGGCAGCTCGATCGACACGGAACCCACCTTCTCGCCTGACGGCCAGTCGATCTATTTCACCAGCGATCGTGGCGGCCAACCGCAGATCTACAAGATGTCGGCCCAGGGCGAAAGCGCCGGCAGCGCACAGCGCGTCACCTTCACGGGCAGCTACAACACGAGCCCGCGCGTCAGCCCCGACGGCAAGCAACTCGCGTATATTTCGCGCGTCGGCGGCGGATTCAAGCTTTATATCCAGGACCTGCAAGGCAATACGGCCACGGGTCTGACGGACACGACACATGACGAATCGCCGAGCTTCGCGGCGAACGGTCAGTACATTCTTTACGCCACACAGGTGAACGGCCGTGGCGTGTTGGCCGCGGTATCGACCGATGGTCGCACCCGGCAGGTCCTGTCCGTTCAGGGCGGCAGCGTGCGCGAGCCGTCCTGGGCCCGTTTATGCAATAACGTTGATGCAATAACACAAGGAGAGTAAAAAATGATGTCCAAGCTTCGTTTCGCATTTGCCGTTCTGATGGTCGGTGCGCTGGCCGCATGTCACTCGGGCGTCAAGCTCGACGAAAACGCCAACAAGGGCGGTGCAATCGGCACGCAACCGAACCCGACCGATGTCGCACAGGTCAACGTCGATCCGCTGAACGATCCGAACAGCCCGCTCGCCAAGCGCAGCATCTATTTCGACTTCGACAGCTACTCGGTCAAGGACGACTATCAGTCGCTGCTGCAGCAACACTCGCAATACCTTAAGAGCCATCCGCAACGCCACGTGCTGATTCAGGGCAACACCGACGAACGCGGTACGAGCGAGTACAACCTGGCGCTCGGCCAGAAGCGTGCTGAAGCCGTGCGCCGTTCGTTGTCGCTGATGGGCGTGACGGACTCGCAAATGGAAGCCGTGAGCCTCGGCAAGGAAAAGCCGCAAGCCACGGGTCATGACGAATCGTCGTGGGCACAGAACCGCCGCGCCGACCTCGTGTACCAACAGTAAGTAACGGGTGATGAGCCGAATGACGCATCGTTTCTCCTGGCTGCGGTTTGCCGCAGCGGCCTGCGTCGCGGGCACGGCCTTCGCGGCTGTGCCCGCGCATGCGGGCATGTTCGACGACGACCAGGCCCGCCAGGCCATTCTCGATCTGCGCTCGAAGACCGAAAGCCTGTCGAGCCAGTTGTCGGCCGCGCAACGCACGATCCTCGATCAGTCCAACCGTCTCGACCAGTTGAATCAGCAGGTCGCCACGCTGCGCGGGCAGAACGAGGACATGGCCAACCAGCTCGCCGCGGTGCAAAAGCAGCAGAAGGACTACTACACCGATCTTGATACGCGTCTGAAGAAATTCGAGCCGCAGCAACAGACGGTGGACGGGGTCCAGGGCGAGGTGCAGCCGGGCGAAACCGAGTCGTTCAATGCGGCTTCGCAACAGTTCCGCAGCGGCGACTTCAAGAACGCGGCGGCGTCGTTCCGTAGCTTCATCTCCAAGTATCCGAATAGCCCTTATCAGCCGACCGCTCAGTACTGGCTCGGCAACGCGCTGTATGCGCTGCGCGACTACAAGGGCTCGACGGCGACGTGGCAAGGTGTGGTGAAGAACTACCCGCAACATCCGCGTGCGCCGGAAGCGCTGCTTGCGATTGCGAACAATCAGCTTGAGCAAGGTCAGAAGGCCGCGGCCAAGAAGACGCTCGAACAGATCGTCGCGCAATACGGCGGCTCGGATGTCGCGCAGTCGGCTCAGAGCAAGCTGTCGCAAATCAAGTAGCGCAGAAGTTCCTCGCAGTTGGCAGTCACGCGCAGTGTCCGACGTCAAAGCCACGCGCGCCTCTCGCTGAAAAACCCGGGTATCGCTACCCGGGTTTTTCACTATCTGAAGTGCTGATAGCTTGGCCAACCACCATCGGTTGACAGCCTACACGCGCTATCGCTATAATTTCGCTTCTCTTTTGGGTCGTTAGCTCAGCTGGTAGAGCAGCGGACTTTTAATCCGTTGGTCACAGGTTCGAATCCCGTACGGCCTACCAAAAGATTCAAGGGCTTACACGCGTTTGCGTCGTAAGCCCTTTTCTTTTTCCGCATCCTTTTCCAACTTCGTTCATTTGCGGCGTCAAAAAATCGCGCCCGGATCTGCCGCGACAATTTATATCACAATCACATATAATCGACGCTTTCGCTCTGCGCGCCCGGCTTCTGAAAGAGCCTCACGCGCCGCGGCACAAACCTTCAAGCCACTCACTACCGATCCGATCTTGCCACACTCCGCCGTCATTCGCTGGCTCGCCCGCTTCGCTCCGCCCACCATCGCCATCGAATGGAAGGAGCGCTTTCGTTCGTGCCTCGGCGCGCTCATCGGCATCACGTTCACCGGCGCCATCACTCATCTTCTGCTCGGCTCGAGCGGCAACATCCCGATGCTGGTCGCGCCGATGGGCGCCTCCGCCGTGTTGCTGTTCGCCGTGCCGGCGAGTCCGCTTGCGCAACCGTGGTCCATCATCGGCGGCAACCTCGTTTCGGCGACGGTGGGCGTCACGTGCGCCATCTGGGTCCACGATCCCTTGCCGGCGGCGGCGCTTGCCGTCGCGGCGGCGATCTGCGCGATGTTTGCGCTGCGCTGCGTGCACCCGCCGTCCGGAGCGGTCGCGCTCACCGCCGTGCTGGGCGGCCCGGCCGTGCATTCGCTAGGTTACGGCTTCGTGATCGAACCGATCGCGCTTCAATCGGCTGCGCTGCTTTGCGCCGCGATCGTCTATCACACGCTGACCGGGCATCGCTATCCCCATTCCGCGCGGCACCACGGCGACAAAACGGCCGCGACCGCGCAGCCGCGCTCCGGCTTCACGCGTGCGGATCTCGACGCCGTGCTCAAGCGGCAAGGCGAACTGCTCGACATCGCGCCCGACGACCTCGAATCCCTGCTACGTGCATTGCAGTTGCAAACCTACGCTCGCACTTTCGACGAACTGACGTGCGCGGACATCATGTCGCGCGGCGTCATCACCGTGTCGGCGGGAACGCGTGCGGCGACCGCGTGGAGCATCCTGAAACGCCACGGCGTGAAAGCCTTGCCGGTAACGGACGAAGCGCAACATGTGATCGGCATCGTCACACGGGCCGACCTCGGCAGTAGTCAGCAGTTCGGCATGTTCACCAGCGTCCGCCACAAGCTGTTTGGCCGCCGGCGCGCCGGCGAACCCGTCGTGGGCGCGCTGATGACCACCCAGGTGCGCACGGTGGACACCTCCACCTCGATCGCGGACCTCGTGCCGCTTTTTGCCGACTTCGGACATCACCACATTCCGGTGCTGGACAGCGAGACGCGACGACTGGCCGGCATGGTGACCCAAGCCGACCTGATCGCCGGTTTGTATCGTCAGCCGCACAGGCAACTGCAAGCACAAGCACGACAACAGCGCGCCGCCGCCTGATTCGAACAAACTTCGCTCAGCCCCACCACGCCCCGAAATCTCACGTCATGACAAAGATAGCCGCACCCTTTTCCACGAGCCACCCATGAAGCCTCACCCTCGCGAGCTTGGCAAAGCCGATTTCGAGCAGCTATCCGAGTTCCGCTATCAGATGCGGCGCTTCGAACGCTTCTCCGAACAGGCCGCCCAGAGCGAAGGCATCACGCCCTTGCAATATCTGCTGCTTCTGCACATCAAAGGCTATCCGCGGCGAGACTGGGCGACGATCGGCGAGTTGGCCGAGCGGCTGCAAGCGCAGCATCACGGTGTGGTGGCATTGGTGTCGCGCTGTGAAGCGCTCGGCCTCGTCAAGCGCAAGGTCAGCGAGACCGATCGCCGCCAGGTGGAAGTGCATCTGCAAAAGCCCGGCGAAAAGACGCTCGCGAAGCTGGCCGCACTGCACCGCGCCGAGCTGAAGTCGCTCGAAGGCGCTTTCAATGTTCCGCAGATCGATCTTTAGGCGTCTTTGAGCCGCTTTTCTTTCGACCACCGCGTTCGACCACCCGCCGCGGCCCGCCAACCCACCACCGCCCCGACCATGACCGCCGACACCTACAAACGCGACTTCGCCGCCAACCGCCGCCTGCCGGGCATCGCCCTGCTGGCCGCGTGCATCGGCGCAATCAGTACGCTGGCGGCTTTCGCGCTGCTGAGCCTGATTCACCTGTTCACGAACCTGTTTTTCTTCGGCGCGCTGTCCTTCGCGGACCGCTCGCCGTCGCATAACACGCTAGGCGCATGGGTCGTGCTGGTGCCGGTGGCGGGCGGGCTGATCGTCGGCCTGATGGCGCGCTACGGATCGGAAAAGATTCGCGGCCACGGCATCCCCGAAGCGATCGAGGCGATCCTGTTCGGCAAGAGCCGCATGTCGCCGAAGGTAGCGGTGCTCAAGCCGCTGTCCTCGGGCATCGTGATCGGCAGCGGCGGCCCGTTCGGCGCCGAAGGCCCGATCATCATGACGGGCGGCGCGCTCGGCTCGCTGATCGCGCAGTGCGTGCGCGTGAGCGCGGCGGAACGCAAGACGCTGCTGGTCGCGGGCGCCGCGGCCGGCATGACCGCGGTGTTCGGCACGCCGGTCGCGGCGGTGCTGCTTGCGGTCGAGTTGCTGCTGTTCGAATGGCGGCCGCGCAGTTTCTTGCCCGTCGCGCTGGCGTGCGCGGTGGCGGGTTTCGCGCGGGCACCGCTGTTCGGCGCGGGGCCGCTGTTTCCGCTTGAAACGACGCCGCCCGGCGCACTATCGCTTTTCGCGTGCGTGCTGGCCGGGCTGCTCTCGGGAGCCTTGGCAGCGGGGCTGTCCGCGGCGCTCTACAAGACCGAGGACCTGTTCGGCAAGCTGAGCATTCACTGGATGTGGTGGCCCGCGCTCGGCGGCCTCGTGGTCGGCATCGGCGGCTTTATCGAGCCGCGCGCGCTCGGTGTCGGGTATGACGTCATCGGCGATCTGTTGCATCTGCATCTGGCATTGCAGGCTGCGCTTGCGTTGTTGCTCGTGAAAGCCGTCATGTGGGTCGTCGCGCTCGGCTCGGGCACGTCGGGCGGCGTACTGGCGCCGCTGCTGATGCTGGGCGCCGGTCTAGGCGTGGTGATGAGCCATCTGCTGCCGGGCAGCGACCCCGCGCTGTGGCCGCTCGTCTGCATGGCGGCCACGCTCGGTGCGACGCTGGGCGCGCCGCTTACCGCCATCGTGTTCGCCTTCGGGCTGACTCACGACAGCAATGCGTTGCTGCCGCTTCTCGCCGCCACGCTGGTCGCGCACGGCTTCGCGACGGTCGTGATGCGACGCTCGATCATGACCGAGAAAATCGCGCGCCGCGGTTATCACATTTATCGTGAATACGGCGTCGATCCGCTCGAACGTCATTACATCGACGAGGTGATGACGCGCGAAGTGGAAACGATCGATGCCCAACTGACGGTCGGCGAAGCGCTAGCGAAGTACTTCGGCGCGACGCAAATGCATCGGGCGTATCCGGTGATCGATGCGGGCAAGGTGGCGGGCGTGGTCGAGCGTGCGACGCTCGAACGTGCACGCACCGAGTGGGACGGCGCTGGCGCCGCGACCACGCTGCTCGAATTGATGAAAACGCGTGCGCCGGTCGTCGCGGTGCCGGGCGAAACTTGCCGCCTGGTGGCAACGCGGCTTGCGGTTCATAACCTGGAACGCGTGCCCGTAGTGGACGATGCAAACACGCGGCGGCTCGTCGGCATCGTGTCCCGCAGCGATCTGGTGAAGCCGTCGCTCGCTCACTTCGACGAAGAGCACAAGAAGGAACGCTTCAGGCGTCTCGGCCCACGCTCGGCAAAGCGCCGCCTGTCGCCGGTGCGGCGTGCCGGCTGAGCGCGCCAGCCCTAACCGGGCGCGATTTTCGTCGCGCGAGCGAGCGGGCAACGGGCCGTGAGCCGTTGCAAATCGCGCTGAATCGGAATGACATGACTGCATTTCCCACAGTCGAAACGAACAATCCCAGAGCGTTCGTCGTCATTGCACGTACAACAAGAGCCGCACTCCTACACGCGACTTAACCAGCACCGATAGATACAACGGACGACAAACGTGAACATTTATTGAGACATCAAGACGTGCAATGATCGCCGCCGATCCAGCGAAACAGGCTGTGATACCGCGTGAGTAGACGCTCTGGCAACGCCGCAGCCCCCTGCGCTTTCATTCCGTCGAGATGGCCAATTTCCTGTTCAATCTTGTCTCAAACCTCGCATTGCTGGCGGCCGTGCTGATTGTCTGTCATCTATGCAACCGGCTGATACCGGGCGCGACGCTCAATGGGCCGCATGTGTTTGTCGGGCTCGCATTGGCCGCACTGCTGTTCGATGCCGCGCTGACCTTTCTCATATTCGCCGATGCGCAAAACCGCTACGGCCAGTTCAGCACGCGTGCTGCGTTTTTTCAACGCGCCGGCGCCTATGGGCTTGCAGGGCTCGCCGCCTTCGGCTGGCGCTATCTGTGGCGCCGCTCGCGCCAGGCTAAAGCCGGTGACTCGCTTGTCATCCGCACTTCGCCGTATTCGGAATCGCATCTGCCGATGTAACGCGACGCCCTTTGCGATCAATTGTTTTGCAAAATCCGCCCGAGAGAGCGAAAAAAACGGCGTCGCGAGATTCGCGACGCCGTTTGTCGTTCCGGCCACACCAGCGATGAAGCGTCAGCGGGTGCCGGGCTTGGAGGCGTCCTTGCGCATCATCTTCCACAGCGCGCCGAGCAGAACCGGCACGATTGCCGCGCCGATACCCACCAGCACGATCACATTCAGATATTGGCGGATGAACGGAATGTTGCCGAAGAAATAACCGAGCAACACCAGCAGCAGCACCCACAACAACGCGCCGAGAACGTTGAAAAGCTGAAACCGGCTCACCGTCATTTCGGACGCGCCGGCAACGAAGGGCGCGAAGGTCCGCACTACCGGAATGAAGCGCGCCAGCACGATGGTCTTGCCGCCATGCTTTTCGTAGAAATTGTGGGTCTTCTGCAATGCGCTGCGGTCGAGAAAGCGCTCGAGAAAAGGGATGTGCGAATTGAACACCCGCGGTCCAATGGCCCGCCCAATCATATAGTTGACCGTGTTGCCGCTGATTGCCGCGACGAGCAGCAGCACGATCAGCAAGCCAACGTTCATTTCACCGGTCGCGCAGAAAGCACCGCCGATGAACAGCAATGAGTCGCCCGGCAAAAACGGCAGGACGACCAGCCCCGTTTCGCAGAACACGATCAGAAACAGCACCGCGTAGACCCAGGCGCCGTACACGTGAATGAAGTCTCCCAGAAACTTGTCGATGTGCAAGACAAGATTGGCGAAATGTAGCAACGTGTCCAAAGGCGTCCTTTATTGAGCGAATGTGAGCGCGGCGGGGAATAGCTCTGCGAACCTACGAGCGAACGCGACGAGCACTCGCTCACCGCCCCGCAATTGACCGCGTCATGATACCGAAAGTGCCCGGCCGCAATTAAAAAAGTCCGGCCGCTCGGACGCCTCGGGGCCGGCGGTGCCGAATCGCTATAATTTCGCCATGTCCGAATTCTCCGAAACGTCTGCCGGCACCACCGCCGCGGCCGCGGTTTCCGCCGCTGCGCCCGCCCCACGCCCATTGCGCGCGATTCAGCCGCTGCCCGACCAGTTGATCAGCCAGATCGCGGCCGGCGAAGTGGTCGAGCGGCCCGCTTCGGTGGTCAAGGAGTTGCTGGAAAATGCGCTCGACGCGGGTGCGCAGACTTTGCGCATCATGCTCGACGAAGGCGGCGTCAAACGTATTTCGATCACCGACGACGGCCGCGGCATTCCCGAAAACGAACTGGCGCTTGCGCTGATGCGTCATGCGACGAGCAAGATCCGCTCGCTTGCCGAACTGGAAGCGGTCGCCACGCTGGGGTTTCGCGGCGAGGCGCTAGCCTCGATCGCATCGGTCGCGCAGATGTACATCACGAGCCGCACCGCGGACGCGCCGCATGCGGTGCGCGTCGACGCGCAAACCGGCGTGCTGAGCCCCGCTGCCGGCACCCAGGGCACCACGATCGAAGTGCGCGAGTTGTACTTCAACACGCCCGCGCGCCGCAAGTTTCTGAAGAGCGAGCAAACCGAACTCGGCCATTGTCTCGAACAGATTCGCCGCGCGGCGCTGGCACGACCGGACGTGGCGATTTCGGTGCTGCATAACGGCAAGGCGGTCGAACACTGGAACGCCAGCGAACCACCCGTGCGAGTCGCGAAGATTCTCGGCGAGACATTTGCAACGGCGCATCTGCCGCTCGACGAATCCGCCGGACCGCTTGCCGTCTACGGCTGCGCGGGTCTGCCGACCGCGAGCCGCGGGCGCGCCGACCAGCAGTATTTCTTCGTCAACGGCCGCTTCGTGCGTGACAAGCTGCTCACGCACGCCGTGCGCGCTGCTTATGAAGACGTGCTGCACGGCGACCGCTATCCGTCCTACGTGCTGTTTCTCGATCTGCCGCCTGAAGCCGTCGATGTGAACGTGCATCCGTCGAAGATCGAAGTGCGTTTTCGCGATTCGCGCTCGATTCACCAGTTCGTGTTCCACGCGGTACAGCGCGCGCTGGCGCGGCATGCGGGCGCGTCGCCGGAAACGACGGCAGGCGGGCATGCCGCGCATCTGGAGGCGTCGATGGGCGGGCCGGCGTCGTTCGGCGCCACGCCGTTAGGTGGAGCGGGTACCGCCAGCCTTGGTACGAGCGCGGGCGCAGGCGGCTTCGGTGGCGGATCTGGCTCGTCGTCACAGCCGGGCAACACATGGATGCGCCAGGCGCGCATGACGCAAGGCACCTTGCCCGTTGCCCAACCGCTGGCGTTTTACGACGCGCTGTTCGGCCGCAGAGACACAAACGCCGGCGCAGTGGAAGGCGCGACGCTCTTCGAAGCGCGCGACTCGGCCACGGAAACAACCGCGCCGTACAACGCCTCCGCGCCTTATGCGTCACCCGCCTTCAACGTCGCCGACGAACAGCCGCTCGGCTTCGCGCTCGGCCAGATCCACGGCATCTACGTGCTCGCGCAGAACGCGCACGGCCTCGTGATCGTCGACATGCACGCCGCGCACGAGCGCATTCTGTACGAGCAGTTCAAGAACGCGCTGGCCGATCGCACGATCGCCGTCCAACCGCTGCTGATCCCGCAGACGATGCAGGCCGATCCGATCGAAATCGGCACGGTCGAGGAAGAGCGCGACACGCTCGACGCGCTCGGCTTCGACCTCGCGGTGCTGTCGCCCACCACGCTCGCCATCCGCGCCGTGCCCGCGCTCTTGAAAGACGCCGATCTACAGGCGCTGGCGCGCGCGGTCCTCTCCGACCTTCACGCGTTCGGCGGCTCGCGCGTGTTGACCGAGCGTCAGCACGAACTGCTCGGCACGCTCGCCTGCCATCACGCGGTGCGGGCGAACCGGCGCCTGACGCTCGATGAAATGAACGCGCTGCTGCGCCAGATGGAAGCGACCGAGCGCGCCGATCAATGCAACCACGGGCGTCCGACGTGGTATCAGTTGACGCTCTCCGATCTCGATCGGCTGTTCATGCGTGGGCAGTAGCGGTGCGCTCGATCACGCTCATTCGCCGCGCGCCGGTTTCCCCATGACTTCACGCACTGCCACGCCGGTCGCTTGCCTGCTAGGGCCCACCGCATCCGGCAAGACCGCCGCCGCGCTCGCGCTGGCCGCGCGGCGGCCGGTGGAAATCATCAGTGTGGATTCGGCGCTGGTCTATCGCGAGATGGACATCGGCACGGCAAAACCGACGGCGCAAGAGCTCGCGGCGGCACCGCATCATCTGATCGACATCGTCGATCCGGCCAACGCCTATTCAGCGGCCGAATTTCGCGCGGATGCGTTGCGCCTGCTGGGCGAGATCAGCGCGCGCGGGCGAGTGCCGTTGCTGGTCGGCGGGACCATGCTGTACTACAAGGCGCTCACGCAAGGACTGAACGACCTGCCGCCCGCCGACGCCGAGCTTCGCGCCTCGCTCGACGCCGATGCCGCGCGCGAAGGCTGGCCTGCAATGCATGCGCGACTTGCCGCGCTCGACCCCGTGACGGCCGCTCGTCTTGCGCCAAACGATTCGCAGCGGATTCAGCGGGCGCTGGAAGTGTTCATGTTGACCGGCCAGCCGATGTCCGCGTTGCTGGCCGCGCCGGCTCGGGTGGACAACGCCGCTTCGGCGTGGCGCTTCGTGCCGGTTGCGCTGGAACCTTCCGATCGAAGCATGCTGCACGCGCGCATCGAAAAGCGCTTCGACGCGATGCTGGCGGGCGGCTTCGTCGATGAAGTGGTGAAACTGCGCGAGCGTGGGGATTTGTCGCCGGAGATGCCGTCGATGCGTTGCGTGGGCTATCGGCAGGTATGGGAATATCTCGACGGAGCCGTCGATTATCCGACCATGCGGGACAAGGGAATCTTCGCTACGCGGCAACTGTGCAAGCGGCAGCTTACGTGGCTGCGGAGCATGACTGAGCGGGTAGTGATCGATTGCTGCGACCCGCGCGCTACCGCGCGGGTGCTCGATGTGATTGAAGCGTTGATCTGAATCGCTATCGGCCCCGCGCGGCGCTTGGAACTTCCACGCCGCGCAGGCAAACGAGCCTTGGGTTAAACCACGACCGTTTGAGCTTCACCCGGCGCGCTTTCGCGAATCGCGCCGATTTTCCAGACCTGCTCGCCGGCTGCGGACAACAGCCCGATCGCCGCGTCCGCATCCGCGGCGGACACCACCACCGCCATCCCGATGCCGCAGTTGAACACGCGGTGCATTTCGGCATCCGCCACGCCGCCGTGCTTTTGCAGCCACGAGAACAGCGGCGGCAACGGCCAGCCGCGATGATCCAGCTCAGCCGTCAGGCCTTCACGCAAAACGCGCGGAATGTTCTCGACGAGCCCGCCGCCGGTAATGTGCGCCATACCCTTCACAGCGATCTGCTGCATCACGGCGAGCAACGGCTTCACATAGATATGCGTGGGCGCCATCAGCGCGTCGGCGAGTGAGCGGCCGTCGAAATCCGCATTCAGATCAGGCTGCGCGCGCTCGATGATCTTGCGCACCAGCGAAAAACCGTTCGAATGAATCCCGCTCGAAGCCAGCCCCAACACCACGTCGCCGGGGGCGATCGTGCTGCCGTCGATAATCTTGCTCTTTTCGACCGCGCCGACCGCGAAGCCAGCCAGATCGTACTCGCCGTCCGGATACATGCCCGGCATTTCCGCCGTCTCGCCGCCGATCAGTGCGCAGCCCGCCAGTTCGCAACCATATGCGATACCCTTCACGACCGTGGCCGCCGTACCGACGTCCAGCTTGCCGCACGCGAAGTAGTCGAGGAAGAACAGCGGCTCGGCGCCTTGCACGAGAATGTCGTTCACGCTCATCGCCACCAGGTCCTGGCCGACGGTGTCGTGTTTGTTCAGTTGAAACGCGAGGCGCAGCTTCGTGCCGACACCGTCGGTGCCCGACACCAGCACCGGCTCCTTGTAGCGCTTCGGCACTTCGAACAGCGCGCCGAACCCGCCGATGCCGCCCAGCACGCCGTCGCGCATCGTCTTTTTGGCAAATGGCTTGATCGCGTCGACAAGGGCGTCGCCCGCGTCGATGTCCACGCCGGCGTCGCGATACGACAAACCTTGGGCGTCAGGGGCGGATTTCGGTTGATTCATGGGGAAGAGCGAGAAGGTCGGTAAAATGCGATTTTACCCGATGCCGGCCGGTTGGCTGGATTTCACGCGTTCCGACGACACCTGGGAAACAAACTTTGCAACAGAACTCCTCCATCCTGACGCCCGTTCAGCGCCGCGCCTTCATCTGGCTGGCCATCGCACTGGGCGTCGGCATTTTGCTGTGGCTCCTGAGCCCGGTCCTCACACCGTTTCTGCTCGGCGCGATTCTCGCGTACATTCTTCAGCCTGGCGTCGCGTGGATGGTGCGCCGGCGTGTGCCGCGCGCCGTCGCCGCGTTGCTGATGATGCTGCTGTTCACGCTCCTGATGACCATGCTCGTGCTGCTGGTGCTGGCCGTCGTCCAGAAAGAAGCGCCGCAACTCAGGCAGCAGGTTCCGGTGCTGTTCACGCATATCAACGCGTGGCTGCAACCGAAACTCGCGCTGCTGGGCCTTGCCGATTCGCTCGATTTCGCCAGCATCCGCGATCTCGTGATGGGGCAACTGGAAGGCAGCGCGCAAACCGTCGCGCTTTACGTGTGGACCTCCGTGCGCACCAGCGGCAACGTCATGATGACGGTGGTCGGCAACGTCGTGATGGTGCCGCTCGTGCTGTTCTATCTGCTGTACGACTGGAATCGCATGCTCGCGCGCATGCAGGCCGTCGTGCCGCGCCGCTGGCTCGACAAGACGCTGCAACTCGCGCGCGACATGGACCAGATGCTGTCGCAATACCTGCGCGGCCAGTTGCTCGTCATGGGCGTGCTCGCCGTGTACTACGCGGTCGCGCTGACCATCGCCCGCTTCGAGATCGCGTTGCCGGTCGGCATTTTCACGGGTCTCGCGGTGTTCATCCCGTACATCGGTTTCGCCACCGGTCTCGCGCTGGCGCTGCTCGCGGCGCTCCTGCAATTCGGCGACTGGTATGGCTTCGGCGCGGTCGCGCTGATTTACGGCGTCGGCCAGATCGTGGAGAGCTTCTTTCTCACGCCGCGCCTCGTCGGCGAACGCATTGGCCTGCACCCGCTCGCGGTCATCTTCGCGCTGCTTGCGTTCGGCCAGCTGTTCGGCTTTTTCGGCGTGTTGCTGGCGCTGCCGGTCAGCGCGATTCTCTCGGTGGCGATGCGCGAGTTGCGGCAAAGCTATCTGACGAGCACGCTTTACAACAACTGACGGGTCATTGACTTGTCATCGACTGTTTAGGGCCCGAGGTTCGGGCCATTCGCGGCCCAAGCCTCATTTTCGGCATCAACCTACTGTGCTTCGTCAACTGACGCTCGATCTCGGCACCCCGCCGCCATCGACATTCGATAACTTCTTCGCCGGCGCCAACGCCGAGCTGGTCACGCGGCTGCGCGAGCTCGACAACGCGCTCGCGGCCGGGCCGGTGGCCGATCGCACCTTCTATATCTGGGGCGAAGCCGGCAGTGGCCGCACGCATCTTTTGCAGGCGCTGGTGCACGAAGCGCCACCGGGCCATGCGCGCTATGCGGGTCCCCAGAGCAGTCTCGCCGCCTTCACGTTCGACCCGCGCGTCGCGCTGTATGCGATCGACGATTGCGACGCTTTGTCGGCCGCGCAGCAGATCGCCGTGTTCAATCTCTTCAACGAAGTGCGCGCGCATCCCACGAGCGCGCTGGTCGCCGCGGGCAACGCGCCGCCGATCGGCATGACGGTGCGCGAGGATTTGCGCACGCGGCTCGGCTGGGGCCTCGTGTTCCATCTGGCGCCGCTGCCGGACGAGGACAAGGCCGCCGTGCTGAAGCACGCGGCGCGCGAGCGCGGCATCATGCTCGCCGACGACGTGCCCGCCTACCTGCTCACGCATTTTCGCCGCGACATGCCGAGCCTGATGGCGCTGCTCGACGCGCTCGACCGCTTCTCGCTCGAACAGAAACGCGCCGTCACGCTGCCGCTTTTGCGCACCATGCTCGCCAAGCCGGACGCCGACGAACGGCGCGCGGCGTCCGCTTCGTCTGCGTCACCCGCCGCTTCAAGTAAAATAGGCCCTCATGGCTAATCTCGCACTCTTCGATCTCGACCACACCCTCATTCCCACCGACAGCGACCACGAATGGGGCCGCTTCATGGTGAAACACGGCATGGTCGACGCCGACAATTTCGCCCGTGAAAACGACCGCTTTTACGCCGACTACAAAGCCGGCCAGCTCGACATTCACGCTTACCTGATCGCCATGCTCACGCCGCTCGCCAAGTACACGCGCGCGCAGCTCGCCGACTTTCACGCGCAGTACATGCACGAAGTCATCACACCGGCGATCCAGCCGGTCGCGCTGGAACTGGTGAAGCAACATCAGGAAGCGGGCGACCTCTGCTGCGTGGTCACGGCCACCAACGAATTCATCACCCGTCCGATCGCGCAAGCGTTCGGCGTCGACACGCTGATCGCCTGCGAAGTGGAAACCGTCGACGGCCAGCCGCATTCGCCGTACACCGGCCGCCCCACCGGCATGCCGAGCTACAAGGAAGGCAAGATCGCGCGCACCGAGGCGTGGCTCGCCTCGCTCGGCAAGACGTGGAGCGACTTCGAGCGCAGCTATTTCTATAGCGACTCGCACAACGACATTCCGCTGCTCGAAAAGGTCACCGATCCGATCGCGACCAATCCCGACGACACATTGCGCGCCCATGCGCAGGCCAAAGGCTGGCGCATCCTCGAACTCTTTCAATCCACGTGATCAAAAAATTTATCCGCAAGCTATTCGGCCAGGACTCGGCGCCCGCTGAGGACACCCCATCCGCCGAAGCCGAAGCAGACGAAACCGGCAGCGCACCGGCACGCCATGCAGCAGGCGCTTCAGGCGCCGGCAAGACACGCCGCAAACCCGCCCGCGGCGGCGCGGCGGTCAAAACCGTGCCCGATCCCGATGTACCGGTCATCATTCCGCACGACGTGCACGGCATCGATCAGGCGCTGATCTCGAGAAACGCGATTCGCGTGACCGAAGGGCTGCAACAGGCGGGGCACCGCGCGTTCATCGTCGGCGGCGCGGTGCGCGATCTGCTGCTCGGCATCAAGCCGAAAGACTTCGACGTCGCCACGGACGCCACGCCCGAACAGGTGCAGAAGCTGTTTCGCCGCGCGCGCATCATCGGCCGGCGGTTTCAGATCGTGCACGTGCAGTTCGGCCAGGAAATCATCGAAACCTCGACGTTCCGCGCGCTGGTCGATCCGCCGGCCGCCGACGCGCCGCCGCAGCGCCGCCTGAAGCGCGACGAACTCGACCGCCGCACGCACGCCGTGGACGCGAGCGGTCGCGTGCTGCGCGACAACGTCTGGGGCGAGCAGCACGAAGACGCCACGCGCCGCGATTTCACGATCAACGCGATGTACTACGATCCGGCCACGCAAACCGTGCTGGATTATCACAACGGCATGGCCGACATGCGCGCGCGCCTCTTGCGCATGATTGGCGACCCCGCCACGCGTTATCGCGAGGATCCGGTGCGCATGCTGCGCGTGGTGCGTTTTGCCGCGAAGCTGGACTTCGAGATCGAGGACACGACGCGCGCGCCGATCGCCGACATGGCGGATCTGATCAACAACGTGCCCGCCGCGCGTCTTTTCGACGAGATGCTCAAGCTGATGCTGTCGGGCCACGCGCTCGCCTGCCTGAAGCGTCTGCGCCAGGAAGGCCTGCATCATGGCCTGCTGCCGTTGCTCGATGTGGTGCTGGAGCAACCCACCGGCGAAAAATTCATCACGCTTGCACTCACCAACACGGATGCTCGAGTGCGCGCCGGCAAACCGGTGTCGCCCGGCTTCCTGTTCGCCACGCTGCTGTGGCACGACGTGCAGCAGCGCTGGCAGAAATTTGAAGCGAACGGTGAATATCCGGTGCCCGCGCTGCATCGCGCGATGGACGAAGTCCTCGATATGCAAACCGGGAAACTTGCGATCCATAAGCGCTTTTCGGCGGACATGCGCGAAATCTGGGGCCTGCAGTTGCGCCTCGAAAAACGCTCGGGAAGGAGCGCGCTGAAGCTGCTGGAACACCAAAGATTTAGAGCGGGGTATGATTTCCTCCTGTTGCGCTGCGAATCGGGTGAACTCGACGAGTCGGTCGGTGCGTGGTGGACGGAGTTCATCGAAGGAGACGTCGCGGCGCGTGAGGCCTTGCTCACGCAAGGCGGGAAGGACCGGAGTCCCCGAAAACGACGGCGGCGCAGCAGTGGCGCCAGGAACCGCAATGCGGGCGACGGAATGGAGGGCGGCACGCCAGCCGAACGCACAGCCAACGAAGCGGGCCATGACGGTTCGCACGAAAACTGACCTCGCGTTCGCTGAAGCCGTCGAACGATAGTTGCAGGAAGTTATGCCATGACGGTTGCTTATCTCGGCCTCGGCGCGAATCTCGGGGACGCGCGCCAGACCCTGAAAGACGCGGTGGTGTGCCTCGCACAACAGCACGCCATCACCGTGCTCGCCAAGTCGAGCCTGTATCGCACTGCCCCGATCGACGCGGGCGGTGACGATTATTTCAATTGCGCCGTGAAGATCGAAACGGCGCTCCCCGTGCGGCACCTGCTTGCGCTGTGCCATAAGATCGAGCATCAGTTCGGCCGTGAACGGCCGTTTCGCAACGCACCGCGCACGCTCGATCTCGACATCCTGCTCTACGGCGATCAATCGATCGACGAACCCGATCTGATCGTGCCGCATCCGCGTCTGATCGAACGCGCCTTTGCGCTCGTGCCGCTGATCGAAATCGACGCGGCGCTCATCATCCCGCAGCATGGCCGCGCGGACGGGTTGCTCGCCGGCGTCGCCGATCAGCGTATCGAAAAGGTCAAATCAACCTGCCAGTGTCCGATGCTCAATGCGTTCGCGACAGGCGCCGGCACGGACAGCAAAGGCCGCTGCGAATGAATTCTCCACCGCTTACCGTCACCGCGCCGCATCTGCGGCCTCCGTTCGGCTATCTCGCGATCGAAGGGCCGATCGGCGTCGGCAAGACGTCGCTCGCGCGGCGCCTCGCGCAACGCTGGTCGATGCAGGAAATGTTCGAGCGGCCGCAGGACAATCCCTTTCTCGAACGCTTTTATCGCGACACCACGCGTTACGCATTGCCCGCGCAGTTGCACTTCGCGTTGCAACGCGCTCAGCAGGCGCAGGAAGTGAGCGTGGCGCATGTGTCGGGCACGCCGCTGATCGCCGACTTCATGACGCAGAAGAACGACATCTTCGCGCGTCTGACGCTGCAGGAGGACGAGTGGCACCTGTATCGCGCGCTCGCCGCGCGGCTCGAGGTGAGCGCGCCGGCGCCGGACTTCGTGGTCTATCTGCAGGCCAGTCCCGAGGTGCTGTTCGCGCGCATTCAAAAGCGCGCCGTGCCGATGGAACTGCAGATTTCCGATGCGTATCTGCACGCGCTGTGCGACGCGTACAACGAGTTCTTCTATCACTACGACAGCACGCCCGTGTTGACGGTCAACGCCGAACATCTGAATCCGCTCGACTCGGACGCGGACCTTGCGCTGCTCGCCGAACGCATCGAAACCATGCGCGGCCGCAAGGAATTCTTTGTCAAAGGCACGTCGCTTTAAGCGGCTCGGCCACCTCTTTTTCCAACGGATTGACCCATGACCTATTTGCAGGATGCGAGCCGGAACGCCATCACCGTGCCGAAACTGCAGGCAATGCGCGATGCCGGCGAAAAGATCGCCATGCTCACGTGTTACGACGCGAGCTTCGCCGCGTTGCTGGATCGCGCGGGCGTCGACGTCATGTTGATCGGCGATTCGCTCGGCAACGTGTTGCAAGGTCAGACGACCACATTGCCGGTGACGTTGGCGGACATCGCGTATCACACCGCGAGCGTCGCGCGGGTGCGGCCTTCGGCGCTGGTGATCGCCGACTTGCCGTTCGGCACCTACGGCACGGCGGAAGATGCCTTCCGCAGTTCGGTGGAATTGATGCGCGCCGGCGCGCAGATGGTGAAGCTCGAAGGCGGCGAATGGCTGGCGGACACGGTGCGTTTTCTGGTCGAGCGCTCGATTCCCGTGTGCGCGCACGTTGGGCTCACGCCGCAGTCGGTGCACGCGTTCGGCGGCTTCAAGGTGCAAGGGAAAACCGAGGCGGGCGCGAGCCAGCTGCTGCGGGATTCGCTTGCGGTGCAAAATGCCGGCGCGCAATTGATCGTGATCGAGGCGGTTCCGACGCTGCTCGCGAGCGAAGTGACGAAACAACTGCGGATTCCGACGATCGGCATCGGCGCGGGTCTGGATTGCTCGGGTCAGGTGCTGGTGCTGCACGACATGCTGGGCATTTTCCCCGGCAAGCGGCCACGCTTCGTGAAGGATTTCATGCACGGCCAGCCGAGCATTCTGGCCGCGGTGGAAGCGTATGTGCGCGCGGTGAAGGACGGCTCGTTTCCTGGGCCTGAGCACATGTTCTGATTTGACTGTCGCGGCTCGGCGGTTCGGTCGCCGAGGCCGCGGTTTGTTTTTGCGGACGCGCGCGGGTGGCTCCGCGTTCCGGCTCTAGCGGACGATCCGCGCCGGCAACGCGCCGCGCAACGCGTTGCATATCAGTAATGCTTCGGCGTTCAGCACGTCGGCCCGCGTGAGTATTTTTTCAGCCGCTCGCAGGCCCGAATCCTCTTCCAGCAATACGCTTCGCATCACGCCGGGCAGCACGCCCGACGCGAGCGGCGGCGTCCACCACCGCCCTGCCAGCTTCAGAAAGACATTCGAGCGGCCGCCTTCGGTCAACTCGCCCCGCTCGTTGAAAAACAGCGTGTCGAATGCGCCCTTCGCTTCGGCTTCACGCCAGCCTCGATCGTATTCGGCCCGGCGCGTGGTTTTGTGGCGCAGCAGCGCGTCGTCGGCTCGTGTGGCGGGAAAATTGTGGTCCGGGCCGAGCAGTACGCCGACCGTTTGATCGGAGTCGGAGCGGGCTAGCGGCGTCAGCACCGCGGCGGTGATGTGAATCGCGCCGTTTTTGCTCAATGCGAGCCGCATGCGGTGCGGGGTTTGCGGCGGCAGCGCCTCGCATTTCGCTGCAAGCTGCGCGCGAAGTTCGCTTTCCTCGCCGAGTCCGAAGCCCAGCGCCGCCGCGCTCGACGAGAGCCGCGCGAGATGCCGCGACAGATATCGCACGCCCTCTTCCCGCGTCGCGTGCATCGTTTCGAATAGCTCGAAGCCAGGGTCGGCGCCGGTCAGGAAGCGCGCCTTCAATTGGCATTCCGCATATTCGTCGGCGGGGACGCTGTCGAGCACGATGCCCGCGCCGATGCCGAGCTTGCCTCGCAGTTCGGCTGACCGGGCCGTCGTCGGGTTGAGAACCAAGGTGCGGATCGCGACCGACAGGCAGAAGTCGCCGCAGGCGTTTTCGCACGCGTCGGGATTCGATGCAGACGACGTGGCGGCCTCGTCGTGGCCAGGCGCCGGCGCATCGAGCCAACCGATCGCCCCTGTGTAAAGACCGCGCGGCGTGCTTTCGAGCTCGTCGATCAACTGCATCGTGCGATGCTTCGGCGCGCCGGTGATCGAGCCGCACGGAAACAGCGCGCGCATGATTTCGGCGAACGAGGTGCCCGCGCGCAACGTTGCCTGCACCGTGGATGTCATTTGCCAAACCGAGGCATATGGCTCGACGGAAAACAGTGCAGGCACGTTGACGGACCCCGTTTGCGCGACCCGCGAAAGATCGTTGCGCAGCAGGTCGACGATCATCACGTTTTCAGCGCGGTTTTTCGGATCGTTGCCGAGGAATTCGGCCGCGGCGCGATCGGCCGCCGGATCGTCCGAGCGCGACGCCGTGCCTTTCATCGGCCGGGCGCGCAACGTGGAACCTGCCTTTTCGATGAAAAGCTCCGGCGAGCACGACAGCACCCAACGATTGGCCGGCAACGCGATCAGCGCGCCGTACCGAACCGGCTGCCGGGTCCTCAAGCGCCGATAGAGCGCCGCGGGCGAGCCGAACACATCGAAGCGGAGCCGATAGGTGTAGTTCACCTGATAGGAATCGCCCGCGCGCAAGGCGGCATGGATCGCGTCGATCGCCTGGTTGAATTGCGCCGCATCGACGCTCGCGCTCACGTTGGCCGTGCCCGCCACTGAGGGCTCAAGCGCGCCGCCATCGCGCGCCATGAGCCACGCGTCGACCTCGTCGCGCGAAAGTTTCTCGCAACGTTCGAACAATAAAAAACACAGCGCGGCATCGCCACGCTGCGTTTTCATGAAGTGCCGGGACTTCCCGTCGAGAAGCAGATTACGGCCGAATTCATAGTCGGCCAGCACGATGGCATGCAATCCGCGCCGGCTCTCGGCAGCCACGGCTTCACACACGGCTTCGAGCTGCGCGGAATCCGCACAAACGAGCTCATGCGAAAAACCCGTGTAGAGACGGCTCGAGCGCCACGCCGCCGTCGCGTCGCAATCGTCGAGCAATGCGAAAACCGCGTCGCGCTCATCCGCCGTCATGCTGACCGCCAAAATCAAACCGCCATCAATCGAAGAAGCTCTTCACCCGGTCGAACCAGCTTTTGCTTTGGGGACTATGCCGCGCGCCGCCTTCCACCAGCGCCTTCTCGAACTGCTGAAGCAACTCGCGCTGCGACTCGGTGAGCTTGACCGGCGTTTCCACTTGCACGTGCACGTACAGATCGCCGGCAATGCTGGAACGCAGCCCCTTGATACCCTTGCCGCGCAGACGGAACGTCTTGCCCGACTGCGTGCCCTCCGGCACCGTGAAGCTGGCGCGCCCCGCCAGCGTGGGCACTTCGATCTCGCCGCCGAGCGCCGCCGTGGTGAAGGGAATCGGCATCTGGCAATGCAAATCGTCGCCGTCGCGTTCGAATACCGAATGCTGCTTGATGTGAATCTCGACGTACAGATCGCCCGACGGACCGCCGTTGATACCCGGCTCGCCGTTGCCGGCGGAGCGGATGCGCATGCCGTCGTCGATACCTGCCGGAATCTTCACTTCGAGCGTCTTGGTTTCCTTCACCTTGCCGGCGCCGTGGCAGTGGGCGCAGGGCTCGGGAATATAGGTGCCGGTGCCGTGGCATTTCGGGCAAGTCTGCTGGATGCTGAAAAAGCCCTGCGACATGCGCACCGCACCGGAGCCGCTACAGGTCGGGCAGGTTTCGGGCTTGGTGCCGGGCTTCGCACCCGAGCCGTGACAGACTTCGCACGATACCCAGCTCGGCACGCGAATCTGCGTGTCGTAGCCGTGCGCGGCCTGTTCCAGCGTGATTTCCATGCTGTAGCGCAGATCCGCGCCGCGATAGACCTGCGGGCCGGCCCGGCCGCCACCGCCGCGTGCTGCGCCGCCGGCCGCCTGACCGAAGATGTCGCCGAAAATATCGCCGAACGCATCGGCAAAACCGCCGAAGCCCTGCGCACCGGCTCCGCCCATATTCGGATCGACGCCGGCGTGGCCGTACTGATCGTACGCGGCACGCTTTTGCGAGTCCGAGAGCATTTCATAGGCTTCCTTCACCTCCTTGAAATGCCCTTCCGCATCCTTGTTGTCCGGATTGCGGTCAGGGTGGTGCTTCATCGCAAGCTTGCGATAAGCCTTCTTGATTTCGTCGTCGCTCGCGTTCTTCGCAACGCCCAGAACCTCGTAGTAATCCCGTTTCGCCATATCGGTTCAACGCCACTCGCGCAATACGGCGCGGTGGCTCCTCTTGAATGCTGGAGTCTCACGACTCGTCCGGCCGCTGTTCACGCCGCTTTCAGGCGGCTAAAACAACGCCCTCCATAAAACAAATGTGCCCGGAGAGCCCAAAAGGCTCGCCAGGCGAGATAACCGCTCTTGCACGTTCGCGAGACCAGAACGGCTCGGTCCCTTGTGCAGCCGGGCCGCACACATCGCTGTGTGCGGCTTTACGGTCGAAATGCGACCTGGCTTTAGTCTTTCTTGACTTCCTTGAACTCAGCGTCGACCACGTCGTCCTGCTGCTGGCTCGCGCCGCCCGCCGATGCACCCGCGCCAGCCGCGCCCGCTGCCGCCGCTTCGGCGCCTTGCGCTGCCTGCATGTCGGCGTACATCTTCTCGCCCATCTTCTGCGAGGCCGTGGCTACCGCTTCGATCTTGGCTTCGATCGTCGCCTTGTCGCTCGAACCGCTCTTCAGCGCCTCTTCGAGCTCCTTCAACGCGGTTTCGATCTTTTCCTTCTCGGCGGCTTCCAGCTTGTCGCCGTATTCGGTGAGCGCCTTCTTCGTGCTGTGGACCAGCGCGTCGCCCTGGTTGCGGGCGTCGGCCAGCTCACGCAGCTTGTGATCTTCTTCCGCGTTCGCTTCTGCGTCCTTCACCATCTTCTCGATCTCAGCTTCGGACAGACCCGAGTTCGCCTTGATCGTGATGCGGTTTTCCTTGCCGGTCGCCTTGTCTTTCGCGCCGACGTGCAGAATGCCGTTCGCGTCGATGTCGAAGCTCACTTCGATCTGCGGCGTGCCGCGCGGCGCCGGCGGAATGCCTTCGAGGTTGAACTCGCCCAGCAGCTTGTTGCCGGCCGCCATTTCGCGTTCGCCCTGGAACACCTTGATCGTCACGGCGCCCTGATTGTCGTCGGCCGTCGAGTAGACCTGCGCGTGCTTGGTCGGGATCGTGGTGTTCTTGTTGATCATCTTCGTCATCACGCCGCCGAGCGTTTCGATGCCGAGCGACAGCGGGGTCACGTCGAGCAGCAGCACGTCCTTGCGGTCGCCCGACAGAACCTGGCCTTGAATCGCGGCGCCAACGGCCACGGCTTCGTCCGGGTTCACGTCGCGGCGCGGATCCTTGCCGAAGAATTCCTTAACCTTTTCCTGCACCTTCGGCATGCGGGTCATACCGCCGACCAGAATCACGTCGTCGATTTCGCCGACCTTCACGCCCGCGTCCTTGATCGCCACGCGGCACGGTTCGATCGTGCGCTCGATCAGCTCCTCGACCAGCGCCTCGAGCTTCGCACGCGTGATTTTCAGGTTCAAGTGCTTCGGACCCGACGCGTCGGCCGTGATGTACGGCAGGTTGATTTCGGTTTGCTGGCTCGACGACAGCTCGATCTTGGCCTTTTCCGCCGATTCCTTCAGGCGTTGCAGCGCGAGCACGTCTTTCGACAGATCGACGCCTTGCTCTTTCTTGAACTCGCCGATGATGTAATCGATGATGCGCTGGTCGAAGTCCTCGCCGCCGAGGAACGTATCGCCGTTCGTGGACAGCACCTCGAACTGCTTTTCACCGTCGACATCCGCGATTTCGATGATCGACACGTCGAACGTGCCGCCGCCCAGGTCGTACACCGCGATCTTGCGGTCGCCCTTCTCGTTCTTGTCGAGGCCGAATGCGAGCGCGGCCGCGGTCGGCTCGTTGATGATGCGCTTCACTTCGAGACCGGCGATGCGGCCTGCGTCCTTGGTTGCCTGACGCTGGCTGTCGTTGAAGTACGCGGGAACCGTGATCACCGCTTCGGTGACCGGCTCGCCGAGGTAGTCTTCAGCCGTCTTCTTCATCTTGCGCAGCACTTCCGCGGAGATTTGCGGCGGCGCCAGCTTCTGCTCGCGCACTTCGACCCATGCGTCGCCGTTATCGGCCTTCATGATCTTGTACGGCATCAGGCCGATGTCTTTCTGCACTTCTTTTTCTTCGAAGCGGCGGCCGATCAGGCGCTTGACCGCGTACAGCGTGTTCTTCGGGTTCGTGACCGACTGACGCTTCGCGGGCGCGCCGACGAGAATCTCGCCGTCTTCCATGTAAGCGATGATCGACGGCGTGGTGCGCGCACCTTCCGAGTTCTCGATCACCTTGACCGAATTGCCTTCCATGATCGCCACGCACGAGTTGGTCGTGCCGAGGTCGATGCCGATAATTTTGCCCATTTTTACTAATCTCCTGACTTTGATCGCTGCGGAAAGCGCCGTTTTTGCCGTGTGGCGGTCAGGCGCTCCGCTCTCAATTCATAACCTGCACTCAACATAAGTGCGTCCGCATCGTTTTCAAGACCTCTTTTGCGATGCGGTCTTTAATTTTTTTCAATCAGCCGAACTTTCGTCCGAATTCGCGCCACTGCCGTGTGACGACGCGGCACCGCTCGCATTGGCCGCCCGGATCTTGTCCCGCGCGGCCGCGACCGCCGCCTGGAACTGCCCGAGGCCGTGCCAGCCGGTCGCCCGGCCGAGCCGCTTGCCGCGGTGAAAGAAAAACCAGGTGGGCACGCCGTGAAGCATGAAGCGACGGCCCAGTTCACGATGCTCGTAGACGTTGCTGTGAAACCATTTGAGCCCGAGCGCGCGAATCGCGTCGGGCTGCGCCAGCATGGCCTTCTTGGCGATCTCGCAGTTGAAGCAGTCGAGCCCCCAGAAAAACACCACGGCCAGTGCGTCCCCCGCTTCCGCGAGCCCGGCGTCGAACGATGCGGCGCTGAGTTCCCGCATGTCGAACACTGTGAAGGCGGTGGCGTCGACGGGAATGTTCGTCATGACGGCGGCTATGCGAAACGGCTGACCAGAACCCCGCGACGCTTACTTCGGCGCCGCGACGGTCACGAGCGCCGGGCGCAGCACGCGGTCGGCGATCACGAAACCCTTTTGCAGCACCGCGACCACGGTGTTCGGCTCCTGGTCGGCCGGCACCATCGAAATCGCCTGATGACGGTGCGGATCGAACTTCTCGCCAACCGGGTTCAAGGCGACGACGCGGCCCTTCTCCAACGCGCCATTGAGCTGGCGCAACGTGAGTTCGACGCCTTCGCGCACCTTCTGCAGATCGTCGGACGAGTGGGCAACCGCCGCTTCGAGACTGTCGACCACCGGCAGCAAATGCTCAGCGAAATTTTCGATTGCGAATTTATGGGCCTTGGCCACGTCTTCCTGCGCACGGCGGCGCACGTTCTCGGTCTCCGCCTTGGCCCGCAGGAAGCTTTCCTGCAACTCGGCGATCTTCGCCTCGGCTTCGGCCAGCGCGGCTTGCGCGGCGGCTGCGGGCGCCTCGGCGGCGGCGCCCGCGGCTGCCTCGTCCTGTTGCGGAGCAGTTGCCTCGGGAGCCTCTGCGGCCTGGCGCGCGGCTTCGTCGGCGGGCGTGGGATTCTGGCTCGTCGGGTTCTCTTGCGTGTTTTCCATGTCGCTGAAAGTCGTTAAAAAGTAAAAGCCAACGGTGGTGGCGGCGCCCAACAACCGGTGCCATTCGTGCGTTGCAATATTGCGACAACAACCGGGCGCGGATTGGGCGCGTCACCGCGTATCGCCACCGCAGATGGGGCCGGAAAGACCCGTTTCAAGCGCCTCTGCCCGAACTTTTCACGCCGCTGACGCGTGGCGGAAATGCGCCGTTACAACCATTGGATCGGCGCAATCAGATTGAGATTGAGTGCGACCAACAAGTGGCCTATGCTCCAATAAAGCATCGGAAAAGACGTGTTAACCCTAGTCTGACAAGCGCCTTTCCGACATTTTTCAAATTCCAACCGAAACGCCCGTTTCTATCCTGCAACGTCCCGAGGGGAGTACCGTGAAACTGACCTTTGCAATCTCGGTGGTCGCCTTGGTACTGATTGCAGGCACCACGACCATCTGCATGTCCGGCGCTGTCAACGATCGCACGACCGAATACGGCGGCGTGAACGCGACCTTGGAACAACTGTTCTGTTTAACCGCCACCTGACAATTTGTCGATAGTGCGCCGGTCGCGCTTGGTCGGCCTGCCGTGCAATGCGGCGGCCGGTTCGCGATACGTCTTGCGCCGTTCCTGCTCGGCCTGCCGCTTTACCTTGCTCTCACCGGTTTCCGCATAAAGCGTCTGCGCGACGCTCGCGGGGCCGCGCACGTCGCACACGCCCAGCACTTCCACCTGCCACACGATCCGTTCGATCTCGATCTCGACCAGATCGCCGACCCGCACGTCCTTGCTCGGCTTGACGGTCGCGCCGCCGATGCGCACGTGCCCCTTGTCGACCGCGTCCGCCGCCAGCGAGCGCGTCTTGAAGAAGCGCGCCGCCCACAGCCATTTGTCGATGCGCAGCCTCGCGCCCGGTTCAGTGGAGATCCTGTAATTCATGAGCCTCGGTCAAGCCCCTGTCGTATGCGGCACCGGCACCGCCTGCACCGGCCAGCCTTGCAAATTCTGCGCGACGATTTCGCCGAGCGCCGCGATCCACGCTTGCGACGCATTCAGGCAGGCGATCCGGTGAAACTCCTTGCCGCCCGCATGCAGGAACTCGTCGCGCACTTCCATGCCGATTTCCTCGATGGTTTCCAGGCAATCGGCGGTGAAGCCTGGACAGAACACGTCAGCACGCCGCACGCCCGCCGCGCCCAATTCCTTCAGCGTGGGCGCAGTGTACGGCTGCAGCCATTCGGCCTTGCCGAAGCGCGACTGGAAAGTAATGCGGCATTCCACCGGCGTCAGTTCGAGCGCCTGCATCAACAAGGCGCCGGTCTGCTGGCATTGCTCGTGGTACGGATCGCCGAGATCGAGCGTGCGCTTGGGCACGCCGTGAAAACTCAGCACCAGCTTGTCGCCCGCCGCGAAGTCAGGCCGGCCATGCTGATGCCAGTATTGACGCACCTGCGCGGCGAGGGCGGCAATATAGGCCGGATGGTCCGCGTAATGCCGCACCGTGCGGATTTCCGGCTGGTTGCGCATGCGCTTGAGAGCCGAAAAAGCATCGTCGAACGCGGTGGCCGTGGTGGACGACGAGTATTGCGGATACATGGGCATGAGCAGCACGCGCTCGGCGCCCGCCAGCTTCAACTGGTTCAGCATGGCCGGAATGCCGGGCGTGCCGTAACGCATCGCGTAGTCGACCAGCACCGTGTAATCGTTCAATTGCAGCAGATGGCGCAACGCCTCCACCTGCTTCTCCGTATGCACGCGCAACGGCGAGCCCTCGGGCATCCAGACCGCCGCGTATTTCTTCGCCGACGCCCGGCCGCGCAACGGCAAGATCAGCAGACGCAGAATCACCTGCCAGAGCAAGGCGGGAATCTCGACCACGCGGGGATCGGACAGGAACTGCGCCAGATAGCGGCGGACCGCGCGCGGCGTCGGCGCGTCCGGCGTGCCGAGATTGATCAGCAGCACGGCGACACGATGTGACGTGGCGTTCTGTGAAGGCCGCTCGAGGTCGAAGCGCATAGGCAGGAGGGGTAACCGCTTTGGGCGGAAAGTCGGTTCAGGTGGGATTCATTATAGCGGCGCGGTTCCCGGCGAGGTCCGCCGGAGACCCCTGGCCATTCGGCCAATTGGCAAGCCGGGCGCCGTCGCGCATCATGTGCGGCACGAACCTCCGCGGCCGCGATGGGCGGCCGTGTTACTGCTGGCTGAGGGTGAGGGAAAGCAGACGCGCCGTGATATCCACGATCGGGATCACGCGGTTGTAGGCCATGCGGGTCGGCCCGATCACGCCGAGCGTGCCGACGATCTTGCCGTTCACCTCGTAGGGCGCGGTGACGACGCTCATTTCCTCGATCGGCACCAGGTTCGACTCGCCGCCGATGAAAATCTGCACACCCGCCGCATGGCTCGACACGTCGAGCAATTGAAGGAGGCTTGTCTTTTGGTCGAACACATCGAACAGCTTGCGCAAGCGCGCCATGTCCGAGGACAGATCGGCGACTTCCAGCAGGTTGCGCTCGCCGGAAATCAGCACGGTCTCGCCGGTGTCGGCTTCATCCGTGCTGGCGGTGACGGCGGCGTGCATCAACGTGGTCATGTCGCCGCGCAGTTCGTCGATTTCCTCGCGCAGACGGCGGCGCACTTCGTCGAACGACAGGCCAGCGAAGTGCGCGTTGATGTAATTCGACGCTTCAACCAGTTGCGACGGCGAGAAGTCGCGCTGGGTGGCCATGATGCGGTTCTGCACGTCGCCTTCCGGCGTCACGATGATGAGCAGGATGCGCTTGTCGGACAGGCGCATGAATTCGATCTGCTTGAACACATGGCTGCGCCGCGGCGTGAGCACCACGCCGGCGAACTGCGACAGATTGGAGAGCACGCTCGCCGCCGCGGCGACGATTTTCTGCGGTTCGCCCGCCTGCAGCGTAGTCTTGACGGTACGCATCACGGCTTCTTCGTCCGCGGCGGATTCCACCGTCAGCATCGTATCCACGAAGAGCCGGTAGCCGCGCGGAGTAGGAATGCGGCCCGCCGACGTATGCGGACTGATCACGAGCCCCAGGTCCTCGAGATCGGACATCACGTTGCGGATCGTGGCCGGACTCAGTTCGAGGCCGGAATAGCGTGACAACGTGCGCGAGCCGACCGGCTGACCTTCGGCGATGTAGCGCTCGATCAGCGTTTTGAGGAGGGTTTGTGCGCGAGGATCTAGCATGACGGAAAATTTTAGCTCAATGACAGCGCTACCGCGAGCGCTAACGGCGCCCGCCCCTAACGGCCGCGCCGCAAGCCGGCGGGACGGCGTTTCGCATTCGCTGCGGCGCGCGTGCCAGCCCGCGGTTCGGCGCTTCGTCCAGCGTTCTTGCGCCCGCGCGATCCAGTGGCGGCGCGAAGTCCATCGCTCGGTACAGCGCCTCGCCGGCCGCCAGTCCGACGAATCCGACGGCAGCGCGCCGCCGCACTTTACCCGGCGCGCATGTCATCAAGGCTTCACCATTCTAACGACAATCGCGCGATACGCTGACAGCCCGCTCCAGCCGGCCCGCCACCGGGTCTGTCTGCGGTTCTTTTCAGGCCCCACCTATGGTGTAATGCCGGCATGCAAGTAACCAGCCAGTTCAAGACCGTTGCGCTCGTCGGGCGCAACAACACGCCGGGCATCGGCGAGCCGCTGACCGAGCTCGCCGCGTGCATCGCGAAGCGCGGCTTCGACGTCGTGTTCGAAGCCGAGACGGCCGCTGAAATCGGCATCACCGACTACCCGGCGTTGCGTCCCGCCGAGATCGGCGCGCGCGCCGACGTCGCCGTGGTGCTGGGCGGCGACGGCACCATGCTCGGCATCGGCCGTCAGCTCGCGCCTTACCGCACGCCGTTGATCGGCATCAACCACGGGCGGCTCGGCTTCATTACCGACATTCCGATCTCCGACATGCGCGAGACCGTGCCGCAAATGCTGTGCGGCAACTTCGAGCGCGAGGAACGCATGCTGCTCGAAGCGCGCATCATGCGCGGCGGCAACCCGATCTATCACGCGCTGGCCTTCAACGACGTGGTGGTGAACCGCAGCGGCTTCTCGGGCATGGCGGAACTGCATGTCTCGGTGGACGGGCGCTTCATGTACAACCAGCGTTCCGACGGCCTGATCGTCGCCACGCCGACCGGCTCGACCGCTTACGCGCTTTCTTCACAAGGGCCGATCCTGCATCCGCAGTTGCAGGGCATCGTGCTGGTGCCGATCGCGCCGCACGCGCTGTCGAACCGGCCGATCGTGCTGCCGGACGATTCAAAGGTGAGCATTCAGATCGTCTCGGGCCGCGAAGTGAACGTCAATTTCGACATGCAGTCGTTCACCTCGCTCGAACTGAGCGACACGATCGAAGTGCGCCGCTCGCGCCATACCGTGCCGATTCTGCATCCGGTCGGCTACAGCCATTACGCGACGCTGCGAAAGAAGCTGCACTGGAACGAATACCCGTCACACGAAGAAGACGACAAACCCTGAGCGGCCGGCAATCACTGGAACGCGAACGCCGCCGCTGCCGAACCCTGAATCTCACGCTCACCAGACGACCTCCATGCTTCGCCATCTCTCGATACGCGACTTCGTCATCGTCGCCGCGCTCGATCTCGAATTCGACAGCGGCTTTACCGTTTTCTCCGGCGAAACCGGCGCCGGCAAGTCGATCCTGATCGACGCGCTGGCGCTCGCGCTTGGCGCGCGCGCCGATGCGAGCGTGGTGCGCACCGGCGAGAGCCGCGCCGACATCACCGCCGAGTTCGAGACGCATGCGCAAGTCGAGCAGTGGCTCGACGAGCAGGCGCTCGGGGCCACCGCCGACGACGGCCAACACGGCGGCACGGTGATGCTGCGGCGCGTGGTGGACGCGAATGGCCGCTCGCGGGCGTTCATCAACGGCACGGCGGCGACGCTGGCGCAACTGCGCGAAGTCGGCGAAATGCTGGTGGATATCCACGGTCAGCACGCGCATCAATTGCTGATGCGGCCGGACGCGCAACGCGAACTGTTCGACACGCACGCGGGTTTGACCGAGACCGCCGCGTCGGTAACGCGGGCGTGGCGCACGTGGCGCGAAAAGGTTCAGGCAGTCGAGCACGCGCAAACGCGCGACCGCGAGTTGCAACTGGAGCGCGAGCGCCTTGCATGGCAGCTCGCCGAACTGGACAAGCTCGCACCCCAGCCGGGCGAATGGGAGGAGGTCAACAGCGAGCATCGGCGGCTGTCGCATTCGGCCAATCTGATCGACGGCGTGCAAGGCGCGCTCGCCGCGCTGTCCGAATCGGACGAGGCGATGATCACGCACCTTGCGTCGATCATCTCGAAGATGCGCGACCTGGCCGAGATCGATCCGGCGCTGAACGACGTGCTGGCCGCGCTCGAGCCGGCCGAGATCCAGTTGCAGGAAGCGGCGTATTCGCTCAGTCATTACGCGCAAAAGCTCGAACTCGACCCGGACCGTCTCGCGCAAGTCGAAAAGCGTCTGGACGCATTGCATTCGGCCGCGCGCAAATTCCGCTTGCAGCCCGAAACGCTGCCCGAGGAACACGAAGCGCGCCGCGCGCAACTGGCCGCGCTCGACGCCGCCGCCGATCTCGATAGCCTGCACGCCGCCGAAGCCCAGGCCCGCGAAGCCTTCCTGGCCGAAGCGAAAAAACTGTCGAAAGCGCGCGCCAAAGCCGGCAAGGCGCTCGGCGCGGCGGTCACCACCGGCATGCAGGAACTGTCGATGAAAGGCGGCAGCTTCGAGGTGGCGCTGGTGCCGCTACCCGAAGGCGGCGCACATGGACTCGAGCAGGTGGAGTTCCGCGTCGCCGGTCATGCCGGCGTGCCGCTGCGGCCGCTCGCGAAGGTTGCCTCAGGCGGCGAACTGGCGCGCATCAGCCTCGCGCTGGCGGTGATCGCGAGCGCCGCCAGCCCGACGCCCACGCTGATCTTCGACGAAGTGGATACCGGAATCGGCGGCGGCGTCGCCGAAGTGGTCGGGCGTTTGCTGCATCAACTCGGGCAAGCGCGCCAGGTGTTGTGCGTGACGCACTTGCCGCAGGTCGCGGCACGCGGCGACCATCATTTCCAGGTGGCGAAGGCGGGCAACGGCAAGGGCGGCACGGTCAGCAGCGTGATCTCGCTCGACAAGGCGAGCCGCGTGGAAGAAGTCGCGCGCATGCTTGGCGGCCTGGAAATCACCGCGACCACCCGCAAGCACGCGAAGGAAATGCTGGCGGCGTAGCGTAATTGTGCGAGGACAGGGGAATCGCAGCGGCGCACCGAACCGCCCCCCCCAGCCAACGCAGCGCCTTACCCCTCACCCGAACACCCGCTTCCACAGCGCCAGCACCGCCTTCCGTTCGGCGGCAACCAACGCCGGATCGACCCGCGCCTTCTCCATCCCGTCCAGCCGCAGCTTGTGCTGCAACTTGCGGTAAGTGCGATAAGCCGCGCCGACCGTCTCCGCTTCCGCCTCGCTCATCAAGCCAAGGCCCGACACTTCGCGCAGCAGCGCGATGTTGCCGGTGTTGCGGATCAGCGCGGGATCGCTCGCCGCGTGCAACAGCACCCAGTACTGCACGGCGAATTCGATATCGACCATGCCGCCGCGGTCGTGCTTCAGATCGAACAGCGGCGTGGGGTTCGGATGCCCCGCCTCGACGCGCTCACGCATCTCCACGATCTCGTTCGCAAGCGGCGCGGCTTCGCGCTGCGTCGTGAGCACCTGTTCGCGGATCGCCTCGAACTTCGCGCCGATCTCGGCATCGCCCGCGCAGTACCGCGCGCGGCTCAATGCCTGGTGCTCCCAGACCCAGGCGGTATTCGCCGCGTCGCCCTCGCGCAACTGGTAGCGGCGGAACGCGTCCAGATCGGTAACGAGCAGACCCGACTCGCCGTTCGGCCGCAAGCGCAAGTCGACGTCGAATAGCGTGCCGGCGCCGGTCGCGGTCGTGAGCCATGTGATGAGGCGGCGGGTATAGGTGGAATAGACGTCGGCTGCGGCATCGTCGGGATCGTCGTAAAGGAAGATCACGTCGAGGTCGGACGCGTAGCCCAGTTCCTTGCCGCCCAGCTTGCCGTAGGCGATCACCGCGAAGCGCGGCGCCTCGCGGTGGCGTTTGGGCAACTGCTTCCAGACCGCTTCGAGCGTGACGTCGAGCACGGCGTCGGCGAGTTCGGACAGGCGGTCGCTCACATGCTCGACGCTCAGCTTGCCCGCGAGGTCGATCAGCAGGATACGAAACACCTCGGCCTGGTGAGCGTGGCGCAATAGATCCATCTGCTGCTCGACGCCGTCGGCGGCGGCGAGGCGCACGCGCAGCGAGCGCTTGAACTCGGGCCAGTCGAACGGACTGTTGATCGCCTCGTCGTCCAGCAGTTCGTCGAGCAACTGGGGATGCCGGATCAGGTAGCCCGCGGCCCAGCGCGAGGCGCCCAGCACCGACAGCACCTGGTGCAGCGCTTGCGGATATTCGGTCAGCAACGCCAGATACGCGCCGCGCCGGCCCACCGCCTCGAGCAGATCGAACAGGCGCGCCACCGTGTCGCCGCGCCGCTCGGGCGGCTCCAGCGTGCGAGCGGCATCGAGCGCGCGCTGCGCGACGATGTCGAAGCGTTGCCGGCTGCGCTCGGCCAGCCCCGCATAACGCGACGACTGCCACACCCCGCGCAGCCGCGCGAGCAATTCGCCCGGCTCGGCAACGCCGAGTTCGGTGAGGCGCGCCCGCAGGGCATCTTCCGCGCTGTCGTCGGCGAGCGCGCTGCTCCACACCCACGCGGCGGCGCCGTCTTCGGGCGCGCCGCAGCCGTCGCGGCCGCTCACCTTGTCGGCGAAAATCTGGTCGAACTGCTGCTCGACGAATTCGCGGTGCGCGTCGAGCTTCGTCATCAGCGCGGCATAACTATCGCAACCCATCGCGCGAGCGAGCGCCGCGCGCTCCTCGGCATCGACCGGCATCGCGTGGGTCTGCGCATCGTTGCGGTACTGGAGCCGATGCTCGAGTTCGCGCAGGAAGCGATAGGCCTGCGAGAGCTTCACGCAGACCGCCGAGTCGATCAGCCCATGCGTGGCCGCATAGCGCAAGACGGCAAGCGTCGGCCGCACCCGGAAACCGGCGTCCTGGCCGCCGCGAATCAACTGAAACACCTGCGCGCTGAATTCGATCTCGCGGATGCCGCCGCGCCCGAGCTTGATGTCGTCGGCCTTGTCCGGCCGCATCGACGCACGGCGCTGCGCCTCCTGGCGAATCTGCAGATGGAGCGCGCGAATCGCGCTGATCACGCCGAAGTCGAGATAGCGCCGATAGACGAACGGCGTGACGATCGCGTCGAGCTGCTTCTGCAATCGCCGCGCCGCGTCGCTCGCGCCTTCGGACACGAGCCGGCCCTTGATCCACGCATAGCGCTCCCACTCGCGGCCCTGCACGTAGAAATACTCTTCGAGCATGCCGAGACTGGAGACGAGCGGCCCCGAGTCGCCGTTCGGCCGCAAGCGCATGTCGACGCGGAACACATAACCATCCGCGGTGACTTCGGCGAGTGCGCCGATCAGGCGCTTGCCGAGGCGCGTGAAAAAATCCTGAGTGGGGATCGGCGCGCGCTGGCCGCCCGCGGTCTCGCCGTCCTCTTCGTAGACGAAGATCAGATCGATGTCCGACGACACATTCAACTCGCGCCCGCCGAGCTTGCCCATGCCCACGACGCCGAGCGCAAGCCGCTCGCCTTGCGGTCCGCGCGGCTCGCCGTACAACGTTTCCAGTTCGGCGGACAACACCGCGAGCGCGCGCTGGATCGTCGTCTCCGCCAGATCGGTCATTGCCCCGGTGACTTCGGCGACGTCCGCCTCGCCGGTCAGATCGCGCTCCATCACGGCGCAGAACACCTCGGTGCGCAACTGCCGCAAGGCCCGCTTGAGCGCGTCCTCGCTCAACGGAGCGCCGCTCGCGCCGGCGGCTTCGGCGCACAGCGCGTCAAAGCGCGCGTCGATGCGCTCACGGGTCAGCGGCATGGCGGCAAGCGCCGCCACGTGCGCCGCGAGTCGCGGACGGGCCGCCACCGCACGCGCCGCGTAATGCGAATAGTTGGAACTCAGTAGTGTGGCGTCAGTCATCAAGGATCTGGCTCGCTCGTTGCTTGATTAGCGTGGTTCAGTTCATCGCGGCACACGGTTCCGGCGTCCTTGCGAACGTCGCGAGGCGCATGCAGACTGGCTTTGCAGGAAGTACTGCCGACGCTTGCCCGTGTGTTACATTTCGTCGTTAATTCGCAAAACTACCATACGCCCACCCGCCGCAGCATGCCCGAGCGAAACGAATCCGCCGACCCGCACGAAACCGGGCAGGTCCGGCCTGCGAGCGGAAGCGATCACGTCGTGCTGCGCCGGACCTTGCATGTCGTCCTTGCGCTCGCCCTCGTTCTCTACTTCATTGCGACGGGTCTGTTCCTCGGTTTGCGCTATGTGGTGTTGCCGCGTGCCGATTCGTTCCGGCCGCGCATCGAAGCCACCGTCTCCGAGAAGCTGCATGCGCAGTTCACCATCGGCAAGCTCGCGCCTCTCTGGAGCGGCTTTCAGCCCGGCCTCGACATCACCGATCTCGTCATTCGCGACCGCGAGGGCAAACCGGCGCTGACGATTCCGCACGCCACCGCCACGCTCTCGTGGAAGTCGCTCTGGCAGTTTCGTCCAGCGCTCTCCAGCCTGATCGTCGACAAGCCGGACGTATTGGTCTCGCGCGCCGGCGACGGCGTGCTGTCGGTGGCGGGCGTGCCCGTGCCGACCCGGCATAGCGGCAACGCCACGTTGACGACCTGGCTACTGCGGCAACAGGCGATCGTCGTGCGCGGCGGCGTGCTGCGCTGGCGCGATGCCCAGCGCGACGCACCGGAACTCGCGCTGCGCGACATCCGCATCGCGATTCTCAACGACGGCTACGATCACCGGCTGGCGTTGCAGGCTCCCGCCGACGGCCAGGTCCTGCGCGGCCCGATCGACTTCCGCACGAACTTCAAACACGCGCGTCTCTCCGAGATCGGCGCGCCGGTCAACTGGAAGGGCCAGGTGTATGTCTCGACGGGCCCGGTCGATCTGCCGATGCTCGCGCGCTATGTCAAATTCCCGATCGAGACGTTTGCCGGCCGCATCGACAACGCGATCTGGGCCGACTTCGCCGACGGCCGCATGAAGGCGGCGAGCGGGCAGTTGGCCGGCACGGACGTCGCCCTGCGAGTGCGCCCCACACAGCCCAAGCTGCTGCTGCCGGTTGCTCATTTTTCATGGCGCCTCGAAGCCGACCAGGGCGACTACAAGCTGCAATTGAACGACCTGCACGCCGAGCTCGGCCAGCCGCCGCTCGACGACGGCACCTCGCTCACCCGCATCCTCGCGCTGTCGACGTTGAGCGGACGCTTTCGCACCGCCACGCAGCAGCGCGGCCAGTTGCTCAGCGTGAGCGGCGACCGCGTCGACCTGGGCATCCTCGCCGAATTCAGCCGCGCGCTGCCGCTGCCGCGGCGCCTGCTGAACGGTCTCGTGCGCTTCAATCCGCGCGGGCTGGTCGCCAATTATGTGATCGAGGTCGAGCGCGGCAAACCCGAATCCGGCGAGGCGGGCAGCGACCATCTCGCGAGCGGGACCGAGCCGATCGAGCGCTATCGTTTCAAGGGCGACCTGCAAGGCATCAGCGTGGCCGCGCAGGAACCGCCGCCGGGGCTCACGCTGCGCAATCACCCGCGCGCGGGCATACCGGGCATCGAAAACCTGTGGGGCAGCGTCGATGCGGACGAAAAGCGCGGCACCGCGATACTCGACACATCCAACGTCGCGATCACGCTGCCGGGCGTGTTCGACGATCCGCGCCTGAAGTTCGACCGTCTGCAAGGCCGCGCCGACTGGACCATCACGCCGAAGGCGCCCGGCGAAAACCACCCGGCCTTTGCCGTGAAGGTGGCCCATCTCAGCGTCGCCAATGCGGACGTCGCGGCCAGCGCCACCGCCGACTACAGCAACCCCGGCCACGGCCGCGGCGCGCTCGACCTGAAAGCCGACTTCGAGCGCGCGCAGGTGACGCGCATCGTCCGCTATCTCCCGACCAGCATCAGCGAGAAGCTGCGCATTTATCTCGGCCATGGGCTGCAAGCGGGCGTATCGAAGGGCGCGACCATCGAGGTGCACGGCGATCTGACCAGGTTCCCCTACTCGCGCGACCCGGAGGCCGGCATCTTTCATATCGTCGCGCCGTTCAAGGGCGGCAAGTTCGATCCCTCGCCGTACCCGCCGCGCACGATGAAAAACGGCACGCCGAACGTGTGGCCGCCGCTCGACGGCATCGACGGCGTGTTCGAGTTGAGCCAGAACATGTTGCGCTTCGACATCGACCGCGCGCATTACAAGCAGGTCGCGCTGATGGGCGTCAACGGCAAGATCGACGATCTCGGCACCAAGGCGTCGAACCTGGTCATTCAGGGCGACGGCCGCGGGCCGCTCGCCGACATGCTCGACTACGTCAACGAAAGCTCGCTCGGCATCATGGCGAAGCACGAAACCGAGAAAGTGCGCGCCGAAGGGCCGGCGTCGCTCGCGCTCAAGCTGACGGTGCCGCGCACGCCGAAGCCGCATATCGCCGTGGAAGGCGCGGTCGGTTTCCAGAACAACCGGCTGACGGTCGAGAACGTGCCGCCGCTGTCGCGACTGAACGGCAAGGTGCGCTTCACCGAATATACGGCTCAGGCGGATCGGCTCTCCGGCCAGTTCCTCGGCGGCGACGTGCATGCGAGCGGCGGGCTGAAAAAGGACGGCACCTATGCGCTCGACCTCGGCGGCCACATTGCCGTCGATGCGGCGCGCGATCTGAATCTGCATGGTCCGGCCGCCGAGGTGCTCGCGCGCATGAGCGGCAGCGCGCCGTATGCGCTGACCGTGCGCGGCGCGAAAGGCCGGTTGCCGGACGTGACGGCGAACTCCGACCTCACCGGTCTCGCGCTCGACTTCCCCGCGCCGTTCAACAAGCCGGTCGGCACGCCGATGCCGTTGCGCTTTGCCGTCAGGCCGTCGGCGGCGCCGGGCGAGACCGGCCTGGAACGCGCCGATCTCACGTTCGGCCCGGTCGCCGCCGCCTACCTGCTGGGCTACCAGCCGAAGGCGGCGCCCACCGTCGTGCGCGGCGCGATCGGCGTCAACAAGCCTGCGGAGTTGCCGTCCGAAGGCGTGATCGCGGCCGTCGACGTCGAGGCATTCGACGCCGACGCCTGGCGCGCGCTCGTGGCGCAGATGCGCAACAAGGAAGCACCCGCCGCCGCGCCGCCGGCCGCGCCGAACCCGATCCTCACGCAGTTCCTGCCCAACCGCTTCGCGCTGCACATCGGCACGCTGACGCTGCTCAAGCGCCACTGGGACAGCGTGATCGTCGGCGCGTCGCATGCGGACGGCAAATGGCAGGCCAACATCGCGTCGAATCAGGTATCCGGCCACGTGTCGTGGCTGCCGGGCCCCAGCAAGGAATCGCCGGGCACGCTGCAGGCGCGCTTCGCGCGCGTGGTGATTCCTTCGGTCGCCGACAAGGACCTGCTCGGCCAGGCGATCTCCGCTCCCGCGCAGAACATGCCGTCGATCGATCTGGTGGTCAACGAGTTGATCTTCCGCGATCGCAACGTCGGCCGTCTCGAAGTGAACGCGCACAACTTCGACGAGGACGGCGTGCCGGTCTGGCAACTCGACAAGCTCGGCATCACCAACGCCGCCGCCACGCTGACCGCCACCGCGAACTGGCGCACCTCGACGGGCCTCGGCAGCGCCGCCGACGAAACGACGCCGCGCCGCACGGTGTTCGATTTCAAGCTCGACATCAAGGACGCGGGCGCGCTGCTCGAACGCTTCGGCCAGCCGCGCACGCTGAAGTCGGGCAGCGGTTCGCTCTCCGGCAAGATGGTGTGGCGCGGCGGCCCGACCGCCATCGACTATCCGACGCTCAACGGCAACCTGGCCGTCGATCTGCGCCACGGGCAGATTCTCAAGGTCGACCCGGGCGTCGCCAAGCTGCTGGGCGTGCTGAGTCTGCAAAGCCTCGCGCGCTTCGCCACGCTGAATTTCCGCGACGTGATCGGCGAAGGTCTGCCGTTCGAACACGTGACCGGGACCGCCCAGGTCCGCAACGGCATCGGCCGCACGGAGAACTTCGAGATGGTGACGGCGCCGGCTCGCGTCGACATGAAGGGCTCGGTCGATCTCGCCCAGGAGACGCAGAATCTGCACGTTCAGATCGTGCCGACGGTCAGCGCTGGCGCCGCCGTGATCGCCGCGACCGTGATCAATCCGCTGCTCGGCCTGGGCGCGCTGGTGGCCGATCTGGCGTTCAGCCAGTCGATCTCGCACGCGTTTTCGCGGGAGTACGCGATCACCGGTTCGTGGTCGAAACCGCACATCGAGCGGGTGAAGGGCGATCGCGGTAAGATGGACGCTCCGGCTTCGGCCGTGCAAGCGCATTGAGCTTTATTCGACCCCTCGTTCGGCCGAAAAAACCAGGCGCCGCGCCGCCCGGCCGCAGCCAGCCTTGAACGACGTCCGCGGCCCGAGCGATTCGCGCCGCCGCCTTGCCGGGAGTTTCTCGAAACGCTCATGAGCGAAACACACGTCTCTTCATTGCCGTCGTCCAGCGGATCTTCCGCAAGCGTCTTTCGCGTCGCCGCGCTGCAAATGGTGAGCACGCCCGAGCGCGAGCGCAATCTGGCCGAAGCGGACCGGTTGATCGCCGAGGCCGCCGCCGACGGCGCGCAGCTCGTCCTGCTCCCCGAATACTTCTGCTTCATGGGCTTCAAGGACACGGACAAGCTCGCCGTGCGCGAAGCCTATCAGGACGGCCCGGTCCAGCGCTTTCTCGCCGACGCCGCACGCCGTCACCAGCTCTGGGTGATCGGCGGCACGCTGCCGCTGATGGCACCCGAAGCGTCGCGCGTGCTGAACACCACGCTGGTGTTCGATCCGCAAGGCAACGAAGCCGCCCGCTACGACAAGATCCATCTGTTCAACTTCGAAAAAGGCGAGGAATCGTTCGACGAGGCGCGCACCATCTGTCCCGGCGGCGAGGTCCGCACCTTCGAGGCGCCGTTCGGCCGGGTCGGCCTGTCGGTCTGCTACGATTTGCGCTTTCCCGAGCTGTACCGCCGCATGGGCGATTGCGCGCTGATCGTGGTGCCGTCCGCGTTCACTTACACCACCGGCCGCGCGCACTGGGAGATGCTGCTGCGCGCCCGGGCGGTCGAGAACCAGTGCTACGTGCTGGCCGCCGCGCAAGGCGGCAAACATGAAAACGGCCGCCGTACCTGGGGCCACAGCATGCTGATCGACCCGTGGGGCGAAATCGTCGCGGTGCGCGACGAGGGCGCGGGCGTGGTCGCCGGCGATCTCGAGCGTGCGCGCATCGACGAAGTGCGGCAAAGCCTGCCCGCCTGGCGTCACCGCGTGCTGAGTTGACTCATTGACCTGACGCATCAAGACGTTGAAACTGCGGCGCCTGCCACTCATATAGCGAGCGTGGCGCTAACCGAATCCTTCGTATCGAGCAGAACATACTTCGCATGAACATCATCGAACCCGGTATCCGTAATCTCGCCACCGCCAAGGACATCCTCCTGACGCCCTACGGCCTCGACGAATCCCTGCTCACCCGCACGCTCGCCGAAATCTTCACGCACAAGATCGACTACGCCGACCTGTACTTCCAGGCTACGCGCAGCGAAGCGTGGAGTCTCGAAGAGGGTATCGTGAAGTCGGGCAGTTTCAGCATCGACCAAGGCGTCGGCGTGCGCGCCGTGTCGGGCGATCGCACCGCTTTCGCCTATTCGGACGACCTCTCGCCCGAAGCGATCCGCCAGGCGGCCATCGCCACACGCGCAATCGCCAAGGCCGGCGGCGGCAAGCAGAAGATCAAGGTGGCGTCGTCGCTGACGGGCATCGCCGGCCGCGACCTGTATCTGCCGTCCGACCCGCTGCATTCGCTCGACGCCACCGCCAAGGTCAAGCTGCTCGAGCGCGTCGAACAGATGGCGCGCGGTCGCGATCCGCGTATTCAGCAAGTCATGGCTGGCCTTGCCGGCGAGTACGACGTCGTGCTGGTCGCGCGCAGCGACGGCGGCTTCGCGGCCGACATCCGTCCGCTGGTGCGCGTGTCGGTCACGGTGATCGCCGAACAGAACGGCCGCCGCGAAATCGGCAGCGGCGGCGGCGGCGGCCGCTTCGACTACGGCTATTTCACCGACGAAGTACTGTCGGGCTATGTCGACGACGCGGTGCACGCAGCGCTCGTGAACCTCGACGCCCGCCCGGCGCCGGCCGGCGCGATGACCGTGGTGCTCGGACCGGGCTGGCCCGGCGTGCTGCTGCACGAGGCGATCGGCCACGGGCTGGAGGGCGACTTCAACCGCAAGGGTTCGTCGGCGTTCGCGGGGCGGATCGGCGAACAGGTTGCGGCCAAGGGCGTCACGGTGGTCGACGACGGCACGCTGCCGAACCGCCGCGGCTCGCTCAATATCGACGACGAGGGCAATCCGACGCAATGCACGACGCTGATCGAGGACGGCATCCTGAAAGGCTACATTCAGGACACGCTGAACGCGCGTCTGATGAAAATGCCGGTCACGGGCAACGCGCGCCGCGAATCGTACGCCGCGCTGCCGATGCCGCGCATGACCAACACGTACATGCTCAACGGCGACAAGGACCCGCGGGAAATCATCGCCTCCGTGAAAAACGGTTTGTACGCGGTGAACTTCGGCGGCGGCCAGGTCGACATCACCAACGGCAAGTTCGTGTTCTCGGCCTCCGAGGCGTACATGATCGAAAACGGCAAGGTCACTTACCCGGTCAAGGGCGCGACGCTGATCGGCAGCGGCCCCGAGTCGCTCAAATACGTCAGCATGATCGGCAACGACATGAAGCTCGATTCGGGCGTGGGCGTGTGCGGCAAGGAAGGCCAAAGCGTGCCGGTCGGCGTCGGCCAGCCGACGCTGCGCATCGACCGCATGACCGTCGGCGGCACCGCCTGAATCCAGATAAAACGCATACTTCGTGCATAAAATGCGCGAAGTATGCGGAATTTCCGCATTTTTACGCCTTCCGGCTTGCCAGTCGAGCCTGTAGGGGTTATAAAGTCACTCACCCTTTTTGACCAGCGACCTCATTTCGCCATGTCCGCCAAGTTTTACTTTTACTTTTTTTGGCATCTCAGACCGCTGGCGGATCGAGAGGGGTGTTAGTGCACGCAAGACACCGAGAATTCCCGAAAAACCGCCAGCGAGTCTGGCGGTTTTTTTTCGCCCCATGCCGTTAGAACTTTTGTCGTTGCAACTTTTTTGATTGTCGTCCGCGCGTGCATCGCTGCTCATTGCCGCAGCCCTCGTTACCCGCGCGAACACGCTACGAACCGATTCAGGAGAACAACATGCCCCCGCACAACACCGACGATGTCCGCATTCGCGAATTGAAAGAACTCACGCCCCCCGCTCACCTGATCCGCGAATTCGCTTGCGATGAAACGGTGTCCGACGTCATCTACAACTCGCGCAACGCGATGCATCGCATTCTGCACGGCATGGAAGACCGTCTGATCGTCGTCATCGGACCGTGCTCGATTCACGACACGAAGGCGGCGCTCGAATACGCGGGTCGTCTCGTCGAACAGCGCAAGCGCTTCGCCGGCGAGCTCGAAATCGTGATGCGCGTGTACTTCGAAAAGCCGCGCACGACGGTGGGCTGGAAGGGTCTCATCAACGACCCGCACATGGACAACAGCTTCAAGATCAACGACGGTCTGCGCACCGCGCGCGAACTGCTGTTGCGCATCAACGAACTCGGTCTGCCGGCCGGCACCGAATACCTCGACATGATCAGCCCGCAATACATCGCGGATCTGATCTCGTGGGGCGCGATCGGCGCGCGGACCACCGAGTCGCAGGTGCACCGTGAACTCGCTTCGGGACTGTCGTGCCCGGTCGGCTTCAAGAACGGCACCGACGGCAACGTGAAGATCGCCGTCGACGCGATCAAGGCCGCCTCGCAGCCGCACCATTTCCTGTCGGTCACGAAGGGCGGCCACTCGGCGATCGTCTCGACCGCCGGCAACGAGGACTGCCACATCATCCTGCGCGGCGGCAAGACGCCGAACTACGACGCGGACAGCGTCAATGCCGCGTGCGCCGACATCGGCAAGGCCGGTCTCGCCGCGCGCCTGATGATCGACGCGAGCCACGCGAACAGTTCGAAGAAGCACGAGAATCAGATTCCGGTGTGCGCGGACATCGGCCGGCAAATCGCTTCGGGTGACGAACGGATCGTCGGCGTGATGGTGGAATCGCACCTCGTGGCGGGCCGCCAGGATCTGCAGGAAGGCTGCCAGTTGACCTATGGGCAAAGCATTACCGATGCATGCATCGGCTGGGACGAAAGCGTAGCCGTGCTGGAAGGTCTCGCCGACGCGGTCAAGCAACGGCGTATTGCGCGCGGCAGCGGCAACTGAGAAAACCCGCTCGATCGCTGCAAGTTAGTTTAGAAAGCCCGGCTCAATCGAGCCGGGCTTTTTTGTTAGCCGAACGGACGAATGGTGCGCCGCCTGCCGCCTCTGTACCGTAACAACTCGTTGCCGGGCTCGCCGCCGGGTCGAAATTGACTTGACCGGGCCGAGGTGTTGCGTATACAATTTTGTACATGAAAGGCGGCTATGGAGCAGGAAAAAGAAATTCGCTGGATGGGCTCCAGCTACCGCGATTTACTCGCTTTTCCCGAAGAGCCGCGTCGGCGGGCAGGGTTTCAATTGGGCAAGATCCAGGCAGGGCTCGACCCTGACGACTGGAAGCCATTTGATTCGATCGGCGCAGGAACCCGCGAGATTCGCATCAAGGAAGCGGACGGCATCTATCGCGTCATGTATGTGACCAAGTTCGTGGAAGCGCTCTATGTGTTGCATTGCTTCCAGAAGAAAACGCAGAAGCTGAGTCCGCACGATAAACAGATTGCCGAGACGCGTTATCGCGCCATCATGACTGAGAGGAAAATTTGAAAATGACGATCGATGCCAAAGTCCGTCACGTAACCAAGCCCGGTGCCAATCTGTTCCTCGAGCTCGGCTTCTCCGCCGAAGAGGCGAAGCGCCTGCACGCGGCATCGCAGAAACAGATCAACGACACGCGGCTGCTCAAGGAGCAGTTGATGACCGAGCTCTCAAGCTGGATCGAACAGCATCATTTGAAGCAGGCCGAGGCCGCCGAGATTCTGATGGTGTCGCGCCCGCGTGTGTCCGACGTGGTGAACAAGAAGACCACCAAGTTCACCATCGACACGCTCGTCGAAATGATGAGCCGGATCGGCAAGCCAGTCACGCTGGCGGTCGGGTAAGAGCATGGCAAGCTGCGCGGCGGGCTTTCGCCCGGAGCGGTTTGCCATGCGTCTTGCCTTACTGAACGGCGCCTGAACCGAACACTTCGGTGTGGATTCGCGCAGCGTCCACGCCGAGCGCGGCCAGCGCATCGCACTGCGCGCGCATGAACGGCAGCGGCCCGCAGATGTAGTAATCCGCATCGGGCACGATCACCTTGTCGGCGATTTTCGTCACGTCGAGACGGCCTTCGAAATCGTAGTCGACGCCGAGGCGGTCGGTCGCTTCAACAGCTTCATAGAACACTGCGCGGGTCACGTTCGGGTGCGCTGTAACCGTATCGTTAAGCCACTGACGGAATGCGTGTACCCGGCCATTGCGGCACGCATGCACGAAGGTCACGCTACGCTCGCTCTTCTCGGCCAACAACGTGGACAGCATCGAGGTCATCGGCGTCACGCCCACGCCGCCGCTCATCAGCACCACCGGGGTCGTCTTCTTGCGGTCGAGCGTGAAGTCGCCCATCGGCGCGCTCACATGCACCACCTCGCCCACTTCCACTCCGTCGTGCATCAGGTTCGATACGTGGCCCGGCGCCGTGTCCTCGCGGCCGGCTTCGCGCTTCACCGAAATGCGCAGCCACTTGCCGTTGGGCGCATCCGACAAACTGTATTGCCGCGGCTGGTCAACACCCAGTTCATCGACAAAGCGCTTCACGCTCAGATATTGGCCGGGTTCGAAACCGCAGGCCGGCGAGCCGTCGGCGGGAGTCAGATAGAACGACGTGATCTCGTCGCTCTCCACTTCCTTGCGGGCGACCTTGAACGGCCGGAAGCCGGTCCACGCGGCGCCGTCGTACAGCTTCGCCTCGGTGCCGATGAAGATATTGGCCAACTGCCCGTACGCGGCTTGCCATGCACTGAGCGTTTCCTGATCGACCGCGTCGCCGAGCACATCGACGATCGCGCCGAGCAGGTGGCGGCCCACGATCGGGTACTGCTCCGGGCGGATATTCAGGCTGGCGTGCTTATGCGCGATCCGCGAGACCGTCGGGCCGAGGGCGCCGAGATTGTCGATATTGGCTGCATACGCATACACCGCTTTCGCCAGCGTTTCCGGCTGATTGCCGCTCTTCTGGTGGGTCTGGTTGAACACGTTCTTCAACTCGGGGTGGTGCGCGAACATGCGCTTGTAAAAGTGCTTGGTGATGATGGTGCCGTGTTCGGCGAGCACGGGAACAGTGGCTTTGACGCGGGCGATCTGGTCAGCGGTGAGCGTGGTCATCAGGCTTTCTCCTAAAGATGCGCGTAGAATACCTCTTTAAGAAAAGACTTGCCCGGACAGATTGTCACAGGGCCACCAATGCGCCTATCCGGCCCCGCGGTCGTGCTGCCACAGTACGTCCGCGCCGCCGTCCGCGCGATTCAGCACGCGCGCCAGCACAAACAGAAGATCGGACAAGCGGTTCACATACTGGCGCGGCGCCGGATTGATCGCTTCGATTTCGCCCAGCGCGACGATCGCCCGCTCCGCGCGCCGGCACACCGTGCGGCACACGTGCGCGAGCGCGGCCGCGCGCGAGCCCGCCGGCAGAATGAATTCCTTCAATGGCGGCAGCGTCGCGTTGTAGTCGGCGAGCCAATCGTCGAGCTGGCCGAGATGTTGGTCGGTGATCATGGTGTGGCCGGGGATGCAAAGCTCGCCGCCCAGATCGAACAGATCGTGCTGAATCGCGACGAGCGCCGCTCGCACTTCGTCCGGCAGTGTCTCGCACAGCAGCACGCCGAGGTTCGAATTGAGTTCGTCGACGTCGCCGATCGCCGCGATGCGCGCGCTGTCCTTGCGCACGCGGCGGCCGTCGCCGAGACCGGTGGTGCCGTCGTCGCCGGTGCGGGTGGCGATCTTGCTCAAGCGGTTGCCCATGATGTCTCCGTGCATTTAGTAACGATGCGTCCGCGCGGCGCCGGCCATTCCATCCGGCGCATCGGCCACCCGGCCGGATAAGCCAGCGGACAAGCCACCGCGTTTATCCATATTGCGCGCATCGCGAGGTCGCCGCCATTATAGAAGCGCAAGCCGGTCCCGACGCCGGCCAGAAGGCGATCGGCGTAAAATGAAACGCCTGCTGCAAACCAGCTCTGCCACCCTATATCAGGAGACATGCGTGAACCATCCCGAGCCATCGGCTCCGTTGCGCCGGCCGTTTCCCGCTGAGTTGCTGAGCGCGCTGAACGCCGCTTTCGGCGAACGCGTGTCGATTGCCGAAGCCGTGCGCGCCCATCATGGCCGCGATGAATCACCCTTCGATCCCCAGTTGCCCGACGCCGTCGTATTCGCGCGCACGACCGAGGAAGTGCAGACCATCGTCAAGCTATGCGCGCAGCATGACGTGCCGATCATCCCCTACGGCAACGGCTCCTCGCTCGAAGGGCACCTGCTGGCGGTGCAAGGCGGCGTGTCGATCGACTTGTCGGAAATGAACCGCGTGCTGTCGATCAACGCGGAAGACCTCACCGTCACCGTCGAGCCCGGCATCTCGCGCAAGCAACTGAACGAAGCGCTGCGCGACACAGGGCTGTTCTTCCCCATCGACCCCGGCGCGGACGCGAGCATCGGCGGCATGTCGGCCACGCGCGCCTCGGGCACCAACGCCGTGCGCTACGGCACGATGCGCGAGAACGTGCTCGGGCTGACCGTGGTGCTGGCCGACGGCCGCGTGATCAAGACCGGCACGCGGGCGCGCAAGTCGGCGGCCGGATACGACCTCACGCGTCTGTTCGTGGGCTCGGAAGGCACGCTCGGCGTGATCACCGAAATCACCGTGCGCCTCTATCCGCTGCCGGAAGCAGTGTCCGCCGCGGTATGCGCATTCCCGTCGATGGGCGACGCGGTGCGCGCGGTCATCGAAACGATCCAGATCGGCGTGCCGATCGCGCGCGTCGAGTTCGTCGACTCGCTCGCGATCCGCTCGATCAATCGCCATTCGAATCTGACGCTGCGCGAGGCGTCCACGCTGTTCTTCGAATTCCACGGCACCGAGGCCGGTGTCAAGGAGCAAGCCGGGCTGGTGCAGGAAATCGCCGCGCAGAATGCCGGCGAGGGTTTCGAATGGGCGACCCGGCCGGAAGACCGCAGCCGCCTGTGGAACGCGCGCCACAACGCTTATTTCGCGATGCTGCAACTGAAGCCCGGTTGCCGCGCGGTCACGACCGACGTCTGCGTGCCGATCTCGCGCCTCGCCGAATGCGTGGTGGAGACGGAGCAGGATCTGAAGGCGTCGCCGCTGCCCTGCCCGATCGTCGGCCATGTCGGCGACGGCAACTTCCACGTGGCGATCCTGATCGATCCGGAAAAGCCCGAAGAGCTCGTCGAAGCGGAGCGTCTGAACCAGCGCATCGTGCAACGCGCGCTGCGCATGGACGGCACCTGCACGGGCGAGCATGGCGTCGGCCTGCACAAGATGGGCTTCCTGCTCGAGGAACACGGCGAAGTCGCGGTGGATACCATGCGCTCGATCAAACACGCGCTCGATCCGCGCAATCTCATGAACCCCGGCAAGATCTTTTCCTGGGCGGCTTGAGGCATTTCCAGGCACGGCCGCCGCGCGGCAGCGGCGCCGCCGCCGCATCGAACCCGACGAGCACGCCGGGTGAGCGACACGAGGAGACAACCCACATGAACGCACCCGCTGAACTGACGGCCGACGTACTCGCCCAGCGCCAGCGCGAAGTCGTGCAGGCGCTGATGGCCGTGTTGCCGACCCACTGTCTGCTATACCGCGAGGAAGACACCGTCGCCTACGACTGCGACGGGCTTGCCGCCTACCGGCGTCTGCCGCTCGCGGTCGCGTTGCCGGAGACGGAATCGCAGGTGCAGCGCATCGTGCAGATCTGCCATCGCCTCGACGTGCCGATCGTGCCGCGCGGCGCGGGCACCGGTTTGTCCGGCGGCGCGATGCCGATTCGCCACGGCGTGGTGGTGTCGCTCGCGCGCTTTCGCAAGATCGTCGAGGTCGACTCCTACGCGCGTACCGCCACGGTCCAGCCGGGCGTGCGCAATCTGTCGATTTCCGAGGCCGCCGCGCCCTATGGCTTGTACTACGCGCCGGATCCGTCGTCGCAGATCGCCTGCACGATCGGCGGCAACGTCTCCGAGAATTCCGGCGGCGTGCACTGCCTCAAGTACGGCCTCACGGTGCACAACGTGCTGCGCGTTCGCGCCGTGACGATGGAAGGCGAGATCGTCGAATTCGGCTCGCTCGGGCCTGACGCGCCCGGCCTCGATCTGCTCGCGGTGTTGATCGGCAGCGAAGGCATGTTCGCGATCGTCACCGAGGTCACCGTCAAGCTCATCCCGAAGCCGCAAACGGCGCAGGTCATCATGGCCAGTTTCGACGACGTCGTGAAAGGCGGCGACGCGGTGGCCGGCATCATTGCCGCGGGCATCATCCCGGCGGGCCTGGAGATGATGGACAAACCGGCCACGCGCGCGGTGGAGGAATTCGTCCATGCGGGCTACGACCTGGACGCAGCCGCGATCCTGCTCTGCGAATCGGACGGCACGCCCGAAGAAGTCGCCGACGAAATCGTGCGCATGACGGCGGTGCTGCGTGAACAGGGCGCCACCCGCATCCAGATTTCCCGCTCGGAGAACGAGCGGCTGCGCTTCTGGTCCGGGCGCAAGAACGCGTTTCCGGCCGCGGGCCGCATTTCACCGGACTACTACTGCATGGACGGCACGGTGCCGCGCCGCAGTATCGGCCCGCTGCTCGCGCGCATCGAAGCGATGGAGAAGAAATACGGCCTGCGCTGCATCAACGTCTTTCACGCCGGCGACGGCAACATGCATCCGCTGATCCTGTTCAACGGCAACGACCGGGACGAGTGGCACCGCGCGGAAGCGTTCGGTAGCGACATCCTCGAAACCTGCGTCGAACTCGGCGGCACGATAACGGGCGAACACGGCGTCGGCATCGAGAAAATCAACTCGATGTGCGTGCAGTTCTCGCCCGAGGAGCGCGACACGTTCCACGCGGTCAAGCGCGCCTTCGACGCGCCGGGCCTGCTCAACCCCGACAAGGGCATTCCCACCCGAGCGCGCTGCGCCGAATACGGCAAGATGCACGTGCGCGGCGGCTTGCTGCCGCATCCCGACCTTCCGCGGTTTTAACTCATGGGTTTCCGCTCACCCATGGCGAACTGACGCAGCGCGCATAGCCCGCTCTGGCGGGGCTTTCCGGCGTTCACCCTGATTACCCGATGCGGGTCCGCTCCGGGTTGTCAGCGCGCTCCCGGCCGGTACAATCAAACGAAACACAATGAAGCAGGACACCATGGAAGAGGACGACATCGTCGCCGTTTGGTCCGAACGCGTGCGTTCGGCCAGCGCCGCGGGACGCGCGTTGCGCATCCGTGGCGGCGGCACGAAGGACTGGTACGGTCAGGCGCTGGAAGGTGAGATCCTCGACACGCGCGCCTATCGCGGCATCATCGCGTACGATCCGGCCGAACTGGTCATCACCGCGCGCGCGGGCACGCCTTTGCTGGAGCTCGAGGCGGCGCTCGCCGAACACCATCAGATGCTCGCGTTCGAGCCGCCGCACTTCGGGCCGCAGGCCACCTTCGGCGGCTGCATCGCGGCGGGCATCGCCGGTCCGCGCCGCCCGGCTGCGGGCGCGGCGCGCGACTTCGTGCTCGGCGCCGTCGTCATGAACGGCCAGGGGCAGACGCTGCGTTTCGGCGGGCAAGTGGTGAAGAACGTCGCCGGTTACGACGTCTCGCGCCTGATGGCGGGCTCGCTCGGCACGCTAGGGCTGATCCTCGAATTGTCCGTCAAGGTGTTGCCGCTGCCGCAGGCCGAAACGACCCTCAAGTTCGATATGAACGGCACCGACGCGGTCCGCAAGCTCAACGAATGGGGCGGCCGGCCGCTGCCGATCACCGCGAGCGCATGGCGTCACGGCACCTTGGCCGTGCGGCTGGCCGGCGCGGAAAGCGCCGTCAAGACAGCGCGCACGACGCTTGGCGGCGAAGTCGTCGATGCGGTCGAGGCGGAACGCTTCTGGGCGGGCCTGCGCGAACAGACCGACCTGTTTTTCTCGGCGATTCCGCCAAAGGCCGCGCTGTGGCGCCTCGCGCTGCCGTCGATCACCGAGCCCATGCAGTTGCCGGGCGCGCAGTTGATGGAATGGGGCGGCGCCCAGCGCTGGTGGATCACCGACACCGACGCGCAAACCGTGCGCATCAGCGCCAAGCAGGCGGGCGGCCACGCCACCATTTTCCGCACCGGCCACGGCTATGACCGCAGCACCGGCGTGTTCACGCCGCTGCCCGCGCCGCTGATGAAAATCCATCGCGGCCTGAAAGCGGCCTTCGATCCAGCCCGCATCTTCAATCGCGGCCGTCTCTACCCCGACTTCTAAGCGACGCGATGCAAACCAACCTCGCGGACTTCATTCGCAATACGCCCGACGGCGACGAAGCCGACGCCATCCTGCGCAATTGCGTGCACTGCGGTTTCTGCACGGCCACCTGCCCGACCTATCAATTGCTGGGCGACGAACTCGACGGCCCGCGCGGACGCATTTATCTGATCAAGCAGATGGTCGAGGGCGCGCCGGTCACGCGCAGCACGCAGGTTCATCTGGACCGCTGCCTCACTTGCCGCAACTGCGAAACCACGTGTCCGTCGGGCGTGCAATACGGCCGGCTGGTGGAAATCGGCCGCAAGCTCACCGAGGAAAAAGTCACGCGACCGTTCGGTCAGCGGGTGGTGCGGCGGTTCCTCGCGAGCTTCGTGCCGAACAGCGCGCTGTTTACGCCGGCCATGCGGCTCGGTCAGCATGTCCGCCCGCTCCTGCCGAAGAAGCTGCGCGACAAGGTGCCCGCGCGGCAGCGTCCGCTCGAATGGCCGAGCGCGAAACATTCGCGCAAGATGCTAATGCTGGCGGGCTGCGTGCAACCGTCGATGATGCCGAACGTCAATACGGCGACCGCGCGGGTGCTCGACGCGCTCGGCATCGAGACCGTGGTCGCGCCCGAAGCCGGCTGCTGCGGCGCGATCCGCCTGCATCTCGGCTACAACGACGAAGCGCTCGACGATCTGCGTGCGAACATCGACGCATGGTGGCCCCAGGTTGAAAACGGCGTGGAAGCGATCGTGATGAACGCGTCCGGTTGCGGCGCGACGGTCAAGGAATACGCGCACCTGTTGCGCCACGATCCGGCCTACGCGGAGAAGGCGCGCCGCATCGTCGAACTGACGCGCGACATCGCGGAGATCTTGCCGGAGTTCGAGGAAAGCCTGATCGCGGCCACGAGGCGCCGCTCGGTTCACACGGTGGCGTTTCATCCGCCCTGCACGTTGCAGCACGGTCAGCAGGTGCGCGGCAAGGTCGAGCATCTGCTGACGGCGCTCGGCGTCGAAGTGCGTCTTCCCACGGATAGCCACTTGTGCTGCGGCTCGGCCGGCACTTACTCGCTCACGCAGCCCAAGCTCTCGTATGCGTTGCGCGACCAGAAGCTCGAGCGGCTCCATGCGCAGGAACCGCAGGTGATCGTGTCGTCGAACGTCGGCTGCATCGCGCATCTGCAAAGCGGCACGTCCACGCCGGTCGCGCACTGGATCGAACTGGTCGAGCACATGCTGTCCGTATAATCCGGTCATCGCCCTCCGGATCCGTTCCATGTCCGATCTGATTCACCACCTCGAAGCGGTGCGGCAGCGCATCGCGGCCGCCGCGCACGCGGCCGGACGCGACGCGCGCACCATCGACCTGCTCGCGGTTTCCAAGACCTTTCCCGCCGAAGACGTGCGCGCCGCCTACGACGCGGGCCAGCGCGCGTTCGGCGAGAACTACGTGCAGGAAGCCATTGCGAAAATCGAAGCGCTGGCCGATTTGCGCGCCGCGCTCGAATGGCATTTCATCGGACCGTTGCAATCGAACAAGACGCGGCCGGTCGCCGAGCATTTCGACTGGGTGCATTCGGTCGACCGCTTGAAGATCGCACAACGCTTGTCGGAGCAGCGGCCGGACAATCTGCCGCCGCTGAACGTGTGCTTGCAAGTCAACATCAGCGGCGAGGCGTCGAAAAGCGGCGTGAGCATGGCCGAGGCGGTGGAAGTCGCGCAGGCGATCGCCGCGCTGCCGAAGCTGCGTTTGCGCGGCTTGATGGCGATTCCGGAACCGGCCGGCGGCATCGACGAGCAACGTGTGCCGCATCGCCGCTTGCGCGAACTGTTCGAGCGCCTGCGCGAGAACGGTCTGCCGCTCGATACCCTTTCGATGGGCATGTCGAGCGACCTGGAGGCGGCCGTGCTGGAAGGCGCGACGATCGTGCGCGTCGGCACCGCGATCTTCGGCGCGCGGGATTACTCTCACTGACCCTTGCTTGTTCGAACCCAGGCGGGCTCTCAACGGAACTTCTTTCGGACCATCATGAAAATTGCTTTTATCGGCGGCGGCAACATGGCTGCGGCGTTGATCGGCGGCCTCATCAAACGTGGCGTCGCGCCCGCCGATCTCTATGCGATCGATCCCAACGAGGACGCGCGCAAGCGCAACGAGCAGCAGTTCGGCATCCGGACCGGCGCCGCGGCGGACGCCGCGCTCGCGTCGTATGACGCCGTCGTGCTGGCGGTGAAGCCGCAGATCCTGAAGAGCGTCGCCGAGGCGCTGGCGCCGCACTTGAACGCGTCGCAACTGGCGATCAGCATCGTCGCCGGGATTCGCATGGACGATATGTCGCGCTGGCTGAACGGCCACAGCCGCATCGTGCGCGTGATGCCGAATACGCCGGCGCTGATCGGCATGGGCGTGGCCGGTCTCACCGCCACGCGCAGCGTCGACGAAGCGGGTTGCGCATTGGCGTCGCAGGTGCTCGGCGCGGTGGGCGAAACCGTCTGGTTCGACGACGAAGCGAAGATCGACGCGGTCACCGCCATCTCGGGTAGCGGCCCGGCCTACGTGTTCCATTTCATCGAAGCGTTGCAGGAAGCCGCGCGCCAGCTCGGCATGAACGAAGCGCAAGGCCGCGCGCTGGCGGTGGCGACCTTCACCGGCGCGGCGCAACTCGCCGCGAACTCGGACGAGCCGCCGTCCGTGCTGCGCGAACGTGTGACGTCGAAGGGCGGCACCACCGCAGCCGCGCTGGCGTCGTTCGACGCGAGCGGCATCAAGGATGCAATCGTGCGCGGCGTGCTGGCCGCCGATGCGCGTGCCAAGGAAATGGGCGACGAGTTCGGCAAGCAGTAAGCGCGGTTGGTGCGCTCGACGCGTTAAGCGCGGATCAGGCAGTCAGTCAGGAAAAGTGCGCCGCAGGACGCGGCGCCTCGAAATTAGCTGACGGATTCGGCCGGCGATCAGAGCGGTTAGCGCGGTCGTCGCGCTCCGCGCCGACGAGCAGTTAGAACAGAAGTGGATTCGAACCGAGGCGGCGTGCGCGGCACAAAGGCAACGCGAACACAGCGCTGAAAAACTAGAACGAAGCCGCCGCGTAATGCGCGGCGATGCCGGCAAACAGCGCGCCGCCCAGCCAGTTGTTATGCCGGAACGCCGCGAAGCAGGCCATCCGCTCGCGGTTGCGGATCAGCGTGTAGTGATAGATCGCGCAGCCCGCCGCCGCCGCCCATCCCAGCCAGTACAGCACGCCGAAACCGAGCAGTACGCCGATGCCGACGTAAATCCCCAGCGTTGCCGCATAGCACAGCATGATCGCGGTCACGTCGAAGCGCCCGAAGGTCAGCGCCGAGGTGCGGATGCCGATCTTGATGTCGTCGTCGCGATCGACCATCGCGTATTCGGTGTCGTACGCGACCGACCAGAACACGTTGGCCAACAGCATCACCCAGGCGAGCATCGGCACGTGGTCCTGAATCGCGGCGAACGCCATCGGAATGCCGAAGCCGAACGCGATGCCGAGGTATGCCTGCGGAATCGCGAAGAAACGCTTCGTGAACGGATACGAACCGGCGACGAACAACGCGGCGACGGACAGCTCCTTGGTCAGCGTATTGAGCGGCAGGATCAGCAGAAAGGCCAGCAGGGACAGGCCCGCCGCGAGCGCCACCGCTTCCCATGCCTTGATCTTGCCCGAGGTGATCGGACGGTTTTCGGTGCGCTTCACGTAGCGGTCGAAATCGCGATCCGCATAGTCGTTTATTGCGCAACCGGCCGAGCGCATCAGCACCGTGCCCACCGTGAAGATCACCAGCAGCGGCCACGACGGATGACCGTCGGAGGCGATCCACAGCGCGTTGAGCGTGGGCCACAGCAGCAGCAGGCTGCCGATCGGCTTGTCCATGCGCACGAGGCGCAAATACAGGGGAAGTCGGGCGAACATGGCGGATTCGGTGGAATGCGGAGATGTGCGGCTATTTTACGGGATGCGGGCTGCGGGGAGCTTCGGCAGGACGACGGTCACGCGCTCGGCGCCGACGCAGGAGCGAACGCCAGCGTCGAAGCCGAAATCCGCCCCGTAAAAAAACAAAAGCCTCCCGTAAAGGGAGGCTCCGTCTGGATTCATCACACACGCCGAAGCGCCGGTCGATGAATCCGCACGCCGCCGCTCAAGCGGATCAACCGCTCAAGCCAGCATCGAACGCAGCATCCACGCGGTTTTCTCATGCGTCTGCATGCGTTGCGTCAGCAGGTCGGCGGTCGGTTCGTCGTTGGCGGCTTCCGTCGACGGGAAAATCGCGCGCGCGGTACGCACCACGGCTTCCTGACCTTCCACCAACTGGCGGATCATTTCCTCGGCAGCCGGCACGCCGTCCGCTTCGGGAATCGACGACAGCTTGGCGAAATCCTTGTAGCTGCCCGGCGCGTGGACACCCAGCGCGCGAATACGTTCGGCGATCGAATCCACCGCCAGCGCCAACTCGTTGTACTGCGTTTCGAACATCAGGTGCAGCGTGTTGAACATCGGACCCGTGACGTTCCAGTGAAAGTTGTGGGTCTTCAGATACAGCGTGTAGGTGTCGGCGAGCAGATGCGACAAACCTTCCGCGATCTTCTTGCGATCCTTGTCGCTGATCCCGATGTTGACATGCTGTACGGCTTCTTTCTTGGCCATGATGACTCCTTTGAAGAGTGATACGAACCGGTCGGCAAACTAACGGTTTGCGAATGACAAACCGGAAACATCGAACGCTCGACAGTTTATCTTAGAAAGGTGCCGCGTTCGTGTGACGCGTGGTCACTTGCCGCCCTTGCGGCAAGCGCTTGAATCAGCCGCCTGACGCGTGCCGGAGCGCTTCTGCGACGATCACCGCCAGTCCGCTCGTGAAGATCGCGAAACCCACGGTCTTGCGCGCCATCCATGCCTGCCGCTGTTGCGCGCCGCGCGTCGACGGCGTGCCGCCGATGGTCGCCATCATCATCTGGATCATGATCGTGCTTCCTCGATTCGTCTCAATACCGGCGGGGCGCCGATGCGCCCCGCTTTGCTGCATCACTTCCCGATTACTTCGACCGCTTACTTCTTGCCGGCTTCCGCAAGCGCGGCCAGCGCGGCGGTCACGCCTTCGGCGTAGGCCGGATCGATGCGGCGGAAATGCTCGATCTGACGCGCGACGATCTCCTGCGGCACACCGTTGATATGGCGCGCGATATTGCCGAACAGACGCTCGCGCTGCGCGGCGTCGAAGAGCGCGAACAGCATCGCCGGCTGCGTGTAGTAGTCGTCGTCCAGCCGATGATCGTAGCGATCCACCGCGCCCGCCGCGAGCGGCGGCTCGGACGCATTCGCGTCCTGCGCGAAGTCGCCGAAACGGCTCGGCTCGTAGTTCACGTTACCGCCGAGGTTGCCGTCGGTGCGCATCGCGCCGTCGCGATGGAACGAATGCGGGTTCGGCACGCGCGCCGCATTCACCGGAATCTGGTGATGGTTGATGCCGAGGCGATAGCGCTGCGTGTCGCCGTACGAGAACAAACGGCCTTGCAACAGACGGTCCGGCGAGAAGCCGATGCCCGGCACCACGTTGGCCGGCGTGAACGCCGCCTGCTCCACGTCCGCGAAATAGTTGGCCGCATTGCGGTTCAACTCGATCGTGCCGACGTCGATCAACGGATAGTCCTTCTGCGACCACACCTTCGTGATATCGAACGGATTGAAGCGATATGCCGCGGCTTCCGCTTCCGGCATCACCTGAATCGCGAAGCGCCATTTCGGGAAATTGCCCGCGTCGATGTTCGCGACCAGATCGCGCTGCGCGCTTTCACGGTCCTGCGCGACCACTTGCGCCGCTTCGGCATCGGTGAAATTTTCAACGCCCTGCAGCGACTTGAAGTGGAACTTCACCCAAAAACGTTCGTTGTTCGCGTTGATGAACGAGTACGTGTGCGAGCCGAAACCGTGCATCTGACGATAGTTCTTCGGAATACCACGATCGCTCATCAGAATCGTCACCTGGTGCAGCGACTCGGGATGACGCGACCAGAAGTCCCACGCCGCGACGTTGCTGCGCATGTTGGTGTACGGGTCACGCTTTTGCGTATGGATGAAGTCCGGGAACTTCAGCGGATCGCGGATGAAGAACACCGGCGTGTTGTTGCCGACCACGTCCCAGTTGCCTTCTTCCGTGTAGAACTTGATCGAGAAACCGCGCACGTCGCGTTCCGCGTCGGCCGCGCCGCGCTCGCCCGCCACCGTGGAAAACCGCATGAAGAGCGGCGTTTCCTTGCCGACCTCGGCGAACACTTTCGCCTTCGTGTAGCGCGAGATGTCGTGCGTCACTTTCAGCGTGCCGAATGCGCCCGAGCCTTTGGCGTGAACGCGGCGCTCCGGAATCACTTCACGATCGAAGTGGGCGAGTTTTTCGAGCAGCCATACGTCTTGCAGGACGACCGGGCCGCGCGTGCCGGCAGTCATCGAATTCTGGTTGTCGGCGACGGGTGCGCCGGCGGCATTGGTGAGCTTGCGTTCTGACATGCGTGACTCCTGGGTGTCTTGTATCGAAACTGAATGTGGGGAGAGGCGCGGCACACTGATGCCGGAAACTTGAGCCGATATCGAGCGAATGCTAAGTGGGCACTAAGCGGACAGAGCCCGGTCGACCAGCAACGAGAACGCGACGGTGCGCATATTCAGCATCGACGCGGCGAACGCGCGGGGCGTGGCGACGGCTTGGGCTTGCTGCGAATTCGGTTGGGCCATGATGTCCTCCGGGTCTTATGGGATCGGGTGATCCGTTGGAGAAACTATATCAACCCTATCGAACTTCCGTGGTTAATTAATTTAATCTATTTGATAGGCGCGGGACCAACGGCGCCTTGGGCGATGGCCGGGCCGCCAGGATACTTGGCGAGCCGGCTTCGGCGCGAAACGGGTAACAATCAGCGGGTGAAAATCAGTTGACGGCGACCGGCAGGTCCAGCTTCTTGACGCCTGGCAGATCGCAGGCGCTGACCGCGTCGCAAATGGCCTCGATGGCGGGCATGCGGGTGAAACTCTTGCGCCAGGCGAGCACGACGCGGCGATCCGGCACCGGCTCGCCGAAAGGAACGTAGCTCAGCAGGCCCGAGTCGATGCCGCCCGCATGCGCCTTCACTTCATGCACCGACATGCGCGGCAGCACGGTAATGCCGACGCCGCTCGCCACCATATGGCGAATGGTTTCCAGCGACGAACCTTCGAAAGTCTTCTGGATGCCGTCCGCGTTCTGCGAAAAGCGCATCAATTCCGGGCACACGCCCAATACGTGGTCGCGGAAGCAATGGCCGCTGCCGAGCAGCAGCATGGTTTCCTGCTTCAGATCGTCGGCGTCGATTTCCTTGCGGTTTTCCCACGCGTGGCCCGAGGGCAGCGCGACGACGAACGGCTCGTCGTACAGCGAGCGCAGCATCAGGCCCGTTTCCGGGAAAGGCAACGCCATGATCGCGACGTCGATTTCGCCCTGCTTGAGCAGCTCGATCAGCTTGAGCGTGTAATTTTCCTGCAGCATCAGCGGCATTTGCGGGACGCGCTTGATCATCTGCTTGACGAGCGTGGGCAGCAGATATGGCCCGATCGTATAGATCACGCCGAGGCGCAGCGCTCCGACCAGCGGGTCCTTGCCCTGCTTGGCGATTTCCTTGATGGCGAGCGTCTGTTCGAGGACGCGCTGCGCTTGCGTGACGATCTGTTCGCCGATCGGCGTGACGCTGACCTCGCTGGTGCCGCGCTCGAAAATCTGCACGTTCAACTCGTCTTCGAGCTTCTTGATCGCCACCGACAAGGTCGGCTGGCTAACGAAACACGCTTCGGCGGCCCGGCCGAAGTGCCGCTCGCGGGCAACCGCGACGATGTATTTCAATTCGGTGAGCGTCATTAGGGGACCAATCAGTGCGGTGAATTTGATAGGTTCTAGTTATACACCTATAGGGTCGGTTCGCCAACCTTTTGATCCCCCGGCTTTCCCGAAGGCGCTGCTGTTTGTCCGCCAAGCGGCATCACGCTTTCAGATAGTGCTCGCGCGCCCCGAGCCACCGCGCGAGATGCTGCATCACGACCTCGGGGTATTGCTCGAGCAACGCCGCCGCGGCTTCGCGCGCCGGCTCGATCAGCCACTGATCGTTCTCCAGATCCGCGAAGCGCAGCATGGCCGCGCCCGACTGCCGCGCGCCCAGGAATTCCCCCGGCCCGCGGATCTCGAGGTCCTTTCGAGCGATCTCGAAGCCGTCGGTGGTCTCGCGCATGGTCTGCAAGCGGGCGCGCGCCGTCATCGACAGCGGCCCGGTGTAAAGCAGCACGCAAACCGACGCCGCGCTCCCGCGCCCCACCCGTCCGCGCAACTGGTGCAATTGCGCGAGGCCGAACCGCTCGGCGTGCTCGATCACCATCAACGACGCATTCGGCACGTCGACCCCCACTTCGATCACCGTCGTCGCGACCAGCAACTGCACCTCGTTGCGGGTGAAGGCGTCCATCACCGCCGCCTTCTCGGCCGGCGCGAGCCGGCCATGCACGAGGCCCACGTTCAGTTCGGGCAACGCGGCTACCAGCGTCTCGTAGGTTTCCACCGCGGTCTGCAACTGCAAGGTCTCGCTTTCCTCGATCAGCGGACATACCCAGTACACCTGGCGCCCCGTCAACGCGGCTTCGCGCACGCGGCCGATCACTTCCTCGCGGCGCGCATCGGACACCAGTTTGGTGAGAATCGGCGTGCGCCCCGGCGGCAATTCGTCGATCGTGGAGACATCGAGATCGGCGTAATAGGTCATCGCGAGCGTGCGCGGAATCGGCGTGGCGGACATCATCAACTGATGCGGCTGGAACTCGCGCACGCCGTCGGCGGCTTTGGGCGCCTTGGCGCGCAACGCGAGCCGCTGCGCGACGCCGAAGCGATGCTGTTCGTCGACGATCACGAGCCCCAGCCGCGCAAATTCGACCGCGTCCTGAATGATCGCGTGCGTGCCGATCACGAGATGCGCCGTGCCGAGCGCGGCGGCTTCGAGCGCGGCGCGCTTTTCGCGGGTCTTAAGACTGCCGGCCAGCCACGCGACGCTCACGCCGAGCGGCTCCAGCCAGCCGCGCAGCTTGCGCGCGTGTTGCTCGGCGAGGATTTCGGTAGGCGCCATCAGCGCGGCCTGATAGCCGGCGTCGATCGCCTGCGCCGCCGCCAGCGCGGCGACGATCGTCTTGCCGCTGCCGACGTCGCCCTGCAGCAACCGCTGCATCGGATGAGGCTGCGTCAGATCGAGCGCGATCTCGCCGCCGACGCGCTCCTGCGCCGCCGTCAGCGAAAACGGCAGCGCCTTCAGCAAACGCGCCACCAGCGCGGATTCGTCGCCCAGCTTGCGGCGCGGCATGGCCGGCGCCGCGCGCCTGCGGCGCTCTTCGTGCGCGCGCTTGAGCGACATCTGCTGCGCGAGCAATTCCTCGAACTTGATGCGCACCCACGCCGGATGCGTGCCGTCGATCAACGCGGTTTCATCGGACTGCACGCCCGGATGATGCAGCGTGCGCACGGCGTCCATCAGCGTCGGCACGCCGAGCGGCTGCAGATAGGCCCGCGCGATCGGCTCGGGCAGCAATTCCGGCAACGCGGTGCGCGACAACGCGTTGTCGATCGATTTGCGCAGATACGCCTGGGTCACGCCCGCGGTGCTCGGATACACCGGCGTCAGCGCCTGCGGCAGCGGCGTGTCCTCGTCGACCACGCGCACCGCCGGATGCACCATCTCCAGACCGAAGAAACCGCCGCGCACGTCGCCGCGCACCCGCAGGCGCGCGCCGATCGCCATCTGCTTGACCTGCGAGCCGTAGAAATTCAGAAAGCGCAGTACGAGCTCGTCGCCGGCGTCGTCGCGCAACTTCACCAGCAACTGGCGACGCGGACGATAGGCGATCTCGTTGTCGAACACCACCCCTTCCGTTTGCGCGACGCCGCCCGGCAGCAGGTGGCCGATCGGCGTCAGCGAGGTTTCGTCTTCGTAGCGCATCGGCAGATGCAGCACGAGGTCGATGTCGCGCGTGAGGCCGAGCTTGGCGAGTTTGTCGGCGGGTTTGGCCGCAGGCTTGGCCGCCGGGGACGCGGCTTTCTTTTTGTCCGGCGCGGCGGCGGTTTTGGTGCTGTTCGAGGTTGCCGATTCGGATGCGGATCTGACGTTGCTCGCGGGGGCTGAGTCAGGTGCGGCTTTGGCGCCGCTGGGAGTTGCCGGGTCCGGTGCGACTTTGGCGCTGGTGGCGTTGGTGGCGTTGGTGACGTTAGTAGCACCGCTCGCGCCGCTCATCGCACCGCCCGCACCAACCGCATCGGCCGCACCCGCCGCCGGCCTGCCCCGCGAGACGCGGCGCTTGGGCTCGGCGCTCACTTCGTCGGTAGCGGAGGGCAATCGGCGTTCGGACAAAGGCATGGGTTGCTTCGCAAGTACAATATCGGCTGTCAAAGATGTCGCCGCCAATCAGCGCGCGGGCTCGCGGGCCGCTCAGGCGTCCCGCAATCATAGCCGCCCGGCTCCGGCTTCGGCTCAATTCCGTCCCAATTCGCTTCCAGTCGTCCGCATGTTTACGCTTTCCGATTTCGATTTCGATCTGCCACCCGAGCTGATCGCGCAAGTCGCGCTGCCCGAGCGCAGCGCGAGCCGTCTGCTCGAGGTGGACAATCCGCTCGATGCCGGCGCCGCGCGCCTGATCGACCGCCGCTTTGCCGAACTGCCCGATTGCATCGCGGCGGGCGACCTGCTCGTCTTCAACGATACCAAAGTCCTGAAGGCGCGTTTCCTCGGCCAGAAGGCCAGTGGCGGCAAGGTCGAAGTGCTGGTGGAGCGCCTCACCGGCGAGCGCACGGCGCTCGCGCAAATCCGCGCGAGCAAGAGCCCGCAGCCGGGCACCACGATCCGCCTGGCCGACGCGTTCGACGTCACCGTCGGCGAACGCGTCGAGCCGTTCTACACGCTGCATTTCCCGGACGACTGCCTGACGCTGATCGAGCAACACGGCCGCCTGCCGTTGCCGCCGTACATCGAGCACGATCCCGACGCAACCGACGAAACGCGTTATCAAACGGTGTTCGCGCAAAATCCGGGCGCGGTCGCCGCGCCCACCGCCGGCCTGCATTTCGACGACGCGCTGCTCGCGAAGCTCGACGCCAAAGGCGTGCAACGCGCGACGCTGACGCTGCACGTCGGCGCGGGCACGTTCCAGCCGGTGCGGGTCGAGAACCTGGCCGAGCACAAGATGCACAGCGAGTGGTATCACCTGCCGCAATCGCTCGCCGACAGGATCGCGGCCACGCATGAGCGCGGCAACCGCGTGATCGCGGTCGGCACGACCTCGATGCGCGCGCTCGAAGCCGCCGCGCGCGACGCCGAAGCCGCCGGCCGGCCGCTTGCCGCCGCCAGCACGGAAACCGACATCTTCATCACGCCGGGCTACAAATTCCGCGTGGTCGACCGGCTGGTGACCAATTTCCATTTGCCGAAGTCGACGCTGCTGATGCTGGTGTCGGCGTTCGCCGGCGTCGAGACGATTCGCGAAGCGTATCGCCATGCGATCGACGAGCGTTACCGCTTCTTCAGCTACGGCGACGCCATGCTGCTTACGCGGCGGGAAGGCTGAGACCGTCGTATCGCGCCGATGGCGTTGCGCGCCGGCCATGTGCGCGGTAGTCTGCCGCTCCTTGCCGCGTTGATGTGGCGGCGGTGCTTGCCCCGCTCTTGAGCGGGCATGCCCGCATCTCGAGTTTTATTACCCTGCCGCCGTGGCTGACCCGGCGGCGTTCGATACCGCGCCGGACTGTTCTCCGGTGGCACAGGAGTCTCCATGACCGAAGGTCATACCCACGATACACGCGGTAGCGGCAATACCGGCGGGAACACCGCCTCGCGCCCCGATAACGGCCTCGCATTCGAACTGCTCGGCACCGACGGCCAGGCGCGCCGCGGGCGCGTCACGCTGAATCACGGCGTGGTCGAAACGCCGATCTTCATGCCGGTCGGCACGTACGGCACGGTGAAAGCCGTCCAGCCGCGCGAGCTCGAGGAAATGCACGCGCAGATCATTCTCGGCAACACCTTCCACCTGTGGTTGCGTCCGGGGCTGGAAACGATCGAGGCGCACGGCGGCCTGCATGGCTTCATGGGCTGGAAGAAGCCGATCCTGACGGACTCCGGCGGCTTTCAGGTGTTCTCGCTCGGCGATCTGCGCAAGATCACCGAGGACGGCGTCACGTTCGCTTCGCCGATCAACGGCGACAAGCTGTTCCTGTCGCCGGAAGTATCGATGCAGATCCAGAAGGTGCTGAACTCGGACATCGTCATGCAGTTCGACGAATGCACGCCGTACGCCACCAACAATGTGCCGACCTCGCACCAGGAAGCCGCCGATTCGATGCGCATGTCGATGCGCTGGGCGAAGCGCTCGATCGACGAATTCAACCGGCTCGGCAATCCGAATGCGCTGTTCGGCATCGTCCAGGGCGGCATGTTCGAGGATCTGCGCGACGAATCGCTGGCGGGTCTCGCGGAAATGGATTTCCACGGGCTGGCGATCGGCGGGTTGTCGGTCGGCGAGCCGAAGGAAGACATGCTGCGCGTGCTGAACCACATCGGCCCGAAGCTGCCGGCCGACAAGCCGCACTACCTGATGGGCGTCGGCACGCCGGAGGATCTGGTGGCGGGCGTCGCAGCCGGCGTCGACATGTTCGACTGCGTGATGCCGACCCGCAACGCGCGCAACGGCTGGCTGTTCACGCGTTTCGGCGACATCAAGATCCGCAACGCGGCGCACAAAAATTCGCTGCGCCCGCTCGACGAGCAATGCGGCTGCTATACCTGTCGAAACTTAACCCGCGGCTATCTGCACCATCTGCATCGCGTGGGGGAAATCCTCGGCGCGCAGCTCAACACGATCCACAACCTGCACTACTACCTCGAACTGATGCAGGAAATGCGCGACGCCATCGACGCAAAAATGTTCGAGCCGTTCCGCCGGCGTTTCCAGGAGAACCGCGCGCGCGGCATCGATTAGACAGACGGTGCGCGCGCCGAAGGATTTGCATGAGGATTCCGTCGGCGTCACGCGGAAAACCTTACAATCCACTTTCGCGCGCGAGGTAAACAGGCTTTAACCGATTGATCGCAAAGCCGATTCGCCGCGCCGACGCGCATAGGGCCAGTGGTAGAATAACCGGCTGATTTTTTTGATCGTTTTTGACTTATAACGGAGAGACCAACGTGTCGTTCATTTCCAATGCCTTCGCTCAAGGCACAGCAACTGGTGGCATTGAATCGAATCTGATGAGCTTCCTGCCGCTGATCTTGATGTTCGGCGTGCTGTACTTCATCATGATTCGCCCGCAAATGAAGCGCCAGAAGGAACATCGCAGCATGCTCGCCGCGATGGCCAAGGGCGACGAGGTAGTGACGAATGGCGGCATCGTCGGCAAGGTGACCAAGGTGGGCGAAGCTTACGTCGGCATCGAAATCTCGGAAGGCACGGAAATCACCGTGCAAAAAGCGTCGGTCACGACGATTCTCCCGAAGGGCACGATCAAGTCGCTGTAAGGCCTGCTCTCTCGCGTCCGGCGCGGCCTCGCCGGCGGTTCATGCAACGCAACGCCGAACCGCCCGCGCTCATCGCCGGGCGCATCGCTTCCAAGCCAACCTTCCCGTTGGACCACTCATGAATCGTTACCCCCTCTGGAAATACGCCGTGATGCTGGTGGCTCTGGTCATCGGCCTCGTGTACACGCTGCCCAATCTGTTCGGCGAAGCGCCGGCGGTGCAGGTGTCGAGCGGCAAGGCAACGGTCAAGCTCGACTCGACCACGCTGTCGGCGGTCGAAGCCGCGCTCGCGGCCAGTCAGATCAAGCCGGCCGACGTCACGTTCGACAACACGTCGGCCAACGCGAACATTCGCGTGCGCCTGACGGACACCGACACGCAATTGCGCGTGAAGGACCTGCTGCAGAAGTCGCTGAACAGCGACCCCACCGACCCGCAGTTCATCGTCGCGCTGAACCTGCAAAGCGCGTCGCCGCGCTGGCTGACCGCCTTGCACGCGCTGCCGATGTACCTCGGTCTCGACCTGCGCGGCGGCGTGCACTTCCTGCTGCAGGTCGACATGGCCGGCGCGCTCAACAAGAAGCTCGACTCGGACGCCTCGGACGCGCGCACGCTCCTGCGCGACAACAACATCCGCGACGGCGGCGTGAATCGCGTCAACCAGACGGTGGTGATCAATTTCGCCGACCAGGCCACGGCGGACGCGGCGCTCAAGCAACTGGGCCGCGGCATCAGCGAACTCCAGTGGGCCTCGCAAGCCAGCGCCGACGGCAGCGTGCAACTCGTCGGCACGTTCACGCCCGCGGTGCAGAAAACCGTCGAGGATGCGGCGCTCAAGCAGAACATCACCACGCTGCACAACCGCGTGAACGAACTCGGCGTGGCCGAGCCGGTGATCCAGCAGCAAGGCGCGGATCGCATCGTGGTCGAACTGCCGGGCGTGCAGGACACGGCGAAGGCGAAGGACATCATCGGCCGCACGGCAACGCTCGAAGCGCGTCTGGCCGACCCGGTCAACACGCACCCGAATCCGTCCGACCCGGTGCCGCCGGGCGACGAACTGTTCACGCAAGGCAACCAGACGCCGGTGCTGCTGAGAAAGCAGATCATCTTCACGGGCGACCGGATTATCGACGCGTCGGCCGGGTTCGACGAACATCAGCGTCCGTCGGTCAACATCCGCCTCGATTCGGCGGGTGGGCGCGCGGTGCGCAGCGTGTCGCGCGACAACATCGGCAAGCCGATGGCGATGGTGCTGTTCGAAAAGGGCAAGGGCGAAGTGCTGACGGTGGCGACCATCCAGTCGGAACTGGGCGACCGCTTCCAGATCACCGGCCAGGCCACGCCGCAAGGCGCCGCCGACCTCGCGCTGCTGCTGCGCGCCGGTTCGCTGGCGGCCCCAATGGAGATCATCGAAGAACGCACGATCGGTCCGAGCCTCGGCGCGGACAACATCAACAAGGGCTTCCACTCGGTGGTGTGGGGCTTCGCGGCAATCGCCGTCTTCATGATCGCGTACTACATGCTGTTCGGCGTGATTTCGATGATCGGCCTGTCGGTCAACCTGCTGCTGCTGGTCGCCGTGCTGTCGATGCTGCAGGCCACGCTCACGTTGCCGGGTATCGCCGCTATCGCGCTCGCGCTCGGTATGGCGATCGACGCGAACGTGCTGATCAACGAGCGCGTGCGCGAGGAACTGCGCCACGGCGCGCCGCCGCAACTGGCGATCCAGAACGGCTACGCGCACGCATGGGCGACGATTCTCGACTCGAACGTCACCACGCTGATCGCCGGTCTCGCGCTGCTCGCGTTCGGCTCGGGCCCGGTGCGCGGCTTCGCGATGGTCCACTGTATCGGCATTCTGACGTCGATGTTCTCGGCCGTGTTCTTCTCGCGCGGCCTCGTCAACCTCTGGTACGGCGGCAAGAAGAAGCTCAAGTCGCTGGCGATCGGCCAGGTGTGGCGTCCGCAAGCGGAAGGTATCGACGGTGCCGCCGCGTACCTCGGTAACGAAGACGCAGCAACGGATACCGCACAAGCCGTCGCTGCCGTCACCGCGAAGCCGAAGGCCAACGCTGGCGCGCAAGCGCGTGCCGGCAAGCCGACCGTGCGCCGCCGCAATGCGTCGAATGCGTCGCCGAATGCGTCGAACACGCCGCAGAAACCGGGTTCATCCCGCTGAGTCCCGGAGAACAAGACCATGGAATTTTTCCGTTTTCGCAAAGACATTCCGTTCATGCAGCGTGCGTTGATCTTCAACGCAGTCTCGCTGTTGACGTTCCTTGCCGCTGTGTTCTTCCTGCTGCATCGCGGGCTGCATCTGTCGGTGGAGTTCACCGGCGGCACCGTCATCGAAGTGCAGTATCCGGGCGCCGCGCCGCTCGAACCGGTGCGCGGCACGCTCGCGAGACTCGGCTATGCCGACGCGCAAGTGCAGAACTTCGGCACCTCGCGCGACGTGCTGATCCGCTTGCCGCTCAAGCAGGGCTTTACGTCCGCGCAACAGAGCGACCAGGTGATGGGCGCGCTGCGAACCGAGACGCCGCAGGTGCAATTGCAGCGCGTCGAGTTCGTCGGCCCGCAGGTCGGCAAGGAACTGGCCACGGACGGCTTGCTCGCGCTCGCCTGCGTGGTGATCGGCATCGTGATCTACCTGTCGTTCCGTTTCGAATGGAAGTACGCGGTGGCCGGCGTGATCGCGAACCTGCACGACGTGATCATCATTCTCGGCTTCTTTGCGTTCTTCCAGTGGGAGTTCTCGCTGTCGGTGCTGGCCGCGGTGCTCGCGGTGCTCGGCTATTCGGTGAACGAGTCGGTGGTTATTTTCGACCGGATTCGCGAAACCTTCCGCCGCGAACGCAAGATGACCGTGATCGAGGTGATCAACCACGCGATCACCAGCACGATGTCGCGCACGATCATCACGCACGGCTGTACGCAAATGATGGTGCTGTCGATGTTCCTGTTCGGCGGCCCCACGCTGCACTACTTCGCGCTCGCGTTGACGGTGGGTATCCTGTTTGGTATCTACTCGTCGGTGTTCGTCGCGGCGGCGCTCGCCATGTGGTTCGGCGTGAAGCGTGAAGATCTGTTGAAGGACAAGAAGGTCGGCACCGATCCAAACGATCCGAACGCGGGCGCGCAAGTCTGAGTCGGTTGTAGCCGCAGACTTCGCAGCTCCATGCAAAAGGCCGGTTCTCTCGAACCGGCCTTTTGCGTTTACGCCGCGCTCGCCGAGGCGCGGCGAAAAAACTTCGCGCCTCAGCGAAACCCGAGCTTGCGCCGCGCCGCCATCAACGCGACGAGACTCACCACGGCGGCAAAAATCAGATAGTAGCTCGGCGCCGCCTTCGAACCCGTGAAGCCGATCAGCCACGCGATGATGAACGGCCCAAAGCCGCCGAAAATCGTCACCGCGATGTTATAGGCGAGCGACATGCCGGTGGTACGCGTCTGCACCGGGAACATCTCCGAGAGCAAACCGGGCAGCGCCGCGAAGTAGCCCGTCATCAGAAAGCCGAACACGATCTGCAGCGCGATCAGCGTGCCGAAGCTCGGATGCGCGATCAGGTACACGAAGGCCGGATAGATCAGGACGAGCAGCAGCAGCGCCGGCGCCAGCATGATCGTGGTGCGCCCGTAGCGGTCCGACAGATGGCCGACCAGCGGCGCGAACAGCATCTGGATCACGCCGGTCAACGCGATCGCCCCGAAGGCGACCGAGGGCGCGAGTCCCAGTTGCTTGACGCCGTAAGTCGGCATGTACAGCACCAGATAGGTGGACACCGTCCCCAGCACCACCACGCCGATTGCGATCAGCAAGCGCAGCTTCTGGCTCGTGAACGTGTCGCGCAGCGGCGTGGTGGTCGTTTCCGCCGCGAGGAACTCGGGGGTCTCGTCGAGCCGGGTGCGGATGTACCAGGCGACCGGCCCGATCAGGAGGCCAAACACGAACGGCACGCGCCAGCCCCACGACGCCATGTGTTGCGGCGAGAGTTCGCCGGTCAGCAGCGCGCCGAAACCGGCGGCGAGCAGCGTGGTCAGCCCCTGGCTCGCCACCTGCCAGCTCGCGAAGAAACCACGCCGGCCCGGCACGTGCTCGGCGAGAAACGCCGTCGCGCTGCCGAATTCGCCGCCCGCCGAGAATCCCTGCATCAAACGGGCGATCACGAGGATCACCGGCGCGGCAAGGCCGATGCTCGAGTAGGTCGGCAAGACCGCGATGATCAGCGTGCCGCTCATCATCAGCACGATCGACAGCGTGAGCGCCGCCTTGCGCCCGGCGCGGTCCGCGTAAGCGCCGATCACCACCGCGCCCAGCGGCCGCATGAAGAACGACACGCCGAAGGTGCCGAGCGTGAGCAGCAGCGAGACCGTCTCATTGCCGGCCGGGAAAAACAGCTTCGCGATGATCACCGCGAAAAAACCGTACACCACGAGGTCGAACCATTCGAGCGCGTTGCCGATCGAGGCGGCGACCACCGCTCGCCACGAGTTCTGCCGGGTTCCCGCCCGGCTGACTGCTGTCGTTGCGTCCATGAAGATCTCCAATTCGCGCGAGCTGTTATTGATTCGGGCTCTTTTACGCCCGATATGGCCGACTGGATGCGCGCGCAGCCAAACGGCCTCAGCGCTCTATGTATCTTAAAAATTAAACGGATGCTATCGCCAAATGACGGCGAGCCGCTACCTCAGGTCTGCGGCGCTTCAGACAGGCAATAAAAAACCGCTTCCTCGCCAAAGCGAATGGAAGCGGTTTTTGTTGCGGCGTAACGTGGACGCCATTCAATGCGATCAGGCAAAAAGGCGTGTCGAGGCGCTTATTGCTTGATGCCCTCGGCCTGAATATGCAGCTTGGTATCCATATTGAAGCCGTACTTCACGCCGGAATCCATGCCGTAATCGGCGCGGCTGAAATGGCCGCTCGCCTCGACGCCGCACACTTCCCGCTTGAGCATCGGATGCGGCATGCACTTGAACGATTCGATCTTCAGATTCAGCGGTTTGGTCACGCCGTGCATCGTCAGGCTGCCGACCACTTCAACCGGCTTGTCGCCGTCGAACTTGATGTCGGTGCCTTTGTAAGTCGCCGACGGGAATTTGGCCACGTCGAAGAAATCCGAGCCCTGCAAGTGCTCGTCGAGCTTGCCGTTGCCGGTCTGAACCGACGCCGGATCGACCGTCACCTCCACCGTGCCGGTTTTCGCCGTGCGGTCGAGCGTCACCGTGCCGGAACTCTTGGCGAACTTGCCGCGCCACACCGAGAGGCCGCCGAAGTGATCCGCCTCGAAGCTCGGATACGTGTGAGTCGGATCGAGTTGATAGGTGTCGGCGGCGGCGAACGCGCCGAGCGAGAGCGAGGAAGCCAATGCGCCAACGGCGATCAACATGGATGTTTTCAATTCATGCTCCTTGGTCTTTGAAAAAAAGCGGCTGCGCCGGAACAGCGCAGCGAACGTCACTTGCGTGCTGCAACGATATGAAACTTGATCACCACCTCGTCGGCCACCACCGACGTGTCTTTCCATTCGCCGGTGCCGATGTCGAATTGCGAACGCTTGATCGGCAGCGCACCGTCGAAGGTTTCCGTGCCGCCCTGCTGCGTGACCGTGACCGGCACCACCACCGTTTGCGATTTGCCCTTGATGGTCAGCTTGCCGGTCACCTTGAACTGGTTGCCGCCGGCGGGCGCGATCGCGCTCGAAACGAAGGTGGCGCTCGGATAGGTCCTGGCGTCGAACCAGTCCTTGCCGCGCACCTGCTCGTTATAGCTTTCGTCGCCGAGATCGTAGCTGGCGACGTCGATGTTGATCTGCGCGCTGCCCTCGGCGGGCTTCGCCGGATCGAACTTGACCTGCGCGGTGAACTTGCCGAACTTGCCTTCGACCGGCACGTTCATCTGCTTCGAGGTGGCCGTCACCGAACTCTTCGCGACGTCGACCTGGGCGAGCGCGCTGCCGGCCGCGGTCAACGAGGCCGCCGCGAACGCGGCGAGCATGTAGCGGTAAAACGAAACTTTCATGGTCGTCCTTATTTGATGAAAGGGAGCATGCGCGACAGCAGACCGTCGCGGTCCAGCCATTGATGCTTGAGCGCGGCCGCGACGTGCAGCGCGACCAGCACGAGCAACGTGTAATTCAGCGCGATATGCACGTTCTTCAGCAGTTCCTTGAGATGCGGATCAGGCGCGATCAGGCGCGGCAGCGGAATCAGTCCGAGGTACACCACCGGCACGTTGGCCGCCGAACTGTACAGATAGCCCGACAGGGGAATCACGATCATCAGCACGTACAGCAACACATGCGTGAGATGCGCGGCGCCGCGCTGCCAGGCCGGCATGCGGCGCGGCATCGGCGGGCCGACGTGCGTGGCGCGCCAGAGAATGCGCAGCACCGCGAGCGCGAACACCGTCACGCCGATCCACTTGTGCCACGAGAAGTAGCGCAGCTTGGTGGGCGTGAAGCCGGGGATGTCGGTCATCACCCAGCCGAGCGCGAAGCCGCACACGATCAGGAGCGCGATCAGCCAGTGAAAGGCGATCGCGGTGCGCGTGTACGACTCCTGTTCGCCGAAGGAAGGATTGATTGCCATGACAGATCAGCACGAGCCAATAAAGGTTAACGGCGCGGCCGGCCCCGCTATTCCCCATGCGGATGCAAACCGTGCATCCAACGGGAACATTTCACCGGAACATGCCATGCGGCACACGCCAAGGCCGCCATGCTACCCCAAGCGGAAAAAGCTGGCTGCGGCTCGTGTCGAGTGCGCCGCTGGAAGCTTTCAATCGCTGTGCATCCCTATTGAACAATTAGGGACGGAGGTTGTCAGAGCCACGGCGATTCCGTTAGAAACCAGTCGAACGGCGACGCAACCCGCGTCGCAACTGTATTCGGGGTGCGGCCGGCGCGACGCCCGGGCGCGTTTTGGTACTATTGCTGCAAATTTTGCAGACCCGCGCGACAAGAACCGGTATTGCACGCTCCCCCTCACACCGTAGGCCTTTTGCCGCATGGACCATGAGAACCTGATCGCGTGCCACGAATGCGATACGCTGTTCCGCAAGCCAACGCTTGTCGGGCGCAAGGTCGCGCGCTGTCCGCGCTGCGGCGCAACGCTCTACAGCGGGGTCTCCCGCAAGCTCGACAGCATCTGCGCCATGACGCTCGGCGCGCTGATCACCTTCCTGATAGCTCAGGGCTTTCCCATCGTCGAACTCGAAGCCAACGGCATCACCTCGCAAACCACGCTGTTCGGCGCGCTCGTCGCGCTGTGGAACGAAGACATGCAGATCGTCGCCGTCATGGTGTTCTGCTCGACCGTGCTGTTTCCGCTCACCGAACTGGTCGCGCTGCTCTACGTGCTGATCCCGCTGCGCGCGGGCCACGTGCCGCCCGCCTTCAACCAGGTGCTGCGCGCGATTCAATTCGTGCGCCCGTGGGGCATGATCGAGGTCTTCATGCTCGGCGTGCTGATCACGATCGTGAAGATGGTGAGTCTCGCGCGCGTGATTCCCGAGGCGGCGCTCTTCGCGTTCGGCGCGCTCACGCTGATGTTCGCGGTGGTCGTGACGTTCGATCCGCGCATTCTGTGGGATCTCGCCGACGAGCTGGGCGCCGGCACGCGGCGGCCGCGACCGCGTACCGCCGCCGACAGCGCGGCGGCGGCCGTCAGTTCGGTTGCCGGGCCACCCGCGCCGCCCGGCATGCACAATGCGGTGCAAAGCGCGGTTCAAAGCGCGGTTCAAAGCGCGGCCCAAACGCCGGCGTCCCCCACTTCGGCGCGCGGCGCGCCGCCGAAGCCGCGTCACGGGTGAGCGCACGATGAAATACGTCACCGCGAAGCGCGCGGGTCTCGTCGCCTGCCATGCCTGCGGAAGAGTCGAACCCCGCATCCGCTCGGTCACCGCGCAGCACTGCGGGCGCTGCGGCGCGCGCCTTCACTCGCGCAATCCCGACAGCCTCATGCGCACATGGGCGCTGCTGATCGCCGCGGCCCTGCTGTATATTCCCGCCAACCTGCTGCCGGTGATGCACACCTCGTCGCTGCTCGGTTCCGAAGAAGACACCATCATGAGCGGCGTCGTCTATTTCTGGACCTCGGGCGACTGGCCGCTCGCTGTGATCGTGTTCGTCGCCAGCATCATGGTGCCCATGCTCAAGCTGAGCGTGCTGGTGCTGCTCACCGTCACCGCGCAGCGCCGCTCGCGCTGGCGGCCGGGGCAACGCACCACGCTTTACCGGATGGTCGAGCGGATCGGCCGCTGGTCGATGCTCGATATTTTCGTCGTCACGCTGACTGTCGCGCTGGTGCGCTTCAAATCGCTCGCCGTCATCACCGCCGGGCCGGGGGCAATCGCCTTCGGTTCCGTCGTGATTCTGACGATGATGGCCTCCATACAATTCGATCCACGGCTCATCTGGGATCACGTGGAAGGCAATACCAAAGAACCTCAGGATCCAGACCATGACTAGCCCGCAAGGACCGACGCCCGCCTCCGAGGCGCCGCGCAACGATTCGAACGGACCCACGCTGCCGCCCCAACTGCCCGACCCCGAGATCGAGCCCCGCAGCCGCTGGCTGCCTTCGCTCGTCTGGGTGATTCCGCTGATCGCCGCGCTGATCGGCATCGCGCTCGTGATCAAGTCGGTGACCGAGAAAGGCCCCACGATCACGCTCAGCTTCACCAGCGCCGAGGGCCTCGAACCGGGCAAGACCAAGGTCAAGTACAAGGACGTCGACGTCGGCGCGGTCAAGACCATCACGCTGTCGAAGGATCTTTCGCACGTTCTGGTTCAGGTGCAGTTGACCAAGGAAGGCGAGGACTTCGCGGTCAAGGATTCGCGCTTCTGGGTGGTGCGCCCGCGCGTCGGCGCGAGCGGTGTCTCGGGGCTCACCACGCTGCTCTCGGGCGCCTACATCGGCGCGGACGCGGGTCATTCGTCGGAGACCGAGAAAAACTTCGTCGGCCTCGAAACGCCGCCGCCGATCACCGGCGACCAGAAGGGCCATCAATTCATTCTGCACGGCGAGTCGCTCGGCTCGATCGACATCGGTTCGCCGATCTTCTACCGGCGCGTGCAGGTCGGCCAGGTGGTCGGCTTCTCGCTGGACAAGGACGGCACGGGCGTCACCATGCAGGTGTTCGTGTCCGCGCCGTTCGACCAGTACGTCGGCACCAATTCGCGCTGGTGGCATGCGAGCGGCGTCGATCTGCGGCTCGACTCGAGCGGCTTCAAGCTGAACACGCAGTCGCTCGCGACGGTGATCGTCGGCGGCTTGTCGTTCGAGTCGCCGCCCGGCCAGGGGGTGGGCGCGCAGGCGCCGAACAACATGACGTTCCGCCTCGGCTCCGATGAAGCCGACGCGATGCGCGAGCCGGACGGCGTGCCGCTGCGCGTGGTGATGAACTTCAACCAGTCGCTGCGCGGTTTGTCGGTCGGCGCGCCGGTGGATTTCCGCGGCATCGTGCTGGGCCAGGTGACCAACATCGGCATCGATTACGATCCGCAGAAACGCAGCTTCACCATGCCGGTGACGATGAACCTGTACCCCGACCGGCTCGGCAAGCGCTTCCGCGAAACGGCTCCGGTGCCGGGCAGCATCGCGGGGCAAACCATGCTGCAACAGCTCGTCAAGCATGGCCTGCGCGGTCAGTTGCGTACCGGCAATCTGATCACGAGCCAGTTGTATGTGGCGCTGGACATCTTCCCGAAGGCGCCGCCGGCCACCGTCGACGTCGCAAGCGATCCGCTCGAATTGCCGACCATTCCGAACACGCTCGACGAATTGCAGTTGCAGGTCGCCGACATTGCGAAGAAGCTCGACAAGGTGCCGTTCGACCAGATCGGTGCCAACCTGAACAGCGCGTTGAAGAACGCCGATCAGCTCTTCACCCGACTCGACAAGGAAGTCGTGCCGCAGGCCCGCGACACGCTGGCAGCCGCGAAGCAGACCTTCGGCTCGGCCGAGGCGACGTTGCAGCAGGACTCGCCGTTGCAGTCGGATGTGCATCAGGCGTTGCAGGAACTCACGCGCACGTTGCAATCGTTGAACGCGCTGTCGGATTACCTCGAGCGTCATCCCGAATCGCTGTTGCGCGGTAAATCAGGAGATAAACCATGATGTTTGCCCGGCTCCCTCGCCTGCCGCGCGGGCCCGTGCGCGGCGCCGTTTACGCTGGCGCCCTGGTCGGATTACTGGCGATGACGGCCTGTTCGTCGCCTTCGAGCCGCTTCTATACATTGAGCGATGGCGGCGTGGCCGGCACCGCGGCTTCTGTCGGCACGCGGACTTCGGCTGCGCCCGCGTGGCTGATCGAAGTCGCGCCGATCAACGTGCCGCCGCAAGTGGCAAGAAATCAGTTGGTGGTGCAGACGGCGCCGACGCAAGTCAGCGTGCTCGAACAGGAGCGTTGGGCGTCCCTGCCGGGGGACGAGATTCGCCGGGCTTTGTCGACCACTCTGACCCAGCAGCTCGATACCATCGATGTGTACGGCACCGCTTATCCGGATGCGACGCCGGTTTATCGAGTCAGCATGAACGTGCAGCGGTTTGAGTCGTGGCCTGGGTCGCATGCGTTGATCGATGCGGTGTGGAGTGTGCGGGCTGTGCGGAGTGCGGTGGTGATGACTTGCCGGAGTGTGGTTAGTGAGCCGGTTGGCGGTGGGTATGATTCTCTGGTGAAGGGGCATCGGCAGGCGTTGGAGCAGGTTTCCTTGCAGGTTGGGGCTGCTGTAAAGGCTATGGCTGGTTCTGTTTCGCGGGGGAAAGGGGGGGGTGTGGGTGTGCCGGGGTGCCCTTCGGGGGGTGGGGGTTGAGGCTTTTTTTTTGCCTGCTCGGCGGGTTGGGTGGTGGTTGTGCTGTTGCTGGTTGGGTGGTGGTTGTGCTGTTGCTGGTTGGCCTCTCCTTGTGTTGTTAGTGGTCTATTAGCGTTGCCCCTGTGCGGGGCGGCACCTACTTTCTTTGCCGCCGCAAAGAAAGTAGGCAAAGAAAGCGGCTCACACCGCCAGTTCTGAAGCGGGTCCCCTGGCCTGGAGGGCGTAGTGGTGCATCTGGAATCCGTGTTCTCGCGCACTCCGCGTTCGTGACAAGGCAGTCATTCTTCCGGCGGCGCTGCGCGCGCCGTCGCGGTGCTTCGTAACACCTACACCCTGGTCGGCCGTCGCGGCACTTTGCAATACCCGGCACTCTGGTCGGCCGTCGCGGTGCTTTACAACACCGGGCACTTTGTTGCGGTCGTGGCGTCGGCGCGCATCGCGAAACTCGGCGCGGCTGTGTGTTTTGCGTTCGTCTTCTGTAGGGCGGTCAAATCGCGGGCGATGCGGTGCGCTCGCCGTCGCGTTGCGCGATCTGGCAGCGCGTGTTCCGGCGGCGTGTTCCGGCATCCGCGGGAAACCGCGCGGCCGGCGCGCCGCCGGTCCCACCCCGACCGCGTACAATGGCGCCTTATCTAACGCCTTCCGGCAACTCAATGTCCTTCGATTTCTTCCTCCCCTGCCCACGCGGCCTTGAAGCCTCGCTCGCGGCCGAACTCGCCGAAATTGCCGCGCAACACCTGAACGGCGCGCCGTTTACGGCAGGCGCGCAAGTGCCGGGCGGCGTTCATTTCCGCGGCGGCTGGGCCGCCGGCATGGCCGCCAATTTGCATTCGCGCATCGCGAGCCGCGTGCTGCTGAAGATCGCGCATCGGCCCTATCGCAGCGAGCAGGACGTGTACGCGCTTGCCGTCGAACAGCGTTGGGAGCAGTGGTTCTCCGCGAACGAAACGCTGCGCGTGGACGTCACCGCGATCAAATCGCCGCTGCGTAGCCTCGAATTCACGACGCTGCGCGTCAAGGACGCAATCTGCGACCGTCTGCGTGAAGTCAGCGGCGCGCGACCGAGCATCGACACCGGCATGCCCGACGTGCGCGTGTTCGCGTTCCTCACGGCCACCGATTGCACGCTCTACCTCGACACCTCGGGCGATCCGCTTTTCAAGCGCGGCTGGCGCCTCGACAAGGGCGCGGCGCCCCTGCGCGAAAATCTGGCGGCGGGCATCCTGCGTCTGACGGGTTGGACCGCCGGCACGCCGCTCTACGATCCGATGTGCGGCAGCGGCACCTTCCTCGCGGAAGCCGCCCAAGTGGCGTTGAATATCGCACCGGGCGCTGAACGCCGCTTCGGCTTCGAAAAGCTCAAGCAATTCGACGCCAGGACCTGGCAAACGCTGAAGGCCGCCGCGCTCGACGCGAAGCAGGCGGCCCGCAATTCGCGCGCCGATATCCAGATCTACGGCAGCGATATTTCCGGCGACATGCTCGACAAGGCGCGCGCGAACTTCCAGCGCGCCGGTTTGCCGACCATTCCGCTCAAGCAGGTCGACGCGCGCGGCATGACGCCGCCGAGCGCGGAGCCCGGCATCCTCGTTGCGAATCCGCCGTATGGCGAACGGATCGAAGTGCGCGGCCGCAATGCGCGTGGCGAAATCCGCGAACGCGGTAATCGCGAGAACCGCGACGACGACGGTTTCCGTCGCGCCCAGGAAGAAGCACCTGACAGCGAGTTTTTCCAGTCGCTCGGCGACGCGCTGAAGCAGCGCTTCACCGGCTGGCATGCGTTCATTCTCACGTCGGATCGCAAGCTGCCCGGGCAGTTGCGTCTGCGTGAATCGACCAAGACGCCGCTCTTTAACGGCGCGCTCGAATGCCGGCTGTTCCGTTTCGATTTGATCGCGGGCAGCGTGCGGCAGCGGCCGCAAAGCGATACGCCGGCGCAATGACGCAGCGATTGCGCGTCGAACCAGCGAACGCGGACCTAGGTCCGCGTTTTTTTCGAGGTACTCCGGTTAGGACCGCGCTCACGATCGCGGCTCCTCTCCGCTCTTCCTGTTGCTTTCCGTCTCGCCGGGCGCCCTGCCGTTGCCGTCGTGGAATCCAATGAGCAAATCCGGCGACGCTCGCTCTTGGGTTGGCTTCGAGGCTCGAGGACATTCTTTAACGCCGCCGCGGAGCGCCGTCGCTGCGACGCGCCGATCCTCTGCTCTTCCTGTGCGCTGAAATCTGCCGCGATGCGGTTGTATGCGGCGGGCAATCGGTCGCGCATGTCCCCCGCCGTCAGCAATTCGCCATAGCGGACTGCGCCGTCGTACTCGACGTAGGTCGAGCTATTGGATGAGAGGTGGTGGGCGACGGGGCTCGTCGATGCGAGTTCTGCCTGAGCCGGTTAGAACTGCGCGGTGAGTTGGAAGCCCACCGTCACGCGCGCGGTGGGAAAGCCGGACGGCTTGTAGATCGGCGTTGCCGCGAACAGGTCATACGCGAGTCCCGCGTACTTCGCCGGTATGCCGCCACGGATACCGATGACCGCGCCCGCCAGTTGCGTTCCCGCCAGGAATGCCGTATTCGGGCCGAACACGCGCCCATAGTCGATGCCCGCGTATAGCGACTGTCCTGTCTGCCCGATCGGCATCTGCAGTTCGTTGCGCCAGTAAAAACCTTTCTCCGCCGCCAGCATCGTTTCACCGTCGAAGCCGCGCACCGTGTAGCGGCTGCCGATGGTCAGGTCGTCCAGGTAGAACAGCGTGTCGTTCGTGAACTGGCCGTGAAGCGTCGTCACGTAGCGGAAGTTCTGTTTCGCAACGGAGAACGGCACCGACAGGTTCGCGTCGAGCACGGTCATGTGGAAGCGGTAGGTGGGGCCGCCCGGATACGGGTCCGGCGTCGCGCCGAGTCCGCCGATACCTTGACGGTAGGCGAGCGTGCCGTCGAACTGCGATGCGCCGAAGTAATGGCGATCGGTCAGGCCCGCTTCGATGAAGGTGTTGTTGCGCCGCTGCGTCGGAATGCTCGCGTCATTGATGAAGCTTTCGCCGAAGCGCTTCGAAAGCTGGAACTCGACGCCGAACACGTCGTTCTGGCTGCGGCTCAGTACACGCGTGAGACGTAGCGCGGTTGTCTGCGCGTTGCCGCTCGACACGAATGTCTCGTTCGCGCCGGCGAGAGGCTGGTAGTAGGTGTTCGTGCTGCCCGACAGGGTTGCCGTCCAGTAGCCCCACGGCACCGAGTACGAACCGTTGAAACCGTGCGAACCGAGCGACTTGTTATGCAACGACAGGTCCTGGTTCGCGCCGACCGTGAACACGTCGTTCAGGCCGAGCGGGTTGTAGATGCCGAGGCTCACGTTGCCCTGCCATTTGCCCGTCGCTTCCGTGCCGGAGTTATCGACCGATGCGACGAACGTCCAGGGCTTCGAGCGCTTCACGCTCACCACGACATCGCTTTCGCCCGGCGTGTCGGTCGGTTCGATTTTCATGTCCACGTCCTGCGAGGCGACGCGCTTCATCTGCTCGAGTCCCTGTTCGAGATCGCGCAGGTTCAGCAGGTCGCCGTTGTTCGCGGGGAATGCGGTTTTCCATGTGCCACGCGTCTCAGGATCGGCGAAGCGGATCTGGCGCACGACGCCTGGCACGAGAGCGAAGGCCAGTGTTCCGGTTGACAGGTCCTGTTGTGGGACGAGTACGCGTGTGGTGATGTAGCCGCGTGAAAGGATCGTCTGCTGCAATCCTTTCGCGAGCGTGTCGATGCCGCCCTTGCCGACGCACTGGCCCCGGTAGTGGTCGAGCCATTCGCGCGCGAAGGCGAAGCGGTCGAGCGGCAGCGCCGACGCGCCGTGCTTGCGCACGCTATCGGGCAGGGTCGCCGGGACGTCGAGCGTGAACGACTCGATGCGGAAGCAGGGTTCTTCATGCGGCAGTTCGGGATACACGCCGGCCTTCGGTACGGTCGAGCGCACCGCAGGCGCGTTGATGGTCTTCTCGCGTTCCTGCGCCTCGCGCTGCTGCTGGACCTGCTGGTTCTGTTCGGCGTTCGCGCGGGCTGCTGTGGCGATGTCGGCGGGAGTCGGCGCGTGCTGCGCGTGAACAGCCTGACCCGCCAGCGAGGCAGAGGCTATCAACGGCAGAAGCGATAGCCTCTTGCTGATTTTCATTGTTGTTCCAATCTTTTGATTCTGTTCGTTACGCGGGCGAAGCGAACATTCGTCCCACCAGCGTGTAATTGCCGGTTGAAGTGATCCACGTTCACACCTTCACGTGCCCGCAGTGCAACTGGATCGTCTAGAGATGCGGGTGACTCACTGTGGGCGCAAAGAAATAAATACCGAGCGCAACAACGACGAGAATCGTCAGCATAACGAGCAATAGATTTCGCCAACCTCTGCCAGTTGTTGGAAGGTCGCTTAGGCCCCCGCCTGTGCCCATGCCCCAACTGAAAGGTTCGAGAGCAACAAGAAGCAAAACGGCAATGACCATCGTCGCCTTCGCAATCGTAGCGAAGAACAATTCGGCAAAGCGGTAGGGCCACGTGGAACGATGCGGCCCTACCGGGGGACGACGAAATTCTGGATGCGTGATATTTCCGCCGCAATGCGGCCTCGTAGAAATGCCAAGTTGCTGCGCAGTCAGCTTGGCCTTCTATCATTTGCTGGAGTAGTTCACGGCTTATCAGCACGTTCGGATGCCACGAAGCCGGACAAACGTGCAATCCAGACCAAAAATACCGTTGCGCAGCCGAAACCCACCATAATCAAGATGCCTTCGAGAGTTAAAACCCGAGGTAAAACTTCATCGACGGAACGAGCCCATCCCGCTCGTAGTCCCATCGATACAAACGCGGATACCGGGATTCCAAGCGCACCACAAGCGAAGAATGTCCAGTAGCTCACTTTACGAGTCCAATATGCAATGAGCGGCATAACAATGGGCACAATCAGTCCGTACATCGCACCCGCAAGTACATCCTGTTTCATGATGTTCTCCAAATCATCTATTCTGCTCGTGCTGATTTATCGCTGCTTGAGCCGCCTTACCTGCCGCCTGCCCCTGTACCATCCCATTGAGGCGAATCACTGCACCAGGTATCGTTATTACATTCGTGAGTTTGTTTGGAATTTCCGCCCACTTGAACATCGAGGCACCAAAAATCCCATTCATTGCGCCAACTGTAGTAGCAGCACCAAGGCCCAATAGCGAAAAGTGTTGATCAAATGCAGTTCCGGCGTCGCCGCCTTGGAACTTCGCGATAGCCGCAGCAGCAGCTCCAGTAAATGTATACGCTACCGCGGAGACGGCCCCACCAGTGAGCGCCGCCGTGTAAAGCGAATATCCCGCCTGCGCGGCCTTGTACGCAGCGAGCGCCTCCGGTCCAGCAATTGCGGCCGCAGCAAGAGCCGCTGTTGCACCACCCACGGCGACCACGCCCATCGCGTTCTGGTTGACCGCCTGCGAAAGTTCGCCCTGCGCCTGGAGAACTTGCTTGTATTGCGCATCGGTGCAGACATTGCCCGCGCCGCAATAGCGGTTCACCAGATCGACCCGGATGGCATTGAGCGGATCGCTGCCCTTGCCGATTGCATTGCTGTCGTCGCAATGAGCGCCGTCGCACGAAGTGCTCCGGTTGTACAGATCGGTATTCGAGCCGGTGAACGCCCCCGAATTGCCGCCGACCAGTGCGCCAGCGCCATCCGCCAGCGCATTCGCCAGGACGTTCCCGAGCATGCGGTTCGTGTCAGCGTCGCCGGTCGGATTCGCATCATAGACGGCGTTGCTGACCTGGTTCAGGTTACCCGCTAGGGCTGACGACAGACCTGCGCCTGCCGCGCCTGCCAGCGCGTTGCCACCACCCAGGCCTGCGATCAGACCGCCGCCTGCCGTATGCAGCGCCACGCGATACGTGCCACCTTCGCCCCAGTTAGCCGCTTCCTGCGCGTACTGCGCGGCGAGTTCTGTGTCATTTGCGTCAAGGGCCTGCTGCTTGGCGGCCAAGGCATCTTTCTGCTTGCTGTCGGCATATTGCCCGATCTGCGTCGCCACCGCTTCGCCCGCCGCGCTCGACGCGTTCATCATGTCGGCCTGCCGGTTCAGCAGATCGTTCACGTCCGGCGTCCTTGCGACCGTGCCGTTGGTGTTCGTCGTGTCGCGATTCAGGCTGGCCGCGTCCTGCGTCTGGTGCGCACTGTCCGTGACATTGATCGTGCCCGCGCTGATGCCGCTCTTCGTCAGCGCGCTATCACTGCCGCTGTCGTGCTGGCTCAGCATCGGCGTGACGCCGCCCGCATTTCCGACCGAGGATACGCCTGTGCCTCTGGCCGGCGCACCGATGGACGCGCCCGCGCTGAACCCGCTGCTCGACGCACTGTAGTCCGAGCGGTTCTGTATATCGGAGAAGGTAAGCGTGCCCGTTGTCAGCGTGTTCCTCGACGCGTCGGCGTCACCGGCGATCACGGCCCCCTTGAGGTCCGTGTTGCCCTTCACGTTGATGTCGAACCCGCCCGAGCCCGCCTGAATGCCCGCCTGCTCGTTGACGCCCGCATAGTTGCCGTGCGCGTCGCCGTGCTGTGAACTGAAACTCGCGCCACCGCCGCCCTGGCTGATGCTGAAGCCGCCGCCCGAGCTTTCCTGATGCGCGCTGCTGACGGTCGTGTCCTGCACGCTTGCGACATTCAGGTTGCCGCCCACGCCAACGGAAATCTGTTTGCCGCTCACGTTCGAACCGATGATGTTCGTATCGCCGCCCGATGTGATGCTCACGCTGTTCGCACCATCGATGTGCGTATTGTTCTGCATCGCAGCGTCGCTATTCGCGTCGCCGTGCGCCTTCGACATCGACGCCGACACGCCAAAGCCCTGCGTGCCATACGAGACGCCCACGCTCGCGCTACTCGACTGGTTCGTGCTGCGCGTCGTGTCCGTATTCGTCGTATTGACGAGATTGACGTGATTCCTTGCGGCGAGAACCACGTCGTTTGCATTCACGTCCGAACCGGCAATCGTCACGTCGCCACTTCCCGGCGTACCGTTGCCTGTCGCGGCAAACGCGGCTGTGCCGCCCGCGCGCACGGTCGAGCCCTGCTGGGATGCCGAGTCTTCCGTGAAGGTATCCTTGCTGTGGCTGCTGCCGTAACTCAGTTCGATCTTCATGTCGGGCGCACCGCCCGCAGCCATTTCGCCCGCCGAAGCCACGCTCCCGACTGCGGCAATCGCGTGCAGGGCGGAGGCGCGGGAGTCTTTGCTATCGCCCGCCGCATGCGCCTGATCGACTGCGCCCTGCACCGCATCCACGAGTCCGCCCTTCACAGCCAGCGTAAAACCGCTCTTGCTAACCTCATGCACCTCGTCGTGATGACTAGTACCGGTGGCCGCATCGATGATCACATTCGCGCCCGTCCCCGTCACGTTGCGCGCCGCGATCAGATCGCTGCCCGTCACATGCAGGTCCGCCCCCGCGGACAGATTCACGCTGCCACCCGTGCTACCGACGAGACTCCCGTTCTGCGTCACCGAACTGTCGTGCGTCGTGTCCTTCTGGTCGACCTTGCCGTAGGAGATGCCGACCCCGCCCGAACTGCCCAGACCGGTTTTCACCTCCTGATGGAAGTGGCTGCTCTCACTCGTGTCCTGCGTGGTGTTGATGGTCAGGTTGTTGCCCGCCGCGAGCGTCACGTCGTGCGTGGCCGCGATCGTCGAACCGCTGACCGTCATGTCGTGACCGGCCGCGCCCGTGACCGTATCGCCCGATACCGTCGAGCCCTGCGCGATCACCTGGTGCGAACTGGCCGCGTCGGTCGTTTTCTGTTTCGACAGGAAGCCCGAACGTTCATCATGCGACCAGCGTTGCGAATCGTGCGTTTCGCCGACGCCGCCGATCGTCACGTCGCCCGTCGAGACGAGTCTGACGCTACCCGTGCCCGCCGCATCGGTGGTCACACTGGAGCCGAGTATCGCGAGATTGCCGCCGCCGCTCTGGCCGGCCGCGAGCGTTACATTGCCGCCCGCGCTCACATTCGAACCCTGCACCGACTCGTCGTATGACGAACTCGTGTGATGCGACAGGCTGCCGCCCATCGACCGCTCCTGATGCTCATGCGTGTCCTTCGCCGCCGTCACCGTCAGGTTGTTACCGGCGACCATCGCGACATCGCCGCCTGCCTGCACCGTCGCACCCGTGAACGTGGTATCGCGCCCTGACACGGTCGCGAGGTTCCCGCCCGCGACAATCGCACTGCCGAGGTTCTGCGTGACCCTGTCGTGTCCGCCGTTCAGCCCGTCGTGTGTCTGGACGTCCTGCGTGCTGGTCAGCGTGATCGTGCCGACGTTCAGGTCGCGGCCCGCCGCAATGGCGGCGTTGCCGCCCGCCTGGATCGTCGCGCCCGTCAGGTTCACGTCGCGCCCGGCTATCACCGTGGCGCTGTTCGTCGCCGAGATCGTGCCGATCGCGTCAACGCCGGTTCCCGTGACGCTGCCCGTCAGCGTGTTCGAGCCGAACGATTTCGACACACCATAGGTCTGCGTCTCATTGACGACATCGCGCCCCGCCTGCACGACGACGTCCCCGCCGCCGATCCGGCCGCCCGTGTTGCGCACGTCCTGGACCGCTGCGACAGCCGTCGCGCCCGCGCTGCCGATCACGCCGCGGTTCGTGATGTTGTTGCCGATGATGGTCGTCGCGAGATTGCTGCTGACGTGGCCGCTGTTATTCACGTCGCCGCTCGCGTTCAGGTTCACCGCATTACCCGCGACAAGCGCGCCGCTGTGCGCCAAGTCAACCGTGCTGGACTGCGCGAGATAGACCTGGGGCACCAGCACCGTCTGGTGCGAACCGTCCGGCAAGGTCACGTCCTGCGACACGAGCCACACCATGTCGGTGGTCAGCTGCTGCATCTGCGATGGCGACAGCGCAATGCCCGGTTCCAGCCCGAACGCCTTCGCATACGCGACGCCGTTGTTCATCAGCGCCGTATATTGCGCGAGATTATCCGTATAGCCCGCGAGGAACGTGCGGCCGGTCAGTTGCGTGACCTGGTCGCGCATCAGCCTTTCTTCATAGAGCCCGTCGCCCAGGCGCTTCTGGATCTTCTGCGGATCGAGCCCGAGCTGTCCGAGCATGTAGTCGCTCGATATGAATCTGCTGTACTGCGTGAAGCGCGGATCGGTGACCACCAGATAGGTGGCTCCCGGTGCCGTGTTGTAGGTGTACAGGCCACCGACTGGCAGTTTCAGGTTCGGAATGCCGCCCGTCGCGCCGCCGACCGTCTGTGGCCGGCTCGACTGACCGCTGATGGTGCCTGTCTGCGTGCCGTCAGCGCTACCGCCTGTGACGCCCGAGCCGGCAACCGTCTGCCCCTGACGGTTGACCGAATTGATGCTGATATCCCGCGCATCGGTCTGCACCGTCTGGTTCGACGTGGCAATCGCGGGCAGCGCATCGACGCTCGTCGTGCTCTGGGTGATGCCGGTGCCAATCACCTGCGTGTCGTTGCTGCCGCCGGTTTTCTGGTGCCAGTAGAACGTCGATTGCGAGTCTTGCGTGACGGTCTGCTGAAGCACGATGCCCGTATCGTCGACGCTGCCCCCCGTGGCGCGGCGAACCAGATCGCCGCCCGCGGCCATCGTGGACGACTGGTTGCTGATGCTGCCGCCGTCCGCGTTGATACGGATCGCGCCCTGGGCCCGGAGCGTTGCCGCGTTGCCCGCGCTGACGAGCTGGTCGGTCGCCGTGGTCGTCGTCGAGGTGCGTGACATCTCCACGTAGTCGTGACTGTCCGAGCCGAGGTCGGTTCGCACCACCACCTGGTCAGGCCGGATGTTCGTCTTCGGATCGTAGTCCGGCCACAAGGTAATCGTGTAAGTGCTGCCGTTGTCCGTAATGCTGTTGTAGTACTGCGTCGCGTTGCTGGTGATCGTGCGCGTCGCCTTGACGTGTTGCTGGCTGCAGAAATCGTGGGCGTTGCAGACCTCGACGAGCGGCGTCGTGGCGCTGATGTACGTGTCGGTCAGCGGCTGCGTGAGCGAGAGCGTCTGCTTGGTTGCGTCCAGATTGGCGACCTGCGATTTTGGAACCGTGACGGTGATCGGCGTCATTAACTTGCCGATACTCTCCCCGCCGATCGCCCCTGGGCTCCACCTCCACTGCGGATAGTCGAAACTGTCGTAGAAACCGAGGTCATCGACGGACATCCCCCCGGTCCAGAGCGTCAGCGTAGTCGAGCCCGCATCCTGCGGCGTGCCCGCCTGCGTGACAACACCCGTACGCACGTTACTCACCGTGCGCGCGGCGATGTCGATATCGCCATCCGCCTCGATGGTCGCGGCGCTGTTCGTGAGCGAGCCGGTCTGGTTCGCGAGCATGCCCGACGCGTCGCGCGTGCCGTCCTTCGCGATCTCCAGATTGCCGGCGCTGTAGATCAGCGCGCCGTCGGCGTTGGTGACGGAGTTCTGCGCGTACAGACGGACGCTGTTCGCGCCCGCGATCACGGCTGCGGCGCCGGTATTCCGCACGTCGTTCGCGTTCACGGTGACGTTGTTGCCGATGACCGTACCGGTGTTCGCGAGCGTCGCGCTGGAGGTGGTGACCGTGTCGCCTTCGATGCGTCCATCGTTCGTGAGCGTGCCCACTGCGTTCACGGTCGTGGACGACGAATTGATGTCCGCGCCCGCCGAATTGACGACGTTCGCGCCCGTCGCCGTCAATGCGCCCGCCGCCGCGAGCGTGCCGGCGTTCGTCAGCGTGCCGGTCGCGCTCACGCTCATGTCGCCATCGGCGTGCAGGTTGTTGGCCGCGCTGTTGGTGTAGTCGCCGAGGACCGCGAGCGACAGGTTGCGGCCCGCGACCATGTCGCCGTCGCCCGCTACCGTACCGCTTGCGGAGATGTCGCGATTCGCGCGGATCGCACCGCCCGCGTTCGACAGCGAAGCGACATTGACCGACACATCCAACCCGCCCAGGATCGCGCCACCGTCATTGATCACAGCCGCGCCCGCCTGGTTCAGGTTCAGCGCCGTGCCGCCGAAGATCGTGCCGCCCGCGTTGTTCACGGCCTGCATGACGTTCAGGTTCGCTGCGCCGCCCGCGACGAGATTTGCGCCCGCGTCGTTCGCCAGCGTCTGGGCGTTGAGCGTCACGTCGCCATTGCCGCCCAGCGTTCCGCCCGTGCTGGTCACGCTTGCGGCGGAAACAGTCGTCGCGCCGTCGCCTGCGTTGGTCAGCCTGCCCGCCGTGTTGTCGAGGCTCGCCGCCGTCACGTTCGCCACGCCGTGCGCGCCGTTGGCGGTCAGCGTGCCCCGTGCGTTCGACAGCGCGCCGCCCGCCGTCACCGACAGGTCGCCCGCTGTCTGCGCCGAGCCGTCCGTGTTGTCGATGCCGCTTTGAGCGGTGAGGGTCAGGCCGTCGTGGCCGTACAGTGTGCCGCTCCGGTTCACGATGTCCGAGGCCACGTCGACCTGAGCCGCTTTCTGCGCGGACAGCGTGCCGTGGGTGTTATCGAGGCGCTCCCCGCTGACGGCGAGCGCGCCGTTCGTCTGGAGCGTACCCGCGACGTTCGAGACCGCCGCCGTCGCGCTCACGTCAAGCGAGCCTGTGCCCGCGTGCTGGAGCGTGCCGCTGTCATTCGCGACCGACCGGCCCGACACCGTCAGGCTGTTCCCGTTCGAGGCGATCGTGCCGCCCGTGTTGTCGAGCGTGCCACCCGCGCTGACGGTCTGATCGCTTGTGCCGTACTGCGTGAGCCTGCCGCTGCGATTGGTGAGGTCGCCCGATGCCGAGACAGCCAGCGTATCGCCTTCGATGCCGCCGCTCGTGTTGTCGATGGATGCCGCTGACACGGTGGTCGCCGCGCCTGACAGCGTGCCGGCCGCATTGTTCAGTGCGCCGGTCGTGGTGACATCGAGCGCGCCGCCGGCGCCGATCGTGCCAGCGTGATTGTCGATGCCCTGCGCGCGAACCCGGGCATCGCTCGCCGCGCTGATTTTCCCCTGGTTCGCGAGCGTGCCCGCTGACGCATTCAACGCGCCGTTTGTGCCGATGGTGCCGCCCGTCCCGTTGACGAGCGCGCCCGTCGTCGTGAGGGTCATCCCGTCGCTGCCGAGCGACACGATGCGACCCGCGGTGTTCTCGAGCGAACCGGTAGCGGCGGACAGTGCGCCCGCTGCCTGGATCGTTCCGCCCTGGTTCGACAGGCCGCCCGCCGACGTGACGTTGAGTGCGCCGCCCGAAACGAACTGACCGCCGCGGTTCGACACGTTCGCCGCCGTCACCTGGACCGACCCGCCGGACAGGTTGCCGTGGTCGTTGGTGAGCGTGCCCGCTGCGCTCGCGTCGAGCGCGCCGCCTGCCGTCGTCGTCGCACCAGACAGATCCAGGTCGCCACTGTATGCCGCCAGCGTCAGCGTGCCATTCGCCGACGTGTTGCTGCCGGCGAGACTGACGGACGCGCCCTGGATCGTCGTGTTGCCGCCGCCTTCGTTACGGCCGGTCGCGCTGAGCGCGCCCTGGGCGGAAACCGACAGGTCGCCCGCATTGGCAATCGTGCCGTCGCCGTTCACACCCGCGCCGAGTGTGCCGGTCGAGGCCACGCTGCCTGCATTGACATTTGTGTTCTGCTGCGCGGCGAGCACGCCGCTGTTCGTGAGCGCGCCCGACGTGTCCGCCGTGACGTTCTGCTGCGCGTAGGTGGTGCCGCTGTTGTCGATGCCATCGCGAGCGGATACATTGATGCTGCCGCTCGCGTTGGTCTGCCCCGCCAGCACGAGCCTGCCCTGCGCGGTCAGGATCAGATCACCCGCCTGCGCCGCGAGCACGCCCCTGTTCGACACGCCGACGCCGTTCTCCGTACCGACGAGAACGATGCGGTTCGCGTACATGCCGCCCAGGTTGCTCACGTCGATCGACACACCCGGCGCCGGACCATCGCCCGCGATTGGGGTGGTCGTGAGCGTGTCGTGCCCGACCGCATTCGCACCCGTGACGACATTCAGGTTTTTCGCATGGATCGCCGCGTTCGCCTGCACCGCGCGCGCGATCAGATCGACCTGATCGACGTTCGACGCATTCAGCCCCGCGCCCTGCACGGTAATGTTGCCGCCCGTCACATTGAAACCCGTCAGCGAGCCGTCCGCTGCGAAGTTCGGCGTGCCTGTCGTCAGGATCGCGCGCGACGTGTTGATGAAGCCGCCGCCGTTCACGCTGATGCCCGAGCCGTTCGCGATCACGACTTCCGCGCGCTGGCCCGCGACTTCCAGATGCCCGTTGATCTGGCTCGCCGCGCCGCTGTTGACCTGGTTGACGATGATCCGCGCGGACTGGCCGGGGCCGAAGTTCGGGTTGCCGTTGATCATGCCCGCCTGCTGCGTCTGCACGATGGTCGGCGAGTTGTTCAGGATCGCGCCGCGCTGCTGCACGTCGAACTGGCCGTAGGTATTCACCGAAACACCGGCGCCGGACGGCCGGTTGATGTTCACCTGATCGAGGCCGTTCTGCGTCTGGATGACGGAGGGCGCATGCGCGCCACCGGGAACGATCTGCGCGCCCGAGATCGCAGGCAATGCGCCGAGCAGCGCCAGGGCGGCGAAGGCGATCTGCCGCAGTGTGAACAGCGCGTCACGGTCTGATGCCGTGCGGCGTGCGCGGATGCGCGTCTGGCCTGCGTTCCTGCCGGTCGCCGTGGCGGTTTCCTCGACGGCGACCAGCATGCCTCTCAGTCGGCTGAACACCAGCCTGTGCGTTCCTCGGTTCATTGCTGTTGCGCGAAATCAGTAACGGACCCGTAACGTAGTGGAACCCGACGAATACCACTGTCAAGGTTTGTCAACATCGGCCCGCGCGCAACACTTCACATCGAATCAACGTCGTCTGATTGACGGTTCTTCCAGCCCATGCGGGCGAAAAAAACGCACGACGCGGGCAAAGACTATCGCTGTTGTCGGCGTCTAACTTCTGCCAACGTTTTCTCCGCAACCCGCGTCGCGGCACACCCTACTGACACCACGCTGTCAGCAGCACCCCCGCACACTTCTCCTCACGCCATCCGGCGCTTTACCCGGCTTACCCGCCCGTCACAGGAGAATGTCATGTCCGCATCATCCAAAGTTGTTGCATGGTTCGAGATTCCGTCGATCGACTTCGATCGCGCCGTTCGCTTTTACGAAGCCGCGCTCGACGTCGAACTGAATCGCCAGGAAATCGGCGGCCAGCCGATCGCGGTCTTCGGCTATGAAGAACCGGCGACGGGCGGCGCGATCGTCCACAGTCCGTCGATGACGCCCACCGGCGACGGCGTGCTCGTCTATCTGAACGCGCAGCCGACCGTCGACGCCGCGCTCGCCCGTGTCGAGCAGGCCGGCGGCAAGACCGACGGACCGGTGATCAAGCTGCCGCAGGACATCGGCTACATTGCGTTTTTCACGGATACGGAAGGCAACCGCCTCGGCCTGCATTCGCGGACCAACGGTTAACGGCGACACGACACGACGCGGCGCGGCGCGGCGCAGCGCTCACGTACAACGTGCACAGCCTGCACGGCAACGTCATAGCAACGTCCAGGGCCCGCGCAAGCGCCGCGCAACGGCTGAGCGTAGCGCAGACCGAAACGCAAACCGGAGCGCGGCATGCGGCGCTATCATCGCGGAACTGTTCCCGTCCTTTTCTACAAGACGCCCACGATGACGCGCCGCGCCGACCGCCTGTTCCAGATCGCCGAACTGCTGCGCGGACGGCGCCTGACCACCGCGCAACAACTCGCCGACTGGCTGAACATCTCACTGCGCACCGTCTATCGCGACGTGCGCGATCTGCAACTGTCGGGCGTGCCGATCGAAGGCGAAGCCGGCATCGGCTACCGGTTGAGCCGCGCGGCGAGTCTGCCGCCGCTCACCTTCACCGCCGACGAACTGGCCGCGCTCGCCGCCGGCGCGCGGATGCTCGAATCGTGGGGCGGCGCCGGCTTTGCGAGCGGCGCACGCGGGGCGCTCGCGAAGATCGCCTCGGCAATGCCCGCCGACAAGCGCGCGACGCTCGAACGCCTCGCGATCTTCGCGCCGTCGTTTCACATCAAGAGCGATTTCTCCGCGCAACTGGACGCGCTGCATCGGGCGATCGATGCAAGACATGTGGTGAGCTTTGCCTATACCGACGTGAACGGCGCGGCGACCGAGCGCCGCGTCTGGCCGCTCGCGCTCGCCTATTGGGGCGCACGCTGGACCCTCGGCGCGTGGTGTGAATTGCGCGGCGACTTCCGCAATTTCGGGCTGGAGAAGATCCGGGATCTTCAGATGCGCGAACCCTATCCGGATCAGGAAGGCAGGCGGCTCGCGGACCTGTTGCGGCATGTGAACGCGAAGCCGAAATAAAAATCGCGGCCCGCCGCGAGGCAAGCCGCGAATCGCCAACGCGTGCTTATTCGACCGCCTTCACCATATCCTCGATCACCTTCTTCGCGTCGCCGAACACCATCATCGTCTTGTCCATGTAGAAGAGATCGTTGTCGAGACCGGCGTAGCCCGCCGCCATCGAACGCTTGTTGACGATCACGGTGCGCGCCTTGTACGCCTCGATGATCGGCATGCCCGCGATCGGCGACTTCGGGTCGTTCTTCGCCGCCGGGTTCACCACGTCGTTCGCGCCGAGCACCAGCACCACGTCCACCTGACCGAACTCGCCGTTGATGTCGTCCATCTCGAACACCATGTCGTAAGGCACTTCGGCTTCGGCGAGCAACACGTTCATGTGACCCGGCATCCGTCCGGCCACCGGGTGAATCGCGTACTTCACCTCGATGCCCTTCTCGACCAGTTTGTCGGTCAGCTCCTTCAACGCATGCTGCGCGCGCGCCACCGCGAGACCGTAACCCGGCACGATCACCACCGTTTCCGCGTTGCCGAGCATGAACGACGCATCGTCGGCCGAACCCGATTTCACCGGACGCTGCTCCGCCGCGCCGCCCGCCGCCGCCGCACCCGGCTCATTGCCGAAGCCGCCGAGAATCACATTGAAGAACGAGCGGTTCATCGCGCGGCACATGATGTACGACAGGATCGCACCCGACGAGCCGACGAGCGAGCCCGCGATGATCAGCATCGGATTGTTCAGCGAGAAGCCGATGCCCGCCGCCGCCCAGCCCGAGTACGAATTGAGCATGGACACCACCACCGGCATGTCCGCGCCGCCGATCGGGATGATGATCAACACGCCGAGCACGAACGCGATGATCGTCATGATGATGAACGGCAGCCACGACTGCGTGAGAAAGAAGATGATGCCGAAGCCGAGCATCCCAATCGCGAGCATGAGGTTGATCAGATGCTGACCGCCGTACACCACCGGCGCGCCCTGGAACAGCCGGAACTTGTACTTGCCCGACAGCTTGCCGAACGCGATCACCGATCCGGAGAACGTAATCGCGCCGACGAACGTGCCGATGAATAGCTCGACGCGATTGCCATACGGCAGAAAGCCCGGCACCGGGTTCTCGGGATCGATCAAGCCGAACGCCGAGGGCTCCGACACCACCGCATACGCGATGCAGACAGCGGCAAGACCGATCAGCGAGTGCATCGCCGCGACCAGTTCCGGCATCTTGGTCATCTCGACGCGCGCCGCGACGAACGCGCCGACCGCGCCGCCGATCACCAACGCAACCAGCAGCAAGCCGAGCCCGAGGCCCAGATTCGAGCCGAGCGTGGTGGCCTGTTTGGCGATCAGCGCGATGGTGGTGAGGATCGCGATCGCCATCCCGACCATGCCGAAGGTATTGCCGATGCGCGCCGTCTTCGGATTGGACAGCCCCTTGAGCGCCTGAATGAAGCAGACCGACGCGACCAGATAAAGCAGCGTGACGAGGTTCAGGCTCATTACGCGTTCCCCTTGGTCTTGTCCGCGATGAGTTTCTTCGGCTCTTTCTTGCGGAACATCTCCAGCATTCGCCGCGTCACGAGAAAGCCGCCGAACACGTTGACCGCCGCGAGCGCGACGGCGAGCGTGCCGAAGAACTTGCCGGGCGCGCCGAGCGTGAGGCCGGTTGCGAGCATCGCGCCGACGATCACGATCGCCGAGATCGCGTTGGTCACGGCCATCAGCGGCGTGTGCAACGCGGGCGTGACATTCCAGACCACGTGGTAGCCGACGTAAATCGCCAGCACGAAGATGATCAGATTGATGACGGTGTGGTTGAGCACTTCCATCGCCGTTTCTCCTGGTGGATTCGTTTTATGTCTTGCGCGTGACTTCGCCGTCGCGGGCCAGCAGCGTGGCCGCGACGATATCGTCCGCGAGATCGATGTTCAGGGCGCCTTCCGTCGTGATGATCAGCTTGAGGAAGTCGAGCAGGTTGCGCGCGTATAAAGACGACGCGTCGGCGGGCACCATCGAGGCCAGATTCGTATAGCCGACGATCGTCACGCCGTGTTTGCTCACGACCTGGTCCGCCTCGGTGAGCGGGCAGTTGCCGCCGCGCCGGCCTTCGTACTCCGCGCCGCGGCCCGCCGCCAGGTCGATCAGCACCGAGCCGGGTTTCATCGCCTGCACCGTTTCCACCGAGATCAGCGTCGGCGCGGCGCGGCCAGGAATCAGCGCGGTGGCGATCACCACATCGGCCTGTTTCGCGCGCTCATGAACGAGCGCGGATTGCCGTTGCAGCCACGACGGCGGCATCGGCCGCGCATAACCACCGACGCCCTGCGCGGCTTCGCGCTCCTCGTCGGTTTCGTAGGGCACGTCGAGAAACTTGGCGCCGAGCGATTCGATCTGCTCCTTCACCGCCGGACGCACGTCGGACGCTTCGATCACCGCGCCCAGGCGCTTGGCGGTCGCGATCGCCTGCAAACCCGCCACGCCCGCGCCGAGAATCAGCACGCGCGCCGCTTTCACGGTGCCCGCGGCGGTCATCAACATCGGCATGAAGCGCGGATAAAGCGTGGCCGCCAGCAGCACCGCCTTATATCCCGCGATGTTCGCCTGTGACGACAACACGTCGAGGCTCTGCGCGCGCGTGGTGCGCGGCGCGGCTTCGAGCGCGAAGGCGGTGACGCCGGCTGCCGCGAGTTTCAACGCGTTTTCGGCGTTGAACGGATCGAGCATGCCAATCAGCGTCGCGCCGCGCTTGAGGAGCGGCAGTTCGGCATCGGTTGGAGACTGCACCTTGAGGACGAGATCGGCGCCGAACGCGGTGGCCGCGTCGACGATTTCGGCGCCGGCGGCTGTGAAGGCATCGTCAGGAAAGCTCGCGCCGGAACCGGCGCCGCTCTGGATGGTGACCCGATGGCCCTGGGCCACGTACTTCTTGACCGTTTCGGGCGTCGCGGCGACGCGGGTTTCGTGCGCGCGCGTCTCGGCTGGCACTCCGATGTGCATCGTTGTTCCTCCTCGACTTCCTGTTTTACGACAGATCGCCGACGAGGCACGCCGGCTTACGAGTGCAACGGCTAACGCCTCACTTTAACCGAAACACGGGGGTGCGCAGAAATCGGGGACAATCCGGGGGCGCCCGGCCGGGCGGGCGGCTTGCACATCGCAGCCGCTGCGCACGCAATCGCCGGCTCTCCGGCCCATGCGCCTGCCGCCAGCCAAGGCGAGCGGTCGCCCGCATTCCGGCAGCCCCCGCCCATAAACGGTAAAATGCGCAGCCATGAAACCGGAAACCTGGTTGCCGCACGTGACCGTCGCGGCCATCGTCGAGCGCGACGGGCGCTTTCTCATGGTCGAGGAAAATACCGCCGACGGCCTGCGCCTGAATCAGCCCGCCGGCCATCTGGAGGCGGGTGAAACGCTTCTGCAAGCGGTAATCCGCGAAACGCTCGAGGAAACCGCCCATCCCTTCGAACCCGAAGCGCTGGTCGGCATGTACATGACGCATTTCGAGCGGCCCGGCAGCGAGGGGGTGACGTATCTGCGCTTCACCTATTGCGGCACGGGCGGCGAACCGAACGCGGAGTGCGCGCTCGATCCCGACATCGCCCGCACGCTGTGGATGAGCGCCGACGAATTGCGCGCCTGTGCCGAACGGCATCGCACGCCGCTCGTCATGCAATGCCTCGACGACTACCTCGCGGGCCGGCGTTTCCCGCTCGACTTCGTGCATACGCATTCGGTCGCGCAAAAACGGCCGTAGCCTGATGAGCGGCCAACCCACGATCAATGAAGTCACGCAGTACCCAGTGAGCATCTTATGAGCAAGCAGAAAGTCGTAGTAGGCATGTCGGGCGGCGTCGATTCGTCGGTGACCGCATGGCTGCTGAAGGAACAGGGCTACGACGTGGTCGGCCTGTTCATGAAAAACTGGGAAGACGACGACGACAGCGAATACTGCTCGACGCGGCAGGACTGGATCGACGTCGTGTCGGTGGCGGACCTGATCGGCATCGACGTCGAAGCGGTCAACTTCGCGTCCGAATACAAGGACCGCGTGTTCGCCGAATTCCTGCGCGAATATTCGGCCGGCCGCACGCCGAATCCGGACGTGCTGTGCAACGCCGAAATCAAGTTCAAGGCCTTTCTCGACCATGCAATGTCGCTCGGCGCGGAAACCATCGCGACCGGCCACTACGCACGCGTGCGTGAGAACAACGGCCGCTTCGAATTGCTGAAGGCGTTCGACCATACGAAGGATCAGTCGTACTTCCTGCATCGGCTGAATCAGGCGCAGTTATCGAAGACGCTGTTTCCGTTGGGCGAGATTCCCAAGACCAAGGTGCGGGAGATCGCCGAACAGATCGCCCTGCCGAACGCGAAGAAAAAAGATTCGACGGGCATCTGCTTCATCGGCGAACGGCCGTTCCGCGATTTTCTGAATCGCTATCTGCCGACCAGGCCGGGCCCGATGAAAACCACCGACGGCAAAGTGGTCGGCGAACACATCGGCCTCGCGTTCTACACGTTCGGCCAGCGCAAGGGTATCGGCCTCGGCGGCAGCAAGGACGGCAGCGGCGAGCCGTGGTTCGTCGCCGGCAAGGACATTCCGTCGAACACGTTGTACGTCGCGCAGGGCCACGACCATCCGTGGCTGCTCAGCCATACGCTCACTGCGGGCAATACGAGCTGGGTCGCGGGCGAGCCGCCCGCGGACGGCTTTGCGTGCGGCGCGAAAACCCGTTACCGGCAAGCGGATGCGCGCTGCACGTTCGGTGCGGCTGCAAGCGCGGCTGCAAGCGCGGCAAACGCCGGCGAAGGCCTCTTCGCGCTGAACTTCGACACTGCGCAATGGGCTGTCACACCGGGGCAATCGGCGGTGCTCTACGATGGCGACGTGTGTCTCGGCGGCGGCATCATCGAACACGCGGTGACCGGGCAGCCGACGGCACGTCAGCCGCAAACGGCCGCGCTGCTGACCGCTCGCTAGGCGCCGCGTTGCACCGTGCGGCAAGGCTCGTCATCGCCGCACGCGTTTTATCTTTACGCTTCAAGTTCACACCGCGTCTTCTGATTCGACACTGCGCGCTCCACGCGTGCGTTGCATCTTCAAGTCGCAGCCAGCTTCACCATAAGAAGCAGTCGTTCGTTTTCCCTCGTGGGCGGATTCCGCCGGCGCAATCCGCGCCGACGATCCCGCCATGACGATCCTCACTGCACCGGAGTCTCCATGTTTTCTCGGCGTTATCTGGCCATGTGGTGCGCAGCCGTGCTGCTCGCCGTTTGCGCGGCGCTCGCCGCAACGCACCGCATTGCGTGGTTCTGGCTCATCGTGCCGGCGGCGCTCGTCGCGCTCGGGGTATTCGACCTGGCGCAGCAGCGCCACGCGATTCTGCGCAACTATCCGTTGTGGGGACACTTGCGCTTTCTGTTCGAATTCATCCGCCCGGAAATCCGCCAGTATTTCGTCGAGAACGATACCGACGAGAAGCCGTTCTCGCGCGCTCAGCGCAGCATCGTCTACCAGCGCGCGAAGAACGACGTCGACAGCCGCCCTTACGGCACCGAGCTCGACGTGAAGGCCGTCGCGCACGAATGGATCAGTCATTCGCTCGCGCCGACCAGGCTGGATAGCCACGACTTTCGCATCGTAGTGGGAGGCGAGCGCGCGCAGCCTTACTCGATGTCGATCTTCAACGTCTCCGCGATGAGCTTCGGCTCGCTGTCCGCGAACGCGATCATGGCGCTGAACCTCGGCGCGAAGAAAGGCAACTTCGCGCACGACACGGGCGAAGGCTCGATGTCCAAGTATCACCGCGAGCATGGCGGCGACATCATCTGGGAAATCGCGTCGGGCTACTTCGGCTGCCGCAACGACGACGGCTCCTTCAGCGCGGAAAAATTCGCAAGGCAGGCCGCCGAGCCGCAGGTGAAGATGATCGAAGTGAAGCTCTCGCAAGGGGCGAAGCCCGGTCACGGCGGCGTGCTGCCGGCCGCCAAGATCACGCCGGAAATCGCCGAAACGCGCGGCGTGCCGATGGGCCGCGATTGCATTTCGCCCGCCACCCATTCGGAGTTCTCGACGCCGCGCGGCCTGCTCGAATTCGTCGACCGCTTGCGCACGCTGTCCGGCGGCAAGCCGACCGGCTTCAAGCTGTGCATCGGCCATCCGTGGGAATTCTTCGGCATTGCGAAGGCGATGCTGGAGACGGGAATCTTGCCGGACTTCATCGTCGTGGACGGCGCGGAAGGCGGCACGGGCGCGGCGCCGCTGGAATTCACCGACCACGTGGGCGTGCCGTTGCAGGAAGGGCTGCTGCTCGTGCACAACACGCTGGTCGGCATCGGCTTGCGGCAACGCATCCGCATCGGCGCGAGCGGCAAGATGATCACCGCATTCGACATCACGCGCACGCTGGCGATCGGCGCCGACTGGGTGAACGCGGCGCGCGGCTTCATGTTCGCGGTCGGCTGCATTCAGGCGCAGACCTGCCACACCGGGCGCTGTCCGACCGGCGTCGCGACCCAGGACCCGGTGCGCCAGCGTGCGCTCGTCGTGCCGGATAAGGCCGACCGCGTGTTCAGCTTCCATCACAACACGCTGCATGCGCTGAAGGAAATCATTCAGGCGGCGGGCTTGAAGCATCCGGCGGAATTACGCGCGCATCACATCGTGCGACGGGTGTCGTCGCATGAGGTGCGGTTGATGTCGGAGTTGTTGAAGTATCTGGAGCCGAACGATCTGCTGAACGGCACCTATCGCTATTCGCTGTATGAGAAGTGGTGGCCGGTGGCGCAAAGCGATTCCTTTGCGCCGAAGGTGGGGTTGGCGGTGGCTTGAGTCGGATTCCGTCCGACCCCGCAAAACGGACACCCCCCTCCCCTTTCCGTTAAAATCCAAGGTTTAGCACTTCGCTCCACGGTCGCCTCGCGCGCTTCGGCGCTCGCGGCGCGACCCCATGCCCGAAAGGCACTTCATGCTCACGTTTCAGCAAATCATCCTGACAATGCAGTCCTACTGGGACAAGCAGGGTTGCGCATTGCTCCAGCCGATCGACATGGAAGTCGGCGCGGGCACGTCCCACGTTCATACGTTTCTGCGCGCGGTCGGCCCGGAACCGTGGCGCGCCGCCTATGTGCAACCGTCGCGCCGTCCGAAAGACGGCCGCTACGGCGAGAACCCGAACCGCCTTCAGCATTACTACCAGTACCAGGTGGTGCTCAAGCCGGCGCCGGAAAATATCCTCGATCTGTACCTCGGCTCGCTCGAAGCGCTCGGCTTCGACCTGAAGCAGAACGACGTGCGTTTTGTCGAGGACGATTGGGAAAACCCCACGCTCGGCGCATGGGGCCTCGGCTGGGAAGTGTGGCTGAACGGCATGGAAGTGACGCAGTTCACCTACTTCCAGCAAGTGGGCGGTCTCGATTGCAAGCCGGTGCTCGGCGAAATCACCTACGGTCTCGAACGCCTCGCCATGTACTTGCAGAAGGTCGAGAACGTCTACGACCTCGTCTGGACCGAATGGGAAGAACAAGGTCCGAACGGCCCCGAAATCCGCCGCCTGACCTACGGCGACGTGTACCACCAGAACGAAGTCGAACAGTCCACGTATAACTTCGAGCATGCGAACGTCGAGTTGCTGTTCTCGATCTTCAACAGCTACGAGGCGGAAGCGAGGCGCATGATCGAGGCGCAAATCGCGCTGCCCGCCTACGAACTGGTGCTGAAGGCCGGTCACACCTTCAATCTGCTCGACGCGCGCGGCGCCATTTCCGTCACGGAGCGCGCGGCGTATATCGGCCGCATTCGTGCGCTATCGAAGCTGGTCGCGCAGGCTTACTACGATTCGCGCGAAAAGCTCGGCTTCCCGATGCTCGGCAATCCGGTGCACGGCGTGCCCGGCCTCACCACCGACGCGCAAGATGCCGCGATGCCCGCCTGGGCGCCGCCGCTGAAAGTCGAACGCAAGATCGACCAGGACTGACGAGAACACCAAGAAATGACTCATCCCCATCAAGCTACCCTGCTCGTCGAGCTGCTGACCGAAGAACTGCCGCCCAAGGCGCTCGCGCGTCTCGGCGAGGCCTTCGCCGAAGGCATTGCGCAGCGCCTCGCGGCGCGCGACCTGATCGAAGGCGACCTGTCGTTCGAACGCTACGCAACGCCGCGCCGTCTCGCCGTCACGATTAAAAACGTGCGTGCGGTCGCGCCGGAAAAACACATGCGCGAAAAAGTGCTGCCGGTTTCCGTCGCATTGGATAAAGACGGCCAGCCCGCCGCGCCGCTCGCCAAGAAACTCGCCGCGCTCGGCTTCCCCGATTTTTCAGTGAGCGACCTGGAGCGCGCGCAAGACGGCAAGGCGGAGGCCTTCTTCCTGCGTTACGCGGCGCCCGGCGCCACGCTCGCCGAAGGACTGCAAAGCGCGCTCGACGAAACGCTCGGCAAGCTGCCGATTCCGAGGTTCATGACGTATCAGCGCCCGGACGGCACCAATGTGCAGTTCGTGCGTCCCGCGCATCGTCTCACCGCACTGCACGGCGAGCGGATCGTGCCGGTCAGCGCGCTCGGCATCGACGCCGACGACACCACGCTCGGCCACCGCTTCCTGTCCGAAGGCTTCGTGCAGATCCAGCACGCGGACGCCTATGCCGACACGCTGATGCACAAAGGCCGCGTGGTCGCCAATTTCTCCGACCGCAAGGAAACCATCCGCACGCACCTGCTCGCGCAAGCCGACGGCGATCAGGTGGTGATGCCCGAAGCGCTGCTGGATGAAGTGACGTCGCTGGTCGAATGGCCGGTGGTCTACGCCTGCCGTTTCGAGGACGAGTTCCTGCAAGTGCCGCAGGAATGCCTGATCCTGACGATGCAGACGAACCAGAAATACTTCGCGCTCACGGATGCGAACGGCAAGCTGCGCTCGCGCTTCCTGATCGTGTCGAACATCGAAACGGCCACGCCGGGCGATATCGTCGAAGGTAACGAGCGTGTGGTGCGTCCGCGCCTGGCCGACGCGAAGTTCTTCTTCGAGCAGGACAAGAAGAAGCCGCTCGCCGAGCGCGTGCCGCTGCTCGCGAACGTCGTGTATCACAACAAGTTGGGTTCGGCGCTGCAACGCGTCGAGCGCGTCGAAGCGCTGGCCGGCGCGATCGCCGGGTTGATCGGCGCGGACGTGGCGCTCGCCATGCGCGCCGCGCGTCTCGCAAAGGCCGATCTGATCACCGACATGGTGGGCGAATTCCCCGAGCTGCAAGGCACGATGGGCACGTACTACGCGCGCCACGACGGCGAGCCGGAAGAAGTCGCGCTCGCGTGCTCGGAACACTATCAGCCGCGCTTCTCCGGCGACGCATTGCCGGCCACCGCAACCGGCACCGTCGTCGCGCTGGCCGACAAGCTCGAAACGCTGGTCGGCATCTGGGGCATCGGCCTGCAACCCACCGGCGAAAAAGATCCGTTCGCGCTGCGCCGTCACGCGCTCGGCGTGCTGCGCATCCTCGTCGAGAAGCAACTGCCGGTCGACGTGATCGAACTGCTGCGCACCGCTTACGCGCAATTCGCCGCGGTGCCGAACGTCGCCGATTCCACGCAGGCGATCTACGAATTCTGCATGGACCGTCTGCGCGGTCTGCTGCGCGAACGCGGCTACGCGCCGGGCGAAATCGACGCGGTGTTGGCGCTCGATCCCACGCGTCTCGACGACATCGTCGCGCGTCTGGATGCGGTGCGCGAATTCGCGGCACTCGCCGAAGCAGCATCGCTCGCCGCGGCCAACAAGCGCATTTCCAACATCCTGAAGAAGTCGGAAGGCGCGACGAACGGCGGCGTGCAGGCCGCGCTGCTCGTCGAATCGGCGGAAAAAGCCCTGCATGCGCAGCTCGAACAGGTCGCGCCGCGCGTGCAATCGCAGCTTGCCGCACGCGACTACACGGGCGCGCTAACCGCGCTCGCCGCATTGCGCGAATCGGTCGACACGTTCTTCAACGACGTGATGGTGAACGCCGACGATGCCGCGCTGCGCGCCAATCGGCTGGCTTTGCTCGGCGCGCTGCATCAGCAGATGAATTGCGTCGCCGACATTTCGCGACTCGCCGCCTGAGCCCCGCGCCATGCCGACCAAAAAAGTGGTGATCCTCGACCGCGACGGCGTGATCAACGCCGACTCCGACGCGTTCATCAAGTCGCCCGACGAATGGGTCGCGCTGCCCGGCTCGCTCGAAGCCATCGCGCGGCTGAGCCAGGCCGGTTATCGCGTCGCGGTTGCGACCAACCAGTCCGGCATCGGCCGCGGGCTCTTCGACATGAACGCGCTCAACGCGATGCATCTGAAAATGCATCGCATGGCGGCGGCGGTCGGCGGGCGCATCGACGCAGTGTTCTTCTGCCCGCACACGGCGGACGACCACTGCGAGTGCCGCAAGCCGAAGCCGGGCATGCTGCAGATGATCATCGAGCGCTTCGACGTCGATCCGGAACATACGCCCACGGTCGGCGATTCGCTGCGCGATCTGCAAGCGGGCGCCGCGCTCGGCTGCCCGATTCATCTGGTGCTGACCGGCAAGGGCCGTAAGACGCTCGCGGCCGGCGGCCTGCCCGAGGGCACGCGCGTCCACGACGATCTGCGCGCGTTCGTGCTCGACTTCCTCGCCGACGCTCAAGAGTGACGCGCGCCACGCGCGTCCCCAACCCTCACCGACCACGCCGATGCGCTTCATTCGTTCTTTCCTGCTGCTGATCTACTTCGTTCTGTTCACGGTGCCGTACGCAACCGCGTGCTTCATCGCGTTCCCGTTCATGCGCGCCGACCACCGCTACTGGATGGCGGCCGGCTGGTGCCGCGCCACGCTCAACACGGTGCGTTGGCTGAACGGCATCCGCTACAGGATCGAAGGCTATGAGAACCTGCCCGACGGTCCCGCCGTGCTGCTGTCCAAGCATCAATCCGCATGGGAAACGCTGGCGTTTCCGGCGTTGATGCCGCGGCCGCTGTGCTACGTGTTCAAGCGCGAGCTGCTGTACGTGCCGTTCTTCGGCTGGGCGCTCGGCATGCTGAAGATGGTTCACATCGACCGCAAGGAAGGCAAGTACGCGTTCGAGTCGGTCATCAGGCAAGGCAAGGCGCGCATGGCCGAAGGCGCATGGGTCATCATGTTTCCGGAAGGCACGCGCACGCCGACCGGCAAGCAGGGCAAATACAAAACCGGCGGTGCGCGTTTTGCGATCGCCACCGGCGCACCCGTCGTGCCGATCGCGCACAACGCCGGACGCGTGTGGCCTCGCAACTCGTTTCTCAAATATGCGGGTATAGTCACAGTGTCGATCGGCAAGCCGATTGAGACGACGGGGCTCACGCCCGACGAAGTGAACACGCGCGTCGAAAAGTGGATCGAAGCTGAAATGCGTCGCATCGATCCAACCGCGTACCGCGCGGCGGAAAGCAGTTCCGCCGCCGCACCAATCTGACGCGCCCACGCCCTCGAAGGCGTATTTGCGCGAAGCCTAATCCGATGCAGAAGTCTCCTACGCCGCAACCCGCTGCGGCGCTCGATAACCGGCAGCTCGATCTCCCGCTTTTTGCCGAGCCGGGATCGACGTCGTCGTCACCGTCACCGTCCGCGCCTGCGCCCGGCTCTTCAACGGGCTCGCAAGGCGGCCAGCAACCGGCCGTGCCGCTCGCGCCGGACGGCAGCAAATTGCGCAGCCTCGCGCTCGGTTCACGCACGCTCCATTACGCGCTCAAGCGTTCCGCGCGCCGCTCGATTGGTTTTGCAATCGACAGCACCGGTCTCACGATCACCGCACCACGCTGGGTCACGCTCGCCGATATCGAAACCGCGATCACCGAGAAGCAGCGGTGGATTTTCACGAAGCTGATCGAATGGCAAACACGTGTGGAGCAGCGCGCGTTGCCGAAGGTCGATTGGAAAGACGGCGCGCAAGTGCCGTATCTCGGCCAGCCGGTGCGCGTGACACTCGGTTCGCCGCAAGGCACGCTCGCGTTCAGCGTGGACGATGCGGCGCTGCAACTGCCGTTGCCGCTGCAAGCGGATCCGCAGCAGATCAAGGACCGCGTGCAAGGCTGGCTGCAAGGCGAAGCGAAGCGCGTGTTCGGCGAGCGTCTGGCGATTTACGCGGAGAAGCTGGGCGTGAACTATCGCGCCTATGCGCTCTCGTCGGCGGCCACGCGCTGGGGCAGTTGTTCGAGCGACGGCAAGATTCGCCTGAACTGGCGGCTGATCCATTTTCCGCTTTCGATCATCGATTACGTCGTCGCGCACGAACTCGCGCATTTGCGTGAGATGAATCACAGTCCGCGCTTCTGGCAAACGGTCGAGTCGATTTTTCCCGAGTTCCGCGAAGCGCGGCAGACGTTGAAGTCGCATCCGCCGGAGTTGCTGCCGACGCTTTGATGCGGCTCACTCAGTGCAGAACGTTTCCTGCAAATGGCGCCACGTCACCCTGCCGTGCGCGTCGAGGTTCATCACCGCCGTGGAGCGCCGCACGTTCGCGTTGCCCGCGTTGTCGCGCTGATACTCCCGATATTTCACCACCGCGCCCGACGGATAGTCGGCGACGATCTCTCTATCGCGGATGCTGATCCGCGAGCCGGGACGCGCGCCGCGCAGCTTCGCGAAGGTCTCGCGCAACGCGGCGTGATCCAGCACGAGACCGGACGGCATGATCAACGTGAATGGCTCGGCGAAACGCGCCATGATGCGCTCGAGCGCACCGTCATCCGCTGAGCCGTCGAACAGAGCCTCGATTTCGACGTGGATGTCGTCGAGTTCCTTGAAGTAGGGATTGCTGTTATTCATTGCCCGATCTCGGCCAGGGACGCGTGTCTTACGTCATTTCTTCTTCTGGATGAACTCGATCTTATAGCCGTCCGGGTCCGTCACGAACGCGATCACCGTGGTGCCGTGCTTCATCGGGCCCGCTTCGCGCACGACGTTGCCGCCCTGGGCCTTGATCTTTTCGCATGCGGCATACGCATCTTCAACCTCGACGGCCAGATGCCCGAAACCGTTGCCGAGATCGTAGGACGGGGTGTCCCAGTTGTGCGTCAGTTCGATGACCGTGCCGTCGCGCTCGTCCGTGTAGCCGACGAAGGCCAGCGTGAATTTGCCGTCGGGATAGTCGTCACGGCGCAGCAGTTTCATGCCGAGGAGTTCGGTATAGAAAGCGATGGAACGGTCCAGGTCGCCGACCCGGAGCATGGTGTGAAGCAGGCGCATTGTGCACTCCCTGTTGCGTGATATGGAGACCGTCAATGTACCCGGAATCACGCGGCGCTGCAGCGCGCCACACGCCGCGAGGCGTGCTCAGAACCGATGCCGCACGCCCGCCATCAAGCCGATCTGCGTGCCCTTCTGCGCGAGTCCCGCGCCGTTCACGCCTTGCAGTTGCGCGCCGATCAGACCGCCCCGATAGAGCGAGTAATCGCCTTCCAGATAGACGTCGGTGCGCTTCGAGAGGTCGTAGTCGGCGACCAGTTGATACTGCCAGGCGGAGCCGTCCTGCGCGGCGCGCTTGCCGTCCTGCAGCGTGCGCCACACGTTCGCGGCGAGGTGCCATGCATTGCCGACTTGCTGCGTGATGCCGCCCATGATCATGCGGCGCCGCGAAAAGTCCGTGTACTTCAGCGCCACGAGCGCGGCCGCGGAGAACGGCCCGTTGGCGAACGTCGAAAAGCCGGCGTCGTTCTGATTGACGATATAGCCTGCGGAAAAGCGGGTCTTGTTCCACGTGTACGAGCCGCCGAAGGTCCATGCCGTGGCGGACGAGCCGTTGACCGAATCCTTCGATACTTCATAGGCGCCGCCAATGCTGAACAGACCGCCCGCCGGCGCATAAGCCGCGGCCGCGCCGATCTGGCTGCCGTATGAATTGCCCGCGTTGCCGCCGAACGCGTAGCCCGCGGCGAAATTGAAGCCGTTATATCGCGCCTGATACTGCACCTGGTTGCTGGTCCAGATACCGCCGGTCATCGTCACTTCCGGCTGGAAGCTGAAATCGTAGGGGATCCAGAGATTGCTGCCGTAGCCGGCCACCGAAATGCCTTCGATCATCAGGTTGTACTGACGCCCAATGATCACCTGGCCATAAACATTCGAGCGGATGCCCACTTGTGCTTCGTTGAAGAACGGCAAGGTGGGGTCGCTCTGCCCGCCGTTGATATAAAAACGGTTTTCCAGCTTGAAGAAAGTCGACCAGCCGCCGCCCAGGTCCTCGACGCCCTTGAGCCCCCAGCGGCTCTCCGTCATGCCGCCGGCGCCGAGCCCGAGCGACGAATCGCCGGCCTTGTTGGCGTGGGTCAGATAACGCACGCTTTCGTCGACCACGCCGTACAGCGTCACACTGGACTGAGCCTGCGCCATCGGGCAAGCCAACGACGCCAGCGCCGCGGGCATCACGATCGCCGTCCACCTCCTTGCCTTGCTCATCTCGTCTCCTCGTCCGGGTTCCGCATTGTGCGGATACGGTTCGTCTGTTTTGGCGGCACGAATCGACTCATCACACGCACGGTCCACCCGACGAAACGCATGTGGCGCAACCTTAGCGCGAAACGGCAACGGTAAGAAATTAGTGTGACGTGGGTGTTGTTAAGTCCGCGAATCGTGGGCGGCGAAGAACGAAGCACGCGCGGGCGGTGGGGTCATCGCGAAGCTCGGCGGGCAGGTTTGTTATCGTACGGCCAGCAATCACCGACCCTTCATATGGCCATCCCCCCATGAGCACTACCGCCCTGCCCGCGCGCCGCGCCCCCGATAGCTTCGCGATCGTGCTGATGATCGGTTTGTGCGCGATCTGGGGACTCCAGCAAGTCGCGATCAAGAGCACCAACGCGGCGCTGCCGCCGCTCTTTCAGGCGGGCTTGCGCTCGGCGATCGCCGCCGTGCTGGTGTGGGGCTGGGCGCGTTCGCGCGGCACGCCGCTCTTTCGCGACGACGGCACGCTCGCCGCCGGCCTGTTCGCGGGCGTGCTGTTCGCCGGCGAATTCGTGTGCATTTTTCTCGGTCTGACGCTGACCAGCGCGTCGCGCATGGCGGTCTTTCTGTACACCGCGCCCTGCTTCACGGCGCTCGGCCTGCACTGGTTCGTCGACGGCGAGCGCATGCGGCGGATTCAGTGGGTCGGCATCTTCGCGGCGTTCGCGGGCATGACGCTGGCGTTCGCGGACGGCTTTCTGCACGGCCATCCGGCGCAGGGCTCGACGCTGCGAGGGGTCGCCGGCGACGCGCTCGGCGTGCTGGCCGGCGTCGCCTGGGCCGCGACCACGGTGGTCGTGCGCGCCACGCGTCTCGCGCAATCGAGCGCCAGCAAGACGCTGTTCTATCAACTGACGGTGTCGGCGGTGGTGCTGCTCGCGCTAGCGCTGGGACTCGGCCAGGCGCGCGTCGAAGCCGTCACGCCGCTGGCCGTGATGAGCCTCGCGTATCAGGCGGTGGTGGTCGCGTTCGTCAGCTATCTGGTGTGGTTCTGGTTGTTGACGCGGTATAGCGCATCGCGCCTGTCGGTGTTCTCGTTCCTGACGCCGCTGTTCGGCGTGACCTTCGGCGTGCTGTTGCTGGGCGAATCGTTCAGCCTGCGCTTTCTGATGGCGGCGATGCTGGTATTGACCGGCATTGCGCTCGTCAACGCGCCGGCAAAACGGGTTGCCGGTTAAGGGCTGAGGAGATTTTCAGGTGCGCCGGCAAGCGCATGGCGCGCCTCGTTCGAACGAACCTGTTTGTGACTGACAGACACGGCACGCGTCGACTCAAGCTTCGTCCGCGTCGCTCCCACCGGCTGCCGCGCCGCGCGACGGCAGCGCCTGAACCACCTGCGCCACGCGCACATATTCGGCAACCGGCACATCTTCCGCGCGACGCTGCAAATCGAAGCCGAGCGCGTCGAAGTCCACCGAATCGCGAAACGCGCCCAACGTGTTGCGCAGCATCTTGCGGCGCTGCGAGAACGCCGCCGTCACCACTTCGCCGAGCACGCGCTCGTTCACGGCCGGCAGTTCATGCAGTTCGTAGGGAATCATCCGCACGATCGCCGAGTCGACCTTGGGCGGCGGATTGAAGGCTTCGGGCGGCACGTCGAGCTGCTTGTCGATCACGTAACGGTATTGCAGCATCACCGAAAGACGGCCGAACGCCTTGGTGCCCGGCTCCGCCACCATCCGCTCGACGACTTCGTTCTGCAGCATGAAGTGCTGATCGATGACGCGCTGCGCGAACGCGGTCAGATGAAACAGCAGCGGGCTCGAAATGTTGTACGGCAGATTGCCGACGATGCGCAGCGACGCTTTATCTCCGGGCGCGGCCAGCGAGCCGAAGTCGAAGGCGAGCGCGTCGCCCGCATGCAGTTGCAGCAGGTCGCCGAATTTCGTCTTGAGACGCCCGATCAGATCGCGGTCGAGTTCGACGGCGTGCAACGGCGACTCGGGCGTCGCTAGACGTTCGATCAGCGGTTCGGTGAGCGCGCCGAGACCCGGGCCAATCTCGACCATGCGTTCGCCGCGCCGCGGCCGGATGACGTCGACGATCGAATCGATCACGCCCATGTCGACCAGGAAGTTCTGACCGAAACGCTTGCGTGCGATATGACCTTGGTGCCGGCCCTGTTGCTGTCTGCTGGTGGACATCGAAGAAACGCTAAGAAAGAGAACTGCTTGAGAAAAAGAGCACGCTCGACGCATGCCGAGCCCGCAACGACGGGCCGCGCGCAGCAAGCCGCCGAATCAGCCCGCGCGGCGGTGCTGCGCCATCGACACCGCCGTATCGATCGCGGCGATCAGGCTGCCCGCGTCGGCGCGACCGGTGCCGGCCAGATCGAGCGCGGTGCCGTGATCGACCGAGGTGCGGATGATCGGCAAGCCGAGCGTGATGTTGATGCCTTCGCCGAAAGTCGCGTATTTCAGCACCGGCAGGCCTTGATCGTGGAACATCGCGAGCACGCAGTCGGCCTCGTCCAGGTAACGCGGCTGGAACAGCGTGTCGGCCGGATAGGGCCCGCGCGCGTCGATGCCCTGGTCATTCACGAGCTTCAGCGCCGGCGCGATGACGTCGATTTCCTCGCGGCCGAGATAACCGTTTTCACCCGCGTGCGGGTTCAACCCCGTCACGAGAATGCGCGGCGCGGGCAAGCCGAAATGGTGGCGCAAGTCGTGATCGACGATGCGCAAGGTCTCGACGATGCCCTCGACCGACAGCGCGGCGGAGACGTCCTTGAGCGGCAGATGCGTGGTAGCCAGCGCGACGCGCAGCGGACGCTTGCCGGTGCCGGCCAGCATCATCACCACGCGCGGCGTGTGGGCGCGTTCGGCCAGATATTCGGTGTGGCCGGTGAACGGCACGCCGGCGTCGTTGATGGTGCTTTTTTGCAGCGGCGCGGTGACGATCGCGTCGAAGGTGCCGGCCATCGCGCCGTCGATCGCGCTATCGAGCAGATCGAGCACGTAGCGGCCATTGGCCGCGTTCAGCTTGCCCGCCTGCGAAGGTGCGCCGAGCGGCCGGTGCTGCACCTGCACGCGCTTGCCGTGCGCCAACAACGCGGCCCAGTCGACGCCGACCGCGCGCGCGCGGTCGGCGAGCAAAGCCGCATCGCCCAGCACGGTGAACTCCGCGCCGGGCCAATGGGTTGCCGCGCCGGCCAGCGCCTGCGCCGTCAGCTCGGGGCCGACGCCCGCGGGCTCGCCGGTCGTGATGGCGATCTGCAACGGAAGGCTGGCGGACGGCGCGGCGCTTGTCATGATGCTTATGGCAAAGCCGAGAGGTTCGGCTTCACTTCCACGTAGGCGGTGTCGCGCAATTCGCGCAGCCAGTCGGCGTAGGCCTGTTCCGCCTTGCGCTGGCCGATTGCCTGACGCGCCAGGTCCATCTGCTGCGCAGCCGAGCCTTCCGATTCGCGGCGGCCCAGCACCTGAATCAGATGGTAGCCGTATTCGCTGCGGACCGGGTCGCTGATCTGGCCGTCCTGCAGGCTGTTCATCGCGCGCTCGAAGTCCGGCACCGTCTCGCCGGGGCTGATCCAGCCGAGGTCGCCGCCTTGCGACGACGAACCGTCTTGCGAGTAGGTGTGCGCGAACTTGGCGAAGTCGCCGCCCGCGGCGATCTGGTTCTTGATCTCGAGCAGCTTCTGACGCGCTTGCGGCTCCGACATGCCGTCGCCGACGCGCAGCAGAATGTGGCGCACGTGCGTTTGCACGAGCTTGACGGCATCCGCCGAGCCGGCGCCTTGACCCGCGCGGCGCTCGACGAGGCGCACGATTTCGAAACCGTCGTTGGTGCGGATCAGATCGGCATTGACCTGACCGGGGCGCAGCGCGGAGGCCGCCTTGACGAACTCAGGCGGCAGCTTGGAAGGCGACACGAAACCGGTATCGCCGCCCTTCGACGCATCGGGCGCCTGCGAATTCGACTTCGCCAGCTTTTCGAAGTTGGCGCCGCCCTTGGCTTCGGCGAGCAGCGCCTGGGCCTTTTTCTGCGCCGCCTCGATGTCGGTTTCCGACGCGTTGAGCGGCGCCTTCAGGAAAATGTGCTGCATATGCAGGTCGCTCGTCAGGCCGGCGTTCGGGCCACGCTGACTGGCGATGTAGTTCGCGACCTCGGCGTCCGAGACCGTGACCTTGCTGTCCACTTCCTTCTCACGCAGACGCGAGAGCGTGAGCTCGGTGCGCGCGTCGCTGGTGAAGGTGGTCCAGGGCACGCCTTGCGCCTCGATGCGCGCGCGATAGGTGTCGAGCGTGAGGTTGTTCGCCTGGGCGAGCCGCTCGAGCGTTTTTTGCACGGTGGCGTCGTCGATGTTGATGCCGTCTTCTTTCGCTTTTTGCAGTTGGATGCGTTCGAGCACCATCTGGTTGAGCACCTGCTGGCGCAGCTGGTCCGTCGGCGGAAGGGGCGCGTTCTGCTGATTCAGCCGGCGCGTGATCAGGCTCGTGCGCTCGTCGAGTTCGCGCCGCGTGATGACACCGTTGTTGACCACTGCGGCGATGGTGTCGACCGTCTGACCGCGACCGCCGTTCAGCGCCTGCGCCTGCACCGGCGCAACCGACAGGAAAGACGCCGCGGCGGCAAGACCGGCCGCGAGTGTTGCCAAGCGAAGCTTTTTCATGATTGCCACAGATACTCCAATGATGTCGGGCGCGCCTGGCCCGTCTTTTCGCATTCTATAAACGACCGCTGTCGGACCAGCGTCATTCGTAATTGGTGAAGCGCGCTTCCGGCGGCGGCGGCGGCGGCAACGGCGTGTAACCCGCCACGCTGTTGCGGAAAGCGGTCATCAGCCCGTTGTCGACGGTCGACAAGCCCTTGAACGTCAACTGCGCGAGAAACCGCGTGCTCGACTGATGCTGCGACGACGTGTTCAGACCGTTCGCATAACGCTGAATCCCGGCGCCGAGCGTCCAGCAGTCGGCGTCGTATTGCAGCCCGACCAGGCCGTCGACGATCCGATGCCCGCCGAGGTCGTAATTGAAACGGCCCACGCCGTACACCCGGTGCGACAGCGGCCATTGCCCCGAAATCAGCACCTGGTTGATCGGCTGGTTGTCCAGCGTGGTGTTCGCGCGCGTGTAGCGATACGCGACGTTGATCACCCTGTTGGTGCCCGGACTGAACCCGAAGCCGATGCTCGTCTTCACCAACTGGTTGTTGTCGGCATTATATTGGAACGCGGTTTCCGAAGCGAAACCGGCGCCGAGCTTGATCGACGCCCCCGCGATCAGGTCCGAATGCGTGGCCTGCGTGCTGGTCTGATTCGGCAGCAGCGTGACCCGCTGGTCCTGGAAATAGTACTGCTGCGCGAGCACGAAGCGCGCGCGTTCGTCGCCGGTGGCCGGATTGATGAAGCGCGTGGTGATGGCCGCGGTCAGACGGTTCGCGTCCGCGATCCGGTCGTTGCCGACGAAGGTGTTCGGCGTGAAAATCTCCGCCAGCCCGAAGTCGGAATCGGCCGTGTCGAACAGCGGCGCCGACGCCTGGTTGCGATACGGCGTGTACACGTAGTACAGCCGCGGCTCGAGCGTCTGAATGTAATCCTGGCCGAAGAGGCGCACCGAACGGTCGAAAATCAGCCCCGTGTCGAAGGTGAGCGTGGGGATCGATTCGTTGAAGTTCTTCGGCGTGCCAGCCGGCACGTCGTTCGAAATGTTGTTCAGGTTGTACGACGCGAAGTGCCATTGCACCTTCGGCGTGACGAAGTAGCCCGGCCCGACCACCGAATACGAGAGGTACGGGTTGAACATCACCCGCTGACCTTGCGTCATGTCCTGGGTGGTGATGCGGAAATTCGTGTAGTCGGCTTCCGCGCCGAAGTCGAAGCCGCCGACGTTGTACTTCGCGTACTTCACGTTCAACTGCGGCTCGCGGCCATACGGCGCGATGGACGGCGTCAGCGTCTGCCAGTGCTGTTCGCGCGCGAGCACCGACCACGGACCGTTGTTGTACGTCAACCCGGCTTCCTGTTGATACAGGAGCTGGGTGCCGTTCATGAACTGATTGACCGACGACGACAGGTCTTCCGGATACGTGTTGTCCGAGACCTTGTTGTAGTAGATGTAGCCGCCGAACCCGTTGCCGAAGTTCTGGTTGTGCTGAATGTACAGCGCGTAGCGGTTGGTCCGCGTGAGCCGGTCGTTGGGCAGGAATTCGCCGGTGATCGAGCCCGCGTAGGTGGGCGACAGATAACGGAACGTGGACTGCACCTGCACGCCGCGCTTCGAGATCACACGCGGCGTGATCGTCAGATCGCGATTGGGCGCGATATTGAAGTAATACGGCACCGACAGTTCGAAGCCGTTCGACGAACTCAGCGAGAAGGTGGGCGGCAAGATGCCGCTGCGCCGCGCGCCCGAAAGCGGGAACGACAGCCACGGCGACGCGAATACCGGCAAGCCCTGGAAGAACAGCACGCTGTTATAGGCGACGCCTTCGTCCGCGCCGGTGTCGAAATCGAATTCGCTGCCCTTGATGTACCAGGCGGGATCGTCCGCGCACGCGCAGGCGGTGTAGGTGCCCTTCGTAAATACCGAGCGCTCGTTGTCGAGCAGATCGACGCGCTCCGCGCTGCCCGAGCCGCCCGTGATGTTGAAGCGGTACTTCGGCGCGGACATGTAGCCTTCGCTCGAATCCACACGCAGATGCGCTTCCGGTCCGGCGAACGAGTTGCCGTTGTTGATCACGCGAACCTGGCCGTATGCGTCGGCCATGTCGGTGTCCTGGTCGTAATGCAGCGCGTCGGCCTTGATCACCGCGGTATTGCGGCGCACTTCGGCCGAGCCCTTGGCGGCCATGTCCTGGTCCGTCGTGCCGCTGGTGCTGTCGCCAAGCACGAACGTGGCCGGCTTCTGGCCAGCCGGCAACGGGTGTTCTTCGAGCTGCGGGGCGAGCCGCATGCCCCAAGGTGCGTCGATCGATTGCGGCTGCGCGGCTTCCCCAACCAACTGGGCGTGCGCAAGCGCGGGCATCAGGCCCGGAACGGCGATCAACGCCGCGACGAGCCGCCTTTTGCGTGGCACTAAGGCACAAGAGGGAATCGTATGGGAAAGCTGTCTAGGCGGCATGTATCGTTTGGCGAATCGGCCCGTCCGTCAGCTTTCGTAGTCACGATCCACCGCCTGCGCACCACGACCGTGACAGTCGGCTGCACATCAAATTTACAATCGGTCGAACGGTGAGGCGGGCGGCAAAGCGGAATACGCGAAAAGCTGGCGTGAGTCGCGTCAAAAAAGTCGTGGGGTATTATATGGCAAGACGTTGCCCCCCTGAATTTGCCGCCGGTTTTCATGACGCTGCCCCCTTCCAAAGACTTCACAGATACCCGCCTCGAACTGCTCAAGGCCTGGCTGCACGGCCATGCGGCGCGCTATGCGCTCGTGCTGGAGACGCTTGCCCCGGCCTCGTCCGACGCCAGTTTTCGCCGCTATTTCCGGCTCGCCGGTAAGGCGGCGGAAGGCGACGACATCGGCACGCTGATCGCCGTCGATGCGCCTCCCCCCGAAAAGTGCCGCGAGTTCGCGCAGATCGCGCAGTTGCTCGATGCGGCCGGCGTGCATGTGCCGCGCGTGCTGGAGCTCGATCTGGAGGCCGGGTTCATGCTCGTCACCGATCTGGGCACCGACTCTTATCTGAGCGCGCTGACCGGCGCGCAAGACGATGCGCGCGACGCGCAAGACACCAACGCGCCGCGCCGCGCCCGCACGCTGATGCGCGACGCCCTCGACGCGCTGATCCGCTGGCAGCTCACGTCGCGTGAAAACGTGCTGCCGCCATTCGACGAAGCCTTCCTGCGCCGCGAGATGGAGTTGATGCCGGAATGGTTCATCGCCCGGCACCTGGGTCGCGAGGTCGACGAAAAAACCCGCGGGCTGCTCGATCGCACCTTCGCGCTGCTGATCGCGAGCGCGCGGGCGCAGCCGCAAGTGTTCATGCTGCGCGATTTCATGCCGCGCAATCTGATGATCGCGGAACCCAATCCGGGCGTGCTCGACTTCCAGGACGCGGTGTACGGTCCGATCACCTACGACGTGGCCTCGCTGCTGCGCGACGCGTTTCTCAGTTGGGACGAAGAGTTCGAACTGGATTGCTTCGTGTACTACTGGGAGCGCGCGAAAAAAGCCGGCCTGCCGGTCGACCCCGACTTCGGCGAGTTCTACCGCCAGCTCGAATGGATGGGCCTGCAACGGCACATCAAGGTGCTGGGCCTGTTCTGCCGGATCAACTATCGCGACAGCAAGCCGCATTACATGAAAGATCTGCCGCGTTTCATCGGCTATGCGCGCAAGGTGGCTGAACGCTATGCGCCGCTGCGTCCGTTCGCGAAGCTGCTCGACGATCTCGAAGGCCGCGCGAATGAAGTGGGCTACACCTTCTGACCAATGACGATGCCCCTGAAGAAAGCGATGATTTTCGCCGCGGGCCGCGGCGAACGCATGCGTCCGTTGACCGACGCGTGCCCCAAGCCTTTACTCGAGGTGGGCGGCAAGCCGCTGATCGTGTGGCAGATCGAACGGCTCGCGAGCGCGGGCTTTCAAACCATCGTGATCAACCATGCGTGGCTCGGCGAGCGGATCGAAGCCGCGCTCGGCGACGGCTCGCGCTGGCATGTCCAGTTGCGCTATTCGGCCGAGCACGAAGCACTGGAAACGGCGGGCGGAATCGTGCAGGCCTTGCCGTTGCTCGAAGAGCGCGGCGCTAGCGAAGTATTCGTCGCGGTCAGCGGTGACGTATACGCCGATTACGATTACGCCGCGTTGAACGCACCGGCTGCCCGGCTCGCGGCAATGCCCGAGCCGGGCATGCATCTGGTGATGGTGCCGAACCCGGCGTTTCATCCGGCAGGCGACTTCGGTTTGATCGACGGCGCGCTCTCGATCGATGCACAGCCGCGCTTCACGTTCGGCAATATCGGGCTTTACGACACGCGCATGTTTCGCGATCTGCCGCGCGGCACGCGGCGCGCGCTCAGGCCGTACTACCGCGAGACGATCGCGCGCGGCCTCGCGAGGGGCGAGTTATTCGAAGGCTTGTGGGAAAACGTCGGCACGCCGGCGCAGTTGCACGCGTTGGATGAGCGTTTGAACGGGCGCTGAGAAATACTCGCTGAAAAGCGCCCACCGAGAAGCGCACACCGGAAAGCAGTAAATCAACGCCCGCCTTCGCCCGCGTCGATCGCGCCCACCGTTTCCGGCGTCTCCGCCGCGCGTTGCTGCTGCAACGCCCACATCTGCGCGAACAGGCCGTTCGCGCGCAGCAATTCGGCGTGCGTGCCGCGCTCGACGATCCGCCCTCTATCCATCACGATGATCTGCTGTGCGTGCACCACCGTCGACAGCCGGTGCGCGATGATCAGCGTCGTGCGCTCGCGGGCGATCTGGTCGAGTTCGTGCTGAATGGCGCGCTCCGAACGTGAATCGAGCGCGGAGGTCGCTTCGTCGAACAGCAGGATCGGCGGATTCTTGAGGATGGTCCGCGCAATCGCGACCCGCTGCTTCTCGCCGCCCGACAGTTTCAACCCGCGCTCGCCGACCGGCGTCTCATACCCTTTCGGCAAGCCTTCGATGAATTCGTGAATGTGCGCCGCGCGCGCCGCCGCGATCACTTCCTCGCGTGCCGCCGACGGGCGGCCATAAGCGATGTTGTAGTAGATCGAGTCGTTGAACAGCACGGTGTCCTGCGGCACGATGCCGATCGACGCGCGCAGCGAATCCTGCGTGACGTCGCGAATGTCCTGACCGTCGATGGTGATCGCGCCACCCGTCGCGCGGTCCAGATCGTAGAAGCGGAACATCAACCGTGCGAGCGTGGATTTGCCCGAGCCGCTATGACCGACCACCGCCGTGGTGGTGCCGGCGGGAATCGTGAAACTCACGTCGTGCAGAATCTGCCGCGCCGGCTCATACGCGAAGTTCACATGCTCGAAGCGCACTTGCGCGCCGCTCACCTTCAACGCCGGCGCGTCCGGCAGATCGGGCACTTCCCGCGCGGCGCCGAGCAGCGTGAACATGCGGTCCATGTCGGTGAGACTTTGCTTCAGTTCCCGATACACGACGCCGAGAAAATTCAGCGGAATATAGAGCTGCAACATGAACGTGTTGATCAGCACCAGATCGCCGAGCGTGAGGCGCCCGGCCATCACGCCCTCGGTCGCGCGCCACAGAATGAACACGAGCCCCGTGCCGATGATCGCCTGCTGACCGAAATTCAGCGCCGACAGCGAGCGCTGCGACTTGATCGCCGCCGTGCGGTAGCGCTTGAGGTTTTCGTCGTAGCGTTGCGCTTCCCACTCTTCGTTGCCGAAGTACTTCACGGTCTCGTAGTTGAGCAGCGAATCGATCGCGCGCGAGTTCGCCTTCGAATCGAGATCGTTCATCGTGCGGCGAAAATGCGTGCGCCATTCGGTGACCTTCACCGTGAAAACGATGTACACGGCGAGCGCGATGAACGTGACCACCGCGTAATACGCCTCGTATTTGACGACAAAAAACCCAAGCACGAGACCGACTTCGACGAGCGTCGGCAGAATGCTGTACAGCGAATACGAAATGAGTTGCGTGATGCCGCGCGTGCCACGCTCGATGTCGCGCGACATGCCGCCCGTCTGCCGTTCCAGATGGAACCGCAGCGACAGCGCATGCAAATGGCGGAACACCTTCAGCGCAAGTTGGCGCACCGCGCTTTCGGTCACTTTCGAAAACAGGATCTCGCGCAACTCGGTGAAGAGCGAGGTGGAGAGCCGCACCACCGCATACGCGACCACCAGCAAGCCGACGCCGCCCAGCAGCACGATACCCGGCGAATCCTGCGCGCGGCCGAGCGCGGTGAGATGCTGCACCGAGGCGAGATTGTCGACGATCCGCTTCATCACGATCGGCACGCCGAGGTTGGCGATCTTCGCGCCGATCAGGCAACTCAGCGCGAACGCGACGCGCCATTTGTAGGTGGCGAGATACGGCAGCAGCGACAGGATCGTCTGCCAGTCGTTGCGCGGCTGGGTGGAAATCGGCGAGGGTTCGGACGAGGGCGTGCGGCGCATGGGATCGGCTGGGGAGAGGGTGGAAGCGACGGAGTTCGCAGCGAACGGCGCGCGCGACGACACTTGAGTGACCCAGCGGACGCGGCCTCCCGGCCCGTCACACTGGTTTTTGTCGCGCGACCCGGCTGGGCGCTTTCCCGTACAATTCCTAGTCTTTCCATTGTCGCAGAAGCCGGCTGGCGCCGCTTTCCACGGGTTGTCCGGCCCATCGTTCACGTTGGCCGCGCGGTCGTGCCCCACGGCCGTGTCGTACCGTTGTCGTGAATCCCCGCCTGCCGGTCGAGCCGACCGAGCCACATACGTTTTCAAGGGTGTCCCGATGACCGATCTTCCGCAACTCCCGCAAAAGCCTTGCGCGCTGCGCGTCGTGCCGCAGCCGTCGGACGCGAATGTCCACGGCGACGTGTTCGGCGGCTGGATCATGGCTCAGGTGGACATAGCCGGCTCCATTCCGGCAAGCCGCCGCGCCAACGGGCGGGTCGCCACCATCGCGGTCAATTCGTTCGTGTTCAAGCAGCCGGTGTTCGTCGGCGATCTGCTGAGTTTTTACGCGGATATCGTCAAGACGGGCAACACGTCGGTGACGGTGTCGGTCGAGGTCTACGCGCAGCGTATGAGCCTGACGCAAGATGTCGTGAAGGTGACCGAGGCGACCCTGACCTACGTCGCCACCGACAGCGACCGCCGTCCGCGCGCGCTGCCGGTGCTGGACTGAGCGGCTCGCGCAAAGAGGCTCGCGCTGCACGAACCAGCGCGCGAAGCGCGAAGCTACTTCGCGGCAATCGACAAAGGCGAGCCGCTGTCACGCAAATAGGCGTCGACCTGCCCTTCGATCCACTGCGCGAAATGCGCCTGCCTGGCATCGAGGGTTTCGCGCTGCTGCCACACCAGCCAATACGGATACCGGTAGGGCACGCGAATCTCAGTGATCTGCACCAGTTCGCCGCGCGTCAGCGCATGCGCGACCAGGCTGCGCCGTTCGAGCGCCACGCCCTGCCCGAGCAGGACTGCACCGAGAACGATGTTCGAATCGTTCGACGACAGCACCACCGCTTCGGCGTCCGGCTCCGCCACCCCGGCCGCTTGACACCACGGCGCCCACGGCGCGTCGGGGCTTGAAATCAGCGGGCAGGCGATCACGTCCTCGGCGCTGACGGGAAAGCGGCCGTTCGGCGCGAGCGCGAAATGCGGCGCGGCAACCACCACCATCTCGTCGTCGAACAGTTTCTGTTGCGCGACGTCCGGCCAGTGCCCCTGGCCCATGCGAATGCCGACGTCGCTCACGCCCTGGCGCAAGTCCTCGATCTGCAAACTTGTCAGCAAACGGACCCGATAGTAAGGATGCGCATGGCGAAAGCTCGCGAGACGCGGCACGAGCCAATGTTGCGCGAACGACGGCAAGGTCGCGATCACCAGTTCGCTTTCGTGCGGACGCGCCTGCGCGCGGCGCGTGGCTTGCGTGATGTCGCGCAGCGCCGCGCGGATTTCGAGCGCGTAGAAACGTCCTTCCTCGGTGAGCCGCAGGCCGCGCGCCTCGCGCACGAACAGCGCGACCCCCATCGACTCTTCCAGCACCTTGATTTGCTGGCTCACGGCCGAATGCGTGACATGCAACTCGCGCGCGGCCTGAGTCACGCCGCCCAAGCGGGCGACGGCTTCGAAACAGCGAAGCGCGGTTAAAGGCGGGATGGGTTTCATGTAAGAAATTCTGACGTAAACCGTCGAATAATGTCGCTTTTTTTGGCGCGAAGAGATGCTTAAGCTATCGGTTCGATGCGCCACCGTCACCGCCACTGACCGGCTAGCCGCAGTGCCGCGAACCGAGGCGCGCAATGATAGATCCTCTAACGGGAAATGCGATGAAACTGATCGGAATGCTCGATTCGCCTTACGTGCGCCGCGTCGCGATCTGCCTCAAATTGCTGAAGCTCGACTTCGAGCACCAGTCGATCTCCGTGTTCAGCACCTACGACCAGTTCGCGAAAATCAACCCGGTCGTCAAGGCGCCCACGCTGATCGCCGACAACGGCCAGAGCGTGATGGATTCGACGGTGATTCTTCAGTACCTCGCGACGCTCGCCGGGCCGGAGCAACGGCTCTTCCCGTCGCGCCCGGACGCCTGCCTGCGCGCCGCCCGTCTCACGGGGCTCGCGCTTGCCGCGTGCGACAAGACCGTGCAGATCGTCTACGAACGCAATCTGCGCCCGGCGGATAAGCAGCATGAGCCTTGGATGGAGCGCGTGCGCTCGCAAATGCTCGCGGCCTACGGCGAACTCGAGCAGGAAGTGGCGGCGGCACCGCTGCCGATCGAGTCCGATCACTTCGGCGCGGCCGACGTCACGGTGGCCGTGGCCTGGCGTTTCACGCAGATGATGTTGCCGCAGATCGTCAGCGCAGCGGACCATCCGCGCTTGCAGGCGTTCGCCGCGCGCGCCGAGCAACTGCCGGAATTCGTGAGCACGCCCCCGGTGTGAGCGTGTCGCGGCGAGCGCTCGACCGCGCTCGCCGCACCGCGCGTCACACCGTCGCCAGTTCGCGCCCCACGCCGCCCTGAAACAATGCGGAAATCGCGTCCGTCGACAAAGGCTTCGCGAAGTAGAAGCCCTGCATTTCGTCGCACGCGCGCTCCTTCAGGAAATCGAGTTGCGCGGACGTCTCCACGCCTTCGGCGATCACCTGCAGCTTCAGTGAGTGCGCCAGCGCGATGATCGCCGACGTGATGGTTTCATCGTCGCCAGAAATGCCGATGTCCGATACGAACGAGCGGTCGATCTTCAGGCGGTCCACCGGAAAGCGCTTCAGATAGCTGAGGCTCGAATAGCCGGTGCCGAAGTCGTCGATGGCGAGACCGATGCCGAGCGCATGCAGTTCGTTGAGCATCGACACCGCCTCCTCGGCGTTGCGCATGATCGTGCTCTCGGTCAGTTCGAGTTCCAGATACCGCGGTTCGAGCCCGGTCTCGGCCAGCACCTGCATCACCAGCTTGGCGATGTCGCGCTGCTGGAACACCCGCGCGGACAGGTTCACCGATACGCGCGCCGGCGGCAAACCCTCATCCTGCCAGGCCTTGTTCTGGCGGCACGCCTCGCGCAACACCCACTCCGAAAGCGGCCCGATCAGCCCGCTTTCCTCCGCGACCGGAATGAACGACGACGGCGGCACCAGCCCCGCTTCGGGATCGCGCCAGCGCACCAGCGCTTCGGTGCCGACGATCTGTCCGCTCACGATGTCCACCTGCGGCTGATAGTGCAGCAGGAATTCGTTGTCGCGCAGCGCCCGGCGCAGACGCCGGTCGAGGTTCAGCCGCGCGCTCGCGCTCGCGTTCATCTCCGGCTGATAGAACTGGAACGTGTTGCGGCCCATGTCCTTCGCGCGATACATCGCGAGGTCGGCCTTCTTCATCAGCGTTTCGGCGTCGTCGCCGTCTTGCGGGAAGAGGCTCGCGCCCATGCTGCAACCCACGTACAGCTCGGTGCCGTCGAGCCACACCGGCTCGGAAATCGACGCGCGCACGCGCTCCATCCATGCGATCAGCGATTGCTCGTCGACCGTATCGGTCATCACGATCACGAACTCGTCGCCGCCGTGCCGCGCCACGGTGTCGCTCGTGCGCGTGCAGCGCGCGAGCCGTTCCGCGACCACGCTCAACAGACGGTCGCCGACGCTATGGCCGAGGCTGTCGTTGACGTTCTTGAAGCCGTCCAGATCCATGAACACGACGGCGACGCCCTTGTGCTGCCGCTGCGCGACGATCAACGCGTGCTGCAGACGGTCGCGCAGCAGGTTGCGATTGGGCAGCCGCGTGAGGCTGTCGTAGTTGGCCTGGTATTCGAGTTGTTCCTGATAGCGCATCAGGTCGGTCACGTCGTTGATCACGCCGATGTGATGCGTGATCACGCCTTCCGCGTTCGGCACCGGCGCGATGAACAGTTGATTCCAGAACAGCGCGCCGTCCTTGCGATAGTTGCGCACCACCGCGCTCACTTCGCGGTTCGCCGCGAGCGCCTGGCGAATCGAGGCGACGCCTTCCTGGTCGCGGTCGTCGCGCTGCAGCACGCGGCAATCCTGGCCGATCACTTCGGCGGGATCGTAACCGGTGATGCGCATGAACGCCGGATTCACGTATTCGATCAGATTGCCCGCCGGCGATGGCGCGGTGATCAGAATCGCGTTGACGCTGGCGTCGAGCGCGCGGCTTTGCAGACGCAACGCGAGATCGGCGCGCTTGCGCTCGGTAATGTCCGTATACGAACCGAGCACGCCGATCACGCGGCCGTCGCCGTCGGTGAACGGCAGCTTGCTCGTCATCGTGGTGCGATGCACGCCGCCGATCATCACGTCGACTTCGAAATTCATCTTCGGCACGCCGGTGCTCACCACCTCCTGGTCGTGCTGATTCAGCAGATCGGCGAACGCGCGCCACGGCATGTCGGCGTCGCTCTTGCCCACCACCTGCTCGGGATAGGCGAGCCCGGCATCGCGCGCGAACGCCATGTTGCAGCCGAGATAGCGCGATTGCTGATCCTTCCAGAAGATGCGCTGCGGAATGTTGTCGATCACCGTTTCGAGCATCTGGTTCGAACGCCGCGCTTCGGCCTCGGCGTTGATCTGCTCGGTGACGTCGTCGGCCAGCACGAAAAGCGCGGCGCGCCCCATGAAATTCAGCGCGTGATACGAAATGTCGGCGCTGATCGTGGAGCCGTCCTTGCGCCGGTGATGCCAGATGCCCGCCATCGTGCGGCCGTGCGACACCGCGTCGCTGCGCTGCAAGTGCGATTCGAGACGCGGGACTTCGCTGTCCGGCCGGATCGCGCGAATCGTCATGCGCAGGAATTCTGTTTCCGTGTAACCGTATTGCTGAATCGCGGCCGCGTTGACGGCGAGAAAGCGCAGCGTCTCGCGATCGAAGATATACATCGGCACCGGATGATCGTCGAACAGGCTGCGAAAGCGCTCGTCGTTGCGGCCGAGCGCGCGGACGCTGCGCAGCTTCTCGCGCGCGCTGTTTTCGCGTGCGCTGAACGTGAGAATCAACAGCGCGCTGCCGGCCAGCATCGTCACGATCAGCAGAAACGTCGCGCGCCGGGTTTCGCTCGCCGACGCCGCGAGCGACGCCTTCAACGCGCGGTTCTCCTCGCTGCGCAGGGCCGCCAGCGCGGCTTCGACGCGATCCAGCACGAGCCCGAGATGCGTATAGGCGGATGCCGCCCACGTGCGTGAGGTATCCGGTTCGGCGTGGGCGCTTTTGACGAGCGCGTCGTCGAGATCATGGCGCAGCGCCAGGCTGTCCGCGCTCAGCCTCGCCAGCGCGGCGAGCATGGCCGGCTCGCCGGCGAGTTCGGCACGCAGATCGCGCTCGAGACCGGCGAGCGTTGCGCTCAGCGCGGTGGCCGCATGCGCGGGCGCCGGCTCGCCCGATGCCTCGAAACGGCCCAGCGCCGCGAGTCCGCCGTCGAGCGCGGCCTGGTACGCGTCGAGGTTCTGGCGCACGTTCGTCGAACGCAGCATGCGTGCGTCGGCGTCGCGCTGGCCGCAAATCTGCGTATAGGCGACGAACGCATTCGCGCCGAGCGCGGCGGCGACGACCGCTATATTGATCAGCAGCCGCTTCGTGAGAAAAGGAGTCATGGGTTCCGAACGTCAATCGTTCTCTTGACGGGAGCGCGCGGCCGCTGCCGATGCGCCGCGGCGCATCGAGGCAAGTCCTTTTACGCGCCAACTCATGGATAACGGCAGCGTTCGGGACAGGTTGAGGGGGGTGAGTGAAAAAAATCGCGGGGGGTGCCTGGCTGGCCGGCCTAGCCGGCCGCGCCTAGCCGGCCGCACCGAATTCCTTCATCGCGGGGACGAAGTCGTGATTGGCTTCCGGCTTGCGCGACAATTTGGCGAGCACGTAGCGCTTGAATGGCGCGAGGGCGGCCCACTGGGCGACGCTCGGCGCGGCGAGACCGGCCAGCCCCGCTTGCTGCGCGACGCCTTCCGGCACGCTGTCGATGCGGCGCCAGGCCGGTGACTCCTCGGGCGTGAACCATTCCGGCTCGACGTTCGCGTGAGTGCGCAGCATCTCGAACAGCGCGTGATCGAAGTTCGGCTCGATTTCCGCGTCTTCCTCCACCGGGAAACGCGCCAGCAATTTGCGGTCCTCGAGCGGCAGCAACTGCCACTGCGCGAGCGTGATGCGCAGGCCGAAACGGTCGAGATTGAACCGCACCGACATGGGGATATACGTGAAATTCTCCGAGGACTCGACCTCGAAGTTGAACAGCAGCGGTGCTTCGTTGAGTCCCATGACAAGTTCCTCTTGGATGACGGGCAACGCGCAAGCCCGGCTTGGGGTATTTTAGAACCTTATTCGCGTAAAGGCGGCGCGGCTTCAAGCCGTCGCTACCCTTGGCGGCGCGGGGCGGGCAGAGGCCGCAAGCGCGCAGGCGCGCGGCATGGCAAAGGAGTGAACCAGCTTGAACGATATGGAAACAGCCGGACAGCCGGGCGCGGTCGAGCGCCAGGTGCGCCGGCATCGCGGCGCGGCGGTCGAAACCGTTACCGATCACATCGGTCAGGAATGGCCGGTGGCGCTCGTCTTCAATGGCATTTCGCACGCGGTGATGATGTGCACGCCCTGCGATCTCGAAGCGTTCGCGGTCGGCTTCGCGATTTCGGAAGGCATCGTCGGGCGCGGCAGCGATATTCAGGACATCGAGGTCGAATTGCACGACGACGGCGAATTGCCGCATGCCGAAGTGCAATTGCAGGTCGTGCAGCAGGCGTTCGTCGCGCTGAAGGAAAAGCGCCGCGCGCTGGCCGGGCGCACCGGCTGCGGCGTGTGCGGAATCGAAAGCATCGATCTGCTGGATCTGCAACCTGAGCGGGTGCCCGATACCGGCTTTCTGCAACGGCTCGCGCCGGATGCGATTGCTCGCGCCGCGCGCGAATTGCCCGAGCACCAGGCGCTGACGCGGCTGACCGGCGGCCTGCACGCCGCCGCATGGTGCGACGCGGCAGGCGCGATCCGCTACGCGTTCGAGGACGTCGGCCGTCACAACGCGCTCGACAAACTGATCGGCCGGCTCGTGCTCGATCGCGTGGACACACAAGACGGGTTCGTGTTTCTGTCGAGCCGCGCGAGCTACGAGTTGGTGCGCAAGGCCGCTCGCGTCGGCGTGCCGATGCTCGCCACCATCTCGGCGCCGTCGTCGCTCGCGATTGCGATTGCGCGCAAGGCGGGCGTGCGGCTCGTCAGCTTCTGCCGCGAAACGAGCTACGTCGACTACGACACGTTGCAGCCGGCGCAGTCGTGAGCCGCGCCGCCGGCTCTCGCCTGCACGCGCGAGGGTTCAATCGAACTGCCGGAAGTCCGGCTTGCGCTTCTCGAAGAACGCTTTCAACGCCTCACGCGCTTCCGGCGCCAGCAGCATCTTGCCGAAGTGCACGGCTTCGTCGGTGATCTGGGTTTGCACGTCGTGGTGGCTCGCGCGCTTCATCAAGCTCTTCGTCACACGCAACGACGAGGCCGGCAACGCGGCCAGTTTAGCGGCCTGCGAAGCCGCGAACGCGTCGACTTCGGCGGCGGGCAGCAGACGATTCACGAAGCCCATGCGTTGCGCTTCGCGCGCGTCGAAGGCTTCGCCCAGCAGCAGCTTTTCCGCCGCCGCCTGATAGCCGGCGACACGCTGCAACAGAAGGCTCGACGCCGCTTCCGGACATAACCCGAGTTGTGCGAACGGCAGCGAAAAGCTCGCCGTGTCCGCCGCATAGACCAGATCGCAGTGCAGCAGCAGCGTCGTGCCGATGCCGACCGCCGGCCCCGCCACCGACGCCACCACCGGCTTTTCCGCCGAACTGATCGCGCGCAGGAACCGGAACACCGGCGCGTCCTCGCCCGCCGGCGGCGCCTTCATGAAGTCCTCGAGATCGTTGCCGGCGCTGAAAATGCCCGCGCTGCCGCGAATCAGAATGACCCGCACCGCGGCATCGCCTTGCGCTTCGACGAACGCGTCGGCCATCGTCTGATACATCGCGGCCGTAATCGCGTTCTTCTTGTCGGGCCGGTTGAAGGCAATCGTGAGCACGCCGTCGGCACGCCCGATCAGAATATCCATCGTCATCTCCTCGTAGTCCTGCTGCGAATGTGAAAAACGGTTCGCAAGCCACGCAGCCTGCGAACCGTTCCGTTCATTACGGTCTTGATCGAGCCGATCTTACAGGCGCTCGATGATGCCCGCCGCGCCCATGCCGGTGCCGACGCACATCGTCACCATGCCGTACTTGTAGTTGCGGCGGCGCAGGCCATGCACGACCGTCGACGCCCGAATCGCGCCCGTCGCCCCAAGCGGATGACCCAAGGCGATTGCGCCGCCGAGCGGGTTGATCTTCGACGGATCGAGGCCGAGATCCTGAATCACCGCCAGTGATTGCGCGGCGAACGCTTCGTTCAGCTCGATCCAGTCGAGGTCGTCCTGCTTGAGACCCGCGGCCTTCAGCGCGGCCGGAATCGCTTCCTTCGGACCGATGCCCATGATTTCCGGCGGCACGCCGCGCACGGCGAAACTGACGAAGCGCGCCAGCGGCGTGAGATTGAACTGCTTGAGGATCTTTTCCGACACGACGATCAACGCGCCCGCGCCGTCCGAGGTTTGCGAGCTATTGCCCGCCGTCACCGAACCCTTGTTCGCGAACACCGTGCGCAGTTTGGCGAGACCTTCGAGCGACGTGTCCGCGCGCGGGCCTTCGTCGAGCGACGCTTCGCGCGTTTTCACGCGCACTTCGCCGCTGGCGAGATCGGGGAAACGCTCGGTGATCGTGTACGCGGCGATTTCGTCGTTGAATTCGCCGGCCTGCTGCGCGGCGATCGCGCGACGGTGCGATTCGACCGAGAACGCGTCCTGCGCCTCGCGGCTGATCTTCCAGCGCTCGGCGACCTTTTCGGCGGTAAGACCCATGCCGTAGGCAATGCCCACGTCCTCGTTGCGATCGAAGATATGCGGCGACAGCGACGGCTTGTTGCCCATCATCGGCACCATGCTCATCGACTCGCAGCCGCCCGCGACCATCGCGTCCGATTCGCCGACGCGAATGCGGTCGGCCGCCATCGCGAGCGCGGTCAGGCCCGACGCGCAGAAACGGTTCACCGTCACGCCGCCGACGGTGTTCGGCAGGCCGGCCAGCAACGCGCCGATCCGCGCGACGTTGAGCCCTTGTTCCGCTTCGGGAATCGCGCAGCCGACGATCGCGTCCTCGATCACGCTCGTGTCGAGGCCGGGCACTTGCGCCACGGCCGATCTGATCGCGTGCACGAGCAGTTCGTCCGGGCGCGTGTTCCTGAACATGCCGCGCGGCGCTTTACCGATCGGCGTGCGGCTCGCGGCGACGATGTAGGCGTCTTGCAATTGCTTCGTCATTTAAAGCTCCTTTGTCGACAGGAGTTAGCGCTTCAGCGCTTACTCCTGTCCCATGCAGTTCTATCGCGGTCGACGGAAGTTAGCGCTTTAGCGCTTACTTCCGTCCCATGCGGTTCTATCGCGGTCGACGGGAGTTGGCGCTTTAGCGCTTACTTCCGTCCCATGCAGTTTTATCGCGGTCGACAGGAGTTAGCGCTTTAGCGCTTACTTCCGTCCCATGCAGTTCTATCGCGGTCGGCAGGAGTTAGCACTTCAGCGCTGCCTCCGGTCGCATGCAGTCGTATCCCACTCGCTCAGTTACGCACCGGCTTGCCGGTTTGCAACATGCCCATGATCCGTTCCTGCGTCTTTTGCGTGCCGAGCAGATCGACGAACGCGCGACGTTCGAGTTGCAGCAGCCATTCCTCGTCGACCAGGCTGCCCGCTTCGACGTCGCCGCCGCACACCGCTTCCGCGATGCGGCTCGCGATCAGGAAATCGTGCTCGCTGATGAAGCGGCCGTCGCGCATGTTGACGAGCGATGCCTTGATGGTCGAGATCGCCGAGCGCCCCGCGACCGGCACTTGCGTGACGCGCAGCGGCGGACGGTAACCGGCCGCCGATAACGCGCGCGCCTCCTTCTTCGCGACGTCGAGCAGTTCGAAGACGTTGAAGACGATCGTGTCCGACGGCTTCAGATAGCCCATCGCGCGCGCGTCGAGCGCGGAGGCCGAGACCTTCGCCATCGCCGCGTTTTCGAACGATTTCTGCACGAACTTCAGCAGGTCGTTGGTCGCGCCCACTTGCGTCGCGGCTTCCGCCGCGCGCAGCGCCGCTTCCTTCAGGCCGCCGCCAGCAGGCACGAGGCCCACGCCGACTTCCACCAGGCCGATATAGCTTTCGATGTGCGCGACACGCTTCGCGCTATGCAGCACCAGTTCGCAGCCGCCGCCGAGCGCGATGCCCGACACCGCCGAGATGACCGGCACGCTCGCGTACTTCACGCGCAGCATGCCTTGCTGGAATTTCTTCACGAACGGCTCGATGCCCTTGGCGCCGCCCATCATGAACGCGGGCATCGCTTCTTCAAGGTTCGCGCCGGCGGAGAACGGGCCGCCCGGCGTGCCGAGTTTCAGCGACGTCGGCTGCCATACGACGAGACCCTTGTAGTCCTTTTCGGCGAGTTCAATTGCCTGCGTCAGACCGTCGATCACCGACGGTCCGATCGTGTTCATCTTGCTTTTGAACGACACGATCAGCACGTCGTTCTCGCCCGCGCGGTCGTCGACCCATGCGCGCACCGCATCGGTTTCGAACAGCGTCTTGCCGTAGGTCTTCGGATCAGCCAAGGTTTCGCCGACCAGCGGCGCGCGGAACACCTGCTTGTCGTACACCGACAGGGAAGAACGCGGCACGAACGTCTTCGAAGCCGGCGACCACGAACCTTCGTTCGCATGCACGCCGCCCTTTTCCGCGACCGGACCGTCCAGCACCCACGACGGCAACGGCGCATCCGACAGCGCCTTGCCGGCGGCGATGTCCTCCTGCACCCACTCGGCGACCTGCTTCCAGCCGGCTGTCTGCCAGCCTTCGAACGGGCCTTCGTTCCAGCCGAAGCCCCAACGGATCGCGAGATCGACGTCGCGCGCGTTGTCGGCGATCGATTCCAGATGCACGCCGATGTAGTGGAATACGTCACGGAAGATCGACCACAGGAATTGCGCCTGCGGATGTTCCGATTCGCGCAAGAGCTTCAGACGCTCCGCCGGCGGACGCTTCAGAATGCGGCCGACCAGTTCGTCCGCTTTCGCGCCGCCGTCGACGTACTCGCCCGTTTTCGGGTCGAGCACCTTGATGGCCCTGCCTTCCTTTTTATAGAAGCCGCCGCCGGTTTTCTGGCCGAGCGCGCCCTTCTTCACCAGTTCGGCCAGCACGGCGGGCGTTTCGTAGACCGGGAAGAACGGATCGTCCTTCAGGTTGTCCTGCATCGTCTTGATGACGTGCGCCATCGTGTCGAGACCGACCACGTCGGCGGTGCGAAACGTGGCGGACTTCGCGCGGCCGAGGCGCGCGCCCGTCAGGTCGTCCACCTCGTCGAAACGCAGGCCGAACTTCGCGGCTTCGGTCATCACCGCGAGGATCGAGAAAATGCCGACGCGGTTGGCGATGAAGTTCGGCGTGTCCTTGGCGCGCACGACGCCCTTGCCGACCACGCTCGTCAGGAACGATTCGAGTTGATCGAGGATTTCCGGGCGCGTCGTCGCGGTGGGAATCAGTTCGACCAGGTGCATGTAGCGCGGCGGATTGAAGAAGTGCACGCCGCAGAAGCGCGCCTTCAGTTCGTCCGCGAAACCTTGCGAGAGTTCGGTGATCGACAGGCCCGACGTGTTGGTCGCGAAGATCGCATTCGGCGCGATGTGCGGCGAGACCTTCTTGTACAGGTCGTGCTTCCAGTCCATGCGTTCGGCGATCGCTTCGATCACGAGGTCGCACTCTTCGAGTTTGGCGATATCGTCGTCGTAGTTGGCGGGCTGGATGTATTGCGCGTCGTCCTTCACGCCGAACGGCGCGGGCGACAGCTTCTTCAGATTTTCGATCGCCTTCAGGGCGATCGCGTTCTTCGGGCCTTCTTTTGCGGGCAGGTCGAACAGCAGCACGGGCACCTTGGCGTTGATCAGGTGCGCGGCGATCTGCGCGCCCATCACGCCGGCGCCGAGCACGGCTACCTTGCGAATGATCAGATTGCTCACGTCGTTCCTCCGGGGAGTTATGCGGTGTCGCGAATGTGTTTCGTCGCTTCGCGATGTGTGGCTGGCGGAGCGCCACGCTTGCATAGCGCGGCGCTTGCCGTGATGTGGGCTTAGAACAGCGCTTCGTCGACTTCCATCAGCGACTTCGAACCCGCGCGCGCCTGACGGATCGTCATTGCGGTTTCGGGCAGCAGCTTCGCGAAGTAAAAGCGTGCGGTGGCGAGCTTCGCCTTGTAGAACGGATCGCCGGATGCCTGCTTGTCCAGCGCGACGCGCGCCATGCGCGCCCAGAAGTACGCGAACACGAGATGGCCGACGGTGCGCAGATACGGCACGGCGGCCGCCCCGACTTCGTCCGGGTTCTGCATCGCCTTCATGCCGATTTCCATCGTCAGCTTCTGCACCTTTTCGCCGATGTCGGCGAGCGGGTTGATGAACTCCTGCATTTCCGGCTTCACGCCTTCCGCTTCGACGAATTCCGACACCAGCTTGCCGAACTTCTTCATCTTCGCGCCCATGTCGCCGAGGATCTTGCGGCCCAGCAGGTCCAGCGCCTGGATCGCGTTGGTGCCTTCGTAGATCATGTTGATGCGCGCATCGCGCACGTACTGCTCCATGCCCCACTCCGCGATGAAGCCGTGGCCGCCGTAGATCTGCATCGCGTGATTGGTGCTTTCGAACGCGTTGTCCGACAGAAACGCTTTCAGGATCGGCGTGAGCAGCGCGACGAGATCCGCGGCTTCCTTGCGCACCGCTTCGTCGCCGTGCGACAGCTCCTTGTCGATATGCAGCGCGGACCAGTACGAGAAGGCGCGCGCGGCTTCGGCGTAGGCCTTTTGCGTGAGCAGCATGCGGCGCACGTCCGGGTGGACGATGATCGGATCGGCGGCTTTTTCCGGCGCCTTCGGGCCGCTCAGCGAACGCATTTGCAGACGTTCTTTCGCATACGTCAGCGAGTTCTGATACGCGACTTCGGTCAGGCCCAGGCTCTGCATGCCGACCCCCAGACGCGCCGCGTTCATCATTACGAACATCGCGTTCAAGCCCTTGTTCGGCTCGCCGACCAGCCAGCCCTTCGCGTTGTCGAGATTGATCACGCAGGTCGCGTTGCCGTGAATGCCCATCTTGTGCTCGATGGAACCGCACTTCACGCCGTTGCGCTCGCCCGGCGCGCCCGCTTCGTTCGGGATGAACTTCGGCACGATGAAAAGCGAAATGCCCTTGGTGCCCGTGGGCGCATCCGGCAGACGCGCGAGCACCAGGTGAACGATGTTCTCGGCGAGATCGTGTTCGCCGCTGGAGATGAAAATCTTCGTGCCGCTGATCGCGTACGAGCCGTCGCTGTTCGGCTCGGCCTTGGTGCGCAGGATGCCGAGATCGGTGCCGCAATGCGGTTCGGTCAGACACATCGTGCCGGTCCAGACGCCCGCGACCAGCTTCGGCAGATAGCGCTGCTGCAACTCCGGCGTGCCGTGCGCGTGCAGACATTCGTATGCGCCGTGCGAAAGGCCGGGATACATCGTCCAGGCCTGGTTGGCCGAGTTCAGCATTTCATACAGCGCGTTGTTGACGAACGCGGGCAAACCCTGGCCGCCGTATTCAGGATCGCAGCCCAGTGCGGGCCAGCCCGCTTCCACGTACTGTCGATAAGCTTCCTTGAAGCCCTTCGGCGTGGTCACGACGCCGTCGCCGACATACGTGCAGCCTTCCTGATCGCCGCTGTGATTGAGCCGGAACAGCACTTCGGAGCAGAACTTGCCGGCTTCTTCGAGCACCGCGTTGATCGTGTCGGCATCGAGATCCGCGTGCTTCGGCATCTGCTTGATTTCGGCTTCGACGTTGAGCAGTTCGTGCAACACGAATTGCATGTCGCGCAGCGGCGCGGCGTACTGTCCCATGACTCTCTCCAAAGTTTGACAAGAAGCCAGGCTGTTAGCTGAGTCCGTGGTCGGATTCCGCGCCGCTGAATCCGCTGGGTCCGGTGGGTCCCGTCTGTCGGTTCGGCGGCGCTGCTAACGGCTTTCGCTTTGATACGAAACAATCAGTTTTTCCAGCGCGGCCCACGTGAGACGCACAGCGTCCGGCAAGTGCAGGAAGCGCGCGTCGTGATGCAGACCGAGCGTGAAGCTATACAGTTCGAACAGCATGAGCTGCGGATCGGTATCGGCACGCAGATGCCCTTCTTCCACCGCCTGCGAAATCGCGCGAGTGAGCGCCGCACGCCACATCGTCACGCTCGACACCAGTTGCTCGCGCACCGGGTTGTCCGCGCGGTCGTCGTATTCGACCGCGCCGCTGATGTAGATGCAGCCGGTCGTGACTTCCTGAATGCGCTTCTCGATCCAGCGGGAAATCATGGCGCGCAAGCGCGGCAAGCCACGCGGCTCGCGCAGGCTCGGGAAAAACACCTCGTCTTCGAAACGACGGTGATATTCGCGCACGACTTCGACCTGCAAATCCTCGCGCGACCCGAAATGCGCGAACACACCGCTTTTGCTCATCTGCATGCGCTCGGCCAGAAGCCCAATCGTCAGACCTTCGAGTCCGTCGCGGCTTGCCAGATCGAGTGCTGCTTCGAGAATCGCGGCTCGTGTTTGTTCGCCTTTTCGCATAGCTTCCCTACCGTTCTAATGTGACCGAAATAAAATCGAACGGCCGTACTATTATTGTGTGCGGCCGTCCGCGAAACAAGGACTTTATTAGAAACCGGTTTCTAACCTGGCTTCAATTCTGCGGCATCCGTCAATCAGTGGAATGAGATTTTTTAGAGGCGTTTGTCTTTTATTCTGTGCCGAACGGCTTGCAATGAAGGAAGGAGGGTGAGGCGGTCGGCAGACGCGGCGCTAATCGTACCCGCCTACCGTCAGCAGCTTCATCACTGCGCGGTAGGTCGTATAAGCGAGCCAGTTGAGCACGCGCTCGCCGGCCGGACGCGCGTCGTAACGTGCCTCGTCAATCCGGCGCGAATCCCTGAACGCGACGAGGATCGCTTCGCGCAAAGCCTCGATCGACGGATCGTTCACCAGCACCACGTTGGCTTCGTTGTTGAGCATCAGGCTCAACGCGTCGAGGTTCGACGACCCGACCGTTCCCCAGTTGGAATCCACCACGGCGACCTTGCCGTGCAGCATGGTCTTCTCGTACTCGGCGATCTGCACACCGGCCTTGAGCAACGCGCGGTACAGAAACGGCACCGCGTAATCGAGCGCCTTGAACTCCTTACGCCCGATGATGAGCTTTACCTCGACGCCGCGCCGCGCCGCCAGCACCAGCGCGCGCCGCAGCTTGCGCCCCGGCATGAAGTACGGATTGGCGAGCAGCACTTCGCTGCGCGCCTGGCCGATCGCGGTGAGATACGCCTTCTCGATGGCGCGGCGGTTGATCAGGTTGTCGCGCGCGACGAAGGCCACGCACGGTTGGCCGCCGGCCCACAGTGCCTCGTTACGGCGACGGCGGCGCCGGCGCAGACTGCCGAGCGACGCAGTGGTCTTGGGCCCGAGATCGGGCTCCAGGGATTCGATCGGACGATGCCCGAGGCGAATCCGCCGCCATTGCAGTTCGAACGCCTGACGGACGTCCGCGACCACCGGCCCGTGCAATTCGACCGCGAAGTCCCAGCGGCGGTAAGGCAGCGTTACGCCGTTGTTCTCGTAATCGTCGACGATGTTGATGCCGCCGCAATACGCGTACTGATCGTCGATCACCGCCAGCTTGCGGTGCGTGCGCGAAAAGCCGAAGCGGCCGAACAGATGCGGGTTGTAGATCCGATGGTCGATGCCGGCAACCGGCCACTCGTTGAACATCGGCAGCCGCGCGGTGCCGATGCCGTCGGTGATCGCGCGCACCTTCACGCCGCGCGAAGCCGCGCGCAGCAGCGCCGCGCTGACGGCCTGGCCGGCGTTGTCATCGCAGAAGATGTAGGTTTCCAGAACCACGTCGTCGCGCGCCGCGTCGATCCGTTCGACCAGTGCGGCGAAGAACTCGTCGCCGGAACGCAGCAGCTTGACGTCGTTGCCGCTCGTGAAGCGGTAGCGTTGCCAATAGCGGCGGCCGAGCAGCGATTGCCGCAGTCGAGCGAAACGGCGCGCGCCGCCGACGCTCACCGGCCGCGCTCCTTGGAGCGCCCATCAATGGGCGTGTCCGGCCGCTCACCAGACAGCGCGTCGAGCGAAGCATCGAGCCGCCGCCGGGCTTCGAGCCTGCTGGGCAACTGCAAGATCGCATCCGCATTCGACGACGAAAAACAGCGCGACGCCGCCTCCTCATACGGCAGCCACAGAAACGCCGTATGCTCGCGCGGCGCGAGCGTCACCTCTAGCTGCTCGGGCACCTCCACACTGAACCAATGCTCGGTGTTGTGGATCACGCCTTCGGCATAACGATGCCGGAACTCCGGGTAGATCTCGTATTCGATCGAATACTGCCAATCGAATAACGCGCTCGTCGGCACCAGCTTGCTGCCGACCACGATGCCGGTCTCTTCCGCGACCTCACGCGCCGCCGTCTCGATGAGCGGCTCGTCGAGCTGGTCTTTGGAACCCGTCACCGACTGCCAGAAACCCGCGTGGTCGGCGCGCTCGATCAGCAGCACGTCGAGCGAGGGCGTATGGATGATGACGAGCACGGATTGCGGAATCTTCGGCGGTTTCGGCATGGCGTGAAAACTGGGCGCAACGCTTGCGCGCTACATGTCGGCGAATGGTGCAGTGAGCGGTCGAAAGCCGTTGCATCGACTGTAACGCAAAAAACGAAAAAGGCGCATGGCGCCTTTTTCGTTTCGCTTTTTCATCCACCTCGGGCTGTCGTTTTCAGACAGCTTCGGCTTATGCCTTCGGTTCCGGCGTACGCAGACGGATATGCAACTCGCGCAACTGACGCTCGTCCACTTCGCTCGGCGCCTGCGTGAGCAGGCACTGCGCGCGTTGCGTTTTCGGGAATGCGATCACGTCGCGGATCGAATCGGCGCCGGCCATCATCGTGACGATGCGGTCGAGACCGAATGCGATACCGCCGTGCGGCGGCGCGCCGTATTGCAGCGCGTCCAGCAGGAAGCCGAACTTGGCTTGCGCCTCTTCCGCGCCGATCTTGAGCGCGCGGAACACCTGGCTCTGCACTTCCTCGCGATGGATACGCACCGACCCGCCGCCGATTTCCCAGCCGTTCAGCACCATGTCGTAGGCTTTCGCGAGGCAACGCGCCGGGTCCGTTTCCAGATACTCGAGATGCTCGTCCTTCGGGCTCGTGAACGGGTGATGCGCGGCGACGTAGCGGTTGTCTTCCTCGTCGTACTCGAACATCGGGAAGTCCACCACCCACAGCGGCTTCCAGCCCGACTCGACGAGACCGTTGGCCTTGCCGAATTCCGAATGACCGATTTTCAGACGCAACGCGCCCAGGCTGTCGTTCACCACCTTCGCGCGATCCGCCGCGAAGAAAATGATGTCGCCGTCTTGCGCGCCGGTGCGCTCGATGATGGCCTTGACCGCTTCGTCATGCAGGTTCTTGACGATCGGGCTTTGCAGACCGTCACGGCCCTTCGCCACTTCGTTGACCTTGATCCACGCGAGGCCCTTCGCGCCGTAGATGCGCACGAATTCCGTGTAGCTGTCGATATCGCCACGCGTGAGTTCACCGCCCTTCGGCACGCGGATCGCCGCGACGCGGCCGTCTTTGGTGTTGGCCGGCGTGCTGAACACCTTGAAGTCGACGTCGCGCACCGCATCGGTCAGGTCCGTGAATTCGAGCTTCACGCGCAGGTCCGGCTTGTCCGAGCCGAAGCGGCGCATCGCTTCCGAATACAGCATGACCGGGAATTTCACGTCCAGCGAGACACCGATCGTTTCCTTGAAGACGTGACGGATCATCGCCTCGAACAGGTCGCGAATTTCCTGTTCCGAGAGGAACGAGGTTTCGCAGTCGATCTGCGTGAATTCCGGCTGGCGGTCGGCGCGCAGGTCTTCGTCGCGGAAGCACTTGACGATCTGGTAGTAGCGGTCGAAGTTCGCCACCATCAAAAGCTGCTTGAACAGTTGCGGCGACTGCGGCAGCGCGAAGAACTGGCCCGGGTTGGTGCGCGACGGCACGAGGTAGTCGCGCGCGCCTTCCGGCGTGCTCTTGGTGAGCATCGGCGTTTCGATGTCGATGAAGCCTTGCGCGTCGAGATACTTGCGCACCTCAATCGCGACGCGATAACGCAGACGCAGGTTGTGCTGCATCTGCGGACGGCGCAGGTCGAGCACGCGATGCGTGAGACGCGTGGTTTCCGACAGGTTGTCGTCGTCGAGCTGGAACGGCGGCGTGATGGACGGGTTCAGCACGATCAGTTCGTGACACAGCACTTCGATCTTGCCGCTCTTGAGCGCGGCATTCGTCGTGCCTTCCGGACGGCTGCGCACCACGCCCTTGATCTGCAGACAGAATTCGTTGCGCACGCCTTCGGCCGCCTTGAACATCTCAGCGCGGTCCGGGTCGCAAACGACCTGGACGAGGCCTTCACGGTCGCGCAGGTCGATGAAGATGACGCCGCCGTGATCGCGGCGGCGGCTTACCCAGCCGCACAGCGAGACGGATTGGCCCAGCAGTTCTTCGGTCACCAGACCGCAGTATTCAGATCTCATCGACATGATGTTTGTCTTTCGTTTTGCATTGGTTGAACGGCGCGCCGCAGTTGGACCCTGCGTGAAACGCTGCGCGCCGGCATTACAGCGGAGGCTCGACTGTCGTGCGGCGCATCGGCGCCGGCGGCGCGGACGGCGCCACGACGCCCATCGAGACGATGTACTTGAGCGCGGCGTCGACCGTCATGTCGAGTTCGATCACTTCGCTCTTGGGCACCATCAGGAAGAAGCCGGACGTTGGATTCGGCGTGGTCGGCACATACACGCTGACGTGATCTTCTTTCAGGTGATTGGCCACGTCGCCGCCCGGAATGCCGGTCAGAAACGCGATCGTATAGGAGCCGCGGCGCGGATACTCGATCAGCAGAGCCTTGCGAAACGCGTTGCCGCTGCTCGACAGCAAGGTGTCCGACACCTGCTTGACGCTGGTGTAGATCGGCCCGACCACCGGAATGTGGGCGACCACGACTTCCCACCACTTCACGAGCTTCTGCCCGACGAAGTTTTGCGTCAACAAGCCGACGACAAAGATGAACGCCAGCGTGAGCACCGCGCCCAGGCCGGGCAGGCGAAAGCCGAATATGCGCTCGGGCTGCCACGCGCGCGGCAGGAGCAACAGCGTCTGGTCCATCGTGCCGATGATCAGGCCGAGCACCCACAGTGTGATAGCCAGAGGCACCAGCACCAGCAGGCCAGTCAGGAACACCGATTTGAGCGTCGTTTTTTTCGTCGTCATGTGTACCGCCAGAAAGCCGCGCGAGCCGGTAAACGGCGCGCGGCGTGTGCGCCGCTCGTTTGAGCGGCAGTCCCGCTAGGCGCTGCCGGCACCGCTCGTGGCGGCCGGTGCAGCAGCTGGCGCGGCAGGCGTTGCAGCCACGCTCGATGAACCGGCTGCGGCCGCGCCGTTGGCCGAAGCCGTGTCGGATTTGGCGCCGCCGCCATTCGCGGCTGCAGCGCTTTCTCCCGAGCCGCCATTCGAAGCGGCATTCGCGTCGGGTTTGGCAGGCGCGCCCGCGCCGCTATTGCCGCCGCGGAAATCGGTGACGTACCAGCCGGAGCCCTTCAACTGAAAGCCGGCCGCAGTCACCTGCTTGCGAAAGCTGTCTTTCCCGCATTCGGGACATTGCGTCAACTGGGGGTCGCTCATCTTCTGAAGCACGTCCTTCCCGAAGCCGCATGATTCGCAACGATAAGCGTAGATCGGCATGATCTTTTCCCTACTGAAATCTTGTAAACGCTTGCAAAGCCTTGAATTATAGCCGCAAACGATCTCCCCTCCCCGGATTTCGGGGCGGGCGATCGACGCGGCCGCCGTTGCGGCAGATGGGGGCGGCGGCCGCCGAATCAAGTGCGGTCCGAGCCGTTTTGGAGCCGTGCCGCGCCGCGCGAAAACGTTGACCGAGCCGCGCCGGAGTGCGGCGCGGCAGCCCTCAAGCCAGCCGACGCCAAGTGAGCCAGCGCTCACGTCCCGCAAAGACGGGAATCGAATCGTTCACGGCTTCATCTTCGATCAGTTCGAAATTGGGCGTGAGCAGTGCGTCCAACTCGTTACGCTCGATGCCGAACGGCGGTCCTTTCGGCGTCGATCCGATAAAGAAGAAACCGGCCAGCAGCGCGCCCGCAGGCAACAGTTCCGCTACCCGCTGCGCATAGTCGGCGCGGCGCGACGGCGGCAACGCGCACAGGAATGCGCGCTCGTAGATCCATGCGGGCGAAAACGGCGGCTCATAGACGAAGAAATCCGCCTGTTCGACGAGGTGCGCATGCTTGCCCAACTGCTCATGCGCGGCTGCGACCGCAGCGTGCGAAAAATCGATCGCCCGCACCGGGTTGCCGTGCTCGGCCAGCCAGAGCGCTTCGTAGGCGCTGCCGCAACCAGGGATCAGCACGGCCGCGCCGCTGTGACGAGCCGCGAACGACTGAAACGCGGACGGCACGCCACCTTGATCCCACGGTGTGTGGTGACGCTCGAAGCGCTCGTCCCAGAACTCCGGCGAGTTGGGGTCGCGGCTTGCAAAGTCGGGCGCGGAGGGTTGCGTTGGGTCGCTCATGGAATGCTCGCCTGAATGTAGACCTGGACCTGGATCGGCCTCAACCGCCGTAAGCGAAAGCCAGAAACGCCCGCGCCAACACTGCGCCGACACCGACCGCCACGCCGAATAGCAGCAAGCCTTGCAGCAACCGGTTCGTGCGTTTCTGCTCGAGCAGAATCTGGCGAATCATGTCGTCGTTCATGCCGCGACCGTGGTCGTGACGCTCAGCGAGCACGTGATGGATCAGGCGCGGCAACTGCGGCAGCGTCTTGCTCCACTGCGGCGCCTCGATTTTCAGGCGCTCGTACCAGCCGCGCAGACCAATCTGCTCGTTCATCCAGCGTTCGAGATAGGGCTTCGCGGTCTTCCACAGATCCAGTTCAGGATCGAGCGAGCGGCCGAGCCCTTCCACGTTCAGCATGGTTTTTTGCAGCAGCACCAGTTGCGGCTGAATCTCGACGTTGAAGCGGCGCGAGGTCGAGAACAGCCGCATCAGCACCTGGCCCAGCGAAATATCTTTCAGCGCGCGGTCGAAATACGGCTCGCAGACCGCGCGGATCGCGCTTTCGAGTTCCTCGACGCGGGTGGTGGGCGGCACCCAGCCCGACTCCAGGTGCAAGGTGGCGACGCGATGATAGTCGCGCTTGAAGAACGCGAGGAAGTTCTGTGCCAGATAGTTCTTATCGAAGTCCGACAGCGCGCCGATGATGCCGAAATCGAGCGCGATATAGCGGCCGAAATGCACAGGGTCGAGGCTCACCTGAATGTTGCCGGGGTGCATGTCGGCATGGAAAAAACCGTCGCGGAACACTTGAGTGAAGAAAATTTCCACGCCCTCGCGCGCCAGCTTCGGGATATCGACGCCCGCCCCACGCAGCGTTTCCACCTGGCTGATCGGCACGCCGACCATGCGCTCCATCACCAGCACTGTGGGCGTACAGAACTCCCAGTACATCTCCGGCACCAACAGCAGATCGAGCCCGGCGAAATTGCGCCGCAGTTGGCTGCCGTTGGCCGCCTCGCGCATCAGGTCGAGTTCGTCGTGCAGATATTTATCGAATTCCGCCACCACCTCACGCGGCTTGAGGCGCTTGCCGTCCGCCCACAGGCGCTCGGCCCAGACAGCGATGTCGCGCAGCAACGCGAGGTCGGAGTCGATGACCGGCAGCATGTTCGGCCGCAGCACCTTCACCGCAACCGCCTTGCCCGCATGCTGGCCGGCCTTCACCTTGGCGAAATGCACCTGCGCGATCGACGCGCTCGCCACCGGCACCCGCTCGAAGTCGTCGAACAGCACGTCGACCGGTGCGCCCAGCGACTTTTCCACCAGCCCGATCGCGACCGTCGAATCGAACGGCGGCACCTGATCCTGAAGCTTGGCGAGTTCGTTGGCGATATCGACCGGCAGCAGGTCGCGCCGGGTGGACAACACCTGACCGAACTTGACGAAGATCGGCCCCAGGCTTTCCAGCGCGAGCCGCAAACGCACGCCGGGCGGCGCATCGAACTTGCGGCCGATGGTGGTGATGCGCAGAAGCAGACGCACGCGCCGGTCGTTGATGCGCCCGAGCATCATCTCATCGAGACCGAATCGGATAACCGTGAAAAAAATCTTGAGGAAACGCAGAAAACGCATGGTTGTGCCCAGTGACTAGCGCGTGCCGCGCGACGTGGCGGCGCCGCCTGGCGCATCTGCGCCGCGGGCTTCGACCTTCTGTTGAAGACGCTCGATGCGCTTTTCCACACGCGCCAGGGCATCGCGCGCGCGCGCCAGTTCGACATTGAAGTCTTCCAGCGCAACGCGGCGCACCAGTTGCGGGTTCTCGTCGAGCAGATATTCGGCGGCCGTGTCGAGCAGATTGCGCCCGGTGCGCTGCACGTGTTGGCCGACCGAGCGCACGACCGAGGCAACCCGCCATGCAGGACCGTCGCCGATTAGCCTGGCAAGATCTTCTTCGGGCTCCCAGCGCAGATGCTCGGCGAGTTTGGCTATCACCTGCGCGAACTCCGCGTCGCCTTCGATCTTCACGTGCTTCATCACGGCGGCCTGGCCGCCTTGCACGAAGGCCGGCAATGCATCGGACGGCACCGAAATGGTCACATCGAACCGTTGCGCCTCGGTTTCGCCGACCGCACTCAGATAACCATCCGGCTGCACCAGCAACATCAGCACGACTGGCGCGCACGTCAGCCTGGCGGTTTTGCCCGCGTAGGGGGCGAGGCGCTCACGAGCCCACGATTCGCGGGCGAGCAGATGATTGACAGCAGCAGCGAAAGGCTTGGCGGCGAGGGTCATTGAAAGTGGCAAGAAAAAACCCGCGCGGGCGAGGTGCCCACGCGGGTTCCTATTGTAACGTCCGTTCGCTTCGCGGCTCGCTATGCCAAACGGCCAACGCTTTGTGCAAAGTCAGGGCTAAGCCCTACCGCTTCGGCTCTTCCCTGCTCGCGCCTCAGTGCTGCGCAACCTGCTGGATGCCGGCCAGCAGCCAGCCTTCGCCGGCCCGGTTCGACTTCGACAGGTTCCAGACTTCGACGAACGGTTCCGCCGCCGCACCCGGTGCCTCGCGAATCAAGCCGGAGAAGCGCACGCTGGCGAAGTACTCGTTCGCGCGCTCCTCAACGCCGAGCAGTTCGGCGTTCAGCTGCACCACGTCGGTCTGATTGGGCTCTGCACCGCGCGAAGACAGATCGACCCTCACTTCAGCGAACATTTCGGGCGTGGTGAACTCGCGGATGTCGTCCATGTTGCCGACGTCCCATGCGGCTTGCAGCCGCACGAAATACACCTTGGCGTTGCGCAGGAACGCTTCCGAATCGAAGCCGGCCGGCACGGCGGGCACAGCGTTGATGGACGGCGTGGTCAACGGATTGCCTTGCGGTTCGAGGTACGAGCCGGTGGGCGGTGCGGTGTAACGCGGTTCCTGCGAGTAGCCGGTGCCGCCCGAATTGAGAGTCGGCGCGCCGCCCGCGTAGGCCGGGTGCGCCGCATCGCGCTTGCGACCCATGAAGCGGCGGATCAACCAGATGGCGATCATCGCGATCAAGGCAATCACGATGATGTTGGCCATGGCGCTGGCGAACGCACCGCCCAGACCGAAGTACGACAGCAACGCCGCGATGCCGAGACCGGCGGCCAGACCGGCGATCGGCCCGAGCCAGCGCGACCGGTTGGGCTGCGGGGCCGGCGCCGCAGGCGCGGGGGCCGGCTGGGCACGCTGCGTAGCCTGATTGGTCGGTGAAGGTTGGGTCGGCGCCGCCTGCTGTTGCTGAACGGTATTCGACTGACGGCCGATGCTGCGGCTGCCGCCCATGCGGCGAGCTTCCGCGTCGAGCGAGGCGAGCGAGCCGGCCATGATCAGACCGACCATTGCGATCAGTCCGATTCTTCTCACCAACGACCTCGACACCTTACGGGGAGATGACACACCTGAATCGGACATTTTCGTACTTTCCTTTAAAAATCGATGGGTTAGGAACCCTAGTATTTGGTCCCCACATGTAAAGCTACCACGCCAGCTGACAAATTGTAATATTTGACGCCATCGAGGCCCGCTTGTTCCATCATTGTTTTCAAGGTTTCCTGGTCCGGGTGCATCCGGATCGACTCGGCGAGATAGCGGTAGCTCTCGGCGTCCTTCGCGAAGCGGTCGCCGAGCCACGGCAACACTCTGAACGAATAGACGTCGTAGACCTTCTTGAGCGGGTCCCATACCTTCGAGAATTCCAGCACCAGCAGACGGCCCGCCGGCTTCAACACGCGGCGCATTTCCGCCAGCGCGACATCCTTATGCGTCATGTTGCGCAAGCCGAATGCCACGGTCACCACGTCGAAGTAATTGTCCGGAAAGGGGATTTTTTCGGCGTCGCAGAGCAGCGCCGGCGTGATCACGCCCTTGTCCAGCAGGCGGTCGCGGCCCACCCGCAGCATCGATTCATTGATGTCGGTGTGCCACACCTCGCCCGTGTCGCCCGCCTGCTTCGCGAACGCCTTGGACAGATCGCCCGTGCCGCCCGCAATGTCGAGCACCTTGAAACCCGGCCGCACGTTGGCCTGGGCGATCGTGAACATCTTCCACGCCCGGTGCAATCCGCCCGACATCAGGTCGTTCATCAGGTCGTAGTTAGCGGCAACCGAGTGGAATACGCCCGCCACCTTCTGCGCCTTTTCCTGTTCGTCGACCGATTGAAAGCCGAAGTGGGTTTTGCTCATCGCGCTCGTCCTTTCGCGTATTCTGAAATGTTGCGCCGCATCAGTGCGGCGATGGGGCGAATCGTATCAGTGACAATGCCCGTGCGCAGCGCCGGCTGGAACCATCGGCGTATCGCGGTCGACTCCGGCGGCTTCCAGTTTGGCGAGGTAGGCTCGCCAGAGTTCATCCTGGCGGACCGCCATGTCGTACAGCAAATCCCACGAATAGATGCCGGTGGCGTGGCCGTCCGAGAAAGTCGGCTGCAACGCATAGTTGCCGACGCCTTCGAGCATCGTGATCGTCACCTCGCGCTTGCCGGTTTGCAGCGTTTCCTGGCCGGGCCCGTGACCCTGCACTTCCGCCGAAGGCGAATACACGCGCAGCAGTTCGAACGGCAGGCGATACGATTCGCCGTTTGCATACTGCAATTCGAGCACGCGCGATTTCGAATGCAGGACGACGCCGGTCGGCACCGGTGTATCGGGGGTCAGTCCGCTCATGATGGCCTCAAAAGAAAACGCCGGGCCGCCCCAAGATGTCGCCCCGTCGCGGAGCTTGGCGCGTAGCGGCAGGTTACGGGGCGCTCAGCCAAGCGCTTGTTCGATTTCCTGCCGCACGGCTTCGCGCAACAAGGTAGCTTGCGCGCGGCGCGACGACAGCATGGCTTCGGACACCGTGCGCTGGCGTGGCGCCCAAATGGGCAGCGGGAAATGCGCGTCGTTCGAAAAACGCGGAATCACATGCCAGTGCACATGCGGCACCTGGTTGCCGAGGCTCGCCAGGTTGACCTTCACCGGCTGAAGGATGCGCCGCATCGCGCGTTCGACCGCATAAACGGCCTTCATCACGCGATCGCGGTCGCTTCCGTCGAGATCGGAAAACTCGGCTACATGCCTGTTCCAGATCACCCGGCAAAGGCCCGGATAATCGTGTTCGTCGGCGAGGACGACGCGCAAGGTGTCGTCCTGCCACAGCACATCGCCGCCATCTTCATGGCAAAAAACGCAATCCATCGTCGTCCTCAGGCAAAAATCGTCAGTGCTTGCATTAAACCAGCACGCGCTCGATTCCGCCATTGTTCGCCCGCTGCACGTAATCGGCCATCCAGTTTTCACCGAGCACATGACGCGCCATCTCGACCACGATGTAATCCGCGTCGATATTCGCGTCTTCGTTGTAACGCGACAGGCCTTGCAGGCAGGACGGGCAGCTCGTCAGGATCTTCACGTCGGTGGCGCCCTTCGGCTGCGGACCGTCGCCGGCCTTCAGCACGGAGCCGTTCGGCGCGCCCGCCGAGCCGGCCGATGCGTTGACCGGATTGATCGCGTTCGCGCCGGCTTCCGCGAGCAGCGGAATGCCGCGCAGCTTCGCCGCGCCCTTGCGGATTTCCTCTTCCTTGCGAAAGCGCACCTGCGTCGAAATGTCAGGCCGAGTCACGGCCAGTGTGCCGGACTCGCCACAGCAGCGATCGTTTTTCTCGATCCTGTAGCCATCTTTCTCCGAGCCCATCAGTTCGTTGACGAGCTTGACCGGATCCATCGTCTTGATCGGCGTGTGACACGGGTCGTGATACATGTAGCGCACGCCGTTCACGCCTTCGAGCTTCATGCCTTTTTCCAGCAGGAACTCGTGGATGTCGATGATCCGGCAGCCGGGGAAAATCTTTTCGAATTCGTAACCGGCGAGCTGGTCGTAACACGTGCCGCACGACACCACCACCGTCTTGATGTCGAGATAGTTCAGCGTATTCGCGACGCGGTGGAACAGCACGCGGTTATCGGTGACGATCTGCTCGGCCTTGTCGAACTGGCCCGAGCCGCGCTGCGGATAGCCGCAGCACAGATAACCCGGCGGCAGCACTGTTTGCACGCCGGCTTCCCACAGCATGGCCTGGGTCGCCAGCCCGACTTGCGAGAACAGCCGCTCGGAGCCGCAGCCGGGGAAGTAGAACACCGCTTCCGTGTCGGCGTTGGTCGTTTGCGGATTGCGGATGATCGGAACGATCTTGTTGTCCTCGATATCCAGCAACGCGCGCGCGGTTTTCTTCGGCAGATTCCCCGGCATCTTCTTGTTCATGAAGTGGATCACCTGCTGGGTGACCGGCGGCTTGCCCACGGTGGCCGGCGGGTGCGCCGTCTGCTTCTTCGCGAACTTCTTCAGCAGGTCGTTGCCGAGGCGCTGCGCCTTGTAGCCGACGCCCATCATCGCGGTGCGCGCGAGGTTGATCGTCTGCGGATTGGTCGCGTTCAGGAAAAACATGCCGGCCGCGTTGCCCGGATTGAACTTCTTCTTGCCCATCTTGCGCAGCAGGTTGCGCATGTTCATGGTCACGTCGCCGAAATCGATCTTCACCGGGCACGGCGTCACGCACTTGTGACAGACGGTGCAGTGATCGGCGACGTCGTTGAATTCGTCCCAGTGCTTGATCGACACGCCGCGGCGCGTCTGCTCTTCGTACAGGAACGCCTCGACCAGCAAGGAAGTGGCGAGAATCTTGTTGCGCGGGCTGTACAGCAGGTTCGCGCGCGGCACGTGGGTCGCGCACACCGGCTTGCACTTGCCGCAACGCAGGCAGTCCTTGATCGACTCGGAAATCGCGCCGATGTCGGACTGCTGCATGATCAGCGATTCATAGCCCATCAGCCCGAAGCTCGGCGTATAGGCGTTGCGCAGGTCGGCGCCTGCGAGCAGCTTGCCGGCGTTGAAGCGCCCATGCGGATCGACGCGCTGCTTGTACGCGCGGAATTCGCCGATCTCGTCGTCGGTGAGGAATTCGAGCTTGGTGATGCCGATGCCGTGCTCGCCGGAAATCACGCCGTCGAGCGAACGCGCCAGCTTCATGATGCGCGCGACCGCCGTGTGGGCGTCCTGCAGCATCTCGTAGTTGTCGGAGTTGACCGGCAGGTTCGTGTGGACATTGCCGTCGCCCGCGTGCATGTGCAGCGCGACGAACACGCGGCCGCGCAGCACCTGCTTGTGGATCGCCTGGGCTTCGTCGAGGATCGGCTTGAACTCGCCGCCGTTGAAGATCTGCCGCAGTTCGGCGCGAATCTCCTGCTTCCACGACACGCGGATCGTACGGTCTTGCGTGACGTGAAACACGGTGGCGTCCGGCTGCGCGTCCGCGCGATCGGCGAATTTCTCCGCCAGCGCTTCGTAGCCGAGACCGACCAGGTAGTGCTGCGCTTCACGCAACGAGAGATCGAGCTTGTCGCGCAGGAATTCCCAGCGCGTGCGCACGCGCTTCAACAGATCGAGCGCTTGCTGCACGCGATCCTCGAGCAGTTCGGCGCTCGGGATTTCGTTGGCGTCGTCGCTCTTGCCGAGCGGCAGTTTGCCGGCCTTGAAGAACGCTTCGAGCGCGTCGACCAGTTGCAGCTTGTTCTTGATCGACAGCTCGATATTGATGCGCTCGATGCCGTCCGTGTACTCGCCCATGCGGTCGAGCGGAATCACCACGTCTTCGTTGATCTTGAACGCGTTCGTGTGCTTGGCGATCGCGGCGGTGCGGCTGCGGTCGAGCCAGAAACGCTTCCTCGCCTCGGCGTTGACCGCGACGAAGCCTTCGCCGCTCTTGCCGTTGGCCATGCGCACGACTTCCGAGGTGGCCTGCGCGACCGCGTCCGCATCGTCGCCGACGATGTCGCCGATCAGCACCATCTTCGGAAACGCGTTGCGCTTGCTCTTGGTGGCGTAGCCGACCGCGCGCAGATAGCGCTCGTCGAGGTGTTCGAGGCCGGCCAGAATCGCGCCGCCCTGCTTCGACGTTTCGAACAGATAGTCCTTGATCTCGACGATGCTCGGGATCGCGTCGCGCGCCTGGCCGAAGAATTCGAGGCAGACGGTGCGCGTGTGCGCCGGCATCTTGTGCAGCACCCAGCGCGCGGACGTGATCAGCCCGTCGCAGCCTTCCTTCTGCACGCCCGGCAGACCGGCGAGGAATTTGTCGGTGACGTCCTTGCCGAGACCTTCCTTGCGGAACACGCGGCCCTTGATGTCGAGCGCCTCCGTGCGCAGCAGCTTCTCGCCCGGCGCGTAGTTGCCGTCGAACCATTTCAGCTCGAAACGCGCGACTTCGATGTCGTGAATCTTGCCGAGGTTGTGGTCCAGACGCGTCACTTCGAGCCAGTTCCCTTCCGGGTCGACCATGCGCCACCAGGCGAGATTGTCGAGCGCCGTGCCCCACAGCACCGCTTTCTTGCCGCCCGCGTTCATCGCGACGTTGCCGCCGACGCAGGACGCATCCAGCGAGGTCGGATCGACCGCGAACACAAAGCCGGCCTGCTCGGCCGCTTCGGTCACGCGGCGCGTGACGACGCCCGCACCGGAGAAAATCGTCGCCACCTTGCGCTCGACGCCCGGCAGTTCGGTCATCTCGACCGCGCCCAGTTGTTCCAGCTTTTCCGTGTTGATGACGGCCGAAAACGGCGTGAGCGGCACCGCGCCGCCCGTGTAGCCAGTGCCGCCGCCGCGCGGAATCACAGTCAGACCGAGTTCGAAACACGCCTTGATCATGCCGGCGATCTCCGCTTCGGTATCCGGCGTGAGCACGACAAACGGGTACTCGACGCGCCAGTCGGTGGCGTCCGTCACATGCGAGACGCGGGACAAACCGTCGAACTTGATGTTGTCTTTTTCGGTGACGCGGCCCAGCACCTTGGTCGCGCGGCGGCGCAGATCGTAGGTTTTCTGGAATTCGCTTTCGAAGTCGTCGACGGCGCGGCGCGCGGCCTCGACCAGGGTTTCGACCCGAGCGGCCCGGTCGACGCCCGCTTCGTCGCCATGCTCGACCAGATCGGCGCGGCGGCGCTTTTCGATTTCAGACAGACGGTGATGCAGCGCTTCGATCAACATCGCCCGGCGCTTGGGGTTGTCGAGCAGATCGTCTTGCAGGTAGGGATTGCGACGCACGACCCAGATGTCGCCGAGCACTTCGTAAAGCATGCGTGCCGAACGGCCGGTGCGGCGCTCCGCGCGCAGTTCGGCCAGTGCCGCCCAGGCGTCGTCGCCGAGCAGACGAATGACGATTTCGCGGTCGGAAAAGGACGTGTAGTTATAGGGAATTTCGCGCAGACGCGCTTCGGGATCGGCGGCCACCGCGGCGGCGGCCCCGTGCGGATCGAATACTTGAGGTGCGTTCATGTTCGGACGACTCGGTGGGTCAACCGGCCGCGCTCAGGTGGAAGGCGTCGGCTGACGGTGCGCGTGGGGCGCAATGCTGGAAAATTTCTAGTGGAGCGAAGCGCAACCGAAGGTTTCCTCACATCGATCGCTTCACGGCGCTCAGATGCAGCTACACGATCGTGCCCGGCGGGCGTGACGCTCCGCCGCGGGGCAACACTCACGCGGGATGGGCATCGAATGGGCGATCCGAGGCTGCCAGTGCATCTTCCGATCCTTATTCCAAAATGGAATTCTACCGCATGATCCCGCCGCGCGTTGACGGCTGAAATCGGAGGCGTGGCGGGGCTTGGCGGGTTTTCGTCACTAACACACGCGCCTTCGTGCATATGGCCAATTGACCAACCGGGCGGTCAGGCGGCGCTCGGGGCGCGGCTCCGACCGCCGCGCGGAAGCCGGAGCGCACGCCGTTGGCGCTATCATTGGTCCTTTCCCGTCTTATAAAGCGCACCGCGCCACCCGCATGGCTTCCCACGACTACCTGAAGAAAACCCTGACCGCACGCGTCTACGACGTGGCCCGCGAGACCGAACTGGAACGCGCGCCGAATCTGTCGGCGCGCCTGCGCAATCCGGTCTACCTGAAGCGCGAGGACAACCAGCCGGTGTTCTCGTTCAAGGTGCGCGGCGCGTACAACAAGATGGCGCACATTCCGGCCGAGGCGCTGGAGCGTGGGGTGATCACCGCGTCGGCGGGCAATCATGCGCAGGGCGTGGCGCTGTCGGCGGCACGGCTGGGCGTGAAGGCGATCATCGTCGTGCCGGTCACCACCCCGCAGGTGAAGGTCGATGCGGTGCGCGCGCACGGCGGGCCGACCGTCGAGGTGGTGCAGTCGGGCGAGTCGTATAGCGATGCGTACGCGCATGCGCTGACGCTGCAGAAAGCGCGCGGCCTGACCTTCGTGCATCCGTTCGACGATCCGTATGTGATCGCCGGCCAGGGCACCGTCGCGATGGAAATTCTCAGCCAGCATCAGGGACCGATTCACGCGATCTTCGTGCCGATCGGCGGCGGCGGACTCGCGGCGGGCGTCGCCGCGTACGTGAAATCGGTGCGCCCGGAGATCAAGGTGATCGGCGTGCAGACCGACGATTCGTGCGCGATGGCCGCGTCGCTGAAAGCCGGCGAGCGGGTCACGCTGAACGAGGTCGGCCTGTTCTCGGACGGCACCGCGGTGAAGCTGGTGGGCGAGGAAACCTTCCGCCTGTGCCGCGAGTATCTCGACGACGTGCTGCTCGTGAACACCGACGCGCTGTGCGCGGCGATCAAGGACGTGTTCCAGGACACCCGCAGCGTGCTCGAACCTGCCGGCTCGCTCGCGGTGGCCGGTGCGAAGCAGTATGCCGAGCGCGAAGGCATCGAGAACCAGACGCTGGTCGCGATCACGTCGGGCGCGAACATGAATTTCGACCGCATGCGCTTCGTGGCCGAGCGCGCCGAAGTGGGGGAAGCGCGCGAGGCGGTGTTCGCCGTGACGATTCCCGAGGAGCGCGGCAGCTTCCGGCGCTTCTGCGAACTGGTCGGCACGCGCAGCGTCACCGAGTTCAACTACCGGATCGCGGACGCGAGCTCGGCGCATATCTTCGTCGGCGTGCAGATCCGCAACCGCAGCGAGTCCGCGCAGATCGCGGGCGCCTTTGAAGCGCACGGCTTCGCCACTGTCGACCTGACCTTCGATGAACTCTCGAAGCAGCACATCCGCTACATGGTCGGCGGCCGCTCGCCGCTCGCGCACGACGAGCGGCTATTCCGCTTCGAGTTTCCCGAGCGGCCGGGGGCGCTGATGAAGTTCCTGTCGTCGATGGCGCCGAACTGGAATATCAGCCTCTTTCACTATCGCAACCAGGGCGCGGACTACAGCTCGATTCTCGTCGGCATTCAGGTGCCCGACAGCGAGAACAGCGAGTTCGGACGCTTTCTCGCGACGCTGGGGTATCCGTATTGGGAAGAGACCGGCAATCCGGTGTACCGCTTATTCCTCGCCTGATCTTTTGGGATTGAAACGCGCAGATGGCTCTTTCGCTTGTCGACAAACTGGTGGTGGCAATCTCGTCGCGCGCGCTGTTCGACTTCGAGGAAGAGAACCGCGTGTACGAGGAAGGCGATCTGCAAGCATATGAAGCGCTGCAGCGCGACCGCCTGACCGTGCCCGCCAAGCCGGGCGTAGCGTTTCCGCTGATCCGCAAGCTGCTGGCGCTGAACGCCGGCGGGCATCGCGTGGAAGTGGTGATCCTGTCGCGCAGCGATCCGATCAGCGGACTGCGCGCGTTTCATTCGTGCCGCGAACACGGGTTGGCGATCGAGCGCGGCGTGTTCACACGCGGACGCGCGCCGTTCGGCTATCTGAAGCCGCTGAACGCGTCGCTGTTTTTGTCCGCGAATCAGGACGACGTGCGCGACGCGCTCGCCGCTGGTTTTCCGGCCGCGCGCGTCCTGCCCGAATCGGCGAAAATGGCGAGCAAGTATCCCGACGAAATCCGCATTGCGTTCGACGGCGACGCCGTGCTGTTTTCTGACGAAGCCGAACGCGTGTTCCAGCAAGATGGCTTGCGCGCATTCATTGGACACGAGATTCACAACAAAAACCTGCCGCTCGCGGACGGGCCGTTGAAGCCGCTGCTCGAAGCGCTGCACCGGCTGCAAAAACTCGCGGACGAAGCCGCGCCCATGCATATTCGTACCGCATTGGTGACGGCGCGCTCGGCCCCCGCACATGAGCGCGCGATCCGCACCTTGATGGCGTGGAACATCGAAATCGACGAAGCGATGTTCCTCGGCGGCCTCGACAAGAGCGCATTCCTGCGCGAATTCGAGCCGGACTTTTTCTTCGACGACCAAATCGGCCATTGCGAATCGGCCCGCGTCGTGACGGCGACGGGGCACGTGCTGAGTGGCATCGTGAACGCATCATGACACCTGAACAGTCACCGCTGGGTAAGCCTTCCGCTTACACCGAACAATACGACGCTTCGCTGCTGTTCCCGATCGCGCGCGGCAATGCGCGCGAGGCGATCGGCATCAGTGCGCCATTGCCCTTCTTCGGCACCGATATCTGGAATGCCTATGAGCTTTCCTGGCTGAACGCGCGCGGCAAGCCGCAGATCGCAGTGGCGACTTTTTTCGTGCCGGCCGATTCGCCGAATATCGTCGAGTCGAAATCGTTCAAGCTGTATCTCGGCTCATTCGCGCAGACGGCTTTCGAGTCGATGGACGCGGTGCGGGAGACGATCAAGCGAGACGTGTCCGCTTCTTGCGGCGCAACGGTTTCCGTTCATCTAACGGCGCCTTACGAGTTCGGCAAGTTGCAGATGGAAGAGTTTGAGGGCTTGTCGCTGGATCGGCTGGATCTGGATACGGACGTTTATCAGCCGGATGCTTCGTTGCTGAAGGCGGCGCTGGATGAAGCGCCGGTCGAGGAAACGCTGTTTTCCAATCTGCTGAAGTCCAACTGTCCCGTGACCGGGCAGCCCGATTGGGGCAGCGTGCAGATTCATTACATTGGCCCGCAGATCGATCACGCGGGCTTGCTGCGCTACATCATCTCGTATCGGAATCACACCGGCTTTCACGAGCAGTGCGTCGAGAAGATTTTTATCGACGTGCTCAAGGCGTGCAAGCCTGTGAAACTCGCGGTATATGCGCGCTACACGCGGCGCGGCGGGCTGGACATCAATCCGTTCCGCACCAATTACAACTTGCCGATGCCGGACAATATGCGGCTCGCCCGGCAGTAGCCTGTCAATGTCTCGCGCGCCGCGGGCGATGATCCATGCTCGCGGCGAACGAGGAAAGCTTTACGCCGATGGCTTTTTATAAGCCACGCAATCCACTTCGACCTTACAGTCGATCACCATCGAGGAAACGACACAAGCCCGCGCCGGCGGATTGTCGCCGAAGTACTCGCGAAACACCTTGTTGAACGACGCGAAATCGCGCGGATCGTCCAGCCACACGCCGCAGCGGACGACATGCTCCGCGCCATAGCCGGCTTCCTTCAAAATCGCGAACACGTTCTGAATCGCCTTGTGCGTTTGCTCGACGATCCCGCCGTTGATCACCTCGCCGTTTTCCATCGGCGTTTGTCCAGAAACGAACAGCCAACCATCCGCTTCGACTGCCCGGGCAAACGGCATATGCTGACCGCCCGTTCCCTTCCCGCCTTCAACGCCATATCGCTTCATCGTCCAACTCCTCACAAAAGGTTCGCGCGCGACGGGCAAAACCGCCGCGCGCCTCGATCCATCAAAAAATCAGAATGCGCCGTGCGCGTCGCCTTTCGACGCCGCGCCACGCGCCACGAATTTGCCTGCGCGTTCGCCCGTGACTTCGCCGTCGCGGTATGACAACACGCCGTTCACCCACACCGCGTCGATGCCGTCCGCCGCCTGCTGCGGCTTCTCGAACGTCGCCGCGTCGCGCACCTTGGCGGGATCGAACAACACCAGGTCCGCGTGATAGCCGATATGCACCTCGCCGCGCTGCGCGAGACCAAAGCGACGCGCCGACAAGCTGGTCATCTTGCGCACCGCCTCTTCGAGCGGCAGCAAGCCGGCGTCGCGCGAATAGTGGCCGAGCACGCGCGGAAACGCGCCCCACAGGCGCGGATGCGGCAACGGATCGTTCGGCAAGCCGTCCGAGCCGACCATCGTCGCGGGATGCGACAGGATGCGCCGCACGTCCTCCTCGGACATGTTGTGATAGACGGCGCCCGCGGGCTGCAGACGCTTGCCCGCCTCCTGCTGCGTGATGCTCCACTCGGCGGCGATCTCTTTCAACAGCTTGCCGGCCATCTCGGGATGCGGCTCGGACCATGTGATCGTGATGTCGATGTCGCCGCTCACCTGCTTCAGATCGAGCGTCGATGAACTGCGGTTGTACGGATAGCAGTCGCAGCCGATCGGCTGCATGCGGCGCGCGCCTTCCAGCGACTTCAGCACTTCTTCGCTGCGTCCCCAGTTCGACGGACCCGCGCACTTCAGATGCGAAATCACCACCGGCACGTGCGCGTGACGTCCCACGCGATACGCTTCGTCCATCGCGTCGAGAATCGCGTCGAATTCGGTGCGCATGTGCGTCGTGTACAGCGCGCCGGCGGCGGCGAGCGGTTCGGCCAAGGCCATCACCTCCTCGGTGGGCGCAGCGAAGGCCGAGCCGTAGGCGAGACCCGAACTCAAACCCAGCGCGCCGTGCGACAACGCCTCTTCCAACTGAGCGCGCATGCCTTCGATTTCTTGCGGCGTGGCCGCGCGATCGAGCCGGTCCATCTGATTGCTGCGCAACGCCGTGTGGCCGATCAGCGCGCCCACATTCACCGCCGGGCGCGCGGCGTTCACCGCTTCGACGTAAGCGGCAAAAGTCGGGTATTGAAAGGCGTCGCGCTCGCCGAGCAGATTCATCGGATCGGGCGGATCGCCCTTCAGCGAAACCGGCGCGGCGCTGATGCCGCAGTTGCCGACGATCACCGTCGTCACGCCCTGCGTGATCTTCGGCAGCATTTGCGGCGAGCGGATCACGTGCGTGTCGTCGTGCGTATGGACGTCGATGAAACCGGGCGCCAATGCACGGCCGTTGGCCTCGATCACCTCTTCGGCGAGCCAGTTCGACAGATTGCCGATCGCGACAATGTGGCCGTCGCGGATCGCGACGTCGCGCTCGACGGGCGGCGCGCCCGTGCCGTCGTATAGTTGCGCGCCAACGATCAGTGTGTCGGCGGCTTCAGGATGCGAATGCATGGATCAGTCTCCTAACGGTTGTCGATCGCCGCCGCCGCGGTGCGCGTCGAGCGCGTGCTTCATGCGGCGCAGCAATTCGCGGCTCTCGTCACCCTGACTGACGGCAAGCTCGGTGACGAGCACATCGAGCGCCATCATCATCGCGTAACGTGACGACGACGGCTTGTAAATGAAATCGGTCTCGAACGCGACGATCGGAATCACCCATTCCGCAAGCTTCGCGAGCGGCGAGGCCGGCGCGGTCAGCGCGATCACGGTCGCGCCGTAGCTGCGCGCGATCTTGCAGTTCTCGACCATCTCGGGCACGCGCCCGGTGGTGGACAGCGCGAGCACCACGCAGTCGCGCGATACGGTGCTGGCGACCATGCGCTGCAACAAGCCGTCCTGATAGGTCGCGACCGGCCGGCCGAGACGCACCAGCCTGAAGCGCATTTCGTCGGCCAGGGCGGTCGAGCCGCCTCCCATGCCGAATACGTAGATCATGCGCGCCGCGCGCAAGGCGGCGGCCGCTTCGCCGAGCGGCGCCTGGCGCAGCAACTGATGGTTATGCGCAAGCGCGGTCTGCAATTCGTCGAACACGCGGGTGGCGATCGGCTCGGGCGCGCCGACGGCGCCGCCCGGTTGCAGAAACCGCTGGCCGACCGCCGCGGCCTGCGCGAGCCGCAGTTTCAGTTCGCGCACGTCGCGGCAACCGACCGCCTTGGCAAAGCGCGTGACGGTCGCGACACTCACCTGCGCCTGCTGTGCGAGCGCGCCGATGCTGGCGCGCGACGCGCCGGTGAGATCGTCGAGAATCAGCGCGGCGACCTTGCGTTCGGCCGAGCGCAATTCCGGCGCGCATTCGGCGATGCGCGCGACGATGTCGAAAGCGAGCGGTTCGGCGGTTGAGTTCATTGCAGAGCGTGGAAGGCCGCGCACCGGCTCATATCGAGCCGGCGCAAAGCCGTGGTACTAAATAACATTTCTTCATCCATCGTACTTTCGGTAACATGATAAAGTCAAATCTGATTCAATTTAACCGGACGATGGAGCTGGGTGACATGAAAGTTACAAACTATCAGGGCGCAACGATTGATCCTTATAGCAAAGGTCTCGGCATGGTGCCGGGCACCAGCATCCAGCTCACGGATGCAGCGCGCCTCGAGTGGAATCTGCTGAACGAAGACGTGAGCCTGCCCGCCGCGGTGCTATACGCGGATCGCGTGGAACACAACCTGAAGTGGATGCAGGCGTTCGTCGCGGAATACGGCGTCAAGCTCGCGCCGCACGGCAAGACCACCATGGCGCCGCAACTGTTCCGGCGTCAACTGGAAACCGGCGCGTGGGGCATCACGCTCGCCACCGCGCACCAGGTGCGCGCGGCGTATCACGGCGGCGTCTCGCGCATTTTGATGGCCAATCAACTGGTCGGCCGCCGCAACATGATGATGGTCGCCGAGTTGCTGAGCGATCCGGATTTCGAATTCTTCTGCCTCGTCGATTCGGTTGAAGGCGTCGATCAGTTGGGCCAGTTTTTCACGTCGGTGCGCAAGCCGCTGCAGGTGCTGCTCGAACTCGGTGTGCCGGGCGGCCGCACCGGCGTGCGCGACGAAGCACAGCGCAACGCGGTGCTCTCCGCGATCGCGCGTTATCCGAACATATTGAAGCTCGCCGGTGTGGAGTTGTACGAAGGCGTGTTGAAGGAAGAGCACGAAGTGCGCGCGTTCCTGCAAAGCGCGGTCGCGCTCACGCGCAAACTCGTCGACGAAGGGAGGTTTGCTCGCACGCCGGCGGTGTTGTCCGGCGCGGGGTCGGCGTGGTACGACGTGGTCGCGGAAGAATTCGTGAAGGCCTCGGAAGCCGGTAAGGTCGAGGTCGTGCTACGTCCCGGCTGCTATCTGACGCATGACGTCGGCATCTACCGCAAGGCGCAGACAGACATCCTTGCGCGCAATCCGGTCGCGAAGAAAATGGGCGAAGGCTTGCTCCCCGCGTTGCAACTATGGGCGTACGTGCAGTCGATTCCCGAGCCGGATCGCGCGATCATCGGTCTGGGCAAGCGCGACTCCGCGTTCGACGCCGGCATGCCGGAGCCGGCGCGCCACTATCGTCCGGGCAACGAAGCGCCGCGCGACATCGCGGCGAGCGAAGGCTGGGAGATTTTCGGCTTGATGGACCAGCACGCCTATCTGCGGATTCCCGCAGGCGCCGATCTCAAAGTGGGCGACATGATCGCGTTCGACATCTCGCACCCGTGCTTGACGTTCGACAAGTGGCGCCAGGTGCTGGTGGTCGATCCGTCGTATCGGGTCACGGAAGTGATCGAGACGTTCTTCTGATCTCGACGAGAACGGCGCGTTTCACGGCAACGTGGCGCGCCGCGCGGTTGTCGCCGACCGCCTGATGCAGTCGCGATCGCGCCGGTTATCGCGGCGATCCCTCGTTGTTCACCGCCGCTTCAGACACCTGAGAAGAACCAGCCGGATCGGTAACGCCGGCCGTCGCCGCCACTTCACCGATCCGCGCTTCCAGCATCTTCAACGCGCCGGACAGCGCGCTCAGCGCGTCGTCCGGCAACGCGGCCATCGTGTCGTGCAAAAAGGCATTGCGACGCGGCAGGCTCGCTTCGGTTGCCGAGAGTCCCGCTTCGGTCAAGCGCACGTTGGTCACGCGGTTATCGCGCGTATCCATGCTGCGCGCAATCCAGCCTAATCCCTCCAGCGTTTTCAACTGCCGCGTGAGCGCGCCCGGATCGACCCGCAAGCGCTCGACCAGCCGCTTCTGCGACGACTCGCCCGCCTGCTCGTGCAGCGCGAGCAGAATGCGCCAGCGCGGCAACGGGTGGCCGACGTGCGCCTCGAATGCCGACATGAACGCCCGATAAGTGCGGCCGAATTGCTGCATGACGGCGACGCGGTCCTGTTCTTCCATGATTTGTCAGTAAAACGGTAAGTCTAAAAAATCAGTCCGCGTGAACCACCGGCTCGAGCTTGCGCTGGAGCTTGATCGGCGGAACGCGGCGGCTTTGCCACACCGACACCACGGCGATGATCGCCGCCAGCGCGAGACCCAGATGAATCGCCGCGACGAGCGCCTCGCGCGCGCTTTCGAGCAGCATCGCGCCGTCGTGGCCGGCATGCGTCAACTGGCCGAGCACGGCGCTTTGCGCGTCACGATTGATCAGGATTTGCGGATCGCCCAGATCGGCGAACCATTGCGATGCGCGATCGTTTTCCAGCGCGCTGCGCACGCCGCTTGCGTACATGTGGCTCACCAGCGTGCCGGTGAGCGCCGTGCCGATCATGCCGCCGATCATCCGCAACGACTGCAGCAGCGCCGTGGCGATGCCGAGATGTTCGCGACCGGCCGTCTGCTGCGCAAAGATCGTGAGGTTGGGCATCACGAAACCGAGCCCGAGGCCGCCGACCATCATGAACGACATCAGTAGCCATTGCGGCATGGAACGCGTCGCCACCACCATGCCGAGGCACGCGAGCGCGACCAGCGCAAAGCCGACGTATAGCATCAGATTCGGGTTGCGCACGCGAGAAACGATGCGCCCGTTGGCGATGCTGCCGATCGTGATGAACACGACGAGCGGCGTGATGACGAACCCCGCTTCTTTCGGCGACATGCCGAAGCCGCCCTGGAACAGCAACGGCGCGTAAAACAGCAGCGAGAACATCGTGAAGCCGCCCAGCACCGCGAGCGTGAAGAGCGCGGCGAGGCTGCGGTTGCGAAACATGTCGACCGGCAGGATCGCGGTCGGGCAGCGCTTTTCCCACTGCCACAGCGCGTAGGCCGAAGCGATGCTCAACGCAAGCAGCGCAAACGCGCTGAACGTGACGCCGTGCTTCGGCAGCAATTCGACGAAGAGTTGCAGCGAGCCGAGCGCCACCGCGATCAGCACCGCGCCCGGCCAGTCGAGCCGCATCTTGCCTTCGTGCTCGACATGCCGCAGATGCGGCAGGAAGCGCCAGACGAAAAATAGCGACAGCAGACCGACGGGCAGATTCACATAGAACACCGAGCGCCAGCCGTAATACTGCGTGAGGAAACCGCCGAGCGACGGCCCCACTGCGTTCGCGATCCCAAATGCGGAGCTCATCAACACCTGCCAGCGCAGGCGCACGACCGAGTCGGGGAAGAGGTCGGGAATGCAAGCGAAGGCCGTCCCGACCAGCATGCCGCCGCCGATGCCTTGCAGCCCGCGCGCCAGCACGAGGAACAGCATGTTGTCGGCGGCGCCGCACAGTACCGACGCGCCCGTGAACACGACGATCGACGCGATCACGAAGGGCTTGCGTCCATAGTAGTCGCCAAGGCGGCCGAAGATCGGCACCGTGATCACCGAGGTCAGCAGATACGACGTGGCGACCCATGCGTAGAGTTCGAAGCCCTTGAGTTCGGCGACGATCGTGGGCAATGCGGTGCCGACCACGGTCTGGTCGAGCGCGACCAGCATCGTGACGAAGGAAATGCCGAGCATTGCCAGCAGCGATTCGCGGAAAGGTAAGACTTGCCCACTCGAATGGTGGGCAGCGGTATGGACAGCCATTTTTGCGGACGCAACAGTTGACTTGTCAAATGATGGGGAATCATACCACGAGGCCATGCTCTAAGCTGGACCGTGCGCAGGCCGTCGCTGAACGGACTATCGACCGCAAATAGTCAACAAATGATGCCAGGGAGGCATATGGAGCAGAGTTCGCTCGCAGCACAATCCTTATCGGACGAAGACCTGAACGCGCTGCGGCGCGCCAAACACGAGCTGGAAAGCCCCGCGCTGGCGATGAAGCTGGCGAGTATCGTCGGTGCGCCGCTGGAGAAACTGCTCGCGCGCATGCCGGCGTTCGCCAACGAAAAGATCGCCGATGCAACGGAACTGGCATTGCGCAAGTGCCTCGCGATCGCGCTGCGCACGTTGGGGCGGCAAGACAGCGCTGCGCCGCTCGCCGCGCCCGACAAGCCGAGCAACCTGCTGCACAAGTTCGCTGTGGCGACCACCGGCGCCGCCGGCGGCGCCTTCGGCCTGTTCGCGCTGCCCGTCGAGTTGCCGATCACGACCACGCTCATGTTCCGCTCGATCTGCGATATCGCGCGCAGCGAGGGCGAAGACCTGACCTCGATCGATACGCAACTGCAGTGTCTGACGGTGCTGGGCATGGGCGGCACGTCCACTGCCGACGACGACGCCGACTTCGGTTACTTCATCATGCGCGGCGCGCTGGCGCAGGCGGTGTCGAAAGCGTCATCTGAAATCGCGACCAAGGGTTTCACCGCGCACGGTTCCGCAGCCTTGCTGCGCCTGCTTCATACGATTACCGCGCGTTTTTCTGTGCAGGTGAGCGAACAGATCGCCGCCAAGTCGATTCCGGCGATCGGCGCCGTGCTCGGCGCGATGGTCAATACGGTGTTCATCGACCACTTCCAGCAGGTCGCGCACGGTCATTTCACCGTGCGGCGGCTGGAAAGGCAGTACGGCCACGAAACGGTCGAGGCCGCCTATCAGACGATCGACATCGCGCTCGCCGGCTGAGCGGCGTTCGTGGCGCGGTTCGTGACGCGCCGCACGAAGGCCGCGGCGCCGTCGAGCGCGCGATTCGCCTCGGGCATGAACGGCGTGAACAGCGGCCACACGTGCGGCATCTTCTTCCATACCTCGAATTCGCAGTCGACGCCCGCCGCGCGCGCGTTGTCGGCAACGCGTCGCGAATCGTCCAGCAACACCTCGGTGCTGCCCGCCATGATGAAGAGCGGTGGCAAACCGTGCAGTTCGGCATAAACCGGCGAAGCGTACGGATGCGTGGCCGGCGTGTCGCCGAGATAGACCTTCGCGGCCCGCTCGATCGCGGCGCCGCAAAACATCGGATCGCGACTGTCGTTGGTGCGGATACTCGCGCCGGCAGCGGCCAGATCGGTCCACGGCGAGAACAGTAGACCACCGGCCGGCATGGGATCGCCGGCGTCGCGAAGCGCGATCAACGTGGCGAGTGCGAGGCCGCCGCCCGCGGAATCGCCCGCGATCACAATCGACTCGGGCGGCACGCCATCGGCGATTATCTTGCGATAGGCCGCAGTGGCGTCGTCAAGCGCCGCAGGGAAAGGATGTTCGGGTGCAAGGCGATAGTCGAGCGAAAAGACCGGAGCGTTGGCGCGCGTTGCAAGACCGAACACTAGCGAACGATGCGTGAGCGGCGAACAGAAGTAATAGCCGCCGCCGTGGCAATACAGTACGGTCGGTTCAGCGCTAGGCGCTGGTTTGCCGCCGGCGCGCTCTATCCACTCCCCGCGCAGCGGCCGGTCATGCGGGCCGTACAACTCTCGCAGACGCCAGCCGGCGGGAACCCGCGGTGACCAGACGCGCTTGGCGGTCAACGCCCGCGCTCTCTCGACATCGATACATGGCTTGAGGGTTTCTGGCCGAAACTGCCTGCGCAAAATCCAGCAGGCGAGTGCGCTTTGCCAACTCATCGGGACACGCTCCTTCGATAGTGTCCCTTCATGGTACGTGCGTTCGCGGTTGCGGCGATGGGCGAGCGATTCTAATCTCTAAAAGCGCGCGCTTTCCCGAATGCGCTTCTTTCTATCCGGTCTAGTTCGCTGGCAACACCTGCCCGCGAATTTCGCCCGTCGGATTCTGTGCTGTGTGGATATTGAAGTACCACTGGCCCGCCATCAGATCGGTGACCTGCTGTTCGGTGAGCGCCGCCGATCCCTTGATGGGGCTGCCAAGCGCGCTCTTTCCTATTGGCACCTGAGGCTTGGCGTTCTGGCCCACTGGAGCGGGGCCGTGGAAATGCGCGGCGGTGACCGGGCCGCTCAATCCTTCATAGCTGATCGTCCATTGCAGCGATTTGGTCGACGTATCGAACGTGGCGTTCAACGTGCCGTGCCCATGACTCACTCGCGGCGGCACCTCGCTCGACGGCTCAAGATCCGCTTTCAAGGCCACCGTATCCGCGAAGGCGACGCCCGACGTCAACACCCACAGCACCACAGCAAGGTTCAGTTTTCGAAGCACAATCATGGTCTTCTCCGGACTTGATGCACCGCCGCACCGACGTTTCGGCTGCGCGGAGCCACCACATACTAGTGCAAATTTCTTGAATACGTTTGCGGATGGCGGGTGAGCAAGCGATGTATAGGGCGCGGCACAAGGGCCTGACTATCGTGAGCGCAGAGGCTGATTCATAGTGCTCGTTGGTTTCGTAGTTATCCGTGGTATCGAAACGCATCAGGCCGCTCGCGCGAATCTCGTCCGCTCCTGAATAAGCGCAACTTCGAGCGAATTCGAGCAGCGCCTTCGTCGATTTCCTCAAACAGTTAATTGCGGATTTCGGAACGAATGGTTAGCGCTATCCGAGTTATGCTTCCGACTGCGAGAAGTGACTCCTTCATCGAAGGATGTCTCCAAACCTTAACGCGGCTTCGGCCGCGTTTTTTTTCGTCTGCTCATTGTTGGATTTGTTTTGCTCAGTCCTCTTTTCGGTCACACCTGTAGCGAGGAACGGCACCGCGCCGCCCAAGCGGTGCAATGTCACGCGAGCAAGGCGGCCTGCTGCTCGATTCGATCCAGCATGACCTGGCACTTGGTGATCAATATCAATCCCTCACTGCGCACGCGTTCCGGTGGCTTGACGGTGATATCTCGACGATATTCGTCCAACGCATTGAGCAGCGGCGGATATTGCAGCACGCTCGCTGCCCCGGCCACCCTGTGCAACCACTCACGCACGCGCCCAATCTCAGCGCTTTCGACCAGTGGCGACAACGCCTCCACGTCCTCGCGCACGGACGAGACAAACGAGTCGAGCAACGCCTTGACGGTCGATTCGCTACCCCACAACTGCGTCATGTGCGCCAGATCGACTGGAACAAACGGCTCTGTGACGCCGTGAACATCCGGCCCTGCGACTGCCGGGGTGCTCACCGTTTCAATGGGAGCGGCTTGCCACGCGCTGTCGGGGCCGAACCAGCGGCTCAGGTAGTCGCGCAGCGTGGCGAGCCGGGTCGGCTTGACGAGGCAGTCGTCCATGCCCGCATCGCGACATAGATTCAGGTCTTCGGGCGCGGTGTTCGCCGTGATACCGAGAATGGGCAGACGCTGCGCGCCACCGTGCTCCCGCTCGCGGATGCGCCGCGTGAGTTCATAGCCGGACAGGTTCGGCATATGGCAATCCGTGATCAGGCATCCATAGCTCGTGCGTTCCAACGCGACCAACGCCTCCGCACCGTCGTTCGCCACGTCGCATGCAAAGCCGAGCAAAGCCAGTTGATGACGGATCAACTCCTGATTGACCGGGTGATCTTCCGCCACCAGAATCAGGCGGCCGCTGGCAATGGCGCTTTCACGGTCCGGCGGCACGGTGCAGCCCTCGGCCGCGCGCGGCTTGCCCGCCGGGCGCTGAGCCACCGACGGCAGCCCCGCCAACGCGGCGGCGCATGCGGCACCGAGTCCGCGCCACGAAATAGGGTTGATGCTGACGCGTACGTTGTCGTCGAAAATGCGGTAGCCCGTCGGCTTCGGCTTTTCGGTCAGGCAAATGACGCGTGAGCCTAGGCTGCCGCCTGCCGGCAACCTCACGTTCTCGCTCACGAAAAGCAGGTCCACGTCTGCCAGCGCGGCGCGCTCGCGCAGTTCCGCGGCATCGGGTGAGACGCGGCGCAGTTTGAGCCCAAGCGCCTCGCCAAAATGCATCAAAGCCTGAGCGACGCGTGCGTCGCCAATGGCCACGACACCGCGCTTGCCGCGCAAGCCGCCAGCGCAATAGCGCTCAGTTTCGACAGGCATGGTGAGCCGCACGATCATGCGTGTTCCCGCCCCCGGTTCACTGCGCAGTGCGAGTGAGCCGTTCATGAGGTCGATCAGCTTACGGCAGATCGTCAGCCCAAGGCCAGTGCCCCCGAAGCGGCGCGTGGTGGACGATTCAGCTTGCACGAACGGCTCGAAGAGTTTGGCCTGCACCTCCGGCGCGATGCCGATGCCCGTGTCCGCCACGATTACTTCCAGCGTCTGAGCGCCGGCGGCTTGCGCGACGACCGACACGCATACTTCGACCTCGCCCTCCGACGTAAACTTGATGGCGTTGCCGAGCAGGTTGAATAGAATCTGCCGCAGTCGCACGCTGTCGCCTCGAAGTGTGGCGGCGACTTCGGGTGCGATGTCCACGCGCACTTTCAAACCCTTTTCATGCGCTCGGCCCGCGAGCAAGCCAACCGAGTTGTCGACCAGTTCGCGGATGTCGAGGGGTTCGGCTTCGATCGTGAGCCGTCCCGCTTCGATTTTCGAATAGTCGAGCAAGTCGTCCAGAATCTGCAGTAGCGCGCCGGCCGACTCGTGGATCATGCTCAGCATTTCTCCTTGATCGTTATTGAGCGGCGTGCGTTCCAGCACTTCGACGAGACCGAGCACGCCGTTCATCGGCGTACGGATTTCGTGGCTCATCATGGCGAAAAAGTCGTCCTTGGCGCGCGAAGCCGCCTCGGCCATGTCGCGCGCTCGCGCGAGTTCCTCGGAGCGCGCGCGCTCCACGCTCACGTCCACCCAGTAACCGCTCCACACGACGCTGCCGTCCGGCTCACGGCGCGGCACCAACTCCGCGCGCGCCCAATAAAGGCCACGTTCGGTTTCGAAGCGAAACTCGATATGCACCGGCGTTTCGGCGTGTGCCGAGCGTTCCAGTTCGGCCAGCACCAATGGCCGGTCCTGCTTGTATATCCACCGGAAATCGACGTCGTCGCGCTCTATCTGAGAAAGATCCAGACCACCCAACAGATGCCGGGGTCGCCGCCGAAGTAGGGAAACGAATAAACACCGTCAACGGTACGACGCAGTTGAAATACCACCGCTGGCAACGACCGCGTGACATCAAACAGACGCCGCTCTGTTTCGCGCGCGCGCATTTCGGCGCGCCGGATGTCGGTAATGTCGACCATCGTTCCAAGCACGCAGACCGGTTGACCGTCGCTGTTACGACAGAGGCTGGTCCAGAACAGGCCATGCCGCAAATCGCCGGGGCTGCGCTTGAACTGCAGTTCCATCTTCGCCGTCTCGCCATGTTGCAGCACCTCGTGCGCCATGTCGTCGAGCACGCCGCTGTTGGCTTCGCCCCAGGTATGGACATCGGTGGTCGTACGCCCGATGACCGCTTCGCGGGGCATTCCGCACGCCTCTTCATAAGCCTGATTGACGGCGATGTAGCGGCCGTTCAGATCCTTGGCAACGAGCGGATAGGGAACCATCTTCATCATGGTTTCCTGGAAGTTCAACTGCGTCTCGAGTTGCCGCTCCGTCTCCTTGCGCAGCTTCACTTCGCGTTGCAGCAACAGATAAGCACGCAGTGTGACCAGCAACACGACGCCGATGCCAATCAGCAGCGGCAGCAGACGCACTGCGTTAACGCTCCATAGCCGGGTTTCCGGCGCATTGCCGGTGACCCACTTTTGGCGAATGCGCTGCTTTTCGGCGGGCGGCATGGCCAGTAAGGCGCGGTCGATCAGACCCGCGAGCGGGCCCAGATTTGCGCGGACCGCGAAGCCGAGGCGGTCCGATTCGCCGACCGTACCGAGAATCTTGAGCACGCCGGCGTAACGCTCCTTGAGCAGGATGTCGATGGCTGCCACGTTGCCGACCAAAACATCGGCCTCGCCGGTTTCGACCATGTGGAGTCCGTCGTCCAGGCTGGGCGCAACAGCGACTTGGTCTGCAGGAATCTGCTTGAACGCGAGGGGAACCGCTCCGGCGACATGCGCGGAGACGACGATGCGGCGCGACGCAAAATCATTGAGTGAGCGTGCGGCCGGCTCGTCTTCCCGCCCGACGATCACAAGCGGATAACTTTCGTATGTCCGCGTGTGCCGTGCGTTTTTTAAACGCGGGTCGCTACTGGAGGCGGTGGCGAGCATCGCCAACTGCCCGCCTTGAAACGCGTCGACCGTGGCGGGCCAGTCGCCGGTGCGCGCGCGGTTGAACACGACGCCGAGCGTACGACTCAGATAAGCCAGATAATCCGCTGCAATGCCAGCGGGCCGCCCGGCCTCGTCGACATAGCTGAACGGTGGCCAATCGTTGTCGAAACCAACTTGTATTGGAGGCAGCGAACGGAGCCAGGCCTGCTCTTGTGACGTCAGTGCAAGCCGATACATGCTGGACGCGGATGTCGCGTCGAAATTGCCCGATAGCCAGCGCGCGCGAATTGCTGCGTCGTCGGCCGATTTGATGCGCGTAAGCGCGTGATCGAGTTCGTCTCGCAATGCGGCCCGGCTTCGCGGTACGCCAAAGCGCAGATCGGCAGTCTTGCTGGTTTCCTCGAAAGCAACACGCAGACGACGGAACTCGTCCGTGCCTAGTGCATACCGCACCGTGGGAGTAAAGCCGAAGTAAATGTCGGCCTCGCCTTGGGCCACCGCGGAGAGTGCGGCATGCGTTGTGGCGAAGGTATTGATTTCGGCGCGCGGGAACCGGTCGCGCATTGCGCGCTCGCGCGCATAACCTTTCTCTACCGCGATGCGCGCACCGGTGAGCCGGGCGGGCCCGTCATAGTCGTCACTCTCCCGGCGCACCACCGCTGAAGTGGATGAACGAAAATACGGCGCGGTAAAACTGATGCAACGTTCGCGCTCGGGCGTTCGCGCAAGACTCATCAACAGATCGACTTTTCCGGCGCATGCAGCGGCAAGTAGCTGCGGCATGTCTGGAAATGCCTCGGCTTCGATGACGACATTCGGCCCGACGAGTGCGCGCAGATAGTCGACGCTCATACCGGTGAGTTCACCGTCCTGAAGTGCCTCGAACGGCAGCCAGCGGTCCGCGAGAACGCCGACGGTCAGCTTTTCAGGAAAAGCGCCTGCGGCTTGCGAATGGGTGAGGTCGCCGTCCGACTGGGCAAGCGCCGTTACCTGCACGCCAAGGAATAAGGACAGCGCGAGCAGGCATAGCGAGACGCGCCGCAGTACCAGCCTCATTGCAAGGCTTTGCAGCGATTGGAGGAGAGACACGAGGGGCCGCACCATTCCGCGTTCACGCAACTTCGCCCTGCCCATGGGCGGGCGTGGCGGCAGACCAGTCTGGTCTGCCACGCAGGAAGGAGAACAGCGCGCCGGCCGCGATGCCGCCCGACATTGGTGCGGCCCAGAACAGCCAGAGCTGGTCCAAGGCCCAGTTGCCGACAAATAACGCCTGGGCCGTGGAGCGGGCGGGATTGATCGAGCCGTTGGTGACCGGAATCGACACCATGTAGGCCAGCATCAGGCAAGCGCCAGCGATAAGCGGCGCGACCCATCCCCGCTCTTGCCGGCACGCCGTCAACAGGTACACCAGGACAAAAACGAAGGACAGCACGAACTCGATGATCAGCGCCGAGTGCAACTGATAGTCGGCGGGCGAATGGGCGCCAAAACCATTCGCCGCAAATTCGCTAGCGGCCAGTTCGAATCCGGGTCGGCCGCTCGCCACATAAACGAGCAGTGCTGAAGCGACGATGGCACCCAGAAGTTGCGCGGCAATGTATGGCAACAGGTCCCTGACCGGAAAACGTTGCGCGATCGCGAAGCCAACAGTGACAGCGGGGTTGAAATGCGCGCCCGAGATCCTACCGAACGAGTAGGTGGCCGTGGCAAGCGCGACGCCGAACGCTAGCGACATTTCCAGTACGTCGTACCCTTGCTGGATTCCGCTCGTATTCAATACCACGGTACCGCATCCAACGAAGACAACCCAAGCCGTTCCCGCGCCCTCCACCAACAATCGCTTACCTAGCGCGACCATGCCGCCTCCCGTTTTATCTCTACGAGGCAGACGGCATCACTCGTAATTGCCGCAAGACATCTGCCTGAATTTTCCCGGCTTCCTACTGCTCAGCATGACCAAACGAATGCTCTCGTTGGACAAGCATGAAGCAAAGGCGCAGCCAATTCAGAACTATGAGACGGCAACGTCCACCAACCAATCAGAACAGTCCTAAACTCCAAATCATCGACCGGTGCGATCGAAAATTCCGACTGCGCTCAAGCCAGCCCAATTTGCCGTGCGTAGTCAATGAGATCGGATTCCGTTTCGAGCCCGAGCTTGCGCATCGCGCTGCGCTTTTGCGTGCTGATCGTTTTTCCGCTGCGTTGCAGGCGCGCCGCGATTTCATGGACCGCCAGGCCTTGCACGTAAAGCTGGAAGATTTCCCATTCTCGTGCGCTCAGCACACCTGCTCGAAGCTGCAGCGGCGTATCAGCCGCTTCTATCGCGAGGCGAGCCTGTCCCGACAGATAAACGCCGCCAGCAACAGCAGCCTCGATTGCATCGATCAAGTCCGTGGCGGCGTCGCGTTTATCGACGATTCCGCTGACACCGATGTGGAGAAGACCTGTCAGCATGTGTGCATGGCAGATCATCGTGAGCACGACGAGGTGAGGATGCGGTCGCGCCCGCAACAGGCGCCGCAGGAACGGCACTGCATTGCTGCCTCCGTGAATGCCGGGCATGCTGATGTCCGATACGACGACGTCGCATGTGCAACTGTCGATCAGTTCAGCTAGCTTGTGAGTGTCGGCCGCCTCGCCGGTCACTTCGATATGTGGCACGGCTTGCAGCAACCGCCGAACGCCGACACGAACGCAGTCGTGATCGTCGGCAACGATAACGCGGATTTTTTGTGTCATTTTTGTTGTCTTATCGACTGGCCCGCCCTGCACGCGATGTGTTTCCCCGGGCTGTGCCAATACATCTTCTGTTCGTCGCGCCGCTGCGGCGCGACGCCTCGCCCACTGATTATCAGTTTTGCGTGCGCTCCTCGGGAACCACCCCGTACTCGGCAGCGAAGCGGAACAACTCAGCGTCGCTGTTCAGATCGAGCTTGCGCATCGCGGTGCATTTTTGCGCGCTGATGGTCTTGACGCTGCGGCCCAAACGCGCCGCGATTTCCGTGACGCCGAGCCCTGACGCATATTGCGTGAACACCTCGAGTTCACGACGCGAAAGAATCTGCCGTACGAAATCGAGCCGCCGGTTCACCATTGCCTCCGCAATCAGCGAGCGCACCGCGGGCCCGAGATAGCATTCGCGCGCCAGCGCCGTTATCACCGCCACGTGAATCAGATCGATCCGGTCGCGCTTGCTTACCAGTCCATCCACGCCGAGCGAAATGACCTTTTGCAACGCAGCCGGCTCGGTTTCCATGGTGAGCACGACGAGCGCGATATCCGGGTAGCGCAGCTTGAACTGCCTGACCGCTTCGAGTCCATCGCCATCGAAGCCGCCCGGCATGTATAGGTCCATGAGGACCAGTTCGCAGGGTTTGCGATCGACTTCCTGGAAAAGTTCGGTGGCGTCAGCAGCGCGACCGACGACCCGCATGTTCGGATATCCACCCATCAGGTTCTCGATCGCCAGTAGAACGAGCGGGTGATCGTCTGCGATGATGGCTCTGATGGGTGCGCTTATATCTGCTGTGTCGTTCATTGTTTATCTCCCCCTACCTTGAAGTTCCGGCCTCTTTCGTCGAAGAAACTGGCTCTGCGGCGATCATTAAACATTCCTAGGAGAATAGACATAAGATCGCTCCGAAATGGCTTATTCAATCGGTCTGAGTAATTGATTAGATATGCGATTCAAAGCTAGGAATTCCGTGCGCACGGACGTAAGAGAAAAGTCCGGGACCGTTAGTAACGCCAAGTTTGACCATCGCTTCGCGTTTTTGCCGGCTGACCGTACGACGATGGCACCCAAGCGCCGCCGCGATTTCTGAAATCGATTGGCCGCTCACAAACAGTTTGACCACTTCCGCCTGCAGCCTCGATAAGCGCGCAACGGGCGGCGGCTCCCGGTCCTCCTTCCACGACTCGGCGAGCGCCTCGTTGATCGAACGCCCGAGGTACGTTCCACCACTGCGGCTCGCCTCGATCGCTTGCCAAAGCTGATCCATCGATTCTGTCTTGCTGAGCGCACTCACGGTGCCGTCTGACACGACGGCGCGAAGAATCGCGGCGTTCGTCAGCATTGTCATCACGACGATGCGCAGCAGCGGCCATTCATCGCGGATTCGCCTGACAAGGCTGAGGCCATCTTCGACGGCGCCGGAGGGTTCGGGCATCGAGAGGTCGGTGACGAGCACATCGCATGGCGTGCTCCGCAACAACTCGATCAATAACGTGGGAGTGATCGCCTCGCCAACAACGCTGACGCCGACATGGGCGTCCAGCGCGGAACGGACGCCAAGTAAAACGAAGGGATGATCGTCTGCCAGAATGATTCGAGTGTTCGCCATGATTTTGTCTCTTTGTTGTAGGTGTAATCAGCGAAAAGCGCAGAGTATTGACACGCTCTGCGCATGCTTTAACGGCACCTTGGCTCGGCATGAATGCGCCAAGCCGCTCATAAAATCATCGCTACACTCGCCAGCGAAATCGGAGTGTTCTGAATCCGGCAAAGAAACTGACAGCCCATTGCGGTTCTATTAAAAGAAAAACGCGGAATGACCCAAAACGAATATTTCCATCGCTGTTAATGCCTGCGCGAAACCGCATCTGATGTCGCGGTGCGGATGGCATCGCACATCGGCAGCGTTGTCACGTCAGGTCGCATCACACGCTCGCGCGGCGCTCGTCTTTGCCCCGCGCGCCGCGCGCGGAAGAATCGGCCATGCGATCAGCGCGCATGCGCTGGCCACAGCCCACACCAGCGGCCACGAACCTATTGTCAGAAGTGGCGGGATCGCGAGCGGCGTGACGAACAGCGTGAGAAAGACGCAAGTGTTGCCGATCGCCAGCGCGGTGCCCGCGCGACTCGTGCCGGCCAGCGTGGCGAGTTCCGTGAAGGCGACGCCGTGCCACGCCGACGCGCTCACGCCGCCCAGCACGATCATCAGCGCAAACACCGCCGTCGTCGCCGCGTCATGCGTACCGGCGAGACCCGTCAGCAACGCAAGCGATGCGAACAGCGCGGCGGTCGTCAAGCTGCATGCACGCATGTAAGGCCTGCGATTGCGATTCCGGTCGGTCCAACGCCCGCTCCAAACCCTCGCGACCGCAGCGCCGGCCTGAACGGCGGCCATCGTCACGCTAATCGCCAGCACGCCGGCGCGGCCGGAATCGTGGAGGAACACAGTCCCGAACGTGATCACGGCGAGCTGCGGCACGCACAGCGCTCCCGCGCCGAGCGCCACACGCCAGATGCCGATGTCGCGTAACGGTGAAACCTTCGGTGGCTCGCCCTCGGCCATCACCGCGTTTTGGACTGCGTTGCGACCGGCGCGAACATCGCCCGCATCAGCATGCGAAGGTTCATGCAGCCACAGCCATGCGAACACCGCCGTGACCCCGCACGCCGCGGCCAACACCGCATACGCGCTGGCAAAACCGAACCTCGATGCCAGCACCGGCAGCAACAACGCACCGAGCCCACCGCCCGCCGGCACTGCCGTCTGTCGAATACTCATTGCGAGCCCGCGCTCACCCTCCTGAAACCAGGCCATCACCGCACGGCCGCTCGAACCGTTGACGCTGCCGCCCAGCAGGCCGATCAGCAACAGGCCGAGTGCGAGCGTCGCGACGCCCGGCACGTGATCGCCCGACGGCACCACGAACAATGCGAGCCCGGCCAGCGCGGCTGCCGTCGAAAGCAGTCCGAGCAACAGCACCCGGCGGTCGCCCCAACGATCGGTCAGGAGCCCCCACGGCAATTCGCTCACCGCGATGCCCAAGCCGAGCATGCCAAGCACCAGCCCCAGGCCGTCGTTGCCGAGGTGATAGCCCGAACGCAAAAAAACAGCGGTCGTCGGGATCCCCGAGAACGCCGCCGAAAAACTCGCATTGGCCGCGAAGCCGACTCCCAGCACCTTCCACCGATGGCTCGCCCCGCGCTCACCCAACGCGCGAACCGCGTCAACCGATCCGTTTGCCATCACACCCCTCCGTAAAGAAATCTGGAGGTATCCTACGGCTGGGCATTCCATCGGAAAAGCCGGAAATTTAGATAACATCCATCGGATATACCGAATCATGAGCCAACGTGGATTCGACCTGACGCAGTTGCGGACCTTCGTCGCCCTCGCGGAATCGGGCAGCGTCTCGGCGGGCGCGGCGCGACTGTTCCTGTCGCAGTCTTCCGTGAGCGAGCAGTTGAAGAAACTCGAGGAGCGCGCCGGCCAGCCGCTCTTCGTCCGCAGCAAGCAGGGCGTGAGCGCCACGCCGGCCGGCAGCCGTCTGCTCGATCACGCGCGGCGCATCATCGCAATGAGCGAAGCGGCGTTCGAAGACCTGCAAGGCCGCTCGCTCGATGGCGAATTGCGCATCGCGATCACCGACTATTACCGTCCGCACGACATCGCGCGCATTCTCAAGACGTTCTCGGAACAGCACCCGCGCCTGAAACTGCACGTCACCGTATTGCCGAGCGCCGTGATCGACAGCCATGCCGGCGACGACGCATCGTTCGACATCGGCCTCTCGCTGCGGCTCGTCACCGGCAAAACGCGCTCCGCAAACCCGCGCGCCCGTGCGCCGAGCACCGTCGTGCGGCGCGAAAAACTGCTGTGGGTCCGCGCCGCCGACGCGGACCCGCGGCCGGCCACGCCCTATCCACTCGTCCTGCTGCCGTCGAGTTGCCAGTTGCAGCGCTTCGTCGTGAAGCTGCTCGACGAGCACAAGGTGCCGTATCTCGTGTCGCATTCCGCGTCCGGAGTCGCCGGCTTGCAACTGGCGTTGAAGGCGGGGCTCGGCATCTCGTGTCTGAACGAATCATCGATCGGCGGCGGCGTCGTGGCATGCCCGGCGAATGTCGGCTTGCCCGCATTGCCCGCGGTCGAGTTTCATCTGTTGCCGGGGCGGGTGGGTGAAAGCGAACGGGTCAGCAACGCACGCACGGCACTCATGCGGCTGTTCAGTTGATCTATGTCATGCCGGCTGCGACCGACGGCTGGCAGAATCCTTTGAAAGCGCGCCACCCAACACTAATCGATCACATTCGCGAACACATTCGCCCGATCGCGTACGTGTTCGAAGCGCGTGTCATTGAATGATTGAAAGGCCCCTAATCGCCGCCTATGATGGTCAGGTAGCCATTTGGCCTTTCCATTGACGCATGGGATGAGTTCCTGCAACTGCTACACGATGCCCAATGTGTCATGCGTTGATTTCCGCAGCCCGAAAGCCGCCTCTCATGGCGCATTCAGCGCGGATTATTGTTTTGCCAGGCTATTGCATCGCCGCATCGAGTCGACACCGTTATCCTTCAAAATCCGTTCCGATTTGTCGTTCACGCAGTCGCTATAAAAGAAAGATGGGCTGATTTGTCATGCATCGTTCATTGGATTCGCGAATGAATCCATTGGATGATTGATCGAAAATAACTCGAGAAAAAGAACGTCCCTAAACGAGGCTTGGCGTGCATCGTAGAACTCTTGGATCTTCGGTTCTGTTTGTGCTTTACGTCCTGTGGAGCGGCGCGACTTTCGCCGCGGCCAACACGTCAGGCACCATGCCCTCGGCCATGGACGAGCGCGTGCGTGCGTGCACCTCGTGTCATGGCGTGCAAGGCCAAGGCCTGAACAACGATTACTTCCCGCGTATCGCCGGCAAGCCTGCCGACTACCTGTTCAATCAGTTGGCCGCATTCCGCGACGGCGGCCGCACGTATCCGCCAATGGGCTATCTGCTGGCGTTTCTGCCCGACGACTATCTGCGCAAGATCAGCCAGTACTTCGCCGACCTCCAGCCGCCCTACCCCAACGCCGATCAAGGCGAAGTCGCGCCGGCCGTGCTTGCCGCCGGCGAGCGCCTCGTCACGCAAGGCGACCCGGCGCGCAAGATACCCGCATGCGTCGCGTGTCACGGCGCGCGCATGACCGGCAAACAGCCCGGCATCCCCGGTCTGCTCGGCTTGCACGCGAGCTATATCGCCGGACAGATGGGCACCTGGCGCTCGGGCACGCGTCATGCGCTCGCCCCCGACTGCATGCGTGCGATCGCCGTCAAGCTGACCGACAAGGACATCACCGCGGTATCGAGCTGGCTCGCGCGCCAGCCACGCCCGGCCGATCCGCGGCCTGCACCGGCCTCCGCCGAGCGGCTGCCTCTCGCATGCGGGAGCCAACCGCAATGAAGTCGACCTCTCGCCTTTCGCGCGCGCTTCGCGCCCTGCGCTCTCTGTCTGACGTCGCGAACAAGCGCCGCCACGCAGTCGCGTCGCTCGCATGCGGCGCGCTGGTTGCCGGCCTGGTCATGAGCGTCGTGCTGCCGCGCGCACCGCATGTGCTGCTGATCGAGGAAGCACGCGCCGCCGAAGCCACGCCCGCTGCAACGCCTGCAACGACGCCAGGCGCCAACGCCGATACCCGCCCCGACATCGTCAAACGCGGCGAGTACCTGGCGCGCGCCGGCGACTGCGTCGCCTGCCATACCGCGCCGCGCGGCAAGCTGTTCGCCGGCGGTCTCGCCATGGAGACGCCGTTCGGCACGCTGTATTCGCCGAATATCACACCGGACGCGCAATACGGCATCGGCACGTGGAGCGAGGAAGCATTCTTCAAGATGATGCGCACCGGCCTCGCGCAGGACGGCAGGCTGCTGTACCCGGCCATGCCGATCGCGCAATACACCAAGGTCACGCGCGAGGATTCGAACGCGATCTTCGCCTACCTGAAGAGCGTGCAACCGGTACGCGAGCCGAGCCACAAGCACACGCTGCGCTTCCCGTTCAATCAGCGCAAGCTGCTGTACGGCTGGCGCACGCTGTATTTCCGCGAAGGCGAGTTCCAGCCCGATCCGACCAGGTCGGTGGAATGGAACCGCGGCGCGTATCTGGTCGAAGGGCTCGGGCACTGCACGATGTGCCACACCAAGATCAACATGCTCGGCGGCTCGTCGCAGAGCGAGCAGTTCGCGGGCGGCCTGATTCCGGTGCAGAACTGGTACGCGCCGTCGCTCACGTCCGACAAGGACGGCGGTCTCGGCGACTGGAGCATCAAGGACATCGTCGATCTGCTGCAAGCGGGCATTTCGGATCGCGGCGCCGTGTACGGGCCGATGGCCGAAGTCACCTACCACAGCCTTCAGTACATGACGGGCGAGGACGTGAAGGCGATGGCCGTGTATCTCAAGACGTTGCCGGACAATCGCGGCCGCAAGTCGGGGCCGTCCGCGCCGACCAACACCAACGTGTTCGCGCTCGGCGAAAAGATCTACGCCGACAAATGCGCGATTTGCCACGGCGCGAAGGGCGAAGGCAAGTTGCAGCATTACCCGCCGCTCGCCGGCAACCAGTCGATCGAAATGGACTCGGCGGTGAATCCGATCCGTATCGTGCTCAACGGCGGCTTTCCGCCGGGCACCATGCGCAATCCGGAGCCTTACGGCATGCCGCCTTTCGCGCAGGAACTGAACGACACCGACGCCGCCGCCGTGGTCACGTATATCCGCACCGCGTGGGGCAATCACGGCCAGCCGGTGACGGCTCGCGACGTCAACGAGCTACGCAACGCGCCGCTGCATTGAACCGCTGCACTGGAGAGACTTTTGATGGAAGCGAACGATACCCGCAGCGCGCCCGCGCCGACCGATGACGAGGTGGAAAGCGTCATCGCGGCCGGCCCGCATGGCGCGATTGCCGTAGCCGGCGTCGCCACGCTGATCGTCATGGCGATCTGGTTCGGCTTCTACTTTTTCGTGTTCCTGCCGCGCGGCGTCGTTCACTGATCATGTCGACCGATTCCAATCATTCATCGGGCGGCCACGCGGTCGCCTTGCGCGCCGAGCGCCGCTGGGCGATTTTCGCCGGCGCGCTGATCCTGCTGATGCTGGCCGTCATCGTGTACTCGGGGCTGCATTGGGCGATGATGCCGCCGTCGCGGGTCGAGACGATCGATCCCTCGCGGCTGCAACTGTCCGGCGAATTCGTCGAGGACAACCTGGGCACGGCGGTGGAGCCCGACGGCTCGGTGGTCGTGCGCTTCGTCGCGCAGCAGTATTCGTTCACGCCGCAATGTCTGCTGGTGCCCGCCGACACGCCGGTCACGATCCGCACCACCAGCGCCGATGTCGTGCACGGCCTGCTCGTCACCGACACCAACATCAACACGATGGTCGTGCCCGGCTACGTCGCCACGCTGAACACGCGCTTCGACAAACCGGCCGATCACACCATGCCGTGCCACGAGTTCTGCGGCTTCGGCCACCAGGCCATGTGGGCGCACGTGAAAGTGATCGACAAAGCCGCCTTCTTCGAGCAGGCCCGACAATCCCGGAGACTCAGCTGTGTTTCACGCTAAGCGACTCGTTCTTGCGCATTTCTGGCTCGCCTTCATCGCGTTTCTGATCGCGCTGCTTCTCGGCGCCTGGCAGATGCTGGTACGCAGCCCCCTCGCGCCGTGGGTCGGCGACCCCGAGCTCTACTACCGCTCGGTGACCGCGCATGGTTCGGTGATGGCCTACGTGCTGCCCACCCTGGTCTCGATGGGTTTCGGCTATGCGATCGTCGAACTCGCGCTCGCGCAGCGGCTCGCCGGACTCAAATGGGCGTGGGCCGCGTTCATCATGCTGGCGATCGGCGCCGTGATGGCGATGGTGCCCGTCGCGCTCGGCAGCGCCTCGGTGCTCTACACCTTCTATCCGCCGATGATCGGCAGCGCCTTCTATTACATCGGCGTGGTGCTGGTGGTGGTCGGCTCGTGGATCTGGGTCGCGCTGATGCACGTGAATCTGCGCATCTGGAAACGCGCCAATCCGGGCCGGGCCGTGCCGCTCGCGATGTTCGCCAACGTGGCGGGCGCCTACCTGTGGGCGTGGACCGCGCTCGGCGCGGCGCTCGAGATCCTGTTCCAGATCCTCCCGGTCGCGCTCGGTCTCACCAGCACGATCGACGCCGGCCTCTCACGCGTCCTGTTCTCGTGGACGCTGCATGCGATCGTCTATTTCTGGCTGATACCGGCGTACATCGCGTATTACACGCTGGTGCCGCGCGCGATCGGCGGACGGCTCTATAGCGACTCGATGGCGCGCGTGTCGTTCATCCTGTTCCTCGTATTCGCGATGCCGATCGGCATTCACCATCTGTTCGTCGATCCGCAGGTGGGCTCAGGCTTCAAGTTCGTGCATGCGGTGTTCACCGGCATGGTGTCGGTGCCGACCCTGCTGACGGTGTTCACGATCTGCGCGTCGGTGGAAATCGCCGGCAGGCTGCGCGGCGGCAAGGGCGCGTTCGGCTGGCTCACCGCGTTGCCGTGGCGGAACCCGATGATGCTCGTGATCGCGTTTTCGTTCGTGATGCTGGGTCTCGGCGGCGCCGGCGGCCTGATCAACATGAGCTACCAGTTGAACTCGACGGTGCACAACACGCAGTGGGTGACCGGGCACTTCCATCTGATCTTCGGCGGCGCGATCGTGATCATGTACTTCGCGATCGCGTATGAACTATGGCCGCAATTGACCGGCCGCGCGATCGTCTCGCTGAAGCTGGTGCGCACGCAGTTGTGGCTGTGGTTCATCGGCATGCTGGTGGTGACGCTGCCCTGGCACTACGTCGGCCTGCTCGGCGCGCCGCGCCGCATGGCCTATTACGACTATACGATGCCGGGGATGGAAGCGCAGGCGTTCTGGGTGGGCATGTCCGCGGTGGGCGGCTTGATCCTGGTGGTGTCCGGCGTGCTGTTCGTCTACATCCTCGCGAAGTCGCAGTTCGGACCGGCGGTGGAGCAGCAGCGCTTCCAGTTCGCGAGCGCGGTGCATCCGGTGGAGCGCGTGCCCGCCGCGCTCAACAGCTTCGGCTTGTGGGTGGCGTTGATGATCGGGCTGACGGTTGTCAACTACAGTGTGCCGATCGTGCAGTTGCTCAAGTTGCCGCAGACGTCGGTGCCCGCGGTGGTCGTCGGAGCACAGCGATGAATCAGGAACGCGTCTTCAGCTTCCGCAATCCGTGGTTCACGGTGAGCGTGGGCGGCACGCTTGCGATTGCCGTCGTGGCGATACTGATCGGCTTTATCTGGTTACCCTCGGCGAATAGTTCGTTCGCTGGGCGCGGCTTGTGGGCGACGATTTGCAGCGCCGCGGGCGCGCCGTCGAGCTGGTACGGCGGCGCCAACATCGCCGGCCCGGCGCCGAGCGACGTGGTGGTTTTGCCGCCCTTGCACCGCGTGCGAGCCGACGCGAATTCGATCGGCCGCGGCGCGACGATCGCGACGCAGAACTGCTCGATGTGCCACGGCGTGCTGGGCACGGTGCAGGTGACGGCGCCCGCGCTGGCCGGGCAATATGCCGACGTGACTTATAAGGAATTGCGGGATTATCAGAAGGGCGTGCGCAAGAACGCGATCATGCAGCCGATCATCGCGGCGCGCAGCGATCAGGATCTGCACGATCTGGCGGCTTACTATGCGTCGTTGCCTCGCGCGACCGCGGCCGAGCTTTTGCCGACCGGTGCGCAGCCGGATGCGAATGCCGTGAGGCTTGCGATGCAGGGTGATCCGCGGCGCAATATCGCGCCTTGTGCTGCCTGTCATGGGCAACTCGATCGCAAAGGCGCGGCGCCCTGGCTTGGCGGGCAGTCGTCTGTTTATCTCGCTGCGCAGATGCGGGCGTTTGCTTCCGGCGCGCGGCGGAATGACATTAACGAGCAGATGCGGAATGTGGTGCGGGAGATGACTTCTGCGGAGATTGATGGGTTGGCTAAGTATTATGCGGCTATGCAGTAGGTGACGGGTTTTGCCTGCTCGGCGGTTTGGGTTGTGGGCTGGGTTTGTTGGGCTGGGTTTGTTGGCCTTTCCTTGCTGGCTTAGTGGTCTATTGGCGTTGCCCCTGTGCGGGGCAATGCTCTCAACTTAAGCCTCAAAGAGCTTGTAAACGAGGCATTGCCCCTGTAAACTTCATCGCATAACTCACTGATAAATCAACGATATGAACTCAAATACCAGCGTCCTCGCGGCTTCTGGCTGAGTTCTCCGATTTCCTGCTCGATCCGGCGCTCGCCGATCGCGTGCGTCGTTCTCCCACTGCCTTTACCCGCAATCGCACACTGACCTTGCCGCGCATGGCCGCGCTGATGATGTCCGGCATGTGCGCCAGTGTGCAGGCCGAACTTGACGCGCTATTCGGCGCACTGGGAAGCAGCGGCGGGCGCACCCGCGCTGTCAGCGCACAGGCCTTCAGCAAGGCGCGACGGGGAGTGTCTGCCGAACTGTTCGAACTGGCCCGCGCCCGCCTGATCTCGCTGGCCCAACCCCATATCGATTCGATGCGCTGGCACGGCCTGAGGCTGGTCGCCGCTGACGGTAGCCGCCTGCGTGTGGGCACGCGTCGCGGCCATGAACTGCGCGCCGATCACTACGCGTTTGCGCTGTTCCTGCCGGGTTCCGAACTGACCCTGCACGCTGCACTTCATCCCGCCGACGGCGGCGAGCGGCAGATGCTGTTCGAAGCCCTCGATGTACTGCAACCGCATACCGACCTGCTGCTGCTCGATCGCGGCTATATCGGCAACGCGATGGTGGCGGCGCTCGCACAGCGCGAAATCCCGTTCTGCATGCGCGTCGATGCGCGTAACTGGAAATGCGTCAGCGCCTTTACCCGCAGCGGTAAAGCCGAGCATGTGGTGACACTGGAAGCGCCCAGCGAACCGGATGCCCGCGCCTATGAACTGGCGCGTACGCCCACGACTGTGCGCCTGATCCGCGACGTCACGCCGGGCGGTCGCGTGCGTGTGCTGATGACCTCGCTGCTCGATGGCGGGCGTTATCCGGCGGCATCGTTCGGCGCGCTCTATCACCAGCGCTGGCGGGTCGAGGAAGCATTCAAACGACTCAAGCACCGGCTGCGGCTGGAAGCCGTCACAGGCCTCGATTACCTGGCGTTACAGCAGGACTTCGGCGCAAAAATCCTCGCCGACAACCTGTGCACACTGCTCAGCGATCTCGATGCGCCGCACGACGACAGACATGCCAGCCGTCCTAACCGGGTGTATGCACTGGGCGCACTCAAGCCCATCCTCGGCGCGTGTCTTCTGCGCATCCAGCGCTGTCTGGACGGCCTCGCCGGTGTGCTGGAAATGATCCACCAGACCCGATGCCGGATACAGCCCTCACGCTCCTATCCAAGACCACCCAGAAAAGCCAAGCCCCACTTCCATCTCGCGTACAAACTCGCTTGATGCAGCGGGGCTTAAGTTGAGAGCATTGCTGTGCGGGGCGGCACCTACTTCTCTTTGCCGGCCGTGTACAGACCGGAGACATGGTTGACGAACGTGCGAGGACATCGTTGACACTTTATGGTCAGCGGTTTTCGCTCCTCAGGTCAAGGGTGAGGATGCGGTGATGGGCAAACCAGAATTCAAATACGCCGTCTTCGCCGTCCTTTGCGCGTGCTGCAACCGGCAGCCGGTAAAGTGCTTTCGAGACCTTCAGGCGCCGTCCTTCAAAGCGTAGCTCGCCATTTGCCTTGACCCGCAGCACCACGTCATCCGGGCCGTACTCCGGCTCGCGCAGGACCGATGGAAACGCCCGCGGGCTCGGCTGGTAACGGCTCATCGGAGTGTCCATGCCGATCGCCTCATGCGGGCGCTCGCAGTTATAGATGGTGCGCCAGCGGTCCAGTTCGCGTTGCACGTGCTGCTGGGTGGCGAAGCTCCGTTCGTTCAGCACTTCGGCCTTCAGCGTGCGGTGAAACCGCTCGTCCTTGCCGTTGGTCTGCGGATGGTAAGGCCGGCTGTAGCTGATGCGGATCCCCAGCCGGATCAGCCAGACGGCCAGTTCGGTGAGCTGCCCCGGGCTGCCCGGTGAACCCCATGGCGAACCGTTATCGGTGTTGATGCGCAACGGCAGGCCGTAGTGGCCGAATGCCTCGCGCAGGCCCGCCTGCACCGTGGCCGTATCGGTTGGCCCACAGGCGCGCAGCAGGATGCTGAAGCGCGAATGGTCGTCGAGCACCGTCAGGGGGCTACAACGCCCCTGCTCGAGGGTATCGAAGTGTCCCTTGAAGTCCATCTGCCAGAGGACGTTGGGCTGCTCGTGCTCAAAGCGCTTCCAGGGTTCACTCATCGCTGAACCGGCCGGCAGGATCAGATTGTGCCGGTGCAGGATGGCTGTCACGGTGCTGGGCTGCGGCACCGCTTCAAAGCCCAGATCCCGCAGGCGCCGGCTGATCTTGCGGCCGCCCCAGCGCGGGTGTGCCTGACGCAGGCGCACCACCTCCTGCTCCATCTCAACGGTGGTCTTTGAGGGACTGCTGGCAGGGCGCCGCGACTGATCCGCCAGCGCGTCCTCGCCACGTCTGAGCCATTTGTAGCCGGTCTGCCGGCTGATGTTAAAGCGCTCGCACAGTTCGGTGACCGTGAGCGTGCGCTGACTGGCCAGATGAACAAATTCCTGTCTGAGGCTCATGGTGTCTCTTGCGTTCCAGGGCATGGTCGGGACCGGGCGTTTTCGTACCCGGAAGTGTCAACCATGTCCTCGCACACCTGTCAGCTATGTCTCCGGTCTGTACACCGGCCGCAAAGAGAAGTAGGCAAGAGAAAGCGGCTCAAACCGCCAGCTTTGAAGTGGGTCTCCTGGCTTGGAGGGGCTAGTGGTCCATCTGGAATCCGTGTTCTCGCGCACTCCGCGCTCGTGACAAGGCAGTCATTCTTCCGGCGGCGCTGCGCGCGCCGTCGCGGTACTTCATCGAACCGCAGGGCGCTTCTGCGGAATCCGTGTTCTCGCACACTCCGCGTTCGTGACAAGGCAGTCATTCTTCCGGTAGCGCTGCGCGCGCCGTCGCGGTACTTCATCGAACCGCAGGGCGCTTCTGCGGAATCCGTGTTCTCGCACACTCCGCGTTCGTGACAAGGCAGTCATTCTTCCGGTAGCGCTGCGCGCGCCGTCGCGGTACTTCATCGAACCGCAGGGCGCTTCTGCGTCAGCAGTAGTTCTCCAAACTGCAAGCCACTTCTGCGGTCAGCAGGGGGACTTGAAACCGGTAGTGCTGCGTGCGCCAAGCGACTGCACCGAATGCTGACGACTCGCCAGGCGCATCGGTGCGCGGTCAGACTATCCGCGCCTACGGCCAGGGGCCAGCCGCATGTCTGAAATACCCGCCTGATTTCGGCGCCTCGCCGAGGCGAAGCCGATGGCTCCCACCGCGCCCAATGAAACCGCTGGTTTCCGTGCACGCCCCTTCCGGCGAGCACGCAGTGCGAGGCGGGAAGTATGACTGCCTTGTCACGGGCGCGGAGTGCGCGAGGACACCGATTCCAGATGCACCACTACGCCCTCCAAGCCAGGAGACCCACTTCAAGGCTGACGGTTTGAGCCGCTTTCTTTGCCTACTTTCTTTGCGGCGGCAAAGAAAGTAGGTGCCGCCCCGCACAGGGGCAACACTAATAGACCACTAAGACCACAAGAAAAGGCCAACAAACCAGACCCACAACCCAAACCGCCGCAGGCAAAAAACCCCCAAAAAAAACCTAACCCGCGACAAACTCCCCCACAGCCCCCTCAACCGCCCTCTGCCGCCCGGCAAAAGCAGCCGAAGCACCACCCCCAGCACCACGACCGCCCCCCGTCTGAAACACGGCCACGGCAGCCGTCAACCGCCTCGCCTGCTCTTCCAGCGAACTGGCCGCCGCCGCAGCCTGCTCGACCAGCGCGGCATTCTGCTGAGTCACCTCGTCCATCTGAGCGACAGCGAGATTGACCTGATCGATACCGGTACTCTGCTCGATCGCAGCCGCCGCGATCTCGCCCATGATCGAACTGACGCGCGAAATCGCGTTGACGATCTCCGTCATCGTCGAGCCCGATCGCTCGACCAGTTCCGAGCCGGCCTCCACCCGCGCCGTGGACGCGTCGATCAAACCCTTGATCTCCTTCGCCGCCGCCGCGCTTCGTTGCGCCAACGACCGCACCTCGCTCGCCACCACCGCAAAGCCGCGTCCCTGCTCGCCCGCGCGCGCGGCTTCCACGGCGGCGTTCAGCGCGAGGATATTGGTCTGAAAAGCAATCCCTTCGATCACGCCGACAATGTCGGCAATCCGCCGCGAGTCGTCGACGATGCCATGCATCGTGCCCACCACCTGCTCGGTGAGGTTGCCGCCCTGCGCGGCCAACGTCGACGCGCCCTGGGCCAGCGAACTCGCCTGCTTCGCGTTGTCCGCGGTCTGCTTGACCGTCGAGGTGAGCTGTTCGATGCTCGCCGCCGTTTCCTCGAGCGACGCGGCCTGCTCCTCGGTGCGCTGCGACAGATCGGTATTGCCCGCGGCGATCTCGCTCACGCCGGTGTCGATCGATTCCGTGCCCTGACGCACCGAGTTCACCGTCGCGATCAGCGAGTCCTGCATCTTGCGCAACGCGGCGGCGAGGCGGCCCATTTCGTTGTCGCTGCTCACGACGATCTGGCCGGTCAAGTCGCCGCCGGCGATGCGCTGGAATTGCGCGATGGTGGCATCGACCGGACTGACGATCGCGCGCACCAGCACCGCGCGGCCGATCCACGAGGCCAGCAGCGACGCCGCCATGCCGATCGCCACCGCAATGCAGATCGCGTAGAACAGGTCCTGCGCATCCTGATAGCGCTGCGCGGCGCGATCGAGTTGCAATTTTTCGAGCGCGAGCATCGCCTTTTCGTACGCGCTGTAGAGCGACGGCAGCTTGCGCGCCTGCAATTGCTGGAATGCGGTCTTGTCGCCCGATTTAAGCGCGGCCATTGACGGATCGACGCCCTCGCGCAGGAAAATGTCGCGCTTGTCTTGCATCTCCTTGATCAGGCGCTGTTCGTCGGCATCCGTGCTCGCGCGGCTCAGATAGTGGGCAAGACGCTCGTTGGATGCTTTCTGGTATTGATCGAACCGCTTCAGCACGGCATCCGCGCCGTCCTGATCGTTCAGATCGACGAGCGATGCGTACGTCGCGAGCGCCAGGCGTAAACGCAGCAACTGGCCGGCGCTGCCTTCGAGGTCGGCGACCGCGGGCGTATCCACCGTGTACATCTGCTGCAGCGACGCATTGCTCGCGCGCAGCGACAGCAGACCGGCGGCGGCGCCGAGCAGCAGCACCACGCCGAAGAACGCGATCATCAGGGTAAGACAGGTGCGAATCGACAGATTTTTCAGCATTGGCTCTCTCCAAGGGGGGCTGCCTGACCGAATTGTTCAGTGATTAGCCTCGGCCACGCCTGCTGCGCCTAAGCCCCTTCGGCCAGGTCCGCAACTTTTTATTCGAATTCATGCGACTGCGACACATAAAGGGACTACGGCTGAATCGCGCAAAACTTTATGGCTGGTAGCGCGTGAGCTTGCGATCCATCAAGATACGAGCGAAAGCGGGAAGCCATTGCCCGGAGAGCCTTTTGCGGGACTATCCGGGTTCCTGGTTGGCGGCGGTTGATGGAAAGTGACGAGGCACGCGTCTTCGGAGCATTTCTATGTCGGAAATAGCCACGGCTCTGCTGGTCTTCGTTTTGTTGCTCGCCGCAACCGGACTCGGCGTGTGGGTGCGCCCGCTTTTGCCCGAAGAGCACAAGGCGCACGAAACGGTGCAACTCGTCCAGTTGGTGATCGGGATGCTGGTGACGTTTGCCGCGCTGGTGCTGGGCTTGATGACGGCGTCGGCGAAATCCAGCTTCGATACGGCGTCGAATGATTTGCGCACCTTTGCCGCCGATCTGATCGAATTCGATACGACGCTGCGGCAATACGGCGACGAAACCGCCGAGCCGCGCCGCCTGTTGCGGGCTTATACCGCGGCGGCGATTGCGTCGACGTGGCCCGGCGAGGCCGCGCCCGCCGGTGATTATCCGAAGAACATCGGCACGCGACCCGGCTCGACGAAGCTGGAAAACGTGCGCCTCGGCGAATTGTTGAACACGGTGGGCCAGCGGCTGCGGCAATTGCAAGCGCGCGACGCCTTGCAGCAGCGCGCGCTCGATGATGGTTTGACGCAGTTCCGGCGCGTCGTGGATGCGCGGTGGAAACTCATCGAGGAGGCGCACAGCTCGATCTCGCAGCCTTTCTTCAAGACGCTGACTTTCTGGTTGTGCGTGATTTTTCTCAGCTTCGGGTTGATCGCGCCTCGCAACGCGCTGGCGCTCGTCACGATTTCGCTGGGGGCTGTTTCGATCGCTTCCGCTATCTATGTCATCGTCGATCTGGATTCGCCGTTTTCAGGGCCGATCGTTATTTCCAGTTCGCCGATGAGAGATGCGTTGGAGCATCTCCTCGCGGCGCCCCCTGTCTCACCGGACGATGCGTGACACCGCGGCGCCGTCCTTAATGCTCCGTCTCAACGAGCGACCGAAAGGTAATCCGCCAGGCGAGCCAGCATGGCGTCGCAAGCGCGCAATTGCTCGACGGTGACGAATTCATCGGGCTTGTGTCCCTGGTCCATGCCGCCGGGTCCGCAGATCACCGTGGGAATGCCCGCCTGCTCGAAGAGCCCGCCCTCCGTGCCGAACGCCACCGTGCCGAATTCCTCGGAGCCGCTGAGCAACGCCAAAAGACGCGCCGCTTCGCTATCGGGCGAAGTCGCCAATGCCGGATAAGCGGAGAGCGACTGAAAGCGGATGTCGGCTTCGGACTTCACCGCGCGCATTTTCGGCAGCAACTCGGCTTCGGCGTAGGTCTGCAATGCGTCGGCTACACGATGCGCGTCGAAACCCGGCAGCGCGCGCACTTCGAAGTCGAATTCACATTCCGCCGGCACGATGTTCAGCGCACGGCCGCCTTTGATTACGCCCGTCTGCACGGTCGAGAACGGCGGATCGAAACGCTCGTCGTGATGCTCCGGTTGGGCCAGTTGATCGCCGATCTGTTCCAGACGGCCGATCATCCGCGCCGCGTACTGAATGGCGTTGACGCCATACGGCGCATAGGCCGAATGGCAAGGCGCGCCCTTCACGTGACAGCGCATCGCCAGCTTGCCCTTGTGCCCCAGCACCGGCTTGAGTTCAGTCGGTTCGCCGATCAGACACAGAACCGGCTTATGCGCGCGCCGCTCCAGTTCCGCCAGCATCGGCCGCACGCCGAGGCAGCCGACTTCCTCGTCGTAGGAAAAGGCGAGATGCACCGGCAGCTTCAACGTCCGCTCGACAAAGCCGGGCACCGCCGCCAGCACCGATGCGATGAAACCCTTCATGTCGGCCGTGCCGCGGCCATACAGCCGCCCATCGCGTTCCGTGAGACGGAATGCATCGACGGTCCACGCCTGGCCTTCGACCGGCACCACGTCGGTATGGCCGGACAGCACGATGCCGCCGCGCTCGCGCGGACCGATGGTCGCAAACAGATTCGCCTTGGTGCGCTCGGGGTTGTAGAACAGTTCGCTCTCGACACCGAGTTCGTCGAGGTAGCGCCGAATGAACGCGATCATGTCCAGATTCGAATCGCGGCTGACCGTCGGAAAGCCGATCAGGCTTGCGAGCAGCGCGCGGCTGGATCTGTCATTCATTGCCCGGCACTCCGTAGCTGGGCGCGGCGGTCGGATTCAACGCGCGGGTCAGGTAGTCCTGCATCTGCGGCCGATACGCGTGCCACAAACCGTCGAGTTGGCCGATGGGATCGTCGTCCGCCCAATCGACCCGCAAATCGACCATCGGCCAACTCACGTCGCCGACGATCTTGAGCGCCGCCGAATGCACCGGCCCCGCCTCCCCGCCCGCGGCCATCGCCGCATGCATCGCCGCGAGCAGCCGATCGGCCAGCGCGCCGGATGCCTGCTCGAACGCCGGAACCATCGCCTCGATCACTTCGATGCCCGCGAGCATGTTGCCCGCGGCCACGCATTGCTTGCCGGCGACGGCGTGATAGGTGCCCAACGCTTCCTTGCCGCTGAAGAACGCCGTGCGGCCCAGGCTATCGACCACCGTCACCTGCCGATATTCGCTCCACTCGCTTGCGCCGAGCGCGCGGTCCAATGCCGCGGCAGGATCGATTTTCCCGCTCTCCAGAAGGTCGAGAACTCGCGGGCCCAGCGCGGGCAGCGTGACGTTCTGGGTCGCCACCGCGCCGACGCCTGTCCGCACCCACGGGCAGCGAGCGCCGACCGCGACGCTGGAGGAACTGATCGCGATACCGAGCTGCCCCGAGCGCGCACAACGTCCGACGATAGAGAATGTCATGTCGTGCTCCTCAGGCTGTCGGCCGCGTCCAGCCATCGGGAATCACGGCGATGACGTCGATCTCCATCAGCCATTGCGGCTGACCCAACGCGACCACCACCAGGCCGGTGGAAATCGGAAATACGCCTTTCAACCACTTTCCGACTTCCTGATAGACCGGCTCGCGATAACGGATATCGGTGAGGTAGGTCGTCGTCTTGACGACGTGAGACAAATCGCTGCCGGCCTCCTCCAGCAACTGCTTGAGGTTTTTCATCGCCTGCTCGGCCTGGGCGCGCGGATCACCGAGGCCGACCAGGCGGCCTTCGAAATCCGTCCCCACCTGGCCGCGTACATAGACCGTGTTGCCGGCGCGCACGGCCTGACAAAGATCGTTGTCGAGCGTCTGGTTCGGATACGTATCCTTCGTGTTGAACATGCGGATACGGGTATGCGTGGGTTGGCTCATCGATGCACCTCAATGCGGGGAAGAAATAGATCGCGGATCAAAGCGGCGTGGCGTTCAATTCACGCCCATTTCGCTAACTTTGTGGACGCGTGAACCGGCGGACGCACCCTCGGCGCTTTCCGCGCTTTCCTCGTTGCGGCCTCGCGCATGGCGCTGCGATTCGTCGTAATACGCCAGATATTTGCGCTGCGTGACGATGTGATCGGCGATGTGCTTCGCGTCGTGCCACACGCCCCAGATGAATGCCGAACCGCGACGCGACAGCCACGGCAAGCCGAGAAAATAGATGCCCGGCTCCTTCGACACACCGCGCTGATGCACCGGCTTACCCTTTTCATCGAAGGCGTCGACCTTCAGCCAGTTGAAATCGACCGCGTAGCCGGTCGCCCAGACAATCGACGTCACGCCGGCTGTCGCCAGATCGAGATCGCGCAACGGATGCGTGACGCACTCGGGGTCGGCGGGAATGACACGCGCTTCGGGCTCTGGCGGAAGATCGAGGCCGTTGCGCTCGGCATACGCGTCGGCCGCGTCCAGCAGCGACAGATAGTTTTCGTCACCGCGCGCGAGGTTCGCCGCGAGATCGGCTTCGAAGGTTGCCACGCCCTTATCGAAAGACTTCGTGAGACCGACGAGCGTCACGCCCTGCTGCGCGAGACGCCGGAAGTCCACCGTATGACCGCCGCGCGAGCCGCTCACGGCAATCGTGACGTGCTCCCTGCCGGGCTTCATGACCTCCGCGTCCCATTCGCCGAGCACGCCCAGCCACCAGCAGAAGTCGCGGCCGCGATAGGCGCGCGGCGGACGATCATGCGCACCGACCGACAGATAGACGCGCTTGCCCGCACGTTGCAGCTCGTCCGCGATCTGCACGCCGGACGATCCCGCGCCGACCACGAGCACGCCCCCTTCGGGCAATTGCCCCGGATTGCGATAGTCGGCGGAATGAATTTGCGTGAGAGTCGAATCTCGCGGCGCGATCGGCGGAATCACGGGGCGCTGGAAAGGCCCGGTCGCGACGACCACGCGATTGGCCTCCACCACGCCCTCGGACGTTTCGATGGTGAAGCCCGGCCGCGCCGCATTGCGCACAACCTGCCGAACTTCCACGCCGGTGCGGATCGGCGCCTCGAACTTCCTTGCATACGCGACGAAATAATCCGCCACCTGCTCTTTTGAAGCGAAGGCGTCCGGGTCGACATCCGCGAACTCGAGATTGGGGAAACGATCGTGCCACGCGGGACCGTTGGCCACCAGCGAATCCCAGCGTGCCGTGCGCCAGCGCTCGGCGATACGGGCGCGCTCCAGCACGAGATGCGGCACGCCGAGCTTGCTTAGATGTTCACTCATGGCGACGCCGGCCTGACCGGCGCCGACCACCAGCGTATCGATTGACGTTCTTTCCACTGTCATGACTGTGTCCTTCTGAAGAGGCGGTGGTTTGCGATGGCGTGTGCCGCCTGGGCCATTCGTCTGCGTGAAAATCTACCCGCCCGTTCCGAATCCGAAAAACACATTTAAAAAATGCATAGCATTGGGTTTACCTATGCAGCGCTTTTTGACCGCTTCACAATGCGGCGCATTGAAGACCTTGAAGAGGGAGCGTCGTCGATGGAAAGCCACCCGTTGCGCTACTCGTTGCGCCAGTTGCGCTATTTCGTGGTCACCGCCGAAGCGTTGTCGTTCACCGCCGCCGCGAAGCGTCTGCACATCTCGCAACCGTCCATCTCGACGGCGCTCGCGGATCTGGAAGTGTCGTTCGGCGTGCAACTCTTCATCCGGCATCACGCGAGCGGTCTGTCGCTCACGCAAGCGGGACGCGATCTGCTCGGGCAAGCGCGCAATCTCCTGAAGATCGCGGAGGAATTGCAGACCACCGCCAAGGAAATGGACGGCGGCATGACGGGCGCCATCGCGCTCGGCTGTCTCGTCTCGCTTGCGCCGCCGCTCATGCCGGGGCTGATCAGCCGTTTCACGGGCGAGCACGCGGGCATTTCGTTTCGCACCGTCGAGGCGCATCAGGATGGCCTCTTGCGAGGCCTGCACGACGGCTCGCTCGATCTCGCCCTCACCTACAGTCTCGACCTGACGGAAGACATCGCCTTCACGCCGCTGCTCTCGCTGCCGCCTTACGTGATCCTGCCGAAGACGCATCGCCTCGCGCGCGCGCGCAAGGTGTCGCTCGCAGACCTCTTGCACGAGCCCTATGTGATGCTCGATCTGCCGCACAGCCGCGAGTATTTCGCGGCGCTCTTCGACGCGGTGGGCAGCCGCCCGGTGCCCGCGTTCCGTTCATCGCAGCCGGAGGTCGTGCGCGGCATGGTGGCCAACGGTCTCGGCTATAGCCTGCTCAACTTTCCGCTCAAGTCGAATCGCACCGTGGACGGCGAAGAGTTCGCGATCAAGCGCTTCAAGGACAACGTCAACGCAACGATGCTCGGCATCGCGCAATCACGCACGATGAAGCCCCGCCAGGTCGTGCAGCGCTTCGCTTCGTTCTGCGAGCACTATATTCGGCGACTGCATATCGACGCATGACGCGCAGCGCTCAATCGGCCGCTTCGCGCGTTCGCGCGCTGCATAGGCAAAAGCTCTGCTTTGTATCTGAAAACAATATTTTGCCTTGCAAATTGGCTTGATAGATTGATGTCCATATTGAGCGCCGCCACGCAAAGCCTCGCGACGACGCGCTCTTAACGTGACGACTCGAGGGGGACATCATGACCAGCCCGGCAAGGACGATCGCAGTGCAAGCGCTTGTCGACGACCTGCGCACGGGTTGCGAACGGCCCTTCAGCGACGCGCATGCGATGCCGCCCGGCGTGTACACGTCGCCCGAATTTCTCTGGCTGGAAGAGCACGCGATCTTCCAGCGGGAATGGCAATGCGTCGGCCGCGCCAGCGCGCTCAAGGCGCCGGGCGATTACATGACCGCGCGCATCGGAGCGCAACCGGTCGTCGTCTTGCGCGACGAACAGATGCAGCTCAAGGCGATGTCGAACGTGTGCCTGCATCGCATGTCGGTGCTGCTCGAAGGACGCGGCAATGTACGCCGCATCGTCTGCCCCTATCACGCGTGGAACTATTCGCTGGACGGCGCGCTGCAAGGCGCGCCGCTCATGGATCGGCAAGCGGGCTTCTGCAAGGAAAGCTACAGGCTGCCCGCCGTGCGTTGTGAGGAATGGCAAGGCTGGCTCTACGTCACGCTCGACGAAAACGCGCCGCCCGTGCATACGCAGCTTGCCGGTTTGAGCGAACTCATCGGCGCATACGGCATGTCGGACTACATCGAGACCTTCCATGAAGAGCACGTGTGGGACACGAACTGGAAGATCCTCGCGGAAAACTTCATGGAAAGCTATCACCTGCCGATGCTGCATCGCGCGACGGTAGGACCGCATTCGCGGCTCGATGAAATGGAATGCCCGCCGGGCTATCCCGCGTTCAACTATCACTGGATCACGAAGGAAGCGTCCTTGCCCATCGGCAACGCGCATCCGGACAACACGCGTCTCACGGGACACTGGCGCAAGACTACCGCGCTGCTCGCCATCTACCCGACGCATCTCGTCACGCTCACGCCGGGCTACTTCTGGTATCTCGTGCTGCAACCTCAAGGCGTGGGGCGCGTGCATATCCGTTTCGGCGGCGGGCTTGCGCCGGAGTTCATCGCGGATCCCGAGGCCGGCGCGCACATGGCCACGTTGAAGAAACTGCTCGACGAGGTGAATGCGGAAGACCGGCGCGGCGTGGAAGCGGTGTTCCGCGGCGTGCACGCGCCGCTCGCAAAGCCCGGCCATCTGAGCCATCTCGAACGCCCCAACCATGACTTCGCGCGCTACGTCGCCGGCAAGATCGCCGCGACGAAGCCCGGCACGCCCTGATTACGACGCACCATCGAGAGGAACGCGATCACATGTCGAACCCTGCCTTCATTTCGCTCTCGCGCGTGAGCAAATCGTATGACGGCGCCCAGTACGTCGTCGATGATCTGAATCTCGACGTGAGCAAGGGAGAATTCCTGTCGCTGCTCGGCCCCTCGGGCTCGGGCAAGACGACCACGCTGATGATGCTCGCGGGTTTCGAAACGCCCACTCACGGCGAGATTCGTCTCGACGGCCGGCGGCTCGACGACAAGCCGCCGCATCAACGCGACATCGGCATGGTGTTTCAGAACTACGCGCTGTTTCCGCATCTGACGATCGCGGAGAACGTTGCGTTTCCGCTCTCCGTGCGGCACGTGAGCCGCGCCGAACAGAAGGCGCGTGTGAAGCGCGCGCTCGAGATGATCGAGCTGCCGCATCTGGCGAACCGGCGTCCCGCGCAGTTATCCGGCGGACAGCAGCAGCGCGTGGCGCTCGCACGCGCGCTCGTGTTCGAGCCGAGCGTCGTGCTGATGGATGAGCCGCTCGGCGCGCTCGACAAGCGCCTGCGCGAAACGATGCAATACGAAATCATGCGCCTGCATCGCGAGCTGTCGCTCACGATCGTCTATGTGACGCACGACCAGGCCGAAGCGCTGACGATGTCGGACCGCGTCGCCGTGTTCTCCGACGGCCGTATCCAGCAGGCCGCCACACCGAGCGAACTGTACGAGAACGCGCAGAACGCGTTCGTCGCCAATTTCGTCGGCGAGAACAACGGGTTGACCGGGCGCGTCGTCACCGCGGGCGAAGGCTGGGCGACGCTGGCGCTCTCGGACGGCAGCGTGATTCGCGGCCGTTGCGAACACGGCCTGCGGCCAGGCGACGACGCGATGCTCGCGTTGCGCCCCGAACGCGCGCATATCCCGAGCGCGGAAGGCACGCAGGCAAGCACGCGCGCCGACGAACACAACAACGTGGTGCGCGCGCGCGTCGAGGAACGGGTGTATTGCGGCGATCATCATCGCGTGCACCTGAAGCTCGGCTCGCGCGATTCGATCGTCGTGAAAGTGCCGAATACGCAGCGCCACGCGCTGCCTTCGCCCGGCGGCACGATCGAGATCGCGTGGCGCCACGACGACTGCAAGATTCTCGCGATGACCGCGCCGCGAAGCGCGCCCGCGATGCCCGTATCCGCACCGCCTTCACCTTCCATCATCACGACCGCACCAGCAGGAGCCAACTGACATGCGCACCCTCATCCAAGCACAATGCGCCGCACTCGCCGTACTCGCATTCGCCACCGTGGCCGCCCAGGCGGCGGAGACGCTCTCCGTCGTGACCTTCGGCGGCGCATACGAAGCGGCGGCCAAGAAAGCGTATTTCGAGCCGTTCACGCAGGCCACGGGAATCGGCTTCTCCACCGAATCGTATGACGGCGGCCTCGCGAAGCTCTCCGCGATGGAGCAGGCGAAGAACACCACGTGGGACCTGATCGACCTCGAAACCAACGATGCGATCACCGCTTGCGACGAGGGGCTCCTGCAAAAATTCGACAGGAAGACGATCGGCAAGACGAGCGACTTCATCCCCGGCTCGATCAGCGATTGCGCGGTCGCGAGCATGGTCTGGTCCACCGTCTACGCGTACGACGCGAGCAAACTCAAGACCGCCCCGACCACCGTCAACGACTTCTTCGACCTGCAGAAATTCCCGGGCAAGCGCGGCTTGCGCAAGTCGCCGAAGGTATCGATGGAATGGGCGTTGATTGCGGACGGCGTCGACCCGAAGGATGTCTACAAGGTGCTCGGCACGCCCGCCGGCGTGGATCGCGCGTTCAGGAAGCTCGATACGATCAAGAAGAGCATCGTGTGGTGGGAGTCGGGTGCGCAGGCGCCGCAGTTGCTGGCGGACGGCGCGGTCGTGATGACGCAGGCCTACAACGGCCGCATTTCCGATGCCGCGAAGAAGGACAACAAGCCGTTCAAGGCCGTCTGGGACGCGCAAGTCTACGACTTCGACTGGTGGGGTGTGCCGACGGGCGCGAAACACGCCGACGCTGCCGCGAAGTTCATCGTCACCGCTTCGCAGCCGAAGGCCTATGCGGAGTTGTCGAAGTACATCGCCTACGCGCCGCCGCGCAAGGACGCGATCGCGCTGGTCGACAAGCAGCGCCTCGCCGATCTGCCGACCGCACCCGAGAACTTCAAGCGCGCGCTGCAGATCAACGCGAACTTCTGGGCCGACAACGCGGACCAGATCAACAAGCGGTTCCAGGTGTGGCTGACGCAGTAACACCATCGTCCGACGAGAGCCCAACTTGACTACCAGCATGCCCGCTTCCGCCCAAGGCCCGGTGCCGGGCTCACCGACGAGAGCCGACGGCCGCGCGTCGTTTCAGAAGACGCGCCGCCGCGCATCGATGCAAGCGCTGTTGCTTGCGCTGCCGTTGCTCGTGTTTCTGCTGTCGACCTTCATTGCGCCGATCATGCTGTTGCTCGCGCGCAGCGTGCAGAACCGCGAAGTGCCCGACAGCATGCCCGCGCTTGCGCGCGCGCTCGATGCGTGGGACGGTGGCGGCGTGCCGGACGAACACACGTTCGCCCTGCTCGCGGCGGGGCTCAAGGAGGCGCAGCAGAGCGGGCAGCTCGGCACGGTGGCGCGGCGGCTGAACTTCGCACAGCCCGAGTTTCGCAGCCTGTTGATGCGCACCGCGCGCCAACTGCCCGCCGATGCCCCGCCCGCGTGGAAAACGACGCTCGTCGGACTCGACGACCGCTGGAACTCGCCGGAGACCTGGCGGTTGCTCAAGCGCGCCGCCGCGTCGCCGACGCCGGACTATCTGCTCGCCGCGGTCGATGCGCAAGTCGCGCCGCAAGGCGCGGTCGGGTTCGTCCCGGACAACGCTTCCGTCTATCGGCAGGCGTTCGCGCGCACGATCTCGATCAGCGCCGCCGTCACGCTGCTGTGCCTCGTACTCGGTTATCCCGTCGCCTGGCTGCTCGCGAACTTGCCCGCGAAAAGCGGCAACCGGCTGATGCTTCTCGTGATCGTGCCGTTCTGGACCTCGCTGCTCGTGCGCACGACCGCGTGGTACGTGCTGCTGCAACCGGGCGGCGTCATCAATAGCCTGCTGATGGGTCTCGGTCTCGCCACGCATCCGCTGCCGCTGATCTTCAACCGCGCGGGCGTGCTGATCGGCATGACGCACGTGCTCCTGCCTTACATGATTCTCGCGATCTATTCGGTGATGAAGAGCGTGTCGCCCGTTTACATGCGCGCCGCGCAATCGCTCGGCGCGCATCCGTTCACCGCGTTCGTGCGGATCTACGTGCCGCAGACGCTGCCGGGCGTCGGCGCCGGCTGCTTCCTGGTATTCGTGCTCGCGCTCGGCTACTACATCACGCCTGCGCTGCTCGGCGGCGCCGGCGACGAGATGATCAGCCAGCTCATCGCGATGCAAACCAACACGCAGCTCAACTGGGGCCTCGCCGGCGCGCTGTCGGCCTATCTCGTGATTTTCACGGCGATCTTTTATTTCCTGTTCAACCGCATTGTCGGCATCGACCGCTTGCGCTTCGGTTGAACCGGGTCGAAACACGCACACGACGAAGGAACGGGACATGCAGGATCAACGCAACAAGGTGCTGACGGAGCGCATCGCCGCCCGCGGGGTGCGGCTGCATAGCGCGCTCGTGCTGTTCTTTCTGATTGCGCCGATTCTCGCGATCATCCCGCTCTCGTTCAATGCTGGCTCGTACTTCTCGTACCCGATGCAGGGCTTTTCGCTGCGCTGGTACGAGCAGGCGCTCACGAGCGCGGACTGGCAACGCGCGCTGCTGAATAGCATCGGCATCGGCGCGGCTTCGACGCTGATCGCCACCTGTCTCGGCACGCTCGCCGCGCTGGGCCTCTCGCGCGCGCAGTTTCCGCTGCGCGGTCTGATCATGCCGCTCATCATCTCGCCGATGATCGTGCCGATCGTCGTCGTTGCCGCGGGCTTCTATCTGATCTTCGCGCCGCTCGGCCTCGTGAACTCGTATCCCGGCGTCGTGCTGGCGCACGCGGCGCTCGGCACGCCGTTCGTCGTGATCACCGTGACGGCGTCATTGCTTTCCTTCGATCACAGTCTGTTGCGGGCCGCTTCCGGACTCGGCGCGCCGCCTTGGGTCGCATTCAGGCGCGTGACGTTGCCGCTCATCACGCCGGCGGTGGCGACCGGCAGCGTGTTCGCTTTCGCGACCTCGTTCGACGAAGTGATCGTCATTCTGTTCATCGGCGGGCCGGATCAAACCACCGTGCCGCGGCAGATGTGGAGCGGTATTCGCGATTCGATCGACCCGTCGATCCTCGCCGTGGCCACGATGTTGATCGTGTTTGCGGTGCTGCTGTTCGCGAGCATCAACTGGCTGCGCGGACGGGCGGCTGCGGCCAGCAACGCTGTTATCTGACGCACCGGGGCGCGTCGCTTCGTGGTCGCGCTGAAGCAGGGATTCGCCGGCTCAACAGCGGGCCATGAATAGGCGGGCAAACAAAAAGCCCGTCTCGACAAAGAGGACGGGCTTGTACCTGCAAAACTGTTTTAGTCGGGTTTAGAACGGAATGTCGTCGTCCATTTCATCGAAGCCGCCGCCGGCCGGGGCGCTCGGACGGCTAGAACCGCCGCTGGCGCCGCCACCCGCGCTGCCGCTGCCGCCACGCGAACCGCCGCCCGACATCGCACGGCCACCACCGCCACCGCCGCTGCGCTCCGACGGCTCACCGCGGCTATAACCGCCCTCGTCGCCACCGCCGCCCATCGAGCCGCCGCGGCCGCCCAGCATTTGCATCTGCTCGGCGACGATTTCGGTCGAGTAACGGTCGGTGCCGTCTTGCGCCTGCCATTTACGGGTGCGAATGCGCCCTTCCAGGTACACCGACGAGCCTTTCTTCAGATATTCCGACACGATTTCAGCGAGCCGGCCGAAGAACGACACACGGTGCCATTCGGTGGCTTCCTTGAATTCGCCGGACGCCTTGTCCTTGTACCGATCCGTCGTTGCAAGGCGGATGTTCGCCACTGCGTCGCCGCTCGGAAGATAACGGACTTCCGGATCGGCTCCGAGATTGCCGACGAGAATGACCTTGTTCACGGATGCCATGAGTTTCTCCTGTTGATTCCATTTCGGGCGGCGCGGCGGTGCACGGTTCGCGTCTCATGGGCCGGCGGGCCCGAGACCGGAAGTGCGCCGCATCCCGCCGCCGGGTGAGTTCTGGTGTTTTTGGGGCGAATCCCGAGTGCGGTCTACGGGGTGCGTCCTTCGGGGTCGCCGTATTACGCCTTGCGCGGCGGCTGTTTCATCTTTGCGGCGATTATAAGCCAGCAAAACACGAGGCCAGAGCACGCGAAGAAAACGGCGCTCTGACCGTCCACCTTCAGCAGCCAGCCGCCGATCATCCCGCCCAGCGCAAGACCGATCGACTGCGTGGTGTTGTACACGCCGGCAGCCGCGCCCTTGCGGGTGCCCGGCGCCAGTTTCGACACCAGCGACGGCTGCGAGGCCTCCAGAATATTGAAGCCCAGAAAGTACACAAAAAGGATCGCCGCCACACTCAGAATCGTATGCGGAGCGACGCCCAATAACAACTGTCCGATCAGGATAAGACCGATCGCCGACAACAGCACGGTTTTCATTTGCCCGCGTTTTTCAGCGGCGATGATCGCCGGCACCATCATCACGAACGAGAGGCCCATCACCGGCAAATAAATTTTCCAGTGCGAGGCGACCGGCAAGCCGCCCGCTTCGAGAATGCGCGGCACGACGAGGAACAGCGCGGTTTGCGTCGCGTGCAGCACGAGCACGCCGAAATTCAGGCGCAGCAGCTCGACGTTATGCAGCACTTCGGCGAACGGCGCGCGCACGTGCACCGGCTTGGGCGCGTCGGGCACGACCCACAGCACCACGCCCACCGCGAGAATCGAGAAAATGCCGACCAGCGTGAACAATCCGCTCATGCCGACCCAGTGGAACACGATCGGCGCGCCGACGATCGCCACCGCGAAGGAGACGCCGATACTGCCGCCCACCATCGCCATCGCCTTGGTGCGATGCTCCTCGGCGGTGAGATCGGCGATAAACGCGATCACCGCGGACGACACCGCGCCCATGCCCTGGATCACCCGGCCGACGATGATCCACGTCATGTCGTGCGCGCCCGCCGCGACGAAGCTGCCGAGCGCGAAAATCAGCAGGCCGGTGGCGATCACGGGCTTGCGTCCGACCTTGTCGGAGACCCAGCCGTAGAAGATGTACAGCATCGACTGCGTCACGCCGTATGCGCCGAGCGCGATGCCCACCAGCAGCACGTTGTCGCCGCCGGGGATGGTTTTCGCATAGATCGAGAACACCGGCATGATCATGAAGAGACCGAGCATGCGCAGCGCGAAGATGGCGGCGAGCGACACGGTCGCGCGCAGTTCGGGCGCGCTCATGCGTGAGGGTGTGGCGGACGGATTGGACATCGGGAGCGTTCTTCGAATGAGCTGGGCGGCGCACCGCGGGCGGCCGGCCCAGACGGGGCGGCCACGACCAGCCGGCTTACCACGGGACTGCGGGACACAGACAGTATGCGGCGCGGCATTCGAGCCGGCGGCTTCGCGCACTCCCCGCTCGCGCCGCCCCGCTGTTGCCTCGCGGCTAGCTTGTACTCGCGGAAAACGGCCCCAGTTAAACCTGTTCCCGCGACGCTGGACCGCTGCCTTACAGCTTGCCGTGGCGCCCGTTCGGGCGGTCAGGAAGCCGTAACGGCGGTCTTGAAAAGTCGTTATAGTAGCAGGTTTAGCCTCTTCCTCTTTCCGCAGTTCATGGAATAAATCCGTGGAACAAATCCGTATTCGTGGGGCTCGCACCCACAACTTGAAGAACGTCAATCTCGACCTTCCACGTCACAAGCTCGTCGTTATCACGGGCCTTTCCGGCTCAGGCAAATCGTCGCTCGCGTTCGACACGCTCTATGCGGAAGGACAGCGGCGCTACGTCGAAAGTCTCTCCGCCTACGCGCGCCAGTTCCTGCAATTGATGGAAAAACCGGACGTCGATCTGATCGAGGGCCTCTCGCCGGCGATCTCGATCGAACAGAAGGCGACGTCGCACAATCCGCGCTCCACGGTCGGCACCGTCACCGAAATTCATGACTATTTGCGGCTGCTGTTCGCGCGGGTCGGCACGCCTTACTGCCCGGATCACGAGATTCCGCTGCAAGCGCAAAGCGTCTCGCAGATGGTCGACGCGGCGCTCGCGTTGCCGGAAGAGACCAAGCTGATGATCCTCGCGCCCGTGGTGGCGAACCGCAAAGGCGAGCACGTCGAACTGTTCGAGGAAATGCAGGCGCAGGGCTTTATCCGCTTCCGGGTGCGCTCGGGCGGCGGCACCGCGAATGAAGGCGTTGCGAGGATTTATGAGGTGGACTCGCTGCCCAAGCTGAAAAAGAACGACAAGCACACAATCGACGTGGTGGTGGACCGTCTGAAAGTGCGCGGCGATATGAAGCAGCGCCTCGCCGAATCGTTCGAAACGGCGCTGCGTCTTGCCGACGGCCGCGCGATCGCGCTCGAAATGGATACGGATAAAGAGCATCTGTTCAGCTCCAAGTTCGCCTGCCCGATCTGCTCGTATTCGCTGCAGGAACTGGAGCCGCGCCTCTTCTCGTTCAACAATCCGATGGGCGCGTGCCCGGAATGCGACGGGCTCGGCCAGATCACCTTCTTCGATCCGAAGCGGGTGGTCGCGCATCCGTCGCTCTCGCTCGCGGCGGGCGCGGTGAAGGGCTGGGACCGGCGCAACCAGTTTTACTTCCAGATGCTGCAAAGCCTCGCGGCGTTCTACGAATTCGACATCGACACCGCCGTCGAGGATCTGCCGGAAAAAGTTCGCAAGATTCTGCTGTACGGTTCGGGCAAGCAGGAGATTCCGTTCTCGTACATCAACGAGCGGGGCCGCACGTCGGTTCGCGAGCATGTGTTCGAAGGGATCATCCCGAACCTGGAGCGGCGTTATCGCGAGACCGACTCGGCCGCCGTGCGCGAGGAACTCGCCAAGTACCAGAACAATCAGCCGTGCCCCGCTTGCGCCGGCACGCGGCTGCGCCGCGAAGCGCGCTTCGTGCGGATCGGCGCGGACGGCGACGCCCGCGGCATCTTCGAAATCAGCGGCTGGCCGTTGCGCGATGCGCTCGGCTATTTCCAGACGCTGCGGCTGGAAGGCTCGAAACGCGAGATCGCCGACAAGGTCGTCAAGGAAATCGTCGCGCGGCTCATGTTTTTGAATAACGTCGGGCTCGACTATCTGTCGCTCGAACGCAGCGCGGAAACGCTCTCGGGCGGCGAGGCGCAGCGCATTCGCCTCGCCTCGCAAATCGGCTCGGGTCTGACCGGCGTGATGTATGTGCTGGACGAGCCGTCGATCGGCCTGCATCAGCGCGACAACGACCGATTGATCGCCACGCTCAAGCATCTGCGCGATCTCGGCAATTCGGTGATCGTCGTGGAGCACGACGAGGACATGATCCGCATGGCCGACTACGTGGTCGACATGGGCCCCGGCGCGGGCGAGCACGGCGGCATGGTGATCGCCGAAGGCACGCCCAGGCAAGTGCAGGCCAACGCGGCTTCGATGACCGGTCAGTACATGTCCGGCGCGCGCAACATCGAATTTCCCGACGAGCGAAAAGATCCGGACGAGCGCCGCCTCCGCATCGTGGAGGCGCACGGCAACAATCTGAAGCACGTCACGCTCGATCTGCCGGTGGGCCTGCTGACCTGCGTGACCGGCGTATCGGGTTCAGGCAAGTCGACGCTGATCAACGACACGCTGTATCACGCGGTGGCGCATCACCTGTACGGCTCGGCCACGGAGCCCGCGCCGTACGAATCGATCGAGGGTCTCGAGCACTTCGACAAGGTCATCAACGTCGACCAGTCGCCGATCGGCCGCACGCCGCGCTCGAATCCGGCCACCTACACGGGCCTCTTCACGCCGATCCGCGAACTGTTCGCGGGCGTGCCGGCGGCCAAGGAACGCGGCTACGATCCGGGCCGTTTCTCGTTCAACGTGAAGGGCGGCCGCTGCGAATCCTGCCAGGGCGACGGCGTGCTGAAGGTGGAAATGCACTTTCTGCCCGACGTCTATGTGCCTTGCGATGTCTGCCACGGCAAGCGCTACAACCGCGAAACGCTCGACGTGCAGTACAAAGGCAAGAACATCAGCGAAGTGCTCGACATGACGGTGGAAAACGCCTACGAGTTCTTCAAGCCGGTGCCGGTCGTCGCGCGTAAGCTGAAGACCTTGCTGGACGTCGGCCTGGGCTATATCCGGCTGGGTCAGTCGGCCACTACCTTGTCGGGCGGCGAGGCGCAGCGCGTCAAGCTATCGTTGGAACTGAGCAAGCGCGACACGGGTCGCACGCTATACATTCTCGACGAGCCGACCACCGGTTTGCACTTCCACGACATTGCCCTTCTGCTGGAAGTTATTCATCGATTGCGAGATCAGGGTAATACCGTCGTTATCATCGAGCATAATCTCGATGTGATAAAAACTGCCGACTGGGTGATCGATCTCGGTCCGGAAGGCGGCGCGGGCGGCGGGCAGATCATCGCCCAAGGCACGCCGGAGCAGGTTGCGAAGTCGAAGGCAAGTTTTACCGGCAGGTATCTGGCGCCGTTGCTGAAACGCGCCGCCAGCAGAAAGTAACGGTGCACAACACGGGTGGAACGGGAAAAGCCATGGCCAAGCGGAATCAGGCACGCGACGACGGGCAAGTGCAGGACCTACGCCCACGCCCGGTCAGGCTGACTAGCGACATGAGCCTGCCGAAGCTGTCGGCGGTCGAAATCGGCAGTTACGTGGTGATGTTGATCGGCATGTGGGCGGTCATTCAACTCAGGCTGCTCGGCGCGCTGCTGGCCGGGATGCTCGTGTTCCAACTGGTTCACACCATCGCGCCGCGCATCGAGCGTCATATGTCGAGCCAGCGCGCGCGCTGGCTCGCGGTGGTGCTGCTCTCGGTGGTGATCGTGGGTTCGCTCACCGGCATCACGCTCGGCCTCATCGAGCATTTCGAGAACGACGTGCAGAGCGTGCAGAAGCTGCTCGATCAGGCGATGCAGTTGATCGATCAGGCGCGGGGGCGGATTCCGCAATTCATTGCCAGTTATCTGCCGGTCGACACCGAGCAGATGAAAGCCAAGGCCGCCGAACTGATGCAGACGCACGCCAACATGCTGCAGCAAAGCGGCAAGACGGCGGCGCGCGCTTTCACTCACATTCTGATCGGCATGATCATCGGCGCGATCATCGCGGTGGGCGCGCAGAAGCATATGCATCGGCTGCCGCTTTCCACGGCCTTCGTCACGCGCGTGACACGTTTCTCCGAAGCGTTCCGCCGCATCGTGTTCGCGCAGGTGAAGATTTCCGCGATCAATGCGGTGTTCACCGGCATCTTCCTGCTGGTCGTACTGCCGATGTTCCACGATCAGTTGCCGCTCTCCAAGACGCTGGTCATGGTGACGTTCATCGTCGGCTTGCTGCCGGTGATCGGCAATCTGATCTCGAACACGATCATCGTCGCAGTGGCGCTCTCGGTGAGCTTCCCGGCTGCGGTCATGTCGCTCGCGTTCCTGATCCTGATTCACAAGCTCGAATACTTCCTGAACGCGCGCATCGTCGGCGGGCAGATCGAGGCGCGCGCCTGGGAACTGCTGGTCGCGATGCTCGTGATGGAAGCCGCGTTCGGCCTGCCGGGCGTGGTCGCGGCGCCGATCTTCTATGCGTATATCAAGCGCGAACTGATTTATCTGCGGCTGGTTTGAACTGCCGCGCGCGGCGGCGCGCACAACGGCAAGGCGAAAAAAAAACGGCACCGCGGTGCCGTTTTTTTATGCATGCATCAGAAGTCGATGCGCGCATTCAGCGACAAGGTGCGCGGATCGCCCGGCGTCACGTAATCCGCGTACTGATACTCCCAGTAGCGGCGATTGAGCAGGTTGTCGATGGCCGCGCGAAACGTCACGTCATAGCCGCCGATGCGCGTGGCATAGCTCGCGCCCAGATTGACCAGCATATAGCCCGGCGCGTTCAGATTGCCGGCCGGCCGCACGTTCGTATTGCCCGTGAACTTGGCGTCGGCGCCGATGCGCAGACCCGGCACGTAGGGCACCGAGTACGTCGCATGACCCGCCACCACGAACTGAGGCGCGCCGGCCACGCGGTTGCCGTTGTTGGCCGCGCCCTTTTCATACTTCGTGTTGATCCACATGAGATCGCCGCCGACATTCCAGCTCGAACCCAGACGCACGTCGCCACCAAACTCCACGCCCTGGAAGATCGACTCGCCGTCCTGCGTATAGACGTTCGCGCTGTTCGCGTAAGCCGCGCCGCGCTCGATGCGGAACAGCGCGGCCGTCGCGCTCCAGCGCGCATGCTCGGTCTTGATGCCCACTTCATACTGCTTGCTGCGCAACGACTTGAGCAATTCGCCCCGGTTCGCGTAGGTGTCGCCCACCACGGTGCCCGCTTCCAGCGACTCGACGTAGCTCGTGTAAAGCGTCGTGGTCGGCGCCAGCTTGAACATCAGCGCGACGGTCGGCGTGACGACGCCGTTCTGGCTGTAGGTCGACGTGGTCGCGCCGGTGGTCGAGTAGCCGTGCTGCTCGTAGTTGGTGTAACGCACGCCGCCGAGCACCGACCAGCGCTGGGTCAACTGGATCGTATCGCTCGCGAACAGCGCTTTTTGCGTGATGTCGCTGTCGCGATAGGTGTAGTAGTTCGACGCGCCGCCGAAGGTGTTGGTGTTCGGCTGGTAGAGGTTGCCGGTGCCGATCTGGCCGAAGAAACTGTTCGCGCCGTAATCGTTCGTTTGACGCTGATACGCCGCGCCGATCACGAGCTGGTGCTGCAACGGTCCGGTCTTCACGCTGCCTTCCGCCGACACTTGCCACAAACTCAGCTGATGCCCTTCCTTGCCGGCGAAACGGCTGTCCGTGTAATCGCCCGCGCCATTGAGCAGGTAGTATGTGCTCTCGTTGCGGTCGCGCGAGCTTTTGCTATAGCTGTAGCTCGCATTGAGCGTCCAGTCCGGGCTCAGGTTGTATTGAACGCCCGCGGTGTAAAGCTGCAGGTTCGTGTTCAGGTGCTGATCGGGACCAGAGAGGTCGCCCGTGCCGCCGCTCATCGTGTGCGGCAGGCCCGTGCCGGAAAACAGCGCCGTCGAAATCGCGCCCGTGATGCCGGTCGAATGACGCTCCTGGTAGAGCGCGCCGAAGGTCGCCTTCAGGTCGCGGTTAATGCGCGCGTCGAGCGCGACGGAAACTGAATCGCGCCGCACGTTGCCGTTGTTGTAGGTCTTGCCTTCTTCATGCGTCGCGTTCAGGCGATAGCCGAACATGCCGTCAGGGCCGACGCGGCCGCCGAGATCGGCGTGCTCGGTCCACACGCCGTCGGTGTAATAGCCGATGTCGATGCTGCGCACCGGCGTGCCGGACAGCGGCGGCTTCTTCGTCACGTAGTTCACGACGCCGCCCGGCGCGCCGAAGCCGTACATGAAACCGGTCAGCCCCTTGAGCAATTCCACTTTTTCGAGCTGCTCGTACGGCATCGTGATGCCGTAGCTGTTGAACGGCATGCCGTCGATTTTGAAGCCGCTCTGCCAGTCCAGTTGCATGCCGCGCACCGTCAGATACGTGGCCCATGCGTTGTAGGCGTTGCCGTTGTCGGAGACGGAGGCGTCGGTGGCGAACACGTCGCCGAGTTTGGACGGCTGGCGGTCCTGCAATTGTTCGCTCGTGACGACGGTGGTCGAGAACGGCGTGTCGAGTTGTGAACGCGTGCCGAGCGCGCCACTGCTCAGTTCTTCCTTCAGATGCTGCTCGGTGTCTTGCGCCGCTGTGATCTTGACTGCTGGCAACGCTGTTTCGCCCGCTTCGGGCGTCTCCGATGCCGGCGCCTGCTGCGCGAAGGCAGCGTGGCTCGCCGCAAACGCTAGGCAGGCGGCCCAATGCAGCGGCCGCATCGTTAGCCGTTTATGCGGCAGCGGTTCTATTCCGTTTCTTACCCCGTCTCTTACGCTCATCGCTGACCCTGTTTTTCTGGATATCCCGAACAAATGAGAATCATTCCCAATTCGTACAGGCCGCGATGATGCCGAAAAAGCTATGCGAATTGTAAGCTTCGAGATGCGGCATTTTGCCGCATGCGCATAACCGATGCGAGCTGGAGGCCATGCCAGATGGGGCGTCGCGCAATGCTCGAACGTCACTCCGTCGGCTCAACCGTGTTGCGCTTACGGAAAACTTGCAACCGATGGCACGATTCCCTAAGATGCGAACAATTCCCATTTACGCAGAACCGGTGCCGTGACAGCTCATCCGAACTTCCGCTTTACCCCTCCGGCTCGCGTATGAGGCAGCAACTCATCCGTCTGCACCGCTGGTTCGGTGTCGCCACGGCGCTGTTTCTGTTCGTCGCGGGCCTCACCGGCGCGATCATCGCGTGGGATCATGAACTCGATGCGGCGCTGAACCCATCGTTCTTCAAGGCCCGTACCGCTGGCCCCGCGCTCTCCGGACTTGAACTGGCACGTCGCGTGGAAGCCGCCGATCCGCGTCTCCAGGTGACGTATCTGCCGCTTGCCGCCGAACCCGGCCGCACGTTGCAGATGATGGTGCTGCCGCGCACCAATCCCGCGACCAAACAGCCTTACACACTCGACTTCAACCAGATCGCGGTCGATCCCGCCACCGGCGAGATTCAGGGACGTCGCGAATGGGGTGCGGTATCGCTCGCGCGGCTCAATCTGATTCCCTTCATCTACAAACTGCATTACACGCTGCACTTGCCGTTTACCGGCGGCGTCGATATCGGCGTCTGGCTGATGGGCATTGTCGGGATCGTGTGGCTGTTCGATAGCGTGATCGCGCTATGGCTGTCGTTCCCTAGTCTGAAGGCGTGGCGCAAGTCGTTCGCCTTTCGCTTCGGACGCGGCGGCTATGCGCTCACCTTCGATTTGCATCGCTCCGGCGGCGTCTGGATCTGGGGCTTGCTGGTGATCGTCGCGCTGACGTCGGTGTCGATGAATCTCGCGGCGCCTGTCGTGCGGCCAATCGTGTCGCTGTTCTCGACGCTGACGCCGGACCCGATCAACAATCCGGAAATCCTGCGCGCCCCGCAGCCTGGGGACCAAGTGCTGAGCCGCGAGCGCATCGTGCAACTGGCCGAGGCAGCCGGCAAGGCGCGTAATCTCAACGCACCGCCTGGCGGCCTCTACTACGCGGAGTTCCTCCACGCCTATGGCGTGGGCTTCTACGCGACCGGCAACGATCACGGCGATATCGGCCTGGGTAATCCCTGGATGTATTGGGACGCCGCCACCGGCAAGCCGCTCGGCGCGCAGATTCCCGGCAAGGGCACGGCCGGCGACATCTTCATGCAGGTGCAGTACCCGCTGCATTCGGGGCGCATTCTGGGTATCGGCGGGCGGATTCTGATTAGCGCGGTCGGCATCGCGGTCGCCGTGCTGAGCGCGACGGGACTGCTGATCTGGCTGAAGAAGCTGAACGCGCGCCGCCGTTCGGCGCAAAACGCAAGTCGCATGCGGGACGGCGGCAGGTCCGTGGCGTAGTTCTCGGGGAAAGGTCGCTTCCGGCGCACACGCTTGCAGCATTGGGGGAAAGTCGGGCCCCCGCCACCGCAAGCGCGTCGGCTGCTTTTAGCGGAACACCACCGTCTTGCTGCCGTTCAATACGACGCGATGCTCGACGTGCCACTTCACCGCACGTGCGAGCGTCACGCATTCGACGTCGCGGCCGATCGCCGTCAGTTGCTCCGGCGTCATGCTGTGATCGACCCGCTCCACTTCCTGCTCGATGATCGGACCTTCGTCGAGATCCGTCGTCACGTAGTGGGCCGTTGCGCCGATCAGCTTCACGCCGCGGTCGAATGCCTGGTAATACGGCTTCGCGCCCTTGAAGCTCGGCAGGAACGAATGGTGAATGTTGATCGCGCGGCCCGCGAGCGCTTCGCACAGTTTCGGCGACAGAATCTGCATATAGCGCGCGAGCACGACCAGATCGGCTTGGTGCTCGTCGATCACTTCGAGCACGCGCGCTTCCTGCGCGACCTTCGCCTCGGGCGTGCCGCCCAGCAGCGGGAAGTGATGGAACGGAATGTCGTAGCTGGCGGCGAGTTGATAGAACTCTTTGTGATTCGAGATGATCGCTGGAATCTCGATGCCGAGTTGACCGGTGCGATAGCGGAACAGCAAGTCGTTCAGGCAATGGCCGATTTTCGACACCATGATCACCACACGCGGCTTCACCGACGCATCGTGCAACTCCCAGCGCATGCCGAACTGTTCAGCGAGCGCGGCGAACGACGCGCGCAGCGCCTCCAGCCCCGGATCGCCGCCCACCTGCTGAAAATGAACGCGCATGAAGAATTCGCCGGTGCGGCTGTCGCCGAATTGCGCCGAGTCGAGAATATTGCTGCCACGCTCGAACAGAAAGCCGGAAACCGCGTGGACGATGCCGGGCCGGTCGGCGCACGACAGTTTGAGGATAAAGCTGTGATCGGTCGACATGACCTGGGTGACTCCCTTCTTCAATGCGTGGTTCGTTCGGTGTGTGCTGCCCGATAGCGCGATTCAGATCCAACGGTGCAGTGGTACTTCAGCGCGCGGGTCGCTCGCGCGGGCGCTTATGCGAACGTCGCGGTGCGAACAACGTGTCGATGCCCGGACACGCGTCTGCATCGATCCAACCGCGGCGCAGCAGACAATCCAGCGTGGCGAGACTCGCGTCCACCGTCATTGCGCCTTCCTCGATCCAGCGCGCCACTTCGTCGATGCGCGCGAGCCGGTGTTCGCCCACTTCGCCGTCCTGGTTGCGCGGTGCGAAATCGGCCGGCAGCGCGAGGTCGTAGATAAAGATCTGTTCGGCCTGCGTGCCTTCCGGCAACGATTGCAGTACATGAGCCGTGCGGCCCGCCACGGCGCGCACGGCGATCTCTTCCGGGATGCCGGCTTCTTCCCAGCATTCCTTGACGATCGTCGCCTCGATGCCGAAGCCCCAGCCGATCCCGCCGGCCACCACATTGTCGAGCATGCCCGGATCGGTCGCCTTGGTGTCGCTGCGGCGCGCGATCCACAGTTGCGGCGCGCCATCCGCGTATTCTACGACGCCGTTCAGATGAACCGCGTACGTCATCGTGCCGAAGAAGCGCGACGCGGCCCGCTCGATATACGCGAGCGGCTTCGCATCGAACCCATTGCGGATCGCGTAAGTCTCGTTGCGCCAGCCAGGAATGCGGCCTTCGGCGGCGAGTGCGCCGATCACGGAGCCGAGCGCCGCACTGCGCAGATCGATCGTGTTGAAGATTGGCGTCAGGGTCACGCGGGCGCTGTCGATGTCGAACACATCGGGCCAGCGCGCGAGCAGCGGCACATCGGTCGAGCGAATCCAGCCGACCTGCTCCGCGTCGATCCAGAACGGCAGATGTGCGTGAACGTCGAAGCGGCGCGCGGCGGTGATGCAAGGCAAGGTCATGTGAAGCTCCAACTGTTTTCAGCGGTGTCCGCGACGCTCAATCGCGCAAAGCCACGCGAATCCCGATCGCGATGAACGTCGCACCGGCCAGGCGGTCGAGCCACACGCCGACGCGCGGCCGCCGTTTCAACCAGCCGCCGATGATCCCCGCGCACACGCCGAACAGCGAAAACACCACCACGGTCTGCAACATGAACAGCGCGCCGAGTTCGAGCATCTGCACAGTGACGCTTTGCGTGCCGTGCGGCTGCACGAACTGCGGCAGAAACACGACGAAGAACAGCGTCACCTTCGGATTCAGCAGATTGCCGAGCACGCTCTGGCGAAACACGGCCATCAGCGGTTGCGGCGCACGCTCATGCGCGGTGGCGAGGCCCTGGCTGCGCAGCGCCTTCACGCCGATCCAGATCAGATACGCGGCGCCCGCCAGCTTGATCGCCTCGAAGGCAAGCGGCGAGGAGCGCAGCAACGCAGCGACGCCGAGCGCTGCAAGCGTGGTGTGAAACGTGATGCCGGCCGCGAAACCGAGCGCCGCGACCAGCCCCGCCGCGCGGCCCTGCGAGATGCCGCGGGCGAGCACTTGCAGATTATCCGGACCAGGCGCCATGGTGATGGCGACCGACGTGGCGAGAAACAACAGAAAGTTGGGCATCGTTGTTACCTTCCTTGTGTGCAGCGTGCGCGAAAGAGGGTTCGCGGCGAACGGTCAATGACCGTCGAATGCGGTCACCGTGTAGAGCGGCAGGCCGCCGTCGCGCAGTAGCTTCGAGCCGCCCAGTTCCGGTAGATCGATAATCGCCGCGCCTTCCACCACGACCGCGCCGAGCCCCTCGAGCAGAATCTTGCCGGCCATCATCGTGCCGCCGGTGGCGATCAGATCGTCGATGATCACGACGCGGTCGCCCGCCTTGCAGGCGTCCTCGTGAATCTCGACGGTCGCCACGCCGTATTCGAGCGCGTACGACTGCGAGACGCGCTTATACGGCAGCTTGCCCTGCTTGCGGATCGGGATGAAACCGAGATTCAGCTCGTACGCGAGAATCGGCCCGATGATGAAACCGCGCGCGTCGAGCCCGGCAATGTAGTCGAGCTTCGCGTCGATATAGCGCTGCACGAACAGGTCGATCAGCACGCGCAGCGACTTCGGCTCCTGCAGAAGCGGCGTGATGTCGCGAAACTGCACGCCCGGCTGCGGCCAGTCAGGCACCGTGCGAATGTGGCTTTTGATGTAGTCGGCCGCATCGAGCGGCGCGCTCGCGAGCGCGTTGGGCATGTTGTCTCCGGATGGACCTCGCGGGTCCGGTGAAAGGCAAGTCAGGCTGCGGCGGCGCCCGCGCGCCGGTGCTTCGACAGCAGCTCCTCGGCTTGCGCCAACTGTTCAGGCAGACCGCGCAAGACCACGATATCGCTCGCGCGCAGCTTGGTGGACGGGTCCGGCTCGACGCCGCGAATGCCATGCCGGCGAATCGCCGTCACTTCGACGCCCAGATCGAACAGGCCCAATTCCGCGAGCGTGCGGCCCACCGCGTCCGCGTGTTCGTCGACCGGAACCGATTGTAGCCGCACCTGTTCGTGGCCGTCGTCGTCGTCCATGTCGTCGGCGCCGTGGAAATAGCCGCGCAACAACGCATAGCGCTCGTCGCGCATTTCCTCGACCCGCCGCACCACGCGCCGCATCGGCACGCCCATCACGACGAGCGTGTGCGACGCCAGCATCAGGCTGCCCTCGACGATTTCCGGAATCACCTCGGTCGCGCCCGCGGCCAGCAGCTTTTCCAGATCGGCGTCGTCGACGGTACGAACGATGACGGGCAGCGTCGGTTCCATCTCGTGGATGTTGTGCAGCACGCGCAATGCCGACGGCGTGTTGGCGTAGGTGATCGCGATCGCCGCCGCGCGATGGATACCCGCGGCGAGCAGCGATTCGCGCCGCCCGGCATCGCCGAACACGACCGATTCGCCGGCTGCCGCCGCGGCTTGTACGCGGTCAGGGTCGAGATCCAGTGCGACGTACGACAAACCTTCATGCTCCAGCATGCGCGCGAGATTCTGGCCGGCGCGGCCATAGCCGCAAATAATCACGTGGCCGCTTTGCTTCAGGCTCTGCGTGGCGATGCGCGTCATCTGCAACGACTGCATCATCCATTCAGTCGACGACAGCCGCAGCACGATACGGTCAGCATTCTGAATCAGGAACGGCGCGGCCAGCATGGAGAGCAGCATCGCCGCGAGAATCGCCTGCAACAGCGTGGCGTCGACGAGATGCTTGTCGAGGATCAGGTTCAGCAGCACGAAGCCGAACTCGCCCGCTTGCGCGAGGCCGATGCCGGTGCGCATCGCCACGCCCGGCGACGCGCCGAACAGGCGCGACAGCCCCATCACCATCACCGCCTTGAGCAGAAGCGGGCCGACCAGGAAACCGAGCACGATGAACGGATGCTCCCAGATCACGCGCGGATTCAGCAGCATGCCGGTGGTGACGAAGAAAAGACCGAGCAGCACATCGCGAAACGGCTTGATGTCCTCTTCCACCTGATGCCGGTACGGTGTTTCGGCGATCAACATGCCGGCGATGAACGCGCCGAGCGCGAGCGACAGGCCGAACTTGTCGGTGATGAACGCCGCGCCGAGCGTCACCAGCAACAGATTGAGAATGAACAGTTCCTGCGAGCGGCGCCGCGCGACCACGTTGAACCAGCGCGTCATGAAGCGCTGCCCGACTATCAGCAGGAGCGCCAACGCCACGACGATCTTGATCGCCGCGAGCCCGAGCGCGCTCATGAGATCCTCGGAATTGCCGCCCAGCGCCGCGATCACGATCAATAGGGGCACCACGGCCAGATCCTGGAACAGCAACACGCCGAAGATATTGCGGCCATGCTCTGTTTCGATCTCGAGCCGCTCCGCGAGCATCTTGCTGACGATCGCCGTGGACGACATCGCCAGCGCGCCGCCCAGCGCCACGCTCGCCTGCCACCTGATATGCACCCAGCGCTCGAGCACGAAGCCGAGCGTGACCGCAACGGCAATGGTGCCGAGCACCTGCAATAGACCGAGACCGAAGACAAGCCGGCGCATCGAGCGCAGCTTCGCGAGCGAAAACTCCAGCCCGATCGAAAACATCAGGAACACGACGCCGAATTCCGCGAGGTTCTGCGCACCCGCCGAGTCGGGAATCAGACCTAGCGCGTGCGGCCCCACGACGATGCCGACCGTCAGATAGCCGAGCATCGGCGGAAGATTCAGAAAGCGAAAAAGCACCACGCCCGCGACTGAAGCCAGCAGCAGGAACAGCGTCATTTCGAGCGGGGAAATCATCGGCAAAAGCGCATGGGTGAAGCGTCCTCGTTCGTCAGCGGAACCGCGCACGCGACACGCCGTGCGACAAGGTTGAGGGGCCGTCAAAGGTAGCGGCTTTGCACAGCAGGCCCGGCGCGGCGAACAAGCGCCTTTGCTATACTCCGCGAATGATAGCGAAAATCAATGGCGACCGGGCACTCGCGCTCGCTCGCGACGTGCTCGACATCGAAGCGGACGCGGTGCGCGCGCTTCGCGATCAACTCGACGATGGCTTCGTCGGGGCGGTCGATTTCATCCTGGGTTGCCGTGGGCGCGTGGTGGTTTCCGGCATCGGCAAATCCGGCCACGTGGCGCGCAAGCTCGCGGCCACGCTCGCCAGCACCGGCACCCCCGCTTTCTTCGTGCATCCCGCTGAAGCAAGCCACGGCGACCTCGGCATGGTCACCGCCGACGACGTGTTTCTCGCGCTCTCCAACTCCGGTGAAACCGAGGAACTCGTGACAATCCTGCCGCTCATCAAGCGGCTCGGCGCGAAGCTGATTGCGATGACCGGACGCCCGTCGTCGAGTCTTGCGCAACTGGCCGACGTGCACCTGAATTCCGCCGTGGCGAAAGAAGCTTGTCCCATGAATCTCGCGCCCACCGCCAGCACGACCGCAGCGCTCGCGCTCGGCGACGCGCTCGCGGTCGCGGTGCTCGACGCGCGCGGTTTCGGCCGCGACGATTTCGCCCGCTCGCATCCGGGCGGCGCGCTCGGCCGGCGTCTGCTCACCTATGTGCGCGACGTGATGCGCACCGGCGACCAGGTGCCGAAGGTCACGCCCGAGGCCACCGTGCGCGACGCGCTGTTCCAGTTGACCGCCAAGCGCATGGGCATGACGGCGATCGTCGATCAGGACGACCGCGTGGCCGGCATCTTCACCGACGGCGACTTGCGCCGCGTGCTCGAACGTGACGGCGACTTCCGCAATCTGCCGATCTCCTCGGTGATGACCGCGGGGCCGCGCACCATCGGCCCGGACCACCTCGCCGTCGAAGCCGTTGAACTGATGGAACGCTTCCGCATCAATCAGATGCTGGTCGTCGACGAAGCACACAAGCTGATCGGCGCGCTCAACATGCACGATCTGTTCTCGAAGAAGGTGATCTGATGGCCGTCGCCCCGCCTACCGCTACCGAACGCGCGAGCCGCGTGAAGCTGATGATTTTCGACGTCGACGGCGTGCTGACCGACGGCGGTCTGCTGTTCACGGCGGAAGGCGACACGATGAAGGCGTTCAACTCGATGGACGGCCACGGCATGAAGCTGCTGCGCCAGGCCGGCATCGAAACGGCGATCATCACAGGGCGCCAGTCGGGCATCGTCGCGGCGCGCGCGAAAGAGATGAACATCGCCCATGTCTATCAGGGCGTGCAAGACAAACCCCAGGCATTCGCGGACCTGTTGAAGCAAACCGGCATGAGCCCGGAAGAATGCGGCTACATGGGCGACGACTGGGTCGACCTGGGCGTGATGCTCAGGGTCGGCTTCGCGGCGGCGCCGGCCAATTCGCATCCTGAAGTGATCGCGCGCGCTCATTGGGTGAGCGAAGCGCGCGGCGGTCACGGCGCGGCGCGCGAAGTCTGCGACACACTGCTGCGCGCGCAGCACAAATACGAGGCACTGCTCGCGGCGGCCTGTAGCGGCGAACAGCGGGGTCTCGTCGGATGAATCAGTTTCGCCTGACGTCGCTGATTCCGCTCGTCGCGATGGCCGCGCTCGCCGGCATTACGTGGTGGCTGCTGCAAGCCACGCTGCCGCGCCAGAACGAAGGCGTGGTGCGTCCCAAGGAACACACGCCGGATTACTTTGCCGAGAACTTCTCGGTTTCCGAACTCGATCAGTCCGGCTCCACGCAATACCGCCTGACGGCCCAGTCACTGATCCATTACGAAGACGACGAACTGAGCGACCTGGTGAAACCCGCCATGCGCGCGTTCCAGCCCGGCAAGCCGATCGTCACCGCAACCGGCGACATCGGCAAGGTGAACGGCGACGCGTCGATCGTCGATCTATACGACAACGCACGCATCCTGCGGGCGCCCGGCAACGGCGATCCGCAGATGCAGGCGGATTCGCAGCATTTTAGGGTGCTGGTCAACGACGATGTGATCGAGACCGAAAAGCCGGTTAAACTTCAGCGCGGCATGTCCGTGATGACGGCCAGCGGCATGAACTACAACAACGTCACCCGGGTGATGAAGCTGTTCGGCAACGTGAAAGGCGCGATCGCCGCGTCCGAAGCCGGCGGCAACTCGCCCAAGCAACCCGGGTAAATCCATTCCAGGCGTGACTGCATGAACGAATCGTTCCCCCGTTTTGACACCGGCCGCTCGCGTACCCTGTCCGCGTGCCGCGCCGGACTCGCCGCGCTCATCGTCGCGTTGCCGCTCGCCGGCTTCGCGCCGCTTGCGCACGCCGACCGCGCCGACAAGGACAAGCCGCTGAACGTCGAAGCGGACAACATGACTTACGACGATCTCAAGCAGGTCAACGTCTTCACCGGCCACGTGGTCGCCACCAAAGGCACCATCGTGATCAAGGCCGATCGCGTGGAAGTGACGCAAGACCCGCAGGGCTATCAGTACGCCACCGGCACCTCGAGCGGCGGCAATCTGTCGTATTTCCGCCAGAAACGCGAGGGGCTCGACGAATACATCGAAGGCACGGCTATCCGCATCGACTACGACGGCAAGCAGGATCTCACCACGCTCACCACCAACGCCACGGTCAAGCGCCTGCAGGGCCTCTCGACGGTGATGGACCAGGTGCGCGGCAGCGTCATCACGTATGACGGCCAGAAAGACTTCTACACCGCCAAGGCGGGCAAGGACGTCGCCGGCCCGGGCAACCCGAGCGGCCGCGTGCGCGCGATGCTGGCGCCGCGCAACGGCGGCGCGGCTGCGCTGAACGGCGCGTCGGCCACGCTCGCGCCGTCCACCACGATCCAGGGAGCGCCGAACCAGTGAGCTCTTCCGCGTCCCTCCCCAATCGTAAGCCGGCCGGCACCAGCAGTTCGCTGGTGGTGCGCAGCCTGAAGAAGCGTTACGGCTCGCGCACGGTCGTCAAAGACGTGTCGCTCGACGTGAAAAGCGGCGAAGTGGTCGGCCTGCTCGGCCCGAATGGCGCGGGCAAGACCACATCGTTCTATATGATCGTCGGCCTCGTGCCGCTCGACGCGGGTGAAATCGACCTGGACGGCAAGTCGATCAGCTTGCTGCCGATCCACAAGCGCGCGTCGCTGGGCTTGTCGTATCTGCCGCAGGAAGCCTCGGTGTTCCGCAAGCTGACCGTCGAGGAAAATATTCGCGCCGTGCTGGAGTTGCAGCACGAAGACAACGGCAAGCGGCTCACGAAAGAGGCCATCACGAACCGCACGGAAGCCTTGCTGGATGAGTTGCAGATTGCTCATTTGCGCGAGAATCCGGCGCTGTCCCTGTCGGGCGGCGAGCGTCGCCGGGTCGAAATCGCACGGGCGCTGGCCACCAACCCCAGCTTCATCCTGCTCGACGAGCCGTTCGCGGGCGTCGATCCGATCGCGGTGCTGGAAATCCAGAAAATCGTCAAGTTTCTGAAGCAGCGCAATATCGGCGTGCTGATCACCGACCACAACGTGCGCGAAACGCTCGGCATCTGCGACCACGCCTACATCATCAGCGACGGCAGCGTGCTGGCCGCCGGTGCGCCGAGCGAAATCATCGAAAACGAAAGCGTGCGGCGCGTCTACCTGGGCGAGCACTTCCGCATGTAAGCGACGACGGGATTGCCGGCGGTGCCAACGCGCCACCCGCCGGTCCCTTTGCACGCACCCCGCAGCACTTTTGATCTGGGCCGTTTCGCGCCCAGCACCGCCGAAAACGCGGTGCACGCGTAATTGCGAATGTCGCAAGGTATCGCGGTCGTGGCAAACTCTCTACAATGAATCTCAAATTGCCATGAAAGCCAGCCTCCAACTCCGCCTATCGCAGCATCTTGCGCTGACCCCGCAACTGCAGCAGTCCATCCGGCTGCTTCAGCTGTCTACGCTCGAACTGCAGCAGGAAGTCGCCATGGCGATCTCGCAGAATCCGCTCCTCGAAAACGAGGACGACTGGATCGCGAGCCCCCTGCGCGTGGCGGCCGACGGCTCGCTGATTGCCCAGTCGCCCAACTCCTCACCGCCGCCCGATCAGATGGGCGGCAATGCGTCGTCATCGTCCAGCAGCAGCGAGCGCGCGGAGAACGGCGAGCCGCAGGGCGTCGACGAATACAACGGTCTCGCGAGCGACAGCAACGGCGACGCGTCGCAATGGAATCTGGACGACTACGGCCGCTCCGGCAATGCGTCCGACGACGACGATTTGCCCCCGCTGCAGATCCACGAATCGAGCACCTCGCTGCGCGACCACCTGATGGCGCAATTGCGCGTCACTCAGGCGGGCCAACGCGACCGGGCGCTGATCACCTTCCTGATCGAATCGCTCGACGACGACGGCTACCTCGCCGCCACGCTCGAAGAAGTGCTGGCCGACCTGCCGGAAGAACTCGAAGTCGACCTGGATGAACTGAACGCGGCCCTCGCGCTGCTGCATAGCTTCGACCCGGCGGGAGTTGGCGCGCGTTCGGCGTCGGAGTGTCTGAAGCTGCAATTGCTGCGGCTCGAACCGTCTCCTACCCGCACGCTCGCGCTCGAGATCGTCGCGCATCATCTGGAACTGCTCGCGGCCCGTGATTTCACGCGTCTGCGCAAACATCTGAAGGCAAGCGACGACGACCTGCGCGATGCCCACCTGCTGATCCGCTCGCTCGAACCGTTCCCCGGCGCCGCCTACGGCAAGGCCGAAGCGGACTACGTGGTGCCGGACATCATGGTGCGCAAGACGGCTCAGGGGTGGCAGGCCGAACTGAATCCGGAAGTGGTGCCGAAGCTGCGCATCAACCACCTGTACGCGAATATTTTGCGCAATAACCGCGGCGATCCCGGCAGCGGATCGTTGCGCCAGCAACTGCAGGAAGCGCGCTGGCTGATCAAAAATATCCAGCAACGTTTCGAAACGATCCTCCGGGTCGCGCAAGCCATTGTCGAGCGTCAAAAGAGCTTTTTTGTGCACGGCGAAATTGCCATGCGCCCCTTGGTTTTGCGGGAAATTGCTGATACGCTGGGTCTACACGAGTCAACTGTCTCGCGTGTGACAACCGGTAAATACATGCTGACCCCATTCGGGACGCTTGAATTTAAGTACTTCTTTGGATCACACGTTTCGACAGACACGGGCGGCGCGGCTTCTTCCACGGCCATTCGCGCGCTCATCAAACAACTGATAGGAGCGGAAAACTCGAAATCGCCTCTCTCAGACAGCCGCATAGCCGAACTGCTGGCGGAACAGGGCTTCGTGGTCGCACGGCGTACCGTTGCGAAGTACCGCGAAGCGCTCAAGATTCCGGCAGTCAACCTGCGCAAGTCTCTGTAGCCCGTCGCCTTCCGTGGCGGGCATTTACCGGCCGCTCCGCAGTTTGGCGGACAGGCCGGCCGATGCGACCTGCCAGAAGTCAGTCACCGGGGGGCGACTCAGGCAAGCCGACAGATCGACCGGACCTACGTCATCGTGTGGACCAAGCGGCCATTAGCTTGGAGAAGCACTATGAATCTGCAGATCAGTGGACACCACCTCGAAGTAACGCCTGCGTTGCGCGAATACGTGATCACCAAACTGGATAGGGTGCTAAGACATTTCGATCAGGTCATCGACGGCAGTGTGGTCCTCTCGGTCGACAACCATAAGGAAAAGGAAAAGCGTCAAAAGGTTGAAATCAACCTTCATCTCAAGGGCAAGGACATTTTTGTCGAGAGCTGTGACAGCGATCTTTACGCTGCGATCGATCTGATGATCGACAAGCTTGACCGACAAGTGATACGCCACAAAGATCGTCTGCAGGGCCATGCGCATGAGGCGATCAAGTACCAACCGGCGCCGCTGCTAGACGTGCCGCCGCAATAGGAAAATTAGAAGGTTTTCTTCATTTTCCTCGCTTCCGTTTTCACCAGCCAAACCGCCCAAGACCGGGCGGTTTTTCGTTTCCAGGCGCCTTTCTGGTGCGGCGGCGCGGCACGAGTTGTTCTTCGAATAAACCTATCGGGCATCGATGGCGCGCCGCACCATCGGCGGCTACCCTGTTCTATAATGTTCCGGTTACCATCGGGGTCTAGTTAGTTCACATGGAGGTCGTCGGCCGGAGTCCTGCGCTTTCGGGCTCCACGTACGTCGCCGTGAGCATCAAACGAATGGAACACCACTCAAATGCCCCAGCGAGGAGAACCCAGGCCACGTTTTCGCCTGTCAACATGAATCGTTTAGCCAAATTTCTTCCCCTCGAGAACGTCGTCGTCGGACTATCGGTCACCAGCAAGAAGCGCGTGTTCGAGCAAGCGGGCCTGATCTTCGAGAACCAGAACGGCATCGCCCGCAGCACAGTCACTGACAATCTGTTTGCGCGCGAGCGCCTCGGATCGACGGGGCTCGGCGAGGGCGTCGCGATTCCGCATGGCCGAATCAAAGGCTTGAAGCAGCCGCTCGCCGCGTTCGTGCGTCTTGCCGAACCCATTCCCTTCGAATCGCCTGACGGTCAGCCGGTCTCGCTGCTGATCTTCCTGCTGGTACCGGAACAGGCCACCCAGCAGCACCTCGAAATCCTTTCGGAAATCGCCCAGTTGTTGTCCGACCGCGAGGCCCGCGAGCGCCTGCACACGGAAGCAGACCGCGAATCGTTGCATCGCCTGCTCACTCAGTGGCAACCTTGATGCATCGGCGGTTCTCCGCACGCCGGTCACCCGCCAGCACGCGGGTTCAGCCTGGGAAGGTGCACGGCCCGCGTTAGCGCGGCCGCCCCCTTGCCCGGCACGCGGCCCACACTGGAGTCACTGACTCATGGATACGTCCAGCATCAACGCCCAAAGCATTTTCGACGACAACGCCGCCACGCTGAAGCTGAGCTGGCTGACGGGGCATGAAGGCTGGGAACGCGGCTTTTCTTCGGAATCGGTCGCCAATGCCACGTCGAGCGCAGACCTCGTCGGCCACTTGAACCTGATCCACCCGAACCGGATCCAGGTGCTCGGCGACGCCGAAATCGACTATTACACACGCCAAACCGACGAAGACCGCTCGCGCCACATGGCCGAGCTGATCGCGTTGGAACCGCCGTTTCTGGTGGTAGCGGGCGGGGTCGCCGCACCGCCGGAACTCGTGCTGCGCTGCACGCGCTCGTCCACGCCGCTTTTCACTACGCCAATGTCGGCCGCCGCGGTGATCGACAGCCTGCGCCTCTACATGTCGCGCATCCTCGCGCCGCGCGCCACCCTGCACGGCGTGTTTCTCGACATCCTCGGCATGGGCGTGCTGCTCACCGGCGACTCGGGCCTCGGCAAGAGCGAGCTCGGGTTGGAACTGATCAGCCGAGGCCACGGCCTCGTCGCGGACGACGCGGTGGACTTCGTGCGGCTCGGCCCGGATTTCGTCGAAGGGCGCTGCCCGCCGCTCTTGCAAAACCTGCTCGAGGTGCGCGGCCTCGGCCTGCTCGACATCAAGACGATCTTCGGTGAAACCGCGGTCCGCCGCAAAATGAAGCTCAAGCTGATCGTGCAACTGGTACGCCGTCCCGACGGCGAATTTCAGCGGCTGCCGCTGGAGAGTCAAACCGTCGACGTACTCGGCCTGCCGATCAGCAAAGTGACGATTCAGGTGGCCGCCGGCCGCAACCTCGCGGTGCTGGTGGAAGCTGCCGTGCGCAACACCATCCTGCAACTGCGCGGCATCGACACGTTGCGTGACTTCATGGATCGCCAGCGTCTGGCGATGCAAGACCCCGATAGCCAGTTCCCCGGCAAATTGATCTAGGCTGGCTGCACCACGTCGCGCCCGCGGCCACCGGCAGCCGCGGGTACGCGCACGGGGGACCAGATGCTATGATGAAATGTACGGATCCCACGACTCCATGCGCATAATCCTGATCACCGGTATATCCGGCTCCGGCAAGTCAGTTGCCCTGAACGCGCTTGAAGACGCAGGCTATTACTGCGTCGACAATTTGCCGCCGCGTTTTCTGCCGCAACTCGCCAATTACCTCGCCGTGGACGGGCAAGACCGCCTCGCCGTCGCCATCGACGCGCGCTCGAGCGCTTCGCTCGACGAAATGCCCGCCATGATCCGCGACCTGTCGCGCGCTCACGACGTGCGCGTATTGTTTCTGAACGCGAGCACGCAGTCGCTGATTCAGCGCTTCTCCGAAACGCGTCGGCGCCATCCGCTATCCGGTTCCACCGCGCACGATGCGGATGTGGGCCTGCTCACCTCGCTCGCGGAAGCGATCGAACGCGAACGCGAACTCGTGGCGGGCCTCGCCGAATTCGGGCATCAGATCGACACCAGCAATCTGCGCGCGAACGTGCTGCGCGCGTGGGTCAAACGCTTCATCGAGCAGAAAGACGCGGGACTCGTGCTGATGTTCGAGTCATTCGGCTTCAAACGCGGCGTGCCGCTCGACGCCGATTTCGTTTTCGACGTGCGCACGCTGCCGAACCCGTACTACGATCATGAATTGCGGCCCCTCACGGGCCTCGACAAACCGGTGATCGATTTTCTCGACGCAGTGCCGCTCGTGCATGAAATGATCGACGACATCGAGAAATTCCTCGCCAAATGGCTGCCGCATTTCCGTGACGACAACCGCAGTTATCTGACGGTCGCTATCGGTTGCACGGGCGGCCAGCACCGCTCGGTGTTCATTGCGGAGACGCTCGCCGCGCGTCTCGCGCCTTCGGCGAATGTGATTGTGCGGCACAGGGATGCGCCGGTAGATGCCGGTCAGTCATCGAGATTAGTGGCTTAACTGGCCGCATCGCGCGGCCTCAACTCGAAGCGTTGCGCCATGTCTTCTTCTACTGTGCTTGCCGATTTGCCGCTGTTTCCGCTGCATACGGTGCTGTTTCCCGACGGACTGCTGCCGCTCAAGATTTTCGAAGCGCGCTACCTCGACATGGCGCGCGACTGCCTGCGCGAAAAGACGCCATTCGGCGTCTGTCTGCTGAAAAGCGGTGCCGAGGTGGCGCGTGAAGAAGAGCCGTCGGTACCCGAAGCAATCGGCTGTCTTGCCGAAATCGAGGAATGCGACGTCGAAGCGTTCGGCATGCTGCTGATCCGCGCACGCGGCACGCGGCGCTTCCGTCTGCTGTCGCATCGCGTGGAGTCGAGCGGCTTGCTGGTCGGCATGGCGGAGCCGCTCGGCGACGACATGCCGCTCGAGGGCAACGACCAGTTGGCCAAATTCGGCGCGTGCGCCGAAGTGCTCGAGCGGATCATCGCAACGATCCGTGAACGGGACCCCGACAGCCTGCCGTTCGCGGAGCCGTTCAGGCTCGAGGACCCTTCATGGGTGTCGAACCGTCTCGCGGAAGTGCTGCCGATCGCGCTGCGCGCGCGCCAGAAATTGATGGAAGTGCAGGACGCCGGCGCGCGCATCGACGTGGTTCATCACTATATGCAGCAGCATCAACTGCTTTGAAGCGCTGGCGCTTGTTGTTTTGCCGGATTCGTTCAGATCAGCGAACCCTGCAAACCGTCCAGCAGTTTGCGCACCGGCGCTGGCACACCGAACGAGTCGAGATCGCTTAGCGCGACCCACGCGGTGTCGGAATCGGCTAGCGCGGCCAACGCGCCCGCCCCACGATCCAGTTCGGCGATTCGCGGCTCTATATTCAGCTTGAAATGCGTGAATACGTGCGTGAGCGGCGCCAGCGGCGAAACCGTTCCATCGCCGCCGAAGGCGCGCGCACGCTCGACGAGCGCGTCTTCGCCGGCGGCTTCGGGCAGGCTCCACAAGCCGCCCCAGATGCCTGACGGCGGGCGCTTTTCCAGCATCACCGCGTTGCCGTCGCGCAGCACGAGCATCCATGTGCGGCGCGTCGGCACGGTTTTCTTCGGCCGCGCGGTGGGCAATTCGCGCTGGCGTCCGCTCAGATTGGCCACGCAGTCGGCGGCGAATGGGCAACGCAGGCAGTCCGGCTTGCCGCGCACGCAGAGCGTCGCGCCGAGGTCCATCAGACCTTGCGTGTAGGCGCTCACGTCGTCGTCCGATGCATTCGACGGAAGCAGCGACTCCGCCAGCGTCCACATCGCGTTCTCGACTTTCTTTTCACCTGGAAAACCTTCCACGCCGAATACGCGCGCCAGCACGCGTTTCACATTGCCGTCGAGAATCGTCGCGCGCGCGCCGAAGGCGAACGACGCGATCGCCGCCGCCGTCGAGCGGCCGATGCCCGGCAACGCCGCAAGCTCATCCACCGATGCCGGAAACGCGCCGCCATGCTGCTCGACCACGGCCTGCGCGCAACGATGCAGATTGCGCGCACGCGTGTAGTAGCCAAGGCCGGCCCACAGCGCCATCACATCGTCCACGGGCGCGGCGGCCAGCGCCGCAACATCGGGAAAACGCGCCAGAAACTTCGCGTAGTACGGAATCACCGTCGACACCTGGGTCTGCTGCAGCATGATTTCAGACAGCCAGATGCGATACGGGTCACGGGTGTTCTGCCACGGCAAACCGTGACGGCCATGCTGGCGCTGCCACGCAATCAGCCGCGCGGAAAAATCGGACATCGCGGCAAACGCGGGGGCTTGGCGTGCGGCCGATGGGGACGAACGCGGAGATAAGCGAGAGGGCATTGAAATTAGCGCTGACAGGTGGGACAGAAATACGTGGAGCGCTGCCCCTGCACGATCTGTTTGATCGGCGTTCCACACACGCGGCATGGCAGCCCCGCGCGATCATAGACGAAATAATCGAGCTGGAAGTAACCGCTTTCGCCATTGCTGCCGACGAAATCGCGCAATGTGCTGCCGCCCTTCTCGATCGCGGCGGCGAGCGTCACGCGCACGGCGTCGGCCAGCAGATCGTAACGGACGAGCGAGACGCGGCCCGCCGCGGTGGTCGGTCGGATGCCCGCGCGAAACAGACTCTCCGATGCGTAGATATTACCCACGCCCACGACGATTTCACCGGCCAGCAACGCCTGCTTCACCGAAACCTTGCGCCCGCGCGTGAGCCGATGCATCAGCGCGCCGGAAAACGCCGGCGAAAACGGCTCGACGCCGAGGCTCGCGAGCAGTGGATGCACGAGCACGTCGCCGGCTTCGCGAGGATGCCACAGCACCGCGCCGAAGCGCCGGGGATCGCGATAGCGCAAAATGAATTCGTCGAAGATCCAGTCGATGTGATCGTGTTTCGCGGCAGCAGGCGGATGCGGCACGTGACGCAGCACGCGCAACGTGCCGGTCATGCCAAGATGCACGATGAACCAGCCGGCGTCGATCTCGAACAGCAGATACTTGCCGCGCCGCTCGACCTTGCGCACCACGTGGCCACGCAAGGTTTTCGCAAGGTCGGCGGGAATCGGCCAACGCAGCGCGGGCGTACGCACGTCGACGCGTTCAACCTTGCGGCCGGACACATACGGTTCGATTCCCCGTCGGGTAACCTCAACTTCTGGCAACTCTGGCATGTCTGACTGGTCTGCAACTTGCGTGAGTGGTGTGCGCGTATTGTAGCGAGCGCGTTACAATCGTCCGAAACATTGAACGGATTTCCATGAACTTGTCCTTCGTGAAGCTGTTTTCGAAGCGCCCGGCTAGCGCATCCCGCGTGCCGCACGCCGTGTCCGCCCGGCGGGTGCTCGGCGCGGCCGCGCTCGCGGTCTGGGCGTTGTCCGCGGTGCCCGCATACGCGCAGGACCCTTCACCCGGCTCGGACGACACCTCCGTCGCACTGGCGGACCCGCTCGGTCCGCCCTCGGCGGACGAGCAGAAGTCGCTGCCCAGGCTCGCGCTGTCGAGCCAGATCGTATTCCAGGTGCTCGCCGCCGAAGTCGCGCTGCAACGCGATCAGCCCGCGCCCGCCTACCAGACTTATCTCGCGCTCGCGCGCGACACGCACGATCCGCGCATGGCGCAACGCGCCACCGAAATCGCGCTGGCCGCGCAGAGTCCATCGGATGCGCTGGCCGCCGCGCAATTGTGGCAGCAATATGCGCCGGATTCGGAACGCGCCGCACAACTCGACGCATCGCTGCTCGTGCTGTCCGGCAAGCCCGACGAAGCTTCGCCGCTCCTCGCCCGCGAACTCGCGAAAGTGCCTGCGGAAAATCGCGGCAGCGCGATGCTGGCGTTGCAACTGCTGATCTCGCGCGGCCCCAACCGCATCGGCGGCCTGCATGTGCTGCAGGATTTGCTGAAGAACGACATGAACCGGCCGGAAGCGCAGTTGGCCGTCGCACGCCAGCAGCTCGTATCGGACGACGCGCCGGGCGCGCGCAAGTCGCTCGAACAGGCGCTCACGCTCAAGCCCGACTATTTGCCGGCCGCGCTGATGCTGTCGCAAATGGGTCCCGAGGAGCGCAAGGAAGGCATCGCGTCGCTCGAAAAGTACGTGCAGCAGAATCCGAAATCGCACGACGCGCGCCTCGCGCTCGCACAGATGTACCTCGCGAGCGACCGTCTGGACGACGCGCAGAAGCAGTTCGAGGTCATGCACAAGAACAATGCGAACGACCTCACGCCGCTGATGGCGCTCGCGCTGATCAAGATCCAGCAAAAGAATTTCAACGAAGCGCAAACGTATCTGACTCAATACGCGCAGCAAGCCGAGAAAACGCCGGGCGCCGATCCGGGCCAGGCGTATATCTATCTGGCGCAACTGGCGCTCGAACAGAAAAACGAAGCGGCGGCGGGCGACTGGCTGAACAAGATTTCGCCGTCGAGCCAGCAATACATGCCCGCCCAGGTCACGCGCGCGCAATTGCTCGCCAAGCAGGGCAAGACCGACGACGCCCGCAAGCTGCTGGCGAGTCTTCAGTCGCCCGATCCGCGCGACCAGGCGCTGCTTGCGCGCACCGACGCGGCGATCCTGTTCGACGCAAAGCGCTATCCGGAAGCGGAAAAGCGCCTGCAACAAGTCACCGCGGCCTTTCCCGACGATCCTGACCTCACCTACGATTACGCGATGGCCGCCGAAAAGAACGGCCACTTCGATGTCATGGAAGCGCAGTTGCGCAAGCTGATCCAGAGTCAGCCCGACAATCCCCAGGCCTATAACGCGCTCGGCTATTCACTGGCCGATCGCAATCAGCGCCTCGCGGAAGCGGACAAGCTGGTCGAGAAGGCATCGTCGCTGGCACCGAACGACGCATTCATCATGGACAGCGTGGGCTGGGTCAAATACCGGATGGGCAATACGTCGGACGCGATCAAGGTGCTGCGCAAAGCCTACGACATCCAGCCGAACGCCGAAATCGGCGCACATCTCGGCGAAGTGTTGTGGAAAACCGGCGCGCAGGACCAGGCTCGCGCCGCTTTCCGCGATGCGCGCAAGCTCGAACCGGATAACGACACGCTTGTTAAAACGCTGCAACGTCTTCAGGTAAACGATCTTTGATGCGTCTTTCCCGTTTGATTTCCCGTTCCCGGGCGCCGCGCGGCGCGGCGCTCGGACTCGTGGCTGCAGCGGTTGTCGCGCTGGCCGGTTGTGCGTCGGTGAAACCGCAAGGGCCGTCCACGTCGAATGCCGCGACTGCCGTCACCGCTCAGACGAGCCGTGCCTACCTGGGCCGTTTCGCGATCCAGTACAACGATCAGAACGGCCAGCAGCGCAACGCTTACGGCAACTTCTCCTGGCAGGAAACGGGCGACACCGTCTCCCTGCAATTGCGCAATCCGCTCGGCCAGACTCTCGCGATCGTGACTTCTTCGCCCGGTTCGGCCACGCTCGAGTTGCCGAACCGCCAGCCGCTTACCGCCGATAACGTATCCACGCTCATGCAGAACGCGCTCGGCTTCTCGCTGCCGGTCGAAGGCTTGCGTTACTGGCTGCAGCCGTCGCCGGCGCCCACCTCGCGCGCCAGGACGGAGAAGGATCCGGAGCAACCGTCGCATCTGAAGCAGATCACACAGGACGGCTGGACAATCGATTATCTGGCCTACGCCGACGCGCCCGCCACCGGCGTGAAGCGCGTGAACCTGAGCCGTGCCGAGCCGCCGCTCGACATCAAGCTCGTGCTGGATCAGTAACCCGCGCCGCGTCGCGCGACCCTGCCGCTTCGTCGGCGCCACTTTGGCGCATGTAGCCCAGACTCATGATCGAAACGACCGACTCGCTGCGCGATTGCCTCGCGCCAGCGAAACTCAACCTCTTCCTGCACATCACCGGCCGCCGGCCGGACGGATATCACACGCTGCAAACGGTCTTCCAGTTGCTCGACTGGGGCGACACGCTGCACTTCAGGCGGCGCGACGACGGCTTGATCACGCGCAGCACCGAAATCGCCGACGTGCCGCCCGAACACGACCTCACCGTGCGCGCCGCAACGCTGCTCAAGGCGCATACGGGCTCACCGGAAGGCGTCGACATCGAAATCGAGAAACGTCTGCCAATGGGCGCGGGTCTCGGCGGCGGCAGCTCCGACGCGGCCACCACGCTGCTTGCGCTAAACCGTTTGTGGAAACTCGACCTGCCGCGGCCGGAATTGCAGGCGCTGGCGTTAAGACTCGGCGCGGACGTGCCGTTTTTTATTTTTGGGAAAAATGCATTCGCGCAGGGTGTCGGAGAAACATTAGACGTTGTACAATTGCCGCCGCGTCATTTCCTGGTAGTGACGCCGAGGGTTCATGTTCCGACCGCAGCGATTTTCTCTGAAAAAACGTTGACAAGAGATTCAAAACCCCTCAGAATTACGGACTTTCCTGCAGAACTTAGCTGCAATACTGAATGGCCGGAAAGTTTTGGCCGGAATGACATGCAGCAGGTTGTCGTAGGAAAATACGCGGAAGTAGCGCAAGTGCTGCGATGGTTTGAAAACGTCGCGCCAGCGCGGATGTCTGGATCAGGTGCAAGTGTTTTTGCAGCGTTCCGTAGTAAAGCCGAGGCAGAAGCGGTGCAAGCCACACTGCCAGGCGAATGGAACAGCGCAGTGGCCGCCAGTCTCGATCAGCATCCACTCTTTGCTTTCGCGTCATAAGTTTTGCATCGTCGAACGAAACTCCACGTTCGGCGGAGCTCAAAGTTAGTGTAGGGGAGTCGCCAAGCTGGTTAAGGCACCGGATTTTGATTCCGGCATGCAAAGGTTCGAATCCTTTCTCCCCTGCCAAAAATTCTCGCATTTCCCCTCGCCCCCAGCCTGAAGCAGGTGCACGATGAGCAGCCATGACGGCCTGATGGTTTTTACTGGCAACGCAAATCCCGCGCTTGCACAGGAAGTCGTCAAAATCCTCGGTATTCCCCTCGGCAAAGCCATGGTTAGCCGTTTCTCGGACGGTGAAATCCAGGTCGAGATTCAGGAAAACGTGCGTGGCAAGGATGTCTTCGTTCTGCAGTCCACCTGCGCGCCGGCGAACGACAACCTGATGGAACTGATGATCATGGTCGATGCGCTCAAGCGCGCATCCGCTGGCCGGATCACTGCCGCCATCCCCTATTTCGGCTATGCCCGTCAAGATCGACGCCCGCGTTCGGCGCGCGTCGCCATCTCGGCGAAGATCGTGGCGAACATGCTGGAAATCGCCGGCGTCGAGCGGATCATTACGATGGATCTGCACGCCGACCAGATTCAAGGCTTCTTCGACATCCCGGTCGACAACATTTACGCCACGCCCGTGTTGCTCGGCGATCTGCGCAAGCAGAACTACGAGGACCTGCTGGTTGTCTCGCCGGACGTCGGCGGGGTGGTGCGTGCCCGGGCCCTGGCGAAGCAACTGAATTGTGATCTGGCGATCATCGACAAGCGTCGCCCGAAGGCGAACGTTGCCGAAGTGATGAACATCATCGGTGAAGTCGAAGGCCGTACCTGCGTGATCATGGACGATATGGTCGACACCGCCGGCACGCTCTGCAAGGCGGCTCAGGTTTTGAAGGAACGTGGCGCGAAGCAGGTGTTCGCGTACGCTACCCACCCGGTTCTGTCGGGCGGTGCTGGCGAGCGCATCGCGGCTTCCGCACTCGACGAACTCGTTGTCACCGACACGATCCCGCTCGGCGACGAAGCCCGCTCCTGCGCGAAGATCCGTTCGTTGACCAGCGCTGGCCTGCTGGCCGAAACGTTCTCGCGGATTCGCCGCGGCGATTCGGTGATGTCGCTGTTCGCTGAAAGTTAAGTATTTGCGAAGGCGCGGCGCGCGTTGCACTAATGCACGCCGCGCTTTTGCACAATCGGCGCGAACGAACGAAGGTTCGTGCCGCAGTTCGGGGGCCTCAGCCGTAACGGCTTGGAGGCCCCGTTTTTACTGCCTGGTCGCGGGCGGTGCATTGGAGATTCAACATGAAAGTAGTCGCTTTCGAGCGTAATTTGCAAGGTACGGGTGCGAGCCGCCGCCTGCGTAACTCGGGCAAGACCCCGGGCATCGTATATGGCGCTGGTGCTGAAACGCAATTGGTCGAACTGGACCACAACGCGCTGTGGCACGCGCTGAAGAAAGAAGTTTTCCATTCGTCGATTCTCGAACTGGAAGTGGGCGGCAAGTCGCAACAGGTTCTGCTGCGCGACGTGCAATACCATCCGTTCCGTCAGCTCGTGCTGCACGTGGACTTCCAACGTGTCGACGCGAAGAAGAAGCTGCACACCAAGGTGCCGCTGCACTTCCTGAACCAGGAAACCAACCCGGCAGTGAAGCTGTCGAGCGCGGTGATTTCGCACGTCATCAATGAAATCGAAATCGAGTGCCTGCCGTCGGCACTGCCGGAATTCATCGAAGTCGATCTGGCAACGATCGAAGCGGGTCAATCGGTGCACGCAAAAGACCTGAAGCTGCCGGAAGGCGTGGCGCTGGTCGCTCACCTCGAAGCGGAAAACCCGGTGGTCGCTGCTGCAACGATCCCGGCTGGCGCAATCGCTGAAGGCGAGGCTGCTGCGGAAGGCCAAGGCGAAACGCCGGCTGCCTGAGCTGCACTGAGCGAGCAAATCCTCTCGAGCCGTTTCCATGAAACGGTCGATGTGACCCGCCGAGGTTCGCCCCGGCGGGTTTTTTTTCGGTTTTTTTCGGCTCGGCCGCGTTCAACGCCTGAGTCAGACGGACCTACGCAATCATGATCAAGCTGATCGTCGGGCTCGGCAATCCGGGCGCCGAATATACCGCGACTCGCCACAACGCCGGCTTCTGGCTGGTCGATCAATTGGCGCGCGAAGCGGGCGCGACGTTGCGCGATGAACGGCGCTTCCACGGTTTCTATGCGAAGGCGCGGCTTCACGGCGAGGAAGTGCATCTGCTGGAACCGCAGACGTATATGAACCGCTCGGGTCAGTCGGTTGTCGCCGTTGCGCAGTTCTTCAAGATTCTCCCCGACGAGATTCTGGTTGTTCACGACGAACTCGACATGCCGCCAGGCAGCGTCAAGCTGAAGCTCGGCGGCGGCAGCGGCGGCCATAACGGGTTGAAGGACATCACCGCGCATCTGTCGTCGCAGCAATATTGGCGGCTGCGGATCGGCATCGGCCATCCGCGTGACCTGATTCCCGAAAGCGCGCGCGCCGGCGCCAAGCCGGATGTCGCCAATTACGTGCTGAAGCCGCCGCGGCGGGAAGAGCAGGACGCGATCGACGCGTCGGTCGAACGCGCGCTCGCCGTGATGCCGCAGATCATCAAGGGCGAGCTCGAACGGGCGATGATGCAGTTGCATCGCAATTCGTAGTCGCTCGCCCCGCCCCATCCCATCGACAGGAGAACCGCTTGAGCCGCTATTGGAGTGACGTCGTTCGCCGTCTGACGCCCTATGTGCCGGGCGAGCAGCCCATCGCTGCACGCCCCGTGAAGCTGAACACCAACGAGAATCCCTATCCGCCGTCGCCGCGCGTGCTCGATGCAATCCGGCGGGAACTGGGCGACGCCGGCGAATCGTTGCGGCGCTATCCCGACCCGACCTCGCTCAAGCTGCGCGAGACGGTCGCCGCGCATCACGGCATTCGCCCCGAGCAGGTGTTCGCGGGCAACGGCTCGGACGAGGTACTCGCGCTCACCTTCCAGGCATTGCTGAAGCACGATAAACCCTTGCTGTTCCCCGATATCACATACAGCTTCTATCCGACCTACGCGCGGCTCTTCGAAATCGATTACCGGACGGTCGCTCTCGACGACAGCTTCGCGATCAACGTGGACGATTACGCAGCGCCCAACGGCGGCGTGTTATTCCCCAATCCCAACGCGCCGACCGGACGCCCGCTGCCGCTCGCCGACATCGAGCGTGTGGTGGCGAAAAACACCGATTCTGTCGTCGTGATCGACGAGGCATATGTGGATTTTGGCGCTGAGTCGGCCATCAAACTGATCGACCGCTACCCGAATCTGCTGGTCATTCAGACAGTGTCGAAGTCGCGCTCGCTGGCCGGCATGCGGGTCGGCTTCGCGTTCGGCAATCGGGAATTGATCGACGCGCTGAACCGCGTGAAGGACAGTTTCAACTCCTACCCGCTCGACCGGCTGGCGCAGGTCGCGGCCATCGCCGCTTATGAGGACGATGCGTGGTCCCGAGACAATTGCGCGAAAGTGATCGCGAGCCGCGAGCGCCTGTCCGCTGGCCTGACGGCGCTGGGCTTCGAAGTCGTGCCGTCGGCGGCGAATCTGCTGTTCGCGCGCCACGAAGGCCACGACGCGGCAACGCTTCTTTTGCGGCTCAGGGAAAGGGAGATTTTCGTGCGCCACTTCAATGCGCCACGAATCGCCCAGCATCTGCGAATCTCGGTCGGCACCGATGCCGAATGCGACATTCTGCTGGATGCGTTGCGCGATATCTTCAGCGCCTACGTGGGATAGACCGGCGGCGCGCGCAGCGGAAAACGTTGCCGCAAAAGGGAAAACGGCGAGGCTGACACCTCGCCGTTCATTCAACTCTCACGCGGCCTTGTCGGCCTGCAGCGCGTGGTACTTCGCCATCAACCCTTCCGGCGTTTCCAGATGTTCGGGATCGCGCGGAATGCACTCGACCGGGCACACCTGAATGCATTGCGGCTCGTCGAAATGGCCGACGCATTCGGTGCATTTTTTTGGGTCGATCACGTAGATTTCCGGGCCCATCGAAATTGCGTCGTTCGGGCACTCAGGCTCGCACACGTCGCAATTGATGCACTCGTCGGTAATCATCAAGGCCATGCTTCTCTCACTTCACGCCGGCTGAAACCGGCTTAATCCGTCAAGCCGACAGTTTACGCCGGTTACGGTTGCGCCGCCGAAGTGCCGCCGTCCGGGTCCAGCGCGGCAACCTTCTCCGTCAGCCATTTTTCGACCGAGGGGAACACAAACTTGCTGACGTCGCCGCCCAGTTGCGCGATTTCGCGCACGATGGTGCCCGAGATGAACTGATACTGATCCGACGGCGTCATGAACATGGTTTCGACGTCGGGCAGCAGATAGCGATTCATGCCGGCCATCTGGAACTCGTATTCGAAGTCCGACACGGCGCGCAGGCCCCGCACGATCACACGTGCGTTGTTGCTGCGAACGAAGTCTTTCAGCAAGCCCTTGAAGCTCATCACCTGGACGTTCGGGTAGTGCCCGAGCACTTCGTGCGCGATGTCGAGGCGCTCCTCGAGCGTGAAAAAAGGCTTCTTGTTGCGGCTGTCTGCAACGCCCACCACCAGCGTGTCGAAAATGCTCGACGCGCGCCGAACGAGGTCTTCGTGACCGCGCGTCAGCGGGTCAAACGTGCCCGGGTACACGGCGACTACCATGAGACTTCTCCTCTCTTCAGACAAATGGGCACGTCAAAGCGTCCACGCGACGCATTTGGCACCGGCCGCGCGCGTGGCGATAAACCGCCCGGCGCTTGTTATCGAACGCGCATTATTCCTTATTTTCGCGCTGCAGCAAATGAAAGTGGACCGCACCCGCCTTGCCGTGCCGAATGACGTCCCAACCTGCAAGCGTCTCGTTTCCAGCCAGTTCGAGGGCGGCACCGGCTTCCACATACAGAAAGCCTTCGGCGCTCACCAGCGGTACGGCCAGCGCGAGCGCCTTGTCGAGCAGATCGTCGCCGAATGGCGGATCGAGAAACACCACGTCGAACGATCCGGGCGCGAGACTCGCGGCAAGGCGCAAGCCGTCCGCCTCGGCGATTTCGATTGTGCGCGCCGCGAGCCGTTCCTGGTTGGCGCGCAACTGACCGGCGGCTCGCGCGTTACGCTCCACCATCAGCACGCGCGCCGCGCCGCGCGAAGCCGCCTCGAAGCCCAGCGCGCCGCTGCCGGCGAACAGATCGAGGCAACGCTGACCGTCCAGCCGCTGGCCGAGCCAGTTGAACAGCGTCTCGCGCACACGGTCGGGCGTGGGGCGCAGCCCGTCGAGGTCGAGCACGGGCAGCGGCGTGCGTTTCCAGTCGCCGCCGATGATGCGAATGGCGTGCGGCTTGCCGCCTTTGGATGAAGCGCCGTGGGCGCGTGAAGGTGCGGAACGAGGCATGCAGGTTTTGATTGCGTAATGAAAGCGCCCGCGACGTCGATGCGCACGGGCTGGAGCGGCAACGTTACCACAGGGGCTATCGGCGTCCACCCTGGCCGTTCGGCCGATACGACGGCGGGCGGCGCGCCTGATAAAATGTGCGGCTTCCAGCGCCTTGCATCCCGCATCGCAACGCTGCCTGCCGCTTGCCGGTCATTGCCGGCTGCGCGCATCGGCGCGCGCTCTCACCACGCCAGATCATGTTCAGCTTTTTCAAACGATTCAAGGGTTCGAAAGAGTCCGATAACACGCCGGCAGAATCGCAAACGGCGCCGGAGGCCTTGGCGCCCGAACACGCCGAGGAGCCCCCGGTGGCCTCCGCTACGCCGCGTCCGGCAGCGCCGGTCAGCGTCGATATTCAGTCACCGGGCGCTTCGTCCATAAACGAACCGGAACCCGAACCGGAACCCGAGCCGGAAGAGCCCGAACTGGAAACCGTCGAGATCGTCCCGCCGCCGGTGCAGGATGCGGGCGCGAGGCGCTCGTGGCTCAACCGCCTGAAGACCGGCTTGTCGAAGACCAGTTCGAACCTGACCGGCATCTTCGTCGGCACCAGGATCGACGAGGATCTGTACGAGGAGCTCGAAACCGCGCTGCTGATGTCGGACGCGGGCGTCGAGGCCACCGAATTTCTGCTCGAGGCGCTGCGGGAGAAAGTCCGCACCGAACGTCTCTCCGATCCTCAGCAGGTGAAAACGGCGCTGCGCACGCTGCTCGTCGACCTGCTCAAGCCGCTGGAAAAATCGTTGATGCTAGGCCGAGCGCAGCCGCTCGTCATGATGATCGCCGGCGTCAACGGCGCGGGCAAGACCACCAGCATCGGCAAGCTCGCGAAGCATCTGCAGAGCTTCGACCAATCGGTGCTGCTGGCCGCGGGCGACACGTTCCGCGCCGCGGCGCGCGAGCAGTTGGCCATCTGGGGCCAGCGCAACAACGTCACGGTGATGTCGCAGGAAAGCGGCGACCCGGCGGCGGTGATCTTCGACGCGGTCGGCGCAGCGCGCGCGCGCAAGATCGACGTGATGATGGCGGACACGGCCGGCCGTCTGCCGACCCAGTTGCATCTGATGGAAGAACTGCGCAAGGTGAAGCGCGTGATCGGCAAGGCGCAAGACGGCGCGCCGCACGAGGTGCTGCTGGTGATCGACGCGAACACCGGCCAGAACGCGCTCGCGCAAGTCAAAGCCTTCGACGACGCGCTCGGCCTCACGGGCCTGATCGTCACCAAGCTCGACGGCACCGCGAAGGGCGGCATTCTCGCGGCGATCGCGCGGCAGCGTCCGATTCCGGTGTACTTCATCGGCGTCGGCGAGAAGGTGGAGGATCTGCAGCCGTTCAGCGCGGAAGAGTTTTCGGACGCGTTGCTGGGCGGGTGAACACGGCCACCCGGCATTCGCGGCTGAACAAGCAGAAAGGGCGCTCCGTCAACTGACGAGCGCCCTTCTTCATTCAGCCGCGAAGATCACTCCGCGTCAGGCTGGGCGCCTGGCGCCGCGCGAGCAAACGCGTCGAGTTGCATCGCGTGATCGTAGATGCGTTGGATCGTCGGAAACTTGCCCGTGTCGACCTTGAAGCGCTGCGCGTTGAATACCTGGGGAATCAGACAGGCGTCGGCGAGCGTGGGCGTATCGCCGAAACACAGTTTGCCGGTGCGTGAACTGCCGGCCAGATGCGTTTCCAGCGTCGCAAAGCCCGCTTCCACCCAATGCCGGTACCACGCGTCCTTCGCGTCGTCGTCGACACACAACGTGTGCTTCAGATACTTCAGCACCCGCAGATTGTTCAGCGGATGAATCTCGCACGCAACCTGCAACGCCACCGAACGCACGTACGCGCGATCGGCCGGCGTCCTGGGCAGCAGCGGCGGCTCGGGATGCGTTTCCTCCAGATACTCGATGATCGCGAGCGACTGCGGCATCACCTCGTTGCCGTCGACGAACGTGGGCACGATGCCGTCGACATTCACCTTGCGGTAGCCGGGTTTCAACTGTTCGCCGCCGTCGCGCACGAGGTGCACCGGCACGTAGTCGTACGGCAGGTTCTTCACGTTCAGCGCGATGCGCACGCGATACGACGCCGAGCTGCGGAAATAGCTGTAGAGCTTCATGTTGTTGTCTCCTCCTCCAACCGGCTGTCAGACCACGCGCACGCTGAACTCTCCGAGCCCGTCCACGCCGCCCTTCATCAGATCGCCCCGCACCACCGCGCCGACGCCTTCCGGCGTGCCCGTGAAAATCAGATCGCCGGGTTGCAACTCGAACAGCGTCGACAGATAAGCGATCGTCTCGCCCACCGACCAGATCAGTTGCGACACATCCGAGCGCTGTTTTTCCTCGCCGTTCACCGACAACCAGATCGCGCCCTTGCCGAGATGGCCGACCGTCGCCGCCGGATGAATCGGTCCGAGCGGCGCCGAATGATCGAAGCCCTTCGCGGTGTCCCACGGACGGCCGAGCTTCTTCGCTTCCGCCTGCAGATCGCGGCGCGTCATGTCGAGACCGAGCGCGTAACCGTAGACGTGATCGAGCGCGCTTTCAGCCGGAATGTTCCTGCCGCCCTTGCCGATCGCCGCGACCAGTTCCATCTCGAAGTGGACGTTTTTCGATTGCGACGGGTAAGGAAATTCGCCGGTGGCGCCGGGCGCGACGTACAGCACGGCGTCGGCGGGCTTGGCGAAGAAGAACGGCGGCTCGCGGTCGGGATCGTGTCCCATCTCGCGCGCATGCGCCTCGTAGTTGCGGCCCACGCAGTAGATGCGACGCACCGCGAACTGCTCGCCGGACCCGACAACTGGCACCGCGACCACCGGTGCGGGTGCGAATACGTAACTCATCCCGTTCTCCGTTTCTTCGATTGTGCCGCCAGCGCGGCGAGAAAAACATCGAGTGTAACGCGCGGCAAAGTGCGGCGCGCGGCGGATGGACAGGGCGCGCCAGGCGAATCGTCTCGCCGGTTTGCCATAGATGCGATACTCACACCCAATAGCGTCCCTTGAATACCGTGGCCACCGCTTCAGGGCGGCACCGCCACACCGTTCCACTGTCCCGATGACTGATTCCGCCGACACTGCCAATCCCTTCCCTTGCGCCCGCTTCATCAAGGAAATCGGCCGCGGCCCGAACGGCGCCCGCGCGCTCACCGCCGAAGACACGCGCGCGCTCTACACCGCCATGCTCGACGGCCGCGTCGCCGAGCTCGAACTCGGCGCGGTGCTGCTCGCCTATCGCGTGAAGGGTGAAACCGCCGACGAACTCGCCGCGATGCTGGCCGGCGCCCATGCGTCGTTCGAACCGGTTCATGTGCCGCACGGCGCCTTCCGGCCCGTCTCGATCCCCACGTACAACGGCGCGCGCAAACAGCCGAACCTCGTGCCGCTGCTCGCCCTGCTGCTCGCGCGTGAAGGCGTGCCGGTGCTGGTGCACGGCGTGACCGAAGATCCGGGGCGCGTGACGAGCGCTGAAATCTTCACGCATTTGCAGATTCCGCACGCGCGCTCGCACGCCGAGATCGAAGACGGTCTCGCCGAGCGCCGTCTAGCGTTCGCGCCGATCGACGTGCTCGCGCCGAAACTCGCGCGCCTGCTCGCGCTACGCCGGCGCATGGGCGTGCGTAATTCGACGCATACGCTCGTGAAGATTCTCCAGCCGTTTGCGCCGGCCGGCCTGCGGCTCGTGAACTACACGCATCCGCCGTATCGGGACAGTCTCACGCAGTTGTTCAACACGCATGCGGACGCGGCGGCCGGCGGCGCCTTGCTGGCGCGCGGCACCGAGGGCGAAGCGGTAGCCGACACGCGGCGCCAGGTGCAGGTCGACTGGCTGCACGACGGCATCTGCGAAACGCGCGTGCCGCATGAGCGCTCGTCGCCGGACGCGCCGGAAGTGGCGTTGCCCGAAGCGCGCGACGCACCCACCACGGCGGCGTGGATCGGCGCCGTGCTGCGCGGCGAGGCGCCCGTGCCGAGCGCGATCGAGCGACAGGTCGAACTGATCGTGGACGTCGCGAAGACGCAGGCGTGAAGGACGCTGCGCGAGCGCGGTGATTGCGCTTGCTGCAAGGGATGGACCGCAATCTCGCCTGACGCGACAGCATCGGGCTGTCGCTGCATCGCCATGCGAGTGATAGGGCAATCTGGCTGCGGCGTGGACGACCGGCGCATGACGGCTCGACGCCGCTCAAGCGCCAACCGGCAGGCTCACTCGATCGCGCAACGGGTGGCTTGCCACGCAATCAGCCGCCATTGCCCGGCTTCGTGCGTATGAATCGCGGTGTACGCGATGGGGAACAGGAGTGCGCCGTTATTCGCCTCCATCTCGATCAGCGCGCGCCCCGTGACGACGCAGGTCTCGCGTCCCACCGGCAACACGTCTTGCGACTGCACCTCGATCTGCCGATAACGGCGGCGGCCGCCGGTAATCCCGTCGATGAACTGCCGCTTCGTCTCGCGTTTGCCGTTGGTATGGACATAGCTCACGTTGTCCGCGAGCAGTGTGTCGAGCGATTGCCCGTCGCCGTCGACCATCGCACGAAAGCGCTCTCGCTCGAGCCCGCGAATCGCTTCGATTATCTTTGCCGCCATTGCTCAGCCCTCGCACCGGTGAGCCGAACATGGCCACGGTCGTCAGAAGTTATATTGCAAATATAGCTGGCTGAAATTTATACCAGGATTCGGCTCTTTGATACCGCCGTTGGAAATATGCTGGAAGCGGTAGCCCGCCTGATACTGCTGGCGATGGCCGAACTGCACGCCCACGCCCGCGACGTCGGCGAACTGGAACGCCGAGCCGAGCGTGAAGTCGGAGGAAATTCGCGGACTCGACAGGAGCCGCACGCCGGCGCCCACTTCGATGAAAGGACGGATCGACCCGGATGCCTTGATGAAGCGAATCATCGGCGTCACGCCGATCTCGCCGATGTTGTCGTGCACGTTGCCTTCGTTGGTGTGCCACCAAGCCATGTGCGCCTCGCCGATCAGCGTGAAATGCCAGTCACCGATTTGCCACCAGGTGAGGTTCGGATCCCAGACCACGCCGAGGTCGAGCTTTTTCACATGATGATCGCCCACGCCGCCGGCGACCTGCAAACCGAACTGATCGGCCGCGGCCAGTCCGGATGCACCCAGCAGTACCGCTGCCGACGCGCTTTTCAGCGCCAGAACACGCCAAGCCTTCTTTTTGTTGTTCATCTAACACCCGAGCTCGCCGAACGTTGAACAATCTGTAACAGATTTGCCTATTCTAAATTCAATCACGATCAGGCGGATCGTATGAAGAAATCTTATTTTTCGCAATTAGTCACTTCTAAAACGGCAAATATCGTTCATTTATGATCGCGGAATAGGATGGCCCGGTAAGTTCTACGGCCCACACAGGGCAAGCGGAAGCGGCGTATGATGGCTATCAGGAAGTGAACTTCAATAGAAAATGACGGAACTTGGATGCCCCTACCGCTTCTAAGTATTAGCACTCAGGAAATCAGAGTGCTAACATCCAACGCTGGAGTCGTCACCTGAATACGCTGTTACCTGATTCCAAAGGAGTTTTTTACGTGAGCCATGCAATGACCCTTCCGAGTACTCTGAGCCCGTCGTCGGCTAAGGCCGCTTCGGCAGGTGCACTGGCGCTCTCGCATTCCTCGCTGCTGCCCGGTCAACTGGGCAACATCGACGCCTACATCCAGGCCGTCAATCGCATTCCGATGCTGACGCCTGCGGAAGAACGCCAGTTCGCCACCGAATTTCGCGAGCAGGGCAACCTCGAGTCCGCACGCCGTCTCGTCCTGTCGCATCTGCGGCTGGTCGTGTCGATCGCGCGCAACTATCTCGGTTATGGCCTGCCGCATGCCGACCTGATCCAGGAAGGCAACATCGGCCTGATGAAGGCCGTGAAACGCTTCGATCCCGAGCAGAACGTGCGCCTCGTGTCGTACGCGATGCACTGGATCAAGGCCGAAATCCACGAATACATCCTGCGCAACTGGCGCATGGTGAAGGTCGCCACCACCAAGGCGCAGCGCAAGCTGTTCTTCAACCTGCGCAGCCATAAGCAGGGCTTGGGCGCGTTCACGCCCGACGAGATCGAAGGTCTCGCCAAGGAGTTGAACGTGAAGCGCGAGGAAGTGGCCGAGATGGAAACGCGCCTCTCGGGCGGCGACATCGCGCTGGAAGGCCAGGTCGAAGACGGCGAAGAGTCGTACGCGCCGATCGCCTACCTTGCCGACTCGCATAACGAGCCGACCGCCGTGCTGGCTTCGCGTCAGCGCGACAAGCTGCAAACCGACGGTATCGCGAGCGCGCTGGATGCACTGGACGCCCGCAGCCGCCGCATCATCGAGGCGCGCTGGCTGAAGGTGGAGGACGACGGCTCGGGCGGCTCGACGCTGCACGAGTTGGCCGACGAATTCGGCGTCTCGGCCGAACGGATTCGCCAGATCGAAGCAAGCGCAATGAAGAAGATGCGCGGCGCACTGACCGAGTATGCGTAAGGTCTGAAAAACTCAGCAAACCGGTTCGCGCGACGCACGCTGACCAGCCGGCCGCAAAGCCCCGCCCTCGCAAGACGGCGGGGCTTTTTTCCGTCCAGGCGTCGAAGCGTCGAAGCCCCGCCTCCTTCGCCGTGCGCGCATTGACTCAGGGCCACGGCCGGCCGGCCGGCGTTCCTTGACCTACCTCAACCCCCCTGGCAATACTGCATCAACCGTGTGGCGCCAGCGACCCGATGCCGCAGCGCGGAACCCACGCGCGCAAGGTCCCGCTCCTAAAATCGGGATGCACTCGCCGGATCGCTCGTGCGATCTGGATCCAGCCGGACCAACCGGCGTGAAGTCGCCATCGACCGCCCATGACCCTAGCCCTCAATCGCAATAACCGCCCTCGCCCGAGCCTGCGTCAACGGCTCGCCGGGTGGGTGCGCGGTCCGACGCTGGCGCGGGATATCGCCATCGTCCTCGCCATCAAATTCACGCTGTTGATGGTGCTCAAGTACACGTTCTTCAATCATCCCCAGGCGGAGCACATGTGGCTGCCGCCTGAGCAGGTTTCGCAGGCGCTGCTGTCAACGCCTGCCCCGCATCCGTCCCAAGGTGATCAACATGCCCGTTAGCGAAGTCGTAGAACTGTCGCGCCTCCAGTTCGCCATCACGGCGCTTTATCACTTTCTGTTCGTGCCGCTCACGCTGGGCCTGTCGTGGCTGCTCGTCATCATGGAATCCGTCTATGTGATGACCGGCAAGCAGATCTACAAGGACATGACCCAGTTCTGGGGCAAGCTGTTCGGCATCAACTTCGCGATGGGCGTCACGACCGGTCTCACGCTGGAATTCCAGTTCGGCACCAACTGGTCGTACTACTCGCACTATGTCGGCGACATCTTCGGCGTGCCGCTGGCGGTTGAAGGTCTGATGGCGTTCTTCCTGGAGTCGACCTTCGTCGGCCTGTTCTTCTTCGGCTGGACGCGGCTTTCGAAAGTGCAGCACGTCACCGTCACGTTCCTCGTCGCGCTCGGCTCGAACCTGTCGGCCCTCTGGATTCTGGTGGCCAACGGCTGGATGAACAATCCGGTCGGCGCCACCTTCAATTACCAGACCATGCGCATGGAACTCGACAGCATCTTCTCCGTGCTGTTCAATCCGGTCGCGCAAGTGAAGTTCGTGCACACGGTCTCGGCCGGTTACGTGACGGCGTCGATGTTCGTGCTGGGCGTGTCGTCGTGGTATCTGTTGAAGCGCCGCGACACCGAATTCGCGCTGCGTTCGTTCGCCATCGCCGCCGGTTTCGGCCTTGCGTCGACGTTGTGCGTGATCGTGCTCGGCGACGAATCCGGCTACCGTACCGGCGAAGTCCAGCAGGTGAAGCTGGCCGCGATCGAGTCCGAATGGGAAACCGCGCCCGCGCCGGCGCCGTTCACGCTCATCGGTCTTCCGAACCAGAAGGAAGAGCGCACCGACTACGCCATCCGGATTCCGTACGCGCTCGGCCTCATCGCCACGCGCTCCATCGACGAACCGGTGGTCGGCCTGAAAGACCTGATGGCGCAGAACGAAGTGCGCATCAAGAACGGCATGCTCGCCTACGCCGCGCTGCAGAAGCTCAAGCTGGGCGACGCCACCGACGAAGCCAAGGCCGAGTTCGACGCGCACAAGAAAGACCTCGGCTACGGTCTGATGCTCAAGCAGTTCACCGCGAACGTGACCGACGCCACGCCGGAGCAGATCGCCCAGGCCGCAAAAAAGACGATACCGCCCGTCGCGCCCGTGTTCTTCTCGTTCCGCTTGATGGTCGGCCTCGGCATCCTGTTCCTCGCCACTTTCGTGCTGGCGTTCTGGTTCTGCGCGCAGCGCTCGCTGCTGCTGCAAAAGCGCCGCTGGTTCCTGCGCTGGGCCGTCTGGGCGATTCCGCTGCCGTGGCTCGCGGCTGAATTCGGCTGGATCGTCGCCGAAGTGGGCCGTCAACCGTGGACCATCGCCGGCATTCTGCCGACCCACCTGTCCGCCTCGAGCCTGACGCCGGGCGACCTGTATCTGAGCATCGCCGGCTTCGTGGTGTTCTACACCGTGCTGTTCATCATCGAAATCATGCTGATGTTCAAGTACGCGCGGCTCGGACCGTCGTCGCTGCACACCGGGCGCTATCACCACGAACTGCAACAGCCGCGGCATCAGCCGGTGAATCAGCCGCTGCCGACCAACACGGCCGCATGATTCGCCGCCACTCTGCTTCAAGGGAAACCTCATCATGGATTACGCAACCCTCAAACTGATCTGGTGGGTGCTGATCGGCGTCCTGCTGATCGGCTTCGCGCTCACCGACGGCTTCGACATGGGCGCCGCGATTCTGCTGCCGTTCATCGGCAAGACCGACGCCGAGCGGCGCATCGTCGTGAACACGGTCGGCGCGACGTGGGAAGGCAATCAGGTATGGCTCATCACGGCGGGCGGCGCGATGTTCGCCGCGTGGCCGCTGGTGTACGCGGCGTCGTTCTCGGGCTTCTACTTCGCGATGCTGCTGGTGCTGTTCGCGCTGTTCTTCCGGCCGGTCGGCTTCGACTACCGCAGCAAACGCGAGGACCCGCGCTGGCGCAGCGCGTGGGACTGGGCGCTGTTCGTCGGCGGCTTCGTGCCGGCGCTGGTGTTCGGCGTCGCGTTCGGCAACCTGCTGCAGGGCGTGCCGTTTTCGTTCGACACCGACCTGCGCGTCACCTATCACGGCGGCTTCTTCGCCTTGCTCAACCCGTTCGCGGTGTTGTGCGGGCTCGTGAGCGTGTCGATGCTGGCCGCGCACGGCGCAGCCTTCGTGAAGATGAAATCGGACGGCATCGTCGCCGAACGCGCTTCGCTCGCACTGCGCATCGCGTCGCTGGCCGGCGTCGTGCTGTTCCTGATCGCGGGCGCGCTGATCGCGGTGGTGATCGGCGGCTATCAGATCGTCGACGCCGCGCCGCTCGATGCGGTCGCCAATCCGCTGATGAAGAGCGTGATCGGCGCGCCGGGTCTGTGGCTCACCAATTACGCAACCTATCCGTGGATGACGGCCGCGCCGATAGCGGGTCTCGTCGGCGGCGTGCTCGCCGCGTTGCTCGCGCGCTCGCGCTTCGAAAAGAGCGCGTTCCTGGCGACCTCGTCGACGATCATCGGCGTGATTCTGACGGCGGGCTTCTCGATGTTCCCGTTCATCATGCCTTCGTCGCTCGACGGCCGCAGCAGCCTCACCGTGTGGGATTCGACCTCGAGCCGCATGACGCTGCAGATCATGCTGGTGGCGGTGGTGGTTTTCCTGCCGCTCATCCTGATCTACACGAGCTGGGTCTATCGCGTGATGCGAGGCAAGGTAACCGCGGCGGCGCTCGAAGAAAATCATCATTCGATGTATTGACCGGCAATACGATTAACAGGAGTTTGCGATGTGGTACTTCAGTTGGATTCTCGGCATTGGCGTGGCGTTGGCGTTCGGCATCATCAACGTCATGTGGCTGGAATCGCGCCGGCCGGCGGAAGTGGGAAAGCAGAAAGCGCGTTGATCGAGCCGTGGCCGGCGATGCCGGTTAGCGCAAGCGGGTAAACGCAAAAGCGGCACCTTGAATTGAAGGTGCCGCTTTTTTATTGTCGCGTTGTCTTGTCAGAAGAGACGCGCGGTAAGCGGCGCGGAGGCCGCGGCATCACACGGCATCAAGCCGGCAAAGGCGTCGCGCCGCCGCTCGTGGGCGACAGACGCGTCGCCAGTTGCGCGGCATAGCGCTGCGCCGCCTCGCCGACCACGATATGAAACGTGTCCGCCGACACCCACGCCGTATCGAGCGTGGCGAGGCGCTGACGATCCACCGCCGACGGATCGCGCACGACGATACGCAGACGCGTCGCCGCGACGGCATCCAGCGACACCACGTTGCCCGCGCCGCCGAATACGGCGAGCCAACGCTGCGGGTCAGGATCGAGCGGACCGCCTTGAGCGCTCGCGGCGGCAGTCGCGGAAGCCGCGGCAGGCGCAGCAGCGGACACAGTAACCGCCTTCGCTTCGCCGCCGCCCTGCGCGATTACCGTGCGGATCTCGTCCGCAATAATGTCCGCTTCCGGTCCGATGATCACTTGCACGTTGGTCGCGCCGCGCTTGAGCACGCCGCGCGCGCCGATCGTCTTCAGTTCGTTTTCCGAGACCTTGTCCGAGTCGACCACCGACAGACGCAGACGCGTCGTGCAGGCATCCACCACCGACAGATTCGCCGCGCCGCCCAGCGCCGCGATATAACGCTGCGCGCGCGGCACGGCTGCGCCGGCTACCGGCGAAACGAAGCCGCCGGCGGCAAACGATTCGACCTGTTCATCGGCGGCAGCGGGTTCGCGGCCCGGCGTCGCCATGTTGAATTTGCGGATGAAGAAACGGAACAGCCCGTAGTACAACACCGAGTACACGAGACCGATCGGAATCGCCCACCAGCCCCTCGTCGAGAGGCCGTAGTTCAGCACGTAGTCGATCGCGCCGGCGGAAAACGTGAAGCCGAGGTGAATGCCGAGCGCCGAGCAAACAGCAAGCGCGACGCCGGTCAACAGCGCGTGGATCGCATACAGCACCGGTGCGAGGAACATGAAGCTGAACTCGATCGGCTCGGTCACGCCCGTCAGGAACGAGGTGAGCGCCATCGAGAACAGCAGCCCGCCGACCACCGCGCGGCGCTCCTTCGGCGCTTCATGGAACATCGCGAGGCACGCGGCCGGCAGACCGAACATCATGACCGGGAAGAAGCCCGTCATGAACGTGCCCGCGCTCGGGTCGCCCGCGAAGAAGCGATGCAGGTCGCCCGTCACCGCGGCGCCGCCGGGCGGCGTGAAGGTGCCGAACACGAACCACGTGAGCGAATTCAGAATGTGATGCAAGCCCGTGACCAGCAGCAGGCGGTTCAGCACGCCGAACACGAACGCGCCGAACGCGCCCGCGGTGGTCAGCCAGTGGCCGGCCGTGTCGATCACGGCTTGCACCGGCTGCCACACATAGCCGAACACAATGCCGAGCGCGAGACAGGCCACCCCCGTGACAATCGGCACGAAGCGTTTCCCTCCGAAGAACGCGAGGTAGTCGGGCAGCTTGATGTCCTTGTATTTGTTGTACAGCAAGCCCGCGACGATACCCGCCACGATCCCGGACAACACGCCCATGTTGAGCTTGTCGTTGATGTCCTTCATCACCGCGACTTCGATCAGATAACCGATCGCGCCCGCGAGACCCGCCACGCCGTTGTTGTCTTTCGCGAAACCGACCGCCACGCCGATCGCGAACAGCAGCGGCAGGTTGTCGAAGATCGCGCCGCCGGCGTCGGCGATCATCTTGATGTTGAACACATCGGGCTGGCCCAGGCGCAGCAGCAGGCCGGCAACCGGCAGCACCGCGATCGGCAGCATCAGCGCGCGTCCCAGGCGCTGAATCTTCAGAAACGGATTCCCATCCATTGATATCTCCAATCCTTGTCTCGTTGTGGACTGTCGTTGTCGACTGTCGTCGTTGAGTTTCGTCGCTATACGTGGTTGATCGAGCGAAGCCGGCCGCGGACTGCGTGGGTTCAGTCCAAAGGCCAGGTTTCGCGACTTGCTGCCCTTACCGCCTGGGCCGATTCGAGCGCGAGTGCATCCTGCGCGCGCTGACGGCACAGTTGATAATCGAGGTTGCGCACGCGCGCCTTGATGCCCGGCACCGACACCGGATCCACCGAAAGCTCGGTCACGCCGAGACCGACGAGCAGCGGCATCGCCAGCGGATCGCCCGCCAGTGCGCCGCATACGCCGACCCATTTGCCATGCTTGCTCGCGCCTTGCACGGTCGCCGAAATCAGGCGCAACACCGCCGGATGCAGGCCGTCGGCCTGGGCGGCGAGATCGGCCTGACAGCGGTCCATCGCCAGCGTGTATTGCGTCAGATCGTTGGTGCCGATCGACAGAAAATCCGCGTGCCGCGCAAGCTGATCGGCAAGCAAAGCCGCCGACGGCACTTCGATCATCACGCCGACTTCGATCGGCTCCGTGCGGCCCGACTCGCGGGCGAACTCATCGATGCGTTTGCGGATGCGGATCAACTCGCCGACGTCGGTCACCATCGGCAGCAGAATGCGCACCGCGCCGAGCGGCTGCACCGCCAGCAGACCGCGCAACTGATCGTCGAGCAGATCGGGGCGCACTTGCGCGAGGCGGATACCGCGCAGGCCGAGTGCCGGATTCGGTTCGGGCGGCAGCGTCAGGTAATCGACTTCCTTGTCCGCGCCCACGTCCAGCGTGCGGATGATCGCGGTGCGGCCGTTCAAGGCGTCGACGATGGCCTGGTAGCTTTGGCGATGCTCATCCGTGGTCGGCGCCGCCGAGCGATGGATGAACAGCAATTCGGTGCGCAGCAGGCCGACGGAATCGGCGCCGTTGTCGACGGCGGTTTTGGCGTCGTCGAGCGTGGCGATGTTCGCGGCCACTTCGATCGCGCGGCCATCGGACGTCACCGCGGCCTGCTGCGAAGTGCGGCGGTTCGCTTCGCGCACGCCGGCCAGACGCGTGCGCTCCAGCCGCGCGCGTTCCACGTCGAGTTCGGTCGGCGCGAATTCGAGCCGGCCGGTGCTGGCGTCCACCACCACTTGCGTGCCCTCGGGAATCGCGTGCAGCGCGTCGCCAACGGCCACCAGTGCGGGAATGCCCGCCTGGCGCGCGAGAATCGCCGCATGCGAGGTCGCGCCGCCGCGCGCCATCACGAGCGCGGTGACACGCGAGCGATCCAGCGAAGACAAATCGGACGGCGTGAATTCCTCGGCCGCCAGCACGGCTTCGTCGGGCAACGTGCGCGCTGCGGCGTTCGTATAACCCAGCGCGCGCAGCACGCGCTTTTCGATGTCGCGCAGATCGGCGGCACGTTCCGCGAGCAACGTGTCCTCGATGTTCGTCAGGATGCGGATCTGCGCGCGGATCGCCTCGCGCCACGCGAAACCCGCGCTCTTGCCGAGGCTGATCAGATCGCGCGCCGCGTCGAGCAGCGTCGGGTCTTCGAGCAGCACACGGTGCACCGCGAAAATGCCCGCTTCGCCATGCGCGCCGCGTTGCGAGGCGTCGCGCACGGTGGTGCCGAGATCGGCATCGACGGTGGCAATCGCCTTGTCCAGCAGACGGCTCTCCGCGGCGGACGTGCCGGTCGCCGTCTCCGGCGGATCGATGTCCGCATCGTCCCAGCGCACCAGCTTGCCGACCGCGACGCCCGGCGCCGCGCACACGCCCGCGAGCGTATTCGGCGCAAGCACTTCGTCCGCCGCGCGCGCCATCGCTTGCGGCGCCGGCGAGCTGGCGCGCGCCGGTTTTTCCTCCACTTCGCCGTGCGCTTCGCGCGTCAATTCGCGGGCGATTGCATCGACCGCGGCCAGGGCTTGCGGACCGACGCCCAGCAACTCGACCGTCGCGCCTTCACCCGCGCCCAGCCCAAGCAGGCCGACCACGCTTTCGATCGACGCCTTGCGCCCCTCGTAACGCACTTCGACGCGCGCGTCGAAACCGCGCGCCGCTTCACGGGCACGCGCGGCGGGCCGCGCATGCAGGCCGCCGGCGTGTGCCAGCGTGACCTGCTGACGCGCTTCCTCGGTGACGTTCGTCGCACTTGCCTCGCGCGACGCATGGGCCGCCGCGCCGCCGCGTGCGCGCAGCACCAGCAGCGGCGTTTCGCCGGCTTTCAGCATGCCGCCTTGCACACGCTCGACGATCTCGAACGCGTCGGAATTGGCAATCGCGATCACCGACACGAGGCTCGGCGCATTCAGCGCGACCTGGTCCTGATCGAACTCGATCAGCACGTCGCCGGTGCGCACGTGCGCGCCTTGCTCGACCATCGGCGTAAAGCCCTTGCCGCTCAGCTCGACCGTGTCGATACCGATGTGCAGCAGAATTTCCGCGCCTTCCGCGGTGGCCAGCGTCAACGCGTGACCGGTGCGCGCAAGGTGGGTGACGATGCCGTCGCACGGCGCGACGAGTCGGCCCTCGAGCGGATCGACACCGATGCCGTCGCCGAACATGCCGCCCGAAAACACAGGGTCGGGCACGTTCGCGAGCGGCACGACCGGACCGGTCATCGGCGCGAGCAAAACAATATGGCCTTCAGAATGGCTCTTCAAGCGGGACTCCTCGACACGTCGCATCTGATTTTCTCGTCAGTGAGTTTCGGTGACTTTGTTGAGATGGCGCGGCGCGTCAGGATTGCGCCCGCGCGCGGCGGCAAGGCCGGCGGCCATCACATAAAAGGAAAGGATCGCGGCGATCGGATCGAGCGCCGCATGCGCGGTGGCGGCGAGCGGCAAGCTCGCTTCCGGCACGTCGGCCGGCGCGGCGAGCAGCACGCGCGCGCCGCGCGCCTGCATGTCGCGCGCGAGTTGCAGAAGGCCGGCCTGTTCGGGTCCACGCGGTGCGAACACCAGCAGCGGGTAATCGCGGTCGATCAGTTCCATCGGACCGTGGCGCACTTCCGCGCTCGAAAACGCTTCGGCCTGAATGCCGGAGGTTTCCTTCAACTTCAGCGCGGCTTCCTGCGCGATCGCGAGACCGAGACCCCGGCCGATCACGATCATGCGCTCGATGCCGCGCAATTCGTCCACGGCTTTCGACCAGTCGAGCTTGCCGGCCGCTTGCAGCGCATCGGGCAGCGTGTTCAACGCGCCGAGCAGCGCCGCGTCTTTCTGCCAATGCGCGACCAGTTGCGCGGAAATCGACAGCATCGCGATGTAGCTCTTGGTGGCCGCGACGCTCAATTCCGGGCCGGCCAGCAGAGGCAAGTGGAATTCGCACGCGTCGGCCAGCGGCGAACCCGGCGCGTTCACCGCGGCCACCGTCAACGCGCCGGCGCGGCGCAATGCTTGCATGGTGCCGATCAGATCGGGGCTCTTGCCCGATTGCGAGAACGCGAGCGCAAGCTGGTCGCGCACCTGTAGCGGCGCCTGTTGCAACGTGGCGACCGACATCGGCAGCGAGGCGACCGGCACGCCGAGGCGGCTCATCGTCAGGCTGGCGAAGTAGCTCGCGGCATGATCCGAGCTGCCGCGTGCGACCGTCAGCGCGACATGGCGCGGCTGCTGCGCGAGCTTCGCCGCCAACACCGCCACGCGCGCGGTGTCCGTGAGTTGCGCGGCGACCGTTTCAGCGGACGCCAGCGCCTCTTTAAGCATATTCGACAATTGCTTCTCCTTCGACGTAAGTCGCGGTCAACGCCAGTTCACGATCGAACACGACCAGGTCGGCCCACGCGCCGCGCACGATGCGGCCGCGGTCTTCGATGCCGAGATAGTCGGCGGCGTAGCGCGACAAACGGTTTGATACATCGGCGATCGGCAAGCCGATCGAGACGAGATTGCGCAGCGCCTGATCCATCGTCAGCGTGCTGCCGGCGAGCGTGCCGTCGGCGAGACGCACGCCGCCGAGGCACTTCGTTACGTGCTGGCTGCCGAGGCGGTATTCGCCGTCGGGCATGCCGGTGGCCGAGGTGCTGTCCGTCACCACGTAGAGACGCGGAATCGCGCGCAACGCGGCGCGGATCGCGCCCGGATGAACGTGCAGCAAGTCGGGAATGATTTCGGCGAATTCGGCGTGCGCGAGCGCCGCGCCGACGATGCCGGGATTGCGGTGATGCAGCGGCGACATGGCGTTGAACAGATGCGTGAAGCCGCACGCGCCGTGCTTGAGCGCGGCGACGGCGTCGTCGTAGGTGCCGAGCGAATGGCCGAGCTGCACGCGCACGCCGCGCGCCGCCATCTCCGAGATGATTTCCATGTGGCCGGCGATCTCCGGCGCCAGCGTCACGACGCGAATCGGCGCGATCGACAGATACTTCAGCACCTCGTCCATCACCGCCGAAACGGCGGCGTCGGGCTGCGCGCCGAGCTTGCCGGGGTTGATGTACGGCCCCTCCAGATGCACGCCGAGCACCCGCGAGCCACCCGGCGTGCGTATCTTTGCGTTGTCGCCCAAGCCCGCGACGACGCTCATCAGTTCGTCGCGCGGCGCGGTCATCGTGGTGGCGAGCAGGCTCGTCGTGCCATGGCGCGCATGCGTGCGCGCGATCGTTTCGATCGCGTCGCCGGCTTCCATCACGTCGGCGCCGCCGCCGCCATGCACGTGCAGATCGATGAAGCCGGGCAGGATGTAGGGCGCGTCGTTTGTCGACGGATCGACACGCTCGCCCGTCAGCGCCGTGATGCGGCCGTTTTCGTATTCGAGCGTGCCGTGAATCCACCCATCGGTGGTGAGTATGTTTCCGGTCAGCATGAGTCTCTCTGGTGAGGCGCGATACAGGTGCGACTGAATGGCGTTCGCCTGCGTTGTCGACGGCGGCAGGCCGCCATGCGTCAAAGCGACTTTTCAGGTGCGCAATTCAGCGACGAAATCGTAGTAATCGTCGCGGCAATAGGTGTCGGTCAGTTCGATCGCGCGCTGGTCCGCGCTATATCCGACACGCGTAATGACCAGCAGCGCCGAGCGCGGTTCGATGTCCATTAACGATGCGATCTCGCTCGATGCGTTGACCGCGCGAAAGTGCTGCAAGGCGCGCACGACGGCAGCGCCCCGTTGTTCCAGATAGCTGTAAAGCGACACGCCGATCGCGTGCGGGTCGGGCACGACAGCGGCCGGCAGCGCAGAATGCTCGACCGCCATGACGATGCCGTCCGCGCGCCGCAGCCGCCGCAAGCTCGCCACGGCGGCGCCCGGCGAGAGCCCGAGGTGCACCAGTTCGTCGCGATTGGCGGCGCGGATATCGCGCTCGAGCCACACCGAATCCGGGCGGAAACCGCGCTGCTGCATCTTCTTCGTGAAGCCGGTGAGCCGCGACAGCGGATCTTCGACGCGCGGCGTGATGAAGCTGCCCGCGCCCCGCGCGCGCCGGATCAAACCCTGCTCGACCAGCAACTCGATCGCCTTGCGCGCGGTGATGCGCGACACGCCGATCGCGTCGGAGAGGGTGCGCTCCGACGGCAGCGCCTCGCCCGCCGACCACACGCCGCAATGAATCGCCGTCGCAAGATTGCGCGCCAGCTGCAAATAGAGCGGCGTGACGTTGCGGGCGTCAGGCATGAGTGCGGACCAGCGAGTTTCCATGGGGCTCCGGCGGTGTGCGTGGAAGAGTCCGGCCTACGAAAAAGAGAGCCCATTATATAACCAACATAATACCAGTCAATCGACTGGTTCCATGCTGCCACGGCCTGTGTCAAAGCCTTGCCGGATAAGCGTCAGCCGGGCATTACAGCGCCTTTGACGATGCTTTTCCGGCACCAGGATTTACCCGCCCGCGGGAGGTGAAACCCGAAAAACGCGATCCATACTGGGCTCCTACAAGCCGGGCGAGATGACCATGATCCATACCTTTTTGATACCACTTGCCGCGCCGCCGCCCAAGCGACTTTTTTAATGGAATGCCTTCAAATATAGTGTTGTGTACCCAGCCCATAAAAAATCCCCCCGGGAGCAGCATTGACAGATTCCGAGGCGCTGCGACGCGCTCAGGCCGTCCGCCATTTCAACCGCTTCTATACCCAGCACATCGGCGCATTGCATGAGCATCTGGCAAGAAGCGCCTTCTCACTTACGGAAGTGCGAGTCCTGCACGAACTCTCCCGCGGACATGCGCAGACAGCGTCGGCGCTCGGCCGCGCGCTCGGGCTCGACAGCGGTTATCTGAGCCGTCTGCTGACCAGCTTCGAGCGACGCAATCTGATCACGCGGCGCCCGTCCGACTCGGATGCGCGGCAGTCGCTGATCGCGCTCACCGACAACGGCCAAGCGGCTTATGCGCCGCTCGATGCGGCGGCGATCGAAGAAGTGTCCGGGGTACTGGGCGGCCTCGCGCCGCGCGCCCAGCAAGATCTCATCGCTGCGATGAAGCTGATCGAGCGGCTGCTCCGCGGCAAGCAACTCGCTGGACCGGTCGAGCTTCGGCAGCCGCGCGTCGGCGAATGCGGCTGGCTCGTGCATCGGCAAGCGCAATGGTTCGCCGCGCAATACGGCTGGGACCAATCGTTCGAAGGACTGCTCGCACGCGTCGTCGCCGATTACACGCAACGCAACGATCCGGTGCGCGAGATGTGCTGGGTCGCCGATCAGGAGGGCATCGTGGTCGGCTCGGTGTGCATCGTCGGCGTCTCGACGACGGTGGCGGGCGTGCGGCTGTTGTGGGTGGAGCCGGACGCGCGGCGTCTCGGCATCGGCACGCAGTTGCTCAGCGAATGCCTGCGCTTCGCCGGGCGCGCGGGTTACACGAAGCTCACGCTGACCACCGCGAGCACGCTTGCGGACCCGCGCCGGCTATGCGAGCGCGCCGGCTTCACGCTCGCGGGCACGGCGGCGGAGCGGCGCTTCGGGAAGGACCTGACGGTTGAGCGGTGGGAGCGCGAGTTGTAGGAGCGGGGCGGGGCTGGCCTGCATGCGAGTGAAGGAGCTGCCGGTTGCCCCTTTCACTCGCACTCGCTTGAACGCAGCCGCTTAGAACGACGGCACCACCGAACCCTTGAACTGCGTCTTGATGAACTGGCGCACGTCTTCCGACTGGTAAGCCGCGACCAGCTTCCTGACCCACGGCTTGTCCTTGTCCTGTGCGCGCACGGCGATCAGATTCGCATACGGGCTGTGAATGTCCTCGAGCGCGATGGCGTCCCTGGTCGGCTGCAATCCGGCGGCCAGCGCGAAGTTGGTGTTGATCGCGGCGGCGTCGACATCCGACAGCGAGCGCGGCAGTTGCGCGGCGTCGAGTTCGACGAGCTTGATCTTCTTCGGATTGTCGGCGACGTCGAGCGCGGTCGCGTTATTGCCGTTCGCGCCCGCGCCGGCCTTGAGCTTGATCACGCCTTGCGCCTGCAACAACAGCAGCGCGCGGTTCTCGTTCGACGGATCGTTAGGCACCGCGATCTTCGCGCCTTGCGGCAGATCCTTCAGCGACTTCAGCTTCTTCGAGTAGATGCCGAGTGGCGAGATATACGTCAGGCCGACGTTGACGATCTTGTAGCCGCGCTGCTTGATCTGGCTATCGAGGTAGGGCTGGTGCTGGAAACTGTTCGCGTCGAGGTCGCCCGCGTCGAGCGCGGCGTTCGGCTGCACGTAATCGTTGAATTCGACGACCTTCACGTTCAGCCCTTCGCGCTTCGCCACCTTCGTGACGACTTCCCAGATTTGCGCATCCGAGCCGCCGATGGTGCCGACCTTGATGGCTTTGTCGTCGGCGTGCGCGCCGAAGCTGGTGACGATCGCCGCGCCGGCGACGACTGCCGAGAGGGCCTTGAGTATGTTTCTGCGCTGCATGTAGTTCTCGCTTTTTCTGATCGATGTCAGATTCGGGTGGAAGCGGGCGGCGTTGCTCAGCGATGCTTCGCGTTGCTCTGCGTGACTGATTGCAGCGCCGCCAACTGGACCGTAAATGCTCTCATAGGCCCGGCGAGATGGGAAATATCACGATCGCATATAGGTATGCGCGTTCGCGCGCAAGACAGGAACGTGCGCGGCTTTGCTTGCGGGCGACGGCGCGACAAGCGGTCGAGCCTCCGTGGCCGGCTACGGGCCTGGTGAGCGCACGAGAGGTTCGCGCGCTCACATGCCTGCAATGCGGCGAGGCTGGCTAGAACGCGGTCCAGTCGTCGTCCGAGGCGGCCGGCTTCGCGTCCGCGGCGGCCGGGCGCGTGAGCGCCGGCTTCGTGCTTGCAGCAGACGTGGCCGATGCGACAGGCGCGGAAAGCTTCAGCCGAACCGACTGCGGCTCGGCACGCGCGGCCGACTGCATCCGCCCCGTTGCGCCCGCTTCGCGCTTCGGGCCCGCCTGCACCGCCGCCGTCACTCTGCGCGCCGCCAGGGCAGCCGGTCGCTCGGCCACGGCATCCGCGCCGTTCACGCGAAACGCACTCACGGTGTCGCGCAGACGCCTCGCCTGATCCTGCAACGAAGCCGCCGCAGCCGCGGCCTGCTCGACCAGCGCCGCATTCTGCTGCGTCACTTCGTCCATTTGCGTGACGGCGCGGCCGACCTGCGAAATGCCGCCGCTCTGCTCCTCGGACGCCGCCGCGATCTCGCCCATGATGTCGGTCACACGTTGCACCGCTTGCAGGATTTCGCCCATCGTCGCGCCGGCTTGCTGCACGAGCGTCGAGCCGTTGTGCACGCGTTCGACCGACGCGCCGATCAACTGCTTGATCTCCTTGGCCGCCGTCCCCGAGCGCTGCGCGAGGCTGCGCACCTCGCCCGCGACGACCGCGAAGCCGCGGCCCTGCTCGCCCGCGCGCGCGGCTTCCACCGCCGCGTTCAACGCCAGAATGTTGGTCTGAAAAGCAATGCCCTCGATCACGCCGATGATGTCGGCGATCTGCCGCGAGCTCTCGTTGATCTCGCCCATCGTGTCGATCACGCGGCTCACCACGTCGTTGCCGCGCGTCGCGATCTCGGACGCGTTATGCGCGAGGCCGCTCGCCTGGCGCGCGTTGTCGGCGTTCTGCTTGACCGTCGCGGTCAACTCTTCCATGCTCGCGGCGGTTTCCTGCAACGAGGCCGCCTGCTGCTCGGTGCGCTGGGACAGATCGCCGTTGCCGGCTGCAATCTGCTGCGTCGCCGAGGCGATCGATTCCGCCGAACTGCGAATCTCGCCGATGGTCCGCTGCAATCGGCTCTGCATTTCATGCATCGCGGCCATCATGCTGGTCTTGTCATGCGGACGGACCGCGACGGCTTGCGTCAGATCGCCCTGCGCGATATGCGCCGCGAGCCGCGCCGCCTGTTCCGGTTCGCCGCCGAGACTGGCGCGCACGTTGCGGATGATGAGCACCATCGCCAGCGAGATGAGCGCGCCGATCACGAGCACGACGGCGAGGTGTCCCAGCAGCGTCTGATAGTAGACGGTGTCGATGTCCTTGATGAACACGCCGCTCGTGATGTTCCAGTCCCACGGCGCGAAACGCACCACATAGCTGACTTTCGGCACCGCCGTTTCACTGTGCGGCAGACGTCCGCGATATTGCGCGAAGCCGCGGCCGCTGGCCTTGGCGGCATCGACGATCGCCACGTACAACAACTTGCCGTCCGGGTCCTTGAAGTCGCCCACTGGCTTGCCGGTCATTTGCGGCAGCGTCGGATGCATCAGCACGACCGGTTTCGAATCCATCACGAACAGATAGCCGGACTCGCCGTAGCGCATCGTCGCAAGACGGGCGAGCGCCTCGCGCTGGGCATCGGCCTCGCTCATCTTGCCGTTCTGCGAAAGCGCGTAGTAGCCGTTCACGACGCCCTGCGCCGCCTCGACGAGGTTCGCCATGCCCGCCTTGCGCTCGGCCAGCATCGTGCCGCGCGTTTCGATCGCGCTCCACAAGCCGACGCCGAGCAGCCCCAGCCATACGAGCGCGAGCGACAGCCATAGTTTGCGATTCAAACTCATCCTGCTCATTGAGGTCTCTCTCGTGTGATTTCGTTTTGAGTGCCGCGCACGCCAATACCGGCGGCAAACGATTGCCACGGTTATATCGGCATGGCGGACGCTCAACTTGAGAAAACCGTAAGGGGCCCGATGGCTGGAAGAAAGGCCGCGAGGCGAGTCGGCCGTACGCAAGAAACCCGCGGCTGACCGATAATCGAGGGCCAGGTGGCCGCGAATCCGAGCGGTCCATTCGATTCATTCAATTGCCTGCGAGAACACTTATGTACGTCATCAATCTCATCTACACCGCACCGCTCGAACGTATCGACGACGCGCTCGAAGCGCACCGCGCGTTTCTGACGAAGCACTTCGATGCAGGCGTATTCGTGGCCGCCGGGCCGAAGATGCCGCGCGACGGCGGCATCATTCTGGCGGTGCGCATCGAGCGCGATAAGCTGGACGAGATTCTCGCGAGCGACCCGTTCGCGCAGCAAAATCTCGCGCGTTATGAAGTGACGGAGTTCAAGACGACGCGCCTCGCGGCGGGGTTGAATTTGCCGGTTCCGGCTTGAAAACGGCAGCGAGGAAGGGATTTGAGAACGGGGCGCGCGGCTGATAGGCGCGCCCCCATGTATCGAAGCGTCAGTCGAGCAGCAGCTTGATGTCGTGCACCCAGGGCGCCGCGCCCTGGCCGTCGCGCGCGAACAGACGCAGTTTGCCGTTCGTGTCGAGTACATAGCTCGCCGCCGTGTGATCCATCGTGTAGCTGTCCGGCGTCTTGCCCGGCACTTTCGCATAGTAGATGCGGAAGTCTTTCGTGACCTTGGTGAGTTGCGCCTGATCGGCCGGACGCAAGCCGACGAACGTCGGGTTGAACGCCGGCACGTATTGCGCGAGCAAGGCGGGCGTGTCGCGCTCGGGATCGACGGTGACGAAAAGCACCTGCACGCGCTTCGCGTCTTCCGGGCCGAGTTGCTGTAGCGCTTGCGAGAGTTCGGCCATCGTCGTCGGGCAGACATCCGGGCAATGCGTGTAGCCGAAGAACAGCACCACGACCTTGCCCTTGTAATCCGCCATTGTGCGGATCTTGCCAGACGTGTCGGGCAGCGCGAAGTCGCTCCCGAATTGAGTATTGCCGGTGATGTCGAGATTCTGGAACGCCGGCGGCTGCTTGCCGCAGCTTGCCAGCAGCGCGGCGCCGCCAAGCGCGCAAGCGATCACGGCGGTCCGCACGGCAGCACGCGCCGTGCGCGCGAAGCGGTTTTTGATCATGGGATTAAACGCCGATCAGGACGCGTGCGTAATGGTCGATCAGCAGCGCGGCGAACAGCAGCGACAGATAGACGATCGAATAACGGAAGGTTCTGCGCGCCAGATCGTCCGAATACTCCCGATAGATCTTCCACGCATACGCGAGGAACACGGCGCCGAGCAGCGCCGCCGCCGCGAGGTACACCACGCCGCTCATGCCGGAGATGAACGGCATCATCGTGACCGCGAACAGGATCACCGTGTAGAGCAGGATATGCAGACGCGTGTACTTCTCGCCGTGCGTGTTCGGCAACATCGGCAAGCCGGCGTTTTCGTAGTCTTTGCGGCGATAGAGCGCGAGCGCCCAGAAATGCGGCGGCGTCCACACGAAGATGATCAGCACGAGAATCCATGCGTCCCCAGGCACGTGGCCGGTGACCGCGGCCCAGCCGAGCGCCGGCGGCATTGCGCCCGAGGCGCCGCCGATCACGATGTTCTGGGGCGTGGCGGGCTTGAGCAGCAGCGTATAGATGACCGCATAGCCGACGAAGGTGGCCAGCGTCAGCCACATGGTCAGCGCATTGGCGAACGTGTAAAGCGTCCACATGCCGAGGCCGCCGAGCACGGCCGAAAACGACAGGATCTGCACGGTGGTGATTTCGCCGCGCGCGGACGGCCGCCATGAGGTGCGGCGCATCTTCGCGTCGATTTTCTGTTCGACGAGGCAGTTGATCGCGAACGCCGCGCCGGCCAGCAGCCAGATGCCGACGGTGCCGCCGATCAGCACGGTCCACGGCACCATGCCGGGCGTCGACAGAAACATGCCGATGACCGCGCAGAACACCGCAAGCTGCGTGACGCGCGGCTTGGTCAGGGCGATGTACTGGGAGACCCGGCTGCCGGGCGTTTGGGAGAGAGTTGTGCTGTCCATGTGGGTCACGCTGGCGCGGCATCGCGCGCGGGCAACGCGGCGCGGCCGGGACGGCTAGAAGCGATTCGAAAGTTTAGCATAACGAGTAGCAGCAGCAGGATCGCCGCGCCGCCGTTATGGGCGACCGCAATGGGTAGCGGCCATTGCAAAACGATGTTCGACAGGCCGGTGATGAACTGGATCAGCACGATCAGCAGCACGCCGTCCGCCGGACGGCGCAGCGACTCGAAGCGGCGCAGTTTCAGCGCGAACCATACCAGATAGGCGACCACCACGATCGCGAACGTGCGGTGCGTCCAGTGAATCGCGACCAGCGCATCCTGCGTGATCATGTCGCCGTCGCGGGTCATCCCGAGTGCGCGCCACAGGTGGAAGCCGTGCTCGAAGTCCATTGACGGGACCCATTGGCCGTTGCAGGTCGGGAAGTCCGTGCAGGCGAGCACGGCGTAGTTCGTGCTGACCCATCCGCCCAACGCGATCTGCACGATCAGCAGCACGAGGCCGGCGATGGCCGCCGCGCGCCAGCGCGCGGCTTCGGGTTCGTAAGCGGGCAACGGCGTCTGCCGGGCGGCCAGCCAGCCGAGCGTGCCGAGCAGCGCGAGGCCGAGCAGCAAGTGAATCGTCACGATCACCGGTTGCAGTTTCATCGTCACGGTCCATGCCCCGAATGCGCCCTGCACCAGAATCAGCAGCAACAGCGAGGTCGGCCACCACGGCGACACATGCAGCGGGCGGCGCTTGATGCGCGCCGTCCACGCAATCACCGTCTGCGCGATGATCAGCACGCCGATCGCCATGGCGAAGTAGCGGTGGATCATTTCAATCCATGCCTTCGTCATGCTGACCGGGCCGGTGGGCATCGCCTGATGCGCGGCAGTGATCGCCGCGTGCGCGATGAACGGCGACGACGTGCCGTAGCAGCCCGGCCAGTCGGGACAGCCGAGGCCGGAATCGGTGAGGCGCGTGAAGCCGCCGAACATCACCAGGTCCAGCGTCAGGAAAGTGGTGAGCCAGACCAGCTTGCGGAATTTGTTGTCGTCGGCCTTGACCCACACGTAGGACAGCGGCAACAACGCGATACACAAGCCGATCAAGGCCAGTTGCAGGACGAACATCTTCTCTCTTACCCTGGTTGCGGCGTCAGCCGATGCTCGACCATTTGAGCAGCCTGGTCACGTCGCCCTTGATCTTGCTGGGGTTCGGATCTTTCGGGAAACGCATCATCAGATTGCCGTTCGGATCGACCATGTAAATGTGATCGGTGAGTTGGGTGCCGGTATCGGCCGGCAGCCACGCGGCCACTTGCGCCGGGTCGGCGACCAGCATGTTGGTGTCGGGATACGCTTTTTGTATCACGTCCGCGACGTTGCCTGCGTCGGTGCGCAGCCATACTTCGACGACGCGCTCGCGCTCCGGTCCCTGCGCCGCGCGGATTTGCCGCATGAAGTAGAGCTTGGTGACGCAGGCTTTGTCGCACGCGCTGCTGTCGACCGAAATCAGCAGCCAGCGGCCGCGCAGCGAAGCGAACTTGAGCGGCTTGCCGTCCTCGCCCGTGACCATGAGCGAGTCGGGGATCGGCCGCTGCGGTTCGACCAGCTTGCCGTAACTCGTGCTGCCGCCGGTCGGCTTGATCACGTAGTACGTGACATACGACACGACGATCGGCGCCGCGCAGACGATCGCCAGCAACAACAGGATCCAGCGGCCACGCTCCCATGAGCCCTTGCCGTTGGGTTGGCCGGGCATCGCTTGCTTCGGAGCTTCGGATTTGCCGGCTTGCGGCGAACGGGGAGATTGCGTCGACACTACAGAACCTCTTTCAATGATTGCGCGGTCGCCGGCCCGTGCGTGGCCGACGAAACCGCATGCGCTGCGTTACACGCCCGGCGCGTGCTCTTTTTTTGCCGCGCGGCGCGCGGCGTACACGCCGAAGACGAGCGCCGCGGCCGCCATGCCCCACCACTGGAACATATAGCCGTAATTGCGCTCGACGCCGCTCGTCGGCGCAGGCCAATCGCGCACCAGTTTGTCGCCGTCGTCGTTCAATTGCTGGATCACGAACGATTGCAACGGCAGGCCGGTTTCCGCGGCGTAAGCGGCAATATCCAGATTCTGCCGGATCAACTGATGCGCGGCAGAACCGCCCTGCCCCAACTCGAAAGCGCGCGAAGCATCGGCGCGCGCGATACCCTCGATTTCGATCTCGCCTTGCGGCGTGGCATACGGCGCGATGGTCTCGCGATTGCTCATGTTGCGCGGCAACCAGCCGCGATTGACCAGCACATAACCACCGTCGGCCAGTTTAAAAGGCATCACGACGTAAAAGCCGGGCTGATCGTTATACGGACGATTATCGAGGTACACGACCTTGTCCGCGACGAAACTGCCGCGCGCCTTCACGCGATGGAATTCGATGTCCTTCAATTCGACCGCCTGGCTGCTCACCGGCTGCGCCGGCGCATGCTCGAACTGCGTGATGTGCGCTTCGAGCGCTTCCTTTTGATGCGCGCGCTCGCGCTGCCAGAAACCGAGCCGCACGGTCACCACGATCACCAGCAGAATCAGCAGTGCGGGAATGAGGCGAATTTTCATCGAACGCGCTCCGGCATCGCGCGCCGCACCACCGGGAAGGTACGGCAGACGCTAGCGCGCGGTGAGATAATGATCGTCTCGCCTATGCGCTTTCCGCTTTCAGTTGGTTCCATGCACATTCTCGTTCCCGTCGCCTTCGTCCTGATCATCGCCAGCATGGTGTCGGCGCTGTACTTCATGATGCATGACAAGGGCAAAACCAAGCGGATGGTCTGGTCGCTCGCCACGCGGGTGGGCCTGTCGATCTCGCTGTTCCTGTTCATCCTGTTCGCACACTGGATGGGCTGGATTCAGTCGACCGGTATTCCTTACGGGCGTTGAGCCCGGCGGAAAGTCCCCTACTCCGCTAAACAAAACGCCGCCCTGACAGGGTCGAGGGCGGCGCTGATCCGTTCCTTATGCGCCGCGTCCTTCACAGACGTTGCGCGACCGGCTTCTCATGCGATTCCGGCGAACCGGCGGACGCAAGCCGGACTGCGTTACAGCCAGTACACCACGACGTACAGCCCCAGCCACACCACGTCGACAAAGTGCCAGTACCAGGCGGCGCCTTCGAACGCGAAGTGATGCTCCGCCGTGAAGTGGCCGCGAATCATGCGCGCCAGCACCACCGCCAGCATCGTGCCGCCGAGGAACACGTGGAAACCGTGGAAGCCCGTCAGCAGGAAGAACGTTGAACCGTACACGCCCGAGGCCAGCGTCAGGTTCAGTTCGTGGTAAGCGTGAAAATACTCGTAGCCCTGAAAGAACAGAAAGACGACGCCGAGCACGAGCGTAGCCGCCAGCCAGATCATCGCCTTCTTGCGATGATCTTCGCGCAGCGCGTGGTGCGAAACGGTCAGCGTGGCGCCCGAGGACAGCAGCAGCGCCGTGTTGATGGTCGGGATCGGCCACGGCTGCATCGACTTGAAGGTCGAGACCAGCGCTGCCGGACCATTGTTCGGCCACACCGCGGAGAAGTCCGGCCAGATCAGCTTGTAATCGAGGCTGCCGAGTTGATGCAGCGCGATTTCGCGCGCGTAGAACAGCGCGCCGAAGAACGCGCCGAAGAACATCACTTCGGAGAAGATGAACCAGCTCATGCTCCAGCGGTACGACTTGTCGACATTCTTGCCGTACATGCCGCCTTCCGACTCGGCGATCGCGTCGCCGAACCAGTGCCACAAGGTAAAGAGCAGCCACAACAAACCGACGACAACGCCAATCGGCGCCCAGTCATGCGCATTGATCCAGGCCGCCAGCGATCCGAGCATGACCAGCAACCCAACCGCGGCGCTAATCGGATGCCGCGACGGATGCGGTACGAAATAGTACGGGCTCTCGTTTTGACCGCTCATTCTTGATTCTCCACTTCAGTCCAGTTGTTCCGGAATCTCCGGCTGTATCTTCGGCGGCGCGTCGATACCGCACCGCTTCACTCTAATTCGTGGGCTTTGCTTCGCCCTGTATCCTGCACGCGCCTACCGCTTCAACCCACCACGGTCCGCACGACCAGGATCAGCACGCCGATGAAAACGGCCGCGCAGATCAACGCCGCCGCAATCACATGCAGCGGGTTCAACTGCGTGGCGTCCGCTTCCAGATCGCGGCGCTTGCGCACGCCGAAAAACGACCAGAGCACGGCTCGCATCGACTGGCCAAAACTGCTCTTGCGCGGACTGCCGCCGTTATTGCTCATCTCGTCTTCCTTCGCCAGCGGCTCATGCCGTCAAGCGGGGTTGGCGGCGGTTGCCGCCGTATTGGCCGGGAGCGCCGCGCTTCCGGTCTTCGCCGCGGCCGGCGTGCTCAATTCAAAGAACGTGTACGACAACGTGATCGTTTTCACATCCTTCGGCAACTTCGGATCGACCACGAACACCACCGGCATCCGCTTGGTCTGATTCGCGGTCAACGTCTGCTGCGTAAAGCAAAAACACTCGATCTTCTTGAAGTACTCGGTGGCCTGTTTCGGCGCGTAGCTCGGAATGGCTTGCGCCTGAATCGTGCGCGCCTGCTCGTTGCTGACCTCGTACATCACCGTCGTCACTTCGCCCGGGTGCACGTCGAGGCTGCGCTGCTCCGGCTTGAAACCCAACGGGCCGCGCGCGTTCGCGTCGAATTCGATCGAAATCGTGCGGCTCATGTCGACCTGCGTATTCTTCGCCTCGCGCGCCGTGGCATCACGCTGCACGAGGTTGTTGATGCCGGTGATCTCGCAGATCGCGCGGTACATCGGCACCAGCGCAAAACCGAAACCGAACATCATCAACGCGACCACGAACAGCTTGATCAGCATCGAACGGTTAAAAGAGCGGTCGGCCTGAGCCGGCGGTTGCGTCGACATCTCAATCCTCAACAAACCTGCAAACGGACTTCAACCGCCGCGTCAGGAGAACCACGCCTGATTGATGATGACGCTCGCAAAAAATATCGCTGCGATGGCGAACATCACAAGTCCAATCCGCCTGTTGCTTGCGCGAATCTGTTCCGGCGTACGTCTTTCCTGTGGATTGCGCGTCATGCTCAAGCTTCTGAATACCTTTGTGACACGGCGGAAACCGCCGCTACGGCTGCCGGCCCGGAGGGCGACGCGCTATCCGCGCCGCCGCCGCAACCGGCTATCTTGCTGGCTGACGATTACTCGACCGTCGGCGGGTTTTCGAACGTGTGGAACGGAGCCGGACTCGGCACGGTCCACTCGAGGCCCGTTGCGCCGTCCCACGGCTTGTCGCCGGCCTTTTCATGGTCGCCGCCGCCACGGTAGGCCGGCAATGCAACAGCGAACAGGAAGTACACCTGCGCCAGACCAAAACCGAAAGCGCCGATCGAGATGACCTGGTTCCAGTCGGTGAACTGGGCCGGATAGTCAGCATAGCGACGCGGCATGCCTGCGAGACCGACGAAGTGCATCGGCAGGAACGCGAGGTTGAAGAAGAACATCGACGCCCAGAAGTGGATCTTGCCGCGCGTTTCGTTGTACATCCAGCCGGTCCACTTCGGCGCCCAGTAGTACCAGCCGGAGAAGAGCGCGAAGAGCGACCCCGCCACCAGCACGTAGTGGAAGTGCGCCACCACGAAGTAGGTGCCGTGATACTGAATGTCGAGCGGCGCCATCGCGAGCATCAGGCCCGACAGACCGCCGAACGTGAACACCAGCAGGAAGCCGACCGCGAACAGCATAGGCGTTTCGAAGCTCAGCGAACCGCGCCACATCGTCGCGACCCAGTTGAACACCTTCACGCCTGTCGGCACCGCGATCAGCATCGTGGCGTACATGAAGAACAGTTGGCCCGTCACCGGCATGCCGGTTGCGAACATGTGGTGCGCCCAGACCATGAACGACAGAATCGCGATCGACGAGGTTGCGTACACCATCGAGCTATAGCCGAACAGCGGCTTGCGCGAGAACGCCGGAATCACCTGCGACACGATCCCGAACGCCGGCAAGATCATGATGTACACCTCGGGGTGCCCGAAGAACCAGAAGATATGCTGGTACATGACCGGGTCGCCGCCGCCGGCCGCGTTGAAGAACGACGTGCCGAAGTGACGGTCGAACAGCACCATGGTGATCGCGCCTGCGAGAACCGGCATCACGGCAATCAGCAGGTATGCGGTGATCAGCCATGTCCAGACGAACATCGGCATTTTCATCAGCGTGAGGCCGGGCGCGCGCATGTTCAGGATCGTCACGACGATGTTGATCCCGCCCATGATCGACGAAGCGCCCATCAGGTGAACCGCGAAAATCGCGAAGTCCATGCCGGGGCCCATCTGCGTGGACAACGGCGCGTAGAGCGTCCAGCCGGCGGCGGTCGCGCCGCCCGGCGAGAAGAACGAACCGACCAACAGGACAGCCGCCACCGGCAGCAGCCAGAAGCTGAAGTTGTTCATCCGCGCGAAAGCCATGTCCGATGCGCCGATCTGCAGCGGCACCATCCAGTTCGCGAAGCCGACGAACGCCGGCATGATCGCGCCGAACACCATGATCAGGCCGTGCATGGTGGTCAACTGGTTGAAGAACTCGGGGCGCATGATCTGCAAACCCGGCTCGAACAGTTCGGCACGGATCATCAGCGCCATCACGCCCCCGGAGAGGAACATGACGAACGAGAAGATCAGGTACAGCGTACCGATGTCCTTGTGATTGGTTGCGAACAGCCAACGGCGCCAGCCATGCGGCGTTTCGTGGGCATGGTCGCCGTGCACGTGCTCGTGGCCCGCGACTACATCGTGTCCGATGCTAGACATGACAATCTCCTAAAGCAAATACTGCGATGCTGACCATGAACACGTCAGGCAGCCGGGCTGATCTGAACACGCCGGGCTTCTTTCGCGTCGCTGCCGCCCGTGATCGTTTCCGGCTTCTTCAAAATAATGTGGTCTTCGGCGATGCCGGCTGCCTTCAACGCGTCGCGCACGGCTTCGGCGCGGCTCTTCGCGAGCTTGGCGTTGGTGTCGGCGGAACCGGTTGCGTCGGTGAAACCGGACAGCGTGAACTTCGCGTCCGGATGCGCCTTCGCGTAAGCCGCGGCCGCCTCGACCGCCGCTTTCGCGTCGGCCGGCAGCGTGCTCTTGCCCGTATCGAAGTAGACGCTTGCCGGCAATGCCGCTTGCGGTGCGGCCGCGCTGTCCGAAGCGCCCGCGGCTGCTTCCGCACCCGAGGCACCCGAAGCTGCCGCCGCACCCGAAGCCGCTTCGGCACCGCTCGCCGCGGCGCCTGCGTCGGCCAGATGGTTGCCGCCTTCGGGCAGCTTGCCGTTACGCGCGTCCGCCACCTGCTTCGGCTGGAGAATGTCGCCCGTGTGGTTGCTCCACGCGTTACGTTCGTATGTGATGACCGAGGCGATCTCGACGTCGTTCAGCGTCGGCGCCCACGCAGGCATCGCGTTCTTGCCCTTCAGTACGAGGCTTACGTGCTCGGCCAGCGGGCCGTGCGCGACCTTGCTGCCGTCGATTGCCGGGAATGCGCCCGCGCCCTTGCCGGTCGGCTGATGGCAGACCGCGCAATTCGCCGCGTACACCTTGCCGCCGCGCTCCATCAACTCGGCCAACGTGTAGGTCTTGTTCGGGTCGTCCTTGCCGGCCGCCATTTTCTTCTTCTGCGTGTCGACCCACTTCGCGTAGTCGTCGGCGGACAGTACGTCGACCACCACCGGCATGAACGCGTGTTCCTTGCCGCACAGTTCGGTACAGAAGCCGCGGAACGTGCCGACCTTTTCCGCCTTGAACCACGTGTCGCGCACGAAACCCGGAATCGCGTCCTGCTTCACGCCGAAAGCCGGCACGTACCAGGAGTGGACCACGTCGTTCGCGGTCGTGATGATGCGGATCTTGCTATTGACTGGAACGACGAGCGGATTGTCGACTTCCTGCAGATAGGTAGTGGAAATCGGCTGACGACCGTCGGTTTCCGCACGCGGCGTGGAGAGCGTGGACAGGAAACTGATGCCCTCGCCCGGACCCTTCACGTAGTCGTAGCCCCACTTCCACTGGTAGCCGGTGACCTTGATGGTGACGTCGGCGTTCGTGGTGTCCTTCATCGCGACGACGGTCTTGGTGGCGGGCAGCGCCATCAGCACGACGATGACGAACGGCACGATCGTCCAGATGATTTCGACGGTGGTGCTTTCGTGGAAATTCGAAGCCTTGTGGCCTTTCGATTTGCGGTGAGCAAAGATCGAATAGAACATCACAGCGAACACGCCAATGAAGATCACCGTGCAAAGAATCAGCATGAACGTGTGAAGGCTGTAGAGCTCCTCAGCGATTTTCGTCACAGGCGGCTGGAGATTGATCTCGTTGACGGCAGGGCCGCCCGGAACATCGCCCACTGCCAGGGCGGCACCGGCGAAAAGCAGTCCGCTCGTCGCCAGCACGCCCATGAGGGCTCGCTTGATTGTTTTCATAGCTTCCTTACCCAAAATTTCCATTCAAACCCTCGACCCCGCCGGCAGGCTGCCCCGCGCTCCCCGTGAACGCCGCGCGCTCGACACGTCTAGCAACGTGTGAGCCACATGCGCAGTTCGCCTGCGAACTGCGCGCGCCGATACTGCGCGAGATGTTGCCCGATCATGACCGTCTGCCCGCGCGAGATCAGTTTGATCTGCTCGCGCGGCGTTGCGCCCGCCTCGATCCGCACCCAGCGCGGATTGAATTCAAATTGCGTGAGCCGCTCGCCGCTGACCTGCTCGATCACGAGCCGGTTCTGAAACAGCCGGATGCGCTCGTAATCAACAGCATGACGCGCATAGATGGCAAACGCGACGCCCACCGCCAGCAATTCGATACCGGTGAACGGCAACACCAGCCAGGCGCCGACCAGAACCAGCATGAAAGCAATTGCCAACGAGAACAACGCAAGCGACACGTAGAGACATACGAACTGCCGTGGAGACATCGAACAGTTGCGCTTCATGATCCAGTCTTTGAGGACCGGTTCCGAATCCGCCAGCAGATCTGATGCTTCCATCGCAGCCTCCTGCGAATCCCCGGCTGCTGACAGTGCTCGCGACCACCATGCGGCCGCTCGCTACACCGCCGCGCCACTTCATTTTGCAGCCCTGCGTCTCGGGCCTGCCGCCCCAAATGTGGGAACTCCGGGCGACAAACTGACGCATTATAGGCGCGATCCATAGCATCCACAAGCAAGCCTCGGCTGGCTCACAAGCCAGGCGTGACAAGCCTCCGCGCCGTTTTGACGCACCTTTTGCGCGTCCTTCGAAGCGGTAATTTCGGGCATAACAGATGCCCGCTTTACCGCCTCGTTGATTCCTCAACGGTTCCTCGAGGAACCTCGTCCGATATCCTCGATCCGCACGATGCCATGACCTTCGGCCGTGGTGCGCGGCACGGCTTTCCATGCGTGTCCGTAGATCACCTCGAAGGTCAGCGCGATGGTGCCGTCCGCGCGCCGACGGGCTTCGAGCGCCCCGAGCAGTGCCTTGTGCAGCCTGCGTGCGGCGGCACTCGACGACGCTTCGCGCTCAAACGGATAGGCGCCCCAGCGGCGCACGTCCGCGAGCAGCGACTCGGGGGACTTGTAGGTGATCGTGAGCGTTTCCTGGTCCATCACTGGAATCTCGAAGCCGCTCTCGACCAGCATGTCGCCCAGATCATGCATATCGACAAAGTCGATCACGTGCTTGCGCATGACGACGCCGTGCGCGGCCTCGACTTCCGCATAGGCGCCGCGCAACTCCTTGAGCGAATCAGGGCCGAGCGTGCTGAACATCAGGAGCCCGTTGACCTTCAGCACCCGCTGCCATTCTGGAAAGACGAGATCGGGACGCGAATGCCAGTGCAGCGCGAGGTTTGACCAGATGAATTCGAAGGCGCCGGCCGCGAACGGCAGCGCCGAGAAGTCGGCCTGCGCGAATCGTGGGCCGCGGGCGCCGAGCGCCTTGCCGAGCGTTGCCGGCAGAAATCGCCGCCAACTCGTGTCGCCGGAATCGTGGCGCAGCGCGCGGCTGAGCATGCCATGCGAGAGATCGGAGCCGAACACCGGCGCCTCGGGAAAGCGCTCACGCAGCGCGGGAATGTCTTCGCCCGCCCCGCAGCCGGCATCGAGGACGCTCGCCGGCGTCACCTTGATGTAATCGAGACGCTCGCGCATGCGCTGGGCGATTTCGCGCGGCAGGAAGGCGACCTCGTCGAAGGTCGCGGCACGGCGGTCGAAAATCCGCCGCAGACGCCGGGAATCATAGGCCGGACGGCCGGATTGAGCGGAAGTTGGGGACATGAGTGTCGTACTGGCGTGGAGCCCGAAGTATACTCGTTCGCTTCCCTTCATTCAGTGCGAAAGGCCTTCGGGCGGTCGAATCATGCCATTCCGTCTGTTTTCTTCATTCCCCGGCGGTTCGACCACGCGCTTCGTTCGTTTTGCACACGGCTTGCGTTCGGCATGGCCGCATGTGACCCAAGCCGTGCTGCCGAATCTGTGCGCGTTATGCGGCGATTTGTCGCATAAGACACTGTGCGCCGGTTGCGACGAAGCGTATTGGAATGAAAGCCGATTGCGGTGCACGGTATGCGCCGAGCCCTTGTCCGAGATGCGAGCGGCGAGCCGTGCCTACTATCGCTGCGCGGAATGCATCGGTGAGCCGCCCTCGTTCGACGCGACCCTCGCGTTGGCGGATTACCGTCCACCGCTCGACGCGTTGGCGCTCGGCCTGAAATTTCGCGCCCGGTTGATGCTGGCGCGCGAGTTCGCGCTACGCCTCGCTCGGCTCGCGCAAGACTCGTGGCAGGACAGATCGGCGCGGCCCGATGTGATCGCGCCCGTGCCGCTCGCCCGCCAACGTCTCACCGAGCGCGGCTACAACCAGGCATGGCAAATCGCGAGGCCGTTGGCCCGCGCGCTGACTGTGCGCGGCAACGCCACCTTGCTGCATCGCGTGATCCATACCGCGCCGCAATCGCGGCTCGACCTGGAGGCGCGCCGGCTGAACGTGGGCCGCGCCTTCAAGGTGGCCGAACCGGTGCAAGGCCTGCATGTCGGCATCGTCGACGATGTGATGACGACCGGCGCCACGCTCGAGGCGCTGGCAAGCACGCTCAAAGCCGCCGGTGCGCGGCGGGTCACCAACTTCGTCGCGCTGCGCACACCGAAAAACTAGTCTCCACCTGGTCTCATCATGTTCAACGTCGTTCTCGTAGAACCGGAAATTCCGCCGAACACCGGCAACGTCATCCGTCTGTGCGCCAACACCGGCGCGCGGCTGCATCTGATCGAGCCGCTCGGCTTTCCGCTCGACGACGCCAGGATGCGCCGCGCGGGTCTCGACTATCACGAGTATGCGCAAATGAACGTGCATGCCGATTGGTCGGCGTTCGTCGCCAAGGAATCACCGGACCCGGCGCGTATGTTCGCCTTCACCACACGCGGCTCGGGTCGCTTTCACGAGCATGCGTTTCAATCCGGCGACTGGTTCGTGTTCGGCGCCGAAACGCGCGGCCTGCCCGACTCGGTGCTCGACCAGTTCGCCAACGAGCAGCGCGTGCGTCTGCCGATGCGCCCCGGCAATCGCAGCCTGAATCTGTCGAATACGGTGGCGGTGGTGGTGTTCGAGGCCTGGCGTCAGACCGGCTTCGAGGGCGGCGCGTGACGGCGCTTCAATTCGGCTTCGTAGCGCGCAAGCATTGCATCGTCGAAACAGGCGAATATCACCCGCTCGATCCGCGGCGCGCGCGGCAAGTTTTCGAGTACGGTGCCGACCGCAATCCGCACCGCTTCGTCGGCGGGGAAACGGTAGATGCCGCAGCTGATCGCGGGAAACGCGATGCTCTTGCAATCCGCCTCGCGCGCCACTTCGAGCGAACGCTGATAGCAGGACGCGAGCAGGTCGGCTTCGCCGTGCGCCCCGCCTCGCCAGACCGGGCCGACCGCATGGACCACATGTTTGGCAGGCAGGCGGTAGCCGCCGGTGAGCTTCGCGTCGCCGGTCGCGCAGCCGCCGAGCTGCTCGCATTCATGCAGCAACTCCTTGCCGGCCGCGCGATGAATCGCGCCATCCACGCCGCCTCCGCCTAACAACGACGTATTCGCCGCGTTGACGATCGCATCCACGCCGAGCGTCGTGATGTCGACCACGCGTGCTTCGAGCGTGCAACGATTGAAGGTGAACATGGGAACCTCGCTGGTCCGAAGCGTCGATAAAACGTGGACAGCGAGATGGGGCAACCGTTCAGCACTTTTGCGCGCTGAACGGTTGAAGACTCGAACTGTAAGGTGGCGCCTATTCGGCTTTGGAATCGCGCCGCAGCAGGGCGCTGACGGCGTCGCGAGGCGCTATGCCGTCGAACAGCACGGCGCACACCGCTTGCGTGATGGGCATCTCGATCGCGTGAGCGCGCGCGATCGCCAGCACGGCCTGCGCGCAACGCACGCCTTCGGCCACGTGACCGAGGCCGCCGAGAATGTCGTCGAGCGTACGACCCGCGGCGAGTTGCATGCCGACCGTGCGATTGCGCGACAGGTCCCCCGTTGCGGTGAGAATCAGATCGCCGAGGCCGGTCAAGCCGGTGAACGTTTCGGCCCGTCCGCCGAGCGTCACGCCCAGCCGTGACATTTCCGCGAGACCGCGCGTGATCAGCGCCGCGCGTGCGTTGAGACCGAGACCGAGGCCGTCGGCGATGCCCGTTGCGATCGCCAGCACGTTCTTCACCGCGCCGCCCACCTCCACCCCGACGACGTCGTCGCCGGTATAGATGCGCATGGCGCCGTGATGGAACGCGGCGACCGTGCGCTCGCGACATGCTGCCGACACACTCGCGATCGTCAGCGCAACCGGCAAGCCCTGGCCGACTTCGCGCGCGAAACTCGGACCCGAGAGTACGCCGTTGCTGCCATGCCCCGGCAGTTCGGCTGCGACCACCTGATGCGGCAACAACTGCGAGTCGGCTTCAAAACCCTTGCACAGCCAGATTACGTGCGCCGGCACCTTGCCCGCATCCCGCATCGCCTGAAAGAGACCGCGCAGTCCGGCCACGGGCGTTGCGACGACGCATAACGCGTCGTCGGCGAGCGCGTGATCGAGTGCCGCGCCCAGGTCAGCTTCATAGCGAAGTGCCGGCGGCAAGGCAACGCCCGCCAGGTAGCGGGCGTTTTCGCGCGAAGCGCGGAGCTCGGCGACGAGCGCTGGCTCGCGCGCCCACAACACCGTGTCATGCCGCGCGGCCAGATGGCCGGCGAGGGCCGTGCCCCATGCACCGGCGCCGAGTACGGCAACCTTCATAGCCGGCACCGCCCGTGGCGCGTTAATGCGTGACGCCGTTTTGCGCCGCGCCGTCCTGGCCGCCCATTTGCGCGAGACGTTGCTCGTACAGCGCCTGGAAGTTGATCTCGGCCAGATGGATCGGCGGGAAACCGGCGCGGGTAATTGCGTCGGCGATGTTCGAGCGCAGATACGGGAAAAGGATCGTCGGGCAGGCAATGCCGACCAGCGGATCGATCTGTTCGGCCGGAATGTTGCGGATGTCGAAAATGCCGGCTTGCTTGGCTTCGATGAGGAACGCGACCTTCTCCGACACCTTGGCCGTGACCGTGCCCGTGACGAGAATTTCGAACACGGTGTCGGCGAGGCGTTCGGCCTTCACGTCGACTTCGACTTCGACCGAGGGCATTTCCTGCTCGAGGAAGATGCCCGGCGAATTCGGCTGCTCGAGCGACATGTCCTTCAGGTAGATGCGCTGGATGTTGAAGAACGGCTGGTTATTCTCGTCGGACATGATTGAATGGTTCCCTGATGGATGTGCATAGCGGCGGCCCATGGCTTCAAGGGCCGCCAGATCGTTGCGGCGCATCGCCCGCCCTGTAAAGGCCGGGATGCGCCGGCTTGTATTTCACCCGCCCTGCTCATGCGGCGCGCGGGCGCCGCGAATTCAGGCGGCTTCTTCGAGCAGAGGCATCAAACCGCCCGCGCGATCGAGCGCGGAAAGGTCATCGTACCCGCCGACATGCGTCTCGCCGATGAACACCTGCGGCACCGTGCGGCGGCCGGTCCGCGTCATCATTTCCTCGCGGCGGGCCGGGTCCTTGTCGATCAGTACCTTCTCAACGTGCTCGACGCCGCGCGACTTTAAAAGACGTTCGGCCATCTGGCAATACGGGCACACCTGCGTGCTGTACATGATGACTTTATTCACTTGGCTACTCCTTGTTTCACCACCGGCATGCCGGCTTTCTGCCAGGCGTCGACGCCGCCTTCCAGAACGTGGACTTCGGCGTACCCTGCATCCTGAACGATACGCGCCGCCTTGTTCGACTGCTGGCCGTTCTGGCAGACCAGCAGCACCGGGTTGCTCTTGTTCTTCACAAGCTGCGCGACTTTCGCCTGCAGCTCCGCGAATTCAAGGTGCCGCGCCGCGGGCAAATGACCCTTGGCGAACTCGGCGGACGGCCGCAGATCGATGACCGCCGCGTTGCGCCGGTTGATCAGTTGCGTGGCTTCAGCGGCCGACAGGCCACCGCGGCCGCGCCGGCTGATCGTCGGCCACAGCAGCAACCCACCGGAGATGAGGACGATCGCGATCAGTACAAGGTTTGTGTAATCAGTGAAAAACTTCACGGAAAATCCGCCGAAAAAGAGAGAAATCGAAAAGGGCAATCCGGCCATTATAAAATAACCGTCTGACGCGATGGCGACGCTCCTCGCGAGCAAGCTCGCCGCGCTTTACCGCTTCCTTACTACCGACCGGCAATCTCATGTACAAACTCGTTCTCATCCGCCACGGCGAATCGACGTGGAACAAGGAAAACCGCTTCACGGGCTGGGTCGACGTCGACCTCACCGAGCAGGGTAATCGTGAGGCGCAGCAAGCGGGCGTGCTGCTGAAGGAATCGGACTACACGTTCGACATCGCCTACACATCGGTGCTCAAGCGCGCGATCCGCACCTTGTGGCACGTACAGGATCAGATGGATCTGATGTACCTGCCGGTGGTGCATTCGTGGCGTCTGAACGAGCGTCATTATGGCGCGCTGTCGGGTCTGAACAAGGCCGAAACCGCCGCCAAGTTTGGAGACGAACAGGTGCTGGTCTGGCGCCGCAGCTACGACACGCCGCCGCCGGCGCTCGAGCCGTCGGACGAACGCGCGCCCTACGACGATCCGCGCTATGCCAAGGTGCCGCGCGAGCAACTGCCGCTCACCGAGTGCCTGAAAGACACCGTGGCGCGAGTGCTGCCGCTGTGGAACGAGTCGATCGCGCCGGCCATCAAGTCGGGCCGCAAGGTGGTGATCGCGGCGCACGGCAACTCGATCCGCGCGCTGGTGAAGTACCTGGACGATATTTCGGACGCGGACATCGTCGGGCTGAACATTCCGAACGGCGTGCCGCTCGTCTATGAACTCGACGAGAACCTGAAGCCAATCAAGCACTATTATCTGGGCGATCAGGAAGCGATCGCGAAGGCGCAAGCCGCGGTCGCCAAGCAAGGCAAGGCGGGCTGATCGCGTCGTCCGGCCGCCGCCCTCCGATGAAAAATACGGCTGGGCGCGGCAAACGGCGCAGCCCCGCGCCGAACGGCAGAAACGCGGCTAGCATCGCCCAGGCGCGCTCGTGGCCGGCATCCGCCGCTTGCGGTGCATGCCTTCGGCGATGGAGCACATTCCGTCGAACCAGGCCCGGCATGTGCTGTCGAATCACGATTGCCCGCACCGCGCCCTGAGTGCGCGGGTGTGCAGTTATACTTGTCCGTCCCCATCTCTATCGACGCTGCCACGCGCTTCCGACCGCAACAGACTCTATGCGAAAGAACCTGAAAACTATCGGCCTGATTGCCGCGGGCCTTGCTACTGGCGCATTTGCCACCCTGCAACTCTCGGCCTCGGCCCAGCAACCCGCCAGCGCCACGGCAACCCCGCTGCCGCTGGACCAGCTCAGGCTCTTTGCCGAAGTGTTCGGGCAGATCAAGCATGAGTACGTCGAACCGGTCGACGACAAAAAGCTCCTCACCGCCGCGATCAAGGGCATGGTGTCGAGCCTCGACCCGCACTCGTCGTACCTCGACAAGACCGATTACGAAGAACTGCAGGAGCAGACCAAGGGTCGCTTCGCGGGGCTCGGCATCGAAATCTCGTCGGAAGACGGCCTGATCAAGGTGATCTCGCCGATCGAAGACACGCCGGCGTTCCGCGCTGGCATTCGCCCGGGCGACCTGATCACGCGTATCAACGACAAGCCCGTGCGCGGAATGACGCTCGACCAGGCGGTCAAGCAGATGCGCGGCGAGCCGGGCACCAAGGTCACGCTCACCATTTTCCGCAAGACCGACGACCGCACGTTCCCGCTCACGGTCACGCGCGCGATCATCAAGGTCCAGTCGGTCAAGATGAAGATCCTCGCGCCGGGCTATGCGTACGTCCGCATCACCAGCTTCCAGGAACGCACCACGCCTGACCTCGCCGCGAGGCTGCAGGACATCGCGCGTCAGCAGCCGAACCTGAAGGGTCTCGTGCTCGACCTGCGCAACAACGGCGGCGGTCTGCTGCAAAGCGCGGTCGGCGTCGCGGGCGCATTCCTGCCGCCGAATTCGGTGGTGGTGTCCACCAACGGGCAGATTCCGGATTCGAAACAGGTCTATCGCGACACCTACGACAACTACCGCTTGCAATCCTTCGACAGCGATCCGCTGAAGGACGAAGCGCCGATCTTCAAGACCGTGCCGATGGTCGTGCTGACCAACGCCTACTCGGCGTCGGCTTCGGAAATCGTCGCGGGCGCGCTGCAGGATCAGCACCGCGCGCTGATCGTCGGCAAGACCACCTTCGGCAAGGGCTCGGTGCAAACCGTCCGGCCCATGACGGCCGAAACCGCGCTGCGCCTGACCACGGCGTACTACTACACGCCGAGCGGCCGTTCGATTCAGAACAAGGGCATCCGTCCTGACATCGCGGTGGATCAATACGCCGAAGGCGATCCGGACGACGCGCTGGTCACTCGCGAAGTCGACTACTCGAATCACCTGGCGAACACCCAGGATCCGAACGAGAAGAAGGAAGCGGAACGGCGCGAACAGGAACGCATGGATCAGTTGCGCCAGCTCGAGGAGCAGAACGACAAGAAGACGCCTGAACAGCGTCAGAAGGATCGTGAGCGTAAGCCGGTGGAGTTCGGTTCGGGCGACGACTTCATGCTGCAACAGGCTTTGAACAAGCTGCAAGGCAAGACCGTGCAGGAATCGAAGTCGCTGACCGAGCGGCGTCTGGCACAGAACAAGCCGGCCACATCGGCCTCCGCGCCGGTGGCGGTGAAGCCGACTCAACCGGTTCCGGGCGCATCGGGTCCGGCTTCGGCGGCCGCACCGGCCTCGGCTCCGGCTCCGGCCAAGTAAGCAGCACCCGACGTGTCTTCGCAGCGAAACTTGCTGCGAAGACACGCCTCGGAACACGAAAAAACGCTCCAGCAAAACCCGCAGCAAGCCGCACCCTTCGCGCGATTAAAATAACAGCAACGAAAACGCGCGCCGCAAACCGCCGGTTGCGTCCCATTGCGCGACACTCACGCGCCCCGCCATGAACGACGACCAACTCCTCCGCTATTCCCGCCATATCCTCGTCGATGAAATCGGCATCGAGGCGCAGCAGCGCTTTATCGACGCGCACGCGATCGTCGTCGGCGCGGGCGGGCTCGGTTCGCCCGCTGCGATGTATCTCGCGGCGGCAGGTGTCGGCCATTTGACGCTGGTCGATGCGGATACGGTCGATCTCACCAATCTGCAACGGCAGATCCTGCACGTGACGGCATCGGTTGGCAGAAAAAAAGTGGAATCCGGGCGCGACGCGATCGCGCGGATCAATCCCGAGGTCGCGGTGAACGCGGTGGCGGAACGCGTCGACGACGTGTGGCTCGACCGCGAAGTGCCGCACGCGACTGTCGTGCTCGATTGCACCGATAACTTCGCGACGCGCCACGCGATCAATCGCGCCTGCGTGCGGCACGGCGTGCCGCTGGTGTCGGGCGCGGCACTGCGCTTCGACGGCCAGATCAGCACCTTCGATTTTCGTGACGAAGCGTCACCCTGCTACGCGTGTGTGTTTCCGGAAGACCAGCCGTTCGAGGAAGTCGCCTGCTCGACGATGGGCGTATTCGCGCCGACGGTCGGCATCATCGGTTCGATGCAGGCTGCGGAGGCGCTCAAAGTGATCGGGAAAATCGGCACGCCGCTGACGGGCCGCCTGACGATGCTCGATTCGCTGCGGATGGAATGGAACACGATGCGCATTGCGCGCCAGCCGGATTGCCCGGTGTGTGGTGAACAGCATCGGGACTGAGCATGCAAGACGCTGAATGAACAAACGCCGCAGATGTGCGGCGTTTGTTCATTCGAAGCCGATCCGGCAAACCTCGCTAAGCCAACGCCACGCGCTTGAGCGCGGCCTGCACTTCTTCGGGTTCGAACGAAGCCAGCACATCGGCCACCGGCTTTTCCAGCGTCTTCAGATGCGAGCGCAAAATTTCCTGCTTGACCACCAGCAGTTGACTCGGATGCATCGAGAACTCGGTGAGGCCCATGCCGAGCAGCAGGCGCGTCAACGCCGGATCGCCCGCCATCTCGCCGCATACCGACACCGGCACCCCCGCCCGCTTCGCCTCGCGCAGCGTGAACGCGATCAGATGCAGCACCGCCGGATGCAGCGGGTCGTACAGATGCGCGACCGAGTTGTCCGCGCGATCGATCGCCAGCGTGTACTGAATCAGATCGTTCGTGCCGATCGACAGGAAATCCAGTCGCTTCAAAAACAGCGGCAACGCGATCGCCGCAGCCGGAATCTCGATCATTGCGCCGACCTGCACGTTCGGATCGTAGGCCATGCCGGCATCGTCCAGTTGACGCTTGGCTTCGCGAATCAGATCGAGCGTCTGGTCGATTTCCTGCGCGTGCGCGAGCATCGGAATCAGGATCTTCACTGTGCCGAACGCCGACGCGCGCAAAATCGCGCGCAGTTGCGTGAGGAACATCTGCGGCTCCGAGAGGCTCCAGCGAATCGCTCGCAGCCCGAGAGCCGGATTCGCGGCGGTTTCGTAGCCATCGCCGCCGCCCATCGAGTCGAGCGGCTTGTCGGCGCCCACGTCGATCGTGCGGATCGTGACCGGCAAGCCGTTCATCAACTCGACCGCGCGACGGTACGCGCCGAACTGCTCCTCCTCCTCGGGCAAGCGGTCCTTGTGGTTCATGAACAGGAATTCGGTGCGAAACAGTCCGACACCCGTTGCGCCCGCATCGAGCGCCGCGCGCGCGTCGTCCGGCAGTTCGATGTTCGCGCACAGTTCGATACGCGTGCCGCACAGGGTTTGCGTCGGCGAGAATTTCAGGCGCTGCAGCTTGCGCTGTTCGAGCGCCTTTTCGCTTTGACGATACGAATACTCTTCCAGCACGATCGGCGCCGGATCGACGATCACGATGCCATGATCGCCGTCGACGATGATCAGGTCGTCCTGACGGATCAGCGCACTCGCGTGCTGCACGCCGACCGCGGCCGGAATGCCGAGACTGCGCGCGACGATCGCCGTATGCGAGGTGCGGCCGCCGAGGTCCGTGACGAAACCCTGAAACGTTTGCGTTTTGAATTGCATCATGTCGGCCGGCGCGATGTCGTGCGCAACCACGATCATTTCGTCGCACGCGCCGTGCACACCGTCCACCAGCGCCACCGACGCACCCGCGAGCGCCTTCAACACGCGCTCCACCACCTGCTCGATGTCGGCTTTGCGCTCACGCAGGTATTCGTCCTCGATGTCGTCGAAATGGCGCGACAGGCGCTCGAGTTGTTCGGTCAGCGCCCATTCCACGTTATAGCGGCGCGTGCGGATCAGGTCGATGGTTTCCTGCACGAGCATCGCATCGTTCAGGATCATTGAATGAACGTTGATGAACGCGCCCATTTCGCTGGGCGCGTCCGCGGCGAGGTCGGCACGCAGCGTGTCGAGTTCGCCATGAACGAACTGCTGGGCCGCACGGAAACGCTCGACCTCGCTCTCGATCTGAGCGGGTTCGATCAGGTAATGGTCTACGTCGAGTGCAGCCGGGGCGATCAGGTAAGCCCGCCCAATGGCGATACCGCGTGACACGGGAATTCCATGCAGCGTGAAGGACACGCGCACCTCCTCTAGTTGTGTGATGCCGCGGCAAACCGCTGCAGTGCTCTCAGACTCTCGTCGCCATTATAAATTCCACGCCCCTCGCGCGGGCGCCGGGGCTGTGTGCAGCGCAGCACGAATTGTCGCAGCCGCAACGATCGTCGTCGGTTTCATGGACGCCGAATCACCCATTGTCATGCGCTAAAAAAAACGCCGCGGACAGCCGCGGCGTGGTGGATGCTCTTCGCAACGTGGACGCGCAAGCTCACTGGCCCTCGCCGAATTTATCGGCGATCAGTTTCAACAGTGCGTCCATCGCTTCCTTTTCGTCGGTGCCTTCCGTTTCGATCAGCACGGTGCTTCCAATGCCTGCTGCCAGCATCATCACGCCCATGATGCTTTTGGCGTTGATACGGCGGCCGTTGCGGCTCATCCAGATTTCCGCCTGGTAGTTGCCGGCGAGTTGCGTCAACTTGGCCGACGCACGCGCGTGCAGCCCCAGCTTGTTCACGATGGTCGTTTCCTGTTGCAGCATGTGATGGTCCGAAGCGCGGGTAAGTGTTGTTGTGAAGGATGAAACTGCAAACCGGTTGCAATGCGTTTTGAAATCGCTTGACGCCCTTTGAACGCCGTTCGATCCGGTTACAAGCCCGTGGAGTCGGTTTTCTGGGTCAAATCGGCCTCGGGGGGCAAGGCGGGCAAACAGTCGCCAGCAGCGGCATCGGCGGGCAACGCGGGCGAACACGGTTCGCAAGCCGCGGCGGGCTGTGGGGTGGCCGGGCCGATTGCATGCACGCCCTTGGTGGCGCCGGCGAGCGCCTTGTCGACCAGCGTGTCGAGCGGCGTGGCGCGATAACAGACGGCACGCACCAGCATCGGCAGGTTCACGCCGCACAGCACGCGCACATTCGGCACCGACGCGAGCCGCCCGGCGATATTCGCCGGCGTGGCGCCGAACATGTCGGTGAGCACGAGCGCGCCGTTCTCTTCCTTGAGCCGCTCGATTTCCGAATTGGCGAACGAGACCATTTGTGCGGGATCGCAATCCGGCGATACGTCGATCACGCCGATGCGAGCCGGCAAGCCACCATAGATATGCGAAATGCAATCGCGCAACGCGGTGGCGAACGGAGCGTGCGCAATGATCAGAATGCCTGCCATGTCAGCCTTACTGCAAAAGAACGGCCCCAAACCGTGGACCGGGACGAGGCCCGGATCCCAAGCGCCCTCGACCGGCCGTGGGCCATGAGGGCCGGAACGCATCGTTTTGACGAGCGGCCCGCGACGCCCGGTCCAACCGGGACGCATGCGGAAAGCTGCTCGCTCACAGTCCGCAATCCATGCCCGTGACGTCCGGCTGACGCCACCGAGTCGGCTTGGCGCGGCGGAGCGGGCATTGTAGCAGGCTCATTTTCGCGCCAAAGCGGGCGTTTCGCCCCGCGCGGAGCTACTACATAGTTTGGGGGCCATGGCGTCCAATCAAGGGCAGTGCCTCAGCCGACCGCCCGCTCCAGCGCGTCGATGAACATGGCCGCGACGTCGAAGCCGGTCTGATCCATGATCTCGCGAAAACACGTCGGGCTCGTCACGTTGACTTCGGTCAGCCAGTCGCCGATCGCGTCCAGCCCGACTAGCAGCAAACCGCGCGCCGCCAGCACGGGCGCAAGCGTGCCGGCGATCTTGCGATCGTGATCGGTGAGCGGGCGCGCCACGCCCAGCCCGCCCGCGGCCAGATTGCCGCGCACCTCGTTGCCCTGGGGAATGCGCGCGAGCGAAAACGGCACCGCTTCGCCGCCGATCAGCAGAATGCGCTTGTCGCCTTCCTTGATCTCCGGAATGAATTTTTGCGCCATCACCGAGCGTGCGCCGTCGTGGCTCAGCATTTCGATGATCGAGCCGAGATTCATGCCGTCGGCCTTCACACGGAACACGCCCATGCCGCCCATGCCGTCGAGCGGCTTCAGGATCACATCACCGTGCTCTTCGTGGAAAGCGCGCAAGCGAGCCGCGTCGCGCGTGACCAAGGTCGGTGCGACGAACTCCGCGAACTCGCCGATCGCGAGCTTTTCCGAGTGATCGCGAATCGCCTGCGGCTTGTTGAAGATTCGCGCGCCGCCGCGTTCCGCCATTTCCAGCAGCCACGTCGACGTGACGTATTCCATGTCGAACGGCGGGTCCTTGCGCATCACCACCGCGCTGAAGCTTTTCAGCGAGCGTGGCGCGGCGGCCTCGGCAGCGTACCAGGTGTCGCGATGCAGATCGGTCACGTCGCCCGCGATCGCGAAGCGCCGCACGTTCGCCTCGACGTCGCCGCCCGTCCACGCCAGATGTTTCGGCTCGCACGTGTGAAGCGTGTGGCCGCGGCGCGCGGCCTCCGCCATCATCGCGTAGGTCGAGTCTTTATAGATCTTGAATTGCGTGAGCGGATCGGCGATGAAGAGAATGTCCATGAAGGTCCCGGTGCGCCCTGACGGGCTTGGCATTGAACGTCAATATACTCGTTGAAAATGACGATGGCGGCACGCATGCCGCCATCGGCCACCCAAGGTGGTTAGACCTGAATCGCTTCGGGATCGGTCTTTTCCAGTTCGACCGATGCGGCCAGCAACCCGAGCCGCGCCACCACCCCATACATGTAGAAGCGGTTCGGCGGCGCCGCGCCGGGCTTCGCGTGCGCATCCGGCAGCGCGGTATGCTCGAAGCCGAGCGGCACGAAGTGCATGCCCGGCGCGTTCAGATTCTGATCGCGCTCGCGGCTGCCGTGCACGCGGTAGAAGCCGCCCACCACATAGCGGTCGATCATGTACACGACCGGCTCGGCGACCTCTTCGCCGATCCGCTCGAAGGTGTACACGCCTTCCTGCACGATCACGTCGTGCACTTCGAGGCCGTCTTTCGTGGCCGCCATCTTGGCGCGTTCGCGCTTGGTGAGCGCGGCCACTTCCGACGCGTCGTGCACGGTCATCACGCTCATGCCGTAGGTGCCCGCGTCAGACTTGATGACGACATACGGTTTTTCGGAGATGCCGTACTCGCGATACTTCTTGGCGATCTTTTTCAGAACGCCGTCGATCGCATCGGCCAGCGCTTCCTCACCGGTACGCTCCTGGAAATCGACGCCTTCGACGTGCGCGAAGTACGGATTGATCATCCACGGATCGATCTCGACCATCTTGGCGAATTTCTTCGCAACGTCGTCATAGCAGGAGAAATGCGTGGATTTGCGCCGAACCGCCCAACCGGCATGCAACGGCGGCAGCAGATACTGCTCGTGCAGATTTTCCAGCACGGGCGGAATGCCGGCGGAGAGATCGTTGTTCAGAAGAATCGAGCACGGATCGAAGTTCTTCAGGCCGAGCCGCCGCGGCGTGCGCTCGAGCGGTTCGAGCACGAGCTTCTGCCCGTCGGAGAGTGCGATCGTGACCGGCCCGACGATGCTTTCGTCGAGCGTGCCGAAACGCACGTTCAGGCCGGCCTGGCGCATGATCGCGGCCAACCGGGCGACGTTCTCGAGATAAAACGCGTTGCGGGTGTGGCGCTCGGGAATCACGAGCAGGTTTTTCGCGTCCGGGCAGATCTTCTCGATCGACGCCATCGCGGCCTGCACGGCGAGCGGCAACACTTCCTGCGGCAGATTGTTGAATGCGCCGGGGAACAGATTGGTGTCGACCGGAGCCAGCTTGAAACCCGCATTACGCAGATCGACCGAACAGTAGAAAGGCGGCGTGTGCTCCTGCCATTCGAGCCGGAACCAGCGTTCGATAGCGGGCGTAGCGTCGAGGATCTTCCGCTCGAGGTCGAGCAGCGGGCCGTTTAACGCCGTAACTAGGTGCGGAACCATTGATCACTCGCAGACTGGAGAAAAAAGATTGTAGAGCAAATGCTTTGCCCATTTGGGGACGGTTTCTCCATTCGCAAGCCGATACGAATGCATTCTCACTATCGTCATGATAGGTGGGGAAAACTGTTGCTCACAAGACGGAACAACTCTTTCAGCAAGAAAAAAGCCCGCCATGAAGGCGGGCCAAAGTCGCTGTGCTTGATTCTGATTGTTCAAGCCCTGAAGCCGGGCTTGCGCATGTTTTCTTATTCGACGTGTTCGCCGTGCAGGGTCACGTCCAGACCTTCGCGTTCCTGTTCTTCCGTCACGCGGATGCCCATCACCATGTCGATGACCTTCAGCAGGATGAAGCTCACGACGCCGCTGTAGACCAGCGTCGTCACCACGCCCTTGGCTTGCAGAAGGACGCTGCCGTCGAAGCCGCCGATGTCCTTGACCGCGAACACGCCGGTCAGGAGCGCACCCACGATACCGCCGATGCAGTGCACGCCGAACGCGTCGAGCGAATCGTCGTAGCCGAGCTTGTGCTTGAGCCACGTTGCCGACCAGAAGCAGACCACGCCGGCCACGATGCCGATCACCAGCGAACCCGTCATGCCGACGAAGCCCGAAGCCGGCGTAATCGCCACCAGACCCGCCACCGCGCCCGACACGATACCGAGCACCGACGGCTTACCCTTGGCCGCCCATTCGGCGAACATCCATGCCAGCGCTGCCGCCGCCGTTGCGATTTGCGTCGCGAACATCGCGAAACCGGCACGGCCGTCAGCCGCCACCGCGGAACCCGCGTTGAAGCCGAACCAGCCCACCCACAGCATGGACGCGCCGATCAGCGTGAGCGTCAGGTTGTGCGGGGCCATCACTTCCTTGCCGTAGCCGACGCGCTTACCGAGGACGAGGCAGCAGACCAGACCCGCGACACCCGCGTTGATGTGCACCACCGTGCCGCCCGCGAAGTCGAGGATGCCGGCGCTAGCCAGCCAGCCGGTCGGTTCCCAGACCATGTGCGCGATCGGCGAGTAGACGATGATCGACCACAGCGTCATGAACACCAGCATCGCCGAGAATTTCATCCGGTCGGCAAACGCGCCGGTGATCAGCGCCGGCGTGATGATCGCGAACGTCATCTGGTAGACGAAGTAGACCGTTTCCGGGATCGTCTGGGCCAGATGGCTGACGGTCAGCGTCGTGGCCTTGTCGCCCTTGATGTAGTTCATGCCGGACATGAATACGCGCGAGAAGCCGCCGATGAACGAGCCGCCCGGCGTGAACGCGAGGCTGTAGCCCACCACGCCCCAGATGATCGTCACGAGGCAGGTGATCGCGAAGCTTTGCATCAGCGTGGCGAGCACGTTCTTCTTGCGGACCATGCCGCCGTAGAACAGCGCGAGACCGGGGATCGTCATGAACAGAACGAGCGCGGTGGAGGTCAGCATCCAGGCGGTATCGCCCGAATTGATCTTCGACGAATCGACCGAGAACGGCGCGGTCGGCGCGGCCGGTGCGGCGTCCGATGCCGCGGGTGCGGCTGCGGCGCTGGCGGCCGGGGCGGCGGAAGCGTCCGCTGCCGGCGCCGAGGCCGCGGCCGGAGCCGATGCGTCCGCTGCCGGCGCGCTGGCGGCCGTATCGGAAGCAGCGGCCGAGGCGGCTGCCGGGGCGGAAGCGTCGTCCGCGAGGGCGGCGCCGATACCGCCCGCGAGCAGCGAACCGGCCATCAGCAAGGACATCAATAATTTGCGCATCTTTCGTTTCCTCTTATCGCTATCTGTGTCGCTATCTTTTAGTGTTACAGGGCGTCCGCGCCGGTCTCCCCGGTGCGGATTCGAATCACCTGTTCGATCGGCGTGACGAAAATCTTGCCGTCGCCGATTTTGCCGGTGCGTGCCGCGCGCTCGAGTGCCTCGATCGCCTGGTCGACGATGTCGTCCGAGACGGCTGCCTCGATCTTCACCTTCGGCAGGAAATCGACGACGTATTCAGCGCCCCGATACAGTTCCGTATGGCCCTTCTGACGGCCGAACCCTTTCACTTCCGTCACCGTGATGCCCGAGACGCCGATGGCCGACAAGGCTTCGCGCGCCTCATCGAGCTTGAACGGCTTGATGATTGCGGTAATGAGCTTCATGAAATCCTCGCTAAGTTGCGTAACCCGTTCGTAACCTGTTTGCGTACCCGTAACCCCTTCGCGTGGTCTCGTTCCGCTGTCGGCAAAACGCTACCGGCAGTGCGCGCGGGGCAGTAACAGCAACTCGCATGCCATGTTGTGTCAGACTTCGCGTGGGGCACGCTGCGCAAGGGCTCAAGCGTGCCTGGCCGGACGGCCAACGTTGTCGGCGCACGCTGGCGCGGCTTATTGATCGTTGCTAGAGTGTTCTGACGGCGTGGAACAGCCCGATGCGCACCAAAGCCGCCCATGAGGACACCTCATACCACCGGTCATGCACCAAGGTTGAGCATTTCGCGCAGCAAGGCACAGCCGCAATGAAACATGCACACTTTCCGTGCAGAAAAGGGAACACCATGAAACAACCGAACGATGTCTTCAACGACTTTCAGGCCCGCATGAGCGAGCTGTTCAAGAACTCACCGGCCAAGGACGTCGAACGCAATTTGAAAGCCATGCTGTCGCAAGGCTTCTCGAAACTCGACCTGGTCACGCGCGAGGAATTCGATACGCAGACTCAGGTGCTGGTGCGCACGCGCGCTCGCCTGGAGGAACTGGAGCGCCGCGTCGCCGAACTCGAGCAGAAGCTGCCGGTCACGCAAACGCCGTAAGGCTTTGCTCGCCGCGCATTAGCTGCGCAGTGCTGCACATCACTGGCAAGCGAGCCGTGACGTCATCAGCGTTTTAGGGGACTTGCGCGCACCCCGGCGCGCTGTCCGACGGGAGAAAACATGTCGCTTGCCGTGGTGCGCAGTCGCGCGCCGGCCTCTGGCCGCGCGCCCGAAGTTACCGTCGAGGTTCACCTCGCCAACGGATTACCCTCTTTCTCGATCGTCGGCCTGCCCGATCTGGAAGTGCGCGAAAGCCGCGAGCGCGTACGCGCGGCGCTGCAGAACTGCGGCTTCGACTTTCCTGTGCGGCGTATTACCGTCAACCTCGCTCCCGCCGATTTGCCAAAGGAGTCCGGCCGCTTCGATCTGCCGATCGCCTTGGGCATTCTCGCGGCGAGTGGCCAGATTCCGGCTGAATCCCTGCTGCAGCGTGAATTCGCCGGCGAACTGTCGTTGACCGGCGCGCTACGGCCGATGCGCGGCGCTTTTGCGATGGCGTGCGGCACGGCGCGCGGCGGCGTCGCGCATGGCAGCGGCGCCGCACTTTCCGTCACACCGGGCGAGTTCGCGGCAGCCGGTTTGCCGGCACCGCACACGCCGCAACTCTATCTGCCGGTCGCAAGCGCCGCGGAAGCGGCGCTGGTGCCCGGCGTCGACGTCTATGGCGCCGCCGATCTGCCATCGTTATGCGCGCATCTGGCGGGCGCGCCCGACGCGCGGCTCGACCCTGTCGCCGCACCCGACCTCGGCGAAACGGCGCCAGTCGCCGCACCTGACATGAGCGACGTGATCGGCCAGCGCGGCGCGCGCCGCGCGCTGGAAGTCGCGGCGGCGGGCGGACATCATGTCCTGCTGATCGGGCCGCCCGGCGCCGGCAAGTCGATGCTCGCCGCCCGTTTGCCGAGCCTGCTGCCGCCCATGACCGACGACGAAGCGCTCAGCTCCGCCGCGCTGCTATCCGCGAGCCGGGCCGGTTTTACTCCCTCGCAATGGCGGCAACGGCCGTTTCGCGCGCCGCATCATTCATCGAGTGCCGCGGCGTTGGTCGGCGGCCGCAACCCACCGCAACCGGGCGAGATCACGTTGGCGCATTTGGGCGTGTTGTTTCTCGACGAATTGCCCGAATTCGATCGCCACGTGCTGGAAACGCTGCGTGAACCGCTGGAAGCGGGTCGCATCACGATCTCACGCGCCGCCTTGCAGGCGGATTTTCCGGCGGCTTGCCAATTGATCGCCGCGATGAATCCCTGCCCGTGCGGATGGCGCGGCGACCCCAACGGCCGCTGTCGCTGCACGCCGGAGATCGCCGCGCGCTATCTGCGCAAACTGTCGGGGCCGTTGCTGGACCGCATCGATATCCAGCTCGAAATTCCGGCGCTCACGCCGGCTGAGTTATCGGCCCGATCGACTGCGACGGGCGAGACGAGCGCCACGATCGCAGAGCGGGTGAACGCCGCGCGCGAACGGCAACTGAGCCGGCAGGGCAAAACCAACCGCGAACTGAGCGGGCGCGAGGTGGACGAAGTCTGCCGGCCGGACGCAACGGGCGAAGCGCTGCTGCGCGAGGCAGGCGAGCGCTTCGGCTGGTCCGCGCGGGCTTATTACCGCGTGCTGAAGGTGGCCCGGAGCATCGCCGATCTCGCGGGCGCCGCCATGCCGAGCGCCGCGCAAATCGGTGAAGCCGTCCAATATCGCCGGGCGTTGAGCCCGATATAAAGCGAAAAACATGCTGTCAAGACTTGACTTATGCACATTCGCGCGTTCCTGCAAACTTTTGAAACATGTGAAAGGTGCGGCGCGCGATTCAACGAAAGACCGTTGATTCGATTGCGTTTTTTCAACCGGCGCGGGCGAAGTGAAACTGACGGAGTGCCCACCGGATGGGCATTTGCGGCAATTAAAGCGGAGTTCTCAACAGAGTTATCCACAGGGCGTCTGCGCAACGGGAAAACTTCAACGTAAACCGGCAATTAGCGCACGATGCTGCGAAGGAACTTTCACTGTGCATGAAGAACCGGCGCGACGCCTCGTCGGCCAAAACTACCGTTTTTAATACAGATGGAACGACGAAAAGAATTGATCGATCTGCTCCTGTTGCAATGGTTTCGACGTAATGATTGCGGCTTGATAAACGTGCCGCCCGCGTGCTGCCAGCCGTGCATAGACGGTGCGCGATTCATGCTGGGAACCGGCCTCGCCGCTCACTTTCATTTCCAGCCCCAGCACCTGGCCGCCTGCGGCAAGCGGGATTTGCACCGCATGGGTGACGGGCGCGGCGCCCACGTTATGGGCAAGACCGGTGCGCAGGAATTCGAGCACGGCGCGCTGCGTCGTCTCGTCGTCGTTCGGCAGCATCACGGTGCCCACCGCGAATACGGCGTCGCCTGCTTCGGCGGTCTGCATCGCCATCTGCATCGGCGTGCCGTCGATCTGCACCGTTCGCTGATCGTTGCCCGGCTTGGCAGGCAGGTCGATGGTGTAGCCGTTGTCGCTGTTCGCCACGGTGCGCCAGTCGAAAGCGGGCGAACATGCCGACAAAGCCGCGCCGAGTGCCAGCATGCAGGCCGCCGTGCCGATCACCGTCCGGGCCCGCCGGGGGCGCAAAGTGCCGTCGGCGGAACGACAGTCAGTCGAAAAACGGTCTTGCGAGCGGCGAACGAACGGGCGGACAGAAGAAATTCGAGCGAACAGATGGAAAACGCGATGAAAAACGAGCGAAACGGTTCGGAACATGGGGCGGAAGATCGGACTGACGGAAGCGGAAAACCCTATTATCCGCTCCCGGCCCGCGTCCTGCCGCGCCGACGGATTGGGGCTACAATGGCGGCAGTCATGCTGCGCCGGGCTGAAAAGCCCGAACCGGCGCACTGTTCCGCGCGTTCCGCGCGACTCTCGAGGTTCCGTTCATGAGTTCCACCCCAATGAGCACCACCCCGTCCACCGCCGCCCGGCGCGCGAGTCCGGTTCGCTACGTCATCATCGCCGCCGTGGCCGTCGCAATCGCGATCGCCGGCTATTTCGCGTTTGCGGGCCAGCAGCGCGTACCCGACGCCACCTTCACGCTGCTCTCCGGCCAAAAAATCTCGACCGCCGACCTGAAAGGCAAGGTTTATCTGGTCAACTTCTGGGCGACGAGCTGCGACACCTGCATGAAGGAAATGCCGCAGATGGTCCAGACGTACAACCGCTTCAAGGGCCAAGGGCTTGAATTCGTCGCCGTCGCGATGAGTTACGACGCGCCGATGTACGTGACCAACTACACGCAAACCCGTCAGTTGCCGTTCAAGGTGGCCATGGACGACGGCTCGGCCGCGAAGCAGTTCGGTAACGTCCAGCTCACGCCCACCACGTTCCTGGTCGACAAGGACGGCAAGATTCTGAAGCGCTACGTCGGCGAGCCGCAATTCGCGGAACTCGACAAGCTGCTGGAAAAAGCGCTGAACGCCGCCTGAACGCAGGCGAAGTTCCTACGCTCCAACCTGACTCAAACGCGCCGGCCTGGCATCTCCTTGGCCGGCGCTTCAAATCCTCACCGCTCCCCTTCCCCCTTGGCCGCGAGGCCATACCGCTTGATCTTCTCGTAGAGCGTCGCCTTGCCGAGCTGCAGCTTGTCCGCCGCGACCGCGACTACACCGCCCGTCTGCTCCAACGCCTCGGCGATCACCGCGCGCTCGAACTGCTCGACGCGTTCCTTCAGCGGCTGAGTGGGCGCGCCGTCATCGGCGAAGGACATCACCGGATCTTCGGCGACGCCGAGCACGAAACGGTCGGCGGCATTGCGCAACTCACGCACGTTGCCCGGCCAGTCGCGCTGCATCAGGCTCGCGCGCTGACGATCGGTGAGGATCGGCGCCGGGCGTTGATAGCGCACGGCCGCGTCGAGTAGAAAGTGCTCGAAGAGCGGCACGATGTCCTCGCGCCGCTCGCCCAACGGCGGCAACGCGATCGTCACCACATTCAGCCGGTACAGCAGATCGCGGCGGAACGAGCCGTCCGCGACATGCTCGGCCATGTCGCCTTTCGCCGCGGCAACCACGCGGCAATTCACGCGGATCGGCTGATTCGAGCCGAGCCGTTCCAGCACGCCGTCCTGCAGCACGCGCAGCAGCTTGACCTGCAACGCGAGCGGCATGCTTTCGATTTCGTCGAGAAACAGCGTGCCGCCCGACGCATGTTCGAGCTTGCCGATGCGGCGCTTCGCCGCGCCGGTGAAGGCGCCCGGTTCGTAGCCGAACATTTCCGACTCGAACATCGGCTCCGGCAGCGCGCCGCAATTCACCGCGATAAACGGCTTGTCACGCCGCGGCGACAACTCGTGCAGACTGCGCGCGATCAATTCCTTGCCCGCGCCGGTGTCGCCGTTGATGAGCACCGATGCATCGGTCGGCGCAACGTTCGCGATCAGCCGCCGCACCTGCTCGATCGCCGGGCTGCGGCCGATGATGCGCGGCGCCACCGAATTCTGTTCCGCCAACTCGCGCCGCAGCGCGAGGTTTTCGAGCACCAGCTTGCGGCGCTCCAGCGCGCGCCGCACGGTTTCGATCAGACGTTCGGACGCAAACGGCTTTTCGATGAAGTCATACGCGCCGTCGCGCATCGCCTGCACGGCCATCGAAATATCGCCGTGACCGGTGACCAGAATCACCGGCACGTCGGGCGCACGCTCGTGGCATTGCGCGAGCAGATCGAGACCGCTCGCGCCGGGCAAGCGAATATCGCTGACGATCACGCCGGAGAAATCCGCGCTGATCGTCTTCGCCGCGGATTCCACCGACGCATGGCCGATCACGTCGAAGCCGGCGAGTTGCAAACTCTGCACGCTGGCGCGCCGCACGAGTTCGTCGTCTTCGATATACAGCACTTGCAAGCCGTGGTTCACCATTGTCGTTTTCCGTCTGATTCAGGAACCCGTCGTCAGCGGGTCTGATGTATGGCTCGTTTGCACGCCAGCGCGGCGCAGCGTCAACACGAATAATGCGCCGCCGTGCGCCGCGTTGCGCGCCACCAGCGTCCCTCCGCAATCGCGGGCGATCGACGACGAAATCGCGAGGCCGAGGCCAAGCCCTTGCCCCATTTCCTTGGTGGTGAAGAACGGTTCGAACAGGCGCGGCAGCACGTCTTCGGGAATGCCCGGACCATTGTCGCTCACGGCGAACGACAAGCTCGCCTCCGCGACTTCGATCTCGATCGAAATGCGCGGCGGACTCATGCCAGCGGTTGCATCCAGCGCATTGCCGAGCAGATTGATCAGCACCTGTTCGAGCCGCAAGTCGTCGCAATGGGCGATCAGTTCGGGATGGTCGTCGGAGAGGTTCAAGGGCGCGCGCGCGCCGCTGTCGGCGTCGAGCAAGGCGAACTCCATTTCCACGCCTTGCAAGCGCTTTTGCAGCAAACCGATCACGTTGCGCAGCGCCCGCACGACCGGCGCGCGCGCATTGCGCGGCCGCGCTCGTCCGACGAACAGCTTCAACTGATTGGTGATCTTGCCCATGCGCTCGGTGAGCGAGGCGATTGCTTCGAGGTTGTCGCGCGCCGACGCGTGGTCGCCGCGATCGAGCAGCACACGCGTGTTGTCCGAGAATCCACGCAATGCCGCGAGCGGCTGATTCAATTCGTGCGTGATGCCGGCCGCCATCTGGCCGAGCGCGGCGAGCTTGCTCGCCTGGATCAGCTCGTCGTGCGCGGCGCGCAGTTCCTGTTCGGCGCGCGTGCGTTCGGCGACTTCCTTCTGCAATTGCTCGTTCGCCTGCGAAAGATCCGCGGTGCGCTCGGCGACCCGCCGATTCAATTCGGCGTAGGCCTTTTGCAGCAGCGCGCGGCTTCTCATCACCTCGCGCACGCGAGCGCGGCGCATTCTCCAGTAGAACGCGAGCAGCACGAGCGATAGGTAGCCGAAGCCCGTGACGATGGTCGCGTTGCGCGCGTCGGCGTCGACCGGATCGACGGGCGACATCGTGATCAGATGCCAGTCCGGTTCGCCCATGCCGCGCCGCGACGCGAGGTAGCGCGGCGCATAGCGGCCGCCGCCGATGCGCACGATCTGCGCGTTGCCTTCGAGCGTGCGCTCGATCGTCACCGGCAGCGGCGCGATCGGCTGCTGCGCGTACTGACGCGCCTGGTAGATCGAATCGGCGACCTGGCCCGACAGCGGCCGTATCGTGTGATATTTCCACGCGGGCACGGCGGACAGAAAGATCACGCCATGATCGTCGGTGACGACGAGCGGCTCGGACGCATCCGCGCTCTGAAACCATTCGAGATCGAGTTTGACGACCGCCACGCCGACGATCTTGCCCGCGCGCCGCACCGGCTGCGAAATGTAGTAGCCCGGCGCCTGCGAGATCGTGCCGATGCCGAAGAAGCGGCCCACGCCGCCTTTGACCGCATCGAGAAAATACGGCCGGAAGTGATAGCCCGCGCCGATGAAACTGCCCGGCCCGCGCCAGTTGCTCGCGGCCACGCAGTACCCGTTGAGCGGAATGATGTAGGTGACCGTCGCGCGCGCGTGACGGTTGAGGTCTTCGAGATAGTGATTGGCGCGCTCGACGTTGGCCGGAGTCGGATCGACCAGCACGTCTTGCACGCTGGGATGTTCGGCCAGCAGATAGGGCAGCGATTCGTAGCGCTCCAGCGTGCTCTTCAGCGCGCTGGTGGTGCGGTCGACGCGCACTGCGGCGTTGCGCCGCAAGTCGTCGATCCCGCTTTGCCACGCGACGCTGTAAGTGAGCCCGCACGCCGCCACGAGCCCGGCGACGAGCGCGAAGAGGATCAGCAGGCGGCGCGTCACGTTGGCAATATCCGATCGGTGAGGATCAGTTATTGTGGCATAAGGCGACACGCCGTCGGCGCGAGCTTCGTCGGCCGACGGCGTGGGGTTGCGGCTCGCGGCCACCGGTTTCATGCGAGGTGTCCGCGGCCGTGAGCGTCGTGGTTCTGGCAGCCGGTACGCGGCTTAAACGCCGGCCGGCTCTTTGAGCGGCACATCGCCGCGCAATGCCGCGTTCAGCTTGTTGCGGTCCAGTTCCTTTTCCCATGCCGACACCACCACCGTCGCCACGCCGTTGCCGACGATGTTGGTCAGCGCACGGCATTCGCTCATGAAGCGGTCGATGCCGAGAATCAGCACCATGCCCGACAGCGGAATGGTCGGCACCACGGCGAGCGTCGCGGCCAGCGTGATGAAGCCCGCGCCGGTCACACCGCTCGCGCCCTTCGAGGTGAGCATCGTCACCGCCAGCAGCGTGAGCTGTTGCGTCCACGTGAGGTCGATGTTGGTCGCCTGGGCGATGAACAGCACGGCCATCGTCATGTAGATGTTGGTGCCGTCGAGGTTGAACGAATAACCGGTCGGCACCACCAGACCCACCACCGAACGCGAGCAGCCGAGCCGCTCGAGCTTGAGCATCAGTTGCGGCAGCGCGGCTTCCGACGAGCTCGTGCCGAGCACGATCAGCATCTCTTCCTTGATGTAGCCGATGAAGCGCAGGATGTTGAAGCCCACCGCGCGCGCGATGATGCCGAGCACCACCACCACGAACACGATCGAGGTCAGATAGAACGTGCCGATCAGCTTGAGCATCGGCAGCAGCGAGCCGATGCCGTACTTGCCGATCGTGAACGCCATCGCGCCGAACGCGCCGATCGGCGCCAGCTTCGTGATGATGCGCACGATGCCGAACAGCACATGCGAGATCCCGTCGATGAAGTTCGTCACGACCTTGCCCTTCTCGCCGGCCGTCGCGAGCACCGCGCCGAACAGCAGCGCGATCAGCAGGATCTGCAGGATTTCACCCTGGGCGAACGCGGACACGAGCGTGTCCGGGATCAGGTGCATCAGGAAGTCGACGGTGGTCTGGCCGTGCGCCTTCGCGGCATACGAGGCGACAGCCTTGCCGTCGAGCGTGGCCGGATCGATGTTGAAGCCGACGCCCGGTTTCAGCAGATGCGTCGCCATCAGGCCGAGGATCAGCGCGAAAGTGGAGACGACCTCGAAGTACAGCAGCGCCTTGCCGCCGACGCGCCCGACCTTCTTCATGTCCTCCATGCCGGCGATACCGGTCACGACCGTACAGAAGATGATCGGCCCGATCACCATCTTGATCAGCTTGATGAAGCCGTCGCCGAGCGGTTTCATGTCGACCGCGAGCGTCGGATAGTAATGGCCGAGCGCGATGCCGATGATGATCGCCGCGATCACCTGGACGTACAGCACTTTGTAGAAAGGTTTCTTCACGATATTACCTGCGATGTGGGTGAGCCCATGGCCTGCCACGCTGCGCATCATGCGAACGGAACCCGTCACGCCTGTGCACGGCATTAGGCCGCGACAAGACGACGAATTCAGAAATACCGGGAAGGGAAATCAGACATCGTTGTCTCCTTGCTTTAGTTGTCGGACCGTTGCGGCCGCGTTATCTATTTCGCAAGGTCGATGCCAGCTCGAATCAAAACGCAACGGCTTGATTTTTATCGGTTTTTCGTCGCGCGGCGGAATGCGGCGTCCGGGATTCCGGAAATCGGGACAAGGGGCGTCGGGTAATCCGGAATCCATCGGGGCGGCGGCCTCGGGAAAACCCGGACGCCTTTTCAACGGCGCGGTTCGGCCGCCGCGCGCGCTGCGTCAATCAAGGTCAAGCACCGCCTTCTTCCAGCACCAGCAAGTTTTCGTGAGAAAAACCGAGCGACACCGGCTGCCCCCGTTCGGGCAAGCCGCGATTCGGATCGTTGAACACGTCGAGCGAAATCACGGCGTCTTTCACGCGCGTTCTGATGCGCACCACCGCGCCGAGGAAATTCACTTCCTCGACGGTGGCGTTCAGCGTGTTGCGGCCCGGCGCCGCCGGCTCCAGCACGATCGCTTCAGGGCGCAACGCGAGCAGACGCTTCTTGCCGGCATCGTCCGGCGGCAGTTCCTGGGTGGTGGTGAGCTCCTGACCGTCCACGGCCATCTTGCCGGTCGCCGGATCGACCACATGCCCGGCCAGAATATTCAGCGTGCCGACGAACGACGCGACAAAGCGCGTGCGCGGATAGTTGTAGATTTCCGAAGGCGAGCCGATCTGTTCGACGCGACCCTCGTTCATCACGACGATGCGGTCGGAAATCGACAGCGCCTCTTCCTGGTCGTGCGTGACGAAAATCGACGTGATGCCGAGCTCGCGCTGCAACGCGCGAATGTCCTGCCGAAGCGAAATACGAATCTTGGCGTCGAGCGCGGAAAGCGGCTCGTCGAGCAACAGCACTTGCGGCTTGCCGGCCAGCGCGCGCGCCAACGCCACGCGCTGCTGCTGCCCGCCCGACAACTGCCACGGATAACGCCCGCCCAGATGCGGCAGCTTGATCAGATGCAGCATCTCCTCGACGCGGCTGTTGATCTCCGCCTGCGGCCGATGCGTGATCTTCAGGCCGAAGCCGATATTCTCGGCCACCGTCATGTTGGGAAACAGCGCATACGACTGGAACACCATGCCGACCTTGCGCTGCCGCGTGCGAAGGTGCGTGACGTCCTTGTTGTCGAGCCGGATGACGCCGCGCGTCGGCGTTTCGAAGCCGGCGATCATCCGCAGCACGGTAGTCTTGCCGCAGCCGGACGGCCCGAGAAAGGTGATGAATTCGCCGCGCTCGATCTTCATGTCGAAGTGATGCAGCGCCGTGTTCGTCCCGAAGGACTTATGCAGATTTTCGATCTCAAGGAATGCCATGATTCGCTGCCTCAGTCCGTCAAGTTTTTTGGCCGCCGGTCGCGCGGGCCGAGCCGAATACCTGAATCAATCCCATCGACGCCCACGTGATCACGAACGCGATGATCGCAAGCGCCGACGGCTCATAAGCGCGGTTCGCGCCGATCAATTGCAGATACGGACCGAACGCGGGCCGATCGAGCAGACTCGCCAGCGTGAACTCGCCGATCACCACTGCGAAGGTGAGAAACGCGCCGGAGAGAATCCCCGAGCGGATGTTCGGAAAGATCACCTTGAAGAGAATCGTCGGCCAGTTCGCGCCGAGACATTCGGCGGCCTCGGTCAGCGAACGCACGTCGACGGCGCGTAGGCCCGCGTCCACCGCGCGGTACATGTACGGCAGCGCGAGCGTCACGTAACCGAACACCAGCAGCAAATCCGTTGCGCGCTCGTTGCCGGTGAGCGGCAGGATCGAACTGCTGTTATAGATGCGCAGATAGCCGAACACGATCACGATCGCGGGCACCACCAGCGGCAGCAGCGTGATGAATTCGACGACCGGCCGCAGCTTCGGCAGCCGCAACTGCACCCAGTAGGCGGTCGGCACCACCAGCAGCACGCCGACGACGATCGTGAACACCGCCATCATGATCGAATAGCCGAACGAGGCCTGAAAGCGCGGATCGGCCAGCACGACGCGGTACGCCTCGAAGCTGTAGACGCCGCGCTTCATGCGCATGCTGAACTCGACCGTGGCGATCAACGGAATCAGGAAATACAGCGAACCGACGATCATCGCGGTCCACGCGCCCACCCGCGACTGGCTTTTCATCGGCGCCCCCTTTCAGCGCGCGAACGCAGCCAGATGTAGCCGCCGTTCGAGAGGCCCGTCACCAGCACCATGCCGAGCGCGAGCGCGTAGCCGAGGTTCTGGTTGTGCATCACGTCGCCGCGAATCTGCGCGTACAGCAGGATCGTGACGATGTTCAGCGAACTTCCCGTCAACGCATAGGCCGTGGCGACCGCGCCGAACGAGTTGGCGAACAGCAGCAATGTGGCGCCGAGCACGCTCGGCCACAGCACCGGCAACGCGACGTGGCGCCAGTATTGGTACGCGGTGCCGCCGAGGCAGTCGCACGCCTCGCGCCATTCGCGCTTCAGGCCGTCGAGCGCGGGCGTGACGATCAGCACCATCAATGGAATCTGGAAGTACAGGTAAGTCAGCGTCAGGCCGGTAAAGCTCAGAATGCTGAAGCCGGTCGAATAGAGATTGATGTCGAGGTACTTCTTCAGCAACACGGTGACGAGTCCGACGCGCCCCAATGTGCAGATGAAAGCGAACGCGAGCGGCACGCCGGCGAAGTTCGAAGCGACGCCGGAAAACGTCATCAGGGTCGGGCGAATCCAGCGCGGCAGCTTGCCTTGCACCGCCGCCCAGGCCAGCAGCGAGCCGATCACCGCGCCGCCGAGCGACGACGCCGCGCTCACCTTGAAACTGATCAGATACGCGTTCATGACCGTGGGCTGAAGCAGGTCACGAAAGTTGGCGAGCGTGAAGTGACCTTGCGAATCCTGGAACGCGCCGATCATCAGAAAGCCGGTCGGCAGAATCAGAAACAGCAGCGCGAAGGTGAAAAACGGCACCACGCCGATCCAGGCAAGCAACTGCGACGCGCGGCCCGGACCGTCGACGCGAGGCGTTGGGGTGGGCACGGGAGGAACCAGCAGTTCCGTTTGGACCGACCCGGCATCCGATGAAGCACTCATAGCTCACCCTTGGCAATCTGGCTAACGCCGGGGGCACCGCTCATTACGAGCGGCGCGCCGCCGGCCCGACTTCACGCTATGGTTTGAAGCCGCGGTACGTCCGCGGCCAGGTTCGTCGCTGCGCTCAGTTGATGCTCAGTTGGCGCTCAGTTGAGCGCTTACCTGACGCTCACTTGACGTTCGCGCCGACCGCTTCGTCCCAATGCTTGGTGATGGTTTCCTTGTACGCGTCCTGTTGCGACAGTGTCGGGAACACCACGTTCTTGTACGACGAAGGCGGCGGCAGCTTGTCGAGCAGCGCTTGCGGAACCTTCTTCGCCGCGACCATTTCGTTATAGCGCATCGGGTGGCAATAGCCGGCTAGCCAGCCGATCTGGCCTTCGTCCGAGTACAGGTATTCCATCCACAGCTTGGCCGCGTTCGGATGCGGCGCATACGCGCTGATCGCCTGGACGTACACGCCCGCGACCACGCCGGTTTTCGGAATCACCACCTGCACCTTCGGATTGCCCTTCAACGTATCGCGGTCGGCCAGCGCGTTGTAGTCCCAGCGCACGATGATCGGCGTCGTGCCCTGCGCGAGCGATGCGGCCTTGCCGATCACCGGCACGAAGTTGCCGCTCTTGTTCAGATCGGCGAAGTACTTGAGGCCGGCTTTATCGGCCTTGCTCACGTCGCCCTTGCTTTGCGACAGACCCGCCGCGAACACGGCCTGAATCGCCTGGTTGGCCGAGCGCGGATCGCCCGCGAGCGACACGGCGTTCTTGTAGTCCGCCTTGAGCAGGTCGCTCCAGTCGGTGGGCGCCTTGTCGATCATGTCGGCGTTCACTTCAAACGACAGCACGCCGTAGTAGTCGCCGTACCAATAGCCGTCGGCGTCTTTCAGTTCCTTGGGAATCGAGTTCCACGACGAAACCTTGTACGGTTGCAGCAAACCCTCCGCCTTCGCCGTGGGCCCGAACGACAAACCCACGTCGATCACGTCGGGCGCTTGCGGCCCCTTGTTGCCCTTGTTCGCCTTGATGGCTTCGACTTCGTCGCCGGAACCGGCGTCCGGATTCAGTTCGTTGATCTTGATGCCATATTTCTTCTGAAAGCCGGCGACCAGTTGACCGTAGTTGCACCAGTCGTGCGGCAACGCGATCACGGTGAGCTGGCCTTCCTGCTTGGCGGCGGCGACCAGCGCGTCGAGCGGCGCGGCCGAGGCGCTGCTCACGCCGGCTGCGGCAACGCCCGCGACGGTCGACAGCGAAAGTATGCGAGCTAACGCGGTGCGGTTCATGGTTTTCCCCATCCTCTGCCGAAATTGCTACGTTTGGAAAATTTCTGGTTCGAGCATCAAGGCGGGCGGGTGTGATTCGCACTCGCCCGCCCGCGGCATGTTCACACCGGATTAGCCAGTGCGGAAAACATGTCGGGTTTCAGTCTATCGATACGATCGGTACAAATCATGTCAACGCCCCACTGCGCCAGCAGCAGGGCGCGCGCCGGTTCATTCACCGTGTAGGCGAGCACGCGCAAGCCGGCCGCGTGGATGTCCGCGACCAGCGGCTCGCTCAGATACCGGTGGCTTGCGTGCAGCGACACGCAGTCCAGTTCACGCACGATGCGCAGCCAGTCCGCCGGCACCTCTTCGAACAGCATGCCGCGTCGCAATGAAGGCGCGGCGTCGCGCGCCGCGGCGAGCGCGTCGAATGAAAACGATGAAAGCAGCGGCGGCGTCTGTCCTTGCCACAATGTCAGCGCGCCGCTTGCGACCAGCCGACCGGTGATCTCGTCGCGGCCCGGACACGGCTTGATTTCGATGTTGGCGGCAATGCCGTCGCGCGCGCAACGCATGGCCGTGTCGGCCAGCGTCGGCAGACGCGTGCCCGCGAATTGCGGTCCGTACCAGGCGCCGGCGTCGAGCGCGGCGAGTTGCGCCCAGGTGTAGTCGGCGGCGGCGCCATGACCGTTGGTGGTGCGTTCGAGGGTGTCGTCGTGCAGCAGGAAAAGCTGGTTGTCCGCGGAAAGCTTGGCGTCGAATTCGACCATGCGGTAGCCGTGGCGCACGCACGCGTCGAAACCGGCCAGCGTGTTCTCAGGCGCGAGGCTGCCGCCGCAACGATGCGCGACCAGTTGCGGATACGGCCAGTCTGCGGATACAGCGCGATCAATCCCGTTTCCCACGTCTCGTCACCTTCCATGCGGATAGTTCGAAATAGGCACGACGCTATGATTTGCGAAGGCTAAGTTGAAATACACAAACTTGCAAGCTGCCAAAAAAATACAACACAATCCGGCTAAAGTAGTACGCTTGACATCGCCCGGACACACATTCGTGTCCACGATGTCGTCCTTAGAAACAAAGTCGTGTAACGCGCGTTCGCATCCAGGGAAAAACGCATGTGGCAGGAAGACCGTCATCAGAGAATTCGAGCGTTGTTGTCGACGCTTCAACGCGTGTCGACCGAACGGATCATGGCGGACCTTGGCGTGTCACGCGAAACCGTGCGGCGCGATCTGCTCGATCTCGAAGCGCTCGGCGAACTGCGGCGCGTGCACGGCGGCGCAATCAGACCCGCCGACGAAGCGCCGATCGCCGAACGCGCTCACACGCGCGTCAAGTCCAAAACGGCGATTGCCAAGGCGGCCACCGGTTTGATCGCGAGCGGCCAGACGCTTTTCATCGACGCGGGCACGACCACCGCGGCGCTCGCCGAACAACTGGCGAAACTGGCGAATCTCACCGTTGTCACCAACTCGATCGACGTCGCGCTGAAAATGCGCGGCGCCGTGGAGCAAGCCGACGCGGCCAACGAAGTGATCCTGCTCGGCGGCTCGATCAGCGACCGCGCAATGGCGACCACCGGCGCCACCACCGTGCTCGACATCCAGCGCTATCGCGCGGACATGGCGCTGCTGTCGCCGGTCGGCGTCGACCACCGGCATGGCGCGACCAACTACGACCACGCCGAAACGGAAGTGGCGCGCGCGATGGTCGCCAACGCGGACCGCGTGATCATCCTCGCCGACTACAGCAAGATCGGCCAGCGCAGCCGCATTTCGTATTGCCCGATCGATCGGATCGACGTGCTCGTCACCAACAAAAAGGCGGCCGAGGCCGCCGACTTTGCATCGCTAAAAAAGAAGCTGGAAGAAATCGTGCTGGCCTAGGATCGGGCGCTCGCGCCTATTCCTTCACATGCATCGTATCGAGCACGCGTTTGCGCAAGCGCGTGTCGTGCAGCGCGCCGGCTGCGTCGAGCACCGGATAGGCGGTCGAACAGAACAACGAGTTGAGCCGCTTCATGTCGCTGATCAGGTCCAGATGCAACGCGCTGGTCTCGATGCTGCGCAGGCTCTGTCCCGCGAGACGATCGAGGTGCTTGTAGGAATACGCGCGCTCCAGGTCGCGAAAGCGCTCCTTCTCCGCCAGCAGGCGCTCGGCGCAACGTAGATCGTTATTGAGGAACACGGAGAGGCCAAGTTGCAGATTGCTGACGAGCCGCGCCTGGAGGTCGTCCAGTTCGCCCAGCCCTTCCTCTGAAAACGAAAGGCGGTGCGCGATCTTCTTCTCCTCGATATCGCCGACGATCCGCTCGATGATGTCGCCCGCATGCTCCAGGTTGATCGTCAGCGAAATGATGTCGGTCCAGCGGCGGCTGTCGGCTTCGTCCAACTGCTCGCGCGAGATCAGCGTGAGGTACGTTTTGACCGCGGCGTAGAGTTCATCGACGTCGTCGTCCATGCGGACGGTTTCGCGCGCTTTGTCCAGGTTGTTGTGGTGAATCAGCTCCGCCACGTTGTCGAGCATCGTCCGCACGATGTCGCCGATACGCAGCGCCTCGCGCGAGGCATTCGCGAGCGCGAGCGTGGGCGTGGACAGCGCTGCCGTATCCAGGTGCAGCGGCCGCAGTTCGCCGTTTGGCAGCGGCCGGTCATGCAGCACGCGGGTGCAGATGCGCGCGACCGGGTCGATCAGCGACAGGCACGCGCAGCAACGCAGCGCGTTGTAGATCAGATGGAAGCCGACCGTGGCTTCACGCGGATTCGCGATCAACACCGGCAAACCGCGCGCGAGCAGCGAGGTGAACGGCAGGATCAGCAGCGCACCGGCCAGCTTGAACGCGAAGCTGCCCAACGCGAGCCGCCGCGCCGCCGAATTTTGCGCGACGGTGCCCATGAGCGCGAGCACGCCGCTGCCGAGATTCGCGCCGATCACCAGACACAACGCGACCTTCAGCGAGATCACGCCGGACGAGGCGAGCGTCGCGGTGAGCAGAACCGCGGCGAGGCTCGAATAGGACAGCATCGCGAACGCCGCGCCGACGAGCGCATCGAGCATGGTGTCGCCGGTCAGCGCGCCGAACATCACGCGCACGCCGGCGCCTTGCGTCATCGGCTGGGCGGCCTCGACGATCAGATGCAGCGCCAGCAGGATCAGGCCGAGACCGATCAGCGTGCGCCCGACCTGCCCCAGGCGCGTTTGCTTGCGCGACAGGAAGAGCGGCACGCCGAACAGAATCAGAATCGGCGACAGCCATGAAAGGTCGAGTGTGAGGACTCGCGCCATCAGCGCGGTGCCGACATCGGCGCCGAGCATGATCGCAAGGCCGCTGGTCAGCGGCACCAGACCTTGCGCCGCGAACGACGTGACGATCACCGCGGTGGCATTGCTGCTCTGTACCAGGCTCGTTACGCCGACGCCCGACAGAAAGGCGCGCCAACGGCTGCTGGTGCTGCGGCCGAGCACGCTGCGCAGATCGGCGCCGAGCACCCGCAGGATGCCGGTACGCACGATGTGCGAGCCCCACACGAGGAGCGCCACACCGGCCAGGAGGTTAAGGAGTATCAACATAAGGCACTGCGCGTCCGTTCCTGCTGCCATGACCCGAACCGCATGCCGCGCGAACCGGCACCCGGGGCGTATGACAGTAGTGTTGCACAATTTTGCCTTATTGTAATTTTGTGCTTTTAAATATACGCTCGGTGGCACGCGGTGTACGAATGGCGTCGACCTTTGTGGACGCATGTTTCGTCGTTCATCGCTCCGCTACTTACTTCGTTCGCCCACTTGATCACGAGGACGCTGGATGAGCCGCAATCTTGCGCTGTTCGACCTGGACCACACGCTGCTGCCGCTCGACAGCGATCAGGCGTGGGCTCACTTCATTGCGGGCCTGGGCATAGAGGGCGCTGCGCGGCACGCGCAAGAGATCGACGAGTATTACCGGCAGTACGTGGCCGGTACGCTCGATATGACCGACTATCTGAACTACACGCTGGCGCCGCTCGCCCGCCACTCGCGCGAGCAACTCGACGCATGGCATGCGCAGTTCATGCGGGACGTGATCACGCCGGCGATTCTGCCGGCCGCGCGCGAACTCGTGCAACGCCATATCGAGGCGGGCGATTTGTGCTGCATCGTTACCGCCACCAATGTGTTCATCACACAGCCGATCGGCAAGGCGCTGGGCTTCGAGCATCTGCTCGGGATCGAACTCGACACGGAACACGGCGATCCGCTCGCGCGCTTTACCGGAAGCTCAGTGGGCGTGCCGACTTTTCGCGAAGGCAAGATCACGCGCACCGAGAACTGGCTGGCGTCGCTCGGCCATTGCTTGCAGGATTTTCCGCAGAGCTATTTCTATAGCGACTCGATCAACGACGTGCCCTTGATGGAGCGCGTCACGCACCCGGTCGCGACGAATCCCGACGCGCGGCTGCGAGCGATTGCGGCAGAACGCGGCTGGCCGGTGATCGAGCTGTTTGCTTGAATCGACAGGCGTCGCCTCGACGGTGTTAACCGCGGCTCCAGCGCCTGGATGCCGCGACTGAGCAACCTATAGCGGGCACTGCATGGGTTCTCGCGAATGATGACGCGTCGATATCCAGTTGCGCAAGCTGGCCGTTCGGCAGATTGACCGCGTGCGGCACGCAGCGCGATGATCTTCGCGTTGCCATTCTTCGCATCCGCCATGGTCTTCGTATTCAGTTGTTTGAGCTGGCTGTTCTTCAATGTCGGCGTGCCGGTGTTTGGGCCGATTGCACTGCTGCCCTTGTTGAGTTTATCGCGCGTTTTTCGGCGGGCGTCGCAGGGCATTGCGATAAAAGCCATCAAAGACGGACAGCTTCTCTGGGTCGTCATTTCGATGTGCGCGAGCGCTTGTTATGAGATTGACTCTGCGCTAGGCGACGCACGAACCGACGGCTCGCTGGCTTTCATGCTGGCGGGGCTGGTCTGGCATGTGTTGTTTATCATCGTGGCGTCGATCCTCGTATCGTTCGCTGCGGCTGACGCGGTGTATCACCCCGCGCGAAACGACAGCGAAGAACCGTGCGACCGAAGGCTGATGTGGTTTTCGCTATTCATGACCGCAGCCGTCGCCGCCTCTTTCTCCGCATCTCATTATTCGCTAGCCTAACCAATACCAGGACGATTGCACTATACTTTTTCACCGAGCCTAACAGGGAGAGCCAACATGCCGAATCTGATCGATCACCTCATCGAGAATCGCGCGCTGCGCAATCGCTTTATCGACCTCATGTACCCGTTCACGTTAATTGGTGCAACGCTGGCTTCGATCTCAATGCTGCTCGCGCGCTACTATCGGTAGTCCGCTCGCATGTTCCGTGAGCGCATGATTCCAGCGCTCACAGTTCGCTTGCCAAAAAGAACAAAGCCCGCAACATGTGCGGGCTTTGCTTTTTTCAAACCGACCGTAATCAACCCGCTCAGACCACGCCTGCTCCGTGCGCCTGCAAATCGGCGTGGTAGCTCGATCGAACCATCGCGCCCACGGCGGCATGCGTGAAGCCCATCTTGTACGCTTCTTCCTCGTACATCTTGAACGTGTCGGGATGCACATACGAGCGCACCGGCAAATGATGTTCCGACGGTTGCAGATACTGGCCGATCGTCAGCATGTCCACGTCGTGCTCGCGCAGGTCGCGCATCACTTGCAGGATTTCTTCCTCGGTTTCGCCGAGGCCGACCATCAGGCCGGACTTGGTGGCGACGTCCGGATGCAGCGCCTTGAAGTCCTTCAGCAGCTTCAGCGAATGCGCGTAATCCGAACCCGGACGCGCTTCCTTGTACAGACGCGGCACCGTTTCGAGGTTGTGGTTCATCACATCGGGCGGTGCGGCGTTCAGAATGCCGAGCGCGCGATCCAGGCGGCCGCGGAAGTCCGGCGTCAGAATTTCGATGCGCGTTTCCGGCGACAGCTCGCGCGTCTGCCGAATGCACTCCACGAAGTGAGCCGCGCCGCCGTCGCGCAAATCGTCGCGATCGACGCTGGTGATCACCACGTATTTCAGCTTCAGCGCGGCGATGGTGCGCGCGAGGTTGCCCGGCTCCTCGGTGTCCAGCGGATCGGGGCGGCCGTGGCCGACGTCGCAGAACGGGCAGCGGCGCGTGCACTTGTCGCCCATGATCATGAAGGTCGCGGTGCCCTTGCCGAAGCATTCGCCGATGTTCGGGCAGCTTGCTTCTTCACACACCGTGTGCAGATTGTGCTCGCGCAGAATCTGCTTGATTTCGTAGAAGCGCGAATTGCCGGTCGCCGCCTTGACGCGGATCCAATCCGGTTTCTTCAATTTTTCGATTGGGACGATCTTGATCGGAATGCGGGCGGTTTTGGCTTGTGCCTTCTGCTTCGCGGTGGCGTCGTAGGCGGCGGAAGCCGGCACGGCTTCGGCGGCGGGAGAAGTTGCGAGGTTCGCGGTAACGTCAGTCATTCGTTCGGTCCAGTCAGGCGGTGATCGCACCGGCCTGCGGTTGGGCGACGGCCGCGGGACTGCCGTCGAGGTTTGCGGTGAGGCGTGCTGCAAGGGTGCGGGCCACGTCGTCCCAGCCGGCGGCAACGCCGAGCGTCGCCATATCGACTGTTTCGAGCCCCGCGTAGCCGCATGGGTTGATGGCCAGAAACGGCCGCAAGTCCATGTTCACATTGAGGCTCACGCCGTGATAGCTGCAGCCGTTGCGGATTTTCAGACCCAGCGCGGCGATCTTCGCGCCGGCGTGCAAGCCGGCTTGCGGATGAGGCGCCACGTAGATGCCGGGGGCGCCCGCCTTGCGTTCTCCGGCGAGATTATACGCCGCGAGGGTGTCGATCACGGCCTGCTCGATCCGCGTGACCAGTTCCCGAACCATCAGTTTGCGGCGGCGCAAATCGAGCAGCAGGTAGGCCACCACCTGACCGGGCCCGTGATACGTGATCTGACCGCCACGGTCCACCTTGACGAGCGGAATGCCGCTATCGGCCGCCAGCAGATGCGACGGATCGCCGGCCTGGCCCAAGGTGAAGACGGGAGGATGTTCGACCAGCCAGATTTCGTCGGGAGTGTCGGCCGTGCGCGCGTCGGTGAATGCGCGCATGGCTTCGAAACTGGCTTCGTAAGGTTCGCCGCCGCGCCAGCGCAGCGTGAGCGGCGCCGTGGCGGACAATGGAGACGGGGAAACCGGGGTGGCGCACATGGTGGCGCTAGTTTACCGAAAACCAGCGATCCCCGCCGGGCGCGGCGGCGACGCCGAGGCGAACGCCGGAAGCGCGGCCTGCGCCGGACATGCGCGGCAGGCCGCGCGCCGCGGCCTGCCAGTGCGCGATTCCCCGCTCAAACCGTCCGCCAGCCGCCGCGCATGCGCGCCGCCAGCCGTTCGCCAACCCGGGCGAACCAGTTCAACGCGCGTTCGTCGCAGCGCGTCGGCACGGAAAACATCACGTTCGCCTGCGCGCTGTCCTCGGCGCTCAGCCAAAGCCGCTCGCCGCGCCGAAGCCGTAGCGTGTGGCCGGGTTGCAGCCAATAGTCTTCCGTGTCGTCGCTGCGTGTCACCCAGACCGCGCCGCCTTGCACGACGAGCCTGGTGCTGCGCGCCACCTTCATCGGAACCGTTTCGCCACGGCGGATTTCAAACGCAATGCTAGAGGAAATTTCTCGCATGATGCCCTCGCCAAAAATCGTTTCATGGCTACAATCGTAGGCGTAGCAAGGGTTGACGCAAAACGATCTATTTTCACCTCTATGTGAGAAAAATTTCGATGGATCTCCGGCAATTACCCGCGCTGAACGCAGTCAAGGCATTCGAGGCCGCCGCCCGCCACGAGAGCTTCTCGCGCGCCGCCGACGAACTGTTCGTCACCCACGGCGCCGTCAGCCATCAGATTCGTGCGCTCGAGGCCGAACTGGGCGTCTCGCTGTTCGCCCGCGACGGCAAACGCGTGCGGCTCACCGAAACCGGCCGGCGCTACGCCGCACAGGTGCGCTCGGCGCTCATGGCGCTCGCCGACGCCACCCGCGAAATCCGCGCGGGCGACCGTGAGCGGCGGCTGGTCGTGTCGATGCTGACTTCGTTCGCGGCGCGCTGGGTGACGCCGCGCATCGGCAGCTTTATTGAAGCGCATCCGCAGTGGGATCTCGAACTGCTGTCCACCAACGCGCTAACCGACTTCGCGCGCGACGACGTCGACGTGGCGATCCGTTTCGGCTTCGGCAAATATTCGGGGCTGCATTCGGAGCTTCTGCTGGAGGAGATTTTCTTTCCGGCGTGCGCGCCGACCTTCAACGGCGGCAAGCTACCGCAAACGCCGACCGATCTGGCCAAGGTACCGCTGCTGCGCTCCGACGACGAATTGTGGCGTCCGTGGTTCGACGCCGCCGGCCTCACCGACTGGCCGGAGCCGAAACGCGGCGTGCTGTATCAGGATTCGTCGAATCTTTTGCAAGCGGCCATCGACGGCCAGGGGGTCGCGCTCACGCGCCGCTCGCTGGCGATGCACGAAATCGCCGCGGGGCGCCTCGTGCGGCTATTCGATGTGGATGGGCCGAGCCCGTGGCAGTACTACTTCATCTGCCCGCCGCAGATGCTCGAAACCGCGCGGGTCAAGGCGTTCCGCGACTGGGTATTCGACGAGGTGGGCCGCTTCAAACAGCTTTTCGAGCGGGCTTGCGAGGCGCGGCCCGCGGCAGGCACCGAGCAGACGGCGAACGCCTTGCGCGCCGCGCCGTGACGCTCGCGCAGGCGTTAAAGCACCACCTTCACCATCGGGTGACCGGTAAGCGCGCGGTAGATATTGTCGAGCTGTTCGCGGCTGGTGGCGCGAACCGTCACCGTCAGGCCGGTGTAATTGCCGCTGCTGGACGGCCGCGTCTCGACGTTTGCGGCGTCGACTTCGCTATCGAACTGCCGAACCACCGTGACGATCGTCTCGGTGAATTCGGGGTGCGACTTGCCCATGATCTTGATCGGGAAATCGCACGGAAACTCAAGCAATGATTCGTTCACGGAACTCATTTTCCACTCCTTGCCGCGCTTCTCGCGCCTGCTTTGCCTTGGCGCGCTGATACGCCGCGTACAGCGCCGCAAACACCGCGCCCGGCTTACCGTCGCCAACCGGCTGACCGTCCAGTTGCGTGACCGGCAGCACTTCCTTGGTGGCCGAGCTGACGATGATCTCATCGGCCGCGCGCAATTCGGCTTCGGCGATCTCGCGCGCCTCGAAGCGGATGCCGCACTCGCTCGCCAGTTCTTCGATCAGCCCGTAGCGAATCCCTTCGAGAATCTTGTGGCTGCGCGGCGGCGCGGACAACACACCGTCTTTCACCATCCACACGTTCGACGACGAACCCTCGGTCAGCATGCCGTCGCGAAACTGGATCGTCTCGAACGCGTCGTTTTCCGCCGCGTATTGCGCCATCAGCACATTGCCGAGCAGCGACACCGACTTGATGTCGCAATTGAGCCAGCGACGGTCTTCGGCGCTCACGCAGCGCACGCCTTGCGCGCGCTGCGCGGCGCCGGGCAGATTGAGCGGCGTGACCATCACGAACACGGTCGGCTGGATGCCGGCCGGAAACGCGTGAGCGCGCTTCGCGACACCGCGCGTGACCTGGATGTAGGCGATCGCGTCCTGCTCGGGGCTGAGGCCGGCGTCCGCTTCGTTCGCCGCGACCACGCGCTCGATCAACTCGCGCCAGCCGGCGTCGCCAAACGGATTGACGATGCCGATCTTGTCGACCGACCGGGCGAGGCGCGCGAGATGTTGCGTGAAACGGAACGCCGTGCGGCCGCCGGCATGCGCATACAGCGGCGCGACTTCATAAATGCCGTCGCCGAAAATAAAGCCGCGGTCGAGAACCGGCACGCGCGCTTCGGACAACGGCACCAGTTCGCCGTTCAGATAAACGATCGGGTCGAGCGAAACATCGGAAAGGGCGGTCATCGCGATTGGGCGCTTATTTTTTCTTGTTGAACATCAGCATCAGCGAATCCCACACGCGGCCCACCACGCCGGCTTGCGGCACGGCCTGCAACGCGACCACCGGGAATTGCGCCAGCACCTTGCCGTCCGCAACCAGCTTCGCCGTGCCGACCTGCTGACCGCTGGCGATCGGCGCGATCAGCGGATCGATCTGCTCGATCTGCGGCTTCACCTTGTCGGCCATGCCCTTCGGCACGGTGATGTACTGATCGCTCTTCACGCCGATCTGCACGGTGTCCTGCGCGCCCTTGTAGACGCGCGGCGTGCCCACCACCTGCGCCGCCTTGTACAGACGCACCGTGTCGTACGCGGTGTAGCCGTAGTTCAGCATCTTCAGGCTGTCCTGCACGCGGTCGTGCTCCTTCGGCTCGCCCATCATCACCGTGACCAGACGGCGCGCCGCGCCGGGCGTGCCCGGCAGCTCACGCTTCGCGCTCGCGATCAGGCAGTAGCCGGCAGCTTGCGTGTGGCCGGTCTTCAGACCGTCGACCGTCGGGTCGATCCACAGCAGACGGTTGCGGTTCGGCTGCTTGATCTTGTTGTACGTGAAGTCCTTGACCGAGAAGATGTTGTAGTAGTCGGGAAAGTCACGAATCAGACGCGCCGACAGCACCGCGAGGTCGCCCGCGGTGGTGTAGTGCTGCGGATCGGGCATGCCGTTCACGTCGGCGAAATGGGTGTTCTTCATGCCGAGGCGCTGCGCCTCGGTGTTCATCATGTTGACGAACTGCGACTCGCTGCCGCCGACCAGTTCGGCCAGCGCGATCGCCGCGTCGTTACCCGACTGGACGATCATGCCGTACACCAGGTCGTGCACGGTGACCGGCTTATTCGATTCGATGAACATGCGCGATTCGTCGGTGCGAACGCGGCGCACCGCTTCGCCCGGCATCACCGTTTGCTCCATCGTGATCTTCTTCGTCTGCAATGCCTCGAAGACGAGATACGCGGTCATCAGCTTGGTGAGCGACGCCGGCTCCACGCGCTCGTCGGGATTGCCGGATGCGAGCACCTGGTTGCTGGTCGCGTCGACGAGTACCCACGAACGCGCGTTCACCGCCGGCGGCGGCACTTGCGCGAACGCGGTGCTGGCAACGAGGGTTGCCGGCAACACGATGCCGAGGGTGACGGCACGGCCAAGCGTATTAGGAACGAAGGAAACAGCGGATGGAAATGACGTGCGGCCGAAAGTGGAGAAACGCATAGGGTCGATTCGTGCGGAAAAGTACATCGTGCGCAGGGCGCATTGTTGGAAGAGCCGGTCGGCGAGCGTCTGGCCGTAAAACGGCGCGGCGCCCGTTGGACTTCCGGCCACGCGGTCGGTTCGCACAGCACGCCCGCATCCGGCACCGCTGCGCGCGAGAAGAAACCACGCGTCGCGCGAACTGCCGGGTGGGCGGCGCTGCGCCCAAAAAAGAGCGCCCATTATACGCGCGCTATCTCGCCAACCATCCGCGGGGCGCGGCGATTAATTGCGGTTTGTGCGTACCTGTACCCCGGAAAACGCGCGCTGCCCGCCCTTCAGCGCCACGCGTCGACGATGATCCGCTTGAGAATGTGCAGCTTGCGATGCAGAAAGTGCTCGGCGCCCGGAATCACGATCACGGGCAATTCCTGCGGCCGGGCCCAGTCGTAAACGGATTGAATGGGAACGGTGTCGTCGGTTTCGCCGTGAATCAGCAGCGTGTTGTCCGGCACCGGCGCGACTTCCCAGCGGCTCGCCGCCGTGCCGACGAACACCATGCGCTCGATTGCCTGGCCTTCCTCGCGCAGCTTCGCGGCGACGTGCGACAGCACGAACGTGCCGAACGAAAAACCCGCGAGCACGAGCGGCAGATCGCCCTGCCCGGCTTCGGCGCGCATGTGATCGATCACGGCGCGCAGATCGTCGCGCTCGCCGATGCCCGCGTCATGCTCGCCTTGCGTTTGCCCGACGCCGCGAAAATTCGTGCGATATGTCACGTAGTTCAACTGCACGAGCGTGCGCGCCAGCGTCTGGGCGACCTTGTTGTCCATCGTGCCGCCGAACAGCGGATGCGGATGCGCGACCAGCGCAATGCCGCGCGGCGCGGCGCCGTTTTCACGGGTTCCGTCGGGCAGATCGCGCGCGACCTCGATCTTGCCGACCGGGCCGTCGATCAGATACTTCTTCGTGTGTACGTTCATGGGGACGCTTATTGATCGATTTTCAGACGCTCGACAATCTTGCCGTTCACGAGATGCGAATCGACGATTTCGTCGATGTCGCTCTCGTCGATATACGTGTACCAGACGCCTTCGGGGTACACGACGAGCGTCGGGCCGAGTTCACAGCGGTCGAGACAGCCGGCCTTGTTGATGCGCACCTGGCCGGGGCCGGCGAGGCCCAGTTGCTTCACGCGTTTTTTCGCGTACTCCTGCATCGCCTGGGCGTTGCAGTTCGCGCAGCTTGGGCGATCGGCGCCGGGTTCGCGCTGATTGAGGCAGAAGAAAACGTGGTACTTGTAGAAGGAATCCATGTGTGCGGTGGCGAGGCTGTAAGAGTGGAAAAGGCGCTGGATGCGCCACGGCGCGCCTGTCGGTAATGCGGACGATTATAGCGAGCGGGGCTCGCGATCGCTGGCGGCGGGCCGTGCTTCGGCGGGTCCGCGCTACGCATGGAGGTGGCGGCCGCACCGGCTTCTTCACGCGCCGGGGCAAACCGGCGCCCCACGCGCCGTCAAACGTGCGTCACGCGCCGCTTGAGCCACGCCTGCTCGACGACGAACGCGAGCCACACCAGCGCCGCATACGGCCAGATCCACGCGAGCCAGTGCGCGAGACCGTTGAAATGCAGATACCGCCCCTGCCGCCAGTCCGCCAGCACGACGTCGAAATACGGATTCACCGGCAGCAGATTGACGAACACCAGCGCGACCGTCAGCGCGCAGGCCGCGAGCGCCGCGCGCGAACGGCGCCGCAAGCGCAGCGCCAGCAGCGCCGCGACGGTGCCGCACGCAAGCCCGGCGAGCGCGCCGGAGGTCGCCCAGTCGAATGTCAGACCCGACTGCGACTGTAGAAACGTCGCGCCCACCTTGACGCCCAAGGTCATGACGATGAACGCGATCAACAGTCGCACGCGCGGCGCATGACGGCGCACCGCCAGCGACGCCAGCGCGAGCGCGGCAAACAGATTGAGGGTGGTGATCGCCGCTTCCCACAGGTCGATGGGCAGCCACGCGGCGACCCGTGCCGGCCATGCGCCGACGTGCCAGCGCAGCGGCGTCCATGCGAGCAGCGCATCCTGTGTCGTCGAATCGAAGCGCAGCCACAACGCGCGCGGCCAGTTGCCGAGACCGAACAGGCGGGGCGCCGGATACATCGTCGCGAAAGGCCACGAGAAGATGAGGCACGCGAGCGCCGCACGGTCGCGTTCGAACCAGAGGAGCCGCAAGCGCCGCAACAAGCCGCGATCGAGCAGCGCGCCGGTGGCGGGCGACATGATCGCCGCGCCGAGCAGCGCACCGAGCGCGTTGGCGGCCAGATCGACGTTGGAAGCGACGCGCGTGGGCAGATAGGTTTGCACCGCCTCCATGGTCCCCGACAGCAGTCCGCCCAGCACGAAGGCCAGCGCGACCGCCAGCGGGCCGCGCCAGCGCGGATAGACCGCGAGCACCACGAGCGCGCCGAACGGCATGTAGCCGAGCACGTTGGTGATCACGTCGAAGGCCGTGAGGTACTGCGGCAAGGGATCGGACAGAAAGGCGAACGGTGCGAGGCCGAGCGAGCGCCAACCGTAAAACGGATACCACGAACCGTAGACGATCAGCGCGGCATACAGCACCAGCGCCTGCCGGGAGAGCGCCGACGGGCGCCGCTGCCAGGGCTTTTCGCTCATGCAGCGCTCCGTTGCGTGCGCCGCCGGGAGGTCATTGCGCGGCGACCAGCGCCTGCACGCCGAGCCATGCGCCGATTTGCGCGACCAGATCGTCGCTGGCCGTGGCGAGCGCCTGCGCGCCGCCGGCGGCGTCCGACGAACTGGCCGGCGCACGCGAGACGAACGTGCGCTGGCCGATCACCTTGCCGTTCTGCGTCAGCGTGGCGCGCGCGGTGACTGCGGCGTGGCTCTGGGAACTGCTGTCGAAAACCTGCTCGAACTCGCTCAGATCGACCTTCAGCACCGGTGCGCGCACGCCGTCCGCGCCCGTCAATACGGTGCCGTTCGAACTGAGCGCGTTGCGCAGACGCTGGGTCAGCAACTGCGCGGGCGGCATCGTCCAGTGGCTGTTCGCGTAGGCGGCGGTTTGCTGCGCGTCGGCGTAGCTGAGCCGGTAGATCAGCTTGTCGGATTCGAGCATGCCCGGCGCGCTGACGTCGAGTATCTTCACAGCCGGCAACTGGCCCGCCGAAGCGGCCTGATTCGGCGGGCCGAAATCGTAGCGGATGTCCGAGATTGCCGCAGGATTACCCGCGCAACCCGCGGCCAGCACGCCGAACGCGAGCAGCGCCGCCAGCGCGGCGCGCGTGGACCATCCCGAGGACAACAATCGGTGAATCGAGCGTGACATAACCATCTTCCTTCCTCAAAACCTTCAAATCATTTATCGGCGCGGGCGGCGGGCCACTTGAAACCGGCCTCGCCAGGTCCGGGCGCCGCGCCCGGCGCGCCGAACAGCACGCTGCGCGGATTGCTGCTCAACGTATCGGCCGCGCGGTCCACCGAACGGGCCGCCGAGCGCACGTCCTCGGCGAGCGAATTGACGCGCGGCAAGGTGTCGTAGCCGACCCGCGCCGACAACTCCTGCAGCGAGCCGTTCATCGACGTCAACGCGTCGCCCGCCTGCTGCGCCGCCGCGCCGACCTTGTTGAGGTTGGTCTCGAACGGACCGTCCGGGCGGTTCAGACTGGTGATCAACTGATTGGTCGACGCGAGCGTGCGATCCAGTTGGTCGATCGTGGCGGGCAGCTTGCCGGCGACCGGCGCCGCCTGCTGGGTCAGCGTGGCCACACCGTCGGCGGCCTTCTGGATGCTGGCCGCTGTGCCTTGCAGTTGAGCGGCCATTTCCGGCGACAGCAGATTATCGACGTCGTCCGCGACTTTTTCGAGTTTGCGCAGCAGCACGTCGCCGCGTTGCTGCAATTGATCGAGCAAGCCCGGACGCATCGGCAACTGCGCGACCTGCTTGGGCGACGACGGCAGCGGCGACGGATCGCGCCCGCTGTCGTCCAGCTGGATGAAGGCAATGCCCGTCACCCCCTGGAAGCCCAGGCTGCCGAAAGTCGAATGGGTGATCGGCGCGTGCGTGTCGACGAGGATGCGGATCAGAATCTGCCCCGGATGAGCCCGGTCGAATTTGATGGACTGCACCTTGCCGACGTCGAGCCCGCGATAGCGCACCGCCGCGTCGGTATAAAGACCCGTCACGTTGGTGCGCGCGATCAGATCGTACGGCACCCGCACGGAACGGTCGACGTTGAACAAAAAAGCCGCCACCGCGATCGCAACCAGCAGGACGATCGTGAAGAGCCCCGCCCAGAAGGCGTGTGATTTGTTTTCCATTGTCAGGTTCCCTGGTTCACAGCGGCAATTCGGACGACGCCGGTTCGAGCGCCGCGCGCGGCAGTTTCGCGCGGCGCTCCGGCGGCAGCGCCTGCAACGCGCGGCGCCCGCGCAGGCCGAGGAAATATTCGCGGATGAAAGGATGATCGACGCCCGCCGCCTCCTCGACCGGCGCGGCGACCAGCACCTTGCGATCGGCCAGCACCGCGACGCGGGTGGACAGCGCGACCATCGTGTCGAGATCGTGCGTGACCATGACCACGGTCAAACCCAGCGCGCGATGCAGCGCCGAGATGAGTTCGACGAATTCATCGGACGCCTGCGGATCGAGCCCGGCGGTCGGTTCGTCGAGAAACAGTAGTTCGGGTTCCAGCGCGATCGCGCGCGCAATGCCCACGCGCTTGATCATTCCGCCCGACAGCGCCGACGGCATCTTCGACGCGTGCTTGCACGGCAGACCGACCATTTCCAGCTTGAGCATCACGATGTCGCGCAACAGGTCCTCGGGCACCTGGCCGAGTTCGCGCACCGGCTGCGCGATGTTGTCGAATACCGAAAGCGACGAGAACAGCGCGCCGCGCTGAAACAGCATGCCGGAGCGGCTGCGCATCAGCAGCGCGGTTTCCGGCGAGATGGTCGCGAGGTCCTCGCCGAACAGCTTGATGGTGCCCGACGACGGCCGCTCCAAACCGAGAATCTGCCGCACCAGCGTGGTTTTGCCGGAGCCCGAGCCGCCGACGATCGATACGATCTCGCCGCGCCGCACGTCCAGATTCAGGTGCTGATGCACGATGTTGCGGCCGTAGCGCTTGGTCACGTCGATCACCTCGATCACCGGCTCGGCGATCGAGGGCATCGGCTGGCCGCGCACGGCCTGGGTAAGCGGCGCGATCATCCGAGCCCCACGTTCTGGAAGAGGATCGCGAACACCGCGTCCGCGAGAATCACGATGGTGATCGAGGTCACCACCGAAGTCGTCGTGCCTTCGCCGAGACTCTGCGAATTGGCCTTGATGCGGAACCCGAAATGGCAGCCGACGAGCGCGATCAGCATGCCGAATGCGACGCCCTTGCCGAGGCCGATCCACAGATTCGCGACCGGCACCACGCCCGGCAACGCGCGCGCGAAGTAGCTCATGTCGATGCCGAGCACGATCTTGGCGGCCAGCGCGCCGCCGGCGAGCGCGATGATGTTGGTCCACATCACGAGCAGCGGCATCGCCACGCCGAGCGCGATCACGCGCGGCAGGATCAGCCGCAGCCCGTGCGGAATGCCCATCACGCGCATCGCGTCGAGTTCCTCGGTCACGCGCATCACGCCGATCTGCGCGGTGATCGCCGAGCCCGAACGGCCCGCCACCAGGATCGCCGACAACACCGGCCCCAGTTCGCGGATCACCGAGAGCCCGAGAATATTCACGATGTACTGATTCGCGCCGAAGAGCCGCAGTTGCTGCGCGGACAGATAGCTGAGCACGATGCCGATCAGGAACGCCACCAGCGCGGTGATCGGCAGCGCCCGGGTGCCGGCGTTGTAGATGTTCGCGGAGATCTCGGTCCACGGCGTGATTTTCGGCTTGCGCACGATCGCCAGCAGATCGAGCACGACGCGCCCGAGCATGCCGACGCCGCCATATAGATGCTCGAAGAACGAGAAGATCGCGAGGCCGAGCCGCGTGAACGGATCGAACTTGACGACCGGCTCGGCCGTTTCGCGCGCCGTGTCGAGCAGCGCGATGCGCTCGAAAATATCGCGCTGCGTATCGGTGAGCTCGGTGTCCGGCGGCATCCGGTGGCCCCACACGCGCCATAGCGCCTGGCCGCCCACGTGGTCCATCCGGTCGATGCCCGAGAGGTCCCACTGGCGGATGCCCGTGGCGCCTATCAGCGAACGCAACTGGGGAATCACGTGTCCGGTCGCGCGGTCGCGCGCGAGCGCGAGCGCCGTCCACTGGCCCGAGAGCCGGACGATCTTGCCCTGGCTGCCGGCCGCGACTTCAAGGCCGGGCGGAGTGTCGTAGTTCAAGGATCGCAGGAATCTGGTTATCGGATTAAGCGGCCATTGTAGCGAAGGCGCGGCGGATAGATCGTGCCGGCGGCCGGCCCGGTTGGCTGTCGCTACAATACCGGACATGAACGCTGACAAGACCTCATCCCGGGCCGCCGCGGCTGCCGACTGGCGTATCGATCGCGAGCGCGCCGTCGCGCTGTTCGGCCCGCACGCGCATGACTGGCCGATCGAAATCGTCGAGGAAACCGGCTCGACCAACGCCGACCTCATGACCCGCGTCAAGGCGTTGCCGCGCAAGGCCGGCGCGCTGCCGCGTCCGATCGTGCGGGTCGCGTATCTGCAAACGGCCGGGCGCGGGCGCCGCGGCCGGCCCTGGTATGCGGAGCCCGGCAATGCGCTGCTGTTTTCGGTGGCGTGCGTGCTGCCGCGCCCTCTCGAAGGATTGGCGGGGCTAAGTCTCGCTGTCGGCGTGGCGCTGGTCGACGGGCTGCGTTCGCTGCCGGTCGCGGGTCCCGGCCAGATCGCGCTGAAGTGGCCGAACGACGTGCTGCTCGAAGGCGACAAACTGGCCGGCATCCTCATCGAAACCGCGTGGAGTACCGACGAGGCCAGCGCCGTCGTGATCGGCATCGGCACCAACGTGAAGGGCGCGGACGAACTGGCGGCCAAGGTCGGCGCACTGAACGCCGGCACGCCGCCGCAGGCGCGCGGCACCGCGCCGACGGCACTGCAACGCGCACTGCCCAACGCGAATCTCACCGACACGCTCGCCGCCGAACTGAACGCGCTCGAACCCGCGCTGCAGCGCTTCGGCGCCGACGGCTTCGCGCCGTTCCAGGCGCGCTGGAACGCCGTGCATGCGTACGCGGGGCGCGAAGTCGTGTTGCTGGAGCAAGGCGAGGAACTGGCGCGCGGCGTGGCGGCGGGCGTCGACGAGCGGGGTCAATTGCTGCTCGACACGGCTGCGGGCCGCCAGGCCATCGCCACCGGCGACGTCTCGCTGCGTCTCGCCGACGGTGCCGCATGACGAACGGTGCGCCCTATCTGCTGATCGATGCGGGCAATAGCCGCATCAAGTGGGCTTTGGTGCAGGCGGACGGCGCGCGGATCGCGTCGGGGGCGCTGGCGCACGACGGCGCGCAAGACGCTCTTGAGTGGTCGAACTTGCCGACGCCCGGCAGCGCATGGTTATCGAACGTCGCGGGCGATGGCGTCGCGGCGCGGATCACAGCGCTGCTTGCCACTCACTGGCCGCAATTGCCGCTCACGACGATTCGCGCCTGCGCGCGGCAATGCGGCGTGACCAACAGCTACACCACGCCGCACGCGCTCGGCAGCGACCGTTGGGCCGGCATGATCGGCGCGCACGCGGCGTTTCCCGGCGAACCTCTGCTGATCGCGACGTTCGGCACGGCGACCACGCTGGAGGCGTTGCGGGCGGACGGCTGTTTTGTCGGCGGCCTGATCGCGCCGGGTTGGACCTTGATGATGCGCTCACTGGGCGAGCACACCGCGCAACTGCCGACGCTCGACGCCGACGCGGCGCGCGGCCTGCTCGACGCCGGCGGCACGCTCCGGGCGGCGCACCGCGGCCCGTTCTTCGCGACGGACACGCCGCGTTCGCTGTCGGCCGGTTGCACGCTGGCGCAAGCCGGCTTGATCGAGCGGATGTGGCGCGACTTGCAGGAAGAATGGCAGGTGCCGGTGCGTCTGGTAGTGAGCGGCGGCGCCGCCGATGAAGTGACAAGCGCGCTCAAAGTGCCGCATACTCGCCACGATTCGCTCGTGCTGTCCGGTCTTGCGCTGATTGCCGCCGAACGCGCGATGCAACGCGGCGCCTGAGTTCCGCCCATCAAGATAACGGCGGCCCGATTTTCGGAGTGAGAGAACAACAATGCTGCGCTGGCTGATCGCCATACTCTTTCTTGCCAACCTGCTGGCGTTCGTCGCGGTGCGCGGCGTATTCGGGCCCCCGCCCACAGCCGGAGGACGCGAGCCTAACCATTTGAACCGGCAAGTCCATCCGGAGTGGTTGCGCGTTCAACCCATCACGCCGGCTCAGGCCGCCGACCAGCCGGTAGTCGGCGGCCCGGCGCCGGCCGCGCCGATCGCGGCATCGGCCTTGCCTCAGTAAGCAGACACTCGAAGGGGGCCAGGCAGCGCGTAAGCGCATCAGACTTGCGCGGCGCGCGAGCGCGTCGTTCAGCCTTGCGTGCGAACCTTCTTCAGCAGCGCGCTGGTCGAGCGGTCATGCTCGAACGGGATCGCCAACGCCTTCCCGCCCCATCCGCGCACGATGGCCGACTCGGGCAACGCATCCATGTCGTAGTCACCGCCCTTGACGAGCACGTCCGGCCGCAGTGCCGAAATCAACTCGACAGGCGTCTTTTCGCCGAAGCACACGACGTAATCGACGCTCTCCAGAGCCGCCAGCAGAGCCATCCGATCAGCCTCGTTATTGATAGGCCGATCGTCGCCCTTGCCTAGCATGCGGACCGAGGCGTCGCTATTCACGCCGACGATCAGACAGGCGCCCAACGCTTTCGCGTCCGCCAGGTACGTGACATGCCCGCGATGCAGGATATCGAACACCCCATTGGTAAATACCACCGGCGCGCTCAACGAGGGACGGAGCTCGACCAGCGCATCGCGCGTGAGAATCTTGCGTTCGAAAGTAGCAGCCATGACGGAGTCGGAAAGAAACGGGAAAGTGCCGCCACGATACACGTTGGGCGGCACGAAGCAAAACGGTCCGGCAAGCTCACGCCTGCCGGACCGTTCTTTGAAACCGTAAGACCTGTTCGTGGCGCGAGCGCCGCCGGAGTCGACTCATACCGGCAAACTCAAGCCAGCGAATTCACAGCCATCAAGCCGGCTGCCCAGCCGATTTCTGGTCGGCCTGCAAGCGCGCAACCACTTCCTTGCGGTAGCGATTCAATTCCTGCGCCGTATTGAACGTGCGCTCGAACAGGATCGACAGATTGTGCAGGATACGTTCGACCACCTTCTTTTCCCAGCCGTCGTCGAAACGGATTTGCTCGTCGAGCCAGCGTTCGAGCCATTCCGGATCCGGCAGACGCGACTGAATCGTGTCGCGCGGGAACAGCGCCTGGTTCACGTGCAGATTGGTGGGGTGCAGCGGCTTTTCGGTGCGGCGCGCCGACGCCATCAACACGCCGATCTTGGCGAAGGCCGCGCGCGCGATGTCGCCGGTCTGCGCCATTGCTTTCTTCATGTAGCGCAGATAAGCGCCGCCATGACGCGCTTCGTCGCGCGAAATGGTTTCGTAGATATGCTTGATGACCGGCTCGGTGTGCCACTCTGCCGCACGGCGATACCAGTGATTCAGGCGGATTTCGCCGCAGAAGTGCAGCATCAGCGTTTCGAGCGGCGGCGCCGGATCGAATTCGAAACGCACGGCGTGCAGTTCTTCTTCCGTCGGACACATTTCCGGTTTGAAGCGGCGCAGATACTCCATCAGCACCAGCGAATGCTTTTGCTCCTCGAAGAACCACACGCTCATGAACGCGGAGAAATCGCTGTCGTGGTGGTTGTCACGAAGAAACATTTCCGTGGCGGGCAACGCCGACCATTCGGTGATCGCGTTCATCTTGATCGTCGCGGCCTGCTCGTCGGTCAAGAGCGATGCATCGAACTTGTCCCAGGGAATGTCTTTCTCCATGTCCCATCGAACGGATTCGAGCGATTTATAAAGTTCCGGATAAAGCATGGTGTTCATAGTCCCACCCCTGTTCTGCGCATACTGTCTGTGTCTGTCACTACTACATGTAGCACTTTTGCTGACGACGAACGAACGCACCGTTCGCCGGCCAAGCATTCAATTTTACGCGGTAATCGGCTGCCTGGATGCGCCGGGCAGCAAGAAGTCCGGGCGTTTGCGCGGGCGCCTGATCTTGATGACGCGCTGCGCGGCCAACCGTGGGTGAGGGATACCCTGTGCCTGAGGTCGAGCCAGTTTTGCGATGAAGCCGCACCGTCCAGCCCTGCGCCGGTGGTGCCGGCGACGAATGGAGCAAGGGCGGCTGGATTGGTTGTTTTCAGCGCACGCCCAAAAGCCAGATAAAGCTTACACAATCATAGCACGCTGACTTTACGGGACCCTCGCGGTAGCGGCCGCAAGTGCGGTGCCCGATTGACCTGCCTCAACGAACCACGCGATCCAGCGAGTGTGGTGGACGATCTGGGGCAAAACCATGACAGGCGGTGAAGTTCTCGATTGAATAGGCACCGCCCGTTCGTGCGTCTTTTGCGCGCTTTGCGTCGTCTATGTCAGGCCGCGCCAGTCGCGCCCCGTTTCATTGCCGCCGTCAAACCGACTTTTTCGCGACTCGCGGGCTCACGCTCGCGCTGCCCGCGCGCTTCGTGGATGTCGATGCCCGCTTCGCCGCCGGTCGCCTGGGCGCGGCTCGCGGCACCGACTCGGGCTCCTCGCGCGCGTCAGGCGGTTGCGCGCCTTCCGACGCCGGCGCTTTCGCCTCCTCTTCCGGGGACTCCGTCGGCGAACTGTCTGTTGCGGCGCCCGCCGCGGGCTGTGTCATCGCGAATTGGGCGATCTGATTGAACTGGGATTGCAGCAGGTTCCACCACGCGGAGGCGTCGAAGGGAGTGGTCGCGGGGGCCTCGTCCTGATCGCCCGCCGATTCGGCCGCGCCCGGAGACGATGCCCCCGATGGCCCGGCACTGCTAGAGGCTGGACGCGGCGCGTCGGAATGCGGCCAGCCGGTCGCCGGTGACGGGCTCGGCGCGGCGGATGCAGCCGGCTGTTCCATCGACGCCTGCGCGAACGCGCCGAACGCGCGCAACGTGGCGAGCGTCGCGCGCTGCACTTCGAGCGCCTGAATGGCGGACTGCAACATGCTCAGATTGAGCTTGAGCCATTGCTCGACGGCGCGCATGTCGGTAATGCGCTTGTCGAGTTCCTCGACGCTGGTGAGCGGCGCCATCATGTCGGACATCATCGAGAGCGACGGCCCGAGGCCGGCGCCGGGTTGCGCGCCGGAAAAAGCCGAGCCGAACGGAGAGAGCCGCATCATGCCCCACATCTGGTCGAGCATTTCAGCGGGCGGAAAGCCAGGGAAGCCGGGAAAGGGCGGCGTGGAGCCAGGTGTATCGGTCATGCTTGTCGCCTCGCTGCTTGAAGGGAAGGAAATAGCGCCGTCCCGCGCGCGTCTGATTCGATGATACCGTGCGAGGCGCCTGCTTTTGCGTCTCGCTCGTGGCCGTTTTTTGCCGGCGCATCTTGATACGCTGCGTAGGCCGCGCGCCGCCGCGCCTCAGGAATTCTCGTCGTCCGACGCAGCGCCGCGGGCCGACTTTTGCGGCCGCCCACTCCACGGATCCGCTCCGCCGAAGTCGGGCGCGCGCCGCTCGCGCAGCGAACTCACGCCTTCGCGCACATCCGGCCCGGCAAACCCCATGAACTCCAGCGCGAGCGACGTATCGAACGCCGGCCCCGCCGAGCGCAGCCAGTTGTTCAACGCATACTTGGTCCAGCGAATCGCCGTTTGCGAGCCGTCGGCCAGTTTGCGCGCGACCTCGAAGGCCTTGGGCAGCAGATCGTTTTCGTCGACCGCGAGCGATACGAGGCCGATCCGCTCCGCTTCCGCGCCGCTCACCGGCTCGCACAGCATCAGGTAATACTTCGCTTTCGCCATGCCGCACAGCAGCGGCCAGATGATCGCCGCGTGATCGCCGGCGGCGACGCCCAGACGCGTATGCCCGTCGATGATGCGCGCCGTCTTCGCCGCGATCGAGATATCGGCGAGCAGGCCCGCCACGAGCCCCGCGCCGACCGCCGGGCCGTGCATCGCCGAGACGATCGGCTTGCTGCAGTTGATGACGTTGTAGACCAGATCGCGTGCCTCGCGCCACACGCGCGCGCGCACGTCGAAATCGGTCGCCATGTCCTCGACCAGTTGCAGATCGCCGCCCGCCGAAAAGCCCTTGCCTTCGCCGCGAATGATCGCGACACGCACTTGAGGATCCCGATCGATGTCGCGCCAGATTTCCGCGAGCTCGAAATGCATCCGCGCGTCGGCGGTGGCGAGTGCGCTGCGGTTCGCGCCCTCGCCGCTCATCACGACTTCGAGCACGCCGTGCGGATGGCGGTGCAATTGAAGCGCCTGGTAGTGCGCGTAATGCGCGTCGTTGCGATGGGGTGCGTGAGACATGGCAGGTAATCCGTCGATCGATGCATCGGTTGAAACCGCTGCGCTAAAAACCCGTTCAGCGCGACTGATAAACCCACTTCGCGTTTCTGATTTCGACCATCACGCGCGCTCGTTGATCGAGCCCGAGGTGGTCGGTGGCGCTCATGTTGACCACGCCGTTGGTGTCCGCGAGACCGCGCGTGCCTTCGAGCGCATCGCGCAGCGCGCGACGAAACTCTGGCGTGCCCGGCGCGGCCGTCTTCAGCGCGATCGGCACGGCGTTGCTGAGCAGCATGCCCGCGTCCCACGTGTACGAACCGAACGCCGACACGCTGCCCGGTCCGCGCAGCGCTTCGAAGCGCGCGATGTAGTCGAGCGCGAGGCGTTTCGCGGGATGATCGGCCGGCAATTGCGCGGCCACCAGCACCGGGCTGGCGGGCAGGAACGTGCCGTTGCAATCGGCGCCGCACACGCGCAGGAAGTCGTTGTTGCCGACGCCGTGATTGTGATAGATCAGCCCTTTGTAGCCGCGTTCCCTGAGCGTCTTCGGCGGCAACGCGGCGGGCGTGCCGGCGGCGCCCACCACCACCGCGTCGGGCTTCGTCGCGAGAATCTTGAGGACCTGGCCGGTCACGCTCGGATCGGTGCGGTTAAAACGCTCGCTCGCGACCACGTTGATGCGATGCAACTGCGCGAACTTCGCGACCTCGACGTAGAACGTCTCGCCGAGCGCGTCGGCCTGGCCGATGAACGCAATCGTCTTGACGCCGCGCGTGCTGGCGTGTTCGGCGATGGCCGAGGCCATCATCGCGTCCGTCTGCGGCGTCTTGAAGACCCAATGGCGCCTGGCGTCCACGGGCTCGATGATTTTCGCCGACGACGCAAGCGAGATCATCGGCGTTTCGCCATCGGCGACCACGTCGATCATCGACAGCGAATTCGGCGTGATCGAGGAGCCGATGATCGCGTCGACGCGATTCTCCGAAATCAGCTTCTTGGTGTCCTGCACCGCCTGGGTGGTGTCGGACGCGTCGTCGAGCACGATGTATTCGACGCTCTGGCCGCCGATCTGTCTGGGCAGCAGCGTGGCCGTGTCACGGGCGGGAATGCCGAGCGATGCGGCCGGTCCGGTCAGCGACAACACGAGGCCGATCTTTACCTGCGCGAGCGCCAGGGCGGGCCATGACGCGGCGAGCGCGGCGCCGAGTCCGGCGGCGATACCCTGAAGCGCAAGACGCGATTTGCCCGTGCGGGCTTTCGCGGCGCAAGCGCGAGCGTCTCCGGTTGCAGGTTCAAAGGATTCAAGTCGCGGCATGCTGTCTCCTCACGTCGGTCTTTCGTTTTTTGATGTACTGCCGATGTCGTGCTGCTTTTTTTGCGGCTTGTTTGCTGATTGTTTGTACCGCGCGCGCCGACGCTCGCGATGAACGGCGGCGGGCCACCCCGAGGCGTGCGGCCGCGCCAGTCAGTGTAGCGGCGCGCCGGGGCCGCGGCATCGGGCGAAACCCTTTCGCCGCTTCAATCCAGCGGCGCGATGCCCTGGTCGATCGAACCGAAAATCGACTTGCCGGCTTCATCGAACATTTCGATCTTCACGGTATCGCCGTAGCGCATGAATTCGGTTTGCGGCGCGCCGTGCTCGATGGTCTCCAGGCAGCGCTTCTCGGCGATACAGCAGTAGCCGCGCTTCGCGTCCTTGTTCGACACCGTACCCGAACCGACGATCGTCCCGGCGCGCAGATTGCGCGTTTTCGCCGCGTGCGCGATCAACTGGCCGAAGTGAAACACCATGTCGGTGCCCGCGTCCGGCTGGCCGACCTTCTTGCCGTTCCAGTGGACGATCATCGGCCGATGCACGCGGCCTTCGCGCCAATGTTCGCCGAGTTCATCGGGCGTCACGGCGACCGGCGCGAACGAGGTGGCCGGCTTGCTCTGGAAAAAGCCGAAGCCTTTCGCCAGTTCGGCGGGAATCAGATTGCGCAGCGAGACGTCGTTCGCGAGCGTGATCAGACGCACGCTTCGGAGCGCCTGGTCGGGCGTGGCGCCCATCGGCACGTCGGTGGTGATCACGGCGAGTTCCGCCTCGAAGTCGATGCCGAACGCTTCCGACGCGCACAGCACATCGTCTTTCGGGCCGATGAAGTCGTCGCTGCCGCCTTGATACATCAGCGGATCGGTCCAGAACTCGGACGGCATTTCCGCGCCGCGCGCGCGCCGCACCAGCTCGACATGGTTCACATACGACGACCCGTCGGCCCATTGGAATGCGCGCGGCAGCGGCGCCATGCATTCCTTCGCGTCGAACGCGAAGGTGTTGCGCGCGCGGCCCTGATTGAGCGCTTCGTAAAGTTCCTGCAATTGCGGCGCGTAGAAGGTCCAGTCGTCGAGCACGCGCTGCAACGTGGGCGCGATCGCGTCGGCGATGGCCGCGGTATGCAGGTCGCGCGACACGACGATCAGTTGGCCGTCGCGCGTGCCGTCCTTCAGCGTGGCAAGTTTCATAGGGGAGTGAACCGTGTTGGTGACGATGGAAGGAATCTATTCTACGATGGTGAATCGGCGCGGCCCAAGCGACTGCAGGTTTCGGCCGCGAGCCACGCCGATCAAGGCACCTTTCTCACCGTCGTTTAAACGCGCTCCGTGCGCCTCGCTCATGCCTCCAACTGCCCGCTCCGGCGCGATTCACAGCAACGCCGACTCCGCTGAGCCGCTCGATACGCCGGAAACCGACGACGAAAGCGTCGAGACCGGCGAGGAGAAACTGCGCTCGGGCATTCAGTCGATCGAAGTCGGTTTCCGCTTGCTCGACGTGCTGACCCACGAGCCGCGCGCCATGATGCTGCGCGATCTGGCGCAACGCGCCGGCATGAGCCCGGCGAAGGCGCATCGCTATCTGGTGAGTTTTCTGCGCCTTGGCGTGGTCGCGCAAGATCCGCTGTCGGGTCGCTACGAACTGGGCGGCTTCGCGTTGCAATTGGGGCTTGCGCGGCTCGCGCGCGTCGACGGCGTGAAGCTCGCGCGCATTGCGCTCGCCGAACTGCGCGAGCGGCTCGACTTGACAGTGGGCATCGCGGTCTGGGGCAATCAGGGACCCACAATGGTTCACTGGATGGAATCGAGCCATCCGGCCAAGGCATCGCTGAAACTCGGCGACGTCATGCCGTTGCTCGGCTCCGCGACCGGTCTGCTGTTTGCCGCGTATCTGCCGTCGAGCAAGACGGCGGCGATGCTCGAACGCGAACTGGCCGATTCGCGCCGCTCGTCCCATATGGGCGGGCCGCGCACGCACGAAGAGGTCGAGCGTGTGCTCGCCGACGTGCGGCGGCATGAAGCGGCACGCGTGGAAGGCATGCTGCTGCCGACCATCCACGCCTTCTGCATGCCGGTGTTCGACTCCACCGGCGAGCTCGCGCTCGGCATCGTGGCGCTGGGCCATGAGGGTGCGTTCGATATCCGCTGGGGCGGCGAGATCGATACGGCGTTGCGCGAATGCGCGCAGAAGCTCTCGTATGAGTTGGGGTATAGTGCGACGCCCCGCTAGGGTTCGAGCCCGCGCGGCATAAGGCCGGCACGCTGACGTTGCCAGCTTGACGCGATTCGATGCCTTCGGCGTGGGTGCGATTTCGCCGTCGCGGAACATCGTTTGCGGCGGCGCGGTCGAATCCGTTCGCTGCCGGCCTCGCGGCTCGGCGGGCCGATGCGGCCCGCCAGTTCTTCGCGGCATTTTGCGGCGGCATTCGGCGGCGGTTTTTGCGGCGGTTTTTCACGGTAGCCGCCGCGCACATGCCCACAGGCGTTGTCCAATCCCGACACTTCCTTCCGCACGCATTCATCGCCAAAAAATGGCCTCACCCTTCACCGCACGCCGCCGCTCCGACCGCCTGCCGCCCGCCGCGCAGCGCGCCGGCTCGCGCGCGTGGCGGTGGATTGCGGCTCTCGTGCTGGTGGCCGTTCTGCACTGGATCGCCGCGCAATGGTTCGAGCGCAACCGCGCGACGCTGAATCCGTCGGATAACGAGCGTGTCCCCGTGCAGGTCGCGCTGCTGACGCCTGAACGCATCGAGCGGAAACCGACCGCCGCGCAGCAAGCACCAACACCTGCGTCGACGCATAAGGCAGTTCCAAGCAAGCCGCGCGAGCATGTGCTGACGGCGTTGCAGCCGGCGACGCAAGCTCCGGCTGCTGCATCGGACACCGCGGCAAGCGCCCCCAATGCGAACGCAAATGCGAACTCCAATGCGGGTGCCAGCGGCGCCGGTGCAGCCAGCGCGCCCGCAGGCGCGAGCGCACCGCAAGCATCACCGGGCGTGAAGTTCTCCGTTCCGCCATCCGGCGAACTGCAATACGACACGTTCTACAACGGCGTGCGTAACCAGCCCGGCACGATCCACTGGTCCAGCAGCGCACAAAACTACGAAATGGTCGTCTCCGTGCCGTTGCCGTTCGTCGGCACATTCGTCTATTCGAGCCACGGCCGCATCGACGCATTCGGCCTCGCGCCCGATCAGTACGTCGAAAAACGCGGCCGCCGCGCGGAAGACATTTCGATCTTCAATCGCGTCGACAAAAAGATCGCCTTTACGCGCACGCCGACCACACTGCCGCTGCCCGACGGCGCGCAAGACCGTTTCAGCATGGTGATGCAGCTTGCGAGCCTGGTGCGTGGCGATCCCGCCGCCTACCAACCGGGCGTGACGCGGCAATTCTTCGTGGCCGATAGCGATAGCGGCGAAAACTGGCCGGTCGAGACGATCGGCGACGAAACCATCCGCACCGCTCAGGGCTACCTCGATACGCGCCATTTCAAACGCCTGCCCCGCCGCGAGGGCGACCGGCGCCGCATCGACGTGTGGCTCGCGCCCTCGCTCGGCTGGCTCCCCGCGAGAATCCTGCAGACCGAGCCGAACGGCACGCAATTCGAACTGGTGTGGCGCGGCAAGCTCGACGCCAGTGGTGCCGTCGGTTCGTCGAATGCGGGAGGAGCCAATGGTATTGGCGATGGCCGCACGGCGTCGCCTGATGATTCGGCGAGCCCGCCGCCTTCAGGCGCGTCAGCGGTTCCGTCCGGGCAAGGGCCGGAGCCCGCGCCACCCGCTCCCGCCGATTCGTCCGATCCCGCCAATAACCCAGGCATCATCAAGCCCTGAAAGCCTGGGACCCGAGCAGGGTCTCGAGCAAATCGCGAAACTTCCGCGTCAACGCTCGCTCGCACAAACAGTTCCAACCGTTTGCGCGGCGCTGAGTATGATGTGGTAACGGCGTGTCGTCCGACGCCCGCTACAGCGCGCGAATGGATCCTTCTACTGCGTTCCCTTCAAGGAGCCCGTATGCAAGTGAACATCAACGGCATCGAGACGCGCTATGTGCTGAGCAATGAGGGCGGCGGCCCCTGGCTCACGTTCATCCACCAGCTCGGCGGCGACCTGTCCGTGTGGGACCAGCTCGCCGGCTATTTCCGCGACGACTACACCGTGCTGCGCTACGACCTGCGCGGTCACGGAGAAACCGCGGTATCGAGCGAACCCTTCACCATCGCCGACCTTTCGCGCGACCTCGCCGCGCTACTCGATGCGCTCGACGCACCTCGCACGCATCTGGTCGGCATGTCGATGGGCGGCATGGTCGCGCAACAATTCGCACTGGACTACCCTTCGCGCGTCGATACGTTGACCGTTGCCGACAGCACGGGCGGGACGCCGCCCGAGGGCCGCGCGCTTTTCGATCAACGCGCCGCCGCGGCCCGCCAGGACGGGATGGCGCCGCTGGTATCCGCCACACTGAGCCGCTGGCTGACGCCCGGCTTTCAGGCCGCGCACCCCGAAGCGGTCGAACAGATCAGCGAGGTACTGAGCCATACGTTGCCGGAAGGCTACGCCAAGGCGTGCGAAGCCCTGCGCGATTTCGACGTACGCAGTAAGCTGGGAGCCATACGTTGTCCAACCTTGACCGTGGCGGGCCGCCACGACACGGGCACGCCGCCTGCTGCGACACAGGCGGTAGCAGACGCCATCGAAGGCGCGCAGTTCGAACTACTCGACGCCGCTCATCTTGCGCCTGTCGAGCAAGCTCACCGTTTTGCTGCACTGCTTGAAACGTTTCTTGAAAGACCGGTCTAACCGGTAGGTTCGGAACCTTTAGGAGCGTCAATCCCGGACCCACCCCTTGAATTCCACACCACAAGCTCCAGATATGGCGCAGGAACGGCCAGGAGCCAACGGAAATAAGGAGTGTCGCCATGCAAATGATCTATAACAGCCCCAACTATTGTGTCGTCGAGTTTCCGCCGCAGGAAGGTCCGCTGGCCATGAAGTCAGGTGGCTATGAGATCGTCGATAAAAACATGCAGCGCGAAATTTACATCGACGGTGCAATGGCGGCGCGTTTTCGCGAGCACGTGCAAAAGCTGATCGAAGAGGAACCGTCGCTGGACGAAGTAGACGAATTTCTCGGCCAGTTCGACAGCCTGATGCATCAACCGGTCATTCTTCACTAACCGCAGGGTTCGGCTCAACGTTTTTGGCGACCTACATCGACCGCGCCGTCCGGCTCCGCCAGCGGCCCTTATAAGGCGGTCAGCAGCATGAAACGGCCCAGCAGGCTTTTGCCTTGCTGGGCCGTTTTGTTATCCGCGCGGCGCATGCCCCGATTGCGGGCATGGTTGCTCCGGCCCGCGCCCGGCGGAACCGGGCAGCAGCGGCTACAATGACAGGCTCCCGAGAAAAGCCGGCGCAAGCCCAAGTCCGCCATGAACCAGCCTGCTCAAATTGCCCCGTCAGCCCGTCCCGACGCCGCCTACACGCGCGGCGCGGCGCTGCCCGCGCTGCTCAAGTCGCGCATCCTGATCCTGGACGGCGCAATGGGCACGATGATCCAGCGTTACAAGCTCGACGAAGCCCGCTATCGCGGCGAGCGCTTCAAGGACTATGGGCGCGACATCAAGGGCAACAACGAGCTGCTGTCGATCACGCAACCGCAGATCATCCGCGAGATTCACGAGCAATACCTGGCCGCGGGCGCGGACATCATCGAAACGAACACGTTCGGCGCGACCACGGTGGCGCAAGCCGACTACGGCATGGAAGCGCTTGCAGTCGAGATGAATCTCGAGTCGGCCAAGCTCGCGCGCGCGGCGTGCGACAAGTATTCGACGCCCGACAAGCCGCGCTTCGTCGCCGGCGCGATCGGGCCGACGCCCAAGACGGCGAGCATTTCGCCCGACGTGAACGATCCTGGTGCACGCAACGTTACCTTCGACGAATTGCGCACGGCGTACTACGAACAGGCCAAGGCCTTGCTCGACGGCGGCGCGGATCTGTTCCTCGTCGAAACGATCTTCGACACGCTCAATGCGAAGGCCGCGTTGTTCGCGCTCGACGAGCTGTTTGAAAACACCGGCGAGCGTCTGCCGATCATGATTTCGGGCACCGTCACCGACGCGTCGGGGCGCATTCTCTCGGGGCAGACCGTCGAGGCGTTCTGGAACTCGCTGCGTCACGCCAAACCGCTCACGTTCGGCCTGAACTGCGCGTTGGGCGCGGCGCTGATGCGCCCGTACATCGCCGAACTGGCGAAGCTGTGCGACACCTACGTGTCGTGCTATCCGAACGCGGGCTTGCCGAACCCGATGAGCGACACCGGCTTCGACGAGTTGCCCGCCGATACCTCCGGGCTGCTGAAGGAATTCGCGCAGGCAGGCCTCGTGAATATCGCCGGCGGCTGCTGCGGCACGACGCCGGAGCATATCGCGGCGATCGCCAAGGCGCTGGCTGAAGTAAAGCCGCGCCAATGGCCGACGCAATACCGCGACGCAGCCTGAAAACGGCGGCCCGGATTCCGGGCCGCCGCTTCCCGCCATCGAAACAGACGCATCAATCGCCCGCAAATCACTCGCACCTACGCCATGACCGATCACACCATGCGCCTTGCCGGCCTCGAGCCGTTCAACGTCACCTCCGGGACGCTCTTCATCAACGTCGGTGAACGCACCAACGTGACGGGCTCCAAGGCGTTCGCGCGAATGATCCTGAACGACCAGTTCGACGAAGCAGTAGCGGTCGCGCGCCAGCAGGTGGAAAACGGCGCGCAGGTCATCGACGTCAACATGGACGAGGCGATGCTCGATTCGAAAGCGGCGATGGTGCGCTTCATGAATCTGATCGCGTCGGAGCCGGACATCGCGCGCGTGCCGATCATGATCGACTCGTCGAAGTGGGAAGTGATCGAAGCGGGCCTGAAGTGCGTGCAAGGCAAGGCGATCGTCAACTCGATCTCGCTGAAGGAAGGCGAGGAAGCGTTCCGCCATCACGCGAACCTGATTCGCCGCTATGGCGCGGCCGCCGTGGTCATGGCGTTCGACGAGCAAGGCCAGGCCGATACGTTCGAGCGCAAGACGCAAATCTGCAAGCGCTCGTACGACTTCCTCGTGAACGAAGTGGGCTTCCCGCCCGAAGACATCATCTTCGATCCGAACATCTTCGCGATCGCAACGGGTATCGAAGAGCACAACAACTACGCCGTCGATTTCATCAACGCCACGCGCTGGATCAAGCAGAACCTGCCGTATGCGAAGGTGAGCGGCGGCGTGTCGAACGTGTCGTTCTCGTTCCGCGGCAACGATCCGGTGCGTGAAGCGATCCACACCGTGTTCCTCTACCACGCGATCCAGGCCGGCATGGACATGGGCATCGTCAACGCCGGGCAACTCGGCGTGTATGCCGAACTCGACCCCGAGTTGCGCGAGCGCGTGGAAGACGTCGTGTTGAACCGCCGCGAAGACGGCACCGACCGTCTGCTCGAAATCGCCGACAAGTTCAAGACCGGCGCCGCGAAGAAAGAAGAGAACCTCGAATGGCGCAATCAGCCGGTCGAGAAGCGTCTGTCGCATGCGCTGGTGCACGGCATCACCAACTTCATCGTCGAGGACACCGAGGAAGTGCGCGCGAAAATCGCCGCGGCGGGTGGCCGGCCGATCAACGTGATCGAAGGTCCGCTGATGGACGGCATGAACGTCGTCGGCGATCTGTTCGGCCAGGGCAAGATGTTCCTGCCGCAAGTGGTGAAGTCGGCGCGCGTGATGAAGCAGGCGGTCGCGCACCTGATTCCGTACATCGAGGAAGAAAAGAAGCAGTTGGCCGCCGCCGGCGGCGACGTGCGCGCGAAGGGCAAAATCGTCATCGCCACCGTCAAGGGCGACGTGCACGACATCGGCAAGAACATCGTGTCGGTGGTGCTTCAGTGCAATAACTTCGAAGTGGTCAACATGGGCGTGATGGTCCCGTGCAACGACATTCTTGCGAGAGCAAAGGTCGAGGGCGCGGACATCATCGGCCTCTCGGGGCTCATCACGCCGAGCCTGGAGGAGATGGCCTACGTCGCGTCCGAAATGCAGCGCGACGATCATTTCCGCATCAAGAAGATACCGCTTTTGATCGGCGGCGCGACCACGTCGCGCGTGCACACCGCCGTGAAGATCGCGCCGCATTACGAAGGCCCGGTGGTGTACGTGCCGGACGCGTCGCGCTCGGTGTCGGTGGCGTCGAGCCTGCTCTCCGACGAAGGCGCGGCGAAGTACGTCGACGAACTCAAGGCCGACTACGACCGTATCCGCCTTCAGCATGCCAACAAGAAAGCGCTGCCGATGGTCACGCTCGCCGAAGCCCGTGCGAACAAAACCAAAGTGGATTGGGCGAGCTATCAGCCGGTCAAGCCGAAGTTCATCGGTCGCCGCGTGTTCAAGAACTTCGATCTGAACGAACTCGCGAACTATATCGACTGGGGTCCGTTCTTCCAGACCTGGGACCTGGCCGGCCCGTACCCGGCGATCCTGAACGACGAGATCGTCGGCGAATCGGCGCGGCGTGTGTTCTCCGACGGCAAGTCGATGCTCGCGCGCCTGATCCAGGGCCGCTGGCTGCAAGCCAACGGCGTGATCGCGCTGCTGCCGGCCAACACGGTGAACGACGACGACATCGAAATCTACACGGACGAATCACGCTCGCAAGTCGCGCTGACCTGGCGCAACCTGCGTCAGCAAAGCGTGCGGCCGGTGGTGGACGGCGTGATGCGGCCGAACCGGTCGCTTGCCGACTTCATCGCGCCGAAGGATTCGGGCGTGGCCGACTACATCGGCATGTTCGCGGTCACGGCGGGCCTCGGCGTGGACGTGAAGGAAAAGCAGTTCGAAAAGGATCACGACGACTACAGCGCGATCATGCTCAAGGCGCTCGCCGACCGCTTCGCCGAAGCCTTCGCCGAGGCGCTGCATGCGCGCGTGCGGCGCGACCTGTGGGGCTATGCGAACGCCGAAACGCTTTCCAACGACGAACTGATCGCGGAAAAGTACCGCGGCATCCGCCCGGCGCCCGGCTACCCGGCCTGCCCGGACCACCTGGTGAAGCGCGATATGTTCGACGTGCTGCAAGCCAACGAAATCGGCATGACGGTGACCGAATCGCTCGCCATGCTGCCGGCGGCGAGCGTCTCCGGCTTCTATCTGGCGCATCCCGACAGCACCTATTTCTCGGTCGGCAAGATCGGTCAGGATCAACTCGAAGACTACGCACAGCGCATGTCGTTATCGAAGGCCGATGCCGAACGGGCTCTCGCACCATTGCTCTAGGCACGGCGTGGCGTGGCGTGGCGTGGTGTGAAACCCACTATATCGGGCGAGAAACACTGAATATTTGCGGCGGCGTAATTTTCGTCTTTGTAGACTGAATTGCTTTTACCGCCAGACGCGGCCAAAAAACGCGTCGGCTCATCTAATTGCAATCGTCGACGGAGAGAATCATATGAAGAAGCTGACGCTGTTATTGACTGCAGTTTCCCTTGCCTTGGGCGCCCCGGCGGTGCTGGCCCAGCCTGCCGCTCCCGGCGGCTCCAGCGCGGTCAGCTCGTATTCGCCGCCCACCGTGAAGCACGTCAAGAAACCCAGGAAGCAGAAAATGAAGAAGGGTGCGTCGGCGCCGGCAGCGGCCCCGGCGGAGGCCGCCAGCCAGTAAGCAGCGCACGCCGGCCGGTTGTTCGCGTCCGGTAAACACAAGAGCCCGCACTCAGCGGGCTCTTTTCATTGGCACACCGGCGTCAGCGGCGCAACGCGCGCCGCGCGCCGTCACCGAGATCGCGCCGGGATCACAGGCCCCACACGATATCCGCGTTTTCCTTCTGCGCCGCGCGCAGCATGTCGAGGAACGGGTACGCGCGCTGCGCGAGTCCCGGCGGAATTTCATGATGCTCGTGACCTTCCTCGCCTTCGTGGAAATGGCCGTCGTGCTCGGCGCGTTCCTGCTTGTCGATGGTGATGGCCGCTTCGAGTTTCGCGATCGCCACGCCCAGTTCATCATGGGCAACGACGCCCCGCTCGCCAAGGCGTTTGCCGATGATGCCGACCAGATACTGTGCGAGGTTCTCCAGCATCACCACGTCGGGGCAGGCGCGGCATTTGAAAGTAATCAGCATGTCTGTTCCCTTTTTCGTTATGTTGGATCGACGCGCGAGCGGCTCGTGGACGACTGCCGGCGCGCGTTACGTTAGCCCGCCGATCAGGCGCGGCGGCCACGGCCCTTGCCGGGCATCTCATTGAACATATTAGCACCTGCTAAAATCCGTCTGGACGGAAAAGCGCGCCGCCATGCGCCGCGCGCGGCATGGCGCAGGCGGCGCGGCTGGGCCCGGTTGGCCCACCCCGCTTAGGCGCTGCGTGCAACGGCAAGCGGTTGTTGCCACCGCTTGCTGCCCGCCGCGGCAGCCCTTGCATGTCGCCGCACGCCGCGCTCACCGCGACGCAGGCAATGTGCCCAGTGGCGCCGCTAATGTGCCCGGCGCGCCCGGCAAATCCGGGCGGGCACATCGCCGCTTTCCACGCTTCTGACGAACCGGCTGCGCCCGTCGCGCGGCCGGCGCCTCTTCCGCATCACCGGATTGCCTCACTGGACTCGCAACAAGCATGCTGCCCGCACATAAACACACTCTCGAAACACTGCTCGCCGATACGGTGAAGCAGGTGGCGCAAGCCTCCCAAGGCGCGACCGAAGCCGCTTTCGTGTCGCCCACCATCACGCTGGAGCGTCCCAAGGTCGCCGCGCACGGCGACGTCGCGTGCAACGTGGCGATGCAACTCGCCAAGCCGCTGCGCGCCAATCCGCGCCAACTGGCGCAACAGATCGTCGACGCGCTGCTCGCGCAGCCGCGCGCCCAGGGTCTCATCGAAACCGCCGAAGTGGCCGGTCCCGGCTTCATCAACCTGCGCCTCGCGGCTGCCGCGAAGCAGGCGGTGATCGCCGCCGTGTTCGCGGAGAAAGAGACGTTCGGCCGCTCGCCACGCGACGCCGGCAAGCACGTGCTGATCGAATTCGTTTCGGCCAACCCCACGGGCCCGCTGCATGTCGGCCACGGCCGCCAGGCCGCGCTCGGCGACGCGCTTTCGAACGTGCTGGCCTCGCAAGGCTGGGACGTGCATCGCGAGTTCTACTACAACGACGCCGGCGTGCAGATCCACACGCTCGCGCTGTCCACGCAGGCGCGCGCCCGCGGCCTCGCCCCCGGCGATGCGGGCTGGCCGGCTTCGGCATACAACGGCGAGTACATCGCCGACATCGCGAAAGACTATCTGAACGGCGTCACGGTGGCGGCGAGCGACGGCGAGCCGGTCACCGGCGCGGGCGACGTCGAAAATCTCGAAGCGATCCGCCGGTTCGCGGTCGCCTATCTGCGCCGCGAGCAGGACATGGACTTGCAGGCCTTCGGCGTGAAGTTCGACCAGTACTATCTGGAGTCGTCGCTATACACGGAAGGCCGCGTCGAGAAAACCGTCGAGGCGCTGATCGCCGCCGGCAAGACCTACGAGCAGGAAGGCGCGCTGTGGCTGCGCACCACCGACGACGGCGACGACAAGGACCGCGTGATGCGCAAGACCGACGGCACCTACACGTACTTCGTGCCGGACGTCGCCTATCACGTCGCCAAGTGGGAACGCGGCTTCACCAAGGTCATCAACATCCAGGGCTCCGACCACCACGGCACGATCGCGCGCGTGCGCGCCGGTCTGCAAGGTCTCGGCGTCGGCATTCCGAATGGCTACCCCGATTACGTCCTGCACAAGATGGTCACGGTGATGCGCAACGGCGAGGAAGTGAAGATCTCGAAGCGCGCCGGCAGTTATGTGACGGTGCGCGACCTGATCGAATGGTCGGGCGGCGCGACGCCGGGCACGGAGGCCGCCGTCGACCTGATCGACGAAGAGACGATTCGCCGCGGCCGCGACGCCGTGCGCTTCTTCCTGATCTCGCGCAAGGCCGATACGGAATTCGTGTTCGACATCGACCTCGCGTTGAAACAGAATGACGAAAACCCGGTGCATTACGTGCAATATGCGCACGCGCGAATCTGCTCGGTCATCGCCGAATGCAAGGCGCGCTACGGCATGGACGAAAGCACGCTCGCCAACGTGAACGTCGCGCCGCTCACCAGCGAACGCGCCATGGCCTTGCTGAACAAGCTCGCCGAATTCCCCGACATGCTGCAACACGCGGCCGATGAACTCGCGCCGCACGCGGTCGCGTTCTACCTGCGCGACCTCGCCGGGGAATTCCACTCGTTCTACAATGACAGAGCCGAGCGCGTGCTGGTCGACGATGCAGCCGAACGCAATGCACGCGTCGCGCTGCTCGCGGCCACGCGCCAGGTGTTGGCCAACGGTCTCGCGACGATCGGCGTCTCCGCTCCCGTCAAGATGTAAGTCCTCCGGCGCAACATGCATGCGGCCGTCGCTATAATCGGCGGCCGTTCCAGGATTCTTTTCGTAGGTGATTCATACGATGGCAAAACCACGCCGCACAACAAAGCAATCGAAACAAACCGGGGGGACTTTTCTCGGCATCGTGCTGGGCCTGATCGTCGGCCTTGCGATCGCGGTAGTGGTGGCGCTGTATATCACCCGTGCGCCTACGCCGTTCGTCTCGAAGGTGGCGCCGCCCGCGGCGTCCGATGCCGGCGCGAGCCAGCCGCAGCAATACGATCCGAACCGTCCGCTGCAAGGCAAGACGCCGGGCCAGCCGGTGCCGCAAGCCGCGCAACCCGCACCGCCGAACACCGCGCCCGGCGCGACCAACGCGCAGACCCAGTCGGGCATGCTGGAAGAACCGCAAATCGTCGAAGTGCCGCCGTCCAATGCCAATAACGGCAATGCGAACGGCACGGCGATCGCGCCGAAGCCCGCCCCGGACAACGGCACGGCAACGGCGCCCGTGAAGAAGCCGGGCGAGAGCGCGCCGAGCGCCACCGCCGCGGGCTCCGCGCCGAAGAGCACGTCATCGGCCACGACCGCCAACGCCAAGCCCGGTTCGGGCGCGGCGCCGGCGCCGGGCGATGCGAACACCGGCTACTTCCTGCAAGTGGGCGCCTACAAGACCGCCGCCGACGCCGAGCAACAGCGCGCGCGTCTCGCGTTCCAGGGTTTTGAATCGAAGGTCACGCAGCGCGATGCGGGCGGTGTCACGTACTATCGCGTGCGCATCGGGCCGTTCTCCAAGTTCGAGGACATGAATTCGAGCCGTCAGCGTCTGTCCGACGCGGGCGTGGATACCGCCGTGATCCGCTTTACGAAACAATGAAGCAACACGCCAATCACCAATAAACCTTGATTTGCCGGAGCGCGCCGCCGATGAACTATCGGCGAACGGCGCGTGTCACAGGCAACGGAACACTGAAAACGTTCAACGCCGATTCACAAACGGTGACGGGCATTGCGTGGCGCCACCGCTTTACCGCCTACTTGGGTCATCAACACATGAAAAAACTGCTGAGCATTCTGTTCCTTTCGCTGGGCCTCATCGCCGCCGCGGCGCATGCCGCGCCCGCCACGCCGGTGTCGGGCAAGGACTACACCGTGCTGTCCACGGCGCAACCCACCGACGTGCCGGCCGGCAAGATCGAAGTCATCGAGTTCTTCTGGTACGGCTGCCCGCACTGCAATGAATTCGGCCCGTACCTCGACGGCTGGGTGAAGAAGCAAGGCCCGGACGTGGTGTTCAAGCGCGTGCCGGTTGCCTTCCGCGACGACTTCATTCCGCATTCGAAGATGTTCCACGCGCTCGAAGCACTCGGCCTCAGTGAGAAACTCACGCCGACGATCTTCAAGGAAATCCACGTCAACAAGAACTACCTGCTGACGCCGGAAGATCAGGCCAAATTCCTCGCGAAGAACGGCGTCGATCCGAAGAAGTACATGGAAGCGTACAACTCGTTCTCGACGCAAAGCGCGCTGCAAAAAGACAAGAAGATGCTCGAAAGCTACAAGATCGAAGGCGTGCCGACGCTGGCGGTGCAGGGCAAGTATGAGACGGGTCCGGCCGCGACCAACAGCCTGACGGGCACGCTCGACGTCCTCGACTACCTGGTGCAGCAGGTCCGCGCCAAGAAGATGTAATGTCCGAGGCGCCGGAATGAGTTCACCGTTGAAGGTCTTCATTACCGGCGCGTCGAGCGGCATCGGCCTCGCGCTCGCCGCCGAATATGCGCGGCGCGGCGCGATTCTCGGCCTCGTCGCCCGCCGCGGCGACGCGCTCGCGGCTTTCCAACAGTCCCATCCCCAAAACGCTGTCTCTGTCTACGCCGTCGACGTTCGCGACGCCGAGGCGCTCGCCGAGGCGGCCACGCGCTTCATCGCGCAGCATGGCTTGCCGGACGTCGTGATCGCCAACGCCGGGATCAGCCGCGGCGCGCTCACCGGCCACGGCGACCTGCGCACGTTCCGCGAAGTGATGGATATCAATTACTTCGGCATGGTCGCGACCTTCGAGCCGTTCGCCGCCGCGATGGTCGCCGCGAAACGCGGCACGCTGGTCGGCATCGCCAGCGTCGCGGGCGTGCGCGGCTTGCCGGGGTCGGGCGCGTACAGCGCGTCGAAGTCGGCGGCGCAAAAGTACCTGGAAGCGTTGCGCGTCGAGATGCGGCCGCACGGCGTGGGCGTGGTCACCATCGCGCCCGGCTATATCCGCACGCCGATGACCGAGCACAACCCGTACACCATGCCGTTCCTGATGGACGCCGACCGTTTCGCGGTGAAGGTTGCCGGGGCGATCGAGCGTCAAACCGCCTTTGCGGTGTTTCCGTGGCAAATGCGCATCGCGGCGATGCTGCTGCATGTGCTGCCGCGCTGGCTCTACGACCGCGTTTTCGAACGCGCGCCGCGCAAGCCGCGCGCCGTCACCGAGTAGGCCATGGAGAACAGTGCGGTCGATGCAGCCGGCGTCGCGCACGAACCGGCGAGCGCCGAGGCGCGCATCGTCTCGCTGGTGCCGAGCATCACTGAACTGCTGTTTGCCTTGGGATTGGACAGGCAGATCGTCGGGCGCACCGGTTTTTGCGTGCATCCGCGTGAGAAGGTACGCCAGGTGCGCAAGGTAGGCGGCACCAAGGCCGTGAATATCGACGCCGTTCGCGCGTTGCGCCCTACCCATCTGATCGTCAATGTCGACGAAAACGAGCGCGATACCGTCGACCAGTTGCGCGCGTTCGTGCCGCATATCGTCGTCACGCATCCGCGCACGCCGCGAGACAATCAATCGCTCTACACGCTGCTGGGTGCGATTTTCAGCCGTGAAGAGGAAGCGCGGCGCCTGAGCGACGCGCTCGAAAACCGCCTGCATGAAGCCGCAGCGCATACGTTTGCCGCGCAAAACGTGCTGTATCTGATCTGGCGTGAGCCGTGGATGACCGTCGCGCGCGATACCTATATCGCCGCCATGCTGCGGCTCGTCAACTGGCGCACGCTGCCCGATGTGCGAGGCGGTGCGGCGGGCGCCGCTCGCTATCCCGTGCTCACCGCGCTCGACTTCGACCATGCTCCGTGGCTTGCCGATGTCGATCGCATTCTGCTGTCCAGCGAACCCTATCGCTTCACGCAAGCGCATTGCGATGCGTTGAAACGCGATCCGCGACTGGCGAGGAAGCGTATCGAACTGATCGATGGCGAACTGGTGTCGTGGTACGGCGTGCGCGCGATCGAGGGCATCGACTATCTGATGCAACGCGCCGCGCGGGGATAAGCGCCGCCGTCCCGCCGTCCCGCCGTCCATATGGATATGTGGATTAAGTGGTTGTCGCCGCCAGCACCCTTCGATAAGCTTTCGCGAAGGCCGCGCCGCGTCGATGGAGGCGACATCCACCCATGCGGCAGCGCCGGAAACGTATCACAATCATAGAGGCGGGCGTCGGCTACCCTTGACGACCCGCCACCCGCCACCGGAACACAAGCACACCAAGACGCACTGCCTGACCGCGCTCGTTATGGGAGATCCTATGCGCTTCAAACTGCTCGCAGCCGCCGTACTGTTCACGGCGCCCGCGCTCGTGCTCGCCAAACCGCTGACCGTCTGTACCGAGTCGAGCCCCGACGGCTTCGATGTCGTGCAGTTCAATTCGCTGGTGACGACCAATGCGTCGGCGGACGTGGTCTTCAACTCGCTGGTCTCATACGACGAGGCCACGAAGAAGGTGGTGCCGGCGCTGGCCGACAAGTGGGAGGTGAGCGCCGACGGCCTCGCCTACACGTTCCATCTGCGTCCGAACGTGCAGTTCCAGACCACCGATTACTTCAAGCCCACTCGCACGCTGAATGCCGACGACGTGGTGTTCACGTTCGACCGCATGCTCAACGACAGCAATCCGTGGCACAAGGTGGCGGGCGCGAGCGGCTTTCCGCATGCGCAGTCGATGGGCTTGCCCAAGCTCATCAAGGCGGTCACCAAGGTCGACGACAACACCGTCAAGTTCGAGTTGAACGCGCCGGACGCGACCTTCGTTCCGATCCTGACAATGGGTTTCGCGTCGATCTATTCGGCTGAATACGCCGATCAATTGCTCAAGGCCGGCAAGCAGGTCGATCTGAACGCGAAGCCGATCGGCACCGGCCCGTTCGTACTGAAGAGCTATACGAAAGACGCGGTGATTCGCTACGACGTGAACCCGACCTACTGGGGTCCCAAGCCGAAGATCGATCGCCTGATCTACGCGATCACGCCGGACGCCACCGTGCGCGCGCAGAAGGTGAAGGCGGGCGAATGCCAGATCGCCCTGTCGCCGAAGCCGCAGGATCTCGCCGACGCGAAAACCGACAAGTCGCTGGATATCGTCAAGACGCCCGCCTTCATGACCGCGTTCGTCGCGTTGAACACGCAGAAAAAGCCGCTCGACAACCAGAAGGTGCGCGCCGCGCTGAACATGGCGTTCGATCGCACCACGTATCTCAAGACAGTGTTCGACAATACCGCCACGCCGGCCGTGAACCCGTATCCGCCGAACACGTGGAGCTACGACAAGGCGGTGAAGGCGTGGCCGTACGATCCGGCGAAAGCGAAGAAGCTGCTCGCGGACGCGGGTTTCCCGAACGGCTTCGAAACGACGATCTGGGTGCGTCCGAACGGCAGCGTGCTGAACCCGAATCCGAAGGCCGGCGCCGAACTGCTGCAGGCCGACTTCGCGAAGATCGGCGTGAAGGCGGACGTGAAGGTGATCGAATGGGGCGAACTCATCAAGCAGGCGAAGCAAGGCCAGCATGATTCGCTGTTCATGGGCTGGGCCGGCGACAACGGCGACCCGGACAACTATCTGTCGCCGCTCTTCAGTTGCAACGCGGTGAAGTCGGGCATCAACTTCGCGCGCTTCTGCAATGAGGACCTCGACAAGCTGATCGCGGACGGCAAGGCCACGCCGGACCAGGCCAAGCGTGCGAAGGCGTATGAACAGGCACAGCAGATCATCCACGACCAGGCGCTGTGGATTCCGCTCGGTTATCCGACCGCGGCGGCGATCACGCGCACGAACGTGAGCGGTTATCACGTGAGCCCGTTTGGCCGGCAGAACTTCGGCACGGTGGCCGTGCAGTAATACCGCTTAGGCTTGAACGAAACCGCATGAAAAAGCCCGGTTGCGAAAGCACCGGGCTTTTTTCATCAAAAGGTTGAAGGGTAAAACCGATCAAGCCGCAAACCGGATCACGCCATCCGAAGCCTGCGTGCGCTTCAACGTGCCCGCAAGCCACAGCAGATGCAAGTGCGCCAAGGCTTCACCCATCGCAAACGTCATCTGGTGGATGTCGAGCTGGCGTTTGAACATCAGCGGCACGATATCCGCTGCGCTTTGCGGTTTTTCGGCGCACGCCTCGCGCACTTCGGCGAGGCGCGCGTCGTGATGCTCGCGCAGTTGCCTGATGCGCGTGCGCACGCCGCGAAACGGCTTGCCATGCGACGGCAGCACCAGCGTCTCTTCAGGCATCGTCTCGTAACGGCCGAGCGATTCCAGATACAGCGCGAGCGGCGAGCCTTCCGGCTCGATGTCGAACACCGACACGTTGGTCGAAATGCGCGGCAGCACCATGTCGCCGGAGATCAGCACGCCGGTCTCCTCGCAGTGCAGCGCGCAGTGCTCCGGCGAATGGCCGAAGCCCGTCACCACCCGCCACGTCTTGCCGCCGATCCTCACGCCGTCCGCTTCGCGCAAACGGCGGTATTGGCCGGGAATCGCCGGCACGAGGCTCGCGTAATAGCTCTTGCGGGCGCGCAGCTTGTCCAGCGACGCTTCGTCGGTCACGCCGTGCCGCGCGAAGTGACGCGCCGCGCCCTCGCCGCCCGCATTCGAGCCGTCGCCGGCCGCCATCACGCGCGCTTGCATGTACTCGCCGAGCGTCATCCATAGCCGGGCGTCCCAGCGTTGCTTGTCGCCGCCAGCGCACACCCAGTGCGCGAGACCGATGTGATCCGGGTGGCAATGCGTGACGATCACGCGCAGCACCGGCAGGCCGTCGAGCACCGAGTCGAATACTCTCTCCCAGTTCTCCTTGATCACGTCCGACGTAATGCCGCAATCGACCACCGTCCAACCCGGCTGACCGTCGATCTCATCGCGCAACAGCCACAGGTTGATATGGTCCAGCGCGAAGGGTAGCGGCATGCGCAGCCAGAACACGCCGGGCGCGACTTCCATCGCGCGGCCGGCTTCCGGCAAGCTGTCGTTGAACGGATAGTCGAGTTGATGTTCGAGTGCATTCATTGCGGGTGTCTTCCTCCGTCGGCCGTCCGGCATGGCGAGGTATGCGATGCCGGGCGGCGTGGTTGCGGCCCGGTTGGGGCATGCCGGTGCCGTATTGCGCCTGGTTGCGTTTCGCTCAAGTTGACGATAACGTTAACGTTGATTCTATCGTCCAATCCAACTTTCTGCCCGGCCACGGCATGCCCCGATGAACACGCAATACACGATCACCGAGCTCGCGCGGGAATTCGACGTCACGCCGCGCGCCATCCGCTTCTACGAAGACCAGGGTTTACTCTCGCCAAGCCGCGAAGGATCGAGCGGCTTGCGCCGCGTCTATTCAGGCCGCGACCGAACGCGCCTCAAGCTCACGCTGCGCGGCAAACGGCTCGGCTTCACGCTGTCGGAGATCCGCGATCTGCTGGACGTGTACGAATCGCCGACCGACACCGTCGCGCAATTGCACGCGTTCCTCGCCACGGTCGCGCGCCATCGCGAAGTGCTGGAACGTCAACTGGAAGACCTGAACGCGACGCTCGAAGACCTCGCGCAATACGAAACCCAGGCGCGCGCGCTGCTGGAAAACGGCACACGCGAAGCCAGGCCCGCATGAAAGCGGACCGCGCAAATTTTTTTGCCGGCAGTTGAGCCGATTAAGGCATGCCAAACTGACGCATTGAGCGGAGATAGCCGGAAAGTCGGCGAACGCCCGCGAAAATGCAAGCCGCGCGCGGCATGCGCCAAGGCATGAGTCGAGCGGCGCGATGCGTCGCGGGCCCACCCGGACGATACAATTACGGGTGTCTTCACGACATGGGACGAATGCACGGTCGACATGAATCACTTCCCCAAACTGTTGTCGTCGCAGATCGGCTTTGACGTCGCCCAGACGATGCTCGAAGGATTCGAGCGCCACTACCGCATCTTTCGCGAGGCCGCGGTCCATGCCAAGACGCTGTTCGAACGCGGCGACTGGCACGGCCTGCAAAAACTCGCGCGCGATCGCATTACGTCATACGACGATCGCGTCGAGGAATGCGTCGAACTGCTGCAAGACGAATACGACGCGGAAAATATCGACAGCGACGTGTGGCAGCAGATCAAGCTGCACTACATCGGCCTTCTGACCACGCACCGCCAGCCCGAGTGCGCCGAGACGTTCTTCAATTCAGTCTGCTGCAAGATCCTGCATCGCTCGTATTTCAACAACGCCTTCATTTTCGTGCGGCCGGCGATCTCGACCGAATACATCGAGAACGACGAACCGGCCGCGAAGCCGACGTATCGCGCGTATTACCCCGGCAAGGACGGTCTTGCCGCCACGCTCGAGCGCATCGTCACGAACTTTCAGCTGGAGACGCCGTTCGAGGATCTGACACGCGACGTCGGCTGCGTGATGCAGGCGATTCACGACGCCTTCGGCGTATTCGACGAAGCGCCCAACTTCCAGATTCACGTGCTCTCGTCGCTGTTCTTCCGCAACAAGTCGGCGTATATCGTCGGGCGGATCATCAACGGCGATTTGCTGTTGCCGTTCGCGGTGCCGCTGCGTCATGTGAGGCCGGGCGTGCTCGCGCTCGACACGGTGCTGCTCAAGCGCGATCAGTTGTTGATCATCTTCAGCTTCTCGCACTCGTATTTCCTCGTGGATATGGAAGTGCCGTCCGCTTACGTGGAGTTTCTCGGCACGATCATGCCGGGCAAACCGAAGGCGGAAATCTATACCTCGGTGGGCTTGCAGAAGCAGGGCAAGAATCTGTTCTATCGCGATCTGCTGCATCACCTGTCGCATTCGAGCGACCAGTTCATCGTCGCGCCCGGCATCAAGGGGCTCGTGATGCTGGTGTTCACGCTGCCGTCTTTCCCGTACGTCTTCAAGCTGATCAAGGACAGCTTCCCGCCGCCGAAGGAAACCACGCGCGCGCAGATCCAGGAGAAGTATCAGCTCGTCAAGCGGCACGACCGTTTGGGCCGCATGGCCGACACGCTCGAATATTCGAGCGTCGCGCTGCCGCGCTCGCGGCTCGATGAAGCGCTCGTGCGCGAACTCGAAAAGGAAGTGCCGTCGCTGCTCGAATACGACGGCGAGAACCTCGTGATCCGCCATATGTATATCGAGCGCCGCATGGTGCCGCTCAATCTGTTCCTGCAACACGGCTCCGACGAGGACGTCGATCACGGCATCAAGGAATACGGCAACGCGATCAAGGAACTGATGCAGGCGAACATCTTTCCGGGCGACATGCTGTACAAGAACTTCGGCGTGACGCGTCACGGCCGCGTCGTGTTCTACGACTACGATGAAATCGAATACCTGACCGACTGCAACGTGCGCGCGGTGCCCACGCCGCGCAACGAGGAAGACGAAATGTCGGGCGAGCCGTGGTACTCGGTCGGCGTGCACGACATTTTCCCGGAGACGTATGGCACGTTCCTGCTCGGCGACCCGCGCGTGCGCCGTTCCTTCATGCGGCATCACGCGGACTTTTTCGATCCCGCGCTGTGGCAGCGGCACAAGGATCATCTACTGAAAGGCGAACTGCCGGACTTTTTCCCGTACGACAGCAGTGTGCGCTTTTGTATCCGCTATCCGGAACGCTTCGCCGATGCTTCGAAAGCACCGGCCCCATCAGACGCAACGGACGCGCAAGCCGACGAGCGCAGCGTGCGGGTGGCGTGAACATCCTGCGCCGTCCGCATTGCTGAACGCATCGTCCGAAACCTTATGTAACGACACCGACCGGTCTATCGGTCGAGCAACCGCCAAGACGCACCATGAACTCGAACGCTTCCACTCCTCCGAACCCGCTCGCGCATCTCTTCGACAACAACGATGCGTGGGTGACTCGCAAGCTCTCCGAAGACCCCGAGTACTTTTCGCGCCTCGCGCATCAGCAGACGCCCGAATATCTGTGGATCGGCTGCTCCGATTCGCGTGTGCCGGCCAACCAGATCATCGGCCTGCCGCCGGGCGAAGTATTCGTGCACAGAAACATCGCCAACGTGGTCGTGCATACCGATCTGAACTGTCTGTCGGTGATCCAGTTCGCCGTCGATCTGCTGAAGGTCAAGCACATCATGGTGGTCGGCCACTACGGCTGCTCGGGCGTCGGCGCGGCGCTGCACGGCCGCCGCGTGGGACTCGCGGACAACTGGCTGCATCACGTGCAGGACGTGCGCACCAAGCATGCGGCGCTGATCGAGGAATGGCCGCTCGGTGAAGCGCGGCATCGGCGGCTGGTCGAACTGAACACCATCGAGCAGGTGGTGAACGTGTGCCGCACGACCATCGTCAACGATGCCTGGGCGCGCGGCCAGGAACTGACCGTGCACGGCTGGGTGTACGGCGTGCATGACGGCAAGGTGCGCAATCTCGGCATGACCGTCGGCGAACCGGGCGCGCTCGACGCGGTGTATCAGGGCTGCGTCGCGGGAGTATCGGCAAGCGGCGCGCACGGCGCGGACAACGACATGGTCGCGGCCGACGCCGCGCAACTCGGCGAGGTGCCGGCGATCGTCGAAGGTGTGATCAAGGAGCTGAAACATGAGTGAGACAAACGCTGATCCGATCGTCATCGTGGGCGTTGCCCGCACGCCGATGGCGGCATTTCAAGGCGACTTCGCTTCGTTGACCGCGCCGCAACTCGGTTCGGTCGCGATCGAAGCCGCCGTTCAACGCGCGGGCCTGAAACCCGGGCAGATCGACGAAGTGGTGATGGGCTGCGTGCTGCCCGCCGGGCTCGGTCAGGCGCCCGCGCGTCAAGCGGCTCTCGGCGCCGGCTTGCCGCTCGCCACGGGCAGCACCACCGTCAACAAGATGTGCGGCTCCGGCATGCGCGCGGCGATGTTCGCGCACGACATGCTGGCCGCGGGTTCGGTCGAGGTGATCGTCGCGGGCGGCATGGAGAGCATGACGAACGCGCCGTATCTGCTGCCCAAGGCGCGTGGCGGCATGCGCATGGGCCACGGCCAGGTGCTCGACCACATGTTCTACGACGGCCTGGAAGACGCCTACGAGAAAGGCCGCCTGATGGGCACGTTCGCCGAGGAATGCGCGGCGTCGTTCGACTTCACGCGCGAGGCGCAGGACGCGTTCGCCGTCGAGTCGTTGAACCGTGCGAAGCGCGCGAACGAGGACGGCTCGTTCGCGTGGGAAATCGCGCCGGTGAAAGTCGCGAGCCGCAAGGGCGAGGTGAGCATCGATCGCGACGAGCAGCCGTTCAAGGCGAACCTCGAAAAAATTCCGACGCTCAAGCCCGCGTTCAGCAAGACCGGCACGGTGACGGCGGCGAACTCGTCGTCGATTTCCGACGGCGCGGCCGCGCTCGTGATGATGCGCGAGTCGACCGCGAAGCGCCTCGGTGTCGAGCCGATCGCGCGCGTGGTCGGTCATTCGACCTTCGCGCAGGAGCCGGCGAAGTTCACCACCGCGCCGGTCGGCGCGATTCGCAAGCTGTTCGAGAAGAACGGCTGGCGCGCGGACGAAGTGGATCTGTACGAGGTCAACGAAGCGTTCGCCGTCGTCACGATGGCCGCGATGAAGGAACACGGTTTGCCGCACGAAAAGGTCAACGTGAACGGCGGCGCTTGCGCGCTGGGGCATCCGATCGGCGCGTCGGGCGCACGGATTCTCGTCACGCTGATCGGCGCGCTGAAAAAGCGCGGCTTGAAGCGCGGCGTCGCGACGCTGTGCATCGGCGGCGGCGAAGCCACCGCGATGGGTATCGAACTGGTTTGACGCGCGGCTCCAGGCACTCCAGGCAGTCGGGGCCGTTGCGGCAGTTGAGGCACGAGGTGATTCGATGAAGACAGTGTTGATCGTGGGTGCGTCGCGCGGCATCGGCCAGGAGTTTGCGCGGCAATACAAAAAGAGCGGCTGGCGCGTGCTCGCCACCGCGCGCGACGGGGCCGCGCTCGACGCATTGAACGAACTCGGCGCGGAGACTTTTTCCGTCGACGTCACCGCGCCCGACGAAATCGCCGCGCTCGGCTGGAAGCTCGACGGCGAACGGCTCGATGCGGCGATCGTCGTGTCGGGCGTCTACGGCCCGCGCACCGCAGGCATCGAGACCATCACCGCCGATGACTTCGACCATGTCATGCACACCAACGTGCGCGGTCCCATGCAGTTGATGCCGATCCTGCTGCCGCTCGTCGAGGAAACCGGCGGCGTGTTCGCGGTGATCTCGAGCAAGATGGGCAGCATCGGCGACGCGGGCGGCACGACCGGCTGGCTCTATCGCGCGAGCAAGGCGGCGCTCAACAACGCGCTGAAACTCGCGTCGCTCGAGGTCAGGCGCGCGACCTGCGTTTCGCTGCATCCGGGCTGGGTGCGCACCGACATGGGCGGCGCCGAGGCGGCGATCGATCCGGCGCGCAGCGTCACCGGCATGCGCGAATTGCTGGCGCAGGCCGCGGCCGCGCGCGAGGCGTTCAATGGCCGCTTCTATCAATACGACGGCACGCCGCTCGACTGGTGAGAGCGCCAAGAATGAGGAGACTGAGCGATGGTGCTTGACCAGGACCACCTGATGGTGCGCGACGCGCTGCGCACGTTCGTGCGCGAAGCCGTCACGCCGCACGCGGCGCGGTGGGACCGCGAGCGGGTTTTTCCGCACGACGTGCATCGGCAACTCGCCGAACTCGGCGCATACGGCGTGCTGGTGCCCGAAGCCTACGGCGGCGCGGGCATGGACGCCTTGGCGCTCGCGCTGATCCTCGAGGAAATCGCCGCTGGCGACGGCGGCACGTCCACCGCCATTTCCGTCAACAATTGCCCGGTGTGCAGCATCCTGCTGAGCTACGGCAACGACGCGCAGAAGCGCGACTGGCTCACGCCGCTCGCGCGCGGCGAGATGCTCGGCGCGTTCTGCCTGACCGAACCGCAGGCCGGCTCCGACGCCTCCGCGCTGCGCACCACCGCGACCCGCGAGGGCGACGCGTACGTGCTGAACGGCGTCAAACAGTTCATCACGAGCGGCAAGAACGGCAACGTCGCGATCGTGATGGCCGTGACCGACAAGGCGGCGGGCAAGCGCGGCATCAGCGCGTTCATCGTGCCGACCGATACCAAGGGCTACGTCGTCGCGCGAATCGAGGACAAGCTCGGCCAGCATTCGTCGGATACGGCGCAGATCATTTTCGAGGACTGCCGCGTGCCGGCCGCGAACCTCATCGGCGCGGAAGGCGAAGGCTACCGGATCGCGTTGTCGGGGCTCGAAGGCGGGCGCATCGGCATCGCCGCGCAAAGCGTCGGCATGGCGCGCGCCGCGTTCGAGGCGGCGTTGGCCTACGCCAAGGAGCGCGAGAGCTTCGGCGCGCCGCTCTTCTCGCATCAGGCCGTGCAGTTTCGCCTCGCCGACATGGCGACGCAACTCGAGGCCGCGCGTCAACTGATCTGGCATGCCGCGGCGCTGAAAGACGCCGGCCAGCCGTGCCTCACCGAAGCCGCGATGGCCAAGCTGTTCGCTTCCGAAGCCGCCGAGCGCATCTGTTCCGCGGCCTTGCAGATTCATGGCGGCTACGGCTATCTGAGCGACTTCCCGGTCGAGCGTATTTACCGCGATGTCCGCGTGTGCCAGATCTACGAAGGCACGAGCGACATCCAGAAGATCCTGATCGCTCGCGGTCTTGGCTGAACGTCCAATGAACGAGCCATTGTTGCCGGCGCAGCGTCCATCCGACTGTCCCTGCGGCGGCGCCGCGCCCGGCCAGCGCGCCGGCGCCCGCGCGCCCCGCTTCGCGCAATGCTGCGGCCGTTACATCGACGGCGGCGAAGCGGCGCCGCGCGCGCTCGAACTGATGCGCTCGCGTTACAGCGCGTACGTTCTCGGCGCGACGGATTATTTGCGCGCCACCTGGGCACCGCACACCTGCCCCGCCGACCTCGACGCGGACCCCGCCGCGCCCGATGCGCCACGCTGGCTCGGACTTCAGATCAAGGCATTCGCCGAAAGCGACGCCGATCACGCGACGGTCGAATTCGTCGCGCGTTACAAGGTGGGTGGCCGCGCGCACCGGCTGCACGAGCTGAGCCGCTTTATCCGCGATGAGGACGGCCGCTGGCGCTATGTCGATGGCGACGTGAGCGAATAGCCCGACGTCTTCCCGAGCCTTACACCACGCGCCAGCCTGCGAGGCGCGTTCACATGCGGCCCTCAAAGACCGGCTTCCTGTTCGTGTTGGCCCGGCGCCACAGCCCATGCGCCCGCCACTTTGTCTCGTGCAGCCGGCCGCCGGCGAGACCAGCGTCTTCAAGCCCGCATGAGCCCGATCCGCGCACGGCAATTTTTTCGTCGCGGGTTCTCCTTGATTGCACAAAACAAAATTGTCGTGCCAGGATGAGGCCGTAGCTTCATGGCGTCACGTTGCGAAAGCCGGTCATAACCGGCTACGCAAAATGCGCAAGGACGCTGCCGGTCACCAGATAGTGTGGGTTCGGCGGCGCTTCCGGGCAGCATGGGTGGCGCTCATCATCGGCGCGTGGGGTCGCGTCGGCCGTTTGGGTTCAATCCCGTGCGATCTCCAGTGGCGTGCGTGCGCTTCGCGCAGCAGTACGCGGGTGTGTTTTTGCGTGTCGAAAACACCGGTGAAAGCAAAATGTCAGCAGCCGTTCTGGACAAGTGGGCATGACGGTATTCAGGGCAAGTTTTTGAGGCGGATGCGTTAATGGTGTTCAGCAAGGTTCTGACGAAGTGTGCGGTGATCTGTGCAGCGGCTGCGTGCGCTGTCGCCGTCGCGCACGCCGCTCCGCTCGCCGACACCCAGGCGGGACCTCTCGCCCGCGCGCAGGTGCCGCGCATCGCGCTCGACGACGACGTCTATCTGCCGGCTGCGGGCCTCAACGAAAAAATCATCCGCGTGCCGGTGGACGCTGCCGGCGCGGTCACGCTCGAAACGACGATCTACAAACCGGACGGCCCAGGCCCGTTTCCGATGATCGTGTTCAACCACGGCAAGATTCCCGGCGACCCGCGCACGCAGGAACGCAGCAACCCGCTGCCGTTCGCGCGCGAATTCGTGCGCCGCGGCTACGTGGTGGTGGCGCCGAACCGCCAGGGCTTCGGCCATTCGGACGGCGTTTATCAGCAGGACGGTTGCGACGTCGAACGCAATGGCATGAGCCAGGCCGGCGACGTGGCGGCCACCATCGGCTACATGTCGAAGCAGCCTTACGTGGACGCTACGCATATCGTGGTGGCCGGCACCTCGCACGGCGGTCTCGCGACGATGGCCTACGGCACCGAAGCCGCGCCGGGCGTGCGGGCGCTGATCAATTTCTCGGGCGGTTTGCGGCAGGACGCGTGCAGCGGCTGGCAGGCCAATCTCACGCGCGCATTCGGCGCGTACGGTGAAAAGACCAAGGTGCCGTCGTTGTGGATGTACGGCGATAACGACTCGGTGTGGACCGCGCCGCTGGTGGCGGGCATGTACGCCGCGTATGCCGAGCATGGCGCGAGCGCGAAGATGGTGGATTTCGGCAACTACAAGAACGACGCGCATCGGCTGGTGGGCGACCGCGACGGCGTGCATGTGTGGTGGCCGGCCGTCGAGGCTTTCCTGGCCCGCGTGGGCATGCCGACGGGCGTGCAGTATCGCGTGTCCGATCCTTCGTTGCCGAAGGCGAGCGGGTTTGCCGCTGTCGATGCGGTGGATGCGGTGCCGTTCGTCGACGAAGCCGGGCGCAATGGCTATCGGAACTTCCTGCATCAGTATCCTAGCCGGGCTTTTGCCGTGTCGGATACCGGCGCGTGGTCGTGGGCCGAGGGCGGCGACGATCCGATGTCGGTGGCGGTTGCCAATTGCCAGAAGCAGAGTTCGGCGCCTTGCCGGTTGTATGCGGTGGATAACGCTGTTGTTTGGGGTTCTGGGGGCACTCAGACCGCTGCGAGCGGTGCGGATCAAGGTCGGCATGCTATTGCTAGCCGGGAGTGAGGGTCGGTTTTTTTTGCCTGCTCGGCGGGGTTGGTTTTTGGGGTTGGTTTTTTGGCCTTTCCTTGCTGGCTTAGTGGTCTATTGGCGTTGCCCCTGTGCGGGGCAATGCTCTCAACTTAAGCCCCGCTGCATCAAGCGAGTTTGTACGCGAGATGGAAGTGGGGCTTGGCTTTTCTGGGTGGTCTTGGATAGGAGCGTGAGGGCTGTGTCCGGCATCGGGTCTGGTGGATCATTTCCAGCACACCGGCGAGGCCGTCCAGACAGCGCTGGATGCGCAGAAGACACGCGCCGAGGATGGGCTTGAGTGCGCCCAGTGCATACACCCGGTTAGGACGGCTGGCATGTCTGTCGTCGTGCGGCGCATCGAGATCGCTGAGCAGTGTGCACAGGTTGTCGGCGAGGATTTTTGCGCCGAAGTCCTGCTGTAACGCCAGGTAATCGAGGCCTGTGACGGCTTCCAGCCGCAGCCGGTGCTTGAGTCGTTTGAATGCTTCCTCGACCCGCCAGCGCTGGTGATAGAGCGCGCCGAACGATGCCGCCGGATAACGCCCGCCATCGAGCAGCGAGGTCATCAGCACACGCACGCGACCGCCCGGCGTGACGTCGCGGATCAGGCGCACAGTCGTGGGCGTACGCGCCAGTTCATAGGCGCGGGCATCCGGTTCGCTGGGCGCTTCCAGTGTCACCACATGCTCGGCTTTACCGCTGCGGGTAAAGGCGCTGACGCATTTCCAGTTACGCGCATCGACGCGCATGCAGAACGGGATTTCGCGCTGTGCGAGCGCCGCCACCATCGCGTTGCCGATATAGCCGCGATCGAGCAGCAGCAGGTCGGTATGCGGTTGCAGTACATCGAGGGCTTCGAACAGCATCTGCCGCTCGCCGCCGTCGGCGGGATGAAGTGCAGCGTGCAGGGTCAGTTCGGAACCCGGCAGGAACAGCGCAAACGCGTAGTGATCGGCGCGCAGTTCATGGCCGCGACGCGTGCCCACACGCAGGCGGCTACCGTCAGCGGCGACCAGCCTCAGGCCGTGCCAGCGCATCGAATCGATATGGGGTTGGGCCAGCGAGATCAGGCGGGCGCGGGCCAGCTCGAACAGTTCGGCAGACACTCCCCGTCGCGCCTTGCTGAAGGCCTGTGCGCTGACAGCGCGGGTGCGCCCGCCGCTGCTTCCCAGTGCGCCGAATAGCGCGTCAAGTTCGGCCTGCACACTGGCGCACATGCCGGACATCATCAGCGCGGCCATGCGCGGCAAGGTCAGTGTGCGATTGCGGGTAAAGGCAGTGGGAGAACGACGCACGCGATCGGCGAGCGCCGGATCGAGCAGGAAATCGGAGAACTCAGCCAGAAGCCGCGAGGACGCTGGTATTTGAGTTCATATCGTTGATTTATCAGTGAGTTATGCGATGAAGTTTACAGGGGCAATGCCTCGTTTACAAGCTCTTTGAGGCTTAAGTTGAGAGCATTGCTGTGCGGGGCGGCACCTACTTTCTTTGCCGCCGCAAAGAAAGTAGGCAAAGAAAGCGGCTCACACCGCCAGCTTTGAAGCGGGTCTCCTGGCTTGGAGGGCATCGTGGTGCATCTGGAATCCGTGTTCCCGCACACTCCGCGTTCGTGACACAGCAGTCATTCTTCCGGCGACGCTGCGCGCGCCGTCGCGGTACTTCATAAAGTCGCACGGCGCTTTTGCGGTCGGCAGCAGTTCTCGATGCCCAGACAAACCGCCGTCAGCCGCAGTTCTCCAAACCAATAGCGGTGCGTGGGCACGGCGTCACTGCATCGAATGCCGGCGACTTGCCGACAACTTGCCGGCGCATCGGCGCGCGGCCGGACGCTCAGCGCGGCGACCGGCGACCCGCCCCACAATCCACAACCGGTGTCCTGCAACCAGCGACACATCTGAAACAGCACCTGGCTTTTCGGCGTCTCGCCGAGGCGAAGCCGATGGCCCCCACCGCGCCCAATGAAACCGCTGGTTTCCGTGCGCGCCGCTTCCGGCGAGCGCGCAGCGCGAGGCGGGAAGTATGACTGCCTTGTCACGAACGCCGAATGCGCGAGAACACGGATTCCAGATGCACCACTGCCCCCTCCAAGCCAGGAGACCCGCTTCAAAGCTGGCGGTGTGAGCCGCTTTCTTTGCCTACTTTCTTTGCGGCGGCAAAGAAAGTAGGTGCCGCCCCGCACAGCAATGCTCTCAACTTAAGCCCCGCTGCATCAAGCGAGTTTGTACGCGAGATGGAAGTGGGGCTTGGCTTTTCTGGGTGGTCTTGGATAGGAGCGTGAGGGCTGTATCCGGCATCGGGTCTGGTGGATCATTTCCAGCACACCGGCGAGGCCGTCCAGACAGCGCTGGATGCGCAGAAGACACGCGCCGAGGATGGGCTTGAGTGCGCCCAGTGCATACACCCGGTTAGGACGGCTGGCATGTCTGTCGTCGTGCGGCGCATCGAGATCGCTGAGCAGTGTGCACAGGTTGTCGGCGAGGATTTTTGCGCCGAAGTCCTGCTGTAACGCCAGGTAATCGAGGCCTGTGACGGCTTCCAGCCGCAGCCGGTGCTTGAGTCGTTTGAATGCTTCCTCGACCCGCCAGCGCTGGTGATAGAGCGCGCCGAACGATGCCGCCGGATAACGCCCGCCATCGAGCAGCGAGGTCATCAGCACACGCACGCGACCGCCCGGCGTGACGTCGCGGATCAGGCGCACAGTCGTGGGCGTACGCGCCAGTTCATAGGCGCGGGCATCCGGTTCGCTGGGCGCTTCCAGTGTCACCACATGCTCGGCTTTACCGCTGCGGGTAAAGGCGCTGACGCATTTCCAGTTACGCGCATCGACGCGCATGCAGAACGGGATTTCGCGCTGTGCGAGCGCCGCCACCATCGCGTTGCCGATATAGCCGCGATCGAGCAGCAGCAGGTCGGTATGCGGTTGCAGTACATCGAGGGCTTCGAACAGCATCTGCCGCTCGCCGCCGTCGGCGGGATGAAGTGCAGCGTGCAGGGTCAGTTCGGAACCCGGCAGGAACAGCGCAAACGCGTAGTGATCGGCGCGCAGTTCATGGCCGCGACGCGTGCCCACACGCAGGCGGCTACCGTCAGCGGCGACCAGCCTCAGGCCGTGCCAGCGCATCGAATCGATATGGGGTTGGGCCAGCGAGATCAGGCGGGCGCGGGCCAGCTCGAACAGTTCGGCAGACACTCCCCGTCGCGCCTTGCTGAAGGCCTGTGCGCTGACAGCGCGGGTGCGCCCGCCGCTGCTTCCCAGTGCGCCGAATAGCGCGTCAAGTTCGGCCTGCACACTGGCGCACATGCCGGACATCATCAGCGCGGCCATGCGCGGCAAGGTCAGTGTGCGATTGCGGGTAAAGGCAGTGGGAGAACGACGCACGCGATCGGCGAGCGCCGGATCGAGCAGGAAATCGGAGAACTCAGCCAGAAGCCGCGAGGACGCTGGTATTTGAGTTCATATCGTTGATTTATCAGTGAGTTATGCGATGAAGTTTACAGGGGCAATGCCTCGTTTACAAGCTCTTTGAGGCTTAAGTTGAGAGCATTGCCCCGCACAGGGGCAACGCCAATAGACCACTAACAAATCAAGCAAAGGCCAAGATAAGGAAAGGCCAAAACGCGCAAAACAACAGCGCCGAGCAGGCCAAACCCCACCTACATCCCACTACTTTGCCGTCGTCAACTGCACCGATCAGCGACCTTCACGAGAAAACAGAAACGACCTGCGTCGAACAGCCCCAAACCCCAGCCCAGCAAGCAAAACCCCAAATTCCAGCGCAGGTGCGCGCAACGAAATAAACCGCTAATCTCGACCCCGCGCGCATCGCCAAACGCCGCGCGCAGCGCAACGAAACGGCCCTAAAAAGCCCTACGCGCAGCGGCAAAAAGCATCCTGGAGTACCCGCTTTGCAAAACCCGGCAACACAACCGTCATCACGAGAAGACTGGATCGCCCGCAGCCTGCGCGCCATCTGGCACCCCTGCACGCAGATGAAGCACCACGAGCGTCTGCCGCTCATTCCCGTCGCGCGCGGCCAGGGCGCGTGGCTTTACGACCGCGCCGATCACCGTTATCTGGACGCGATCAGCTCCTGGTGGGTCAACCTGTTCGGCCACGCGAACCCGCGCATCAACGCGGCGCTGAAAGACCAGCTCGACACGCTCGAACACGCGATGCTCGCGGGCTGCACGCACGAGCCGGCCATCGAACTCGCGGAGCGCCTCGGCGCGCTCACCGGCAACACGCTCGGCCACGCGTTCTTCGCGTCCGATGGCGCATCCGCCGTCGAAATAGCGCTGAAGATGAGCTTCCACTCATGGCGCAATCGCGGCTTCGCCGACAAGCAGGAATTCGTCTGCCTCGCCAACAGCTACCACGGCGAGACCATCGGCGCGCTCGGCGTCACCGACGTCGCGCTCTTCAAGGACGCCTACGACCCGTTGATCCGTCACGCGCACGTCGTCGCGTCGCCCGATGCGCGTCTCGCGCAGCCTGGCGAGACCGCCGACGACGTCGCGCGCCGCGCGCTCGATCACGTGCGCTCGCTATTCGAAGCGCGCGCCGACACAATCGCCGCGCTGATCGTCGAGCCGCTCGTGCAATGCGCAGCCGGCATGGCGATGCACGACGCGTCGTATCTCGCCGGATTGCGCGCGTTGTGCGACCAGTACGGCGTGCATCTGATCGCCGATGAAATCGCCGTCGGTTGCGGCCGCACCGGCACGTTCTTCGCATGCGAGCAGGCGGGCATCTGGCCGGACTTTCTGTGTCTGTCGAAAGGCATTAGCGGCGGTTATCTGCCGCTCTCGATCGTGTTGTCGCGCGATGAAATCTTCGCGGCCTTCTATCACGACGACACCGCGCGCGGCTTCCTGCATTCGCATTCCTACACCGGCAATCCGCTCGCGTGCCGCGCGGCGCTCGCCACGCTCGACCTGTTCGCGAGCGACAACGTCCTCGCCGTCAACGCGCAGAAGTCCGCGAAACTGAAGGCCGCGCTTGCTCCGCTCGCTGGGCACGAGCAGGTGCGCAATCCGCGCCAGTGCGGCACGATCTTCGCGTTCGACGCGGTGATCGACGACGCTCAACACGCGAGGACATTCTCGCGCCGCTTCTTCGAAAACGCGTTGCAGCGCGAGCTGCTGCTGCGCCCGATTTCGACCACCGTGTATCTGATGCCGCCGTACATTCTCGACGACGAAGAACTCGCGCTGCTCGCCTCGCGCACTCATGAAACGTTCGAAGCCACGCTCGCGGAGGCGCGCTAATGCACTTGCTCGACACACTTGCACAAGGCCTGAAGGACATCGACGCACGCGGCCTGCGCCGTCACCGCCGCACCGCCGACACGCCGTGCGCCGCGCACATGACGGTGGACGGCCGCGAGATCATCGGCTTCGCCAGTAACGACTACCTCGGCCTCGCCGCGCATCCGCAACTGATCGCCGCGATCGGGGAAGGCGCGCGGCGCTATGGCGCGGGCAGCGGCGGTTCGCATCTGCTCGGCGGCCACTCGCGCGCGCATGCGCAACTCGAAGACGACCTCGCGGAATTCGTCGGCGGCTTCGTCGACAATGCGCGCGCGCTGTACTTCAGCACCGGCTACATGGCGAACCTCGCGACGCTCACCGCGCTCGCGGGCCGCGGCACGACGCTTTTCTCCGACGCGTTGAATCACGCGTCGCTGATCGACGGCGCGCGCCTGTCGCGCGCCGACGTGCAGATCTACCCGCACTGCGATACCGAAGCGTTGAGCGCGATGCTCGACGCTTCCGACGCGGAAGTGAAAGTGATCGTCTCCGATACGGTGTTCAGCATGGACGGCGATATCGCGCCGCTGCCGCGTCTGCTGGAACTCGCTGAGCAACACGGCGCGTGGCTGATTCTCGACGACGCGCATGGCTTCGGCGTGCTCGGTCCGCAAGGCCGCGGCGCGATCGCGCAGGCCGCGCTGCGCTCGCCGAACCTGATTTCGATCGGCACGCTCGGCAAGGCGGCGGGCGTCTCGGGCGCGTTCGTCGTCGCGCACGGCACCGTGATCGAATGGCTCGTGCAGCGCGCGCGTCCGTACATTTTCACCACGGCCTCGGTGCCTGCCGCCGCGTATGCGGTGTCGGCGAGTTTGCGCATCATCGGCGGCGACGAAGGCGATGCGCGGCGCGCGCATCTTCGGCAATTGATCGAACGCACGCGTGAGATGCTGAAAGCCACGCCGTGGCTTCCGGTCGATTCGCATACCGCCGTGCAGCCGCTCGTCATCGGCGCGAACGAAGCCACGCTCGACATCGCCGCCCTGCTCGACCGCGCGGGTCTGTGGGTGCCGGCGATTCGTCCGCCGACCGTGCCCACCGGCACGTCGCGCTTGCGTATTTCGCTTTCCGCCGCGCACGCGCAAGCGGATCTCGACCGGCTCGAAGCGGGCCTTCAACAAGCGGGAGCGAAAGCGGCATGAGCACGGCGCTGTCTCTCTTCGTCACCGGCACCGATACGGAAATCGGCAAGACGTTCGTTTCGTCGGCGCTGTTGCGCGGCTTCGTTCGCGAAGGCCTGCAAGCCGCCGCGATGAAGCCGATCGCCGCCGGCGCGTTCGAACTCGACGGCGTTCTGCATAACGAGGACGCGGATCAACTCGACGCCGCATCGAACGTCTTGTTGCCGCCCGACATTCGCACGCCCTATCTGCTGAAAGAACCGGCCGCGCCGCACATCGCGGCCGCGCTGGAAAACGTCACCTTCGATATCGCGCACATCGTCGCTTGCCATGCCGAAGCTGTGAAACGCGCGGACGTCGTGGTCGTGGAAGGCGTCGGCGGCTTTCGCGTGCCGTTGACGGCGACTGCGGACACCGCCGATCTCGCCGTCGCCTTGAAGCTGCCGGTCGTGCTGGTGGTCGGCCTGCGCCTCGGCTGCATCAACCATGCGCTGCTCACCGCCGAAGCGATCGCCGCGCGCGGACTGACGCTGGCCGGCTGGGTGGCGAACCGCGTCGACCCCGACATGACGTTCCCCGACGAAAACATCGCGTCGATCCGCGAGCATCTTGCGCGCGAACACGACGCGCCCTTGCTCGGCATCGTGCCGCATCTGAGTCCGGCTTCGCCCGAACTCGCGGCGGACCGGCTCGACATCGACCGACTCTTGCAGACGCTGCGCGACGCGCGGCGCTGATCAACATCACATCCATCCATGAGGATTGACGACATGACGCAACTGAACATCGCTCCGACGCCGGTCGACACGGCGGCCGCCAACAACAATGCCAATCACAACGCCAATAGCGCCGCATCGGACAGCAAACAGCTCGCGCGCTGGCGCGTCGCCGACATCGTCGCGCTGTACGAACTGCCGTTCAACGATCTGATGTTCCGCGCGCAGCAAACACATCGCGAGCATTTCGACGCGAACACCGTGCAACTGTCGACGCTGCTGTCGATCAAGACGGGCGGCTGCGAGGAAGATTGCGCGTACTGTCCGCAGTCGGTGCATCACGACACGGGCCTGCAGGCCGACAAGCTGATGCCGGTCGACGAAGTCCTCGCCGCCGCGCGCGCCGCCAAGCAAAACGGCGCAACGCGCTTTTGCATGGGCGCCGCGTGGCGCAATCCGAAAGACCGGCACCTGGAGCCGATCAAGGACATGATCCGCGGCGTGAAGGCGATGGGTCTCGAAACCTGCGTGACGCTCGGCATGCTGGAGACGCACCAGGCGCAAGCTCTGCGCGAAGCGGGCCTCGACTACTACAACCACAACCTCGATACGTCGCCGGAGTTCTACGGCCAGATCATTTCGACGCGCACGTATCAGGACCGTCTCGACACGCTCGAACGGGTGCGCGACGCGGGCATCAACGTGTGCTGCGGCGGCATCGTCGGTTTGGGCGAGTCGCGCCGCGAGCGGGCTGGCTTGATCGCGCAACTGGCGAACATGGAGCCGTATCCCGAGTCGGTGCCGATCAACAACCTGGTGCAAGTGGAAGGCACGCCGCTGACCGGCACGGAAGCGATCGACCCATTCGAGTTCGTGCGCACGATCGCAATTGCACGCATCACGATGCCGCGCGCGATGGTGCGTCTGTCGGCGGGACGCGAGCAGATGAACGAAGCGTTGCAGGCCATGTGCTTTCTCGCCGGCGCGAATTCGATTTTCTATGGCGATCAGTTGCTGACCACCAGCAATCCGCAAGCGGAGGCGGATCGCAAGCTGTTGGAGCGCCTGGGGATTCGGGCGGAAGCGGCGCAACAGATGCCGCTCGATCAGAGCGGTTGCGAGCATGGCTGCGAACACGGTCATGACTCGCACGCTGCGCCCAACTAAACGCAACAAGCGCATGCGATAGCAATTCGCGCAATAAAAAAGGCCGCCTCGGTAACGAACCGAAGGCGGCCTTTGTGCTTCACGCGAAGCTTTACTTCCTATCCACGATGATCTGATCGAACGTCCCGCCATCGGAGAAATGCGTTTGCTGCGCTTTCTGCCAGCTACCGAACATCTCTTCGACGGTGAAGGTCTTGATCGGCTTGAACTCCGCCTCATGCTTGGCGAGCACGTTCCTGTCGCGCGGACGCAGATGATGTTGCGCGATGATTTCCTGCGCGGCCGCCGACCACAGATAGTCGAGATACGCCTGCGCTTCCTTGCGCGTGCCGCGCTTGTCCACCACCTTGTCGACGATCGCCACGGGCGGCGCCGCCAGCAAGCTCACCGACGGATACACCGCTTCGAAATTGCCCGCGCCCACACCTGTGTTCATCAGCGCGACTTCGTTTTCGAACGTCACCAGCACGTCGCCGATGCCGCGCTGCGTGAACGTGGTGGTCGCGCCGCGGCCGCCCGTGTCGAGCACCGGCACGTTCCTGAAGATCGCTTTTTCGAAGTCGAGCGCCTGCGCGTCGGTGCCGCCGTGCTGCTTGCGATAACCCCACGCGGCCAGATACGTATAGCGGCCGTTACCCGAGGTCTTGGGATTGGCGATCACCACCTGCACGCCGGGCTTGGCGAGATCGTCCCAGTCCTTGATGTGCTTCGGGTTGCCCTTGCGCACGAGGAACACCATCGTCGTGGTGTACGGCGCGCTGTCGTTCGGCATGCGCGCACGCCAGTTGGTCGGCACCAGTTGGCCCTTTTCGGCGAGCAGGTCGATGTCGTTCGGCTGGTTCATCGTCACGACGTCGGCCTGCAAGCCTTGCAGCACCGACAAGGCCTGCGCGCTCGACGCGCCGTGCGACTGGCGGATCGACACGGTCTCGCCGGTCTTCTGCTTGTACGCCGCGATGAAGCCGGCGTTGATGTCCTTGTACAACTCGCGCGTCACGTCGTACGAGACGTTGAGCAACGACGCTTGCGCGTGCGCCGTCGACACGCCGCCGAGCGCGAGCGTGATTGCCGTCATGCCGGCTGCCAGCCAGCGCGATGTGCCCGTCTTGCCTGCCATCTTGTCCCCGCCTATCGATGATGAAAACCGGTGGCCGCACGAACGCGCGGCATGAAGCGGGATTCTAACGGATCGCTTACTGGCTCACTCGTGCCGGGGCCGGTGCATCGAGCGCGGCGCGAAGCCTCAAACGAATGCGTGCTGCGCGGCCTCGAAGGCATCCTCGCGAAAGCGCAATGGCGCGGCGCAATGCACCAGCGTGTCGATGAAATACTTGGCTCGCGGCCAGGGGCCGAAACCGGCCGCGGTGTTGATATGTCCCGCGTCGCCGAGATTGACGAACGCGCTGCCGAAACGCTGCGCGAGATCGCGCGAACCGGCGAGCGGCATCCACGGATCGGTTTCGCTGCCGATCAGGATCGACGGCACGCCGAGGCGCCGCGCGTCGAACGTTCCCGCGAAGCCGAATTTCTCCGGGCTCGCGGGCGCGACGAACAGCACGCCGACCACGTCGTTCGCATACGACGCCTGCTGCAACGCATGCGCGGTCGCGAGGCAACCGAAGCTATGCGCGGCCAGCACGAACGGTCCGCGCTCGCGCGCGAGCAGATCGCGCAGCGACTTCGCCCATAGTGCGAGGTCCGGCGCGTCCCAGTCGGCCTGTTCGACGCGCAGCGAGCGCGCGAACTGCCGCTCCAGCCATGTTTGCCAATGCGCGCCCTCGCTGCCGTGCAGACCGGGCACGGTCACGAGCCGCGGCGGCCATGTCGATTTGGTGCATGAAAGCATGTCTGTCCCTCGCAAAGGGAATCCGGGAAGGTATTGTCCCGCTGCGCGCCGCGCGAACGAACCAAGTTTTTGTGCTTTGTTTATCGGGCTAAATGGCGGTCGAGATGGCGGCGCCGTGACTGTCGACGTAGCAGGCGACGTGGCCGGCGACTGGCCCGAGCGACGGCCGGTGCCATGTGCCGCGTGACCGGCGAATTGCACGGCCGTCCGCAAACGCGCGCGATCGGCGTCGAAAAAGTAGAATGAAGCCTACCCATAAAAGGAGGAGGCTCCATGCCGCAAGCGTCGTCTGAAGCGCCGCGCGCGTCGCAGCCGTCACAAGGGGCCTTCCCCGCAATCCGCCCCGACAACGCAGGCGTCTTTCTGACCGTATGAAAATCCTCTTCTACATGCCGCATGCCGATGCCGCCGCCTGGCTTCACGACTTTGCCCGCGCGCTGCCCGAGGCCGATCTGCGCGAGTGGCAGCCTGGCGACACCGCGCCGGCGGACTTCGCGGTCGTGTGGCGGCCGCCGCGCGAGATGCTGGCCGGCCGCGACGACTTGCGCGCGATCTTCAATCTGGGCGCGGGCGTGGATGCGATCCTCGCGCTCGAAAGCGAACAGCCGGGCATCTTGCCGCGCAACGCCCAGTTGATCCGCCTGGAGGACACCGGCATGGCGCCGCAAATGGCCGAGTACGTCGCGCACGCGGTGCTGCGCTACCTGCGCCGTTTCGACGAATACCAGACGCTGCAAAGCGAACGCCGCTGGGAAGTGCTCGAACCGCATCCGCGCGAGACCTTCACGGTCGGCGTGCTCGGGCTTGGCGTGCTCGGCGCGCATGTCGCGCAAACGCTCGCGGGCTTCGGCATGCCGGTGCGCGGTTATAGCCGCGGCGCGCGGCACATCGAGGGCATCACGACCTTCGCCGGCGAGGCGCAGTTCGATGCCTTTCTCGACGGCGTGAAAGTGCTGGTGAATCTGCTGCCGCATACGCCGGATACAGCCGGCGTGCTGAACGCGCGCACCTTCTCGAAGCTCGCGCGCGGTGCCTATCTGATCAACGTCGCGCGCGGCGGGCATCTGGTCGAACAGGATCTGCTCGAAGCGCTCGCGAGCGGCCAACTCGCCGCCGCCACGCTCGACGTGTTCCGCGAGGAGCCGTTGCCGCCCGATCATCTGTTCTGGCGGGAGCCGCGTATCACGATCACGCCGCACATCTCCGCGCTGACGTTGCGCGAGGAAAGCGTCGCGCAGGTCGCGCGGAAAATCACGGCGCTCGCGCGCGGCGAAACGGTCAGCGGCGTGGTGAATATCGAACGCGGGTATTGAGAGCCGGGTGAGCTTCGAGCAGGCACTGAGAGACATCAATGAAGGAGCGCCGCCAAGCGCGGCAGGAGACACATCATGGCCTTACCGCAGCAAGTGAAAATCGTCGAAGTCGGTCCGCGTGACGGGCTGCAGAACGAAAAGGAATTCGTCGCCACGGCGATCAAGATCGAGTTGATCAACCGCTTATCGGCGGCGGGTTTTCGCAACGTCGAAGCGGCGTCGTTCGTCTCGCCGAAATGGGTGCCGCAAATGGCCGACGGCGCCGACGTCATGGCCGGTATCGAACGGCGCCCAGGCACGATCTACTCGGTGCTGACGCCGAACATGCGCGGCTTCGAAGGCGCGCTCGCCGCGCGCGCCGACGAGATCGTGATTTTCGGCGCGGCCAGCGAAGCGTTTTCGCAGAAGAACATCAATTGCAGCATCGCGGAAAGCATCGACCGGTTCGCACCCGTGGCGCGCGCGGCGAAGGAAAACCGCCTGCGGATTCGCGGTAGCGTGTCGTGCGCGCTGGGCTGCCCGTATCAGGGCGAGGTGCCGGTGGCCTCGGTGGTCGATGTGGTCGAACGTTTCGCGGCGCTCGGCTGCGACGAAATCGACATTGCCGATACGATCGGCGTCGGCACGCCGAAGCGCACGCGCGAAGTGTTCGATGCGGTGACCAAGGTGTTTCCGCGTGAACGTCTGTCGGGCCACTTCCACGACACTTACGGCCAGGCGCTCGCGAACATCTACGCCGCGTTGCAGGAAGGCATCGAGATTTATCACGCGTCGGTGGCGGGGCTCGGCGGCTGTCCGTATGCGAAGGGCGCGACCGGCAACGTCGCGACCGAGGACGTGCTGTATCTGATGAACGGCCTCGGCATCGAAACCGGCATCGACCTCGCGCAAGTCGTGGCGATCGGCGATTTCATCTCGACGTCGATCGGCCGGCCCAACGTATCGCGCGCCGGCAAGGCGCTGCTCGCCAAGGCGCGCAGCGAAGCGGGCAACTGTGTTTGACCTCAGCCAATCAATCAGGATCTAAAACAATGATGGACGACGCTTTCCTCGAATCCGACAATCTCGCCGCGCTGCCCGACTCGGCGCGCCGCGTCGCGCTGTTGCTGCGCGAGCGCGGCCACGCCGGCCGCATCGTGATGCTGCCGGAAACCGGCAAGACTTCCGCCGAAGCCGCCGCCGGGCTCGGCTGCTCGGTCGCGCAGATCGCCAAGTCGATCCTGTTTCGCCGTCGCGAGGACGACGCGCCCGTGCTGGTGGTCGCGAGCGGCGCGAATCGCGTCGACGAGAAGAAGGTGGCCGAGCAGGTCGGCGAGATCGGCCGCGCGGATGCGAAGTTCGTCCGCGAAAAAACCGGCTATGCGATCGGCGGCGTGTGTCCGATCGGCCATGCGACCGAACCGGTGACGCTGATCGATGCCGACCTGCTGACGCTCGACAGCTTGTGGGCCGCGGCGGGCCATCCGCATGCGGTGTTCAATCTCACGGCACAGGAATTGATTACGCTGACGGGTGCGCCGGTGATCGACGTGGCGCTGCGCGAAACCGCGTGAAGCCATGACCGAAAGCCTCGGCCACGACGACGACGGCGCTGCCGTGCCGTCGCCCTGCATCAACGTCTGCAAGATGGACGCGTCGACCGGCTGGTGCGAAGGGTGTCTGCGCAGCATCGACGAAATCGCCGGCTGGTCCTCGTTCGACAACGACGCGAAGCGCGCGGTGTGGGACGCGATCGAGGCGCGTCACGCGCAGCTCATGGCGACGCAAGCGAAGGTGCCGCGATGAACGCGCCGCCGCGCATCGTCACGATAGGCGAGACGTTCAGCTCGACGCTCGCGCTTTCGGCGGAGTCGGTGAAATCGTTCGCCACGCTCGTCAACGACTTGAACCCGTTGCATCACGACGACACCTATGCCGCGCAAAGCCGCTTCGGCGGGTTGATCGCTTCGGGCACGCAGCCGACCGCCTATTTCATGGCGCTGCTGGCGACGCATTTTTCGACCTACGCGCAGCCGCTCGGTCTCGAGTTCGACATCAAGCTGAAAAAGGCGGTCCATGCGAACGACACGCTCACGATCACCTGGCGCGTGCGCGACGCCTACTGGAAGCCGAGCCTGAACGGCGATCTGACGCATCTCGATGGAGCGGTGGTGAACCAGCGCGGCGACACCGTGTTGATCGGCGCCTCCACCGTTCTGGTGATGCCGAAGCCCGAAGCATCGGCGAACGCATCGTGATTGCGCTGCCGCCATCCATCAAGGTATTCGAGCGTGGCTGGCTCTCGTCGAACAACGTGCTGCTGATCGACGATGCGTGCGCCGCGCTCGTCGATACCGGCTATGCGACACATGCGCCGCAAACGCTCGCCCTGGTGCGGCAGACGCTCGGCGCGCGGCCGCTCGATCTGATCGTCAACACGCATCTGCATTCGGATCACTGCGGCGGTAACGCGCTCTTGCAGGCAACGTGGCCGTGCAGGACCGCGATTCCCGTCTCCGAAGCCGACGCCGTGCGCGCATGGGACGAAACGCGTCTGACGTTTCGCGCGACGGGGCAAACTTGCGAGCGCTTCAGCTTCACCGAGACCATCGCGCCCGGCGTGCGGTTGCGGCTCGGCGCGCTCGATTGGCAGGTGCTCGGTGCGCCCGGCCACGATCCGCATTCGCTGATGCTGTATTGCGCGGACGAGCGCATCCTGATCAGCGCGGACGCGCTGTGGGAAAACGGCTTCGGCGTGATTTTCCCCGAGCTGGAAGGTGAAAGCGGTTTCGCCGAGGAACAAGCGGTGCTCGAAGCAATTGCGGAACGGGACGTGCGCCTCGTGATTCCCGGCCACGGCGCGCCTTTCACGAATGTCGGGCAAGCGTTGGAGCGGGCGTTTTCGCGCGTCGCATGGTTGCGAGCCGATCCGGCGCGCAATGCGAGGAATGCGTTGAAGGTGCTGATCGTGTTCAAGCTGCTCGAAGTCCGCGAGATGGGCTTCGACGTCCTGCTGCGAATGCTCGATGAAGCTGCCGCGATGCGCGCCGCCGCGTCGATGCTCAAGCCGCGCGGCGAATGGCCGGCGCTGGTGCGGGAGATCGTCGAGGAACTCGCGGCGCGAAATGGGCCGCTGGCGGTGGACGGCGCGCGCCTTGTCGCCCGTCAGGCTTGACGCTCGCGCGCTGGTGTGGGGTCCAAGCGGCGTGCGGCTAAAAACCGTCGCCACAAAAAGAAAGCCGCTCGACCAATGAGAATGGCGAGCGGCGGAAATTCTGTCGGACGTGATCAGCGTCGTTACGAATGATACGCGCGCCGGATTTGCGACCGCATCAGTGATTTCCCTACAGAAGTTTGACGCCGCGTTTTAATCCGGCATACAGGTGGTGTCGCGCGAACCCGCATGGCCGCTCGCTTTGCGCGCGATCCGTTCGCGCATTGATCCGCCCATATGAACAATCCCTCGTTCCGGAATCCGTAGCATCCACACGGAACGCGAGCAAGCGGAGGCTCGTCACGTCGACGACAAGCGCTTCTGCGGCACGATCCGCCAGCCGAGATTGACACCGGCCGCCGCGAGCAGAATCAGCACCGCGCCGAGTATCTGAATCCATGCGAGCGTCTGCCCGAACGCGATTCGATCGACGATGATCGCCACCACCGGATAAATGAACGACAGCGCGCCGGTCATCGAAGTCGGCAGCTTCTGGATCGCGCCGTAAAGCAGCACGTACATGAGGCCGGTATTGACCACGCCGAGCACGATCAATTCGAGCCACTGCACCCCGTTGGTCGGCAGCGCGTCGAAACGCACGAATGGCGCGAGCATCATCACGCCGAGCGACACCTGAATCAGCGCGATGAGATGCGGCGGCGTGCCCTTGAGCCGCTTCGTGATGATCGACGACACCGCGTACATCGCCGCCGCGCCCACTGCATAGGCGACGCCCACCAGATACTGCCCCGGCACCGCCAACACCGCCGGCTCGACTTTCACGACGAACACGAGGCCGATGAACGCGACCACCAGCCATGCCACCGTCGACGCGCTAATGCGCTCGCGAAAAATCAGCGCGCCAAGCGCGACCAGCATGAAAGGCTGCGTGTTGTAGACGGCCGTCGCCATCGAGATCGACGCGCGCGAATACGCCGCGAACAGCAGCACCCAGTTCAGCACGATCGCCGCGCCGCCGAGCAAGGCGAGGCCGAGCATCGTCCACGAAAACAGCTTGCGCCTGAAGAGACCCAATACGGCGCACACCAGCGCCAAGGTCGCGCCGCCGAAAATGCAGCGGAAGAACACCACGTTGAACGAGCTCTGCTGCGACGACACCACCAGCCAGCCGATGGTGCCCGACATCAGCATGGCCATGCTCATCTCCGCGGCCCCGCGGCGAATTTCATTTGAAGCCATGATTCGATCCTCGAATTGAATCCTGCATGACAGGCAGTGTAATTAATCCGAGGACGCCAATACATGGCTAAACTTAAGCCTTCCGGCGATTAAACCTAAGAATCGAAGGCCATCATGATTAAACGCCTCGCTCCCTCCGTGCCCGCGTCGCTCGACGAAACCGACCGGGCGCTGCTCGCCGCGCTCGCCGAGGACGCCCGTCAGCCGGTCGCCGAACTGGCGCGTGCGGTCGGCCTGTCGGCGCCGAGCACGGCGGAGCGCATCCGCAGGCTCGAAGCGCAAGGCGTGATCGAGCGCTTCACGGTGCAGATCGATCCGCGCGCGCTCGGCTTCACGTTGCAGGCGATCGTGCGCGTGAAGCCCCTGCCCGGTCAGTTGCATCTGGTGGAGGAAGTGATCCGGCGCATTCCGGAGTTCGTCGAATGCGACAAGGTGACGGGCGACGACTGCTTTATCTGCCGCCTGTATCTGCATTCGATCGAGCAGTTGGATGAGATTCTGTCGAAAGTCACCGAGCGGGCGGAAACCAGCACCGCGATCGTCAAGTCGACGCCGGTCGCGCGCCGCTTGCCGCCGCTCGGTTGAGCGGCGGGCGCGGCGGGCTCTTAACAAGCGGGCGCTCGCGCATGAATGAAGCGGCTTACTGTTCGACCGCTTCGAAGAAAGACAGCATTTCCGCGAGCAGTGGCTCAGACGCCTCTTCGGGAATGTAATGCCCGCAAGGCAGCGACCGGCCGCTCACGTCGCGCGCCACGCGGCGCCATTCCGCCAGCGCGTCGAAGCACTTTTCGATCACGCCCTTGTCGCCCCACAGCACACGCAGCGGACAGCCGATCTTGTGGCCCCGCTCGATATCGGCGCGATCGTGCTCGAGGTCGATGCTCGCCGCCGCGCGGTAGTCCTCGCACATCGCGTGAACCGCGCCGGGTTGCGCGAGCGCGGAGCGATAGGCGTCGAGCGCGTCGGGTTCGAACGCGGCCAGCCCCGCATGACGGCTGCCCATCACCGAATCGACATACGCGGCCGGGTTCGCGCCGATCAACGTCTCGGGTAGCGGCTCGGGCTGGATCAGGAAGAACCAGTGGAAGTAATGCGTGGCGAACGCGCGGTCGGTGGCTTCGTACATCGCGAGCGTCGGCGCGATGTCGAGCAGCATCAGACGCTCGACGGCGTCGGCATGGTCGAGCGCCATGCGATGCGCGACGCGCGCGCCGCGGTCGTGCGCGCACACCAGAAAACGTTCGAAGCCGAAGTGGCGCATCACGGCGACCTGGTCGGCCGCCATCGCGCGTTTCGAATAGGGCGTGTGGGCGGCGTCGCTCGGCGGTTTGTCCGACGCGCCGTAGCCGCGTAGATCAGTGGCGATGACGGTGAAGTGTTCGGCCAGTTGCGCGGCGCAGCGCCGCCAGATCAGATGCGATTGCGGATGACCGTGCAGCAACAGAAGCGGCGGCCCCGCTCCGCCCTTCACTCCGAAAATGTCGACATCGCCCGTGGCGACGCGAAAGGGCGTGAATTTCTCGAAGGCCATAACGGAGTCTCGTGTCGTTTGGAAGTCTGTGCATTGTAGGAGCGCAATATGTACACCCCGAGTGGGTTAGCCCACGCAAGCATAGAACCTGAACACTCCCTCCAACCGTTCCAAAGCAACACGCGAACGCAAGCGAGGCGCTTCGCCTATAATCGAACGACCGTTCTTTAATAGACGGCGGCATGATGGACAGATGCGCGAGCTTCGAAGCGCCGTCGGCCAGGTGCCGCTAAACTCATCATCGCCGGGCGCTGCACGCCGCACCGGTCGCTCAAATCAGGAGACTCGCATCATGGCATTGCCCGCCGTCCTGCAAAAACTTGCGCTGCCCGTCGTCGCCTCGCCGATGTTCATCGTCAGCTATCCCGAACTGGTTCTGGCTCAATGCAAGGCCGGCATTGTCGGTTCGTTTCCCGCGCTGAACGCACGCCCCGCGGAATTGCTCGACGAATGGCTCACGCAGATTCAGACGCAGCTCGCCGATCACAAGGCCGCCCATCCCGATGCGATCATCGGGCCGATTGCCGTCAACCAGATCGTTCATCAGTCGAATACGCGGCTCGAGCACGACGTGCGTGTGTGCGTCGAACATAAGGTGCCGATCTTCATCACCAGCCTGCGCGCGCCCGCGCGTGAAATCGTCGATGCGGTGCATGGCTACGGCGGCATCGTGCTGCACGACGTGATCAATCTGCGCCATGCGCAGAAGGCGCTGGAAGCGGGCGTCGACGGACTGATCCTGGTGGCGTCGGGCGCCGGCGGCCACGCGGGCACGACTTCGCCGTTCGCGCTGGTGGGCGAAGTGCGGCGCATCTTCGACGGCCCGATCGTGCTGTCGGGCTCGATCGCCAACGGCGGCTCGATTCTCGCCGCGCAGGCGATGGGCGCGGACCTCGCGTACATGGGCACGCGTTTCATCGCCACGAAAGAAGCGCACGCGGTGGACAGCTACAAGCAGGCCATCGTCAATTCCACGGCGTCGGACATCATCTACACGAACCTGTTCACCGGCGTGCACGGCAACTACATCCGCGAAAGCATCGTGAACGCGGGGCTCGACCCGGACGCGCTGCCGGAATCGGACAAGACCAAGATGAACTTCGGCGGCGACAAGGCGAAGGCGTGGAAAGACATTTGGGGCGCGGGCCAGGGCGTCGGTTTGATGGACGACGTGCCGAGCGTCGCGGAACTGGTGCGGCGCTTGTCGAAGGAATACGACGATGCGAAGGCACGGCTGGGGATTGCGCGCTGAGCGCGAGGCGAGTGCTTCGCTTCAAGGCGGTTGGTCGCGGCTCGTACGTCTGCTGCCGAGCCGCGGCTCATACCCGCCTCACATATTGCGGCGATACTGCCCGCCCACTTCGAACAACGCGTGCGTGATCTGCCCCAGCGAGCAAACGCGCACGACATCCATCAACACCGCGAACACGTTTTCGTCATCGATCACCGCGCGTTTCAGGCGTTCGAGCGCCGCGGGCGCGTCCTCGCGATGCCGCGCCTGGAAGTCGCGCAGACGTTTCAACTGACTTTGCTTTTCCGCGTCGGTGGAGCGGGCCAGCACGATCGGCTGCGGCGCTTCATGCGGATGCGCGCTCAAAAATGTATTCACGCCGACGATCGGATACGAGCCGTCATGCTTGCGATGCTCGTACAGCATCGATTCGTCCTGAATGCGCCCGCGCTGATAACCGGTTTCCATCGCGCCGAGCACGCCGCCGCGCTCGGTGAGCCGATCGAATTCGGCCAACACCGCCTCTTCCACCAGATCGGTCAGCTCCTCGATCACGAAGCTGCCCTGATTCGGGTTCTGGTTCTTCGCCAAACCCCATTCACGATTGATGATCAACTGGATCGCCACCGCGCGGCGCACCGAGTCCTCGGTGGGCGTGGTGATCGCTTCGTCGAATGCGTTGGTGTGCAGCGAGTTGCAGTTGTCGTAGATCGCGATCAACGCCTGCAGCGTGGTGCGAATATCGTTGAAGTCGATTTCCTGCGCGTGCAGGCTGCGGCCCGAGGTTTGCACGTGATACTTGAGCTTCTGGCTGCGCTCGTTCGCGCCGTAGCGCTCGCGCATCGCGATGGCCCAGATGCGTCGCGCGACGCGGCCCAGCACCGTGTACTCCGGGTCCATGCCGTTTGAAAAGAAGAACGACAGGTTCGGCGCGAAATCGTCGATCGACATGCCGCGCGCCAGATAGGCCTCGACATAGGTGAAGCCGTTCGCGAGCGTGTAGGCGAGTTGCGAAATCGGATTCGCGCCGGCCTCGGCGATGTGATAGCCGGAGATCGACACCGAATAGAAATTGCGCACGCCGTGCTCGACGAAATACGCCTGAATGTCGCCCATCACTTTCAGGCTGAACTCGGTCGAGAAAATGCAGGTGTTCTGGCCTTGGTCTTCCTTCAGGATGTCGGCTTGCACGGTGCCGCGCACGTTTTCAAGCGCGGCTCGGCGCGCCGCGGCGAGTTGGTCTTGCGTGAGCGGATGGCCGTGCTGCTGTTCCATACGCGCGATCTGCTGATCGATCGCGACGTTGAAGAACATCGCGAGGATGGTCGGCGCGGGGCCGTTGATCGTCATGGAGACCGAGGTTTCCGGCGCGCACAGATCGAAGCCGTCGTAGAGCGCTTTCATGTCGTCGAGCGTCGCCACCGACACGCCCGAATTGCCAACCTTGCCGTAGATGTCCGGCCGCTCGTCCGGCTCTTCGCCGTAGAGCGTGACGGAATCGAAGGCCGTCGAAAGACGCTTGGCCGGCATGCTCTCGGAGAGCAGCTTGAAGCGGCGGTTGGTGCGGAACGGGTCGCCCTCGCCGGCGAACATGCGCGTCGGGTCTTCGTTTTCGCGGCGGAACGGGAACACGCCGGCGGTGAACGGGAAGTAGCCGGGCAGGTTGTCGAGCATCAGCCAGCGCAGGATTTCGCCGTGGTCGACGAACTTCGGCAGTGCGACCTTGCGGACTTCGGAGCCGGACAGGGTCGTGACGGTGAGCGCGGTGCGAATCTCGCGGTCGCGGATGCGGACGACGTGTTCGTCGCCGGAATAGGCGGCGACGGTTTGCGGCCAGCTTTCGAGTAGTTGGCGTTCGCGTTCGCCGAGGGCGGCGGTGCGCTGGGCGATCAAGCTGTCGAGCGGGGTTTCGGCGGTGGTGGCTTGTTCGGGCGCTTGTTCTGCGGAGGACGCTACGCTCGCCGTTGACGTCGAGATCGCACTGTTATGTGCGCCCGCATTCGCACCCTCGCCCGCATTTGCTTCACCGAGCATGCGGCGCGCTTCGACCAGTTGCCAACGCTCGCGCGCCACGCGCGCTTGCGCGTCGGCGCGCTCACGGTAAGCGTGAACCGTCTGCGCGACATCGGCGAGATAGCGCACACGGGCCGGCGGCACGATGGCGTTGCGGCCGCTCGAAAAGCGCACGTTATCGAGCGTGGGCAGACGGCCGCCGCCCGCGCGCAAGCCGTGCTTGCGCAGCGCGCTTGCCACTTGCTGATACAGCGCGGTCACGCCATCGTCGTTGAAACGCGAGGCGATCGTGCCGAACACCGGCATCGCGTCGGGCGGCTTCGCGAAGTCGCCGCGATTGCGCTGCACCTGCTTGGCGACGTCGCGCAACGCGTCCGGCGCGCCCTTGCGATCGAACTTGTTGATCGCGACGAAGCCAGCGAAGTCCAGCATGTCGATTTTCTCCAACTGGCTGGCCGCGCCGAACTCGGGCGTCATCACATACAGCGATTCGTCGACGAACGGCACGATCGCCGCATCGCCCTGGCCGATCCCGGACGTCTCCACGACGATCAGATCGAAGCCCGCCGCTTTGCACAGCATGAGCGCGTCGGGCAAAGAGTTGGAGATTTCGCTCGACGCTTCGCGCGTCGCCATCGAGCGCATGTACACGCGCGCGCCGCCGCCCCAGTCGGCGATCGCGTTCATGCGAATGCGGTCGCCGAGCAGCGCGCCGCCGGATTTGCGGCGCGACGGGTCGATGGCGAGTACGGCGATGGTGAGCGCGTCGCCGTGGTCGAGCCGGAAACGGCGAACCAGTTCGTCGGTGAGCGAGGATTTGCCCGCGCCGCCGGTGCCGGTGATGCCGAGGATGGGTACCTCGGCCGCCTTCGCAAGCGCCGACAGTTTTTCGCGCTCGGCCGGCGCGACGCCGCCCGTTTCGAACGCGCTGATCAGTTGCGCGAGTCGGCGGAAGGTGGGCGATACCGAATCGCGTGCATCGAGGACGGGAGCAGTGGGCGTGACGGCGGGCGCCTTTGCGGTGTCCGCTTGTGGCGTTTCGCCGGCTTGACGAGCGCTATGGAGCGGGTCGCGGCCGCCGCTGCTTTGATGGTCGGCGGAAGCCTTGCCGACGGTGTGCGGGACGGGGTCCGTTTGCGCCGTTTCGCCGGCTTCGCGAGCGTTGTGGAGCGGATCGCGACCGCCGCCGCTTTGATGGTCGGCGGACGCCTTGCCGACGGTGTGCGGGACGGTGTCCGCTTGCGCCGTTTCGCCGGCTTCGCGAGCGTTGTGGAGCGGATCGCGACCGCCGCCGCTTTGATGGTCGGCGGACGCCTCCGTGCGCGCTTCCAAACGCGGCAACCTGCGCGCCGACAGATCGGCGATCCACGCACCCACCGCATTTTCCCGGCTGCCCTCGACGGCACGCGCGGCTTCCAGGCAACGCGCGATCATGTCGTCGATCATGCCTTGCAAGCCGAGCCGCTGACCGTCATGCGGCGAATAGATTTTCTCCACGCCGTAGCGTTCGAGCTCGGCGATTTCCTCGGGGACGATCACGCCTCCGCCGCCGCCGAATACCTTGATGCGCTCGCCGCCGCGCGCGCGCAAGAGTTCGACTAAATAGCGGAAGTATTCGTTATGCCCGCCTTGATAGCTGGACACGGCGACGCCGTCGGCGTCTTCGTGCAGCGCGGCGGTGGCGACTTCATCGACGGAGCGGTTGTGGCCCAGGTGAATCACCTCGACGCCGCTCGCCTGCAGGATGCGCCGCATGATGTTGATCGACGCGTCGTGTCCGTCGAATAGCGCGGCGGCCGTGACGAAACGCAGACGCCGGCCCGCTGGCAGCTTGTGGCTACCGGCGCGCCGCGGCGTGGACAGATCGGTCATGTCTCCCCCAGATCGTTACGCGTATGGGTGCTGGCAACCAGTATAGCTAAACGAGGGGCGGCGTCCGGGCGGGATGGAGGCGGGGTGTGGCGTGGCTGGCGTCCTTCGCCTTTGCCACGTTTTGCGTCTTTTGCGTCTTTTGCGTCTTTTGCGTCTTTTGCGTCTTTTGCGTCTTTTGCGTCTTTTGCGTCTTTTGCGTCTTTTGCGTCTTTTGCGCGTTTGGCGCGTTTGGCGCGTTTGGCGCGTTTGGCGCGTTTGGCGCGTTTGACGCGTTTGGCGCGGCAGGCCGCTTCCCCTACCCCCCGCGTGCGGCGCGCCAGTTAGCCCGACCATCACCGATAGGCAACTTTGGCGTCGTCCGTCATCACCGATGAACGGCGGCGCACCGCCAGCGCCTAACGCGCGGCCAACGCCTTGATCTGCTCCAGCGACGGCCACAGCGATTCGTTCGCGAACCGCTCCGCCAGGAAGTCGACAAACGAACGCACCTTCGCCGACAGATGCCGGCGGCTCGCATACACCACATGAATCGGCAGCTCGCGCGGCGGCACCTCGTCCACCAGCAACGGCACGAGACGCCCCGCGGCCAGATCGTCGCCGATCACCTCGGTGCCGAGCAACGCGATACCCGCGCCTTGCAGCACGATCACGCGTTGCGCTTCCAGATGATTGACGATCAGGTTGCCCGACAGACGCATGCGCGAGGCGTCGCCCATGCCGGGCGCGATTTCGAGCGCCGACACGCCGGCATAGTGCAGATAGTTATGGCGGGCGAGATCGGCGACGGTTTTCGGCGTGCCGTGACGGCGCAGATAGGCCGGCGACGCGCACAGCACCAGGTGAGCGGTCGCGATCTGCCGGGCGATCAGCGAGGACGACTTCAGCCCGCCCGGCGAGGCCCGGATCGCGACGTCGAAGCCCTCGTCGATCAGTTCGACCACGCGGTCGGACAAGGTCATGTCGACGGTGACTTGCGGATACTGCGCGGCGTAGTCGGCCACGGCGGCCATCACGTGGCTCAAGCCGAACGCCGACAGCGACGACACCCGCAAGCGCCCCTGCGGCACGACGCTCGCCGCGCCGACCGCCTGCTCGGCCTCCTCGAGTTCGGTGAGCACCTGCGAGAGGCGCTCGTAGTATTCGCGGCCCGCCTCGGTCGGCGCGACGCGCCGCGTCGTGCGGTTCAAAAGACGCGCGCCGAGTTGCTGTTCGAGGTGCATCACGTGCTTGCTCGCCATCGCCGCCGACATCTCCATCCGCTCGGCCGCGCCGACAAAGCTGCCGATCTCGACCACGTGGCGGAACACTTTCATGCTGACGAGGGTGTCCATCTCAATCGCTCGCTGAGGGAATTAATCAGCGTCATTTTGCAGGGTTTATCAACCAGACGGTGAGCGGATCGGCTACGCGCGGACGTCAGAAACGACAAAGCCCGCCTTCGGGAGAAAGCGGGCCTTGCGGATATTGCCGCGGCAGGTTAGCCGTCATGCGGCGACTGCCGCGAAGCAGACGCCGCGCGGCACGCTCAGAACTTGGCGCGCATGCCGACGCCGTAGGTGTTGCCGCTCGACTGGCCCGTGATGTGGTCGTACAGGTAGGCCGCGTAGATGTCGGTGCGCTTGGACAGCGGATAGTCGTAGCCGACCGCGGCCGTCTGACGGGTCTGGTCGAAGCCGCCGCCGTCGCGCGAATACGCGTACGACGCCATCACGGTGCCCGGGCCCACCGGCACCGAGACGCCGCCCTGCGCCGTGTTCACGTGCCAGCTCGTCGAGGTCTGATCGTTGTGCGTGTACATGTATTGACCGAAAAGCTTCACGTACTTGAGGTCATAAGACAGGCCGAGCTGCGCCACGCCCTGCGCCTTCAGGCCCGGCACGCCGGACGAATCGAAGCTGCCCAGGTCGCCCGGCGAGTTGTTGAAGTTCACGTACTGGTACACCGCGGTCGCCGCAAACGGGCCGTGGAAGTACAGCACCTGGCCGCTCCACTTTTTCGCGCCGTTCTGCGTCGTGTTGCCGAGTGCGTACATCGCGCTCGCGGAGAGCCCGTTGAAATTCGGCGACGAGTATTGCACCGCGTTGTTCCAACCCGAGTCGCCCGTCACGCCTTGATCGGTCGAGTAGGTCGGGAACGTGCCGAGTCCGAGGTAGACGTGATAGACCATCGGCGAGAAGACATACGAGTCGATGAACGGATTGAACAGGATCGTCGATACGAACAATTGGGTGGTCAGACGGCCGGCGGTGACCGTGCCGTACGGCGATTCGATACCGACATACGCATTGCGCGAGAACATCGTATCGCCGCTGAAGCGGCCGTACTGGCCGTTCTGCGCGCGGAAGAAGTCTTCCAACGTGAAAATCGCCTTGTAGCCGTTGCCCAGATCCTCAGCCCCCTTCAAGCCCCAGTACGACGTGGACATGCCGCCGCCGGACACCTGCACCGACGTTTTGCCGCCCGGAAACTTCTGCGCGCCGACCCATTCGTCGACCTGACCGTAAAGCTGCACGCTCGATTGCGCAAAAGCAGACGATGCACTGGCCAGCAGAGCGGCACACGCGGTTGCCTTGAGAGTGGTCTTCAGCGCACGGCTGATGCTTGTTTTCATGGATTCTCCTGTCTTTGTCAAAAGGGGTGGCTGTGCGAAAGGGGAAGCTCGCGCGAACCATTGTTGTTGTCCGTTCGGTGATCGAGCCAATCTGGGCGGGACCATCTTTGCGGACCATTTTTATGGACAAAAATATCGTTGGTTATTGCGGGTATATCGGTCTGATTAGTTTTGTCGCTTATCGGCCTGATAAAGCGCGTGTTCCAGCCGCCCGCGCGGCAGCGCCGCAAAGCTCGCCGCGCCATCAAAAACAGTGCTGACATTGCGCCGGGCCGGGTAACACCGCTTCAGACGGCATGCGGATGACGCGCCGCCGCGCAAACCACCAAATTTGACGATGGGAGACGGTTCGCTGCCGAGCGTTTTCAAAAAAGTGTGGCGTCGAAACGTCAGATTGGCGGGGGCATTTCGGACGATGCCAAGGCCGCCTGGAAAACGGGCGAGCGCCGCAGTAATGCGGCGAAGGAGAGGAAGAAGGAAGCGAACAACGCTTGTGGTACCCGCGAGCGAGCGTTTGCCTGCCCGTGCAACAAGAACGGCGACGGCTGCGTCACCGTGCGACGGCTAGTTCCGGTACGGCGAACCTTCCTGTTGACGCGGATCGTCCGACTGGCGCGGCATGGCGCGCGTCGAGCCGCGCTCTTCGTTATAGCGGGCGACGTCGGCGCGGATCGAACCGCTGCGAACCGGCCCATTGCCCGGCGGCCGCTGCGCGGAGCGCGATTCGGCGCTCACCGGCTTAATCGCGCCCGCGTACTGGATGCCGCCGCGTCCCACGCCCGGATAGGCGGGACCCGACGGTCCTGCAATCCGACGCATGCGCGGCTCGTTGTTGCCGAAGCCGTTCGCGTAAATGCCGCCAGCCAGGTCCGCACCGCCGCGCGGCAGGCGCATGTTCCGGTCAGCCGTGTCGTTGCGGGCCGGCCTTGCGTTGGGCGCGCCGTAGTAACGGTTGTCGTTGCGCGCGTCACCGCGCATCGCATGTGCCGCGCCTCCCGACGCGTACCCACCGCCACCGCCGCCGTGCAGCATGCCCGGCGCTTTTGCATAGGCGAACGAGCACAGCGCGGCGATGACTGCGCCCAACACCCAGTGCTTCGTTCTCGACAACGCGTCCACCCAGTGACTCTCATGCCCGAAGACTTGCCTGAAACCCACCGTTCGAGCTGCGATGGACTTGTTCTGGGACTGGCACGAGCGCTGCGGATATATCGCGGCGCGGGAGCATCCCGATGGCCTTTGAAGCGTAATTTATGGGTGCTGACAAAGGGTGTCGAGCCAAAAAGTGTTATGCCCCAACCGCGGATGTAACACCTTGTTACTGCGACGTTTTTCCGCGACAGTGCGCTTGCGTTAAAGCCTTGGAACCGCTTGCTCGGGGGCATCGCCGAGGGCACCTGGCTCACGCTTGCTTACGACCAATCGCCCCCGGATTCTTCGCCCGATTGTCGAAACCATGGACCGGACAAACCGCCTCGCGAATCTTGAACGGCGACCACCGATAGCCGGCCAGCCGCTTGCTCATGTGATTGGATGCAGGCTATTCATTAATGAATTCGGCAAATGAATTTGCTTTTTCAATCGATTTTCAACAACAATAGACGCCTCCCATAGCTTGAGGCTGGCGACTTGCACGCGCGTTTGCCGTGCGCTTTTCCGCATCACCGAATCGAGATTCCGACATGGCTCGCCCGAAACTGCTTCCCGACAACTTCACCTTGTGCCTCGTCGGCACCGTGATCCTTGCCAGCTTCCTGCCGGTTCACGGGCAGGCCGCCGCCGGGTTCGACTGGGTGACGAACGTGGCGGTCGGCCTGCTGTTTTTCCTGCACGGCGCAAAACTTTCACGCGAAGCGATTATTGCGGGGGCGACGCACTGGCGTCTTCATCTGGTAGTGCTGCTCAGCACGTTCGCGCTGTTTCCGCTGCTCGGCCTCGCCCTTAAGCCGCTCCTTTCGCCACTTGTCACGCCGGCGCTCTATGCGGGGGTCCTCTTCCTCTGCACGTTGCCGTCGACGGTGCAATCGTCCATCGCGTTTACTTCCATTGCGAAGGGCAATGTGCCGGCCGCCGTGTGCAGCGCGTCGGCCTCGAGCCTGCTGGGCATTTTCATCACGCCCGCGCTCGTCAGCCTCCTCGTCACCAATCACGCCGCCGGCGGCAGTTCGCCGTGGCATACGGTGGGCAATATCGTGCTGCAACTGCTGGTGCCGTTCGTGGCCGGGCAGTTGCTGCGGCCGCTGATCGGCAAGTGGATCGAGCGCAACCGCGGCGTGCTGAAGTTCGTGGACCAGGGCTCGATCCTGCTGGTGGTGTACGGCGCGTTCAGCGAAGCGGTCAACCAGGGCCTTTGGCATCAGATTCCGCTCTCCGCGCTCGGCGGCCTGCTGGTGGTCAACGTCGTGCTGCTCGCGCTCGCGCTGGCCGCGACGATGTTCGTCAGCAAGCGGCTCGGCTTCAACCGCGCCGACCAGATCACGATCATCTTCTGCGGTTCGAAGAAAAGCCTTGCCGCCGGCGTGCCGATGGCCAAGGTCATTTTCGCCTCGCATGCGGTGGGCGCCGTGGTATTGCCGCTGATGCTGTTCCACCAGATCCAGTTGATGGTGTGCGCCGCGCTCGCGCAGCGCTGGGGCGCCCGCGACACCAGCGGCGAAACCCGCGCCGCCGCGCGCGAGCGGTCCGCCGCCGCCGTGGCGCGCCGTTGAATACGCGCGCAATGCAATCAGGACATTCATAAGCGCCCTCCCTGAGCGTCATTTGAAGAAAGCCGCCGCGTGCGGCTTTTTTGTTATTTCACGCGCAAACGCCGCCGCTGTCGCCTCGGCCGGACGGCATAGGCAAAATCCTGGAGGCGCCTGGCCTCGCGCACCAATCCAGTGCGACGCTTCACTAAAACTTCACTTAATTCCACGCCAGGCGGGCCGATAAGCCGAACGTCGATCGCTACGCCTACCTGCCATGCAACCTCGCTCGCCCTCCCGATTCGCCACGCCGTGCATCGCGGAGTTGATTTCCCGGCGCGATCTGTCCGCCGTATTCCAGCCGATCATCGATTTCGAGGACGGCGCGATTCTCGGCTACGAAGGGCTGATCCGCGGCCCGGCCGGCACGCCGCTCGAAGCGCCGTTCGCGCTGTTTTCGCAGGCGCTCGCCGAGGGCTGCGCGATCGAACTCGAACGCGCCGCCGCGCACACCTGCATCGAGGCGTTCGCGAGACTCGGCGTGGACGGCAAGCTGTTCCTCAACTTCAGCGCGGGCGCGATCCGCCAACTGGCCGACGCGCGCGAGGACACGCTCGCGCTGCTGCGGCATCGCGGGCTGGACCCGCAGCGCATCGTGATCGAGTTGACCGAGCAAAGCATGATCGCGGACGTCGGCAGCTTCCTGCCGGTGATCTCGGCGCTGCGCACGGCGGGCGCGCAATTCGCGCTCGACGACTACGGCACCGCCAACGCCAGCATGAATCTGTGGGTGCGGCTGCAACCGGATGTGGTGAAGATCGACCGCTTCTTCATTCACGACATCGCCTGCGATCCGCTCAAGTTCGAAGCCGTGCGCGCGATGCAGCACTTCGCCAGCGCGAGCGGCGCGCAACTGGTGGCCGAGGGTATCGAGAACGAAGCCGATCTGATCGTGGTGCGCGACATGGGCATCGCCTGCGGGCAGGGTTATTTTTTCGGCCGCCCGCATGCGCAGCCGGCGCGCCACGTAACCGACGACGCCCGCGACGCGCTGCGCGCCGGTCACATCGCCGTATTCCCGGAGCCGACGCGCATGGCGAGCGGCGCGTCGCCGTCGGGCGGCATGGCGTCGGCGAAGATGCTGGTGCATGCGCCCGCGCTGCCGCGTCACGCCACCAACAACGACGTGCTCGAACTGTTCAACCGTCTGCCCGACCTGCACGCGGTCGCCGTGGTCGAACATGACGAACCCGTCGCGCTGATCAACCGCCGCAGCTTCATGGACCGCTACGCGCTGCCGTACCACCGCGAGCTGTTCGGCAAGCGTCCGTGTTTGCTGTTCGCCAACGCATCGCCGGTGATCATCGAGAAATCGATGACCGTCGAGCAGATGGCCAGGCTGCTCGCAAGCGACGACCAGCGCTATCTCGCCGACGGTTTCGTGATCACCGAGAACGGCAAATACGCGGGGCTGGGCACCGGTGAGAACCTCGTGCGCGCGGTGACCGAGGTGCGCATCGAAGCCGCGCGCTACGCGAATCCGCTGACCTTCCTGCCGGGCAACATTCCGATCAGCTCGCATATCGCCCGCCTGCTCGGCAACGACGCGGGCTTTCACGCGTGTTACGTCGACCTGAATCACTTCAAGCCCTTTAACGATCAGTACGGCTACTGGCAAGGCGACGAAGTGCTGAAATTCGCCGCCGCCGTGCTCGCCGACGTGTGCGATCCGACGCGCGATTTTCTCGGCCACGTCGGCGGCGACGACTTCCTGATCCTGTTCCAGAGCGAGGACTGGCGCGAGCGCGTGCTGCGCGCGATCCACGTGTTCAACGAAGGCGCGCAGCGCTTCTATGCGCCCGCCGACCGGCTCGCGGGCGGCATCCACGGCGAAGACCGGCGCGGCAATCCGACCTTCTTCGGTTTCGTGACGATGGCGATCGGCTGCGTGCGCGTGGCACCGGACGGCGGCCCCGCGCTCTACAGCAGCGAGGAGATCGCCTCGGTCGCGGCGCTGGCGAAGCGTCGCGCGAAGCACGAGACGAGCGGTTTCGTCCTGATCGACGCGGAGGAAAGCCTGACGTTATTACGCGGCCAGGCCGAGGCCGTTCTTCAAGCGCCCTTCGACTGAATGCGCAACAGCAACAGCCCTTGGAGCCACGATCCACGCCATGTTTAGTGAATTTTACTAAACGACAAATTCCGGGCCAACCTCAACATCTACGGGTATTTCCGGGTGTGGATCGCCGGTTTCCAAAGGTGTTTCCGGCGGGTTTTACTATACAATCGCCCGAATTCAAACACCGTGCGGCCCTGCTCGGCCGTGTCATTCGATGGCCACAACCATCCGCGACGTCGCCCGCGCGGCGAGCGTGTCGATCGGCACCGTCTCCCGTGCACTGAAGAACCAGCCCGGCCTCTCCGAAGCCACGCGCGTGCGCGTGGTCGAAGCGGCGCGGCAGCTCGGTTACGACGCCGCCCAATTGCGTCCGCGCATTCGCCGTCTCACCTTCCTGTTGCATCGTCAGCACAATAATTTCGCCGTCAGCCCGTTTTTTTCGCACGTGCTGCACGGCGTGGAAGACGCGTGCCGCGAACGCGGCATCGTCCCGTCGGTGCTGACCGCCGGTCCCACCGAGGACGTGATCCAGCAGATGCGCCTGCACGCGCCGGACGCGGTGGCGATCGCCGGTTTCGTCGAACCCGAAACGTTGAGCACGCTGGTGGCGATGCGCCGTCCGCTCGTGCTGATCGACCTGTGGGCGCCCGGCCTGCGCTCGGTGAACCTCGACAACGCCGCGGGCGCCATGCTCGCCATGCGGCATCTGTTCGGGCAGGGGCGCAAGCGCATCGCGTTCATCGGCGGCTCGCTCGCGCACTTCAGCATCGCCCAGCGCGCGCTCGGTTACCGGCGCGCGTTTTTCGAAGCGGGGCTGCTGTTCGACCCGTCGCTTGAAGTGACCATCGACGCCGGCCTCGACCCCGACAGCGGCGCCGCGCGCGCGATGCATCAGTTGCTCGACGCGCCCGGCCCATGGCCCGACGCCGTGTTCGCCTACAACGACGCCGCCGCGCTCGCCGCGCTGCGCGCGTGCCTCGCGCGCGGCCTGCGCGTGCCCGAGGACATCGCCATCATCGGCTTCGACGACATTCCCGCCGCCGCCCACGCCACGCCGCCGCTGTCCACCATTTCGGTCGACAAGGAAGCGCTCGGCCGGCGCGGCGTGGAGTTGCTGCTCGAAGACGCGCCTGCCGAACTGGAAATCCGCTTGCCCGTTCATCTCATTGCCCGTGCCAGTACTTTGATGGAAAAGCCATGACGCAATCCGATCCGCATCAACCCGCAAACGGCGCGGCCGCTGCCGTGCCGCCCGTCGACAGTTTCCGCAGCCGCGATTTCCTGCTCGCGCATGTGCAGGACACGCTGCGCTTTTACGCGCCGAACGTGCTCGATCCGAGCGGCGGCTTCTTTCATTTTTTCCGCGACGACGGTTCCGTCTACGACAAAACCACGCGGCATCTGGTGAGCAGTTGCCGCTACGTCTTCAACTACGCGATGGCGTATCGCCAGTTCGGCGACCCGCGGCATCTCGAGTACGTGCGCCACGGCTTGCGCTTCCTGCGCGAAGTGCATTGGGACCCGCACCACGAGGGCTACGACTGGGAGCTCGAATGGCGGGACGGCAAGAAGCGCACGCTCGACGCCACGCGCCACTGCTACGGTCTCGCGTTCGTGCTGCTCGCCTATTCGCATGCGGCGATGGCGGGCGTCGAGGAAGCGAGGCCGATGATCGGCGCGACCTTCGAACTGATGGAACACCGCTTCTGGGACCCCGCCGCCGGTCTCTACGCCGACGAGGCATCGCCCGAATGGCGCGTGAGTTCGTACCGCGGGCAGAACGCGAACATGCACACCACCGAGGCGCTGCTCGCCGCGCATGAAGCAACCGGCCACCTCGTCTATCTGGATCGCGCGGAACGGGTCGCGTCGAATATCACGCTGCGCCAGGCGAAGCTCTCGCAGGGGCTCGTGTGGGAGCACTTTCACGCGGACTGGTCGGTGGACTGGCATTACAACGAGGAAGACAGCTCGAACATCTTCCGCCCGTGGGGCTTTCAGCCGGGACATCAAACCGAATGGGCGAAGCTGCTGCTGATTCTGGAGCGCTACCGTCCGTTGCCGTGGCTGCTGCCGCGCGCGATCGAACTGTTCGACGCCGCGATGACGCACGCATGGGACGAAGACCACGGCGGCCTCTATTACGGCTTCGGCCCGGACGGCACCGTGTGCGACCACGACAAATACTTCTGGGTCCAGGCCGAGACCTTCGCCACCGCCGCGCTGCTCGGCAAGCGCACCGGCAACGAACGCTTCTGGGACTGGTACGACGAGATCTGGCGCTATAGCTGGGCGCACTTCGTCGATCACAAGCATGGCGCGTGGTATCGCATCCTCACCTGCGACAACCGCAAGTACAGCGACGAAAAGAGTCCCGCCGGCAAGACCGACTATCACACGATGGGCGCGTGCTACGAGGTGCTGGCGCACGCACTGCCCGACAGCACGGCCGCTGCGAAGGAATCCGCGGAGCAGACGAAATGAACGACCTCAGCGCGAATAGCGCACTCCCTCTCTTCGTCTCGGCCGGCGACATCCTCACCGATCTCGTGCGCACTGGCCCCTCGCAATGGCTGTCGCGTCCCGGCGGCGCCGGCTGGAACGTGGCGCGCTGCGTCGCGCGGCTCGGTTTGCCGACCGCGTGCGCCGGGTCGCTCGGCGTCGACAATTTCTCGGACGAACTGTGGAACGCGAGCGTCGCCGCCGGGCTCGACATGCGCTTCATGCAGCGCGTGGAGCGCCCGCCCTTGCTGGCGATCGTTCATCAGACGCATCCGCCCGCGTATTTTTTCATGGGCGAAAACGGCGCGGACCTGGCGTTCGACCCGGCGCGCTTGCCGGCCGGCTGGATCGAGCAGGTGAAGTGGGCGCACTTCGGCTGCATCAGCCTCGTGCGGCAGCCGCTCGGCGATACGCTGGCCGGGTTGGCGGCCGAACTGCGCTCGCGCGGCGTGAAGATCAGCTTCGATCCGAATTACCGGAATCTGATGGAGCATGGGTATGCGCCCACGCTGCGCAAGATGGCCGCGCTCGCCGATCTGATCAAGGTCTCGGACGAGGATTTGCGCCTGCTCTTCAAGACCGACGACGAGGCCGCCGCGCTCGCGCAACTGCAAGCCATGAATCCGTCCGCCGCCGTGCTGGTGACGCGCGGACCGGAAACGGCCATGCTGATCGACGGCGCGATGCTGACGGAAGCACGGCCGCCGCGCGTCGAGGTGGTCGACACCGTGGGGGCGGGAGACGCTTCCATCGGCGGCTTGCTGTTCAGCTTGATGACCGCGCCGCAGCGGGCCTGGCCGGAGCATCTGGCGTTCGCGCTGGCCGCTGGCGCGGCGGCTTGCCGGCACGCCGGCGCGCACGCGCCGTCGCTGGATGAAGTCGTCGCGCTGCTGTAATTCCGCTGTCTTGCGCGGCGCGCATTGTCATGACGACGGAGCGCCGCGCCGCGAAAACCGAAGCTCGATCATCGTGCTAGCATGAAAAAACCGAAACCTTTGGAAGAAGGAGCGACGCCATGGACGACATCACCTACACCAAAGGCATCTACACGGCTACCGCCTCGGTAAGAGAGTTACAGACCGACTCGTACCAGGGCCTCGTCACCCTCACGCGCGACGAAGGCGGCGGAGCCAACGATCAGGAGACGACGGTCTACGAAGTGGAAGCGACTTCGTCGACGCCGGAGGAAGCGCTCGAGGAAGCCAAGGCGCTCGCTCACCGTATTCTCGGGGAAATCGAACTCTAGGTAGTCAAACCGGCGCCGCGTTGCGTCGCGCGCTGCGCCACCCGAACAACCGGCTGGAGGCGATCATGGCTGAACAGCTCTTCCTCTACGGCGTGTACTCCATTCACGTCCGCCCACTCGAACTCAACGGCGCGCGCTGGGACGCGGAATACGAAATCCGGCATCGCGAGAAAGCGGTCAAAACGTGGGCGACCGTCGGCGGCGACGACGGTTACGCCGACGAAGCCGAAGCGGTCGCCGCCGCGCATCAGCAAGCCGTCAACGATATCGAGCACGGCGCCGGCATACCCAAGCCGCGAACATTTCCGTAGCGCGAACGCGCGCAAGGCGCCGTGCTACGCTTTGCGCGTTTTCATCTCCACGAGCACGCAATGGCTAGCGAACCCTCAGACCGATTTTCCGGCACCGGCCTCGGCGACGCTGGCGTGCGTGCGCGGCGGCGCCGCACGCCCGGCGGCCGCGAGATGCGCCTCGACGATCGCGTGGTGATCGCGCACGGCATGCCCACGCCGCTCTGGCAGGACCTCTATCACCGCGCGCTCGTGGTGCGCTGGCCGATGTTCTTCGTCTCGCTCGCGGTGCTGTTCCTGGTGCTCAACACCGCGTTCGCCGCGCTCTACATGCTCGGTGACGAGGCGATCGCCAATCAGTTTCCGCCGGGCTTCGGCGGCGCGTTTTTCTTCAGCGTCGAAACGCTCGCGACCGTCGGATACGGCGACATGCATCCGCGAACCACCTACGCGCACTGGATCGCCACGCTCGAAATCTTCATCGGCATGTCGAGCATCGCGTTGGCGACGGGCCTGATCTTCGCGCGCTTTTCGCGTCCGCACGCCAAGATCATGTTCGCCCGTTATGCGGTCGTGCGGCCGCTCGATGGCCGCATGACGCTGATGGTGCGCACGGCCAACGCGCGTCAGAACGTCATCGCCGAAGCGCGCGCGAAGCTGCGCATTCTGCGCAGGGAAACCACCGCCGAGGGTTATACGCTGCGCAAGCTCCACGACCTGACGCTCGTGCGGGACCAGCATCCCGTATTCAAGCTGGGTTGGAGCCTCATGCACGTCATCGACGAAAGCAGTCCGCTGTTCGGCGAAACCGCCGAAACGCTCAAGAATCGCGACACCTCGCTGCTGCTGACGCTCGAAGGGGTCGACGAATCCACTGCGCAAACCATGCAGGCGCGCTACGTGTGGACGTTCGACGAGATCTACTGGCAGCATCGCTTCGTGGACGTCATGAGCGAGGTGGATGGCGTGAGTCACATCGACTACTCGCATTTCGACGAGATCGTGCCGCTCGACGCGGCACCGCTCGACGTCACGGCGCGGGCCGCCGCGACCGCGCAGCCGGATACGGTCGCCGGGAACTGAATACGCCGCCTTGGGCGTCGCGCGGGAACACCAGGGCATACCCGAAGCCTCCGCCCGCCTGGCAAATCCCTCTCGAAACGTCGGCAAAATGCGCGACTCTTCTCGCTCATTCGCCGTCAGCCGTTCGAACTAGAAAAAATCTACTCTAATCGGCGCTGAAAAATAGAGTCTCTTTCGCCGCGTCGCCCATGTGGTCCCCACCCACGGCGCGCGGATGCAGATAATGGAGACTCACCCATGACCGCTCGCCTGCCCATCGATGGCACGCCCGCTCTCGCCGATTACAAGCTGTCCGATAACCTCACCGCGACGCGCGGCCGCATTTTCCTGACCGGCACCCAGGCGCTGGTGCGCCTCGCGTTGATGCAGCGCGCGCTCGATCGTTCGCGCGGCATGAACACCGCCGGTTTCATCAGCGGCTATCGCGGCTCGCCGCTCGGCATGGTCGATCAGCAGTTGTGGAAAGCGAACAAACTGCTCGCGGCGAGCGATATTCGCTTCCTGCCGGCGATCAACGAGGAACTCGGCGGCACCGCCGTGCTCGGCACGCAGCGCGTGGAGGCCGACCCGGAGCGCACCGTCGAAGGCGTGTTCGCGATGTGGTACGGCAAGAGCCCCGGCGTGGATCGCGCCGGCGACGCGCTCAAGCACGGCAACGCATACGGCTCGTCGCCGCATGGCGGCGTGCTGGTGGTGGCGGGCGACGACCACGGCTGCGTGTCGTCGTCGATGCCGCATCAGAGCGACTTCGCGATGATGGCCTGGCATATGCCGATCGTGAATCCGTCCAACATCGCCGACATGCTCGAATTCGGCTTGTACGGCTGGGCGTTGTCGCGATTCTCGGGCGCGTGGGTCGGCTACAAGGCGATCTCCGAGACGGTCGAATCGGGCTCGACCGTCGACCTCGACGCGCTGCATACCGAATGGACGCCGCCGCACGATTTCCAGGCGCCAGCCGGCGGCCTGCATAACCGCTGGCCCGATCTGCCGAGCCTCACGATCGAATCGCGCATGCACGCGAAGCTCGATGCGGTGCGCCACTTCGCGCGCGCCAACAGCATCGACAAATGGATCGCGCCGAGCCCGCACGCGAACGTGGGCATCGTCACTTGCGGCAAGGCGCATCTTGACTTGATGGAGACGCTGCGCCGGCTCGATCTGACGGTCGCCGATCTGGACGCCGCCGGCGTGCGGATCTACAAGGTCGGCTTGTCGTTTCCGCTGGAGATGACGCGCATCGACGCGTTCGTTGCCGGTTTGTCCGAAGTGCTGGTGATCGAGGAGAAGGGCCCGGTCATCGAACAGCAGATCAAGGACTATCTGTACAACCGCACGCAAGGCACGCGGCCGATCGTGATCGGCAAGCATGCCGAGGACGGCACGATGCTGCTGTCGTCGCTCGGTGAATTGCGGCCTTCGCGTATCTTGCCGGTGTTCGCGAACTGGCTCGCCGAACACAAGCCCGCGCTCGACCGGCGCGAGCGCGTGGTCGATCTGGTCGCGCCGCACATTCTCTCGAACGCCGCGGACAGCGTGAAGCGCACGCCGTATTTCTGTTCGGGCTGCCCGCACAACACATCGACGAAAGTGCCGGAAGGATCGATCGCGCAAGCGGGCATCGGCTGTCACTTCATGGCTTCGTGGATGGAGCGCGACACGACGGGGCTGATCCAGATGGGCGGTGAAGGCGTCGACTGGGCGTCGCATTCGATGTTCACGAAAACGCGTCACGTGTTCCAGAATCTCGGCGACGGCACGTACTTTCATTCGGGCATTCTCGCGATCCGCCAGGCGGTGGCCGCGAAAGCCACCATCACGTACAAGATTCTCTATAACGATGCGGTTGCGATGACGGGCGGGCAGCCGGTCGACGGCAGCATCTCGGTGCCGCAGATCGCGCGCCAGGTGGAAGCCGAAGGCGTGTCGCGCTTCGTCGTGGTGAGCGACGAGCCGGAGAAATACGACGGCCATCACGATCTGTTTCCGAAGGGCACGACGTTTCACCATCGCAGCGAAATGGACGCCGTGCAGCGCCAGTTGCGCGACACCGACGGCGTCACAGTGCTGATCTACGACCAGACCTGCGCGGCGGAAAAACGGCGCAGAAGGAAGAAAGGCGAATTCCCCGATCCCGACAAGCGTCTGTTCATCAACGAGGAAGTCTGCGAAGGCTGCGGCGATTGCGGCGTGCAATCGAATTGCCTGTCGGTGGAACCCGTTGAAACGGCATTGGGACGCAAGCGGCGCATCGACCAATCGTCGTGCAACAAGGATTATTCCTGCGTGAACGGCTTCTGCCCGAGCTTCGTCACCGTGGAAGGCGGCAAGCTGAAGAAAGCCGCGGGCGTGGCGTTCGATCCGCAAGCGCTGGCGGCGCGCGTCGCTGCGTTGCGCGTTCCCGCGACGCATCTCGACGCCGCGCCCTACGACATTCTGGTGACGGGCGTCGGCGGGACCGGCGTCGTGACGGTCGGCGCGTTGATCAGCATGGCGGCGCATCTGGAAGGCAAGAGCGCGTCGGTGCTCGACTTCATGGGCTTCGCGCAAAAGGGCGGCTCGGTGCTGTCGTTCGTGCGCTTCGCCGCGCGCGACGAGTGGCTCAACCAGGTGCGGATCGACACGCAACAGGCCGACGTGCTGCTCGCCTGCGACATGGTGGTGGGCGCGAGCGCCGATGCGCTGCAAACGGTGCGTCATGGCCGCACGCGCATCGTCGTGAATACGCATGCGATTCCGAATGCGAGCTTCGTGCAGAACCCCGACGCGACGCTGCATGCGGATGCGCTGATCGACAAGATGCGTCACGCGGCGGGTGCGGAACGCATGTCCACGTGCGACGCGCAAGCGCTTGCCACGCGCTTTCTCGGCGACACCATCGGCGCCAACATTCTGATGCTCGGCTATGCGTGGCAGCTCGGTCTCGTGCCGGTATCGTTCGCCGCGATGATGCGCGCGATCGAGTTGAACAACGTCGCCGTGCAGATGAATCAGTTGGCGTTCTCGATCGGCCGGCTCGCCGCCGAAGACCCCGCCGCGCTCGAAGCATTGTGGGAAGCGCGGCATGTCGCGAAGCAAACGGTGCGCGTCGATACGCTCGATGAAGTGATCGCGCATCGCGAGGGGCGTCTGCAAACGTATGGCGGCGAGCGCTATGTGAAGCGTTATCGCGCGCTGGTGGATGCTGCACGTCGCGCCGAGACCGCGGTGGACGCACGGAGCGAGCGCCTCACGCGCGCGGTGGCGACCACGTTCTACCGTCTGCTCGCCGTGAAGGATGAATACGAAGTGGCGCGCCTGCATACGGACGCCGCATTCCGCGAGGCGCTCGAAGCGCAATTCGAAGGCGTGGCGGGCAAGGACTTCGGCATCAGGTTCAATCTCGCGCCGCCGACGCTGACGCATCCGCAGCCCGGCATCAACCCGGCCAAAAAAACCTTCGGTCAATGGATGTGGCCGGTGCTCGGCATGCTGGCGAAATGGCGCGGCCTGCGCGGCACGATGCTCGATCCGTTCGGCCGCACGCTCGAACGCAAGATGGAGCGCGAACTCGCCGACGATTACGAAACCACGCTGCAACGCGCGTTTGCAAAGCTCAACGCGAACAACCTGGAAGACGTCGCGAAGCTGGCCGACCTGCATGCCCGCGTGCGCGGTTATGGTCACGTGAAGCTGGCGAATCTGGCGGGCGTGAAGCGTGGCGAACGCGATCTCGCCGCGCGCTTGCAGATCGAAGCAGCAACGGGCGCGTGCGTGAAGAAGTCGCTGGAAGAGGTGAAAGGCGCCGGGCAGTTGCGCGGCATTCCGGTGGTGGTCGCGAAGTAAGGCTCGTGTGCGTGGGCATGTGCGTGTTGCAAATGCCGCTTCGGGGTTCGGCTCCGAAGCGGCATTTTTTATCGCGCTTTGCACGCGCTATGCCGCGCTATGCCGCGTTCAGCAGCGCTCTCACTTGCGCAACCCTGGCGGCATCGACCGGCGCGAGCCCCTTGCCGCCGACGCGCACGCCCGAGCCGAAATGCACCGCTTGCACTTGCGTCGCGCGGACGAAGCCGGCAACCGCGTCGACCGTCAAGCCCGCGCCGGCCAGCACCGTGCAATGCGAGCCGGACGCTTGCCTGACCAGGTCGCCTAGCGTTGCTTGCGCGTCGAGCACCGAGGCTTTTCCGCCCGACGTCAGCACGTTCGTCACCGCTTCGAATTCGAGCAGCACGTCGAGCGCTTCTTGCAGATCGCGCGCTTCGTCGAATGCGCGGTGGAAGGTGATCGCAAGGCCGTCGGCCGCGTCGATCGCGCGGGCGAGTGTGTCGCGGTCGATCTGCCCTGCCTGGGTCAGCATGCCGATCACCACGCCGTTGGCGCGCGCCGCTTTTGCCGCGCCCACGTCGCGCAGCATGACCGCGGAGTCGTCGGCGTCGTAGACGAACGAGCGGCTGTGCGGCCGCACGATCACATTCACAGGAATATCAACCGCGCTCACCACCGCTTCGATCAAGCCGACGCTCGGCGTCAGGCCGCCCTCGCCCATCGCGGTGACGAGTTCGAGACGGTCGGCGCCGGCTTGCGCGGCGAGGCGCGCATCGGCCACCGTGGTGGCAATGACTTCGAGCAGAACGGACATGAGGATGAAAGCGCGTCGTGGAAAACGACATCATCTCAGAACCGCTCTTCGTCCACCCAGTCGATGTCGCCGCACAGCACGCAGGTTTGCGCGCCGACGCGCGTCGCCACCGAAAGCGTCACGCACGGCAACGCCTCGTTGATCGACAGATACGGACGCGTCACATGCACGCGTTCCGGCGCATTGATCGCCGCGCGGAAATATGGACGACGCAGCCAGTTCGCCCCTTGCGCGTCGGCGAGCGGCAGAAAGCGCGTTTCATGCGCCGCGCGATCGGCGCGCAGCACGACATTGCGGCCCGCCTGCCGGCCTTTCGAATCGAGCAGGAAACAGCGCGCGGCGTGATCGAGCGCGAGAAAATTCCAGCAGACCTCCTCTAGCGGCTCGCCGGCGGCAAGCCGCTCGGCCGCGCGCTCGAAGGCGCGCAGATACGGTGCGAGGCGGCTCGCATTGTGGCGCTCGCGCGCTTCGGCCTGTTCGCGATAGCGCTCGGTGAGGTCGCTGATGCAAGTCGTCGCCTGGAGGGCGTCCGCCGCGGCGGGGCTCGGGCGGCCGAAAAAGAAACCCTGCACGAAGTCGGCGTTGCAGGCGAGCGCCATCTGCGCTTCGTGCTCGGTTTCGACGCCTTCGATCAGCACGAGCTTGCCCGCTTCGTGCAGCAGCGCGACGAGTCCCGGCAAGATCGTCGCCATGTCGGCGCGATGCGCGGCGTGCGAGAGCATGATGCGGTCGAGCTTCACGATGTCCGGGTTCAGTTGCCAGATCCGCTCGACGTTCGAATGTCCCGCGCCGAAATCGTCGAGCGCGATCAGGAAGCCGCGGTCGCGGAACTGGCGCACGGCGTCGGCGAGACGTTCGAGATCTTCCGCGCGCTGTTCGAGCACTTCGAGCACGATGCGCCGCGGCGGCAGATCGAGCCGCCGCAGATTGGCCAGCAATGCGGCGGCGTGGTACGGATCGGTGAGCGCGCCGGGATGCACGTTGAGGAACAGCCATTCGCGCTCGGCGCCGAGCACCTTGAAGTTTTCCAGATGCAGCGTCTGCGAGAGCCGGTCCAGTTGAAGGACGTCGCCGACCCGCGCGGCCTCGCCGAATACATCGAGCGGCGACACGGGACGGTCGAGCGCGTCGTGCGCGCGCAGCAGTCCCTCGTAGCCGACCGCCCGCATATGCGAGAGGCTGAAAATCGGTTGAAACACGCTGGTGAGCGTCAGCTCGCCATGCTGCACCGAAAAACGTTCGAGTCCCGACGTCACCTCGACGTCGAAACCATGCGGCGCACTGGCCGTCCTTTCCTGCTGCGCAATCGTCATGCGATCCTCTCACGCGAAAGCCGGGCCGGTCCGAACGCGGAAGCGAGCAACCTCGGCGCCGTCTCTCTCAAAATGTGCGTTGTCGATATGGGTTAAGCAAGCTCCATGCGCGCGCTAACGCACCTTGGTAAGTAATTCGCATGAAAGATTGCACCGGCAAAAGGGCCAATGCGCCGCGCGTGGGCGCGGCAGGCACTCTTTAGGTGCGCCGCCCGGTTCGCGCGCTCGCCTGCCTCGTTCGCGGCGGCTCACTCGCTCGAAGCCGCGCCGGGGTCGCATGGGCGTCGCGCGTCCTCGGGCTAAACTTCGGCCTTCCGCCCTGCGCGGCATGACGCGGCGAGGCCGTCGACATCGCGAATAAACACGTTATAGGCTCAGAACAGACCGATGGAAATTGTCTTCACCGTATTGATTCTTTTGCTTGCGGTTGCCGCGTCAGGCGTCGTCACGCGCCTCTTGCCGGTCACGTTGCCGCTGCCGCTCGTGCAGATCGCGATCGGCGCCATGCTCGCGTGGCCGCGGCTTGGACTGCACGTCACGTTCGATCCGGAAATCTTCATGATGCTGTTCATTCCGCCGCTGCTGTTCGCGGACGGATGGCGCATTCCCAAGCGCGAATTCTTCATGGCGCGCCGCGCGATCCTGATGCTCGCGCTCGGGCTGGTTTTCATGACGGTGCTCGCGGTCGGCTACTTTGTCCATGAACTGGTGCCGTCGATGCCGCTGCCGGTGGCATTCGCGCTCGCCGCGGTGCTGTCGCCGACCGATGCCGTGGCGCTCTCCGGCATTGCCGGCAAGGGCAAGATTCCCGGACGGCTCATGCATATCCTCGAAGGCGAGGCGTTGATGAACGACGCGTCGGGCCTCGTCGCGTTGAAGTTCGCGATTGCCGCGGCATTGACCGGCGTGTTCTCGCTGCGCGACGCGTCGATCAGCTTCGTGATCATCGCCGCCGGCGGACTCGCGACGGGCGCGGCCGCGAGCTGGCTGTTCAGCATTGTGTCGACACGCTTTCTGAACCTCACGGAAGAAGGCGATCCGGCGCCGATCGTCGTGATGACGCTGTTGATTCCGTTCGCCGCTTATCTGATCGCCGAGCGTTTGGAGTTATCGGGCATTCTCGCCGCGGTCGCGGCCGGCATGATGATGAATTACACGAGCATCGTGAACGCCGGCTCGGTGTCGTCGCGCATCCGTGCAAACAGCACGTGGACGATGATCGAGTTCGTCTTCAATGGCATGGTGTTCATTCTGTTGGGGCTGCAGTTTCCGCACATTTTCGGCCGGGCTCTGCTCGACGCGCACGAGACCGGCGATGCGCAGGTGTGGCTGCTGATCGGCTACATCGCCGCGGTCGGGGCCGCGCTGTATGCGATGCGCTTCGTGTGGGTGTGGCTGCTGCGCTGGTTCGCGAGCCGCGGCGCGGCGAAGCACGGCGTGGCGAACGCGGTGCCGGGCTTGCGCACGGTGGCGGTGACGACGGTGGCCGGCGTGCGCGGCGCGCTGACGCTGGCGGGCGTGCTGTCGTTGCCGGAGGTGTTGCCTGGCGGCGTGCCGTTGCCGGGCCGCGACCTCGCGATTTTCATCGCGTCGGGCGTGATTCTGCTGTCGCTGCTGGTCGCGGTGGTTGCCTTGCCGTTGTTGCTGCGCGGCTGGCGGCGCGGCAAGGATCCGCATGCGGCGGAGGAAGTTTTCGCGCGCAAGCTGGCGGCGCAGGCGGCGATTCGCGCTGTCGACGATGTGCACGACAGCGAGTGCGCGAATCTGGACGAAGCGGCGTCGGCGTATGCCGCTGATGTGACCGCGCGCGTGATGGACCTTTATCGACGGCGGCTCGCCACGCTCGGAGAGGACCAGGAGCCGCGCGAGTTGGCGCGCCGCGCCGATGCGTTGGAGTTCAGGATGAAGCTGGCGGCGATGCGGGCCGAGAGGAAGACGCTGCTCGCGCTGCGTGGTTCTCAGGCGATTAACGATGAAACTTTGAACAAGCTCATGCGGGAGGTGGATTTGTCGGAGACGGCTTTGACTGTTCGGAGGCGGTAAGGGTTTGGCCTGCTCGGCGGTTTGGGTTGTGGTTGTGGGCTTGGTTTGTTGGGCTTGGGTTGTTGGCCTTTCCTTGCTGGCTTAGTGGTCTATTAGCGTTGCCCCTGTGCGGGGCAATGCTCTCAACTTAAGCCCCGCTGCATCAAGCGAGTTTGTACGCGAGATGGAAGTGGGGCTTGGCTTTTCTGGGTGGTCTTGGATAGGAGCGTGAGGGCTGTATCCGGCATCGGGTCTGGTGGATCATTTCCAGCACACCGGCGAGGCCGTCCAGACAGCGCTGGATGCGCAGAAGACACGCGCCGAGGATGGGCTTGAGTGCGCCCAGTGCATACACCCGGTTAGGACGGCTGGCATGTCTGTCGTCGTGCGGCGCATCGAGATCGCTGAGCAGTGTGCACAGGTTGTCGGCAAGGATTTTTGCGCCGAAGTCCTGCTGTAACGCCAGGTAATCGAGGCCTGTGACGGCTTCCAGCCGCAGCCGGTGCTTGAGTCGTTTGAATGCTTCCTCGACCCGCCAGCGCTGGTGATAGAGCGCGCCGAACGATGCCGCCGGATAACGCCCGCCATCGAGCAGCGAGGTCATCAGCACACGCACGCGACCGCCCGGCGTGACGTCGCGGATCAGGCGCACAGTCGTGGGCGTACGCGCCAGTTCATAGGCGCGGGCATCCGGTTCGCTGGGCGCTTCCAGTGTCACCACATGCTCGGCTTTACCGCTGCGGGTAAAGGCGCTGACGCATTTCCAGTTACGCGCATCGACGCGCATGCAGAACGGGATTTCGCGCTGTGCGAGCGCCGCCACCATCGCGTTGCCGATATAGCCGCGATCGAGCAGCAGCAGGTCGGTATGCGGTTGCAGTACATCGAGGGCTTCGAACAGCATCTGCCGCTCGCCGCCGTCGGCGGGATGAAGTGCAGCGTGCAGGGTCAGTTCGGAACCCGGCAGGAACAGCGCAAACGCGTAGTGATCGGCGCGCAGTTCATGGCCGCGACGCGTGCCCACACGCAGGCGGCTACCGTCAGCGGCGACCAGCCTCAGGCCGTGCCAGCGCATCGAATCGATATGGGGTTGGGCCAGCGAGATCAGGCGGGCGCGGGCCAGCTCGAACAGTTCGGCAGACACTCCCCGTCGCGCCTTGCTGAAGGCCTGTGCGCTGACAGCGCGGGTGCGCCCGCCGCTGCTTCCCAGTGCGCCGAATAGCGCGTCAAGTTCGGCCTGCACACTGGCGCACATGCCGGACATCATCAGCGCGGCCATGCGCGGCAAGGTCAGTGTGCGATTGCGGGTAAAGGCAGTGGGAGAACGACGCACGCGATCGGCGAGCGCCGGATCGAGCAGGAAATCGGAGAACTCAGCCAGAAGCCGCGAGGACGCTGGTATTTGAGTTCATATCGTTGATTTATCAGTGAGTTATGCGATGAAGTTTACAGGGGCAATGCCTCGTTTACAAGCTCTTTGAGGCTTAAGTTGAGAGCATTGCTGTGCGGGGCGGCACCTACTTTCTTTGCCGCCGCAAAGAAAGTAGGCAAAGAAAGCGGCTCACACCGCCAGCTTTGAAGCGGGTCTCCTGGCTTGGAGGGGATCGTGGTGCATCTGGAATCCGTGTTCTCGCCCACTCCGCGCTCGTGACACAGCAGTCATTCTTCCGGCGACGCTGCGCGCGCCGTCGCGGTACTTCATAAAGTCGCACGGCGCTTCTGCGGTCGGCAGCAGTTCTCGATGCCGCAGACAGCTTCCGCCGTCAGCCGCAGTTCTCCAAACCAATAGCGCTGCGTGCGCCCGGCGTCACTGCATCGAATGCTGGCGAGTTGCCGACAATTTGCCGGCGCATCGGCGCGCGGCCGGACGCTCAGCACGGCGACCGGCGACCCGCCTCACAACCCACAACCGGTGTCCTGTGCAACCAGCGACACGTCTGAAACAGCACCTGGCTTTTCGGCGTCTCGCCGAGGCGAAGCCGATGGCCCCCACCGCGCCCAATGAAACCGCTGGTTTCCGTGCGCGCCGCTTCCGGCGAGCGCGCAGCGCGAGGCGGGAAGTATGACTGCCTTGTCACGAACGCCGAATGCGCGAGAACACGGATTCCAGATGCGCCACTGCGCCCTCCAAGCCAGGGGACCCGCTTCAAAGCTGGCGGTGTGAGCCGCTTTCTTTGCCTACTTTCTTTGCGGCGGCAAAGAAAGTAGGTGCCGCCCCGCACAGCAATGCTCTCAACTTAAGCCTCAAAGAGCTTGTAAACGAGGCATTGCCCCTGTAAACTTCATCGCATAACTCACTGATAAATCAACGATATGAACTCAAATACCAGCGTCCTCGCGGCTTCTGGCTGAGTTCTCCGATTTCCTGCTCGATCCGGCGCTCGCCGATCGCGTGCGTCGTTCTCCCACTGCCTTTACCCGCAATCGCACACTGACCTTGCCGCGCATGGCCGCGCTGATGATGTCCGGCATGTGCGCCAGTGTGCAGGCCGAACTTGACGCGCTATTCGGCGCACTGGGAAGCAGCGGCGGGCGCACCCGCGCTGTCAGCGCACAGGCCTTCAGCAAGGCGCGACGGGGAGTGTCTGCCGAACTGTTCGAGCTGGCCCGCGCCCGCCTGATCTCGCTGGCCCAACCCCATATCGATTCGATGCGCTGGCACGGCCTGAGGCTGGTCGCCGCTGACGGTAGCCGCCTGCGTGTGGGCACGCGTCGCGGCCATGAACTGCGCGCCGATCACTACGCGTTTGCGCTGTTCCTGCCGGGTTCCGAACTGACCCTGCACGCTGCACTTCATCCCGCCGACGGCGGCGAGCGGCAGATGCTGTTCGAAGCCCTCGATGTACTGCAACCGCATACCGACCTGCTGCTGCTCGATCGCGGCTATATCGGCAACGCGATGGTGGCGGCGCTCGCACAGCGCGAAATCCCGTTCTGCATGCGCGTCGATGCGCGTAACTGGAAATGCGTCAGCGCCTTTACCCGCAGCGGTAAAGCCGAGCATGTGGTGACACTGGAAGCGCCCAGCGAACCGGATGCCCGCGCCTATGAACTGGCGCGTACGCCCACGACTGTGCGCCTGATCCGCGACGTCACGCCGGGCGGTCGCGTGCGTGTGCTGATGACCTCGCTGCTCGATGGCGGGCGTTATCCGGCGGCATCGTTCGGCGCGCTCTATCACCAGCGCTGGCGGGTCGAGGAAGCATTCAAACGACTCAAGCACCGGCTGCGGCTGGAAGCCGTCACAGGCCTCGATTACCTGGCGTTACAGCAGGACTTCGGCGCAAAAATCCTCGCCGACAACCTGTGCACACTGCTCAGCGATCTCGATGCGCCGCACGACGACAGACATGCCAGCCGTCCTAACCGGGTGTATGCACTGGGCGCACTCAAGCCCATCCTCGGCGCGTGTCTTCTGCGCATCCAGCGCTGTCTGGACGGCCTCGCCGGTGTGCTGGAAATGATCCACCAGACCCGATGCCGGATACAGCCCTCACGCTCCTATCCAAGACCACCCAGAAAAGCCAAGCCCCACTTCCATCTCGCGTACAAACTCGCTTGATGCAGCGGGGCTTAAGTTGAGAGCATTGCCCCGCACAGGGGCAACGCTAATAGACCACTAACAAATCAAGCAAAGGCCAAAAAACCAAGCCCAAAAAACCAACCCCACAACCCAAACCGCCGAGCAGGCCAAACCCCACCTTCAACCCACCGGCCCCCGCGCCGGCTCCCCCCTGAGCAAGGCATAAAGAATAATCGCCCCAAACGTGGCAGTGCCAATCCCACCCAGCCCGAACCCACCAAGCTTCAACGAAAAATCCCCCGCCCCAAGCACGAGCGTCACCGCGGCAACGATCAGATTGCGATTGTCGGCAAAGTCCACTTTATTGACGACCCAGATCCGCGCGCCGGTCACGGCAATCAAACCGAATACGACGATCGACACGCCGCCCAGCACCGGTCCCGGAATGGTCTGAATCACCGCGCCGAACTTCGGCGAAAAACCCAGCACCAGCGCAATCACAGCAGCAATCACGAACACCAGCGTCGAATAGATCTTGGTCACGGCCATCACGCCGATGTTCTCGGCGTAAGTCGTCACGCCCGTGCCGCCGGCAAAACCGGAGACTATCGTCGCGAGACCATCGCCGAAAAATGCGCGGCCCATATAGCCATCGAGGTTCTGACCGGTCATCGCGCTCACCGCCTTGATATGCCCGAGGTTCTCCGCGACGAGAATCACCGCGATCGGCGCGAGCAAGGTCATCGCCCGCGGCTCGAACACCGGCGCCGTGAAGTGCGGCATGCCGAACCACGCGGCGTTCGCGACGATCGAGAAATCGATCGGCTTACCCATGCCGAGGCCGTTCGTGACGATCGCGTAAATCACATACGCCATCAGCAGCCCCACCAGAATCAGCAAACGCTGCAGCATGCCGCGCGCAAACACCGCGACCGCGCCGACACACAGCACCGTCACGAGCGCCATCCACGAATCGAAATTGCTGGCGCTCACGCCGCGCACCGCGATCGGCGCAAGATTCAAACCGATCACGCAGACGATCGCGCCCGTCACCACCGGCGGCATCAGCGTCTCGATCCATCGGGTGCCGACCGCCGACACGATCAACCCGATGATCGCGTACACCACGCCGCACGCGATGATCCCGCCCAACGCCACCGGAATGTTCATGTTCGGGCCTTGCCCGCCGTACCCCGTCACGGCGATCACGAGACCGATGAACGCGAAGCTCGAGCCGAGATAGCTCGGCACGCGCCCGCCCACCACCACGAAGAACAGCAGCGTGCCGATCCCCGACATGAAGATGCACAGATTCGGATCGAAGCCCATCAGGAGCGGCGCGAGCACCGTCGAACCAAACATCGCGACGACGTGCTGAATGCCCATCGCGAACATCTGCGGCCACGCAAGCCGTTCGTCGATACCGACGATGAGGCCCTCGGCGGCGGTGGACTGCGCGCGCCAGCGCGGGAAATAGGAATCGGCCATGGCGGGGGTTCTCCTCTGTTCGGCGTGATGGCGACGGCGCCCGAAAACGCGCCGCCCAGGAATTACGCGCGAGTGTACGGAGTGCCACCTGGCCTGGCAAGGGCGGCGAAAGGCGCGCTGAACCGATCGCGATACGAGGCCGATGAGCTGACGACAACCGCGCTGATCGACCGGTTCGAACCCGCGACGAACGCCTCGCCTCCCGATCACGCCGACGCAACAGCCCGCCTGCGCGAAGAGTCGGCGACGAAAAATCAGCCGCGCCGCGGTTCCAGTGAGAACACCGTGACGGCCGCCTGCAATTGCCTCGCCTGGTCCGCCATCGACGACGCCGCGGCCGCCGCCTGCTCGACGAGCGCCGCGTTCTGCTGGGTCACGTCGTCCATCTGCGCCACAGCGCGATTGACTTCCTCGATGCCCGTGCTTTGTTCCTGCGACGCAGACGAAATCTCGCCCATGATGTCCGTCACGCGTTTCACCGCGAGCGTGACATCGGCCATCGTCTGACCGGCCCGCTCGGCCAGTTGGGCGCCGCTGCCCACGCGCGCCGTCGAGCTTTCGATCAACGCCTTGATCTCCTTGGCCGACACGGCGCTGCGCTGCGCGAGCGAGCGCACTTCACCCGCCACCACGGCAAAGCCGCGTCCCTGTTCGCCCGCGCGCGCGGCTTCGACAGCAGCGTTGAGCGCGAGAATGTTGGTCTGGAACGCGATGCCTTCGATCACGGCGATGATGTCGGTCATGCGCTTCGAGCCGGCCGCCAGCTCGCGCATCGTTTCGACGACATCGCCGACGAGACTGCTGCCGCGCGCCGCCACCTCCGACGCGCCGTGCGCCACGCTGCCCGCCTGCTGCGCGTTCTCGGCGTTCGTCTTTACCGTCGACGTCAGTTCCTGCATGCTCGACGCGGTTTCCTGCAACGCGGCGGCCTGCTCTTCGGTGCGCTGCGACAGGTCGGTGTTGCCCTGCGCGATCTCGCCCGAAGCCATCAGGATCGATTCGCTCGACACGCTGATGCCCGACACGATGCCGGCCAGCCGTTCACGCATGTTGCGCAGCGCGAACAGCATGCTGTCGGTGTCGCCCGCGCGGGTGTCGACGCGCACGCTCAAGTCGCCGTCCGCGATGCGGTTGGCGATCTCCATCGCGTAGTACGGCTCGCCGCCTAGCTGGCGCGACAGGCGGCGCGCGATCGTCGACGCGAGCAGCGCGCCGGCCACGATCGCGCCGAGCACCAGCCCGAGCATCACGAGATGCATGCGCTCGTACTTGCTGGCCGACTGGGCCTGCAAGTCGTCCGCCTGCTGCCGGCGAAAGTCGATCAGCGCGACGATGCGATCGCGCAGCGCCTCGCTCGATGCAATCGCCCGGCGCACGACTTCGTTGTTGTCGACCCCGGCGGGAATCGGTTCGAGACCGATCTGCTGATGCACGATAGCTTCCCAAAGCGCCGACTTGCGCAGCACTTCGTCGAACAGCTCCTGGCCCTTGCTGCTCGCGATGGTCGGGCGATACTGGTCGTACGCGCCATGCATGTCCTTGAGCGATGCGACGATGCTGTCCTTCAGCTTCTGGCGGCCGGCGTCGTCGGTGGCATAGCCAAGATTCGCGGCGGCAAGATCGGCGTCGATCTTGTGACGGTTCGCCTCTTCGAGCCAATACAGGCCATCCATGCTTTTATCGGCAATGGCGTCGGAAATCTCATGCAGCGACGAAAGCGCCGCCAACGCCATTCCTCCGATTACGACCGAAAAGCCGATCACGACGGCAAATGCGAGCAGCAGCTTTCGGAACACGGTCATGCGGTCGAACCACTTCATTTCGCCATCCTGGTTAAGTTTCTGTTTGGGGCCCTTCTCTCCTTCTCTTTACGGCCGCGATGGCAAGGGGCTGAAGCGATAAATGACGGGAATAAGCGAAATGGGACGTTCAACCGGGCTTAATAGCGTAGCCCCCGAACGTCTGCGCGTTCTTACGGCTAGATCCGGACATGATTGGGATTTGTCTTATATATACGCACGCACGTACTGCTTAGACTTTATTGGCTGCGTTGACCCCCATGAGTAAGCGCAAGCGATGTTGTTGTAACTCTCCGACTTTCCGCTCACGCTCCCCGGTGTAAGCGGCTTTTTTTTGCCTGTGCGTTTCATCGCATCCCATTCGCTGCGAGCCGCGCCCGTTCATGTCTGCTCGACGAAAGCGCGGCTCGCGAGACGCAATGTGTGATTGCGCACGTCCTCCGGCCAGGCAGCGACGAACGCTTCGAAGCGCGGCCGATCGTCCGCATACAGCGCGCGCGTGGCGTCCTCGTAACCCGGCAGATTGCCGGCCAGCGCGGTCATGAAGCGATACACCGCTTCTTGCGCCGCACGCTGACGATCCTTGTGCTCGCCGGCGACACGCGCCGCCTCGACCAGTTTGCGCAACGCCACGGAAGCGCCGCCCGGCTGCCCGTTCAGCCAGTCCCAATGACGCGGCAACAAGGTGACCTCCCTTGCCACCACACCCAGCTTGGGCCGACCTCGCCCGCGCGGGGCGTCCTCAGCCGTCGCGTCGGAGGCGGGGGTGGTTTGCGCAGCTTCGGCTTCCTCACTCGGGTGCTCGGCCGCGAGCCTCGCCACGATCTCTTCGGGCGTGCCGCGCAGATCGAACTCGACCGGGTGGCTGGTGGCGTCGTCGAAGATCAGCACCGGCGCCTGTTCGCCACGCGCCAGCACCGCCCTGACCGCTAGCGCTACGTCGGAGAGGGCGCCGGACGCGATGCGGCGGTGGCCTTCGAAGGCAGTGCAAGTAGCGCGATAAACGGTCATGACAAACTCCAGAAAAGAATTTGTCGAATTATAGCCGGGTAAAATACAAAAGCAACATATTACCCGGATGAAATTAACGATAGATGTGGGGCGAGAATTCTGGAGTTAAGTATCCTGGGACGCCGGTGTCGCCGCCTGGCGCTTGCGCGGCCGTGCCGTAGACGACAGTGCGATTGCGGCCCGCGTCCTTGGCTTCGTAGAGCGCCTCGTCGGCTGCGTTGATCAGCTCGCGAGCCGTGGCGAATATCTGGCCGCTCGTGCAGGCAATGCCGATGCTGACCGTCAGCACATGGTGCGAACTCGCCACGTGGCGAACCTCGCGCTCCTGAATCGCGGCGCGAATCTGCTCGGCAAGGTTCATTGCGCCGGCTTCGTCGGTGTCCGGCAGCAGCACTGCGAATTCTTCGCCGCCGTAGCGCGCCGCGGTATCGCCGGGACGCCGCAAGTTGTTCGTGATGCAGCGCGCGACCTCGATGAGCGCAGCGTCGCCGGCGGAATGGCCATACAGATCGTTGAAGCCCTTGAAACTGTCGACGTCGATCAACAACATCGACAACGGCCACGCATTGCGTTGCGCGCGGCCCCATTCCTCGTCCAGGTCCTGCTCGAAGATGCGGCGGTTGTTCAGGCTGGTGAGTCCGTCGGTGCGCGCTAGCACGCGCAACTCTTCCTCGGCGGCGCGGCGTTGCCGCAACTGCTGCGAGAACAGGATCGCAAGCGCGATGATCGTCAGGTCGAGCGCGCCGATCAGCGAGCCGATGATCCATGCGCGACGCCGCCATTCCACATAGATGTCGCGCGTGGAAAGCGCGACGTCGAGGATCAGCGGATACATGTCGATATGGCGGAACGCGTACCAGCGCTCCACACCGTCGATCGCCGCCGTGCCGAAGAAATCGCCGCTCGGCTGCAGGAGAAAGCGCGAATAATTCGCGGTGCCCTTCAGATTGCGGCCGATGATTTTTGGATCGTAGGGTCGTCGCATCAGCATCGTGCCGTCGCTCAGCATCAACGCCATCGAGCCGCCCGGGCCGAGATTCATATCGGCGAACAGGCCGCGGAAATAACTCAGGCGCATGGTGCCGACGACCACGCCGCCGAAGCTGCCGTCCGGCCGGGAGATACGCCGGCTCAACGCGATGCTGACTTCCTTGCCGGCGATCTTCGGCAAAAATGGACGGCTGACGTACAGGCCCACGTCGGGAGAATCCCGCTGCACCTTGAAGTACTCGCGATCCGCGAGGTTGATACGGCGCGGCGGCGAGGCTTGCGAGTCGAACTTGATGTCGCCGGCTTCGTCGAGGACGAAAATCGAGCCCATATCCTTCGCGCCGATGGAGCCGTCGAACAGCAATAGTTGACGCATGGCCGGCGGCAAGTCCTGCACGCCGGGCTGTTTCAACCCCTCCATCACCGCGCGCAACGACAGGTCGTAAATCTCGAGATTGCGCGACACGTCGCGCTCGACCAGCAGCGACACGTTGAAGACGGAATCCTGCGCGCGCCGCAACGCGTCATCGTGCATTTGCGCGAGCACCCACACGGCGAGCGCGAGTATCGCGCTGGCCAGCACGATGCTGATCGCAATCACAATGTTCGGGTGGCGCATCACCATGGGTTTTCGTGGTTCGAGGCTGGCGCGGGGTTGCGCGCGGAGGAGGTTGGGGTTGGCGGCGTGCGGGGCGCGGGCCGGGATTTCGGTAGGGTAGCAGACGATGGGGGGTGGCGAATGGCCGAGAAGAGGGGGTTTTGATGCGTTAGGGGCGGGTGTTGGGTAGCGTTGGAAAATCTATTTGCCGCGGTTGCGGTGTTGCGTATTGCGTGTTTCTCGTCGTGGATGTGTGGTTGCCCGGATTCGAGTTGGCGGCCATGTGCGCGTCAATGCATGTCGATGACTGCCATATCGGATTGCGATTGTCGGGGGGAAGAGGGTATCGAGGATAGCTGGCTGGGATCGCGCGGCTTCGCGGATTGAGGCTCCGGCCTCAAACACTGTAGACAAGATTTCCGACGGGTCGACGCTGGCGTTCTGCTTGCGCCTGCCAGTTTAAGAACTTGATCAACGCAGGCAATAAAAAACCCCGAAGGACGATAGACCTTCGGGGTTTCCGTGAAAGACATTGCTAACTGCAACTTCGGTGGTGGAGAGGAGGAGGATCGAACTCCCGACCTTCGCATTGCGAACGCGACGCTCTCCCAGCTGAGCTACCCCCCCAACGTGCGAACAATTCTAGCACAAGCATTTTCCGTTTTGCCAAGCGCCGCGGCACGCCAAAAGTCACTTCGATGGCGCGCCGGCAAGCACCCAATCCACCACCGTGCGAATGTCCGCATCGCTCATCGATTGATGCGCCGGCATCGGAATCATGCCCCACACGCCGGAGCCGCCCTCCTTCACCTTGCGCGACAATTTCGCCGGCGCTTGGACGTCACCCTTGTACTTCGCGGCGATCTGCTGGAACGACGGCCCGACCAGTTTGCGGTCCACCGCGTGACATCCCATGCAGGCATTCGCGTTCGCGACCATTCGACCACGCGGCGCATCGTCAGCGTGCGCCGTGGATACAAAAGCACTCGCCGCCACGCCAAGCGTCAATGTGGCGGCAAAGACAGCCACGTCCCGCTTCACGGCGTCGTCGCCTTCGGATTACCCGGATGCACCGAGTTCGAATTGGTAACCGGCGCGGGCGCCTGCTGTTCGAGCGGGCGCGAACTCACCGACGAATCCGGAATCGCCCCGATCGTCGGAGCGCTGGCGTCCGGTTGCGACGCGGCCACCGGCGCGGTTCCCGCGGCAGCGGCCGCGGCCGTGGCTTCCTGCGGCTGGATGTACTGGAACACCTTCACGACCTGCGTCACACCCGGCACGCGGCTCGCGACGTCGGCGCCGCGATTGCCTTCGTCCATCGTGACGAGCCCCATCAGATAGACCGAGCCACGCTCGGCCACGACCTTGAAGTTGTTCGCCGAAATATTCTTCTCCGCGATCAGCGCGGTCTTCACACGCGTCTCCAGATACGTGTCGTTCGTGCGCGACGAGAACGAGGTCGCCGGCATGATCGCCAGTTCGTTGACGATCGTATTCACGTTGTTCAAGCCCCGCACGATGGTCTCGGCGCGCTGCTTCGACACTTCGCCCGGCACCTCGCCGGTCAGCAGCACGCGGCGATTGAACACCGCCACGTTGACGTGCGCCGCGTCCGGCAGATTCTGGCTGATCTGCGACAGCGCCTTCACCTGCAATTCACGGTCTTCGGTCTGCGCGCCGAGCGTGCGCCGGTCGGTCGCCACCAGCGCGCCGCCGCCCGCCGCGCCGGCAACCGCAAGGAAGCAACCCTGCAACGTCGCGGACAACCCCGCCGCGAACCCAACCACGAGCACGGTTCTCACCAGTGTCTTCTTGACGCGGAATACGCTCATCAACCAGCTCTCCTTAAATCAGTCAGTCTTCGCCCAGCAACATGGCATCGATGCCGTCGCACAGACAATGGATGGTCAGTAAATGCACTTCCTGGACACGCGCGGTGCGATCGGACGGCACGCACACGTGGATATCGGTATCGCTCAATACGTCCTGCATGCGCCCGCCGCCCTTGCCGGTCAGCGCGACCACGATCATTTCGCGCTCGTGCGCGGCCTCGATCGCGGCGAGCACGTTGGCGGAATTGCCCGAGGTGGTGATCGCCAGCAAGACGTCGCCCGGCTGGCCGAGCGCCCAGACCTGCTTCGAGAAAATCTGCTCGAACGAATAATCGTTGGCGATCGCGGTAAGCACCGACGTGTCGGTGGAAAGCGCGATCGCGGGCAGGCCCGGACGCTCGCGCTCGAACCGGCCGATCAGTTCGGCGGCGAAATGCTGCGCGTCCGCCGCCGAGCCACCGTTGCCGCACGCCAGAATGCGGTTGCCGTTGGCGAGCGCGGCGAACATCGTGTCGATCGCGGCGGCGATCGGCATCGACAGGGTTTCCAAGGCTTCGAGTTTGACTGCCGCGCTATCGCGGAAGTGTTGTTGAATGCGTTCGACTGACATCGAGTCTCTATCTTTCTACCGCGAATGGACCGCAGTGCGCGGCCGTGTTGTGAAGTCGTATTGCGAAGTCGCGTGACGTTGACGAGCCATGCCGGTCATGCAGCGCACTCATCGGTCGCGTGACGAACATCGCGAGACACGCTGCTGGCTGCATCATCGGCATCGCCCCGTGGCCCGCACGCGAGCGCAAGTTTATCGCACTCACGCGCCTTCTCAGCGCATGGCGTCAGACTTCGTCTGCGCGAAACGCATCGCGCAGCCAGATGAGCCGACCCGCTTCGAACGCAATCACATCGAAACGGCATGCAGGCTCATCCTGTGAACGCTGGCTGCGACTCGCCAGATAATGCCGCGCGGCGCGCACGATCCGCTGCTTCTTCTGCCAGCCGATACTCGCCGCCGCGCCGCCATAGTGCCGTTGCGCCCGCGCACGGACTTCGACGAACACCAGCGCGCCGTCGCGATCGCGCATCACGAGATCGATTTCGCCGCCACGGCACGACACGTTACGCGCGACGAACCGCAAGCGCTGCCGCTGCAAGAATTCCTGCGCGCGCGCCTCGAAAGCGGAGCCGACGAATTTCGACCCAGTTGATCTCGAAAAGTTGTGCCGGTCGGCGGATGCGCGCCGCGCCGGCGGGCCGCCGCCCGGATCGCCCGGCCCTGCGTGGCACAATGGCGGCCTTCTTCCGTCTGTTTGCGTCTTCTGCCTCATGACTCCTCTCTCCGAACTCGCGCAAGGGCAGCAGTACCCCACCGCCGCGCTGTATGTGGTGGCGACGCCGATCGGCAACATCGCCGACGTCACGCTGCGCGCGCTGCATGTGCTCGGACTGGTGGACCGCATCGCCGCCGAAGACACCCGCAACACAGGTCAACTGCTCGCGCGCTACGGCATTTCCAAGCCGCTCGTCGCGGTCCATCAGCACAACGAGCGCGCGGCGGCGCAGCGCCTGATCGAGCATCTGCAAGCCGGCGAACGTGTCGCCTACGTGTCGGATGCGGGCACGCCGGGCATCTCCGATCCCGGCGCGAAACTCGTGGACGCAGTACGCGAAGCCGGCTATCCGATCATTCCATTGCCAGGCGCGAGCGCACTCGCGACCGCATTGAGCGCGGCCGGCGACTGGGTGGCGACGTTCTCGTTCCTCGGCTTTCTGCCACCGAAGGCAAAGGCGCGCGCCGCGACGCTGCAAGCGCTCGCGAAGCATCCGCACGCAATGGTGTTCTACGAAGCGCCGCACCGGATCGTCGAAACGGTGCAAGCCTTGGCCGACGCTTTCGACGGCGAGCGCAAGCTGCTCATCGCACGGGAATTGACGAAGTTACACGAAGCGCTGCATTGCGGCACCCTGGCCGAAGGGCCAACGTGGCTCGCGGCCGATCCGAACCGGCAGCGCGGTGAATTTGTGCTAGTGGTGGAAGGTGCGCAGCCCGAGGCCGCCGGCGAACACGATCACGACGCTCTGCTGGGCATCTTGCTGGAAGAACTGACGGTGAGCAGCGCGGCGAAAGTCGCGGCGGCTATCACCGGAGCGTCGCGCAATGCGCTATACACCCGCGCATTGGCGCTGAAGAAAGACGAAGAATAAACAGAGGGCAACAGGGGCAAACGAAAAGGGCCGCACAGTTATTCGACTGTGCGGCCCTTTTCGTTCCTGCGGCAGCGCGTGAGCATGATCTGCCCGTCGTGCCGCGCGGCAACCACGAGCGCGCCCGAAACGCGCCCGCCGTCATCACTTTATTTCTCCGCGCTCGGTCCCGACGCGTTCGACGCCAGCATTTCGTTACGCGCGGCGCGTGCTTCCTGCTGCGTCAAACCCTCGATCTTGACCCGCGCCGTACCCGCGTGGCGCATGTCGAGCGCGTTTGCGGCGGCCATCGACAGATCGATCACCCGGCCGCGCGCGTACGGGCCGCGGTCGTTGATACGCACGACGACCGAGCGCGAAGTTGCCGGATTGGTCACCCGCACAAAAGAACCGAGCGGCAACGTGCGATGTGCGGCGGTGAGCGCATGCATGTCGTAACGCTCGCCGTTGGCGGTGCGGCGGCCATGGAAGGCGCGGCCGTACCACGACGCGCGACCGGTCTGGCGGAAATCCGCGGCGGCGGGGCCGTCCTCGGTGAGGGGCTTCGCGTCGGCCAGCGACGGACCTTGGGCCGCAGCGCCGGATGCCGGCGCGCTACCGAAGGCTTGCGGCCCGAAGGAGGCCGCTTGCGCGTTTTTCGTGCTCAGCGGCGCACCGCTTGCCGAGGTGTTGCGGGCGTCCGGAGGGGTCGCACAGCCGGCCAGCACAAAAAAAGCAAAAAGAGTCCCCAGACCACGGGATAACCGAGTTTTCATAAGACGTGTAATCACATTGTCGAGCCGCATCACGCGAAAGTTGAGCGTGTTGCCTGCGACTCCGGCGATAAGGGACGACAACGCGCCGCGCAGATGAGCGCAGTACGTCAAAGCCCGGATGCGGCTAACCAGCCGCTACCGCACGGTTAATTTTCACGTCTGGCGCAACCTGTCCCCGGCAGCCTGACCAGACCCCACATGCCGCCATCGAACGTGGCAAACACGTTCTTGCGCGCGAAACTCAGCGCACAGGAACGGCGGCGTAGGCCCCACCCAGCGTCACGGACGTTAAGTCCGTAGCAGGCGCGCGGCGCCTGGCTGGGCAAGACGTGTGCATCGAATGCATCGATACCTGACGGCCGCCGACAACTGCGGCGGCCCATACTTGACTGGCGATCCCGCGCCCCTTTTATGATGGGGACGCATCGCCGTGTGGCATGCACAATGACCCGTGCATAGCGGCATTATACCTAAAAGAAATTTTTGAGACGGCAAGCGACTGAAAACCTTGATGAATTTTCACGCGTGCTGCAAAAATGAGCAGACAAAAGTCGCCGACCACGGACCTCGGCGGCCTCCGCGAGAGTCGGCAAGAGGCCGGTACAATCAACGTTTTACCTGCGGCGCCGTCACTCATGAAAGTCACCTTGATCCCTGTCACGCCGTTCCAGCAGAACAGTTCGCTGCTCGTGTGCGAGGCGACCGGACGCGCGGCCGTCGTCGATCCGGGCGGCGACCTCGACGTCATCCACGGCGAGATCGCGCGCCAGAACGTGACGGTCGAAAAAGTCTTCCTCACGCACGGCCATATCGATCACTGCGCCGGCGCAAAGACGCTCGCCATGCATTACGGCGTGCCGATCGAAGGCCCGCATCCCGACGAGCGGTTCTGGCTCGACAAGCTGCCGGATCAAAGCACCCGCTTCGGTTTCCCCGCCGCCGACGCGTTCGAACCGGACCGCTGGCTGCACAACGGCGACACCGTGCAGTTCGGCGACGAAACGCTCGAGGTTTATCACTGCCCCGGACACACGCCGGGTCACGTGGTGTTCTTTAGCCGCGCGCATCGGCTGGCGCTGGTGGGCGACGTGCTATTCGCCGGTTCGATCGGCCGCACGGATTTTCCGCGCGGCAATCACGCGGACCTGGTGCGTTCGATCCGCGAAAAACTCTGGCCGCTCGGCGACGACGTGACGTTCGTGCCCGGCCACGGGCCCACCTCGACGTTCGGTGACGAGCGCCGCACCAATCCGTATGTCGCCGACGGAGTCGAGGCATGAGCGAAATCTATGTGAGCACCGACGTCGAAGCGGACGGTCCGATTCCCGGCCCGCATTCGATGCTCAGTTTCGCCTCCGCCGCCTACACGGAAGACAAGCAGTTGATCGCCACTTTCTCGGCGAATCTCGAATTGCTCGAGGGCGCCAAGCCGCATCCGGTGCAGGAAGCGTGGTGGAAGACGCAGCCCGAGGCGTGGGAAGCCTGCCGCAAGGACTTGCAGCATCCCGCGGCCGCGTTGACGGCTTACGTCGACTGGGTCGAGGCCTTGCCGGGCAAGCCGGTATTCGTGGCGATGCCGGCGGGCTTCGACTTCACCTATATGTTCTGGTACATGATGCGGTTCGTCGGCCGCTGCCCGTTTTCATGGTCGGCGCTCGACATCAAGACGCTTGCGTTCGCGATGACCGGCCTGCCGTACCGCAAGAACATCAAGCCGCGCTTTCCGAAACACTGGTTCGACGAGCATCCGCATACGCATGTGGCGCTGGACGATGCGATCGAACAGGGCGCGCTCTTCTGCAACATGCTGAAGGACTTGCGCGCGACCCAGGCGGCAACCCAGGCCGCGGTACTCGCAACAGCTAAAGATGGGGACGGCTCAGGACAAAACGCCGCTGAGGAACCGGCAAATTAGGGAATCTCCCTCGTTGGAGCCGTTTTAGATTGCGTTTCGTTTTCGCGCCCTCTACCATGCATGATACGGCGACGCAAACGGAGGCGCAGTTGACACTCGATACGTTCTCTCAAAAAATCCTGCGTCTGCTACAGCTCGACGCGCGCCGTTCGGTGCAAGAGATTTCCGACCAGGTCGGCCTGTCGAGCACCCCATGTTGGCGGCGTATCAAGGACATGGAGCAATCGGGGGTGATCCAGCGCTACACGGCGCTGCTCGATCGCGAAAAGCTGGGGCTGCATGTTTGCGCGCTCGCGCACATTCATCTCACGCGCCATACCGAAGGCGGCGTGGAGCAGTTCGAGCGGGAAATCGCCACCTGTCCGGAAGTCACCGAGTGCTACAGCACGACCGGAGAATCGGACTACATCCTCAAGATCGTCGCGCCCGACATCAAGGCGTACGACAGCTTTCTGCACGAACGCATCTTCAAGATTCCCGCCGTCGCGCAGGTGCGCACGAGCGTCGTGCTGCGCGAAATCAAATTCGACACGCAATTGCCGCTGTAAGGACGAGTGGATTCCGCCGCCGCGCTCGAGCCTTGGCGCTTGGGTGTGTCTAGTGACGCCGTTCGTGCCCGCGCCGCGATCAGGTGGTACTGTGCCGCTCCGCGCCCTTCGCGCGCGCGATCGACCCACCGCTCCCCGTCACTGCCGCCGAATCGGATCCGCCGGCTGAGGGCGCGTTCAATTCCTGCAGTACGTCGAGTTTGCGGGCGCCCAGGCGACGCTTGAGCGCACCTAGATCGACGCGCGCTAACCGTCGCCCGACGTCCGCGTCGGCACCGGAAACCAGCGCGGGCAACACCACTTCGACGTCGAGTCCCGTGCTCAGGTAGTGGATGTTGACCGCTGCGGCTTTCACGCCGGCCGCGGCCAAGGCGGCGTCCACCTCGGCAACCACCCGCTCCCTGGTAGGCAGATCGACTGGCGGACGCGCGAGCGCATCGTTCTCCGGATCGACGTGAATCAGAGCGTCGAGCACGCGATTGTCGGTCAGCACCCGCAAGCGCGCCGACTCGGCGATGTAATGGCCCTCCGAGACCGAAATCAGCGGATCGACCAGAATATGCGCGTCGACGAGCGCGAAGTCGCCCATCTTGCGAGTGCGCATTTCATGCACGTCGCGCACGCCCGGCGTGGAGAGCAGCAGCGCGCGCATGTCGGCGGTAGCCGACTGATCGAGCGCGCGGTCCGAGAGATCTTGCAGCGCGTCCCAACCGAACATCCAGCCCATGCGCGCCACCATGAAACCGACGATCGCCGCGGCGATCGGGTCGAGCAGGCGCACCCCGGCGAGACTGCCGACAATGCCGATCGCCACCACCAACGACGACGCCGCATCCGAGCGCGCATGCCAGGCGTTCGCGATCAACATGGCCGAGCGCACGCGCTGCGCTTCGCGCAGCATGTAGCGAAACAGGCTCTCTTTTGAAATCAGCACCAGCACGGCGACGACGAGCGCGCTCATATGGACGGCCGGGATGCTTTCCAGATCGGCGAGACGCGTGCCGGCACGCCACAACATGCCGACGCCCACCGCAATCAGCAATCCGCCCAGAAATAACGAAGCCACCGTTTCATAGCGGCTGTGTCCGTAATTGTGATCCGCGTCGGGCTTTGCGCCGCTGTGCCGATTGGCGATCAGGACGACAAAATCGGAAATCAGATCGGCGAGCGAATGGATGCCGTCCGCGACGAGTGCCTGGGAGTGAGCAAACACGCCAATGAAGATTTGCAGCGTCATCAACACCGCGTTGAGCGCAATACTCACAAGGGTGCTTTTGCGCGCAACGTGCTGTTTCTCTGCGGACTGAACTGCGGCGACGGAAGGCATCGGAGAAGCAGATGAAAAGTTCAATCCCTGTATTCTACCCGCTGCATCTCGAAAACGAGCGGAAAATGCCAGAAATATCCTTTCAAATCAGTTGCTTATCTAAACGAAAAGCATTCGTGTTCGAACCATTTCGAGCGTATGCAAGAGACCGCGGCAGCACGCCGACGCAATAAAAAAACCGCGCCCTGACTGGTACGCGGTTTTTGTCGGACAGCAACGCATCATGTGCGCGGCTGATTGAACCTATTTGTACGACTATTGATGCGATGGGATTATTTCTGAATCAGAAATTTATCGCGGTCCAGACCGGCGATCCAGCGCGGCGGCTTGCCACGGCCCGACCATGTGCTACCGCTATCCGGGTCGCGATATTTCGGTGCGACACCTGCACGCGGACGACCGGCTTTAGCGCCCTTGGCAGCACGGCCGCCACCGAGTTCCGCCAGCGTAATGCCGTAATCGGCCATTTTCTGCTTGATCTCATTCAACACTTCCGCGTATTCGCGCGACTTCGCTTCTTCGATCTGCTTTTCAAGCTTCTCGCGCTGTGCGAGTAGTTCCTTGTAGGAAGACATAGATTCCCTTTGTGGTTCGGATAAATGACTGCCAGTCTTAAGCCGGCTTGCCCTTGTAAGTGATCATGCCTCGGAATTTGACGGCGAGATTAACACAAAATAGAAAGACAACAAAAGCGGGCGGAGAAAATTAATTCAATTTCGTTTCGAAAAATTTCGGATCAACGTGGGGTTGTGCACATGTTCCGAATAGATGGATTGAGATTTTTACAGAAGCATTCCAACCGGCATCAGTAATTATTGGATTAATTATCAAAAAATGAAACTTAAGATGTCGATCGAGCATCAACATTTCATTTCATGACAGCTTAGCTGCAATCCCGTAACATATTGTCAGACTTGTTGCGCGGTGTTATTGCCGCATGCGTGTTTTCCCGGCATGGCAATGAATCACCTAATTGGCGTGTCGCCGCATGCAATCTTCCACTGCCGCATGCAACGCTTCACGATCGAGTTTGGCGTCCTCGAAGGCAAAGCGGCTGCGTGCTCCGTTCAGTTTCAGATCGGCGCCATATCGGTCGACGCCGAGCAGTTGCCCACCGCCGACGCCCTCACGATAGTCGCTGAAGTGCGCGAGCAGCGCGCTTTCCTCGTCGAAACCGAGCGGCGGCAGCGGATCGAGTTCCGCGCCGTCGAGCCATCCCATCGCACCGAAGCCGCCGATATAGCGCAAACGCTCGATTTGCAGGGTCCAGAACGTGAAATCGCCGAGCGCGAGATAGCGTTGCGCATCCGGGTGATAGCGCAGATAGCGCTGCACGACCTCGGGAGCCGGGTCGATCGCTTCGAAGGTGCCCAGCAAGGTCACGCGCTGACCGTTCAGCACGTCGCCGTCGGGTGCGTCGACGACGAGGAAACCGGCGCGTGGGTCGGCGCGCAGATTGTGCGTGTGCTCGGCGAGCCGGCTGATGAGAATCGTCGGGCGATGCCGCGGGTCCGGCGCGAACGGCAGCACGGTGGGATAAGGAAAGCCCTCCGGCTCGCGAGCGTGAGTAGCCAGCGTGCCGACGGCAGTCGTGTGCAGCAGATGCAGCGGAGCATGAGCGGGAATGTTCAAGTACGCGTTCCTCGATGGATAGCGGACGCCCCTAATGCGCCCGTCACGTATGGCTCAAATAATCGTAGGCGTTCAAGTACCGGCTTCCAAGTCTCCTGAAAGCGCCTCGCAAGCATAAGCCCGGCCGCTTCGCTAGAATCGGAAATTCACCGCAACGCGCTTTCCGCGTGTCATCCGTCCACGGGATCTCAGTGTCCGACCGCTCTTCCGACTTCGCCGCCCTTCCTGCCGCTCACCGCGAACTGTCCGACACAGCCAGGCAGCGGGCCCGCCTCGCCACGATGGCCGTGTTCTTCATCGCGGGGATGATGTACGCGTCGTGGGGCGTGCATGTGCCGACGGTGCGCGACCGCTTTCATCTGAATGCGGCGATGCTCTCGTTTGCGCTGCTGGCGGTGGCGGGCGGCTCGATCGGCGCCATGGCGGCCAATGCGTCGTGGATCGCGCGAGTCGGCACGCGCCGCGCCTGCCTCGCCGGCGGCCTCGTGATGGCGGCGTGCGCGGCGCTGATTCTGATCGTGCCGGCTTACTGGCTGCTGCTGATCGTGCTGGCGATTTTCGGCGCGGGCATGGCCACGCTCGACGTCGCGATGAACGCCGAAGCCAGCGCCGTCGAAAAGGCGCTCGGCAAGCCGATCATGTCATCGCTGCACGGCATGTTCAGCGTCGGCGGGATGTTCGGCGCGGCGGCTGGCGGCGCGTTGCTGTCGCGCGGCATGGCGCCGGCGCTGCATCTCGCGCTGGCCGCGGCGGTCAGCGCGCTGGTTCTGATCGCCGCCTGCCCCGCGGTGCTGCCGCACGTGCCGCATGCCGAGCATCCCGACGCCGCCACGCCGCGCGCCAACCGCTGGCGCTCGCCGGCCTTGTGGGCGCTGGGCGTGATGGCCCTGGTCGCGCTGATCGCGGAAGGCGCGATGTACGACTGGGCCACTGTCTATATGCGCGACGTCGTGCTGAGCACGCCCGCGCTCGCGAGTGCCGCGTATGCGGCGTTCTCGGGCGGCATGGCGGCGGCGCGCTTCGCCGGCGACGCGGTGCGCGCCCGCTTCGGCGCGCCACAACTGGTGATGGCGAGCGCGACGCTCGCCGGCGCCGGAATGGTCGGCGCATTGCTGCTGCCCAACCCGGTGGCGGCGCTCGTCGGCTTCACGCTGATGGGGCTCGGCCTCGCGAACATGATGCCCGTGCTGTTCGCGGCGGCGGCGAGCGTCAAGGGCATTCACGCTGCGGAAGGACTCGCGCACGTCGCCGGACTCGCTTACTTCGGGCTGCTGCTTGGGCCGGTGATCATCGGCGCCGTGACGCAGGCGACCAGTTTGCCGATCGGCTTGTCCGTGGTGGCCGTGTGTTGCGCATTGATCGCGATTGCCGGGCCGAAGGTGCTGCGTCGTTTGAAGATCTGACACGAGCGCGGGCCGCGCACGACACCCAGCCTATCCATCCACGCGCGGGCAAACGATTGCGCCAGCGCGGCGCCTTGAATCGGCATATCGACCACGCATAAAAGAAAAGGCACGCGAGCCCTACGGCGCGCGTGCCTTTTAACCGCTCGACCGAAGACAGACAAACGCTGTCTTCGGTCATGCAGTCTTACATCTTCACCACGTCGAGCAGCGTCTTCTTGCCCGACTTGTAGTTGTACAGCGAGATCACGCCATGCTGAAGATCGCCCTTCGCGTCGAAGGTGGTTTCGCCGATCACACCCTTGTAGTCGGTGCTCGGCATCGCTGCCAGGATCTTCGCCGGATCGGTCGAGCTCGCACGCTTCATGGCGTCGACGACGATGTACACCGCGTCATACGTGAACGGCGCGTAGATCTGGATCGGCTGACCGAAACGCTTCTGATACTTGGCGAGGAACGCCGGGCCGCCGGCCATCTTTTCGAGCGCCATACCGGCTTCCGAGCAAACGATGTTGTCGGTTGCGTCGCCTGCCAGGTCGGCCAGCTTGTCGGTACACACGCCGTCGCCTGCCAGCACCTTGGCGCGCAGGCCGAGCTGCTTGGCTTGCTTGGCGAAGGGGCCGCCGGTGGCGTCCATGCCGCCGTACATGATCGCGTCCGGGTTTTCGCCCTTGATCTTCGTCAGAATCGCGCGGAAGTCGACAGCCTTGTCGTTCGTCGCGTCATGCGACATCACTTTCAGGCCCAGCGACTTGGCGGTCTTCTCGAATTCGTTTGCGAGACCCTGGCCGTAAGCGGTCGAGTCGTCGACGATCGCGACGCTCTTCACTTTCAGACCCTTGGCGGCGTAGTTAGCCAGCGCCGGACCTTGTTGCGCGTCGGTTGCCACGACGCGGTACGTCGTCTTGAAACCTTGTTGCGTGTAGGCCGGGTTGGTTGCCGACGGCGAGATCTGCACGATGCCCGCATCGCTATAGATCTTCGAAGCCGGGATCGACGTACCCGAGTTCAGGTGGCCGACCACTGCGACGACCTTGTCGTCGACCAGTTTCTGCGCGACTTGCGTAGCCGTGCGCGGGTCGGCTGCATCGTCTTGCGGATCGAGTTGCAGCGTGACCTTCTGGCCGCCGATCGTCAGGCCCTTGGCGTTGATTTCTTCAACTGCCAGGCGCGCGCCGTTTTCGTTGTCTTTCCCCAGGTGAGCGATACCGCCAGTGAGCGGCGCAACGTGACCGATCTTCACGACCGTGTCGGCTGCAGCCGTTGTTGCCAACGTTGCGAACAGCATCGCCGCAGCGCTGATGGGCAACAGCTTTTGAATCTTGATGTTCATGTAAGTCTCCAGTTTCGGTCCCAAAAACAACGTAATCGCCTGTGCCCCCGCTTCACCAACACGTGTCGCTCAATCCCGTGGACGACCACGCCGGTTGCATCGTTCATGCACTTGGCAAGCACGTTTGCCGGACTGTTTGTGGCAGGCGGCAAGCCGTACTTGCGCGCAAGTGTAGGCCATCAAATTAATTTGTGGGGCTTTTTTGAGGAAGTGGGATCAACACTAATAGCGTTTATCCAACAGCGACCGATTCCGACTGGACGCATCGACTGGAAAGCACCAACCCATGCGGGTTTCCGCTATGTGAGGCTTTCGTCTAACCGCGCGGCTCAACGCTTTTAGCGTGTTAAACCGTTAATGCTTCGGTCATGTTTTTTGCCTAAAAAACAGGCTTTATACGGGCGCGCGCGAGACGCGTGCGAACGCGCTCGAACCACACCGAAGCAAACGCGCCAGCGCGACGATTCGCGCCGCCCGCCGAAAGATGAATCATCGAGCATGCTCATTCGCCGCACGCGGTTCTCACCGCGCGCCGCGCTTCGTCGAGTGCGGCTTCGCGGCGCAGGGGGCGTCCTGCAAGGCGTTTCTTTTGGTGGCAAACTGACCGCCCGCTTCAGGCATTCAAGCCTTGGCTTCATTCAGACCGACCTCGCGCAGCGGCGCATGGGTATATGGAGAGCAGCATGAGCACGACTTCCCGATGGATCGACATCCCCGCCGGCAACGACAGCTTCGGCGGCTACCTCGCGTTGCCCAAGGGCGGCAAGGGACCGGCCGTCATCATCATCCAGGAAATCTTCGGCGTGAACAGCCATATCCGCTCGGTCGCGGATCAGTATGCGCAAGACGGCTACGTCGCGCTCGCGCCGGACGTGTTCTGGCGCGTGCAGCCGCGCGTCGAGTTGACGTATGACGGCGCGGATCGCGCGAAGGGCATCGAACTGCTGCAAAAGACCAACGTCGATCAGGCCGTCGCCGATATCGGCGCGACCGCCGCGGCGCTGCGCGCCATGCCGGAAGTGACCGGCAAGATTGCGGCAATCGGCTACTGCTTCGGCGGACGGCTCGCTTACCTGGCGGCGGCGCAGGGCACGCTCGATGGCGCGGTCGCCTATTACGGCGGCGGCATCCAGAATCAGCTCGAGCAAGCGGCGAAGATCAAGGTGCCGATGCAATTCCACTACGCCGAACTCGATGCGAATATTCCGGTGTCGGCGGTCGGCCAGGTTCAGGAGCGCTTCGCCGGCCGCACCGATGCCGAGTTTCACATCTATCCGAACGCCGATCACGGCTTCAACTGCTCGGACCGTGCGTCGTATAACCAGCGCGCCGCCGCGCTCGCGCATGGCCGCACGCTGACCTTCCTCGGTGAGCGGCTGTAATTCGCCGGCTATAACTCGCGAGACTCGCGGCTGTGACCCGTGGCCCGTGACCGTCACGCGCGCTTTTGATCCGCGCGCGCAGTTCACCCCCGCAACTCAGGTACTCTCCCCACAGACGGCGCGCGTTCGGCGCGCCGTCCTCCTCGATGCATGGCGATGAACCCCGCCCAGCGAATCTCCGGCAGAGCGGTTCGTCGCGCGCATAGGCAACCGGCAGATCCAACACTCGATTCGCGAGGGCTCATCCGTGGTGCAATCCGACTATCTCGCCCATGACGCCATCGGCCTCGCCGAACTCGTGCGAACCCGCGAAGCCAGCGCGCGCGAATTGCTGGACATCGCGATCTCGCGCACCGAGGCCGTCAATCCCGCGATCAATGCGATCGTGCTGAAGGACTACGACGCGGCGCGCGAACGCGCGTCGCGCGACGACGCGAAGCGGGCAAACGGCGCGAACCATGCCGACAGCGACCGCGCGCAAGGAGCGCTCGCAGGCGTGCCCTTTCTGATCAAGGATCTGGGCGCGCCGGTCGCCGGGCTGCGCATGTCGATGGGCAGCCGCCACTATCGGCACTTCATTCCCACCGAGGACGCGCCGGTGGTCGCACTCGCGAAAGCGGCCGGCCTCAATATCTTCGCGAAGACCAGCACGTCCGAGCTCGGCCAGATGCCTTATACGGAACCCGAACTGTTCGGCGCGTGCCGCAATCCGTGGAATCTCGACCATACGCCCGGCGGTTCGAGCGGCGGCGCGGCAGCGGCGGTCGCGGCGGGCATCGTGCCGCTCGCGCATGCGTCGGACGGCGGCGGCTCGATCCGCATTCCCGCGTCATGCTGCGGACTGTTCGGTCTCAAACCCTCTCGCGGGCGCGTGCCGCGCGTCACGCCGAGCGCCGCCGGCGAACTCGGCGTCGATCATGCGGTATCGCGCAGCGTGCGCGACAGCGCGTTGCTGCTCGATCTGCTGGCGGGCAATGCGGACCGACCGTCCGGTGCGCCAGGCACGTTCCTCGGTGCGAGCCGCGAACCCTGCAAGCCGTTGAACATCGCCTACGTCACCGAACCGATGCTCGCGCCTTCGCTCTCCGCCGACGCGCGCGCCGCGCTCGAGGACGCCGCGCAACTCGCGCGCTCGCTCGGTCACAACATCGAGCCCGTCTCGCTCGGCATTGATTTCGCGGCTGTGCGCCATGCGTTTCTGACGCTCTGGTCGGTGACCGCCGAAGAACTCGTGCTGAACGCCGACCGCATCACCGGTCGCAAGCCGCTGCGCGAGGAATTCGAAATCTCGACGTGGGCGATGGCGCACGTCGGCCGCAAACTCGGCGAACGCGGCTTGCCCGCCGCGCTCGAGGAACAACGCCGCATCACCGAACGCCTCACCGATCTGCTGCACCGCTACGACGTGATTCTGTGCGCGACGCTCGCGGCGGCGCCGATCAAGATCGGCGAGATGCAGCCCACCTCCGCGGAACGCATGCAGATGCGCGCCGTCACCGCGATGCCGCTCGAACCGCTAATGAAAAAGCTGCTGATGGAAGCGTCGAACAAGGCATTCGCGTGGGCGGGATGCACCGAGCTGTTCAATCTGAGCGGGCAGCCGGCGATGTCGGTGCCGCTTTACTGGAACGCGCGTGGCCTGCCGGTCGGTGTGCAATTCGCCGCGCGTGACGGCGGCGAGGCAACGCTGTTTCGGCTGGCCGCGCAACTCGAAGCGGCGCGGCCGTGGTTCGACAAGCGGCCGCCGCTGATGCCGGCGCGCAGCTAGATGGAGTAACGCCCGCTCATCGTCTCGACGACGTCACGCCGGTTTGCGCTGCGCGTCGAGATCCGCGTGGCGCTTGCCGGGCATGCACGCCACCGCGACGAGGGAGAGCGCCAGCCCGGCCATCACGTAGTACGTCGGCGCGAGCGGCGAGCCGGTGGTCTTGATGAGCCACGTCACGATGAAAGGCCCGAAGCCGCCGAATATCATCACCGCGACGTTGTAGGCAAGGGAGAGACCGATCGAGCGCACGTTAGCCGGGAACAGTTCGGCGATCAGCGCGCCGAACGGCCCGTAGTAGCCGGACAGCGTGATCGACAGCAGCGCCTGCACGAGTATCAGTTTCGACACGCTCGGCTCTGCCGCGAGCCATGCGAACAGCGGATAGATGATCACGAGCGTGATCGCCAGCGACCACAACGACAGCCCCTTGCGTCCGATTCTGTCGGACCATGCGCCGGTAAGCGGCGAGAGCACGGTCAACAGCAGATTGCCGACGATCACCGCATAAAACGATTGCCCGTAAGGCAGCTTCAGTTGCTTGACCGCGAAGGTCGGCAGATAGCTGATCAGTACGTAGATCGTCACCGTGAGCGCGATCACCGCGCCTAGCCCGCACAGCACGTCGCGGCTATGGTTTCGGAACAGTTCGCCGAGTGTCGCGCGCCGCGCGGTTTTTTTCGCGAGCAAAAAAACTTCGGAATCGGCAAGATGCCGGCGAATGTAAAAGCCGATCGGCCCGATGATCAAGCCGAGAATGAACGGCACGCGCCAGCCCCAGGACTTCAACGCCTCGGGCGACAGGCCGCGCGTGACCAACGCGCCCACCAGGGCGCCGAGCAGGAGCGCCGCCGCCTGGCTCGACATCTGCCAACTGCCGTAAAAGCCGCGCCTGGAGAACGGCGCCGCTTCGATCAGCAAGGCGGTCGAACTGCCGAACTCACCGCCGGCGGAAAAGCCTTGCAGCAAACGCCCGAGCACGATCATCAAGGGCGCGCCGATGCCGATCGCCGAATACGGCGGCGCGATCGCGAGCAGCAGAATGCCGAGCGTCATCAGCGCGATGACGAGCGACAACGCCGCCTTGCGTCCCGCGCGATCCGCATAGAGTCCGAGTACGATGCCGCCGACCGGCCGCATCACGAAAGCGACGCCGAAGGTCGCGGTGGTCAGGAGCAGCGACGAATAATCGTTGGCCGCCGGGAAGAACAACTGCGCGATCACCACCGTCAGGAAACCGAACACGGTGAAGTCATACCACTCGAGCGCATTGCCGATCACCGCCGCGGCGACGGCCCGTCTGTGGAGGCTACTTGACGCTGGTGCCATTCAAATCTCCAGCTTGCGAAAAGTGTCTCGCGGTGCGTCGTATCAACGTAGAGGCGCGTGAGTACGCCGGACAAACCGACGCTGCCCGCAGCGGCCGTCACGGAGTGTAAAGAGGGCGCAAGCTGTTTTCAAGCAGCAAAAAGGCGTCTGCCGCACTGAGCGGCAGACGCCTCGATCATCCGCGCTGAATCTCGCGCGGGCATGTTGCAGCGCATCTGCCGCGATATCGAATACACACGCGGCAAGAGCGGCATCAGACCTTCTTGTTATATGCGCTGCACCACCCCTTGGCCGCGACCTGCTTGCCCGCGAACATCGGGCAGCCGGCGTAGGCGTCGGTGGGTTTGCCTTGATAAAAACTGCAGTTGCCGCAGTCCTGGCCCGGCGCATATTTGGCGAACTTGGCCTTGTCGACCTTGCTCGCATCCTCCTTATAGCCGAGCGCCTGCGCGGTCGGGTCGCTTTCGGCGACCTTGGGTGTATCCGCGAAAGCCTGGCGCGACAGCGCGAAGCTGGACGCCACACCGATGCTCGTGATCAAAAACGTACGACGGGAAGGTTTCATGGGGACTCACTCCGTTTATATGAACTGATCGCCGTTCTGATGACAGCGGTCCCCAAGCATAGCAACGAAGCCGCCGCGCGTGACGACTCAAATGATAGAGATAAGCGAATCGGTACGACGCCAGGCTCGGACGTCACGCGTGCGATGCGGTTCGATCCGCGCAAGGCGGGCCGCCAGGTGAATGCCGGTCACTCCCGCCCGCTCAGTTCGCAGACGCGCCGCGCAATCGCGAGCGACGCCGTCAAGCCCGGCGATTCGATCCCGAACAGATTGACGAGCCCGCGCACGCCATGCGCGGCCGGACCTTGAATCACGAAGTCGGCGGCGGGCTCGCCGGGGCCCGAAAGCTTCGGACGAATCCCCGCATAAGCGGGCTGCAACGCACCGTCGGGAAGCGCGGGCCAGTACGTGCGAATCGCCGCATAGAACGATTCCGCTCGATGCGGATCGACGTCGTAGTTGATCGTGTCGACCCATTCGACGTCGGGACCGAAACGCGCCTGGCCGCCGAGATCGATCGTCAGATGCACGCCGAGACCGGCCTCGTTCGGCATCGGATAGATGAGGCGGCTGAACGGCGCGCGCCCCGAAATGCTGAAGTAGTTGCCGCGCGCGAGATAGAGCGGGGGCACGTGGCGCGCGTCGAGTCCGCGAATCTTGCGGGCCAGCGCATTCGCGTGCAGACCGGCGCTGTTGATCACGCATGCGGCGCTGATCGTGGTCGGCGCATTGCCGCCCACCTTGATGATGAAGCGGCCGTTGCTCGCCTCGATCGCTTCGACCGGCGCATGAAACGCGAACACCGCGCCGTCGCGCTCCGCATCGCCCTGAAGCGCCAGCATCAACTGGTGACTGTCGACGATGCCCGTCTGCGGCGAGAACACCGCCTCGACACATTCGAGCGCCGGTTCGAGCGCCTGCGCCTGGTCGCCGCTGATCCGCATCAGGTCGAGTACGCCGTTGTCGCGCCCCTTCGCCATGATGCTTTCGAGTTGCGGGATCTGATTGCGCGAGGTGGCGACCAGCAGTTTGCCGCAACGCGAATACGGGACGTTGCGCGCGGCGCAGTAGTCGTAAAGCAACTCGCGGCCGCGCACGCAAAGCGTGGCCTTGAGCGAACCGCGCGGATAGTAGATGCCCGCGTGAATCACCTCGCTGTTGCGCGAGCTGGTGCCCACGCCGATCGCCTCGGCCGCCTCCAGCACGATCACCTCATGTCCGCGCGCCGCCAGTGCGCGCGCCACCGCCAGGCCGATCACGCCGGCGCCGATCACTACACATTCGATTTGGTCCATGTCCCTTGACGCGGCCGATTTCGCCGCGCGCTGCCTCGTTCACCCGATACACATGAGGACAGGATGCGGCTATCGAGTGCCGCACACCGCTCGCTGTCGAACGCATCTGCCCTATCGCAACCGCTATGCAAATTGTACGACGCCGCACAGACAGCAATGGCCGTCGTCGTGAACGGTTGCGGGCGCTCGGCCGTTGAGCAGTTTCAAAGTCCCGGACGGGGCAAACACAATCGTATGGAGAAGGCCCGGTTTGCCGCCGTGAAAAAGCCGCCCGCAGGCGGCTTTTGTGCAAAAACCGCTCAAAAACCGATCGGTTTTCGGCGATTTCCGTAGTCGAGGCGGATATCGCCAGCTTCGATGCTGTCGCGTCCGTCGATGCGCGCCGCGCCGAATCCATTCAATATCGCGCGACGCATCGCTCGCGGCGATGCCTGCTTGAGCGCCTCGAGCGCGGCGTCGCCGAGCGTCTCGGGAAAGCGCAGGCCCCAGTTGTGCGCCGAGCGGATCTCGTCGTAGATCGACTGCGCGATGCGGCGCGCGCCGTCATGATCCGGCGACGGAATCTCGTACACGTTCATCCGGTTGAGGATCGGCTCGGGGATCGAGCGCTCGTCGTTGGCCGTCGCGATCCAGATCACGTGGCCGGCATTGATCGGAATCTCGGCGAACTCGTCGATGAAAGTCTGCGCGGTGTCGTGTTCGAGCAGCGCGTACAGTGCGCCGAGCGGGTCGTATTGCGAGTCGCCGGAGGCCTTGTCGATTTCATCGACGGTGATCACCGGGTTTGCATAGCTGCCGTTCACGAGCGCATCGAACACCTTGCCCGGCTTCGCGTTTTTCCATTGCGAGGAAGCGCCCGAGAGAATCCAGCCGGCCGTCAACGAACTCATCGCCACGTATTGATAGGCGGTGCCGAGCAGGCGCGCCAACTGCTTGGCAAAATGCGTCTTGCCGATACCGGGGTCGCCGAGCAGCAGGATCGGCATCAGTTCGAGCCGGTCGTCGGTTTCAAGACACAGCGCGACCTGCTTGCGGATATCGTCGAGAGGCGCGGAAAAGTTGGGCAGCGCGTCGATCAGATCGTCGATCGACGGCATCCGGTTCGGCTTCACGCAAAAGCGCAAATTGCCGGTTTTCAGCATCTTTTCGTACGTGGCGCGCAGCGCCTCGTTCGCACCTTCGCCGAGATCATTCAACGCGGTCTCGACCTGATCGAGGTCGTATACCCGGCTGAAGGACGCCACGGCGATTTCCTGTTTGACCATTGCTGTTGTCATCGCTCACCCCGTCTGGCTGGTCTTGCTGCGGCGGCGCCTCGCGGGCGCCGTTTCAAGTCCAGTGTAATGACGCCAGAATCGCGTGCAAGCCAGCAGTCATGCGGCTCTGCTGCTAACGACGGGTTGTTTTAGCGGCCTCACCGCCCCATCTGAAATGCACCATTGCTGAACCCGGCCCTCATGCATAGGTCACAAAAGTGTTGCGTCCATCGGGGGTAAGATGGCCCTCTCTGACTACACTGCCGGACGCAGTAACCGGAGATTTTCTTTATGTGGAAAACCAGTCTCGTGGCCGTGCTGCTCGGCACCTCGCTGCTTGCGAGCGCGCAGCAACGGCCGGCCCAGCAGGTCGTGCAATGGCAATTGCAGGTGATGCGCGACGGCCAGCAGATCGACGCCTTCGAGGGCACCACCACGGTCGGCCAGGCGCGCACGGATACGCATCACAAGATGGTGCAGCATAACGTCGGATGTAAAGACCAGCCTGCCGGCAGCATCGATCTGGCGCGCACGCTGACGGTGTCGCCGCTGCAGGCGGATACCAACGAGGTCACCATGTCGATCGAAGCGCAGGAAACCTTCGAGGAAAACGCCGCGCGCCAAACCGACACCGGCTGCAAGCTGCCGCCGCAACCGCGCCAGGTGAGCGCCACCCATCCGGGCCTGAAGGTGCCGACCGGCCAATGGGCGAGCTGGACGATCGTCGACAAGGACCCGAACCTGGTCTACCGCGTGCGCGCGGGAGTCGAGAGCAGCGTGAACTGAAGCGAACAACCGAACCGAACAACCGAAGCCCAAACAGAACACGTGGACAACGCGGCATGCGAAACCCAGAAGAATTGATCCGCGAGGGCATTGCGCCCAAGGATTTCGTTGCGGTGAGCTGGAACCTGCACAAAGGCCGCACGCCGCTTGGCTTTCAAGCGTGGCAGGCGATGCAGCGCTGGGTTCAGTCGACTCACGCCGACGCTTATTTTTTGCAGGAAGCCATGGCGCGGCGCATGCCGTCGCCGGTATTGGCGAGCAGTTTCGGCGCGCCGGTCGCCGATCCGTTGAGCGACATCTGGCACTGCCAGGCCACCGAGATCGCGCGCGCGCTGGAACTCGAGATCGCGCTCGGGCCGAACGTATTCAAGCCGTCGTGGCGGCATGGCAATGCGATCCTGTCGCCGCATCCGCTCGATCTCGGCGGACGCTGGGACATCTCCGCGCATCGCTTCGAGAAACGCGGTTTGTTGGTGGCGCGCGCGACCTTCGGCGGTCATTCGGTCACGCTGCTGTGCGCGCACCTTGCGCTCACGCGCTCGGCGCGTTTGCGTCAGATGAACTGGATCGCGCACTGGATCGCGAAGGAAGCGCCGGAGGGTCCGCTGGTCCTGGCGGGCGACTTCAACGACTGGCGCAATGATTCGGTGCCGCTCTTCGGCGAGCACGGCTTGCATGAGGTGGCGACGCTGCTCGGCGAATCGGGCCGCACCTTCCCCGCCTTTTCACCGGCGCTCGCGCTCGACAAGATGTTCGTGCGCGGCATGAAGCCGATCGAATGGATTCCGCCTACCCAGGAAACCGCGTGGCTTTCGGATCACTTGCCGTATATGGCGCGGTTGCGGGTTGAATGAGCGCTCGCCCGAAGTAACCAAAATATAAAACGCCAAAAGCCTTTTTCCTGAAGGCATTGCAGCGATTCACCGGGTCTCGTGCGCGCCGCTGTGTACCAATACGGCAGGGACCAGTCGGCTCGGGGAAAAGTAAGCCGCCCCACTCGCGCGAGCCATTTTCGCAAGCCGCAATTTCCTCGCGTTTCATGCCGACTTGCTCGGCGTTTGCCAGTTTTATCAGCAGGGTCAATGCTGCAGCGCACGGCGGGTTTCGGTATGATCTCGAAAATGTTGCCCGTGTGGCGCGCCTATCCGGCGCATGCCGGACAGCCGATGGCTGCCGCCCCGTGCGGCGTTCGTCCCTCGCCGGACTTTTTGCCGAAGCGCGGCCGCATCCACGCCAGGTTCTTCGCGGTGCCGGTATGCACGACATTCCAGCGCCGACGCGGCCGGCTTCAGTCATCCGCTTGACCACGCTCAACCGCCGCACCGCCGCCTTCGGGCAGCCGGCGCGGTAAAATAGCGGATTGCGCGTGCTTTCCGACCTCGGGTCAGCGCAGCATCGCCCTTGCCGTGCCGGCCGGCTAAAACGACTGGCCGCCTTTGTTTTCGCACTATCCAAGAAGCCATGAGCAACCTCAATTCACAAACCGTTCTGAGCGTCCATCACTGGACCGATACGCTTTTCAGCTTCACCTGCACGCGCGATCCGTCGTTCCGTTTCGAAAACGGCCAGTTCACGATGGTGGGCCTCGAAGTCGAGGGCAAGCCGCTGATCCGCGCCTACAGTCTCGCGAGTGCGAATTACGAAGAGCACCTCGAATTCTTGAGCATCAAGGTGCAGGACGGCCCGCTCACGTCGCGTCTGCAGCATCTGAAAGTCGGTGACGAAGTTCTGATCGGCAAGAAGCCGGTCGGCACGCTGATGGCCGACAACTTGCTGCCGGGCAAGACGCTGTGGCTGCTCTCCACCGGCACGGGCCTCGCGCCGTTCATGTCGATCATCAAAGATCCGGACATTTACGACCGCTACGAGCGCGTGGTGCTCACGCATACGTGCCGTTTCGTCGACGAGCTGGCGTACAAGGAATACATCACGGAGCACCTGCCGGCGCACGAGCACCTGGGCGAACTGGTGCAGGAAAAGCTGCTGTACTACCCCACGGTCACGCGCGAGGCATTCCAGAACCGCGGCCGCATCACCGAACTGATCGAAACGGAAAAACTGTTCGCCGACCTCGGCGTGCCGGGCTTCTCGCTCGAAGACGACCGCGTGATGCTGTGCGGCAGTCCGCACATGCTGCGCGACACGCGCAAGCTGCTCGACGACCTGGGCTTCCAGGAAGGCAGCAACAACGCGCCGGGCCACTACGTGGTCGAAAAGGCGTTCGTCGGTTAAGACGTACATTCGAATTCGCGGCTCACGCCGCGGACTCGGCAAAAGGAGCCTCCGGGCTCCTTTTTTGTTTGGCGGTTACAAGTTGACGCGCTCGGCCTGACATTTCGCGTCAGTGTTCTTCTGACAGAGCCGGTGTTGCGGAACGTCAACCGTCGCGCGAAATATCGGCGCTAAGCCTTGGTGCGCCTACATTATTTCTTTTTTTGAGATATTATCGCGGCACACGACCGCCGCTCCGGCATGCCTGCCAGAGTCCGCGCTACATGTTACTGAATGTAAATTTCGTTACGCTCGACCGTAGTAATCCGGCCGTCGAACCGTACGCGTTCCGGCCGCACCTGGAGGCTTGAGACTCGCATGCGTTCTTTCGTCTTCGCGCCGCCGACGCGCACGCGCTTCGTCGTCCGCCCCGCTTCCTGAGAGGGAAAGTCATGGATACGTCGACTGTCGTCCCGTTCGCCTCGCCTCTGCCGTCGTCACCGCCGCGTGACGGATGCGACGCGTCCGTCGCGGCCAGTGCCGTCGTGGCGTCGCCGTCGGTTGAACGTGAACTGGCACGGCTGCGCGCCCGGGTGCGCGAACTGTCGGCCGAACTCGTGCAGGCACAGGAAGCCGCCTGCCGCCATGTGGCGCGCGAACTGCACGACGGCGTGGGCGCCGAGTTGACCGCGACGCGCTTCGCGCTGGCTGGCGTCGAAACCTGGCTGCCCGCCGACGCGCCGTCCCAGTGCGCCGCCGCGCTCGCCGTCGCCAACCGTTCGCTCGACGCCGTGTGCGCCGCCAGCCGCCAGGCCGTCGCGGAACTGCATGCGCCGTCGCTCGAGGCCGGCATCGTCGGGGCGCTGGCGCAATGGACCGGCGACTTCGCCACGCGCACGCAGTTGCGCACGAGCTTTGTCTGCGCGGCCGACGTGCGTCTCACGCGCCTGCCCGCCGAAGCGGCGCTGGCCGTGTTCCGTGTCGCGCAGGAAGCGCTCAACAACATTGCCAAGCACGCGCGCGCCGAATCCGCCGACGTGCGGATCGAAACCAGCCGCCGTCATCTCACGCTGATCGTCAGCGACGACGGCATCGGCGTCACGCGCAACGCGCGCAGCCGTCGCGGCCATTTCGGCCTGAGCGGCATGCAGGCGCGCTGCGCGGCCTTCGACGGCACGCTGCGCGTGGGCGCCCGGCGCGTTGGCCAGCGCCGCGGCGACGGCGCCAGGGAATCGCGCGGCACGCTCGTGCATGCGCGTTTTGCGTGGGACGCGATGCTGGCGAACGCGCCTCACGTCGAACGCCGCGCGCTGCAATCGTGAGCACGCCGTCATGAGTCTGCGTATCCTGATCGCCGACGACCACGCGGTGGTTCGCCAGGGTGTCCGTCAATTGCTGCTCGACCGCGGCGTCGCCCGCGAAGTCACCGAGGCGCAAAGCGGCGCCGAAGCGCTCGACGCCGTCACCCTGCATGGCTACGACGTGGTGCTGCTCGACATTTCGCTGCCCGACATGAACGGCGTGGAAGTGCTCAAGCGTCTGAAGCGCAAGGCGCCGCGCGTGGCCGTGCTGATGTTCTCGATGTATCGCGAGGACCAGTACGCGGTGCGCGCGTTGAAGGCCGGGGCCGCCGGCTACCTGTCCAAAACGGTCGATGCCGCGCAGATGATCGGCGCGATCCAGCAGGTCGCCGCAGGCCGCAAATATGTGAGCCCGGCGATGGCCGAAGCGCTGGCCGACTACGTCTCCTTCGACGGCGAACAATTGCCGCACGAGAAGCTCTCCGATCGCGAATATCAGACGCTGTGCATGCTCGCATCGGGCAAACGGCTGACGGACATCGCCGCGGCGCTGTCGCTGTCGGTGAAGACGGTTAGCGTGTATCGCACACGGCTACTCGAGAAGATGAAGCTGCGCAACAACGCCGAACTGACCTTCTATGTGATGAGCAACCGCCTGGTCGATCTGAATCCGGCGATGGCGGGCTGACATCTGCTTCCGGCAACGCGACGCCGCTGCGTCGCTGAATGGCGCGCGCCCCGACGAGCGAGCGTGCGCGAGAGCGATTCTGAGCGGCCCGGCCGCGCATCGTGCGAAGGCTTTGCCGATGGCCATTGTCTGGCGCGGGAATGTGCCATCGGCATCCCGCTGGGAGGGATTTTCCGCCCTTCACCATCGCCCGTAAAAAGCTGATCCCAAAATGGTGCGGCGGCGCGCATCCGCTAAAATCGTGGGTTTTCCGACATTCGGCGCGCAAGATGCGTGCACTACTGGAGACCCCGCCAATGTCCCTGTTTCGCAAGAAGAGCGTCGAGCACATGATCGCGGCGAGCGCTCAAAACGCCGGCCTGAAGAAAGCGCTCGGCGCGCTCGATCTGACTTTCCTCGGTGTCGGCGCCATCATCGGCACAGGCATTTTCGTGCTGACCGGCACGGGCGCCGTCCAGGCCGGGCCGGCGCTGATGGTCTCCTTCCTGGTCGCGGCGATCGCGTGCGGTTTCGCCGCACTGGCCTACGCCGAGTTCGCGTCGACGATTCCGGTGGCGGGTTCCATCTACACGTACTCGTACGCGACGCTCGGCGAACTGGCCGCGTGGATCATCGGCTGGGACTTGATGCTGGAGTATGGGCTGGCCACGTCGGCGGTATCGGTGGGCTGGTCGGGCTATCTGCAATCGCTGCTGTCGGGCTTCGGCGTTTCGTTGCCCGTTGCGTTGACGGCGGCGCCGGGCGCATTGCCGGGCCAGGACACGTTCTTCAATCTGCCCGCGTTCCTCGTGATGATGGCGATTACGGCGTTGCTGTCCGTCGGCGTGCGCGAATCCACGCGAATCAACAACGTGATGGTGGCGATCAAGGTGACCGTGGTGCTGCTGGTGATCGGCGTGGGCGTCTTTCACGTGACGCCGGCCAACTGGCATCCGTTCATGCCGAATGGCTGGAGCGGCGTATTCGGCGCGGCGGCGGTGATGTTCTTCGCGTTCATCGGTTTCGATTCGGTGTCGTCCGCGGCCGAGGAAGTGAAGAACCCGAAGCGCGATCTGCCGATCGGGATCATTGCATCGCTGGGCGTGTGCGCGGTGTTGTACGTGGCGGTGGCGGCGGTTGTCACGGGCATCGTGCCGTCGGCGCAGTTCGCGGATATTCCGAATCCGGTGTCGTACGCGTTGCAGGTGGCCGGTCAAACGTGGGTGGCCGGCTTTATCGACCTGGGCGCCGTGCTGGGCATGCTGACGGTGATTCTGGTGATGGCTTATGGGCAGACGCGGGTGATCTTCGCGATGTCGCGTGATGGCTTGTTGCCCGCGAGACTGTCGCGGGTGCATCCGAGGTTTGCCACGCCGTTTTTTACTACGTGGCTGGTGGGGATTTTCTTCGGTTTGATTGGTGCGCTGGTGCCGTTGAAGGTGCTGGCCGAGCTGATCAACATCGGAACCCTGGCCGCGTTTTCGATGGTGTCGATTGCGGTGCTCGTTTTGCGTAAGACGCATCCTGAGTTGCCTCGGGCGTTTCGCTGCCCTGGTGTGCCGGTTGTGCCGGTGTTGGCTGTTGCCTCCTGTCTGTTTTTAATGGCCAATCTTCAGGCTGTCACCTGGGTGGCGTTTGTGGTCTGGTTGCTCGTTGGGATGGTTATTTATTTTGGGTATTCGCGGCGGCGGTCGAAGTTGGCGGTTAAGTAGGGGTTTTGGTTTTTTGCCTGCTCGGCGGTTTGGGTTCGTTGCCTTGGTGGGTTGGCCTTTCCTTGATTTGTTAGTGGTCTATTGGCGTTGCCCCTGTGCGGGACCTATCCGTAATTTCGTGGGCGAGGCATATCATGAAGGATCAAAGTCATGGATATGCCGATGAAGAAGAAACGCACCGTCGCTTCGCAGGCAGCGGCCCGAGGGCCGCTGCCTGCCCTGCCTGAAGCGCTGCTCGATGAACTGGTCAAGGGGCCGATGACGCCCGCCGAGGTCCAGGACCTGATGCTCGCGTTCAACAAGGCGCTCATCGAGCGCGCGATGGGCGCCGAGATGAACATGCATCTGGGCTACCGGCCCGGTCAGCCCAAACCCTCCGAGCAGACCAACGAACGCAATGGCGCCAGCGGCAAGACGGTGATCACCGAGCGCGGCCCGCTCAGGGTCGATCTGCCGCGCGATCGCGAGGGGAGTTTCGAGCCGCTGCTGATTCCCAAACACGAGCGCCGTTTCACGGGCTTCGACGAACGCATCATCGCGATGTACGCGCGGGGCATGAGCGTGCGCGAAATCCAGGCGTTCCTGGCCGAGAGCTATGGCACCGGGGTCTCCCCCGACTTCATCAGTTCGGTCACTGACGAGGTGATGGCCGAGACGCTCGCCTGGCAGAGCCGCCCGCTCGAGGCGATGTATCCGGTGGTGTTCTTCGACGCGCTGCGCGTGAAGATCCGCGACGACGGCGTGGTGAGCAACAAGGCCGTCTATCTGGCGCTGGGCATCCAGGCCGATGGCCAGCGCGACGTGCTCGGCCTGTGGATCGAACAGACCGAGGGCGCGAAGTTCTGGCTCAAGGTGTTCAATGAACTGAAGACGCGCGGCTGCCAGGACATCCTGATCGCGGTGGTCGACGGCCTGAAGGGCCTGGCCGGGGCGATCGGCACGGCGTACCCGCGCACGACCGTGCAGACCTGCATCGTGCACCTGATCCGCAACAGTCTGGAGTACGCGAGCTACAAGGACCGCAAGAGCGTCGCCGCGGCGCTGCGTCCGATCTATGCAGCCGCGAGCGAACCGGCCGCCCTGCAGGCCCTGGAGGCCTTCGCCGAAGGCCCATGGGGAGCGAAGTACCCGACGATCGTGCAGTCGTGGCGACGAGCGTGGGAGAACGTCACGCCGTTCTTCGTGTTTCCCCCCGAGATACGCCGGGTCGTGTACACCACAAACGCCATTGAGAGTCTGAACATGCAGCTGCGCAAGATCATCAAGACCCGCGGCCACTTCCCCAACGACGAGGCCGCCATCAAGCTGCTCTGGCTGGCGCTGCGCAACGTGCTGGCAAAATCAGTACGGGCGGCATTCGACTGGTCATCCGCCATGAACCAGTTTGCTATCCTGTTTGGTGAGCGATTCACCAACGCACGCGGGTAACTCCGCCCATCGCCTCGCACACAAAAATGCGGACAGGTTCCCTGTGCGGGGCAGCACCTACTTTCTTCGACGTATGAAAGCGCTGGAGCGGCAGGACCGTGAACCGCGCAGTTCGACGGCCGACCCGAGCGATGATCCAAGACCTCTGCCGGCTCGGACCAGCGTGACGCAGCGGCAAACCGGGGCATGTGAAAGAAGAACCGGAAACACCACCAACAACACTGCGGGAGCAAAAAAATCAAACGCTACAAGCCGCCCCACCCGAAGCCGCAATCTCCCGCGCTGCCTTGGCGCCTTCAACCTGCAGCAAGGTAGGCAAGGAAACCCCGTTCTTGGCCGCCGTCACCTCGGCAAGAATCGACACGGCGATCTCAGGCGGCGTCCGACTGCCGATATAAATCCCGACCGGCCCATGCAAGCGCGCGAGTTCAGTGTCGTTCAGGTCGAACTCCTTCAACCGCTCGCGCCGCGCCTGATTGTTCCGTCTGGAACCCAAGGCGCCGACATAAAAAGCCGGCGTCTTCAACGCCTCCATCAACGCAAGATCGTCGAGCTTCGGATCATGCGTCAGCGCGATCACCGCGCAACGCTCATCGAGCTTCATCTCTGTCACCGTATCGTCCGGCATCGTGCGAACGATCTTCGTGCCCGGAATGTTCCACTCCTCGGTGTACTCCTCGCGCGGATCGCAGACCGTCACCTGATAGTCGAGCCCCACCGCGATGTGGCACAGATAGCGCGACAACTGCCCCGCGCCGATCACGAGCATCCGGTAACGCGGGCCGTGAATCGTCAGCAGACGCTCGCCGTCGAAATGCACGCCGTCCGTCGCCTGCGCGTGATCGAGCCGCACGGCGCCCGTCGTCATATCCACTTCACGCGCCACGAGGCGTCCGTCTTCCACCGCGCGGCACAGTTCGGCAATGCCGCTGTGCGGCGTCAGCGGTTCGAGCACCAGTTGGATCGTGCCGCCGCAAGGCAGGCCGAAGCGATGCGCCTCTTCCGCCGTGATGCCGTACTTCACCGCCTCGGGGCGCGTCTGTTCGATGCCCCTTTGCCGCACGCGGTCGATCAGATCGTCTTCGATGCAACCGCCCGATACCGACCCCACCACGAGTCCATCGTCGCGCACCGCGAGCATCGCGCCCTCGGGACGCGGCGACGAGCCCCACGTCTTCACCACCGTCACCAGTAGCGCGCGATGTCCCTCTTCCAGCCATCGTGCGCTGGACTTCAGGACTTCGAGATCCACGCTGTCCATGATTTCTTCCTTTTCGGTGCATCGCCGCCGGACTCGCCGTCCGCGGCCTCATGCGATTCGCTATTTTGCGGCATCGTTTCATTGGCTGCAGGCTCGCTGACAGCGGGGGCCGCCGTGGCGCCCGCGTCGCCGCCCAGCTGAACGCCGAGACGCTTGAAGAACTCGCCGGCGAGCTTGCGCGCCGCGCCGTCGACCAGACGCGAGCCGATCTGCGCGAGCTTGCCGCCGACCTGCGCGCTCGCCGTGTATTCGAGCCGGGTCGCCTCGTCGCCCTCGGGCGCGAGCGTGACGCGCGTGGTGCCCTTGCCGAAGCCCGCCGCGCCGCCCTGACCTTCGAACACGATGGTGTACGTGTTCGGCGCCTCGATATCGGTCAGTTGCATGCGCCCCTTGAAGCGCGCCTTCACCGGACCCACCGACGCGCTCAGCACCACGTTGTACGCGTGCTCGCCGTCCGCTTCGATGGTCTCGCAGCCGGGAATGCACGCGTGCAGGATGTCGGTGTCGTTCAGCGCTTCCCACGCGCGTTGCTGCGAAACGGGCAGCGTATGAGTTTCGCTCAGTTCCATGGCATTGCTCCCGCGGATGTCGTGGCGGATGCGCCCGAACGCGGCGCGCGCGTGAGTTGCGCGAGGTCGCGGCCGAACGCGGCCAGACTGTCTAGATTATGAACCGGACGATGCGCGTCGACATACGGCAGGATCGCCTGTATGCCGCGCGCCTTCGGTGAAAAACCGCTGAAACGCAGCAGCGGATTGAGCCACACGATACGGTGCGCGAAGCGGCGCAGGCGGGCCATTTCGGCGCCGAGCACGTCGATCGCTTCGTGATCGAGGCCGTCGGTCACGAGCAGCACCGTGGCCCGGCCGCTGAGCACGCGCCGGGCCCAGCGTCGGTTGAACTCGGCGAGCGCGGCGCCGATCCGCGTGCCGCCCGACCAGTCGACCACCTGATCGGCGAGCGCGGCGATCGCCACGTCGGGATCGCGCTCGCGCAGCGCGCGCGTCGCGTTGGTGAGACGCGTGCCGAACAGAAACACCTGCAAGCGTTCGCGCGACTGCAACAGCGCGTGGCAGAAATACAGCACCGCGCGCGAATAGCTGCTCATCGAGCCGGATATGTCGAGCAGCAACACCAGCGGCGGTTTGCGTTCGACCACCGCGCGATACTTCCACACGGTCCAGTCGCCGCCCGCGCGCACCGCGTGCCGGGCGCTCGCGCGCAAGTCCGCGTGCGTGCCGTGCGAGGCGGCCTTCAGGCGACGCGTCGGCTCGGTGGCGAGCGGCAGGCGCTGGCCGCGGATCAGATGACGCAAGCTGCGCCATTCGTCAGGGGACAGCGAGTCGAAATCGCGGTGACGCAGGCGCTCTTCCGCGCTGAAGCTGATGTGCGCGTGCAATTCGTGCTGCTCGGTTTCCTGCTGCGCGCTGGCATGCGGCGACGGCGGCGCGCGCACGGCAAGCGCGTCCGCGAGACGGTTGTTGCGTTTGGGCGGCGGCAGCCCGTCGCGGACCTTCGGCAGCAGCAGCGCGCGCAGCTTGCCTTCCCAATCGGGATCGCGCCAGAACAGGTCGAACGCGGCGTTGAACAGTTCGCGCTCGTCGGGCGCCGATACCAGCAAGGCGGCGAGGGCCGCGCGCACGTCGTCGCGGCGGCCGAGGTCGATCCAGTGCAACGCGGCGATCGCATCGACGGCTTGCGCGGGCGACATCGGCAAACCCGCGCCGCGCAGCACGCGCACGAAATGCACGACGTTGCGGGCGAGCGTGGGGGACGCTCCGGCCTTCTCGCCAAAGCCAGCCGAATCACCGCCGCTCGCATCCGATCGCTTGCTCATGCCCGCTATCCCGGCTCGGAAAGACACTGCGCGATTTGCGCGGCGTCGACGCGCGCCAGATCGTCCTGATACTTGAGCAGGACGCCCAGCGTGTTCTGCACCGATTGCGGATCGAGCTCCGTCACCGACAGCGCTTCAAGCGCGCGGCACCAGTCGATCGTTTCCGCGATGCCGGGCGCCTTGAACAGATCCATGCCGCGCAGCCGATGCACGAAATCGACCGCGCGCCGCTGCAATTGCGCCGAGGTTTGCGGCGCCCGCGCGGCGACGATTTCCAGTTCGCGATCGCGCTCGGGATAGCCGATCCATTGATACAGACAGCGGCGCTTGAGCGCGTCGTGCACTTCGCGCGTGCGGTTCGAAGTCATCACGACGAGCGGTTTCTGCTCCGCGCGGACGGTGCCGTATTCGGGAATCGATACCTGGAAGTCTGACAGCAGTTCCAGCAGAAACGCTTCGAACGGCTCGTCGGCGCGGTCGATTTCGTCGATCAGCAACACGCGCCGCGCGCCCGGATGGTTTTCGTCCGGCATCAGCGCCTGCAGCAGCGGACGCTTCAGCAGGAATTCGCCGCGGTACAAAGTGTCGTTGTCGGGGCGCTCGCCGGCGGCCTCGGCGAGACGCAGCGCCATGATCTGGCGCGGATAGTCCCATTCGTAGAGCGCGCTGGCGGTGTCGAGGCCTTCGTAGCATTGCAGCCGCAGCATCGCGGTGCCGAGCATCCCCGCCGCGGCCTTGGCGAGTTCCGTTTTGCCGACGCCCGGCTCGCCTTCGACGAACAACGGCCGCTCCATGCGCAGCGCGAGATACAACGCGGTCGCGAGTTCGCGGCTGGCGAAGTAGCTTTGCGCGGCGAGTTGCGCGAGGGTGTCGTCGATGGAAGCAGGCTGCATGATGATCCTGAATCTGCACGGTGAAACGCGAGCCGGCGTGGCCGTCGCGCGTGCGTGAGCGAACGCGGCGGAAGTGGCGTTCCGCTGCTCGCGAATGCCACTTCGACCGCAAACGGCGGGAATCCGCTAGGCGTTCGCCTTCACCACCGCTCGCGCGGCCAGCACCGGAATCAGATGCGCGCGATATTCGGCGCTGGCATGCATGTCGGTGTTCAGATCGTCGGCGGGCACGCTGACCGCGCGTGCCGCGTCGGGCGTAAAATTCGCCGTGAGCGCGCTTTCCAGTTCCGGCACACGAAACACCGAAGCCGCCGCGCCCGTCACCGCGACGCGCACGCCGCCGGCGAACTTCGCGACGAACACGCCGACGAGCGCAAAGTGCGAAGCCGGATTGCGGAATTTCTCGTAGGCCGCGCGCTCGGGCACCGGGAACTCCACCGCGACGATCAGCTCGTCGGGCGCCAGCGCGGTCTCGTACATGCCGACGAAGAAATCGCTCGACGAAATGCGCCGCCGGTCGGTGACGATGGTTGCGTCCAAGCCCATCGCCGCAGCCGGATAACAGGCGGCGGGATCGTTGTTGGCGAGCGAGCCCCCGATCGTGCCGAGCGCGCGCACCTGGCGGTCGCCGATGTGCTCGGCAAGCTCCGCGAGCGCCGGCAACACGCGCTGGATTTCCGCGTGCTCCGCTACGTCGGCATGACAGACGGCGGCGCCGATCGTCACCGTTGTGGCGTCGACGGCGATCGTCTTGAGCGCCGGAATGCGCGTCACGTCGATCAGTTGCGACGGTTGCGCGAGGCGCAGCCGCATGGTGGGCAGCAGGCTTTGGCCGCCCGCGATGAACTTGGCGTCGCTGTCGGCGGCGATGGCTGCGGCGGCCGCTTTGGGATCCGTCGCGCGTTGATACTCGAATGAATACATGTCGAATGCTCCGCTAGGATCTCAATGGGGTTGCTTCGCGGCGTGAATCGCGGACCACACGCGATGCGGCGTCGCCGGCATTTGCAGGTCGGTCACGCCGAGCGGCGCGAGCGCGTCGATGATCGCGTTGATCACCGCCGGCGGCGAGCCGATCGCGCCCGCTTCGCCGCAGCCTTTCACGCCGAGCGGGTTGTGCGTGCACGGCGTGCCCTTGGAGGTTTCGACGGTGAAGTTCGGCAGATCGGACGCGCGCGGCATCGCGTAATCCATGTACGAACCGGAGAGCAGTTGGCCGCTTTCGTCGTCGTACACGCAGCGCTCCAGCATCGCCTGGCCGATGCCCTGCGCGAGCCCGCCATGCACCTGGCCTTCGACGATCATCGGATTGATCACGTTGCCGAAATCGTCGACCGCGGTGAACTGCTGGATGTTGCACACACCCGTCTCCGGATCGACCTCGACCTCGCAGATATACGCGCCCGACGGATACGTGAAGTTGCTCGGATCGTAGAACGCGCTTTCCTCGAGGCCCGGTTCGAGCACGTCCAGCGGATAGTTGTGCGGCACGTAGGCGGCGAGCGAGATTTCCGCGAACGCCTTGGTGCGATCGGTGCCCGCGACGCGGAACACGCCGTCCTTGAACTCGATGTCTTCCGCCGCCGCTTCGAGCAGATGGGCGGCGATTTTCTTCGCCTTGGTTTCGATCTTGTCGAGCGCCTTCATGATCGCCGAGCCGCCCACCGCGATCGAGCGCGAGCCGTAGGTGCCCATGCCGAACGGAATTCGCCCGGTATCGCCGTGGACGATCTCGACGCTTTCCAATGCAATGCCGAGCCGGTCCGCGACCACTTGGGCGAAGGTGGTCTCGTGTCCCTGGCCGTGACTATGCGAACCGGTGAACACGGTCACCGAGCCGGTCGGATGCACGCGAATCTGCCCGACCTCGAACAGGCCCGCGCGCGCGCCCAACGCGCCCGCGATGTTCGACGGCGCGAGGCCGCAGGCTTCGATGTAGCACGAGTAGCCGAGGCCACGCCGCTTGCCGTTCCTCTCCGATTCCTGGCGGCGCGCCTCGAAGCCTTTCACGTCGGCGAGTTCGAGCGAGCGGGCCAGAATGGTTTCGTAGTCGCCGGTGTCGTAGGTGAGGCCGACCGGCGTCGCATACGGAAACTCGCGAATGAAATTGCGGCGGCGAATTTCCGCTGGATCGAGCTTCATCTCGCGCGCCGCCGTTTCGACCAGGCGTTCGACCACGAATGTCGCTTCGGGGCGGCCCGCGCCGCGATAAGCGTCGACGGGAACGGTGTTGGTGAAAACCGCTTTCACCTCGGCGTAGATCGCGGGCGTGGCGTACTGTCCCGCGAGCAGCGTCGCGTACAAAATGGTCGGCACGCTCGAGGCGAAGGTGGACAGATACGCGCCCATGTTCGCGATCGTGTGGATGCGCATGGCGAGGAACTTGCCGTCGGCGTCGAGCGCCAGTTCGGCCCTCGTGACGTGATCGCGGCCATGCGCGTCCGAGACGAAAGCTTCCGAGCGCTCGGCGGTCCATTTCACCGGACGGCGAATCTTCTTCGACGCCCACGTCAGCGCGACGTCCTCGGCGTACAGGAAAATCTTCGAGCCGAAGCCGCCGCCTACGTCCGGCGCGATCACGCGCAGCTTCGATTCCGGCAACGACAGCACGAACGCGGCCATCAGCAGGCGCTCGACGTGCGGGTTCTGATTCGCGACGTAGAGCGTGTAGCCGTCGTCCTGCGCCGAATAGCTCGCGTTGACCGCGCGCGGTTCGATTGCGTTCGGAATCAGCCGGTTGTTGACGATGTCGAGCGTGGTGACGTGCGCGGCCCTGGCGAACGCGGCGTCGGTCGCGGCCTTGTCGCCGTGGCCCCAGTTGTAGCAGACGTTGTCCAGCACTTCGTCGTGAACCGCGGGCTGGCCCGGATCGGCCGCGTGCGCGGTGTCGACCACGGCCGGCAACACGTCGTAGTCGACGTCGATCAGTTCGGCGGCGTCTTTCGCGGCATTGATCGAATCGGCGATCACGAGCGCGACCTGATCGCCGACGTGCCGCACTTTCGTGTGCGCGATGATCGGATGGGGCGGCTCGTTCATCGGCTTGCCGTCGGTGCTGTGAATCAGCCAGCCGCACGGCAGCCCGCCGACGTTGTCCGCGGCCATGTCGGCGCCGGTGAAGATCGCCACCACGCCGGGCGACTGCTTCGCCGCGGCGGTGTCGATGCGCTTGATCCGCGCATGCGCGTATGGCGAGCGCAGGAACACTGCGTAGGTTTGCTGGGGTAGGACGATGTCGTCGGTGTACTGGCCGTTGCCGGTGAGGAAGCGATAGTCTTCCTTTCGTTCGACGGATGCGCCGACGAGGCGATGGGAGTCGGGTGCGTTCATCGTCTGCTCCTCAGGCGGTGGCCGGCGCGGCGGCCGGGGCGGCGCTGGATGTCTTCATCCCTTCGGCGCCTTCGAGCACGGCTTTGACGATGTTGTGGTAGCCCGTGCAGCGGCACAGATTGCCGTCGAGCTCGGCGCGCACGTCGTCGCCGGTGAGATTGGGTCGACGCTCGACGAGCGAGACCGCGCTCATCACCATGCCGGGCGTGCAGAAGCCGCATTGCAAGCCGTGGCAGTGTTTGAACGCCGCCTGCATCGGATGGAGTGCGCCGTCTTTCGCGAGCCCTTCGATGGTCGTGACGTTGGCGCCTTCGGCTTGCACCGCGAGAATGTTGCAGGCCTTGACCGCGCGCCCGTTCAGATGGACGGTGCAGGCGCCGCACTGCGCGGTATCGCAGCCGACGTGCGTACCGGTTAAGCGAAGTTGATCGCGAAGGAACTGGACAAGTAGGGTGCCGGGGTCGACTGAGGCGCTGATGGGCGCGCCGTTCACCGTCAGACTGATGCTGATCGCCATGAAGTTGTCTCCTGATGGGTGAGACCGGACCTTTGGTTTTTCTTGCCTTCAGCTGCCTGCTCGTGGGGTCCGATAGGGTGCTGCGGTTTTTTATGAGTCTGCCGAAAAGTAAAGCACAAATTGGGGGGACGCGGGGTGGAATTTTTTTCGCCTGGGCGGCGGTGGGGGTTGTGGGGTTTGTGGGGTTGGTTTGTTGGCCTTTTCTTGTGGTGTTAGTGGTCTATTGGCGTTGCCCCTGTGCGGGGCGGCACCTACTTTCTTTGCCGGCCGCAAAGAAAGTAGGCAAAGAAAGCGGCTCACACCGCCAGTTCTGAAGCGGGTCCGCTGGCTTGGAGGGCGTAGTGGTGCGATAAACGGATGATCCCTCGCGCAGCTAGCGTCAGTGACCAGGCCGTCATCCGCTCCCACTCCGCACTGCGTGCGTCGCGGAGGGGTCTGCCAGGGAAACCATGGGCTTCGTTTGCGCACGTGGGAGCCATCGGCTTCGCCTCGGCGAGGTGCTGAAATCGCGCGGTTGTTTTGGAGATGCCGCTGGTCGCAGCGCGCTGGAGGCAACGCCATAAATACAACGCCCTAAGTGCCGATCTCGGTGCCGGTTGCGGGGCGCCGGTCGCGGCGCGGCGCTAATAGTCTGACGGCGCATCGACGCGCGGGAAGTCGCCAGCGGTTGGTGAAGCGGCGCTTGGCGCGTGCAGCACTAAAGGTGTGGAGATGTACTGCTGACCGCCGAAGCAGCCTGCGGTTTGACGAAGCGCAGCCGGAGGAATGACTGCCTTGTCACGAGCGCGTCTGGTTTCGCGCATCGCCGAGGCGAAGCCGATGGCTCCCACCACGCACAAATGAACCGCCGGTTTCCGCGCGTGCCCCTTCCGGCGAGCGCGCAGCGCGAGGCGGGAAGTATGACTGCTGTGTCACGAGCGTCGAATGCGCGAGGGCACCGATTCCAGATGCACCACTGCCCCCTCCAAGCCAGGAGACCCACTTGAAAGCTGGCGGTGTGAGCCGCTTTCTTTGCCTACTTTCTTTGCGGCCGGCAAAGAAAGTAGGTGCCGCCCCGCACAGGGGCAACACTAATAGACCACTAACAACACAAGGAAAGGCCAACGCCCATAACAGCACAACCACCGCCGCCCAGGCAAAAAAACCACTACATCAACCCACAAACCACAGCAGCAACAACCGACCCACCCACCAACACCACCCCCACCAACCGACGCTTATTCAGCTCAGTCCACAGCAACACACCAGTCAACGAAAGCAGAATCATCCCGCCAGCGATCGTATCGATCAACAACACCCACCCGACGCTCAATCCCACGCCCCGGTGCAGATTATTCATCGTGGTAAGAAACGAGTTGTGCGTGCGCTTCACCGCGACAAAGCCATTGCCCACCCAGTACTCAGCCTGCACATTCTGCGTCGGCCCAAAAATGCCGACCTGCCAGAATTCCGGCTGCATCGTGCTGCGATCGCCCCAGGCCACCGGATGCGCCGGCTCGCGTTTCGCCTTGCCCGGCTTGCCGTCGATCTTCAGTTCGCTCTTGAGCCACTTCGCCATGTCCATCGGCGAGTGCAGTTGCTTCTGCGGCACGGAAATCTGCATCTCCTCGACCTGCGGCTCACCCGACGACACCTTCAGCGGCCCGGCCCGATGATTCAACAGGAAACCCGTCGCGCCGAACATTAGCCCGAGCACCGCGCCCCACAAGCCGACCCAGCCATGCACCTTGCGCAGCCACTTGATGAAATTCGCGCGCCGCGAACGCTGGCGCCGCGCCGCCTGCTCGGCGTCGTCCATCAGATGACGACCGCGCTCTGGAGCGTGAGCGCTGTATTGCGTGCCACCCGCGGCAGGTTTCAGGTCGATCGATTCAGGCGCGTTCACATCCAGGCTCCAGGCGCAGCAGGTTAATCATCGCCGGCGCGCGGCGACAACGCGCACGCTCACAGCAGCAGTGAATGAGGTATCGAAAGGAGGGGCCGGACGACCCGGCTTGCGGTCCGGGCCGTCCGGTTGAGAGGCTGGCTGGCCGTCACAGAGGAGGAGAAATGTGACGAACGCTGGCGATGCCTTTCAATTGAGAATCGCTATCATTACACGATAATGGTATTTGCTCAATCGCAGCGCGCGACATCCGCTTGACATCCAGACGGCGCAAACGGACTCTAGCGGGCGACCCCGTCAATGTTGCGGTTCTGGATACCTGCCTGCCATGCGTCTTTTCTCTTGCGTCTGTCTTGCCTCGTTGGGCTGGCTTGCCGGCGTCCACGCCGCGAACGCGAACAGCGCGGCGAAACTGGACGATCCCTATACGAACGAAGGCGAAACCCAGACCTTCACCGTCAACGCCGACGGCTCCTACGCGAAGCTCGATTCAATGACGCTGCGCGTCAACAACGAAGCAGGCGTCGCGCGGGCGGCGCAGCAATACGTCTGGTTCAACCGCAACATGGCGGACGTGCAGATCCTCGAGGCCTACACGACCACCGCGGACGGCGTACGCCATGACGTGCAGCCCGAGCAGATCCGCGACGTGCAGGAAGCGCGCTCGTTCGACGCACCGATGTTCCAGGACATCCAGGAAAAGGTGATCGTGTTCCCTGCCGTCGAACCCGGCGCGCGCGTGCATCTCACCTACCGCAAAACGCAAAAGCAGCCGATCGTGCCGGGAGAATTCAGCGACTTCACGGCGCCCGAACTCGCGCCGACGCGCAACTTCCGTCTGATCTACGATCTGCCCGCCAACAAGCCGCTCTATGCGGACGCGCGCGGCTTCACGGCGCTCGAACCGGTGACGCGCGAGGGCCGCACGCGCTACGAATACCGCTATGACAAGGCGCATTTCAGCCGCCTCGAACGCGGCTCGATTGCATACGTGTCATACGGCGACCGGCTGATGGTGTCCACCTTCCCCGACTACGCCACGTTCGCCGCAAGCTATCGGGCGTCCGCCGCGGATCCGGGCGCGCGCGACGCCGCCGTCACGCTGCTCGCGCGGAACCTCACCGCGCATGACCGCACGCCGCGCGACAAGGCCAAGACGCTGTACGACTGGGTGCGCCGCAGTATCCGCTACGTGGCGATCAACGTCGGACGCGGCGCCGTGGTGCCGCACAGCGCGAGCGCGGTCCTCGTCAACCGCTATGGCGACTGCAAGGATCACGTAGCGCTCTACGGCGCGCTGCTCGACGCGGTCGGCATCCGTAACGAGCCGGCCTTGATCAGCAGCGGCACGATCTACACGCTGCCGAGCGTGCCGGGCTATGGCGTCACCAATCACGTCATCACATGGCTGCCGGACTTGCAGCTCTACGCCGACTCCACGGCGTCGAATGTGGAATTCGGCTTTCTGCCCTCGTCCGATATGAACCGGCCGACCGTGCTCGTCGGCCAGGGCGTGCTCGCGCGAACACCCGCCACCGCGCTCGTGACGCGCAGCACGGACCTGTCGATCAAGGTCCAGCCGGATGGCTCCGCGAGCTTCACGTATCGGCTGGAAGCGTCCGGCGCCTCCGTTGAGCAGACGCGCGCCCTGCTACGCCGGCAGACTCACGCGCAACGCGAGGAGTCGATCCAGTCCGAGTTGCGCAGCGCCAATCTGCGCGGCACCGCGACGCTCGCCACCAGCGACCTCACGGTCGCCGACGGCCCGCTGACCATCACGATGAAGGGCACGCTGGAAAATCTCGTGGTGCCGGGCGCGGCAGCGGCCATTCCGGCGCTGACGAGCCTCGCCGGCGGCTTCGCGGCGGACGCGCGTTACTGGCTCGGCGAACGCGAGCGCACGCAGCCGTTCGTCTGCCACAACCTCGTGTTGCATGAACGGGCGCGCGTCGAATTGCCGGCCAATTTTCGCGTGCTCGACATGCCGGAGGCGCAGCGAACGCGAAACCGCTTCGTCGATTTCGAGTCGCAGTACACGTTCGATCCGCACGGCAACGCGGTGACGATGACGCGCGAGGGCGCCACCCATTTCGACAGCGACGTCTGCACGCCCGACGACTTCGCGCAGATGCGCCCCGCGATCGAAGCGATCGGGCGCGACGTGCGCGCCGAAGTGATCGTCAAGTCGACGCTGGTGGAATCGTCGAATGTGGCATCGCAGGCGCCTTGAAGCGCTGAACACATTGAGCCGCGCGGGCGCGCGAACACCGACCGCTCAAACCGGCCACAACGGGCCTTCCTGCATCGCGCCGAGCTGCTCGCGCAGTTCGAGGATGCGCTCTTCCCAATAGCGCTGCGTGTTGAACCACGGGAACGCGGCGGGAAACGCCGGGTCGTCCCAGCGACGCGCGAGCCACGCCTGGTAGTGAATCAAACGCAGCGTGCGCAACGCTTCGACGAGATGAAGTTCGCGCGGCTCGAAATCGCAGAAGTCTTCGTAACCGGCAAGCAGATCCGTCAATGCACGCGACGCCTCGGCGCGCTCACCCGGCAGCAGCAGCCACAAATCCTGCACGGCCGGACCCATGCGGCTGTCGTCGAAGTCGACGAAATGCGGACCCGCGTCGGTCCACAACACATTGCTCGGATGGCAATCGCCGTGCATGCGGATCATGCGAATCTCGCCCGCGCGCTCGAACGCTCGCTCGACGCCTTCGAGCGCGAGGTTCACCACGGTTTCCCATGCCGTGCGCACATCGTCGGGCACGAAGCGCTGCGACAGCAGGAAGTCGCGCGGCTCATAGCCGAAGGTGTGGATGTCGAGCGTGGGACGCTCGATGTAGTTCCGCGTCTGCCCAACGGCATGAATGCGGCCGATGAAACGCCCCAGCCATTCGAGCGTGTCACGCCGGTCCAGATCGGGCGCGCGGCCGCCGCGCCGCTCGAAGATCGAGAAGCGAAAACCGTCGAAATCATGCAGGGTACGGCCTTCGAAAACACGCGCGGGCACCGCCGGAATTTCGCGCGCGGCGAGATCGGCGACGAACGCGTGTTCTTCGAGAATGGCGGCGTCGCTCCAACGCTCCGGCCGATAGAACTTCGCGACCACGGGCGGACCGTCTTCGACGCCGACCTGGTAGACGCGGTTCTCGTAGCTGTTGAGCGGGAGCATGCGGCCATCGGTACGCACACCGACGCTGGCGAGCACGCTGTCGAGCGCGTCGAGCACGATTTCCGGCCTGAGCCGGGCGAAAGGGACGGCGCTATCGGCGTCGTCCCGCGAATCGGGAGTGTCGTTGTTCATGGGCGCATTGTGCGCCGTGCCGCTGTCAAAGACGAGGGTCACGGCTCACCACGCCGCTCGTCGCGCGTCTTACAACTGACAGACAAGTCGAACGCAAACTGCTTTCAATGCATCTGCGCGCTCGACGGACGCACGAGTTCGCCGGTATCGATCAGGTCTTCGAGGAAAAAGGGTTCAGTGTTCAGTTGCGGCGAAGCGCCGGGCTCGCCGGCATACCACGCCACCATGGCCATGTCGCCGAGAATGCGCATGACGATCCCGCGCGCGCCTTGCGGCACGGCGATATGCACCGATCGGACAATGGAACCGATTTGCATGATGTTTCCCCGTTCTCCCATAGCCGGCTTTATGGTTTCCTCGCCGGTCAAGGTGATGATAAAAGCGCCGCTTCGCCGATGACGTTGCGAACGCCCCCAATCTGCTGCGCGTCAACCGCGTGAGAATTTCGAATCATTGTTCCCGTTTTGCGGGGCCGTGGATAGCGCGAACAAAAGGGACTTCACCCGTCGTTTCGCGTCATCCCCATCACGGTGCGCCGAGCCGATGATGCCGAGCGCGCCGTAACGAGACCATCATAAACCCTGCGAGGGCGAGATATCAAAACCAGGCAGCGGTCCGACAGTCCGCCCATCATGGCCGGCGCGCCACCTCAGCGCTTTTTTCAGCGTATCGTTAACGCCTTTCAATGCGTTGCACCCGCCAACGGAGATTCCTTGGTCGCGCCGCCGGAGTGTCATCGGCCTATCGCTTCGGCTCTTTCTTTTTCCGCCTCTTTCATGTTCCCCGCCGTGCCCGACGCCCACCCCATTCCCTATCTCGAACGCGGCACGCGTGCCTATTGGCGTGCCAGCATCGCCCTGCTGTTTGCGGGCTATGCCACGTTCTCGCTGTTGTACTGCGTGCAGCCGTTGCTGCCGTCGTTTTCAGCGGCGTTCAATGTGACGCCGGCCGAAAGCAGTTTGTCGCTGTCGCTGACCACGGCGGCGCTCGCGCTTGCCGTGTTCATCGCCGGTTTCGTTTCGGAAGGCTGGAGCCGCCACCATCTGATGACGCTATCGCTGATGGCGTCCGCGCTGCTGACGATCGGCGTCTCGATCGCGCCGCAGTGGCATCAACTGCTCGTGTTGCGCACGCTCGAAGGACTCGCGCTCGGCGGCGTGCCCGCCGTCGCGATGGCGTATCTCGCCGAAGAAGTACACCCCGAAGGGCTCGGCCTGGCGATGGGCCTCTATGTCGGCGGCACCGCGATCGGCGGCATGGCCGGGCGTGTGATTACGGGCGTCGTCGCGGATCTGTTTTCGTGGCGGGTCGCGATCGGCACGATCGGCGTGCTCGGCATTCTGTCGACGCTCGCGTTTCGCGCGCTGCTGCCGCCGTCGCATCATTTCGTGCCGCGGCGCGGGCTGGGTTTCAACCATCACCGCACCGCGCTGCTCAAACAGTTCACGCGACCCGGCCTGCCCTTGCTGTTTCTGCTCGGCTTCGTGCTGATGGGCAGTTTCGTCACGCTGTACAACTACATCGGCTACCGGCTGCTGGCGCCGCCTTATCGATTGAGTCAAGCGGAGATCGGCGCGATCTTCATCGTGTATCTGGCGGGCGTGATCGCCTCGCCGTTGTCGGGGCGCATGGCCGATACCTTCGGCCGCGCTCGCGTGCTGATCGGCAGCCTGGCGCTGATGGCGCTCGGTCTCGCGCTCACGCTGCTGCATCCGCTGACGGCGATCGCGCTCGGCATCGCGTGTGTGACCTTTGGCTTTTTCGCGGGACATTCGGTGGCAAGCGGGTGGGTCGGCCGGCTCGCGAGAGAAGCCAAGGGCCAGGCCGCCGCGCTGTATCTGCTCGCGTATTACCTCGGTTCGAGCCTCGTTGGTTCGTATGGCGGTCACGTATGGGCCGGTTACGGATGGAACGGCGTCGCGGGACTAGTGGGCGTGCTGCTCGTCATCGGCCTCGCGGCGGCCTTGAGGTTGCGCGGGTTGCGTGGGTTGCGCGCACGCGAACGCACAGCCGCTTGATCGAGTCGATTCGCCGCGCATCGGATCGCTATAGAAAGTAAGGCCCGCGTAAGCATGCGCTTCGCCGTTTTGGCGCTGTTTGTTGCGGCGCGCCAATTGCGGCGCGCCTTGGCAGCGCGGGCTCAGCGGCTTGCGAATAAGCAAGGCCGCAGCTCGATGCGTCGTTACGTTGGCTGGAGCGTCACCTATACTCGTATCGGACGTTGGCAGCGCACGACTCCACAAAACAGAGCCGCTGCTTGCGCCGGTAATACATAAGGAGACGACTATGACGACCTACTTCACGATCGGCGATTTCATCCTGGTGATTCCGATGGCGTTGGCCGGGGCGCTGTTTGTCGGCGCGCTTCCGTGCAAGACGGAATTCCGGCACAACGTGCTGCGGGTACTAGGGGCGCTCCTCGGCGTGGTGTTCGCGGTCGTGCTGGTCGAAGGCTTACCCGCGCTGGTATAGCGAAAAAAAGCCGCCTCCCGGGCGGCTTTCTCTATCTCCACGGCATATCCGCGGCGTGAAACTCGCGCGGATCAGATCGCCTGATCCGTCGACGGTTTTTCCCACAGGTTGATGCCGCCTTCGGTCGCGTAGCGATCGATCTCCGCCAGTTCTTCCTTCGAGAACGCGAGGTTCTTCAACGCGCCGACGTTCTCGCGCACCTGCTCCGCACGGCTCGCGCCGATCAGCACCGAGGTGACGCGCGAATCGCGCAGCGCCCAGGCGAGCGCCATCTGCGCAAGACTTTGCCCGCGGCGCGCGGCGATGTCATTGAGCTTGCGCACGTGCTCGATGTTTTGCGCGCTCAAATGCTCCTGCTTCAACGAACCGCCGCCCGGCTTGTTCACGCGCGCGTCTTCCGGCACGCCGTTCAGGTACTTGCCGGTCAGCAGGCCCTGAGCGAGCGGTGTGAAGGCGATGGCGCCCGCGCCGACCTTCTCCAGCGTATCGAGCAGTTCATGTTCGATCCAGCGATTGAGCATGTTGTACGCGGGCTGATGAATCAGCAGCGGCACCTTGTATTCGGCGAGCAGCTTCGTCATTTCGAGCGTCTTGGTCGCCGAGTACGACGAGATGCCGATGTACAGCGCCTTGCCCTGCTGCACCGCGCTCGCCAGCGCACCGGCGGTTTCCTCGAGCGGCGTGTCGGCGTCGAAACGATGCGAATAGAAAATGTCGACGTAATCGAGGCCCATGCGTTGCAAGCTCTGATCGAGGCTCGCGAGCACATACTTGCGCGAGCCGCCGCCCTGGCCGTATGGGCCCGGCCACATATCCCAACCCGCCTTCGACGAAATCAGCAGTTCGTCGCGATACGGTTTGAAATCGTCCTTGAAGAGCCGGCCGAAATTGGTTTCCGCGCTGCCGTACGGCGGGCCGTAGTTGTTGGCGAGATCGAAGTGAGTGATGCCCAGATCGAAGGCCGTGCGCAGAATGTCGCGCTGCGTGGAGATCGGCGTGGTATCGCCGAAGTTGTGCCACAAGCCGAGCGACAGCGCCGGCAGTTTGAGACCCGACTTGCCGCAGACGCGGTACTGCATGTCCGAATAGCGTTCTGAAGCTGCTTCGTAAGCCATTGCTAGAGTCCTTGATGTTGAGGCCGCCCGATTATGTCGGGCGTGGGGAATCGCATGGTGCGGGAGGCGTGCTGTCTTTATGTTTATGTAATGTTCGTGCGACTGCGTGCGGCAAGATCGTCATGGTAGCCAATCGACGCAATGCGTGCAGACGCCCAGCATGCGGGATGGACGATTGCTGGCGGGTCCCCTACACTTTCGCCGATCAAGGCTGATGGGAGAAGTGCATGGCGAAGGCGATTTCAATCGCGCTGATTGTCGGCGGTATCGTGCTGCTGTATTTCGGCGGGCAGGCGTTCAATTCGGTTAGCAGCGACGTGTCGCGCGTGTTCACCGGCTCGCCGACCAACAAGGCGATCATGCTGATCGTGGGCGGTGTCATCGCCACTATCGCGGGACTGACCGGAATGGCGTTGTCCGGACGCAAGCGGTAAGCGTAAGCAATAAGGCGAAAGCGGTAAGCGGCTTGCCGCGCGGGCGGCGCGTTGCATCCCGCGCGCTTTGGACGCACGCGAACGAGCGCCGCCGCTTCGGTCAGAAACTTAAAAAGCGATCTCGGGCTTCGCGGCCGAGCGCGTACCGGGCAACGGCACGTTGCTCGCGCCGTGATAGGTGTACACGAGAGAAAACTTCACCTGATCGCTGAGGTTCTTACCGGCCGAATGCAGTGTGTTGCAATGAAAGAACACCACGTCCCCGGCCTTGAGTTCAGGCGAGACCGCGTTGCGAATCCATGCCTGATTCTCTTCCAGATCGGAACGGAAAAACTTGGCTTCGTCGAACCGGTCGGACGTGAACGCCGCACTGTGCGACTTCGGCACCAGCCACAGTGCGCCGTTGTCCACCGTCTCCGAACCGATGGCGAGCCACACCGACACCAGGTCGTCCCGTTCGAACGACCAGTAACGCACGTCGCGATGCCAGCCGGTCAAACTGCCGTACTCGGGATGCTTGGTCATCATGCAGTTGTGATGCGCCCGCGACAGGCGGGGTTCCTCGCCGAAATACAGCTCCATCCAGCCGCGAATTTCCGGCGCGGTGGCCCATTGCGCGAAGCTCGGATGACGCCCATACGCATCCAGCAGCCGCCGGACCGTATGACCGCCTGCCGCATGCCTCGACGTCGGCGCGCCCGGGTACTGCAGATCCGCCTCGAACTCGATCGGCGCCGCGGCTTCCTCTAACTGCCGCTGGGCAATCTGCCTGAGTTCATTGCAACGCTCCGGCGACACCAGTCCGGGCACGACGACAAAGCCCTGCTCCCGCAACGTGTGAATCTGCTCTTTCTTCGAGTGAAGTGACATGGTGCTCCGCGACTGTCGACTAGCTGATGCTCGATTGTAAAACGGGCGCGATCAGGCTGCGTGCTGTTCGCCTTGCGAAAAGTCATGAGATGCGCATTACCCCGGTTCCCAACGACGAACCGTCTAGCACGCTCGATGGGCAAACACGCACGATCGTCGATCATGGAGGGCACGGCCGAGGGGCGCGCGCGGCAATCGGGCGCCCCGTGAAAACCCTGGCTCGCAGGGTAAAAACGGACTTTCTGACGTCACGAATCGCGTGTAGCCTGCACGCATGTTGATCGCCATTCCCACACTTTCACGGCGCGCACAGGCCGTCCACGCCGATTCCGCCGTCCCTCGTGCGCTTTCAAATCGAATTCCGGGCTTTCACGCCGTCCCTCGCGACCACGCCATTGGCACATTTGGTGCTGCGGTTGGCACACATTCCGTCGCGCGACACGTTGCCCACTTCTGAAGCCATGCATACTCTTCTGAGCACCCGTCTTACTCGCGCCGCGTTGAAAGCGGCGCGTCCGGCGCGCCGCCACGTCGTGCGTGCGCTGCGTCACCACGCCACGCGCACTCGCGCATTGGGCGAACAATGGCGCGAGGCCAAAGCGGTCGACGGCATTCGCACCTGGTTCCATACCTTCTTTTCGGCACTGCGTCTGCAAGGCGGTTCGCGCCGTTTTTCGCTGCGCACGCTGCTGCGCAAACCGACGCCGCTGCGCCTCGCCGCTACGCGCCGTGCGGCGCCGGTCGCCGTGCCGCAGAGCACGAGCCGCCGGCCGCGCCGCATGTCGACGAGCGGCAGCACCGGCTGGTTTGCGTTTGCATTCGCGAGCCGTTGAGTTTGGTGCGCTGGGTTTGGTGCGCTGAGTTCGGCGCGTTGAGTTCGGCGCGTTGAGTTCGGCGCGTTGAGTTCGGCGCGTTGAGTTCGGCGCGTTGAGTTCGGCGCGTTGAGTTCGGCGCGTTGAGTTCGGCGCGTTGAGTTCGGCGCGTTGAGTTCGGCGCGTTGAGTTCGGCGCGTTGAGTTCGGCGCGTTGAGTTCGGCGCGTTGAGTTCGGCGCGTTGAGTTCGGCGCGTTGAGTTCGGCGCGTTGAGTTCGGCGCGTTGAGTTCGGCGCGTTGAGCTTGGCGCGTTGAGTTCGGCGCGTTGAGCTTGGCGCGTCGGGTTCGGCGCGTTGAGTTCGGCGCGCTGGAGCCCGCCGCTGTAGGCCGGCGCCTCGCGGATCATTGAGCGCGCCGAACGTCGCAATCCTTGGCCTCGCGTGACGCCGTGCGCGTCCATTTGCGACAGCGCGTGCCCGCCGCCGCTGTGGCGTCGACCGTAGGCGCGCCGCGTCCGTGCGGATCGCACAGATAGAAAAAACCCCGTCGGCTCACGCCGACGGGGTTTTTTACAAAAGCAAACGGCGAACGACTTGCCGGCTTATTCCGCCAACGCCACAACCGGTTCCGTGCCGGCCGCTTCGGCGAGCGCCAGCGCCTTGTCCGTGGCTTCCCATGTGAATTCCGGCTCTTCGCGGCCGAAGTGGCCGTAGGCCGCGCTCTTCTCGTAGATCGGGCGCAGCAGATCCAGCATCTGGATGATGCCCTTCGGGCGCAGATCGAAATGCTCCTGCACGAGCTTCGTGATCGTGGAATCCGACACGCGGCCCGTGCCGAAGGTATTCACCATCACCGAAGTCGGCTGGGCAACGCCGATCGCGTACGACACCTGGATGAGGCAGCGCGAAGCGAGGCCGGCGGCCACGATGTTCTTCGCGACATAACGGCCGGCGTAAGCAGCCGAACGGTCGACCTTGGACGGATCCTTGCCCGAGAACGCGCCGCCGCCATGCGGCGCCGCGCCGCCATAGGTATCGACGATGATCTTGCGGCCCGTCAAACCGCAATCGCCCTGCGGACCGCCGATCACGAACCGGCCGGTCGGGTTCACCAGGAACTTGATGTCGCCCTTGATGAGATCGGCCGGCAACGTGGGCTTGATGACTTCCTCGATCACCGCTTCGCGCAGCACGGCCAGATCGATGTCCGGCGAATGCTGCGTGGACAGCACGACGGTGTCGATCGAATGCGGCTTGCCGTCGACATAACGCACGGTGACTTGCGACTTCGCGTCCGGACGCAGCCAGGGCAGGCGGCCGTCGCGACGCAGATTCGCCTGGCGCTCCACCAGACGATGCGACAGGTGAATCGGCAACGGCATCAGTTCGGGCGTTTCCTCGCAGGCGTAACCGAACATCAGGCCCTGGTCGCCGGCGCCTTGATCGAGGTTGTTGTCGTGCGCGCGGTCCACGCCCTGGGCGATGTCCGGCGACTGCTTGTCGTACGCGACGAGCACCGCGCAGCCGCGATAGTCGATGCCATAGTCGGTGTTGTCGTAGCCGATGCGCTTGATCGTGTTGCGCGCGACCTGGATGTAATCGACGTTCGCGGTGGTGGTGATTTCACCGGCCAGCACGACGAGACCCGTGTTGCACAGCGTTTCCGCTGCAACACGCGAGTATTTGTCCTGCGTCAGGATGGCGTCGAGAATGGCGTCCGAAATCTGGTCCGCGACTTTGTCGGGATGGCCCTCGGAGACCGATTCGGAGGTGAAGAGATAGTCGTTTGCCACGTTGCAGACTCCTGTTGTGTGGTTACGGTTGAGTTTCACGTAGCCAGCTTCGGGAGCCTTGAAGCGGCGACGCTTTAGCGGATTACCTTACCAATGGGCGCATATCACGTCATTTCACGTGGATCGCACCCGCCGGCTTCGCCCCGCAAGTTGTCTATTAACTCGGCGAAGCCCTTATTATAGCGACTTCCCTTGATTGTCACAGAGTGTCCACGAGTGCGGTATTACGTCAATTCTTCCGCTTTCCTTGAACCCGTCACGCAGAACGCCTCATCCAAGTCTTCCCTGGAGGTCGCATGCTGAGCCGCTATGGCGCGAGGCTCGCGATCGGGTTGTTGAAACTGTTCGCGCTGCTGCCCTATGGTTTCATCGCCCGCCTGGGCGACGGGCTCGGCTGGCTGCTCTACCAGGTTCCGAGCAACCGCAAGCGCATCGTCCATATCAATCTGAAGCTGTGCTTCCCCGAATGGAGCGACGCGCGCCGTGAAGAGATCGCGCAACAGCATTTCCGCCATGCGATCCGCAGCTATGTCGAGCGCAGCGTGCAGTGGTTCGGCTCGGCGAAAAAGCTCGAAAAGCTGATCGAACTCGACAGCGCAATCGATCTCACCGACCCGAACCTGCCACCCACGCTGTTTCTCGGCTTTCACTTCGTCGGTATCGAGGCGGGCTCGATCTTCCTCAACTACTCGCTCAAGCGCCACTGCGGCTCGCTGTATCAGCCGATGTCGAACCCCGAACTGGAGCAAGTCGCCAAGGCGGCGCGCGCGCGCTTCGGCGCGGATATGGCGAGCCGCGCCGACAGCGCGCGCGTCGTGTTGCGCTGGCTGCGCGAACGCAAGCCGGTCATGCTCGGCGCGGACATGGACTACGGCGCGCGCAATTCCACCTTCGTGCCGTTCTTCGGCGTGCCGACCTGCACGCTGACCGCAGTGGGCCGTCTCGCGAAGGTCGGGCATGCGCAAGTGGTGCCGTTCATCGGCGAGGTGCTGCCGAACTACAAGGGTTACCGGCTGCGGGTGTTCGAGCCATGGGAACACTACCCGAGCGGCGACGACGACGCGGATGCGCGACGCATGAACGCCTTCCTGGAAACGCAGATTCCGCTGATTCCCGAGCAGTATTACTGGGTGCACAAGCGCTTCAAGACGCGCCCGCCGGGCCAGCCGAGCGTGTATTGAGCGGTTTTCGACGCGGCTTGCGCCAAGGTTTTCAAAGCGGTCTTCGAAAAACGTGCCCGAGCGCACAGACAACCGCCGCGGGGGAGCCGGTGGAAAAAATGCGGCGTTCGGCTCAGCCGCGGGCGCGTCACTTACAATAGCGAGATGAAACTGAAATTCACCAAAATGCACGGCGCGGGCAACGACTTCGTCGTGCTCGACGGCTACCGCCAACCGGTCAACCTCACGCCGGCGCAGGTGCGCGCGCTCGCGGACCGGCATTTCGGCGTCGGCGCCGATCAGTTGCTGCTGGTCGAAAAGCCCACCGTGGACGGTGTCGATTTCAGATATCGCATCTTCAATTGCGACGGCGGCGAGGTCGAGCATTGCGGCAACGGCGCGCGCTGCTTCGTCAAGTTCGTTCGCGACAGCGGCCTGACCGATCAGCGCAGCGTGCGCGTGCAAGTGCAGAACGGCATCATCACGCTGACCATGCAGGAAAACGGCGAAGTGCTGGTCGACATGGGCACGCCGGTGTTCGACCCCGAGCGCGTGCCGTTCGCGACCAAGGGTCTCGAAGGCCGCCGTGAAGGCGCCGATACGCTCTGGCCGCTCGACGTGAACGGCGAGACCCGCTGGATCTCCGTGGTGTCGATGGGCAATCCGCACGCCGTGCAAGTAGTGGACGACGTCGAGGAATTCCCGGTGCTGGTCGAAGGCCCGGTGATCGAGCGGCATGCCCGCTTCCCGCAGCGGGTGAACGCGGGCTTCATGCAGATCGTCGGCCGCGGCGAAATCAGGCTGCGTGTTTACGAACGCGGCGCCGGTGAAACGCTGGCGTGCGGCACGGGCGCGTGCGCGGCGGTCGCCGCGGGCATCCGCCGCGGACTGCTGGACGCGCCGGTGCTCGTGCACACGCACGGCGGCAAGTTGACGATCTCGTGGGACGGTACGCAGGACGGCCAGCCGCTCCTGATGGCCGGCCCGGCGGTGACCGTCTTCGAAGGCGAGATCGAGTTGGCCGATTGAGCTGCGACTGAATTGCCCGACCGGGTTCTCCGATGAACCTGCCGGTCGAGCGGCCGATTAAACCCATTGACCGATGCGCCCCTCACCGCGTCGGCCCGTAGTCCTCTAGCTGAAACCATGAACGATCGCGAAGTCGCCGAATACCTGCTCGCCAACCCCGAATTCTTCGCCGAACACGCGGAGATGCTCGCGACGATCCGGCTTGCGAACCCGCACGGCAAAGCCGCGGTGTCGCTGCAGGAGCGGCAGATGGAAATGCTGCGCGACAAGAACAAGCATCTGGAACGGCGCCTCGCCGAACTGCTGCGTTACGGTCACGAGAACGACAGCATCGCGTCGAAATTCAATCGCTGGACCATCCGCGTAATCTCCGAGCGCGATCCGTATGCGCTGCCGCGCACGATCGCCACCGGCTTGCGCGATATTTTCGACGTGCCGCAAGCCGCGCTGCGCGTGTGGGACGTGGCCGAGCCTTATGCGCAAGCCGACTTCGCGCGCCATGTCGGCGAGGAAGTGCGGCTCTTCGCGAACAGCCTCGCCACGCCGTATTGCGGCGCGAACACCGGCTTCGAGGCGGCGCAATGGCTGTTGCCGGCGGCGGCCGTGAGCGAGGAAGCGTCGGCGGCGGGCAGCACCGCCGAATCCGCGCACGCCACCGAATCGATCGCATTGCTCGCGTTGCGCGACCCGGAAGGCAAGGAAGAAGCGCCCGCCTTCGGCCTGCTGGTGATGGGTTCGGCCGACCCGCGCAGGTTCCACGAGGGGATGGCCACCGATTTCCTCACGCAGATCGGCGCGCTGGCGAGCGCGGCGCTGAGCCGTCTGCTGCCGCGCTGAGCACATCGCGCCGCTATAAAAACATCGTGACCGAAGCCGACCCGATCGCCGCCTATCTGTCGAATCTCGAACACGAGCGCCGGCTATCGGCGCATACGCTGCGCAGCTACATCCACGAACTCGAGGAACTCCGGTTGCTGGCCAAGGGGCGGCCGCTCGCCAGCCTCACCGCCGTCGACATTCGCGGCGCCGTGTCGCGTGCGCATGCGGGCGGACTGACGGCGCGCTCGATCAGCCACCGGCTCTCGGCGTGGCGCGCGTTTTACCGCTGGTTTGCCGGCCGCGTCGATCTGCCGGCCAACCCGGTCGCTACCGTGCGCGCGCCGAAACAGCCCAAGGCGCTGCCCAAGGCGCTTTCCGTCGACGACGCCACGCGCCTGATGGAAAGCCCGCCCGCCGCGTCGCTCGAAGGTTTGCGCGATCACGCCATGCTCGAACTGTTCTACTCGTCGGGCCTGCGTCTCTCGGAACTGGTGGGACTCGACGCCCGTTTCGCCGATGCCGACGGCTACCGCTCCGCCGGCTGGCTCAAGCTGGAGTCCGCCGAAGTCGAAGTGCTCGGCAAGGGCAACCGGCGCCGCGTCGTGCCGGTCGGCAGCAAGGCGATCGAGGCCTTGAACGCGTGGCTCGCGGTGCGCGAGCAGATGATCAAGCACGATCCGCATCCGCTGTTTCTGTCGGCGCGCGGCAATCGTCTGTCGCCGAACGTGGTGCGGGACCGCGTGAAGCGCGCGGCGCTGGTCGCCGGGATTCCCGCCAACGTGCATCCGCACGTGTTGCGCCATTCGTTCGCCACGCACGTGCTGCAATCGAGCGGCGACCTGCGCGCGGTGCAGGAACTGCTCGGCCACGCCAGCATCACCGCCACCCAGGTCTACACCGCGCTCGATTTCCAGCATCTCGCGCAGGTCTACGATCAGGCGCACCCGCGCGCCAAAAAACGCGACTGACTCCGCCTTCTTTTTGCGGTTTGCAGTTTCCGCCTTGCTTCACCGGCCGCATGCTTCTACCCTGCGGCCCATTGCCCTGCTGACACCCTGATGAATACCGTTACGCTCAAACCGTCGAAAGAAAAATCGCTGCTGCGCCGCCATCCGTGGGTCTACGCCAATGCGATCGACCGGGTCGACGGCAATCCCGCTCCCGGCGCCACCGTGCTGGTGCGCGCGCACGACGGCCGCTTTCTCGCGCGCGCCGCGTACAGCCCGCATTCGCAAATCCGCGCTCGCGCGTGGAGCTTCGACGAAACCGAGCCGATCGATCACGCGTTCTTCAAGCGCCGCGTGCAGCGCGCGCTCGCGCATCGTCAAACGATGGTGCATGACACCGGCGCCGTGAGGCTGATTTTCGGCGAGGCGGACGGACTGCCCGGCCTGATCGTCGATCACTACGTCGCCGAGGATGAAGGACAGCGCAGCCAGTTGGTCTGCCAGTTCATGGCGGCGGGCGTCGAAGCGTGGAAGGAAGCGATCGTGGCGGCGCTGGTCGAAGCGACTGGCTGCCCGAACGTGTACGAGCGCTCGGACGTGTCGATTCGCCAGAAGGAAGGACTCGAACAGATCACCGGCGTGCTCGCGGGCGAAGCGCCGTCGGAGACGTTGATCGCCAGCGAAAACGGCGTGCGTTATCACGTCGACGTGCGCAACGGCCACAAGACCGGCTTCTACGTCGATCAGCGTGACAACCGCCTGCTGGTCCAGCAACTCGCTCAGGATCGCGACGTCCTCAATTGCTTCTGTTACACGGGCGGTTTCTCGCTGGCGGCCTTGAAAGGCGGCGCCAAACGCGTGGTGTCGATCGATTCGTCGGGCGAGGCCTTGGCGCTCGCGCAGCAGAACGTGGCGGCCAACGGCTTCGATGCCGAACGCGCCGCGTGGCTCGACGCCGACGCCTTCAAGACACTGCGGCGCCTGTACGACGAGGGCGAGCGCTTCGACCTGATCGTGCTCGATCCGCCGAAATTCGCGCCGTCGCGTGAACATGTGGACCGCGCGTCGCGCGCCTACAAGGACATCAATCTGACTGGCCTGAAGCTGTTGCGCCCGGGCGGGCTGCTCTTCACCTACTCGTGCTCCGGCGCGATCGACTCCGAGTTGTTCCAGAAGATCGTCGCGAGCGCGGCGGCCGACGCGCGCGTGGATGCGCGGATTCTCAAGCGCCTCGGCGCCGGGGTGGATCATCCGCTGCTCACCGCTTTCCCGGAAGGCGAATACCTGAAAGGCCTATTGTTGCAAATCGCCTGATCGCCCATAGTTTCGGGTCTATTTGCCGCGCCATGCCTTGCACATGGGGTGCGCGCCGTGCCGGCTCGAACCCCGTCGGCCAGCGCCGGCTTGACAGATATGTTTCAATAACCGGCTAGACAGGGCCGCGCGCCGCCAGGCCGCCGCGCCCGCGATGCTTTCCATTACGGACCGTTTCACGTACATACAGGCGACCAACATGATTCCAGTCACCATCCTGACCGGCTTTCTCGGCAGCGGCAAAACCACCCTGCTCAAGCGCATCCTGAACGAAAAGCACGGCATGAAGATCGCCGTGATCGAAAACGAGTTCGGCGAAGAGAACATCGACAACGAAATCCTCGTGCAGGACACGGGCGAACAGATCATTCAGATGAGCAACGGCTGCATCTGCTGCACGATCCGCGGCGATCTTTCGCGCGTGCTCGGCGATCTGGCGGCGCAGAAACAGTCCGGCAAGCTGGACTTCGACCGCGTCGTGATCGAGACCACCGGGCTCGCCAATCCGGGCCCGGTCGCGCAGACCTTCTTCATGGACGACCAGATCGCCAACGAATTCCTGCTCGACGCGATCATCACGCTGGTCGACGCGAAGCACGCGAACCAACAACTGGACGAGCATGAAGTGGTGCAGCGCCAAGTCGGTTTCGCCGATCGCCTGTTCATCACCAAGGCCGACCTGGTCGACGAACAGCACGTGGCCGATCTGCGCCACCGCCTGCTGCACATGAACCCGAAGGCGGCGATCAAGGTCGTCAATTTCGGCGATGCCGACATCAAGGAAATCTTCGACCTGCGCGGCTTCAACCTGAATTCGAAGCTCGAGATCGATCCGGACTTCCTCGTCGAAGACGACCATGCGCACAGCCACGCTCACGCGCACGACGAGCATGGCCATACGCACGCGGACCACGATCACGAAAACTGCGATCACGATCACGACCACGGCCATTGCGATCACGAAGGCCACGCTCACACGAACCACCACCACGCGCATCACGACGACAAAATCAAGTCGTTCGTGTACCGCAACGACCGTCCGTTCGATCCGAACAAGCTCGAGGACTTCCTCGGCGGGATTCTGCAAATCTACGGCGAGCGCCTGCTGCGCTACAAGGGCGTGCTGTATATGAAGGGCGTCGACCGCAAGGTCGTGTTCCAGGGCGTGCATCAAATGATGGGCAGCGATCTGGCCGCGAAGTGGCAACCGGTCGAGAAGAAAACCAACAAGATGGTGTTCATCGGCATCGAACTGCCGCAAGACCTGATCACGGACGGGTTGGACGCTTGCCTCGCGTAAGCGCATGCCCATGCGCATGAGCGACATCGCCGCAGGCCGGCCAGCCGGCGGCGTCCGCCATGCGCGGCACTCGAATCGCACCTATGCGCAATGGGAAAATCAGGGCCAATCCTCTGCCGAATCCGGCTGAACGGCGCCGAAAGGAGGGCGAAAAGTCGTATGTATGAAAAACGCGTGAAAACCCTGCTGTATTAAACGTGCACGAGCATCGCTTTTTGGTGCTGCGCGCGTTATATTTTCGGGATATCGCGGCAGCGCAGGGGGATTTTCACCGGTTGCCGTGCCGGATTGTGGTTCAGTTACAATACGTGCCCACTGGAGAATGACAACGAATTGCCCGGTCAGCGCGTTCACCGTGCCGGGCCTGAAGCGGCGCCGGAAAACCTTATCCGGAAACGCGCCGATGATGCCGGCAGGCACAGCCTGAAAGGCGTGCTGGCGGCAAGCAATGCCTCAGGAGCATTTGAGAACCGGTTTCCAGAGGAGTTCGGCCCCGCATTGGCGTAGCGACGCCCGGTGTGTGGGCGCGGAGGCGCTTGGGCGTCACGACAGTTCAGCGTCGGTGCGAGCCCCGCGTTCAGCGTCCACAAGCGCCTTTGCGGGCAATACGAAAGTGCGGGCACTATGTAAGAGTTTTGCCTCACATTGAAGAAGTAAGCCAGATGACGACGAAACGACTCTTGACCGAAGCCGAAATCCTGAAGATGAGCGACAAGGATTACATGAACGAGGATCAGCTCGCTTTCTTCAAGAACAAGCTCGAACAGCTGCAGGCGGAAATTCTCCGCAATGCCGGCCAAACAACCGAGAACCTGCGCGAAACCGTAATCGTGCCGGACCCGGCCGACCGTGCAACGATCGAGGAAGAGCATGCGCTCGAACTGCGCACGCGCGACCGCGAGCGCAAGCTGCTGAAGAAGGTGCAGCAATCGCTCGCGCGCATCGATTCCGGCGATTACGGCTGGTGCGAGGAAACCGGTGAGCCGATCGGCATCCCGCGTCTGCTCGCCCGCCCCACGGCCACCCTGTCGCTCGAAGCGCAGGAACGCCGCGAACTGCGCCAGAAGCTGTTCGGCGACTGAACGCCTGCGGCGCGGCTTCGGCTCCGCGCCCTGTTACGCTGCTTCGTCGAGAGGCGCACGGTGGTCCGTGCGCCTTTTTTCTTTTGCGCGACACCCGTCGGTTCGCGCCGACCATCCCGCTCCACGCCTGCTGCCGGTGCTTTAGCGCCTCGCTCGCCCTGCCCGCGAAGTTTGCCTACTCCGCACGCGCACTTCCGCCGAAACACGGTTTTTTGTCTTATGCCATTTGCCGGCTCTTGATATGACCGCGTACGCCCTAAAATAAATCGAACATGCGTTGTACGAGCGCGCGCACCGGCCGGTCCGGTTTCAGCGTCGCGCGCCGTCCGCTTGCCGGATTCATGCGGTGGCTGCGCTGCCGCGTCCTACCCGTTTTGCAAAGAGGAACGCATATGGAGCAATTTCACGGCACGACGATCGTCTCCGTGCGCCGCGGCGATCAGGTCGCGCTCGGCGGCGACGGCCAGGTCACGCTGGGCAACATCGTCATGAAGGGCGGGGCGAAGAAGGTCCGGCGCATCTACAACGGCAAGGTGCTGGTCGGCTTCGCCGGCGGCACGGCCGACGCCTTCTCGCTGCTCGACCGCTTCGAAGCGAAGCTCGAAAAACACCAGGGCAATCTCACGCGCGCCGCCGTCGAACTCGCCAAGGACTGGCGTACCGACCGCATGCTGCGCCGTCTCGAAGCCATGCTGATCGCGGCGGACGCGACCACCACTCTCGTCATCACCGGTAACGGCGACGTGCTCGATCCGGAAGGCGGCATCTGCGCGATCGGTTCGGGCGGCGCCTACGCGCAGGCCGCGGCGAAAGCGCTCAGCGACAACACGGCGTTGTCGCCCCGCGAAATCGTGGAGAAGTCGCTGGAGATCGCCGGCGACATGTGCATCTACACGAACCACAACCGCGTTATCGAGACGATCGAGTAAGGACCCCACGATGAGCACCATGACCCCTGCCGAGATCGTCTCGGAACTCGACAAACACATCATCGGCCAAGGCCGCGCGAAAAAAGCGGTGGCCGTGGCGCTGCGCAACCGCTGGCGGCGTCAGCAGGTGGAAGAACCGCTGCGCCAGGAAATCACGCCGAAGAACATCCTGATGATCGGCCCGACCGGTGTCGGCAAGACCGAAATCGCGCGGCGCCTGGCGAAACTGGCCGACGCGCCGTTCATCAAGATCGAGGCCACCAAGTTCACCGAGGTTGGCTACGTGGGCCGCGACGTCGACAGCATCGTGCGCGATCTGATGGAAATTTCGGTCAAGCAAACGCGCGAAACCGAAATGCGCAAGGTGCGCACCAAGGCAGAGGATCAGGCCGAGGACCGCATCCTCGATATTCTGCTGCCGAGCGCGCGCCCGGTCGGTTTCGGCGCGAGTTCGAGCGCCGTGGACACCGCCGATGAAGGCGGCACCACGCGTCAGACATTCCGCAAGCGTCTGCGCGAAGGCCTGCTCGACGACAAGGAAATCGAACTTGACGTCGAACAGCCGCAAGTCGGCATGGACATCATGGGGCCGCCGGGCATGGAAGACATGACCGAGCAGATCCGCTCGATGTTCGCGAACATCGGCGGCGGCAAGAAAACGCGCCGCAAGTTGAAGGTGAAGGAAGCGCTCAAGGTCCTCACCGACGAAGAAGCCGGCAAGATGCTCAACGACGAGGAAGTGAAAACCCGGGCGGTGCAGAACGTCGAGCAGAACGGCATCGTGTTCCTCGACGAGATCGACAAGATCGCGTCGCGCAATGAAGCCGGCGGCGGCGAGGTGTCGCGTCAGGGCGTGCAGCGCGATCTGCTGCCGCTCGTCGAGGGCACGACGATCAACACCAAGTACGGCATGGTGAAGACCGATCACATCCTGTTCATCGCGAGCGGCGCGTTCCACCTAGCCAAGCCGAGTGATCTGATTCCCGAACTGCAGGGCCGTTTTCCGATTCGCGTCGAACTCGATTCGCTGTCGGTGAAGGATTTCGAATCGATCCTGGTGTCCACGGATGCGAGCCTCGTCAAGCAATACCAGGCGCTGCTCGCCACTGAAGACGTGCACCTCGAATTCGCCGACGACGGCATTCGCCGTCTCGCCGAAATCGCGTACTCGGTGAACGAGAAGACCGAGAACATCGGCGCGCGCCGGCTGTACACGGTGATCGAAAAGCTGCTCGAGGAAGTCTCGTTCGCGGCCGGCAATCATTCGGGCAAGACGGTGCAGATCGACGCCGCCTATGTGGATCGCGCGTTGAACGAAGTGGCCGAAGACGAAGATCTGTCGCGTTACGTGCTGTGATGCCGCTGCTGATGCCAATACGAGCTGCGCGCATTGCCTGAAGCAGATCAAGCGTCACGATAAAAACCGGGCTGCCTTTGCCAAGGCAGCCCGTTTTGTTTTCCGCCGCGACGCAAGCGGAGGAATCGGCTCGCGCTTACTGCTTGACCGGCCGCTTCGCCAGCTTGCGCTGCAGCGTCCGGCGATGCATGTTCAACGCACGCGCGGTAGCCGAAATGTTGCCGCCATGCTCGGCGAGCACGCGCTGAATATGCTCCCACTCAAGACGCGCGACCGACAACGGCGTCGGATGCTCGATCGCCTCCTCGGCTTGCAGCGCGCTCGCCTCGCTTTGCAGCGCCGACAGGATCGTCTCGACGTTGGCCGGCTTGGCGAGGTAGTTGTCGGCGCCGTCTTTCACCGCCTGCACCGCCGTCGCGATACTGGCATAGCCGGTCAGCACCAGCATGCGCGCGTCGGGCTGCAAGTCGCGCAAGGGCGCGACGAGCGTGAGGCCGGAGTCGTTGCCGAGGTGCAGGTCCACCGTGATCTGGCTGAACTTCTGCTGATTCGCCAGCTTGATCGCCTCCTCGGCGTTATGCGCCTCGCTCACCGTATAACCACGCCGGGTGAGACCGCGGGCGAGGATGCCGGAGAACACCTCATCGTCGTCGATCACCAGAAAATTCTTGTCACTCATGCCTGTTTCTCCGTGTTGGATGGCGCGGCGCCCTGGCGGCCCGCGCCTGCTAATTTGCGCCCCGCGAGCGGCAGTCTCAGGACTGCGCGCGTGCCGCGCGGCTTGATCGGGCTGACATCGGTCAGTTCGATCGATCCGCCGAGACGCGCGGCCGCCGAAAACGCCAGATAGAGGCCCACGCCGTGCCCGCCTTGCGTGCTGTCGACCGGCATGGTGCCGAGCGACCCGCGCAGCGGCGCCGGAATGCCGGGGCCCGCGTCGCATACTTCGAATACGATCTGGTCGCCGCGAACCGCAAGCGCGCAGGACAACGTCACGTGATCGCGACTCGCGCGCGCGGCGTTGTCGAGCAGAATCGTGAGAATCTGACTCACGGCAACCGTATCGTCAAGGCTGACGTCCGCGGGCGGCACGCCGAGCCGTTCGAATTTCACATGCGGATGCCGCAAGCGCCACTGCTCGCCGAACGACTCGAGCCACTCGCCGATCAGTTGACGGTTGGTGGTTGTCGATGCGCGGCTACGCAATCGGGCAAGCGCCGACGTGCACAGTGTCATCTGCTGTTCGAGCAATTCCAGATCGGCGCTGTACGGCGCGAGTCCTTTGTCGGTGCGCGCCGCGTCGCGCAATTCCTCGGACAGCATCGCAATGGTGGACAGCGGCGTGCCGATTTCGTGCGCGACGGTGGCGGCCTGCACGCCGAGCGCGACCGCGCGTTCATCGTGAAGCAAGCGCTGCTGCGCTTCTCCTAGCGCTGCGTCACGTAGCCGCAGAGCCCGCGACATACGCGCGACGAACCACGCGATCAGCCCGACGCTGACCATGAAGTTCACCCACATGCCGGCCCGATAGTAGTCGAACAGATTCGCGGGGTTGTCGAGATTCAGCGGCACGGAGTCGAAACCGAGTACCGCGTAGCAGGCCACGGCGAACGCCGCGAGCCACGCCATCAGATGCCACGGCAACACGGCGGCGGCAATCGCGAGCGACGGCAGATATAGCGAAACGAATGGATTGGTGGTGCCGCCGGAGAGAAACAGCAGCGCGGATAATGCGCCGAGATCGACCCAGATCTGGCCGAACAGCTCCATATTGGACTCGGGCCGCTGCTGCGAGACGCGCCACCATGTGAGTGCGTTGAAGATCACTTCGAGGGCAATCACAAGCAGCATCGCGGGCAACGGCAAGTGCACGCCGACGAACATCTGCACGACCGCGATCGTCACCAGTTGCCCGATGATGGCGAGGCTGCGCAGCCAGAACAGATGACCGAGATTGACCCGGCCGGTGTTGGTTATACGATGCATGACTCTTTAGCTCACCTGTTCGGACCGGTACGACTTATGCAGCCACCTCGCGCGGGTAAGATGACATTTTTTGCGAACGCCTCGCACGGACCGATCGGTCATCATCGGTTCTTCCACCGCACAATCCACTCATGCAGCCCACCTCTGATAGCGAGACGCACGCCCTCTCAGCGTTCCTGACCTTCCTGCTGCGCGCCGCCGCGGCCAGGAAAAACGGCGCGGCCGAAGAGGAGGCTCGATGGCTCAACGCCGCGGCAGAAATCCATCCGCTCGACGACGCCTCGCTCGATTCGCTCGCCGCCGCGCTCCGTGAGCGCAACCGGCACGCCGACGCGATCCAACTCGCCGCCATTATTGCCCAACTCGATCCCCAAAGCGCCATTCCGCACTTCCGCCTCGGCTACACACTGCAGATGACAAACCGGCACGCCGACGCAATCGCGCCCTATCGCCGGGCGCTCGCAATCGATCCGCAGCTTCCGCGCCTGCGCGGCAATCTCGCCGCCGCATTGATGCTTACCGGCGGCGACCTGAGCGAGCAACTGGCGCTACTCGAGAGCACCGTCCGCGACGATCCCGACGATGCGGACGGCTGGACCAATCTCGCGAACGTATACCGCATGAGCATGAACGTGCCGCTCGCGATCGAAGCCGGCGCGAGAGCCGTGCAATGCTCGCCGGGCAGCCCGCTGGCGCACAACAACTATGCGCTGGCGCTGCGTGAGGCACAACGCTGGGACGAGGCGGCGCAAGCGGGAGAAGCGGCTTGCGCGCTGGCGCCCGACGACGCGAAGATGCGCTCCAATCTCGCGATGCTGCAACTCGTGCGAGGCGATTACGCGGCCGGTTGGCTCTCGCACGAAGCGCGCTGGGAGGGCGCCCAGGAACTGAGCGGCAACCGCCCCGTCATGCCGGCGCCCACCTGGCAAGGCGAACCGCTCGGCGGCAAAACGCTGCTGGTGTGGGGCGAACAGGGCATGGGCGATCTCTTGCAGTTCTGCCGCTACATGCCGATGCTGGCCGAGCGTGTTCATCGCGACGGCGGCCGTCTCGTCTGGAATTCGTTTCCGCAGATGGGCGCGCTGCTCGCGCGCAGCCTCGGTCATCATGTCGACGCTTATTCGGCCGGCGGCGGTGTCGATTCGCTCCCGCCGTTCGATTACGAAATACCGCTACTCAGCCTGCCGCTGATTTTCGACACGCGCGAAGACACGATTCCGCGCGCCACGCCGTATTTGCACGCGGACGCGGCAGCCCGCGCGTCGTGGCAAGAACGGCTCGCCGGAGAAACGAGGCTCAAGGTTGGACTCACGTGGACCGGCAGCCACGGCCATCAGCGCAATCCGTTCCGGCGCGTCGGTTGGGAACGTTATGCGGCCCATTTCAGCGGCATGCGGAACGTGTCCTTCTATTCGTTGCAACCGGGCGCGAACGCCGACGTTGCGGCGGCGCGAGCAGCCGGCCTGCCCATGACGGACTACACCGCCGAATTCAGAACCTTCGACGATACCGCCGCATTCGTCAGCGCGCTCGACCTCGTGATCACTGTATGCACGTCGGCCGCGCATTTGAGCGGCGCGCTCGGCCAGCGCACCTGGGTGCTGCTCGACGTCAACCCGCATTGGGTCTGGTTACTCGATCGGCGCGACAGCCCGTGGTATCCGAGCGCGACGCTGTACCGGCAGCCACGGTTCGGGCAATGGGAGCCGGTGCTGGAAAACGTCGCCCGTGACCTGAGCGCACTCGCGGCCCAGCATCGCGTGGCATAGAGCGCCGCGTTTCGTCGAAGCCGCGCCGCTTGCGCCTGCTTCAGGACGAACCGGCGTTCGGTCGCTCCCGAGCCGCTCGTGCAATTTCCGCGGCAAGACATTCGGGACACAGGCAACGGCCGGCCGCATCGAGTCTGTCTGCCGGCAATACCGGCATCTCGCGGCACCAGCACTCGGACGGCTGGGCATGCATGCCGCAATCAAAAGCGTTACCGCAGCGCGGGCAGCGCGCGCTGCCTTCGGAGCGGGAGGCGGACGGTTTCATGACGTGCCAGGTGGTCTCGCTTCAGCCTTGGTCAGGAAATGATGCCACGACTGGCGAAGCTCCGTCAGTCGCCCATTCGGCCAATTGCGGGGCGCGTCTCAACAGCGGTACGCTCGATCGTCGGCTACAGGTTGCGGGCCGCCTCTACGCGGTGTACAAAACCGGCGCGCTCAGGCGTTGCCGTCGCTGTCGAAAACCCTGTTGCAACGCGCCAGTCCTGTACAATTCGCCCTGTTTTAACCGTCCCGTGCCCGAGCCTGCCGCCATGTCCGAGCTTCCCGACCTTTCGCAGATTGCGCCCACCCTGAAGGCTGAAATCCTGGCCGAGGCGCTGCCCTACATCCGCCAGTATCACGGTAAGACCGTGGTCATCAAATACGGCGGCAACGCCATGACCGAAGAGCGCCTGAAGCAAGGCTTCGCGCGCGACGTGATCCTGCTGAAGCTGGTCGGCATCAACCCGGTCATCGTGCACGGCGGCGGTCCGCAAATCGATCAGGCGCTGAAGAAGATCGGCAAACAGGGCACGTTCATCCAGGGCATGCGCGTCACCGACGAAGAGACGATGGAAGTCGTCGAATGGGTGCTCGGCGGCGAGGTGCAGCAGGACATCGTCACGCTCATCAATCATTTCGGCGGTCATGCGGTCGGCCTCACCGGCAAGGACGGCGGCCTGATCCACGCGCGCAAGATGCAAATGCCGGATCGCGACAACCCCGGCCAATACGTCGACATCGGCCAGGTGGGCGAAGTCGAGGCAATCAATCCGGCCGTCGTGAAGGCGCTGCAAGACGACGCGTTCATTCCGGTGATTTCGCCGATCGGCTTCGGTGAAGACGGCCTGTCGTACAACATCAACGCGGACCTGGTCGCCGGCAAGCTGGCCGTGGTGCTGAACGCGGAAAAGCTGGTCATCATGACCAACATTCCGGGCGTGATGGACAAGGAAGGCAATCTGCTCACCGATCTTTCAGCGCGCGAAATCGACGCCCTGTTCGCCGACGGCACGATCTCCGGCGGCATGCTGCCGAAAATCTCGTCGGCGCTGGACGCGGCCAAGAGCGGCGTGCGTTCGGTGCACATCATCGACGGCCGGATCGAGCACTCGGTGCTGCTGGAAATCCTCACCGAACAGCCGTTCGGCACGATGATCCGCTCGCATTGATTCCTGCCTCAAACCCGGCACGCACGGCGCGCTCGCAAGACGCGCCATGTGTGCCGCGTCGTTTCACTGCTGCGTTGGCCGTTATCCCGCTGCACGCCAGCGTCTCACGCCGACACACTCACCCTTCCTCGATCGCCGTCCGCGCCGCGAACCGTCCGCGTTTGCCGCGTAATGCGACCGCTCGCGCCTGAACGGCGCCTTTCATCATGCGCACTCCCACTTCCCGACGCCGCCGCCCGCACATCGCTGGCGGCCGCCCGGTCTGGCTGTTCGATCTCGACAACACGCTGCACCGCGCTTCGCACGCGATCTTTCCGGCGATCAATCAGGCGATGACGCAGTACATCATCGACGCGCTGCAAGTCGAAATGGACGAAGCCAATCGCTTGCGCACCGGTTACACGCAGCGCTACGGCGCGACGCTGCTCGGTCTCGCGCGCCACCATCCGCTCGATCCGAACGACTTCCTGAAGGTCGTGCATACGTTTCCCGACCTCGGTTCGATGATTCGCCACGAACGCGGTGTCGCGCGCCTCGTCGCGGCGCTGCCGGGCCGCAAGATCGTGCTGACCAACGCGCCCGAAAGCTATGCGCGCGCGGTGCTCGCCAAACTGCGCATCGAGCGTCTGTTCGAACAGGTGATCGCCATCGAGCACATGCGCGATCGCCGCAACTGGCGCGCCAAACCCGACCACGCGATGTTGCGCAAGGCGATGCGCGACGCGCATGTGTCGCTCAAGGACGTGATCCTCGTTGAAGACACGCGCTCGCATTTAAAGCACTATCGGCGCCTCGGCATCCGCACCGTGTGGATCACCGGCCATCTGCCGCGCAAGCCGCATGCGGACGGCGTGCCGACGCGCCTGCCGGGCACCGGCCGGCCGCACTATGTCGATCGGACCATTCGTTCGTTAAAATCGCTTCGACTGGGCACCCGCTCGGTTCGATTGAAGGGACAGCAGGGACGACAGCCATGCAGCCGATCGACAAGCCCGACGAAGCCTTAGCCGAACACGAGCGCACAGCGCCCGTCGCCGCGCGCGCGCAGCGCCTGAAGCCGGGCGAGCGCCGCGTCCACATCCTGCAGACGCTCGCCGCCATGCTGGAGGCGCCGAAGAGCGAAAAGATCACCACGGCGGCGCTCGCCGCCCGGCTCGGCGTGTCGGAAGCGGCGCTCTACCGCCATTTCGCCAGCAAGGCGCAAATGTTCGAAGGGCTGATCGAGTTCATCGAGCAAACCATCTTCGGGCTCATCAACCAGATCGCCGACAAGGAAAGCAACGGCGTGCTGCAAGCCCGCGCGATCGCGCTGATGCTGCTCAACTTCCCCGCGAAGAATCCCGGCATGACGCGTGTGTTGACGTGCGAGGCGCTGGTCGGCGAGCACGAACGGCTGACCGAGCGTGTGAATCAGATGCTGGAGCGCGTCGAGGCGTCGTTGAAACAATGTCTGCGAGTGGCACACATGGAAGCGGGAGCAACCACGGGCGAAAACGTTGCCGTCCCGCTGCCCGCCGGCTACGACCCGGCCGTCCGCGCGAGCCTTTTGCTGAGCTATATCATCGGCCGCTGGCATCGCTATGTGCGCAGCGGTTTCGCGCGCATGCCCGCCGAACATGCCGACGCGCAGCTCCTGCTAATTCTCCAATAGTCCACGCCGCGCATCTCGGATGATGTCGCGCCAGGACTGTGCCCGCGACGCTGCCGCATGGGATTTTCCGCTATACTTTGCGCCTGACTGCGGCACCACGAAGCATCCGGGGCCGCGCTCCTGAACATCCATCACGCGCCGATTTGCTGACTCGATTGCGGGCGCGCGAACTGCCGGGAAGATCCCGCGGTTCACTATAAATGCGGCTAAAGAGGTCGTCAGCCGCGCACACAGTCGTTCCTCTCCGTGCTTCGCCGACGCCATCTAGCCGCCCTGTCTTTGTCAAATGGCGGAATGAATGGAATCGATCGGTATCGTCGCTCCCCAAAAAATGCATTTCACCGAGCCGCTGCGTTTGCAGAACGGCAGCTCGCTGGACGGTTACGACCTGATGGTCGAGACCTACGGCACGCTCAACGCCGCGCGCAGCAATGCGGTGCTGGTATGTCACGCGCTCAACGCCTCGCATCACGTGGCCGGCGTGTATGCCGACAATCCGAAGGACCTCGGCTGGTGGGACAACATGGTCGGCCCCGGCAAGCCGCTCGACACCAACAGATTCTTCGTGATCGGCGTGAACAACCTGGGCTCGTGCTTCGGTTCGACCGGGCCGATGAGCATCGATCCGGCCACGGGCAAACCGTACGGCGCGACGTTCCCCGTGGTGACGGTCGAAGATTGGGTCAACGCCCAGGCGCGCGTCGCCGATGAATTCGGCATCACGCGCTTTGCCGCGGTGATGGGCGGCAGCCTCGGCGGCATGCAGGCGCTCGCGTGGAGCATGATGTATCCCGAGCGTGTCGCGCACTGCATCGTGGTCGCGTCCACGCCGAAGCTGTCGGCGCAGAACATCGCGTTCAACGAGGTGGCGCGCTCGGCGATCCTGTCGGATCCCGACTTTCACGGCGGCAATTACTACGCGCACAACGTGAAGCCGAAGCGCGGCTTGCGCGTCGCGCGCATGATCGGCCATATCACCTATCTGTCGGACGACGACATGGCCGAGAAATTCGGCCGCTCGCTGCGCCGCGCGGAAGGCGCGCTCGATGCGTACAACTTCAACTTCGACGTGGAATTCGAGGTGGAATCGTATCTGCGCTATCAGGGCGACAAATTCGCCGACTACTTCGACGCGAACACGTATCTGCTGATTACCCGCGCGCTCGACTATTTCGACCCGGCCAAGGCCTTCGACGGCGATCTGACCGCCGCGCTCGCGCACACCACGGCGAAATACCTGATTGCAAGCTTCGCAACCGACTGGCGTTTCGCGCCGGCCCGCTCGCGCGAACTGGTGAAGGCGCTGCTCGATCACAAGCGCACGGTCACCTACGCTGAAATCGACGCGCCGCACGGCCACGACGCCTTCCTGCTCGACGACGCGCGCTATCACAACCTGATGCGCGCTTATTACGAACGCATTGCGAACGAGGTGAACGCATGAACCAGCGAGCACTCGATTACCTGGCGCTACGCCCGGACTTCCGCGCGATCGCCCGCTGGGTCGAAACGCGCGCCACCGTGCTCGACCTGGGCTGCGGCGACGGCTCGCTGCTGTCGCTGCTCACCGAAGAGCTGGACGTGCAGGGCTACGGCATCGAAATCACCGACGCGGGCGTGCTGGCGTCGACGCAAAACGGCGTGAACGTGATCCAGCAGAATCTGGAAGACGGCCTGCGTCTGTTCGAAGACCGCAGTTTCGACTTCGCGATTCTGTCGCAAACGCTGCAAACCATTCATCAGACGGCGGCGATCCTGCGCGAGACGGTGCGCGTCGGCAAGGAATGCATCGTCTCGTTCCCGAATTTCGGCTACTGGGCGCACCGGCTTTCGGTCCTGCAAGGCCGCATGCCGGTGTCGAAGTCGCTGCCTTATCAGTGGCACAACACGCCGAACGTGCGGGTGCTGACCATCAAGGATTTCGAGGCGCTCGCGCCCGAAGTCGGCATCGAGATTCTCGACCGCGTCGTCCTCCACGAAGGTCAGGCGGTGCGATGGGGGGCGAACTGGCGTGGTAGTCTTGCGGTCTATCGCGTCAAGAAAAGCTAACGCAAGTTATCCACATGTCGAACCCGCCGCATGAGGCGCCCGCACTTACCGCTCACGAAGAACATCCCGGCTGGCGCGCATTCCTGAATACGCGCATGCTGATTTGCGTCTTTCTCGGCTTCACGTCGGGATTGCCGCTGTTCACGCTCGTCTATCTGGTGCAGGCGTGGTTACGCTCTGAAGGCGTCAACCTGAAGGAAATCGGCCTGTTTGCGCTGATTCAGTTTCCGTATACCTGGAAATTCATCTGGGCGCCGCTGATGGACCGCTACGTGCCGCGTTTTCCGGGCTGGCGTCCGGGCAGACGGCGCGGCTGGATGCTGGTCACACAGATTCTGGTCGCCGGCGCGATCGCGACGCTCGGCTTCGTGTCGCCGCGCGATTCGATCTGGACGGTGGCCGCGTTGACGGCGCTCGTCGCGTTCTTCGGCGCAAGCCAGGATATCTCGATCGACGCCTACCGGCGCGAACTGCTGAGCGATACCCAGCAGGGGCTCGGCAATGCGGTTCATGTGAACGCTTACAAGATCGCGGCGCTGGTCCCTGGATCGCTCGCGCTGATTCTGTCCGACCATTTGCCGTGGACCACCGTTTTCATCGTCACGGCAGCGTTCATGCTGCCGGGCATGGTGATGACGCTAGTGGTGCGCGAGCCCGAAGTGCATGGCACGCCGCCCAAGAATCTGCGCGAGGCGATCGTGCAGCCATTCAGCGAATTCATTCACCGCGACGGCTGGCGCGGCGCGCTGTTCGTGCTCGGCTTCATCTTTCTGTACAAGCTCGGCGACACGATGGCGACCACGCTGTCCACGTCGTTCTTCCTCGATATCGGCTTTTCGCGCACGCAGGTCGGCGTGATCGCGAAGACTACCGCGTTCGGCGCGAGTCTCGCGGGCGGGATCGTCGGCGGAATCTGGCTGATGAAGATCGGCATCGGCCGCGGGCTGTGGATTTTCGGCGTGCTGCAAATGGTGTCGACGCTCGGTTTCGCGTGGCTCGCGCATCTCGGGCCCGCCTCGCCGGGTCTCGTGGTGATTTACGACATCGCCGTGTGGCTGAGCGAGGGCACGACGAAGCTGCTGGCGCTGGTGGGCATCGACTGGGCCGTGCAGCTCGAGCCGCGCTCGGTCGCGCTGGCGCTCGTCTACGGATTCGAGACTTTTTCCACCGGCCTGACGATGGCGGCTTTCACCGCGTATATCGCCAGCACCACCGATCCGCGCTACACGGCCACGCAGTTCGCGCTTTTCACGAGTCTCGCTTCGGTGCCGCGCACGCTGGCGTCGGCGGCAAGCGGTTACGTGGTCGCGCAGATTGGCTGGTTCGACTACTTCATCGTCTGCACGGTGCTGGCGCTGCCCGGCATGCTGCTTCTGCTGCGCATCGCGCCGTGGAGGACTCAGTCGTGACGGCGCTTGCGGCTACGCGCGCGGGGCGCCGGGATAGCGCCAAGGCGCAGGCGTTCCAGCCTGGCCGCATCGCGCTGCATGTCGTATGGGCGCTCGGCTGCGCGGGCCTCGCATGGGCCGTCGTGCCGTTGAACGCCTACGCCACGGCCCCGGCGGCCGGCGTTAGCGCACCGACATCGGCAACCGCAACGGCACCCTCCGCAGCGCCAACGGCAAAACCGGCGCAGAACCCGGCGAGCCCCGAGAATTCGACATCGACGCCCGGCGCGAACAGCGCCACCAGCGCCGGCAGCGCGCCCGCGGCCGTCACGCCGCCTTCGCCGCAACCGCCCCCGGCGCCGGTGACGCCGCGCACGCCCGCGGCCACATCGTCACCGCCCGCAGCCGCCAAGGCGCCCGCCGCCACGTCGGCAACCGCCGCCAGCGTGCCGGCGTCGCCCTCGTACGGCCCCAACACACAGCTACGCTACGGCGGCTACCTGGTGTTCCGCAATCTGATCCCCTCGCCGGTGCTCGAAACGCAAGCCGCCGAAGAGTTCGATCAGATCGCCTATGGCGCGGAGCACGCGAATCGCCTGTACGGCGATGCCGACGCGCACGTCACGCGCGTGCGTTCGATGCTCGACAAGATGATTCCCTACTCGCTGAAATGGAACGAGCGGGCCAAGGGCTGGAAGTGGGACGTCGCGGTGGTGCGCTCGAACGATATCCGCATGTACTGTCTGCCTGGCGGCAAGATCGTCGTGTATAGCGGACTGCTCGACCGGGTGCGTCTGAACGACAACGAACTCGGCATGCTGCTCGGGCATGAGATCGCGCACGCGCTGCGCGAGCATGCGCGCGAGCGGCTCGGCGAACGGCAGGCGGGACAGATCAGTTCGTCGGGCGCGATCCCGCAACTCTTCGGTCTCGCCGATCTCGGCGTGGCGCCGCTCGGCATCGGTTCGCAGTTGCTCGAAATGAAGTACGAAAACACCGACGAGACGGAAGCCGACGTGATCGGCAGCGATATCGCATCGCGCGCCGGCTTCGATCCGCGCGCAGCCATCGGGCTATGGGACAAACTGGCGGCGGCGACGCGCGCCAACCGCGAGCAAGGTTTCATCTACGTGCATCCGTACACGCAGGCGCGCCGCCAGGACATCATCAAGCGCTTGCCGGATATGTTGCCGCTCTACGCAAAGGCCATCGACAAAACGATCGACGAGCTGCCCGACTACGGCGGCATAGGCCGTCCGCGCCGCAAGCTGGCCCGCGAATGAATTTCGCGAGCCGCACGCCGCGTGCGGCGCGGGCAATGGCTACTTGTCGATCTGGTGATCGTAATCGACGGTCAGCGGCGCATGGTCGCTGAACTTGATGTCGCGAAACACGTCGGTGCGCTTCGCCTTGCTCGCGATGCCCGGCGTCGCGATCTGATAATCGATCCGCCACCCAACGTTCTTCGCATAAGCCTGGCCGCGATTGCTCCACCACGTGTACTGCTCCGGCCGCTGGTCGAGCGTGCGGAACACGTCGACGTAACCCACTTCGTCGAACAGCCTGGTCAGCCATGCGCGCTCTTCCGGCAGGCAGCCTGAGTTCTTCTGGTTGCTCTTCCAGTTCTTGATGTCGATTTCCTTGTGGACGATGTTCACGTCGCCGCACACGATCACCTCGCGCTCCCTGGTGAGTTCAGCGAGATGCGGCATGAATTCGTCCATGAAACGGTACTTGGCCTGCTGACGCTCGTCACCGCTCGACCCCGACGGCACATACACCGAGATCACCGACAGCTTGCCGAAACGCAATTCGACATAGCGCCCTTCCGGGTCGAACTCCTCGCTGCCGAAACCGATCACCACTTCGTCCGGCTCATGGCGGGTGTACACGCCCGCGCCGCTATAGCCTTTTTTCACCGCATGCTGGAAGTAGCCGGTGAAATCGTGCGGCGCCATGAATTCCGGCGTCATATCGTCCTGCGAGCATTTGATTTCCTGCACGCACAGCACGTCGGCCTGCTGCTCGCCGAACCACTCGAAAAAGCCCTTCTTGGCCGCTGAGCGGATGCCGTTCAGGTTGGCGGTAATCACACGCAACATGTCGTTCCTTTTTGATGTCGATTCGTTTCTGGTAGCGGAGGGCACGGGGTCACGCGACCCTAACACCCCTTAGCGATTCCTTGGGCGGCGGATATTCGAGTTTCAACGATTCGAAGGTGCGCAGCAGCAACTCGGCGATCATGACGTTGCGGTGCGTTTTCGAATCGGCCGGCACCACGTACCAAGGCGCGTATTCGGTCGACGTCGCCGCCAACGCGTCGCGATACACCGCCTGATATTTGTCCCAGTGCTTGCGGGCATCGAGATCGGACACGTCGAACTTCCAGTGTTTGCTCGGATCGTCGATGCGCGCTTGCAAGCGCACGCGCTGCTCGTCTTTCGAAATGTGCAGCATGCACTTGAGGATGGTCGTGCCGCTATCGGCCAGCATCTCCTCGAACTGGCGAATGTGGCGGCAGCGTTGCTCGAAGCCTTGGGCATCCAACGTGCCGAGCACGGTGGGCACGAGCAGGTCTTCGTAGTGACTGCGATTGAAGACGGTCAGCTCGCCGGCGGCGGGCGCCTGCGAATGCACGCGCCACAGAAAATCATGCGCGAGTTCGGTGGCGGTGGGCGCCTTGAACGGCACGATGCGCAAGCCGAGCGGATCGACTTCATGAAACACCGCGCGGATGGTGCCGTCCTTGCCGCTCGTGTCCATGCCTTGCAGCACCAGCAGCACGCGACGCTTCTGCTGCGCGTGGAGACACTCCTGCTGTATGTCGAGCTTCGCGCCGATCTCGGACAAGCGCGCCCGGTCGGCGTCTTTCGAACCGCTCGAAAACGGCCTTGCGGCGGGGTCGACGTTGCCGAGCGAGAACTTGCCGTTCTTCTTGCCGGCCTCGAAATACGGCACGCGGAAGTCGTCGAGTTCGGGTTGCTTCGCCATTCACACTCTCCGTGATCTGCGTTCAAACGGGCCCGTAAATGAAACGGGCCGTTGCCCCACTTTCGTTTCCGGCAACGGCCCGCGATGTCTGAAGCTCGCGCTTCAACCGGGTTTCCCCAACTGCGTCTGAACTGCGCGCCGGCTCAGGACAGCTTCTTCTTCAGCAGCTCATTCACCTGCGCCGGATTGGCCTTGCCCTTGGTCGCCTTCATCGCCTGGCCGATCAGCGCGTTGAACGCCTTGTCCTTGCCGGCGCGGAATTCCTCGACCGACTTCTGGTTCGCGGCGAGCACTTCGTCGATGATCGCTTCCAGCGCGCCGGTGTCCGAAATCTGCTTCAAACCCTTGGCCTCGATGATGCGATCCGCGGCGGCTTCGTCCGTGGCCTTTTCCTCCCAGATCGCGAGGAAAATTTCCTTGGCGATCTTGTTCGAGATCGTGCCGTCGGCGATACGTTGCAACAACAGCGCAAGCTGCGCGGACGAAACCGGGCTTTCGGCGATATCCAGGCCTTCGCGATTCAGTTGCGACGACACCTCGCCCATGAGCCAGTTGGCCGCGACCTTGGCGTTCGCCGGGCCGACCTTGGCGACCACCGCTTCGTAGTACGCGGCCATCGCCTTACTCGACGTGAGCATGTTCGCGTCGTACGGCGTGAGGCCGTATTGCGTCACGAAGCGCTGTTGAATCGCTGCCGGCAATTCCGGCATCTCGCGCTTCACACGCTCGACCCACGCCGGATCGATCACGAGCGGCATCAGATCGGGATCGGGGAAATAGCGGTAATCGTGCGCGTCTTCCTTGCTGCGCATGGAACGCGTTTCGCGCTTGTCCGGATCGTACAGCCGCGTTTCCTGCACCACCGTGCCGCCTTCCTCGATCAATTCGATCTGACGGCGCACTTCGTACTGGATCGCTTCTTCCAGAAAGCGGAACGAGTTCAGGTTCTTGATTTCGGCGCGCGTGCCGAATTCCGCCTGACCGACCGGGCGCACCGACACGTTCGCGTCGCAACGGAACGAGCCTTCCTGCATGTTGCCGTCGCAAATTCCGAGCCACGTGACGAGCGTGTGCAGCGTTTTCGCGTAGGCGACCGCTTCCGCCGCGCTGCGCATTTCCGGCTCGGTGACGATTTCCAGCAGCGGCGTGCCCGCGCGATTCAGGTCGATGCCGGTCATGCCCGCGAAGTCTTCGTGCAGCGACTTGCCGGCGTCTTCTTCAAGGTGAGCGCGCGTGAGATTGACGATTTTCTCGTACGCTTCCTTGCCCGCCTTTTCGTTGGCCGGCACCTGGATCTTCACCTGCCCGCCCTGCACGACGGGGATTTCATACTGGCTGATCTGATAGCCCTTCGGCAGATCGGGATAAAAGTAATTCTTGCGCGCGAAGATGCTGCGCGGGGCGATCGTCGAACCGATCGCGAGACCGAACTGGATCGCGCGCTCGACGGCGCCGCGGTTCATCACCGGCAAGGTGCCCGGCAATGCGAGATCGACAGGGCACGCCTGCGTGTTGGGCGCGGCGCCGAACTGCGTCGAAGCGCCCGAGAAAATCTTCGATTGGGTCGACAGTTGCGCGTGGGTCTCCAGACCGATCACGACTTCCCATTGCTTGGTCATGGTGCTCACACTCCTGCCGGTGCTTTGCGGTGCCAGTCGGTCGCGCGCTGGAACGCGTCGGCCACCTGCAACATCCGGGCTTCATTGAAATAGTTGCCGATGATCTGCAGGCCCACCGGACGCTGCGCATTCGCGCCCGCGCCGAAGCCGCACGGCACGCTCATGCCCGGCAAACCGGCGAGGCTCACCGACAGCGTGTAGATGTCGGCCAGATACATCTGCACGGGGTCGTCGCCTTTCGCGCCGAGGTCCCACGCCACCGACGGCGCGACCGGTCCCATGATCACGTCGCACTGCCTGAACGCCTCCTGGAAATCCTGGGCGATGATGCGGCGGATTTTTTGCGCCTGCAGGTAGTACGCGTCGTAATAGCCGTGCGACAGCACGTAGGCGCCGACGAGAATACGGCGCTTCACCTCAGGTCCGAAACCTTCGGCGCGCGACTTCTTGTACATGTCGAGCAGATCGCGATACTCCGCGGCGCGATGGCCGAAGCGCACGCCGTCGAAACGCGACAGGTTCGACGAAGCTTCCGCCGGCGCGATCACGTAGTAGACGGGGATCGACAGTTCGGTTTTCGGCAACGAGACTTCGACCAGCGTTGCGCCGAGTGCTTCGTATTGCTTCAACGCGGCGTCGATGGCGGCACGCACGTCGTCGGCGAGACCCGCGCCGAAATACTCTTTCGGCAGGCCGATGCGCAAGCCGGCGAGCGGCTTGCTGGCGCCGTCTTCCTGCCACGGCTTGCCGATGTAGCGCGTGTAGTCTTCGTCGTCGCGAACGAGGCTCGTGGAGTCGCGTTCGTCGAAACCGGCCATTGCGTTGAGGAGCGTCGCGCAGTCCGCGGCGTTCCGCGCCATCGGGCCGCCCTGATCCAACGACGAGGCGAACGCGATCATCCCGTAACGCGACACGCGGCCGTAGGTCGGCTTGATGCCGGTGATGCCCGAGAACGATGCCGGCTGACGGATCGAGCCGCCCGTATCCGTGCCGGTGGCGGCCGGCGCGAGACGCGCGGCGACCGCAGCCGCCGAGCCGCCCGACGAACCGCCGGGCACAGCCTGACGATCCCACGGATTCTGCACGGGGCCGAAGTACGAATTCTCGTTGGACGAGCCCATCGCGAACTCGTCCATATTGGTCTTGCCCACGCACACCATGCCGGCGTTCTGCAGACGCGCGACCACGGTTGCGTCGAACGGACTCTGATAGTTCGACAGCATCTTCGAGCCGGCGGTGGAGCGCCAGCCCTTGGTGACGAACACATCCTTATGCGCGATCGGCAGGCCGGCCAGCGGACCCGCGTGGCCGGTGTGCAGCAGCGCGTCCGCGGCTTTTGCCTGCGCGAGCGTCAGATCGGCATCGACCTGGATGAATGCGTTGAGGCTATTGGCGGCGTCGATCCGCTTCAGATACAACTGGGCCAGTTCGACTGCGGAGCATTCCTTGGCCGCCAGTGCGGCGCGCAGTTCGGTCAAGCTTTTTTCATGCATTGCGTTTTATCCTGAAGAGCGCGGCAGCGCGGGCGACGCTGCCGTTTGGGCGTTCGGCTGCCCGCCGGCAAGCCGAGCCGAGGAAGCCGGATGGCGCGGATTCGAGCGGTATTCCGTTCGCACGCCGTGCCGGGCTTGATGCGCGATTCTTACTCGATCACCTTCGGCACGAGGTACAGGCCGTCTTGCACGGCCGGCGCCGGGCGTTGGAAAGCTTCGCGTTCGACTGTTTCGGTTACCGCGTCGTCGCGCAGGCGCAGCGCGACGTCTTCGATCTGCTCGATCGGATGAGCAAGCGGGGCGATGCCAGTGGTATCGACCGCCTGCATCTGCTCGACGAGGCCAAAGAAGTCATTGAGCTGGACGAGCGTGTGCTCAGCGTCGGCTTCGGCGAGGTCGAGCCGCGCGAGATGCGCGATGCGTTTTACATCGGTCAGGGTCAGAGCCATGCAGTCACCGGAAAATGTGGTGGACCGCCGCGGCAACGAAAAAATAATGCCGCGACAGCGGGTTACGACGCTGGAGGAAGACCTCGAAAAAGGGGCCAGCGGTGGCAAAAAGTGCCAGCCGTTTCCTTCAAAACATCCAAAATTATAAGGTATCATTACGCGTTCGACCCAAACCCGGACCGACTTAACACGGCCTTTCCGATCAGTTCTCAAAGATGGTTCGGATTTTTCTAACGTGGCTTTGCACCGGCCTCCGGTAGACTCCCCCGCAGCTTCAAGATCAGCGGCGCCCATTTCGCCCGGTTGAGGCTGTTATTTTTTCCGCTGCCGCCCTGCGCATATGTTGCGAGGCCCGGCGCCAAGCGAGACAGGATTTTGAATGTTCGGTTTTTTGCGCAGCTATTTCTCCAACGATCTGGCCATTGACCTTGGCACTGCCAATACGCTCATCTACATGCGTGGCAAAGGTATCGTTCTCGACGAACCGTCGGTGGTCTCGATCCGCCAGGAAGGCGGTCCCAACGGCAAGAAAACCATTCAGGCAGTCGGTAAGGAAGCCAAGCAGATGCTCGGCAAGGTGCCGGGCAACATCGAGGCAATCCGCCCAATGAAAGACGGCGTGATCGCCGACTTCACCGTTACCGAACAGATGATCAAGCAGTTCATCAAAACTGCCCATGAATCGCGCATGTTCTCGCCGTCGCCGCGCATCATCATTTGCGTGCCGTGCGGTTCGACTCAGGTCGAGCGTCGTGCCATCAAGGAAGCCGCGCACGGTGCCGGCGCTTCGCAGGTCTATCTCATCGAAGAACCCATGGCCGCCGCGATCGGCGCTGGCTTGCCGGTGTCGGAAGCTACCGGCTCGATGGTCGTCGACATCGGCGGCGGCACGACGGAAGTCGGCGTGATCTCGCTCGGCGGCATCGTATATAAAGGTTCGGTGCGCGTGGGCGGCGACAAGTTCGACGAAGCCATCGTCAACTACATCCGCCGCAACTACGGCATGCTGATCGGCGAACAAACCGCCGAGGCCATCAAGAAAGAAATCGGCTCCGCGTTCCCGGGTTCGGAAGTCAAGGAAATGGAAGTGAAGGGCCGCAACCTGTCGGAAGGCATTCCGCGCAGCTTCACGATTTCCAGCAACGAAATTCTCGAAGCCCTCACCGATCCGCTGAACCAGATCGTGTCGTCGGTGAAGATCGCGCTCGAACAAACGCCGCCGGAACTCGGCGCCGACATCGCCGAGCGCGGCATGATGCTCACGGGCGGTGGCGCACTGCTGCGCGATCTGGACCGCCTGCTCGCGGAAGAAACCGGCCTGCCGGTGCTCGTCGCCGAAGACCCGCTCACGTGCGTCGTGCGCGGCTCGGGCATGGCGCTCGAACGCATGGACAAGCTGGGCAGCATCTTCTCGTACGAGTAAGCGAGCCCGTCTCCATGTCAGTAGCGCGGATCAGGCAAACGGCCCCTTGCGGGCCGGTTTGCCGTTGGCTGGACCTTCCAGCCTCCGCGTGCTGAACGCGCGTCCCCGGCGCGCCGCCGTCTCACCCAACCGCTCACGCCCCCGGCGCCGACCATGGAATACAGTCCGCCGCCCCTGTTCAAGCAAGGCCCATCCGCACTCGCGCGGCTGGTGTTTTTCGTCGTGCTGGCGCTGGCCCTGCTGATCTCCGATGCACGGTTCAAAACGCTCGAGATCGTTCGCGGCGTGCTCGGTGCCGGTCTCTACCCGTTGCAGCGCGCGGCCCTCGTGCCGCGCGACGTCTTCATGGGCGCCGCCGACCTCGCGGTGACCAGCGCCACGCTGCGCAGCGAAAACGACAAGCTGCGCACGAAAGACCTGCAACTCTCGCAGCAAGCCAATACAGCCGCCGAACTGGCCGCCGAGAACGCCCATCTGCGCGCGCTGCTGCAACTGTCGCAGCGCGCCACCACGCAATCGCTGCCCGCTGAAATCCAGTACGACACACGCGATCCGTTCACGCAGAAGGTGGTGATCGGCCGTGGCGCGCAGCAAGGCATCCAGAACGGCTCGCCGGTCGTCAATGAAGACGGCGTGGTCGGCCAGGTCACGCGTGTGTTCCCCCTGCAGGCGGAGGTGACGCTCCTCACCGACAAGGATCAGGCGGTGCCCGTGCAGATCGTGCGCACCGGTTTGCGCAGCGTGATTTACGGTACGCCGAAGGGCGATACGCTCGATCTGCGTTTCGTGCCGATCAGCGCCGACGTGCAAACCGGCGACGAACTCGTCACCAGCGGACTCGACGGCATTTATCCGCCGGGGCTGCCGGTCGCCAAGGTGGTGCGGGTCGACAAACAGGCCGATACCGCCTTTGCGCGCGTGATCTGCCTGCCGGTCGCACCGGTGCGCGGCGCGCGTCAACTGCTGGTGCTGCATTACGTGAACGACATACCGCCGCGTCCGCCGGAAGAGCCCGATCCGGCCACCGCGGCGAAAGAAGCCGCGAAGGCCAAGAAAGCCGGCAAGGGTGCGGACAGCAAGGCTGCGGCGGATAAGTCCGCAGCCAAGCCAGCCGGGAAACCGGCTGAAAAACCCGCGGCCGCCGCCAGGCCTGCTGAGAAAACACCGGCCGCGCCCGCCGCCACGGAGAAAAAATCCGCCGCCGAAAAGAAGCCGACCGCTGACAAGAACGTGAAGCCGCAAGCCGCGCCGGGGGCGCAACCATGAACCGTCCGCAATACATTCTGCAGCCGGTCAATCCGTACTTCATCGCGTTCAGTCTCGCTGCGGCGTTCCTGCTGAACCTGATGCCGTGGGGGCGCCTCGTCGGCGTGCCGGACTTCGTCGCCCTCGTGCTGCTGTTCTGGAACGTGCACCAGCCGCGCAAAGTCGGCATGGGCATCGCGTTCTTCCTCGGCTTGTTGATGGACGTGCACAACGCCAGCCTGCTCGGCGAGCACGCGCTGGCGTACACGCTGCTGTCGTACGGCGCGATCACGATCCACCGCCGGGTGCTGTGGATGCCGCTCGGCGTGCAGACGTTCGCGGTCATGCCGCTTCTCGTGGTCGCGCAACTGGTGCCGTTCGTGATCCGTCTGCTGACGGGCGCGGCGTTTCCGGGCTGGGGTTATCTGATCGACGGCTTCGTGGAAGCCGCGCTGTGGCCGATTGCAAGCATCCTGCTGTTGATGCCCCAACGCCGCCCGGCCGACCCGGACGACACCCGGCCGATTTGATCGATCACGCAGCGAGCGCGCAGGCCGTTCCAGTCGAACCCACGCCCGCGGCCCGCTCGACGCACGTCGCCGTTCATGCCTCCCGGTTCCGACCGGATCAGGCGCACACTCATGATGGCCGCGACCCGGCCTTTTTGCAGAATCGCATGACCGAATTCAAGGACACTCAGCAACAGCTCTCGAAGTTCCGCGTGCGCGTGGCGGCGGCGGGCGTGTTCGTGTTCGTCTGCTTCGGGCTGATCGGCTTCCGTTTCCTGTTCCTCCAGGTCTGGCACTACAGCAAGTACTCGCTGCAAGCGGACGAAAACCGCATCTCGGTCGCGCCGATCGTGCCGAACCGCGGCATCATCACCGACCGCAACGGCGTGGTGCTGGCCAAGAACTACTCGGCCTACACGCTTGAAATCACGCCGTCGAAGCTGAACGATTCGCTCGAAAACGTGATCGACAGCCTGGCCACGGTCGTCTCGATCGACGCACGCGACCGGCGCCGCTTCAAGAAGCTGCAGGAAGACTCGAAGAACTTCGAGAGCCTGCCGATCCGCACCCGCCTCACCGACGACGAAGTCGCGCGCTTCACCGCGCAGCGCTTCCGTTTCCCCGGCGTGGAAGTGCGCGCGCGCCTGTTCCGCCAATATCCGCTCGGGCCGACCGCGGCGCACGTGATCGGCTATATCGGCCGGATCTCGCAGCGCGACCAGGAACGCATCGACGACGCCAGCGACCAGAACGACAAGGACCCGGACCACTACGATCCGCGTCTGGACGCGAACAACTACAAGGGCACCGACTACATCGGCAAGATCGGCGTCGAGCAGAGCTACGAGACCGAGCTGCACGGCCAGACCGGTTTCGAGGAAGTCGAAGTCACCGCCGGCGGCCGCCCGGTGCGGACGTTGTCGCGCACCCAGGCGACGCCCGGCAACAACCTCGTGCTGTCGCTCGATATCGGCTTGCAGCAGGTCGCCGAGCAGGCATTCGCGGGCCGCCGCGGCGCGCTGGTCGCGATCGAGCCGGCCACGGGCGACGTGCTCGCCTTCGTGTCGGCGCCGAGCTTCGATCCCAATTCGTTCGTCGACGGCATCGATCAGCAAACCTGGGACGAGCTCAACAACTCGCCGGATCACCCGCTTCTGAACCGCCCGCTGCACGGCACCTATCCGCCGGGCTCGACCTACAAGCCGTTCATGGCGCTCGCCGCGCTGACGCTGCACAAGCGCACGCCGGGCTGGGGCTTCCAGGATCCGGGCTCGTACACGTTCGGCGGCCACACGTTCCGCAACGACGTGCGCTCGGGCCAGGGCTGGGTCGACATGAACCGCGCGATCGTGGTGTCGAACGACACGTATTTCTACATGCTCGCGCACGATCTCGGCGTCAATGCGATCGCCGGCTTCATGAAGCCGTGGGGTTTCGGCCAGATCACCGGCATCGACATTTCGGGCGAGGCGCGCGGCATTCTTCCTTCGACCGACTGGAAACGCAAGGCGTATCGCAAGCCCGAGCAGCAACGCTGGTACGAAGGTGAAACGATCAGCCTCGGCATCGGCCAAGGCTACAACTCGTTCACGATCCTGCAACTCGCTCATGCCACCGCCACGCTTGCGAACAACGGCGTCGTGATGAAGCCGCACCTCGTGCGCGACGTCGAAAATCCGATCACGAAGGACACGCGCGCGGTCGTGCGCGATCCGACCGACAAGCTCGCCGTGAAGCAATCCGATATCGACATCATCAAGCGCGCGATGGAAGGCGTCGTGACCAACGGCACGGCGTCGAAACTGTTCATCGGCGCGCCGTATCTGGCGGCCGGCAAGACCGGCACGGCCCAGGTTTACTCGCTGCAGGGCGCGAACTACCGCGGCCATGCGACGACCGCCGAGCACCTGCGCGATCACGCGCTCTTCATTGCGTTCGCGCCCGCCGAGCAGCCGAAGATCGCGCTCGCGCTGATCGTGGAAAACGGCGGCTGGGGCGCGGAATCCGCCGGTCCGATCGCGCGACGTGTGCTCGATTATTACCTCGTCGGCAAGAACAAGCCCGGCGCGCAAGCAGCGGCTATCGCGACTGCGGCTTCCGCGACCCAGGATGCCTCCGCGCCCGAAGTGGGCGGCGCACCGGCACCTCAGGATGCGGCGACGCAGCCGGTCAGGATCGCCGCGGGCTTCACGGCGTTGCCGATGCCGGGCGCGGCTTCTGCGGCAGCGGCGGCTTCTGCCGCGGCGGCGGCATCCGCATCGGCGGCGGCATCGGCGGCGGTGGGCTCGTCGGCGCCCGCTGCGACGGGTGCGGGGGCGTCGGCAGCCACGCCCGCGTCCTCCGCCGTAAAGACGCCGCGCAAACCCCGCGCTCCGCATCCACCCGGTCCGGGTAGCGAGCCGGCGCCGAGCGCCGCCGCACGCCCCGAAGGAAATCCCGTCGCAGAACCGTCGCGGGATAACGGCACTCAGCCCACGTCGCCACGCCAGCCGGTTTCCGGCGGCATCGACGAGTAAGGAGAAAGGCATGCAATTCGACAAGCGCGCCTGGCTCGACCGCATCAAGCGGATGTTCGCGGGCTTCGACCGTCCGCTCGCACTGATCGTGTTCCTGCTGTTGTGCGTCGGCCTCGTCACGTTGTACAGCGCGAGTCTGGACGTTCCCGGCCGCGTGGAAGATCAACTGCGCAACATCATGCTGACGTTCCTACTGATGTGGGCGCTTGCCAATGTGCCGCCCACCATGCTGATGCGCTTCGCCGTCCCGCTTTATACGTTCGGGATCGCGTTACTGGTCGCGGTGGCGTTGTTCGGCCTCACGCGCAAGGGTGCGAAGCGCTGGATCAACGTCGGCGTGGTGATTCAGCCTTCGGAGATGCTGAAGATCGCCACACCGTTGATGCTCGCGTGGTACTACCAGCGCCGCGAAGGCGTGATGCGCTGGTATGACTATCTGGTCGGTCTGCTGATTCTCGCGGTGCCGGTCGGACTGATCGCCAAGCAGCCCGACCTCGGCACCGCCGTGCTGGTGTTCGCGGCCGGGTTCTTCGTGATCTACTTCGCGGGTCTGAGTTTCAAGCTGATCGTGCCGGTGCTGCTTGCCGGGGTGATCGCGGTCGGCTCCATCGCGGCGTTTCAGGACAAGATCTGCCAGCCGCAAGTGCAGTGGCCGCTCATGCACGACTATCAGAAGCACCGCATCTGCACGCTGCTCGATCCGACCTCCGATCCGCTCGGCAAGGGCTTCCATACGATCCAGGCGGTGATTGCAATCGGCTCGGGCGGCCCGCTCGGCAAGGGCTGGCTGAAGGGCACGCAGGCGCATCTGGAATTCATCCCCGAGAAGCACACCGACTTCATCTTCGCCGTGTTCGCCGAAGAATTCGGGCTGGCGGGAGGGATCGTATTACTCGTCCTGTACATGCTATTGATCGCGCGCGGACTCTATATCGCGGCCAATGGAGCCACGCTGTTCGGACGTCTGCTGGCCGGATCGCTGACGATGGCGTTTTTCACCTACGCGTTCGTCAACATCGGCATGGTGAGCGGCATCTTGCCGGTGGTAGGCGTGCCGTTGCCGTTCATGAGTTACGGCGGCACCGCGCTCACTACGCTGGGGGTCGCGGCCGGCCTGATCATGAACGTCGCGCGACAGAAACGGTTGATGCAGAGCTAGCGCTCCAGCGCGCTGGCAACCGCAAACCGATGCGGGCTGTCGCAAACAAAGCGCCGCAACGAATTCGACGAACCGGAAGGGGCGCACCGCAAGGAGCGCCCTGTTTCGTTTACGGCCTCGTTCACTGCAGCGTTCACTGCGGTTTCACTTCCTTCCGATCCCGCAACTGCGTGCTGAGCTCCTGGTACTTGAGCCGCGCCGCCGGATCGCCCTGTGCCGCGGCGGCCGCGTAATAGGCACGCGCCACGTTCAGGTTCTTGTCCACGCCGTCGCCGCCGCGCTCGTAGAACGAGCCCGTCACGTATTGCGCGGTCATGTCGCCGCCCTCTGCCGCTTTCTTGTACCAGACGAATGCCTGCTTGTTGTCGCGCTCGGTGCCGCGGCCGTCGAGGAACTGGTTGGCAAGCGCAAGCTCCGCCTGCACGTGCCCTTGCTGCGCGGCCTTCAGGAACCAGCGATGCGCCTCGACCGGATCGCGCCCGACGAACTCGCCATCGTCGTACATCTTGCCGTACACGTATTGCGCGTGAGACATGTTGGCGTCGGCGGCCTTGCGCAGCCATTTCTTGCCTTCATCGACGTTGGCCGGGGTGCCTTCGCCGTTGAGCAGCATCATCGCGTAATTGAACTCGGCGAGCCGGCTGCCGCGCTCGGCGGCCTTGCGGAATTCGGCAAGCGCCGCGGTCAGATTGCCGGCGTTGTAGTCCGCGACCGCGGTTTGCGTCTCGGCATCGGAAGGCTTCGCGACCCGGTCCTGCGCATGCGCCGCCACGTTCGCCATCAACACCGCCGCAATCGCCAGGCGCGCGACGACGCCCTGCACCTTCACCTTCATGACCTCACCTCCTGCAACGCCTGGCGAGTCGCGCGCAACATCCACAAGACGTCGGCGGCCAGCGCGATAAAACGAAAACCGGCATCGCGATACTGCCTCGCGCTCACGGCGTCCATGGCGAAAATGCCCGCCGCGATGCCGGCCTTGTCGGCGGCGCTGACGATGCGCGCCATCGCCGCCTGCACGTCGGCGTGCTTCGAATCGCCGAGATGACCGAGGCTCGCGGCCAGGTCGGCCGGTCCCGCGAACAGGCAATCGACGCCTGGGGTCGCCGCGATCTTTTCCACTTCTTCGAGGCTGCGCGCCGACTCGATCTGCACGATGGTCGAGATCTGCGCATTCGCCGTCTGCACGTAGTCGCGCCGCATGCCGTAGGCTCCCGCCCGCACCATGCCGGCGACGCCGCGCTGACCGTCGAGCGCCTCGGCGCTCGGATATTGCGTGAGACGCACGGCATGCGCCGCTTCGTCCGCCGACGCGATATTCGGGAACATCAGCGTGCGCGCGCCGGCATCCAGAACGCGCTTGACGAGCCACGCCTCGGTGGCCGGCACGCGCACCACCGGCTCGCTCGGCAGATGCGCCGCCGCGATCGCGCGCAATTGCGAAGTAACGTCGCCGCTATCGTTCGGCGCGTGTTCCATGTCGATCAGCAACCAGTCGAAACCCGCGTGCGCGAGCGCCTCCGCCGCGGCGTCGCTGCCGAGCGACAGCCACAGGCCGAACAGCGGATCGGCTTCCTTCAACCGTTGCTTGAGGGGATTGGTGAAAGTGCTCATCGGCGCGCTCCGTCACGGCGACGGGATACGTCGTGCGGAAAGCGACTCAGGATGCGGGTGATGCAGTGCAGGCGAACGCCAGGACTCTCGCGGCCCGGCTGCCTGCTGCGACGCAATGCGGTGACCGGCATGTCTCGCTCCGTATGGTTATCGGAGCGATCATACCGTGACAATAACGCGGGGGTTCGGCGTGCGCGATCGGCCTTGGCGCTTAATCGCGGACCACGTCGGCCCAGCAATTCGGCGTCTCGTACAGACGCAGCTTGTGCAGACGCAGATTCACGCCGTAATGCGCGTCGTAGACGTTCGCGAGAATGTCGAACGCGACGGCGGCAAGATTCTCGACAGTAGGGATGCGGTCGAGCACGACCGTCTTGTGGCCGGCCATCGTTTCCAGAAAGCCGCGCACCTGCGTATCGCCTTCGTAGACGAGGAACGCATGGTCCCACTTGTCGACCAGATGCTCGACGGCGAGCGACTTCACATCGGCGAAGTCCATCACCATGCCGCGGTCGGGCGCGCCTTCGGTGTCGACCAGATCGCCTTGCAGCGTGATTTCGAGCACATAGCGGTGGCCGTGCAGATTACGGCACTGGCTGCGGTGATCGGGGATGCGGTGACCCGCATCGAATTCGAGTTTTCGTGTAATCGTCAGCACGGCAAGTCAGGGAATGTTCAGATACTTGTGGGTCTGCATCGACAGGCGCCATTGCGGATGGCGTTTGCACCAGTCGATCGCGAGTTTGGTGTTGATGTCGCGCGACGGGCCGTCCATGGGCTGGACGAGGAAATACTCGAAGTCGAGCTTCGCATAGTCGGACAGGCGCTGGTTGTCCTGCGGAATCACGACCTTCAGTTCGTTGCCCTTGGTGACGACGAGCGGCGCGCCGGCTTTCGGGCTCACGCAAATCCAGTCGATGGTCTCGAGCACCGGCAGCGAGCCGTTGGTTTCGATGGCGATTTCAAAGCCGGCCGCATGCAGCGCGTCGACGAAGGGCGGGTCGATCTGCAGCATCGGCTCGCCGCCGGTGCACACCACGAAGCGCTCGCCCTCGCCTTGCGGCCACAGGGACGCGATCATTTGCACGAGTTCCTCGGCGCTACGGTATTTGCCGCCGTTCTCGCCATCGGTGCCGACAAAATCGGTATCGCAGAAGCGGCACACGGCATCCGCACGATCTTCCTCGCGGCCCGACCACAGATTGCAGCCGGCGAACCGGCAGAACACTGCCGGACGCCCGGCGTTCGTGCCCTCGCCCTGCAACGTGTAGAAGATTTCCTTGACCGCGTAAGTCATGCTGCTTTTTGCCTCGTGTTCCTGAAGATGCTGCCTGTTCGCATGCTGCCGTGGCCAGGCGTAGGTGCTGCCCAGCGCCCCGTATTCAAGTTCGCCGCGCGGCGTATGCCGGCGTGGGCGTTGAAACCAGACCCGGCCTCACACCGGCTCGGTGACCTTTTCGCCGGCCAGATACGCTTCGTAGCCGCGCTTGCGCAAGCGGCACGCCGGGCATTCGCCGCAACCGAAACCCCACGCATGCAATTCCGCGCGCTCGCCGACGTAGCATGTATGCGTTTCAACGCGCACCAACTCGACCAGCTCGTCGCCGCCCAGCTCGTGCGCGAGACGCCACGTGTCCGCCTTGTCGAGCCACATGAGCGGCGTTTCGAGCAGGAAACGCGAGTCCATGCCGAGGTTCAACGCAACCTGCAATGCCTTCATCGTGTCGTCGCGGCAATCGGGATAGCCGGAAAAATCCGTCTCGCACATTCCGCCGACCAGCACTTGCAAACCGCGCCGATACGCGATGGCCGCGGCAATCGTCATGAACATCAGGTTACGGCCCGGCACGAACGTATTCGGCAAACCGTTGGCCGTGGCTTCGATCGCGATTTCGCGCGTCATGGCGGTATCGCTGATCGAGCCCAAGACCGACAAGTCGATCATATGATCGTCGCCGAGGCGCTTCGCCCACGCCGGAAATGCGCGCGCGACGGCCTGACGGAATCCTTCGCGGCATTCAAGTTCGACGCGATGCCGCTGACCGTAATCGAAGCCGAGCGTCTCGACCGTTTCGTAGCGTTCGAGCGCCCAAGCGAGGCACGTGGCGGAATCCTGGCCGCCGGAAAACAGCACGAGAGCGCTACGTTTAGCGTCTTTGCGGATCACCGTGAAACTCCGTGAATGATGAGCGCCGCGTCGCGCTGCGCGAGGTGCGCCATGCGAGCAACGCGACGCGTGCCGGCATTGCTGCCGGCCCAAATCAGTATAGGCCGCGCCTTCCGCGCGCAGAGTCGCTGGGCGTTATACCGATCGTCGGGCGAAAGCTTTGGTGCCAGTTGCCGATTGTCGCCCTGGCCGCTCCCATGCCGGGTTGCAGCGCAAAAGGTCCGCCCAGAAACGCCAAAGGACTTGGCTGGCGCAGCGGCACTCAGGCGACCCACTCGCATGCAAGTCCTTGAACTGACGCGATTTTATCATGCGACGCCGAATACCGCCGCGCCCGTCTCGGCACACCGCGCGTACAGGCCGAAGCAACGAAAGCCCGTCAGAAAAGGAAAAGCCCCAGGAATCTTGCGATTTCCTGGGGCTGAATCCTGGTGGCCTGGGACGGAATCGAACCATCGACACGCGGATTTTCAATCCGCTGCTCTACCAACTGAGCTACCGGGCCAACGAAGAACGAAATGATATCAAAGGGTCAGCAGGCGGGCAAGTCCCTTCTCGAAAAATCTGCCCCGAGCGGCCCTCGCGCCGGCCGCAAGGGCTACTTATTCCCCTTTGTTCTTGCCGAGATCGACGCCGAGCTGCTTGAGCTTGCGGTACAGGTGCGTGCGCTCCAGACCGGTTTTTTCGGCGACGCGCGTCATGCTGCCGTTCTCACGTGCGAGGTGATATTCGAAGTACGCGCGCTCGAAGGCGTCGCGCGCGTCGCGCAACGGGATATCGAACGAAATCGAGGCCGTTTGCGCAGCCAACGCGCCGCTGCCGATACCGTCCGCGGACAGCATCGGCAACGCGGCCGCCGAAGCCACGGCCGAGGCGCTGACCGGCAACATCGGCTTCGCCGCCGCGCCGCCGGGCGCACTCGCCGCATTGCCACGCGCGAGGCCCTGCTCGACGGCCTTCAGCAGCTTTTGCAACGCGATCGGCTTCTCGAGAAAATTGAGCGCGCCGATCTTGGTCGCTTCCACCGCGGTATCGATGGTTGCGTGACCGGACATCATGATCACCGGCATGGTCAGTTGCCCCTGCGCGGCCCACTCCTTGAGCAACGTCACGCCGTCGGTGTCGGGCATCCAGATGTCGAGCAGCACCAGATCCGGCGCCTGGCGCAAGCGGAACTCGCGCGCTTCCTGCGCGTTTTCCGCAGCCTCCACGACATGCCCCTCGTCGCTCAGGATCTCCGAGAGCAATTCCCGGATGCCCATTTCATCATCTACCACCAGGATGGTTGCCATTTACGCTGCCCTTGTCTGCACTGTTGCTTTTGTCGTTCCCTGCGACGCACCGCCGTGCGCCGGCCGCGACCCTGTTTCGGGCGCCGCGGCATCGTCTGCCAGTTGAAGGAAGAGAATCGAAATCTGCGCGCCCTCGACCACATCGCCCGCTTTCATCCGGTTGCGAACGTCGATGCGCGCGCCATGTTCGTCGACGATCTTCTTGACCATCGCAAGACCCAGACCCGTACCTTTGGCCTTGGTCGTGACGTAAGGCTCGAATGCACGGGTGAGGATACGCGTGGGGAAACCGGGTCCGTTATCCGACACCGTCAGACGCACCGCGACACGTACTTTGCCTTCCGCGTCGGGGTCTCCGTATTCTACTGTCCTCGTTTCGAGCAGCACATGCGGCTGTTCGACGTCGGCTACCGCATCCTGCGCATTCTGCAGCAGGTTGTGAATCACCTGACGCAATTGCGTCGCATCGCCCCGGATCGCCGGCAACGCCGCGAGTTCGACCTGAATCGCGCTTTTGCCTTCCTCGATACCGTACAGCGTCAGCACCTCGCTGACCAGTTCGTTCAGTTGCAGATGCGCGAGCACGGCCGGGGGCGTGCGCGCATAGTCGCGGAAATTGTCGACCATCTGCTTCATTGCCGCGACCTGGTTGACGATCGTGGTCGCGCCGCGCTTCAACACGTCGGCGTCCGTCGGCGACAGCTTGTCGGCGAGCTTCATTTGCAGACGCTCCGCGGAAAGCTGGATCGGCGTGAGCGGATTCTTGATCTCGTGCGCGAGGCGGCGCGCGACTTCGCCCCACGCGATCGAACGCTGCGCGGAGATCACGTCGGAAATGTCGTCGAACACGACCACGTAGCCGGACGTTTGCATGTCTTCCGCGTCGCGGTCGGTGGCGGAGACGAGGCGCGCGCCGCGCACGAGCAACGTGAGCGGCTCCGTCTCGCCCGGCACCTGTACCGAGAATTGCTGCTGCCAGTGGCCGCGGTCGTCGTGACCGTCGCCGCTCGCCGCTTCGCGATCGGCAAAGGCCTTGCGCACCATGCCGCCGAATTCGCTCAACACGCCGATCTGCTCGAGCGCGGAACCCATCACCGTTTGGAACGGCTGGCGGAAAATCCGCTCGGCGCCGCGGTTCGCGGTGGTGAGACGGAATTGCCGGTCGAACACGAACACGCCCGCGGTCAGGTTCGCGAGAATGCTTTCCAGATACGCCTTCGAATGTTCGAGCGCGATGCGGTTGTTTTCGACCGCCGCGCGCGCCTCGGACAACTGCCGCGTCATCGCGTTGAACGATTGCGTGAGGAAGCCCAATTCGTCGCGCGACTTGATTTCGCGCTTCGGCGTGTAGTCGCCTTCGGTAATTTCCTTCGTGCCCTGCGCAAGCAGGAACAACGGCCGCGCGAGCTGATTGCCGAGCGCGAGCGCCAGCATCATCGCGATGAAGGTGGCGAGAAACAGCGCGAGCGTGAGCGTGCCGATATACATCTTGCGCAAGCCGGTGCGCCCCAGCGCCTTCTCCTGATACTCGCGATACGCGCGCTGCACCGCGTCGGCGTTGCGTGCGAGCGATGGCGGCACCGGCTGCGTGAGTTGCAGGAAGCGTTCAGTGGGCTGCAGCAGCGCCGCGTTCGAATCGGGAATGCGCTGCACGATGCGCAGCCGCAACGCACCCTTGCTGCCATGCGCGCGCGGATCGCCGTCGACTTCGCCTTCGATCGCCGCATAACCGCGGCCGCGCGCCTGGTCGATCATCAGCGGCGTGGGCAGATCGTTCGGCACGAGCGTCGCGTAATTGCTGGAGGCTTGCGCGACCACATGCATATCCGGCGTCGCGCCCGACATGCTGCGCGTGGGTTCGACGATCGTCGCGTCCTGCACGCCGAACTGATCACGCAAGCGCAGGAGCGTGAGCGTGGTGCCGGCCGCGTCCGCGCTCGCCAGCTGTTCGGACATCAAGCGGCCCTTGGTTTGCAGATCGGACAGCGATGCGTCGAGCATGCCGCGGCCGAGATTCAGGCCCGAGGTCAGGGCGGTTTCAACGTTCACGTCGAACCACGACTCGATACTGCGCGACACGAACTGATACGAGACGACGTAGATGATGCCGCCCGGCACCACGCCGACCAGCGCCATGAAGAACGCGAGTTTCGCCAGCAGCCGCGTGCCGAACTTCCCCTTTCGCAGCCGCACGATGATGATGATGACGAGCGTCGCCACCACCAGCAGAAAGATCATCGCGACCACGAGGTTCGCGGCATAGAGCCACTGGTAATAGCGGTCGAAGAATTCGGTATTCGCGCTCGCCGCGGCCAGCAGCACGAGCAGCAGCACGGCGGTCACCGCGACCGTGGACACCAGCACGCGCACGACGACGCTGCTGACACTGGTGGCTCGGCGCACTCTATTTAGCACGTTCGGTCACCGTGAAGGTAAAGCGCTTCCATTCGGACGCGAGGTTCCAGTCGCGGTTGTTCACCGCGTCGATCTGGAACGGCTTGGGCATCAGCGCGATGTCGAGTTGCATGCGCACCGACGCGGTGTAAGTCTCGCCGACGTTCACCTGATTGCGCTCGATCACATGCCACGACGGAATGTGCTTGATCACCGCGAGCGCGTCCTTGAGGGTGGTGAAGCCGAGCTGCAAACCGCCGGACGACACGCTCGACACGCGGTATTCGCGCGTCAGCGGCTGGAACGACAGGCGGATGCTCTGCGACACGCTCACCGGTTGCTCGTCGAACCAGTACCAGCGCGGCCGGCTTAGTTCGAAGTCGGTCGTGAAGTAAAGCGGAATGCCTTTATTGACGGCGTCTTCGAGATTGCTGTTCAAGTCGAAGTCGAAACGCGCGTCGAGGCTCCAGCCGGAGTTGTCAGCTTGCAGCGACGCACGCTGCACCGCGATCGAGTCGGCGTGCGCCACGCCCGGTGCGGCCAGCCATACGGCCAGCGCGATCCAGAGCACGGCGGCGAGCCGAAGCGGAAGGAAGCGTTTGATGGTCACCGTTTCTGAAAGCGCGCGTAGAAGAATCCGTCGTGGTCTGAGTTCGCGCCGTCGCTCGCTTCAGCGAGTTGTCCGGCATCGGAACCGGCCGATGTATCGGCGGGCGCGCGAGCGACTGTAGGTAAAAGTTGCCCCGGCGCGTCCAATCGTACCGCATCCTGATACTTGTTTCCAAACCACTGCGCCTGCAATTCGCCTTCTTCTGGAAAGATCGAACACGTAACGTAGAGCAACTCGCCGCCTGGCTTCACGAGCGGCCAAAGCGCGCCGAGAATGCGGCGCTGTTCGGCGACCAGTGCGGGAATATCGGATTCGCGGCGCAGCCAGCGGATATCCGGATGACGCCGCACGATGCCCGACGCCGAACACGGCACATCGGCCAGGATGCGATCGAACGGCTGGTCGATGTCGTCGTGCCATTTTGCCGGCGCGCCCGCGTCGCCGATCCGCACTTCCGCCTCGAGCTTGAGCCGCTGCAGGTTTTCGCCGATGCGGCGCGCGCGCGAGACGTCGCTTTCGAGCGCCACGAGTTGAAGGTTGGCGAGTTCGAGCAGATGCCCGGTCTTGCCGCCGGGCGCGGCGCACGCGTCGAGCACGCGCATGCCGTCGCGCACGCCAAGCAGTTGAGCGGCGAGTTGCGCACCGGCGTCCTGCACTGAGACTACACCGTCCTCGAAGCCGGGAATGCGGTCAACCGGCATTGGCGCGGCCAGCTTGACGGCGTGGTCGCCGGCTTTGCTCGCCGGAATGTGATGGTCCGCGAGCACTTGCAGGTAGGCGTCCACCGTCGAGCGGCGGGCGTTCACACGCAGGGTGAGCGGGCCTTGAGTATTGCCGGCCGCGAGCACCGTTTGCCAGGCGTCGGGCCATGCGCGTTTCACTGCCTCGATCCACCACGCCGGATAGTTCCAGCGCGCGACTTCGTCGGCTTGCGCGGCGTTCAGCAGCGCCTCACGCTCGCGCAAGAAATTGCGCAGCACCGCGTTGACGAGGCCCTTGGCGAACGCGAATTCGCGACGCGCGCCGATCGCGCTCACCGCCTGGTCGACCACGGTGAACGGGGTGTAGGCGGCGCTCGCTTCGTCGTCGACGAGCAAGGCCAGCGCGCACGCGAGCACGTGCCCGACGTGCGGCGGCGGCGCTTTCTTCACCAGCTTCGCGATCAGCCATTCGGCGGTTGCGAGACGCCGCATGGTGCGGTACGCAATGTCCTGCACCGCGCCGCGTGCGGCGGCGGCGCTACCCTCAGGCGCGTTCACGAATACGGATTGCAGCGCGGCGGGCAAAGCCGCGCCGAGACGCACGGCGCCGACGGCCTGGCCCGCGCTGTCGAGCGCGAAGGCGAGCGATTCGGGCGCGAGATGCAGCATCGACAAACGGGATTCGCGCGGACGCGCCGACGGCGAAGCAGAACGCGAAGAAGATTTTTGGGTCATGAAAAAGGCAAGGGCGGGTAGCGCGGTGCGCGCGACGCAAACAGCGGACATTGTAGCGTGGCGCGGCAACGGGGCTTGTGCGACGGGGGCTTGGCGGAGCCGAGGGGTGCGTGAAGGAGACGGTCGAGCCCGTACTTAGCGCATACGCCGCGTAGATCGTGCGGGTTTCGCGATGCCAGGCTCTGCGCGACTTCGCGCGCACGCGGGACGCCGTTGCCGCTCGCGCGATTTTTACTGCCCGAAAAAAAGGCGAGCCCGCGGGCTCGCCCTTCATCGCACCACGTTGACTGCACGCAGCGCTCGTCGCTCGTTATTCGAAGCGCCCCGTGCGTGCCATTTCCATCAGACGCGCGATGCGTTCCTCGGTGGCCGGGTGCGTGGAGAACAGATTCGCGATGCTGCCCCCCGATAGCGGATTCATGATCATCATCTGCGCGGTAGCGGGATGCTGCTCGGCCGTGGGAAACGGAATGCCGCTCGCGTAGCGGTGGATCTTGTCGAGCGCCGAGGCAAGCGCCTGCGGGTCGCCGGAAATCTGCGCGCCGCCACGGTCCGCTTCGAATTCCCGCGCGCGCGAAATCGCCATCTGGATCAGCGCACCCGCGATCGGCGCCAGCAGCGCGACGGCGATGCCCGCGATCGGGTTCGTGGGACGGCCGTTTTCGTCGCGGCCACCGAAGAACATCGCGAAGTTCGCCAGCGCGGAAATCGCGCCGGCCATGGTCGCCGAAATGGTCGAGATGAGAATGTCGCGGTGCTTCACGTGCGCCAGTTCGTGCGCCATCACACCGCGCATTTCGCGCTCCGACAATACGCGCAAAATACCCGTGGTCGCGGCAACCGCGGCGTGCTCCGGATTGCGGCCCGTGGCGAATGCATTCGGCGCGTCTTCGTTGATCAGATAGACGCGCGGCATCGGCAGATTCGCGCGCGTGGAGAGTTCGCGCACCATGCGATAGAACTGCGGCGCGCTGGTTTCGTCGACTTCCTGCGCGTTGTACATGCGCAGGACCATTTTGTCCGAGAACCAGTACGAAAAGAAATTCATGCCGAGGGCGATCACGAGCGCGATCATCATGCCGCGCGACCCGCCGATCATCCCGCCGATCACGATGAAAAGGGCCGTGATCGCGGCCATCAACATCGCGGTTTTGACCCAATTGAACATGTCTGCAACTCCTTGCCTAACGCGGTTCATCTCTGCGCCGCATGATCGCGGCGCCTGATTGTAAGCGAAATGTTAGATATGGGCGCGTGAGGAAAATTCAATCATCTTGATGCGGTGGCGAGTTTGATGCCCAAGCCGACGAATGCACCGCCGACGCCGCGATCCAGCCACTTCTTCACCGACGGCTTGCCGGAAAAACGTTGCGTCACACTACCCGCGATCCATGCGACGAAGCTGTTCCACATCATGCTCATGACGACGAACACGCCGCCGAGCGTGAGAAACGCCAGCGTCTTATGATCGCCGCCGGTGGTCACGAATTGCGGGAAGAACGACACGAAAAACAGCACGACCTTAGGATTCAGCACATTGGTCCAGAAGCCTTGCAGGAAAAGCTGGCGCAGCGACTTGGGGGCACCGGCCCCGCGCGCTTCACCACCCGCTTGATCCGTGGCCGGTTTGGCGAAAATCAGGCGCACGCCGAGATAGATCAGATAGATGGCGCCGACGAACTTGATGATCGTGAACGCTGTAGCCGACGCCGCCAGCAGCGCGGTCAAGCCGAACGCGCAGGCGAGCGAATGAACGCAGGAGCCGGCCGAGATGCCGAGCACCGACATCAGACCCGCGCCGCGGCCCTGAGCAACGCTGCGCCCGACTATGTAAGCCGTATCGGGACCGGGCGTCACGTTTAGCAAAAAGACCGCGACGACGAAGAACTCAAAATGGGTGATGCCGAACATGGAAATCCTCGAAACCTGGACCGTTGCTTAAGTGATTCTAACGCGCAGCGGCTCGCGGCGGCGGCCGCGAGCCTCGGCCGAACGGACGATGTTCAAGACCCGCGCGAGTCTGTTATTTTGCTTCGGGAAGTTGGAAACGCTGCCCAGCGGCCAGCGTCGCGCCCGCCAGGAATTCACGCACCGGCAGACGCTTGCCGCCGGGTTTCTGAAGTTGCGTGAGACGCAGCGCGCCTTCGCCACAGGCCACCACCACGCCTTCGGCGGATACCGCCATGATCGTGCCGGCTGCGGCGCTGTTGCCAGGCGCGTCCACCGGGGCAGCCGACCAGACCTTGATCGACGTGCCGTCTTCCAGCGTGCCCACGCCGCCGGGAAACGGATCGAACGCACGCACCTGGCGCGCGAGCGCTGCGGCCGGACGGCGCCAGTCCAGCGCTGCTTCGTGCTTGGCGATCTTTTCCGCGTACGTCACACCGTCCGCCGGTTGCGGCGTTGCCGCCAGCTTGCCGTTGCGCTCCAGTTCGATCAGCGCCTCGACGATCAGCTTCGCGCCGTCTTGCGCGAGACGGTCGTGCAGCGTGGCGGTGGTGTCGTCGTCGGAGATCGGCGTGCGCGTTTCCGAGATCATTGCGCCGGTGTCGAGGCCCGCGTCCATCTGCATCAGCGTGATGCCGGTTTCCGCGTCACCTGCTTCGATCGCGCGGTGGATCGGCGCCGCGCCGCGCCAGCGCGGCAGCAACGATGCGTGAATGTTGATGCAGCCAAACGGCGGAATCTCCAGCACTTCCTGCGGCAGGATGAGACCGTAGGCGGCCACCACCATGACGTCGTGCGGCGTGGCGCGTAGCTGATCGATCGCGGCTGCGGCTTCGGCCGGATATTTGCCTGCGCGGCGCAGCGAGGGCGGTTGAGCGACAGCGATCCCGTGCTCCTGCGCGTAGCGCTTGACCGGGCTCGCCTGCATTTTCATTCCGCGTCCGGCAGGCTGGTCGGCTCGGGTCAATACGAGCGGCACGGGAAAACCGCCGCTGTGAATCGCGGCCAGCGCGGCCGCCGCAAACTCCGGCGTACCGGCAAAAATGACGCGCAACGAATGACTCATGAACGGGAGCAGTAGGCGAGGTGGACGCGCATTACATTGCGTGGGCGAGTTTCTTCATCTTGCTCTTGATGCGCGTTTGCTTCAGCGGCGACAGATATTCGACGAACACGCGGCCCATCAAGTGATCCATCTCGTGCTGAATGCACACCGCGAGCAGCCCTTCGCAATCCATCTCGAAGATCTCGCCCTTCTCGTTCAACGCGTGCACACGCACTTTCTCGGCGCGCTCGACGTTGTCATAGATCCCCGGCACCGACAGGCAGCCCTCTTCGGACAGCTTCTTTTCGTCACTCGACCAGATGATTTCCGGGTTGATGAAAGCGAGCAGCTGGTCATGCGTCTCCGACACGTCGATCACGATCACGCGCTCGTGCACGTCCACCTGGGTCGCGGCGAGGCCCACGCCGGGTGCGGCGTACATCGTTTCAGCCATGTCCGCGACGAGGCGGCGGATGCGGTCGTTGACCGCCTCGACCGGTTTCGCAATCTTGTGCAGCCGTTTGTCCGGGTAATTGATGATGTTCAGTAAAGCCATGATCTTGAATGTGATTTTGGGCGCCGCTGACCGGTGGAAGGCTCGCGTTAGCCGTTCGGCCAGGGTGTGGGCGCATCGCATTGCGCACAGGATAGATGGTGTCGAACCGGTTCGATTCAACGCGCCTCGTGCGCCAACGACGAGCCCGCGCGGGTGGGCGCGGCGCTGCAGTTATTTCGGATGATGAAAATTTTAGCATGGCGCCCGCCTGCCCGCTGGCCCTGCAAGAGGATTCACTCGCAATGCACACCTTGCCCGCAACCGATATCGAACTCGCCGCGTGGCTGCGGCTCTCGCTCGCACCAGGGCTCAAACCGGCCGCGCTGCGCTTACTGCTCGGCGCTTTCGGGCTGCCGGAAGCAATCTTCCATCAATCGCACGCGACGCTTGCCGCGATCGCCGGCGAAACCGCCGCGCGCGCCGCGCTGGCTCCCGCGGGCCCTGATCTCGACGCCCAGCTCGACGCGGTTCTCGCGTGGCGCGCGCTGCCCGGCAACCAGGTCGTCACGCTCGACGACCCGGCGTACCCGCCCGCGCTCCTAACCATGCCTGATCCGCCTCCACTGCTATATATAAAGGGCCGGCTGGATCTGCTGCACACGCGCGCGGTCGCTCTGGTGGGCAGCCGCAGCGCCACGCCGCAAGGCGTCGAGGACGCGGAGCGTTTCGCGCGGGAGCTGTCGGCCGCCGGCGTGACGATCGTGTCGGGGCTGGCGCTCGGCATCGACGGCGCGGCGCATCGCGGCGGGCTGGAAGGTATCGGCGGCACGGTCGCGGTGATCGGCACCGGCGCGGACCTGGTGTACCCGGCGGCGCATCATGCGCTCGCGCGGCAGATCGCGGTGCAGGGCGCGATCCTGTCCGAATGGCCGCTTGGCACGCCGGCGCGCGCCGCCAACTTCCCGCAGCGCAATCGCCTGATCGCTGGGCTCGTGAGCGGTGTCGTGATCGTCGAGGCCGCGATGCGCTCCGGATCGCTGATCACGGCGCGGCTCGCCAACGAAATGGGCCGCGATATCTTCGCGCTGCCCGGCTCGATCCACGCGCCGCTTTCGCGTGGCTGTCATCGGATCATCAAGCAAGGCGCGAAGCTGGTTGAGACACCCGACGAGGTACTCGAGGAACTCGGCTTCGCCAGGCTGGCGGGAGATAAGGCTGCCGGCACGCGAACGGTTCGGTGGGACGGAGCCGATTCGCGGCATCCGCGGAAGGTGAGTGCCACGACAGCCGTGGTGCCGGACGCCGCAGCGGCGCGGACGAATTCCACAGACGCGAAGGAGTCGGCGGCCGAGCCAGCCGGGGCGCAAGCGGCAAAAGTGGCGGCGTCCGCACAGACGCCACCAGGCGCTACTTCGTCCGACTTTGCAGGGCCGCAAACAAGCGCGCCGCCTCGGGCGAACGCCGCCTCGACACAAGCATGCAGTCCGCCCTCGCCCACGTTCAGCAAGGAAGCCGAGCGACTGCTCGCGGCGCTCGGCCACGCGCCCGCCACGCTTGAAATTCTTGCCACCCGCACCGAGATGGAGGACGCGGCTTTACAAACCACCTTGCTGCAACTCGAACTTGCCGGCCAGGTGACCGCGCTACCCGGCGGCCGCTTCATGCGGGCGAGCCCAGGCCGCCCCCGCGGTGCACAAGGTTGACCACGATCCGGAATCGGCCATGCTACATTCGCGCCAAAGCACCTGACAAAAGTACGTAAGGAACCACCATGCCCGCGCTAAACCTCGACACCGACCAAGACCGGATCGCCGAGCGCGTCAACGACCCGGACACGCTGTTCGTTGCGTGTCTGTGCGCGGAGTGGTGCGGAACCTGTCGCGAGTATCGGGACGCCTTCGACAAGCTGGCCGATCGGCACCCGGATATCTGTTTCGCATGGATAGACATCGAAACCCACGCGGACCGTTTCGACGATCTGGATGTCGAGAATTTCCCCACCATCCTGATCGAAGACTCGATCACGACACGTTTTTTCGGCACCGTATTGCCGCAAGCGGCAATCGTGGAGCGGATGTTGTCCGACCTGACGGCCGTGCCCGGCATCAGCGGTGCGCCGAAACTGCGACCCGCGCTGGCGGTGGCCTGAACGTAGCGCCGGCCGTCCAGCCTTGCGGCACGGACGTTGCGGGCGGTGCACCGCGCGTTTGCCGCAGCTTGCCCGATTACCAGGCGCGCAATTATGATGGCGCGCTTTTCATGCACTTGACACGCCGCTTTCACGGCGTGTGCTATAAAGCGGTCGTTATTGGGTCGCAAAGGTCGCAAACGAGGGTCGCGCTGGAGAAAGCGCACTCAAGGCCATCAACCCTGATCTACCAACCTCACATCGAGTCATGTCCAAAGCACTGATCATCGCCGAAAAGCCTTCCGTCGCGAACGACATCGCGCGCGCTTTGGGCGGCTTTACCAAGCATGACGAATACTACGAAAGCGACGAGTACGTCCTTTCCTCGGCAGTCGGCCATCTGCTGGAAATCGCCGCGCCCGAAGACTACGAAGTCAAACGCGGCAAGTGGAGTTTCGCCAATCTGCCTGTCATTCCGCCGCATTTCGATCTCAATCCGATCGCCAAGAGCGAGTCGCGCCTGAAGGTGCTGACCAAGCTGCTCAAGCGCAAGGATGTCGACCGCCTGATCAACGCATGCGACGCGGGGCGCGAGGGCGAGCTGATTTTCCGCCTGATCGCGCAGCACGCGAAAGCCAAGCAGCCGGTGCAACGCCTGTGGCTGCAATCCATGACGCCGGCTGCGATCCGCGACGGCTTCGCTCGTCTGCGTAGCGACGAGGAAATGCAGCCGCTCGCCGACGCGGCGCGCTGCCGTTCGGAAGCGGACTGGCTGGTCGGCATCAACGGCACGCGCGCAATGACCGCATTCAACAGCAAGGGCGGCGGCTTCTTCCTGACCACGGTCGGGCGGGTGCAGACGCCCACGCTGTCGATCGTCGTGGAGCGCGAAGAGAAAATTCGCCGCTTCGTGCCGCGCGACTATTGGGAAGTGAAAGCGGACTTCGTCTGCGCGGCCGGCTTTTACGAAGGCCGCTGGTTCGATCCGAAATTCAAGCGCGACGAGTTCGACCCGGAGAAACGCGATTCGCGTCTGTGGGCGCTGCCCGCGGCCGAGACCATCGTCGCCGCCTGCCGCGGCCAGATCGGCACGGTAACGGAAGAATCCAAGCCGTCCACGCAACTGTCGCCGGCGCTGTTCGATTTGACCAGCTTGCAGCGCGAGGCCAACGGCCGCTTTGGCTTCTCGGCGAAGAACACGTTGGGTCTCGCCCAGGCGCTGTACGAAAAGCACAAGGTGCTGACCTATCCCCGGACCGACGCTCGCGCGCTGCCGGAAGACTATATGGATACGGTCAAGCAGACGCTCGGCATGCTCAAGGAGAGCAACAACTATCTGCCGTTCGCCAAGCAGGTGCTCGACAAGGGCTGGGTGAAACCGAACAAGCGCATCTTCGACAACTCGAAGATCAGCGATCACTTCGCAATCATCCCGACGCTGCAAGCGCCGAAGAATCTGTCCGAGCCGGAACAGAAGCTCTACGACCTGGTCGTGAAGCGCTTCCTCTCGGTGTTCTTCCCGGCCGCCGAATTCAAGGTGACGACGCGGATCACGGAAGTGGTCGGCCATCACTTCAAGACGGAAGGCAAGGTGCTGGTGGAGCCGGGATGGCTGCAAATCTACGGTCGTGAAATCAGCGGCGAAGACGCGAACCTCGTGCCGGTGCAGAAGGACGAAAAGGTCAAGACCGACAAGATCGCCGCCCAGCAACTGGTGACGAAGCCGCCCGCACGCTACAACGAAGCGACCTTGCTGTCGGCCATGGAAGGCGCGGGCAAGCTGGTCGAGGACGACGAACTGCGCGAAGCCATGGCGGCCAAAGGCCTCGGCACGCCGGCCACGCGCGCCGCCATCATCGAAGGTCTGCTCGGTGAAAAGTATCTGATCCGCGAAGGCCGCGATCTGATTCCGACCGCCAAGGCCTTCCAGCTGATGACGCTATTGCGCGGCCTCGGCGTGAAGGAACTGACCGCGCCGGAATTGACCGGCGAATGGGAGTACAAGCTCTCGCAGATGGAGCGGGGCAACCTGCCGCGCGACGCGTTCATGCAGGAAATTGCCCGCATGACGCAAACCATCGTCAAGCGCGCGAAGGAATACGATTCCGACACGATTCCCGGCGATTACGCCACGTTGCAAACACCGTGTCCGAATTGCGGCGGTCAGGTGAAGGAAAACTACCGGCGCTTTGCCTGCTCGAAATGCGAGTTCTCGATTTCGAAGATTCCGGGCGGACGTCAGTTCGAGATTCCCGAAGTCGAGGAGTTGTTGCAGAACAAGACGATCGGACCACTCTCTGGTTTCCGCAGCAAGATGGGCCGGCCCTTCTCGGCAATCCTGAAGCTGTCGCTCGACGACGAAATCAAGAACTACAAGCTGGAGTTTGATTTCGGCCAGGATTCAGGCGGCGAAGATGGGGAACCGCCGGACTTCTCCGATCAACAACCGGTCGGCGCATGCCCGAAATGCAAGGGGCACGTGTTCGAGCATGGCATGAGCTATGTCTGCGAGAACTCGGTCGCCAATCCGAAGACTTGCGACTTCCGCTCGGGCAAGGTCATTCTGCAGCAGGAAATTGCCCGCGAGCAGATGTCCAAGCTGCTCGAAGAGGGGCGCACCGATCTGCTGACGAACTTCAAGTCGTCGCGCACAGGCCGCAACTTCAAGGCGTTCCTCGTCAAGCAGAACGACGGCAAGATCGGCTTTGAGTTCGAGAAGAAAGAGCCGTCCGCCAAAACGGCTGCGAAGGCGGCAGCGGCAAAGTCGGCTGCCGACGCCGCGACGGAGTCGGATGACGAAGAAGCGCAGGTCGCGGTGAAGACCGCGCCCGCGGCCAAAAAAGCGGCGGCTAAAAAGGCATCCGCGACCAAAACCGCGGCTGCAAAGAAGGCACCGGCGAAGAAAGCGGTGGCTCGAAAGACGGGCTCGTGATTCAAAAACCTGTGGCCGGGAGATCTTGAACTGCCGGCCGCCATCGTGCGTGCCCACGAAAAAAGGCGCAGTCACTTCACGTGACTGCGCCTTTTTCATTTTGCGTGCCGGGAAGCGCTACCGTCCCCATCGCCCCACCGCTTACAGCCGCGACAAAACCGTCGTCCTCGGACGATTCGTGGTCTTTGCCAAAGTGCTTGGCACCGGCGATAACTCGCTATCCAGGAGGCGTGAGAGCGGCTCAGCGCCGTCGAACGCTTCCGGCGGCATGGAGTCCGCCGAATCGAGCGCCCCGGACGTGGCAGGCCGGCCAAGGCCGTCCTTGATCCACTGTTCGCCGAGCAAGCTGTTCGGTGTCTGGCTGAAATGCTCGACCAGATGGTCGATGAACGTACGCACCTTCGCCGGCAAGTGACGACGGCTGGGATACGCAATGTTGATCTCCACCTGCGGCAGACGGTAGTCGCCGAGCAGACGCACGAGCCTGCCGCGTGTCATATCGCGGCCGATCAGATAGCTCGGCAGGATTGCGATGCCCATGCCAAGCAACGCAAATTGCCGCAACATTTCCGTGTTGTTGGCCACGATCACGTTCGACGGCCGCACCCGTACTTCGCCTTCCGGGCCGGTAAACACCCGCTCGTCGCCCCAGTACTCGGACGGCAGGCTCAGGCACGGATGCTCCAGCAGATGCTCGGGACGCGTCGGCGTGCCGTGCTTCTCCAGATAGGCCGGCGTGGCGCACACGGTCATGCAGCCGGTGGTCAGACGCCGCGTGACGATGCTTGCGCTGCGCATCTGCCGTGCGATCACCACGCCCACGTCGAAGCCTTCTTCGACCAGATCGACCTGGCGGTCGACCAGCGTGACATCGGGAATGACTTTCGGATAGCGCTCGGCGTACGTCTGCAGCACGGGCGCGAGGTTATGCAGGCCGAACACGACCGGTGCGACGATTCGCAACGTGCCGACCGGCTCGTGATTTCGCGCGACCACCATCTGCTCGACGTCTTCCAGTTCGTCGAGGATCTGGCGCGCACGCTCGAGATAAACCTGGCCGGATTCGGTCAGAGACAAACTGCGGGTGGTTCGATTGAGCAACCGCGTACCCAGACGCCCTTCGAGATCGGCAACGTGACGGGTGGCAACTGCGTTGGAAATATCCATCGCGCTCGCAGCGCGGGCGAAACTGCCGAGATCCGCCACTTTGACGAAAACTCGCATCGACTGCAAATGATCCATATAACGACTCCTGCCGTATTGCTGCTTCCTGACAATTAGTGAAAACCAGTGAAGCGGAACCTGGAATTCTCCTACGACTCCCGAAATCGTGCAGAAGTTGCCCGCGAAAGCGGAAATTTTGTCGGTTTTCGTGCCACTGTATTCCCCAACGTAGGGCATGGGCGCCGATTGTTCCGGATCAGGAAACAATGTGCTGCAATGCAGCTTGAACGGGCTTTTTTGTTCGAACAGCCGGCAGGGCTGCTTCGCTACTGTCCAAAGGCAAAAAATGACGCTTGAACGGCAAGACCCAAAAGAAAAACCGCCCGGAGGCGGCTTTGTCTGAAGCGAACGCTCACATGATCAGGCGATGAACTTGCCTTCCAGGGCACGTTTTGCTTGCGCCAGCGCTGGCGGCAGACCATGTTGCAGCGTGTCAAAGAGTTCGGCATGCAGCGCGAGTTCGTCGCGCCAGGCTTTATCGTCCACGGAAATCACCTGGCGGAACTGCTCGCGACTGAAATCAAGGCCGCTCCAGTCGATGTCCTCGTAATGCGGCGATACGCCGAACGCATGCTCCTCGCCTTGAGCCGTGCCTTCTATGCGGCCGACCATCCAGCTCAACACCCGCATGTTCTCGCCGAATCCGGGCCAGACGAACTTGCCGTCCTCGCCCTTGCGGAACCAGTTGACGCAAAAGATTTTCGGCAGCTTCGCGTTCAACTGCTCCAGACGCTCGCCGGTTTTCAGCCAGTGGCCGAAGTAGTCGCTCATGTTGTAGCCGCAGAACGGCAGCATCGCGAACGGGTCGCGGCGCACCACGCCCTGCTGGCCCGCGGCGGCGGCGGTTGTCTCGGAGCCCATGGTCGCCGCCATGTAGACGCCCTCGACCCAGTTGCGCGCTTCGGTGACGAGCGGCACGGTGGTGGAACGGCGGCCGCCGAAAATGAACGCGTCGATCGCGACACCCGCCGGATTTTCCCACTCGGGATCGATCGACGGACATTGCGCGGCCGGCGCCGTGAAGCGCGCGTTCGGATGCGCCGCCTTGCGCCCGCTCTCCTTCGCGCCGGCCGGCGTCCAGTCCTTGCCCTGCCAGTCGATCAGGTGCGCGGGCGGCTCGTCGGTCATGCCTTCCCACCACACATCGCCGTCGTCGGTGAGCGCGACGTTCGTGAAGATCACGTTCTCCTTCAACGTCGCCATCGCATTGAAGTTGGTCTTTTCGCTTGTGCCCGGCGCCACGCCGAAGTAGCCGGCTTCCGGATTGATCGCGTACAGGCGGCCGTCCTTGCCCGGCTTGATCCATGCAATGTCGTCGCCGATCGTGGAGATTTTCCAGCCGTTCAGCCCTTGCGGCGGAATCAGCATCGCGAAGTTGGTCTTGCCGCAGGCCGAGGGAAACGCGGCCGCGACGTGATGCTTGCGCCCTTCCGGCGACGTCACACCAAGAATCAGCATATGTTCGGCGAGCCAGCCCTGGTCGCGGCCCATGGTCGACGCGATGCGCAGCGCGAAGCACTTCTTGCCGAGCAGCGCATTGCCGCCATAGCCGGACCCATAGCTCCAGATTTCGCGCGATTCGGGGAAGTGAACGATGTATTTCGTCGAATTGCACGGCCATGGCACATCTTTCGCACCTGCCGCGAGCGGCGCGCCGACCGAATGCACGCACGGCACGAAGTCGCCGTTTTCACCGAGAACCTCGTACACCTTGCGGCCCATGCGCGTCATGATGCGCATGTTCGTCACCACGTAGGGGCTATCGCTCAACTCCACACCGATATGCGCGATCGGTGAGCCGAGCGGGCCCATCGAGAACGGCACCACGTACATCGTGCGGCCGCGCATGGCGCCGTCGAACAGACCGTCGAGCGTGGTTCGCATCTCGGCCGGTGCAACCCAGTTATTGGTGGGACCGGCGTCTTCCGGGCGCTGCGAGCAGATGAAGGTGCGGTCTTCGACGCGCGCCACGTCCGAGGGATCGGACCATGCCAGATAAGAGTTGGGGCGTTTGGCGGGATTGAGCTTCTTGAGGGTGCCTGCTTCGACCATTTGCGCGCAGAGGCGGTCGTATTCTTCCTGGGAGCCGTCACACCAGACGATCCTGGCGGGCTTGGCAATGGCGGCAATGCGCTGAACCCAGTCGATCAGCTTTCGGTGTTTGACCCACGCGGGCGCCTCGACGGTGGGCTGTCCTTCGAATGAGGGATGATTCATCGACCTGTCTCCGTTATGAAAGCAAAAGAAAACGGTACAAGCCCAGTGACGCTGCATGCGAGAGGCGTCCAATTCATCGCGTCGACGTTTCCACCACTCGACGCGCAATTGTGCAGGTCATCATGGGCTACACAGCTTGTTGGGCGGAAGCGCCTACCGGCGGCCTTCTGCAACCGTCTGTAAAGCGGCTTGCCTCAACACGCAACAAACTGTTAAAAACGATATCAATCGACCTTTGACGTGGCACTGCCGTTCTTGGCGACAGCTTCTACGTTAAGGCATCCAGCCAGACCAGCATGTGACCCAAGTCACATGCTGGGACAGTCAGCATAACACTCCGTTCCGCACCGCTATGGTGCGTCGCAAGACACATACCATGAAGATTGCCATCCTCGACGATTACCAGGACGCCGTTCGCAAGCTCGACTGTTTTCAACTGCTGGCCGACCATGAGGTCAAGGTTTTCAACAACACCGTGCGCGGTCTCGGCCAATTGGCGAGTCGTCTTTCCGAAGTCGACGCGCTTGTTCTGATTCGCGAACGGACCCGCATCAACTCGCAACTGCTCGATAAACTGCCGCGTCTGCGCATGATCAGCCAAACCGGCAAGGTGTCCAGCCACATCGATCTGCCGGCATGCACGGAGCGCGGTATCGCCGTGCTGGAAGGCAGCGGTTCGCCATTCGCGCCGGCCGAGCTGACGTGGGCACTCATCATGGCGGCGCAACGGCGAATTCCGCAATACGTGGCAAACCTTAAGCAAGGAGCCTGGCAGCAATCCGGTTTGAAGACGTCCGCGTTGCCGCCGAACTTCGGCTTGGGCCAGGTGCTGCGCGGTCAGACGCTCGGAATCTGGGGCTACGGCAAGATCGGCCGGCTGGTTGCGGGCTACGGTAAGGCGTTCGGCATGAACGTGCTGATCTGGGGCCGCGAGCATTCGCGCGAAGCGGCGCGCGCCGACGGCTACGGCGTGGCCGAGAGCCGCGAGGCGCTATTCGAGCAGAGCGACGTGCTGTCGCTGCATCTGCGTCTGCATGACGACACGCGCGGCATCGTCAAGCAGGAAGACTTGATGCGGATGAAGCCGACCGCGTTGCTCGTCAACACGAGCCGGGCCGAGCTGCTCGACGAAAATGCGCTGGTCAACGCGCTGTCGCACAACCGCCCGGGAATGGTCGCAATCGACGTCTACGAAAGCGAGCCGATTCTGCAGGGCTATAGCCTGCTGCGCATGGAAAACGTGATCTGCACGCCGCACATCGGCTATGTCGAACGCGAAAGCTACGAGCAGTACTTCACCGCGGCGTTCAACAACATTCTGGCTTTCGACGCTGGCGATACGGCCAGTGTGGCGAATCCCGAAGCGTTGCAGGGTGGACGGCGGCGCTGAGCGTCGAGCGCTCGTCAAGGGGCGTTGTTCGCGAAGCGGTTCGTTTGGTTTGGCGCGGCGCGGTTCTCCCGCTCGCTGTGCTAAAACAACGCCGCCGGCTCAACGCACTTCGTGCGAGCCGGCTTCCAGAAGATCGGGCATGCGTTCGAGGAAAGCCTCGCCATCGACGCGCCCCAGGTTGTACGCGTGCACCATCTGCGAGGGGCTCGTGTAATCCCAGCTCGAAATCGGCACCTTGCGCGATGGCTGCACATAGAGCCGTTGCTGCACGCCGTGCGGCACGACGAACATCTGCGGCCGCGGATAAAGACGCGTGACCATCACCAGCACGTTGCCTGGCGCATCGGCATCGAGCGCGCCGACCGGCACGTTGTCCACCATTCCGCCGTCCAGCACCGGCCGGCCATTGCGCCGAAGAACGGGTGTAAACGGCGGCGTACTCGACGATTGCAGAATCAGATCCGCGAGATCCTCGACGGTCGCGCAATCCTGCGCGCGCACGAATTCCGGATGAAAACCGAGCGTCTGACCCAGCGTGGGATGCAGCGTCTTGCGTACGTATTTTTCGATGTTGTACGCGATGAGACCCGCGGCGACCGCGCTGCGCGCGCCGAGCCAACGCGGCAGATGCGACACGCCGATGCGGATTTCCGGGGCATCGGCGAGCGCCGAAAATTTGTCGCCGTAGATGTCGAGCAGCGCCTGCCGGTAGATGCGGTAATGCGGAAACACGGACTCGCCCCGCAGCAGATTGCCCCAATAGGCGTTGCGGGTGTTGTGGCGCAACGCGTTTTCGTAATAGCGCATGACCCAATCGGAATCGCGCGTGTAGAGCATGCACGCGGTGGCGGCGCCGGCGGAAATGCCGGCAATGACGCGTGGGCGGATGTGCAAGGCCGGTTGCGCCACGTCCCAGAAACCCGCCTGCCACCAGCAGCGATTGCCGCCGCCTGCGAATACGACCTGATCGAACATCCTGGCTTTCCCTTTGATGCGGCTCGCGGCCGCGCTCTAGTCGAGCAGCGCGTAGGTGGTGGTGGCGTGGACGGCCATGTTGCCCGCTTCGTCGAACAATTCGACTTCGCCGAACACCAGATTGCGGCCCATGCGGAGCACGCGCGCGGTGATGAGCACGTCGCCGTTGCGGACCGCGCGCATGAAATTGATGTTGAGCGAGACGGTGCTCATCGGCTTGAAGCCGCCGAGCGCGGCGGAAATGGCGACGATCATCGCGGTATCGGCGGCGGCCATGAAGACCTGGCCGCAGATCACGCCGCCCGAATGGCGAAATCCACCAGAAAACGGCAGGCGCAGCGTCGCGCCGGCGTCGTCGACCTTGACCGGAGCCAGGGTGAGCGCGCGGACCCACGGCGCGAGGATGCGGTCGAGCAGATCGATAATCTCTTTGTCATCCATTGCAGCCAGCCTCCGGTCGAAAGCGCGCGACGCTTCGCGCGGCACGTGTCCGCGACATGATACCGGGACGCTGAACGCGGCGCGTTGTCGGTGGATGTTGGTCGGCCGAGGGGTTAGTCGAGTCGGTCAGGGCGAATATTTTTTTAAGAAATCTGCGAGGGGGACTTGGCAAGCTCGCGAAATTTCTGCATAATTTCGCTTCTGTTGGGGGCGTTAGCTCAGTTGGTAGAGCAGCGGACTCTTAATCCGTAGGTCGAGTGTTCGAGTCACTCACGCCCCACCAAAGATATCAAGCAAAAAGCCCGGTCCTCGTGACCGGGCTTTTTGCTTTCCGTATCCCCTGCCGAAAGAGTGCAGGTGTTTCCAGCCAAGCCAGACCAACAAGCTTATGGACCGAGACTCACCCGCCAGGCGCGTCTCCAGCAAAACCGGCAAACGCGGTCCATCTCCAGTTCGCCTACGCCGCCCCCACCGCCTCGAGAAACGACAGCAGCCTGCGATTACTCTCCTCGATACCGTAATGCGCCGCCTGCGTCCGGGCCCGAGCGCTCAATGCCTCGCGAGTCCGGCGGTCCGTCAACAGCCGCTCGATCGCATCCGCCATCGCACGGACATTGCCCACCGGCACGAGAGCGCCGGCTCTTCCACCATCGAGAATCTCGCGCGGCCCGGTCGGACAATCGGTCGCGACGATTGCCTTGCCGATTGCCAGGGCTTCCAGCAACACCATCGGCATCCCCTCGTATTTCGAGCTCAAAACCAGTAAGGATGCGCCTGCCACGATGGGGTGCGGATTGTCTTGCTGGCCCACGAAATGCACCCGTTCGCGCACACCCAGTTCGCGCGCCAGGCTCTCCAGTTCCTCGCGATGGGCGCCGTTCCCGACAATGACCAGATGCTCGGCAACGGTACCTCGCCGCGCCAGTTCGGCATACGCGCGCAATAGCGTTCGATGATCCTTCTGAACCTCATCGAGACGCGCGACGGAAACGATGTAGGGCGCGCCATCGGGCGTCACCTGAGTGTCGCTGTGGCGCGCCGAGGCGCGCTCGTGGATCGATTCAATATCGATGGCGTTCGGCAAGACAATCACTCGCTCCAACTTGCCCTCGAAAATCCGCGTCGCCTCGTCGGCCATATGCTGGTTCAACGCGGCAACGCCGTGATAACGCCGGTACTGGGTCAGCAGACGCTGGATCTTGCGATGCCGGCCGCCGAGACGCGCGTCGAAGCTGAAGTGATTGACGCCCAGCCACGCGACGTCGAAGCGGCCGGAAAGCCGACGCAAGGACATGTCGAAGTCGACGATAACGTCCACGCCATGCGCAAGCCGTGCCGCCCGCTTTGCCACATGCGGACGCACCGCCAACGTATTGTGGACGTCGCGCGCGATGCGCCCCAGTTTGCCGAGACGCCGCCCGTATCGCTTCGACTGGAAATATCCGAGCCACGGACGATCCACGAGGACTTCCACGTCCACATCGGGCGGGATCAGCGCGCGAAAGCGATTTTCGAATGCCGGCGACGTGTGCATCACCGATAGCGAGACTTTGAAGCGGGTTCGGTCGAGAATCCTCAGCCACTGGATCAGCGAAGATTCGATACCGCCGTCGTTGAAATCCGTGATGTGGAAGAGAACGCGGATACGTTGGTGGTTCTCAGATGGAGATTCGATATTGGACATGCACTCGTGTTTCTTGAAGTTCTCGCAACCGGGGCCGCTAATCATCGGTGTGTAGTTGTTATTGGAGAACCCGCCGTCTATTGGTCCATTCGGGGCTGCCGCATGGCGGGATATTGGACTTCCCGCCGACGCGTCCCAGCAGAAAACCATGGGTGAGATCGGTACTGATCTTACTTTATTATCGGCCCGGTCCCGGCATTCTTGAATGTGCCGCGGCGATTACCGGTGAGGTTACCAAACTCTTGATTATTGGGGCAACCGCCGGAGATGAACCCATCCGCATTTTCGTGTGCGCGGCGGTTTAGAAATCGTTATCCGCGGTCTCGCGCTCCATCATCACAACACCTTCAACCCCGCATGCACGAACAGCAGTAAATCATCAAACTGAGTAATGAGTTCGAAGCTCAAAAGAAACGCGAACGTATATCCCGGCGCGGGAAACATCTGCATCCGCCGCAAAATCGGCGCGGCGAAACGCACCCTCACGGCGTCCCGTGTCGCGAGATAAGTCGAAACCATGCCGAGCGCCATTCCGGCGAGTATGTCGGTCGGATAATGCAGTCCGAGATAAACCCGCGGCAGGCAGATGAAAACCGCCGTATAGAGCAGCGCAAGCGTGCCGACGCGCCGATTGATCAGAAAGATTCCGATTGCGATAGCCGTCCACAGCATCGCGTGATCGCTGGGAAATGAACTCCACGTGCGCACGATCGCGTCTTGCAGACCAACCGCCGGAAAGTTCAGATGCAGGTCCGGGTCATAAAGCGGCCGCTCGCGGAAAGGCAATGAGGCGGCGAGGAGCCGGCCCGCGGCGAGCGAGGCGAGGCCGCTCGCGACGGTCGCGATGATCATCTCGCGCTTCCACCCCGTGCGCTCGCTGCGGCCGAACCACATCCACCACAACACGGGGACGAGCACGAAGCCTTTGAAACTGGCCTGACCCGCAATCACCCTGATGATGTGATTGATCGTCGCCGACTGAAAAGCGTGTTGCGTGAGGAAAACCTGCACCGCCGTATCGAAACTGTTCATCTCAACGCATCCACTTCGAATGTCGATTTCTTCCCGCGAGGGCGGCCACATCTTCCGATGCGGATGCCGTCTGTCGGGGTTTGCATGCCCTTAAGAAGCAAAAAAGACGCGCCGTCAAAACCCGCACGGCACGCCGTTCTAATCGGGGAAGCGCGATCCCGTCAATGGAATCGCGCGGATCTCTCGTGAGCTCGAATAAGCCACGGATCGGAAATCGGCCGCGCAGGTTGATTGCGCGGCCGTCACCTGTTTCCTCAGCAGTTGCCCTTCTTCGCCTGTCCCGGCGGACAGAAGCCATTGCCCGGCCCGCCCTGATGGCCACCCTGCGGCACCACCACCACACCCGGCTGATCCGGCACATACAGCGCACATCCCCCGAGCAAGCTCGCGCTTGCGATCCAGATACACATCATTCTTGTCATGTTTCTCTCCAGGGAGGGAGCACGCTCCCTCCCGACTGCACTCGTTGATTATTAGAAGGCGAAGTTGACGTTCGCCTGATTCGTCGTCGTCACGTTGACCGCCGCGGATTGCGTCGCGCCAGTGATCGAGTCGGCTTCCGCTGTGTAAATCCCCGCCGACGCGGGCACCGCTGCCAGCGCGACCGGCAGGCTGCCCGAGTACGTTCCGGTAAGCGGCGCCGCAGCCGGCAGGTTCAGCGAATACGCGCCCGTATCCAGATTCGCGTTGGACGACGTGATCTCGTACGTCGCGGCACCGTCCGACTGCAGGGCCCTGACGATTGCCTGAGCGCTCACCGGCGTCACCGTGCCGCTAGCCGTACGCATGATCGAAGCAGGCAAGGTGATCGGCGCGCCCGACGTCGAAACAGCCGTCGACGAATTCACCACGACCGGCACGGATCGTACGATCCCCGTCGCGAAGTTGTTCTCGACGATCACGACATCGTAGCTACCGTTCGTCGAACTCTGCACCAGCGGCGTCAAGATGAACTGCCCGTTGGCATCCGCGACCGTGCCTTTGATGACATGGCCGTTCTGCTCGGCGTACACGGCCGCGCCTGCTTGCCCCGGCGCCACGTAGCCCGAGATCGTTCCGCTCACCACCGTGGGCGTGGCGGTCACGACCGGCTTCAGGCTGTAGGAGCCGTTACCCTTCTGCACGACCGATTTACACGCATTGAAATCGAGCACGAGGTCGACAAGCGTATTCGGCTGAACGGTGAACGGACGGATGATCTTGTAGCCGCTCTGAGCCGCGCTCGGCGTTGCCAGTGCCTGCTCGGCGCCACCGGTGGGCACCACCGAATTGGCGAGCGTGTTGCCCTGGTTTTGCGCCAGGACGAGGCGGATTTGCTGGTATTGCCCAGCGGGTAGCGCGGTCTGTCCGAGATCCGCCAGCACGCCGTTGGTGAGTGAAAGCAGATCGATTTTTTGCGGGCTTGCCAGCGTCACGTCGGACCAACCGGCGTCACTGTCACCCGCCTGCGCGTTCATATTGACCCGGACCTTCGAGACCGTCACGTAAACGTGATCGAACCCGCAGGACGGCGAGTCTGTCATGGCCACATGAAGCGTGCCGGCCGCACCGCCTGAACCTCCATCGCCTCCGCCGCATCCGGCCAGCATGACTGGGATAGCCAGCAAACCGATGCATGCCTTAAGTATCGTTTTCATGTTTGTTCCCCCAAGTTTTTGTGAATGAAGGATACAAAAAGGGGGGCACGGCCTTTTTAGAATTTGCAACGAAGCGTAACTTGTCCGCGAGCGTTCCGCGCTTGCACAGCGCAGCAACTTTGGCGTCAACGCTCTCATGGCGTGCAATGTCCCGGTCCTTGGCGACGTGACGAGCCACAGTCCGCCGCTGGTCGCCTGATCACGAAGTCCGCTCAACTTTCCTGCCGTGCACACAATTTGCAGAGGTCTGACGAGCGTCGGCGCGCGCCGCATGTTACAAAGAATTTCACGCCCTGTTGGCTGGCGGCATCGGCTTCGCGCGCCGCCATCGCTGAAAAGCAATTTCCTTCAATACAGTCCGTCTTGTTGCCCGCTACCGTTGAGCGTCGCCAATCCCGCGCACTCACGTATCGAGGCATCAGATGACCGTGTTACTTTCCATGGCCGCTTTCGCGCTGGCTTCGTCGATCACGCCGGGGCCGGTCAATGTCGTCGCGCTCAGCGCCGGCGCCCGGCACGGACTCGCCGCGAGCATGCGCCACGTTACCGGCGCGATCGTCGGCTTCACCTTGCTGCTTCTGCTCATCGGCCTGGGCCTGCATGAACTGCTCGCGCATTTCCCCGCTCTGATGAGCGCGGTCAAATGGGCGGGCGTCGCATTCCTGCTTTATATGGCCTACAAACTCGCCGTCGATAGCGGCCAGTTGGGCGCGGATAAACCGTCGCGCGGCCCGTCGTTCATGTACGGCGCGGCCATGCAATGGCTCAACCCGAAAGCATGGCTCGCGTCGCTCGCCGGCATGGGCGCCTATGCGGCCGACGGCGATGGTCGGCTCGTGTGGCAATTCACCGTCGTGTATTTAGTGATTTGTTACTTGTCGATTGCGAGCTGGGCCTATGCCGGCGCGTTCCTGCGACGCTACTTGCAGGAGTCGAAAAGCGTCAGGCTGTTCAATCGTGTGATGGCGGCATTGCTTGCGGCCAGCGCGTTGTACCTGCTGGCCGCGTGATGCGCCAGCCAGGGCGCCCGCATGCGGGCGCGTGCCTCAACTGCGATATTGCCCCGGCGTGGCCGCGACCAACCGCTTGAAGGTGCGCTGCAAATGCGCCTGGTCGGCGAAACCCGCGTCGAGCGCGACCTCCGCGATCAGACGACCGCGCCTGAGTTGCGCGCGGCTGTACTGAATACGCCGATTGATCTGATACGCGTGCGGCGTCATGCCGTAGCGCTGTTTAAAAGCGCGGATCAGATGCGAGGCGGACAACTCAGCGACCTTGCAGACGTCCTCGAGTTTTAGCGAACGCGTGCAGTTTGCCGCGATGAATTCCGCCGCCCGCGAGAGTTGCAGGCTCGTGTCGTGATCGGGCAAGGGCGCCGGGTTCAGCTTCTGTTGTACTTCAGAGAAGAACGTGACGGCCGCGCTTTCCTTGCGCATGGTTTCGGCCGTGCCGTCGACGAGAATCCCGTACAGCCGGTTCAAGCCGTCGAACAATGCGGCGTCAGTCGTCATGGTCTGCGAGAACGCCCGAAACGCGTGATTCTCGCTGAAGCCCAGTTCGTGCTGCAGCCGGTTGAGCCACGCGACATCGACATGCAGCATTCGATACGACCAGCGCTCGCCGGCCACCGGATTGCACGCATGCACGTCATCCGGATTCATCATGACGACCGCGCCCGCGCCGATCCATTCGCGCGCGCGGCGATTCACGTATACGCTGCGTCCGCCGGTAACCGCGCCGATCGAAAACGTTTCATGCGAATGTTTGGCGTAGCAGACTTCGCGGCCGTCGTCGATGGAACGCGCCTCGATGAACGGCAGCGCGTCACTGCGCCAGAACTTCGGCGCACGAGCGCTTTTGGTGTGGATTGCAGCCGTCGCCGCTCCGCTCATCTCGTTCATATGCGCTCTCCGGTTCTCAAGCAGACCTCGCCGCGGCGAAGCCCACGTATCGTAGCCGTCAAACGCACCGTCAACAAGCGAACTGGAGGAGAACGCATGCGGCGCGGCGCACCGCAACGTGCGGCGAAACTACTTCGCCGTCACGTCGATATTGCCGAGATATTTCGCGGCCAGCGTTTTCACCGTACCGTCGGCCTGCACCTTGGCGATTGCCGCGTTCAGCTGCTCACGCAGCGCCGTATCGCCCTTGCGAATCCCGTAGGCGATACCGCTGCCGAGAATCTTGTCGTCGCGCACCGGCTTGCCGACGAACGCGAAATCCTTGCCGCTGGGCTTCGACAGAAAACCCGTCTCACCTGCCGGCGCCAGCACGAGCGTCGCGTCGAGACGGCCCGCGACGAGGTCCGTATAAACCTGATTCTGGTCCTGATACGGCACGACGGTGACGCCCGCCGATTCCCAATGCGTCTTCGCGAAGGTTTCCTGAATCGACGCCTGCAATACGCCGACGCGTTTGCCCTTCAAGGATTCGGCGGCCGGCAGCAGACCGCTGTCGCGCCGCGCGATCAGTTGCGTCGGCACGCGATATACGACGGTGGTGAAATCGATGGCCTGGCGGCGTTGCTCGGTGGCGTTCATCGCCGAATTGATCGCGTCGAACTTGCGGCCTTGCAGCGCGGGAATCAACCCGTCGAACGAAGTCTCGACCCATTTGCAGGTCAAATGCGCGGCGGCGCACACCGCATTGCCGACGTCGATATCCAGCCCCTGCAATTCACCGTTCGGGCCTTTCGATTCGAACGGCGGATACTGCGCTTCGAGTCCGAAACGCAGCGTCGAGGTGTCGGCGGCTATCGCGACCGACGACGCCGCAAGCGACGTGAATGCGCACGTCAGCGCCAATAGCGGTTTGAGCAATTTCATGGCTGGTCCCTTTCTCTTCGATGTTGTTGTAGCGCCGTCGGGCAACGCGCCTGGCGTCACTGCGGCGTCATCTCGCGACGATCATACTTTGGTCAAAAAATGCGGCCTTCTCTTCCCATGCAGCCGCGCATGAGATGTCGCTAATCAGATCTCGCACAAACGCCGCGCACCTTCGATCAACGTCGCGTCGTCCTTCGAGAAACTCAGGCGGATCAAACCCGAATCCGTGCCGTCGGTATAGAACGCCGACAGTGGAATCGTCGCAACGCGTGCATCGCGAATCAGGCGCAGCACGAAATCGCTATCGCTTTCGTCGGAGAAACCGCGAAAACGCGCGAGCATGAAGAAGCTGCCTTCGCTCGGCAACAATTCGAAGCGCGAATCGCTGAGCGCATGCGCGAGCAGGTCGCGCTTCTTCTGATAGAACGCCGACAAGCCGAGATAGCTGTCGCGATTCGCCAATGCGTCGACGAACGCGTACTGCATCGGCGTATCGGCGGAAAACACCATGAACTGATGGACTTTGCGAATCTCGTCCATCAACGCGGCGGGCGCGAGGCAATAGCCGACGCGCCAACCGGTCACGTGATACGACTTGCCGAACGACGAGACGATCACGCTGCGCGCCGCGAGTTCGGCATCGCACGCCATGCTCTGATGTTTAGCGCCGTCGAACACCACGTGTTCGTAGACTTCGTCGGCGAGAATCACGATATCGGTGTTGCGCGTTACGGCCTTCAGGCACGCGATGTCGGCCTCGCTAAGCACCGTCGCGGTCGGATTGTGCGGCGTGTTGATGATGATCATGCGCGTCCTCGGCGTGATCGCAGCGGCGACCTCGTCCCAGTTCACGCGGAAATCGGTCAGCGAGAGCTTGATCGCGACCGGCGTCGCCCCTTGCAGGCGGACGATCGGTCCATAGCTGTCGAACGACGGCTCGAAGTAGATCACTTCGTCGCCCGGATGCACCAAGGCGCTGATCGTGGAATACAGCCCTTCGCTCGCGCTCGCGATCACGGTCACTTCGCTGGCCGGATCGTAGCGCACGCCGTACAGCGTTTCGGCCTTGTCCGCGAGCGCTTCGCGCAACGCGGCGATGCCGGCCATCGGCGCGTACTGGTTGTGACCGGCGCGCATGGCTTGAGCGACACCGTCGACCAGTTTCGCGTCCGGCGCGAAATTCGGCGCGCCCTGCGACAGATTCAGCGCGTCGTATTGCGCGGCCAGTTGACCGATCACGGTAAAAATCGTCGTGCCTACGTCAGGCAGTTTCGAGCGGGCTTGCATGGCGCTCTGCATAAGACTTTCTCCCTTTCTCCATCCGGCGGCGGGTTCGCGCACAGCCGACTGCGCGGCGGTTCCGTCCGGTTCGGTGATTAGGCATCAGCCAAAGAATCGTCACAATCGAAACTTTGTCATGCGCGGCATGCGTTTACGTCATGGCGGGCGAGAAGGCGTGCCGCATCGGCAAGGCCAATGGGCTTGGGCTTTCGGGGAGGAATTGAGGCCGCTGGAGCAACGCGGAAAACAGCGCAGGTATGAAGTAATGTGATGCGGATGTTCAAGGCCGCGACCGTGACCGATCGCAGCCTCGGCAACCTCGACAGCCGGACCGCCCGGCTGTCAGGCGTCGTCCATCATGCGGACCTTGACCTTCTTGCCCTTCACCTTGCCGGCGCTGAGCTTGCGCACCGCTTCGCGCGCGATGCTGCGCTCCACCGCCACATACGTCGACATTTCCGTCACGTTGATCTTGCCGATCTGCGAGCCGGCAAAACCGGCCTCGCCGGTCAGCGCGCCGAGCACGTCGCCGGGGCGGATTTTTTCCTTGCGGCCGCCGAGAATCTGCAGCGTTTCCATCGGCGGCAACAGCGGTTCGTTGCTTGCCGCCTTGAGTTCGGACAGCTTGTGCCATTCGACGTCGCGCTTTTGCGCCTGTTCGAGACTGCCCACGCGGCCCATCTCGTTCATGCTCGCGAGACTCAGCGCCCAGCCTTCCTGATCGGCGCGGCCCGTGCGGCCGATGCGGTGCACGTGCACTTCCGGGTCCGGCGTCACGTCGACGTTGATCACCGCCTCCAGTTGCGCGATATCGAGCCCGCGCGCCGCGACGTCGGTGGCGACCAGCACGGAGCAACTGCGGTTCGCGAACTGGATCAGCACCTGGTCGCGTTCACGCTGATCGAGTTCGCCATGCAGCGCGAGCGCATGAAAACCTTGCGCGCGCAGCACGTCGAGCAGATCGCGGCACTGCTGCTTGGTGTTGCAGAACGCGAGCGTGCTCACCGGACGATAGTGGTTCAGCAGCAAACCGACGGCATGCAGACGCTCGTCCTCGGTCACTTCATAAAAGCGCTGACGGATCTTCGTATTGTCGTGCCGCTCGGCGAGCTTCACCTCTTTCGGGTGACGCAGGAATTGCTGGCTCAGCTTGACGATGCCTTCGGGGTACGTCGCGGAAAACAGCAGCGTTTGCCGTTCTTTCGGGCATTGCTTCACCACGGTCGCGATATCGTCGAAGAAACCCATGTCGAGCATGCGGTCGGCCTCGTCGAGCACCAGCGTGTTGAGCGACTGCAACGGCAGGCTGCCGCGCTCGAGGTGATCCATGATGCGGCCCGGCGTGCCGACCACGATATGCGCGCCGTGTTCGAGGCTCGCCGTTTGCGGACGCATCGGCGTGCCGCCGCACAGCGTCAGCACCTTGATGTTTTCCTCGGCGCGCGCGAGGCGGCGGATTTCCTGCGTGACCTGATCGGCGAGCTCGCGCGTCGGGCACAGCACCATCGCCTGGACGGCGAAGTTGCGCACGTCGAGGCGGTTGAGCAGCGCCAGCGAAAACGCCGCCGTCTTGCCGCTGCCGGTTTTCGCCTGCGCGATCAGATCGTGGCCGGAGAGCGCGATGGGCAGGCTCGCGGCCTGAATCGGCGTCATCTCGACATAGCCGAGTTGCGTGAGGTTGGCGAGCGTCGCGGGCGGCAGCGCCAGTTGGCTAAACGGCGCGCCCGCGGTGGTGGGACTGTTCATGGAGGTGATGACTCGCTATCGACTGAAGGCTGGGGACTAAACGGCCATCGGGCCGGGGGAGGGACGGCCTTCGATCTGCTCGTACAGCACCGAGCCATCGTCCGCGTCGAAACGTTCGACGTAATTGCGCGCGCCGCACATCGGGCAACGGAACAGGAGCCCCTGGCCCTCGTTCTTGATGACGACGTCCGACTGCTCCCATTGCGCGCCGCAGGACTGGTTTCTACAGGTAAACACGTTGATTCTCCAACTGGATTCGATTGTCTATGGGACGGGCCGCACGAACGGCCTGGCCGTGAATGAGGTTTGGGTCGCCGCCGCGGTTGCCGCGGTTGCCGCCGCTCACGCGCCGCGCGCTTCAACCCAGATGCGTATGCCGCGCACGCGTCGCGCTCACGTCCATGTCGTTGAGGCCCTGCACGATGCCGCAGTCTTCGACGGCCTGTTCACCGTGGCATTGCTCGCGCAGTGTGGTGAGCTGCGCTTTCAACTGCGTCAATTCCTCGATGCGCGTGTCGACGTGCGCAATGTGCTCGTCGAGCAAATCGTTGATGCCGCCGCAGCCGTTCGCCGGCGCGTCCGTGAGAAGCAGCAACGCACGGATCTCGTCGTGGGTCATGTCGAGCGCGCGGCAATTGCGGATGAAGCGCAACCGCTCGACGTGCCTCGCGGTATAGCTGCGGTAATTGGCCTCGGTGCGCTCCGCTTCGGGCAACAAGCCTTCTTTTTCGTAGAAGCGGATGGTTTCGGTCGTGCAATGGGCGATTTTCGCCAGTTCGCCGATTTTCATGGACCCTCCGGGTGGCGGTCTTGACCTTGTAGTGGCTTCAAGGTGTTTACTAGACCACAAATCGAACCAGGAAGCCACCTATGCCCCACGCTCATCACGCCGAAGCCGACCGCCATGAACAGCCGAAAGCCTGTGCGGATGGCGATGAACACGGCGCGCACGCTGCCGATGCTCATGCGCACGACGCAAGCTACGGCCACCAGCCGGTGGCACTCGACGGTGAGCCGAACCGCAAACACGCGCATACGACAGGCGAATGTCGCGGGCACGATCACAAGATGCACGATCACGGCCACAGCCAGAGCAATGCACAAGCTCACAACCACGTCGCCGCAGGCTGCTGCGTCCCCGCACCGGCTTCATTCGCGCCGGTCCAGCTTCCTCGTTCGGAAACCATTGGCAGCGACGTGCGCACCGCGATCCGCATCATGCAGATGGATTGTCCAACCGAAGAAGCGCTGATCCGCAAGAAATTCAGCCGCATGCCGTCCGTGCGCGGCATGGACTTCAACCTGATGCAGCGCGTGCTGACGGTCGTGCATGCGCCCGAGGCGCTCGACTCGATCCTCTCCGCGCTGCGCTCGCTCGACTTCACGCCCGAACTCGCGAACGACGACGCGGACACCACGCCCGCCGCCGCTTTTCACGTACCGTCGAAGCCGTGGTGGCCGCTCGCGCTCGCGGGCGTCGCCGCGGCGGGCGCAGAGGCCGTCGGTTGGCTCGGCGCACCGATGTGGCTAGCCGCGGGTCTCGCGCTCGCCGCCATCGCTTCTTGCGGCCTCACGACCTACCGGAAAGGCTGGCTCGCGATCCGCAACGGCAACCTGAACATCAACGCGCTGATGAGCATTGCGGTGACGGGCGCGCTGATCCTCGGCCAATGGCCTGAAGCAGCCATGGTGATGGTGCTCTTCACGATTGCCGAACTAATCGAGGCCAAGTCGCTGGACCGCGCCCGCAATGCGATCGAGGGCCTCATGCAACTCACGCCCGAACAGGCGAGCGTGCGGCAGTCCGACGGCAGTTGGCGCTCGATGGACCTGAAAGCGATCGCACTGGGCGCGCTGGTCCGCGTGAAACCGGGCGAGCGGATCGCGCTCGACGGCGAAATCGCCGCGGGCCGCTCGAGCGTGAATCAGGCGCCGATCACCGGCGAAAGCCTGCCGGTCGACAAGGCAGCGGGCGACGCCGTGTTCGCCGGCACGATCAACCAGGCGGGCTCGTTCGATTATCGGGTGACGGCCTCGGCCAGCAATACGACGCTCGCGCGCATCATTCACGCGGTCGAGGAAGCGCAAGCCAGCAAAGCGCCGACGCAGCGTTTCGTCGATCGGTTCGCACGGATCTATACGCCGGCCGTGTTCGGCGTCGCGCTCGCCGTGGCGGTGCTGCCGCCGCTCTTCCTCGACGGACTGTGGCGCGAGTGGGTCTACAAGGCGCTGGTGATGCTGGTGATCGCCTGCCCTTGCGCGCTCGTGATCTCGACCCCGGTGACGATCGTCAGCGGCCTCGCCGCGGCCGCCCGCAAGGGCATTCTGATCAAAGGCGGCGCCTTTCTGGAACAGGGCCGCAAGCTGAGCCGGCTCGCGCTCGATAAAACCGGCACGATTACGCACGGCAAGCCGGTGCAGACCGAATTCGAAGCGCTCGCGGATCTCGACGAGCCCCGTTGCCTGACGCTCGCGGCGAGTCTCGCTGGCCGCTCGGACCATCCCGTGTCGATGGCGATTGCGGCGGCGGCCAGGACAGGCGGCGTGATGAGCGTGACCGTCGATGCGTTCGAGGCGCTGGCGGGACGCGGCGTGCGCGGCGACATCGACGGCACGCCGTACTGGCTCGGCAATCATCGCCTGATCGAAGAACTCGGGCGCTGTTCGGCATCGCTCGAAGCGCGGCTCGACGCGCTCGAACGCCAGGGCAAAACCGTCGTGATGCTGGCCGACGCCGAACGCGTGCTCGCGCTGTTCGCCGTCGCGGACACGGTGAAGGAGACGAGCCGCGCCGCCATCGCCGATCTGCACCGCCTCGGCGTGCGTACCGCGATGCTCAGCGGCGACAATCCGCACACCGCCGAGGCGATCGCGCAGCAGGTCGGCATCGACGAAGCGCGCGGCGATCAGTTGCCGCAAGACAAGCTGAACGCGGTGGCGCAGTGGTCGAAGGACGGCGCGACAGTGGGCATGGTCGGCGACGGCATCAACGACGCGCCCGCGTTGGCGCGCGCCAGCATCGGCTTCGCGATGGGCGCGATGGGCACCGACACCGCGATCGAAACCGCCGACGTCGCGCTGATGGACGACGACCTGCGCAAGATTCCCCTGTTCATCCGTCTGTCGAAGGCGACGCATTCGGTGCTGGTGCAGAACATCGCGCTGGCGCTCGGCATCAAGAGCGTGTTCCTCGTGCTGACGGTGATGGGCCTCGGCACGATGTGGATGGCGGTGTTCGCCGATGTGGGCGCGAGTCTTCTGGTGGTGGCGAACGGGCTGCGGCTGCTGCGCCAGTCAGATCAGTGAGCGAACGAACGACTCGCCGTGGTTTGAAACGCGCCGATCCCGGCCTTCAACGTATCCGACGGCCGCATGCCGAAAAGCTTCCGGTAATCGGTGGCGAACTGGCTCAGATGCCAGAAGCCCCACGCCGCCGCGACGTCCTGCACCGAGCGTGATTCACGCGACGCATTGCACAGATCGCGCCGCGCGCCGTTCAGGCGAATCGTGCGCAGATAGATGGCGGGCGCCATGCCGAGCACGTCCTGAAAGCAGTATTGCAGCGTGCGCCGGCTCACGTGCAGGCGCTCGCACAACTCGGGCACGTTGACCGCGCGCTCGCGGTTGGCGAGCACATACTCGCGCGCTTCGGAAACGATCGACTGACGACGCGCACGCGCGGGCATCGCCAGCGGCTCGCCGCCACGCAATGCGCCCACGTCGAACAGCGACGCGAGCACCGACGCCTGCAAGTTGGCGCGCGCTAGCGCGGAGAGCGGCGTGCCGCGCGCCGCTCCGTCGTCGAGAAGCTGGCGCAGCGAGGCGCACAACCGCTCCTTGCGCGGCAGGCCGATCGGCACGACCGCCGTATTCGGCAGATGCTCGGCCAAACCGATGCGCTCCACTTCCGCCGCATAGCGGCGCAGCACCTCGCCCTTCACCACCACGCCGAAAATCTCGTAGCCCGCCGAGGTCAGCAATTCGAATTCGATGCCGCCCGGACGGAATGCGAGCGCATCGCCCGCGATCACTTGCGCGTCGATACGTCCCGAGCCGGCGGGGCACGTGGGAATGCCGAACCAGTACGCGTCCTTTCGCACCTCGCAGGTTTGCCGCAGCGTATGGCTGGTCGTCTCGACGAACACCTGCATATCGTCGAGACATAACTCCGTCAGGCCGCCGATAAAACGGCCGGCGGTCAACTGGTCGTAGGTCTGATGCCAGCCGTGCAGGTTGCGGGCCTGCTCGTCGGCGTCGTGAGCGACGCAAGTCTGCACGCAGAAGCTGGGCTGCTGCGCGAGCGTTGAACCTGTCAGGCTCTCGGGATGGGCTTCAATCGTCATACCGGATCGGCGAAAACGGAATATCGGCGAAAACAAGGCAATTCCCATGCCGAACGGATTGGGCGATCCGCTTGCACGCGCGTCCACGCAAGCCACGCCGCCTGTTCATTTCATGAACAGCGCCGCGCGCGTTGATCCGAAACGATACGTTCACCTGTCTCCGCTTGAACGGGGCAACGCGTCATGTCGGGTGCGAGTGCGTGCTGCGCGTGCACGGCTCACCAGTGCGGTGCATTGGCACACTTCTGGCTCTACGCTGTTGCGGCCCAGCGAAACATCGCGCCGAATAGAGCCCGTTAAACATGTGAGGAGCACACTGATGAATCACGCAGAGATGCAGTTTCTGACCACCGAATTCCCGTACAAAAAGCAGTATGCGAACTTTATCGGCGGCGAATGGGTCAAGCCGGTGGGCGGCGAGTACTTCGACAACGTATCGCCGATCACCGGCGAGCCGTTCACGTCGATCCCACGTTCGCGCGAAGCCGATGTCGAACTCGCGCTCGACGCCGCGCATCGCGCAAAAGCTGCATGGGGCAAGACCTCGACCACCGACCGCGCGAACATCCTCAACCGCATCGCCGACCGGATGGAAGCGAATCTGCAGCGTATCGCGGTCGCGGAAACGATCGACAACGGCAAGCCGTTGCGCGAAACCATGGCCGCGGACATTCCGCTCGCGATCGATCACTTCCGCTATTTCGCCGGCTGCGCCCGTGCGCAGGAAGGCTCGATCTCGGAGATCGACGACGACACCGTCGCCTATCACTTTCACGAACCGCTCGGCGTGGTCGGTCAGATCATTCCGTGGAATTTCCCGATTCTAATGGCGGTGTGGAAGCTCGCGCCCGCGCTTGCCGCCGGCAACTGCGTCGTGTTGAAGCCGGCCGAGCAGACACCCGCGTCGATTCTCGTCCTGATGGAACTGATCCAGGACCTGCTGCCGCCGGGCGTGCTGAACGTGGTGAACGGCTTCGGCCTGGAAGCCGGCAAGCCGCTTGCATCGAGCAAACGCATCGCGAAGATCGCGTTCACCGGCGAGACCACCACCGGCCGTTTGATCATGCAGTACGCGAGCCAGAACATCATTCCGGTGACGCTCGAACTCGGCGGCAAGAGCCCGAACATTTTCTTCGCCGACGTGATGAGCCAGGACGACAGCTACTTCGACAAGGCGCTCGAAGGCTTCGCGATGTTCGCGCTGAATCAGGGCGAAGTGTGCACGTGTCCGTCGCGTGTGCTGGTCGAGGAAACGATTTACGACCGCTTCATGGAGCGCGCATTGAAGCGCGTCGCCGCGATCACGCAAGGGCACCCGCTCGATACGAAGACGATGATCGGCGCGCAGGCCTCGCAGGAACAGTTGGAAAAAATCCTGTCGTATGTCGATCTCGGCAAGCAGGAAGGCGCCCAATGTCTGATCGGCGGTGAGCGCAACCAGCTCGACGGCGAACTAAGCAAGGGCTATTACGTGAAGCCGACCGTATTCCGCGGCCACAACAAGATGCGCATCTTCCAGGAAGAGATCTTCGGCCCGGTGGTTTCGGTGACGACGTTCAAGAACGAGGAAGAAGCGCTCGACATCGCCAACGATACGCTCTACGGCCTGGGCGCCGGCGTCTGGACGCGTGACGGCACGCGCGCCTACCGTTTCGGCCGGCAGATTCAGGCGGGCCGCGTATGGACCAACTGCTATCACGCGTATCCGGCGCACGCGGCGTTCGGCGGCTACAAGCAATCGGGCATCGGCCGTGAGAATCACAAGATGATGCTCGACCACTATCAGCAGACCAAGAACCTGCTCGTGAGCTATAGCGAGAAGCCGCTCGGTTTCTTCTGAGCGGTAGCGCTCACGTTCCAGCGGGCCGCCTTGCGCGGCTCGCTTCTTTTTAGCGAGGACATGTGATGGCTGATGAGAAGGAAGTCGCCCGCGTAATCGCAACGCCCGCCGCGGTCGAACTGATCGACAAGCTGCGCGCCGAACACGGGGCGGTACTGTTCCACCAATCCGGCGGATGCTGCGACGGCAGCGCGCCGATGATGTTTCCGCAAGCCGAATTCATGGTGGGTTCGTCCGATGTCAAACTCGGAACGATTGCCGGCGCGCCGTTTTACATGAGCAACTCGCAATTCGAATATTGGCAGCACACGCAATTGATCATCGACGTGGTGCCCGGCAATGGCGGCATGTTTTCGCTGGAACGGCCTAGCGGATTGCGGTTCCTGACGCGCTCCCGGCTTTTCGAGGACGACGAGAACGCGTGGCTCGCAAAGCATCCGGTGGCGCGGGCGGATGCCTGATTGTTTTATTCAGCGCTCGAGTTTGATGCGTCGCTGATCGAGGGCGTTGGCGCCGCGCTCGCGAGCAGCGCGTCGCTATCGTCTTTCAGGCCGATGCCGGTGACGCCCAGGCGCCTTGCATGCGTGAGCAGGTAATGCAACTTGTGCGCGGCCGCCGGATAGTCGAGACCTTCGGGACGCACATTCGAAATACAGTTGCGTTGCGCGTCGCTACAACCCACTTTCGGCGCGTACGTCAGGTAGATGCCGAGGCTGTCGGGTGAACTCAAGCCTGGCCGCTCGCCGATCAACATGACCACCAGCTTCGCACCGAGCAACTCGCCGATTTCGTCGCCGAGCGCGACGCGCGCCTGGCGTGCGACCACCACCGGTCCGATCTTCCAATCCGTGAGTTTCGTGCGGACGGCTTGCAAAAGCGGAATCGACTGCTTCGACGCCGCGAACGCCGACAGGCCGTCGGCGATCACGAACACGACCTCGGGCGAATCGACCGTGAGCTGTTTCAGCGCCTCGCGGCTTTCATCGCTCAACCGCCTGCCGAGATCGGGACGCCGCAAGTAATGCTCGCGATCCGGCGCGGCGCTATGCACGTCCAACGTCCTGAAGTTCTGCGCGCGCAACTGTTCGTGCAGCACGTCGGTGTCGAGCGGATGATGCACGGCGTCACGCGCCTGCGCATGCGACAGGTTGAACGCGAGCAACGGCGCGGTTGGCAAGCTGTTGCCCGCGCGGCCCAACGCGATACGCGCGTTGGTGAACTGGCGCAGCGCGTTCCACGGGTTCTTTTCGAGGAAGTCGCTCATGCTATGCCCATCCAGTCGCGCGCGCCTTCCAGGAGCGGTTGTTGCGTGGATGCGCTCAGCAGCGCGCCGCGCGCGTCGGTGATTCGCATCGACTCCAGCCACGCTTCGAATTCGGGCGCGCGGCGCAAGCCGAGCACGTCGCGCACGTAAAGCGCGTCGTGGAACGAGGTGCTTTGATAGTTGAGCATCACGTCGTCCGCGCCCGGAATGCCCATGATGAAGTTGATGCCGGCCACGCCGAGCAGCGTGAGCAGATTGTCCATGTCGTCCTGATCGGCTTCGGCATGATTCGTGTAGCAGATGTCGCAGCCCATCGGCACGCCCAAGAGCTTGCCGCAGAAATGGTCTTCCAGACCCGCGCGCGTGATCTGCTTGCCGTCGTACAGATACTCCGGCCCGATGAAACCGACCACCGTGTTGACGAGAAACGGATTGAACTTGCGCGCCACCGCATAGGCGCGCACTTCGCAGGTCTGTTGGTCGACGCCGAAATGCGCGTCCGCCGACAACGCGCTGCCTTGGCCCGTTTCGAAATACATCAGATTATTGCCGACCGTGCCGCGCTTCAGCGACAGTCCCGCTTCATGCGCTTCCTGCAGCAGCGCGAGCGAGATGCCGAAACCGGCGTTCGCTTTTTCCGTCCCCGCGATCGACTGAAACACGAGATCGACCGGCGCGCCTTTTTCGATCGCGGCGATCGTGTTGGTGACGTGGGTGAGCACGCACGATTGCGTGGGCACCTGGTAGCGTTGGCGGAAGTCGTCGATCATTAGCAACAGCCTGGTGATCGCGCCGAGATTGTCGCTGGCCGGATTGATGCCGATCATCGCGTCGCCGCAGCCGTACATCAGGCCGTCGAGCATCGAGGCGGCGATGCCTTTCACGTCGTCCGTCGGATGATTCGGCTGCAGGCGCACCGACATGTGCCCCGGCAATCCGACCGTGTTGCGAAAGCGCGTAATCACCGGACGTTTGCGCGCCGCCGCGATCAGATCCTGGTTGCGCATCAGCTTCGAGACCGCCGCGACCATTTCCGGCGTGAGGCCGGCGGTGATGCGCGTGAGCGCGTCGGCGTCGGTCGTGCTGCTCAACAGCCAGTTGCGGAAGTCGCCCACCGTCAGATGCGCGATCTCGGCGAACGCCTCTTGCGAGTGATCGTCGATCACGAGACGCGTGACTTCGTCGCTTTCGTACGGGATCAGCGCTTCGTTCAGGAACGTGCGCAGCGGCACCTGCGCGAGCGCCATCCTGGCCGCGACGCGCTCCTCCTCGCTCGCCGCCGCGACGCCGGCGAGCTGGTCGCCGGAACGCTGCGGGCTTGCCTTCGCCATCAAGGTTTTCAGATCGGCAAAGCGATATGCGCGGCTGCCGATCGTCTCCGTATAGCTCATCTTTACGACTCCATCGCCGCTGCTCGCACAGCGGCTCGATTCGTCACTCTTCCAGCAAGGCGTCCGCCGGCGCCGCTTCGCGTTGATGGCGCGTCAAGAGGAAATAGACGTAGCCCAGCGCGAGGAAGATTGCGAACACGACGGCCACCAGAAAGTTGAAGTAGACCATCGTCCCGAGACAGATCACCGCGGCCACCAGCGCGAACGCCGGAAAGAACGGAAACAGCGGCGCGCGGAACGGGCGCTCCATGTTCGGGTCGGTGCGGCGCAGCTTGAACAGCGACATCATGCTGATGATATACATCACGATAGCGCCAAATACGGACATCGTCACGATGTTCGCCGTCAGCGTCTGGCCGCCGAACTGGATCAGCTCGTCGCTATAGATCGCGGCGATGCCGACCACGCCGCCCGCCAGGATCGCGCGATGCGGGGTCTTGAAGCGCGGATGCACTTTCGAGAGCCACTCGGGCAGATAGCCCGCGCGAGCCAGCGCGAAAATCTGCCGCGAATAGCCGAGGATGATGCCGTGAAACGACGCGACGAGTCCGAACAGGCCGAGCCACACCAGCATATGCATCCAGCCGCTGTTTTCGCCGACGATGTACTTCATCGCTTGCGGCAGCGGATCGTTGATGTTCGACAGCTTGGTCCAGTCGCCCGCCGCGCCGGCGAACACCATCACGCCGATCGCGAGCACCACCAGCGTCAGGATGCCGGCGACATAGGCGATCGGAATCGAACGCTTCGGGTTCTTCGCTTCCTCGGCGGCCATCGCGACGCCTTCGATCGCAAGGAAAAACCAGATCGCGAACGGAATCGCCGCGAACATGCCGTGGAACGAGCCCATGCTGAAGGTATCCGCGCCGGCCCAGCCGCCTTTCGTGAAGTTCGACCACTGGAACCCCGGCGACACCACGCCCATGAACACCAGCAACTCGAAGATCGCGAGCAGCGTCACGCACAATTCGAAGGCTGCGGCGATCTGCACGCCGACGATATTCAACGCCATGAAGATCAGATATGCACCCATCGCCGCGTGCTTCGGCTCGAGACCCGGAAATTGCACGTGCAGATAGGCGCCGATCGCCAATGCGATCGCCGGGGGAGCGAACACGAATTCGACGAGGGTCGCCGCGCCCGCCAGATAACCGCCGGTCGGGCCGAACGCGTGCCGCGCGTAGGCAAACGGGCCGCCCGCATGCGGAATCGACGTGGTGAGTTCGGTGAAACTGAAAATGAAGGTCGTGTACATCGCGGCGATGAAGACCGCCGTGATGACGAAGCCCAGCGTGCCCGCGCTCGCCCAGCCATAGCTCCAGCCGAAATACTCACCGGAAATGACGAGGCCGACCGCGATTCCCCACAATTGCCACGTGCCGAGCGTCTGCTTCAACTCGTGATGCGTGACCTTACCGACGTGCTGACTGCTGGACTCTGTTTTCATCGGACTCTCCTGAGGGTGCCGCTTGCTCGACGCCGCAAGGCTTTGCGGTGCATGGGCGGACAGGCTTCCGCCGATGGTAGTGAGCCATTAATCGAGGTGTTATCGAAATTCGGCAAATTTTGGCGGAGGTTATATCAGTGGGCGCTTAACTGCGGGGGCTGTTTGGCGAGGATTGAATGGGCGGGTGATGTTTTGCCGAACGTCTGGTTTGATGCCTTGTACGCCGCTTTGCCTGCTCGGTGCCCGCTTGTGCAGCGGGCTTCGCGGATGTCTCTCTGGTTTTTATAGTCTTTGTATATGTATACGTAGTAATAGTTAACAAGCATGGGATGCGGTTGTGGATAACCTGAAACTTCGTTTTCGAATCAGAAGCCTGCGGAATCGATAACCCTGCGAAGCGCCAGCGGACAGCGACGCTCAGCCAGGGAAAACTTTTGTGCCGTCCGGCGACGCCGCGGCCTTATCAAGGTTTCGCCCACAACGTGTCAGGCGGCTTTTACAAAAGTTGTCCAGAGGGGACTGTGGATAAGTTGGACGGCTTTGTGTCGCCCGGCCAAGGAGGAAAGGCTTTGGCGCAAACCCTCGATTCATGCGCCGCAGCGCCGGTGCGTTTATCGCGAAAATGTTCGCACTACCAAGGCGTTGACAAGCTGCGAGCCCGTCGCTTATCGTCGCGTCGCGGGACGGTTGGTCAAGCTTGCCCCGGTTCGGGCCGCATACGTTCCGGGCACTACGGGGCTACCCCGTGGATCAGAATGACCTCCGCAGTTCGTCGCATGAGCCCGTTGTTGCGCGTTGCGCAAATACGCTCACGCAGCACAAGACGCGTTGACTGTCGTCCCGCCCTCCTTTGCTCTATGCCGCAATCTTCCCTGCAAGTCGTCACCTACGCGATCGCCGACGCCATGCTCGCCGGGCCTGCCGATCCGGCCACGATGGTCGAGCGGATGACGCGCGTATTGGGCGAGTCCGCCGGCTGGATGACCGGATTGGCGCGCCGGGTCGAGAAACGATTTGGCGCGCGCTGGGACAGCGTCGAAGCCAAACACCTGTCAAAGATCATCGCTGAAACCGCGGGCTTTGTTGCGGCGTGGAAAAGCCAGAACCGTCCGCGCATTGTTCGTGTGCTCACGCGACCGCCTGTTCAGCGACCTGCTCCGCGCTGGTTGCGGGACGTCACGCTGCCGCAACTGCCGACAATCGGCGATCTGGCTGCGTGGCTCGATGTGGAACCCCTGGAGTTGGACTGGTTTGCAGATCGCTGGCGTGTAGCGGCTCACGATGCGACGACGCGGCTTCACCACTATTCCTACAAGGCGATAGAGAAACGCGACGGTCGATGTCGAATCATCGAAATTCCCAAGTCGCGGTTGCGGGAATTGCAGCGGAAAGTGCTGCATGGCCTGCTCGACCGGATTCCCGCTCACGATGCGGTGCATGGTTTTCGGCGCGGCAGGAACACGGTCACGTTCGCGGCGCCTCACGCTGGAAAAGCGGTTGTGATTCGCTTCGATCTGACCGATTTTTTTGCGTCGGTTCATGCGGGACGTGTTTACTCTGCGATTCATGCTTTGGGTTATCCGTTGGAAGTTGCGCGAGCGCTGACTGCGCTGTGTACCAATCGGGTGCCGAGTGGTCGCCTGCTGGCCATCTACAAGGATCCGGCCACCGACGATGGCACCAAGAAGTCGGCCAGGGGGCTGTTGCGCGTCGAGAGGGAAGGCGAGCGCTTCGTGCTTTACGAACAGCAGACCGTCGAACAGGCCGAAGGCGGTGCGCTGGTCCCGGTCTTTCGCAACGGCGCGCTTCTGGCCCGCCAATCTCTCGCCGAGATCCGAGACCGGCTTAGGGCGTCGTGGACCTGTCCGGCACCCGGCTCGATCGATTGGGATTAATGTGGGCCGCCGCCCCGGCTTTGCGCGGGTCAGCAATTACCAGGCACACGCAGCCGCGAAAAAAGTCACCGATAGCGAGCCCCCGTCATGCAGCAAGCCACCGCTTCCAGTTGGAAAAGCCGTTTGAAGACCGTGATTTTCGCGGTGTTGGCCTTTGGGGCGGTCGGCGCGTTCCTGACGTCAATGTGGGCGGTGCTCGAAGTACTTCGCTGGCTCGGCGGGTTGATGTTTATCGACGTTCACGAAGGCCGCTACATCCGGCTGGATTCAAACAGCATCATCAACGTCTGGCCGAATAATGTACTGGTGTTCTTTTATACGCTGGTTGTTCCGTCACTGCTGGCCGGTGCACTGGAGCAATACCGTAAGCGTGCGAAACGAAAAAGACGCACGGTGGCGACGGCGGGCACAGGTAGCGGCTGGCGTTTGCTGTGTCTTCGTTTGACCGGCGTGACGCTCGCGCTGTTCGTGCTTGCCGTACCGGGCATGAATACTTATACGATCCTCACCCCGGTAGCCATCGTGCAGAAGACGTTTTTCTCACTGCACGCGGACACCTAACGATGCAAAAATCCCTTCAATATGCATGCGACATACCGTGGAATTTTTACCGTTTAACAATTCGAGTAGGAAATTCTGCCTTTATCTAAAAGCTTGCAGTTGGCGTTAGTACACTCGAGCCTGCGCTCAATAACACGCAAGTGGTGCGCATGAATGGGGGACTAAGCATAAGCGATCGATAAATGACGCCTCTCTGCATAGAACGAAGATCTAACGGCCGATCATTCTCTGTACTCAATTGATCGATGAAGGCACGGAAAGGTCCGTTCTGAGTCTGTCTTCAGCCCAGTGGCCCGGGAGCCTCATGACAGATTTCTTGCAATTGAGACAGGACCAAGGTATTTTCGCAGGAGAGCAGGTAACTTCCTGCTCAATCGTAAAGGAAACAAGCATGGACGCTCGTCATTGGGTCAAGCAGGGAGGTCTTGGCGGTCTGTAATCGCCAACGCCTGTTTTTGCTTGTTTGTTTTGCACAATTTCGGCCAGGGCAAGGCGCCGAATTATTTTGCTTTCCATTTCGCATCTTGCAGGCCCCGGTAACTACGGCGATCTCATGAGGCGTATCGAAATGGAACAGGTCTACGAGTCGAACAACTTCCCTTCTACGATAAAGAGGAAATCCGCTTGGCGAGCAATTCACGCGCGACATGCCAAAGCAGATTTCAATAATTCCCATGCAGCTGAACCCAGCATGGACGTTCGAACGCATAGACGAATGACCCATCATGTATGACACGGTAGGCTATTCGCGATCTCTAGAGCCTGCCAGCGCGAAAACTGCGGCGTCAGTCGCAATTAGTCTTGCGGTCGACGCCTGCAATAGTGGCGGCACTTCATGTCTAAATAGGCCAGTCACATTACCTCAGTCCCACAGTCGCAAAACTGTGGCGCCAGTCGCAATTACTCTGGCGCCCTACGCCCGACACGTAGGGCGCCACAGTTAATGCGACGGCGCACACAAAAAATCAAAGACTTACGCGAGGCCGCGCCAAAGACGTCTTGTCGGGTGCGACGGAGTTCCCGCGACTGGCCTACTTTCACGCCAAAGTAGTAGCGTTTGGGTGCGACCCTAATTAAGAACGGCTTCATCACCGGCCCGGGCCGGCCGTAATGCGGCTCGGGCCACAAAAACGAAAACCAGCGGCCGTAGAAAGCGGGAAGATCGTCTCGGGTGGGTCGCCGCCGCCCCGAGGCTCCGAACCCGATCCGCCCCGGGCATAACGGACCCGCCTGTGATATCAGCGTGGAGCGCCATCATGAAATCGGCCCGACTTTGCCTTGCCTGCGGCAATCCGTTTCATCCCCTTTTGCGGGTCCCCAATCAACGGTACTGCTCGGCCGCGGCTTGTCAGCGGGAACGCCGGCGCCGCTGGCAACGGCGGCGACTTCGCGTCGACGCCGACTACCGCGATAACCAGGCGCGGGCCCAATCGAACTGGCGTGCTCGTCACCCGGACTACTGGCGTCAATACCGCGCGACGCACCCGGCCTATCGGGAGCGCAATTGCGCGATGCAACGGGAGCGGAATGCGCGACGAAGTTCCAGTCCTGTTGCAAACATGGACGCGTCACCGCATTTACACCCGCTCGCATCAGGGTTCTACATACTGCGCCGTGCGGTCGAAACGGGCATTGCAAAGATGAACGCGTGCACCGTCCATATCGCCGTGCTGTCGACACCAAACGGGCCACCCATACGTGATTGCAAAGAGATGACGTGATCGACTTCCGCGCCACGCCTGCTACCTTTGCCTTGTACCCGCTCTGAATCAGACACCACCGCAGTTGCGACGCGGTTGCGTTTCGAAAGTGACGATCTGCGTGTCCGACGCGATGCCGGATACGCGAGCTCAGGGGAGCGAGGATTCGAAGCAGCGGGAGCAGGACCGTGTCACTCGATCACATAGACGATACCGTCGTCGTACAGGCCCCTTCGGTACGGGCGGCCGAATACGTTCGGATGTCGACCGAGCATCAGCAATACTCGACCGAGAACCAGCGCGACAGGATCCGGGAGTACGCCACGCGGCGCGGTCTCGAGATCGTTCGCACCTACGCTGACGAGGGTAAAAGCGGTCTGCGTATCGACGGGCGGCAGGCGCTTCAGCAGCTAATCAAGGACGTTGAAAGTGGTCGAGCGGATTTTCAGGTGATCCTCGTCTATGACGTGAGTCGCTGGGGGAGATTCCAGGACGCGGATGAAAGTGCGTACTACGAATATGTCTGCCGGCGTGTCGGCATCCAGGTCGCGTACTGCGCCGAACAGTTCGAAAACGACGGCTCGCCGGTTTCCACCATCGTGAAAGGAGTGAAGCGGGCAATGGCCGGCGAATACAGCCGGGAATTGTCGGCCAAGGTGTTTGCCGGCCAGTGCAGGCTGATCGAGCTCGGCTTCCGGCAGGGCGGACCGGCTGGCTACGGTTTACGCCGCGTCCTCATCGATCAGCACGGAATCATGAAAGGAGAACTTCAGCGAGGCGAACACAAGAGCCTGCAGACCGATCGGGTGATCCTTATGCCAGGGCCCGAGAGCGAAATCCGGATTATCAATCTCATCTACAACTGGTTTATCGACGGGTCATTAAATGAATATGAAATTGCGGCCCGGTTAAATGGTATGCGAGTTCGCACAAATCTCGATCGGGAATGGACGCGAGCGACTGTACGGGAGGTACTGACCAACGAGAAATACATCGGCAACAACGTCTACAACCGCGTGTCGTTCAAACTCAAGAAAATGCGCGTCGTGAATACACCTGACATGTGGATCCGGAAGGAAGGTGCATTTCAGTCTATCGTACCAGGTGAGACGTTTTACACAGCACAGGGCATCATGCGGGCGCGCGCCCGGCGCTATTCGAATGAGGAGCTCATCGAGCGTCTGCGCAACCTGTACCGCAACCGTGGTTTCCTGTCCGGCCTCGTTATCGACGAAACTGATGGCATGCCATCAAGCTCCGTTTATATGTACAGATTCGGCAGCCTGATCCGCGCATACCAGACCGTTGGTTTCACGCCTGGTCGCGATTACCGCTATCTCGAAACTAACCGGTTCCTCCGTCAGCTTCACCCGGAAATCATTGCGCAGACGGAGAAGAAGATCGCCGATCTCGGTGGCACGGTACTGCGCGATCCAGCCACAGATATGCTCACCGTCAACCATGAGTTCACTACCTGCCTCGTTCTCGCGCGTTGCCAGACACACGAAAATGGGCGGCATCGCTGGAAGGTCCGGTTTGACACGAGTCTGCTGCCGGACATTACCGTAGCCGTTAGGCTCGACCACGCGAATTCTGCGGCGCTCGATTATTACCTCCTGCCGCGCCTGGATTTCGGCCAGCCGCGTATCAGCCTCGCCGACCAGAACAGGATTGAGTTCGAGAGCTATCGTTTTGACACGCTTGATTATCTCTATGGCATGGCTGAGCGGGCCCGTCTCCGGAGGGTGGCATGAACCAGCAGCAACAGGCGGGCGAGGTCCACATGATTCCGGTCGACCAGATCGAGGTCATCAATCCGCGCGAGCGTAACAACCGCGTCTTCAACGAAATCGTTGGCAACATCAGGGCGATCGGCCTCAAAAAACCGATCAAGGTCACTCCGCGAGCCACTGCCGACGGCGTCGAGAAGTATCTGCTTGTGTGCGGTGAAGGCCGCCTGAAGGCCTTCCGTTCACTAGGCGAAACGACCATTCCGGCGATGGTTGTGAATGTCAGCGACGAAGACGCATTCATCATGAGTCTCGCGGAGAACATTGCGCGTCGCCAGTGCCGACCGCTCGAACTCCTCGCCGGCATCCGGCAATTGCAGGAGCAGGGATACACTTCGAAGGTGATCGCGGAAAAAACGGGGCTCACGCAATCATATGTCCAAGGTATCCTGATGCTACTGCATCATGGTGAAGAGCGCCTGGTCATAGCCGTGGAGAAGGGACGGATTCCACTCAACGCCGCACTGTCTATTGTCAGCGCCGGTGACGACGACACGGCAATGCAGGCTGCTCTGCAGGAAGCTTACGAATCCGGCAAGTTACGTGGCAAGCAATTGATAGATGCCCGCCGGATTATCGAGCGACGTAAAACACTTGGGCGCTCCGCTGCCCGCAACATGTCGGGCAAGCTCGCGGATGTGACGACATCGAGCCTGGTGCGGACCTATCAGCATGAAGTCGAACGCCAGAAGTCGATGGTGCGTAAGGCCGAATTTGCGCAGCAGCGGCTCATGTTCGTCGTGGGCGCGCTTCGGCAAATTTTTGCAGATGAAAACTTCGTCAATCTGCTGCGTGCGGAAGGGTTGGCAACGTTGCCGAAATATCTTGCCGAGCGCGTCTGGTCGGGCGGGAGCGTCACATGACAGGCGTAACGCTCGGTTTCATTCCCGAACCTCTATCTGTTCCCTTAGTGTGCATCTTGCCGTCGCGCAAGATGCCGGCGACGATCATCGATTCCCGCAAGTTCAAACAGATCAAGGCCTCGATCGAGGAGATCGGCCTGATTGAGCCACTGTCGGTTACTGCAGTACACCAAAGCACGGGTCAACATGTGCTGCTTGATGGCCACCTACGCCTCATTGCAATGCAGAAGCTAGGATTTGTCGAGGTATCGTGCCTGGTTGCAACCGACGACGAAAGCTACACGTACAACAATCGTGTCAATCGGTTGTCCACAATCCAGGAGCACTATATGATCCGGCGCGTCGTCGAACGGGGCGTGTCGCCGGAGAGGCTGGCAAAGGCCCTCGCTATGGACGTGTCCATGATCCTCAAGAAGCTTTCGCTGCTGGACGGCATATGTCCTGAAGCCGCCGAACTTCTGGGAGATCGCCAGTTCTCAGTAGACCTCGCTCGCGCAATTCGAAAAATGAAGCCGACGCGGCAGGTCGAATGCGTCGAATTGATGATAGCGGCGAACAACGTGACCGTGCCTTATGCCGAAGCGCTGCTTGTCGCAACACCCGCAGCACGCCTGGTTGACGGAAAGAAGCCGCCGAAGCTGACCGGAGTCACACCTGAACAGATGGCGAAAATGGAGCGGGAGATGAGCAATCTGCAAGGGCAATACAAACTTGTCGAGCAGACCTACGGACAGGATGTGCTGAACCTAGTGCTCGCAAAGGGATATCTCGCCAGGCTTGTGGAGAACCAACTGGTAGCTCAATACCTGCGGCAACGCCAACCAGACCTGCTGGCTCAGTTCGAAACGATTGTCGAGACGGTGTCGCTTGAGCAGCAGCAATTCAGCGTTCTCACCTAGCCGGATGAGCGCGCGCGAGCCGGATCAAGGCAATCCATACTGCACAGCCTTCTTTTCATCCTTGAACGCACTGACCGCTTGCGCACCCAACCGGATCGGCGCAAAACACGCTGCTTCTACATAGGCCGTGTCGAAGTAAAACTGCAGACTCCCGTCTGTCCGTACGGCCAACGTAAACGGCTTCGACATCAGATACTCATCATTAAACGTCGACGCATCGAGGCAATCAGATTTCCCAGCATTGATCCGCTTGAACTCAGCCATGATGGGGACAACCGATTCCTTTGTCAGAAACAGGCTACCGCCATCGCGATGTCCTACTGCATACACCTCGTTCAGATCGAATCGCTTGCCATTTTTGATGCGATATGAAATGCCATACTGGTACGCGTTAGGATGCGCGCCGTCGCACTGCGAACTCCCGGTCACTTCGAACCCAACGATGCTCGGCGTCTCAATCGTCTTCTTTATATCGGCGCGATATTGCGCCGTTGCACCCATGCCGCTCGCGTTGTCTACACATTCCTTCGCGTCCTTAAGAATACCGGCGCGCAACGATTGTAATGATGCGTCCAGCGGCGCAGTGTGCTGATTCAGCGCCGGTATCGCCGATACTGATGCCTTCATACCGCCTGCGTGAGCGACTGGGGCGAGCGAACCGAGCACAAGAGTCAGAGACGCTGCTATAAGGTTTCGATAATTCATGAAATATCCGGATTTCTGGCTGAGGATCAAGAACGAATGGGCATCTTCGTCGAGTGGCACCCTATGAATTGCCGAAAAGGTGCCTATGAACATCATTCAGTGCATATCGACCTTCGTCACGGGCGCCTCGTTGACTTCGTCGAAAATTTTGTTCGAAAAGTTCTTATATCTTGAAGCCTGGCATTCTTTATCGAAAATTATCTTCCCATTTTTCGATACATAGAGTTCACCCGGCCAGACCGAGGACACGACATACGTGTACGGCTCCTTCGAGAACTTCAAATGCAGGCCACGAATACTTCCTTCGGATACGTCGGTGATCTCGACCGTCTTGGCAGGCGGAATATTCTCGGGCGGAAATACGAAGACATCGTCCTTGCTACCGTATCGGTATTGCACGTAGCCCCGGTCAGGGTCAGGGTTGTTCTTTGCACAGATGGAAACGGTCTTCCCGTTCTCCAGCGGACAACTGAAATAAATCTCCTCGCCTTCGTTGCAAAGCGTCTGGTCATCCTGCGACAACTGAGTCTTCGCATTCGCCACGTCATATCTAACGAGAGACAACAAAACAACCGTGAACAATCCTGCCATACGTATCACTTCAATCCCTCCCAGTTATGAATCGAGGCGAAGTTATTTCGCCGGTCAACGATTTCGTTTATGTTCTCCCGGCTGGTCGGGTGGTCAGGATGATGCGCGAAAAGCTCAGGATTGATCTCTCGGGTGCCATCCGGTGCGGTCATCACTTGGCGGGTGGCCGTCGTACTGGATTTTGCCTGTCGTGTTGCAGGCTGGGCAGGACACGCTATCGCCTTCGTGTGCAACATCCCGCCCGCTCGGTTGAATCGTGGTCACCGTAGCTTGGACCGTGCCGTTATTTGACAAGCATAAACCGGTCGGCGTAGGTCAATAGCATTGGGCCGAACCGACCACGATGCTCGTAGTTGCCTCGGCCCATTAGACCGTGGCATTCTTCGTCAATCGCACTTTTCCCCTGAGCGAATGGCGCACCGACTCAAATCACGAAATCATCCTTCCTCAACCGGTACGCCGAACGATGTCGAGGAAAATCTCTCGGACGACGTTAAGGATCGGTTGCGGCACGCGCAGATTGTCCAGCTAGAAGGCGAAGTAGCTGAGTTAGAGTGCGCGCAGTTTACGGTGACAACCGATTGGAACGGAAATAGTTTTAACCACGGAACAATGCGTTCGTTTCGATTTCAGGTGAATGGCGTCTTCGTTGTCCTATATACGCCGAAAGATTGCATTCCCTACTACAGTAAGGTGGAGTTACCGCTTGCGGAGGGCGACAGCATATGCCTGGCAATTGCGTCAGAGGCATTGTCTGGCCGACATCTTGTCTATGGTTTTCGCAATACTGCCGACCCGCGTGTCTTCGTAGCGTTCGCGGCCGGCTCCCTCGAGGGGACCATGCCAGACAGTCAAATTTACTACCTACCGCGGCTCCCTCGGTTTTGGGGAAAAAGCAGATGGAAACAGGCCTCTGTGTTCGGCGCGTTCGCGGTATTGGCCTTCACTCTGTTCGCATATCTAGGACACGGTGAGCCGAGCGGAAACGGATTGTCAGCGACCGTGGTGTTCAATTCGATCTTCGGAATTGCGTGCGCGAGCTATTTACTGACTATCACGTACGGAGCACTGCGCTGGCGATTAAGTTTGCCGACACGTCGCCAGCGTAATCTTCTTGCAGTATTGAGTGCCCTTGAAGTGCCCGCTCAAGGTCCAAACAAGGGCACAATATGCGCGGTCTAGTCCGTTTCCGTCAGGTGATTGCTGACGAGCTATGAGGCTGCACCGAACAGCCGCTCCTGCCCGTTGCGTGCCGCACGCGGTTGCTCATGGCGTTGTTCGGGACATGCTATGGCGAGCGGCGAATCGCTGCCACCAGTAGGTCAATTTTTCGCACCCTTCCATTAACGGAACGGCTTCAGGTGCCTGCATGAAGCATGCGAACATTGGAGCGGCGTAAAGATCAGCAATTGTCACGTCGCCGCCAATCAGAAACTCTCGGTCGTCGGACAGCCGGGTCAATTCAGACAGACATACAGCGGCACACGGTAGCGCGGCGGCGATTTTCCGCTCATCTGCCAACCGGCCTTCGCGAGCTGAAACCACGCGTTCAACGTATATGTCCCAAACGAGCGTTCGGTAAGCATAGGAGTCCAGTATCCCAACGATCTGGTTTGCCTTGGCGCGGGCTCTCGGATCTGTCGGTTGCAGTTTGCATCCGGGAAAAACGTCGTCGATATAGCGAACAATCGCGCCGGTCTCGTAAAGATGGAAATCGCCATGCTCGAAGGCTGGAATACGGCCGAACGGGTGACGCGTCAAATGCTCCCGCGGAACACCCGTCTCTGCGAATACATCCACTTCGATCAGGTCATATTTGACCTGTTTCTCTTCCAGTGCAAGCCGGACGATCCGCACATAGACACTCCATGCGGCTCCGTATAGTTTCACCATGTCAGTAGTCGGCACAGCCCCCCAGTCGGCCCGCGAAAATGACGGCGGCGACAGCCCGCACGACTATCAAGATCCCCATTCATGGAGCCGTCCCTTTTGGCGGCTTCGAACGGAACAATCGATCGTGGGCAAACGTGTACCATTCCCCGCTCGCACTCAAGAACACGTTGTCATTGGTCCAACGAACCTCGTCGAGATCAAGTGCGTTACCGATGGACAAAACTACCGGCTGCGGCTTCCGGAAGTCATACATGGATACCGACGGAGGTTCGGAGAAGCCGCCGACGAAGTCCTCGATGATGATGCGGTCGGCTGGTTTGTGCGCCGTATCGCCATCTGTGAAATAAGCGTAACGCGACCCGTAGAGCTGGTCGAAGTGTGCCCCCCTCAATGTCACATTAAAGGTCACGCCGTCCGCCTGCGCTTTCCCAATCTTCGAAATCGACACTACGCCCGCCGTTGTCTGGATAGCATCGTGATCCGTTCCAGAAACCTGTGCGTAGCTATTCATACAGCACGCGACGAGAAGTGTTACGACGATTGGTGACTTCAACAAAATGCTCCATACGACTATCGACTCGTGGTCGGAAACCGGTTCATCAAAGCACTACGGGACGCCTATTCGGGTGCTATGTTCCGTAGCATCAGAAACTCCCAAGTGTCGTTCATGAGCAACGGAAAACCGTACCATGGTGCTGACGGTACGCGGGCGTGCAATGGCGGATGGAGGGCTTCGCAGGACGCAGCACGGCCGTACCCGACGAGTTCAGTGACGAGCGAGCTAGCGTTGCTGAGGAGGTCGTCCGGAGATAGATTCCAGATGAAGTCGGAATCTCCGCTCTGCGAATACGCCCGCAGGACTGCGCGACCGACCGACGGCGCATACCAATACACTTCCTTGCTGTAGCCGGTGACGGTGCAGTCGGCATCGCCGCATTTCTGGGCTTGCAACAGCTTGCTTGAAGAGTGCGGATTGCTTTTCGTCCAGGCAGTATTGCGCTCGATCACAAACGTATCGAAGGTCCCAGCGCCAACATGTCGTTTCTCAGTGCCAATGACATGACTTTGGGAAATGGCGTGATAGGTGAACTGCCACTCGGCATCGCCACCGAGATGCGAGGTGAGGTCTTCTGTGAACTCGTCGGACCACTTCCTGTCCTTCGCGAGCGGGAATACAAGCAGTTTTCGCTGCCCGCGCCGGGTCGCGTTGACCGACGTATACGTGGCGGTCTGTTCATCGATGCGCGTGATTGCACCGGGGCCACCGATGTCATAGCTTGCAATACCTGCGGACACACCTTTAAGCGTCATGGTGGATGGCTGGGGAGATCCGATGCTATAGCACCATGTCGTACCGGAGGCCGGCAGTGTTCTCGAAGGTGCTGCGAGCACTTCGGCGGCGGTGGCGTTCAATTGTGAACTGCACAGGGCCAAGTACACCGCGGAGCAGCGCACGAGTAGCTTGACGTGTTGCGACGGAATACGAAACATAAACGGTTGGACGTATTAAGCAGGAGTGCATCATGCCAGCAAAACACGAGAACCGAAAACGTCTTTAGCGGAATATGCGAAACGCATGAGTGGAGCAAACAAAGCCCGTGCCGTGTCCGCGCCGACGGAATTTTGAGCCACCGGGCCGATTGAATTTTGAGCCGGGGTGGAGACAGGTCTGAAGCAGAACCGGTTGTGGATAAGTGTATGGGTTTCCGGGGTCGTTGTCCTCCTGCGTATGAGGGCGCGTTGCGCAGGGGATTCTGCGAAGGGCGTAGCCCGTAGCAGATTCCCCTGCGCTGGCGAACGACGTCAGGCTGATTCGGCGGGGTTCGCGCCGTCGCCTCTGCGCATCGCTTCACGCGAGCGGATGCGTTTCTTTGCACTGGCGCTGCTATGCCGGAAACGGTAGCTCTCGTTGCCGGTCTCCACGATGTGGCAGTGGTGCGTCAGCCGGTCCAGCAATGCCGTGGTCATCTTCGCGTCGCCGAATACACTGGACCATTCGGCGAAGTCCAGATTTGTTGTGACGGCAACGCTCGTGTGTTCGTACAAGCGGCTCAGCAGATGGAACAGCAACGCCCCGCCGGCCTGGCTGAAGGGCAGATACCCGAGTTCGTCCAGAATGACCAGGTCAAGACGCAGCAGACTCGTCGCGATCCGTCCGGCACGGCCCTGCGTTTTTTCCTGCTCCAGTGCGTTGGCCAGATCTACCGTCGAGTAGAAGCGCACCCGCTTGCCGTGATGCATGATTCCGGACACGCCGATGGCGGTCGCCAGATGCGTTTTGCCCGAGCCCGGGCCACCGACCAGAACCAGGTTCTGTGCGCCCTCGGTGAACGTCATGGCGGCCAGTTGCGTGACGAGCTGACGGTCGACCGGCGAGCCATCGAAGTCGAAGCCCGCGATGTCGCGATGCACCGGGAACTTCGCCGCGTTCATCTGGTGGCTGACCGAACGCACGGCCCGATCCGCGACCTCAGCCTGCAACAGCCGTTCGAGCAGCCATTGCGAAGACGCCGCCTCGACATTCACCTGTTCGAGCAGTTCGGCCCAGCCGGCAGCCATGCCGTGCAGCCGCAAGTGTTTGAGTTCGACGATCAGATCACGCATGACCGGCCTCCGGCTGTTGCAGTGCCGGGCGCAGCCCGTCGTAGCGCGATGTGTCGGCCAGCGGCGGTGTCGTCAGTTGTAGCGCAGTATCGATCTTCGGCGGCATCTGCACGCTGCGCATGCGCGACAGCACGTTCACTACATGCTCGACGCTCACGCGCCCTGAGGGCGGCGCCTGCTCCAATGCGAGTTCGACGGCAACCACTACGGTATCCAGACCGCTTTCCGGAACCAGTGCCAGCACCTTCGCCATGACCCGGTCACCACCTGGCTCGCGTAGTAACGCCCGACGCAGCCGTTGCAGCGGCTCGGGCATATCCTGGAACGGTGCACCGTTGCGCAGGGCTCCTGGCTTGCGCTGGATCAGCGGGATGTAATGCTGCCAGTCATATCGCACCAGACCTTCATCGGCCAGTCGATCGTGTTCGGCCACCACGGCATCGTCGCCCACCACCACGACACGGCCAGGATAGAGCCGCGTGCTCAGCATCTGGCCTGCGAATTCGCATGGCACGGAGTAGCGATTGCGGCCAATCACCACCAGGCAGGTCGACGAGACCCGTGCTGCGCGCTCAACATAACCGTCAAACGGTGTTGGCATCGGCATCAGATGGGCGCGTTCCTGCTCGAACACGTCGGCGACACTCAGCTCACGATAGTCAGGATGCTTCACCTGATCCCACAATGACCGGCACCGCGTCGCCAACCATGCATTCAGCTCGGCGAAACTGCCGAAGCGTTGCCCACGCGCCTCAATCCAGATACGCAGGCGGCTGTCCTGCACGTTCTTCTCGACGACGCCTTTCTCCCAGCCGCTGGCCACGTTGCAGAAGTCCGCATCGAACAGGTAGTGCGAACACATCACTGCGAAACGCGGATTGACCGTGCGACCCTTGCCTTTGTGCACCTTGTCTACGGCCGTTTTCATATTGTCATAGATGCCCCGGCGGGCCACCCCGCCGAAGGCCGCGAACGAGCGCGTATGGGCATCGAACAGCATCTCGTGACCCTGGCTCGGATAGGCAACCAGCCAGAACGCCCGCGACGCACATAGCTTCATGTGCGACACCTGCAGCTTGCGGTAAATGCCGCCGACAACCAGTCCTTCCTCAGACCAGTCAAACTGGAATGCCTCGCCCAGCTCGAATCGCAACGGCACAAACGCCGACTTCGAAACCGCCTTGCCTTCGCCTTGCCGCCAGGTCCGGATGAAATTGGTCACCCGCGAGTAACAGCCGTCGTAGCCGCCAGCCTTGATCTCCTGGAACAGCATCCAGGCAGTGCGGCGTTCCTTCTTCGGTCGCCGCGCGTCGACACCGAGCGCCTGCACCAGCACCTCATGAAACGGCGTCAACCGGGTCGGCTGCGAGCGCCGCTGATACTTCGGCTCCTCCTGAACATCCATGTTCAGATATTTACTGATCGTGTTGCGCGACAGGCTTGTGAGACGCGCTATCTCGCGTACCGACTTGTTCTGGCGGTGGAACATCCGCCGCACCTTGCCAATCATGGTCATCGGGATCATCCCCAAACACCCTGCCAGAAAAACTAGCAGGATAGGTTGATTGCCCGGCTCAGTTTTCAGTCGGCGCGACTCCTACAAGTGGCTCAATTTCCGGTCGGCGTAAACAGATACCAATCAGAAAGCATAATTCATGTCACAAAATCGTAAGAGGCGGTCCGCAGGGGGGCGGTCGAGCAGAAAGCCGCTTGGCAAGACCATGCTCTTGCCACACACGGCTACTTTTGTGCGCGAACAGTCGCTGCACTGGCACCTCGCCCTGGCAGCATTTCGGGCCGGCAAGGGTAACGGCGATCTGCTGGCAGAACTGGTAAAGAGGCTCTATCTCGCCTGGTATCTTCAGGAGGCTGGGTTCGGTGCAGCGAAGCGTGAACTCTATCTTGATGCAGAACGCATCCTGGATGCTGCGGCCAGAAACGCAAGGAAAAACATCTGGCTCATCGAAGCAGCCGACTGCTTGCTGATTACCGGGATTCTCGATTTGCACGAACAGCAGTTGCAGCGTGCCCCGGTTTATGCAATTGGCGAAGCCCAGCAGCGTGTGCTGCATTTCGGAAAAAGCGACAAGCGGTCACCGTGGTGACTTCGCAGCTCTTCTTGGGATGCGCGCCTCATCGGGCGCCGAGTGCCAAAGAAGCCGGTACACTGGTTCGGTTCGAGACCGGCACCGCCCCTTCAACTATGGCGCGGTGCAGCGGTTCGGTCGGGCGCCAGTGCCGGGGCAGCACGCAGGCATGCACGCGACTATCGGCACCGAGCGACGATCTGTGCATCTGCCAGTGCACTCCGCCGCCGAAACTGGTTGCCGCTCAGTGCTCGACTTCTATCGAAGTCTGATCTTGTAGGCCGGCAGATCGTCTTCCACCTTCACGCTCCACCGCGCGTGGCACAAACCCTCAGTCCCGACAGATGGTGGCGCATCACTTGCATAAAATGCCCCATTCCCTAATCGGCCACCAACACAGGCTTGCGATGTTCCTGCTCCAGCTTTCTAGGTAATCGGATCATCACGAGATAGATGCGGACGAGCAGGCCAACAAACCAAAGCGACACTGGCATACCCAACACCGCCAAGGCGAACAACACACCGTTCGTCCCAAAGCTCGACGACAATAATCGACCCAATATCAGATAGAAAGGGGCAATACCGAAGGCAATGTAGGAATAGATTTTTGGAAACGGCGAACGCTCTTTATTGAGCCGCTCGAACAGCGCCATTCCGGCTTGCGTTCGATAGCGAAAGTCAGATGCATTTTCGTCGAAGGCCTCCATGACGAAAGAGGTTGTCGTGATCGTATGCTTCACTGTTTGCCGCGACATGACGATCCAGTACAGCGTCAATGCAATCCCGCCCAATAGTCCTGGCCAACGCAGAACGGGGGACATTGGTGCAAACACAAAATAGTAAAAATAAGCGAATACACCAAAGAAAAAATAGACGGCAAATATTCCGGTCGACAGTACCAATCCGCACACCCACAACAGGTTCGTGCGGCGGTACATCATCGAGACAGCGAACGGTACGAAAAGGCAAAACAGCGTAACGAGCAGGCCGATTTTCCATGGCCATCCAGATACCGCAAGATCGTCCGCATATGCCGCGTACGAAATACCCGTGCCCAGCAAGGGAAGCAACAGGCTCATCGGCGCGGCTTTCTTCGTCATCTCCCAAACCGAGTCTTTCGGTTCCGCCTGGGGCTTCGTCATCGATTGTGCTCGTGGCATCTAGGTTCGCTTTCCGGTGGATGTCCTATCACGGCATGTACATCATTGGGTACGTATCGTAATCTTTTGGCATGGACTTTTCCAAGTATTCAGCCGCGTGCTTCATCGACTCGCCGATGGAGCGGAACCACGAGGTGACATGCTCCGTCGCGTGCGTTTTCTTGTCGACCCAGTCGAGCCCGTAACCCACCGCGATCGCCACGACAATGGTTCCCACCACGATTGCGGCAACCGGCAGGGCCACAGTGCCCGCCAGTCCGGCCACAATGGCACCAACCACGACGGAAGCAATGGCGGCACTTAAGCCTGCTTTGGCAAGATCGATGCCTATCTTGCCGAGCAAATCCGCAAAGTCCTTCTTTCGCTTTCCGTCCGGACCGATCTCTTCGTAATCGTGAAGCCATTCAGCCGTATCGAGCGTGACGGTAAAAATCAACGCAATCAAACCGGCCTTCTTGAATGCGCCCTTGGATCCTTCCCAGGCGGCCGCCGCGCCCGACTCTGCCGTGCCAGCGCCGCCAGCAATCGTCAGCACCTTTTCGTTCTTCACGCCATACCGCGCGGCCGTCACCAGCTTGCGCAATCTCGGGTTGCCGGTGAAAACGACATACAGCCTTTCTCCGACGTTTTTGTGAACAACCTTCGTCAATCTGAACTTCTCTCCCCAGAGCTCCTGAATCCATTGCTTGTTATCGTTTAGAAACGCCGTTGTACCGGCCAGTTGCCCAATTAGCCAGTTACGTGTCGCAATCTTGTTAGTGTCGATCGCCGTTTCGTCAGAGCCGCCCGCGGCCAGCGCATCTACAACTTCCTTGGGAACCGAGCTCTTGTCGACTTCGAAGACATGTGCCTCCTGCGTCGGCTCGACCGTGGTGCCAGGCGCCAACTTGATCGGCAACGGGCACGACCATAGCTGATCTGCGCGCAGCGGATCAAACGGCGGCGCAAGGCGCAGATACTCGGGGGTGGGCGCTTGCGGGTACGTGATCAGTGGCGATACGTTCGTCGACTTCGATGACGTTGGAGCGGTAGGCGGATGCGAGGCGTGATTCGTACCGATCGCGATGATGATCGGCTCAGGCTTGGCTTTCGGCGAAGCGGCGGTGTTCGTCAAACCGAACATCTGCATAGAATAGTTCTGATACACCTTGCCATTCTGCTTGAGTATCAGATGTCCCTTGAAATCCCTGCTAATCCAGATGTGATAACGCTGGCCGTCCTGGAACTGCCCCTGCTTGACGCGCTTTTTCCTGACCACGTCGTAAATCCAGTCCTCGGTTGCTTCGACGGTATAGGTTGCTCCCTTCTTCACCTGAATATCGAATATCACGTCGCGGTGCTTGCGTAGCAGAACGGTGATATCAGTCTCGGCCCAGCATTCGACCGGTTCACCCGGTAAATCGATGCACACGGTATGTTGGATCAGGGGACGGTCGGCCATTGTTATTCTCCGCTTCGCTTGACTTGGTCTGCCACGAACTTGCCGAAATCGATGCCCTTCAGTTCGCCTTTGCCCTCACCATCGAGAACGACGATATGCAGCGCGCCATCCTCCGACGCGAGCTTGATCGGTTCACCTTCGGGCACTTTGCCCTCCGCATCCATGTAGCGGATGCGCATGTCGGCTTTCTTGCCTTCCGCGTTGTAAGTTCGATCGAGACTCGTCGGGCCGCTGAAAGCGTGCTGGGCTCCTTTGATGTCAATCTTTCCCGGCGCATGAATCTCGATGTTGCCGCCGGAAATGCGCACGTACGCGCCACCCGACGTGAGAAGAATTTCCTGCTTGGCAGCCGCATCGATTTTCTCGGTCGCGGAGAGCAACTTCAGCGTCTTCTGGGCGGTGATTTCAAGGTTATCGCCTTGCGCCTGGATTTCGACTTTTCCCTTCGCCGCGAAAAGCTTCATACCCGCGTTCTGTGCGAACAGGCTGATCTTTTCGGCAACGCTCACGAGCAGCGACTTGCCGGTTGCGATGTGGGTACTCTGGCCGCTGACGAGGTTGACATGCTCGGTCGCGGCTACGTGTGCTGACCGTTGTGTCGACATCCCGATGCCCGATGGCGTCGCGAACAGCATGATCGGCTCCTTGAAGCCGTTGGCATTGCCAGTGCCACCGCCTGCGGTATTGCCACCGCTACCTGTTGCGCCCGCTACGCTGCTCTGTGTCGCATCGGTAAAAGTTTTGAGCGAGTCGTGACCGTCTTTCAGGCTTTCTGCCTGATGGGTTTCGCTTGCCTGGCTTAGCGCTTCGATCACGCTTTCCGAATTGACCAACTGATTACTCGCGTCACGGATGTCGAGAGGCTGGCTTGATGTCCCGGTCGTTGGATGCGTCGACACATACAAGCCTTGCCCCGCCCGGACCGCACCATACGCATCGGACTTCAGATCGAAGCCGCTGCCGAGATAGGCGCCGCGCGAGTTGCCTGTTTGCGCGATCAGATATCCAAGATGCAGTTGGGAGTCTGCGCTCGTGCTGTAGAGCTGCACCCGGTTCTGGCCGGTGGCATCGTCCATCACCATCTGGTTGTAGCCGCTGCCCTGGTATTCCTTCGACTTATATCCCGACAGGATCCCATTCGAATGCCAGTCGGGAGTCTTCGCACCGTTATAGACGCGGCCGGTGACGAGCGGCTTGTCGCAGTCGCCGTCGAGGAACGACACAATGACTTCTTCGCCGATGCGCGGTACATGTACGCCGCCATGCCCGCCACCAGCATGCGATTGCGCAACGCGCATCCAGCACGACGCGTTCTCATCGCCGGGGTTCAGGCGATCCCAGTGCATCTGCACCTTGATGCGGTTCACCGAATCGGTGAAGACTTCCTCGTTCGCCGGACCCACCACGGTCGCCGTCTGCATGTGCATCTCGGGCTTCTGATGCTCAAGTGGACTCCGGAACGGGATGGCCTTGCGCTGCGCTTCGACCGTCGCCATGAAGAAACCTTCGCTGCCGTCTGCCGCTTTGATGAGCAGCGTTGGATCGTTCGCGTGCTGCGCACGGGCTGCGGCTATCGTTTGCTTCAGGCTATGCGGGAAGTCCGTCGTCCCGGCAGAGACCGGCAGGTTGTTCTCAATGACCCATTCGACGGCGATAACGGCGAACTGTCGGTCCTGCTGACTGCCAGTGTCGTGCTCCGCGTGGTTTTGCAGTTCGAACCAGCGGCCTGCGTCGATGCGACGGACTGCGCCTACGCCGTGGAAACGCTTCGCTTGCGATTCCCATTCCTCCATCCTCACCTTCGAGAGGTGATCACCACGGTCCTGCTGTCCGTACGTATACGCGCCCGTGTACTCGTACACCTCGGCCTGCTGCGGCAGGTTGCCCTGGGTGCTCAGCGTCGGGACCGTCGTGCCCTTCGGATTCGCAGACGATGATGGCGACTTGTAGTCGAACGTGCGGGTGGTGAGCGTCGTGCTCTGCAGCGTGCGGGTGCCGCTCCACTGCACAAAAGCGTCAGTTTCGCTGTTGGTACCTGAGCGGTAGAAATCGACCGTTTGGGGCGACAAGGGTTGGAGACTGCCGATATCGTCAGTGACCACCAGCGTGTGCGATTTACCATCGGCGGCCTGTTCGAAATAGCCGAACAGGCCTTCCGTTTCCATCAGCCGGTGGCAGAAATTCCAGTCATCCTCGTATTGGACGCAGAACGAGCGCTGCGGCAAAGGATTGCGCAACGCAAAACGGAATGCACCTTGCGCCTGCGGATGCATATTGAATACATCGGTGAGAATTTCATCAGCCGGTTTATCCTGCCAGATCCGTGCATCTTTCCGGAAGCGCAGAAAATGCATCCACGACACAAACCCGATCTGATAGCTGGTTAAGGTGCTGTCGGAGCCCAAACGGCGGGCGGTGTGGACATAACCGTGGTGCGGGGCGTAGGACTGGTCGGTTTGCTGCATCCAGAGCGTAACTGGCTGGGCGATCAGCGTTTTGAGTTCGATGTTGTCATACGTGGAAACGGCATCCAGCGTGAACTCGTAATCACGGCCCAAGCGCGACTGGCCCACCAGTCTTTGTGGCAGAAGAACATTAGCGCCCAATGGCGTGTCCAGTTTAAGCAGGCGGTCGCTTTGCAACAAGCCGCCTTTTATTGCCGCGATAATGTCCTGCGCGCCCATACCGCCTCTTATTTATGCAATTTGCGCCCCCGCGCCATCGCGCGATAATACAAAAGATCAGACGTTTACAGCAATCGTATATTCAAAAACAAATGTTAAATCGGAATTTGTTTCGCCTTGGTTCGATGCACATATGGATTCGGTAAAAACAACATGCATGTCCATAAATGCTGCAGCAAGGATATTTCTTGCTTTTTTTGGGCGTCTTGTTGTGGGCTAAGCCAGCGACACAGGCACGCGTCTTGGATTAGGCATCGACGGACATCATCTGCTGCGAGGACACCAGCCGCGGTGGCGGATGGCAGCCGCAAATACATAGATCGTCACTTAACGCGGCGTGCCTTCCGTCCGGCGCAGTCATAACCTGGCGTGGTCCGTCGCACTGGATTTTCCCCGTTGTATTGCAAGCGGGGCAGGCGACAGGATCCCCTTCATGGGCAACATCCTTATCGCTCAATTGAATGGTGGTTGACACAGCCTGAACGACGCCATTAGCTGTCGTCTTGTCGCCGTTCAGAATCAAATATCGTTTAATGAAATATCTCGGGCTTGAAGTAGTCGTTCAGACTTCGATACCGTTACGAATAAGAAAGTCGCGTAAACACAAAGGGCAGACCCGCACGGCGCCTTCCAGCAGTGCTTCCTTTTGCTCCCCCCAATTCAACCGATAGGTCGACGATGTCAAATCGATTCCCGGGCCAAACCGCCTACGCAAATAGCTGGCCTCAAACCAGAACACGTCTTCATGTTTGTCGGATTCGAGAATGGTTTTAATCAAAGGGCTACTTGGAAGCGCCCCACCTGAATCGATTGCGTCAGCAATCTGCGGCGAAGTTCTCTTCGGACGCACAAGGCCATGTATCGGGCAGGAGAGAACGTCTTCCGACACATTGGCGTCTTCAGCGACGAGAGAAGTGTCGAAAGCGCTTTCTCTTGAGGTGACCTGCAAGGGCTGCTCGTCGGAGCGCGCCAACAATTCGCCGAGACAGCGCGGGCAGACCGGAACCAAAGACCTTTCGATTGCGGCTATAGACGGAAAGTCTTTCAGATGAGCGGTCTTTCCCGCGTAAGTGATGAGGTGTGCGTACTCGGCCAGTTCAGCTAGGTGCACCCAGACCTCCCTGCTGCGCTTCGGTCTGTCGAACGACACCTTGACTAGCTGACCAGCAGCAAACTGTCCCCTCGCACCGATGCAGGCATCAATATCCTTTGATGATTCGATGTACCCCTGAAAACCATGGCGCGGACAAAGTCTGCGTGAACTCATCTTTCAAACCTCGATAGAAACTATCGTGCACGTGGACCCTTTCCTCGTTGGTCAGGTACCCCCACGCGCGGTGCCCCGTTGTGGATTAAGACAGAGGCGGAGGCGCGGGTCAATCGTTAGGCATCGACGGACATCATCTGCTGCGAGGACACCAGTCGCGGCGGTGGATGGCAGCCGCAAATGCATAAATCGTCACTCAACGCGGCATGCCTTCCGTCCGGCGCGGTCATAACCTGGCGCGGTCCGTCGCACTGGATTTTCCCCGTTGTATTACAAGCGGGGCACGCGATCGGATCCCCTTCATGGGCAACGTCTTTATCGCTCAATTGAATGGTGGCCGGCACTGCCTGAACGACGCCGTTAGCCGTCGTCTTGTCGCCGTTCAAAATTAGAAATCGTTTCATGATGTCTCTGGAGCTTAAGGTTTCTCGGGAATTCAATCCTGTTTCGCGAGCCGCTACGTTACCCGCCTACTCTTTCTTCGAGTCCGTGTACGCGACGCTGGTCGTAACAACCATTGAGCGCAGATCCGCCCGCACCGTAAGCGTTCCCCAGGTGAAAACAAACGTATCCGCGCCGAGCGTAGAAGCCAGGCAAGCCTGTTGCGCTTCCGAAGCGATCATTTTCGATAGCGTCTTCTTTTCCTTCACAAGGTCGTCTTCGGTCACCGACCAGTCGGTTTTCCTTGCGACGCCGTCTACCCATACGAAGTCGATCATTACGAGCTTCTTGTTGCAATAGCGGGCCGTCACGCCAAAGGTTTTCCCCCAGACCTTCACGTTCTTGATGCCATAGTTTTCCCATTCGCCGTACTTCGCCAGTTCCGTTGCCCCGGGCAACGGCCGGTCTTCAGGCGAAGGGCTGCCGTGAACCAGGCTCGTAGACGCATCAATGGTCAGCGTGCCCGCGGAAAAATCAAACATAGCCGCCTAATAACGACTGCCGCCGTCGACGTATGCTGCATCGAGGAATCATTCGACGCGTTCCCAGATACCGACGATCACATCGTCGTAGACCGGACCCGCTGAACATTGATCTACGGCCGTGCATATCTGATCGTAATGCTTGAGTCCCCTGAACGCTGGTCGTACGAAGCACTCACAATACCCCAGGCAAAGCGCTGTCCGTTGGCAATTCCTTGCTGTGTGAGAAGATCGACAAGAGATTGCAACCACTTCTGTTCCTCGGCTTCGCTCCAACTGCCGCGGCCTGTCGCCGGGCTTGAGTCAGAGACACACAGTGAAATCGAATCAAGGAGACCGGACTGAAAGTACAAGACAAATGTGTACTTATGGTCGTCGCATATTGACTCTGTCTTGTACGTCACGAAAGGGCCATTCTCCAGCACCTTCGTGTGAGGCTGATACATGGCGCCGGGCAGGAATTCTTGCAATGTCAGCGTCGCCGGAATGACAATTTGATTGACCGTTAGGGTACCGTTCGTTGTATCGATGTTCATGATTTAGTCAAACCGGCCGGGCCCGCATGCGGAACTCTGCTGTCCCATCTAGCTACGCCTCGGTAGACATCATTTGCTGCGATGTCACCAAGCGTGCCGGCGGATGGCAACCACATATAGACAAGTCATCACTTAAGGCGGCGTGCCTTCGGTCCAGCGCCGTCATGATCTGACGCGGTCCATCGCATTGGATTTTCCCCGTCGAATTGCAAGCCGGGCACGCAATCTCGTCGCCGTCATGGGCGACGTCTTTGTCACTCAATCGAATCGAAGTTGGCGTCGCTTGGACGACCCCATTGGCCGTCGTCTTGTCGCCGTTCAAAACCAGATATCGTTTCAATGTGTCTCCGAGGTCTACCGCAACCGTTCGAATCTAATCCAGTTTGACGACCTGCGATGCGACCTACCCATCATTGGACACGACGCGTCGAGTCGCACCAAGGCGTCAGACCGCTGTTCATCGCGTCGACGTGCACTTACCGACTTTCTGTGACTTGCACGATGGCACCGTCTGCCTCTCGCACTTCGATACGAACATCTCTTCCAGGCGCCGCAGCCAGAAATGCGACTGAGCCGTTAGCTTCGATCACGTCATAAAACATGACACGCTCGCCGCCGATTTGTGCGGGAATTTTCGCCCTCAATGACCCGTCTGCATTGACGATATAAGCCCGATTCGCCGAAGGGTCGTATGGCCCTTCAACGACTGCGATACCGCTCGCGTCACCAAGAAGTCGTCCACTCACACCCGCCAGACTGTGAATGGCGTGTTGAACGCCGCCCGACTGCCACGTAAAGCCGACAGGCGCCAATTCCGCAACGCTCAATCGCTGAGGATTGTTGACCTTGTCGTAACCGGGGTGGCGGTCGACGATCCGAAGGTCCGCGATTTTTTCTAAAGTACTCATTCAATAGGTCTCGGCGCTCCGATCGGAACCAGCTTGGCCCGATCCGAGTAGTTTAGGATCTGTACCTGACTTGCTCCCCCCGGATACAACGCGCAACCGTATTCTTGAGGACCAACGGTACCGTGCTGTAGCTGCACACCTTCGGGGATATGGAAAGTCTGGACGTGAGACACGTCCTGCTTAAACTCGGGCGTGACAGCCAGATCGTTGCGCACGTAATCGACGCTGGTGATGTTATCCGTTGTCGCCCATCCCCCCGGACGTGTCTGACCAGGAGCCATCGCCATCTGGACCGTCAGTCCGCCTGCCGGGGCAGGCGCCGACATCAGCGGCGTATTGGGCATCCATGGTTCCGCATTGGTAGGAGCGGGCAGCGCAAGTATGTTGCCACCAGCCCAACCTAATGGATCAATCCAGCCAATGGCGTTCGGTGCATATTGATAAAGATTGATGCCACCCGCCAGCCCGATCGGATCCTTGCTGACGAACCGCCCTGAATCGGTGTCGTAGTAACGGTGCCGATTATAGACAAGCCCTGTTTCGCCGTCTGCCTGCTGACCTTGAAAACGGATCGGATTCTGCGGCGCGGTTCCAGTCGCACTGGAGGCGCGGGCGATCACCTCTTTTGCTTCGCCCCAAGCCTTGTACGATGCTTCCCAGGCTACATCGCCCAGCTCATCGGTGAGCAAAAGCGGTGTGCCAATCTGGTCGCAGTGATAGAAAAACAGGTGTACATCCGAAACAGGCGCCGGGATGCGTTGCAATGGATCGTCTTCAGGTGCATACCGCTCATGCGCACCAGCCACCGGTGTTGGTGTCCCAGATACCGGCTCCCCGGCATACTGTGCAAGCGGGACATACGACCCGGCCTCGTAAACAAAATGCGTGCTGCGCTTTACACTGCTTTCGTACGCGAGAGTATTGCCGCTCCATCCAAACACAGTCCGTTCGCCGTCCACCTCTCGCGCGATTCTTCGACCAAACGCATCGTAGAAGTAACGTGCTTCGACACGTTCATTGAGCCTCTCCGTGCGTGCTCGCGTCAGGCGGTTAAAACCGTCCCATTCGAAGCTCTGTATCCGTCCGGGGGAACGCTTTTCCGTCAGATTTCCGCGTTCGTCGTAATTGAAATGAGTCCCTGCGTATTCCTTGAGAAGATTTCCCAGCACCTTGGGCGCCGTTGCCGGCAACGTGCTCTCCGGTCGAGAGGCGATCAAGGTGGAATGGGTGCGAGCCCTTTCCGGGGTACCTGCGTCAAGTAGGTTACTGGCGGGATCGAACGAGAACCGTTCCGTGCCACCCGGACCAATCGATTCGACCAACCGGCCGAGCGGGTCATAGCGATAATCCGTCAGGCCCTTACGGCTATCCTCAATGTGTGAGAGCTGGCCGGCCGCATCGTAACGGTATATGCGCGCAGCAAGCGGCGCCGGCGCGTTGCCGCGCTGGATGGTTTGCCGCAGCATCCGTCCCGCCGAATCGTAGTCCGTGCGCTGAACAATCTTGCTGGGCAGAATGCGCTTCACTTCGCGGTGAAGATCATCACGTTCAATCTGAAGACGTTCCTCACCATCGAGCGCCATGCCGTGGACGTGGCCCGAGCCGTAGGTCAGCCAGTCGATCGCGTGACCATCCGGTCGCACCGTTCGAACGCGCATACCCAGCTCGTCGTAGGCGTGGTGCCACACGTAGCTACGCTGCACACCGAAAAGATTGTAGGCATGATGCTCGCGTACCAGGTTGCCCGTCGCGTCGAAGAAATGCTGTACGCGACTATAGGCGTTCTGGGCATCGATCAACCGCCCCATTGCGTCGTAGGCGAATCGTTCCTCAACTTCGCCACTGGCGCGACTCGTCAGGCGGCCACCTCGATCGAAGTCCAGATGCGTTTTCTGTCCGCCTTCCTCGATCGCGCACAACCGACCGCTTTCCGCGTCATATTCGTAACGAGTTAGCATCCCGTCGAAACCGATCGATTCGAGCAGGTGGCCGGCCGGATCGTACTTGAACTGGTAGGTCGCCTGGTTCTGATCGGTCAGCCGAACCAGACGGCCCTGCCGGTCGTAGCCATAGCTCAGAGAATAGCCCATCGGATCGATACGGCTGGCGATCCGCCCAGCGCCGTCGTAGCTGTACTGAGTGGTGCGCGCCAGCGGGTCGGTTCTCGTCAGCAAGCGTCCCTCGGCGTCGAACTGAATGCGTTCGATGCCGGCCGGACTCTGGATTTCCTGAGGAAAACCATTCGAACCATAGCGGTAGGTCGTCGTGCCACCCGCCGCATCTTTTACGGTTTTCAGGCGCCCATCGACGCCGTACTCCCAAGCCGTCGTTTTGCCTGAACAGTCCGTGTACGAGGTCATCTGTCCGGCTTCGTTGTAAGCGATGACCTTGGCGCCGCCCTTGGCATCCGTTACCTCGATAGGCAAGCCCTGCGCGTTGTAGCTGTATTTCGTGGAATGGCCTAGCGGATCCGTTTCCTCCACCAGATTGCCAGCATCGTCATAAGCGCGCTTCCAGGCATGCCCCTCGGGGTCGACGATCTGAACCATGTGGTCCTTTTCGTCGTAGACCATTTCAATCGTGCTGCCGTCCGGGCGTGCATGTCGCGCCATTCGACCACGAGCGTCGTAGGTCATGCGCTCGCTAGTGCCGTCCGGATAGACATGCTGGACAAGATTGTGATTGGTGTCGCGATACATCCACTCCTCACGACCATCGGGATAAACGATACGGAACGTATAACCGTGCAGATCGTAGTAGTGCTGCGTAACGTTGCCTGTTGCGTCCGTCACGCTCACCTTACGGAAATCCGGATGCCAGGCCAGGCGTGTGTCATGACTGCCGTCGTCCGCATATTCGCGGACGCATTTGGCCTTTGGATCGGTCCCGCTCCATTCGAGATTCATTCCTCGTCCGGTCCGATCCGTGTAGCGCGTAATCAGGTGATGGCGATAAGCATACTCACGCCGGTTGCCGAAGCGATCCGTCGCGCTGACCAAGTCGCCATCGGCGTTGTAAGCGTACGTAGCGAGCGTGCCGACTCGCTTGCCCTCCACGTCGTGATGAGCTATCTCGATGATTCGATCTTGGGTGTCGTACCGGAGCGCCACCACGGCTTGCGGCGTAATCAGCCGGTGCAAACGCTGCGCCTCGTCATAGTCAAGCGTGACCTGGTTGCCTGACTTGTCGCGATAGAACGCGAGACGAAAAGCGTCGTTTCGCTTTTCGTACACTTCGAGTAGCACATGGTCGCGTGCAAGCGTCAGCCATTGCTCATCGAGACGGACGAGCGTGAACCCCTCGGATCGATCGTCGTGCTCATCACCCGGTGCAAGAAGGGGGTAATCGAGGCTTCGTCCCGTGGCGTCGTGATACACCAGCTTGTCGAGACGTACATCGAGCCGCGTGGTGTACGCGGTGATCCAGCGTGCACCCAGTTCGCCTCGCTCGTCGTTCGCGTCGAAGAACGAACGGTAAGTTCTTGTCCAATCGATCGCCATCGCGCCGGGGAGGACGAAATCCTGATGATTCAGCCGCTCGTCACCCAGCGCAAAGCCCACTGAGTGACCGGTGCGAGCAGGTGGGGATGGTCTTGGACAATGAACCTTGCCGTCGTTGGGGCCCGGATGTTTCGCATCCTCCGTATGCCGCAATGTCTCCTTCTGTCCCTCCCCCTCCTGACGATGCACTTTCGTCGTGCCACGCTCTTTAATGCCGGTCGAATGCAAGCGCTGACGCGCCAGGATGTCGCGCTTCTTTTCGATTGCGACCTGAATGAGGTTGATCAGCCAGCCGATCTTGCCAGCATCCGTTCCACCGAGTGCCAGGATTCGCTCCTTGACCATTGGCACCATCGCCCGCAACGCAGCCGCCATCTCACGTAACGGTTTCTGATACGAGACGTCTAGCGCCTTCGCCACGTACGTGCCGGTGTTGATTAGCCCCTTCGCCTCAATCTTGACGAAGTCGACGATCAGATGGCCGAGACCGCTGGCGGTTTTACGGGAATCGTGAGCCGCAAATCCAGCGGCTGCCTGGTCCAGGTGTTGGCCAGCCGCACGGACATTTCCCGCTGCGCTGAGCGGCTCGTCACCGGCCGCCTGAGCGAACAGATGAGCGAAGCCCAGCATGAACTTCTCGATGTACTCCGCACAGGTCTTGAGCAGGCTATCCAGCTCCTTTTTGACGCCGTCCACGAAGCTTTGTATCCGGCCGGCGAACTGTTCGCTCAGGCTGTCGATCACCGCTTGCAACAGTGCAGTCTGCATCACCTGCAACGTCGCCTCTCCGACTGCTTTGCCGCTTTCGACGATCTTTTGTCGAACCAGCTTCATCACCGGCCGCGCGCCCATGCGGAATTCCGCAGTTCCAAGCGGAATCGGAATGATGCCGATCAGGTCGAGACCGAGGTTCATCCAGTCGAACACATCGGGATCTTTCCGTTGCTGGCTGTGCTCGACCATGTCCTTGATATCGAGCACAAGATCCACGGCTGCCATGATGTTTGCTACGACGGGCAAGGCGTTGGCCACCATCTGGATGCGCTCGATGGTGATGAAGTCATCGCTAATGCTGCGCAGCCAGCGATCACAGGCCTTGATGCCAGCGCTCACATCGACGGTTTCTATCTGGAGCAGCGGACCGACGAACACCTCTGTCGGTTTGGGAAGAAGGACACCGGAAGACTCGGCCATAGCGGTTTTTTCTGGGAAGGTGAGGTTTCGCGTCTGACGCGAGCTTCAGAGAGAGGTCAATGCAGGTACGGACGCGCGCGCGGTTTGCGCCAGCGTGCTGATTTGCTTCGCCGCGGCTCCCAGTTGGCTCGCCTTCGACAAGGCGGCGCTGGCTTGCCCTGGAAGGGCTTGCGAAAGTGCGCCTTGAGCGAGTCCGACGGCCTGACCGCCTAGCGCCTGCGTCAGCCCACTGCTGCCTTGCGCCGCCTGTCCCGCCACACTCGCGAGCTGCGTTGCGCCGGAAAGCGCTTTACCGGCGCCGCCGGTGGCGGACGGCAACAACCCACCAAGCTGCGAGAGTGCCGATGTGGCGACGCCGCCTGACTGAGGCGGCTGTGCAGGCCATGTCGCGGTCTTGAATACGCTGGACGGGTCGTACTGGTTGCGCGGATCTTCGCCGAACTGGACCTGTGCAGCACCGGCCGGCAAGCCGCTCACGATCGTGTGCCCGCTCCCGTCCAGTGCGCCTTTGCGTAGAATTGCGCCGTTGGCGTCCAGCACCGAGAACGTTCCACCCTTGAACGCCTCGCCATTCGCATACTGGTGCAGCAACTCGAGTTGGCCCGGTTGATCAGGGCGCGCGGCCGGCAGCGGATAGCCCTGACTGGTCGGACCGTTGAAGCTGTGCTGCGCGCCTTTGACATCGACCTTTCCCGGCGCATGGATGTCGATGTTGCCGCCAGATATACGGATGTATGCGCCGCCGCTCGTCAACAGGATTTCCTGATCGGCTGCCGCTTCGATTTTTTCGGTTGCCGAGAGCAACCTGAACGTTTTCTGCGCAGTGAATTCCACGTTGTCGGACTGCGCTTTGATTTCAACCTTACCTTTGGCAGCAAACAACTTCATGCCTGCGTTCTGAACGAACAGACTGATTTTCTCGCCGACGCTTGCCAGTAGCGATTTGCCTGTCGCGATATGCGTGGTCTGGCCGCCGACCAGGTTTATGTGGTCCGTTGCCGCGATGTGGCCCGATTTTTGCGTTGACATCGCGATGCCCGAAGGCGTCGCAAACAGCATGATCGGTTCCTTGAACGCGTTCGCACTGCCCGTGCCACCGCCGGCAGTATTGCCGCCGTCGCTTGCGGCGCCTGTGACACTGTTTTGCGTCGCGTCCGTGAAGGACTTCAATGAGTCGTAGCCGTCTTTCAGGCTTTCAGCCTGATGGGTTTCGCTCGCCTGGCTTAACGACTCCATCATGCTTTCGGAATTGACCAGCTGACTGTTCGCCTCACGGACGGCGAGGGGCTGGCTGGAGGTCCCGGTCGACGGATGCGTCGACACGTACATGCCTTGTGCCGCCCGGACCGCGCCAAATGCGTCCGACTTCAGGTCGAAACCGCTACCCAGGTACTCCCCACGCGAGTTGCCCGTTTGCGCGATCAGATAGCCCAGATGCAACTGGGAGTTTGCGCTGCTGCTGTACATCTGCACCCGGTTCTGGCCGGTAGCGTCGTCCATCACCATCTGGTTATAGCCGCTGCCCTGATATTCCTTCGATTTGTAGCCCGAGAGAATCCCGTTCGAATGCCAGTCGGGAGTCTTTGCGCCGTTATAGACGCGGCCGGTAACGAGCGGCTTGTCGCAGTCGCCGTCGAGGAAAGACACAATGACCTCTTCACCGATGCGGGGCACGTTGACTGCACCGTAGCTGCCGCCCGTATCTGACTGAACCACCCGCATCCAGCAGGACGCGTTTTCATCTCCGGAGCTCAGCCGATCCCAGTGCATCTGTACCTTGATGCGGTTCAACTGGTCCGTGAAGACCTCCTCGTTCGCGGGGCCTACCACCGTCGCCGTCTGCATGTGCATCCTGGGCTTCTGATGCTCGAGCGGACTGCGGAACGGGATGGCCTTGCGCTGCGCTTCGACCGTCGCCATGAAGAAACCTTCGCTGCCGTCTGCCGACTTGATGAGCAACGTGGGATCGTTCGCGTGCTGCGCACGGGCTGCGGCTATCGTTTGCTTCAGGCTATGCGGGAAGTCCGTCGTGCCGGCAGAGACCGGCAGGTTATTCTCGATGACCCATTCGACGGCGATAACGGCGAACTGTCGGTCCTGCTGACTGCCAGTGTCGTGCTCCGCGTGGTTTTGCAGTTCGAACCAGCGGCCTGCGTCGATGCGACGGACTGCGCCTACGCCGTGGAAACGCTTCGCTTGCGATTCCCATTCCTCCATCCTCACCTTCGAGAGGTGATCACCGCGGTCCTGCTGTCCGTACGTATACGCGCCCGTGTATTCGTACACTTCCGCCTGCTGCGGAAGGTTGCCCTGAGTAGTCAGCGTCGGGATCGTCGTGCCTTTGGGATTGGCAGGTGCCGACGGGGCCTTGTAGTCAAACGTACGCGTAGTAAGCGTAGTGCTTTGCAGCGTGCGCGTACCGCTCCACTGCACGAAGGCGTCGGCTTCGCTGTTGGTGCCCGAGCGGTAGAAATCTACCACCTGCGGCGAAATCGGTCGCAGGCTGCCGATATCGTCGGTGATAACCAGCGTGTGCGATTTACCATCGGCAGCCTGTTCGAAGTAGCCGAACAGGCCTTCCGTTTCCATCAGCCGGTGACAGAAATTCCAGTCGTCCTCGTACTGCACGCAGAACGAACGCCGAGGCAAAGGATTACGCAATGAGAACCGGAATGCACCCTGCGCCTGCGGATGCATATTGAATACATCGGTGAGAATCTCATCGACGGCTTTATCCTGCCAGATCCGTGCATCTTTTCTGAAACGCAGAAAATGCATCCAGGAGACAAAACCGATCTGATAACTGGTAATCGCGCTATCAGAGCCCAACCGACGGGCGGTATGAACATAACCGTGGTGAGGCGCGTACGGCTGGTCGGTTTGCTGGATCCAGAGCGTGACCGGCTGGGCGATCAGGGTTTTCAGCTCGATATTGTCATTGGTTGAAACGACGTCCAGTGTGAACTCGTAATCCCGGCCGAGGCGCGAATGGCCCAACAGCCTTTGTGGCAAAAGGACGTCGGTGCCCAGTGGCGTGTCCAGTTTAAGCAGTCGATCGCTTTGCGCGAGCCCGCCTTTTATTGCTGCGATAATGTCCTGCGCACCCATACCGCCTCTTTTTATGCAAATTGCGCCCCCGCGCCATCGCGCGATAATACAAAAGATAAGACGTTTACAGCAATCGTATATTCAAAAGCAATTGTTAAATCGGAATTTATTTCCAAGTCCGGCTGGGCGGCCTCGTATCGGTATTAATGACGTGCGCCGCCTCGCATTTTCTCCGGATTCGTGAGTCGCCTGCAAAGCAGCGCACGGCCGCGGCATCATCGGCGCCGACAATCGCGGGCGCCGCATTCAGCTGCATCATCCCGTTTTCGGTGCGATGACCCGGACGCTGCGCGCTCTAACTCCAATGCGGCAGCGCTAGGGTGCGTCCCACCTATTTCTGGATCAGGCGGGTCGGCGTTTGTGCGCTTGAGGCAAAGCTGGCGGAAATCGTCACTGGAAAAACGATCGATATCGCGATCCATAGCACATGGATCTATATGTTCGACGCGCGAAAACTTCAAGACGAATACTTGCCCCGGCTAGGCGCAGTAGCGCGCATCCAGCTGACAAACAGGCGCATTGAAAGCCGCGCGCTCAGGGTTCTCGACTACATACGACGCAGACGTCTTTCACCCTCAGACTATCTGATCTTGGACGACGCGCCAAAAGAATTCTCGTCTGCCCCGGCGCTGCTGCCGCGGCTCATCGCTTGCGACCCAGCACGTGGCCTGGATGACCCGCTGGTGATCAGGAATATCGAGGATTTCCTACGCTACAGCCTCGACTTTTCTCTGAGCCGAACCGCTCACATCTTGTGGATGATCGTCGTCAGGTCGGGGCCAGGGCTGTTAGTACGATCCGGAGCCGCTGCGTTGGTGAATGCGCGCCGTGCACCGTTGTCTGTCCATTTTTTCATGAGACGCCTGTCGTCGAAGCCCAGCTGCCGACTGACCACGCTGTTTCATTTTAGGCGAACGCGCGCCGGCTCATTTACGGCGTGTCTGGCGCGGGTCGCTGTCCATCATCGCATGGCGGTTTGCGCGCGCGTCTACCAGCGCATGGTGCCGGCCGCGATGCTCGCGGTAGTAATCCTCCTGGCGTCCCGGATCGAGTTGCTGGCCCACGTGGTGCGCCTGCCATCCTGCAGGCGGCCCATCGAGCAGATCGCACAGCAATTCCCAGTCACCGCCGTAATCGAAGCACAGTACGCGTTCGGGTTCGTCCGCGAACTGGTCAAGCCAGGCGACCAGCGCCTCGCGTGTAAATACGCGGTCAGGATATTGGCCGAGCTGGGACAGTACCGCCGCACGCACGAATTCATTGCAACTCGCGCGATCGTAATCCGATCGCTCGCCATAGAACTCGCGGCCGTCGTCGGCCACCAGTGCGATGCTCACGAGGTCACAGTCGATGAAGTCGGTAAATTCCGTGTCCACAAAAAGCCGCATGCGTTACCCCGTTGAAGACAGGTTGGATCCGTCGCCGTGCGCGAGCCGGATTGAAGCGTAGGGCGCCAGAGTACGTGCGACTGAGGCCACAATTATGCGACAGGGCGACCGCCGCAGCGACGATGATCCGTTCTGGCGCGAGCCACGCAGAAAGCCATCCGTCGTCGTGCTTCAACAGAATCGCGATGAACCGGTCGAAGGTCCGGGATTGGCCTCATCCACCTGACTCATTCTTGCGCACCTAGATTATCGATACATCGCTCAGTTTGAAGCGCCGAATTCATGGATTTCATTGGCTGACATTGTCGGCAGACCACTGCCAGGTAATCAACGTTGACCGGCTTCAATATCAGACTGTTGACTGCGATCTCCTCGCTTTCAACGTAGGAACGATGGAATTCGGTCATATCAATTGGCTTTCACGGCTTGTCGATATCGCACGCGAGCGCCCAACGGTCCGGCGGCACATTTGTATCGAGGCCAAGCTGTTTTGCCGTTTCGATCGGCAATCGTACTACTACGTCAGCTCCGCCTTGTTCCCGCGTGCGTAACTCCATGGTCACCCCTTCCAACTGGAGATAAACCACGCCTGGCTCAAACACTTCTTCGTAGAGATGCCAGGACGGCTTGTCTGCTTCGTCCGAGTGGTGATGCGCGAGGGTCGCTTTGGTGCTCATGTTGTGTCATCCCTACAATCAGATTTCGTCGTTGCTCGGCCATGCAGCATCGGTCGGGTTATCGTAACGCCGGACGGTGCCGTGTAGTTGCTCCAAGGGAGTGGCTGGCTTTCCCGGAACGCCGGACGCGGAGCCCACTCCCGCGGAGGAGGACCATCCGTCCGACTCTGCGACCGTTGATCCAATGCACCGGAAAGTGCGCGCCAGTCGTCATATCCATATTCCAGCGCGATACGGATCGGCTAGCTGTCTATGAAATCGGTGAACTCAGTATCGACAAAAATTCGCATCGCCGTGATGTTCGTTGTCGGTAATGGACCCCAGCTCATACCTCGACCAGCAGGCCAGGATTGAAGCCTGGGTTCAGATGCCGGGGCGAATACCCGCGCGGGTTGCAGATCACACGTGTACCACACCCATTGGAATCATCATCGGCCGGAGCGATGTAATCGAAGCTTGTATGCATGTGACCGTGAATCCACAAGCAGACTGCGGGTCCCATAAGACGCTCAAGATCGGACGCGTAAGCTGGTGTCAACGAATCTCCCTCATACTCCGCCTCGACAGACCCCGGAGATGGCGCGTGATGTGTGACGACCACGGTCTTACCGTCAAATGGCTCATTCAAGGTATTGGCGAGCCACGCGCGCGACAACTCATGTCGCCGCACCGTATCTGCCGGGTACAGCTTCCGATACGACGGCGTCGCGCGAATCAGCCGGAAGTCCTGCATTGCGCTTTGCGCATCCCGCATGCAGATCGCGGGGGTGATATCGCTGGCAGATAGCCTGAAATCCGTCCATAGCGTGCATCCGAGAAAGCGAACGTCACCCAAAACCAGGCTATCGTTCTCCAGGACATGAATATTGGTGCCGTGCGCACGCTCGCGAAGCTTGCCCAGCGTGTAGTCAAAGTGGCCCCCGTAGAATTCGTGATTTCCGGCCACCAGAATGACTGGCTTCGCTGGATCGCTAACGAAGGACTGAGTCCATTCGACGCTTCGATCCTTCGTATGGATATCGCCGGCAAGTACGACTGCATCCGCCTGCGCGATGACCTCAGCGTCGGCCGCGAGTGACTCAAATTCATTGTGCAGATCAGACAGGACGAGCAGCTTCATGGTTTCACGATCCAGGGTTTGGTTGCTGAGCTGACTGGCCGACGCCAATTCAGGGCGTTATATTGCGGCAGGTCACAGGGTCATGACGACCATTCTGTACTTTGAGCTCCATCCGCGTCGCGCGGCAAGCCCCGCTCCAATTGATTGAGCCGATGCTCAACTGCGCGCGCAAGGTCGACTAACTCGGGTCGATTCTCGGTCCTGTCGAAGGGCGGGAGGCGCAAGTAACCCTGTCTCACGCCTCTGGCAAACAGCTGTTCCGCAAGGTCCTCCGGATCCCGCGCCTCGAAGGATTGACCGGCGGCCGGGATTGTGGCGCTCAGGCAACCCAGCCTGCCTTCATAGAACAGATGGGCTACGAACGGCGCGACAGGTCGGTGGAAAGCAACTACCGGTTGATCGTAATCGCACGAGACATCCGTCGAAGTCGTGCCAGCCTGAGCGCAGGTGACGGCCCACAGATAGTTGGCCGCCGTGTCGACGCCGCTTTCCCCGACCAGTTCGTAGATTCTCCCGGATCCGGTCACCCCTCGGCGCGTCTTTGGGTCAAATTTCACGATAAAGGTAGTTACCCGCCCGCTCATGGTTTCCATGTTGTGCCCAATGAAATAGCGGAAGCCCTCGTCCGTCTCCATGACTTGCCAGCAGGAAAGTAAGACCATAGGTTGTAACTCAACAGGCGGAGATTTCCAGATTCCCATATACGCTCCTGATTGCAGGGCAGGGTGATACGACCTACGAAGACCAATGTTTCATGCTTCACGTCCTACGCTGCGGAGAATTTCCACACTGGTCCGCCTGCGGATCCAATATTGCCGTCCGCCGTCGACAGATGGTCCGGTGACGATCTCAATGCCATGCTGCCGGGCCCAATCGGGCGCTTCGCGAGCGGAGATTCCCATCGTCTTCGCCACCGTGAACAGCGGCAGAAATTGCTCAGTGAACTTCTGCAGATCATCAACATCGACGACCCGCGCTGCTCGCCGCCGCAGCTTACCCATTCGAGTCTTGACAAGGCCAATGTTGATCAGGTGGTACATGACTTCCTGCTTGACACTAATCCGCCGGGCCGCCTCGACGATAGATATCTGAGAACTCTCCGCGACCGGCACAGCTACAGCTGAGATCACCTCATTGCGCTCGGAAAACATATGATGCAACGTCGGAACGTTCTTCGGCTCACAGGCAAGGCGCGCTGAACCGTTCTTGAGGCGATCGAAGAATGCTGCTGATCCGTCGACAGGGACATAAAGACGTAATGCCTCAACCAAACTGACCGGATCTACCAACGCCGACATATCCCAGACACAAGCTGTCGCCAGTTCGCCTACCAGGGAGTCAACGGACCGCATGTCAATTCGCACCCCCGCTGACGCAATCAGGCCAGCCTTTGCCAGTGCCTGAATACGCCGCGTGGACAATCCGGCACATCGAGCCGCCGTCTTCACCGAAACTAGCCGACGCTGCGTTTCCCGTAGGCCATGCAACTCGGCTCGGCTGATCACGAATTTTTGCCGCCCGGATTGGGTTCGCCTGATGGGTATAACCACGCCAGTCTGCCCAAGCACGTTGGCAATGGCAGGATTACGTGCCTTGCGACTGTCTTGCGTCCCTTTATTCAACGGATCCCCAACACCTCTCCTTTCCCATATCATTGCAGTTCCACGAAGCGAAGAATACGTGGTGTAGGCATTCAGCAAGTTGAACATCCAGCCACGTTCTGCTTCATTTAGCTGCTTGCGCAACATAGTGAGCAGATGCGGGAAGACTTCGGACAGCAAGGGAACATTGTTCCCACCAACCTGAGGAGTACGGAGGCGATCAAGCAAATCGAAACAGGCTGACTGATCAGCGATCAGCGATGCGCCTGTCGTTAGCAAGGTCTGTTCGATATTTTCCGTCCGACGCGACGCCTTCTTCAATGGCTTGCCTTGAAGACCGAACTGCGCTAGTGCGCCAATAAACCGTGCGAGGCTCCAGCGCTCCTTAACCGACAGCAACTCGGTATTCGAATCGGTTTGCCCGCCAATCAGCCTCAGGACTTCGGGCGAAAAATTATCGACTTTCACATCACACAACGATGCGCCGCAAATGCACAGGACAAAACGAACCTGCTTCCAGCGCAAGGCCCGCAGGCACCGACCGCATACTGAGGCGAGCCAGCAACCGTGAATTAAGCACGCTGCCCGACCAGTGTGCCATTCCTCTCGCCAGTAGCCATTCACTGTCGCGAGGCAATGCGGACACCATCGTGCCAAGCCATGTGATTTTGGCAAGGTCCTTTGAATGCACTCAAGCCAGTTAGGGTTCGCCAGTCCGTTGGCATCTGCTACCCGCAGGCGATAGCCGAGGAAACTTTCATCCGAGTGGGCGGCAGGGCGAACGAGGAACTGCCCCGCGAACAGGGCAGTTCTTAGAGATCGCCAATCAGCAAATCGGACCGACTCGCGAGTCATCACAACGCTAACGCGAGCTGCTGAGACGACTGCTCCTGACACCGGCGCCTTGCCAAATCGAACCTCTTGAGTACGCGTATACGATCCTGCACGCTCTCGTCGACAAAAAACGCGGACAAGCCAGGTTCTCCATTTCGCCGATAAATAGGGAATTTGCCGGCGAACGCCTCCTTGCACAGTTCAATCGACGCCGCTGTTCCGATACCACCCACGGACAACAATGTTCCGAACAACGGATAGCGGTGAGTAGTCGGTGCAACGTCGGGTCTGGAAATATTCGCCAGATGCCGACACAGATCAGTCAGTACGTCTCGCGGAACAAAGCGATAGGCATCGACCTCGACCGCGCGCAGCAGACCCGCGCCCAGCAGGACAGAAAAGGTGCGTCGATTTATGTGAAGTTCCTTCATCACGGTCTCGCGGGTTGCATGCAACGCGAACCAGCTACGGCACGCCTCTACTGACCGCCAAGGGAGATAGGTGCAACGCCTCTGGCCAGGTAATACGGCTTTCATACCGGGAAGTAACTCGTTACGGACCAGGCGCCCTAAACAGCCTGATGTGCATCCAATAAGCAACCTCGCGTTCTCGAAACTCACGAATTCATCGGATTGTGCCTGCAGCGGACATGCGAGGCTTCGTGCCGGCTTATCGGCCATTTTCCGACGGTTATTCCGCAGTACCATTCGCAATTCGGCGACGGGCAGCCCGGACAGGCATGTCGGCCTGTCCACCTCGTCCATCAGCACTCGGCGGAGCCGTGTAAGCGCTGCCCAACGGTGCCTGGCCGCAATCAGCTTAAGGAGCGCGCGAATTCCTGCCAAGTCTGGCGTCACGGGATATTCGAATTGTTCAACAAGTTCGGCTAGGCTGGCTGATCGGGGAATTCCGAGCTGTAGAGCTCTCCGGACGCCGGTTCTGGCTGCGATCGCGTCGAACAGTGCATCCAGAAGCAGGACGAATGGGAGCGTCTCGATAGCGGTCTGAGTATCGTCTTCGATGATCGAGCTTTCAAAGCCCGACCACAGTCGCTCGACATAACTTCTCTCTCTGGGCATCGGACATACTGCTCCTTCCCACATCTGTTCATCAGTCACCTCGGTAATGAAGCGTTTCCCGGACTTGTTGTAGCCTCTCGTCATCACAGGTTCGGCCAGATCGTCTTTCAGCCGGATATAGTGAATGGTACAAATCTCGAATAGCCTAAGGCGCCACCACGAGCGAATGTGCCTGGACTGGGTCATGCACGCAGGGCAATACCGGATGGCATTATTACGGGTGACGACAGCCCACCGCGGTAACGTAATTTCGCCCCATAGTGGATAGCCATCAGGCTTGCTCAAGGCGGTTGCCGCGAGTGTCGGGCGAAGGTCATCTGCATCCCTTAGCCGAGGGCGCCGAATACCATTGGCTCTTGCAACACGGAAAAGATATGTCTCGACCCACTCACCGGGAAGCATCCTGGGACGACAGAGTGGTCGGTCAGTTTTGCAATGAAAGTCCATGTCAGCGCTCCACAGGTGCGAACGGCTCGTCGCTCTTCACGAGAGGCATCTGATTGAATGTTTTGTGAAAAGGATTCCGGCTATCTGGCGAGCCCGAGTAAATGACGGTCCGGAACGCCTCGGCCAAAACCACGTCGGTCAGCCTGGGATCGGGCATTTCGTATGCAAGTTCGACAGCTCGCACCAGGAGCCTACGGATGTCACGCAACCGCCCATCAGTCGCAAACGCAAACAGCCGCGCAACAGCTGCCCCGGAGATATCAATTGTCGGGAGGTCTCCCATGTAGCTTTTGAAGCGCTTCAGAGCGCTACGGAGGTCGAGCTCCGCGGACTCGTTCGCAACTGAAAACCTTTCAATTTCGATGACCTCTCTGAGCCTCCCGCGCAATTGATCGTTGGTCGCGAGCAAGCGTTTGATTCGGGGTATGCCTGCGAACACAAACGAAACCTGCGAACTGTCGATTACAACCTTGAGCCAGTCAGCCGCGGTGTGCAACGTTTTTTCTCCACCTCTATCTATCAGGTGATTGGCCTCGTCTATGATCACGAGCCGCACGCGGCATTTCGCAAAGAGATCAATAACTCGCTCAGTCAACTCGGGCTCACTGCCTCTACGCCACATTGGATCTCCCATGGCTCGAAGAAACGTTTGGGCAAGGCTTTTTCGAGTCGGCGATGGACCGAGAACCAAGTAAAGCACTGGTATCTCGGTAAACTCCTCGTGTTCTATGGGAGGATGCCTATGGGCGTACCTTTTAACCAATGTTGACTTACCGACCCCAGACTCGCCGAGCAATATGATGTGCTCAGCCTCTTCATTTTCGCACTGATACTCGTATAGACGGTCGAACGAAATCAATATTCTCTCGACGTGAGGGAATCTTATGAAACTTGATCTGATATCCTTAACAATCTCCCCACAAATTTTATTGGTTTTCATGCTTCACCTCGATGTTGATAGACTCAGCTTCAAAATCGGAAAGCTCGTCCGAATCTGGGGTGAGTGTGCGGGGCAGATCCGCAGCTTGGGCATCAGGGGCAGGGGGCCAAGGTCGATTGGCGGATTTCGAAGTCGTATGCGCCTGACGGGCACCCTGTTTACGCGTTGCCAATTTCTTCGATTGCATCGCCTCATTGGCTCTCTCACGGATCCATTCCTCGCCGTTTGCTCGAGTCCGCTGGTGGGCATCGGAGGTCTTATATCCGTGCCTCAGAGCCTTGGCTTGCTCCACCGTCAAGTTGTTGTACCGTTCATCGGTGTTGTAAGCGGGGATATATTTATTGTCGAATGGGTCCCACACCCAGATCAAGCCAGCGTTCTCGTACGGGGCCTTGACTTGCACCTTTTGCTTAGCTGGAAGCATCGCGCGCAAGGTTAGCAATTCGGGAGAGGCATAGCGGAAGGTCTTGAGGTCGATCCCGTAGTGCTGTACCGCAGACTCGGCAAACTCACCAAATTCGATGCTGAGATCATCAGCGTTGCATTTCAAGAGAGGCGGGTATGCAGCTGCGCTCTCCTTCCACACATCAAGTGGTGCGCGTCCCTGAAGACCTTTATGAGGCCGTAAGTGATACACAGACGTGATCCAGACGTGGACCATTTGATTGAGTTGCTCGAATGTAATGCAGGCTTCGTCTTCCGACTTGAAGCCTATGCGTTGGTGGACTTTTGCCAGGGTTGTTCCTGGCAGTTTGTGGACGAAGGCGTAGTTAAACGTCCTAAGAAAGCGTTCAACGTATGGCTTGTCGTTCGGGTCGCGCGAAGCCGCGTATTCGCAAACCACGCCAAGGTTTGTTAGAGCATCAACGACGGCGCGCGCATGGAATTCACGCCCGTTGTCCATGAGCAAGCGTTCGGGCCAACCGTGGCAGGGCCACTCCATTCGAAGTTCGGGAAATCGCTCTCTCAGGTAGCTTTTAGGCATCATCGAGTGGCGTAGCGCTTCGAACACGGCGTGAACACCGTGACCGGCCGAACTGATGCAGAATCCAAGGACACATCGAGAGAGCCGGTCAAGCACGACCGTGAAGTCTGGCCGATCAATCACTCTGCCCTCGGCGTCCGTATACATCACGTCCATCGGCGTGTGGTCGATCTCGACGATCTCAAGAATTCTGGTTACCCTTCGGGCGCAAAACTGGTCGGCGAACCGCCGCCGAGCTTCCCGCTCGCCATAGCGAGCGACTGCCCGCTCAAATGCGTCCATGCCGTGGATTCGCCTCTGAATGGTCCGAAGCCCTGGTACCTTGAGCCATTCAGACTCTATACGAGTTGTGTTCAGTCGCTGAATTTCAAGAAATACAGCGTTATAGACGTCTTCAGCCGTCCCGCGTTTGCTGTTCAGGAAAGCCGTTTCGATTTTCTCCAGCACAATTCCTTCAACCGCAGGCTCCAGTCGCGACTCTCCTTTACCCCCCCGCCGACTGCTTACATCGAGTAATGCTCGAATATCAAATTTTGCGAGCCGGTACCGTCTGCGCCATCGATAGATGGTCGTTTCATGAGGCGGCTTTATGTCGTTCAGTTCCACCGCCACGCTTTGGATGGCCCGACGCAGGGCGTATCGGGAGCCATCGAATGCGCCGAGGCGATCAAGCATCACCAGATAGTTCACGCGCCGCCGTGTCTCGAAATCTCCTGGCTTGACCGGTGATGTTGCGGCCTCGAGTGCGTCTTTGACTACGCTGCAGCTTGGCGGTCGCTGAAATTGCTTGCTATTACCAGTACGTAGGTATCCTCGCAAATACTCTTCCAGCAGATCTGCTTCACTGTGATTTGAAAGCTCGCCTGTAACGGTGTTTTCCAGATAGGCAATGTCATCCTGAACCCGGACGAGCCGATACCTTCCCTCACCGCGAAAAATGATTTGATCTTTAGTAAAGTTGGCCATGGTGGATGCTCCCGTTAACGAGTGGAAACCGGTAGAAGGTCATCCGGATCGCGATTCGTGATCCGCCGAAGCAGTTCATCGCATTCGCGCTTTGCGTCTTCCCATCGTTGCTGTATGTCGGCTGAAGGAACCGTGCCCATTTCCGGATCCCAGATAGTTGGATCGATATCTGTGCGGAATCTGATGCGACGTGGACGCTGCCCGAGTATCAGCGCAAGCTTTTGGTCGAGCTCGTTTGCAATGAGATCGGACCGCAAAACGATATGCAATCGCTCGCCCTGTTGGCGAAGATGCGATAACGCGGCCTGTATCCGCTCGGCAGCCTCCGAATCCGGGGTGAAGGTTTCATCGTCCTTGACCTCGAGGAACACTGCTTCAATGGCGGCCCCGATCTCGACCTCGATTTCTACGTCAGGCGTATATCGTCGACGGCGCGCACCTTCTGTGTATTCAAACACTCGTGGCTGGGTTGTGATCGACTTGACAGACGGAGCTACTTCCAAAGCCTGAAGAGCCTTTAGTTCCACAAGGCTCTCAAACTGGGCCAAAGCCGACTTCCGGATAGGGACGTATCCCCGTGCGCCTCGACCTGAGACGGTGACGATTCGGCGGGGCCTGCGTGCCCGGGGACTACTCTTCGGGAGAATTGCTGACGCCGGGCCACTCAATCGTGTCTGTGGTTTTTTCAAGATGCCTCCTTTCGGCATACCGCTGCCTGCCCATCAACAAACTGTTGACGGGTTCTCGGCCCAATGGACGAGCGTGGTCTCGAGACTTGACACGGAGTAGTCAAGTCTCGAGCGGCAGCAAATCGATGGGAAAAGGAAGGGCTTGACTCTGAGATTGGGACAGGGCAGACTGGAATTGGCCATTCGCGGATCTGCACAGGTCCCGACCAGAGAGCGCTGCACTCCCTTCGGGGTTGCGGCGTTTTTTGGTTTACATAGGCCCTCCTTCGGTTACCTTTGAGATGTCTGCGGCGAAGGACTTTCGGTTCCGAACTAAGGCCGAATGCACGCTTGCGATAACCTCGATGTCGCCTTCACTGAGTTGCGGAAGATCATCCGCAATCGCCATAAATACGGCGTGCTTGCGCGCTGAAAGCTCCTCCGGCAATCGGAAAAGTCGCTGGGACCGACGGGCCGCTAGGAATAGCTCGCAAAGCTGATCGCCGTCGAGTTCCAAAGCCCGTGCCAGATCGTCCAAGAAGGGCGAGCCATCGGGCGTCCTGCGCCCAGTTTCCACAGCACTGACGTATGTATCGTCGACGCCGACGCGAATCGCGAGCGCGGCCTGCGTGAGGCCGAGTTCGTTTCGACGATCGCGGACGAAGGCACCAAGAGCGGTCATTTGATCGACTACGAAAGGGGGATGGGAGGTTACCTCACAGCATAGCGATCGCGTAATCGATGAGCAATTGGCCGACCGTACCGCCGATTCTCGGCACGAGACACGCACTTTAGGGAAACCGTCTCTAACGGAGCCAATTAGATATATGTTTTTCTTCCCTTGGCAAACGCGCTACGTCTAATATCTGCGACCGCAGTTAATTTCTGATTGATTTTGTTAGGGAAGCCTACGCGTCAGATGTATCAACGCGAGAAGTGCTCGGCTTGACTCGCGAGCATCTGAAGGGCAGCTTGCAGGGATGAAATTTTCCTATTGATTTTTGAATGCATTACCCCGTTCAGATTTCGCGCATTGCATTGTTGTTTGGAGTGCCTATGTAGGACGTACAGCGTCCCGCACCGGCGCCGCGGGATCCGGGGGCGTCGCACCAGATCCATCGCTCGCATATTGTGCGATCCACGGACGCTCTCGATCGACAGTTCGACGACTCGGATGATTCAAATCTCCGCTATGCAATTTCATTCGACTGCGCGCCAAGCAATGGAGTCCAAGCTACCGTACAGGCGAGGCGGACCTACTCATCACACCGTACGGGCGCGAATCCTCTGCTGCAGAAAGCGTTAGTCGGCTATGCGGTGAGTAGGACTACCAAACAACTTCTACAAACGTCCACCGGACAAGGCTTCGCTTTGCAGATCCATGGAAGTTGCCCCCAAAGTTGCCCCTAGGGGACTGCGGTTACTTCATCAATGGCATAAAAAGTCGGCTAGGCGCTCGACGCCGAAATGATCGCTCGACGGTCAGTTATTCCTCGCAGTCGTGCGCGACCAGATCGCCAAACTTTTGCCGCAATGCCAATTTCAACTCCTCCCTATCGATCGATTCAAACCGCGCCCCTGCGACGGCATTTGGAAGGTATCTAACCTCTGCATGATGAAGACCTTGGCCATCCTCTGGCGCGTGTACCACCTGAAAACGGTGGCCACGGTTCGACTCCACCTGCCGAATATCCGCTACTCCTGAGGCGATGTAACCGACATATCGCATGTCCGGCTTCCGTTCGCGCTTCGCTTTTTGCCAAGCGCAGCCGAGCGCGTGGATCGCTTCGGCGGTCGCGCAATACTTACTCCAATTGACAGATTCGCCGGTGTATTCGCCCGTGCCTTTACTCTTGGTAAATACAAAGGCCGTGTCCAAAATCAGATGTCGGAAATCGTCATACTTGTGCGGAAAATCGATGAGGCGACTCACAGCATCTTGATTGGGAATTTCTTCCACTACCAGCGCCCCGTGCGCCAGTTCATTTGCGTTCTCGTCGACCAAGAGCGTTCACTCCTAACGCAATGAGATCGCTTCAATCAAAGCTTGCGGCAGATGCGCGCCGTCGAACGGAAGATCGTCAAAGTATTCGGCACGCGGCGTAGCGGCGGCGACAACCATGCTAACGTGCCAACCGGCGACGACAAGCACAACAGCATCAGCCGTCTGTGTCCATATTGCCGTTAGGCCCCCTTCACCGTCAGGCGCGATCTTAGGGAGCGGTGCCGCTAGAGGTAGCATCTCAAAGAGACAACTGGATGCTTGTGCCGTTGCCTCTGTAATCTTCAAATCTTCGTCGCCGCGGGCGAAACCCTCTGCCTTGAAGCGTTCGATCAGTTCGATTAGCTGGGCCTTGTTCCTGACCGAGCTGAGTGCTTCCTCTGTTACGGCATGACCTGGCAGGACAGCAACGTCCACATCCGGCACCTCTGTCACCACCACAGCCTCGCGTCGTTTGATTTCCCGAGCGGTCTGGTTGCTCTCGACGAGGCGCCACGACTGCATGTAGCCACTTCTTGCTCCCGGTGTGACGCCAGTAGAAACCGGGGCAAAGGACGATATGCTGAACTGCCGATCATCATCGTTGAAGCAGAAATTATTCATGATGTTCGCCCCCAGACACTTTCGTTATGTAATGCCGGCGACGTGACGTCGGCAAACCCACGCGTTATCCATTCGTGCGCCATGTCAAACCACTGCCGACGGCCCTCTGCTGAAGCATCAGGAGAAATGCCACGCGCCGTCAGATCTAGTCGGACAAGCTTTTCATTCGTGGGCAGATTGATCGCCGTCTGCGCTGCGACATGAAGTCGCCCCCGCCCGTCTGGCAATGCGTAGGCCGTGGACCAACTGAGGCCTTCGGGCTCAGGCAAAAACCGCTCGGCATTCCGATCTCGGATATGGTCGACCAACAGGGAATCCAGTCCCGTAATGTCGAGCCCATTCGCCTTCGATATATGGTTCACGTAAACGAGTTCGAACTGTCTGAACGAGACTTCAGCAGAAGCCACTTCGCGGAAGAAGGTCAGGAATGAATCCAGGTGACGTTCGAACTGTTCAACTACAGCCGAATAGTGCGGGTATGAGTCCCCGTCCGCCGTCCGCTTCCAGTTAAACAAAAAACGATCCTGCTGCAGCTGAATAAGGTTGCGGCCATCTTCGCTAAGCATCCAAGACCGCCGAAGGGGCGGCACACTACTGAACTCGAGGGCCTGTCCAGTTCCCACGCCGAGTTGCTCGACAACACTGGGTAGGGGTGGTGCATCCTCCACGCGAGGGAATTCCGATCGAACCCGGTCCCAAAATGCTCCTACGTGAGCACTGAGAAGCGGCTGCGGACTGAAGAATAGGACGCCGCAGGCTACCTCGACGACCGGCGGCTTCGTGAACTCCACATGCGATCGGGCGCCCTCTCTGGATTTGTCGGTCACGGCTTTTCTTGGCGGCTAGTTTGTGGTAGTGCGCCAGTGGGCGCTTGGGGGCAAAATAGCACAAGACCGTTATTAACGCCAGGCCGAATTCACGATGTCCGGCGTTCGACTGTTGCAGGTGGGGTAGGCGACCACGGGCGTATATCTTTCGGCTGCGTCCGTCCTTTGGGCACTCATGCCGTGAACTCCTCGTGGATGACAGCTGTGTGCGACTTTCGCCTTCGCCGCCGCTCATCAGGCCGATGTAATCGACGATGATCAGACTCAGTCCGTGCCGGCGCTTCACAGCGCGGCTGCGGCTGGCAATCTCGGCCAGTGAGAGGCAGGGGCTTTCGTCGATCAGCATCAGCAGATGCGTCAGGTCTTCAACGGTTTTCGTCAGACTGGCAAGGTCCGCTTCCGTCATGTTCGCGCCGTTCTTGATGTGCGGCATGGGGATGCGGCCGTCGCGTGCCAGGCTGCGCTGGGTCAGCTGGCTGCCTGGCATTTCCAGCGAGAACACCAGCACCGTGCCGACTGTGCGCGCCACGTAAGCCCCCATGCCGACGGCCAGTGCGGTCTTGCCCATCGATGGGCGGCCGGCCATCACGATCAGCTCACCGGCGTTCATGCCACCGTCGAGCTTCGCATCCAGATCGCGAAACCCTGTGGCGATCAGCGTCGGCAAGCCGACCAAGATCAGACTCAGATGCTGGGGCTCATAGTCCGCAGCGCCGCCCTTTGCTGCCGGTTTGATCACCACAAATGCCTCGCGTCTTGCCGCACGGCCGTGCGGCGGTGCCAATCGAAAACGCCCGCTGTTGCGCAGGGCACCCGTTTGTCGAGGCCATTTCAAGATGTCGTGGCGGCGGCTAAATACAAATGTCGTGTTTTCAGGGTTAAAAGGTCGGTCTTTCATCGGTTACTGATCACCCAGTGTCGAAGGATCCGCCGTGAATGGGCAGGGCGCCGACGTCTGTTTCGACTGACCCTGCAGACCACCGGCCAGGTTTACGGGTTGCGGGTTATCTGTCTTTGCTGGGCAAGATCCACGATCACATGCTCGATGTCAGTCTGGGTGAATTCGCGTTCTTTCTTCTTGCCCGGCGAGCTGCCCTCAGCCCTGGTTGCAACCCCCAGATGCGTTCGTGAAGGCGCCTTGCCGATCCGGCTGTTATCGCGTTGAGCCTGAATCACCTGCGCGACCTGCAGCACGTGGCTCAAACGTTTATGCTCGACGATCGCGCCCTGATCGATTTCTGTCAGCCGGTCATACTGCCTGCACGACAATGCACCGCCATCTGCCCGAAGTTCGATTCGCCCATCCGGATACTCCCAGACCTCGATATACCGGTCGATCAGCTTGCGATGCGCCGGCGTATCGTCCAGCAGATACATGACGCGGTCGTACTGCACGGTCAGCGCCTTCGTCACCTTGCGCGGCTCGCGCCACGTGAGCACGAGTTCAAGGTTCTCGTCAGCCCTCGGCGGACGGTGTGCGTCAAAGTCGCTCTTCGGAGGCTTTGCGAAACGCGCGTTGTAGGCCGCCATGAAGGAGGGCACCCAGGCATTGGCCGCAGCGATCGTGCGGATGTCGCGCAAGCGCATTTCCTTCACCATCCGGTCCTGCAGCGTCAGGTGCGCGCGCTCGACACGGCCCTTGGCCGCGCTACTGTTTGCACAGATCGTGTCGATGTTCAGCTCGTACATCGCGCGACCAAACTGCGTCACGCTATTGCCGGTCCTGCTTGCGGCCGTGTTCCGGAACACGCTCGCCTTGTCGCTGTAGAACGCCACCGGCTTGCCGTGACGCTCGATGTACGCACGCGTCGCCTCGAAGTAGCTGAAGGTCGATTCCGTGGCCGTGAAAAGCACGTGCATCAGCCGGCTCGTTGCGTCGTCGACGTACACCAGCAGCGTGCACTGCGGCGCCCGGTCCTCGAACCAGGGATGCTCGCTGCCGTCGATCTGGATCAGCTCGCCCAGGCACGACCGCCGCGCGCGCGGCTGGTAGACCTTCGGCGGCCGCTGCCGGCGCGGCACCCATAGGCCCGCGTCCGTCATCAGCCTGCGGACCGTTTCCTTCGCCAGACGTATGCCGTGGCATTCGTGCAGCTTCTCGCAGGCCAGCGTTGGGCCGAAATCGGCGTAGTACTCGCGGATAATCGCCAGGGCGCGCTGGGCCTCGTCGTCGTCCAGCCGCCGGTTACCCGGTCGGCTGCGTTTGCGTGAGACCAGGCCCGCTGCGCCTGATTCACGATACCGGATTACCAGCCGCTCGATCTGCCGCACCGTCAGGCCCAGACGGTCGGCAGCACGTCCAGGTTTCAGACCGGTGTCCACCACAGCCTGGATCACCTTCAGTCGGTCGAGTTCGCGCATGTTCAATGTCACCAGTGTCGCTGGATGCATGGCCGGCTCCGTAATCCCGCGGGGAACCGGCAAGCATACCCAGAGCAGAACACGACATCTCTAAATGGCTAGAACGCGACATTTCTTATATGGTCGCCTCCCATTTGCAAGGAGATATCGTTGTTGGCGAGGAGGGTGGTTGCGGACTTATATCCGGACTCGATTGCGGAACATACCCGCCGGCCCCGATGGATTTCGCCGCAAAGGTCCTAATCTAAATAACGGACTCGAAGTCCGAGAAATGTCTCAGGCTTGCCTTTGCGCGGTCCAACCTGTCTTGCCATCGTTCAACATCACCAATGCAACCGTGAGTGGGTTTGTATCAACTACAACGCATTTTCAGGCTGGCGCAGCCGTAGGACACTGATACGTTCGACCGTATGCAAGCAATGCCCAGATTATTCGCGCAACCTTGTTCGCCAGTGCGACAGCCACGACGTTCGTGGGTCGTCGGGCAAGCATGCTTCGCATCCGTTCAGGCAGATGTTTTGAACTCGATATGACGGATCGGGCGCCGTGGATCAGCAACGTGCGTAAATAGACGTCGCCGCGTTTGCTGATGCCGCCCAGCTTGACCTTGCCACCGGAGCCATTCTGTCTCGGTACCAGCCCCAGGTAGGCGGCGAATTCTCGCCCGGACCTGAACGCGTGTGCGTTACCGATGACTGCAACTGCAGCCGTTGCAGTCAACAGACCGACACCAGGAATCTCGGAGATGCGACGGCATGCTTCGTCGCCGCGACGCCATTCAGTGATGCGTTGTTCGATGTGCAGGATCTGCTCGTCGAGGGCTAACAGCCTTGATAGCTGATCTTGCAGACTGTCGATTAACATGGCTGGCACTTGATCGGCGATCGATGCGAGCGATGCTTTGGCCGCGTCAATTGAGGCACGCCGGCCTTGCGGCAGGATCACGCCAAACTCGTACAGCAGGCCGCGCAACTGGTTCACCTGCATCACGCGGAATCTCACGAGTTGCTGGCGCATCCGGTGTAAAGCAAGCATGGCCTGCTGATCCTCCGATTTGATGGCGACGAACCGCATACCGGGTCGTTGAGCTGCCTCCCAGATTGCTGCAGCATCCGCAGCATCGTTCTTGTTGGATTTGACGAATGGACGGACGAACTGCGCTGCAATTAACCGGACATCGTGGCCGAGCGCCGCAAGCTGTCGGGCCCAGTGATGCGCGCTTCCACAAGCCTCCATCACAATCCGGCATTGGGCACGGTTGGCAAAGAACGGCGTGAGTTGGGCGCGCTTCAGGGCCTTACTGTGGATTACGCCAGTTCCCGGTTCAACGAAATGGATCTGGAATACGCGTTTGGCCAAATCGATGGCAATGGTTGTGGGTTCCATCTGGTTTCTCCTTACCGCATGACCTTGCGGAAACGATACTGTTGCACATCGCCCGCGTCAGGATATTGGCGTCCAGACGGCGGCCTTCAGATGACCGCTAAGGCGGGAGGCGACCATTCCATCTATAAAGCTACTACACCCGTTACAGCTCGAGAGCAGGTTTTATGTCAAAAGCTGATCGCTGGCGGGCGGCAGGCTGAGTGCGACCAGGAAGAGACGTTCGGCCTTGCGCCACCCGTGTCGTTCAAATGACAGTTCAGTCCTGGAAGCGGCCGACAAAACGCTCGGATCAGCGGCCAGATCCTCTGTCTTGCCGGTCATTGGACGCTTCCCGAAAAACAACTGCTTCAAGACCGATGGCCGACGTCCCGCTGTTGTTATAGCCGAACGCCTTATCCTTTCGCAATCGCGCGGACGCGCTCGATCTCTCCCTCAAGCGTGGTTCCTTCAATGCTGGCCGTGGAGAAAGTCGTGCAGAAGAACTCAAGCCGTTCGTAAAAGTAAAGCAGCCACATGGTATGAGATGGTCCGTTAGGAGATTGAGTCCAGCGGTAACCGAACACGTCCCCATGCTCCTTTAACGGCTCCGCCATGATCCGCGCAACAAACTCGCGCAGCGCGAGATCCATTTCCGGATGAAGGTTGGCCATCTCGCGAAAACGTCCCACCGGGACCACAGTAATCGCGTGATCATCCGGTAGTCGCTGCCCCTTCACGTGGAAAAACAGGCCTTGGACGATGCGACGAGCAATGCCCTCAATTCGCGCCCCGTCTAAGATTATCTGGCGCTGGTTGCCGAGAAAGATCCTGCTCGGGCTGAACCGGGGCGCAATTTGAGTGTTTGATAGTAGAGTCGCTCGAAAGCGACCTGCTTTCGGGCTATTGATGCCTCGCAACACGGTAGGCAGTATGCCGTCACGCCCACGCTGGCCTTTGGCCTTGTCAGTGATGGTCAGCGCTATTCGAAAATACTCATCATCCTTCTTGAACCCTCCGTTGCAATCCGCGCAGGCAGGCACGGTTAGCAGATTCGGCGGAAACGGGCGGTCGAATAGATTTTTGGGTGGCACGTGATCTGCGGTTATCGGTTTTTCCTCTCCGCAGTAGGTACAAGTACCGATTCGAGGTGCTTTAGGTTTGCTCATGGTAATTCAGAATTGATGGACGCTTCGGTTTAGCCATAGATTATTAACCAGATAGCTTGCAAACAGATCGGTGTCAGGGAAGGGTGACGAAGCGTGCACCTGCGCCGTCCCGGGGCACATGCACTATTGCCCCACGGTTTCTGTGAGACGTTGAAATGACGCGGAGAGTACCCAGCGGCTTGGCGTTGGTGTACCCTCTGCGCCATCACAGATATGAGCAAGGGCGGTCACGGCCCCAGCCCCAGCATCCATGGCGCATTCCAATAGAGTATTTCTTCACCGCACCCTTGTTGCCTGCGAACTTATCCTTTTCATCGTCGCGGTGGTGACCGCCTATCTGAGTCAGAACAGCGAGTGGCCGATGTTCTTCACGTTCTCGGCTCTCGCCTTCGTGATCTTTGCGGTGATCAAGCTGGTCGAAGCTCGGCCCGCGCTGATGGAAATCTTATTGCGGGAGGATCTCGCAGCCAAGATCGCAGCATCGGCTATCCCACAAGGTGCTGTTGACTACTTTGATATGCAGAAGTCAGCCGAACAGGATCGCCGCAATCGCACGACCCAAAATGAGGTCGCTGCCGCCACTGCTATGTGGTTGTGCGCGAACTCGGGAGCATCCTATCTAGACCCTGGCGTCTATCGGCATTGGCCTGCGGTGGAAAGGCGCCTCAAGGAGGGCGTGGAATTTCGTGTCGTGCTGCTCGATCCATTCTCAGCGGAGAAGGGTTTTCGAAACAGGCTCAATGTCGACGGCGAGCGTTTCGATTCCAAATTGAACGTGCCTGGGCTGATCAAGCTGTACAACACTTATCCAACGCTTGAGGTACGGTTTGTTCGCTACGGCATGCACGCCACAGTCTTCGCTACTGCGGCGACCATGTTCATTGACCCATATCACGTAGGCGTCATCGACAACCGCATCGAGAACCGAAGCATTTGCTTGCAGGTCAAGCCCGCAACGCCTGCCGAAGGGGTGGGGCTATATCGTCTGTTTAAAGGTCATCTGGATACGCTTTGGCGATCCGGAGCGTCCTTCGAAGAGTGGATTGAGGAGTCAAAGAAACAGAAGCTACTTCCGGAGGACATGCCTGCGCTTAAACCCCGCCAGTACACGGTCTAGGTTAACCCTTTGTGACTGCTGATTTCAACGCACGTGCGACTCGGGTCGTACTGAACTTTTCTCATCGCTGCGCGCTCAATTGCGAATGGTGCTACGTACCCTTCGAAACCACCCGAGCCCAGCGGCCGGTGGTTACAGGGATAGTAGATCGGATTGCATCGCTGCGATTCCAAACAATTACGTTCGGTGGCGGCGATCCTTTTCAGTACCCATACATCGGTGAGTTGGCTGAACGGGCGAAGGCCGCAGGGCTGATCGTTCATATCGACACCCACGGTAAATCACTGACGCAGTCGCTGGCAAACACGCAGCTAGTCAGCAAGACCATCGATCTGATAGGTCTGCCACTCGACGGTCCTAACTCGAATGTGCACGACGACATGAGGAACACGCCCGGTCATTTCGACATCGTGATGAGGCGCCTCCGGTGGCTCAACTGCATCGGCGCCCAATTCAAGATCAATACGGTCGTTTCCCGGCGCAATGTTGACTCGCTCGCGGAACTGGCCATGCACGTGAGTGATCTGGCGCCGTGGCGCTGGAGCATTTACCAGTACATGCCTCTAGGCCCTGGCGCTCGTGTGTCAACAGCGCACTCGTTGGAGTCAGCAGAGTTCCAATCGGCGATCAGTCGTGTGAGAGAGAAGTTGGGCTCCCAGCATGAGTCGCTCATTGAGGTCTCCGACAAAGACAGCCGACGCTCGACGTACCCGATCGTTCACCACGATGGAACTGTGTTCGTTCATTCGAAAGAACGGGTTGATTCTCTTCAGCATGTCTGCTCGATCTTCGATCCACAAGCCCGGCAGGCGATTGACGAGATATGCGGCCCGGAGCGAGCTGCTGCTGTGACCCGTTATATGACCATTCGATAAATATCAACGATTGAAGGCCCGTTCGCAGACTCCACCGAATATCTGACATTCGACCGGCTTAACCGAAAGGCCGCTACAGGGAGAAGGAGCCTGTGGCGTCATCCAGAGTCTGCGCACACCGCTGATTTCGGCACCAATCAGGGCAGGCCCCCGAACTGGCGTAGGATCGTCGCACGGTCGATGTAGACTTTTTCGCAAATCAGATCGGCGTCATCGAAGACGAAGATCAACGCGCTCTGTACTTCCATGGATTTTGGGGTTGGGGAGATGCCAGCCGACATGCCGCGACGCGTTCCCCTGAACCTGGCCTCCTCAACGACTACATCGTCGCGGGCCCAGCGAGCTTTGCGGAGTCAGATTCTCCGAAGCGCGCGAAACGGGGCAGTTCTGGCGGTTCGACGGGTAGCTGCGAGAGGTCTAACGTTCGCGAAGCTGCTACGCCGAGTCAACGGCTGCCACGAAGTCTATGGGTATTTCGTCGTGAACCTGCCAACAAGCGATCGAACGTTCGGCTAGTATTCGCGTCCGACAATCAACGACGGGGGGCGTGACCGCGTAAGGAACGAGTCGCGCAGGAGCACCCGGTTTTCATTGCCGCCTTGAAAAATCCTGTACCATTCCGAGGCCGCCAACACGGATTGATCGCGCCATGTCAATGACCCGTCGGTCAGGACAGATTGTCGCCATCGCGTAGCTCGCCGTCTGGCAGAGGTTCGCGGGCCGACGATTTACTGACTGACGGTTGTCAAGAAGATCCCTGCTTTGAGGTTGTCAGAGGCCGACGGTTTTCGCGTGCCGAGAACGACGATTGGACTAAGTACGACCTGACCGTCGGATTCATTACGAAGCCGACGGGAGAACGATAACAATGCACGTCAACGCAGACGAGCAAGCGGCGCCTTAGAGTGCGGACGCATGATTGACTTTGAAAAACTACTTCGCCTGCGCCTCGTCGTGGCGCGCTTCGGGGAGCTTGATAACGCTCGCTGGTGGAACACGAAGGGCCAGTTGGGTAAGCTGGGTGCTTCGGTGCTGCGACGCGGATTTCCCCTCACCTATCGATTTGCGCAAGCGCGCTCGGTTTTTGCCGTCGCCGCGCAGCGATGCGATGAGGTCTTTAGGCCACCGGGCTGTGTGACGCTCTGGAGTATGCCCGAGGCCATTGAGGAGGATTTCGACGCGTGCTGGGAGCGGTGGCTGGATCACGCAAGTAATTGGACGCCATTCTTCGAGCGGATCGAGACGCTGGGCAGCACTGATCTGGTCGACATTCTCCGCGATGTCGGGCTAGTGACCGAGACAGAAGTTGATGCCTACTCAAGGCTACGTCGCGCAGCGGAGGGGCGCGCCGTTCCGCTGCCTGGCATCTTTGATGGCACCGACGCGAGTGTCGCTCTGCTTGCGCTCGGCTTTGCGCGCGGCGAAATTGGCGCTCTGGTTGTTCCATATGCCAAGAGGGACGACACATGACGTCGAAGTCCCGGGCCAACGTTGTCTCGTCGTTTACGGTTATCAAGGGCGCGATGGTCGAGGAAACCTACGCAGTTTTCTCGGCATGGGATTTTAACGCCTCAAAGCGTGAAAACCTGGATCACCTTCGCAACATGAACTTTATCGGAGCCAAGAGTGCCACGTGGCTGCGTGATGTCGCGAAGGTATTAAATCGCAGGTTCGATCCCGAAGGGCGCGATCGAGCGCTGGTCCTGTTAGCAAATCGTGGCGTCCGCATCGAAGAGTGGAAGCCGCTGCTGCTATGGCACATGACGCGAGACGAGTTTCTCGTACGCGACTTCCTTGAAACATGGCTTTTCGACGCATACGAGGCTGGCACCTTTCGTATCCGAACGGACGAAATTGAAACGTATCTCATCGAGATTGAAAAACGCGGCGCAGTTACCGAGCACGCGTGGTCCGATCGGACCACGAATCGGGTCGCTGCAGGGCTATTGAAGATAGCAGCGGATTTCGGTCTTCTTCGTGGTTCGGCAAGAAGGGAATTCGCGTCGTACCATCTGCCGGAGCAGAGCTTCATGTATCTGCTTCATGCGATGCGCGACGCGAAGGTGAGTCCCGGCAAGGTCATCAACTCGCCGGACTGGAGACTTTTTCTGATGCGGCCGTCCGACGTCGAGCAGGAGTTGTTACGGTTGCATCAATTTCGCAAGCTCGAATACCACGTGGCTGGTAGCCTCGTGCAGCTGAATCTGCCCTGCACGACCTCCAGCGAATACGCAGAGAGGATGGTTGCATGAGCGACCTCGATTACCGGATCAAGCAGAACCTCGAGCCAGTCCTCGAGCTGCCCGATCCCCGGCAGCGCATCAGCGCGTACCACGACATGCCGTACGCCCTGTTTCGCTACGACCCTGAGGACGAGTTCGACCTGCGCAAGCAGGTGACCCTTCTCGAGACGCGACTTTCCCAGAAGGGCAAGCGTGTGAAGCGCATCTCGCTCGCCGAGTGTCTCGACGAGGCGATGAGGTCCCAGCGGCCGCTGGAGGAGTGGTTCACCGCCGAGCGCGAACAGGGCGTCGAAACCGTTGTCGAGACCGTTCACTCGGTGCTCTCGGAGTACTCGCCGCTCGTCGACCTTGTCGCCGCCCGCATGCCAGAGGACCCCGATCCACTGCGCGACGTCGTATTCGTCCTGCGCACCGGCTCGCTCTTCCCAATGTACCGGACCTTTTCGCTGCTCGAGCAGCTTAAGGGCCGCGTCCACGTTCCAACCGTTCTCTTCTACCCCGGCGACCTCGATGGCGCGGCGGGCCTACGTTTCATGGGCGTGCTCGACGCGGAGCACAACTACCGCCCGAAGATCTTCTGAAGACTGCCGATGATGACGACGAATACCACCATCAATACACTCTTCGCCAATGACATTCACCGTCGCATCGAAGAAGTCATTAAGGTCGACCAGACCGACGAAGAGCTCATCCGCGACGAGATCAACGAGTACGTCGTCACGGACGCGATCCGCTCGCACTACACCGGCATCTTCGACGCCTACCAAGAGACGCCGAACAAGCCGCACGAGGGCATCGCCATCTGGGTCTCGGGTTTCTTCGGCTCCGGTAAGTCAAGCTTCGCCAAGATGCTCGGGCTTTCTATCGCGAACCGTACCGTCGCGGGCGAGTCCGCCGCCGAGCGCTTCGCCGGGCGCGCTGGCGACAAGAAGCTCTCGGTTCTGCTGAAGGCCATCAACGAGAAAATACCGACCCACGCTGTTATCTTCGACGTCTCGACGGACCGAGGCATCCGCAGCGGCAACCAGACTTTGACTGAGATCATGTACGGGCTCTTCCTCCAAAGCTTGGGGTACGCGAAGGACCTCGACCTCTCGGAGCTGGAGATCGGGCTTGAGGAGAAGGGCCAGCTTGCCCGCTTCGAGGAGGAGTACAAGCGGCTCTTCAAGAAGGACTGGTCCGTCGAGAAGGGTAAGGTTGCTTTCGCGCTCTCCGAAGCGAGCCGCGTACTTCATAGCCTCGATCCCGACACGTACCCGATGGCCGACTCGTGGGTGAAGGCCGTCAAGAACAAGGCCGACATCACGCCGGGTAAGCTCGCCGAGCGCGCGGGCGAACTGATGAAGCGCCGCAAGCCGGGGCTGTCGCTGATGTTCGTGGTCGACGAGGTTGGACAGTTCGTCGCGCGAGACGTCCAGAAGATGCTCGATCTACAGGCCGTCGTACAGAGCCTCGGTGTGAAAGGCCGAGGTAAGCATTGGGTCGTCGTCACCTCTCAGGAAAAGCTCGGCGAATTAGTCAGCGGCCTCGACGACAAGAAGATCGAGCTGGCCCGCTTGATGGACCGCTTTCCGCTGCAGGTTCACCTCGAGCCGTCGGATATTTCCGAGGTCACCAGCCGCCGCGTGCTTTCGAAGAACGCCGTAGCGCAGACCGCGCTCGGGAAGCTCTTCGACGAACACCGCGGCCGGCTAACAGAGCACACCCGACTCACCGCCGACATCAGGCTCCCGGAGTTGTCGCGCGAGACCTTCATCGACCTGTACCCGCTGCTGCCGTACCAAATCGACCTCATTATCCAGGTCGTCTCAGGCCTGCGCACGCAAGGTGGCGCGAGCAAGCACGTCGGCGGCGCAAACCGCACCATCATCAAGCTCGCGCAGCAGCTCCTGATCAACCCGGCGGTGAACCTCTCGGATGCGAAGCTCGGCGACCTCGTGCGCCTCGACCATGTCTACGACCTCGTCGAGGGCAACATCGGCTCCGAGGTCCGCGCGAAAATCGCTGCTATCTCGAAGGAGCTGATGCACCCGCTCACGCAGCCGGTCGCGAAAGTGATTTGCTTGCTCCAGTACGTGAAGAGCGTCCACCGCAGCGCGGAAAACATCGCGGCGGCTTTGCACGGCAGCGTCAGCGGCGACTCGCAACTCGCTTCTGTGAAGGAGGCCCTACGCGAGCTCGAGACGACCCACAAGGTACGCCACGGCGACGACGGCTACCGCATCCCGACGCCTGCCGAGGACGATTGGGAGCGTTTGCGCAACGGTATCAGCCCGAAGCTCGGTGACTCGCACCGCCTCTACTCGGAGGTGTTGTCCGCATTCTGGCAGCCGCAGCCATCGCATACGCTCTTCGATACCAAGACCTTCAAAGCTGGTCTCGCCATCCACGGCCGTGAGATTACGGGCGGCGACCTAATGTTCCAGGCCCACCTCGCCGACGACGGCAAGGAATTCGACTCGCTTGCAGCAGAGCTGCGGACACGCAGTCAGCAGGAGCGCAAGCACGTCTTTTGGGCCATCGGCCTGACCGATGCCATAGACCGGGAAACCGTCGAGCTGTTCCGCAGCAAGGAGATGCTTGCCCGTAAGGAACGCGAAACGAAGGGCGAGGACACGCCCGCTCTGATTGCTGAGGAGCGTGTTCGCCTTCGCCGCCACAGCGACGAGCTTCGTCGCCTGTTCCGTGCCGCGTGCCTCTCGGGTCGCATCTACTTCCGAGGTAACGACCGCAGCCCGACTGACCGCGCCGTCGACGTGGGCAAGACCGCTGCCGAGGTGCTCGGGCAGGTGCTGCCCGAGGTGTTCGACCGTTTCAAGGAGGCCGCCGCCAAGGCGACGGACGTGAAGAAGGGCACCGACGCCCTCTTCACCGCAGAGAACCTCCAAGGCTTGCCGAGCGTGTTCGGCGGCATCGGCCTTCTGCGTGACGAGAAAGGCAAGACGGTCTTCCGCACCGAGAGCGGGCCGCTGAAGGAAGTGCTCGACCGCATCGAGGAGCGCGCGAACTACGGCGACACTGCGAGTGGCCGCTACCTCACCGACGAGTTTGCGAAGGAGCCGTTCGGCTGGGACTTCGAGGTCGTGCGCCTTCTGGTTCTGTCACTACTGCGCGCCGGGAAGATCGAGGCGACCAGCAAGGGGCTGACGCTCGACACGGTCACCGGAGTGGAGGCGCGCGACACCTTCTCAAACAACAATCTCTTTCGTCAGGCGGCGTTTCGGCCGAAGAAGGGCATTGAGTTCGAGGAGCTGGTGAAGGCTTCAGAAGCGTTCCGCGAGACCTTCGGCAGCGAGGTGACGGAGCTGAACGCGGGAGCGATCGTGGCGGAGCTCCGCAAAGAAGTTGCGCGCAATGAGGACACCGTCTCCTCGGCGCTCGCAACTCTGAACGCCCATCGCTTGCCGGGAGTGGTGGTGCTGGACGATGCCATCGGACAGATGAAGGCCATCCTCCGGGGCTCGGAGGACAACGCCATCGCGACCTTCAACACGAGCCACCGCGCCATCAAGGATGCCATCAAGCGCGCGGTCGAGCTCGAGCAGGTGCTCTCCGAGTCGCGCCTCCACGACCTTGAGCGCGCGCGCAAGGTTCAAGGCGTTCTCTGGAACTTTCTGAGCCAGGAATCTGATATCGCCGACGAACTGCGCACGCGCGCGTTGTCGCTTGATGATCTCCTCGCGCGCGAGACATTCTTCAAGGAGCTGCCATCGATCGAGCAGCACACCAAGGCGATCGAGACCGAGTACAGCCGTCGCTTCGACGAGGCACTCGACGCCCGCGTGGCCGCTTACACCAAGGCCTTCGAGAAGCTTGTGAAGACGCCGGGCTGGACGGAGATCGACGAGGACCAGCAACGCCGCCTTGCAGAACCCTTTGAGCGCGGGCAGAAGCGTGAGGCCGACCCTGTGCCTATTCCACAGCTTCGCGCCGACCGGGATGCCTGTGAGGGGCGCCTGCGCGCAGCCGTCGCGGAGCTTCGCCGCATCATTGACGGCGAGCGCGTCGCCACGGTCAGCGTCGGCAGCTACTTCGCGGAGGGAATCGAGACCGAAGAACAGCTCGAGGCTGCACTGGACGGCATTCGAGAGGAGTGCTCCCGCCTCATCGGCGCCGGCAAGAAAGTCATTGTCCAGTAGAGGCCGACATGACGATCTCTGATGACACCATCAAGAAGGCAGTTCAGCGCTACCACCGCGAGTACGACCGTTACCTCAAGCTCGCGGCGCGCGTGGCCGAGATCTGCCGTTCCGAAATCGTTGAGGGAAACGCCATCCGCGCCCAGGTGACGTCCCGGGCGAAGAGCCCAAAGAGCCTCGAGGGCAAGCTGCGCCGCTTTGCCGCCAACGGCAAGAAGTCGATCCCGGACGTCGACGCCGTGTTCGAGCAGATTCGTGACCTCGCCGCGGTGCGAGTTGCAACCTACGAGCAGCGGCACGAGGAGCAGGTCGTGGAGCTCGTCTGCCGGCGGTTCGTCGATTCCAGCGACCAGCGGCTGCCCCATGAGCGCAAGGACAAGAACCGCGACGACCCCGGCAACTTCTATCGCGCGAGCCACATCGAGGTGTTCCTGACCAAGGCCGACGGTGTCGGCACGTATGCCAATGTTATGGACGTCCCCTGTGAGGTGCAGGTGTGCAGCATGATGGCTCACGTCTGGAACGAGATCGAGCACGATCTTGGGTACAAGCCGGCCGCTGGCACGCTTTCAGAGCAGGAGCGGAATTTCCTGGTCATGCTTGGCCAATCGGTGCGCATGGGCGACGGCACTATTTCGAGCCTGTTCGCCGAAACCGAACGACGGCAGCGGGAGCAAGGCGGCACGTTTAGCGACGTATACGACTTCGTCGCGCGGCTGCGCGGCTGGTTTCCGGGGATCGAGTTCGCCCGCAACGCCGGGGCGCTTTTCGAATCGCTCCTGCCTATCCGACTACTGAACCCCGACAGCATCCGGAAGCTGCTCAATCTGCCAGAGCCGATGACGGATCCTGCACAAGCAGCGCTTGAGGCGTTCGCGCAGCGGATGAACGCAGAGGAATCGACACGGTTCAGACTTGACCGCGACTCGTCGGATGTGCTGCTGGTGCTCCTGCTCCCGAAAATCGGCAAGCACCTTCAGACTCCGCTCGCTGAGGCGCCGACAGAGGGCGTTGCGAGAGTGCGGTGGTTCGCCGAGCGGTTCATCGAGTTTTCTGCGGCGCCAGCCGTCGCCGTGTCCGAAACCGAAGGACTCTAACATGGACAAGGACACACGCAACGCCATCGAACGCGCGACCCAGCGAGCGCGGAAGCTCCTCGAGGAGGACTTCGCCTCGCAGCTCGAGGGCGAGTTCGACGTGCACCGAGACGGCGCCGTTGCCGCGAAGGCTGGTGGGCATCTCTCGCCCCGCCAAGCCTTCCAGCGTGAACGGATCGTCGCCGCGATCGAGCACAAGCGTGCCTCCGGCATGGGCATCGCGGACTCGGTTTCGGACTACCTGCGCGACGCCGCTTTTACCACGCTCAATCGCTTCGTCGCGCTCAAAATGTTGGAGGCGCGCGAGCTCGTGCAGGAGTGCATCACCAAAGGCGAGCAGTCCGCCGGCTTCCTCGAGTACAGCGGCATGGCGCCTGGGCTGCTGCTCTTGCCCAACAGCGCAGGCTACCGACTCTACATCGAGTCGCTGTTCGACGAGCTATCGACCGAGGTGAAGGTCCTATTCGACAGGCGAGACCCGTCGAGTGTGCTCTGGCCGAAGCGGGCGACGTTCGAGCAGCTTCTCGAGATCCTGAATTCCACCGCGCTTGCCAGCGTTTGGAGTGAGGACGAGACCATCGGCTGGGTCTATCAATTCTTCAACGGCCAAGACGAGCGCCGGAAGATGCGTGAGGAGAGCCAAGCGCCGCGCAACAGCCGCGAGCTGGCGGTACGCAACCAGTTCTTTACGCCCCGTTACGTCGTCCAGTTCCTTACCGACAATACACTTGGGCGCATCTGGTACGAGATGCGTCGCGCCGAGACAGTTCTCGCCGAGAAGTGCGAGTACATGGTCCGCAAGCTCGGAGAGGCATTCGTGCCGCGCGCCAAGAAAGATCCGCGCGACTTGCGCGTGCTCGACCCGGCGTGCGGCAGCGGACACTTTCTGCTCTACGCCTTCGACCTGCTCCTTGCGATCTACCAGGAGGCATATACCGATCCCGAGAGCCCGAAGAGCGAGGCCACGGGCAGGACGCTCGTGGAGGACTACCCGACCGTCGAGGCGCTTCGGAACGCGGTCCCGGTGCTCGTCCTCGCGCACAACCTTCATGGCGTCGACATTGACCCGCGCTGTGCGCAGATCGCCCAGCTCGCGCTGTGGATGCGGGCGCAGAAGGCGTACCGTGAGTTAGGTATCGGCCGCGCCGGCCGCGCGCAGATCCGCCGCTCGAACATCGTTGTGGCCGAGCCGCTCGTCGCCGACGAGCAGATCGCCAAGGAGTTCGTCGAGAAGCTCGGCGACGTAGAGCTCGGGCGCGTGTTCAGCTCGCTCGTGAAGTCGCTGAACCTCGCGGGCGACATGGGCCTCCTCCTGCGCGTCGAGCAACTCGTGGGGCGGCAGGCCAAGCGAGGTCAGACAGGCGACCTTTTCGCTCCGCCCGAGGAGCGCATCCGTGCGGCGCTCGCGCGCTTTGTGAGCGACGAGGGCGGACGCGCGAACACGCGAAGGCGCCTCTTCGCCGACGACGCCGCGCATGGTGTGGCGCTGCTCGGCGTGGCCGAGAAGAAGTTCGATGTGGTGCTAATGAATCCGCCGTTCGGTGCTGGAAGCGCGCGCGCAAAGAAAGACTTCGAGAAAGCTTATCCGAGGTCGAAGAGCGACGTGTACGCAGCGTTCGTAGAGCGCGGCGTCGAGTTGCTCTCGTCGTGTGGTCGCGTTGGCGCGATAACTTCACGCACCGGCTTCTTCCTTTCGAGTTTCCAGAAGTGGCGCGAGCAGGTGCTTCTCAAACAGGCTCCTCCCGTGGTGTTCGCCGATCTTGGCGCTGGGGTGCTCGACAGCGCAATGGTGGAAACCGCTGCATACTGCTTGGAGGCGCTGTCATGACCGTTTTCTTTCGAGTGCTCGACGCGTCGGTAGATCAAAAGGCTGAGGCGCTCCTTCAAGCGGTGTCCGCCTACCGGGGCGCAGCCGGACGTGATTCCGAAGGCGCAATCTATACGCCGGACCCGGAGGCGTTTGTCTCCGTGCCCGGAAGCCCATTCGCGTACTGGGTGAGTGATCAGATTCGCGGAGCCTTCGCGAAGCACTCGCCGCTACAACATGGGAATCGCGAGGCGGTGTTTGGCGGTTCGACCAAAGACGATCGGCGCTATCTCCGCCTCTGGTGTGAGGTTGGTGACGACAACGTCACGCAAAGCCGAGCGGATTCGTCGAGGAAGCGATGGAGTCTTTTTGCCAAGGGGGGGGCGCATTCGCCGCACTACGCCGACATCCATCTTGTTGTGAACTGGTATCAAGACGGTGCTGAGCTAAAGTCCGACATCGCTGAGTATCGAGGGAGCCGTGGGTGGGGCTACCACTGGACCGCTGCGCTCAACGGTCACGACCACTACTTCCGTCCAGGTCTCACATGGCCTCGTCGAACCAACGGTCTCTCGTTCCGCGCGCTGCCTCGGGGCTGCATCTTCGCCGACAAGGGACCGGCTGTCTTCGAGGGGAGTGACTCGTCGGAGCGGCTCCTTGCCCTCAGCGCGATCGTCAACTCTCGAGCATTTGGATACCTCGTAAGCGTACAGCTTGCGCGGACCGAGCTTGCACAGTCATACGAAGTTGGTCTCATCCAGCAAACCCCGGTTCCAGACCTTTCCGAGAGAGATGCCGCAACGCTCGCGCAGCTGGCTGGGCGAGCATGGTCGCTCAAGCGAGCTCTCGATTCGACCAACGAGACGTCCCACGCGTTCGTCCTGCCTCCGCTGTTGAACGAGAAGGTATCCGGTCTCGACCGCGCCACCGTCGAGCAAAAACTGGAGTCGATCCAGAAGGACGTCGATGACGCGGCCATCGGGCTGTACGGCATTGGTGCCGATGATCGCGTTCTCGTCGAGGCCTCCTCGAAGCGCGCTGCGTCTGGTGCCGAGGCGACCTACGAGAGCAGCGAAGAGAACGACGTTGACGTGATCGAGGACGATCCGCCGGGTGGTGCTACCTCGGACGCCCTGCTCTCCTGGGCAGTTGGCGTAGCGTTTGGACGCTTCGATCCGCGCCTTGCCACCGGCGAACGGCCGATCCCGACCGAGTCGGAGCCTTTCGACCCGCTACCTTCGCGCTCGCCCGGCATGTACCCCGCGGGTGAAGGTCTCGCTGATCGCCCCGACGTTCTCGTCGACGACGAAGGCCACGCCGAGGACCTCGCCGCGCGCGTTCACGCGGTTGCCGATCGCGTCCACGTCGACGTGCCGGATAACCTTCGCGCTCGGCTCGCGAGTGAGCTCTTCCCGCTTCACATCAAGATGTACTCGAAGAGCCGTCGCAAGGCTCCGATCTACTGGCAGCTCGCGACGCCCTCGGCGAGCTACTCGGTCTGGATTTACATCCACGCTTTCAGCAACGACACGCTCTTCCGCGTCCAGAACGACTATGCCGCACCGAAGCTTGCCCACGAAGAGCGCCGCCTCGCGTCGATCATCAGCGAACTGCGCGACAAGGCGACCGCAACTGAGCGTAAAGGGCTAGCTATACAGCAGTGCTTCGTCGACGAGCTGCGCGCGTTCCTCAAAGAGGTGAAGCGTGTCGCGCCGCTCTGGAGGCCGAACCTCGACGATGGAGTCATCGTCAACTTTGCGCCGCTCTGGCGACTAGTTCCACATAACAAGTCCTGGCAAAAAGAGCTCAAGTCCACTTGGGACGCGCTCTGTGAGGGCAAGTACGACTGGGCGCACCTCGCGATGTATCTATGGCCCGAGCGCGTGGTTCCGGAATGCGCAAAGGACCGGAGTCTCGCTATCGCCCACAGTCTCGAGGACGTGTTCTGGGTCGCGGGAACTGACGGCAAGTGGACCGTACGCACGACGCCCACTCGCAGCGTGGAGGAGCTCGTCCGCGAACGAACTTCGCTTGCCGTGAAATCAGCGCTCAAGAGCCTGCTCGAAGCGCACGCCGCCACCGGCAACGCCGGGCGCGGTCGTGGTGACCGCAGCAAGACTGCTGCCGAGGGAGGAAACACCTGATGCACCCACTTCACGACTACGTGGCGAAGCAACTCGCCGACAAGCTCAAGTCCCGTTGCGTCGTCGTCTGGTACGACGAGCGCGGCGAGTTCCAGTCCTTCGTCGACGAAGTGCGCAGTGGTCCTCGCAGAGCAAGCGATCCCGTTCCGGTTGACGTCGGCGGCACGAAGACGAGCCTTGCGGAGTATGCCGGATCGATGTTCGAGCTGCGCGCGGTGCTCGAGCCGCACTTGAGCAGCGACGCTCCAGGCGCAGTTATCGTCTACATGCCGAATGTCGCCCGGGACCGCCACTCCTCCGTCCTGATGGAGCTGGAGAAGGCCGGCACGACGTGGGAGCCGCAGCTCAAGCAGCTGGCGAAGAATGTTCTCCTCCAGAAGTACACGCTCGGCGTCGTCGACGAGATGCTGCCCTTTGACCGAAAGGTCTCCTACGAGGATATCGCACGCGCAGCGGCGGGAGACCCCGGCGCAGAGCCGCCTTCGATTCTGAAAAGCATCTTCCACAACACGAGCGGCAACGATACACTCCTGGCCACTTGGCTCGTGAGCGACGCCCGCGACGCGGAGATCGTCAGCAAGGAGGCCACGCGCGAGCTGACGAAGCTCGTGAAGGCACGTCTCGGGCTCGAGCTGCAATCGGACGCGCCGCTCGCGAAACTGCGCGCCATCACGCTCCGCTATGTGCTCGCCGGGGAGTTCCGCCTCGACCTGTCGTGCGACTCGCCAGCTTCCTTCGACAGCGTCCCCAAGCCTTCATCAAAGGATGATGAGTCTGCTGTGCGTGACCTCGCGCGGCGCCTGCGCATGGGATTTCCCGATGCGTACGCGCCACTCGCGGACCGCGTCGAACAGGAGCTGGGCCTCAAGAACGCGACGCTGCCGCCCGGCGGGCTTGGAGCAATCGACACCTTCCGCTTCGAGGAGCGTGTCCTGCTTCGTCACGCGGGCGAACTTATCTCGAATACCAGGTTCAGTGAGGCGCTGGGACTTGTTGCCGAGCGCGAGCAGAGCTTCTGGCTTGACCGTGACGTCAGCAGGAAGGCCCAGTGGGAAGCCACTCGGAGAATGGCCGAGCTGGGTAAAGTGGCGGTGGAAGTGCGGAACGCAGTCAACAAAACTTCGGGGGACGCGGCCGCGTGGCTGGAAGCCTATGTGTCAAAGGATGGTTGGTTCCGACTCGATCAAGCTCAGCGCCGCTTGGAAGCGTGGGTCGCGAACCTCGACGAGGAGCCCGAGGAGCGTCCGTTAGGCGTCGTCCGCCGTGCCCACGAGGACGCCTGCCACGCGATGGCTGAGGGCTTCACCAAAGCGCTCGTCAAGGCCGGGTGGAACGTCCCGGGCGCACTGCAACAGACACACATCTGGAGCGAAGTAGTCGCTGAAAGGCCCAAGCCCGTCGCCTACTTCCTCGTCGACGCTATGCGCTTCGAAATGGGCGTTGAGCTCGCCGAGCGTCTGCCAAAGACCTCCGAGGTCTCAGTTCGCGCGGCCGTCGGCGCGCTGCCCAGCATCACGTCTGTCGGCATGGCGGCGCTGCAGCCCGGTGCTTCTGCGAGCTTCTCGGTCATCGAGCAAGGCGGCAAACTCGGCGCCCGCATCGATGACAGCTTCCTGCCCGACCTCGCGGGCCGGAAGAAGCACGCGGCCGCGCGTGTGCCAAACGTAGTCGACATGGCGCTCGACGAGCTCTTGAGCCTCCAGCCTTCAAAGCTCGCGAAGAAGTTCGACGGCGCACAGGTCGTCGTCGTTCGCTCGCAGGAGATCGACCACGCGGGCGAGACGGGCTTTACCTTCCAGGCGCGTCAGGTGATGGACACCGTCATTGATAACCTTGCGCGCGCGATCCGCAAGCTCGCGGCTGCAGGCATCGAGCACGCTGTGGTGAGCGCAGACCACGGCCATTTGTTTTTCGCCAACGACCGTGACGAGTCCATGCGCACCGATGCCCCCGGCGGTGACACCGTAGAGCTACACCGGCGCTGCTGGATCGGGCGAGGCGGCACCACGCCGCCCGGCTGTGTGCGCGTGTCGGCGTCGTCCCTCGGCTACGCCTCCGACCTCGATCTCGTGTTCCCGGCAGCGTCGGGGGTCTTCAAGGCAGGCGGTGACCTTGCTTTCCACCACGGCGGGCCGTCGCTCCAGGAGCTGGCCATCCCGGTGCTGACCGTGCGCACGAAAACGCGCGAGTTGGCGCGACCCACGGCGGCCCCAATCGAAGCGACCGGGCTCCCGGAGGCGGTGACAAACCGCATCTTTAGCGTTACGTTCACCTACGGTGCCAAGCAGATGGCGCTCGGCGCGACGGGAGTTCAAGTTCGGCCGCTGTTGATGGCGGCTGGCAAGCAGGTGGGGACCGTCGGTATGGCGGTCGACGCGCAGTTTGACCGCGCCACGGGCACCGTGGAGCTCGAGCCCAACAAGCAGGTAACTATCGCTTTCCTGTTGAGCGATGAGAGCGCCGCCTCTTTGCGCGTCGTGGTGCAGGACCCGGCAACCGACGCGGAGCTTTTCCGCTCGCCCACCGACATCCCGGTTCGACTTGGAGTGTAAGCCATGAGCAACGGAGCGACCCCGACACGAGACGCGCTCGACGACAAAGTCAACCGCCTGTTTGCCGGGAAGGTGGTGCGCAAGGACCTCGTCCGAAAGGTGAAGGTCGGCGCAAACGTGCCGGTCTTCGTCCTTGAGTTCCTCCTCGGGAAGTACTGCGCTTCAAGCGACGAGATTGCCATCCAGATGGGCCTGCAGGTCGTCAACGACACGCTGGCCAACAACTACATCCGCTCGGATGAGTCGATGCGGGCGCAGGCCATGGTGAAGGACCGCGGCCGCCACACCTTCATCGACAAAGTGAAGGTACGCCTTGTCGACTCGAACTACTGGGCCGAGGTCGCGAACTTCGGCCACAAGAACGTGCATATCCCCGAGCACTACGTACGAGACTATGAGCGCCTTGTGATGGGCGGCGTCTGGGCGCAGGTGGACATGCGTTTTGAGTACGACGAGGAATCGCGCGGGAAGAACCCCTTCTGGATCGACAAGCTGACTCCGATCCAGATCGCCACCTTCGATCTCGAGGAGTACCGGCGTATCCGCAGCGAGTTCACTGGCGATGAGTGGCTCGATTTCATCATGCGGAGCATGGGTTATGAGCCCAGCGAGATGTCGAGACGCCTCAAACTGCTGTTCCTCGTGCGGTTGATTCCACTCGCGGAGCGCAACTACAACCTCGTCGAACTCGGGCCGCGTGGTACAGGCAAGAGCTACGTGGTGCAGGAAGTGTCACCATACTCCGCATTGCTGACGGGGGGAACCACGGTGGCGAACCTGTTCGGTCACATGTCGGGGCGGCAGAAGGGTATGGTGCAGATTTGGGACGTCGTTGGATTTGACGAAGTGGCCGACCTGCAGAAGATGCCGAAAGAGGTCATTACAACGATGAAGACCTACTGTGAGTCCGGCACTTTCCAGCGCGGCCAGGAGGCGGTATCCGGCGACGCTAGCATCGCTATGTTCGGCAACACCAATCAGCCGGTGGACGTGATGGTGCAGACAGGCCATCTGTTCGCCCCCATGCCGGACATCATCCGCGACGACATGGCGTTCATCGACCGCATGCACTTCTATCTTCCAGGCTGGGAGATCCCGAAGATGCGGAACGATCTGTTCACGAACCACTATGGTTTCGTGGTCGACTATCTTGCGGAGGCGCTCCGCGAAATGCGGAAGCACAACTTCACCGAGATCATCGATCGCCATTTTTCCTTGGGAGCTCATCTCAACGCTCGTGATCGTAAGGCTGTACGCAAGACGGTTTCCGGGCTTATGAAGATCCTGTATCCGCACGGGGGAGTGACTCACGACGAGCTCGGTGAAATTCTTGAGCTTGCGCTGGAGGGGCGGCGACGGGTAAAGGAGCAGCTCAAGAAGATGGGCTCCTTCGAGTACTACCACACCTCATTCAGCTACACGCTGCAGGAAACGGGTGAGGAAAAGTTCGTCGGTGTTCCCGAGCAGGGAGGGCGCGATCTAATCGCGATCGATCCGCTGCCGCCCGGCACCGCCTACACCGCTGGCGTGACCTCAGACGGAACCGTCGGCCTGTACCGAATGGAAGTGTCCATGTCGAATGGCACAGGCAAGCTCAGGCTGGCGGGCGGCGTATCGGGCACCATGAAGGAGTCGGTGCAGCGTGCGTTCAGCTATCTGCAGGCCAAGAAGTCGGAACTCGGGGTCGCTCGGGACTTCGACGTCGCCGACTTCCACGTTGAGGTCATCGATCTACTGGCGAACCGGGTCGAGGCCGAGTTGGGGGTCGCTTTCTTCGTTGCCTGTTACTCGGCGCTGCGCAAGGCTCCGGTCAGCCCGGCCCTACTGATCCTGGGCGACATGAGTGTGCAAGGGAACATCAAGCCGCTTCGCTCGCTGACCGAACCTCTCCAGGTCGCAAGGGATAACGGTGCAAAGCGCGCGTTGATTCCGATCGAGAACAAGCGGAGCTTTCTAGACGTCAGCGCCGACATTATGGAACACGTCGACCCGATCTTCTATGGCGATCCGAAGACCGCGGCGTTGAAGGTGCTTGGCGGCCCCTGACGTATCATGGCCAGAATTGAAGGGATCACCGAAGCATGTCGGTCTCTACGTCCCGCCTTGCTGGGAGGTTGGGTAAGATCATTCCCCAGCCATAGATCTACCGGCACAATTCGCGCGTTGCGTCCAGCCAGTTGGGTTTGTCTCCGTGACGGCTACCGTAAGAGGATGGCGAAGGCCGCTCTCTGGACTTCGATTAGCTGGCGTCTACTACCGCGAAAGCCGACTGGAGAGCCATAAGTAATCGGACGTTTCGCCGTGCTTACATTTCCGCTCATATCGTTGTCTGAGAGACAAAACATGGTGATCACTACTGCGACGGTCTTGGCTGGCGCTGCAGATTTAGCACTGGACAAGGCAAAGGATGCACTCTTTGACATGGTCAAAGACAAGGTCATCGGACGGTGGACCGAGCATCGAGCGCGGCAATTCTTTGGCGCCTTCATCGATGAGGTCCGCAAAGAAGACGACGTTCTAACCACGTCGGCGGAACTGAACGACATGCTTCAGTCGATCGCAAATAACGATGAACGGACGAGCGCTATATTCGACGCGTACCGCCGGGTAGCGCTTTCAGCAAGCAAGGACATCGGCCCGATGGTGATCGGGCTCCTTACCGCCCGTATCGTGCTTGAAGATCGAAGTGCTGACGAGATTGAGGAGATGGTCTTCGAAGGCGCCGAAGTACTCAACGATCGCGACTTCACGTCATTGCAGGCGTGGATGAAAGGGTTTGTCCACGATGACATGGAATATAAGAAAGCGTTGGAAAATCAGACGCTGGGCATTGGTTCGCGCGGCCCGATAGCTGTGTTAGTCAAAGGCGGTTATCAGCCAGCCGTGACTATCACTAGAACTGGGATAGCACCAACAATCTCTTACCAGCCGAGGGTGCCAATGACCAACGATGAAAGTCCATTGAATCTTTTCAACGACATCGGCCCATTTGCACTGAAGCTTAGGAATATCGGTCTACTCGAGGAGTCGAATTCACCGCGGGGACACCCGCGAAAGCCGGACGGCACGAACTACTACTTACGCGTGAGTCCTGCTTGTGAGCAGCTTTACGGCCTCACAATGCGCGCCAGCGAGGCAGCCGCTATCAAGCGCGGTGCAGAGCAAGATCGGTAAGGCGCATAGGTCGCCGCGCTCGGGCCTTTTATTGCCGCTGAACAAATGCTCTGTGCATATATCCAGCAGCCCCGCACCATCGTCGACGCGTGGTGAGCTCGAGGTAATCCTGAAAGTCAGGCGTTCCAGTTAGGCAGGGCGCGTCCTCAAGACGCTCCTTGGCTGTGGAGGTCGTCCTCGGATAAACGGTAGAATGCGGTCATGGATCTGACCGGAATTGGCCTCTACACGCTTCAGGAAGCGGAAAGGCTCACTGGCGCCGACGCGCGAGAAGTGAGCCGGTGGCTGTTCGGCTATTCGTTCAAGGATGGCATCAGTCCGCCACTTTGGACCACCCAACTTGCCGAGCTTAGCGAGAAGGTCATTGGCTTCAAGGATTTGCTGGAGTTGCGGATCGTGAAGGCTTTCCGAAATCACGACGTTCCGCTGCGGGTGATCCGTGCCGCCATTGATAACGCGAAGGCGATATTTGGGACAGAGTACCCCTTCACGGCGAACCGCTTCCTCACGGACGGGAAAACGGTCTTCTACGAAGCTTTGAAGGAACAGGGCGAGATCGAACTAACAGACCTTGTGAGGCGACAGCTTGTGTTCGAACATATCGTTCGGCCGGAGCTTTACGCCGGCATCGAATTCACGGCTGATGGTCAGGCCAAGCGTTGGTTTCCTCTGAAGCGCAGTAGCGTTGTGGTCCTCGACCCTGAGATTGCTTTCGGCAAACCCGTGTTGGCCGAATACGGGGTGAGAACCGATCTGGTTGTCGAGACGTACAGGGTGGAGAAGAGCAAAAAGATGGCCGCTTCACTGTATGGCATCCCCATCTCTGCTGTTGACGCCGCCATCCGCTACGAGCGGTTGGTTGCATGAGGTATTTCTTCGACAACAACCTCTCGCCTCATCTCGCTCACGCCGTAAGTGAGCTTTGTAAGGTCGAGGAATCTGTCGAAGCAGTAATTCACCTACGCGACAAATTCGCCGCAAACGCCAAGGACCACGACTGGATCACCGCTCTGGCTTCGGAGGGGCACTGGGTGATATTGTCCCAGGACGGACTGCGCAAAAACGATCTTGAGCGGAAGGCACTTCGAGAGTCGGGCCTAATCGTTTTCGTGCTCCAGCGTCAGTGGGCAGAGCGGCGGCACTGGGACAAAGCGCAAAACCTAGTCAAGTGGTGGCCAGCGATCATGGACCAGAGTCGGCGTATCAAAGGCGGGGCGGCGTTCCGAGTTCCATGGCGGTTCGGCGCTGGTCAGTTCGAACAAATCAAGCTCTAAAAACAGTCACGGCCGAATCGGTCAGCTCCGACAAAGGATGCGCGACTTCCCTCAATCCAAATTTCGGAAGTAATTGTCGCTGATCGCGCGGTAGATCGCCTGATCCTGAGTGGATGCCTGAGCTGGGGCCTTGACGGGGGGGGAGGGTGTCGGCGGACCTGCCTTATTTCCGGAACCGGCCGGCGGTGTTTGCCCGCCATCTAAGGTAACGAGTACTGGCAACTCAAGCTGGCGGTTGCGAGTTGAGGTTTTGCGCATGCGCATTCTCCTGTTGAATTAGTTCTGGAAATCTCAGTTGCTTGCTCGTGATTTCCGCAACAACAACTTCCTCAAGTCGGGGAATCGCCCTCAGACTAACGCGCGTCGAAGGCACGGCTTCCAAACGCCTTGTCAAGTTTAGCACGCCGTCCTTCTTCCTTGATCCGCCCTCAAATAGCTCGATGAACCGACGCGGGGCGATTCCGTCGAATTGAAGAAGTCGAACTTTTTCGCCGGCTTCACTCGATTCAGTGAGGGCGTCTGCGTGCAGGCGTGTTGCCAGGCTTTTCCGATATGGCTCGATATAATGCACCTCTGAAATGCCGGCCGCCACGATATGTCTCGCGCACGAGTGGCACGGATAGGTCGTCACGTAAAGTTTCCCACCTATGACGCGGTCGCCTGCAACCCTGCTGGCGCCCAAGATGGCATGCATTTCGGCGTGGACAGCGCGGGAAAACTCGATGAGATCCCTCACACGTGAGTCGTCGAGGATCGTCTGGGCTGCCTTTTGCTGATGCTCCTCGGGGAGCATGCCCGTCGCTACGAGTGACTCGACGATCTTCGCCGCGATCGTTTTCTTTTCACGATCGTTGTGGCAGGCCGCTCCTGTCTGGGCAAAGCAGCGCTCCTCGGCGCTAGCGATCGGCAGTCCACGAAATTTTGTGTCAAAGGGTGGTTTTCCGTAAAGTCCGCCGCCGCTGCGTGGTACGTCGTTCCAACCTACCGCCAGCAATTCTCCAGTCGTCGTTGTTACTGCCGCACCCACTTGGCGAGAAATGCACGCAGAGTTCCTTGCGGCTGAGGCTGCTGAGTACATCGCGGTTTCCTCAGGCGATGGTGTCTCGATTGACGTCCTGAAAATCAGATTGAAAAATCTGCGAAGCTTTTCGACCAGTTGAGCAACGGCCTTGGATTCGGAGGGCGCTACCTCCGAATGATCGACACGCAGGAAGAAATCACAGCGAGGAAAGGTATCGCGAACGGATTGCCCGTGAGAGAACTCTTCGCCAGAGTCCATATCAATGAGCTGCTTGATTTCGTCGGGTAACAGCGCACCCGGGCGCTCAAGGTTGCGCTGTCTCACCTCGAGCGGTGAGAAGACTCCGATAGCAAATAACGCGTCCCCGTACACAAGCCGCAGGAGGTCGAGCTCTGAACTATTTTTGATCGAATCGATGACGTGGCAAATGCGATGCCGTCGGATCCGCGTTCCTTCTGGCGCGTTCGCGTCGTTTGCAGTGTCTTTGAATCCACCAAAGGCCTTCTGCCGATCGGCTCCAATCTTGGCGATTGCGAGTTTGGCGAGAATGTCGCTCTTGTGGGTCCGACGGAGTTTGTCGCCGACTCGAATCAAAGACTCGATTCTGGCGAACTCGCTTGTGAGATCAATCGCCCCGTCTTCGGCGTTAAGGCGGATGAATTCGCTCAGTCGAACCCTTTCGGTCCGATAGCCAAATTCGCTCAGCGCATGCGTAATTTGTTCAGCAGCAGCGTGGAGCGGAGATCCGATCGGCCCGCACAGGGCGATAACCAGTTCCGGCGTTAAACTCGCGGTAGCCTCTCCGGTAGAGTCAATGTCTCGCTCTACATTGGTTCGCGTCGCAGCGTCCGCTTTCGCGCTCTGCAAGTTGGCTGCCGCCATGGAGGGCCCCCATTATTCTATTTTTACAAGCTTCACTGGTGGCCACGAGTTTGCGCTAAACAATTCTGCTGAGCAATCGGGGGCGATGCGAATGTTGTGGGAAGTCGACCCGGATTTCGCCAGCCTGCCGCAGCCGACTGCGAAACGGTGGGCGCACGTAGATGAAATCCGATTACATGCCGGTTACACGGAAAAAGAAAAAGGGCTTGCCAGCAAAAACCGGCAAACCCTTGGGCAGCTTGGTGGGGCGTGAGTGACTTGGACACCCGACCTTTAGCAGATTAGAACCGTCTTGACTGCATCATGCGCACAGTGCGCGACTTATAAGCCTCTGGGACGACGTGTACCATTTCTGCAACACTGGTGGGCCGAGCTAGTCGAGTTGGGCTGCGCGTCAAAGCGAGCTAAGCACCTTCACCAGATAGTTGGGCAAGCGTCAAAATTGAGAATACTTATGGGGGCATCTATTCCGTTTGGACGCCTGGTGCGCTTATGTGTGAGGAAACAGGAAGATTAGTTCGGTCCTCCTCCAAGGCGATTCTTGAGCGGTACGCCGGACAGAAGAACCGAGGCGTGTTCCCAAAAGCTCGCAAACGCCTCGCTCCTGAGGCGGCACGGCACTGTTTTGGCCCGATCTACGGCACCAAAGGCAACGGTCGGAGACACCGGTTGACCTGATGCACTCCGTCGTCCAATCGTGCGGAAGCGGCTGCTTTGAAAAAATATTGGTTGAACCCGCCACCATAGCAATTGCCAGAGAGCCAAACGCCAAAAGGGTTACAGGCTAGTCGACTGTAACCCTTTTAATTTCGTTGATGGGAACAATTCTAGCGCCGAGAGTCCCGGCCAGAACCAGGCCGCCGCGTCTAGCAAGGGACGAAGCGTTTTTAAGCGGGTCGCAATCCGTCACCTTTAGAACAGTAGCCGCCAATCGGCCGTCCACCATCGGATTGAGAGCCGGCTTCCACCCTGAAAACGTTCCGCGTGGGCCTAACGACCACTGCTGTCGGATGACAGGAGGGAAAATCCAATCATTTCCGTGCATTCGAGTCTAGCTAACTCAGCGCTAGTCCAACAATTTCTATTTCCCTGCACTTCACGTCTAAGTAGGCCAGTCTCATTAACTACGTCCCACAGTCGCAAAACTGTGGCGCCAGTCGCACTTACTCTGGCGCCCTACGCGACACGGACGAACACTAAACATCAATATTCCCCGCCCGCAACGCATTCGACTCAATAAAAGCCCTACGCGGCTCCACATCATCCCCCATGAGCGTAGTAAAGATCCCATCAGCCGCAATAGCATCCTCGATCTGCACCCGAAGCAAGCGACGCACGGTCGGATCCATCGTAGTCTCCCAAAGCTGCCCGGGGTTCATTTCACCGAGGCCCTTATATCGCTGCTTCGAGATATTGCGTTCAGCATCCGCCAGCAACCACTTCATGGCAGATTTGAAGTCATTAACCGCCATACTCCGCTCACCGCGCTTAATGACAGCTCCAGCCCCGATCAACCCCTTAAACGTATTAGCGGTATTAATCAGCTGTTGGTAATCAGCGGTCAACTGGAAATCCTGATCCAGCACGGACACCTTCTGATTCCCATGATGCGTCCGCGCCACCTTCAGCGAGCGCAGTTCACGCACCGGGTCATACATCGTCGTAACGGTGACCTCGGGCTTTAACGCATCATCCCGCAGCTTGGCCTCAAGCGCCTTAGCCGAAGCCTCCGCCGCTTCCTCACTGGAAAGGTCGATCACGACCCCGTCCATCACCGCCTCGAGCGCCCCAGCGTCATACAACCGGCTCAGACGATTCACCACGGCTTGAGCAAGCAAATAAGCCCGAGCCAGTTCACCCAACGCATCGCCGGTAATCGCCGTCGCGTTCTCAGCCGGCACGAGTTCCGACCCCTGCAACGCCAGCTTCAGAATGTGAGCATTAACCTCGGACTCATCCTTCATATACCGCTCGTCCTTGCCCGCCTTGATCTTGAAGAGCGGCGGTTGCGCGATATAGATATACCCGCGCTCGATCATCTCCGGCATCTGCCGATAGAAGAACGTCAGCAGCAGCGTCCGAATGTGCGCGCCGTCCACGTCAGCATCGGTCATGATGATGATGCGGTGATAACGCAGCTTGTCCAGGTTGTAATCTTCCTTGCCGATCCCGCAACCCAACGCAGTAATCAGCGTCACAATCTGCTCCGAAGAAAGCAGCTTGTCATAGCGCGCCTTCTCCACATTGAGCACCTTGCCGCGTAGCGGCAAGATCGCCTGAAACTTCCGATCACGCCCCTGCTTCGCCGAGCCGCCCGCCGAGTCGCCCTCGACGATATAAATCTCCGACTTCGCCGGGTCCTTCTCCTGGCAATCCGCCAGCTTTCCGGGCAAACCGACGCCGTCCAGAACGCCCTTGCGACGCGTCATTTCACGCGCCTTGCGAGCCGCATCGCGCGCCCGCGCCGCATCGACGATCTTGCCGCAAATGATCTTCGCGTCGTTCGGCGTTTCCAGCAGGAATTCCTCGAGCGCCTTCGCGACCACATCTTCCACCGGCGCGCGCACTTCCGACGACACCAGCTTGTCCTTGGTCTGCGCGCTGAACTTCGGCTCCGGCACCTTCACCGACAGCACGCACGACAGCCCTTCACGCATGTCGTCGCCGGCCGTCTCGACCTTTGCTTTCTTCGCGACTTCGTGATCGGTGATGTACTTGTTCAACACGCGCGTCATCGCCGCACGCAATCCGGTCAGGTGGGTGCCGCCGTCGCGCTGCGGAATGTTGTTCGTGAAGCACAGCACGTTTTCGTTGTAGCTGTCGTTCCACTGCATCGCCACTTCCACGCCCACGCCGTCTTTCTCGCCGCTCACGTGGAAAATGTTCGGGTGCAGCACGGCCTTGTTCTTGTTGATGTACTCGACAAAACCCTTCACGCCGCCCACGAACGCGAAATCTTCTTCCTTGCCGCTGCGCTGATCGAGCAGGCGAATCCGCACGCCGTTATTCAGGAACGACAGTTCGCGAATCCGCTTGGCGAGAATGTCGTAGTGGTATTCGACATTGCCGAAGATCGTCGCGTCAGCGAGGAAGTGCACTTCGGTGCCGCGGTTTTCCGTGTCGCCGATCACCTGAATCGGCGACACCGTCACGCCGTCGATCTCTTCCAGCACGCGGTTCTGCGGCACGCCACGGTGGAATTCCATGAAGTGCTTCTTGCCGTCGCGGCGCACCGTGAGGCGCAGCCACGCCGAGAGCGCGTTCACGCACGACACGCCCACGCCGTGCAGGCCGCCAGACACCTTGTAGCTGTTCTGGTCGAACTTGCCGCCCGCGTGCAACTCGGTCATCACGATTTCAGCGGCGCTGCGCTTCGGATCGTGCTTGTCGTCCATCTTCAGGCCGGTGGGCACGCCGCGGCCGTTGTCGGTGATCGAGATCGAGTTGTCCGCGTGAATGATCACCTGGATGTCGTTGCAGTAACCGGCCAACGCTTCGTCGATCGAGTTGTCCAGCACTTCGAATACGAGGTGATGCAGACCGGTCCCGTCCGATGTATCGCCGATGTACATCCCGGGCCGCTTGCGCACCGCCTCCAGACCTTCGAGGATCTGAATCGAGGAGGCGCCGTAGCTGCTGTTATCGGGTTGCGAATTGTTCGTTTCAGTCATGGATTTTTTCCGGTTCTGCGTTACTGCAAGGTTGCTGCTCGGGACTTTTCAAAACACCATAAAAACGCCAAAGGGGCGCTGCGCCCCTTGGTGTGTTCGTGGTTTTTGGACGCGTTAGATGCGCATCGGCATCACGACGTATTTGAATTCGTCGTTCTCGGGAATCGTGATCAACGCGCTGGAGCTGGCGTCGCCCAGGCTCACTTGCAACATGTCGACCTTCAGGTTCGCGAGCACGTCGAGCAGATACGTGACGTTGAACCCGATATCGACGCTGTCGCCGTCGTACGCGATTTCCAGTTCTTCCTGCGCCTCTTCCTGATCGGCGTTGGTCGACATGATCTTCAACTGGCCCGGCTCGATGATGCAGCGCACGCCCTTGAATTTGTCCGAGGTCAGAATCGCGGCGCGTTGCAGCGAGCGCTGCAGTTCTTCGCGGCCGATCACGAACTGATTCTTGTGCGACTTCGGAATCACGCGCTGGAAGTCGGGGAATTTGCCTTCCACCAGCTTCGACACCAGTTCGACCTGGCCGAAGGTGAATTTCACCTGCGTGGGCGCGATGTCGATCTCCAGGGTGTCGTCGATGTCTTCCAGCAGGCGCTGCAATTCGAGAATCGTCTTACGCGGAATGATCACTTCCTGGCGTGCGAACGAGCCTTCGATCTTCATCGACGAGAACGCCAGGCGATGGCCGTCGGTTGCGACCGCCATCAACTGGTCGCCGTCCACCACCAGCAGCATGCCGTTCAGGTAGTAGCGGATGTCCTGTTGGGCCATCGAAAAATGGACCATGCCGAGTAGCTGGCGGAACGTTTTCTGGGGAACCACCAGGTTCGCGCCGTAGTCTTTAGCCTGAGCGACGGTCGGGAACTCATCGGCCGCGAGCGTTTGCAGCGCAAAGCGGCTCTTGCCGGATTGCACGGTCAAGCGCTTGTCGTTCAGGGTCAGCGTGACCTGTCCGTCAGGCATCGCGCGCAAGATGTCGAGGAGCTTTCTTGCCGCCACCGTGGTCGCGACCGAATCGCCGCCCACGCCGAAATCGGCGCGCGTGGTGATCTGCAACTCGAGGTCGGTCGACAGGAACGACACGTCCGGGCCGTTCTTGGTAATCAGCAAATTGGCGAGGATCGGCAACGTATGGCGGCGTTCGACGATGCCGCTCACGGTTTGCAGCGGCCTGAGGAGGTTATCGCGTTCGGTCTTGACCAGTTGCATAGAGTTCCTTCGTTGATATGACGACCTGCGCGCCTGGCTTACCAGTTTTCCGGCACGCAGCCCCGGCCCCCCGCCGGCGCCACGCAGCGCCCGTCACGGCGTGAAATCCGCCCGCGGCCGCCGGGCGGTTAAACCTGTATTGTGCCTGAAAACGGAACCGCTTCCCTAAAATGGGGGCGAGTTCCGAAATAAACAGATCGATTTTTCCATGGAGCCGCCTAGCCCTTCAGGGTCTGCTCCAGTACGTGCAATTCGTGGTTCAGTTGCGCGTCCTTGCTGCGCTCGTCGGCGATTTTGCGCACCGCGTGCAGAACGGTGGTGTGGTCGCGCCCGCCGAACAGTTCGCCGATTTCCGGCAAACTTTTCTGCGTCAACTCCTTCGCCAGATACATGGCGATCTGCCGCGGCCGCGCGATATTCGCCGGACGCTTCTTCGAATACATGTCCGCGACCTTGATGCTGTAAAAGTCGGCGACGGTCTTCTGGATGTTTTCCACCGAAATCTGCCGGTTTTGCACCGTCAGCAGATCTTTCAGCGCTTCTTTCGTCAGTTCGATCGTGATTTCACGGCCGTGGAACTTCGAGTACGCGAGGATCTTGCGCAACGCGCCCTCGAGTTCGCGGACGTTCGAGCGCAAATGCTTGGCGACGAAGAACGCGACGTCTTCATTTAGGCTCACGAATTCCGATTGCGCCTTGCGCATCAGGATCGCGACGCGCATTTCCAGTTCGGGCGGCTCGATCGCCACCGTGAGGCCGGAGTCGAAGCGCGAGATCAGGCGGTCGTCGATGCCGGAAATTTCCTTCGGATACGTGTCGCTGGTGATGATCACCTGCGCCTTGTTCGCCACCAGCGCCTCGAACGCGTAGAAGAACTCTTCCTGCGTGCGTGATTTGCCGGAGAAGAACTGAATATCGTCGATCAGCAGCAGGTCGAGCGAGTGGTAGTAGCGCTTGAAGTCGTCGAACGCCTTGCGCTGGTACGCCTTCACCACATCGGACACATACTGCTCCGCGTGAATGTAGCGAATCCGCGCGCCGGCCTTGTCCATCAGAAGCTGGTTGCCGATCGCGTGGATCAGGTGGGTCTTGCCGAGACCCACGCCACCGTACAGGAACAGCGGGTTGTACGAGATGCCCGGATTGTCCGCGACCTGAATCGCCGCGGCGCGCGCCAGCTGGTTGGCTTTACCCGTCACGAAGTTGTCGAAGGTCAGCACCGGGTTGAGCTTCGAACGCTCGTACATCGAGTCGTTATCGCCGTTGCCGTTCGAGCTCGCGCTTTGACCCGGACGCCAGGTGCGGCGGGCGGCTGCCGCTTCGTTCGCGTCGAGGCCAGGAAGATCGAGGTCGGCGGCATCGTCAGCCGCCGCGCGGGCGTTCGCATGATGCATAGCCATCGCACCGTTGGCACGCGCGGCGTGCGCCACTTGCACCGCGCCGACGGCCGCGTCCACGGCGACCCCGCCGCCGTTCGAGCCAGACGGCTGGCCACCGCCCATCGAACCGGGCCCGGAAGACGGACGCGCCTGGGCCGGCGCCGTTGCCGCCGGCGCGCGCATACCGGCTTTCGGGTCGAGCACGAATTGAACATCCACGGGGGCCTGCCAGAAATCGCGGGCCATATCGGCGATGCGGCCGGAGAACTGGCTCTTGACCCAGTCGAGCTTGAAGCGGTTCGGCGCGGCGATGCTGAGCGTGTGCGCAGCGGCGTCGAAGGCGACCGGGGCCAACGGTTTGATCCACGTCACGTACTGCTGGGGCGTGAGCTCGCGCTCCAGCAATGCGGAACAGTGTTGCCAGAAATCGTTCATCGAGTTGCTGTCGTTATGGTGTGCACGGCGGTTCGCCGCTGCCCCTGTCGCGCGCACGCAACGAGGCCCTGAGCAGCCAGGCGCAATGGCTCCAGGCGCTTGTGCCACAAGGGTTTGCGGGGCAAGCGGGCCGGAGCGGCGTGCAGGATTTTTGGGAAGTAAGGCGAGATTCTAACGCCAAATCGGAGCCAAAAGGGAGTTATCCACAGGGACCGATCATCTCGGGAAGCACGCTCGGCCGGCGGCCGGGCCCGGCTAAACTATTGACGACCAACGGAAAACGGGTTTAAATAGCGGGTTCCGCGAAAACCAGTTCTGTAGACCTCCGGCCATTGCGCTTTCAGCGATGATCGCGCGGTTATTTTTCGATCAAGTGAGAGCAACATGAAACGTACTTACCAACCTTCCGTTACCCGTCGCAAGCGCACCCACGGCTTTCGCGTTCGCATGAAGACCGCCGGTGGCCGCAAGGTCATCAACGCACGTCGCGCGAAGGGCCGCAAGCGCCTCGCCATCTAAGGCAGCGAGCGGATTGCGCGCTCCCTCTGTGCCGGAAAGCGAAGCCCGCGGTAAAGCGGGAGCGGCTGGAGCGCAGCAACAGGGCTCGGTTCCGTTGCGAGCGCAAGCCGCCTTCCCCAAAGCCGCAAGGCTGCTGAAAACGGATGAATTTTCATCCGTTTTTCGTTTGCGCCCGTGGCGCCGCACTGCGCATTTCGTGGTGTACGGCCGGCCCACCGGCAAAGACGCTCGCTTGGGGCTCGTCATCGGCAAGAAGTATGCGCCGCGCGCGGCCACGCGTAATCTGGTACGCCGAATCGCGCGTGAGGCCTTCCGGCTGCGTCGCGCGGAATTCGGCGGTTGGGATGTGCTGCTGCGCTTGCATACGCGCTTCGACAAGAAGGCTTTGCCGAGCGCCTCGTCGCCGCCGTTGAAGGCGCTGTGCCGCAGCGAGATCGAGGCGCTGCTCGATAAGGCGGCGCGCGAAATTGTCCGTCGCGAGGCGCCGCCCGCGGAAGCGCCCAAGACGGAATGACGCTCAAGTGACCGCCCGTATTGCACGTATCGCAGGGCGTCGTCCGGTACTCCACGTTGCGCGGCGCCGTCGGGCCGCACCAGTCATGCAAACGGTACTCATCGCTTTATTGCGTTTCTACAAGGTTGCCGTCAGCCCCATGCTCGGCAACCGGTGCCGTTTTTACCCTTCCTGCTCTGATTACGCGCGCGAAGCAATCCAGTATCATGGCGCCGCGCGCGGGACTTATCTCGCCGCCAGGCGTATTTGCCGCTGCCACCCGTTTTCCGCGGGCGGCATCGATCTCGTCCCGCCTCCCACTTCTGAAAAGCGCTGACGCGCCGTTCCATCGACACTGAGACAACGCATGGATATCAAACGCACCGTCCTATGGGTCATCTTTTTCATGTCAGCTGTCATGCTGTTCGACAACTGGCAACGCGACCACGGACGCCCGTCGATGTTCTTCCCGGGTGCCACGCCGACCAAGACCGTCGGTAGCGCCGCACCAGGAACCACGACGCCGGGAACCCAGCCCGCCGATCTGCCGGCCACCAACGCAGCAACGAACGCAGCGGCGCCGGGCAACGCGCCGGCGGCAACGCAGTCGCAACTGATCAAATTCAGCACCGACGTCTATAACGGCGAAATCGACACCCGCGGCGGCACGCTGTCGAAGCTGTCGCTCGTCAAGCAAGGCGACGGCAAGCAGCCCGATCTGGTCATCACGCTGTTCGACCGCACCGCGAATCACACGTACCTGGCGCGCACGGGCCTGCTCGGCGGCGATTTCCCGAACCATAACGATGTCTATACGCCGTTGCAGAATCAGCCGCACGACCTGACGGGCGACGCCAAGTCGTTCCAGCTCAGCTTCGAGTCGCCGGTCAAGGGTGGATTGAAGGTCATCAAGACCTACACGTTCACGCGCGGCAGCTATGTGATCGGCGTCGACACGAAGATCCAGAACGTCGGCACGGCGCCGGTGAGCCCGTCGGTCTATATGGAACTGGTGCGCGACGATCAACCGGTGGAAACGCCGCGCTTCTCGCATACGTTCATCGGACCGGCTGTCTACACCGAGCAGCATCACTTCCAGAAGATCGACTTCAGCGACATCGACAAGAACAAGGCGACTTTCGCGGACTCGGCCGACAACGGCTGGATCGCGATGGTGCAGCACTACTTCGCGTCGGCGTGGCTTCCGCAGCAAGGCGCGAAGCGCAAGATCTACGTCGAGAAGATCGATCCGGCGCTGTATCGCGTCGGCGTGCAGCAGCCGGTGGCGGCCATCGCGCCGGGTCAAACGGTCGACGTTTCCGCGCGCCTGTTCGCCGGCCCCGAGGAAGAGCGCATGCTCGAGGGCATCGCGCCGGGCCTGGAACTGGTGAAGGACTACGGCTACGTGACGATCATCGCGAAGCCGCTCTTCTGGCTGCTCGAGAAGATTCACGGTTATGTCGGCAACTGGGGCTGGGCGATCGTGCTGCTCACGGTGCTGATCAAGGCCGTGTTTTTCCCGCTGTCCGCTGCGAGCTACAAGTCGATGGCGCGCATGAAGGCGATCACGCCGCGCATGCAGGCGCTGCGCGAACGCTTCAAGGGCGATCCGCAAAAGATGAACGCCGCGCTCATGGAGCTGTACAAGACCGAGAAGGTCAATCCGTTCGGCGGGTGTCTGCCGGTGGTGATCCAGATTCCGGTATTCATCTCGCTGTACTGGGTGTTGCTGTCGTCGGTGGAAATGCGTGGCGCGCCGTGGATTCTGTGGATTCACGATCTGTCGCAACAGGATCCGTTCTTCATCCTGCCGGTGCTGATGGCGGTCTCGATGTTCCTGCAGACCAAGCTGAACCCCACGCCGCCGGACCCGGTGCAAGCCAAGATGATGATGTTCATGCCGATCGCGTTCTCGGTCATGTTCTTCTTCTTCCCGGCGGGTCTGGTGCTGTACTACGTGGTGAACAACGTACTGTCGATCGCCCAGCAGTACTACATCACGCGAATGATGGGACAGTCGAAGGCGAAAACGGCCTGATGGTCGGCTGACGAAACACGAAAAGCAGTTGCAAAAAAAGCCGCCCGGTTTGCACCGGGCGGCTTTTTTTATTGGTGCAGCGTGGCAAGTCGCTCGACGCGCCGGCTACGCTTCGTCAGGATCCTCGCCGGCCAGCCGCTCGATCATTTCCTCGACCAGAAAGCGGTCCTTTGGATTAAGCGACACGACCTTTGAGACGAGTCTGGAGGCGTGTTCGATCGTCTCGGGCGTCACCGGATATTTCTCGCCGCGCGCCAGCGGCTTCGCATTCATGCCGGGCGACGGCCCGTAATGAAGCCAATGCTCCTTGACGTTCAACCACTCGGCCAGGGTCCGCAACTTATCGGGCTTCGGGATCGTCGTACCCGTGAGCCACTTATGCGCGGTTTGCGGCGTGACCGGCCGCTCGCCGTGATAGCGAAGGTTAAACTGCTGGGCAAGCTTGGTCCCGCCGCGAATCTTCAGCGGCTCCAGAAGATCCTTCAACCTCTTGGCGAAGGCGGCTTTTTCTTTGTTGGTCGGCATGGGCGAGATTGTGCAATTCGGCGCGCGCCCAGTTGACAACCAGACAAGCTTAGGTTTCTCGTATTTGAGATAAATTTAGCTTGCATGCCGCTTCCCACAAAGCCTTTCGTCATATCGCGGTTTTTTGGTCTTTTCCTTGTCTGATATGGCCTGCTCGCGCTTCCTTGTCCTATCAAAGCCTGGTTATTCCTAAGAAACACGGTATCAATCCTAGCTTGCATGAGATAAATCTGAATCGCCGGTATTGAACGGTAGGGGCCACCGACCGGCAGGGGAGCGCCGCAGTCGCTGGAGGCGTCCGCGTTACAATGCCTCGCGCCGTGTCGACGCACCCCGCACCTCCCTTCTCTCCGTTTTTTGCCACCTTTCTTTCCATGCTGACCACCGATTCCGATCCCATCATCGCCATCGCCACCGCGCCCGGACGAGGCGGCATCGGTGTCGTGCGGATTTCGTTCGGTCGCGCGGGAGAGGCGGCGGCCGAGCCGCTCATGCTGGCGCTCACCGGTCAAACACTCGCGCCGCGCCACGCAAGCTATGCGCCGTTCCTCGACGGCACCGGCAACGTGCTTGACCGCGGCATCGCGTTGTACTTCCCGGCGCCGCACTCGTACACCGGCGAACACGTGCTGGAACTGCAAGGCCACGGTGGTCCGGTCGTGCTGCAACTGGTGCTGCAGCGTTGCATCGACGCCGGCCGCGCGTTCGGCCTGCGTCTCGCGGAGCCGGGGGAATTCACGCGTCGCGCTTTCCTCAACGACAAGCTCGATCTGGCGCAAGCCGAAGCCGTCGCCGATCTGATCGAGGCCAGCACCGAAGCCGCCGCACGCTCGGCGGGCCGCTCGCTCGACGGCGCGTTTTCGCGCGACATCCACGCGCTGGTCGAAGAAGTGATCACGCTGCGCATGCTGGTCGAAGCGACGCTCGATTTCCCGGAAGAGGAAATCGACTTCCTCGAAGCCGCCGACGCCCGCGGCAAGCTCGCGCGCATACGCGAGCGGCTTGCGCTCGTGCTGAGCGAGGCGCGGCAAGGGGCGCTGCTGCGCGAGGGGCTGTCGGTGGTGCTCGCGGGGCAGCCGAACGTCGGCAAGTCGTCGCTGTTGAACGCGCTCGCCGGCGCCGAGTTGGCGATCGTCACGCCGATTGCCGGCACGACGCGCGACAAGGTCGCGCAAACCATCCAGATCGAAGGCATCCCGCTGCACGTGATCGACACCGCCGGCCTGCGCGACACCGAGGACGAGGTGGAGAAAATCGGCATCGCGCGCACCTGGAGCGAGATCGAACGCGCGGATGTGGTCCTGCATCTACTCGACGCGCGCACCGGCATGACCGCTGAAGACGAGACGATCGCCGAGCGCTTTCCGCGCGGCGTGCCAGTCGTGCGCGTGCTGAACAAGACCGACCTGACGGATCTCGCACCGACGGTGAACGCGCTCGATCCCGATCTCGAACTCAGCGAGGTGCGTCTGTCGGCGAAACAGGGCGACGGCGTGGCGCTGCTGCGGGACGAACTGCTGCGAATCGCCGGCTGGCAAGCGGGTGCGGAAAGCGTCTACCTCGCCCGCGAGCGGCATCTGATTGCGCTGCGCGCCGCCGCGGAGCATCTGGCGACGGCGGCCGCGCACGCCGATCAGAACTCGCAAGCGCTCGATCTGTTCGCCGAGGAGCTGCGTCTCGCGCTGGACCAGTTGAACTCGATCACAGGTGAATTTAGTTCTGACGACCTGCTGGGAGTGATTTTCAGCCGGTTCTGCATCGGCAAGTAGAGCGAGCTGGCGATTTCCGCCGTCTAGCTTGAAACAAAGGCCTTGCGGACTTCTTCCCGACCGCCTCGGCAGCCTCGGCATTCCCGCCGGTTGACCCAAAAGGCGCGAAATCTTTGGTACACGGACATCGCAAGGTTTAGAATCGCGGCTGCCCATGTATCACGGTTTCGAGCATGCCCAAACTAGCCGTTCCTCTCACCGAAAGTCAGATTCGCGCGCTTGAACCGCGCGCGACCCGCTACTCCGTCGCCGACGGCAACGGTCTCGTGATCGAAGTCATGACGACCGGCACCAAGGTCTGGCGTTTCCGCTATTCGCTGAACGGCAAGCGGCAGCCGCTTGCCACGATCGGCGATTACAGGATGATCTCGCTGCGCGTCGCGCGCGCGCGAGCGCAGAAGTATGCGGAGATGGTCGCGCAAGGCGTCTCGCCGGTGGCCACGGCGCGGCGCGACCGCGGCGCGGAAAGCAAGGCCGACGTGCTGCGGGAAGCCGCCGAGCTTTATCTCACCACGGAAATGGCCGGCAAATCGGAAGAATATCGCCGCACCACGCGCCGCACGCTCGACAAGGACGTGTTGCCCGCCATCGGCGGCAAGGCGATCAAAGCGGTCACCTCCGACGACATCGCCGCGATCTGCGACAGAATCAAAAGCCGTGGCTCGCCGAAAATGGCGCTGCATACGCGCAACGTGGTCAAGCGTCTCTACGAGTATCTGATCGCCCGCCAACTCGCGACGACCAACCCGGCCGAGATCATTCCGGCGCGCTCCATCGCCACCGTCGACAGCCGCACCCGCGTGCTCAGCGGAGATGAAATCGGCACGATGCTGCGCGCGATCGACGCGTCGAGCATTCGCCGCCCGCTAAAACTGGCGCTGCATCTGCTGGTGCTGACGATGGTGCGCAAGTCCGACCTGGTGGAGTCCACGTGGGCCGAATTCGATCTGGACCGGGCGCTGTGGACGATACCCGCCGCGCGTCTGAAGAAGGACCGGGACCAGCGCGTGCATCTCGCGCACCAGGCGGTCGACATGCTGCGCGAGCTTCATCGCGCGAGAGCGGGCCGACATTTTGTATTTCCGAGCGTCAGGGGCGACGATCGGCCCATCGCCAGGAGCACGCTGAATCAGGCGGTCAAGGCACTCGGGCTCGACGTGGAGCATTTCGTTTTGCACGACTTCCGGCGCACGGCCTCGGCGCATCTGCGCGACATGGCGCAACGCTCCGATGCGCTCGAAGGTCTGGGGCAACAACCCACGGCTGAGGAACACGCAACCGGGCAGCGTCGAATCGCGCAACGTTGGGCGGATTTCGTGGATGCGCAGATTGAAGGCGCTGCAAAGCGGTGAGCGGCTCGCCACCGTCCGCGCAAGAGCCGGCTAGTTGGTACACAACGAACCATGCAACGAACTCAAGACCTTGTAGAAAAAGCGAAATTGGCTTTGTCGTCAGGTTTTGAACCTCAAGGTTCAGCGATGTCCCGGCACTCGTCACGAACCATCACGCCCTCCTTTCTTCCCGCATTTCATCGCCTACACTGGAGCAGTGACCCAACTCATGCGGAGGCTCCCATGTCTGAATCGTTGATCGCTTATTTGCTGGGGCCCCTCGTCATGCTGTTCGTCGGCGTTGCCATCTGGGCCGCGTCGCACTATCACCGGAAGACAAGGCCGCAACGGCTGGAGCGCTGGCTGGATACACATTACGCGGAGTGGCTGCACCACAAGCATTGAGCGGCGGACAGTAAAAAGCCGTTCCTGCCTACGCAGGAACGGCTTTTTACGTTTGGCGCAGCGTCGGCTACGCGCTTACCAACCCGGTTGAGGCTCCGAATAGCCATACTGTCCGGGCGGCGGCGCGCCGCACGCGACATACGCGCGTTGGTACCGGTCATAGCAATATCCCGGCGGCGGCCCCGCGTAGGCCGGAGCCGGCTGATACGCCGGCTGTGCATACACCGGCTGCGCGTAGACAGGCTGCTGGTATGCGACCACGGGCGCTGGATTCAGCACGGACGTCACCACCGCGCCGAGCACCGCCCCGCCGATCAGCGCACCGATCACGTCGCCGCCACCATTGCCATGAGCCGAGGCTTGCCCCGCCATGCTCAGGCTTCCGACCATCAACAACGCCACCGCAATCTTTTTCATGTTGGACTCCCGCCGTTCAGGCATGAACAGATTGTGGACGGCGCGAGCGGAAATAGATGCTGCAAGTGGTAACCGGGCATTACCGGTGTAACGCCCGAGCGGACGCCGCGTCGGGCTGTCTCGCGCGAGCGCGATGGACAGAATCAGAAGACGATCACCGCTTGATCGATCAGCATTCCCACGAAGCCGCGCCAACTGCCGCATCGCCTCGATACTTCCGACGCGCTTCCATGAGCACGCTCGCCTCGATTGCGCCCTCGTCCGCCAACGCCTTCAACGCCGCAATCACGATCGCCTTGCGGTCCACTTCGAAGAACTCGCGCAACGCCTGGCGCGTGTCGCTGCGTCCGAACCCATCGGTGCCGAGCGTCACGTAGCGCCGCGGCACGTAAGCGCGGATCAGTTCGGGCAGCGCGCGAACGTAGTCGGTGGCGGCGATGACCGGGCCTTGCGACGTTTCGAGCGCCTTCGTGATGTATGGCGCGCTAGTCGCCTCGCCAAGCCGCGCCTCTCTCTCTGACGTCATGCCGTCACGCTGCAACTCGGTGAAGCTGGTCACGCTCCACACGGCCGCTTCAACTTGCCAGTCATCCCTTAACAACCGCTGCGCAGCAATGACCTCACCAAGAATCGCGCCCGCGCCGAGCAACTGCACCTGGGCTGAAACTGCTGAAGTTGCCGGCTGCGTTTGCTCGCCAAGCGGATAAATGCCCTTGAGAATACCTTCGCGCAACGCCTGCAAGTCACCACCCGGCACCGACGGCTGCGCGTAATTTTCGTTCATCACGGTGACGTAATAGAACACGTCGCGCTGCGCTTCCACCATCTCGCGCATGCCTTCGTCGACGATCGCGGCGAGCTCGTAGGCGAACGCCGGATCGTACGCGCGGCAGTTCGGAATCGTCGACGCGGCCAGATGGCTCGTGCCGTCCTGATGCTGCAAGCCCTCGCCGCCGAGCGTCGTCTTGCCCGAGGTCGCGCCAATCAGGAAGCCCCGTGCGCGCTGATCCGCCGCGGCCCAGATCAGGTCGCCGATGCGCTGAAAACCGAACATCGAGTAGTAGATGTAGAACGGCAGCATCGGCAGGTCGTGCACGCTGTACGAAGTCGCCGCCGCGATCCACGACGACACCGCGCCCGCTTCCGAAATGCCCTCTTCGAGAATTTGCCCCTTCGTGTCCTCGCGGTAATACAGCATCGAACCGAGGTCTTCCGGTTCGTACATTTGCCCGAGCGGCGAATAGATTCCGACCTGGCGGAACATGTTCGCCATGCCGAACGTGCGCGCCTCGTCGGCGACGATCGGCACCACGCGCGGACCCACTTCGCCGTCCTTGAGCAAGGCGGTCAGCATGCGCACCAGCGCCATCGTCGTGGACATCTCGCGGCCGTTCGCGTCCAGCGCGAATTGTCCCCAGGAGGACATCGGCGGAACGGTCAGCCCCGCCGATGCAACTCTCCGCCTTCTGGGCAGATAGCCTCCCAAGGCAGCCCGGCGAGCATGCAGGTATTGCATCTCGGGGCTGTCTTCCGCTGGTTTGTAAAACTTCACCTGTTCGACGTCGTCATCCGTGAGCGGCAGACGAAAGCGGTCGCGAAACGCCTTGAGATCGTCGAAGCCGAGCTTCTTTTGCTGATGCGTGGTCATGCGGCCCTGGCCGGCGGCGCCCATGCCGAAGCCCTTCATCGTCTTCGCGAGGATCACCGTCGGCTGACCGCGATGCGCGAGCGCCCTTGCATACGCCGCGTGCAGTTTGCGCACGTCATGGCCGCCGCGGCGCAGGCGGTCGATCTCTTCGTCTGAAAGCTGCTCGGCGAGCGCCGCGAGTTCCGGGTTCTGGCCGAAGAAGCGCTCGCGGTTGTACGCGCCGTCGTTGGCGGAGAAGGTCTGGAATTGCCCGTCGACGGTATGCGCGAACGCGCGCAGCAAGGCGCCGCTGCGGTCGCGCGAGAACAGCGCGTCCCAGTCCGAGCCCCACACGACCTTGATCACGTTCCAGCCCGCGCCGATGAAGTGCGCTTCGAGTTCGTCGATGATGCGGCCGTTGCTGCGCACCGGACCGTCCAGACGCTGCAGGTTGCAGTTGATCACGAACACGAGGTTGTCGAGCCCCTCGCGGGCGGCGAGCGAAAGCGCGCCGGTGGATTCGGGCTCGTCCATCTCGCCGTCGCCGAAAAAGCCCCACACCTTGCGGCCTTCTGTTTGCGCGAGGCCGCGATTGGCGAGGTAGCGCATGAAACGCGCCTGGTAAATGGCGTTGATCGGGCCGATGCCCATCGAGCCGGTTGGGAACTGCCAGAAGTCCGGCATCAGCCACGGATGCGGATACGAACACAAACCCGGACCGCCGATCTCGCGGCGATAGTGCTGAAGCTGTTGCTCGCTCAAAAAGCCTTCGAGGTACGCCCGCGCATAGACGCCCGGCGACGAATGCGGCTGGAAGTAAACGAGGTCGCCCGTGCCTGCCTCGCCGCCCGGCGCCGCAGCCCGGAAGAAATGATTGAATCCGACTTCGAACAGATCGGCCGCCGACGCGTAGCTCGCGATATGCCCGCCGAGTTCGCCGTAAGCCTTGTTCGCGCGCACCACCATCGCGAGCGCGTTCCAGCGCAGCGCGCCCGCAAGCTTCTCCTCCAGTTCGAGATTGCCCGGATAGCGCGGCTGGTCTTCGAACGGAATCGTGTTGCGGTACGGCGTGACGTTGCTGTGCGCCGATTCGACGCCCAGCGAGAGCGCGTGGCTCGCGAGCCGGTCGAACAGGAATTGCGCGCGCTCGCGGCCGACGTGCGCGACCACCGCGTCGAGCGCCTCCAGCCATTCGGCGGTTTCCTGCGGATCGACGTCCTCGTGCCGCGCGCCGTCCGTGCCGGCTGTGCCGTTTTCGCCTTGCGCGCGCTGAACGTGCAAGGACCGCAACTGCTCGCTACCGCTGGACAAATCCGTCATGTCACCACTCCCGCATCGACGCGTTCGGTTCAAGATCGAGTGAGACAATGGTAACCATGCATCCGCAAAATGAGCGTCTCATTTGCTTGCGGTGCCGCGCTGCGATAGGCTATTTATTCCGGATTTCGCACCTTCCACGGAATATTTCATCCATGACCACGCCACCCAGACGGCTCGACCGGATCGACATCGGCATCCTGAGCCAGTTGCAGCAGAACGCGCGCATCACCAATGCGGATCTCGCCCGCGCAGTGAACCTGTCGCCCACGCCGTGCTTCAACCGTGTGCGCGCGCTCGAAAGGCTCGGCCTCTTCAAGCAGCAGGTCACGTTGCTGAACCCGGAGCCGCTGGGCTTGCGCATCAACGTGTTCATTCAGGTGAGTCTGGAAAAGCAGGTGGAAGACGCGCTGCTGCGTTTCGAGCAGGCGATTTCCGAGCGCCCCGAGGTGATGGAGTGCTATCTGATGACCGGCGACGCCGACTATCTGCTGCGCGTGGTGATGCCGGATATGCAGACCTTGGAGCGTTTCATCGTCGATCATCTGACGAAGATTCCGGGCATCTCCAATATCCGCTCGAGTTTCGCGCTCAAGCAGGTGCGCTATAAGACGGCGCTGCCGCTGCCGTCGTCGGGACTGACGCTGACCGATCCCGACGACATTGCGACCGACTGGCGCTAGGCTGCGTTCAAGCAGCCGCAAGCGCCCGACCGCGCGGCGCGCGCTGTAACCGATGTGGTGGACAATATCGGCAGCAGCGGCAACGCCCCGATACCACCTCAACCTGGAGAGAAAGCGCGATGAACTACGACGACAGCAATCCATTCGCGAGGATTCTGCGTGGCGAACTACCTTGCATCAAAGTGGCGGAGACCGGCGCCGCCCTCGCCTTCATGGACCTGATGCCGCAAGCCGACGGCCACTTGCTGATCGTGCCGAAAGAAGCGGTGGCGGAGATTTTCGAGTTGTCGGACGCGTCGGTCGTGGCCTGCATGCGCATGACACAGAAGCTCGCCATTGCGGTTCGCGCGGCGCTGCGGCCGGACGGCGTATTCATTGGACAGTTCAACGGCGCCGCGGCGGGACAGACCGTGCCGCACGTGCATTTTCATGTGATTCCGCGCTGGGAAGGTCAGCCGCTGCGCATGCACGCACGCGACGTCGCCGATGCGGCCACGCTCGAAGCGCTGGCAAAACGCATTCGCGATCATTGGCGCGCAGACTGAGGCGCTGGCTAAGCGCGGCTAGGGTGGTCGACTGTCCGCGGCGGCTCATGGGCGGTGCCGCGAGCGGCGCAGCGGATGCCGCCAGTCGTGCCGACGAGGTGGCGCGTGCATGGGCCGCATGTCATGCAGATGACGGTGTTCCTGCCACAATTCGTCGGAGAAAAGAAACGCGACGATGAGCAGCGGAATCACCAGAAACGCGCCCAGTATCAATTGCTCGATCACGGTAGCCTCCAGGCGTGGGAGCATCAATTCATTGTAGAGCACCGCACGTGCCCGTACCGTTGCGCGCCACTCATAACGCGGGCTCGCTCGCCTGGGACAACGCACCGCCCAGCACTCGCCGCAATTGCATTGCGCCTCGCTCATTGCAAGAATGCGCTGCGCCGGAGTGAACCGTTGCAAGAACTTCTCCCCGGTGCTCAACGTGCGCAAGGTCTACCCCGTCGCGACGAATTCAGCCCACCGATTGACGCCTGGCATTGTTTATCTTCTGCACGTACACCGTTATTTCGTGATCCTGGATGAATCAACCGAACGACTTTGTGTGCAACGCACAAAAACCCCGGATTGATTGTAGTAAATCACTTAATTTGAGCCTCTCGTTTACGTGAATAAGCGCCGCAAAGCGTTACTGGATAAAGCGACGAGTGCCGCGCATCGACCAATTACCCGTCACCAATCTGTCTATTCGAGGCGCTGCCTATCGTTTAGGCAAGCGCGGCGCGTGGTGCGACAATTCGCCACTGTTGCGACCGCACACAAGATGTGCTTGTCGTTCTCTCCGGTTTGCCTAAAGTGCAAGGTGCGGGTTCGACGTTAAAGTTAAATACATAGCTAACCTTGAGTATTGAAACCCGCACCGGAGGAAATATGAAAAAGCAAATCGCCCTTCTTTTCGCCATTGCGGGTTTGGCTGCCGCTTCTGTTCAGGCGCAAGACGTCGTGCTCAAGCCGCAGCAAACCATCCAGTTCAAGGCCAATGCCTATGGCTGCGTGTCGAAGGACAAGCTCGATGCCGTCGACCTGCATGCGCAAGCCGGTGAACAGCAGAAAATGCAGGAATTCTTCTCCGGCTATCAATGCGTCTCCACGCCGGAAAACTCGAGTTTCCGCGTGGTTCGCGTGGTCGGCCACGATGTCGAATTCGTGAATGCCGCCAATAGCGATACGCAAGGTCTTTGGGCACACGATCGATTCATCAAGCAATAACTGAACGCCGATATTCCCGCGAAACGCGGGAATATGACGATGCACGTGGCAATCCCCCGTTTTTCCAAAAATCGGGGGCGGTGAACTCGTGATTTATAAAACGGCGAGCATTCAATGCGTCGCCGTTTTTTATTTTGCCCACCGATTTCACCCGCATAAAAAAGCCGATGCGGTTTTCAAGCCGCATCGGCAGACGCCTTCTCGCAAAGCGCAGGAACAAACGTTAATTCGTCATGCGTCGATCAGCCGGTCAATGTGAATCGCGCGGCACCGGCGCGCCGCTCGACCCCACCAGAAAATCGAGGTCAGCGCCCTGATCCGCTTGCAGCACGTGCTCGACGTAAAGCTTGTAATAGCCGCGCGTGGGCGGCGCCGGCGGCTGCCAGGACGCGCGCCGGCGCGCCAGTTCCTCGTCGGTGACATCGAGGTGCAGGCGGCGTGCTTCAACGTCGAGTTCGATCATGTCGCCGGTCTGCACGAACGCGAGCGGACCGCCCGCGGCCGCCTCGGGCGACACGTGCAGCACCACCGCGCCGTAGGCGGTGCCGCTCATGCGGCCGTCAGAAATGCGCACCATGTCCGTGATGCCCTTTTGCAGCACTTTTTTCGGCAGCGGCATGTTGCCGACTTCCGCAAAGCCCGGATAGCCCTTCGGCCCCGCGCCCTTGAGCACCATGATGCAGTGCTCGTCGATGTCGAGCGAATCGTCGTCGATCCTGGCGTGCAATTCCTCGATGTTTTCGAACACCACCGCGCGGCCGCGATGCTTGAGCAGCGCCTCGGTCGCCGCCGACGGCTTGATCACCGCGCCATTCGGCGCGAGGTTGCCCTTGAGCACCGCAATGCCCGCCTTCGGCTTGAACGGCTCGGCGAACGTCGTGATGACCTTCTCGTCGTGATTCGGCGCGTTGCGCACGTTGTCCCAGATCGTCTTGCCGTTCACCGTCAGCGCTTCGCGATGCAGCAGCCCTTGCTCGCCGAGTTGCTTGAGCACCGCCGGCAAGCCGCCCGCGTAGTAAAAGTCTTCCATCAGGTATTCGCCCGACGGTTGCAGATTCACGAGGCACGGCACGTTCGAGCCCAGTTCCCAATCTTCCAGCGACAACTCGACGCCGATGCGCTTCGCGAGCGCGATCAGATGCACGACCGCATTGGTCGACCCGCCGATCGCCGCGTTGGTGCGGATCGCGTTTTCGAACGCCTGGCGCGTGAGGATCTTGTCCATCGTCAGATCCTCGCGAACCATGTCGACGATGCGCCGGCCCGCGAGGTGCGCAAGCACTTGCCGGCGCGCGTCCACCGCGGGAATCGCCGCGTTGTGCGGCAAGCCCATGCCGAGCGATTCGACCATCGAGGCCATCGTCGACGCCGTGCCCATCGTCATGCAGTGGCCGCGCGAGCGGTTCATGCACGACTCGGCTTCGGTGAATTCCTCCGGCGTCATCGTGCCGGCGCGCACTTCCTCGGACATCTGCCAGACGCCCGTGCCCGAGCCGATGTTCTTGCCGCGAAACCGGCCGTTGAGCATCGGTCCGCCCGACACCGCCAGCGCCGGCAAATTGCACGACGCCGCGCCCATCAGCAGCGCGGGCGTGGTCTTGTCGCAGCCGACCAGCAGAATCACGCCGTCCATCGGATTGCCGCGAATCGACTCCTCGACGTCCATCGAAGCGAGATTGCGAAACAGCATCGCGGTGGGCCGCAAATTCGTCTCGCCGAGCGACATCACCGGAAATTCCAGCGGCAAGCCGCCCGCTTCATGCACGCCCTTTTTCACGTACTCCGCCAGCTCGCGGAAGTGCGCGTTGCACGGCGTCAGCTCGGACCATGTATTGCAGATGCCGATCACCGGGCGGCCGTCGAATTCGTCGTGCGGGATGCCCTGGTTTTTCATCCACGATCGATGCAGGAAACCGTCGCGGTCCTTGAGGCCAAACCATGCCTGGCTGCGCAGCGGTTTTTTAGTCTGGTTCGAATCGGCCATGAAATCTCCTGTTGGCAAGCATATGGAGGCGAGCGCGTGTCGCTCCTCAGTGCACGCGCTTGCTGCGGCGGAACTGGTCGAACAGCACCGCGAGCAGCAGAATCCCGCCGCGAATCAGGTATTGATAGAAAGTGGGCACGTTCATCAGGCTCATTGCGTCCTGCACCGAGCCCATGATCAGCACGCCCACCAGCACGCCGGAAATCGTCGCGACGCCGCCCGTCAGCGAAACGCCGCCGAGCACGCACGCGGAGATCACGCCGAGTTCGAGCCCGACCGAGGTCTTCGGGTCGCCGAGACTCATCCGCGACGCCAGCATCACGCCCGCGAAGCCGGTCACGAGACCTTGCAATACGAACACCGTGATCTTGATGCGCGTGACGGGCAAGCCCGCGAGGAGCGCGGCCTCGCTGTTGCCGCCGACGGCCAGCACGTTCTTGCCGAACACGGTTTTCTTCAGCAGGAAACCGAACAGCACGAAGCCGATGATGTTGCTCCAGATCGGGAACGAGATGCCGAGGAACGCGCCGCCGCCGAGGTCGAAGAAGCTTTCCTCGGAAATCATCACCGCGTCGCCGTGCGACGTGATGAACGCGAGGCCGCGCACGACTTCCATCATCGCGAGCGTGACGATCAGCGAGTTGATCTTGTAGCGCGCGATCAGCACGCCGTTCACGAGTCCGACCGCGCCGCCCGCGAGCACGCCGCCCGCGACGCCGAGCATCACGCTATGCGTCGCCGTGATCAAGGTGGACGCCACCACGCCGGCAAACGCGACGATCGACGCCACGGACAAATCCACCTCGCCGAGCGCGAGCACGAACATCATCGTCACGGAGATGGAGCCGATCAGCGTGACGGACAGCAGCAAGCCCTGGATATTTCGCGAGCTGAGGAAATCGGGCACGGTAAACGACAGCACGGCGAACAGGATGATGAACACCATCACGATGCCGGACTTGTTGACGAGGTCCCAGGTGCGCGCGGCGCGCGCGCTCAAGCCGGCGGATGCGACGGCTGGCGTGGAGGATTCGGTTGAAGGTGTGTGCATGATGTTTATTCCAGTTTCAATGGCGCGATTCGGCGGCCTTTCGATGGTGTTAGCGGGGCAGGGCGAGCTTGATGAGCGCATCCGGCGTGGCCTGCGCCTTCGGCAGATTGCCGACGATGCAGCCTTCCTTCATCACGATCACGCGGTCCGCCACGCCGATCACCTCGGCCAGATCGCTCGACACGACGATGACCGTGCGGCCCGCTTCGGCGAGCCCATACAACAGGCCGTAAATCTCGCTGCGCGCGCCGACGTCGATGCCGCGCGTGGGCTCGTCCATCAGGAACACGTCGATCTCTTCCGCGAGCCAGCGCGACAGAATCACCTTCTGCTGATTGCCGCCCGAGAGCGTGCCGATCGGCGTCTCGCCGTTGCGCGTCTTGATCGCGAGCTTGCCGATGAACTCCTTCGCGGTTTGCGCTTCCTTGCGGCCGTTGAGCACGTTGAAGCGGCTGAAATGGCGCCGGCAACTGATGTTGAGGTTGTCCGACACCGAGGCGATTGACACGATGCCTTCCTGCTTGCGATCTTCCGGGCACAACGCGACGCCCGCGCGCACCGCGTCGCGCGGCGTGGCGAAGCGCACCGGCTTGCCCTTGAGCGTGATTTCGCCGGCGCTCGGCTTGACCGCGCCGTAGATCAGCTTCATCAACTCGGAACGGCCCGCGCCGACAAGGCCGAAGAAGCCGACGATTTCGCCCTTGCGCGCGACGAAGGAAGCCGGTTCGCGCAAGCCGCGTCCCATCAATCCGTTGACTTCGAGCTGCACGCCGCCGAGTTCGCGTGAGCGATAGCCGTACACGTCGGCGATCGAGCGGCCCACCATGCAGCTGATCAGCCGGTCGCGATCGAGTCCTTCACCGGCGGCGAACGTATCGATGCGGCGGCCGTCGCGAAACACCGTCACGCGATCGCACAGTTCGTAGACTTCGTCCATCCGATGCGTGACGTAAATGATCGCGCGGCCCTCGGCCCTCAATGCGCGGATGATTCGGAACAGTTGCGTGGTCTCGCGCGACGACAGCGAACTGGTCGGTTCGTCGAAGGCGATCACGCGTGCGTCGCGCATCAGCGCCTTGCCGATCTCGATCATCTGACGCTGGCCGATCGACAGATTCTTCACCTGCTGCGACGGATCGATTTTTTCGCCGAGCCGTTCCAGTTCACGCACCGCGCGCGCCACCAGCGCTTTTTCGTCGAGCACGCCAAAACGGTTGGGCAGGGCGCCGAGCATCAGGTTTTCCGCGACCGTCAACTCCGGCACCAGATGCAGTTCCTGATAGATGATCGCGACGCCCGCCGCGATGGCCGCCTTCGTAGTGGTGAAGTGCTGCTCGATACCATCGAGCGACAACGTGCCCGCCGCCGGTTGATTCACGCCGGACAGCACCTTGAGCAACGTCGATTTGCCTGCGCCGTTTTCGCCCATCAGGCCGTGCACCTCGCCGCGCCGCACTTCCAGCGACACCTGGTCGAGCGCGAGCACGCCGGGAAAGCGCACGGTGATGCCGTCGAGTTGCAGATACGGCTCCGTGGAGTCGGGCACAGGCGAGGGCGCTTGCGCCGAAAGCGTCGCTGCGCCCGCGTGGGACTCAGTGTGTGAGGACGTCATCGAAAAACCTTGAGCTGAAGGACAAACGCGCGGGCCGCGCTCGCAGTGGCGTGATGCTCGCTACGCGAGGCGGCCCGCAAACCGCGGACTCGAATCCCGCTTAAATGCCGAGTTCCTTACGCACGTCCTGCCAGTTGCCGCGCACCATCAGCTTGCCGGTGGTTTGCGTGTCGGCGGGCGGCTGCTTGCCGGCCTTGATCCACTCGACCAGATTCTCCGTGCTTTCCTTGCCGTGCATCGTCGAGCTCACGGCGATCGTGCCGTAGAAGCCGGTCGGTTCCTTCTTCTGGAATTCGGCGAACGCTTCGCCCGCACCGTTGATGCCGACGCCGATCACATCCGCCGCCGGAATGTGCAATTGCTCGGTGGCGCGCACGCCGCCCAGCACGCTTTCCTCGTTGAGCGCGAAGATCACCCACTTCTTGATGTTCGGATGCTGCGCGAGCACCGGCGACGATGCGTTGAAGCCGCCTTCGTCATCGGTCGTCTTTTGCGGAGCGTCGAAGACGTTTTCCTTCTTGAAGCCGCCGGCCAGCAGCGTTTGCGTCGCGCCGTCGGTGCGCAGCTTCGCGGTCGGCAATTCGTAGTTCGTGATGCGCAGCGCGCCGACTTCCTCCGGCTTCCAGCCGCGGCGCTTCATCTCTTCGGCAATCGCCGTGCCGACCTGATTGCCGATCTTGAACGCGGACATGCCCAGATGCGGCACGTTCGCGAGCGGCTTGCCGGTGGAGTCGACCAGTTGATCGTCGACGGTGACGAACTTCATGTTGTAGCGCTTGGCGCGCGCCTGAATCGCCGGTCCGAGACGGACGTCGGGCGCGCAGATCACGAAGCCCTTGGCGCCTTGCGCGCCGAGGTTGTCGATCGCGGCCAATACTTTCTCGCCGTCCGGCGTGCCGATGTTGACGACGGAGAAGCCGTCCTTCTGGCCGAGCGCGGTCGCGGCTTTCTGTTCGTTGATGAACCACGCCTGTTCCGGCATCTTCACGAGGAAGCCGACCTTGAGCGGCTGATCCGCATGGGCGGAAAGCTGCGCGGCAAAGGGCGCGGCGAGGACGGCGGCGGCCATCGCGGTTAGCGTCAAACGGCGAAGCTTGCTGGTCATGTCTGTCTCCTGAGGTTGAAAAGCTGCATTGATTTCGTTTGGTAGCAGCGGGGTATGCACGGCGGCGTTAACCGGGACGTGGATAGACGTGGCGATCGGGCGTGGCAGGCGCGCCGGAGCGGGCCGTGCGCGGCGCGATCGGATGAGCGGGGGTGCAAGCGTATCTCATGGCGCTCAGCCCGCGACGTAAGCCGTTTTCACGGCCGTCCAGAAGGCCGCGTCGGTTGCGCCGTAGGCGGAGGCCTTGCGGCCGCCGCCGGGCGCGTGGTGCTCGATGGCGGTGGTCGGCAGATTGATCGTGACGACCCCGCTATGCGCATGGCGCCGGAAATGCCGCGCGCGGCTCAGCGAGCGCGTGCAGATGCCGGCGCATAAACCGTAGGCCGTATCGTTCGCGAGATGCAGCGCGTGGTCGTAGTCGTCGGCGCGCAGCACCACGGCGAGCGGCCCGAAAATCTCTTCTCGCGCGATGCGGTGTTCGGGCTCCGCAACGAACAGCGCGGGTTCGAAAAAGTAGCCGCGCGTCGCGCGCTCCAGTTGAACACCGCCGCGCAGCAATTGCGCGCCTTCTTCCTGGCCGATGCGCACGTAGTCGAGATTGCGCGCCAGTTGCGCGGCGTTCGCGAGCGGCCCGATATCCGTGCCGTGCTTCAGCGCATGATCGACCGAGAGCCGGGCGAGTTTGGTCCGCAGTGCGTCGACGAACGGCTCGAACACCGCCCGCTCGACGATCAGCCGCGAGGCCGCCGTACCGCGTTGCCCCGCGAAACTAAAGGCGCCGGTCAAGGCCGCATCCACGGCGCCGTCGAGTTCGGCATCGGCCAGCACCACGAACGGATTCTTGCCGCCCATCTCCAGTTGCACGCGCGCCTGGCGGGCGGCGGCGGCTTGCAGCACGCGCGTGCCGGTTTCCGCCGAGCCGGTGAAGCTGACCGCCGCGACCAGCGGATGCGCGGCGATCCGCGCGCCGACCTGCCGGCCGCTACCCATCACGAGGTTGAACACGCCCGCCGGCAAGCCGGCCCGATTGATGATCGAGGCCAATGCGGCGGCGCAAGCCGGCGCCGATTCGGCCGGCTTGAAGACGACGCAGTTGCCGTGCGCCAGCGCGGCGCCGACCTTCGCGGCGGCAATCGCGAGCGGCGCGCTCCACGGCGCGATGATGCCGATCACGCCGAGCGGTTCGCGCGTCACGTCGATCTCGACGCCCGCGCGCGGCGCGGCGACGGGCTCGGCGAACGCGCGCAACGCCTCGGCCGCGAACAGCTTGAAAATCTGCCCGGCGCGGGTGGCTTCGGCCAACGCCTCGGACAAGGTCTTGCCGACCTCGCGCGCGAGCAACCGGCCAAGTTCGTCGCGGCGCGCCAGCATCTCGCTGCCGATCGCGTCGAGCGCATCCGCGCGGCGCTGCGCCGAACCCAGCGACCATTCGCGGAAGGCCGCGCTCGCCGCTTCGATCGCCGTATCGGTCTGCCGCGCGTCGGCGCGCACATACTCGCCGAGCGGTTCGTCGAGGTCGGAAGGATTCAGCGAAATGCCCGTGGTCGCGCCTGTCTCCCAGCCGCCATTGATGTAGTGGCGGAACGGGCTGGCAACGAGCGGGACGAGCGGATCGCGATTCATCGACGGGAAGACGCCAATTTGAGGAAGCTCACAAAGTCCACGAATGGTATGGGCCGTCCCAATAACTTTCCAATCCCTTTTTTCACTACTGCCATATCAATTCCGGTATGGCATGATGGCGTCTCAATCTTGACACTTCCGCGACAGACGGCTTAAGCCGCTTTAGGAGACAAGCCATGACACGCAGCTACTCGAACTGGTTCGTGCGCGCGCGACTCAAGACGCGGCAGTTGCTGCTGCTCGCGGCAATGGAGGAGGAGGGCAACGTGCGCCGCGCGGCCGACGTGCTCGGCATGACGCAGCCCGCCGCGTCGCGCCTGCTCAAGGAGTTGGAGGACATGCTCGAGGTGAGCCTGTTCGACCGCACGCCGCACGGCATGCACGCCACGCTGTACGGCGAGGTGATGATCCGTCACGCGCGCATGGTGCTCTCTAATCTGAGCCACGCGCACGACGAAATCTCCGCGCTGCGGGCCGGTCTCGCGGGCCAGGTGCGCATCGGCGTGATCGCGGCGGCGGCCGCGACGATGGTGCCGCGCGCGATCGCCGACGTGAAGGAGCGCTATCCGCAGTTGCAGATCTGGGCGGAGGTCGAAACCTCCGACGTGATGCTGCCGCGGCTCGCGGAAGGCGAACTCGACATCATGATCGGCCGCGTACTGGAGCGGCAAAACCAGTTCAAGGCCGAAGTCCGCTACGAACCGCTCGCCGACGAGCCGCTTTGCGTGGTCGCGCGCCCCGGCCATCCTCTCGAAAATGAGACAGGTTTGACGCTGCGGGGAATCGTCAACGCGAGCTGGGTTTTGCATCCGCCCGGCAGCGTCTTGCGCCATCGTTTCGATCTGATGTTTTCGCAGATCGGGCTGAATCCGCCGCAAAACGTGGTGAATACCAACAATTTTCTGGCGATTTCGAGCTTGCTACTCCAAAGCGACATGTTGGCGGTTTTGCCGGACGAAGTGGCGCGTCAATACCAACAGTACGGTGTATTGAAGCGGTTGCCGATCGATTTGCCGTGCAGGATGGATACATTCGGTATCATCACGCGCCAGTCGCATCTGCTTTCGCCAGCGGCCGCCCTGGTGCTCGAAGCCTTGCGGGAAGCGGCCGCCGAGGTCTACGGCACGGCGTTCGAGCTGGCGGTGGCGCGATAAATGCTCCTTCCGTTGTAAAAGCCGGTTTGACGGCGCGCGGGAGGAACGGCGATGTACAACAAACACCGAAAACGGCAGCGAGCCGTCGACGACTCTTTTTCTGTTCGCTCCGGTGGAGCGAGCGCCTGGTTTAGCAACGGCATGGCTCTCAAATCGACGATTTACAAGGCGGAACTGCAAATCGCCAACATGGACCGGCACTATTACGCCGACCATTCGCTGACGATCGCCCGTCATCCCTCGGAAACCGACGAGCGAATGATGGTTCGCGTCGCCGCGTTCGCGCTGTTCGCGCAGGAACGCCTCGAATTCTGCAAAGGCTTGTCGGATGTCGACGAACCGGATCTGTGGCAAAAGGATCTCACCGGCGCGATCGAAACCTGGATCGAAGTCGGCCAGCCGGACGAACGGCGCATCGCCAAGGCGAGCGGCCGCTCGAACGAGGTGATCGTGATCGCCTATGGCGGCCGCGCCTCGGACATCTGGTGGCAAGGCGTGAAGAACAAGGTCGAACGCATGCGCAACGTGACGGTCTGGACGCTCGCGGAAGGCGTGGCCGACGCGCTCGGCTCGCTCGCCGAACGCACCATGCGCCTGCAATGCACGGTGCAGGACGGCGAAGCGTGGCTCGGCAGCGCGGAATCCGATGCAGTGAAGATCGAATGGACGGTGTTGAAGGCGCCGGCCAGCGCTTGAGGTTCGGCTTGAGGCTCGGCTTTGGCCTGACGGCTTCCGGGCAGGCTTAGAGCGACGTCAACCGCGCCGCGTCAGGCGGGCCCTTGAGTTCGACCATATTGCCTTCGGGGTCGAACAGATACAGCGACGGCCCAAAGCCGTCCGCGCCATAGCGCCGCGCATGTTCGCCCAGCGGTGCGCCGTGTCCGGTGAGATGCGCCTTGAGCGCCTCGGCGTCGAACGGTTCGACGCGCAAACACACGTGGTCCATATTCCGCCCGGCGCCGGGCGCGCCGTTTTCCGCGCGATCGAGCTTCGCGCCCACCTGCAGCAGGTCGATCAGCGAGCGGCCCGCGCGCAACTGCGTCAAGCCCAGATCGCGCTGCTCCTTTTCCACGCTGCATCCGAGGACATCGCAGTAAAAGCGCGTCATCTTCTCGACGTCGGATGCTCGAATGACGATGTGATCGATCTCGCGAATGTGGATTTTCATCTCAGACGCCCTTGCCGGTCGACGAAACGGGTGGAATACCCAGTGTAGAAGAAAGCTCGGCAGATGCGAGAACGCGCCGCGAAGGGGCAGTTTAGAAACGTACAGGCGAAAAAAAGCCCGCTCTATGTGGAGCGGGCTGAATCCATATCAGGAGGAGACATGGAGGAGACAGGTACTAATATACACATGCACCTGGTGCGACGCAATAACTTTTTAAGGGAAAACCCGATATCGGGCCAAATTGTCGCACTTTTTCATGGAAAGACCGTCCGCCGCGGCTTCCAGCCCTACGAGGAAGCGCAATGACAGAGCAAGAACCGGAGCGTAGTGTGTCGGCAGGCGGCCTACATTGGTGAGCATCGACACCGCCTTCGGGAATCATCATGAACCGCACCCTCTACCGTACTGACATCGCGCCCGACGCCGCCGGCTGGACCTCCGACGACGAGCGCTGGGAAGCCGTCACGCGCCGCGAACCGCAAGCCGACGGCGCGTTCTTCTATGGCGTCAAGACGACCGGCGTGTTCTGCCGTCCGTCGTGTGCATCGCGCCAGCCGCGCCGCGAGAACGTCGCTTTTTTCACCGACGTCGCCGCCGCGCGCGCCGCGGGTTTCCGCGATTGCAAGCGGTGCCAGCCGGGCGGCCTGCCGCGTGAACTGGAAATCGTCAATCGCGCCTGTGCCGCGCTGGACGCCGATCCGCACCAGCGCCTCACGCTCGCGCAACTGAGCGACGCCGTGCACGTCAGTCCGTTTCACCTGCAGCGTCTGTTCAAGCGCGTGGTGGGCGTGACGCCGCGTCAATATCAGGCGGCGCAGCGGGGCGCAGCGTTGCGCGACGCGCTGCAAAGCGGCTCGGACGTCACGCGCGCCACGCTCGACGCCGGCTTCGGCTCGCCGTCGCGGATGTACGACAGCGCGTCGGCCGAACTAGGCATGGCGCCCTCCGAGTTTCGCCGCAAAGGCGCGGGGCTCACCGTGCGCTACGCCGGCGCGCCCACTTCGCTCGGCTTCGTGCTGGTCGCGGCCACCGAAAAAGGCATCTGCAAGATCGGTTTCGGCGACGACGCCGGCTTGCTCGCCGACGAACTGCGCAGCGAGTTCGCCAACGCCGATGTGCGGGAAGATCCCGAACGGCTCGCACCGTTCATCGCGCAGATCGACGCGTATCTGCGCGGCACCCGCCAGGACTTCGATCTGCCGCTGGATATCGCCGCAACGGCGTTCCGGCAGCGCGTATGGGACGCGCTGCGGCGCATTCCATACGGCGAGACGCGCAGCTATACACAGATCGCCGAAGCCGTCGGCGCGCCTCGCGCCGTGCGCGCGGTCGCGAGCGCGTGCGCGACGAACCCCGTTGCGCTGGCGATTCCCTGTCATCGCGTGGTGCAAAAGGGCGGGGCGCTGGCCGGGTATCGTTGGGGCCTGCCGCGCAAGGCCGCGCTGCTCGACAACGAGGCCCAGCATGCCGGCGATGTTTCGCAACACCAATCCGAGCGCCGCAAAGCCGATATGACCGAAACCACCACCAATCTGGATCACGCCGCGTGAGCACGCTCGACCACGTCGCAACGCTCGAACTGCCGTTCAAACCACCCTTCGACTGGCCGCGTCTGCTGCGTTTTTTCGGCGGACGCGCGACGCCGGGCGTCGAAGCGGTGGAAGACGGCGCCTATCGCCGCGCCATCGACTGGACCGGCGACAGCGGCACGCTGAGCGTGCGTCTGCATCCGCGCAAGCGCTGCCTCGTCGCCAACATCGAAGGCCCGGTGAGCCGTCACGCCGACGCGCTCGCCGCACCGATCGCGCGGATGTTCGATCTGCACGCCGATCCGAAGAAGATCGGCGCGGAACTCGCCGCCGACCCGTGGCTCGCGCCATTGATCGAGGCGGTGCCGGGCTTGCGCGTGCCGGGCGCGTGGTCGGGCTTCGAACTGGTGGTGCGCGCGATCGTCGGCCAGCAGGTCAGCGTGAAGGCGGCGACCACCATCATCGGACGTCTCGTGCAGCGCGCCGGCGAGCGCATCGAAGGGCATCCGCACGAGAACACCGCCTGGCGCTTTCCGACACCGGCTGCGCTCGCCGTCGTCGATCTTGCGCAGATCGGCATGCCGGGTAAACGCGTAGCGGCGTTGCAGGGCTTCGCACGAGCGGTCGCTTCGGGAGACGTGCCGCTCGACAGCGGCGTCACCGATGCGAACAGCCTGCGCGCCGCCTTGCTCGCACTGCCCGGCATCGGCCCCTGGACCGTCGAATACGTCGCGATGCGCGCATGGCGCGACGCCGACGCGTGGCCCGCCTGGGACCTCGTGCTGATGCAGTCGATCTGCGCGCGCGACCCGTCGCTCGTGCGGCCCACGCAGCAGCGCGTGCGCACCGACGCATGGCGGCCGTGGCGCGCGTATGCGGCGATGCATCTGTGGAACGAGGTAGCGGACCGCGCAGGCGCCGCGCGCGGGGGCTAGGCGCGCGCCTCATGCGGAAGGGGAAACGCGCATCGCGTGCAATGCGCGTGGGCGTAGAGCGACGCGATGCAAGGCAAGCCGAATCGTCGGGAAAACAGACAGCGCTAGTGCGCCGACGCCCCGCCGAGGCGGCCTCAAGCAGCCGCCGTGGCGAGATGTTAAAGTGCCCGCTACCTGAAAATTCCGCCGAACGTTGTCAACCGCGCCATGCTGCCTGTGAGCAGTGAAGCGGCACATGGCGGCCGACAACGCCCGACTCGCATCAATGCCAAACACCACACTTTCCCGCACGACCGACGTGTTCTCGCACCGCCTGTCCGTGCTGACCTCCGGCCCTCGGCGCGACGCGCTGGTAAGCGGCCTGCGCGGCATCGAAAAAGAAAGCCTGCGCGTGACGCGGGACGGCAAGCTCGCGTTGACGCCGCATCCGCGCGCGCTCGGTTCGGCGCTCACGCATCCATCGCTCACCACCGACTATTCCGAAGCGCTGCTCGAACTGATCACGCCCGCCGAGCACGACGTGGCGATCACGCTCGAGAAACTCGACACGCTGCATCGTTTCGTCTACGCCGAACTCGGCGACGAAATTCTGTGGAACAACTCGATGCCGGGCCTGCTGCCCGACACCGACGAGGGCATCCCGATCGCGCGCTACGGCACGTCGAACATCGGCAAATTGAAGTACGTGTACCGCATCGGCCTCGCGCTGCGTTACGGTCGCACGATGCAATGCATCGCGGGCATCCACTACAACTATTCGCTGAGCGAGGAAGTGTGGCGCGTGTTGCAGGCGGACCAGCGATCCACCGCGAACGCCGTCGATTTTCAGTCGGACCGCTACCTCGCGCTGATCCGCAATTTCCGCCGCACCAACTGGCTGCTGATGTACCTGTTCGGCGCATCGCCGGCGCTGGATCGCCGCTTCCTGCGCGATCGCAAACACACGCTCGAAACGTTCGACGCCGACACGCTGTACCGTCCCTACGCAACCAGCCTGCGCATGAGCGACCTCGGCTATTCGAACACCACGGCGCAAGCCGCGCTGCACGCCGACTACGACACGTTGCCGGGCTACCTCGACGCACTCGGGAAAGCCGTGAGCCAGCCGTATCCGCCCTACGAGGCGATCGGCACACAGCGCGACGGCGAGTGGGTGCAGATCAACACGAACGTGCTGCAGATCGAAAACGAGTTCTACTCGACCATTCGTCCGAAGCGCGTCACGCATCCGGGCGAGCGTCCGCTGCATGCGCTGGCCGCGCGCGGCGTGCAGTACGTCGAGGTGCGCTGCATGGACATCGATCCGTTCGAGCCGGCCGGTATTTCGCTCGAAACGTCGCGCTTTCTCGACGCCTACCTGCTGGTCTGCGCACTGGACGACAGCGCGCCGCTGCCGCCTGACGCCTACGCCGAGGCGAACCGGAACTTCGGCCGCGTGACGATGGAGGGCCGCAAGCCCGGCCTCGAACTCACGCGCGACGGCCGTCCGGTCGCGATGACGGATTGGGCCAACGAAATCTTCGTGAAGATCGACGCGGCGGCCGCCGCACTCGACGCGTTGCAAGGCGGCGACGCCCATGCGCGCGCCGTGGCGGTTCAACGCGCGAAGCTGGCGGACGCATCGCTCACGCCCTCGGCGCGCGTGCTGCGGACCATGCGTGACAAGGAACAGAGTTTCCTCGCGTTCGGACTCGAGCAGAGCGAAGCGCACGCCGAGTATTTCCGCGCGCGTCCGCTGAATGCCGAAGAGACGAGGGCGTTCACAGACCTCGCCGAACAATCGCTTGCCGAACAGGCCATGCTCGAACAGGAAGAAGTCGGTTCATTCGATGCGTTTGTCGCGGCTTATCGCGCGTACACGTTGAACCGCTTCAGCGTTTGAGATTGAGCGACGCATGTCGCTGAGATGAAAAGCGGCCCGCGAGGCCGCTTTTTTCATGCGCGCAGGTAACGTCTACATCGCGCGGCGTTGCGGATAAAACGACATCGGCAAATTCTCCGCGCGTTTTGACGCTTCCCTGATCTGGATGAAACACCGTACCGACATCGCGGTCGAAACTTGAAGGAGAGGCTTCGAACAGGGAGGAATCAACGTGAAAAAAAGTCTGTTGGCCGTGGCGTGCATCATGGCGGCGGGATGTTCGACACAGGGGCAAGTCGATCCGGACGTCATGCAGATCGCGACGACACCGCTGACGTGTTCGAACAAGGTCGAATGCGACGCATGGTGGCAACGCGCGCAGACGTGGGTGACGAGCCATTCGAAGTACAGCGTCGAATCCGCGACCGACACGCTGATCCAGACCGCGGGTCCGGACGGCGGCAAACGTGCGTTGGCGTATCAGATCACGCGAGCCGCGAACCCTGACGGCACGGCAACGATCGGCTTCGCCGCGCACTGCGACGGCTCGCTCGGTTGCAAGCCGAACCCGTGGGAAGCCGGCGCCGACTTCAAGCAATATGTGCGAGGCAGCGCGACGGTCGCGCCGCAGAGCGGGGGGAAAGCGTCGCAGGCAGCGCCGGCATCTTCGGCGATGCATCCCGATGCCGCGCAGGGACAATCGGTCCCGGGAGCGAATGGCGAAGGGGTGACGCAGTAAGTGGAGGGCGGCGGGAACGCCGCTCGCGTATGACCAACAGTGCGGCGCCGGGCAAAACCACGAATCAATCGCCCATCGCGGTAACAGCAAGTAACCAACGCGATACCCCAAGTAACACACCCGCACTTCTCCCCGCATTACCCTTTCGGTTTGCCGCGCCTCGCGCGGACTCACGCTAACATGCCGGCAGACTCACGAGCTCGCCAGGCCGGCAGCGCCGTGATCGGCCGCACCGCGGCGTCCAGAAGGAATCCATTGCATGCAGTCTGATCGAATCTCGCGCGCGCGGATGCTTGCGCCTCGCGTCCTCACTCTCGCGGTTGCCGCGGCGCTTGCCACCCTGCTGGCCGGTTGCGCGGTCGGCCCCGACTACAAGCGGCCCGCCGCCGAGATCCCCGCGTCCTACAAGGAAGCCGCGCCCGGCTGGAAAGTCGCTCAACCGGCCGATCAGCAAGACCGCGGCGACTGGTGGACCATCTACCAGGACCCGCAGCTTAATGCGCTCGAAGAGAAGCTGAACACCGCGAACCAGACCATCGCTCAATATGCCGCCGCCTATCGCCAGGCGCGCGCGTTGGTCGGCGAAGCGCGTGCCGCCTATTTCCCCACAATCGGTGCGTCGGCGGGCGCGACACGTTCCGGCACCGGTTCATCGTCCACGGGTTCCACCAGCAGCCGCTCCGGCGTCAGCAACAGTTTCAACGTACAGCTCGACGCGAGCTGGGAGCCGGATCTGTGGGGCTCGGTGACCCGCTCGGTCAACGCGCAGAAAGCCGGCCAGCAAGGCGCCGCCGCGGACCTGGCGAACGCGCGGCTCTCCGCGCAGGCCACGCTCGCGCAAACCTATTTCTCGCTGCGCGCGCTCGACGCCACCCAACAATTGCTCGACGAGACCGTCGCGGCCTATCAGCGCTCGCTGCAACTCACGCAAAACCAGTACGCGGCGGGCGTCGCCGCGCGCTCCGACGTGATTCAGGCGCAAACGCAATTGCAGTCGGCCCAGGCGGCGGCGATCGACAACGGCGTGCAGCGCGCGCAGGACGAACACGCGATCGCGGTATTGGTCGGCGAACCGGCCTCCACCTTCTCGATTCCACCGATGCCGCTCACCGCCACGCCGCCGGCCGTGCCCGCGCAGATGCCGTCGGCGCTGCTCGAACGGCGTCCGGATATCGCGTCGGCGGAGCGCAAGGCCGCGGCGGCCAACGAGCAGATCGGCGTGGCGATTGCGGCGTTTTTCCCGTCGCTCACGTTGTCGGCCAGCGGCGGCTTCGAAAATTCCGTGTTCTCGCAGTTGCTGACCGCGCCGTCGCGCTTCTGGACGCTCGGCCCGCAACTCGCCGCGACGATCTTCGACGCCGGCTTGCGCAAGGCGCAGACCGAAGCGGCTCGCGCGGCCTACGACGCCGATGTCGCCACTTACCGCCTGACGGTGCTGACCGCGTTCCAGGACGTCGAGGACAACCTCGCGTCGCAGCGCATCCTCGAAAGGGAAGTCGTCGTGCAGCAGCAGGCGGTGGAGTCGGCCCGGCAGGCGCTCGCGATCGTCACGAACGAATACAAGGCGGGCACGGTCGGCTACGTCAACGTGCTGACCGCGCAAACCACCGCCTTCACCGCCGAGCAGAAGTTGAAGAGCATCGCGGGACAGCGGATGGTGTCGTCGGTGGGTCTGGTGAAGGCGCTGGGCGGCGGTTGGGACGCGTCGCAAATGAATCGTGAAACGGGCGACGTGGCGGCGCCGGCGCCGCTGCCGGCTTCATCGGCCACGCCCGTGGCGCAAAACGGAGTCACGCCGGCGCCGTCGCAGCAGCAGACGCAGACGCAGAGCAAATAGACGCGCGGCTCGCAAACGAACCGGCAGGAAAGAAGGGCGAAAAAGAAGCGGCATGGCGCACGCACCATGCCGCTTCTTTTTCAACGGCGTTGTCTGGACGTCAAAAGGCGTTCGCCCGCGTCAGTGCGCGAAGCTCAACGTCACCGTGCCCGGTCCGCTCGGCCGCCCCAGCAGGTTCAGCAATCCCGCGAGGATATCGCGCGCTTCCGGCGCGGCACTGGCCGTGCCTCGAAACGAGGTTGAAGCGGCCGACACCGTGCCGCTGCCGTCCAGCATCAGCGGGCCCTTGATCGTCGTCAGTTCGACTGTCGAAGAAGCCCCTTGCGCCTGGAACAGCACCCGGTACGATCCCAGCGGCTTGACCGGCGACACACGTGAGCTGACGTCGTTCAGCGTGACGGTGAGCTGCCCGAATGCCTCCTTGTTGAAGCTGCGCCAGTCCGACCACGACAGTCGCACCTCGCCCTGCAAATCGAGCGTATTGAAAGGCGCGCCCAGGCCGCTCAGCAGCGACGCCGGCACGGCGAGTTCGCCCGGCGTGACCGTGGCGCTGCGCGGCGTGGCGTCGACGGTGATCGGCTCGGGCATCGCTTCGCTCTGCCGCATGGTCATGCGCACGCGGCCGGTGAAAAGCGGCCAGAACGACGTGCGCCATTCGATCCGCCCAGGCAGGAGGGTCGGCGCGCTCATGTCGGAGCCGGCGGCCAGCATCAGCGTGGCCGAGCCGTGCCACAGCGAGCCGGCCGGGTCGACCAGATTGACGTGACCACGCGTCTGTTTGGCGAACTGCGGCGTGATCCACGCGGCCGGCAACAACGCGAGCATCACGACCGCGGCGGACAGCACCGCGATCGCCAGCCAGGGCAGTGCGACGCGCAAGCGCCGCATCCAGTAAGTCATGCGATATCCCGTAACGGCGCGGTGATGTTCATTTCGCGGTCGAAGGCTGGAACGACGCCGTCAGATCCACCTGGCCGTCTTCCTTGAGCGCGGTCACGTGCGCCTCGGCCACCTGCACCTTGAACTGCTTGCGCACGTCGTCGACCCAGCTCGTCCACGTGGGGAACGACGCGTTTTTCATCTGGACCTGCACCACGTTGCCGATCACCTGCACCTGGGTGGCGGCGAGGCCGTGATCGCCCAGCGAGGCGGTGAGCGCGTCCTTCAGCGCGGCGCCGGTCGGCGCGACGCCCTGAGCCGCCGCCGACAACTGCCGCGCTTCGCTCGATTGCGCGGTCATCTGCGCCAACTGGCGCTGCAAGGTGGGCAGCGATTCACGCAGACGCGCGCGGCCCTCCTGCGCCGGCGCCCACAGCACCGACCACGCGATGACCACCGCGAGCAAGCCGCCGCCCCACGTCAGAAGATTTTTTTCGCGCTCCGTGCGCTGGTCCCAGAAGCCGGCCCATGTTTGAGCGAGTTGAGCTTTCATTGTCCGTTCCTGATGGTCCACTTGCCGGTATTGCTGTCGATCGCGCCGCTCAACCCATTGCGCCCGAGGCGCTTGCCGAAGTCGGGATCGAGCTTCACCTCGGGCTTGAAGGTCACGTCGAGCCGCCGGTCGTGATAGTCGAGCCCTGCGATGCCGTTGAGCGGCACCGGCGCGAGCGAGCGCGCGAGGCGGTCGGCGAGCGACAGGAAATCGTCCGGCGACAACTCGCCCGCAGCCACGCGCAACTGCTGCAACTGGCGCGACATCTGATCGGGTGCATCGAGCACGACCGTGGTCTTGGGGAAGGTGTTGAGCAGCAGTTCGGTCATTTGCGTGCTGATCGCGTCGCGTTGGCGCGCGAGCATCAGCCACTGCACGTTCGCGCCGATGATCGCGACCACCAGCGCGCCGACCGCCAACAGCACCGGCAGACGCAGACGCCGCAGCGTCGCGCGGTCGAGCCGCCACGGCTGCGAGGCGAATTCGAACTGGCACAGATCGAGGCGGCACTCCAGCGCGCGCCGCGCCAGTTGCTCGAACGGCAACGGACTGGCGCCATGCACGTAAGCGGCGAGCCGCGCCGGACTGCTTGCGCCCAGGCTCGGTTCGTTGCCGGGCACCTCGGTCAGCATGTACAGCGAGACGGGCGCCGCGCCGGCGAGCGCGCCGAGCGTTGCATTCACCGTGCTGGCCGGCACCGCCAGGCCTTCGCCCTGGACGCCGCGCGCGATCGCCAGCTCGACGCGCGGCACGCCATTTTCCGGAGCGCGCTCAACCGCGCCTTCCAGCAGCATCGCAGGGGCAGTCTGGACCACCGCGCCGAGCACCGCCGCCACCATCGGCGTCGCTGGCGCCGCCTCCGGCGATGCCGTCGTCACATCGGACGAACCCGCGACGACCGGCTCGCCGGCGTTGACCGTTTCGGCGACTTCGACGCGCGTATCGAGCGCGACGCCTTGCGGCAGACAGCGCGTCACCGGCACCGCGCGCAAGCTGCGGTGGCCGGCCGCGGAAAATCCGTCGCAGATGAAGCGGAACCAGCCGCGGTCGATGATCGCCAGCAACTGCCGGCCGCCCGCGAGCGGTTGCGGATCGACGGCGATGTGACAGGTTTGCGGGTCCTGGATCAGTTGATCCTCGACGATGTTGGGCAGCGCCTGACGCAGCCGCGGGCCGCGCAGCGGCGGCAGCGCGGCGGGCATCATCAGCAGGTCGCGGGCGGCGACCATCAGCACGGTCGACGCCGCGCGCGGCAGCAGCGTGAGCGCCGAGCGGCCGGCGCGCTGGGTGCGGCCCGACTTGTCGAGCAGCACGAACGGCAGCTCGGGCAGTTGCCATTCCTGCGATGGCACCGCCGGATCACGCGGCGGCAATAGGACGATCAGCGTGCTCAAGGTCCACTCTCTCTGGGAAAGGCGTTATTCATAGTTGGTCTTGTACCCGCACGATACGCGTAGTGTGGGTCAATGCGTCGCGATAGACGAGCGTCGTGCGGTCCACCTGGGCGCGTTCGTGCTGCACGCGGCCGTGAATCAGGAAATAGTTCGTGTTGACGTCGAACTGCGCCGGATCGACCGAGACCTGTTGCACGCCCGCGCCGCGCAACGCGAGTTGCACGTCGCCGGCGTTACGGAAAAACACCGTCTTGCGGCGCGCGACGAGGGCCTGAGCGGCCGACACGTTCATGCCCGGCACGAGCGCGGCGATCACTTCGGCGGAAGCGGTATTCATGTTGAGCGCCGTTGCGGTCGGCAGCACGGTGACGAACGGGCGCAGGCGCGCGACCATTTCCGGCGTGTAGCCGGGGATATCGAGCAGCGAATCGACACTGATCAGTTGCAGCGGCGCGCGCGCCGCGTTGTCGTCGCCGCCCTCGATGCCGGGTTTGTCGGTGAAGCCGCCGCCCATCGCGCCGCCCTGAATCGCCGGCGTCGCCGTTGCGCCGGTGGGAGAGGTGGTGGTCTGAAAGCGCGTCGCCGATTGCGCGAGGCTGGAGCGAATCTGCACGGCGGTGTTTTTCGCCAGTTGGCCGCTGACGCCGAGCGAGACGAGCAGGCGCTGATAGGCGCCGATCTGCTCCTGGTTCAGTTGCATGACGCCGGGCGCCGGGCTCGAGACCAGGTTGCGGAGGTTGAATTTCGACTGGGCGTCTTCGATCGAGCCTGAGAGGAAGGTTTCCGCGCCTTGTTCCGCTCGGACTTCGCCGATTTGGCCCAGGAAATCCGACAGGCGAGTTTTGGCGATGGGCACGCCCCATAGGCCGCCCAGGTAGGTGATGCCCGCCGAGGTGTCGCCCTCCGAGCGGAGGATCAGGCGCGTCCAGTCCAAGGCGCCTCTTGCGACCCATTGGGCTTGAGACAGGAGGCGCTGGTTTTCTATTCTTCGGATTTGGACTTGCTGGCGCCAGAGCATGCCGGAGACCAGTATGGCCGATAGGGCTACTACCAGGAGGGCGCTGATGATTGCTGCGCCGGCTTGATGGGGTTGTCTTCGCGAGGCTCTGGGGTGTGGTTTTGTTGTTGTTTTGGCCTTTTCTTGTGTTGCTAGTGGTCTATTAGCGTTGCCCCTGTGCGGGGCGGCACCTACTTTTCTTTGCCGGCCGCAAAGAAAAGTAGGCAAAAGAAAGCGGCTTACACCGCTAGGTTTCAAGCGGGTCTCCTGGCTCGGAGGGGGCAGTGGTGCATCTGGAATCCGTGCACGCGTACCCTCACCCCCCAGTGACAAGGCAGTCATACTTCCCGACTCGCGCGGCGCGCTCGCCGGAACGGTTCGCATGGGACATAGCGATAACGATGGTTTTTGTGAAGTGCCGCTCGGCGCGCGAAGCGCCGCCGGAACGGATGACTGCCTTGTCACGAGCGCGGAGTGTGCGAGGGCACGGATTCCAGATGCACCACTGCCCCCTCCAAGCCAGGGGACCCGCTTCAAAGCTGGCGGTGCGAGCCGCTTTCTTTGCTTACTTTCTTTGCGGCGGCAAAGAAAGTAAGTGCCGCCCCGCACAGGGGCAACACTAATAGACCGCCAACAAAACAAGGAAAGGCCAAAACAACAAAACCACACCCCAGAGCGTCGCGGAGACAAAAAAGAGAACCTCATATCATTCCCCGACGAGAAAAACCCGCGTAACAGGCCGCGCCAACCCCTTAGCCCCGATACGAACCTCAAGCCCGGTCACAGACCGCGGCAACGGCGCATTCCCCAACTGCGGCACCTTAAGATTATTGTCGTTCTCGGTAATCGCACTCTGCACGTCCTTCATCTGCGTGGTCCAGCCAACTTTGGGCACATAAACCCGCGCGGAAATCGCTCCCACACCGCCCATCAACGGCACCGTTGCCCACCCCTCACCCTCCTCACCACGCAACGCCCGCCGCAACTCGCCGACATTGCCCAACGGCGGCGACGCATAGCGAATCACGCGTCCCTCGGATACCCGATACCGAACCACCTGCAAGCGCGGCGCCGTCGCCGGCAAGTTCATTTGCCGCACGATCTGCAACACGCTGCCGGACACCGTAATGGCCGCCTGACCGGATTCGTCGTCCGACGCGGCCTGGCGCGCGTCGATCCGTATCTGGTCGAATAACTGCGCGAACACGCGCTCCTCTTCCATCGCGCTCGTGATGGTCTGCCGCCCGCGAATGATCTGGTCGAGCCCGCGCCACGACAGCACCGCGATCACCGCCAGAATCGCAATCGCGACCAGCAGCTCGATCAGCGTGAAGCCACGCGCGCCCGACGGGCGGCGGCGCCTAGAGCGAACGGTTGGTTTCATTCGCCACCACCGTGACCATCTGCGCCAAGTTGCCGGAACGCCCTGGCATCGTCACCATCACTTCCACCCGACGAAATACCGGATTCGGCGTCGCCGTCACCTGCTGCGTACAAATCAGTTGCAAGTTGCCCTGCGAACAGTCGAAGCTCGTCGAGCCGACGTTCGGCCAGGCATGCGTCAGGCGCAATTGCGCCAACGCGTTGTCCGCGCTCCAGCCCGCCAGCAAACGCCGGTGCAGATCGGCTTCGCCGGTCGCGAGACTGCCGACCGCGCGCAACGACGCGCCCAACGCCACCGCGATGATCGCAAGCGCCACCAGCACTTCGATCATCGTAAAACCGCGCTGCGACGCGCGCGCGCTCATGCTCCCGCAACGCCACATCTCAATGCACCTCATAGCGGCCATTGCCGGTGCCGACGATCGTCGCGCTCCCCGCCGCCGAAAACAGCGTAATCCGCACCGGCACGTCGATCGCTTCAGTGCCGAACACGATGCGGCCCGGCTGCGCATCCGAGCCGGGATAGTTGATCGCCACGCCGGTCACGCCGCCTTCCCAGTGGCGCGGTCCGAGCAGGTCGTCGCGCAGCGGGCGCCAGCCGTCCTCGGTACGCACGTCGAAACGAAAGCCGCTCTCGGACGGTTGCCAGGCGATCGGCCGCGCGCGCACCTGCGCTTCGTCGCCGGCCGATTCGAACAGCAGCGCGAGACGTTGCGCTTCCTCGTTCAGATCCGTGCGCGGATTGCGCGTCATCGTCAACGCGGTCAGCGATACCAGCAAACCCGCGATCACCAGCACCACCATCATTTCCAGCAGCGTGAAACCGGCTGCGCGCTTCCGGCCGCTCGCATGCGGACGGGGCAGGTCACGCCCGCGCGCGCCGACCCACGCCATGCGCGGCAACGAAGCCGTACACGGAGTGTCCACATGGGACTTGCAAGCGGACATACGCATAGTGCCGGCCACGAACGATCAACCTAAAAGTCAAAAACGGTACATCGACAGGACGCGCGAGCCGACCGTAAAGAAGGACGACTCTGCGCACCTGACAAAATCAGCGGCTTCTCCGCAGCTTATTGCCACGAGCCGACGTCGGAATCGTTGCCTTCGCCGCCGGCCTTGCCGTCGGCGCCATAACTAAACACGTCGATCTCGCCGTGCACGCCCGGATTCAGGTACTGATAGCTGTTGCCCCACGGATCATTCGGCAGACGCTCGAGATAGCCGCCGTCCTTCCAGTTGTTCGGCACCGGGTCCGTGCCCGGTTTTTCGATCAGCGAGCGCAGACCTTGCTCCTGGGTCGGGTAACGGCCGTTGTCGAGACGGTACAGCTTGAGCGCCTGCATCACCGTGCCGATGTCCTGCTTGGCGGCGACGCGCCGCGCTTCGTCCGGGCGGCTCATGATCTTCGGCACGATCAACGCGGCGAGAATGCCCAGAATCGCGATCACGACCATGATTTCGATCAGCGTGAAACCGCGTTGACGGCGGCTGCGCGAACCCGCGATTTCAGCGCGGCGAGTGGTCGACAGTTGCATAACTTGCTACCTCTTTTCAGATGAATTTTCGATCGGACGGAATTCGCGCTTCAGCGGGCGCGTCAGTAATCAGGGTGCCATCGAACAGGCCCGGCCGGTCATTTTAATGTCATGGTGTGGAAGGGTTTCAACCCAACGCAATTTTCACAATAGTCCGTACAATGATGCGCATGAACGCCATCCAAATCCGCCTTCTGTCGCTCGCGCTGTTCGCCGTGTTCTGCGCGACATTGACCTACTGGGTCATCACGCTCGCCACGACGTCCGGTGCGCCGTTGCCCGCGGCCGCCGCGCATCCTCAGGTGTCGACCGAACAGGCCGCCACGCTGTTCGGCGGGCAACTCACGCGCACCGCCAACCAGGACGTGCATCTGTTCGGCATCCTCGCTTTGCGCGAAGGCGCCGCGGCCATCGTCAGCGTCGGCGGTGAACCGCCGCGCGCCGTCTCGCTCGGCAGCGCGCTGATGCAAGGCGCCAAGCTCTCCGAAGTGCGCGCCCGTTCGATCATCATCGACCGCAACGGCGCGCATTCCGAAGTGTTCCTGCCGGCCAATGCGGCAGGTCCTACGATTTACGTGCGCTGAGGCGTCGAGCGTCCTGACCGGCTTCACCGGATTGCGCGGCCACCGCGCGATCCGACCAGACTTCCGCGCTACTGCACCAGGTTGTTCAACTCGATGATCGGCAGCATCACCGCCAGCACGATCACCAGCACCACGCCCCCCATCGCCAGAATCAGCAACGGCTCCAGCAGGCTCGTGAGGAACATCGTGCGGCGCTCCAGTTCGCGGGCTTCGCCGTCGGCGGCACGGTCGAGCATGGTGGTGACGTCGCCGGTCGCTTCGCCCGAGCGGATCAGGTGAACCAGCACCGGCGGAAACGTCTTCGTATTGCCGAGCGCGCGCGATAGCGACGTGCCTTCGCGCACGCGCACGATCGCGTCGTCGATGTTGCCGCGCATCGCGTTGTTGCTGAGCGTTTCGGCCGCCGCTTGCAGCGCGCGCAGAATCGGCACACCCGCCGCCGTCAGAATGCCCAGCGTGCTGGCGAAACGTACCGTGTTATAGCCACGCACGAGTTTGCCGAGCAGCGGCGCCGTCAGAAGCCAGCGGTCGAACGCGAGGCGCGGGCCCGGCTGCTTCAGGATCGAGCGCACCAGATACACCAGCACGGCCACCCCGATCATCAGCGCCCACCACCAGTGCCGCACGAAGCCCGACAGCGCCATCATCATGACGGTGAGGAAGGGCAGTTGCTGCTTGGTGCTGGCGAACACGTTCACCACTTGCGGCACCACGTAGCTCAGCAGAAACGTGACGATGCCGAAGGCAATCAGCGTGACGATCGCCGGATACGTGAAGGCGAGCACGATTTTCTGCTTGAGCGCGTTGCGTTGCTCGATGTAGTCGGCGAGGCGCGAAAGCACGAGACCCAGCTTGCCGGTGTGCTCGCCGGCCGCCACCAGCGCGCGATAAATCTCGGGGAAGTCTTTCGGATGCTGCGTCAGCGCATTGGCCAGCGAATGGCCGCCGAGCACTTCCGCGCGAATCGACGCCATCAGCTCGCGAATGTAGTCGCGCTCCGATTGCTCGGTAAGCACCGCAAGGGCTTCGTCGAGCGGCAAGCCGGCGATCAGCAGGCTCGCGAGTTGCTGCGTGAGAATCGCCTGCTCGCGCTGCGACAGGCGCCGCCCGAGCGACAAGCGTTGATTGCGCTCGCCGCGCGTGCGCGTCGCCGCGGGTTCGACGACGAGCGGCGTAAGTCCTTGCGAGCGCAGATTGGTCCGCGCGCCGCGCGCGCTGTCCGCGTCGAGCACGCCTTTTTGCGCCTTGCCCGCCGCGTCGATCGCCTCGAAACGAAATGCCGGCATGCGCTTATGCTCCGCCCGTCACGCGGATGACTTCCTCGAGCGACGTGAGCCCGGAGGCGAGCCAGCGGTCCGCATCCTCACGCAGTGTGCGCATGCCTTGCGCACGGCCGGCGGTGAGAATCTCGGCGTCGGACGCATTGCGGTGGACCAGCGTGCGGATCTCGTCGTCGATCAGCAGCAGTTCGTACACGCCGCGGCGGCCCGTGTAGCCGGACTGGCCGCACTTGTCGCAACCCACCGGATGCCAATGCACGCGGCCGTCTTCCTCGACGCGCTCCTCGCGGCACACCGGGCACAGGCGGCGCACGAGCCGCTGCGCCAGCACGCCGAGCAGCGACGACGCCAGCAGATAGGGCTCCACGCCCATGTCGGTCAAACGCGTTACCGCCGATGCCGCGTCGTTCGTGTGCAGCGTTGCCAGAACGAGGTGGCCGGTCAGCGACGCCTGCACCGCGATCTGCGCGGTTTCGAGGTCGCGGATTTCACCGATCATGATGATGTCCGGGTCCTGCCGCAGAATCGAGCGCAGCGCCCGCGCGAACGTCATGCCGATCCGCTCGTTGACCTGCGTCTGGCCGATGCCCGACAGGTCGTATTCGATCGGGTCTTCCACCGTCATAATGTTGGTGGTCGCGGTTTCGAGCCGCGACATCGACGCGTACAGCGTGGTCGTCTTGCCCGAACCGGTCGGGCCGGTCACGAGCACGATGCCGTGCGGCTTGCCGATCAGCTTGTCGAACTTGACGAGCGTATCCGGCCCCATGCCGAGCGCTTCGAGGTTCAGACGCGACGCGTCTTTTTCCAGCAGACGCAGCACCGCGCGCTCGCCGTGCCCGGTGGGCAGCGTCGACACGCGCACGTCGACCGGACGGCCGCCCACGCGCAGCGTGATACGGCCGTCTTGCGGCAGACGCTTTTCCGCGATGTCGAGCTGCGCCATGATCTTGATCCGCGAAATCAGTGCGCCGTGCAGCGCTTTCTTCGGCCGCACGACGTCGCGCAGCGTGCCGTCGACCCGAAAACGCACCACGGAAGAAGTCTCGAACGGCTCGATGTGAATGTCCGACGCCTGCTCGCGCGCGGCTTGCGTGAGCAGCGCGTTGATCATGCGGATGATCGGCGCATCGTCTTCCGACTCGAGCAGATCCTCGACCTCGGGAATGTCCTGCATCAGGCGCGACAGATCGACTTCGCCTTCCACTTCGCCGACCACTTGCGCGGCGCTGCCGTCGTGGCGCGCATACGCCTGGTTGATCGCCTGCGCGAGCTCGTCGGCGGGCAAACGCGTGACCGACAACGCGCCGAAGTTGCGCGCGACTTCCGCGAGCGCGGCGTCGTTGGTGCGCTCGCTGATCCAGACTTCGAGACTGTCGGCATGCTGATGCGCGACCAGGATCTGGCCGCTGCGGGCAAAGCCGTAAGGGACGAGGCGTGCGGCAATCCCCGAGGGCGCCGCGCGCTCGGCTTGCTCGGTCATCGCCGGGGGCGCAACCGTCGCAGCGCGCGCCGATGCAGGCGACTTTGCGGATGACGGCGGCGTGGACGGCGTGCTCACGGCTGAACTCCTGGCGATGCGGTGGACGGCGCGACCGTCACGGGGTTGGACTGCACCGCGCCGCCGTTTGTCAGGGGGGCGACGCCTGGCTGCGTCGACGAGCGCGGCTGCGGCTGCGACTGAGGCTGCGGCTGCGGCGCTAGCTGCTGACGACGCATCTGGTCGAGATCGAACAGGTTCATCGCGGGCGAGCCGCCCTGGCTGGGACCGGTCGGCATGGGCGGAACCACCGGGTCGTCCTTGTCCTTCATCACGTTATTGTCCGACTTGTATGCGCCTTGCACGCCTTGAATATAGTCGTAACGGTTCGAGGTCACAGCCTGCGCGGTATCGCGGTCGTTGATGATCACCGGGCGCAGGAACACCATCAAATTCGTCTTCTGGCGGGTCTTCTGTTCCGAGCGGAATAATTGGCCGATCCACGGAATATCGCCCAGCAGCGGCACCTTGCTGTTGCTGACCTGGTAGTTGTCCTGCATCAGGCCGCCCAGCACGATGATCTCGCCGTTATCGGCGAGCACCGTCGATTGGATCGAACGCTTGGTGAACTGCGGGCCGGCGGGGTTGGTCACCGCGTTGGTCGTGCCGTTCACGATCGCCGAGTCTTCCGTGTAGAGCTGCAGCTTGAGAATCCCGCCATCGGTGATCTGCGGCTTGATGTGCAGCGTCAGACCGACGTCGACGCGGTCGAAGGTATTGAACGCCGAGGTCGCGGTGGCGCTCGTCAGGTTCGAATACGAGCCCGTCTGGATCGGCACGTTCGTACCGACGACGATCTTGGCTTCCTCGTTGTCCAGCGTGATCAGGTTAGGCGTGGACAGCACGTTCGCGTCGGCGGTTTGCGACAGCGCCTGCAGCAGCGCGCCGAGACCCTGCACGCCGAAAATGTTGTGAATCCAGCCGACGTTGAGGCCCTGCTGTAGCCCCTGGGTTGCGAGCGCCGAGGCGAGACCGCCGGTCGCGGCCGTGGCGGCGCCCGCCGTCAGATTGACGATGCTGTTGCCGGAGCCGGTGGCGAGATTGGTGCCGGCGAATACGGAATTGTTCGCGACTTGCCACTGAATGCCGAGATTGCCGCTCGTGTTCGAGTTGAGTTCGACGATCAGCGCCTCGATGTAGACCTGGGCGCGGCGTGCGTCGAGCTGCTCGATCACCGCCCGCAGGTTGCGATACACCGGCTCGGACGCCGTGATGATCAGCGAGTTCGTTGCTGAATCCGCCTGGATCATGCCGCCTGGCTGATTGTCGTCGCTCTTTTCCTTATCGCTGCCGAACAGGCCGCCGGAGGCCGAACCGCCGCCCGCGCCGTATGCGCCGCCGCCGCCACCACCACCGCCGCCGCCCATTGACGACGACATCGAGCTGCTGCCGAGCCCGCCGCCGGGCAGCGGAGGCGTGCCCGAGGTGCCGGTCGAGTTGCCGCCCAGGCCACCCCCGCCCCCGCCCCCGCCCTGGTTGAAGGCGTTCGCTTCGTTCGAGCCGCTCGACGAGCCGGTGTCGCCGCCCTTGCCGAGCATCCCGCGCAAGGTCTTCGCAAGCTTCGTCGCCTCCGCGTTGCGCAGCGGCACGACGTGCATGTTGCCGGGCATGGTGGTCGGCGAATCGAGCTGTTTGGCGAGCGCTTTCGCCGCGGCGAGACGCGCACCGTTCGACGCGCGGATCAGCAGCGAGTTGGTGCGCGGATCAGCGGTGATGGATACCTTCAGCGTCGCGTCGGTACTGCCGATCGCGCCCGGGTCGAGCATCTTGTTCAATTGCGTGGCGATGTCGAGCGCGTTCGCGTTCTTCAACTGGACGACCGACACCGACTGGCCCGCGGCCGTATCCACGCCTGCGATGATCTGCGCGATGCGGCGTACGTTGTCGGCGTAATCGGTGACGACGATCGTATTGTTGGCCGGATAAGCGGCCACGGTGTTGTTCGGCGAGATCAGCGGACGCAGCACCGGCAGCAGGTTGTTGGCCGATTCGTTCTTCAGCACGAACACCTGCGTGACCACCTGGTCGCCGCGCGCGCTGGGCGTATTGCCGACATAGGTCGGCACACCCTGCAGCTTGGCGTCGGCCTCGGGCACGACTTTCAACACGCCGTGGTCCTGCACCAGTGCGAAGCCCTGCATGCGCAAAGCCGACTGGAGAGTCTTCAGCGCCTGATCCTCAGGTACCGCATTTTCCGACACGAGGTTCAGTTGACCCTTCACGCGAGGGTCGACGATGATCGTTTTGCCCGTTGCCGCGCCGATCGCCTTCGCCACCTGGTCGATGTCCGCGTTCACGAAATTGAGTGTCACCTGCGCCTGTGCTGTCTGCGCGGTGATCAGTCCAACCACCAGCAGCGCCGTTGCGATGCGACGCAAAGCCATACGATTTCTTTTCATGGAATAGGGTATTGATGTCGGCAGCCGTAGCTGCCGACGGTCACGCTGTGCGGACATAGGAGCAGGCCGCCGCCCTGTCGGTCTGCCAGCCAGCTTCAAAGGCGATCACCGCCCCGGATGCCGGCCATCCGATGTCCGAAAAAAAAGAACAGTAACAGTTTTTCATGTCGGATTTGTCACAACAAAACACCGCGGTGCCATTCCTCGCAGGACCACCGCCGGTAATCAACCTATTGAATGTCAACAGTTTGCGCTGAGGCGAGCAGCAAAAGCACGTCTTTTTCGCCGTCTTATGTCGGTTAGCTAACTTGACGCCCCAAGACCTGCCGGTATGATACGAGCCGTTCGAGTCGCCGGTTGCATCTTGCCGATGCGGGGTTTCCCCGATGCGCGGCAACCCCGGCCCGTAAGCCTCGGCGGCTTTCAGTGACTGAAGTATGGCCGATGAATCGCCCTCGCAAACTTTATTCTTGCCTTTTTGTTTAGTGATCTTGACTGATGAGACGCACCCTGGTCACCGTCGCCGCAGGATTTGCCGTGCTAGCCGCAGCAGGGCAGGCACGCGCCGATTGCTTCGACGAGGCGGCCAAATATCAGAAGGTCAATCCGCTGATCCTTCGTGCGATTGCCTGGCAGGAGTCGCACAACCGGCCGGACGCGCGGCATAAGAACGCTAACGGTTCGACCGACTACGGCGTCATGCAGATCAATTCGATTCACCTGCCCACGCTGGCTCAGTACGGCATCTCGCAAGGCACGCTGATGGAGCCTTGCAAGAACGTTTATATCGCGGCATGGCATCTGCGCCGTCAGATGAACAAATACGGCAACACCTGGCAGGCAATCGGCGCATACCACTCCGAGACGCCGGCGCTACGCGACAAGTATGCGCAGCAGATCGCCGCGATCCTGCGCAAGTGGAATCTGATGCCGGCTGCGCGCTGAGCGGTGTTTCCGCTGGCGCGCTGACCCGCGCCGCGCTCATTGATTTTTCCTCGCGCAAGTGCTCGGCCTCGGGCTCCCGAGCGTGGTCCGCGCCGACTTTCCGATCCGCTCCGTCACGCGGGTGCTGCCCGTTTGATGCACAATGCGGCTTCGTGCCGCCGTCGAGGCCCGTCTGTCATTGCAGTCACGCGGCCTCAAGCCCGGCACGCCTTCCAATCCTCTTGTTTGTTCCGTACCGCGATGAACCAGCCGCTATTGCCCGTCACCGTGCTCTCCGGTTTTCTGGGCGCCGGCAAGACCACGCTCCTGAATCACATCCTCGCGAACCGGGCCGGTTTGCGCGTGGCCGTGATCGTCAACGACCTCGCCGCGGTCAATATCGACGCCACCCTCGTGCGCGACGCCGCCGCCTTGTCGCACGTCGAGGAGCAACTCGTCGAACTGTCGAACGGCTGCATCTGCTGCACGCTGCGCGACGATCTGCTGGTCGAGATCAAGCGTCTCGCGGCGGAAAAACGCTTCGACGCGATCCTGATCGAGTCGACCGGCGTGGCCGAGCCGATGCCGATCGCCGAAACCTTCACGTTCGTCGACGATGACGGCGCGTCGCTCTCCGACGTCGCCCGGCTCGATACGATGGTGACGGTGGTCGACGCGTTCAACTTCCTGCGCGACTATGGTTCGGCCGACGCGCTCGCCGAGCGCGGCATCGCCGCGACCGACGAGGACGATCGCACGCTGGTCGAGTTGCTGGTCGAGCAGATCGAATTCTGCGACGTGCTGGTGGTGAACAAGGCCGACCTGGTCAGCGCCGACGAACTCACCCGCCTGCAACGCATTCTTGCCCGCATCAACCCGCGCGCGGTGCAAGTGGTGAGCCGGTTCGGCGAAGTGCCGCTTGCCGAGGTGCTGAACACCGGCCGTTTCGATTTCGACGAAGCGTCGAGCGCGCCGGGCTGGCTCGCGTCGCTCGACCATGAGCATGACCACGAGCACGGCCATGCTCACCACGGTGAAGCCGACGAATTCGGCATCGGCAATTTCATTTACCGGGCACGCCGGCCGTTTCACCCGGAGCGGCTGTGGGCGCTGCTGCATCAGGAGTGGAAGGGCGTGTTGCGCAGCAAGGGCTTCTTCTGGCTCGCCACGCGCAACGACATCGCCGGTTCGCTGTCGCAGGCGGGCGGCGCTTGCCGGCATGGTCCGGCGGGCATGTGGTGGGCGGCTCAGGACCGCGGCGAATGGCCGGACGGCGACGACGAACTGGCCGCCGAAATCGCTGCGGACTGGTACGGCGACCCGGACGATCTGACGATCGGCGATCGTCGCCAGGAACTGGTGATGATCGGTGTGGACATCGATCCGGCCGTGTGGACCGCGAAGTTCGACGCCTGCCTGCTGACCGACGACGAATATGCGCTGGGGCCGCAAGGTTGGCAGCAGTTCACCGATCCGTTCCCGGCGTGGGACTTCGACGAAGACGATCACGACCATCACGACCACGACCACGACGGGCATGGCCACGGCGAAATCGTGCATCGTCATGACTAGGCGCTGCTGACGCGCCGTCGCCGCTGATTAGCCGTGCGAGGCGCCGCGGCCAATCCATTCCGCGCAAAGCTTGCGGACGAAAAAAAACCCGCCGTTGGCGGGTGTCAACTGCCAGGCAGTAATCTGCTTAGCGCTTGTTGACTGCGTCCTTGAACGCCTTGCCAGCCGTGAACTTGACGGTCTTGGCTGCCGGGATCTTGATGGTCTCGCCGGTCTTGGGATTACGACCCGTACGTGCTGCGCGCTTGCCCGAACCAAAGCTGCCGAAGCCGATCAACTGGACCGCGTCGCCCTTCGACACGGACTTCTTGATCACTTCAAGCAACGTGTCCAGCGTCTCACCGGTTTGAGCCTTGCTGGCGCCCGTCTGTCCTGCGACGGCGTCGATCAGTTCCTGTTTGTTCATTAAGGTTCCTTTCTGAGTTTAGGTTGATACGAACAGCGCGAACGCGCCGATTATACGTGCGCGGGCCGCGCCGTCGAGCAGCTGCGGCTCCGGATCCCGTCCGGACCAATAGCGCCGGACAGGTAACCGTCCGTCGGCCGTGCTGCCGCTCCCTTCGCGGCGCTTGCTATGATAGCGCAGCGCAAACCCAATCAGGATAAGGGTTTCGAAGATTTCAGCGGTTCCAGGGCCATGACAGCAAGGAAACCGCTCTTTTTGCTGTTCGAGGGCGCCAACCGAGGGCTGAAACCCAGCACGGACGGGGCTTGACGTTGGTTTTTGCCAACGTTCGGCGCGTCTTTTTCGCCGTCCGGCGAGCTGCCCGCGCTGGCGGTAACGTTTGATCCGCTCTTTCGAGCGTCATTTTTCGCCGCGCATGACCGATCCGCTGATCCCCGCCGTCCTCGCGTTTCGCGACAACGGCACGCCTTTTTCCCCGCTTTACGACGATATCTATCACAGCGCCGTCGGCGGTCTCGAACAGGCTCACCACGTTTTTCTGCGCGGCAACTCGCTGCCTGAGCGGTGGCGCGACCGGCGTGTTTTCACCGTGCTCGAGACAGGCTTCGGCATGGGCATCAACTTTCTGACGACCTGGGCCACGTGGCGCGCCGATCCGTCGCGCTGCGAGCGGCTGCACTTCGTGTCGACCGAAAAGCATCCGTTTACGCTCGCCGACTTGCGCAGCGTGTATGCGGCCACCGTTTCCGATCCGTCGATCGCGGCGCTGGCCGACACGCTTGCGAGCGCATGGCCGATGCTCGTGCCCGGCACGCATCGGCTCGAATTCGAGGGCGGCCAGGTCGTCCTCACGCTCGTGTTCGGCGACGCGCTACAGACGCTGCCAGCCTTGAGGCTGCGCGCCGACGCGTTTTACCTCGACGGCTTTGCGCCAGCCAGGAATCCCGAGCTCTGGACCCCCGCGATCTTCAAGGCGCTCACGCGCGTGGCGGGCGAGGGCGCCACTTTCGCCACCTACAGCAGCGCCGGCGAAGTCAAGCGCGCGCTGACGCAATGCGGCTTTGTGTACCAAAAAATCGACGGCTTCGGCTGGAAACGAGCGATGCTGGCCGGCCACTTCGCGCCGCGCTGGCGCGTGCGCCGCCATGAGCCGCCCGCGCCGCTCGCAGTCGACGAACGGCATGCGGTCGTGATCGGCGCGGGGCTCGCCGGTTGCGCGGTCATCGAACGGCTCGCGGCGCGCGGCTGGCGCGTTACCTCGCTGGAACGGCATGCATTGGTCGCGCAAGATGCGTCGGGTAATCCGGCCGGTGTTTTCCATCCGATGATCTCGCGCGACGACAGCGTCGCCTCGCGCGTGACGCGTGCCGGCTTTCTGTACACGCTTGGGCGCTGGGCCGCGCTCGAACGGTTGGGTCACCAGCCGTTGCGCGGCGGCCGGGGCTTGTTGCAAATCGCCACGAACGACGAAGAAGCCCGCTCGATCAGCGAGGCGATCGCCGCGTTCGGTAATCCGTCCGAGTACGTGACGCCGGTCGGCTCGAGCGAAGCGCACAGGCTCGCCGGCGTGCCCCTCGCGCGCGGCGGCTGGTTCTTTCCGCACGGCGGCTGGATCGACCCCGCGTCGCTGTGCGCCGCGCAATGCGCCGCGGCGGGCGGCTTGCTGGACCGGCGCTTCGGCGTCGACGTCGCGCGCATCGAGCGCTCCGGCGATCAATGGACGGTGTTCGACACAGCGGGCCAAGCCGTCGCCCGCGCGCCGGTAGTGGTGGTGGCGAGCGCCCACGATGCCGCGCGCATCGCCGGTTTGCGGTATGCGCCGACGCGCAGCATTCGCGGCCAGTTGACCTTGTTGCCGGCCGGCGCCGTGCCGCGACTCCAGGTGCCGGTGATCGGGGAAGGCTACGCGGTACCGCTCGCAAACGGCGTCACGCTGACCGGCGCCACCTACGAACTCGACGATCCGCATACGCTGCTGCGCGCGGGCGGTCATCTGGAAAACCTCGAGCGTGTGGCGCTCATGCTGCCGTCCTTCGCGGGCGTCGCCGGCGAGGCCAGAAACGCTCAGTCGGCCGAGTTCGCCGGACGCGTCGCGTTCCGCTGCGTCACCAGCGACCGCATGCCGATGATCGGCAATCTCGCCGACGAAGCGCAGGCTGCGCTCGACGCGCACCAACTGCGTGGCGCATGGCCGCTCGACCTGCCGCGTAGCCAGGGTTTGTACGGCGCGTTCGCCTATGGGTCGCGCGGGCTCGTGTGGGCCGCGCTCGGCGCGGAACTGATCGCTTCGCAGATCGAAGGCGAGCCGTGGCCGCTCGAACGCGATCTGGCCGAGGACATCGATCCCGCCCGCTTCCTTTTGCGGGCATTGCGTCAAGGGGTCGTAGGTTAACCGCGCGCGGGACTTATCCACCGCGGGATGTGGATAAGCAGGTGGTTTACCGGCGCAACTCGTGTGGAACCGTTGTGGACGTAAACGGGGTAACTTGGCCGCCGTCGAAAATCGCCAAAAGTTACCCTTGAGTCCCGGCTGTTCCCGCACATGCTGTGCATCCGGTTATGCCGTCGGCAAGCTGCTGATTTGCTTCGGTAAAAATGGGTTATCCACAGAAACCGAGGCAGCTTGTTAACTGTTACTACGTATACATACAGTAAACCTGTAAACAGAAAGGCCTAGGGCAGCGGAAGGCATTCGGCTGGGCAAGGCCTTCAAAATTTCGCGGCACGGCCCCTGCTGTGTGAATGCGCCGAAGCTAGGTCCCACGATGGTTTGTTATCCGCTATCGCGATCGAATCACGGCCATAAAACGGTCGCTTTTTCCTGGCATCATGAAGATAAGGTGCGTTTTTACCGTTTTGACGGCGCGTTCGTGTCTTTTCGGTCAAGGCAGAAAAAGCTATGGCACAATCGCCGTTCTTTTCCGCGTCGTGCCTCGCCTCGAACGGCACACGCAACCACGGAACGGTGCCGGTCAATCAGAATCTGATTCAAGTCGACGGCTTCCTTTCACCGTGCCGTGCCGGTTGCTGCGGCCGCACCCCCGAACGCGCCGAGCTCCCTGCGGCCGCGGCGCGTTCCGATCATCCGATCGTTGAAAACTCGCAACGCTGGTCACGCGAAGCGATCGCGATAGTGAGCGCCTCGCGCGCCACTCGCTCGCCGGTGTTTGCGCCGGTTCGTGTCGTCCGCCGTTGCTGCAAAGGAGAACCCATCACGATGAAGTCGGCGTTTTCATTTTTTCCGGCCTGGCCTCTCGCACCCGACGCCATTTTTTGGGCTGGCCTGGCTTTGCTCGCCGCGGGTCTCTGCGGTGAACTTTGCTATCGCGCGTGGCGTTTGCCGCGCATTTCCGGGTATGCGGTCATTGGTTTGATAGCCGGTGCGGCGGGTTCGGGCGTGATCGACTCGGATTCCGCGAGCGCCGCGCGGCCATTGCTCGATGTCGCGCTCGGTTTGCTGCTGTTCGAACTCGGCAGCCGGCTCGATCTGCGCTGGATCCGTCGCAATCCCTGGCTGATCCTGTCGAGCGTCGCCGAAGCCACGCTTACTTTTGCACTGGTTTTGCCGGTCTTGCTGTTCCTCAACGTGCCGCTCATGGTGGCGACCGTGCTCGCGGCGATCGCCATGGCGACTTCGCCCGCGATGGTGATTCAGCTCAAGACCGAATTGCGCGCGGAAGGCCAGGTCACCCAGCGTCTGTTGACGCTCACCGCGCTCAACAGCATGTATGCGGTGGTGATCGAAAAGCTCGTGTCGAGCTGGCTGCATCAGGAGGTCTATGGCAACGTTTTCGCCACGATTCTTCAGCCGCTGTATCTGCTGGTCGGCTCGCTCGTGCTCGCCTATCTGCTCGCGCGCACCTGCACGTTCTTTTATCGGCGGCTGAGCATGCAGGACGAACATTCGTTCGTCGCGCTGTTCGGTCTCGTGCTGCTGGCGATCGCGCTCGCGCATCTGTTCAAGCTGTCGACGATTCTCGCGCTGCTGGCCGCCGGCATCATCGTCAAGAATCACGAAGCGCGCCCGCAGTTGTGGCCGCAGCATTTCGGCACGGCCGGCTGGCTCCTGACCGTGATTCTGTTCGTGCTGACGCTCACGTCGTTCGAATGGAAACACATCGCGCTCGGCGGTGTCGCGGCGCTGGGTCTGATTGTTGCGCGCCTCGTCGCGAAACTGGTCGGCGTCCTCGCGTTCGCCAGGCCGAGCGGCTTGAACTGGAAGCAGGGCATGGCGCTCGGTTTGTCCTTGTCGCCGATGTCGGCGCTGGCTTATCTGCTAGTCGACGACACCTACAACCTTTATCCGAATTTCGATCCGCAGCTGCGGGCCATCGTGATGTGTTCGATTTTCGTGCTGCAGATTCTCGGGCCGTGGCTCGTGTATCGCAGCCTCGCGCTCGTGGCCGAACGGCGCGAAGAGTAGGCGTATCTAAAGGCACGTCAGCGCGCGGTGCGCTGTTCGGGCCCGACGCGCCTGATCCAACTTATTCGATTCAAAATCGGCCGGGCATCTGACACATACCGGGCCGATCCGACCCAGGGGACGCCATGTCACTCGAACCCTTCATCGATTCGAAACCGTTCACATTCGGCGTCGAACTCGAGATGCAAATCGTCAATACGCACGACTACGATCTGACCCGAGCCGGCTCCGATCTGATGCGGCTCATCAAGGACGAAAAGATTCCGGGCAACATCACGCCGGAAATCACCGAAAGCATGATCGAGTTGTCGACCGGCATTTGCACGACGCATGAACAGGCCGTCGCCGATTTGCGCAAGATTCGCGACACGCTGGTTTCCGCGGCGGACCGCCTGAACGTGGGGTTGTGCGGCGGCGGCACGCACGCTTTCCAGCAATGGAGCGAACGGCAAATCGTCGACACGCCGCGCTTCCAGTACCTTTCCGAGTTGTATGGCTATCTTGCCAAGCAATTCACGGTGTTCGGCCAGCATGTGCACATTGGCTGCCCGGATCCGAATAGCGCGCTCTACCTGCTGCATTCGATGTCGCGCTTCATTCCGCATTTCATCGCGCTGTCCGCCTCGTCGCCGTTCGTGCAGGGCGTGGATACCGGTTTTCATTCGGCGCGCCTGAACTCCGTGTTCGCGTTTCCGCTGTCGGGCCGTGCGCCGTTCGTGCTGACGTGGGACAGCTTCGAGGAATATTTCTCGAAGATGGTGCACACGGGTGTCGTCAACAGCATGAAGGATTTCTACTGGGACATCCGGCCGAAGCCGGGCTTCGGCACGATCGAAGTCCGCGTGATGGACACGCCGTTCTCGGTGGATCGCGCCGCGGCGATTGCCTGCTACATCCAGACGCTGGCGCGCCATCTGTTGCTCGACAAACCGATCACGCCGCGCGAGGACGATTACCTCGTCTACACGTTCAACCGTTTCGAGGCATGCCGTTTCGGGCTTGCCGGCACCTGCATCAATCCGCAAACCGGTGAACGCAAGACGATCTCCGAAGACATTCTCGAAACGCTCGATCTGATCGCACCGCACGCCGAAGCATTGGGTTCGGGCAAGGCGCTCGCCGAAATCGGCGCGATCGCTCGCAATCAGGTGAACGATGCGACGTGGTTGCGCGGCGTCGTCGATCGGGAAAAGTCCTTGCATGAAGCCGTTCGGCAGCAGTGTCTGCAATGGCGCGCTTAGCTCGACCCGCGTTGCGGGGAATTCGTAAGGAAACCCGCCTCGAGCGGGTTTTTTTTCTGTAATTTATTTTCCAGCTCGGCGCGCTTAAGGGTTTTTAGAAATCCCGTATACAAAAGTAGTAATAGTTAACAAGCATCGCATCCGCCTGTGGACAACTGACCAATGTCGTTCAAAGTCAAGACACTACGTAAACCATAACCGGGCTGATCGAAGGTGGGCCGATGCCGCGACGCGAGGACAACTCAGAGTCGGGCGGCGCGGTCAGCCGGCTTATCAAGAATCGGTGCACAGGTCGTCCCCGTGTTTTCCCGCGGTTATCCACAGATCGCGTTGGATAAGTTAGCTGTACGATTCGCCGCTCTCGCATAGAATGTCGTTTTCGCCGCCTTGGCCAGTCAGGCGGTAAATTTTTGAGATAGTCGAAACGGTCTCGCCCGCGACTGGGACGAGGCTACCCCACAAAGGCTACGGGCACGGTCGGCAGAAGGGGCGCCGATCCTGCACGAGGGCTGTAAATAAACCAATCGAAGATTATGAGCGAAGGCGTATACGGAGAACAGGCGACCGGGCGGGTGACCCACAGCCTATTGCGATTGAGCACGGCGATGCGAAGCCAGGCTTGGGAATGGGCCGAAGGCGCGGGTCTCACGCCGACTCAGGGCGAGATCCTGGTCTTGTTGATGCAGCGCAAGGGTCCGATGCGCCTGGGCGAGATCGCGCGTGAAACGGCGCTGACCGCCGCGACCACCAGCGATGCGGTGAGCACGCTCGAAGGCAAGGGTCTGGTCGAAAAGCGCCGCGCGCTCGACGACGGCCGCGCACTCGCGGTTCGCCTGACGGCGCGTGGCCGCACGGCCGCCAAGCGCGCCGCGCAATGGCCGGACTTTTTGGCCAAGGCGGTGGGCACGCTGCGCGACGACGAGCAGACCATGTTCTATCGCACGCTGCTGAAAACCGTTCATCAACTGGAAGCGCAAGGCACCATTCCGCCGCACCGCATGTGCCTGAGCTGCGCGCACTTCGAGCCGAGCAAGAATCCGAAGAAGACGCCGCATTACTGCGCGCTGCTCGACCTGAAGCTGTCGGATACGGATGTGCGCCTCGATTGCTCGGTGCATGAAACCGCCGACGCCGCCACCCAAAAGAAGACGTGGAAGATCTACGCCCAATAAGGCGGCTTCTTTCACGACAATCCGCTACACTGCCAAGCCGGCTACGGCGGTCGGCGCACATGCCGACCGCCAGCCGTTCGAGCGCCGCATAGCGGCAAGTCCTTAGTCAATCTGAAGGTGGGCAGCCGATGAATCGCGAAGTTCTGGCCATTCGGCACGTGTACTTCGAGGATCTGGGCAGTCTCGAGCTGGTGCTCGGCGAGCGCGGTCGCCCGGTCCGCTATCTCGACGTCGGCTTCGCACGTATCGAGGCGCCCGACCCGGTTGCCGCGTCGTTGATGGTGGTGCTGGGCGGTCCGATCAGCGCAACCGACGACGCACTTTACCCGACACTCGGGCCACTGCTGTCCAAGATCGAAAAACGCATCGTGGCCGGTTTGCCGACGCTCGGCATCTGCCTCGGCGCTCAATTGATCGCGCGCGCGCTCGGCGCGCGCGTCTATTCCGCAGGCCATACGGAACTCGGCTGGACGCCGCTTACCCTCACCGAGGCGGGCCGCGCTTCGCCGGTGCGTCATCTGGATGGGGCGCACACGTCCATGTTGCATTGGCACGGCGACACCTTCGATTTACCCGACGGCGCCACGCGGCTTGCTTCGACGCCGGCCTGCGAGAACCAGGCGTTCGCCTTTGGCGATCACGTTCTGGGTCTGCAATGTCACCCGGAGATTCGTGCCGACCGCTTCGAGCCCTGGCTGATCGGCAATGCCGGCGAGATTGCCGGTCACGGTATCGATGCCCGTCAGTTGCGCGCCGAGACCGCGCGTCTTGGTCCGGCGCTGGAAGCCGCCGCGCGCCGCATGTTCGGCGAATGGCTCGATCAGGTCGAGGCGACACCCTGACCAGGGCTTGACTGCAGTAAATCACTCGCGATGCTATGCTCGACCGCTCTCGGGTTCTTACTGGGCGGAATTCATGAGCGCGCTTTTTTCTCCGCTCACGCTGCGTAGCGTGACGCTTCCCAACCGTATCGTCGTGTCCCCGATGTGCCAGTACTCCGCCGAGCGCGGCGAGGCGACTGCATGGCACATGATCCATCTCGGCAGTCTCGCCTTGTCCGGCGCGGGCATGTTGTGCATCGAGGCGACCGCGGTCGAGCCCGATGGCCGCATCACGCCCGGCGATCTTGGACTGTGGGACGACGCCACCGAAGCCGCGCTCGTGCCGGTGCTGGCCGCTATCCGCAAGCATTCGCGCATCAGCGTGACGATGCAGTTGGCGCACGCCGGGCGCAAGGCCTCGAGTCATGCGCCGTGGGAAGGCGGGCAACTGATTCCGGTGTCGCAAGGCGGCTGGCTGCCGCACGCGCCGTCCGCGTTGCCGCATAAGGCGGGCGAAGAGCCGCCTCTCGCGCTCGACACAGCCGGCTTGAACCGGATTCGTGAAGCATTCGCGGCGTCTGCGCGGCGCGCCGCGCGCCTGGGTATCGATGCGTTGGAAGTGCACGCGGCACACGGCTATCTGCTGCATCAGTTCCTCTCGCCGATCGCCAATCAACGCGGCGACGAGTACGGCGGCTCGCTCGGCAACCGCATGCGTTTTCCACTCGAAATCTTCGACATCGTGCGCGCCGCATTTCCCGCCGACAAACCGGTGGGCGTGCGGGTTTCCGCGACCGACTGGGTCGAAGGCGGCTGGACACTTGAAGATACGATCGCGTTTGCCGACGAGTTGAAAAAGCGCGGCTGCGACTGGATCGACGTGTCATCGGGCGGTGTCTCGCCGTTGCAGAAGATCCCGCTCGAACCGGGCTATCAGATTCCATTCGCCAGGGCGGTCAAGCAGGCCACCGGCCTCACCACCATCGGCGTGGGACTCATCACCGATCCGGTCCATGCCGAGCAACTGATCGAAGCCGGCGACGCCGATCTGATCGCATTGGCCCGTGCCTTGCTGTACAACCCGCGCTGGCCCTGGCACGCCGCGGCGCAACTCGGTGCGACGGTCGAGGCGCCGCCGCAGTACTGGCGCTCGCAACCGCGCGAGCAGAAAGCGCTGTTCGGCGAGATTTCGTTCGGACAACGGTGAAGACGCCGGCGCGTCTTGCGCTGAGCGCTTATTGACGGTTGAACGAAGCCGTCTTGAGCGTGTAGGATGCCGGTTGTGGCGCATGGGCGTCCAAGGTTCGCGGCGCTCGCAAGGCGCCGCGTTTGCTATCGGCGTCAGCAAAAGCAGCGCGTCAGACGCGAGCATGGCTGACGGCTACCGGAACTTCACTTTCAGTTCTTCACAAGGATTCATTCAATGAGTTCACGCAGGATCGCCGTGCGTCGTTCGGGTGTGCACGGCAAAGGCGTGTTTGCCCTCGAACCGATTGCGGCCGGCGAACGGCTGATCGAATACAAAGGTGAGCGGATCTCTTGGAAAGAAGCGTTGCGCCGTCATCCGCATAATCCGGCGGAACCGAATCACACGTTCTATTTCGCGCTCGACAGCGGCAAGGTCATCGACGGCAAGGTGAACGGCAATAGTGCGCGATGGATCAACCATTCATGCGCGCCGAACTGTGAAGCCGAGGAGATCGACGGTCACGTGTACGTGCATGCGTTGCGCGACATTGCCGAGGGCGAGGAAGTCTTTTACGACTATGGCCTCGTGATCGACGCGCGTCAGACCAAGAAGCTCAAGAAGGAATACGAATGCCGTTGCGGCGCGCGCAAGTGCCGCGGCACGATGCTGGCGTTGCCGGAGAAAGAGAAGGGCGCGGGGAAATCGGACAAGGCGGCGAAGTCGGTCAAGTCGTTGAAGAAGGCCGCGGCGCCAGCGAAAAAAGCGAAGAAGAAATGAAACGCGGGCGGCCTGAATTGACGATAAAGTCCAGGCCGCCCGCGTTGACCCGCATCGTCACATATCGATCGGCGCCGAGTGCGCCGATTTTTTTTCGGGCTGCCCGGGGCCTTCTTCTGTCTGCGCACCGGGGCTGCTCTGAGCAGTGGTGGGCACGAGCGGAATGCGGACGATAAAACGTGCTCCGCCTTCCGGTGCGTCTTCGTAATGCACGCTGCCGTGATGCAGCACCATGATGTCGTGAACGATCGCGAGCCCGAGACCGGCGCCGCCGTCCACGCCGGAGTCGCTCTGGCCATCGCCGCGGAAGAATCGTTTGAACAGATCCGCCTGCTGCGTGAGCGGCACGCCCGGCCCGTTGTCCTCGACGATGATCTCGGCCATGCGCACCTGGTCGATCACCGTTTGCGACACCGTCACCGTGATGCGCCCGCCATCGAAGCGCGAAGGCGGCACGTACTTCAGCGCGTTATCCAGCAGATTCGCCATCACTTCGTGCAGCAGCACGGGATTGCCGCGTGCCATCAGCGGATGATCGTTGGCGGGATCGTCGAGCCGCTGGAAACCGAGGTCGACGTGAAACGCCAGCGCGCGCGGCACCCATTCCGCACCCGTGTCGAACGCGAGCGCGGCCATATCGACATCGACGAAGCGGGCCGCCTGTTCGCCCGGCTCGGCGCGCGCGAGCGACAGCAGTTGATTCGACAGCCGCACCGCGCGGTCGGCTGCGGCGCGCAGCTCGCGCACCGCGGCCAGCGCTTGCTGCGGGTCGCGCGCCACAGCGGCTTGCTCCGCATGGAGCTTGACGGCGGTGAGCGGCGTGCGCAGTTGATGCGCGGCGTCGGCGATGAATTTGCGCTGGCCGTCGAGCGCGGTTTTCAGGCGATCGAGCAGGGCGTTCAGCGCGCCGGTGAGGGGCCGGATTTCGACCGGCACGTAGGTTTCGTCGACCGGTTCGAGGGAGGTGTGGGTCTGCCGGTTCAGCGAGTCGGCAAGATCGGTCAGCGGATTGAGCTGCTGATTGACGACGCGCCACACGATGATCCACCCCGCCAGCAGCAACAACAGCAGCGGCATCATGATCGCGACCAGAAACTCGGCGGCGATTTGAAAACGGTGATGCACCGGCTGACCCACTTCGACGACGATCGGATTGCCGACCGGCTGGTCGACGCGCACCTGCGCCACGCGCACCGTCACGCCTTCGTGCTGCGTTTCGAACACATACGCGTAGTGCATGCGCCGCACGCTGGTGCCTTGCAGCGGCAGCTTAGGGTCGCCGGCGATTTCGGTTTCGCCGTTGCTGATCCGGTAGACCAGGTGCTCGACCGGATCGGAGAACATGGCTTGCGCGAGCGGCGGCACGGTGAACCGTGCATCCGCTCCGGCGATCTGGATCTGTTTGGAGATGGCGGTGGCGAGATCGGCGAGCGAGCGGTCCACCACGTGCTGCGTGTACTGCCACGCGAGCCAGTAAGCGATCAGACCGCTCATCAGCGCGAGCAGCGAAAGGGGAGCGGCGAGGCGCCGCAGCAGCGTGCGGCGCAGACTATTGGCGGCCGGCTGGGGCATGATCGAACGCGCGGGAAAGTGGCAACGGCGAAGGCGCCGTGAAATTCCGCCGGATGCCGGCGAATCGCGCACCAGGTGCGCGGCGCCGGCCCGGCGCCGTCAGGCCGCGACGAAGATCGCGGCCCTCAGGGCGATTATGCGGCCTGACGGATTTCCTGCAACAGATAACCGAAGCCACGCACCGTGACGATTTCGACGCGGCAGCTTTCGAGCTTTTTACGCACCCGGTGCACATAGACCTCGATCGCGGTGTCGCCGAGATCGCCGCCGAAGTGCGTCAGATGGTCTTGCAATTGCGCCTTGCTGACCACGCGGCCATGACGCAGCAACAGCATTTCGAGCACGGCGAATTCACGCGGCGACAGTTCGAGCGGCTTGTCGTCGTTGAAAATGCGGCGATCGACGCCCGACAGGCGCACGCCGCCGAGCGACACTTCCGGACGCGGCATGTCGCCGTGCGGACCGCTGCGGCGCATCACCGCGCGAATGCGCGCTTCGAGTTCCGCGGGTTCGAACGGCTTCAGCAGGTAATCGTCGGCACCGGAATTCAGGCCTTGAACGCGGTCGTTCAATTCGTCGCGCGCGGTGAGGATGATCACCGGCGTATGACGATTGCTCTGACGAAAACGCGACAGCAGCGTCATGCCGTCGATACCGGGCAGACCCAGATCGAGGATCACCAGTTCATGGCGGTTTTGCGTGAGGGCCTGCTCGGCGAAGATGCCGTCATGGACCATGTCGACGGTGAAGCCGGCTTGTTCGAGACTGCTTTGGATGCCGCGTGCGATGGGGCGGTCATCTTCAATCAGAAGGAGTCGCATGGGTTTCGCTCAATTACAATGGGTTAGGCATGTGGGCAAGCGGTTCGCCGGGGCGCCTGCCGCACAGCCGGGGCGTGCGCCGCGGCCGTGCCGATAACCGGCACGAACCGCCGCGAAGCAGCCACTGAGCGATCACGAAGTCATGTCCGAGATAACGATTCACGAACTGGAAGCCGCGATCAACTTCTGGCGCGCCCGCTCACCTTCGAGCGGCGACGAACTCGTTCTGTGCAAGGAGGCAAGCGCGCTCTCCAAGCCGTATGCGTTGATGATTGTACAGCGTCAGCAGACGCTATCGCGGGATCGTTTGGACGCGGTTGCGCGGCAGGCGTGGGATTCTTACGTGTACCTTAAGAACAGCCTGTAGAACTGAAGGTTTGGATGCCCGATAGCCTGCAATGCCCTTTCAGTACTGACCGAATCGTTCGATAAACCTCGATCGAACGCCCCGGCACGCAACCTGAGCGCAGGTGTTACGAAGTAATACTGTCGATGAACCGGGCCAGTTCGATGTCACGCTCGCTCAAGCCGTCGACCTCGTGCGTGGACAACGTGATTTCCACCTTGTCGTAGACGTTGAACCATTCCGGGTGGTGGTCCATCTCCTGCGCCTTGATCGCCACGCGCGTCATGAAGCCGAATGCTTCGTTGAAGTCGGCGAATCTGAACTGCCGCTGGATTGCGTCGCGGCCGGCCACGGCTTGCCAGCCGTGCAGTTTCGCAACCTGCGTCGCACGTTGCTCGGAAGTCAGTTTATGAATCATGGCGCTACCTCGTTGAGCTGGACAGGCGCGCCGAAAAAGCCGGGCGCGTCCATTATCTTTTCACGGATCCGGCGAGCTTGCCGTGCGTGTCGTCGGCGTTTGTCTTCAGATATCGCCGTGCGTCCGCCAGCCTTTGCGTGAGCCGCTTCCGCCGGGGCGACCGTGTTCGAGTCTGAGAACCCGCGTGCAATAATCGCGCATTCAACGGCGATTCCGTGCGGACACTCATCATGTTGGAACTCGATCACTTCGATCTCGCGTTGCTGGACGTTCTTCAGCGCTTTGGCCGCGCCACGCATCAGCAATTGGCGGAGCAAGTGCCGCTGTCGCCGTCGCAGATCGGACGGCGTTTGCAGCGGCTGGAGCAACTGGGGGTGGTGGACGGCTATCGTGTCGTGCTGCGTCCGGAGAAGCTCGGGCTCGGCGTCACGGCCTTCGCGAGCTTGAAGTTGAAGCACCACGGCGATTCGGTCATCGAGCAATTCCAGCAGCAGATCGAGGTGCTGCCTGAAGTGCTGGAATGTCACGCGGTAGTCGGCGACGCCGACTACTTGTTGCGCATCGTGGCGCCCGATCTGAACTATCTGTCGACGTTCGTCATGAAGAAGCTGATGCGCGTGCCGGGCGTCGATAGCGTGCGCTCGAATATCGTGCTCACCACGTTCAAGCGTAACGGGCCGTTGCCGCTCGGCCATCTGTCGCCCGGAGCGGCTGCGGCTTAAGTAACGGTTGTTGCACGGGCTCGCCCGCGACCGCGCAGCGATCATTCATGCCGCTTGCTTCGGCTCGCTCTCCGGGCTCAGCAAATCGACGTAGGCCACCGCCACCAGATCCGCTTCCGGCACGCCGAGGCTCGCGAACATCGCATGCGCTTCGGCGTGGCCGCTTTCTTCGTCGTCATCCTGGGCGAGCACGACTTCGAGTTCGACGAAGTCACCGAGACCGTCCACGCGGTCCAGGTGAATCCGCGTGCGCCCGGTCAGATACACATGACGTTCCTTCGTGACGATGCCGCGCGTGGTCAGCGCGGTGGCGAGCAGCGCGTGCATCGCTTCGGGGTTCGTGACGGGGCTGCGCGTGTAATACGACGCCTTCGGGCCGTCGCGGTCGTCGCGCTGATAGAAGATCAATTCGGCCGGCGTGCCGTCGTCGAACTGGCGCAGTTTCAGGCGGCCGCGCGGCACGTCGTAGAAAAAGTCCTGCTGGCGGAAGATCAGCGGCGCGTCGGGCGCGAGCTGCGCGGCGCGTTCGCGCAGTTGCTCGAAATGCTGGGCGCGGGCTTTGATTTCAATGTTGCGTGCCATGTCAGGCTCCTGTCGATGAATGGAGTGGTCGGCGGCTTCCGGTGTTGACGGCGAAGCTGCCGGGAAGGACGAAGTCAGACGGAACAGAAAACGATGCGGGGCCGGCGCGTAAGCGCGAAGCGTCAATCTAACAAAAAGTCCGTGACGGCGTGGTTTCAGATGAGAGGGTGGCGCGCGGAACTGCGCTTGGCCGGCCGCTCGGGCCAAGCGCGGACGAACTGGCAGCGAGCATGAGCATCGAACCTGCGCCTGTCATGAGAACGGCTCATATCGGTTCCGCGCCGCTTCCAGCCGCGTCCACGTCCACCCTCATGTCGCCCATTGCTGTTCGATCAGCTTCAATGCCGCCGCGATCGCCGGCTCGTCCTTGCGCGCCGCGAGCGTAATGAAACTGAGCTGGGTCGGCACGGTGACGCCTTCCACGATGGTCAGCGCGTGCGCATGCGCTTCGGCGATCGCGGTGGCGTCGCGCGCCAGCGTCAGGCCGACGCCCGACTTGACGAGATCGAGCATCGACGGCTCCTGGTCCACTTCCGCCACCTTGAGCGGTTTCACGCCCGCTTCGCCGAAGCAGCGCGACAACAAGCGGTTGTGAGCGGAGGCGGGCGGCGTCCAGATCCACGGCAGCGCCGCGAGCGAGCGCCAGTCGCGCGCGCCCTTCACGCGGTCCTTCCAGCCGGGCGGCGCCAGCACGCGATACTGGAAATGCGTGAGCGTGACGGCGTGGAAGGCCGCGCCGTCGCGTGGATCGTCGTCGGAGGGCAGGCCGATGTAGTAACCCACGTCCAGTTCGCCCGCGCGAACCTGCTCCAGCACCCAGCCCGACATGCCATGCCGCAAGGCCGTCTCGATGCGCGGCCAGGTCTCCACCAGTTGCTTCAGAAAGCCGCCCAGGCGCAGAAACGTCGGGTCGAGAATCGTGCCGATCTGCAAGCGTCCGCGCACTTCGTGACGCAGCGACTCCGCCGCCCGCTGCACGTCGCTCGCGGCGGCGAGCGCCCGCTCGGCGTGCGGCAGAAGCGCCTGACCATCGCGCGTGAGCGAGAGCCCGTGCGAGGTCCGCGTGAACAGCGTGACGCCCAGCGTCTCCTGCAAATGTTTGATTTGCAGGCTGACGGCGGGTTGGGTCAGGTGCAGTTGCACGGCGGCACGCGTGAGGTTGCCCTCGCGTGCGACGATGACGAAAGCCCGGAGCAGAGTCAGATCCATATCCTGATATTAGCGCGGCTTATAGCGCAATTGAGCATTACTCATTGGATTTGTGCGCCCGAAGCGCCTTACGCTTGCGTTCATCACGCCGGTCGCGTCGGGCGGACGACTTTCACACCAAGAGGAACGAGATGAGCGAGACACATCAGGACGAGACCGTCCGCAGCGAAACGAGCGCCCGCGCGCTGACCCATTTCATCAACGGCAAGACGGTCGACGGCACCAGCCATCGTTTCGGCGACGTCTTCAATCCCGCGCTCGGCGCCGTGAGCGCCCGCGTGCCGCTGGCGAGCGTCGCCGAAGTGGACGCGGCGGTCGCCGCCGCCCGCGACGCGTTCCCCGCATGGAGCGAAACCGCGCCGATCAAACGGGCGCGCGTGCTGTTCAAATTCAAGGAATTGCTCGATCGCCACCACGACGAACTGGCGGAATTGATCACACGTGAACACGGCAAGGTGTTCTCGGACGCGAAGGGCGAAGTGATGCGCGGCATCGAGATCGTCGAGTTCGCGTGCGGCATTCCCAATCTGCTGAAGACCGACTTCACCGATCAGATCGGCGGCGGGATCGACAACTGGAATCTGCGGCAGCCGCTCGGCGTGGTCGCCGGAATCACGCCGTTCAATTTCCCGATGATGGTGCCGTGCTGGATGTTCCCGGTGGCGATCGCGTGCGGCAACACGTTCGTGCTGAAGCCGTCGGAGCGTGACCCGTCCGCGTCGATCCGTCTCGCCGAATTGTTCAAGGAGGCCGGCTTGCCGGATGGCGTGCTCAACGTCGTGCATGGCGACAAGGTCGCGGTCGACGCCTTGCTCGTGCATCCCGAAGTGAGCGCGTTGTCGTTCGTGGGCTCGACGCCGATCGCCGAATACATCTATACGGAAGGCACGAGGCACGGCAAGCGCGTGCAGGCGTTGGGCGGCGCAAAGAATCACCTGGTGGTGATGCCGGACGCGGATCTCGATCAGGCTGTCGACGCATTGATCGGCGCGGCCTACGGTTCGGCGGGCGAGCGCTGCATGGCGATTTCGGTGGCCGTCGCAGTGGGGCATATCGCCGACGAATTGATCGAGCGGCTCACACCGCGCGTGAAGAGCCTGAAGATTCTCAACGGCATGGAATCGGCCGCCGAAATGGGACCGCTGGTCACAGCCGCGCATCGCGAGAAAGTGACGGGCTATATCGAAGCGGGTGTCGCCGCGGGCGCGAAGCTGGTGGTCGACGGACGTGGTCATCAGGTGCCCGGGCACGAGCAGGGCTTCTTTCTCGGCGGCACCTTGTTCGACGATGTCTCGACCGACATGAAGATTTACCGCGAGGAGATTTTCGGACCGGTGCTGTGCGTGGTGCGGGTGCCGGATTTCGCTTCCGCGGTGGAGCTCATCAACGCCAACGAGTTCGCCAACGGCGTGTCGCTGTTCACTTCCGACGGCGGTGTCGCGCGGGCTTTCTCCCGTCAGATCCAGATCGGCATGGTGGGGATCAACGTGCCGATTCCGGTGCCGATGGCGTGGCATTCCTTTGGCGGCTGGAAGAAGTCGCTGTTCGGCGATCATCACGCTTATGGCGAGGAAGGCGTGCGGTTCTACACGCGCTATAAGAGCATCATGCAGAGATGGCCCGACAGCATCGCGAAGGGTGCCGAGTTCACGATGCCTGTCGCCAAATAGTTTGAGACGTTTGCCTTCGGCGGCGCTGTTTCGCGGCGCGCCGAAGGCACGAAATGAACGGGCGCATGCAGGCAAACAGCAACCAGACGCCTTGCGGAAAAAGAGCCAGGAGACAAAACAATGAGCGACACCGATAGCCCATCCCGGGCAGCCCGGCGCCTGGAAGGCGAATTCGATTACATCATCGTCGGCGCGGGCACGGCGGGTTGCGTGCTCGCCAATCGCCTCACTGAGGATCCGGAAATCCAGGTGCTGCTGCTCGAAGCCGGCGGCAAAGACGACTACCACTGGATTCACGTGCCGGTCGGCTACCTCTATTGCATCGGCAATCCGCGCACGGACTGGCTTTATAAAACCCAGGCGGAACCCGGCCTCAACGGCCGCGCGCTGTCCTATCCACGCGGGCGCGTACTAGGCGGCAGTTCGTCGATCAACGGCATGATCTACATGCGCGGTCAGCGGGAAGACTACGACGAGTGGGCGCGCGTGACCAACGACGCGTCCTGGTCCTGGAACGCGGTCCTGCCCATCTTCAAGCGCAGCGAAGACCACCACGCCGGCGCGAATGAATCGCATGGCGCGGGGGGGCCGTGGCGCGTCGAAAAGCAACGGCTCAAATGGAAAATCCTCGAGGAGTTTTCGAATGCCGCGCAACAGACCGGCATACCCGCTACCGATGACTTCAATCGCGGCGACAACACCGGCGTCGGCTACTTCGACGTCAATCAGAAACGCGGCATTCGTTGGAACGCGTCGAAGGCGTTTCTGCGTCCCGCGCTCAAGCGGCCGAATCTCACGATCATCACCGGCGCGCACACGCAGCGCGTCGTGTTCGAAGGACGCCGCTGCACCGGCGTCGAATATCGCGGCGACAACACCGACTATCTCGCCAAGGCGCGCTGCGAAGTGATCCTCAGCGCGGGCGCGGTCAATTCGCCGCAACTGCTCGAGCTATCCGGCATCGGCAACGGCGCGCGTCTGCAAAATCTGGGTATCGCCGTCGTGAACGATCTGCGCGGCGTCGGCGAAAACCTGCAGGACCATTTGCAATTGCGGATGGCTTATCAGGTCGACGGCGTGCGCACGCTCAATACCGCGTCCGCGCATTGGTGGGGCAAGCTGATGATCGGCGTGCAATATGCGCTCTTTCAAAGCGGGCCGATGTCGATGTCGCCGTCGCAACTCGGCGCGTTCGCCAGGTCCGACCCGGATGACCGCTCGCTCACGCGCCCCGACCTCGAGTATCACGTGCAGCCGCTCTCGCTCGATCGCTTCGGCGAACCGCTGCATCGCTTCAATGCGTTCACGGCTTCGGTGTGTCATTTGCGGCCGACTTCGCGCGGCAGCATTCACATCGAATCGGCGGATGCGTCGGCGCCGCCGTTGATCGCGCCCAACTATCTCTCCACCGATTACGACCGGCACGTCGCCGCGAACGCGCTGCGTCTCACGCGCCGCATTGCTGCGGCGCCCGCGCTCGCGCGCTATCGGCCGCGGGAAATTTTGCCCGGTCTCCAGTATCAGACCGAGGAAGAACTGCAGCAGGCCGCGGGCGCGGTCGGCACCACGATCTTTCATCCGGTCGGCACCTGCCGCATGGGTACGAGCGACGATCCGGGCGCGGTGGTCGATAACCGGCTACGAGTTATCGGTGTTGACGGCTTGCGCGTCGTCGATGCATCCGTCATGCCCACCATTACTTCGGGCAACACCAACTCGCCCACGTTGATGATCGCCGAGCGTGCGAGCGACATGATCCGCGAAGATCGCCGCGCGCGCGTGGCCGGCAGCGTGGCCGCGCAAATCAGCGCCACGCCGTCGATGTCCGCTTTGTGACAGGCGAGAATGCTTGCCGCATAGGCGACTCGCCGCATGTGTCGGACAGATGTGTCGTGCAATGAAGAAAGGTTGAGCAAGCAACGTGCACGCATCGACCGTGCGCGAGACGGCGTCATCCACTAAGTGCAAATCCCAATGAATGCGCTGCATCATTGGCGCGACAATGGCAGCCATGCTGCGTGCCGCCTTTGGATTACCGTCCCGATTGGTGCAGCACGCCAATGAGCGGCATGGGGTGCCGCCATATAAAAAAGTCGCGCAAGGATTCGCGCGGAAGATCGTAGTGCTTCGCCTTACTCCGTCACGGAAGGGAACATGATTCTCGGCGATACGATTCTCGAAACGCGGGGGCTTACCCGCGAGTTCAAAGGCTTCATCGCCGTGAACGGGGTGAACCTGCGCGTTCGGCGCGGCTCGATTCACGCGCTGATCGGGCCCAATGGGGCAGGCAAAACCACCTGTTTCAATCTGCTCACCAAGTTTCTCGAACCCACCGCGGGTCAGATCGTCTTTAACGGCATTGACATTACCGGTGAGCGTCCCGCGCAAATCGCGCGCCGCGGCATCATCCGGTCATTCCAGATTTCCGCTGTATTTCCGCATCTGACGGCATTGCAGAATGTGCGGATCGGTTTGCAGCGCTCGCTCGGCACCGCGTTTCATTTCTGGAGGAGCGAGCGCACGCTGCGCCAGCTCGACGATCGCGCCATGGATCTGCTCACGCAGGTCGGCTTGACCGATTTCGCCGATGTGTTGACCGTCGAACTTTCATACGGCCGCAAGCGCGCGCTGGAAATCGCCACCACCCTCGCGATGGAGCCTGAACTGATGCTGCTCGACGAACCGACGCAAGGCATGGGCCACGAAGACGTCGATCGCGTCACGGCGCTGATCAAAAAAGTATCGAGCGGTCGCACGATTCTGATGGTCGAGCACAACATGAACGTGATCGCCGGCATCTCCGACACGATCACCGTGCTGCAACGGGGTGAGGTGCTGGCCGAAGGCAGCTACGCCGAAGTGTCCAAGAATCCGCTCGTGATGCAAGCCTACATGGGCAGCGCCGACGCGGCGCTCGCCGGAGCCCACGCATGAATACGATTGCCGAGCGCGAAAGCCTCGAAGTGAGCGACACGGGCGGCGCCGCGCCTGCGCTGGAGATCACGGGTTTGCAGGCGTGGTACGGGGAATCCCATATCCTGCACGGCGTCGATCTGACGGTGAACCGCGGCGAAGTCGTCACGCTGCTTGGCCGCAATGGCGCGGGACGCACCACGACATTACGCGCCATCATGGGGCTGACCGGGCGGCGCACGGGTTCGATCCGCATCGGCGGACGCGAAACCATCAACTTGCCCACGCATCGCATCGCGCATTGCGGCATCGGTTATTGCCCGGAAGAGCGCGGTATTTTTTCGAGTCTATCGTGCGAGGAGAATCTGCTGTTGCCGCCGCCCGTCGGCGACAAGGCGCACATGATGTCGCTCGAGGAAATCTATTCGATGTTCCCGAATCTGCAGGAACGCCGCATGAGCCAGGGCACGCGGCTCTCGGGCGGCGAACAGCAGATGCTGGCGGTCGCGCGCATTCTGCGCACCGGCGCGAGCCTGCTGCTGCTCGACGAAATCTCGGAAGGGCTCGCGCCTGTCATCGTGCAGGCGCTCGCGCGCATGATCATCACGCTCAAGGCGCGCGGCTATACGGTCGTGATGGTCGAACAGAATTTCCGTTTTGCGGCACCACTTGCCGATCGCTTCTATGTGATGGAGCACGGCGCGATTGTCGAGCACTTCGGGGCGAGTGAACTCGAAAGCAAGATGCCGGTGCTGCATGACTTACTAGGCGTGTAGAAACACGCCTGATTGCCTCTGATAACCACAAGCGAAGAACCCAGGAGACAGGAATGAAAAAGAACCCACTCGCGCGGCTTGCCACACTCTGTTTCGCGGTCGCCGCCGGCGCCGCTTCGACGATGGGCACCGCGCAAGCGGCTGATGATGCGGTGAAGATCGGTTTCGTTACCGACATGTCCGGCCTGTACGCGGACATCGACGGCCCGGGCGGCCTCGAGGCGATTCGCATGGCGGTGGCGGACTTCGGCGGCAAGGTCAACGGCAAGCCGATCACGGTGGTCTACGCCGATCACCAGAACAAGGCGGATATCGCGGCGTCGCGCGCACGCGAGTGGTTCGATCGCGAAGGCGTCGATCTGCTGATCGGCGGCACGAACTCGGCAACCGCCTTGTCGATGAACACGGTGGCCAACGAGAAGCACAAGGTCTATATCAGCATCGGCGCGGGCGCCGACACGCTGACCAACGAGCAATGCACGCCGTACACGATCCACTATGCGTACGACACCACCGCGCTCGCCAAGGGCACCGGCTCCGCGGTGACGAAGCAGGGCGGCAAGACGTGGTACTTCCTGACCGCCGACTACGCGTTCGGCAAGGCGCTCGAAAAGAACACCGCGGACGTGGTGAAGGCAAACGGCGGCCAGGTGCTGGGCGAAGTGCGGCATCCGCTGTCGGCGTCGGACTTCTCGTCGTTCCTGCTGCAGGCGCAATCGTCGAAGGCGCAGATTCTGGGCCTTGCCAACGCAGGCGGCGACACGATCAATTCGATCAAGGCCGCCAAGGAATTCGGCGTCACCAAGACGATGAAGCTCGCCGCGTTGCTGGTGTTCATCAACGACATCCACAGCCTGGGGCTCGAAACGACCCAGGGCCTCGTGCTGACGGATAGCTGGTACTGGAACAAGGACGCGACAACGCGCAAGTGGGCGCAGCGTTACTTCGACAAGATGCGGAAGATGCCGTCGAGCCTGCAGGCCGCCGACTACTCGGCGGCCATGACCTACCTGAAGGCCGTGCAGGCCGTCGGCTCGACCGACTCCGAGAAGGTCATGGCGCAACTGAAGAAGGCGAAGGTCGACGACTTCTACGCGAAGGGCTACATCCGTCAGGACGGCAGCATGATCCACGACATGTACCTGATGCAGGTGAAGACGCCGGCTGAATCGAAAGAGCCGTGGGACTACTACAAGATCGCCGCGACGATCCCCGGCGAGCAGGCGTTTACCACCAAGGCTGAAACGCGCTGCGCGCTGTGGAAATAAGCGCGGACTGAGCGCCTGAAAGCCTGAAGGCGGCCTGCCCGGCGTCTTGCCGCGCGCTCGCACGTTAGTCGACGTCGAGCGGCGAGGCGAGCGCCGTGCGGACAAGCAGGCAGGCGGTAAACCGTTTCACATGCCGCGTGCGTTTGGCGATGTGCTTGCCGATCGCGCGCCGGCCGGATCGTGCGTCAGCCGATCTCACCTTGGCGATGGGTTAAGGCTTCAATGGACATCTTTGGCATTCCGCTACCGGCGATGCTGAGCCAGCTGCTGCTGGGGCTCGTGAACGGCTCGTTCTATGCGATTCTCAGCCTCGGCCTGGCGGTGATCTTCGGCTTGCTCAATGTGATCAACTTCGCGCATGGCGCGTTGTTCATGCTCGGCGCGATGCTCGCGTGGATGGGCTTTTCGTATTTCGGCCTGCCATATTGGCTGATGCTGGTGCTGGCGCCGCTGATCGTCGGGCTATTCGGCGTGGCGATCGAGCGCTCGATGCTGCGCTGGCTCTACAAGCTCGACCATCTTTACGGCCTGCTGCTGACGTTCGGCCTCACGCTCGTCGTGGAAGGCGTGTTCCGCTCGATCTACGGGTCGTCGGGCCAGCCTTACGACGTGCCCTCGGCGCTCTCCGGCGCGACCAATCTCGGCTTCATGTTCCTGCCGAACTATCGTGCCTGGGTGGTGGTGGCCTCGCTCATCGTGTGCTTCGCGACGTGGTTCGTGATCGAGAAGACGCGCCTCGGCGCCTATTTGCGCGCGGGCACCGAGAACCCGAAACTGGTGGAAGCGTTCGGCATCAACGTGCCGCTGATGATCACGCTCACCTACGGCTTCGGCGTCGCGCTGGCCGCGTTCGCCGGCGTGCTCGCGGCGCCCGTGATCCAGGTCTCGCCGCTAATGGGCCAGCCGATGATCATCACCGTGTTCGCGGTGGTCGTGATCGGCGGCATGGGTTCGATCATGGGCTCGATTCTGACCGGCCTGATGCTCGGCGTGATCGAAGGGCTGACGCGCGTGTTTTACCCCGAGGCGTCGGCGACCGTCGTCTTCGTGATCATGGCGCTCGTGCTGCTGGTGCGCCCGGCGGGTCTCTTCGGCAAGGAAAAATGATGCAGAGAAAAGTGCTCTACGGCCTGCTGCTGGTCGCGCTCCTCGCGGTGCCCGTGCTCGGCATCTATCCGCTCTTCGTGATGAAGGTGATGTGTTTCGCGCTGTTCGCGGCGGCGTTCAATCTGTTGATCGGCTACACCGGCCTGCTGTCGTTCGGCCACGCGATGTTTCTCGCCTCGGCGGGCTACGTCACCGGCTATGCGATGCAGACGCTCGGCTTCTCGCCGGAGCTGGGCGTATTCGCTGGCACCGCGGCGGCGACCTTGCTCGGCCTCATCGTCGGTATCTTCGCGATTCGCCGTCAGGGCATCTACTTCGCGATGGTGACGCTGGCGCTCGCGCAGATGGTCTACTTCGTGTTCCTGCAGGCGCCCTTCACGCACGGCGAGGACGGACTGCAAGGCGTGCCGCGCGGCAAATTGTTCGGCTTGCTGGATCTGTCGTCCGACGGCACCTTGTATTTCGTCGTGTTGACCGTGATGGTGCTCGCGTTCCTGCTGATCGTGCGGATCGTGCATTCGCCGTTCGGGCAAGTGCTGGTGGCGATCAAGGAGAACGAGCCGCGCGCGGTATCGCTCGGCTATGACACCGATCGCTTCAAGCTGCTCGCGTTCATTCTGTCGGCGGGGCTCGCGGGCCTCGCGGGTTCTCTGAAGGTGCTGGTGCAAGGCTTCGAGACGCTGAGCGACGCCTACTGGACCATGTCGGGTCTCGTCGTGCTGATGACGCTCGTCGGCGGCATGGGCACGCTCTTCGGGCCGCTGCTCGGCGCGGCGCTGATCGTCGCGCTCGAGGACCGGCTCGGCGATATCGGCGGCACGCTGGCTGCCACGACGGGCATCGAATGGTTCCGCTCGCTGGGCGAGTCGGTGACCATCGTGACCGGCGTGATTTTTATCGCCTGCGTGCTGGCGTTCCGGCGCGGCATTGTCGGCGAGATCATCGCGCGGGTGCGGCCGTTGCGGGCTTGAAGCGAGGCAAAGCAAAGCACGTCGTTGCTTTGGGATCCGATATAGGCGCGTCCGTCGAAAGCGGTGACGGCAATGCTGCGGCATCGCATGCTCGTAAGGCATGGGCGACGAGCTTTGCGCAGACCCGCCCCAAATCGGTGCCGCACTGCACCACTAGGGTAATTGCTAGTTGTTGCATGCCAGGTGCTCGTTTAACCTTCATGCAGTTCTGACGCACCACGAAATTTGCAGGTGGAGAACGAGGAGACAATGAGGCACTCAGTGCCCAGACGAAAGCGCTGTTGGATTGATATCCAACAGCGCTTTTTATTTGTCTTTTCGTTTATGCGCGATTCGAATCGTCCACTCATTCGGCGATCTTTTTATTCGCCGAAGCCCTTCCTGTTTCGCCTGCGTAAAGCCCGTAAAACGCTTGAGCGTGCGGCTTTGCTCCGCTACACTCGCGATTCGCCGACCGCTGGGTCGGGGTTTAAATCCGCGGATTTAAACTCGAATGAATAACGGGGTAGATAGAGGAGCGGGATGAAGTCGGCATTGCGATGGATCAGCGCGGCATGGGTCGCCACGGGAGTTTGCGCGGCATGGAGCGGCCATGCGTTCGCAGACGTGAAAATCGGCGTAACGGTATCGGCAACGGGGCCCGCCGCATCACTCGGTATTCCGGAAAAGAACACGATTGCGCTGCTGCCCAAGGAAGTGGCGGGGCAGAAAATCGACTACATCGTGCTCGACGACGCCACGGATTCGACCCAGGCCGTCAAGAACGCGCGCAAGCTCACCAGCGAAGATCACGTGGATGCGCTCATCGGCTCGACCGTCGTGCCGAACTCGCTGGCGATGATCGACGTCGCCGCTGAAAGCACCACGCCGATGATTTCCATGGCCGCCGCGGCGAGCATCGTCGAACCGATGGATGCAAAGCGCGCGTGGGTCTTCAAGACGCCGCAAAACGACATTCTGATGGCCACCGCGATCGCGCAGCACATGGCGAATCACGGTGTGAAGACGGTCGCGTTCATCGGCTTTGCGGACGCCTATGGCGAGAGCTGGTTCAAGGAATTCGGCAAGGCTGCGGATCTCGCGAAGATCAAGGTCGTCGCTAACGAGCGCTTTGCGCGCAACGACGCGTCGGTGACCGGCCAGGTGCTGAAGATCATGTCGCAGAATCCGGACGCGGTGCTGATCGCCGGCGCGGGCACACCGGCCGCGCTGCCGCAAAAAACGCTCAGGGAGCGTGGCTACAAGGGCAAGTATTATCAGACGCATGGCGTCGCCAATAACGACTTCCTGCGCGTGTGCGGCAAGGATTGCGAGGGCACGTATCTGCCCGCCGGCCCGCTGCTCGTCGCCGAGCAATTGCCCGACTCCAACCCTGTGAAGAAAAGCTCGCTCACCTACAAGCGCGCGTATGAAGCCGCGTACGGCGCGGGCTCGGTGTCGACATTCGGCGGTCACGCGTGGGATGCGGGCTTGCTCTTGCAACGCGCGATTCCTCTCGCGTTGAAGAAGGGGCAGCCGGGCACACCCGCGTTCCGCGAGGCGCTGCGCGCGGCGCTCGAAGGCACGAAAGACGCGCCCGCCGCGCACGGCATCTTCAACATGAGCGCGCACGATCATGCCGGCCTCGACCAGCGGGCACGCGTGATGGTGGAGATCGTCGGCGGCAAGTGGAAGCTGTCCGGCGACTGAGCGAAGGCGAATCGAAACGGAGCCCACCTAAAAAAGACGCGTGCAGTTGACGCGTCTTTTTTATTGCACGCGCAACGCGAAAGGTGGGGTCGCACGGGTTCAGGACAAACCCGCATTCGGGCTGCAGTCTATTGACCGTGACCGATGCAGAACGCAATATCACTAGCATGTTAGTGGTTTGTCCGGAATAGAAATCGCAGCAGCAGTTCGCAGCAGGGGAGTGGCACGAGAGCGGCGAAGGCATTCATGCTCGGCAGGGAAAACCATGCTTGGCATGCCTGGACCCGATAACTAGATTCAGACACCCGGCCGGTGAGCCGGATTACGGATACGCGCTTCAAAGCGTTCGGAGACTTGCAATGAAAAAGACAAAGCAGTGGGTATGCACCAGCATCGCGATGGCATTGATGTGCGGCGCGGGCGCGGCCTACGCGCAGGTGAAAATCGGCGTGACGCTGTCCACCACGGGGCCGGCTGCGTCGCTGGGAATTCCTGAAAAGAATACGATCGCTCTGCTGCCGAAAGAGATCGGCGGCAAGACCGTGCAGTACATCATCCTCGATGACGCATCGGACACCGGCAAGGCCGTGCAGAACACGCGCAAGCTGATCGACGAAGACCACGTCGACGCGATCGTCGGCTCGACCGTCACGCCGAATTCGCTGGCCATGCTCGACGCGGTGGCTGAAGGCAAGACGCCGATGATCTCGCTGGCGGCCTCGGCCGCGATCATTTCGCCGATGGACGCGAAGCGCGCATGGGCCTTCAAGCCGCCGCAAAACGACAGCCTGATGGCCGATGCGATTGCCGATTACATGGAGCATCACGGCGTGAAGACGGTGGGCTTCATCGGCTTCGCGGATGCCTACGGCGATAGCTGGAACAACGTGTTTACCGCCGCGGCCAACGCGCACAATCTGAAGGTCGTTTCCAACGAGCGATTCAACCGCACGGACGCTTCAGTTACCGGCCAGGTGTTGAAGACGATGGGCGCGAATCCCGACGCGGTGCTGATCGCGGGCTCGGGCACGCCGTCGGCGCTGCCGGCCAAGACGCTCAAGGAGCGCGGCTACAAGGGCAAGGTCTATCAGACGCACGGCGTCGCGAACAACGATTTCCTGCGCGTGTGCGGCAAGGACTGCGAAGGCGAAATCCTGCCGGCTGGTCCGATCCTCGTTGCCGATCAACTGCCGGACTCGAATGCGGTGAAGAAGTCCTCGCTGGCCTATAAGGCTGCGTACGAGAAGGCCTATGGCGCAGGTTCGGTCGCGACCTTCGGCGGTCACGCATGGGACGCCGGCCAGATGCTGCAACGTGCGATTCCCGAAGCGCTGAAAACCGCGCAACCGGGCACGGAGGCATTCCGCGTGGCACTGCGCGGCGCGCTCGAAAACATCAAGGAGCTGCCGGTCTCGCACGGCATCATGAACATGACCACGACCGACCACAACGGCCTCGACAAGCGCGCACGCGTGATCGTGCAGATCGTCGACGGCAAGTGGAAGCTGCAGAACGACTAACGACAAAACGGCACGCGCCTCTCGCGCAATGTGCGGCCTGTGACGCCGCATTGCCATTCTGTTCGATGACAATGGCAACGACCGCCGCGCCGTGTTCCGGCGCGGCGGTCGCCTTTTCAGGCATGACAGCCTGACGGCCGCGGCTGCGAGTTCTGCCGCTGCCGCCACGATTGTTTCCCGGTTTCGATTTCGACGCTTCAGGACGAGGAAGATGGATCTATCAATTGCGGCGATCCTCGCGCAGGACGGCATCACCACCGGCGCGATCTACGCGCTGCTCGCGCTCGCGCTGGTGCTGGTGTTCTCCGTGACGCGGGTGATCTTCATCCCGCAGGGGGAGTTTGTTTCATACGGCGCGTTGACACTCGCCGCCTTGCAGACACAAAAATTTCCCGCCACCTGCTGGCTGCTGATGGCGATGGGCGCTGCGTGCTTCGTCGTCGAGACGGCGGGGTTGGTGCGGCATCCCGAGCGGCGCCGGCATGCGGCACGCACGCTGGTGACGCTGGTCGGCAAATACCTGCTGTTTCCGATCGCGGTATACGCGCTCACGCGCGGCGTTTTCCTTCAGCCTCTGCCGATGATCGTGCAGATCGCATTGACGCTACTGATCGTGATTCCGATGGGCCCGTTCGTCTACCGGCTCGCGTATGAGCCGATCGCGGAGGCGACCACGTTGTTGCTGCTCATCGTGGCGGTGGCGGTGCACTTCGCGATGGTCGGCCTGGGGCTCGTGATGTTCGGCGCCGAAGGCTCGCGCACCACGGCGTTTTCCGATGCGACCTTCACTGCCGGCAGCCTTTCGATCTCCGGGCAAAGCCTGTGGGTGGTGGGCACGGCGGTGGTATTGATCGGCGCGCTTTACCTGTATTTCGACCGCTCGATCTCGGGCAAGGCGTTGCGCGCCACGTCGGTGAACCGGCTCGGCGCGCGGCTCGTCGGCATCGGCACGACGCAGGCGGGACGCCTCGCGTTCACGCTCGCGGCAGGGCTCGGCGCGCTGTGCGGCATTCTCGTCGCACCGCTGACCACCATTTATTACGACTCTGGCTTCCTGATCGGTTTGAAGGGCTTCGTGGGCGCGATTATCGGCGGCCTCGTCAGCTATCCGCTGGCGGCGGCGGGCTCGATCCTGGTCGGCCTGCTGGAGTCGTATTCGTCGTTCTGGGCGAGCGCGTACAAGGAAGTGATCGTGTTCACGCTGATCATCCCGGTGCTGCTGTGGCGCAGTCTAGCCAGCCCGCACGCCGAAGAAGACGAGGAGTGACGCGATGAAACGGATCATGCAAAACAAGTTCTTCTGGCTGTTCCTGATCGTGCTGTTCGCGCTGCCGGTGCTGCCGCAGCCGATCCATGTGCCCGAGTACTGGGTGACGCTGCTCAACTACATCGGCTTGTACTCGATCGTGGCGATCGGGCTTGTCCTGCTGACCGGCATTGGTGGGATGACGAGCTTCGGGCAGGCAGCGTTCGTCGGTATCGGCGCCTACGCGACCGCCTATCTCACGACGCGGTTCGGCGTGTCGCCGTGGCTCGCGCTGATCGCCGGCGTGATCGTGACCGCCTTGATCGCGCTGATGCTAGGTCTCGTGACGATGCGCCTCTCCGGTCACTTTCTGCCGCTCGGCACGATCGCATGGGGACTCGCGCTGTTCTATCTGTTCGGCAATCTTGAAATGCTCGGCAAGTACGACGGCATCAACGGGATTCCGGTGCTAAATGTTTTTGGCATCAACCTGGAATCGGGGCGCCATATCTATTACCTGATCTGGCTGGTGGTGCTCGGCGCGGTAGTGTCTGTTCAAAATCTGCTTAATAGCCGGCCCGGCCGAGCGATCCGCGCGCTACGCGGCGGCGGCATGATGGCCGAAGCCATGGGCGTGAATACAGGCTGGATGCGCGTGGTGATTTTCGTCTATGCCGCTGTGCTGGCGTCGATTTCGGGCTTTCTCTACGCCCACCTTCAACGTGCGGTGAATCCCACGCCGTTCGGCTTGAATCACGGCATCGAGTTTCTGTTCATGGCGGTGGTGGGGGGCGTGTCGCATGTTTGGGGCGCGGTGCTCGGCGCGGCGATCCTGACCGTGTTGCAAGACTATCTTCAAACGCTGCTGCCCAGGTTGCTCGGGGAGAACGGGAACTTCGAAGTAATCGTATTCGGCATCTTGATGGTGCTGTTGTTGCAATACGCCCGCCAAGGCGTATGGCCGTTCGTCGCACGTTTCTTCCCGCGCGGGCCACGCGCGCATCTGCCGGATCACGCTGAGCCCTTGCCGCAGCGCAGCAAGCCGGTCGAGGGAGAAAGTCTGCTGACGGTGAATAAGGCGCGTAAGCAGTTCGGCGGGCTCGTGGCGGTGAACGACGTCAGCTTCGAGGTGAAAGCAGGGCAGATCATCGGCCTGATCGGTCCGAACGGCGCGGGCAAGTCGACCACGTTCAATCTGGTTACCGGCGTGTTGCAAGCGACCAGTGGAGAGATTACTTTCCGCGGCGAACGCATTGATTCACTGAATTCACGTGAAATCGTCAAGCGCGGAATCGGCCGCACGTTTCAGCACGTCAAACTCTTGCCGGGCATGACCGTGCTCGAGAACGTGGCGATTGGCGCGCATCTGCGTGGACAGGCCGGCGTATGGCGTAGCATCGCCCGCCTGAACAGCGCGGAAGAAGCGCGGCTGATGGCTGAAGCCGCGCGCCAGATTCGCCGCGTCGGACTCGAGCAGCACATGTACGACGAGGCCGGCAGTCTGGCGTTGGGCCAGCAGCGGATTCTCGAAATCGCCCGTGCGCTGTGCTGCGATCCGACCTTGCTGCTGCTGGATGAGCCGGCGGCAGGTCTGCGATATCAGGAGAAGCTGCAACTGGCTGATCTGTTGCGCCGACTCAAGGCTGAAGGCATGAGCGTGCTGCTGGTCGAACACGACATGGATTTCGTGATGAATCTCACCGATCGGCTGGTGGTGATGGAGTTCGGCACGCGTATCGCGGAAGGTTTGCCGCTGGAGGTACAGCAGGACCCGGCGGTACTCGAAGCGTATCTCGGCGGGGTGGAATGATGGAGAGCATGATGAATGCCGCTGCACCGATTCTCGACGTGACCGGTTTGTCGGTCCGGTATGGCAAGGTTGAGGCACTGCACGGCGCGGCGATCAAAGTGGGGGCTGGACAGATCGTCTCGGTGATTGGGCCGAACGGCGCGGGCAAGTCTACGTTGCTGAATGCAATCATGGGCGCGTTGCCGACCACGGGCCATGCGAAGGGCACCATTCTGTATCAGGGCGAAGACGTCAGCGCGGTGCCGGTTGAAAAGCGGGTCGCGCGCGGCATGTGTCTCGTGCCAGAAAAGCGTGAGCTGTTTGCGTCGATGACGGTCGAGGACAACCTCGTGCTCGGGGCTTATCGACGCAAGCGCGCGGGTGAGCGTAACTTCCTCGACCAGTTGGAGCCGGTCTTTACGCTGTTTCCTCGGCTGAAGGAACGCCGCAAGCAGGCGGCAGGGACGTTGTCCGGGGGCGAGCGGCAAATGCTCGCGGTAGGACGAGCGCTGATGGGGAAGCCCGATCTACTGATGTTGGACGAGCCGAGTTTAGGTCTCGCGCCGTTGATCGTGAAAGAGATTTTTCACATCATTAGCGCGCTGCGCCAGACGGGCGTCGCCACACTGTTGATCGAACAGAACGCCCGGGCAGCGCTGCAAATCTCCGATTATGGCTATGTGCTTGAAACGGGCGAGCTGGCGCTCGAAGGTCCGGCGGCTGATCTTGCGCAGAATCCGCGGGTGATCGAGACCTATCTGGGGCTGGCTAAGAAAGTGGCTTAGCGTCGGTCGCATCATCGTTTTCTCGCTGTTCGAAGCGGCGTGTTTCACGTGAAACATGCCGCTTTTTTATTGATTGGCCGTTCGGACGAAATTCGGGCCTAAACCGAACCCGTTATAATTCGTCGATACATTTCCTTTAAAGGCTCACGCGACGATCTGGCGTGAGATCCGCCATGCTTTTTCCCACAGAATTTGACGTAATCGTCGTCGGAGGTGGTCATGCCGGCACCGAGGCTGCATTGGCTTCGGCGCGCATGGGCAATACGACGCTGCTGCTGACGCACAACATCGAGACCCTCGGACAGATGAGTTGCAATCCGTCGATTGGCGGCATCGGCAAGGGCCATCTCGTGAAGGAAGTCGATGCGCTAGGCGGTGCAATGGCGGCCGCGACGGACGAGGGCGGCATCCAGTTCCGCATCCTCAATTCGTCGAAGGGGCCGGCCGTTCGCGCGACGCGCGCTCAGGCAGACCGTCTGCTCTATAAGCAGGCAATCCGGCATCGCCTGGAGAATCAGCCGAACTTATGGCTATTCCAGCAAGCCGTCGACGATTTGATGGTCGAGGGCGACCGAGTAGTCGGCGCGGTTACGCAGGTGGGCATTCGTTTTCGCTCGCGCGCAGTGGTCTTGACGGCCGGGACGTTCCTCGACGGCAAGATTCATGTCGGGTTAAACAACTATACCGGCGGCCGTGCCGGTGACCCCGCTGCGGTGTCCTTGTCCGCGCGACTCAAGGAATTGAAGCTGCCGCAAGGCCGGCTCAAGACCGGGACGCCGCCGCGCATCGACGGACGCACGATCGATTTTTCCAAGCTCGAAGAACAGCCGGGCGACCTGGATCCGGTGCCCGTGTTCTCGTTTCTCGGGCGCGTTGAGCAGCATCCGCGGCAAGTGCCGTGCTGGGTCACGCACACCAATGAGCGTACGCACGACATCATCCGCGGCGGGCTCGACCGCTCGCCCATGTACACGGGCGTCATCGAGGGAGTGGGGCCGCGCTATTGCCCATCCATCGAGGACAAGATCCATCGCTTCGCGACGAAGGAATCGCACCAGATTTTCCTTGAACCAGAAGGGCTGACGACGAACGAGTTCTATCCGAACGGCATTTCCACGAGCCTTCCGTTCGACGTACAACTGGAACTGGTGCGGTCGATGCGCGGTTTGGAGCACGCGCATATCCTGCGGCCAGGCTACGCGATCGAATATGACTATTTCGACCCGCGAGGACTCAAGGCCTCGCTGGAAACGAAAGTGATCGACGGGTTGTTCTTTGCGGGTCAAATCAACGGCACGACCGGCTACGAGGAAGCTGCCGCGCAAGGTTTGCTCGCGGGCATCAACGCCGGATTGCACGTGCAGGGCAAGGAAGCCTGGTGTCCTCGCCGCGACCAGGCGTATCTCGGCGTGTTGGTCGACGATCTCGTGACCCGTGGCGTCTCCGAGCCGTACCGGATGTTCACGAGCCGCGCGGAATATCGTCTGAGTTTGCGTGAAGACAACGCCGATATGCGCCTGACTGAAATCGGGCGCGAGCTCGGCGTCGTCGACGATATCCGGTGGAGCGCATTCAGCGGTAAGCGCGACGCGGTTTCACGTGAAACAGAGCGGCTCCGCACAACGTGGGTCAATCCTAAGACGTTACCTGCGGAGGAAGCGACGGCATTGCTCGGCAAGCCGATCGATCACGAGTACAGCTTGGCCGATCTACTGCGTCGCCCGGGGATCAGCTACGACGGCGTTTGCGCTTTGCGCACAGGCACATGCGCAGCGCCCGACCTATTGGCCGAAGACGACGTGCTGCGCGCTCAGATCAAGGAACAGATCGAGATCGGCATTAAGTATCAGGGCTATATCGACCGCCAGGCCGGTGAAATCGAGCGCAATGAGGCGCACGAAAGCACGAGGTTGCCGGACGGCCTGGATTACGCCGAAGTCCGCGGGCTGTCGTTCGAGGCGCGCCAGAAGCTGACGCAGTTCCGCCCCGAGACCATTGGACAGGCGTCGCGCATTTCGGGCATCACGCCGGCGGCGATCTCGTTGCTGATGGTGCATTTGAAGCGCGGTTTGGGACGCCGTCCGGCGAAACCGGCTGCGCCTGACACCGACGCTACGCCGGTGACGCAATGACCGTGAGCCAGAAGGGAGGCGGTAGGGAAGCGTTGGCGCCGTTGCTGACGGATGGTGCGCGCGAACTCGGCCTCGATCTGAGCGACGCCCAACTCGGCAAGCTGCTCGATTACGTCGCCTTGCTGTCGAAGTGGAACGCCGTCTACAACCTGACGGCGATTCGTGATCCGCGGCAAATGCTGATTCAGCACATTCTGGATTCGCTCTCGATCGTGCCGCACCTGGCGCCGCGCGGTCCGTCCTCGGCGCTCGACGTGGGTTCCGGCGGTGGTCTGCCGGGTATCGTGCTGGCGATAGTTTTGCCTGAATGGACCGTCACTGTGAATGACATCGTTCATAAGAAGACGGCTTTTCAGGCTCAGGCCAAGGCCGAACTCGGCTTGGCGAATCTCTCGGTGGTGACTGGCCGCGTGGAAACACTGCGGCCGGGCGCCGAAGTTCCGGCGAAGTTCGACGTAATCGTCTCGCGCGCATTCGCAGAGCTCACGGATTTCGTTACACTGGCCCGTCATCTGGTTGCCGAGCACGGTGCAATCTGGGCGATGAAAGGGCAGCGTCCCGACGATGAGATCGAACGCTTGCCGGCGGGCGCCCACGTGGAACAGATCATTCGGCTGAATGTGCCGGCGCTGGACGCCGAACGGCATCTGATCAAGGTTGTCGTGGACGCCGGGAACTGACGACCGCCGCTAGCCTCACGCGTCCGATACCAATAGCGCTTTTTATTTCATCCAGGCAGCAAAAGGGACACTCCAACGATGGCAAAAATCTTCTGCGTTGCGAACCAGAAAGGCGGCGTCGGCAAGACGACGACCGCAGTCAATCTGGCCGCGAGCCTGGCAGCGCAGGAACAGCGAGTCCTTCTCATCGATCTGGACCCGCAAGGCAACGCCACGATGGGCAGCGGCATCGACAAGGGCGCGTGTGCGAACACCGTCTACGAGGTGCTCGTGGATGGCGTGGCGGTGAGCGACGCGCGAGTGCGGCCGGAAGCCGTCGACTATGACGTACTGCCCGCGAACCGCGAACTGGCCGGAGCGGAGGTCGAGCTGGTCAGCGTCCAGAACCGCGAGCGTCAACTGAAGCTCGCGCTTGCCGCGGTCGAGAGCGAATATGATTTCGTGCTGATCGATTGTCCGCCGGCTTTGTCGCTGCTCACGCTCAACGGGCTGTGCGCCGCACACGGCGTCGTCATTCCAATGCAATGCGAGTACTTCGCGCTCGAAGGTTTGTCGGATCTGGTCAACACGATCAAGCAGGTACACGCCAATCTGAACCGTGACCTGAAGGTGATCGGCCTGCTGCGCGTGATGTTCGATCCGCGCATCACTTTGCAACAGCAGGTTTCGGATCAACTGAAAGAGCATTTCGGCGACAAGGTATTCGATGTGGTGATCCCGCGCAATGTTCGTCTCGCCGAGGCGCCCAGCTATGGATTGCCGGGCGTCGTATTCGACAAGGCGTCGCGCGGCGCGCAGGCGTATGTGCAGTTCGGCGCGGAAATGATTGAGCGGGTGCGGGCACTGAATAACGCGCCCCAGGCGTCCTAAGGGATCGAGGAAGCACGATGAATGCAGTAGCAAGAAAGAAGGGGCTGGGCCGCGGGCTGGAAGCGCTGCTTGGCGGCAGTGCGGACATTACAGAGGCCGTGACGATCGAAGGTGCGCCGCACGTGCTGCCGCTCAGCAAGTTGCAGGCGGGTAAGTATCAGCCGCGCACGCGCATGGACGAGGGCGCATTGCAGGAGCTCGCGGCCAGCATCCGTGCCCAGGGGCTGATGCAGCCGATCCTGGTGCGCCCCGTATCGGCGGACAAGTACGAGATCATCGCCGGGGAGCGTCGTTTCCGTGCGGCGCGCCTTGCGGGCCTCGACGAAGTGCCTGTGCTGGTGAAGGACGTGCCTGACCAGGCCGCTGCGGCGATGGCGCTGATCGAGAACATTCAGCGCGAGGATCTGAATCCGCTCGAAGAAGCGCAGGGCATTCAGCGCTTGCTCGATGAGTTCAACTTTACGCACGAGCAGGCGGCGGAGTCGGTCGGTCGGTCGCGTAGTGCGGTGTCAAACCTGCTGCGCCTGCTCAACCTCGCAACGCCGGTGCAGACCATGTTGTTGGCCGGCGACCTCGACATGGGGCATGCTCGCGCATTACTGGCTGTCGACGCCGCGACGCAGATCACGCTCGCCAATCAGGTCGTCAATAAGCGCATGTCGGTGCGCGAAACCGAAAAGCTGGTGACGTCGACCACCAAAGCGGCGCCGGCGGTCAAGGCGCGCGCTAATCCCGATGGCGGCCGCGATACGCGGCGACTCGAAGAGGAACTGTCGGACCTGCTCGCGGCAACGGTAAAGATCAAGCTCGGCCGACGTGGTCGAGGGCAGGTGCTGGTGGATTTCGGTGACCTTGACGCACTGGAAGGCATTCTTATCCGCTTGCGTGGTAATGCCACGGCGTAAGCAGGGTGACGTGCGCTGAATCTGAGTATCGAACGATGTTGACGGATCTGGAGTGCGACTGCGGGATCGGCTGGATTCCTAATTGATTCGGCGCCCGATGTTCGGAATCGTTGAACTGTGAGAAATGTGCGCGTCTATACCTTCACCGCGACGACTTCTCAGATGTCCACCCAAGGCGACGAAAATCACTGCCTGTTGCATTTCAGAGACGTCTGTCGCCGCGCCTGCGCCGCCTGTCGATGAGTGCAGGCGCGCCGGATTCAATGCGTATATTTGATTGTCCCCCAAGCCGCCTTACATTCACCGTATTTTCATGCATCGGAAGGTGGTTCCCGCATCGTGAGCAGCGTTTTCATACCGGTTATTGAACGGCCTAAAGTCTTGAATTGCCTGCAACTATCGCTTACAATCGCCCGGATTTAATTGCACGGCAACCCCGTAAGCGCAGCGAAAGCTCGCGGGCTGGAACAAGACTTTCGGAACACTGCGATGGCGGTCAAAGCGTCGAATCAAGCGCCGAAGAATGGGCACGACGAACACCGCGCTGAACGCGCCGCTTCCGATGCGTCCACCGGTCCGCACGTTGCACCTGACGACGCGTGGGATGTCGAGCAACAAGATAACAATATCGTTCCGCTCACGCGGGCCGAGGCTGAGAAGCTGTTTGGTCCCAATGTGAGTCGTCCGTCGCGCGTTACGCCGTTTAAGGTTGTGGCAGCGCAAATGGTTTTGTCCCTGGTTGCTACGCTGGTGTGGTGGCTGTTTTACAAGCCGCCGGGCGCTGCTGCGCTGTCCGCGTTCCTGGGAGGAGCGATCTGCTGGTTGCCGGGCGCGTTGTTCGCGGCACGACTGAGAACGTTGAGCGGCGCGGAAACAGTGATGAGCTGGATGATCGGCGAAGCGCTCAAGATGGGGACAACGATCGCGATGTTTGTGGCCATCGCCTTCTGGTATCACGACGTACGCTGGGTGCCGCTGCTCGTGACCTACCTCATCGCGCTCAAGACGTACTGGATCGCCCTCGCCTGGCGCTAGTTCGCGGCAACAAGGTAGCAGCAAAAAATTCAGGCCGGCGCGCAGCGCTGGTAAGGCGTGCGGATACGGTACGATCCGCACCCGGCGCGTTTCCGCAAGAGAGCATCGCCGCGGGAACGGCCTAAGACGATTTTCGACAATTTGGGTGGCTTTAACGATATGGCAGCTAGCGAAGGCACGCGCGCAATGGATCCGTCCGAGTACATCGCGCACCACTTGCAGAACTTTTCCACCGGACACCAGACGTCGATTTTCGACATCCACGTGTGGAATCTGGACACCCTTTTCTGGTCGATCGTTTGCGGTCTGGCCACCATCTTGATTCTGCATTTCGCTGCCCGCAAGGCGACGTCCGGCGTGCCGGGCCGATTCCAGTGCGCAGTTGAAATGCTGGTCGAAATGGTCGAGGATCAATCGAAGTCGATGATCCACGGCACGCGCACCTTCATCGCGCCGCTGGCGTTGACCGTGTTCGTGTGGGTCGCGCTGATGAACGCCCTCGACTTTATCCCTGTCGACCTGCCGGGCCACGTGATCGACTGGCTGGGCCTCTCCGGCGTCATCTCGCATCACCGCATCGTGCCGACCGCCGATCTGAACGGTACGCTCGGCATCGCCCTCGGTGTCTTCGCGCTGATGATTTACTACAACTTCAAGATCAAGGGCGCCGGCGGCTTCGTGCACGAACTGCTGTCCGCCCCGTTCGGCGCGCATCCGCTGCTGTGGATCCCGAACCTTGCACTGAACATCATCGAGTTCGTCGCGAAGACGGTCTCGCTCGGCATGCGGCTGTTCGGCAACATGTACGCGGGCGAACTGTTGTTCCTGCTGATTGCCCTGCTCGGCAGCATCTGGAGCTTCGGCGCGGACACGACGGTGCTTGGCTTCATCGGCCACGTGATCGCCGGCAGCGTGTGGGCCATCTTCCACATCCTGATCGTGCTGCTGCAGGCGTTCATTTTCATGATGCTGACGCTGGTGTACATCGGCCAGGCACACGACACGCACTAACCCGCGCTGTCGACCAAAGAATCGCAGTTTTCAAATCCAGTTCCAACCAGTTCTAAAAGACTTTTCACAAAGGAGTGATCATGCAAGCTTTCATCGCCAACATCCAGGGTCTGACCGCCATCGGTATCGGCATCATCATCGGCCTGGGTGCAATCGGCGCCTGTATCGGTATCGGCCTGATGGGCGGCAAGTACATCGAAGCATGTGCACGCCAGCCGGAACTGATGAACCCGCTGCAAACCAAGATGTTCCTGCTGGCTGGTCTGATCGATGCGGCGTTCCTGATTGGCGTTGGTGTGGCAATGCTGTTTGCGTTCGCGAACCCGCTGCTGTCGAAGCTGGCAGGCTAAGGTTCCTCGGAAGTTTGCGCCTGAGCTATAACTGGTGAAGGCGCAGGGCGGAACGGGCACTTGGGCGCTGATCGAAGACAGAATCGATGAGCGCCTTGCCGTTTCACTTTTCCGAACTAGCAACGTTTAAGGAAACACCGTGAATCTCAACGCAACCCTGTTTGCGCAAATGGTCGTGTTCCTGATCCTCGCGTGGTTCACGATGAAGTTCGTGTGGCCGCCGCTGATCAATGCCCTCGACGAGCGCTCAAAGAAGATTGCTGACGGTTTGTCTGCCGCTGAAAAGGGCAAGGCTGAACTCGAAGCCGCTCACAAGCGCGTCGACCAGGAACTGGCTCAGGCACGCAACGACGGTCAGCAACGTATTGCTGACGCAGAAAAGCGCGCTGTGGCAGTCGCTGACGAAATCAAGACGCAAGCACAAGCCGAAGCAGCCCGCATCATCGCGCAAGCGAAGGCCGACGCGGAACAGCAAGTCGTCAAGGCGCGCGAAACGCTGCGCGGTGAAGTCGCCGCATTGGCTGTGAAGGGCGCTGAACAGATCCTGAAGCGTGAAGTCGACCAGGCAGCTCACGCTGACCTGCTGAATCAACTGAAAGCCGAGCTCTGATCATGGCCGAACTTGCAACCATCGCCCGTCCGTACGCAGAAGCGCTGTTTGGCGTGGCCGAAGCTGGTGACATCGCCGCCTGGTCCACGCTCGTGCAGGAGCTGGCACAGGTTGCGCGTCTGCCCGAAGTGCTGTCGATCGCCTCGAGCCCGAAAGTGAGCCGCGCCCAGGTCAGCGAACTGCTGCTGGCCGCGGTCAAGTCGCCGCTCAAGGACAACGCGCAAGCGAAGAACCTGGTGCAAATGCTGGTCGATAACCATCGCTTGCAATTGCTGCCGGAAATCGCCGTGCAGTTCGAAGAGTTGAAGAACGCCCGCGAAGGGGCGGCAGATGTGCTGATCGTCAGCGCATTCCCGCTCGAAGGCGCGCAGTTGAACGACCTCGTCGCAAGTCTCGAACGCAAGTTCAAGCGCAAGCTGAAGCCGACGGTCGAAGTCGACTCGTCGCTGATTGGCGGCGTGCGCGTGACGGTTGGCGACGAAGTGCTCGATACCTCGGTCCGCGCGCGGCTTGCCAGCATGCAAACGGCTCTGACGGCCTGAAGCGCCTCTTGCGCTGAAGCGGCTGGCACGCAACAGAATTGACTATCAGGAGCGAATAATGCAACTCAATCCCTCTGAGATCAGCGAGCTGATCAAGAGCCGGATCCAGGGTCTTGAAGCGAGCGCGGACGTTCGCAACCAGGGCACTGTGATCTCCGTGACCGACGGCATCGTGCGTATTCACGGCCTGTCGGAAGTGATGCAGGGCGAGATGCTCGAATTCCCGGGCAACACGTTCGGTCTCGCACTGAACCTCGAGCGCGACTCGGTCGGCGCCGTGATTCTGGGTGAATACGAACACATTTCGGAAGGCGACATCGTCAAGACGACGGGCCGCATTCTGGAAGTGCCGGTGGGTCCGGAACTGCTCGGCCGCGTGGTCGACGCACTCGGCAATCCCATCGACGGCAAGGGCCCGATCAATGCAAAGAAAACTGACGCAATCGAAAAGATCGCGCCGGGCGTGATCTGGCGTAAGTCGGTTTCCGAGCCGGTCCAAACCGGGCTGAAATCGATCGACGCGATGGTGCCGGTTGGCCGTGGCCAGCGCGAGCTGATCATCGGCGACCGCCAGTGCGGCAAGACCGCGGTCGCAGTCGATGCGATCATCAACCAGAAGGGCAAGAATCTCTTCTGTATCTACGTCGCGATCGGCCAGAAGGCTTCGTCGATCATGAACGTGGTGCGTAAGCTGGAAGAAACCGGCGCGCTGGAATACACGATCGTCGTGGCAGCTTCGGCTTCGGAATCGGCTGCGATGCAATACCTCGCGCCTTATGCGGGCTGCACGATGGGCGAATACTTCCGCGATCGCGGCCAGGACGCGCTGATCGTCTACGACGACTTGACCAAGCAAGCTTGGGCATACCGCCAGATCTCGCTGTTGCTGCGCCGCCCGCCGGGTCGTGAAGCTTATCCGGGCGACGTGTTCTACCTGCACTCGCGTCTGCTGGAGCGTGCTGCTCGCGTCTCGGAAGAGTATGTCGAGAAGTTCACCAACGGCGAAGTGAAGGGCAAGAGCGGTTCGCTGACGGCGTTGCCGGTCATCGAAACGCAAGCAGGTGACGTGACGGCGTTCGTTCCGACGAACGTGATTTCGATTACCGACGGCCAGATCTTCCTGGAAACCGATCTTTTCAACGCAGGTATCCGCCCGGCGATCAACGCCGGCGTGTCGGTGTCGCGCGTCGGTGGTGCAGCTCAAACCAAGGTCGTGAAGAAGCTGTCGGGCGGTATCCGTACCGACCTCGCGCAGTATCGTGAACTGGCTGCGTTCGCGCAGTTCGCCTCGGACCTCGACGAAGCCACCCGTAAGCAACTGGAGCGCGGCCGCCGCGTGACGGAACTGCTCAAGCAGCCGCAGTATCAACCGCTGCAAGTGTGGGAACTGGCGATCTCGCTGTTTGCCGCGAACAACGGCTACCTCGACGATCTGGAAGTCGCACAGGTGCTGCCGTTCGAAAAGGGCCTGCGCGAATACCTGAAGTCGAGCCACGCTGACCTGATCAAGCGCGTCGAAGACACCAAGGAACTCTCGAAGGACGACGAAGGCCTGCTGCACACGGCCGTCAAAGACTTCAAGAAGTCCGGCGCTTATTGATCCGCGAGTGACCCGCAAGGCATAAACGGACCCTGAAGCGGCGCGGGCCGCAGGCAACTGAACCCGCGCTGCTTCGATCAAGGAGCAAGCAATGGCTGGAATGAAGGAAATTCGCGGCAAGATCAAGAGCGTGCAGAACACGCGCAAGATCACGAAAGCGATGGAGATGGTGGCCGCATCGAAGATGCGCCGCGCTCAGGAGCGCATGCGCGCTGCTCGCCCGTACGCCGACAAGGTCCGCGATATCGCTGCACACATGAGCCGTGCGAATCCCGAGTATCGTCACCCGTTCATGGTGTCGAACGAGGGCGCGAAGACGGCCGGCATCATCCTCGTCACGACCGACAAGGGTCTGTGCGGCGGCATGAACACCAACGTGCTGCGTGCGTCGCTGCAGAAGTTCAAGGAACTGGAAGGCCAGGGCAAGACAATCGAGGCAACCGCGATTGGCACCAAGGGTCTGGGTTTCCTGAACCGTCTGCGCGCGAAGGTGGTGTCGAATGTCGTGCATCTGGGCGACACGCCGCATCTGGAAAAGCTGATCGGCGCGGTGAAGGTTCAGCTCGACCTGTACTCGGAAGGCAAGGTTTCGGCGGTGTACCTGGCGTACACGCGCTTCGTCAATACGATGAAGCAGGAGCCGGTGATCGAGCAACTGCTGCCGCTGTCGGCAGACCAGTTCGAGCGCAAGGAAGAAGACGGCGCGACGCCGAGCACGCAGTGGGACTACATCTACGAGCCGGATGCGCAGGCCGTGGTGGACGAACTGCTGGTGCGTTATGTCGAAGCGCTGGTCTATCAGGCCGTCGCGGAAAACATGGCATCGGAACAGTCGGCACGAATGGTGGCGATGAAGGCCGCTTCCGATAACGCGAAGACGGTCATCAATGAACTGCAGCTCGTGTACAACAAGAGCCGCCAGGCCGCAATCACGAAAGAACTGTCGGAAATCGTCGGTGGCGCCGCTGCGGTCTGATCGTCAAGACGACAGGCAGGCCAACGCCGTGAGGCGGGCCCAACTGAGCGGCACCCCGAAACTGCGCCTTTGCGCGAGTGAAGAATTGAGTATCTAAAGGAAAAGCGATGAGTACTACTGCTTTGGTAGAAGGCAAGATCGTACAGTGCATCGGCGCGGTGATCGACGTGGAATTCCCGCGTTCGGACATGCCGAAGATTTACGACGCGCTCATTCTCGAAGGTTCGGAACTGACCCTCGAAGTCCAGCAACAGCTGGGCGACGGCGTCGTCCGTACCATCTGTCTGGGTGCATCCGACGGTCTGCGCCGTGGCACGACGGTGAAGAACACCGGCAAGCCGATCAGCGTGCCGGTCGGCAAGCCGACCCTCGGCCGGATCATGGACGTGTTGGGTCGCCCGATCGACGAAGCCGGCCCGATCAATTCGGACGTGGTTCGCGGCATTCACCAGAAGGCTCCGGCGTTCGACGAACTGTCGCCGTCGACGGAACTGCTCGAAACCGGCATCAAGGTTATCGACCTGATCTGCCCGTTCGCGAAGGGCGGCAAGGTGGGTCTGTTCGGCGGCGCCGGCGTGGGCAAGACCGTGAACATGATGGAACTGATCAACAACATCGCGAAGGAACACGGTGGTTACTCCGTGTTCGCCGGCGTTGGCGAGCGTACCCGCGAAGGGAACGACTTCTATCATGAAATGAAGGACTCGAACGTTCTCGACAAGGTCGCGCTGGTGTACGGCCAGATGAACGAGCCGCCGGGCAACCGTCTGCGCGTCGCGCTGACCGGTCTGACGATGGCCGAGCACTTCCGCGACGAAGGCCTCGACGTGCTGTTCTTCGTCGACAACATTTACCGTTTCACGCTGGCAGGCACGGAAGTGTCGGCACTGCTCGGCCGTATGCCGTCGGCAGTGGGCTATCAGCCGACGCTGGCTGAAGAAATGGGTAAGTTGCAAGAGCGTATTACGTCGACCAAGACCGGCTCGATCACGTCCGTTCAGGCCGTGTACGTCCCTGCGGATGACTTGACCGACCCGTCGCCGGCTACGACTTTCGGCCACCTCGACGCAACGGTCGTGTTGTCGCGTGACATCGCATCGCTGGGTATCTATCCGGCTGTGGACCCGCTCGATTCGACCTCGCGTCAGATCGACCCGAACGTGATCGGCGAAGAGCATTACTCGATCACGCGCGGCGTGCAGCAAACGCTGCAGCGCTACAAGGAACTGCGCGACATCATCGCGATTCTGGGCATGGACGAACTCGCGCCGGAAGACAAGCTCGCCGTCGCGCGCGCTCGTAAAATCCAGCGTTTCCTGTCGCAGCCGTTCCACGTTGCGGAAGTGTTCACGGGTTCGCCGGGCAAGTACGTGCCGCTGAAGGAAACGATCCGTGGCTTCAAGATGATCGTCGACGGCGAGTGCGACCACCTGCCGGAACAAGCGTTCTACATGGTCGGCACGATCGACGAAGCCTTCGAAAAGGCCAAGAAGATCCAGTAAAGGTCGGGTGTAACCAAGCGGGCGCCGGCCTCGCGCGTATCGCTGCCTTCGCGGTGGCGCAACGCAAAGCCGGCGCCTCTTACTACGCTCAACCCAGGAGTCGACATTTATGGCAACTATCAAGGTAGACGTCGTCAGCGCGGAAGAGCAGATCTTCTCGGGCCAGGCGAAGTTCGTCGCGCTGCCGGGCGAGGCGGGTGAACTCGGCATCCTGCCGGGCCACACGCCGCTCATCACGCGGATTCGTCCGGGTGCGGTGCGCATCGAAGCTGAAAACGGCGAAGAAGAGTTTGTGTTCGTCGCCGGCGGTATTCTCGAAGTTCAGCCGGGCGCTGTCACGGTTCTCGCCGACACTGCAATTCGCGGCAAGGATCTCGACGAAGCCAAAGCTGAAGATGCACGCAAGCGTGCGGAAGAAGCGCTGCAGAACACGGGCTCGAACCTCGAATACGCTACCGCGCAAGCGGAACTGGCGTACGCAACGGCTCAACTCGCTGCAATCCAGCGCCTGCGTAAGCTGCGCGGTCAGAACTAGGCAATACGTATCAGAGAGAAAGCAGCCTCCTCGGCTGCTTTTTTTTGATCGTCACTTGACGTTTACGGAAAGGTAATCAAAATTGCGCAATAGCATCGATTGATGCTTTGCCGTGCTGGTCCCCGAATGCGCTGCGGGTAAGACTTGATGCCGTATGGAGATGCGCCGGTGGCACAATCGATTTCAAATCCATTTCAATAGGGCGAGCTTTCGCTCACGGAGACAACACCATGGCAACGCATGTGTCAGGCGAGGGCGCACTTATCGAACCCAGAGACGGGTTGTCGTACGTCCGTGGATCGACCGATATTCCGTTGAGCGAGGCGACGATCGGTCAGTTTCTGCGCGACACGGCAGCGCGTTTTCCTGACCGTCCTGCCGTGGTGTTTCGCGAGCAGGGTATTCGCTGGACGTGGAAGGAGTTTGCGGAAGAGGTCGACGTGCTGGCCGCAGGATTGCTTGCGCTCGGCATCGTGAAGGGCGACCGCGTCGGTATCTGGTCACCGAATCGAGTGGAATGGGTGCTCACGCAGTTCGCGACGGCGCGCATCGGCGCCGTACTCGTCAACATCAACCCGGCCTATCGGCTCGCCGAACTCGAATATGCGCTGAACAAGGTCGGCTGCAAGGCGATTATCGCGGCCGAGCGTTTCAAGACGTCGATGTACCTGGAGATGCTGCAGGCGCTCGCCCCGGAGTTGGCCACACACGCGCCGGGCGACCTGCATGCTGCGAGGCTGCCCGATTTGCGCTATGTGATCCGCATGTGCGACACGGAAACGCCGGGCATGCTGAGCTTCTCGGATGTGATCGAGCGGGGCCGCGCGACGCTGGACGTCGCAAGGCTCGATGGAATCGGCGCCACGCTTTCGTGCCACGAGCCGATTAACATCCAGTTCACCAGCGGCACGACGGGTAATCCGAAGGGCGCGACGCTGACGCACAGCAACGTCGTCAACAACGCGCGCTATATCGCGATGGCAATGCGGCTGACCGAGCAGGATAGCCTGTGCATCCCCGTCCCGCTTTATCACTGTTTCGGCATGGTGCTCGCGGTGCTGGCGTGCGTGTCGGTCGGGGCGAACATGGTGTTTCCGGGCGAAGCTTTCGATCCGGCCGCAACGCTGGCCGCCGTCGCGGAAGAAAAGTGCACCGCGCTGCACGGTGTGCCTACCATGTTCATCGCCGAGCTCGATCATCCGAACTTTGCCGATTACGACCTCTCGCATTTACGCACCGGGATCATGGCCGGCTCGCCCTGCCCGATTGAGACGATGAAGAAGGTCGTTTCGAAGATGCATCTGAGCGAAATCACGATCGCCTACGGCATGACGGAAACAAGCCCGGTGTCGTTTCAGAGTTCGACCACCGACCCGCTCGACAAACGCACGACGACCGTTGGCCGCATTCAGCCGCATCTCGAAGTGAAGATCATCGATCCGCTCGGTGCGATCGTGCCGGTTGGCGAGACCGGTGAGCTATGCACTCGCGGCTATTCAGTTATGCAGGGCTACTGGGGGGATGAGGAGAAGACGCGGGAAAGCATCGTGGACGGCTGGATGCATACCGGCGATCTGGCGACGCTCGACGCGGAAGGCTATTGCAACATCGTCGGCCGCCTCAAGGACATGCTGATCCGTGGCGGTGAGAACATCTATCCGCGGGAAATCGAAGAATTTCTGTTCCGTCATCCGAAGATCCAAAGCGTGCAGGTGTTCGGCGTGCCCGATGCGAAATACGGCGAGGAAGTGTGCGCGTGGATCGTATTGCGGTCGGGCGAGCAGGCCACCGCCGAAGAGATCCAGCAGTTCTGCCAAGGCCAGATTGCGCACTACAAGGTGCCGAAGTACATCCGCTTCGTCGACGAACTGCCGATGACGGTGACGGGCAAAGTGCAGAAATTCGTCATGCGGGAGCGCATGATTAGCGAATTGAAGGTGAAGGAAGATAAAACGGCTTGAGGTTCAGCGCGGGCGCAAATCTCGCGTTGTGCTGGATGGACCAGCCGCCGCGCACGCTCGCAAAACAACTCGCAAACGTTTGGCAAGACGAAAAAAAAGCGGGCCTGGAGCCCGCTAAAAACCACACGCTACGGGGTTAGCGCGAGGAGACCAAAGTAGGAACCGACTGAGACGACGACCCGGCGTCGACTACGGCCCCAGCAGGGATGCCCCTTTACAGGGCTTCGGCATACGCCGACCGGCAAGTGCAAAGTATCCGCTCACACCGCGCACCCAGCCACATCCGTGTTGAAACCGTTGAGGGCATTGTGGGCGAATTAACCTTTGAGCGCGGTAACAAATTGTTTCAGGTTGTAACGCCCGCCAGATAAGGCGTTGCGGGACTTATTGCCAAAACGAAACCTTTAAAACGTAAATTTTACCTATGACTCGACGGCAATTTCATACGCCCGATTGATGCTATTCGCGAAGCATATTGCGGCGTAAATTGTTAAGTCGATTCCGCATGAACTCGTTGCACACTCACCTTTTTGCCGCCGATCGCCTTTGTTACAGGTGCTTTTCGAAACCGCCCGAAAATCGTCCCATGTGCGATGGCAACGACATTGCATCGCAGCACCGAACCCAGCCGGCGGGCCGGTGCAGAGGGCCGGTTCGCTGCGAAGACAAGCGTCCGCGCCGTTCTGCGTACGGTTAAGCGCGCTGAGGGCCGTTACACGATTGTGCGACGAACATCGAACCATCAGCGCCTTCTAATCCCGCCTTTTCCGTCGGAATTGAAAGGGCGGCCGAGCGCAAAGCTCTATTTCAGCCACTTATCCGCAATCGTCTGATATTCGCCGGTTGCGCGGGCCAGGTGCAACCACTGATCCACGTACTGCTGGAGCGCGACATCGCCACGCGGCAACAGCCACGCCTTCTCGCCGTACTGGAACGGCTTGTCTGGATGCACCGAGCAAAGGCCTGGATTGAGCTTTTGCTGCAGCAGGGTCTCGGATGCATCTGTCACCATGACGTCCGCCTTGCCCGCGAGAATCTGCTTGAAGATCGTCACGTTGTCCGGATAGACGGTGACGGCCGCGTGCGTGAAATACTGCTTCGCGAAACGCTCGTTCGTGCCACCTGGATTGACGATCACGCGCGTTGCCGGTTGATCGATTTGCGCCACCGTTTGATATTTGCTGACGTCGTCGCACCGAACGATCGGCGTCTTGCCGTCCACCATATACGCCTGCGTGAAGAACGCACGTTTTTGCCGCTCGAGCGTGGGCGAGACCCCGCCGACGCCGATATCGCATTTCGCCACGAAGTCGTTCATCAGGTTCGGCCACGACGTTTTGACGTACTCCACCTTCACGCCGAGCGATTTAGCTAGCGCCTCCGTCATGTCGACGTCGATACCTTCGAACTGGCCATCCGGCTTATAGAAGGAGTACGGCTTGTAGTCGCCGGTCGTGCAGGCGCGCAACGTGCCGCGAGCGAGAATGTCGTCGAGTCGCGAAGCGGCCGCGGCGGGGGCGCTGGTCTGCGCGTTGGCCGCGCCTGCGCAAATCAGAGCGCCGGCCAGAGCGCCGAGCAATGCGATTGCTGCCTTGTTCATTGAGTCTCCTTGGTTGTTTCGTCGTTGTTTGATAAGACCGACGGATGATAGTCAGGCAATTTTCCCTTGAACATCGGCCGTTCGGCCAGGTCATGACGCGGCGGACGATAGGCCCCCAACCGCGGGATAAGCGGCCGCGACCGATCCGGGCGACAGTTATTGCCCGCATCGAGCACGATGCGGCGAGCCGGCTCCGGTAAAATGCCCCTTTGCTCTCAGTCGTACGCAACGTGGCCCATACCCTCCTGAACGACACCTTCCTGCGCGCGCTGCTGCGCCAGCCGACCGACTACACCCCTGTCTGGCTGATGCGGCAAGCCGGTCGCTACCTGCCGGAATACAACGCCACGCGCGGCCGCGCGGGCAGTTTCCTGGCTCTCGCCAAGAACCCGGCGTTCGCGACGGAAGTCACGCTGCAGCCGCTGGAGCGTTATCCGCTCGACGCCGCGATTCTCTTCTCCGACATCCTCACGGTGCCCGACGCAATGGGCCTCGGCCTCGAATTCGTGACCGGCGAAGGGCCGCAATTCGCCCGGCCGGTGCGCACGGAAGCCGACGTGGCGCGCCTCGCGGTGCCGGATATCGACGCCACGTTGCGCTACGTGACCGACGCCGTGCGCGAAATCCGCACCGCGCTCACCGACGCGCAAGGCCGTCAACGCGTGCCGCTGATCGGCTTTTCCGGCAGCCCGTGGACGCTCGCGTGTTACATGGTCGAAGGTAGCGGCTCGGCGGACTTCCGCACCGTCAAGTCGATGCTGTATGCGCGCCCGGACCTGATGCATCGCATTCTCGACATCAACGCAAAATCTGTTGCGGCGTATCTGAATGCGCAGATCGAAGCCGGCGCGCAGGCGGTGATGATTTTCGACACGTGGGGCGGAGCGCTGGCCGACGGTGCGTATCAACGTTTTTCACTGCATTACATCCAGCAAGTGGTGGCCCAGTTGAAGCGCGAGCACGACGGCGAGAAAGTGCCGGTAATCACCTTCACGAAAGGCGGCGGTCTGTGGCTCGACGAAATCGCGGATACCGGCGTGGACGCGGTCGGGCTCGATTGGACCGTCAACCTGCGCAAGGCACGCGAGCGCGTGGGCAGCAAGGTCGCGCTTCAGGGCAATATCGATCCGTCGGTACTGTTCGCGCCGCCGGCTTCGATCCGCATGGAAGCCCGCGCCGTGCTCGACAGTTTCGGCAACCATCCGGGCCACGTTTTCAACCTCGGCCACGGCATCTCGCAGTTCACGCCGCCGGAAAACGTCGCCGAACTCGTGGACGAAGTGCACCGTCATAGCCGTGCAATTCGCAGTGGCGCTCATGCACCAGCATGAAGCCGTAATCGTTGCCATTTTTGTTGCAGCGCAATGAACTGGGCTCTCGATCTAAGGGAAAGTTCGGGGGCAAGAGGCCGTCAGTTGGCGATCTCGCGGTTGTCAAGACTTGACTTATACACATTCGTTGCGCTGCGGCGCGGTAGAAGCTTTCGTCGCCCGGCAGCCCTTGCACATCGCGGGCGCATTTGATCCAAGCCTTATCTGGCAAGGGTTTCGCGGGGCCGCCGCGGAGTGTGCGGAATCCCACAGAAGGCCGCTGCGACGCGGCTTCCAGCCCTTCGAGGCAAAGTTCTCAACAAAGTTATCCACAGCCAGAGAGCCGGGTGCAATTGTTCTGCGGAATCCAAAACTTAGCGGCGAAGTTGAAGCTTTACCTTAACTTCGAAGAGTTCGCTGTCTGCCGAGGCGATCCGACCATGCGGCATTCGGCCGCGTCGCTTCAATCATTCTGCATAGCCGCGTGAGCGAAGTGTTCGTTCGCGTCGCGCTGGATCATCCGCTGCCGACCCTGTTCGACTATCGCTGCGACACACCCGAGGCGGTTGCGCCGGGCGTGCTGGTGAGTGTGCCGTTCGGCAAGCGTCATGTGGTGGGGCTCGTTTGCGAAGTGGCTGCTCACAGCGACGTCCCGCCCGACCGTCTGCGGGATTTGCATGGCGTCTGCACCGCCTGCCCGCCGTTGTCGACGCACTGGCTGGGTTTAGCCGCCTTCGCCGCCGACTATTACCAGCGTGGCCTCGGCGAAGTGGCGCTGCCCGCGCTGCCGCAGGCGCTCCGCGACGCCTCACGCTGGGCGCGCCTGTTCGCGCCCGAGGAACGTTACCGAATGACGCCCGAGGGGCGTCGCGCATTACCCGATGCGTTGCCCGCGCGCGCCAGCGCGCTGAGAAAGTTGGCCCAGGCGCTGGCCGACGCCGAATCCCTGCTTGCTGCGGATGCCCGCGCGCTTCATCCCAAGGCCATCGCCACGCTGGACGCATGGCAAGCGGAAGGCTGGGTCGCGCTGGACATTATCGAAGCCGCCGCGGTGCTTGCGCCGTCTTCCGCCGACGCGCCGGCGCCCCTGCTGCCTACCCTCACCGACGAACAGTCGGCCGCCGTGGACGCGATCCGCGACGCGAACGGTTTTGCGCCCTTCCTGCTGCACGGCGTGACGGGCAGCGGCAAGACCGAGGTGTATCTGCGTGCGCTCGCCGAGATTCTCGCCGCGAAGCCCGACGCGCAGGCGCTCGTCCTCGTGCCCGAAATCAATCTGACGCCGCAGTTCGAGGCGGCTTTCCGTGCGCGCTTCGCCGCCCTGGAAGGCACGTCGATCGTCACGCTGCACAGCGGTCTCGCCGAGGGCGAACGCGCGCGCAACTGGTTCGCCGCGCACACCGGACGCGCGCGCATCGTGCTCGGCACACGGCTGGCGGTGCTCGCGTCGTTGCCGAAGCTCGCGATCATCGTCGTCGACGAGGAGCACGATCCGGCCTACAAGCAACAGGAAGGTTTGCGCTATTCGGCGCGCGATCTGGCGATCTATCGCGCCAAGCAACTCGGTTTGCCGGTCGTGCTCGGTTCGGCCACGCCGTCGCTGGAGAGCTGGTGGCAGGCCGATCAGGGCCGCTACAAGCGTCTCACGTTGTCGCGCCGCGCGGTCGCCGACGCCGTGCTGCCGACCGTCAAACTAATCGATCTGGAAGAAGAGCGCCGCCGCGGGCGGGCCTCGGTGGAGGGATTGTCCGGGCCGCTGGTCGCCGCCCTGAAGGCGCGGCTCGAGCGCGGCGAGCAAAGCCTCGTGTTTCTCAACCGGCGCGGCTATGCGCCGCAACTCGCCTGCGACGCCTGCGGCTGGGTCGCCGGTTGTCCGCGTTGCAGTGCCTACGTCGTGTTGCACAAGCCCGAGCGCGCACTGCGCTGCCATCATTGCGGCTGGGAATCGCGCATTCCGCGCTCGTGTCCGGATTGCGGCAACGTCGACATCGCGCCGATGGGACGCGGCACGCAACGCGTCGAGGAAACGCTGGCGAGCGCGGTCCCCGGCGCCCGTGTGCTGCGTATCGACGCCGACAGCACGCGCCGCAAAGGCAGCGCCCAAGCGCTGTTCTCCGACGTACATGCGGGCGAAGTCGACATCCTCGTCGGCACGCAAATGATCGCGAAGGGTCACGACTTCCAGCGCGTGTCGCTGGTCGGCGTGTTGAACGCCGACACCGCGCTGTTCTCACACGACTTCCGTGCGAGCGAGCGCCTCTTCGCGCAGTTGATGCAGGTGAGCGGCCGCGCTGGCCGCGCCGGTTTGCCCGGCGAGGTGCTGGTGCAAACGCGCTATCCGCGCCATGCGCTGTACCACGCGCTCGGGCGGCATGACTACGTCGGCTTCGCCAATTCCACGCTGGCCGAGCGGCGCGACGCGCACTTGCCGCCGTTCGTCTATCAGGCGTTGCTGCGCGCCGAAGGGCGCACGCTCGAAGCCGCGCTCGCGTTTCTTCAACAGGCCGCCGCGGCGCTCACGGAGATTCCGGCGGCCGAACGCGTGACGGTTTATGACGCCGTGCCGCTCACCATCGTCAAGGTGATGCACGTGCATCGCGCGCAGTTGCTGATCGAAAGCGCATCGCGGGCCGCGTTGCAGGCCACCTTGCGCGCATGGCAGCCGCTGCTGCGCGGAATGAAAGGCGTGTTGCGCTGGAATCTCGAAGTCGACCCGCTCGACATCTGACGCCGGCCGGCCGGCGTCGTCGTCAATATCGCCAGCGGCTGCGCGCGGTCCGCGCACGGGTTCGCACGGTATTGGCATAGCTCGGGACAGGGCTCGCAACGGACGTGGCCGTCCGCCTCGCCAGCACCGCCGACGCACGCGAGGCGGCGTGTGCGCCCCGCTGCGCAAGCTGCCGGTATCGCGCCGAAGATCGATATTCACTCGAGCAGAGCATGCCGGTCTCGCTGTTTCGGGTTCTGGATCGCGCGAGCCTGGAGGACAGGCGGCGTTGCCGTCTGCATGACCAGCCCGGGTCGGCCGGCGACGCGCTCGCCCAGTTCAAGCCGGTCGTCCCAACCGAGGCGCGCACACCCGTTCGCCGCCAAACGCCAACCCGGCGGTGCGTTCCATGCTCGCTTCGCTGTCACTCGGAAGATCGGCGCCGCTATGTCGATCGCGAGTCGCCGGGCGGCTTAGCCCTTAATCGTTCAGCGCGGCCCGCGCGTCGCCCGCCGATGCACGCGAAGCCGGGCGCGTGCGTGCGTTGGAGACCCGCTTGCCCGAGCCGCCCGTCGCGCCGCGAATGAACAGCACCGCGCAAGTCGCGCACATCATCCAGATGCCCAATACCACCAGCCACTTTTCCATTTCCCGAGTCCTCTGAAACCCCGTACTGTTTTTGTGTGCGTGCCGTGAGGCCCGCGTCCGCTGTGTCCTGTATAACGGCACGCGCAGTGACTCTGATAAGGGTAAATGCAAAAAGAAACACGCCAGGGAAAGTACTGAGCGCCACCGCCGTTGCCGCGCGCCGCCCCATCGCGCGGAAACCCCCGCCGTACAGGGCTTTTAAAGAGGTGCAACCATCCATCGAGCAGGGTTGCACCTTTTTTTTGGGAAGCGTAGGATTCGCTCAACTTTTAGTCTTTCGCCAGCGCGATTCGTCTGGTATCCGAAGAAGGAAACATGGCTAGCACCACCCTTGGCGTCAAGGTCGACGACCTCCTGCGTTCCCGGCTGAAAGATGCCGCCACCCGCCTCGAACGCACTCCGCACTGGCTGATCAAGCAGGCGATCTTCGCGTACCTCGAAAAGATCGAGCATGGTCAGCTGCCCCCCGAACTGTCGGGCGCAACCGGTTCGGCCGACCTGGCCGACGGCGTGGCGGTCGAAAACGACGAAGACGGTGCCTCGCACCCGTTCCTCGAATTCGCGCAGAACGTGCAGCCGCAATCAGTGCTGCGCGCGGCGATCACCGCCGCGTACCGCCGTCCCGAGCCGGAGTGCGTGCCCTTCCTGCTCGGTCAGGCGCGCGTGCCGGCCAATCTCGCGGGCGACGTGCAAGCCATGGCCGGCAAGCTCGTCGAGGCGCTGCGCGCCAAAAGCAAGGGCGGCGGCGTCGAAGGGCTGATCCACGAATTCTCGCTGTCGAGCCAGGAAGGCGTGGCGCTGATGTGTCTCGCCGAAGCACTGCTGCGCATTCCCGACCGCGCCACGCGCGACGCGCTGATCCGCGACAAGATCAGCAAGGGCGACTGGAAATCGCACGTCGGCCAGGCGCCGTCGCTGTTCGTCAACGCCGCCACCTGGGGCTTGATGATCACCGGCAAGCTGGTGACGACCAATAGCGAAACGAACCTTTCGTCGGCGCTCACCCGTTTGATCGGCAAGGGCGGCGAGCCGTTGATCCGAAAGGGCGTCGACATGGCGATGCGTCTGATGGGCGAGCAATTCGTCACGGGCGAGAACATTTCCGAGGCGCTCGCCAACAGCCGCAAGTACGAAGCGCGCGGCTTTCGCTACTCGTACGACATGCTCGGCGAAGCCGCCACCACCGAAGCCGACGCGCAGCGCTACTACGCGTCGTACGAACAGGCGATCCACGCGATCGGCAAGGCCGCCGGCGGCCGCGGCATCTACGAAGGCCCGGGCATCTCGATCAAGCTCTCGGCGCTGCACGCACGCTACTCGCGCTCGCAGCAGGAGCGCACGATGAGCGAACTGCTGCCGCGCGTGCGCTCGCTGGCGATCCTCGCGCGCCGCTACGACATCGGCCTGAACATCGACGCCGAAGAAGCCGACCGCCTCGAAATCTCGCTCGATCTGCTTGAGGCGCTGTGCTTCGATCCCGAACTGGCCGGCTGGAACGGCATCGGTTTCGTGGTGCAGGCGTATCAGAAGCGCTGCCCGTTCGTGATCGACTACATCGTCGATCTGGCGCGCCGCAGCCGTCACCGGATCATGGTGCGCCTCGTGAAGGGCGCGTACTGGGACACCGAAATCAAGCGCGCGCAAGTGGACGGCCTCGAAGGCTATCCGGTCTACACGCGCAAGATCTATACGGACGTGTCGTATCTCGCCTGCGCGAAGAAGCTGCTCGGCGCGCCGGACGCGGTTTATCCGCAGTTCGCCACGCACAACGCGCATACGCTTTCGGCGATCTATTACCTCGCGGGCAACAACTACTATCCCGGCCAGTACGAGTTCCAATGCCTGCACGGCATGGGCGAGCCGCTCTACGAGGAAGTCACCGGCCGCGACAAGCTGAACCGTCCGTGCCGCGTGTATGCGCCGGTCGGCACGCACGAAACGCTGCTCGCGTACCTCGTGCGCCGTCTGCTTGAAAACGGCGCGAACACGTCGTTCGTGAACCGCATCGCCGATGAAAACGTCGCGATCAAGGACCTGATCGCCGACCCCGTCGAGGAAGCATCGAAGATCGTGCCGCTCGGCGCGCCGCACGCGAAGATTCCGCTGCCGCGCCACCTGTTCGGTTCGGAGCGGCTCAATTCGATGGGCCTCGATCTGTCGAACGAGCATCGGCTGGCGTCGTTGTCCTCGGCGTTGCTCGCGAGCGCGCATCATCCGTGGCGCGCCGCGCCGATGCTCGACGACAACGAAATCGCCGTGGCTACCCGTGGTGTCGCACGCGACGTGCGCAATCCGGCGGATCACCGCGATCTCGTCGGCACGGTGATCGAAGCAACCTCGGAACACGTGAGCGCGGCCCTGGCGCACGCGGTTGCCGCCGCGCCGATCTGGCAGGCCACGCCGGTCGACGCGCGCGCCGATTGCCTCGCGCGTGCCGCCGACCTGCTCGAAGCGCAGATGCACACGCTGATGGGCCTGGTCGTGCGCGAAGCGGGCAAATCGCTGGCGAACGCGGTGTCGGAAATCCGGGAAGCGATCGACTTCCTGCGCTATTACTCCACGCAGATCCGCAGCGAATTTTCCAACGACACGCACCGTCCGCTCGGTCCTGTCGTCTGTATCAGCCCGTGGAACTTCCCGCTGGCGATTTTCATGGGCCAGGTGGCCGCGGCGCTCGCCGCCGGCAACACGGTGCTCGCGAAACCGGCCGAGCAAACGCCGCTGATCGCCGCGCAAGCCGTGCGCATTCTGCGCGAAGCCGGCGTGCCGACGGGCGCGGTGCAACTGCTGCCGGGCGATGGCGAAACGGTCGGCGCTGCACTGGTCGCCGATCCGCGCACGCGCGCCGTGATGTTCACCGGCTCGACCGAAGTCGCGCGGCTGATCAACAAGACGCTGTCGAATCGCCTCGATCCCGAAGGCAAGCCGATTCCGCTGATCGCCGAAACCGGCGGCCAGAATGCGATGATCGTCGACTCGTCGGCGCTCGCCGAGCAGGTGGTGGCGGACGTGCTGCAATCGTCGTTCGACTCCGCCGGTCAACGGTGTTCCGCGCTACGCGTTCTTTGTCTGCAAGACGACGTCGCGGACCGTACGCTCGAGATGCTGACCGGCGCGATGCGCGAACTGGCCGTGGGCAATCCCGATCGCCTGTCGATCGACGTGGGGCCCGTAATCGACCTCGACGCGAAGCGCGGCATCGACGCGCATATCGCGGCGATGCGCGAGAAAGGCCGCAAGGTCGAGCAACTGCCGATGCCGGAAGGCGGCGCGCAAGGCACTTTCGTGCCGCCGACGCTGATCGAGCTCGACAGCATCGACGAACTCAAGCGCGAAGTGTTCGGCCCGGTGCTGCACGTGGTGCGTTACCGCCGCAGCCAACTGGACAAGCTGCTCGAACAGATCCGCGCGACGGGTTATGGCCTCACGCTCGGCATTCATACGCGCATCGACGAAACCATCGCTCACGTGATCGGCCGTGCGCATGTCGGCAACATCTACGTGAACCGTAACGTGATCGGCGCGGTGGTCGGCGTGCAGCCGTTCGGCGGCGAAGGCTTGTCGGGAACGGGACCGAAGGCGGGCGGCGCGCTGTATTTGCAGCGTTTGCTGGCGACGCGTCCGGCCGGCTTGCCGAAGTCGCTCGCGCAGGCGCTGGTCGCGGATGCACCGAAGGCTGCCGAAAACAGCGACAATCCGTCCGCCGCATTGACCGCGCTGCGCGACTGGCTGATCGACGAACGCGAGCCGCAACTGGCCGCACGCTGCGACGGTTATCTGTCGCATATGCCGGCGGGCGCGACCGCGGTATTGTCGGGGCCCACCGGCGAGCGCAACACCTACACGCTGGGCGCGCGCGGCACGGTGCTGTGTGTCGCGTCGACGGCGAGCGGCGCGCGCGTGCAGTTCGCCGCGGCGCTGGCTACGGGAAATCGCGCCTTGTTCGACGGCGCGGCTGGTGAACAATTGGTGTCGCGGCTGCCCGCGCCGCTCAAGCCGTATGCGAGCGTGAAGAAAAGCGCCGAGACGCCTTTCGACGCCGTGCTGTTCGAAGGCGACAGCGACGAACTGCTGACGCTGGTGAAGGAGGTCGCCAAGCGTCCTGGGCCGATCGTCTCGGTGCAGGGTGTCGCGGCGGGCGCGCTGGAAAGCGGCGACGAGGACTACGCGCTCGAGCGTCTGTTGACGGAACGCTCGGTCAGCGTGAATACGGCGGCAGCCGGCGGTAATGCGAATTTGATGACGATCGGCTGAGCGAACCTCGTCGATTCCCTCAATAAAACGGAAGCGGTACGGCGACCCCGAAACCGCTCCATCCACACCTGGTACCAAGGAGAAGCTATGCAACACAAGATGAAACAGCTGGCAGGCGCAGCGCTGGTTGCGGCAATGTCGCTGGCGGGGACGGCCAACGCTCAATCGACGGAAGACGTGAAGATCGGTTTCGCCGGTCCGATGACGGGCGCGCAGGCGCACTACGGCAAGGACTTCCAGAACGGCATCACGCTGGCGGTGGAAGACATGAACGCGACCAAGCCGGTGATCGGCGGCAAGCAGGTTCGCTTCGTGCTCGATTCGGCCGACGACCAGGCCGATCCGCGCACCGGCACGACCGTCGCGCAGAAGCTGGTGGACGACGGCATCAAGGGCATGCTCGGCCACTTCAATTCGGGCACCACGATTCCGGCTTCGCGCATTTACGCGAACGCGGGCATCCCCGAAATCGCCATGGCGACGGCGCCGGAATACACGCAGCAAGGCTTCAAGACCACCTTCCGCATGATGACGTCCGACACGCAGCAAGGTTCGGTCGCCGGCACATTCGCGGTGAAGACCCTCGGCATGAAGAAGATCGTGATCGTCGACGACCGCACGGCCTACGGCCAAGGTCTCGCCGATCAGTTCGAAAAGGCCGCGAAGGCCGCCGGCGGCACGATCGTCGATCGTGAGTTCACGAACGACAAGGCCGTGGACTTCAAGTCGATCCTGACCAAGCTGAAGTCGGCCAACCCCGACCTGATCTATTACGGCGGCGCGGATTCGCAAGCGGCGCCGATGGTCAAGCAGATGAAGGCGCTCGGCATCAAGGCGCCGCTGATGGGCGGTGAAATGGTCCACACGCCGACCTTCATCAAGCTCGCGGGCGACGCGGCGAACGGCACGGTGGCATCGCTCGCCGGCTTGCCGCTGGAAGAAATGCCGGGCGGCAAGGACTACGTCGCGAAGTACAAGAAGCGTTTCAACGAAGACGTGCAAACGTATTCGCCGTACGCCTACGACGGTGCAATGGCGATGTTCGACGCGATGAAGAAGGCGAACTCGACCGATCCGGCCAAGTATCTGCCGGTGCTCGCCAAGACCTCGATGCCGGCGGTGACGTCGGCGAATCTTGCGTACGACAGCAAGGGCGACCTGAAGAACGGCGGCATCACGCTGTACAAGGTTGTCGACGGCAAGTGGACGACGCTGCAAAGCGTGGGCGGAAAGTAAGCACGGTTTTGCTGCTTGTTTCGACGTTCATGGGAACCCCGCTTCGGCGGGGTTTTTTTATGGTGGCCGGACACATGACGGGCTTGAGTTCCCGTAGGTCGCCTTCTCCCGAAAAAAAGTTCATCGACAATGCGTTGGGAGGCGCGAAATCAACACCGCGCGTTTCGTACGAGAGGCGTCGTATAATGGGAGGCGCGGTTGTCGATACCAGGCAAATACAGGCAAGTGAAGCGGGCAGTCATTGCGGCACTCAGGTCGGGGCGGTTTCAGCATGAGGCCCGATCTGGCATCAATGTGAAAAACCTTTTGTCGACTGGACAAATCAGCGCTCAGTTCGTCGAGGCTCTCATCACCCGTAGCGACGGCACGCAATATCGCTCGTCACCTCACCACAGCATTGCGTCGATTGATGTCCATATCATCGAATCCGGCGGCTGGTACGTGAAGTTTTACTTCGTGGGCGATCCGGAAACCGTGTTTATCAGCGTGCATCAGTGAGTTAAGCCATGAAGATGAAACTGTACGAGGAAGGCGACAAAAGCAGGGCGATCTGCAGCCATTGCAAGCAGCTCGTGAGCACGACGTTCGCCCGGCGTGACGTGCCATTCAGCGACGGCAAAGGCGAGGTGAAGAACATCCTCGCGGCGGTGTGCAACGTGTGCGACCGGGTCGTGGCGGTTCCCGCGCAGTCCACGCCGGCTATTCGGGAAGCGCGGCAGAAGGAAGTCAGGCCGATCGAGGCCCAATTGCCGGCCATCTATCTGGACATTCTCGACCTGGCCGCTTATATGGTGGACGGCGCGAGTTCAACCGAGTTTCGCAAGGTGCTCATGACGCTTTACTTGCATCGGTTTGCATCCGGCGAATATCCGCGCGCAAGGCTGATAAAGGCGCATCGGTCGGCATCTGAACGTTTCAAGGAGCGCCGCGGCGCGGCACGCCGGCGCCTTTCGATGAAGGTGACGCCTCGCATCGCCGAAGATTTGAAGACATTGATGCACGACACAGACATGAGCCAGACTGAAGTCATCAAGTCTGTCATCTATCAAATTCAAGCCGACGTGATCGAATCGCACAAGCCGGCCTTGATGAAGGAACTGGGCGCGTTGTCGGTGATATACGCATAGCCCATGTGCTGTATGCCCGGGCGAAATGCCCAGCGGGACGTGGAGCCGCAGCGCATCCCCCACAAGCCCCAGCCCCTCACTCGCCGCGCAGCTTCCGCCCCTGCTCCCGAATCTGCTCCAACGTCGCGCCCGGCGTGCTCGCCTCCTGCGGCATCCGAATCTCGATCAACGCCGCGCGTTTCGCCTCCATCGCACGATGCAGCGCCGGAATGAATTCGTCGGTGCGCGTCACCGTTTCGCCATGCGCGCCGAACGAGCGCGCGAACGCCGCGAAATCCGGGTTCGTCAGCCCCGTGCCGTGCACGCGATTCGGATAGTGCCGTTCCTGATGCATGCGGATCGTGCCGAAGTGACCATTGTTCACGACGATGAAAATCACATGCAGGTCGTACTGCATCGCGGTGGCCAACTCCTGCGCGGACATCATGAAGCAGCCGTCGCCGGCAAGCGCCACCACGGCACGCTGTGGATACATCGACTTGGCCGCGATCGCCGCCGGCACGCCGTAGCCCATCGCGCCACTCGTCGGCGCGAGTTGCGAGCGATAGTGGCGATACGAAAAATGCCGATGCAGCCACGTCGCGTAATTGCCCGCGCCGTTGGTGAGAATCGCGTCTTCCGGCAGATGCGCGCGCAATTGCTCGATCACTTCGCCCATTTGCACGTCGCCGGGAATCGGGCGCGGCTTGCGCCACTCCAGATACGCGCGATGCGCTTCTTCCGCCGCTCCGCTCCACGGCAACGCATCCGCCGATGAAGGCAGCAACGCCGCAAGCATCGCCGCCAGTTCCGGCATGCCCGAGACGATCGGCAAGTCGGCGGCGTACACACGCCCCAGCTCTTCCGCGCCTTGATGCACGTGCACCAGCGTCTGCTTCGTCTTGGGAATGTCGAGCAGCGTGTAGCCGTTCGTCGTTGCCTCGCCTAAACGCGGACCGAACGTGAGCAGCAAATCCGCATCGCGGATACGCTGCGCCAGCGCCGGATTGATGCCGAGGCCGACGTCGCCGGCATAGTTCGGGTGCTCATTATCGAGCGTGTCCTGGAAGCGGAACGCCAAGCCGACCGGCAGCCGCCAGTTCTCGACGAAGCGTTGCAGGTCCGCACATGCCTCAGGTGTCCAGCCGCTGCCGCCCGCGATCAGCATCGGCCGTTGCGCGCGTTCGAGCAACTCGCGCAGCTTCTCGATTTGCGCGGCCGACGGCGACGCCGCCACGCGTTGATAAGCCGGCGCGCCGGCGACGACCGCACAGGCATCGCTCAATACGTCTTCCGGCAACGACAGTACGACCGGCCCGGGCCGTCCCGATGTCGCGGCATGGAACGCATGACTGAGATATTCGGGAATGCGCGTGGCATCGTCGATTTGCGCGACCCACTTCGCCATCTGACCGAACATGCGCCGGTAGTCGATCTCCTGAAAGGCCTCGCGGTCCAGATGCCCGCGCGCGCACTGGCCGATCAGCAGAATCATCGGCGTGGAATCCTGAAACGCGGTGTGCACGCCGATCGACGCATGCGTCGCCCCCGGCCCGCGCGTGACGATCGCCACGCCAGGGCGGCCGGTCAATTTGCCGACGGCCTCGGCCATGTTCGCCGCGGCCGCTTCGTGACGGCAGACGATGGTTTGAATGCGCTCGGTTTCGTCGTGCAGCGAATCGAGAACAGCGAGAAAGCTCTCACCTGGTACGCAGAAAACACGCTCGACGCCGTGCGTCAGCAAGGCATCGACGATGAGACGCGCGCCGGTGGCGTGCGCGGCGGCGGAAGAGTCAGAAGCGAGCGGCATTGCGATGAAGCCTCCAGGCATTGCGATGGGTGCGATCGGGTTTGCCGCATCCGGCTTGATCAAGCCAAATGCGCGAACCGACAGCTTACGCCGAGCGCGCATGCGATGCCACGATTCGGCGCAAGCGCGAAGCGCCGGCGGCACGGCAATAAAAACGCGGGCCGTGGCCCGCGTCGTCCTTCGCCTTAAAGCGCCGCGTTCAGCACTCGACGATATTCACCGCCAAACCGCCGCGCGACGTTTCCTTGTACTTGGTCTTCATATCCGCGCCGGTTTCGCGCATGGTCTTGATCACCGAATCGAGCGATACATAATGACTGCCGTCGCCGCGCAAAGCCATGCGCGCCGCGTTGACCGCCTTCACCGAGGCCATCGCATTGCGCTCGATACACGGAATCTGCACCATGCCGCCGACCGGATCGCACGTCAGCCCGAGGTTGTGTTCCATGCCGATTTCCGCCGCGTTCTCGACCTGCCTGGGCGTGCCGCCCATCACGGCGGCGAGCGCGCCGGCCGCCATCGAACAGGCGACGCCGACCTCGCCCTGGCACCCCACTTCCGCGCCCGAAATCGACGCGTTCAGCTTGTACAGAATGCCGATCGCCGCCGCCGTCATCAGGAAGTCGATCACGCCCTGCTGATTCGAGCCTGGCATGAAGCGCGTGTAGTAATGCAGCACCGCCGGAATGATGCCGGCCGCGCCGTTGGTCGGCGCGGTGACGACACGCCCGCCCGCCGCGTTTTCTTCGTTCACCGCGATCGCGTACAGATTGATCCAGTCGACCATCGACAGCGGATCGCGCAGCGCAAGCTCGGGATTGCCGGACAGCGTGCGATACAACTGCGGCGCGCGGCGCTTCACCTGGAACGGGCCGGGCAGATTGCCGTCGGCGTCCGGGTTGTTGATGCCGCAACCGCGCGCCACGCACGACTGCATCACGTCCCAGATCTTCAGCAGGCCCGCGCGCGTCTCTTCTTCCGTGTGCCACACGCGTTCGTTTTCCCACATCAATTGCGCGATGCTCTTGCCGGTCGACTCGCACAGCGCGAGCAACTCGTTGCCGCTGCGAAACGAATGTGGCAATTGATCGACGGCGCTCAGCACCTTGGTATTCGGCGCGCCGGCCGTCACCACGAAACCGCCGCCCACCGACAGATACGTCGACTCGCGCAACGTCTCGCCTTGCGCATCGAACGCGCGCAGCGTCAGGCCGTTCGGATGCTCGGCCAGCGCCTGGCGATAAAACGAAATATGGTCTTTCTGCACGAACGGCACCTCGTGCGTGTCGAGCAAGGCGAGCTTGCGCGAGCTTCGCACCGCGTCGAGCCGCTGTGCGATCGTCTCCGGGTCGACGGTGTCGGGCGCGTCGCCCATCAGGCCGAGCATCACGCCGCGATCCGTGCCGTGGCCCTTGCCCGTCGCGCCGAGCGAGCCATACAAGTCCACTTTCACCGAGGCGGTCGCATCGAGCAGCCCATCGCGTTCGAGCCCCTGAACGAACATCAGCGCCGCGCGCATCGGCCCGACCGTATGCGAGCTGGACGGACCAATGCCGATTTTGAAAAGGTCGAACACGCTGACTGCCATTACTGCTCCTGCTGATGGAAAGTTGGTTTAGCGCGCCGACAGCGGCAAACACACGGCGAGCCATGCGGGCGGCGTCGGTGCGAGCTGTAGCGCGATCGGCGTATAGCGTCCGTCGAGACGCGCCGCCAGGTGAAACAGTTCCGTCGCGTTCTTCGGATCCCACTGGCCCGAATAGCCCGGCAAGCCGGCCTCGCGACGTTTGGCATCGAACGGGACGCTCGAACGCACGAATTCCTCATGCGTCTTGCTGCCGTCCGCATACGGCGTGAGCCAGTTAAGCGCGGCTTGCAGCGACGCGCCGTTCAGCCCCTTCTCCGGCAGCCAGTTGCGGTTGTGGCGGCGGGCGGACAGCGCGGCCGTGACGAGCGGCTGCAAGTCGTAGGTGACGTAGTGCAGCGCGTCGCGTTCGCCGAAATCGACGGTCGATCCGTCCGGCGCGATGTTGTCGCCGATATGCTCGACGAACAGACGCTGGGCCGCGTTGATCATCTTGCGGTTGTCGAGCGTGAACGCGGCCATTGCGATCAGCTTGATCCGGTGGCTCTGCCAGTTGTTCCGGTAGGTGCCCTTCAACGGACGCGGCTGCGCGTCGATCTGCTCGATGTAGCCGTTCGCGAGTTTCGTCAGAAAGGCCATCGACGCGTTGCGCGTTTTCACGGGCAGCGCGCTCGCGGTCATGTCGTAGGCGAGGATCAGGCCTTCGAAACGCGTTTCGTCGATCGGGTTGAAACCCGGTTGATACGTCGTGACCCACGCGAACAGCAAGCGATCGACGAGCTTGAGATAACGGTCGTCGCTGGTGGCGCGCCATGCAAGCGCGGCGTCGCGCAAAAGATCGAGATCTTTCTCCGCCTCGACGCTTTGGTCGTAGATGCCTTCATGCGGCAGCGAACCTTCGGTGTGCAGCCTGGCCTGCGCATGCGGCGGGTCGTTCAGATGCGCCTGCACGTTGCTCACCAGCGCCTTCACGCCAGGATCGGCGTTCGTGCGTTCACTGGTTTGCAGCGCGGGCGCTGCACAAAAATTCATCGCGGCCTGCGCTTGCCCGAGCGGCAGCAGCACGGCTGCGCCAGCCAGCAAGATCGCCCATGTTCGCCGCCGCGCGTGGGTTCGCCCTGTTTCGGCCCGGCTTTGCATCAATCGCACCTTTCGCGCCATGCGAAACTCCTCGTTAGGCTGATTCGGTGTGTGATGTTAGCCGTTTGCGGCCATGAACGACAGAACCGCGGACGGCGCCGCGCACCGCCCGCTTACGGCCCGCGGACAGTGCGCGGGCCACTCGCCCTTACTCGTAGTCCGCGACCGGCACGCACGAACAGAACAGATTGCGGTCGCCGTACACGTTGTCCGCGCGGCCCACCGGCGGCCAGTACTTCTTCGCGATCAGCGTGGGCAGCGGATATGCGGCGGTTTCGCGCGCATACGCATGCGTCCATTCGTTGGCGATGACCACCGCCGCCGTATGCGGCGCGTGCTTGAGCGGATTGTCCTCGCGGTCGGAGCGGCCGTCTTCGACCGCGCGGATTTCCTCGCGGATCGCGATCATCGCTTCGATGAAGCGGTCGAGTTCTTCCTTCGACTCCGATTCGGTCGGCTCGACCATCAGCGTGCCCGGCACCGGGAAGCTCATGGTCGGCGCGTGGAAACCGTAGTCGGCGAGGCGCTTGGCGACGTCGTCGACGGTGATGCCGCTCGTCTCCTTGATGGGACGCAGATCGAGAATGCACTCGTGCGCGACCAGTCCACCCGGGCCCGAATACAGCACCGGATAATGCGGCGCGAGTTTCTTCGCGACGTAGTTCGCATTGAGAATCGCAGTTTCGGTGGCGGCCGTGAGATTCTTCGCGCCCATCATCGCGATGTACATCCACGAGATCGGCAGAATCGACGCGGAGCCGTACGGCGCACCCGACACCGCGCCGATGCCGTTCGGCGCGCGCTCATAGCCCGACGAAATCTGGTTCGGCAGAAACTGCGCGAGATGCGCGCCGACCGCGACCGGACCGACGCCCGGTCCGCCGCCGCCGTGCGGAATGCAGAAAGTCTTGTGCAGGTTCAGGTGCGAGACGTCGCCGCCGAACTGGCCCGGCGCGGTCAAGCCGACCATTGCGTTCATGTTCGCGCCGTCCACGTAAACCTGGCCGCCGTGCGCGTGCACGATCTCGCAGATTTCACGCACGTTCTGCTCGAACACGCCGTGCGTGGACGGGTACGTGATCATGATCGCCGCGAGCTTGTCGGCGTGTTGACCGGCCTTCTTCTTCAGGTCTTCGATATCGACGTTGCCTTGCGCGTCGCAGGCGACCACCACGACCTGCATGCCGGCCATTTGCGCCGATGCCGGGTTGGTGCCGTGCGCCGAAGCCGGAATCAGGCACACGTTGCGATGCGCTTCGCCGCGCGACGCGTGATAAGCGTGGATGATCAACAGACCCGCGTACTCGCCTTGCGAACCCGCATTCGGTTGCAGCGACACCGCGGCGTAACCGGTGGCCGCGACCAGCATCGCTTCGAGCTGATCGATCATCTCGCGGTAGCCGACGGTTTGCTCGGCCGGCGCGAACGGATGAATCTGACCGAATTCGGGCCACGTGACCGGCAGCATTTCGGAGGTCGCGTTCAGCTTCATCGTGCACGAGCCGAGCGGGATCATCGAGCGGTCGAGCGCGAGGTCCTTGTCCGCCAGGCTGCGCAGATAGCGCAGCATTTCCGTTTCCGAATGATGGCGATTGAACACGTGATGCGTGAGATACGCGCTAGTGCGTTCCAGCGCGGCCGGCACCGAGGCGGCGTTCGACGCGGCGAGGGCCGCATCGAGCGCATCGATTTGCGGTACGTCGCTGACGAAGGCCGCTTGCGCGAACACCGCGAGCAGGTCGGCCAGATCGCGGCGCGAAGTGGTTTCGTCGATCGACAGGCCGACTTGCGTGTCGCTCACGCGGCGCAGATTGATGCGCCTCGCGGTTGCGGCGTCGTGCAGCGCTTGCGTGCGCGCGCCGGTTTCGAACGTCAGCGTGTCAAAGAAGGTTTCGTTGACGAGCGTGTAGCCGAGTTGCTTCGCGCCCGCAGCCAGCAGCGCGGCGATGCGGTTCACGCGCAGCGCGATCGTCTTGAGACCGTGCGGCCCGTGATACACCGCGTACATGCTGGCCATGATCGCGAGCAGCGCTTGCGCGGTGCAGACGTTCGAGGTCGCCTTCTCGCGGCGGATATGCTGCTCGCGCGTTTGCAGCGCGAGACGCAGCGCGGGATTGCCTTGCGCGTCGACCGTCACGCCGACCAGACGCCCCGGCATTTGACGCTTGAACTCATCGCGCACCGCGAGGTAAGCCGCATGCGGGCCGCCGAAGCCGACCGGCACGCCGAAGCGCTGCGTATTGCCGACGGCCACGTCCGCGCCCCATTCGCCCGGCGGCGTGAGCACGGTGAGCGCGAGCAGATCGGCGGCGGCGACCACATGGCCGCCTGCCGCGTGGATCGCCTCGGTGAGCGCGCGGTAGTCGCGCACGTCGCCGTTCACGCCCGGATATTGCAGCAGCACGCCGAACGCGTTGGCGTTCGCGGCTTCGGCGGCCGGGCCCACTTTCACTTCGATGCCGACCGGCGTGGCGCGCGTCTTCACCACTTCGATGGTTTGCGGCAGTACGTCGTCGGCGACGAAGAACACGTTCGACTTCGGCTTGCCGATGCGTTGCAGCAGCGTCATCGCTTCGGCGGCGGCGGTCGCTTCATCGAGCAGCGACGCGTTCGAGATCGCGAGACCCGTCAGGTCGACGATCATCTGCTGGAAGTTCAACAGCGCTTCCAGACGGCCTTGCGAGATTTCCGGCTGATACGGCGTGTAAGCCGTGTACCACGCCGGATTTTCGAGCACGTTGCGCAAGATCACCGTCGGCGTGTGCGCGTTGTAATAGCCCTGCCCGATGTACGAGCGGAACACCTGGTTCCTGTCCGCGAGTTCGCGCAGCGCGGCGAGCGCTTCGGCTTCGCTCTTCGGTTGCGCGAAGGGGCCGAGCGGCAGCGTTTCGGTGCGGCGGATCGTCTTCGGAATGACGGCGTCGATCAGCGCGGCGCGCGACGCGAAGCCGAGGGCTTCCAGCATCGACTGCTGGTCGGCCGAATCCGGGCCGATGTGCCGTTCGGCGAAGGCGTCGTGCACTTCGAGCGCGGCGAGCGAGAGAGGAGTGCGGTTCATCAGACGATCCGGGTGTTCGAGCTTCATGGTGTTCCTGGCGGTGCGGCGCGCCACGCCTCGCGGCCGCCGCACCTGACGGTTTAAACGAGTAGGTGTATCAGGCGCCGATGGACTTTGAGTACGCGTCGGCGTCGATCAGACGATCTTGCGCGGCGTCCGAAGCGGGCTTGATCTTGAAGAGCCAGCTTTCGTACGGCGCGGTGTTGACCGAATCCGGCGTGTCGGCCACGGCCGTATTCGCCTCGATGATCTCGCCCGAGACCGGCGCGTAGATATCGGAAGCGGCCTTCACCGATTCGATCACCGCGACGGTGTCGCCGGCGGTCACGGTCTTGCCCAGTTCCTGGACTTCGAAGAAGACGATGTCGCCGAGCGCTTCCTGCGCGTGGTCGGTGATGCCGACCGTCAGCGTGCCGTCCGCTTCGGTACGGACCCATTCGTGCGATTCGGTGTATTTCAGATCGGCCGGGATGCTCATCGGATGCTCCTATGCGGTGTGATTCGGTATGGGCTTAAAAGGTATGACGCACGCGCCGGCTGCTTAAACCGCGAGCACTTTGCCGTTGCGCACGAACGGCAGTTTTACCACGCTTGCGGGGAGGGCTCTGTCGCGGATCTGCACGTGAACGGTGTCGCCTGGCTGCACGCCTTTCGGCACGCGCGCGAAGGCGATCGATTCCTGCATGGTCGGGGAAAAAGTGCCGCTGGTGATTTCGCCAACGCCCTGCGGCGTGACGACTTTTTGGTGAGCACGCAGCACGCCCGCCGCCTTGCCGTTGTCCTTTTGCAGGATCAGGCCGACGAACGCCGCCTTCGAGCCCTCGGCTTCCAGCTTGCCCTTGCCGACGAAGTCGCGCGGCGAGGCCAGGTCGACGGTCCAGGCGAGGCCGGCGTCGAGCGGCGAGACGTTGTCGTCCATGTCCTGGCCGTACAGGTTCATGCCGGCTTCGAGGCGCAGCGTGTCGCGCGCGCCGAGACCGGCCGGGCGCACGCCTTGCGCTTGCAGCGCGTTCCACAGCGCGATCACGTGATCGGCCGGAACGATGATTTCGAAGCCGTCTTCGCCGGTGTAGCCGGTGCGCGCGACGGTCAGCTCGCCGAACGGCGTTTCCATGATGCGCGCGGCGTTGAAGGGCTTCAGCGCTTCGGTGGCGGCGCGCGCGGCCGGCACGGTTTGCCAGGCTTTTTCGCGCGCGTTCGGGCCTTGCACGGCGACGATCGCGTAATCGCGGCGCGGCGTGATGGTGAGGCCATAGCTGCCTTCGGCGTTGAGCTGGCCGAACCAGGCGATGTCCTTGTCGGCGGTGCCCGCGTTGACGACCACGCGAAAGTGGTCCTCGCCGAAGTAATAGACGATCAGATCGTCGATCACGCCGCCATTCGGATTCAGCAGACAGGAGTAAAGCGCGCGGCCCGGCGTTTGCAGCTTGCCGACGTTGTTCGCCAGCGCATATTCGAAGAAGGCGCGCACGCGCTCGCCGGTGAAATCGACGACGCACATGTGCGAGACGTCGAACATGCCGGCGTCGGTGCGCACGGCGCGGTGTTCGTCGATTTGCGAGCCGTAGTTGACGGGCATGTCCCAGCCGCCGAAATCGACCATGCGGGCGTTGAGCGCACGATGGGTGGCGTTGAGCGGGGTGTGTTTGAGTTCGGTCATGGGGCCTCTGGCATCTCGCGAAACAAAAAAGGCCATGCGGCGCGACGCCTCGCGGCGTGTGCCTGCGAGCGTGGTTCTGCATGACCCCTCTGTCCTCGATACCTGAGAGATTGCGCTGCCGCGGCCGGCTTGCCGGATCACGGTGAACGCGCGCCCCTTCGGTGGGCAGCTTGCCGAACCTGCACGCTTTAGACGATGCAGACGGCTACTGCCGCTCTCCAGAGTGCGAAAAACCTAGCCCTCGATGTTGCCTGGACGCGGGTTTTTCGACGCGGTCGGTCCTTTTGCCTGAGAGTTTGCGGGTGTGCCCCTTCGGCGGCGCGGCCTGCGGTTTTCAGCGGCCAGCGCGCTCTCCCGACGCGTGCGGCGAATGTACGCGAGGGCCGGGGGCTTGTCAAATAAAGGCCCGCAAGGGGCGTGGCGGTTGACGCGGCGGGATCCCGCGCATCAAAAAAAAGCGCGCGGGACGTGCGCCGCGCGCGCTTGCTGCCGGTTTTCATGCTCGAAGCCGAGCCGGCGCGACGGGTGCCGATCGCGCGACTATTCGCCGATGGCGCGCGCCGCGTTGTCCAGCTCCTGATTCAGCACGCGCTGTTCGTCGCCGGACAGGCCGCCGCCGTGTTGCGCGGCCATGTCGCGCGCTTCCTGGCGGATCACGTCCAGCCGGTGATGCAGCGCGCCGCCTTGCGGTGGCGGGTAGTAGCCCTGATTCACGCGGTTGTCGATGCGGCGGCCCAGGTTGTCGATGCGGCCTTCGACCTGGTGCAGACGCTGGTCCGCGATCTGCTGCGGGCTGGGACGCGGCGCCGATGCGGGTTGCGGCGCCACCACGCAGGCGGCGAGCGAACTGAGCAAGGCGCAGGCGACAAGTGCGCGAATGAGACGGGGCATGGGCTCTCCAGAAGTCGTTGTCGTTTCTCGTACTGCTGGAGTAGCAACGGCTCACCGAAGCTTCGCGCTGACCGGGCGCGCGGCGTTATTTGTAACGTTATGTTCCTTTCGGGACCGTCAGGTTTTCTGTCCGCGCGGCGCTGCGTACGCAACCAGTCAACGAATGCGCTCGAACGGCAACCGGATGCCTTCTTCCGAACTGCGCGCCGCAAGCTCGATGATCGTCATCACGTCGACCGCGTCCTGAGGGCTGACGGGGAACTTCACGCCGTTCTGGATCGCGTCGGCCAACGCGACATAGAAACCGACGTAATCGCCATTGCGCGTCGGCACTTCGCGCTCGACTTCCTGATCGCCTTCCAGCACACGCATGATGCCTGCCGCGTTGCCCGCGCCGAAGCCGTCTTCGCCTGGCCGCAAGCCGGCCTTCAACTGGTCTTCCTGCGTGTCGAGCTCGTATTTCACATAGCTGCCGCGCGTGCCGTGGATCGCGAATCTCGGCGCGATCAGCGCGGTCAACGCGCTCGCATGCAGCACCACCTCGGACCCGCCGTACCCCAACTGAATGTGCACGTAGTCCGGCGCGCTCGCCTGGTCGCGATGCGTGCGCACCGTGGCCGACACGGTTTGCGGCGGGCCGAACAGCGCCAGCGCCTGGTCGATCAGATGCGGGCCGAGGTCGAACAGCAGGCCGCCGCCGCGCGAAGCCTCCTCGCGCCAGCGCTGCCTCACCTCCGGACGGAAGCGGTCGAAATGCGATTCGTATTGCGTGACGCGGCCCAGCTTTCCGCTGGCGAGCAGGTCTCGCACAGTCAGAAAATCGCCGTCCCAGCGGCGGTTGTGAAATGGCACGAACAGCTTGCAGTGAGCGAGTGCGATGTTGGCGAGCGTATGGGCGTCGGCGGCGCTCAACGTGACCGGCTTGTCGACCACCACGTGCTTGCCCGCTTCCAGCGTGCGGCGCGCGAGGTCGAAGTGCGTGTCGTTGGGCGTCGCGATCACGACGCACTCGATTTCGTCGAGCGCCAGCAGCGCGTCGAGATCGGCCACCACCTTGGCGTGCGGATAATCGGCGAGCGCGCGCTCGGGCTGGCCCGTGGCGATGGCCGCGACGCTCGCGCGCCCGCAGTGGTCGATCACCGGCGCATGAAAGGTCGCGCCGGCAAAACCGTAACCCATCAATCCAATCTTCAGCGATGCGGACATGCGTGTCTTCCTGCAAAAAACGGCGCGCCGCTTTGCCACCGCGGCGGCGGCGCGCAACGACGTAATTGTGGCATGGGCTGCCGGGAGACGGTTGGCGGCGAGCCTGGAAGACCGGCTGAGCGCATGCGCGTCGGGGTGCCTGGTCGCTGTTTTTATCGCACTCAGCCGCCGGAGACTTCCGTGTTAACATCGCTCCTCTCGCGCGAATCGCTGCCAGCCGGAATGCCCCTCTGTCCCACACGAGGCGCCCGTTCCAGCCGCTGCGGCATGCCCCCGGGCCTCGGTCCTGGCGACTCCGCAGCCAAGCGCTCCCAAACCGCCGCGCTCAACCGCATTACCCATCCACAGACGATGTCCGCAGGCCTGAACCCCGCTCAAAATGAAGCGGTCCGTTATCTCGACGGTCCGTGTCTCGTGCTCGCCGGCGCAGGCAGCGGCAAGACGCGCGTGATCACGCAGAAAATCGCGCACCTGATCGAAGCCAAGGGCTTCGAGCCGCGCCACATCGCCGCCGTCACGTTCACGAACAAGGCCGCGGCGGAAATGCGCGAGCGCGTGGGCAAACTGCTCGAAGGCAAGACGCTCACCACGCCCGGCAAGGAAGGCCGCAAAGTGCCGGTCAACCAGTTGACGGTGTGCACCTTCCACTCGCTCGGCGTGCAGATTCTGCGGCAGGAGGCGGAACACGTCGGCCTGAAGCCGCAGTTCTCGATCATGGATTCGGACGACTGCTTCGGCATGATCCAGGAGCAGGTCGGCTCCACGGACAAGGGCTTCATCCGCAAGATCCAGTCGATCATCTCGCTGTGGAAAAACGGCCTGATCATGCCGGAAGAAGCGATCGCGATCGCCGCGAACGAGGACGAGCATCAGGCCGCGATCGTCTATCGCAACTACGTGGCGACGCTGCACGCGTATCAGGCAGTGGATTTCGACGATCTGATCCGCCTGCCCGCCGAGCTCTTCGCGAACAACGAGCCGGTGCGCGACCGCTGGCAGAACAAGCTGCGCTATCTGCTGATCGACGAGTATCAGGACACCAACGCGTGCCAGTACGAATTGCTCAAGCAACTGGCCGGACCGCGCGCGGCATTCACGGCGGTGGGCGACGACGACCAGGCCATCTACGGCTGGCGCGGCGCGACGCTGGAAAACCTCGCGCAACTCGGCAAGGATTTCCCGAAGCTGCATCTGGTGAAGCTCGAGCAGAATTACCGCTCGACGGTGCGCATTCTCACTGCCGCGAACAACGTGATCGCGAACAACCCCAAGCTGTTCGAGAAGAAGCTGTGGTCCGAACACGGCATGGGCGACTCGATCACCGTCACGCCGTGCAACGACGAAGAGCACGAAGCCGAGTCCGTGGTGTTTCGTCTGTCGGCGCACAAGTTCGAACGGCGCGCGAATTTCCGCGACTACGCGATCCTGTATCGCGGCAATTTCCAGGCGCGCATCTTCGAACAGGTGCTGCGGCGCGAGCGCATTCCGTATGTGCTGTCCGGCGGCCAGTCGTTCTTCGATAAAGCCGAGATCAAGGACATCTGCGCGTATCTGCGCCTGATCGCCAACGCGAACGACGACCCGGCGTTCATCCGCGCGATCACCACGCCGCGGCGCGGCGTCGGCAATACGACGCTCGAAGCGCTCGGCGCGTTCGCGGGCCAGGCCAAGGTGTCGCTGTTCGAAGCGGTCTACATGGGCGGGATCGAAGCGCGCCTGTCGCCGCGCCAGATCGAGCCGATGCGCGTGTTCTGCGATTTCATGCAGCGCCTCACCGATCGCGCGGAAAAAGATCCGGCCGGCCCGCTGCTCGACGAACTGATGGACGCGATTCATTACGAAGCGTATCTCTACGACACCTTCGACGAACGCCAGGCGCAGTCCAAGTGGCAGAACGTGCTGGAGTTCATGGAATGGCTCAAGCGCAAGGGCACCAAGGCCGAGCCGGACGGCGCGGCGCAAGCCGAGGCCACCGGCTACGACACCGCCGACGGTCTCGGCGACACCGGCAAGAATCTGCTCGGCCTGATCCAGACCGTCGCGCTGATGTCGATGCTCGAAGGCCGCGAGGAAGATCCCGACGCGGTGCGCCTGTCGACGGTGCACGCGTCGAAGGGTTTGGAGTATCCGCACGTGTTTCTGGTCGGCGTCGAGGAAGGCATCATGCCGCACCGTGGCGGCGCCGAGGACGAACCGATCGACGACGCGCGCATCGAGGAAGAACGCCGCCTCATGTACGTCGCGATCACGCGGGCTCAGCGCAGCCTGCATCTGAACTGGTGCAAGAAGCGCAAGCGCGCGCGAGAGACGGTGGTGTGCGAGCCGTCGCGCTTCATCCCCGAAATGCTGCTCGACGATGCTCCGCCGCCCACCGCGGAAGAAGCGCCGATGTCGCCGAAAGACCGGCTCGCGAGCTTGAAGGCGCTATTGCAGAAGCCTTGAGCGCGGCGGCGAGCGGGCACGCCGCCGCGCTCGATTTGCTCGATTTGCTCGCTTCGTTCGCTTCGTTCGCAAGACCCCGCGCGCGGCGGGTGCTTCGGCGGTTTTGTTAGGCGCTCGCGCTACAGTGGCGCGGCTCGTCAATGAACCGTTGACGGCCGTTACCCGGAGACCGTTAGCATGACGCCGCCGCTCGCAACCTATCGCCGCGCACTCGAAACCTACATCGACGCGAAAGACAACACGCGTACTCAGCGCATCGCCGAGGCTTTCGCCGCGGACGCGGTGCTCACCATTTCGCTTGCCACTTCAGCTATCGCGTTTCCGGCGCGCACCGTCGGCGCGGGGGCGATTGCACAAACGCTCGTCAGCGATTTCGGCGCGCAATACGCGCGGTGCCGCACCTATTACGTCTGCGATGCGCTTACGGTGGACGGCGGCGCGATCGACGCGCTGCCGTGGCTCGTGCTGATGCGCGAGCGGACGAGCGGCGCGTTGCGTGTCGGTCATGGCGTGTATCGATGGCGCTTCGACCAGACGCCGGTTGTTACGGGCTTTCACATTCACATTGCGCGCATGGACGTGGTGCCGGATGCCGATGGCGGCCTGCTCGATGCGTTGCAGGAAGGGTTGAGCTATCCGTGGCTCGCTCCTGCTGAACTGCATGCGCGTTTCACGGCGCTGGCTCGTTCCACGCCGGCGCTGGCTTTCGTCGAGGGATTCAGCGTTCCCGCCGCAGTTGCGTTGCATATCGGCGCTTGAATCCCGACGCCTCGCGGATAAAAAAATCCCTGCCCGTGTCGCCACGGAGCAGGGATTTTTCGATCGGCGATATGCGCTGGAAGAGCGCTTATTTCACCGCACTGACCATGTAGTCGACGGCGGCTTTCACGTCGGCGTCGGGTGCGGTCGAACCGCCCTTGGGCGGCATGGCGCCCTTGCCGTGCAGCGCGTAGTTGTAGACGGTGTCCATCGGCTCTTTCAGGCGCGGCGCCCAGGCTTCCTTGTCGCCGAACTTCGGCGCGTTCAGCACGCCGGCCGCGTGACACGCCTGGCAAACCTGCTGATAGAGCGCCTTGCCCGCTTGCGAGGCGTCCGCGCTTTGCGCGCCGCTTGCAGCCGGCGCGGCGGTTTGCGGCACGCTGGCCAGCGCCGCCATTGCGGCGGCGGCCTGGGTCGCGGCTGCGTCCGAAGCGCCTGCCGGAGCCGCTGCCGCGGCGGTGGCGTCCGAGGTGGCGGCCGCGCCGGAGGCTGCGGCCGCACCCGCTGCCGGTTGCGCCGGTTCGGGGAAGCTTGCGCCGGAATTGTTCGCCATGTAAGCCACCGCGCGGGCGATTTCGAAGTCGCTGTAGTCGTCCGGACTGGTGCCGCCGCGCGCGGGCATCGCGCCCTTGCCGGCGAGCGCCGTGTGCAACAGCGTGTCGAAGCCTTGAGCGATGCGCGGCGCCCAGTCGGCGGTATTGGTGAATTTCGGCGCGCCCGCCGTGCCCGACGCGTGACACGCGGCGCACACGGCCTTGTAGACTTCCTCGCCGGACTTGTAGACGCGCGGCGCGTTGGCGTCGCGAATGTCGACCTGGGCGATGGGTTTGATGCGGGAGGCGACTTCGGCTTCGGAGAGACTGTCGGTGCCGGCGCCGGTGCGGGTCGAATTGTCGACGTAGTAAGCCAGCAGGACGATGATGACGATCGGCACAGCAAACCCGGCGATGACCGCGGCGATGAGCTGTCCTGGGGTTTTGATCGGGGCTCCGTGTGGTGCTTCGCTCATGCTTGTCTCGTCTCCGTGGGTATGTGAGCGGTACAGCGCGACGGCAACTTCTTCTTGATCGGCCACGGAGGATTATAGACGCAAGCTTTCGCCGACGGCGAGGGCCGCGGCGAGGTGTTCAGCAGGCGTTTACCCGCATCGGACGAAGTGGCGCGAAGGCGCCGGAAAGCGCTTCACGGGCCGTCCGGTGGACGGTTTGGCCGAAACCGGGTATTCTTTCGGTCTCGCTTTGGCGTCGCATCCGTTCAGGTTGTCGCGCTTTCGTGTTGAAGCGCCCGTAGCTCAATGGATAGAGTACTGCCCTCCGAAGGCAGGGGTTGCTGGTTCGATCCCAGCCGGGCGCACCACTGAGTATTGTTTATCAAGGGCTTACGCGATTCGCGCGAAGCCCTTTTTTATTGCCTACGGCATCCGCATTCCCCCGCCCATCACCACCTTCAGCCTGGTGCTGTATCGAACCCCGCACATCACCAGTCCGAAAACAAGCGAACCCGCTCACCAGCAAAGCTGGAACACATAGACCGCCGCCCCAAACCTGCCTCTATCCTGGCTGCAACACACCAAAACACACCGCCACCTCCACCGAACGCCCGCGGTTCTTCGTTTCGCTACCGGCGCACCGACTTCGCCGTCTCCGAACCATCGACGCCCATCCACCACCCTACTATGCCCAATACATCATTGAGCGAGGGACACCATGGGTATCCGACTCAGCAGCAACGTGCGCGCGCCAGCATCCGTCGACGACCGGTCTCAAACATCCCACGGCGAAACGCACACGAAACAGCCCGGAGCGAGCGGCACGCGCTCGCGCAATGGAGTCCTGCAGCCGTTGAGCCGATTGAGCGCGGCATTGCGGCCGTCCGGCGCGGCGTCTCATCGTCCGCGTGCTGGCGAATTGCCGACCGCCTCATCGACGCAGGGCTCGCACGCCGCGTCCGATCCCAGCCGCCGACAGGCGACGAAAGGCGGCCAAGGACCAGCGCCGACGAGCGCGAATGGCGCGAATGCCACTCAACGCCGCACTATCGCGACATCGATACACGGACAATCCAACCGCCGTCCGGTCACGTTGCTGAACGTGGACGGCGCCGCGCTGGCCCACTCGATCGGCAGTGCGGGCAAGGCGGTCCGGCGCTTCGCGAGGCGGCTGACGATGCGTGCGCGGCCAGATTCGCAGCAGGCGAGACAGGCTGCGAAGCCACCGGTCGCGCTGAACGTGCCGCGCGATTATGGCTGGCCGCTCGGTCTGCTGGAACGCCAGCGGCTGGAGAAGCTGCCGCCCGATGCGGCCTATGAACAGGCTTTCAGAACCCACACGGCTCGTGTCGGCGCCGCGGTAGCTAAATCGGCCGAGCAGCGCTTCGGCCATATGCACATCGACGACGAAACGCTGCGAGCGCAATTGCACGCATGGGCGAACGGCGAGGATGGCCCCGTCGAGAACGACGACGTGCCGTGGCAGCCCGAATCCGAGTCGGAAACCGAATCGGAAACCGGATCGGAGTCCGCATCCGAGATCGGCCACGACGACATGTCGCCCGAGCGCGAACCCGAAATCCAGTCGGTGCATTCGAGTCCCGGGCAGCCTGCCGCGTCACCGGACAAAGCGGGGCCGAGCCGGACCCGGCGCGTGCAATTCGTGCCGCAAGCCGAGACGCGCGAGATCGACGACGAGAGCCATGCCTTGAAGTCGCCGGTCGCACGGCCGGTCCATGCGCCGCAGCGCGCGTCGGCGAAGCTGAAGGGCCACACGCCCGAGAGCCCTGAGTCGCATCGCCTATATAGGCAACGCTCGATCAACGGGGCGGCATGGGACACGGTGCAGCTATTGAAGAGCCCCCGGGCTGGCGCCACGGAAAAGGAGATGGCCGAGAAAATGCTGAAGCAGAACAAGCTTCTCTTCACAATCAAGAACGATCACAAGCTTGCGTCCGAAGACGAACCCGCGGCGCTGAAAGTCTTTCACGCATTGGATCGCGAGACGAGACCGCCATCGTTTGCCGGCAAGATAAAAGGCCTTGTGCGGCAGCTTCAAGGCAAAGACCCCGCGCCCGGCAAGATCGCGGTACTCGGCGAAGACACCCGAGCGGAAACCTTGCAGCGAGTCAACAATCGATGAGTCACGCCCACTACACAGCGCTGATCGGCGACATCTGCAAGATCGCCGGGCTCGGCGACCCGGCCCACCTCATCGAAAGCGGACAACTCGCCGTGAGCGGGCACGTCGTATCGCTTCGCTACGACGAGCGCACGGACCCGCTGCATGTCCGCGTTCAGGTGGAGCTAGGCGAGTTGCAAGCGGCCGAGCGCGAAGAGGTGTACCGCCTCGCCCTGGAAGCGAACCTGCATGCCGCGACGGCATGGGACGGCGCGGTAGGCCTCGATCCGGAGTCGGAGCGGTTGCACTACGTGCTCTTCTTCCCGCTCGACGGCTCGCGCGGCGCGGCCGACCTGCTCGGCACGATCGCGGAGCTGCTGGACGAGCGTGAGGACGAGGTTGTTGAAAGCGGCCCCCGCCGTTAGCCTTCGCCGATCACTGGACGCCGTGAACGCCGCGCATCGAAGCGGTGACCGGCATGTCATCACGCTTGCCGCGGCAGTATGGCTGCGGGCCGGTGAGCGCGGGCGCCTTTTGCGCTTGCGTCTTACCTCACCGGCGCGCCCGCGCTCGCGGTGGCCGCCGTGGGCTGCGTCCTGAACACCGTCTTCCAGTCATCCTTCATATCCACGACGACCCAGCCTTTCGCGCCGGCTTCCTCGAGACCCTTGTCGAGCTTGCCGCTCTTCGATGCACGGTCATAGGCATATTCCCGCTCCGGGTCCGTGTGATGGACGAGCGCGGCGAGGCGCGGGCCGTCGCCCGTCGAGGTCCATTCGAGCATCGGTATGTCGCCGTCCGCGTTGCCGAATGCAATCACCGGACGCCGGCCGATCACGCGATCGATTGCAAGCGGCTTGGCCGCGCCGTCCACGAGCGTGTCGACCTGCGCGAGCCGGGTCAGCGAAACCGCGCCGTTGGTCTGACCGTACTTGTACTTGACGGTGCTGCCGATCACCTGCTCCGGCGGAATGCCATACACGCGCTGTGCGATCTCGCGGGCAAACTCGACGTCGCCGCCGGTCACCAGATAGGTCTTGAAGCCGTTGGCGCGCAGATAGGCGAGCAGCTCGAGCATGGGTTGAAATGCGAGCTCGGCGTAAGGCCGGTCGAAGCGCGGATCGCTCGCGGTGTCGAGCCATTCATGCACGAGCGCAGCGAATTGATCGCCGCTCATGCCCGCGTGCGCCGCCGCCAGTACGCGCATCGAGCCGGCGTCGCCGCTCGCCGCGACGCTCTTCAGATTGCCTTTGAGGATCGAGCGGAACGGTTCCTGCCGCTTCCATTCGGGATGCCGCGCCGCCGCCGTCTTCACGCGCTGCAGCGCGAACACCAGTTGCACCGACGCGGGCTGCTCCGGCCACAACGTACCGTCGTTGTCGAACACAGCGATGCGATCCGCGCGCGGGATGAAATCCTTCGACTCGGGCGTGGTGACCAGCGTGACGAAATCGACGAGCGAGCGTTTCGTCCCGGTGTCGTTCCAGGATGCGAGCGCGGCGGCCGTCGATGCGCCGGCGGGCGACTCACTCGCACTCTGACGCGGCGTGACGGCGCAACCTGAAAGGACCACAACGGTTAAAGCAACGCAATAAGCCACGCAATACCGGTGCATCGTGCGAATCATGAAAACCTCATGGAAAGCGGTGATCGGATCTTGAGCGAGCGCCAGTCTAATCGCGGAAAGCGGTTATTGCAGCCGGTGGCGAGATTTTTTTAGCTGAAAAAATGCCAATGGAATAAGGCAGAAGCGCAAGGCAGGGGCGCCGCGCGAAATACATTCAGGCCGGGAGCTGGCCGGAACCGTCCGATTCAAATCGACAAACGAACCTGATTGGTTGACTTCAATCGCGCGGCGCAAGGCGACAGGTTCGCCATGAGAAATCCGCCGGGGCACACGGTGGCGGCTAGAGATATTTGTCGCCCGGCTGACGATCGCGGATTTTCCTCGCGGGCGTTCCGTATGCAATGGAGAAAGCATCCACGGGTCCGAGCACCAGTGAGCCGGCGCCCACCACGCTGTGCTCGCCAATGGTGATCCCATGGCGCAGGACCGCGCCGATGCTCACGGCGGCATGGCTGCCGATGCGGCAATTGCCGCCGGTAGTGACGCCGGGCGCGAGGCTCGCGTAGTCCTCCATGACGCAATCGTGATCGAGCGACGCATTCGTGTTCACGATACAGAACCGCCCGACCTGGCAACACGGATTGACGACGGCGCCTGCCATGACGACCGTGCCCGCGCCGATGGCCACGTTGTTCCCGACGCTGGCGGCGGGATGGATCGCGGTGACGAACGGCAATTGCGGGCATAGGGCGGCCACTTCGGCGGCGACGCGCGCGCGAACGCTGTTGTCCCCGATCGCCACCAGAGCGCCCTTGAGATCGAACCGGGCATTCAGGGCGGGCAGATCGGACGGGCCGCCGAGCACCGGATAGCCGAGCGTCTCCTCACCCGGCGTGCGGAAGCCGTCGATCAGGCCGGCGATGCGGTAGCGCCCCGCCTTTTCGACGATATCGATAACGACCTTGGCGTGGCCTGAAGATCCGACGAGCACGATGTCTTGCATGGGATAGGTCCAGCTATCGACTGAGCGCGTTTATCTCACGCCGGCAATGATGCTCACGATTCGCGCGACCTGCCCCGGATCCAGATCGGGATAGATCGGCAGGCACAAGATCCGTTTTGAAGCCGCGCTTGCCGCGCTCAGATTGTCATTGTGCGCTGACGGCAAGCCTCGATACATCGGAAACTCGGAAATCAGCGGATAAAAATAGCGGCGCGCATAGATGTCGTGCTCCTTCAGGCGGTCATACAGCGCGTCCCGGCTGATCGGAAAATCGTCCAGCACCTGAACGGGAAAATACGCATAGTTCGCGACCTTTTCGCCCGTATCCGGCAGGCAGCGGATTCCCGGCACGCCGGCGAGCAACTCGCGGTACTGCGCGTCGATGGCCTTGCGCTTCGCCAAGGCCTGGTCGACGTGTTGCAGTTGCAGCAGCCCGAAGGCGGCATTGATTTCGCTCATCTTGCCGTTGATGCCCGCCGCCACGACGGTGACTTCGTCCACGAAACCGAAGTTCTTCAGGTGATCGATGCGCTGCTTGGTCTTTGCGTCCGGACAAATGATCGCGCCGCCTTCGAACGTGTTGAAGACCTTGGTGGCGTGGAAACTGACGATCGACAGATCGCCGTGACGGAGCACGCTGCCGCTCTCGGTGCGCACGCCGAACGCGTGCGCGGCGTCGTAAATCACCTTGAGGTTGTAGTTGTCGGCGATTTTCTGGATCGCCTCGACATCGCAAGGATGGCCGTAGCAGTGCACCGGCATGATGGCCGTCGTTTGAGGCGTGATGGCAGCCTCGATTTTGACGGGATCGAGGTTGAGCGTATCGGGGTCGACATCCACGAAGACCGGCTTGATGCCGTTCCACAGAAGCGAATGCGCGGTCGCCGCGAAGGAATAGGGCGTCGTGATGACTTCGCCGTTGATGCGCAGCGCCTGCAGCGCGGTCACGAGGGCCAGCGTACCGTTGGCGAACAGCGCGAGATGCTCGACCCCGAGGTAATCGCAGAGCGCCTTTTCGAGTTGCCGATGAAACGGGCCGCCGTTCGTGAGGATCTTGCTGTCCCAGATCTTTTCGAGGTACGGCAGGAACTCCGCCAGCGGCGGCAGATGCGGCTGGGTGACATAGATGCGTTCGTCGTCCAGTGACGCGATCGCTCGAAGAGGCGCGCTTGAGCCCATGATTTCCTCACTGCTGGTTTGAGTCCGGGTCACGCGTGACTACCGCGGCGTGGCGTGGACCGGGTTGTTGCTGGCGGGTTGAGTGCCGTCGGCGCTGAACGCGGCGGGGGCGAGGCCGTCGCACCAGCGTCGCCACATCGTGCGAAGCGCGCTCGAAAGGCTGTTCGCAACCCGCTCGGGCTGAAACGCGGGCGACGCCATGCAACGCTCGCGCAACGACGTGCGCAGGCTGGCGAGCGCCGGGATGTCGGCGGCAAGCTCGACGCCCTTTGCGACGAAGTCATCCGCGTTACCGGCGACGAACGCTTGCAGGCCCGAGTGCGATAGCCATGCCGCGGCCGCGCGGCTCGCCATGGTCTTGCCGGCCATCGTCAGCGTGGGCACGCCCATCCACAACGAGTTCAGAACGGTCGTTGAACCGGTGTAGGGGAACGTGTCGAGACAAATGTCGACCTGATAGTGCTGTTGCAGGTAGACCGCAATCGTGGAGCGCGGACGAAAGCTCAGGCGATCGCGTGAAATGCCTTCGTTGGCGAACCAGTTGACGAGGTTCTCGTCGCCGTCGTCGCCGGACATCGAACCGAGCACCATGCGCGCGGTGGGCAGCTCGCGAAGCAGCTTCGCCCATAGGGCGATCACGTCGGGACGCAGCTTGTTCAAGCGGTTGAAACTGCCGAAAGTGATGTAGCCGTTGTGCATGGCCGGCAAGATGTTGACCGGCGGCGCGTTCTTTTCAGGCTGGAATGGGCCGATCGCCGCGAGATGCACGAGCTTCTCGGAGAACTGACGCTCGATGTCGCCGAACGGCGTGAAGAACCTGTCGCTGAGATAGTAGTCCATGGCGTCGAGGCCGGTGGTCGCCGGGTAGCCGATCCAGCTTGCCTGGATCGGCGCGGGCTTGCGGGCGAACGCCTGCAGCCGGTTGCGACCGGTATGCCCGCTCAGGTCGATCAGGATGTCGATCTTGTCGGCGCGAACCTGGGCGATGAACGCCTCATCCGTCATGCTGGAGACGTTGCGCCATTGCTTCGCATAGCCGCGCAGGCGCTGGGTGTAGTCGTCCTCGACGATGTGGTTGTAGTAGACGTGCAGCGCCAGGCCCTCGTCTTGTGCGAGCGGCTCCATGACCGGCATCAAATAGGACGACACGGCGTGCCGGAACAGATCGCCGGAGACGATGCCCACTTTCAGCGTGCGATCCACCGCGCGGCTGTTGGTGTGGCGCGGCTTGGGCAGGCGCAGCGATGCTTCATGAACCTGCGCGTATTTGCGATGCTCCGCGTAAATTTGCTCGGTGTCGATGTCGGGGTTGTGCGCGATGCTGAACAGCAAATTGCTGCGCGTCATCGCGTTCCTGGGTTCGAGATCGAGCGCACGGCGAAAGCTCGATTCCGCCTCTTGCGAGGCGCCGTAGTCGAGCAGCACCACGCCCAGGGTGCCGTGGGACTCGCCATACTCGGGGGTCAGCTCGGCCGCGCGGCGGCACTCGGCGATCGCTTCGCGGTGCTCGCCCCGGGCGGAGAGTACGAGCCCGAGCACACGATGGCCTTCCGAATAGTCGGGATTGAGCGCAAGCAGCTTTCTGCACTCGGCTTCGGCGTCGGCATGCTGACCGGTCACTCGCAGCAGGTCGGCGACGGCCTTGCGCGCCTCGGCGTCGTCGCTGCCCAGCGATATGCCGGTTTTCAGGGCTGCAATGGCTTCGACATACTGGCCGCCGCGATGAAGCGCGATGCCGAGCGAACGCCATGCCGGACCATGTGCCGGAAATCGTTCCGCCAGGCTTCGTCCGAGTTTGATGGCGTCGGAAATGTGGCCCTTGTTGAAGAGCGTGTTGAAGCGATTCATCTCTTGCGGGGTGGGGCGGCGCGTATCGCTCGCCGCGACTTTCGCGGCCGCGGTTTCCTGATCCGCTTCAGCGGCCGCAGGCACGGTCGGCGCGGGCGCGGCAGCCACGGAAGCGACCGCGGAGGTGGCGTACCCGCCGCCGTCATGGGCCATGCGCGTAATCAGCCCGTTGACCGCCGGCCCCTTCAAGCCCCGTTGCTGTCCCATTTCGAGCGCCAGCCAGGCGGCCTGAGTCTGTCCCGCGTCGATCAACGCGTTGATATATGCCACCCAGAATTGCCCGTTATTCGGCGCGCCGCCGAGCGCGGCTTCGAGATACGGCAGGCCGTCGGCGGGACGCTTGCACTGCACGCAAAGCACGCCGAGGTTGTACAGCACGTCGCCATGGGCGGGCTTGGCTTCGAGGATCGCCTTGTACAGCGCTTCGGCGTCGTCGAACTCTCCCTTGTGATGAAGCTGGAGCGCGGCCTGCAAGACCAAGGCGATGTCATGTTCGAGCTGTTGCTCGGGCGTCAGGGTTTCAGCGGTCGGCTGCTCGGTCAGGAGAGTCATGGTCTCGGCACGGAATGGTCTATGAAGGAAATTGTGCGACCGGGCGCACCTTTCCGATGCGCGGAGATGACGGTAAAAAGACCGCCTGTTTGGCGTATGGCGAACGTGGGCGGGAGCCCGAAACGCAGAAAAAAGCCCGCACGAGGCGGGCTGAGGAAGAGCGCGCCTCACTTCGGCGCCTGGTTCTTATTGTCGGGTGCCGCGGTTCGGTGTTGCGGTGCCGTCCAGCGGGGCGATCCCGCGAGCCGGTTGAATCGCTTCGGCCCGCAGCGGCTGCCGGGCAGCAAGCGGAGTCAGAGTTGCGCGACCCGCTGGTATTCGCCGGCGGCCCTGGTGCGCCCGATCGCCGCTTCGAACTCGATGTGCAGTTCGTTCTGGGTGGTTGCCGCGTCCGCGAGCAGCGCTGCGTCGATGGCCTGAACCTCGCGGATCATCTCCAGCGCGGCCGGTTCCTGGTCCGCTGTGAGCTGCATCAGCAATGGCGAGCGCGCTTCGGTCAGGCGGGCCGCTTCCAGCCAGTCGGCGAGCGACGCGGCCTGTTCGATTGCCCGTGTGATCGACAGCACCTGTGCGGCCAGTTCCGTCTGATTCATGTCGTGCGCGTCCATGTGGCTTAGCTCTTGTTGGTGGCCATCGCGCCGGCGCTGTCCTTGCCGCCGAACAGCGCGGTCAGGTAGGCCGAGTTGTTGTTCATGGTCGCCATCAACGTGTTCAGGGCGGTGAACTGCGCCTGGTACTGATCCGTCAACTGCGTGGTGTAGTCGGCGAGGGCGGTTTGCTGCGTGGTGATGCTCTTGAGGTCGGCGTTCAGCGCGGTCTTGCGCGTGTCGATAATGCCGCCGGTCTTCGTGAAGTTGGTAATGCTCGTGTTCAACTGCTCGGCAATACCGTTGGTCGTGTTGAACAGCGTGGCGACGGTAGCCGGGCTGCTCGTGAGGGCGGTGTTCAGCTTGTTGTTGTCGACCACCAGCGTGCCGTCCGCCGGGTCGTCCTTCAGCGTGATGCCGATCGCCGCCAGCGTGGCGCCGGTGCTGCCCGAGCCGACCGCGCCGCCAATGATCGTCGCCAGCGTGTTCTTGATCGTCTGCAGTGTGGAGTCGCCCAGCAGCGCGCCTTGCTGCGACGATCCGGCGTTGTACGAGGTGAGCGTGGCCATCGTCGCGATGACAGTGTTGTAGAGGCTCACGAAATTGGTGATCGCGGTGTTCTGCGAGGCGGTGTCCTGCGCAATGGTCAGCGTCTGCGTGGTCCCCGCGGATGCCGCGGCCAGGTTTATCGTGACACCCGAAATGGCCCCGGTCACGGCGTTGCTCGAGCTGCTGGCCGCGATCCCGCCAACCGTGAACTGCGCGTCCTGCGCGTAGCCGCTTTGCGTCCAGGCGCTGCCGGCATTCGCCGAGACGATCGACGACTGGCCGCCGGTGGTGCTCGCGGTCGAGGTCACGCCGAGGCTCGAAAGTCCGTTGTCGCTCGTGACGTTGCTGGTCGACACGTTGATCACGTTCGACGCGCCGGTGTTCGCCGCGCGCAGCACGAGGTGGGCGCCGTCCGTGCCGGTCACGATGGTCGCCGTGACACCGGGGTTGTTGCTGCTGGCGTTGATTGCCGACGCGATGCCCGAGAGCGTGTTGTTGGTGTTGTCGATGCTGATGTCCATCGACTTGCCGCCGAGCGCGATCGACAGCGTGCCGGTGCCCAGTTGCGCGCTGGTGCCGAAGGCCGCCGAGGACAATGCCTGCGAGCTGGCGATCTGCGTGACCGCGACCGAGTAGGTGCCGGCCACGGCGCCGACGCCGGCTGTCGCCGTTAGCCCGGTGCCGCTCGCGGTGGCCGCGAAGGACGACAGCGTGGTGCCGTTGGCGAGGTTCGTGACGCCCGACTGCAGTGCGGCGAGCGCGGAGCTCAGTGCGCCGTAAGCGGACAGCGTGGTGTTGTCCTTGCTTTGTTGCGCCGCCAGCGTCGCGGTTTGTCCCGCGGTCTTGGCGTTGACGAGTGCCGTGACGAGTGACGACACGTCCATCGACGAATTACCCGTCGAACCACTGATGATCGACTGAGCGGCCGACTGCAGCGCGGCGTTGGCGCTTGCTGTGGCAGACGAGGTTGAGATCGTGGACATGCAGAGGCTCCGGCGTCTGGGAATCTGTATTAGGTGGTGCGCGATGCTACATCACTAGGTCATGCAAATGCAGAGCGGGAGGCGTGCCTCCCGTTGCTTGAAACCGGTGATGCGCCGCGCTTCTCGCGCGGCGCATCACCGTTGCCGCGTCGGCTCTTACTGCAGGAGCTTCAGAACTTGCTGCGGGTTGGAGTTAGCTTGCGCCAACACCGAGATACCCGCTTGCTGCAGCACTTGCGCCTTGCTCAGGTTCGCCGTTTCCTGTGCGAAGTTGGCGTCCGTGATTTGCGACTGTGCCGACGACAGGTCCGTCGATTCAGCTTGCTGCGAGGTTGCGATTGCGGTGAAGCGGTTTTGCGCGGCACCGAGCGATGCTTGCAGGTTGTTCACCGTCTGCAGTGCATTGTCGATGGAGACCAGTGCCTGGTTCGCGCCCGTGACCGTGCTGATGTCGAGGCCCGAAACCGTCGGCGGGCTGTTGATCGCGTTGATCTGCGCAACTGCCGCAACCTGAGCAGCGGAACCCGCGCCTGCCGTCGTCGTTGCACCGGCGCTGAGCGCCAGGGTCGTGATGGCGGTGCCGGTGCCCGACTGCGTGCCCGTGCTGAAGATCGCGCCGGCGACGGTCGAGTTGATCGCCTGGTTGTTCTGGTCCGTGAACGTGTAGCCGCCCTTGCCGTCCGACAGCACGTTGACCGCGGTGATCGTCGCGCCGGTAGCCGTGTAGGCGCCAGCAGCGTCCAGGCTGACCGACACCGTGCCGACGGTTTGACCCGTTTGCACCAGACCGCCGCCGATCTTCGCAGCCGACATCGACTGGCTCAGATCCAGGCTGATCGTTTGACCGACGTTCGCGCCGACCTGGAACGTCACGCTGCCTGCCGAGCCGTCCAGAATGTTCGTGCCGTTGTACGTCGTTTGCGACGCAATACGGTTCACTTCCGAGACTTGCGCGGCGACTTCCTTCTGCAGCGCGGCCTGGTCGCTCGACGACAGCGAACCGGTCGATGCCTGCACGGCCAGTTGGCGGATACGTTGCAGGCTCGAGGTCAGCGAGGACAGTGCGCTCGAGGCGGTCTGGATCATCGACACGCCGTCGTTCGCATTCGACACGCCCTGGTTCAGGCCGTTGATCTGCGTTTGCATACGCGTCGAGATCGCGAGACCTGCCGCATCGTCAGCTGCGCTGTTGATGCGCTTGCCCGACGACAGACGGGTGATGGCTTGCGAAAGGGCGCTTTGCGAGCCATTAAGGTTTTGCTGTGCAACCAGCGAGTTGATGTTGCTATTGATTCCGAGCATGGAAAATCTCCTAAATAAGCCTTGAGCCCAGTACGCCAGGTTTGGCATCGGCGGAAGCACTCGTTCATTGCTGGCCGCCTCAGTGAAGGTTGACGGCCCCTCTAAAAAAAACTTGAGGAACTTTCTGTAATGGGGGCCCAAACGTTTGCCTTGCCTGGCGCGCCGAGCGCCGCCAGGCAAGGCTTGCGGCCCGGTCGGCACGCTTTGCTGCAGGCATCCGGGAGACGGCGTATTCTCGATTGCTCTCGTGAAAAAGCCAGGAGAAATCATGCAAAAGCGCAGGATTGGACGTTCGGAACTGGAGGTGGCGCCGCTCATGTTCGGCGGCAATGTATTCGGCTGGACCGCCGACGAAGCGACCTCGTTTTCGATCCTGGATGCGTTCGTGGATGCCGGTCTCGACTTCATCGATACCGCCGATGTCTATTCGGCGTGGGTGCCCGGCAACCAGGGCGGCGAGTCGGAGACCATCATCGGCAAGTGGCTGCGCAAAAGTGGCCGGCGCGACCGGATCGTGCTCGCCACCAAGGTGTCCAAGCATCCGCGGCGCAAGGGGTTGTCGGCGGCCAACATCCAGGCGGCGCTCGAGGACTCGCTGCGACGCTTGCAAACCGATTACGTCGACATCTACTTTTCCCACGATGATGACGCCGACACGCCGCTCGCGGAAACGCTGGGCGCCTACCAGAAGCTGATCGAGGCGGGCAAGGTGCGGGTGATCGGCGCCTCGAACTACGGCGGCGCGCGTATCGAGGAAGCGCTCGCCGTGTCCCGCCGGCACGGTCTGCCCGAATATCAACTGTTGCAGCCGGAGTACAACCTGTACGACCGCGCCGAATACGAAAGCGATATCGAACCGGTGGCGCTCGCCCGCCAACTCGGCGTGGTGGTGTACTACAGCCTTGCAAGCGGCTTTCTGTCCGGCAAGTACCGCTCGCCGGCGGATCTGGTCAATAAGGCGCGCGGCAGCCGGGTCGAGCGGTACCTCGACGAGCGCGGTCTGCGGATTCTGGGCGCGCTCGACCGGGTCGCCGAGCGGCACGGCAGCACGCCGGCTACCGTCGCGCTGGCGTGGCTGATCGCGCGGCCGAGCGTGACCGCGCCGATCGCCAGCGCGACTTCGGTCGAGCAGCTCAACAGCCTCGCGGCGGCCGTCCACCTGGTGCTGACCGGCGCCGATATCCGCGAACTGGACGAGGCGAGCGCATGATCACTCGACGGACCTGGCGGAATCCCTAAACCCCTGGTACGATGGGCGGTTTCCTGATATTATCGGGAGTGAATTGAGATCTTTGCCGGTTTCGTCAATGTTTTTCGTTGGTGAAAGCTAGGCGAAACGGCAGCAGGCGCGGCATTTTGCAATACGTCTGTCCGCGTTCCGCGGTGAGTTCCGCACCTCTCTTTTCCGGCCTCCGTGGCCGCTTTGCCTCTCGTTTCATTCATGGTTTGGCCGGGTTCTTCCCGCGTTTGCCTGTTACTGGCCATGAATCGGAGCGACCGGAGGGCCGGCGCGTGAGCGGTCTCCCGCCACGCAATCAACCCATATCAAGTGATTGAGTTAGGAATTACATGACGACGATTCTTCTGAAAGAAAACGAGCCGTTCGAAGTGGCGATTCGCCGCTTTCGTCGTGCTATCGAAAAAAATGGCCTGATCGCAGAACTGCGTGAGCGCCAATCGTACGAAAAGCCGACCACGGCGCGTAAGCGCAAGAAGGCAGCTGCTGTGAAGCGTCTGCACAAGCGTCTGCGTAGCCAGATGCTGCCGAAAAAGCTGCACTAAGCACGTTTTTTCCGCACGGCCGAACGGCGGTGTGAGCTTCGAAAGAAGCCACATCGCCGTTTTGCTTTTTGGGGCATGTCGCGTTTCGAGTGCCGGCTTTTTTTGACGCTGGTTCGTGCATTGCCGTGCCGCCGCGTATTGTTGCGCTATTGCCGAGTGTTATGCGGCGCTCTTCAGTCTCTCGGCGGACAGTCCGAACTGGCGGGCGATCGAGGTCAAACGCTCACGCCATTCCCAAGTACCGAAGACGTCGTGCACGTTTTGCAGGCAACTGAGCAGATCGACGGTGGCTTGGTCGTACACGTTGATGCGCGCGCGCAAGAGCGCATTTTTCAGTGCTGATACGCCAACGTCCATATAGGCGGGCACCTCAGCGGGCGTTTTGCCGATATAGCGCACCGGGACGCCTTCCATCGCGGTCATATAGTCGCGTGCTTGATGAAGTTGCCCACCGGGCAGCCGCCGCAATAGCCGCGGTAGGCGCCGCCGCCGCGGGGCAGCAGCGCAGCGCGTTTCTGGTCGAACAGGTGCCCCACGGCCTGGTCGAAAATGTCCTGATGCGTCAGGAAGTTAAGCGTCTTCATGGTCGTCCCCACGCGTTTGCACAGCGGTTGGTCATTGATTCAGCGCATGAGTTGAAGTATCCCGTTGGCGCCGATTTACCAACTTCGGACTAACAACGCGAAACACCTTCAATTCACGGATTCGGCTTCTGGTCCTCGACCGCGCCGCGCTCATAACCATATAACGACCGATCGCGCCAGAAAGCGCAGCAGGGCTTTACCCGATGGCGCGTCGACCTCGCAGCCGCGATGAACCGCAACCGTATCAACCCGCTTTCCGGTTGCGTTCCTTCTTGGCGAGCGCCACGCATCGCGCGCGGCACATGCAGTTCGCCTCGTGGTCGTTCACCATGCCGACAGCCTGCATGAACGCGTAACAGATAGTCGAGCCGACGAACTTGCAGCCGTAACGCTTCAACCCCTTGCTGAGCGCGTCCGACACCTCCGTCGACGCAGGCGCCTGCTTATACGACGCCCACTCGTTCTGGATCGGCGTCTGGTCGACGAACGACCAGACGAAGTTGGCGAGCGACCCATGTTCCGCCTGAATCTGCTGCACGGCGCGAGCGTTGTTGACGGCCGCTTCGATCTTGCCGCGGTGGCGGACGATTCCTTCGTCCAGCACCAGCGCTTCCACCTGTTTCGGCGTAAAGCGCGCCACCTTGTCGATGTCGAAATCGGCAAAAGCGCGGCGATAGCCGGCCCGCTTATTGAGAATCGTGGACCAGGACAAACCCGCCTGCGCGCCCTCCAGTACGAGCATCTCGAACAGATGCCGGTCGTCGCGCGAGGGCACGCCCCATTCGGTGTCGTGGTAGTGTGCGAGCGCTTCGCTCGACACCCAGTTGCATCGTTCAGTCACTGTCGCGCTCCTGCGTTGTGATGGCGACCGCCAGCATAGCGGAAGCCGGGCGCGCCGCAAGCTGGCCGTTTGGCCGATTGCGGGATTGAAACTGACCTGCCACGCTATGCGTTATTCCCACCCCAACCCATTCGATTCGATGAACAACGACTTTTTTCTGATCGGCATTGACGGCGGCGGCAGCGGTACGCGAGTCGTGCTCGGCGACGCGCGCGGCCGTGAACTGGCGCAGGCGGCGGGCGCACCATCGGGTTTGGGGCTCGGCGTGGAACGGGCTTGGGAGGCAATCACGGCCGGTTGCGCCGACGCATTCGCAAGCGTCGGCGCAACGCTGGACTGGTCGCGCTGCGTGCTCGGCTGCGGCTTGGCAGGAGTCAACAATCGCGACTGGTTGAGCGCCTTTCGGGCGCGGGCGCCCGCGCTAGCCGGGCTCGCCATTGAAAGCGATGCCTACACGACCTTGCTGGGTGCGCACGGCGGCGCGCAAGGCGTGATCGTCGCGCTTGGCACCGGCAGTGTCGCGGCCGCGCTCGGCGCTGACGGCGAGTGCCGGATTGTCAGCGGCTACGGCTTCCCATCGGGCGATGAGGCGAGCGGCGCCTGGCTCGGAGTGCGCGCCATCGTGCACGCGCAGCACGCGCTCGACGGTCGCGGACCCAACGACGATCTGGTGCAAGCCCTGCTCGCGCATACCGGCGCGCACGACCGCGACGGCCTCGTGGTCTGGCTATGCGAGGCCAATCAGACCGCGTATGCGAGGCTCGCGCCGATCGTCATCGCGCATCGCACGCATCCGTTCGCGGCGCGGCTGCTCGGCGAGGCGGGCGCTGAAGTGGGGAAGATGATCGCGGCGCTCGACCCGTCGGCGAGCTTGCCGATTGCGTTGTGCGGCGGGCTGGGCGCACCGTTGCGCGAATACGTGCCGCAGATTTACCAGGCGCGCTTGCGCGAACCCTTGGCCGATTCCGCGCATGGCGGCTTGCGGCTCGCGCAGCGGGAAGCGGCTCGCCTCACGGGGTGAGAATGAGCGCATGGGGTTGGTGCATCGCGAGCGCGAGCCGGCGAACGCGGCCGGCAACGGTAAAATGCACGCTTTGACGCTGCCCGGCTGCCCGCACATGTATAAAGTCATCGCCACGGATCTCGACGGCACGCTACTCAACGCCGACCACCAGCTCGACCCGTTCACCGTCGCTACCGTGCGCAAGCTGGAAAGCGACGGCGTGCGGTTCGTGATTGCCACGGGCCGCCATTACTGCGACGTCGCGGGCATTCGCGACTTACTGGGCATCAGCCCGTATCTGATCACCTCGAATGGCGCGCGCATCCACGCGCCCGACAATACGGTCCTCCACGCGGACGATCTGCCGCCGGCAATTGTGCAACGGCTTGTCCTGCCCGAAATCGCCGGCGCGCATGGCCGTGTGATCGTCAACCTGTTCGCCGACCAGGCGTGGCTGATCGACCGCCATGCGCCGCATCTGCTGAAATATCACCAGGACTCCGGTTTCACCTACGAGGTGACGGACCTGCCGAATCACGACGGCGTCGACATCGCAAAGGCGCTCTATATCGGCGAGCCTGCCGATCTCGCGCTGGTGGCGGCGAATCTCGCGCGCGAGTTTGGCGACGCGCTCTATGTCACCTACTCGCTGCCGGACTGTCTGGAAGTGATGACGTCGAACGTGTCGAAGGGCCGCGCCTTGCGGATCGTGCTCGAGCGCCTCGGCGTCGATGCGTCGCTGTGCGTGGCGTTCGGCGACAACATGAACGATATCGACCTGCTGGAGACGGCCGGTCATCCGTTCATGATGAACAATGCCAATCCCGACCTCGTCACGCGCCTGCCGAACGTGCCGCGCATCGGCAACAACTTCGAAGCGGGCGTTGCGCACCATCTGCGCAAGCTCTTCTCGATCGACGACGAATTGATAGCCTGATGACCTGAAAATGAAATCGGCCCGCATCCACCTTCGTGGACGCGGGCCGATTATTCGTCGTGTTCGGGCTGCGGCGCGCGCTGTGCCTTGATGCCTTCGCGAGCAGCCGCAACGAGCGTCGGGCCATCAAGCCGCGTCCGCCGCGCCTTGCCGGGCCTGACGATCAGCCGTGCCATCCGCCGCGGCGATCGCCGTAGTCGCCTCGACCATCGCGGCCCCCAATGACGATCGTTGTGATTCCAGCCACGGTCAAACGGCCGAGCTCTGGCGCCAAACAAAACGGGCGCCTTAGCGCCCGTTCCAACAGTCTCGCAAATGCACTCGCTGGTTAGTCGATTGCCAGTTTCTGCGACTTGCCGCTGCGGCTTTCCGCGATGAGCGGGTACAGCACACCTGCGATCACCGCACCGATGATCGGTGCGACCCAGAACATCCACAACTGATCCATCGCCGCGCCGCCGACAAACAGCGCCGGGCCGGTGGAACGAGCCGGGTTGACCGACGTGTTCGTGACCGGGATCGAGATCAGGTGAATGAGTGTGAGGCACAGGCCGATCGCGATTGGTGCAAAACCAGCCGGCGCGCGCTTGTCGGTCGCGCCGAGGATGACGAACAGAAAGAAGCCGGTCATTACCACTTCGCAAATGAACGCGGCCGCGAGCGAGTAATGGCCCGGCGAGCGCTCGCCATAGCCGTTGCTGGCGAAGCCGCTGGCGATCAGATCGAAGCCGGGCTTGCCGGAGGCGATCAACGACAGCACCAGCGCGCCCAGCACCGCGCCGATCACTTGCGCGACGATGTACGGCAGCAGGTCGCGAGCCGGAAAACGCCCGGCGACGGTCAGGCCGACGCTCACCGCCGGATTCAGGTGGCAGCCGGAAATGTGGCCGATCGCAAAAGCCATGGTGAGGACAGTCAGGCCGAAGGCAAGCGACACGCCCACGAAGCCGATGCCCAAACCGTGGACCGGGCCGGCGAAGTTGGCGGCGAGAACCGCGCTGCCGCACCCGCCGAGCACAAGCCAGAAAGTGCCGAAAAGTTCGGCCGCGAGGCGCTTTGACAACTGCATGATTGGTGATCCTAAAAAGACAGACGCTCTTGGGGACACGGACGGCTACGTGCGCCCGCGCATCTTGGGAATGCGCAATTTTAGGGAAAGCCAGACAAAGCAGGTGTCAAGAATTGTCAATACCGAGACCGGCTTTACCTCTTATTGGCGAATAAAGATGTCGTTTAACAATTCAACGACGCTTAATTATTATCAGATGATATCGTCCTAAATCGGTATTGTTCGCCATTGCGAATCCGCATAATTGCAGTTAATCTTCGAGCGAATGAGTTCAGAAAGGGGAGAACCACAATGTCTCAATATGCAGACCTCAAGGCGCAGATCGCCAAATTACAGGCACAGGCTGAAGAAGCCCGTCGTACGGAAATCGACAATGTTGTCGCCGACATCCGCCAAAAGATCGCCGAATACGGTCTCACCGCGCAGGACCTCGGCTTCGCCGTGGCCGCCAAGCGCGGCCGTCCGCCCAAGAAGGCGCCGCTGCCGGCGAAGTACCAGGATCCGAAATCGGGAAATACATGGAGCGGGCGCGGCAAGCCGCCCAAGTGGATCGTCGGCAAGAATCGCGAACGTTTTCTGATTGGCGCGGCTTAAGCCGATTGGCCGCCGGTGCGAAAGCTGAATGAAGGTTGGCGTACTCGATCTTTATTCGCTTCGCTCTAATCGGACGTTGGAAGCGCATCCATGCCGCGTAAAAAAAGCCACCCTTAAGGGCGGCTTTTTTCTGGAGAAAGGGAGCGAAACTCCCGAGTTGCCGGGCGCGCAAACGATTCACATCGTGAATCCCCTGCGAATTGACCGGCGAAAAGGAAAGCGGCACAGGCGGCAGAAATAATAGCCGCCTGTTCATTGCAAAAACGCATCAACCGCTCGCGCTCCGCCTGTCAGCCAACCGCCACCTGGCGCAGCACCGGGCGGCGCGTCGCTTCGATCAGTGCCGAATAGCTGTCGACGTAGTTCTGCGCCATCGTCGTCGAACTGAAGCGGCGTTCGAACTGCGCGCGGATTTCGGTGCGCGACAGTTCGTCCAGACGCTGCAGCGCGGCCACGGCGCCCTGCACGTCCTCCACGATGTAGCCGGTCACGCCGTGGTCGATCACCTCCGGCACCGAGCCGCGGTTGAACGCGATCACCGGCGTGCCGCACGCCATCGATTCGATCATCACGAGGCCGAACGGCTCCGACCAGTCGATCGGGAACAGCAGCGCCTTGGCGCCCGACAGAAACTCGGGCTTCTGCGCCTCGTTGATCTCGCCGACGAATTCCACGTGCGCCTGCGACAGCAGCGGCTCGATCTCGCGCTTGAAATAGTCCTGGTCGACCTTGTCCACCTTGGCGGCGATCTTCAGCGGCAAACCGCTTTGTGCAGCGATCTTGATAGCTGTATCGACGCGCTTCTCCGGGCAGATACGACCGAGGAACGCCAGGTACTCCGGCTTCTTGTGCGCCTGCGGCGTCAGCAATTGGTCGGGCAAGCCGTGGTAAATCGTGTTGAGCCAGTTCGCCTGCGGCAGCGGCACGCGTTGCGAATCGGAAATCGACACCACCGGCACGTTTGAAAAAGCGTCGAATACCGGTTGTAACTCCGGCAGGTCCAGCCGACCGTGCAGGGTGGTCACGAACGGGGTGTCCATCGTCGTGAACAGCGGGAACGGCATGTAGTCGAGGTGAAAGTGAAGTACGTCGAATTCGTGCGCCACCTTGCGCACCTTCTCCATCATCAGCACGTGCGGAGCGAGCGCGTCGCGGATCGTGGGATCGAGGCGCAGCGCGCGAGGCCAGCAGGCGTCGAGGTTCGCGGAGGTCACCGAGTCGCCGCTCGCAAAGAGCGTGACGTCGTGGCCGAGGTCGACCAGCGCTTCGGTCAGGTACGACACGACGCGTTCGGTGCCGCCGTACAATTTCGGCGGGACGGCTTCGTACAACGGCGCAATTTGTGCGATTCGCATGCGTATTCTCCTATTCAGAACGGCTTCGCACAGCGGCGCTCGAGTAGAGCGAGGAGCGAATGCCTGACGGACGGTTGGGCGCGGTTAGCCGCCGCCCGGGGGTGCTCCGAACCTGCATCGGGTAATCCCTTAGCTTCATTATCGGGATTGGCCGCGCCAATTCGAGTTATTTTTCAAACGCTTAATGTTGTTACAGCGGGAAACATGGGCCGTTACAGGTTTGTCCGAAAGGCCGTACCAGCGACTCGGCGATGTTCGCGGCCGCCTTGCCCGCACGCTGTCAAAGCCGCGCAGGCCAGTAGCAAGACGCGCGCCTGACACGCGAAAGGCGCCTATATCGGGCGTATTACGCAGAGGTGAAAACGTCTTATAATTGTTTTTCACCCTTCCGAGGGGCGCGCCGCGAAGCACTCGGATACCCGAGTCCGCCTCGCATCGCCGTCAAAGAAAAATTCAAATGGCATAGCGGCTTGAAGCGAATTGCCCCACTTTCCTTTCACTTCATTTCCCACTCCTGCGGTGTAGGAAAAATTCCTACATGAATGACGGATTAATCCGTCAAACAGGCTGGGTGTCTGTCCGATTTTCGTCCGCGCCCCCATTCGAGACAATGCGTGCAAGACCAGAAACGAGCCGATTCGTGCGTTTAAGTGCGCGCGTTCGAGCAAACGTTTCCGTAACGGCCTGACCAGCCAGATACACCCCGGGGGAATCATGAGCGCGACAAGCGATATGCTCAATGAGATCAGAGAAGTCAACCTGTCCTATCTCCTGCTCGCGCAGCGGCTGCTGCGCGAAGACAAGCCGATGGGCATGTTTCGCATGGGGATTTCGGACCAGCTAGCCGACGTACTTGCCAATCTGTCGTTGGCGCAGACCGTCAAGCTGGCGGCGTCCAATCAGGTGCTGTGCCGTTTCCGTTTCGATGACCATGCCGTGCTGTCCGCTCTGGCGGACAAGGGCAAATCCAGCGCCGTGGCTCAGGCGCATTCCGCGATCCTGATGGCAAGCCAGCCCGTCGAGCAACTCGGCTGATGACAGCCCGCACCTCACACGCAGCGATCAGGACGGGGGCAATGCAAGCGGATGGCCTATAAAAGCGTGGTGCTCGAAGTGAGGGAAATCACCCTCGCGATCGAACTGATCGAACTCGGCGCGCGGCTGCAATTGCTGGAGGCTGAAACCAGCCTGTCGCGCGACCGGCTCATCAAGCTGTACAAGGAACTGAAAGGGGTGTCGCCGCCCAAGGGCATGCTGCCGTTCTCGACCGACTGGTTCATGACCTGGCAGCCGAACTTTCACTCGTCGCTGTTCTACAACATCTACCGTTTCATGGCCGGCCATGGCGGCTGCGAGACGATCCAGTCGATCGTGAAGAGCTACCGGCTCTATCAGGAGCACGTCCAGTTGCACGACGACGAGCCCGTGCTCAGTCTCACGCGCGCCTGGACGCTGGTGCGTTTTTTCGACTCCGGGATGCTGCAAATGACGCCCTGCTGCCGCTGCGGCGGGCATTTTGTCGCGCATGCGCACGATCCGCAGCATGCGTTCGTCTGCGGCCTCTGCCAGCCGCCCTCGCGCGCCGGTAAGACAAAGAAATTCGCCGACGCCCGGGCCCGCGAGAGTCTCGCCGCGCTCGAAGCCTGAGTCGCGGCCCGGCCGCCAGCGCGCGGGCCGGCATCGCCGGTGGCCCGCCGCCTGGCGCCCGTCATCCGCCGCCCGCGTGCCCCGGCACCCGAGCGCACCCCGTCCCGACGCGTCCTTCCGCCAGGCCACCTAGTCCCGGCCCCAACTGCGCCGCTTTGACTTGCCTCTGGTTTACACCGGAGCGGCAGGCCGCTTTTCCGTCAAAGTTTTCTGCCCGCTTGCCGTAAACCAGTTTAACGACGGTCACCGTCGCTTCTTTGTGAGGGCTCCGCAGTGCTGATTTTCGTGGGAACACTCGTGACGCTTTTGTCCGTTTTCGGCGGTTACGCGCTGGAAGGCGGTCATCTCGGCGCGCTGCTGCAGCCCGTTGAAGTGCTGATGATCGTCGGCGCCGGGGTGGGCGCGTTCATTCTCGGCAACGGGATGAAGACGATCAAGGCGACGCTGCGCGTCATTCCAACCCTGTTCAAGGGCGCGAAGTACAACAAGGACGTGTACATGGAGCTGATGGCGCTCCTCTACGTCCTGCTGGCGAAAGCGCGCAAGGAAGGCACGCTGACGCTCGAAGCCGACATCGACGATCCGTCGAAGAGCCCGATCTTCACGCAGTATCCGAAGATCCTCGCCGACAAGCACATCATCGAGTTCCTCACCGACTATCTGCGTCTGATGGTGGGCGGCAACATGAATGCGTTCGAGATCGAAAGCCTGATGGACGAGGAAATCGAAACGCATCACCAGGAAGGCGAGGCGCCCGCGCACGCGCTGAACAAGGTCGGCGACGCGATGCCGGCGTTCGGCATCGTGGCCGCGGTGATGGGCGTGGTGCATACGATGGCCTCCGCCGACAAGCCGCCCGCGGTGCTCGGCGAGATGATCGCCCAGGCGCTGGTCGGCACCTTCCTCGGCATTCTGCTTTCGTACGGACTGATCGGGCCGCTCGCGAGCGTCGCCGAACAGCGCGTGACCGAGTCGACCAAGATGTTCCAGTGCATCAAGGTGACGATTCTCGCCAGCCTGAACGGCTATGCCCCGGCGATCGCCGTCGAATTCGGCCGCAAGGTGCTCTTCTCGACCGAACGCCCGTCGTTCGCCGAGCTGGAAGAGCACGTGCGCCGGGTCAAGGCCAAGTAACGGGCGCCGGGGACCGAAGCGATGAGCAAGGACAAAGACCGCGCCATTGTCGTCAAGCGCGCCGCGCCGAAGAAGGCGGGCCATCACGGTGGCGCGTGGAAGCTCGCGTATGCGGACTTCATGACCGCGATGATGGCGTTCTTCCTGCTGATGTGGCTGCTGAGCTCGGCCTCCACCGTGCAGTTGAAGGGCATCGCGGAGTACTTCAACCAGCCGTTGAAGATCACGCTGTGGGGCGGCGACCGCAGCGCCGAGGATTCAAGCATTCTGAAGGGCGGCGGCCGCGACATCTCGACCGACGCGCAGGGCGTGACGCGCTCCACCGACGGCACGAACAACCGCGCCGAGCGCACCGTGTCGCATGCGCCGGAAGACTCGCTCAAGCAGTTGCAGGGCGAGCTGGAGCGCCGCGAGCAGGTCCGTCTGCACGATCTGCAGGTCAAGCTGATGGCCGCGATCGAGGCGAACCCGGTGCTGCGCCAGTTCAAGCAGCAGATCCGGATCGATTCGACGCTGACCGGTTTGCGCATCGAAATCGTCGACTCGCAGAAGCGGCCGATGTTCGCCACGGCGAGAGATCAGGTGGAGCCGTACATGCGCGACATCCTGCGCGAAATCGGTCACACGCTGAACGACGTGCCGAACCGCATCATCGTGCAGGGACACACCGACGCCGCGCAGTACGCGGGCGGCGAGAAGGGCTACAGCAACTGGGAATTGTCCGCGGACCGCGCCAATGCGTCGCGCCGCGAGCTGATCGCCGGCGGCATGGACGAAGCGAAGGTGATGCGCGTGCTCGGCCTCGCGTCGACGCAGAACCTGAACAAGGCGGATCCGATGGATCCGGAAAACCGCCGCATCAGCATCATCGTGCTGAACAGGAAGTCGGAGGAGGCGCTCAACCATGACGACTCCACCACGACCACCCTGTCGGACGACGCAGCCGGCTCCAAGCCGCTGCTGCAAAGACTTGCGCAACCGGTGACGGTTGCACCGAAGGTGTCCGCGGCGACGCGGGCGACCCAGTAACAAACGGCGATCGCCTGACCGTTCACGCGCCCGACTGGCGCGAGCAGCCCGGCGATCCATAGCGTAAGCGCAGCGAGGTTTTTCATGATCAGGCACATCCTGGCAATCGACGATTCAGCATCGATGCGGCAGATCCTTGCCGCGACGCTGACGACGGCCGGCTACGAAGTGACGCTCGCGGCGGACGGCAACGAAGGGCTCGAAAACGCCCTCGCCATCCCGTTCGACCTCGTGCTGACCGACCAGCACATGCCGGGCAAGACCGGCCTCGATCTGATCGCCGAACTGCGCGGCAACCCGGCTTACCAGGCGACCCCCATCCTCGTCCTCACGACGGAATCGGGCGACTCCTTCAAGGCGGCGGCGCGGGCTGCGGGAGCGACCGGCTGGATCGAAAAGCCGCTCGACCCCGACATGCTGACGGAACTGGTGGCGGCGCTCGCCGAACCGGACCCCGCCTAAGCCCCATTCATACACAGGTTATAGAAGCTTTCGACGCGGCGGCACGGCAGCCCAAGCCTAGACAGGAACTCTCGCGGTGACACAGGCATGACACTCGACATCACTCAGTTCTATCAGACGTTCTTCGACGAAGCGGACGAACTGCTCGCGCAGATGGAGCAGTTGCTGCTCAATCTGGACATCGCGCACCCCGATCCCGAAGACCTCGCGGCGATTTTCCGCGCGGCGCATTCGATCAAGGGCGGCGCGGCGACGTTCGGTTTCACCGCGCTGACGGAAACGACCCACATTCTCGAATCGCTGCTCGACCGCGCGCGCAATAACGAACTCGTGCTGCGCAAGGACATGATCGACACGTTCCTCGAAACCAAGGACGTGTTGTCGGGCCAGCTCGCCGATTACCGCGCGAGCGCCGAGCCGGATACCGCGGTCGCGAAGGCGATCTGCGCGAAGCTCGAACAGTTGCACGCCGAAAGCCGCTTCGGCGGCGCACCGGCCGAAGCGGCGCCGGCAGCGGCTGTCGCCGTGGCGGCGCCGCTGGAAACGCAGGCGGTACAAGGCGGCACCCCGCCGGAGCATGTCGTCGAACAGGCGGTGCAGGCGGCGGGTGAATGGACTGACGGCGAACCGGCACAGACTGGGCAAGCCGCGGGCACAGGCGATGCAAACGACAACGCCGGCCCACATCTGAAAATTACGCTACGGGGCGTGGGAGAGAAGGATCAGGCACTGCTGGCTGAGGAGCTCGGCAACCTGGGCAACATCGTGGGGCAGGTCAAGAGCGGCGGCGATCTGACGCTGTGGCTCTCGAGCGACGTGCCCTCCGACGACATCATCGCCGTGTGCTGTTTCGTGATCGACGAAAGTCAGATCTCGATCGGCCGTGGCACCGCACCGGCGGGCGAGACGCAGCAAGGCGAACCTGGAACGCCCGACGCTGCCGATTCGGCCCCGGCGCAAGCAGCACAGGCGGCACAAGCAGTCGAGGTAACGCAAGCCGCGCCGGCGACGAGCGCCGCGCACGCCCAACCGTCCGCGCAAGGCACAGCGGCCGCGGCCGCCACCGCCGCTCAACCCGCGGCGGCGAGCAGCGCACCCGCCGCCGGCCAGGCGCCGGCGGCCAGCGCCGCCGCGCCGGCCGAGAACGACCGCAAGGCGGCGCGTCCGGCCGCGGCGGCAGGCGGCGCGGAGGGCAGCTCGATTCGCGTCGGCGTCGAAAAGGTCGATCAGTTGATCAACCTGGTCGGCGAACTCGTGATCACGCAGGCGATGCTCGCGGAAACCACCAGCACGTTCGACCCGGCCTTGCACGATCGCCTCTTCAACGGCATGGCGCAGCTCGAGCGCAACGCGCGCGATCTGCAGGAAGCGGTCATGTCGATCCGCATGATGCCGATGGATTACGTGTTCAGCCGCTTCCCGCGTCTGGTGCGCGATCTCGCGGCGAAGCTCGGCAAGCAGGTGGAGCTCGTCACCTTCGGTCAGGCGACCGAACTCGACAAGAGCCTGATCGAACGGATCATCGATCCGTTGACGCACCTCGTGCGCAACAGTCTCGATCACGGCATCGAAACCGTGGAAGCGCGGCGCGCGGCGGGCAAGGATTCGACCGGCCAGTTGGTGCTGTCGGCGGCGCACCACGGCGGCAACATCGTGATCGAGGTGAGCGACGACGGCGCGGGCCTGCGCCGCGACAAGATTCTCGCGAAAGCGGCCAAGCAGGGCATGCAGGTCAGCGAAAGCATGACTGACGAGGAAGTGTGGAACCTGATTTTCCTGCCGGGCTTCTCGACGGCGGAACAGGTGACGGACGTCTCCGGCCGCGGCGTCGGCATGGACGTGGTGAAACGGAACATCCAGTCGATGGGTGGTCACGTGGAAATCACGTCGCACGCCGGCAAGGGCAGCACCACACGCATCGTCCTGCCGCTCACGCTGGCGATTCTCGACGGCATGTCGGTGAAGGTCGGCAACGAGATCTTCATTCTGCCGCTGAACTTCGTGATGGAGTCGCTGCAGCCGCGCGCCGAGGACATCTACACGGTGGCCAACGGCGAGCGCGTGGTGCGGGTGCGCGGCGAATACCTGCCGCTCGTCGCGTTGCACGAAGTGTTCAACGTCGAGGACGCGAAGCAGGAACCGACGCAGGGCATCGTCACCATCATGCAAACCGAGGGGCGCCGCTTCGCGATGCTGATCGACGAGCTGGTGGGCCAGCAGCAGGTGGTCGTGAAGAATCTCGAAACCAATTACCGCAAGGTGCACGGCATTTCCGCCGCGACCATTCTCGGCGACGGCAGTGTCGCGCTGATCGTGGACGTGGCGGCGCTGAACCGCGAGACGCGCAACGCGCATGGCGCGATGAGCCTCGCATGACATTCACTCAATTCATTTCATCCCAACCGTTTGGGGGCTAACGTGGCAGAAGTCCAATCCATCAATTCGAGCGTCGCGAACGCGACGAATGGTCGCCGCGACGCGCAGCAGGCTGACGCCGGCGGTCAGGAATTCCTCGTCTTCACGCTCGGCGCCGAAGAGTACGGCATCGATATTCTCAAGGTGCAGGAAATCCGCGGCTACGACAACGTGACGCGTATCGCGAACGCGCCTGAGTTCATCAAGGGCGTGATCAATCTGCGCGGCATCATCGTGCCGATCGTCGACATGCGTATCAAGTTCCATCTGGGGCGCGTCGAGTACGACCACCAGACCGTGGTGATCATCCTGAACGTCGCGCATCGCGTGGTCGGGATGGTGGTGGACGGCGTGTCGGACGTGCTCACGCTCGCCACCGACCAGATCATGCCGGCGCCGGAATTCGGCGCCACGCTGACGACCGAGTACCTCACGGGGCTCGGCACCGTCGACGGCCGCATGCTGATCCTGATGGACATCGAGAAGTTGATGACCAGCCGCGAAATGGCGCTGATCGAAACGCTCGGCGCCTGACGGCTGCGGCATTCAAGAGTTTGTGAAGGAGCATTGAAATGCTAAGCAGGTGGTCGATTCGGACCTCCCTCACGCTGGTGGGGATCATTCTCGTCGCGCTCACCGTGGTGGTCGGCGTCCTTGGGCTGACGGCGCTGAGCAGCGCCCGCCAGTCGCTCGACCGGATCGCGCGCGGCGATCTGGTGGCGATTCACGCGCTCGACGATGCGTCGGCCTATCTGCTGCGCTCGCGCCTGTCGCTCGATCGTTTCACCGCGCTGAGCGCCGCCGGCGACACTGAAACGGCGAAGAAGGTGCTGGACCGCGCGGTGGAGCTGCACGGCTTCAGCAGCAAGAGCTGGCAGACCTATCTCGACGCGCCGAAGAGCGGCATCGATCAGGCCCAGCTCGACGAACTGGTGGCCCGCCGCACGACGGTCGTGCGCGACGGCCTGGAGCCCGAATTCGCCGCGTTGCGCGCGGGCGATCTGGCCGCGTACCACGCGATCGCCGACAAGAAGATCAGCCCGATGTTCGTCGCCTACGACAACGTGGCGTCGGCGGTGGTCAAGAGCCTGCAGCAGCAGGCGGTCGACCAGCAGGCAGCCGCGCAGTCCAACATCTCCCTGATGACGACGCTGATCGCCGGCTTCGGCGCGCTTGCCTTGCTGCTGGTGGTCGGCTTGCGCTTCGCGCTGCGCGGCCTGATCGTGCAGCCGCTCGCGGACGCTACCGCCTGCTTCGAGCGCATCGCGTCGGGCGACCTGTCCGAGACGATCGCGGTGTCGAGCAGTAACGAAATCGGCCGGCTGTTCAGCGGCATCAAGCGGATGCAGGAAAGCATGGCGACGATGGTGAAGGCGGTTCGCAGCAGCACCGAGTCGATCGACACCGGCGCGCGCGAAATCGCGATGGGCAACACCGATCTGTCGCAACGCACCGAACAGCAGGCCGCCTCGCTGCAGGAAACCGCGTCGAGCATGGAGCAGCTCACCGGCACCGTGCGCCAGAACGCCGAGAACGCGCGTCAGGCGAGCCAGTTGGCCGTCAACGCGTCGGACATCGCGACGCGCGGCGGCGACGTGGTGAGCCAGGTCGTCACGACGATGCAGGACATCGCGGCCAGCTCGGGCAAGGTCGTCGACATCATCGGCGTGATCGAAGGCATTGCGTTTCAAACCAATATTCTCGCGCTGAACGCGGCGGTCGAAGCCGCGCGCGCCGGCGAACAGGGCCGCGGCTTCGCCGTGGTGGCCGGCGAAGTGCGCAGCCTCGCGCAGCGCAGCGCGAGCGCCGCGAAGGAAATCAAGGAACTGATCGGCGACTCCGTCGACAAGGTGCAAAGCGGCTCGACCCTGGTGGGCCGGGCAGGCACGACGATGGACGAGATCGTCCAGGCGGTGCGCCGCGTGACCGACATCATGGGCGAGATCAGCGCGGCGTCCGAGGAGCAATCGGGCGGCATCGAGCAGGTGAATCGCGCGGTCGTGCAGATGGACGAAGTCACGCAGCAGAACGCGGCGCTGGTCGAAGAGGCAGCGGCAGCCGCCGCCTCGCTCGAAGACCAGACGCGCCAGTTGCAAACGGTGGTGAGCGGCTGGAAGGTGGCCGGCGGCCCGACGCACGGCGGCGCGCTCGCGGCGCGCGGCGCAGTGGCGGCAACAGCGGCGCCGGCAACGGCGCGCACGAGCGGCGGCAAGCACGGCAGCGCACGTAGCGCCGGCGGCGCCCGGGCCGCGAAAGCGGCACCGCGAGCGAGCGCACATGGCGCGGCGCATTCGGCACCTCAAGCAACCGCAAACACCGCAAACACCGCAACGCAAGCAGCACCGGCATCGGCCAACCATGACGCATCCACCGCGCGCGTCGAACCGGCCTTGAAGCCGAAGACGACCCGCGCGGCGAGCGAATCCCCGGCACGTCCGGCCGCGAGCGCGGCCACGGCGGGCTCGGACGGCGACTGGGAAACTTTCTAGGACATGGCGGAAAAACATGCAGTCATTCGGCATCTCGCTCCCTGAGGGGCGAATCATCGAAGCACGCCTTACCGGCGTGTCGCGGGCCGACTGCATGTTGGTAAAACTCGCGGGAGTGCGCGACCCCGCGAACCCAATCCCTTCTCCGCGAGGCAACGGCCTTGGCGGCAAGCGGGATGGCTCGTATCGCAGGCAGGAACTCACATGATGGCAACGCGCGCACAGCAACGCCCCGAGCGGGCGGAACCGGCTAGATCCGGCGAGCAGGGACGGGATTTCGAATTCACGTCCGCGGATTTCGCTCGCATTCGCGACCTGATTCACCGCAGCGCGGGCATCTCGCTATCGGACCACAAGCGCGACATGGCCTACAGCCGCCTTGCGCGCCGGTTGCGCGCACGCGGCCTCGACACCTTCAAGCAGTATCTCGATCTGCTCGAGGCGGAAAACGATCCGGCCGAGTGGGAGGCGTTCACCAATGCGCTCACCACCAACCTGACCGCGTTTTTCCGCGAGGCGCATCACTTCCCGATCCTTGCCGAATTCGTGCCGCGCCGCGCGCAGCCCGTCTCGGTGTGGTGCTCGGCGGCCTCGACCGGCGAAGAGCCGTACTCGATCGCGATGACGCTGATCGAAGCGCTCGGCGAGAGCGGCGCGCGTCACGCCAGCGTGCTCGCCACCGACATCGACACGCAAGTGCTGGCGAAAGCCGAAGCCGGCATGTACCAGTTCGACCAGGTCAAGCACCTGTCGCCCGAGCGGCTCAAGCGCTTCTTTCTGAAGGGCACCGGCGCGCATGCGGGCATGGTCAAGGTGCGCCCTGAAGTGCGCTCGCTGGTGCGCTTCGAGCAATTGAACCTGACCGACCGCGATTACCAGTTGCGCTCGCAGTTCGACGCGATCTTCTGCCGCAACGTGATGATCTATTTCGACAAGCCGACGCAAGCGCAGGTGCTCGGGCGCTTCGAGCCGCTGATGAAATCGGGCGGCCTGCTGTTTGCGGGCCACTCGGAAAATTTCACGTACGTCACGCAGGCGTTCAAGCTGCGCGGCCAGACCGTCTATGAACTGACGCGCGACACGGCGGGCGGCGCGCGCGCCGCCCCGGCGCGAACCACGAGCCATGCCTCGACGAGCGGGGTGACAGCATGAGCAGCCGCTTGCCGATCGCCACCAATCTGTATTTCGACAATCACTTTCAACGCCCCGGCGTGAAGCTGCTGCCGAACGAGTTCTACACGACCCACGAAGACATGGTGCTCGTCACCGTGCTGGGTTCGTGCGTCGCGGCCTGCATCCAGGACCGCACCGCGGGCATCGGCGGCATGAACCACTTCATGCTGCCTGACGACGGCGCGGACGTCGGCCAGGCCGCGTCGGATTCGATGCGCTACGGGGCGTACGCGATGGAAGTGCTGATCAACGAACTCATCAAGGCCGGCGGCCGGCGCGAGCGCTTCGAGGCCAAGGTGTTCGGCGGCGGCGCGGTGCTCGCCGGCATGACGACGATGAACATCGGCGACCGCAACTCGGAATTCGTGCGCCGCTACCTGGCGCTGGAAAAAATCCGCATCGTCGCCGAGGACTTGCAGGGCTCGCACCCGCGCAAGGTCGCCTTCATGCCGCGCACCGGCCAGGTGATGGTGAAAAAATTGCGCGTGCAGCAGGAAGCGGGCGTGGCCGAGCGCGAACAGGCGCTCGTGCGGCAAAGCGCCGAGGCGCGCGCCGAACGGCTCGCGGCCGCGCGCAAGCGGGTCGAACTGTTTTCGGCCCCGGCCGCCGCGAAGCCCAAGGTCGAACTGTTTTCATCACCCGCCGCGGCGCGGCCGAAGGTCGAGCTGTTCGGCTCCGCTTCCGGCGGCGCGGCGGGCACAGCGGCAGGCGGTCCTGGCGCGGCGGTGAAGCCGCGCGTGGAACTGTTCGGCGCGAACGCCGCGAGCGGCATGAATTCGCGCGTGATTAATTCAAACAACGCCAGAACGATAGAGGAGGCGTGAGCGCTGTGCAAAAAATCAAGGTACTGTGCGTCGACGATTCGGCGCTGATCCGCAGCCTGATGACGGAAATCATCAACGGCCAGCCGGACATGACGGTGGTGGCGACCGCACCCGACCCGCTGGTCGCGCGTGAGCTCATCAAGCAGCACAACCCCGACGTATTGACGCTCGACGTCGAAATGCCGCGCATGGACGGCCTCGATTTTCTCGAGAAGCTGATGCGCCTGCGGCCGATGCCGGTCGTGATGGTGTCGTCGCTCACCGAGCGCGGCAACGAAATCACGCTGCGCGCGCTCGAACTGGGCGCGGTCGACTTCGTCACCAAGCCGAAGGTCGGCATTCGCGACGGCATGCTCGACTATTCGGAAAAGCTCGCCGACAAGATTCGCGCCGCGGCCCGCGCGCGCGTGCGCCAGGCCGCGCCGGCGCAGCATGCGGCCGCCCACGCCGCGCATGCGCCGGTCGGCGCCGCGCCGCTCTTCAACAATCCGCTGCTCAGTACCGAGAAGCTGATCATCGTCGGCGCGTCGACGGGCGGCACTGAAGCGATCCGCGAAGTGCTGGTGCCGCTGCCGCCGGATGCGCCCGCGGTGCTGATCGCGCAGCACATGCCGCCGGGTTTCACAAAATCTTTTGCGCAACGCCTCAATGGTTTGTGCCGGATTACCGTTAAAGAGGCAGAGCATGGCGAACGCGTGCTGCCGGGACATGCCTACATCGCGCCCGGCCACGCTCACCTGTTGCTGGCCCGCAGCGGCGCGAACTACATCGCGCATCTCTCGGACGAGCCGCCGGTGAACCGCCATCGCCCGTCGGTGGACGTGCTGTTCCGCTCCGCCGCGCAGCATGCGGGCAAGAACGCGGTCGGCGTGATCCTAACGGGCATGGGGCGCGACGGCGCGGCGGGATTGCTGGACATGAGGAAAGCAGGGGCTTACACCCTTGCGCAGGACGAAGCGAGCTGTATCGTGTTCGGCATGCCGCGCGAAGCCATTGCGCTCGGCGCGGCCGACGAGATCGCATCGCTGCCGGAGATGAGCCGACGGGTGATGGCGCGTCTGTCGTTGATGGGCGATCGCGTTCAGCGCGTGTGATGCGCGGCCTGACGGGCGAGCGGAGGACATGGGACCAGAGTAAGGCGCTAAAGCGCCAACTCTGGTCGATGCACAAGGCATGGGACCGGAGTAAGCGCTAAAGCGCAAACTCCGGTCGATGCACAAGGCATGGGACCAGAGTAAGCGCTAAAGCGCCAACTCTGGTCGATGCACAGGGCATGGGACCGGAGTAAGGCGCTAAAGCGCCAACTCCGGTCGACACAGATCGGGTTGGACGGTTGGACGGGCGGACGTGCGCCGTACCTTGGATCAAGCAAAGGGAATGAAATGGATAAGGGAATGAAGATTCTGGTGGTTGACGACTTTCCGACGATGCGCCGGATCGTTCGCAACCTGCTCAAGGAGCTCGGCTACGGCAACGTCGACGAAGCGGAAGACGGTCAGGCCGGCCTCGCGCGTCTGCGCGGCGGCACCTATGACTTCGTGATCTCCGACTGGAACATGCCGAACCTCGACGGTCTCGCCATGCTCAAGGAAATCCGCGCCGACGCGAACCTCACGCACCTGCCGGTGCTGATGGTGACGGCCGAGTCGAAGAAGGAAAACATCATCGCGGCGGCGCAGGCCGGCGCGAGCGGTTATGTCGTCAAGCCGTTCACGGCCGCGACGCTCGACGAGAAGCTCAACAAGATTCTCGAGAAGATGGCGAAAGCCGGGAGCTGATGTGGACCAGCCGACCCATGCGCATGGCGCCGAAGCGGTCAACGAGAGCGGCGACTTCGCGTCCGACCGCATCCTCGCCCGCATTGGACAACTCACGCGCACGCTGCGCGACTCGATGCGCGAACTCGGGCTCGACAAACATGTCGAGCGCGCGGCGGAAGCCGTACCCGATGCCCGCGACCGTTTGAAGTACATCGCGAACATGACCGAGCAGGCCGCCGAGCGCGTGCTGTCCTCGATCGATGTCGCGAAGCCGATCCAGGAGCAGTTGCAGAAAGACGCGGGCGAACTCGACGCGCGCTGGGAGCAGTGGTACGCGGCGCCGATCGAGCGCGAGGAAGTGCGCGCGCTGATGAACGACACGCGCAGCTTCTTGCGCGGCGTGCCCGAAGCCACCAGCGCCACCAACTCGCAACTCATGGAGATCATGCTGGCGCAGGACTTCCAGGATCTGACCGGGCAGGTCATCAAGAAGATCACGGACGTCGTGTATCTGATCGAGCAGCAATTGCTCGGCGTGCTGGTCGAGAACATCGCGCTCGAACGGCGCGAGCAGTTCGCGGCGAACGCGGCTGCACTGGCGGCCGAGGTCTCGTCGACCGGCAGTCCCGAGCACCTGCTGAACGGACCGCAGATCAACCCCGAAGGCAAGGCGGACGTGGTGCAGGACCAGTCGCAAGTCGACGATCTGCTGGCGAGCCTCGGCTTTTAAGGCGCCCTTTAACGTGCTTCGAGTGCATCGGAGCGCGTCGGCACGCCGGATGAATGAGTATGCGCAGCAAGCCGCGGGCCCGGATTTGCGTGCTGTCTGCCGACACAAACCACAGGCATACTAGGGCTTCAGGCGGCGGCGTTGGCTTGCTGCCGAGAAACAGGCGCCGGCCGGCGGCATGGTGAGGAACCCCTCCAGAATGCGGCCGTCACGGTGCCTATGATTGGTATAAATGCGGCCGGTTCGCGCGAGATGCGGACCGGGCAGCAGCTCGGGAGGAGCCTCGACATGTTGAGTTGTGTACGTCGTGCCATGTACGTTGCGGCACTCGCCTTACCCTGGTCGTTCGCAGCCGTGCAGCCCGCTCACGCGGGACTTGGCGGCACGCCGATCACCCCACCCGCGGATGCGTCGGTCTCTTCACGCACCGTGCAGCCCGCCGGCGGCGCGCAGGGCGTGATGCGCTCGGCATCCGGCGCCGCTTCTTCAAGCTCGGCTTCCGCCTCCTACACCGTGCGTGAAACCACGTTCGGCAACGGCACCCTGGTGCGCGAATACCTTGCCGCCGACGGTTCGGTGTTCGGTATTGCCTGGCGCGGTCCGCAAATGCCGGATCTGAACGATCTGCTCGGCAGCTATTTCCCGCAATACGTCGCCGGCGTGAAGTCCGTGCGCGCGGCGCGCGGCGGCGGCCACGGCCCCGTCAGGGTCGACCAGAGCGGCCTCGTCGTGCATTCGGGCGGCCACATGGGCTCGTTCTCCGGTCAGGCGTGGCTGCCCCCCGCTTTGCCTGCGGGCGTCAGCGGTTCCGACATCCAGTAATGCGAGGACGAACGATGCGAACCATGCGTATTGCCGAGAAGCTCAAGGGGTGGGTGCAGGCCGCCCTGGCCGTGGCGTTGCTGTCGGCGGTCGCCGCTTGCGGCGGTGGCGGCGACGACAGTCCCAGCTCCAGTTCCGGTTCCGGCACGTCGGGCTCGACGAGCGGCTTGCCGGCCAGCCCCACCCAGCAGCCGATTGCCGCGACCGCCGCGAATACCGTGGCGATCACGGTCGGCCCCGGTGCGACCGGGGTCATCAATATTCCGACGGTGAGCGTGACGCTCTGCGCGCCCGGCACGAACACCTGTCAGACCATCAACAACGTCCAGGTCGACACCGGTTCGTTCGGTCTGCGCGTGGTCAACTCGGTGCTGAACTCGACGATGCAGAGCGCGTTGCAGCCCAGCACCATAAGCGGCTCGCAACTCGCCGAGTGCGCGACGTTCGCGGACGGCTACACCTGGGGCACGGTGCGCACCGCGACCATCAAGATCGGCGGCGAGACGACGAGCACGGCGATTCCGGTGCAGATCATCGGCGACAAGGACGCGAGCACCGTGCCCGCGGCCTGCTCGAACACCGGCGGCTCGGCGGAAAACACAGTCAGCGATCTTGGCGCGAACGGCATTCTCGGTATCGGCACGGCGCTCACGGATTGCGGCTCGACTTGTGCGAACCCGGCGACTGCCGTCAATAGCAGCAATTACTTCGCGTGCCCGGGCGGTACTTCGTGCACGCGCGCCGCGGTGCCCGTCGCGCAACAGGTCGCCAATCCCGTCGCCAACTTCCCGACCGACAACAACGGCGTGATCGTGCAGATGCCGCCGATTCCCGATACCGGCGCGGCGTCGGCCACCGGCACGCTGGTGTTCGGCATCGGCACGCAGTCGAACAACGCGCTTGCCGCAGCCAACACGTTCACCACGGATGCCTTCGGCGATCTCACCAGGAGCGTCTTTAATGGCGCGACGGTGACGGCGTTCCTCGATTCGGGCTCGAACGGCTACTTCTTCGCGGATAGCTCGCTCACCCTGTGCGGCAGCAATTTCTCGGGCTTCTACTGCCCGTCGTCCGCGCAAACCCGGTCGATCACGCTGGTCGGAGCGAACAACGTGCAAGCGACCGCGAACATCGGCATTCTGAGCGCGTCCACGCTGTTCGGCAGCGGCAACAAGTTCGCGTACAACGACCTGGCCGGGCAGCTCGGCAGCAGCACGGCCTTCGATCTCGGTTTGCCGTTTTTCTACGGCCGCTACGTGTACCACGGCTTCGATAAGAGGGCGAGCGGCGGCCAGGCGCCTTACGTGGCGTTTTAACGCACTGCGCTGAAATGTGAGAAACGGTCCGGCGCCCGCGCGAAAGCGCGCGGGCGCCGGGCTTGCTTCGCGGCTGTTTCGCCATCGCTGGCGTGCCGCCTTAGCCATGATTCACCAAGGCTGCCTTGCCACTGCAACGTCGCTAGTTGGCCGCTTCACCGCCGCTGCCTTGTCGCTCACCGCCGCTGGCTTGTCGCTTCACCGCCGCTGCTTCGTCGCTTCACCGCCGTTGGCTTGTCGCTCACCGCCGCTGGCTTGTCGCTTCACCGCCGCTGGCTTGTCGCTCACCGCCGCCGCTTCGCCGCTTCACCCCCGCGTCCGCACGGCTTCTCCGCCGTTTCCCCACGGCGTCATCCGCCGAAATACCCCCCTTTCTCCGCCCTTATCCGCCGATCGGCCCTTGCGCCCAGCGTGAATAATCGCTCTCACTGGAAAGAGGCGCCGTGCCTCGCCCGACTGGAGAGCTTTTGTGGCAGAGGATAGCGACCTCGAAAAAACCGAATCAGCCACGCCCCGGCGCCTCGAAAAGGCGCGCGAGGAAGGGCAGATCGTGCGCTCGCGGGAACTGTCGACGTTCGCGCTGCTGGCGGCGGGGTTCTTCGGCGTGTGGGGCATGTCGGGCAGCATCGGCGAGCATCTGCAGGGCATGCTGCGTGCGGCCTTCACGTTCGATCACGGCGCGGTGTTCGAGACCCGCCGCATGCTGATCGGCGCGGGCGCGGCGAGCCGCGAGGGGCTGTACGCGCTGCTGCCGATCCTCGGCTTCACCGGCGCCGCCGCCTTGCTCGCGCCGATGGCGCTGGGCGGCTGGCAGCTGTCAGCGAAAGGCCTCGAACCCAAGTTCGACCGCCTCAATCCGATTGCCGGCCTCGGCAAGATATTTTCGATCAACGGACCGATCCAGCTCGGCATGTCGCTCGCGAAGACGCTGGTGGTGGGCATCATCGGCGGCACCGCGATCTGGAACCGCCGCGAGGAGATTCTCGCGCTGGCGACCCAGCCGTTGCACCTCGCGCTGTCCAACGCCATGCATCTGATCGCCGTCTGCTGCGGCATGACGGTGGCGGGCATGTTCGTCGTGGCCGCGCTGGATGTGCCGTATCAACTGTGGCAGTTCCACAAGAAACTGCGCATGACGAAGGAAGAAGTGAAGCGCGAACATCGCGAAAGCGAAGGCGACCCGCACGTGAAGGGCCGCATCCGCCAGCAGCAGCGCGCAATCGCCCGCCGCCGCATGATGACCCACGTGCCCAAGGCCGACGTGGTCGTGACGAACCCGACGCACTTCGCGGTCGCGCTGCAGTACACCGACGGCGAGATGCGCGCGCCGAAGGTCGTCGCCAAGGGCGTGAACCTGGTGGCCGCGCGGATTCGCGAGATCGCCGCCGAGAACAACGTGCCGTTGCTGGAAGCGCCGCCGCTCGCGCGGGCGCTGTATCACAACGTCGATTTGAACCGCGAGATTCCGGGCCCGCTGTATGGCGCGGTCGCCGAAGTGCTCGCGTGGGTGTATCAGTTGCGGCGCTTCAAGACCGAAGGCGGCGTCGCGCCGGTCGCGCCGACCGAATTCGACGTGCCCGCCGAACTCGACAAGGGCGGTGTGCCGGCCGAAGAAGCCGCGCAGGAAGCCGCCGACGCGCTCAATCCCCTCAACCCAGATAACGACGACGCTTCAGGAGCCTCCGCATGAACGCTCGCGCCGGTTTCCTCGCCCGAAGGCCCGATGCCTTGAGCGGCACCAATTTGCGCGCCCTCGCCGGGCCGGTGCTGATCTGCATGATCCTCGGCATGATGATCCTGCCGTTGCCGCCGTTTCTGCTCGATCTGCTGTTCACTTTCAACATCGCGCTTTCCGTGATGGTGCTGCTCGTCAGCATGTACACGATGAAGCCGCTCGACTTCGCCGCGTTCCCGAGCGTGCTGCTGTTCTCCACGCTCCTGCGCCTGTCGCTGAACGTGGCCTCCACGCGGGTCGTGCTGCTCGAGGGCCACACCGGCCCGGACGCGGCGGGCCAGGTGATCGAGTCGTTCGGCCACTTCCTCGTGGGCGGCAACTTCGCGGTCGGTATCGTCGTCTTCATCATTTTGATGGTGATCAACTTCATGGTGATCACCAAGGGCGCGGGGCGGATCGCGGAAGTGTCCGCGCGCTTCACGCTCGACGCGATGCCCGGCAAGCAGATGGCGATCGACGCCGATCTGAACGCCGGCCTCATCAACGAGGAACAGGCCCGCAAGCGCCGCTCCGAAGTCTCGCAGGAAGCCGAGTTCTACGGCTCGATGGACGGCGCGAGCAAGTTCGTGCGCGGCGATGCGATCGCCGGTTTGCTGATCATGGTGATCAACATCTTCGGCGGGCTGATCGTCGGGATGGTGCAGCATGGGATGGACTTCGCGTCCGCCGGCAAGAACTACACGCTGCTCACGATCGGCGACGGCCTCGTCGCACAGATTCCGTCGCTGGTCATTTCGACCGCGGCCGGCGTGATCGTCTCGCGCGTGGCCACCAACGAAGACATCGGCACGCAGTTGACCGGCCAGCTTTTCACGAATCCGCGCGTGCTGGCGATCACCGGCTGCATTCTCGTGCTGATGGGCCTGATTCCGGGCATGCCGCACTTCGCGTTTCTGATTCTCGGCGGCGGCCTGATCCAGCTTGGCCGCACGATGAAGAAGCGCGCCGAGGAACGCAAGAACACCACCGCGCTCGTCGATGTCGCGCCGGCCGCGATGGCGCCGGTCGAAAACACCGAAGCAAGCTGGGACGACGTGACGATGATCGACACGCTCGGCCTCGAAGTGGGCTACCGGCTGATTCCGCTCGTCGACAAGAACTCGGACGGCGAACTGCTCAAGCGGATCAAGAGCATCCGCAAGAAGTTCGCGCAGGAAATCGGCTTCCTGCCGCCGGTCATTCATATCCGCGACAACCTCGAATTGCGGCCGAACGGTTATCGGATTGCGTTGAAGGGCGTGGAAGTGGGCGTCGGCGAAGCGTATCCGGGCCAGTGGCTCGCGATCAATCCCGGCCAGGTGTCGGCCGCGCTGCCGGGCACGCCCACGCAGGACCCGGCGTTCGGCTTGCCGGCCATCTGGATCGATACGAATCTGCGCGAGCAGGCGCAGGTGTACGGCTACACGGTGGTCGATTCGAGCACGGTCGTGGCGACGCACCTGAATCATCTCGTCGTGACGCACGCGTCCGAACTGCTCGGCCGCCGCGAAGTGCAGGCGCTGCTCGAACGCATGCAGAAGGACACGCCGTCGCTGGTCGACGATCTGGTGCCGAAGACGCTGCCGCTCACCACGCTGCAAAAGGTGCTGCAAAACCTGCTGGAAGAAGGCGTGCCGATCCGCGACATGCGCACGATTCTGGAGGCGCTCTCCGAGCACACGCCGAAGATCACCGACGCGCACGATCTCACCGCCGCCGTGCGCCTCGCGCTCGGCCGCGCGATCACGCAGCAGTGGTTTCCCGGCACCGGCGACATGCAGGTGATGGGCCTCGACTCGAACCTGGAGCGCGTGCTGTCGCAGGCGCTCTCCACCGGTTCCAATCCGGGTCTCGAGCCGGGCCTCGCGCATACGTTGATGAATGAAACGCAGAAGGCGATGACGCGTCAGCAGAATCTCGGGCTCGCGCCCGTGCTGCTGGTGCAGCATGCGTTGCGGCCGATGCTCGCGCGCTTCCTGCGCCGCAGCCTGCCGCAGTTGAAGGTGTTGTCGTATGCGGAAGTGCCCGATACGCGCAACATCAAGGTGGTGAATCTGATCGGCGCGCAGGGTTGAGCCCGTTGCAGCGATAGTCGACCGCGGCCCGATTACCCCCGTTGCAATCAGCCGGCGCTCATCGAGCGCCGGTTTTCATTTCCGCGCCTGACTTTTCATGCGGCGAGCGGCCTGCTCGGTGCAAGCTCCATGCGCGAAAGCTCCGCTCACTTCGGCGCTGAACGAACCGTTCGACACCGCCGCGGGCGTGAAGCGCGGCGCGTGTCCATCGTCCGAATTGCCCGCCTTTAACGGTCTTTATCCATCGATCGTGAGGTGACGGGTTTCGCAATAATGATCTCAATGGGAAGCGGTATATCGCCGGTCCGTTCGTCCGTTTACCTCATCGGGGGTCCAGCTTGAACATTCGTAAATTTGTCGGTGCCAACAGTCGTGATGCTTTGCGTCTGGTGCGCGAAGCCTTGGGCGCGGACGCGGTCGTCCTGTCCAATCGCAGGATGGACGACGGCAGCGTCGAGATCGTCGCACTGGCCGACAGCGACCTCGCCGCCATCACGCCGAAAGCGCCGCGCGTAAGCGCAAGCGCAAGCGCGGGCGCGGGCGCGGGCGCGCCGCAAGCTGTGTCGATGAATGCAGCGGCGGGACAGCAGGCATCGGCAAGCGCCCCCGTCGCACCGCGCGCCATGCCGACCGCACAGCCGATGCAGCCGAATCCGTACGCGAGCGGCATGCCCGATGTGTTCTCGTCGGTGTTCGGCGCAAGCCCGGAAGCCGGGGCCGAGAACCTGGGCGGCAATGCGGCCGATAGCGGCTTGCTGAACGCGAACGCGCCGGCCGACGAAGCGCCGCTTGCCGCCGCCAAACCGGCTGCGGCTCCGTTGCCGAAAGCGGCGCTGCCGGGCGCGCCCAAAGCGTCGCCCGCCGCGCCGCAGTCGCAACCCATCAGCATCGAACAGCCGAGCGCCCGCGCCGCGGCGACGCGTCTCACCGAAGACATCCGCGCCGACATGTTGAAGGCCGCCGCCGCGTCGGCGTCTGAAGCGCAAGCGCCGCGCACGATGGCCGAATCGAATCCCTGGCTGATCGACCACGCTCGCCGCATCGCCGCCGAGCAGCAGGAACAAGGCGCATACAGCGCGCGCCCCGCGACGATGACGCCGGCCGCCGCGATGGCGAAAGGCTTGGGCGCCGCCGTCGAACCGGTCAAGGCCGCTGCCCGGCCGGCCGCGCCGCAAGCCGCCGACGCGCCCGAATGGGCTCGCGAAGCCGCGCAAGTCGCCGCGCGCCGCGCCGCACAGAAAATCGCGCCGTCGCAGGCCTCGGGCGACGACGCCCGCGCCCCGGCCGCCGTCGCCGAAGCGATCAAGCTGCGCATGGAGCAGGTCGTCAACGAGACCGTGATGAGCGAACTCTCGTCGATGCGCGACATGATGGAAGAACACTTCGCGGGTCTCTTGTGGGGCGACCGCCAGCGCCGCAACCCGGCGCGCGCCGCGCTCACCAAGCATCTGTTCGCCGCCGGTTTCTCGGCGCAGCTCGTGCAGATGATGGTGGACAACCTGCCGCAAGACGTCGAGGACATGGACGGCGGCATGGAATGGGTGCGCTCGGTGCTCGCCTCGAATCTGCCGGTGATGGAAGACGAAGACACGCTGATGGAGCGCGGCGGCGTGTTCGCGCTGATGGGTCCGACCGGCGTCGGCAAGACGACGACCACCGCCAAGCTCGCCGCGCGCTGCGTGATGCGCTTCGGCGCCAGCAAGGTCGCGCTCCTCACCACCGACAGCTACCGGATCGGCGGCCACGAACAACTGCGCATCTTCGGCAAGATTCTCGGCGTGTCGGTTCACGCGGTGAAAGACGGCGCCGACCTGCAACTCGCGCTCTCCGAACTGCGCAACAAGCACATCGTACTGATCGACACGATCGGCATGAGCCAGCGCGACCGGCTCGTGTCCGACCAGATCGCGATGCTGTGCCGCGCCGGTCAGCCGGTGCAGCGCCTGCTGCTGCTCAACGCGACGAGCCACGGCGACACGCTCAACGAAGTCGTGCAGGCGTATCAGCGCGCGCCGGATCAACAGCCGCTCGCCGGCTGCATTCTGACCAAGCTCGACGAAGCCACGAATCTCGGCGGCGTGCTCGACACGGTGATCCGCTACAAGCTGCCGGTGCACTACGTGTCGACCGGTCAGAAGGTGCCGGAGAACCTGTACGTCGCCACGAAGAAATTCCTGATCAAGAGCGCGTTCTGCATTCCGCGCGACCACTCTCCGTTCGTGCCGCACGACGACGACATTCCGGCGCTGCTGTCCGCGCTGTCCGCACGCTCGACGGCCGAACTGCACGAGGTCCGCTTTGGATAAGCTCATCCAGGACCAGGCGGAAGGACTGCGGCGCCTGCTGGCGCGCAGCGGCTCGCGCGTGATCGCGGTGGCGGGCGGCTCGGCCGGCGTCGGCTGCACGACGACGGTGGTGAACCTCGCCGCGGCGCTCGCGCAGCAGGGCAAGGACGTGCTCGTGATCGACGAATGCCTTGGCGCGAGGTCGGTGAGCGCGATGCTCGGCGGCGTGCGCGGCGCGGGCAACCTGGCCGCCGTGATGCGCGGCGAGATGACGCTCGACGACGCCGCCGCGCGGCACGCGCTCGGCTTCTCGCTGCTGGCCGCCTCGCGTCTGAATCGCGAAGCCCACGCGAGCGCGCGGTTCGACGTGGTGTTGCACGGTTCCGCCGACATTGTGTTGATCGACGCGCAGCTCGACGAGCATGGCCAGTTGTCCCCGCTCGCGATGCAGGCGCACGACGTGATGATCGTCACGCGAGTCGCCGCACAGGCGATCACCGATTCCTACGCGTGCATGAAGCGCCTGCACTACGCGCACGCCACCGCGCAGTTTCGCGTGCTGGTGAACCACGTGCAAAGCGTGGACGACGCCCGCACCGCTTTTGCAAACCTGGCCGGCGTGGCCGGACGCTACCTGACGGTGGCGCTGGAAGACGCCGGTTGCATTGCCGCCGATGCGCGGATGGCCCGAGCCCTGGCGTTGTCGCGTTGTGTCGTCGATGCATTCCCATCGACACCGGCTGCGCGCGACTTCCGGCACCTCGCCGCCGAATTGCAGTACTGGCCGATGCGGCCAGCGATGTCGTCGCAGACGCCCTGGAGGGCGCCTGCGGCAGTTACAGCGGCGCAACACGCCGACCAACCGTCTGCGCAGCACGCCTGAGAGGCGGCACATGGACAAGGGGAGCACGATGTATAACGCTCAGGGAAAGATTTCCCAAGCCGAGGTACTGACGAAGTACGCACCGCTGGTGCGGCGCCTGGGCTTGCAGCTCGTTGCCAAAATGCCGGCGAGCGTCGATCTCGACGATCTGATTCAAGCCGGCATGATTGGTCTGCTGGACGCGGCGAGCCGCTACAAGGAAGACCAGGGCGCGCAGTTCGAGACCTACGCGAGCCAGCGGATTCGCGGCGCGATGCTCGACGAATTGCGCAGCAACGACTGGTTGCCGCGCAGCTTGCGGCGCACTTCGCGCGAAGTGGAAACCGCGGTGCACAAGGTCGAACAGAATCTGGGCCGCTCGGCGAGCGAAACCGAGATTGCCGAACACCTGCAAATGCCGCTCGACGAATATCAGTCGATGCTTCAGGACTTGCACGGCAGCCAGTTGATCTATTACGAAGACTTCGACCGTTCCGCCGACGACGAGCCGTTTCTCGACCGCTATTGCGTCGATCATTCGGATCCGCTCTCGGCGCTGCTGGATGACAGCCTGCGCTCGGCGCTGGTCGAAGCGATCGACCGCCTGCCGGAACGCGAGAAGCTGCTGATGTCGCTCTACTACGAACGCGGCATGAACCTGCGCGAAATCGGCGCGGTGATGGAAGTTAGCGAATCGCGGGTGTGCCAGTTGCACAGCCAGGCTGTGGCGCGCTTGCGCACGCGCCTGCGGGAAATGGCCTGGGCGAACGCCGAGGCGTCTTGAGCGCCGGCTTTCTCACGCGTTAGCCATCTCATGTTCGGCGGCCAGCGCGAGAAATGCGGAGCGCGACATGCCGCGCGCCCGCGCATAGATGTCGATGTCGTGGACCAGCGCCTCGGGCAGCGAGATATTGATGCGCACCGCCTTCTTCAACGCGGGAATGTTCCGGGTGGTCACGAAACCCCACGTGAAACCCGCGTAGTCGGGATTACGCCGATGCGTTTCGAGCGCGAGCCGTTCGGGGATCGGCAAGCCTTCGTCGAGCAGCGTGTCCAGATGCGCCTCGATCGCTTCCTTCGCGTTCGCGTAGGCCTCTTCCAGCGTATCGCCCGCTGAATGACAACCCGGAATGTCGGGAACCACCACGCCGAACGCGTGGTGCGCGTCGCCCGGTTCGATCGCGATCGGGAAAATCAGGTTTTTCATTTCAGACCCGCCTGTTTCAAGATGCTGTTCAATGTGCCGGGCGGAAGATCCCGCCTTGGATGCGGGATGGTCACGAGACCGGCTTTTACCGCGTGCCGGAAATGATGGTGACTGCCCGATATGCGGACCAGCCGCCACCCATCCATGTGAAGCAGTTTGACGACCTCGGCACTGTTCATATCGCACTCCCTGAATCATACACACCATTACACAACCTCGCTAGTGGTTAACGCTCCGCGTGGCTCGTCTCAAGTGGCGTAAAAACGCTCCGGGTGACGGCGGAGAACCTCAGTAGGGGACGTGGTGATTTTGATGGCGGCAGATGCGTTCGCGCCACCTGGCCGGATGGCTAACGTCAGCGCGAAAACGCGCGACGCCCATGGCGGGCACGGCGGAAAAGCAAAAGGGCTCGCCGAAAGACGAGCCCTTTGGTGTTCATTCAATGCGGTTGTATCGAAGCGCAATGCAACCGCGCGCGGGTCCCGCGAATCGCGTCACACGGCGGCGCGTGCGGGAATCCGGCCGTCCGGTCCGTAAAAACCGGCCTTCTGCGGCATGGCCACCTGGAGCGCCGTGAGCGCGCGCTGGTTGTAGTCCATGCGCACGCGGATCAGTTCGCCGTTGCTCGCGTTCAAGCGCCGCGCGCGATCGGCGGCCTTTTGCAGCAGCGACCATTGGCCGGCGATCCGCGCGTCGGTGCTGGCCGCGAGTTCCATGCCGGACCAGCCGGCGGGAAAGCCCATCTCGGCGAGCAGCGCGTCGCGCGTGGTTTCGAGCTTGGCGAGCACGCCGATCAGCTCGGTTTTCTTCTCCACGATGGGCGGCAGCAATTCCAGCGGCGACAAGGCCGTCAGCGCCCTGGTTTCGAGCGTCAGAATCGAGGCGAACGCCTCGACGGCCGAATATTCTTCGGTGAGGGTGGCAAGCAGGGCGTCTTTCATGTCAACAACTCGCTGAACACGAGGGCTCGCGCGGATGCCGCGAGCCGGGTTGGTCGAATGCCGCCCGGCACGTCACCGTACTTCGATGCGTCGATTAGTTGCCGGTCGACGAGGTTTTGTTTTGCAGCAGTTCGCGCGCGGTGTTCAGCACGCCGTCGGCGATCTTGCCGGAATCGATCTGCAGCGAGCCGTCCTTGATGGCCTGCTTGATCGACTCGACGTGCGCCGTGTCGATGTCGGCCGAACCGGTCGCCGCGAGGCTGCGCAGATGCTGCGACAGACCCGACAGGCTGACGCTGGCGTCGCCGGAACCGCTGGTGGAGGTCTGCGGGGCGGAGCCCGCACTCTGCGCGCTGCTGTTCGCGGCCGTCGCGTCGCTTGCTTGCGAACGGGAGAGGGCGTCTTTCAACGTCGGCAGACTGGACTTGGTTGTGGAATCGACTTTCACGATTGGCTTCCTGAACGATTTGATCCTGATAACGGCAATCGCAGATCAAAACTTTAGCGCAATCGCTCGATCTTTTTCCTTGTCTTTCAAGGGGATCCGGCCCCGGCGCGGACCTGCCGCCTGTCGTGGACCCCGCCGCGTTCGAGCGGATGCGGCGCCGGTTCATAGCTGAATCTCAACGGTCGCGCCGTCTTTCACGACGCCGGAAATCACCTGGCCGTTGGCTGTCTTCACCCGCACCTGCTGACCCGGCGACGCGTTGTTCATCGCGCTGCCTTCGGCCGAAATCGCGAAACCCTCGCCGGCCGCGACGACCCGCACCGTCTGTCCGATCGACACCGCCGACGCGCTCTTCAGCATGTCGCGGCGCAGCGGCATGCCGGCCGCGACGCGCGTGAGCGTGACCGAGCCGACCGCCTGCGACGGGTCCGTCACGATCGCTTGCGGCAAGCCGGTCAGGTCGCCGTCGCGCGCGACGAGGTCGGCGGCGTTGAGCACTTCGCCCGGCGCCATCGCGCGGGCGGCCAGATAGTAGGTGGCGCGCAGCGAGATGCGCGCCTGCAGGTAGATGGTCCAGGGCTTCTCGCCGGCGCAGCGCACGCCGACGGTCATGCGGCCCCACAGGCGCGCGCCGCTCGGCATGAACGGCTCGATCATCGAGCAGGCGGCGAGGCCGCGCGGAAACGCCGGTGCGACGGTGATCTCGACCTTGCCGGGCAAGCCGGCGGATTGCTGCTGCAAGAACGCGAGCGCGGCGTTGCGGATCGCCTCCGGGTCCTGCTGGCCGGGCAGCGGCGCGGCTTGCATGGGCTGTGCGGCTTGTGCGGCTTGCATGGGCTGGGCGGCGCGCGGATTCTGCGCTGCGGCGGACGCGGTCGCCTGGCGCCTGGCCGGCGTGCGCGCGAGCGTGGCGGGCATCGGCGCTTGAATCGACGCCGGTGCCGGCACGGCAGCCGTCCTGGTCACGATCGGCTTGCCGTTCGCGCCGAACTGCGGCGGCTCGCCGCGCGAGGCCAAGGTGTCGAAGCCGGCGGGCGCGGACGCGCCAGCCGGTACATCGAGCGACGCCTTGCCCGGCGCATTGGCCGCCACCGGCTGCACGCCAGCGGCTTGCCGTGCGCTGTTTGCCTTCGGCGCCGGGGTGACGACCACCGGCACGAGCTGGCGCGAACCCGGCGCGACGTTGAGCTTGGCGAGGCCAGCCGCCGGATCGGCGACCGCAGCGGGAATCGTCACGACGCCATTCGCGTCGGGCCTGAAACTGGTGCGGACCATTTGCGGCGCAGCGGGCGCTTCTCCCGCGCCCGCATTGCCGCCCCCAGCGGGAATCGTCACGACGCCATTCGCGTCGGGCTTGAAACCGGTGCGGATCATCTGCGGCGCGGCCGGCGCTTCGCCCGCGCCCGGAATGACGATCGAGCCACTCGCGTTGGCGGCGCGCGTGAATTGATCGGCGTCGCGCGCGGCCGGGCCTGCCTTGAGCGATTGCGCGGTGGCCGCGGCGAGCGTCGCGGCGGTGCCCGCGCGTTTCGCGGGCGTCGTCTGCATGTGTTCGGCGAGTTCCGCGAGCGCGGCCGGATTCTTTTCTCCGGGGCCGGGAATCACGATCGGGCCGCCGGCTTCCTCAGCCTGCGCGGCATGCGCCATCAATAGCGCGCCGGCCGGCACGCATAGCGCCGAACTCACGATGAGCCGCGTCGCGAGGCGCGCGCCGAGGCGAACCGCGCCCCGGCCCACGCGATGCGCCGCCGCACGGCTCGCGCGGCGCGTCGGATCGAAAGTGGGTTGGGGCATCGCGTTTCTCCATCGAATGCATCGGTACGCCTTGCATTCTAGTGAGCGCCCCCTTTGCGCAAACGTTGAATAGAAGCCCCCTTTCCCGGTTATTCGTCCGATTGCCGCTTGCGTCCGGCCCATAAGATGCACCTCATGCAAAAAGGTCTTCCCGCCTGATGCAGTCCTCACGCGAGGCACGCACGGGAAGCCTCGGGAACGTACTCCGGAGATGCTTATGCTGGACAAACTCGATGCCGAATTCGCCTTTGGCCGTGAAGCGCTCGATGTGCGCGCTTACCGGCAGGAGCTGCTGTCGTCGAACATCGCCAACGCCGATACCCCCGGCTACAAGGCGCGCGACGTCGACTTCGCCTCGTCGCTCGCCGGCGCGCTGAAGAAAACCGGCGGCGGCGCCGGCGTGGCCGCGTCGAACCATTCGACGCTCGCGATGGCGCAGCCCGCGGGCGTGACGGGCGGCATGTCGATGGCGGCGACCACGCCGGGCCACATGTCCGGCAAGACGACGCTCGCGCCGAGCGGCGGCACGCCCGACGACTACAGCAAGCTGCAATACCGCATTCCGACGCAGCCCGCGCTCGACGGCAACACGGTCGACATCGACACCGAGCGGGTGCAGTTCGCGGACAACACGCTGCATTTCGAATCGGGCATGACGGTGTTGTCGAGCCAGATCAAGACGATGCTGGCCGCGATCCAGTCGGGTTCGTGATCCGCATCGGCAGCTTCGACGCGCGGATGTAACGCGGCGGCGAGACGACTCGTGCCGCCGCGGCAACCGGGCAAAAAACAATCGCTACGGGATTTAAGGAGAGGTCAGCAACCATGCCATCCCTGATGAATATTTTCGGCGTTGCCGGCTCCGCGATGTCCGCGCAGTCGCAACGGCTCAACGTGACGGCGTCCAACCTCGCCAACGCGGACAGCACGACGGGCCCGGACGGCCAGCCGTACAAGGCCAAGCAGGTCGTGTTCGCGGTGAGCCCGATCGGCGGCGCGCGCTCGGGCTCGGGCCAGCAGGTCGGCGGCGTGCAGGTCACCGGCGTGGTCGACGATCCGACGCCGATGAAGACCGCCTACGACCCCGGCAACCCGGCGGCCAACGCGGACGGCTACGTCACCTTGCCCAACGTCGACCCGGTGCAGGAAATGGTCAACATGATCTCGGCGTCGCGCTCGTACCAGGCCAACGTCGAGACCCTGAACACCGCCAAGACATTGATGCTGAAAACGCTCACGATCGGAACCTGAGGAGAGCCCCTTGACCACCAATACCTCCATCGGCAGCAACGGCACGAACGTGTCGCAGACGCTGCTCGATACGATGAACGGCACGGGCAGTGCCAGCAGTTCGACGAGCTCGACGACGGGCACCTCGGGCACCTCGGCGAGCGATTTGCAGAATACCTTTCTGCAACTGCTCGTCACGCAGTTGAAGAACCAGGACCCGACGAGTCCGATGGACAGCTCGCAGATGACCTCGCAACTCGCGCAGATCAATACGGTCTCGGGCATCGGCCAGTTGAACACGACGCTCAGTTCGCTGGCGACGCAGCTTTCCGCGGGCCAGCAGTCGCAGGCCGCGCTGCTGATCGGCTCCACCGTGCTCGCGCCGGGCAGTTCGGTGAGCGTCGCGAGCGGCAAGGCCAGCGCGTTCGGCGTGCAGCTCGCCAACCCGGTGAGCGATCTGCAAGTGGTGGTAAAGAACTCCGCCGGCCAGATCGTCAACACGCTCGACCTCGGCAAGCAGTCCGCCGGCACGATTCCGGTGGGCTGGACGCCGACCGACTCCGCCGGCAACACGCTCCCCGACGGCACCTACACGATCAGCGCGGTCGGCACGATCAACGGCCAGCAGGCGACGGCCACCACGCTCTCGGGCGCGACCGTGCAAAGCGTCGTCACGCAGAGCAGCGGCACGCCGGGCCTCGTGCTGTCGAACGGCACGACGGTGGGGCTGACCAGCGTCGCCGCGATCCTCTGATTCAAGTTCAGTTAGTTACGACTTTCCAGATACGGAGACCGTCATGGGTTACCAACAAGGTTTGAGTGGTTTGTCCGCCTCGTCGAGCGATCTCGACGTGATCGGCAACAACATCGCCAACGCGAATACGGTTGGCTTCAAGAGCGGCACCGCCCAGTTCGCGGACATGTACGCCAATTCGGTGGCGACCGCGGTCGGCAACCAGATCGGCATCGGCACCAAGCTGTCGGAAGTGCAGCAACAGTTCTCGCAAGGCACGATCACGAGCACCAACCAGGCGCTCAACGTCGCGATCAACGGCAACGGCTTCTTCCAGTTGTCGAACAACGGCTCGCTCGTGTACTCGCGCAACGGCGTGTTCCAGCTCGACAAGAACGGCTTCATCACCAATGCGCAAGGCTTGCAGTTGATGGGTTACGCCGCCAACAGCGCGGGCATCATCAACACCGCGCAGACCGTGCCGCTCAGCGTGCCGACCGCGAACATCGCACCGAAAGCGACCACCAACATCGCCGCCGGCCTGAACCTGAACGCGCAGGACCCGCTGATGCTCGGCACGCCGACCGTGACGGCCGGCGGCGCCAACACCGGCACGCTCACCACGCCTGGCGCGACCATCACGAACACCGCGTCGGGCACGAACAACGACACCTACACCGTCAACTTCACGAGCCCGACCACCTACACGGTCACCGACACCACGCTCGGCACGACGAGCGCCGCCGCCACGTACACGGCCGGCAGCGCGATCTCGCTGGGCAACGGCCAGACCATCACGTTCAACGGCGTGCCGGCGGCGAGCGACAGCTACACGATCGCGCCGACCCCGGTGGCGTTCAACCAGAACAGTTCGTCGACGTATAACTACTCGACCAGCACGACGGTCTACGACACGCTCGGCGGCTCGCAGACCGTCAACATGTATTTCGCCAAGACCTCGGCGGGCACGTGGAACGTGTACGCGGGCACCTCGACCGGCGCCGCCAGCCTGGTCGGCCACGCGAACTTCAATTCGTCGGGCACGCTGCTCGGCACGACCGACGCGTCCGGCACCGCCACCACCACGCCCTACGTGTTCGACTTCTCGATTCCGAACACCGACGGTTCGGCGACGCCGCAAAGCCTCACGCTGAACATCTCCGGCACGACGCAGTACGGCGGCAAGAACGGCGTGAACTCGCTGCAGCCCGACGGCTACGCGGCCGGCACGCTGACCAGCTTCACGATCGCCGCCGACGGCACGCTGACCGGCAACTACTCGAACCAGCAAACCGCCGCGCTCGGCCAGATCGCGCTCGCGAACTTCTCGAACCAGAACGGCCTCGTGAACCTCGGCAACAACGAGTTCCAGCAGACCTCCGCGTCGGGCGTCGCGCAGATTTCCGCGCCGGGCTCGACCAACCACGGCGTGCTGCAAGGCGGCGCGGTGGAAAACTCGAACGTCGATCTGACGAGCGAACTGGTGGATCTGATCACCGCGCAACGCAACTATCAGGCGAACGCGCAGACGATCAAGACCCAGCAGACCGTCGACCAGACCCTGATCAACCTGTAAGCGACCGGGACCCACTCATCATGGATCGGCTGATCTACACCGCGATGTCCGGCAGCACGCAAGCGCTCGAACAGCAGGCCATCGTCGCGAACAACCTGGCGAACGCCTCGACCACCGGCTTTCGCGCGCAGCTTGCGACTTTCCGTGCCGTGCCGATGTCGTTCGGCGACGGCAGTTCGATCAACGACGACACCACGCGCACCTTCGTGCTGTCGTCGACGCCGGGCGCGGACTACACGCCGGGGCCGATCCAGCAGACGGGCAATCCGCTCGACGTGGCGATCCAGGGTCCGGGCTGGCTGGCGGTGCAAACCGCCGACGGCGGCGAGGCTTATACGCGCGCCGGCAACCTGCACGTCGACGAAAACGGTCAACTGGTGAACGCCATCAATCAGGTGGTGCTCGGCAACGGCGGCCCGATCTCGGTGCCGCCCGGCGCGGAAATCACCATCGGCAAGGACGGCTCCGTCACCGCGCTCACGCCCGGCGATCCGCCCACCGCCGTGGTGGTGGTCGATCAGTTGAAGCTGGTGAATCCCGATCCGCAGACGCTCTCGCGCGGCGACGACGGCCTCTTTCGCACCGCCGACGGCAACCCCGCCGACGCCGATCCGGCCGTCGCGCTGGCGCCCGCGTCGCTCGAGGGCAGCAACGTGAATCCGGTCAGCGCGATGGTCGCGATGATCACCAACGCGCGCCAGTTCCAGATGCAGACCAAGCTGCTGGAAAGCGCCGACAAGAACGACCAGTCCGCCAACCAGTTGCTCAGCTTTAGCTAACGGGTTGCTCAGGCAGCCCCCGGAGAAGAATCATGAATCGCTCACTCTATATCGCCGCCACCGGCATGAATGCGCAGCAGGCGCAGATGGACGTGATCTCGAACAACCTCGCGAACGTCAGCACCAACGGCTTCAAGGGCTCGCGCGCGGTGTTCGAGGATCTGCTGTACCAGACCGTGCGCCAGCCCGGCGCGAACTCGACGCAGCAAACCGAACTGCCGTCCGGCATTCAGCTCGGCACCGGCGTGCAACAGGTCGCCACCGAGCGTCTGTACACGCAGGGCAACCTGCAACAGACCGGCAACTCGAAAGACGTGGCCATCAACGGCCAGGGCTTTTTCCAGGTGCAGATGCCCGACGGCACGACCGCCTACACCCGCGACGGCTCGTTCCAGACCAACGCGCAGGGCCAGCTCGTCACGTCGAGCGGCTACCAGGTGATTCCGGCCATCACGATTCCGACCAACGCGACCTCGGTCACGATCGGCAGCGACGGCGTGGTGTCGATCACCGTGGCCGGCTCGACCAACAGCCAGCAGCTCGGCTCCATGCAGCTCGCGACCTTCATCAACCCGGCCGGTCTGGATGCGAAGGGCGAAAACCTGTTCGCGGAAACCGCCTCGTCGGGCGCGCCGAACATCGCGCAACCGGGCCTGAACGGCGCGGGCACGCTGAATCAGGGCTACGTGGAAGCCTCGAACGTGAACGTGGTGCAGGAACTGGTGAACATGATCCAGACGCAGCGCGCCTACGAAATCAACAGCAAGGCCGTGACCACGTCCGACCAGATGCTGCAGACGCTCAGCCAGATGCAGGTTTGAGGAACTGGGAATTAACAGCAGCAAGCACAGGCGGTAATCAGCATGTCGCACTTCACCCCGCATTTCACGCGTAACCCGGTTCATTCGCGCACCGCGCTCGCGCTCGCGCAGCTCACGCTGCTCGCCGCGCTGGGCGGCTGCGGCCTCGTGCCGAAGCAGCCCATCACGCAGCAGCCGATGACGGCGCTGCCGCCGATGCCGCCCGCGATGCAATCGCCGGGCTCGATCTACAACCCCGGTTACGCGGGCCGGCCGCTGTTCGAAGACCAGCGGCCGCGCAATGTCGGCGACATCCTGACCATCGTGATCCAGGAAAACGTCAACGCGACCAAGTCCTCGGGCACCGGCGCGAACCGCAGCGGCGACACCAACTTCGACGTGCCGACCGCCGGTTTTCTCGGCGGCCTGTTCGGCAAGGTCAACCTGAGCGCGACCGGCGGCAACACCTTCAAGGCGACCGGCGGCGCGAACGCGTCGAACACGTTCAACGGCACGATCACCGTGACGGTGACGGGCGTGCTGCCGAACGGCAATCTGATGGTGAGCGGCGAGAAGCAGATGCTCATCAACCAGGGCAACGAATTCGTGCGCTTTTCCGGCATCGTCAATCCGAACACGATTTCGAACCTGAACGCCGTGTACTCGACCCAGGTGGCCGACGCGAAGATCGAATATTCCGCGAAGGGCTATCTCGACGAGGCGCAGAACATGGGCTGGCTGCAACGCTTCTTCCTCAACGTGTCGCCGTGGTGATCATGCGTACCGTCTTTTCCGTCTCCCGCCTCGCGCGATCCATGCGCCTCGGCCGCGTCGGCCGCCTCGGCCGTGCGCTGGCCTTCGTCGCGCTCGCCTGCGCGGCGCTGCCGGCGGCGACGCCCGCGCATGCCGAACGTCTGAAGGACCTCGTGCAGATCCAGGGCGTGCGCGACAACCCGCTGATCGGCTACGGCCTCGTCGTCGGCCTCGACGGCACGGGCGACCAGACCACGCAGACGCCGTTCACCACGCAGACGCTCGCCAACATGCTGGCGAACCTCGGCATCTCGATCAACAACCAGGCGGCGGGCTCGAGCAATTCGCAATCGTCGCTGTCGAACATCCAGTTGAAGAACGTCGCTGCGGTGATGGTGACGGCGGTGCTGCCGCCGTTCGCGCGTCCCGGCGAGGCGATCGACGTGACGGTGTCCTCGCTCGGCAACGCCAAGAGCCTGCGCGGCGGCACGCTGCTGCTCACGCCGCTCAAGGGCGCCGACGGCCAGGTGTATGCGCTCGGCCAGGGCAACCTCGCGGTCGGCGGCGCGGGCGCGAGCGCGAACGGCAGCAAGGTGCAGGTGAACACGCTGGCCGCGGGCCGCATCGCCGGCGGCGCGATCGTCGAGCGCGCGGTGCCGACGTCGGTATCGCAAGCGGGCACCATGCAGCTCGAACTGAACGACATGGACTACGACACCACCCAGCGCGTGGTGGCGGCGGTCAACAACGCCTTCGGCGGCGGCACGGCGTCCGCGCTCGACGGCCGCACGATCCAGTTGCGCGCGCCGAGCGACCCCGAACAGCAGGTCGCCTTCATGGCGCAATTGCAGAACCTCGACGTGAAGCCCGCGCAAGCCGCCGCGAAGGTGATCCTGAACGCGCGCACCGGCTCGATCGTGATGAACCAGATGGTCACGCTGCAAAGCTGCGCGGTCGCGCACGGCAACCTCTCGGTGGTGATCAACACCCAGCCGGTGGTGAGCCAGCCGGGCGCGTTCTCGAACGGCCAGACGGTGGTGGCGAAACAGTCGCAGATTCAGATGAAGCAGGACAACGGCGCATTGAAGCTGGTGACCGCCGGCGCGAATCTCGCCGAAGTGGTGAAGGCGCTCAACGCGTTGGGCGCGACGCCCGCGGATCTGATGTCGATCCTGCAGGCCATGAAAGCGGCGGGCGCTCTGCGCGCCGACCTGGAAATCATCTAAGGAAGACATAGGATGAATTCGGATACGACCCACTCCGCCGCTTCGGCGAACGATCTGACGCAGCGCTTCGCGCTCGACGTGCAAGGCTTCGCGAAGCTGAGCGCGCAGGCCAAGGCCTCGCCGCAAGCCGGCATGAAGATGGCCGCGCAGCAGTTCGACGCGGTGTTCACGCAGATGATGCTCAAAAGCATGCGCGACGCGACGCCCAACGACGGCCCGTTCGATTCGCACGACAGCGCCACCTTCACGTCGATGATGGATCAGCAGTTGTCGCAGCATCTTTCGCAGAAGGGTATCGGCGTCGCCGACGCGATGCTCAAGCAGTTGATGCGCAATCAGGGCATGCAGGTGAGCGGCGCGAATGCCGCGAATGGTGCGGGCGGTCTCGCCGGCATGGCGAACGCGCTCGGCGGCGGCAGCGGCGGCGACGAAGGGCAGACCGCGGCGCTCAACGCGCTCGCCAAGGCTTACGGCAACGCGCAGGCCAACGGCCAGCTCGCGACGGGCAAGGGCTACTCGGCCAACAACGCGCTCACGCCGCCGCTCAAGGGCGACGGCAGCTCGCCGAAGGTCGACGCCTTCGTCGATAAACTCGCCGGACCGGCGCAAGCCGCGAGCGCCGCCACGGGCATTCCGGCGCGCTTCATCATCGGCCAGGCCGCGCTCGAATCGGGCTGGGGCAAGAGCGAGATCAAGAAGGCGGACGGTTCGACCAGCCACAACGTGTTCGGCATCAAGGCGTCGAAAGACTGGGCCGGCAAGACCGTCTCCACCCTGACCACCGAGTACGTGAACGGCAAGCCGCAACGCGTGGTCGAGAAATTCCGCGCGTACGATTCGTATCAGGAAGCGATGACCGACTACGCGAATCTGCTCAAGAGCAATCCGCGTTACGCACAGGTGATCAACTCGTCGCATGACGTCAGCGGCTTTGCGCACGGCATGCAGCGCGCGGGTTACGCAACCGATCCGCATTACGCGAAAAAGCTGATGTCCATCATGCAGAAGATGGCCTGAAGCGCCGCTGATGCGATGACCCGGTCCGGCCGCGTGACGGCTGGCGCGGTTTTAACGTTTGCGGCAAATAATTCATGACACGCCCCTAAATTTTGGGCGCATGCTGCCGCTAATCAGTTAGACCCGAGACCGGAATACGCTTTAAAGTCCGGTTGAACGCGCGTGCCGCGGCTTCGACGAAGACCGCGCGAAAGCCCCGGCAGGAGCCCTGGCACGCGCCCGCAAGAACATGCACACCGGCAAGCCCATGGATACTAACCAGTCGAACGGCCATACCGACGCACCCGGCCAGCCGCACGCCCCGCTAGACGACAGTGCGAATGATTTCGGCCGTCGCAACCCGCTCGAAATCGGCGTTCAGTTGCGCAACCTCGTCAATCGCGGCGACTTCCTCACCGTTCAATACGCCGGCGGCCAGCTCGTCACGCGCCTGCTCGATGTGGACGTGCGCGGGCGCACCTTCACTTTCGACTGGGGCGCATTGCCGGAGCAGAACAGGGGCTTGCTCGCCGCGCCGCACTGCCAGTTCCACGCCGCGCCCGACGGCGTGCGGATGGAATTCGTCACCGCCGCGCCGCGCGAGACCCGTTTCGAGGGCCTGCCCGCATTCGAGGCCGACTTTCCCGAGGTGCTGTTCTACGTGCAGCGCCGCGAGTATTTCCGCGTCGACGCGCCGATTCTCGACCCCTACACCTGCAGCGGTCGTTTGCCCGAAGGCGACACGTTCCGCTTCGAAGTACACGATCTGTCGCTCGGCGGCGTCGGCATGCGCACCGCGGACGAACGCGTGGCCGAACTGCCGATGGGCACGCACCTCGAGGATTGCGAGCTGTCGTTCGGCGCGCTCGGCCGGCTTCTGCTCGATCTGCAACTGGTGTCGCACCGCTCCATCGCGCTGCCGAACGGCACCCAGCGCTATCAACTCGGCTTCCGTTTCCTGACGCTGCCGGGCAGCGCCGAAAACACGCTGCAACGGCTCATCACCCAACTCGAGATGAAGCGCCGCTCGCTGGTGCGGTGAACGGGCGCGAGCGTCGCGGCACCTGTCTCGCGAAGCACGCCTCGCAAACGTTGCAACAAACGTCGAACCCGCATCGCAACGGCCTCAATTTTTCCTTACCGGGGCCGTTAAACAGTAAGTTCAAGTAACGCGGCGGCATGTGTACGCTGTCGCCCTTCAGGATGACGCATGTCCAATCTCATCAATCTCGGCCTCAGCGGACTGAACGCAGCCCAATGGGGACTTACGACGACCGGCCAGAACATCAGCAACGCGTCGACGCCGGGCTATAGCATCGAAACGCCGGTCTACGCGGAAAGCGGCGGCCAGTACACGGGTTCCGGCTATCTGCCGCAGGGCGTCTCGACCGTCACCGTGACGCGCCAGTACAGCCAGTATCTGACCACCGAGCTGAACAACGCGCAGAGTTCGAGCAGTTCGCTGTCGACCTACAACACGCTGATCTCGCAGTTGAACAACCTGATCGGCAGCCCGACGTCCGGGATTGCGAGCGCGATCACCGGCTATTTCACCGGCTTGCAGAACGTCTCGAACAACGCGTCGAGTCTCGCTACCCGTCAGACGGCGATGAGCGGCGCGCAGACGCTTGCGAACCAGATCAACGCCGCCGGCGAGCAGTACGACGCGCTGCGCCAGAGCGTCAACACGCAACTGTCCAACACCGTTTCGCAGATCAACAGCTACTCGGAGCAGATCGCTCAACTCAATGGGCAGATCCAGGCGGCCAGCACGCAAGGACAGCCGCCGAACCAGCTACTCGATCAGCGCGACCTCGCCGTGTCGAATCTGTCGCAACTGATCGGCGTGAACGTCGTCAACAGCAACGGCAGCTATAGCGTGTTCATGAGCAACGGCCAGCCGCTCGTGTCGTCCGGCAACAGCTACAACCTGGGCACGGCGCAGTCGACCGGCGACAGCAGCGAATTGTCCGTGCAGTACCTCGGCCAGGCGGGCGCGAATCCGGCCGCCGTGCCGCAGAATTTGCCTGACAGCAAGATCGAAGGCGGCACGCTCGGCGGTCTGGTCGCGTTTCGCAGCCAGACGCTCGATCCGGGCGAGGCGCAACTCGGCGCGATCGCGGTGAGCTTCGCGTCGCAGGTCAACGCGCAGAACGCGCTCGGCATCACGCTCGCCGGCGCCAAGGGCGGCGCGCTGTTTTCGGTGGGCGGCCCGACCGTCTACGCGAACACGCAGAACACCGGCAACGCGTCGCTGAACGTGTCGTTCGCGGACCCCACGCAGCCGACCACCGGCGACTACACGCTGGCCTTCAACGGCACCACCTACACGCTGACCGACAATTCGAGCGGCACGGTGGTGGGCTCGGCGACCAACCTGAGCCAGCCGATCAACGGTCTGAATTTCTCGACCACCGGCACGATGAATCCCGGCGACTCGTTCACGGTCGAGCCGACGCGCGGCGCGCTGAACAGCTTCGCCACCGCGACCACCGACGCCGCCGCGATCGCCGCCGCCGCGCCGGTGCTGGGCGCGGCCGCGTCGACCAACACGGGCACCGGCACGATCACGCAAGGCACGGTGACAGCCGGCTACACCATGCCGAATTCGACCACCACGCTGTCATACGACGGCACGGGCCTGTCCGGCTTCCCGGCGGGTTCGACGGTGACGGTGGCGGGCTCGCCCGCGACCACCTATCCGATCACCAGCGCGACGACCGTAGTGCCGTATTCGTCCGCCACCGGCGCGACGCTGACGATCAACAACACGACCGCCGGCCAGATGAACAACGTCTCGGTGACGATCAGCGGCGCGCCCGCTGCCGGCGACAAGTTCACCATCGGCCCGAACACCGGCGCGACCAACGACGGGCGCAACGCGCTCGCGCTGTCGAACCTGTCCACCGCGAAGGCGTTGGCGGGCGGCACGGTCACGCTGACGGGCGCGTATGCGAACTACGTGAACCAGATCGGCAACCAGACCAACCAGCTCCAGACCTCGAGCACGGCGCAGGCTTCGCTGGTGACGCAGATCACCACCGCGCAGCAGTCCGTCTCGGGCGTGAACATCAACGAGGAAGCAGCCAACCTGCTTCAGTATCAGCAGCTCTATCAGGCCAACAGCAAGGTCATTCAGACCGCGCAGACCCTGTTCCAGACGTTGCTCGGCATCTTCCAGTGAGGCGTTGAACATGCGCATCTCCAGCACGCAGTACTTCAGCATGAACGTCGCGACGATGAGCGACCAGCAAGCTCAGTTGTCGCAGTTGTACGCGCAGATTTCGAGCGGCGTGAGCCTCTCGACGCCGTCCGACAATCCGCTCGGCGCGGCCCAGGCCGTGCAGCTCAGCTCGACGGCCACCACGCTCGCGCAGTTCACGACCAACCAGACCGCGGCGCTGGCGTCGCTGCAGCAGGAAGACACCACGCTCGGCGACGTCAACACCGTGCTGCAAACCGTTCACACGCTGGTGCTGCGCGCCGGCGACGGGTCGCTGAACGACGGCGACCGCGGCGCGATCGCGACGCAATTGCAGAGCTTGCGCAGCCAGTTGATGACGCTCGCCAATTCGACCGACCCGCAGGGCAACTACCTGTTCGCCGGCTATCAAAGCAGCGCGCAGCCGTACACCACGAATGCGGCCGGCGTGGTGACGTATTCGGGCGACACCGGCACGCCGGTCGTGCAGGTCACCGACTCGCACCTCGTTCAGACCGGCGACAACGGGCTCTCGATCTTCGGCAGCGTCGCGCCGATCGGCACCAGCGCGGTGCCGGCCGCGACCACCGGCAATACCGGCACCGGCGTGATCAGCAGCGTGAGCCTGACCAGTCCGACGAATCCGGCCAACGCCGACAAGTATCAGATCAACTTTTCGTCGGCGACCACCTACACGATCAGCGCGACCGATCCGGCCACCGGCGCGGTCACGACCGGCACGCCGCAGACGTACACGGCCGGCTCGGCGATCGCGCTCGGCGGCCAGTCGGTGACGCTCACCGGCGCGCCGAACGCGGGCGACAGCTTTAGCGTGACGCCCGCCACGCAAGGCAGCATGGACGTGTTCGCCAATCTGAGCCAGTTGATCGCCACGCTGCAAACGCCGGTGTCGGGCGGCGCCTCGACGGCGAGCTTCCAGAGCGCGCTGACCACCAGCATGACCCAGCTCGAGAACACGATGAACAACGTCGTGACCGCGCAGGCCGCGGTGGGCGGTCGCGAGCAGGAGGTGAAGGCATTGCAGAGCGTCACGCAGACCAACACGCTGCAAACCACGAGCAACCTTTCCGACCTGACGCAAACCGACCTGGTCAAGACGGTCGGCAAGTACACGCTGACGCAGAACGCGTTGCAAGCGGCGCAGCAGGCTTTCGTGAAGATCCAGAACATGTCGTTGTTCCAGTACCTGAGCTGAACACGCGGAAATGAAGAAGGGCGGAGCCGGTGCAAGCCGGGTCCGCCCTTTTTCCTTTTGCGGTGGCTGCCGAAAGCTTCGCTACCTGAAGCCCGCCGCCACGCGGCCCATCTGATCGATGCCGACATCGAAAAGGCGCGTGAAGAACGGAATCATGTTCGGGATCATCAATTGCAACAGCAGCATGCCGATCAGCATGGTCAGCGGAAAGCCGATCTGGAACACGCCGATTTGCGGCGCGGCGCGGTTCAGAATGCCGAGCGAAAGATTGGTGATGAGGAGCGCCGCGACCACCGGCAGCGACAGCAGCAGGCCCGCCGAAAACACCGTGCCGCCGAAATTCGCCAGCGTGCGCCAGCCGGATGCGCCGAGGATGTTGGCCGCTACCGGCACTGACTGGAACGTGGCGAGCAGCGCGCCGATCATTTGCAGATGACCGTCGATCACGAGGAACACCAGCATCGCGATGGTGTTCATGTAGCTCGACAGCACCTGGCTCGAACTGCTCGCCTGCGCGTCGAAGAAGGTCGCAAAGCCGAGGCCCATGCCGAGGCCGACGAAATCGCCGGTCGCGCTGATCGCCTGAAAGACGATCTGCATCGTCACGCCGAGCGCGATGCCGATCAGGAACTGGTTGACGATGATCCATACCCCTTCCGCGGAAAACACCGTGACCTGCGGCAGCGCGCCGAGCGTGGGCGCGACGATGATCGTGACGAAGGCCGCGAGACCGATCTTCACGCGCATCGGCAGCGAGCGGTTGCCGAACACCGGCGCGGTCGCGACCAGCGCGAGAATCCGCACGAACGGCCACAGGAACGCGGTGAGCCAGGCGTTCAGTTGCGCGTAGGTGACGGAAAACATGGCGGCGGCGAGGGCGGGCGGAGCAGGTTAAGGCCGGCGCGGCGCTCAGTTGACGAGCGTCGGGATGTTGGTGAGCGTCTGGCGCAGATAGTCGAGCATGGTCGTCAACATCCACGGCCCGGCGATCACCATCGTGACGGCGATCGCCAGCAGCTTCGGAATGAACGACAGCGTGCTTTCGTTGATCTGCGTGGCGGCCTGGAACAGGCTCACCACCAGACCGACCACCAGCGCGACCAGCAAGAGCGGCGCGGCGAGCAGCAGGCCGACATACATGGCCTGGTGCGCGAGCGTCATGACGGATTCCTGATTCATGGCGATTCGACCTGAAGCGTTGAAAGGTGAGGAGGCGCGTTCGGGTAACGTGGCGCGCGGCGCTTAAACGAAGCTCTGCGCGAGCGAGCCGAGCAGCAACTGCCAGCCGTCGACCAGCACGAACAGCATCAGCTTGAACGGCAGCGAAATCGTGGCGGGCGACACCATCATCATGCCCATCGACATCAGCACGCTCGCCACCACCATGTCGATGATGAGAAACGGAATGAAGATCGTGAAGCCGATCTGGAAGCCGGTTTTCAGCTCGCTCGTCACGAACGAGGGCACCAGCAGCGACAGCGGCACGTCTTCGGGGCCTTGCATCGGCGCGGCATGCGAGATGCGGGCGAACAGCGCGAGATCGCTTTCGCGGGTCTGACGCAGCATGAAGGTCTTGAACGGCGCGAGGCCGCGGTTGACCGCCTGCTCCATCGGCATCGAGCCTTCGGAGAACGGCTTGTAGCCGTCGGTGTAGGCCTTGTCGAGCACCGGCGACATGACGAACAGCGTGAGGAACATCGCGAGGCCGACCAGCACCTGGTTCGGCGGCGTGGTGCTCGTGCCGAGCGCCTGGCGCAGCAGCGACAACACGATGATGATGCGCGTGAAGCTCGTCATCATCAACACCATGGCCGGCAGGAACGACAGCATCGTGAGCAGCAGCATCGTCTGCACGCTCAGCGAGTAGGTCGTGCCGCCGTTCGGGCCGGGGCTCGTGTTGAAGGCCGGCAAGCCGGCGGTTTGCGCGAACGACAGCGCCGGCAGCGCGAGCATCAGCACCGGCAGCGCCACGGGCGCGACACGGCGCAATACCGCAAGCACGGTGGAGGCGGCGCGGGAGAGACCGATGGATCGCACCGGGCTTAACACCGGGCATGACACCGAGGTTGACGCTTCACGCGCTGATTGAAGACTGAACTGCATTACCGAACTCCGCCGCCTTGCCCGTTGAAACGTTTGCCGACTTCGCCTTTCAAGGCGTCGCGAAAGCGTTGACCGAAGGTGCCCGGCAACGCCGCGCCCGCTCCGGCGATGCCAGGTCCACCCGACTCGCCGGTTGGCGTGCCGCCGGCCGCATCGGCCGTGGCCGAGCCCGCCGGCATCGTATGCAAAAGACGCACGTTGCCCGGCGCCGTGCCGAGCACCAGCCACGTATCGCCGATCTCGACCACCGCGACGCGCTCCTTGCCGCCGAGCGAGGCGCCGCCGATCGTCTTCACGAGGCCGCCGCGGTTCGCCGGCTGCAAGCCGAAGCGGCGCGCGAGCCACGCGCAGCCGAACACCAGACCGATCACCACCAGCAGGCCGACGATCGTTTGCAACACCGCGCCGACGCCGAGCGCCGGCACAGCCGTGCCCGCGCCGACGCCCGAGGCCATTTTCGCGGCGTTGTTGACCGCGTTCATGTCGGCCGCTTGCGCGGCGAGCGGCGCCGTTGCCAGTGCGAACGTGAGCGCCGAGGCGGCTGCCACGTTGGCCGCGAACACGGCGCGACGGACCACGCGTTTCATCGATTCAACTTCCGGATGCGTTCGGACGGCGTGATGATGTCGGTCAGACGAATACCGAACTTGTCGTTCACCACCACCACTTCACCCTGTGCGATCAGACAGCCGTTGACGAGCACGTCCATCGGCTCGCCCGCCATGCCGTCCAGTTCCACCACCGAACCTTGCGCGAGTTGCAGCAGGTTGCGGATCGCGATCTTGGTGCGGCCGAGCTCGACGGTCATCTGAACGGGAATGTCCAGGATCATGTCGATGTCGTTGCGCGTCGAGGTCGGCTCGACTTTCGACAGCGGCTGGAACACGCCGGCCGTGGTCGCGTCGACTTCCGTGTTGTCGTTCTGCTCGGCCAGCGCGCTGGCCCAGTCCGCCATCGCCGTTTCGTCCTCGGCGCTGACCGCTTCGGTCTCGGGCTTTGCGTTCAGGTCACTCATATCCACCTTCCTTCATTGTGTCGGCTGCGCTGATCATCTTCTGGACCCGCAGCGCGTACTGACCATTGAAAATTCCGTAGCCGCATTCCATGACCGGCACCCCATCGACCTTGGCCGTGATGTGTTCGGGAATGTTGATCGGCAGAACATCGCCCTTGCGCATGTTCAGGATCTGTTCGAACGTGACCGGCATCTGCGCGAGATCCGCGGTCAGTTCCACTTCCGCCGCCTGCACCTGCTGCGACAGCACGCGGACCCAGCGGCGGTCGACTTCGAGCGCCTCGCCCTGGATCGGCGACGAGAGAATGTCGCGGATCGGTTCGATCATCGAATACGGCATGCAGATATGCAGCGTGCCGCCGGTCGAGCCGAACTCGATCGTGAACTGCGTGACGATGACGATTTCGTTCGGCGTCGCGACGTTGGCGAACTGCGTGTGCATCTCCGAGCGCATGTATTCGAACTGCAGCGGACGCACGCTCTTCCACGACGCCGCGTAATGCTCGAACGTCAGGTTGAGCAGCTTCATGATGATGCGCTGCTCGGTCTGCGTGAAATCGCGGCCTTCGACGCGGGTATGAAAGCGCCCGTCGCCGCCGAACAGGTTGTCGACCACGAAGAACACCAGATCCGGGTCGAACACGAACAGCGACGTGCCGCGCAACGGCTTGATGTGGACCAGGTTCAGGTTGGTCGGGATCGGCAGGTTGCGGGTGAACTCGCTGTACTTCTGCACCTTCACCGGGCCGACGGAGATTTCCGCCGAGCGCCGCATGAAGTTGAAGATGCCGACGCGCAACAGACGCGCGAAGCGGTCGTTGATGATTTCGAGGCCGGGCATCCGGCCGCGGACGATGCGTTCCTGCGTCGCGATGTTGTACGGGCGGACGCCCGGACGATCGCTTTGCTCGGCTTCCGAATCGGACTCGCCGGTTACGCCCTTGAGGAGGGCATCGACCTCCTCCTGGGACATGAACTCTTCGTGGCCCATTGCTTATTCCTCGTGCGTCCCGTGGCGGTTGATGATGGCGGCGCTAGACAACGTCACTGGGGACGTCACTGCACGACGAATTCGGTGAACAGCACATCCTGGACGTGCATCGGCGCGGCGCCTTTATCGGTCGGCTGTTCGACCAGCGTCTTCAGTTCGGCGGCGAGCGCGTGCTTGCCTTCGAGCGGCGCGAGTTCGTCGGGGTGCTTGTTCGACAGCGCGAGCAGGAGACGGCTGCGCACTTCCGGCATGTGTTCGGTGAGTTCCTGCTGGGTTTTCGCGTCGGTGAGCTTGAGCGTCAGGCCGATGCGCAGGAAGTGCTGCTGGCCGTCGTCCGATTGCAGATTGACGGTCATCGATTCGAGCGGGAAGAAGATCGGCGCTGGAGCCGGGGCGGGCGCGGCTTGAGCCGGGTTGCCGGCCGGGGCGCGTTTGGACATGAAGAACCACACCCCCGCGCCGGCTGCGCCCGCGGCGATGATCGCGATGAGGACGATCAGGATGATGCGCTTCAACGGGCCCGGCGATGCGGGCGCGGCTTGCTGGTTTGCGGTCGTGGATGCCATGAGGTTTGCGGTTGCTTGCCGTTAGTGCTGGTGATGGTGATTGTTGTTGATTTGCCTGCGGCGCGATGGGTCGAAAAGAAGGGTTAATGCGGGCTATCTCTTGTTTTTGGCTTTCGGCGCCTGGCGGCGCGGGTTTTTGTTTGGGGGTTTGGTTCGGTTGGTTTGGTTTGGTCCTGGATTTGTTGGCCTTTCCTTGCTGGCTTAGTGGTCTATTAGCGTTGCCCCTGTGCGGGGCGGCACCTACTTTCTTTGCCGCCGCAAAGAAAGTAGGCAAAGAAAGCGGCTCACACCGCCAGTTCTGAAGCGGGTCCCTTGGCTTGGAGGAGGCAGTGGTGCATCTGGAATCGGTGCCCTCGCACATTCGACGCTCGTGACAAGGCAGTCATACTTCCCGCCTCGCACTGCGTGCTCGCCGGAAGGGTCGGCTTCAAAACCCGCGGGTTTGGTCGCCGGAGGGGGCGCATGAAAAGCGGCGGGCTCGATCGTCGGAAGGGACCGCTTCAAAACCTGCGGTTTCAGTCGCCGGAAGAGGCTGCTTCAAAACCTGCGGTTTCGGTTGCCGGAAGGGGTTGCATGAAAAGCGGCGGGTTCCGTCGTCCGAAGCGGCTACGCGAAAACCGATGGCTTCGTTTGTGTGCGGTGGGGCCCTCTGCTTCGCGTCGGCGGCGCGCCGGGGCGCCCCACGGGTTTGGAAGTGCAGCACTGGACCATCGGCCGGCCCCGCCGAAATGGGATCTCGCGCCGTGACGGGAACGCAGCGCTTTGCGCGGCAACGATGCCGGGCGCCCGAACCGTAGGAGCGGTTTAATGAAGCACCGCGACGGCGCGCGCAGCGCCGCCGGAAGAATGACTGCCTTGTCACGGGCGTCGAATGTGCGAGGGCACGGATTCCAGATGCACCACTGCCCCCTCCAAGCCAGGGGACCCGCTTCAAAGCTGGCGGTGTGAGCCGCTTTCTTTGCCTACTTTCTTTGCGGCGGCAAAGAAAGTAGGTGCCGCCCCGCACAGCAATGCTCTCAACTTAAGCCTCAAAGAGCTTGTAAACGAGGCATTGCCCCTGTAAACTTCATCGCATAACTCACTGATAAATCAACGATATGAACTCAAATACCAGCGTCCTCGCGGCTTCTGGCTGAGTTCTCCGATTTCCTGCTCGATCCGGCGCTCGCCGATCGCGTGCGTCGTTCTCCCACTGCCTTTACCCGCAATCGCACACTGACCTTGCCGCGCATGGCCGCGCTGATGATGTCCGGCATGTGCGCCAGTGTGCAGGCCGAACTTGACGCGCTATTCGGCGCACTGGGAAGCAGCGGCGGGCGCACCCGCGCTGTCAGCGCACAGGCCTTCAGCAAGGCGCGACGGGGAGTGTCTGCCGAACTGTTCGAGCTGGCCCGCGCCCGCCTGATCTCGCTGGCCCAACCCCATATCGATTCGATGCGCTGGCACGGCCTGAGGCTGGTCGCCGCTGACGGTAGCCGCCTGCGTGTGGGCACGCGTCGCGGCCATGAACTGCGCGCCGATCACTACGCGTTTGCGCTGTTCCTGCCGGGTTCCGAACTGACCCTGCACGCTGCACTTCATCCCGCCGACGGCGGCGAGCGGCAGATGCTGTTCGAAGCCCTCGATGTACTGCAACCGCATACCGACCTGCTGCTGCTCGATCGCGGCTATATCGGCAACGCGATGGTGGCGGCGCTCGCACAGCGCGAAATCCCGTTCTGCATGCGCGTCGATGCGCGTAACTGGAAATGCGTCAGCGCCTTTACCCGCAGCGGTAAAGCCGAGCATGTGGTGACACTGGAAGCGCCCAGCGAACCGGATGCCCGCGCCTATGAACTGGCGCGTACGCCCACGACTGTGCGCCTGATCCGCGACGTCACGCCGGGCGGTCGCGTGCGTGTGCTGATGACCTCGCTGCTCGATGGCGGGCGTTATCCGGCGGCATCGTTCGGCGCGCTCTATCACCAGCGCTGGCGGGTCGAGGAAGCATTCAAACGACTCAAGCACCGGCTGCGGCTGGAAGCCGTCACAGGCCTCGATTACCTGGCGTTACAGCAGGACTTCGGCGCAAAAATCCTCGCCGACAACCTGTGCACACTGCTCAGCGATCTCGATGCGCCGCACGACGACAGACATGCCAGCCGTCCTAACCGGGTGTATGCACTGGGCGCACTCAAGCCCATCCTCGGCGCGTGTCTTCTGCGCATCCAGCGCTGTCTGGACGGCCTCGCCGGTGTGCTGGAAATGATCCACCAGACCCGATGCCGGACACAGCCCTCACGCTCCTATCCAAGACCACCCAGAAAAGCCAAGCCCCACTTCCATCTCGCGTACAAACTCGCTTGATGCAGCGGGGCTTAAGTTGAGAGCATTGCCCCGCACAGGGGCAACGCCAATAGACCACTAACAAATCAAGCAAAGGCCAACAAATCCAGGAGCAAACCAAACCAAACCCAAACCCCGCCGAGCAGCCCAATCCATCAAACAAAAGTATCCACCAACCCCACCTTCCGCCGAACGGCGATATCACCCACCGTCCCCACGGCCCCAGACTCAGCGCCGCCGGCAAACGAACCCCGACCACCACGCCCACCTGACCGCCCAGAATCAGCACTCTGCTGCTGCCCGCCCTGCCGGGCAAACCCATCACTGACACTAGCGCTGCCAAGCCCGATCCCATTGGCCTCCATCGCCTCCCGCAACTTCGGCAACGCCGCCTCGACGGCTTCCCGAACCTGCTGGTGCTGCGAAACAAACAACGCATGCGCATGGTTATCGGCCACCTGCAACACCACCTGCAACGGCCCGAGATCCTTCGGATTCAACGTGAGTTCGGCACTCTGCGAATGCGCATTCGACAGAAACACCACCTTCTGACTCAACGCCTCGTCCCAGTCGGCCGTGCCCACCTGCGGCGCCAACGCATTCGCCGCTTGCGCCGCGCCCGCGTTACCCGTCGTCTGGACGGCCGCCGTCGTGCTCGCGGCGCTCGCCGCGGCCTGGGTGGCGGCCAGCGCCGCCGTCGCCGCATCGGCCGCCGCCTTGAAAGACCCCGGATCGCCAGCTTGCCCGCCGCCGGCAGCGCTCGCCGTCAGCGAGTCGGCCGCCGCCTTCGTCGCCGCGGACGGGTCGGCCACGGTCGTCGCCGCCGACGTCAGCGCGCTTTTGGCGTTCTTCGCCCCCTTGCCGTCGCCGAACAGGCCCGCCGCAAGCGCCTTGTCGTCCGCCGATCCGCTCGCTTTTCCGGTTGCGCCGGCCTGGCCGCTTGCCGCCGTCGCCGCGTTCGCCGCCGCGCCGCTCGCCAACGCCTGCTGCGGGACCACGCCCTGGCCGTTGGCCAGCGCGGCAAGCGCCGCCTGCAACGCGTCCTGCGCCGACTTCGGATCGGTGGCGGCGGTTTTCTTGCCCGGCGCGCCGACGCTCGTGGCGTCCGTGGCCGAGCCGGCCAACGTGGTGGCGACATCGGTCGTGGCCGTGGCGGGCGCGGCCGTTACCGGCGCAGCGGCGTTCGCGTCGGCCTGAGCCTGCGCCTGCGCGGCGGAAGCCGCCGCCGCGGTGCCGGCGTCGGTCCGGCTGCTCGTATCGCCGGACTTCGGCGGCGTGGCGGCGCTCTTCTCGGGCGCGGCCTGCTGGGCTGCGTCGGCTGACGACGAATCGGACGCCGCCGTTTTCGTCGCGTCGCTATCGTCCTTGCCGCTGCTCACGTCGTCCGCATCGGGCGTCGAAGCATCGGGCGGCGGCGGCGCGTCATGCACGCTCGACGACGATCCCGACGACGCGGAAGCCGACGACGAAGCCTGCTGCTGGCTCGCGCTCCGCGCGGCGGCGTTGTTCTGCAAGTCGATGCTTTGCTGCAAGCTTTGCGCGAACGGCATGGCGGCGCTCGCGCTCGCGGCCTTGTTGGCCGCGCTGGCGGACGAGCTGCCGGCGGGGCCGCGCAGCGATCCGATCGGTGAGCCGATCTGTGAGAGAAGCGACATAGGAAATCCTGTCAATCCGTCAAACGGTGTGTTCAGTAGTCGAGGCGGCGCGCGTGCGTCATGCGCCTTCGGCGCGCATCCTCAGAATTCGGGCGGCGTGTTCGTCGGCGTCGCGCTGATCGCGCCGCGCCGTGGTTTTCGCTTCGGCGGCTTCACCGCGCGCCTGCAGCACCTCATAGGAGCCGAGCTTCTGCTTCTGACGCTGCCAGTCGGGCTTGGCGGCCTCGACGCGCGCGTTGGCCGTCACCAGCAGGTTGCGCTGCTGTTCGATGGCGGCGTCGAGCGTGTCGATGAACGCCTGGAAATTGCGCATGTTGCCGGCGGGCATGCCCGTCTGCGCGGTCGCGGTGAAGCGCGCGTGATATTCGTCGCGGTACTGCACCAGCGCGTCGAGCTGCGCCTCCACGTCGTTGCGCTCGCGCTGCGCGCGGCCGAGCCGCTGCGCGGCGGCGTCGACATCGTCCTGAGCGAGGCCGATGAGCGTCTTGATCGGAAAGTGTTTCGCCATGGTCAGGCTCCTTGGGCAAACAGCGCGTCCAGCATCGCGAGACTCGGTTCAAAGTTCGCGCACTCGCGAAAACCTTGCTGCAGGAAGGCTTCCATCCGCGGATACAGCGCGATCGCGCGGTCGAGCAGCGCGTCGCGCCCGCTCGAATAAGCGCCCACGTTGATCAGATCGCGGTTGCGCTGATAGCGCGACAGCATCTGCTTGAACATACGCGTTTTGTCGAGATGGTTATCGTCGATCAGCGCTGTCATTGCCCGGCTAATCGACGCTTCGATGTCGATTGCCGGATAGTGGCCGGCCTCGGCGAGCGAGCGCGACAGCACGATGTGGCCGTCGAGAATCGCCCGCGCGGAGTCGGCGATCGGGTCCTGCTGGTCGTCGCCCTCGGTGAGCACCGTATAGAACGCGGTGATCGAGCCGCCGCCCGCCGGGCCGTTGCCGGTGCGCTCGACGAGCGCCGGCAGCTTGGCGAACACCGAAGGCGGATAGCCCTTGGTGGCGGGCGGCTCGCCCACGGCGAGCGCGATCTCGCGCTGCGCCATCGCGTAACGGGTCAGCGAATCCATCAGCAGCAGCACGTGCTTGCCCTGATCGCGGAAATATTCGGCGAGCGAGGTGGAATACGACGCGGCCTGCATCCGCAGAAGCGGCGAGACGTCGGCGGGCGCGGCGATCACCACCGAGCGCGCGAGACCTTCCTCGCCGAGAATCTGTTCGATGAATTCCTTCACTTCGCGGCCGCGTTCGCCGATCAGGCCGATCACGATCACCTCGGCGCTGGTGTAGCGCGCCATCGTGCCGAGCAGCACCGATTTGCCGACGCCCGACCCGGCGAAGAGGCCCATCCGCTGGCCGCGGCCCACGGTCAGCAGCGCGTTGATCGCGCGCACGCCGACGTCGAGCACCTTGTGAATCGGTTCGCGGTTCAGCGGATTGATGACCGGCGCGGACAGCGGCGCATCGGCGTGCGCGCCGAGCGGACCCAGGCCGTCGAGCGGCCGGCCGGACGCGTCCAGCACGCGGCCGAGCAATTCCCAGCCGACCGGCAGGCGCTTCGCGCCCGCCATCGGGTCGGCGATCGGCGCGCTTTCGAGCGGATAGACGCGCGCGCCGGGCAGAAGGCCGATCACCTCGGTGGTCGGCATCAGAAACAGCTTGTCGCCGGAGAAGCCGACCACTTCGGCTTCGGCCATCGGCAGCGAACTGCCGGGCGGCAGTTCGATCATCACTTCGGCGCCCACCGACAGACGCAGGCCGACGGCTTCGAGCACGAGGCCGGCGGCGCGCGTCAGCCGGCCGCAGGCGCGCATCGGCTTGGCGATCGCGTTGCGCGCGCGCAGCGCGTCGAGCTTGCCGCGCCAGGCTTGCATGTGCGGATTGCTGTCGAGCGCGGGATCGTAGGGCGCATGCGCGGCAACGGTCGAAGCGGCGCGCGAGGCCGCGTTCAACGCAACGTTCGACGTGGCGGATTCGCGGCGCGCCGATGCGCCCGAGGTGCCCGTCGTGCCCGTCGTGAGATGGCCCGCCGCCTCATCGCGCAACGCGGCGTCGATGGCCGCGACCGCGGCCGCGGCGGGCGTGGCCGCCGCCGGTTCTTCCGCCAGCGCCTCGGCGCCGAACGACGCCAGCGCGAGCTCGCGTTCGAGCGGCGTCAGATCGCTGGCGCGGATTTCCTCGATCGTCGGCTTCACCATGTGCTCACCTTGCCGAGTGCGGCGGCGACGCGCTCCCAGCGCGTGTCGATGCCGGCGTCCACTTCGCCGGAGCCGGCTTGCGCGCGGCAGCCCCCGCGCTCCACCGACGGATCGGTGCGCACGGTCCAGCCCCGCGTTTGCAGTTCTTCCAGCAGATAGGCTTCGACGACCGGCAGATCGGCGGGGCTCACGATCAGTGCGGGCGCGCCGAGCAGCGCGGGCTCGGCGGCCAGCACCTCGCGCGCGGCGGCGATCAGCGCGGTCGGATCGTGCTGCACGTGCTGGCGCACGACCTGTTGCGCGATGTCCAGCGCGAGCGCGACCAGCGTTTCGGAGATCGCACCCTGCGCGCCGTCGAGCGCGGCCTTGAAGGTTTGCGCGAGCGCGGCCAACTGCGCCGCCTGTTCGCGCGCTTCGCTCTGGCCTTGCTCGAAGCCCTGCGCATGACCCTGGTCATAACCGGCCTGGTAGCCGAGCGCCTGGCCGGCCACGTGCCCCGACGCGATGCCCTGCGCGTGCGCGGCCTCGCGCAGCCGTTCGAGTTCGGCTTCGAACGCGCCGTCGTCGACTTCGGGTTCGGGCGGCGCGGGCGGCGCCGGATCGAACGAGGCCATCTCCCAGCGCTGGTAGGCCGAGAGCCGTTCCTTCGCCGTGGAGTTGCGATTAGACATACGCATCTTCCGCCTTGCCGCCTAGCACGATCTGGCCGCTTTCCGCGAGGTTGCGCACGATCTGCAGGATGCGGCGCTGCTGCGTCTCGACTTCGGAGACGCGCACCGGGCCGCGCGCGTCGAGGTCTTCGGCGAGCAGTTCGGCGGCACGCTGCGACATGTTCGAGAGGAACTTCTGGCGCAGCGCGGGCGGCGCGCCCTTCAGAGAAATGATCAGCGCCTCGGACTCGACTTCCTTCAGCAGCAACTGGATCGCGCGGTCTTCCAGGTCGAGCAGGTTCTCGAACACGAACATCTGGTCGATGATCTTCTGCGCGAGTTCGGCGTCGTACTGGCGAACGTTCTCGATGACGCCTTCCTCGTGATTGCTCGACATGAAGTTGAGAATTTCCGCCGCCGTGCGAATGCCGCCCATCGGGCTGCGCTTCAGGTTGTCGCTGCCGGACAGGAGACCCGTGAGCACATCGTCGAGTTCGCGCAGCGCGGCCGGCTGGATGCCGTCGAGCGTCGCGATGCGCAGCAGCACGTCGTTGCGCAGCCGGTCGGTGAAGCAGGCGACGATCTCCGAGGCCTGATCGCGGTCCAGGTGCACGAGGATGGTCGCGATGATCTGCGGGTGCTCGTTCTTGATGAGCTCGGCCACCGCCGCCGAATCCATCCACTTGAGGCCCTCGATACCGCTGGTATCGCTGCCTTGCAGGATCCGGTCGATGATCGCGCCGGCCTTGTCGTCGCCGAGCGCCTTGGTCAGCACCGAGCGGATGTAGTCGCTCGAATCGAGCGACAGCGCCGTATGCTTCTCGGCCTCGCGCACGAACTCCTGCAGGACGTCGTCGATCTGTTCACGCGTGATGTTCTTCAGCGCGGCCATCGTCACGCCGATCTTCTGGACCTCGCGCGGCCCGAGGAACTTGAACACCTGCGCGGCTTCTTCCTCGCCGATCGACATCAGCAGGAGCGCGCTCTTCATTACGCCTTCAGCGCTCATCGGACACCCAATTTTTCACGACGGTTGCAACGATCTTCGGATCCTGGCGCGCGATGCTGCGCGCGAATTCCAGGTTCCGCTCATATTTGTGTCTTGCGTGTTCGAGCGCGAGCTTCTCGTTGTCGGCTTCCAGCTCGACCACCGCGCCCTCGCGCTCGGCGGCGGGAATGCCGTCCAGCAGGACCGGCTCGTCCGGCGACGGCAGCGCCGCGGCGGCGACCGGCTCCGGCGGCGGGAAAGCGCGGCGCAGCGCCGGCTTCACCATCACGAAGTAGAGGAACAGGGCGACCGCGCCGATGCCGAGATACGTGGCGATCTGCTTGGCGAGCGCGATCATGTCGGGGGTGCGCCACCACGGCACGTCGGCGTTCGGGTCGAGGTCGGCGGTGAACGGGCTGTTGACCACGTTGACCGAGTCGCCGCGCGCCGCGTCGAAGCCCATCGCGTCCTTCACCAACTGGTTGACCTGGGCGAGCTTGTCGGCGGTGACCGGCTGCATCGTCGCGTGGCCCTTGGCGTCGACCACGCGCAGATAGTTGACCACCACGGCCACGGACAGACGCTTGATGCCGCCCATCGGCTGTTCGAGGTGGCGCACCGTTTTGTCGAGCTCGTAGTTGGTGGTCGAATCCTTGCGGTCGCTGACCGGCGTGGTCGTCACGCCGCTCGCGCCGACCGGCGCATTGATCGGCGCGGAAGCCGGCTGCGGCGGCTGGTTCGACAGCGCGCCCGGCACGCCCGAGGCGCCGGCTTGCGCCAGTTCGGTGGCGGTGCTCGATTGCTGGCTGCGGATCGCCGCCTGTTGCGGGTTGCCGTTCGGGCCGTAGTTCTCCGAGGTCTGCTCGCTGTGCGAGAAGTCGATGTCGGCGCTGACCTGCGAATGCGCGTTGCCCGAGCCGAACAGCGGCGCGAGGATCGCGTCGATGCGCTGCTGGGTGCTGCGCTCGATCTGCTGGCGGTACTTCAGTTGCGAGGCGTCGAGCCCGCTGCCGGTGGACGGCTGCGTCAGCAGGTTGCCGTCCTGGTCGAGAATAGTCACGCCTTTCACCGGCATGTCCGGCACCGCCGACGCCACCATATGGGTGATCGCCAGCACCTGGCCCTCGTCGAGCGCGCGGCCGGGGTAGAGGTTCACCAGCACGGAGGCCGACGGCGCTTCCTTGTCGCGCACGAACACGGAGGGCTTCGGAATCGCCAGATGCACGCGCGCCGACTTCACCGTCGAAATCGACTGGATCGTGCGCTCCAGCTCGCCTTCCAGCGAGCGCTGATAGTTGATCTGCTCGGCGAACTGGCTGATGCCGAACTTCTGGTTGTCCATCAATTCGAAGCCGACCGAGCCGCTCTTGGGCAAGCCCAGCGAGGCGAGCCGCAGACGCATTTCGTGCACCTGCTCGGCCGGCACGAGGATCGCGCCGCCGGCTTCGGAGAACTTGTAAGGAATGTTGGCCTGCTGGAGCGCGGTGATGATGGCGCCGCCGTCGCGATCCGACAGATTGCTGTAGAGCACCTTGTAGTCCGGCGCGCGCGACCACAGGAACAGGCCCGCCACGATGGCGACCAGCAGCGCGACCGCGAAGATCAGCGGCGCGCGCGGGTTGCCGCGCATTTGCGCGAGGCCCGACAGGCGCTGGCCGAAATTGCCGCCGAGGGTGCTCCCCAGTCCGCCGAGGTCCGCGGCGGCGCCGGACTGGCCGGGGCCGGCCGTGCCGGCGCCGGGCTGCGCGCCGGCCAGCCCCATGCGGGCGTCGGGGTTGATCAAAGAGTTGGCTGACGAATCCATGCGTCGGGTATCTCCGGGATGCCTTTGCGTTTCTGTCGCGTGGCGGCGCCGAGGTCGGCGGGCGTATGGACAGAGACTTTCACCGTTGAAATTATCCGCAGGGCGGCCCGACCCGATTGCTTGAATAGAGCCGGGTTTTCCCCCTAGTTTGGGGGCTTTCGCGCGGGGGCCGCTGCTATGCTTTCGTCCAGATCGGCACGGTTTCTCGCATGCCGGTCGTCATTCCCTGGAGAGAACATGACTTTGCCCGTGAACGCGCTCTCGTCGGCGCTGCAACAGATGCAGTCGCTGGCGGCCCAAGCGGCCGGCGGCGGCAGCCCGGTGGCCGGCCAGTCCGGCGCGGCGACCCCCAGCGGTTTCGCCTCCGCGCTGAAGGCGTCGCTCGACAAGATCAGCGGCGATCAGACCAAGGCGATCGGCGAATCGCAGGCGTTCGAACTCGGCGCGTCGAACGTGTCGCTGAACGACGTGATGGTCGACATGCAGAAGGCCAACGTCGGCTTCCAGTTCGGCTTGCAGGTGCGCAACAAACTGGTGTCCGCCTATAACGACATCATGCAGATGCAAGTCTGAACCGTGTTTCGGGCGGCAAGGCTGTTCGGCCCGCCCGAGCCACGCTGCCCGCGCGCCCGCCATGCGGCCGCTGCCGGCCGCGCCACCCGGCCCCCTCGATCCTCCTTACGCTGGCCTAAAGCTTTTCCGCCGCCTATCCGATAACCAGATACAGGCATGAATCGGGGCGCGGCGACGTACCCGGACGGGGTGCCGCGACCAACCACAGTGCAAGAGAGGAGGAGCGCCGATGTTTTCCCCAGGACACTCTGGAGCCAATGCGTACGCTCGCGTCGGCGTCGAGACAGGGGTGATGGGCGCGAGTCCGCATCGTCTGATCGTGATGTTGTATCAAGGGGCCCGGCAGGCCATTGCGCAAGCGCGCATGCATTTGCAGCAGGGCAACGTGCCGGCGCGTGGCGAGGCGGTCGGCAAGGCGATTCAGATCGTCGAAAGCGGGCTGCAGCAGTCGCTCAACCTCGAGGCGGGCGGCGAGATTGCGGAGCGGTTGGACGCGTTGTACAGCTATATGACGCGCCGGCTGCTCGAAGCCAACATCAAACAGAGCGAAGCAATGCTGGTCGAGGTGGATGGCCTGCTCGCGACGCTCGAAGAGGCCTGGATCGGGATTGCCCCGGAGATCGCGCGGATGGCAGCCCAGCCGGCCGCGGAAAGCATGAGATGACATCGAACGCAGAATATTTCGCCCGCTACGAGGCGATTGCAGCGATTTCCCGCCGCATGCTGACAGCCGCCCGGCGCGCCCTGTGGAACGATCTGGTGCTCCTGCAGGAGGAGTACCGGAACCTGGTGGAGGCGCTGCGGGACGCGGAAAACGGCGTGAAGCTGGATGAAGCCGAGCGCCTGCGCAAATACGCGCTGATCCGGCAGATTCTCGCGGACGACGCGGCGATCCGCGATCTGGCGAATCCGCGCATGGCGACGCTGTCGGCGCTGTTCGCCGGACGGCCGACTCGCCTGCTCAAGGAGTTGTACGGCGCGCGCTGAGTGTGCGCGCCGACGCCGCGACGGCTTTCTCGCATGAATCCGCCGACCGCATGCGGTTGAGCGCGCTGCCGCCAATGTGACCAAGGAACCGGCATGAACGGAATCGACACGGCCCTTACTTCGGTGCTCGCGAGCCGGGTCGACAGTCTGCTCAATATCGCGCCCGGCAGCGCGGCCGCGTCGCAAACCGGCGCGGCGGGCGTCGACACCGCGCCGACCACCGCGCCTCCCGTTGGCACGCCCGCGCCGCAGCCTTCCGCGCAAACCGCGCTGTCCGCCGTCGCGCTCGCGCTCAACGCGATCGTGCGCTCGGGCGGCGAGGCGACCCCCGCTGTACTCGGCCAGATGCCCATCTGGCCCGCCGCACCCGCGCTCGATGTCGAAGTGGGCTTGCCGCTGTTTGATACGCCGGCTGCCGGTAGTGCCGCGAACTCGACCAACACCCCAACCGCTTCGACCGCCAATCCGAACACCGCCGCGACGGCGGCCACCGCCCATGTGGCGGCGGCCCAGGTGCCGGTCGCGGCGCTTGCGGCGGCGCTCGAACAGACGGTCGGCGACAGCGGTCTTTTCTACGAAGCGCATCTCGCGCAATGGCTGGCGGGACAGCGTTCGCCCGCGACGCTTGCCGGCGAGGCGCAGAACAAGCTGGTGGCCGCCGCCGCGCAATTGCCGCTCGACTGGGCGAACGACGCCGGGGACGCGTCGCCCGCCAATCCCGCCACGCGGCAAGGCACGGGCGCCGCGCCGAATGGCGCGCTGGATGCCAACGCCGCAGCTCGCGCGATGCCCTCGATCCAGACCGCGCAGGCCGCCCGTTTCGTGGCCGGCGAGGTGCTGGCGAGTTCGCTTTCCGACCTGAACGGCCAGCCCGCGCACGCCAATCCGCACGGCGCGGCCGCGCAGCCCGCCGACGGCGGCGCGTCGCAGAATCCGCAATCGATGGCGGCGGCGGTTCACCCGGCGACCGTGTCGCTGGTGCGTCAGCAACTGGATCTGCTCGCGACCGGGCAGTTTCGCTGGACCGGCGAGGCGTGGCCGGGCGCCAAGCTCGATTGGACCATCGAGCAGGAAGGCGACGAATGGGACCGCAGCGGCGGCGGCGCCGCGAGCGAGGACGACCATCCGTGGCGCACGCGTCTGACGCTGTCGCTGCCGACGCTCGGCACCGTCGATGCGGATCTGACGCTGATCGGCACTCGGCTCACGGCGCGCGTGCAGGCGAGCCCCGGCGGCGCGGCGCGGCTCGCGCAGCAGGGCGAGAGTTTTCGTCAGCGGCTCGCGGCGGCGGGCATCGAACTGAACGGCTTGACGATTCGCGAGATCGGCGGCGGCGCGCCTGTCATGGGCGCAGCCGATGCGGGCGCCGCGGCGGCTGCGCAGGCGGCGGCTTCGGCGTATGCGCGTTCCGCGTCGGCGGGTGCTCCGATGGGCGCGGCGGGCGCGGCGAGTTCGGCCGGTTCGGCTGCGGCCAAGGCCGCGAGCGGACGCCGTGCGGCGCGCGTGAGCCGCACGGAAAACGCGCCGCTCGACGATTTCGATTGGGACATGTGATGAGCCGCAAGCATCGCCGCAGCGCGGCAGCGCTCGTCTACGACGCCCAAGGCGGCGATCCCGCGCCGCGCGTGGTCGCCAAGGGCTATGGGCTGCTGGCCGACATGATCGTGCAGCGGGCCAAGGAAGCCGGCTTGTACGTGCACGAGGCGCCGGAAATGGTCTCGCTGCTGATGCAGGTGGACCTCGACGCGCGAATTCCGCCGCAGCTTTATCAGGCGGTGGCGGAATTGCTCGCGTGGCTGCATCGGCTGGAAAGCGGCGCCGAGACGCCGGCGCAGGGCGCGAATGCCGGCGCGCAGGATGTGATCGACGTGGTCGCCACCGAGATCGGCGGTAGCGCCGGGCGGTGAGCGGGGTGGGGTGTGCGTCCGCTGCAACCCGCAACGTCTAATACCACTTCGTCAGTGAAACCTCGTCAGTGCAATAGCCCCCAGCCGCCGCTCACATCAAAACCGCATCATCAACTTAAGCAGCGCGTTGACCCGCTTGCCATACGGCGGCGCGATCCATCCACGGGCATTCAGACGCGCTTGCGTCAGCACCGGCTTCATCTTCGAGAAGGTCACGAAGCCCTCGTAGCCGTGATACGCGCCCATTCCGCTCGCACCCACGCCGCCGAACGGCAGGCTTTCGCACGCGAGGTGCATCAGCGTTTCGTTGACCGCCATGCCGCCGGCGATCGTTTCGTGCGTCACGCGTTCGATGGTGGCGGCGTCGTCGGCGAATAGATACAGCGCGAGCGGACGAGGACGGGCGTTGATCCACGCGATGGCGTCGTCGAGCGTGTCGTACGGCACGATCGGCAGCAGCGGCCCGAAGATTTCCTCCCGCATCAGCGTGCTGTCGTCCGGCGCCTGGGTGACCGCGATCAGCGGAAAACGGCGGCTCGCCGCATCGGGCGCGCTGTCGGTGAGCGCGTGCAGTTGCGCGCCCGCGGCCTGTGCCTCGTCGGCGAGGCGCTGTAGGCGCGCAAAGTGGCGATCCGAAATGATCGACGTGTAATCGCGATTGCCGGCGAAGCCGGGATACAGCTTCGCCATTCGCGCGCGCGCCCGTTCGATGAACGCCTGCTCCGTGCCGCGCGGCACCAGCACGTAATCCGGCGCGACGCAGGTCTGTCCCGCGTTGAGCGTCTTGCCGGCGACGAGGTTGTCCACCGCGTTGTCGAAGCGCGCCTGCGGGGCGATCAGCGCGGGCGACTTGCCGCCCAGTTCCAGCGTGACCGGCGTGAGATGCTCCGCGGCGGCGCGCATCACTTCATGGCCGACCCTGGTCGAGCCGGTGAACAGCAAATGGTCGAACGGCTGCGCGCTGAACGCGGCGGCGAGCGCGGCGTCGCCGTTCACCACCGCGACGTGATCGCGCACGAAGGTCTGGCCGATCAGTTGCTCGAACAGCGCCGAGGTGCGCGGCGTCAGTTCCGACATTTTGATGATCGCGCGATTGCCGGCGCTCAATGCGCTGATCAGCGGCCCGGCGGCAAGCAGCACCGGATAATTCCACGGCACGATGATGCCGACCACGCCGAGCGGCTGCGGCACGACCTTCGCGCGCGCGGGCAGCAGCCATTTGTTGGTGCTGCGGCGCTGCGCTTTCATCCAGCGTTTGCCGTGTCTGAGCGCGCCGTCGATCTCTTCCTTCACCAGCAGGAATTCGGCGAGCAGCACTTCCTCTTTCGCGCGGTTGCCGAAATCGGCGTTCATCGCGTCGGCGAGCGCGTCGCGGTTGTCGAGCAGGACTTTGCGCAACGCCTGCAGATGCGCGGCGCGTGTTTCCCATGACGGATACGGCGCGCGCAAATAAGCATGGCGCTGCTCGCGCAGCAGCGCTTCGAGCGCGGCGACCTCCGGCAGATCGTTCTTCATGTTGGTCCTCTCCCTGATGGATATATCGGAGCGCCTCTGACGATCACGCCGGAAAAGCCCGTTCGATGATCGCCGCATGATCGAACGTGACCGGCAGCGTGCCGTAGACCCGGCCGCTTTCGCCGCAGCCTTCGGCAAGACGCGTGGCGATGAAGGCGTCGGCGATCTCGCCGGGCGCGTGCTTCACGAGCAAGGTGGCCTGCGCGATCAGCACGATCTGTTGCGCGATCCGCCGCGCCGCGCCTTCGCGATGACCGGCCGGCGCGCCGAGCGTGGCGGCGAGCTTGCCGAGCGCGGCGCTCAATGCCGGATGCCCTTGCGCGTCCGCTTGCCATGCGGCGAACAGCGCCTGCGCGGCTTCCGGCTCGCGCTCCAGCGCGCGCAACACGTCGAGGCACATGACGTTGCCCGAGCCTTCCCAGATGGAATTGACCGGCGCTTCACGATAGAAGCGCGCCATCGGACCGCTTTCGACATACCCGTTGCCGCCCCACACTTCCATCGCCTCGCCGGTGAATTCCAGCGTGCGCTTGCAGACCCAATACTTCGCTGCGGGCGTGACAATGCGCCGCCATGCGCGCTCGGCGGGCGGCGCATTCGACGCATCGGCCGATGCCTCGAACGCGCGCGCGAGACGCATGAACAGCAGCGTGGCCGCTTCCGACTCCAACGCCAGATCGGCCAGCACGTTGCGCATCAGCGGCTGATCGGCCAGATGCCGGCCGAACGCGCTGCGATGCCGCGCATGATGAATCGCCTGCACCAGCGCCGCGCGCATCAGCGCGGCGCTGCCGATCACGCAATCGAGCCGCGTGTAGTTCGCCATTTCGATGATGGTCGGCACGCCGCGTCCTTCGTCGCCGATCATGATGCCGAACGCGTCGAGAAATTCGACTTCGCTGCTCGCATTCGAACGGTTGCCGAGCTTGTCTTTCAGACGCTGAATCTGCACCGCGTTCTTGCTGCCGTCCGGCGCGAAGCGCGGCACGAAGAAACACGAAAGGCCTTCGTGATCGCCGGTGCGGGCGAGCACGAGGTGCGCGTCGCATTGCGGCGCGGAGAAAAACCATTTGTGACCGACGAGCCGGTATTCGCCGCCGCGCCCGCCGCCTGTGGTTGCATGGGCGCGAGTCTGGTTGCTGCGCACGTCCGAGCCGCCTTGTTTTTCGGTCATGCCCATGCCGATCATCGCCGACGTTTTCTGCGTGAGCGGCACGTCGCGCGGATCGTGCTCGCGCGTGTAGAGCTTGTCGCGCAACGTGTCGAACAACGCGGGTTCGCGCTGCAACACCGGAATGCTCGCAAAGGTCATGGTCGGCGGACAGAGCGAACCGGATTCGATTTGCGCATGCAGGAAGTAACCGGCGCAGCGCGCGGCCATCGCGCCACTTCGCGGATCGGAAAATGGCAGCGCGTGCAGACCCTCGCGCCGCAACAGCGATAACAGCGTGTCCCACGAGGGATGAAACTCCAGCGCGTCGATGCGTTCGCCGCGCGGGCTGTGCGTGAACAATTCAGGCGGATGACGATTCGCCAGCTCGGCGAGTGCGAGCGTGTCGGGCGTCGTGAGCGCCGCGCCATGCCGCAGCAGCGCGTCGCGATGCCATGCGGCGCCTTCGCGATCGAGGGCGGCGGACAACGCGGCGTCGCTCGCGAACAGGTTGTAATCCGTCAGCGGCGGGACCTGATTCGTCACTTCGTGAGTCTGGCCGAAGCTGTGCTGTTGCATGTGCTGTCTCCGTTCACCGGATGCTCACCGCGGGCTCGCCGGTGCTGATCGACGGTGTGCTGTTTGATCGCCGCGTGTCATGTCGCACGCTGGGGGACGGCGTGCGCCACGCCGTGTTTGAATGCCGCACGCGGCCGTGCGGCCGGCGTCTGCGCGTCTTTCATCATAGGGTCGCGGGGGTGCTTCCGTTTAGAGTAACCGCTCTGACGCGAAGCCGCCGTCGCGTGGGAAGGCTCCCTACAATGCCGTGAAACACACGTAGACAAGTGTGCCGCAATAAATTGCATGGGATCGAAGTAACCGCTAAAGCGCTAACGCCGATCGGCACGAGACAGGATGACAGGATTCGCGAGCAACGCGGACCCACCAGGAGGAGAGGATGCAATACGACTACCTCATCGTCGGTGCAGGCTCGGGCGGTTGCTCGCTGGCGAGCCGTCTCGCCGACCACTGCCCCGACGCGACGATCGCGCTGATCGAAGCCGGCCCGCACACGCAGCGCAATCTGTTCGTCAACATGCCGGTGGGCGTGGCGGTGGTGGTGCCGAACAAGCTCAAGACCAACTATGGGTATCTGACCACGCCGCAAGCGGGACTCGGCGGACGGCAAGGCTATCAGCCGCGTGGGCGCGGCTTCGGCGGATCGAGTGCGATCAACGCGATGATCTATACGCGCGGCCATCCGCTCGATTACGACGAATGGGCGCAACTGGGCTGCGAGGGCTGGTCGTGGGCGGAGGTGCTGCCTTATTTCCGCCGCGCCGAGGACAACGAGCGCGGCGCCGATGCATGGCACGGCGCTGGCGGTCCGCTGACGGTGTCCGACCTGCGCTACCGGAATCCGTTTTCGAAGCGCTTCGTGCAGGCCGCCATCGAAGCCGGCTACAAGGCGAATAGCGATTTCAACGGCGCGGACCAGGAAGGCATCGGCTTCTATCAGGTGACGCAGCGCGACGGTCGCCGCTGCAGCGTGGCGCGCGCGTATATCTACGATCGCGCGCGCCCCAATCTCCATACGATCGCCGACGCGACGGTGCTGCGCGTCGTGTTCGACGGCAAGCGCGCGAGCGGCGTCGAGGTCGTGCGCGGCGGTCACATCGAAACGCTGGAGGCACGCGCCGAGGTGGTGCTGGCGGCGGGCGCATTCAATTCGCCGCAACTGCTGATGTGCTCGGGCATCGGGCCTCCAGCGCATCTGCAAGCGCTCGGCATCGCGGTGCTGCACGATGCGCCCGAGGTCGGCCAGAACCTGATCGACCACGTCGATTTCACGATCAACAAACGGGTTGCGTCGATCGAGCCGACCGGCTATTCGATTCGCGGCATCGCGCGATTGCTGCCGCAGTTCGTCACCTTCATGCGCCACGGGCGCGGCATGTTGTCGAGCAATGTGGCCGAGGCAGGCGGCTTTCTAAGGAGCCGTCCGACGCTCGCGCGCCCCGACCTGCAACTGCATTTTTGCGCCGCGCTGGTCGACGATCACAACCGCCATATGCATTGGGGTCATGGCTATTCGCTGCACGTGTGCGTCCTGCGGCCGAAGAGCCGCGGCAGCGTGACGCTCGCGAGCGCCGACGCGCGCGTGGCGCCGGTGATCGATCCGCGTTTCTTCAGCGATTCGCGCGACCTCGATCTGCTGGTGGAAGGCACACGGATGGCGCGGCGCATTCTCGATGCGCCATCGCTCGCGCTGCACGGCGGCAGGGAACTCTATACGCATGCCGGCCAAGCCGAGGACGAATTGCGCCGGACCATCGCCGAGCACGCGGACACGATCTATCACCCGGTGGCGACCTGCCGGATGGGCGGCGATGCGCGCTCGGTGGTCGATCCGCAGTTGCGCGTGCGCGGCGTGACGGGGCTGCGGATCGTGGATGCATCGGTGATGCCGACGCTGATCGGCGGCAACACCAACGCGCCGACCGTGATGATCGGCGAGCGCGCAGCCGACCTGATTGCGGCGGCTCGTCGAGAAGGAGAAACGCTGTTGGCGGCGTCGTCGGCGAATGCCGCCTGAGTGCGGGTTCGCTTGAGATCCAACGTTCAAACATAGGAGAAATTAGTCGAACGTCGGTCTATTCGTCATAAATTGTGCTGCTTCTTTTATGAGATTTTCCCGAACCTATAATCGCGCCGCCAAAAGAGGAGCGCGTCAGGTGGCGCGCTCGGGAAATTCGAGGAAGTGAAGCGATGAGCATCAATGTGATTCAGCTGATTCAGTCCGCGCTGACGGACGGGGTCGTGCAGCAACTGGGATCCCGTCTCGGACTGCCGCCGGAGGCGACGCGGAAGGTGTTTGCCACCCTTGCTCCGGCAGTGGTCGCCGGCCTGATGCAAAAGGGAGCGACGCTGGAAGGCGCGCGGTCGCTGTTCGCCACGATTCTCTCGCCCGAGGTGAACGGGCACATTGCCGAACAACTGCCGCAATTGCTCGGCAGCACCGGCGGCGTGAGCCAGCTCGAAGGCGCGGGGCGTCAGTTGCTCGAACGCGTGCTGGAACGCCGCGTCGATGCCCTCAGCGACGAGGTCGCCACGCAAACCGGCGTGCCGGCGCACGCCACGCATGCGCTGACCGGCATCGTCGGCGCAACGGTGCTCGGCGTGCTCAAGCGGCATTTCCTCGAAGCGCGCGGCAATGTCGGCCAGTTGCCCACGCTGTTGGGTCATCAATTGCCGCTCATTGCGCCGCATCTGAACGACAGCCTCATGGCCGCGCTCGGTTTGGGCGGGCTTGGCGGTTTCGCCGGCAGCGTGCTGGCGCAGTTGAAAGCGGTTTCGTCTCACGTCGACCATCCCACGCCCGCGGCCAAGCCAGGGCACCCCAGCCAGGCAACGGTCCAGGTGCCCGCCGACGCGGTGGTGCGCGAAGAGCGCCGCTCGCGCGGTTGGTTGTGGTGGCTGCTCGCGGCCATTGCGGCGGTGCTGGCTTTCCTGTTCCTGCGCGGGTGTCAAGGCGAGCAAAGCGCCACGCGCGCCAATGCGGACGCCGCGGCGGCTGCACAGCCTGCCTCGGCCGCGGCCAGCGCCGCCCCTGCGGCGAGTGCCGCCAGTGCCGCCAGCGCCGTGGAGCAAGCGGCCGCCGCGCCCGTGCCGACCAGGGACAGTCAGCTCAGCTTCACCGTCGACGCCGCCGGCAAGCCGACCCTCACCGCAACGCTCGGCAGCGAAGCGGAACGCAAGCAGTTCATCGACGCGCTGACGCAGCGTCTCGGCGCGAACAACTTCGTCGCGAACGTCGCGATCGATGCGGACACCAAGCCGGCCGACTGGCTCGCGCGTCTCGAAGGCCTCTTGCCGCTGATGGCCCTGCCGGGCGCGGAAGCGAAAGTGGACGGCACGCGCATCGAACTGAGCGGCAGCGCGGCCAACGCGAAGCTCGGCTGGCTCGATAAGCTGAAGTCGCTGTTCGGCGCGTCGTATCAGATCGGGTCGTTCAACGTCGAGCAGGCCGTCGCCAACGCAACGGAAAGCTTCCGCGGCGCGATCAAGGGGCTGCTGGCTCCGGACAACGCATGCGCGTCAGCGGACATCGTGAAGGTGCTGAATCTGCAAGTGATCAACTTCGCGAACGCCAGCAATCAGGTGCCGGCTTCGGCGCGGGAGGATTTGAACCAGTCCGCGCAGGTGCTTGCTGCATGCGCGCGCAACGGCAAGGCGGTCAAGCTCGAAGTGGCCGGCTATTCGGACAACGTGGGCGGCGAGCAAGCCAATCTGCAACTCTCGAAGAAGCGAGCCCAGGCCATCCGCGCGTATCTCGTCAAGGCTGGCGTGCCGGCTGATTCGCTGATCGCGCAGGGTTACGGCGATGCGCGTCCGGTCGCGAGCAACGATACGGCGAGCGGCCGTTTCGCCAACCGCCGCATCGAGTTCGTCGCGCAGCAGTAACGCGCCTTTATCGAGCGTTTGTGCCATGCCGCCCGGCTCGCGCCGGGCGGCATTTTTCATTTGACGGGCGGTGTCGGAGCGGGCGCGGTAATGCCTGCGATGTCCGTGATCCCCGTGATTCCCTTGATCGCGATACCCGGCCCCAGCATGAAATCATCGCCGGCCTGGCCCGGCAGCGTCTCGCGCGCCACCTCGAGCCACGCGCGCGCGGCGTGCGACAGATAGCCGTTGCGGCGCCAGCCGATCGCCATTTCCCACGGAATTTCCGGTTCCACGACCGGCCGGCAGGTGAACTGCGCGGCATCGAGCCGCCGGCAATAGGGCGCGGGCAGCAGCGCGATGCCGACGCCGGCCAGCACCAGTGCCGCCATGAAATCCCAATGCCCGCTGCGTCCGACGATGGTCGGCGCAAAGCCGGCCGCGCGGCAGGCATTCAACACCACGTCGTTGAGCGCGAGGCTCTCGCCGTAGAACACGAACGGCTCGTTGGCGAGTTGGGCGAGCGGCACCTCGTGCAGATCGTCCCAGTGCGAGCCGGTGCGCGCGACGAGCCATAGCAACTGGTGCGTGATCGGCAGCACGTCGATGTTTTCGGGGTCGACCGGTTGCAGCACGCCGCCCAGTTCCAGTTCACCGTTGATCAGCGCCGTTTCGATCGCGCGCGAGCCTTGCTCGAACAGCTTGAGGTCGATTTTCGGGTAGCGTTGGCGGAACGCGGCGATGGTGGGCGTGAAAAGCGAACCGCCCATCGGCGGAATGCCGATGGTGAGTTCGCCGCGGCCGAGCGTGTCGAGATCGTTCAGTTCGGCCTGCAATTGCGCGTGCGCCGCCAGCACGTCCTGGCCGCGCTGGTAGACGATCCGGCCGGCGTCGGTCAGCACCATCTGACGGCCGTCACGCAACAGCAGCGGAGAGCCGATTTCGTCCTCCAGCGACTTGACCATCTTGCTGATGGTTGGCTGCGTCACGAACATCTGCTCGGCTGCCACGGTGAAGCTCTGTTGGCGTACCACTTCGACGAAATAACGCAGCGCACGTAGTTCCACGATCTCCGGCTCCAGAATTCCAGATTGGAATGACCGGCATGATTGTAAGTCACCATATTTATGCGGCAGCGCGCGCGGGGGCCGCGCGGCTTTTCAGGATGCTTGCCGTTTCAGCGCGGATAAGATTGGCGGCTTTCCACCGTCGGCGCCCTGGCGCAGGTCCTCATCATGAAGCCCATTTCGATCATCATTCCCTGCTACAACGGCGCCGCGACGGTTGTCCGTGCGCTGCGCAGCGGCCAGATTCAGCCCGAAGTCGCGCAGATCATCGTCGTCGACGACGGTTCGACCGACGCGTCGGCCGACATCGTGGCCGAGTGCGGCAGCCTCGATCCGCGCGTGGGCCTGTTGCGGATGCCTCAAAACGGCGGCCCCGCGCGGGCGCGCAACTGGGGCGCGCTGCATGCTTCGCACGATCTGCTCGCCTTCCTCGACGCCGACGACGAATACCTGCCCGGCGCGCTTGCCGCGGCAAGCTCGTTTCTCGCGAAGAACCCGACAGAAGTGTCCGTGCGGCTCGACGTCGAATACACCGGTTTTCCAGCCGACATCACCGGCCATGCCGATTTCGCCAAACACGCCGCGACGCTCAGCAATACGGTGCCGAGCAGCCTGATCATTCGCCGCGCGGCCTACGCCGCGCTCGGCGGTTTCCCAATGGACGACGCGTTTCGCGTTCGGGGCGGCGAAGACGGCGCGTTTTCATGGGCGCTGCGCGACATTTTCGGCAATCGCCGCCTCGACGATGCGAAGCGCGTGCGCATGCATTACCACGCGGGCATCCACGCCGAGCGCTACTTCCGCATCGCGCTCGGGCTGGCCACCGTGCATCCCGCCGACGTCGCCGATGCGTTCAGGTATTCGAGGCAGTTTGTCGAGACCGCGCGCGCTGGCATCGCGCAACTGCGAACGGCGAACATGGCGCAGGAGCCCGCCGCGCCCGCTGTATAACGCGCAGGCCGCTCGGCCCCGCAACGCCCACACATCACGGGGACGCCCGCCCAGCTGTTCCCCGCAGCGGTTTTCCGTATCCGGAAAACAACCCGCTCGCATACCCGATCCACGCCCCGAAGCCATCTCGATTTGCTACAATCGCCGTTCGTCTTCGAGGAGCGTTGCGACGGGTACCGCGAATCTGCATTCGCCGGCCGCCCGCCAGGCTCGAAGGCTTCAATCGGAAGGGTCGGATGCGCATCGCGCGTTCCGATCCACCGCATCGAACCGCGCTCACGTCAAATTTCTAGTCAATTTCTTAGAAAGGAGGGCGTGATGAACGCCGCAGTTATCGATTCCCAAGCTTCCCAGGATTACATCGTTGCCGACATGTTGCTTGCCGACTGGGGTCGCAAGGAACTGAACATTGCCGAGACGGAAATGCCCGGCCTCGTGCAAACGCGCGAAGAATACAAGGCGCAGCAGCCGCTGAAGGGCGCGCGCATCGCGGGTTCGCTGCACATGACCATTCAGACCGGCGTGCTGATCGAGACGCTGACCGCGCTCGGCGCCGACGTGCGCTGGGCATCGTGCAACATCTTCTCGACGCAGGACCACGCCGCCGCCGCGATCGCCAAGGCCGGCACGCCGGTGTTCGCGTTCAAGGGCGAATCGCTCGACGAATACTGGGAATTCTCGCACCGCATTTTCGAATGGCCGAACGGCGAATTCGCCAACATGATCCTCGACGACGGCGGCGACGCCACGTTGCTGCTGATTCTCGGCTCGAAGGCGGAGAAAGACCGCTCGGTGATCGCCAAGCCGACCAACGAAGAAGAAGTCGCGCTGTACAAGTCGATCGAACGTCATCTGGACGCGGACCCGACGTGGTACTCCACGCGCCTCGCGCACATCCAGGGCGTGACGGAAGAAACCACCACCGGCGTGCACCGTCTGTATCAGATGGAAAAGGAAGGCCGCCTGCCGTTCCCGGCGATCAACGTCAACGACTCGGTCACCAAGTCTAAGTTCGACAACCTGTATGGCTGCCGCGAGTCGCTGGTCGACGGCATCAAGCGCGCAACCGACGTGATGATCGCGGGCAAGATCGCGGTGGTGGCCGGTTACGGCGACGTGGGCAAGGGCTGCGCGCAATCGCTGCGCGGCCTGGGCGCGACGGTGTGGGTCACCGAAATCGATCCGATCTGCGCGCTGCAAGCGGCGATGGAAGGCTACCGCGTCGTGACGATGGAATACGCGGCGGACAAGGCCGACATCTTCGTGACGGCCACCGGCAATTACCACGTGATCAACCACGATCACATGAAGGCGATGCGCCACAACGCGATCGTCTGCAACATCGGTCACTTCGATTCGGAAATCGACGTGGCGTCGACCCGCCAGTACCAGTGGGACAACATCAAGCCGCAAGTCGACCACATCATTTTCCCGGACGGCAAGCGCGTGATCCTGCTGGCCGAAGGCCGTCTGGTGAACCTCGGTTGCGCGACCGGCCACCCGTCGTTCGTGATGTCGAACTCGTTCACGAACCAGACGCTCGCGCAGATCGAACTGTTCACGCAAGGCGACAAGTACGAGAACAAGGTGTACGTGCTGCCGAAGCATCTGGACGAGAAGGTGGCGCGCCTGCATCTGGCGCGCATCGGCGCGAACCTCACGGTGCTCTCCGACGCGCAGGCCGGTTATATCGGCGTCGACAAGAACGGCCCGTTCAAGCCTAACCACTACCGCTATTAAAGATGCGGGCGGTCTGAAAGCATGACGGTTTAAGCACGAGGCGGCGCACGATGCGCCGCCTCGTTCACCATGCCCGCCTTCCCGTTCAATGGACATCCTGCCTGCAAGGAGCTCTACATGACCGTGCTGCTGACCTGGCTGATCAACGCGCTTGCGCTGCTGATCATCACCTACCTCGTTCCGTCGATTCATATCCGCAGTTTCGGCACCGCATTGATCGTCGCGGTGGTGCTCGGATTGATCAATACGATTCTGCGGCCGGTGCTGATCCTGCTAACGCTGCCCGTCACGATCCTCACGCTCGGAATCTTCATTCTGGTGGTCAATGCGCTGTGCTTCTGGCTGGGCGCGTCGCTGCTGAAGGGCTTCGAGGTGTCGGGTTTCTGGTCGGCGTTCTTCGGCTCGATTCTGTACAGCATCGTTTCATGGCTGCTGTCCGCACTTATTTTCGGCAACCGCAGTCTCGGTTGATTGACTGAACCATGAACCCGATCGAACTTTCATTCGAATTCTTCCCGCCGAAAACGCAGGAAGGCGTCGACAAGCTGCGCGCCACGCGCACGCAGCTCGCGTTGCTCAAGCCGAAGTTCGTGTCCGTCACGTTCGGCGCCGGCGGCTCGACGCAACAGGGCACGCTCGATACCGTCGTCGATATGGCGAAGGAAGGCCTCGAGGCGGCGCCGCACCTGTCGTGCATCGGCTCCTCGAAAGAGAGCCTGCGCGCGATCCTCAACGAGTACCGCGCGCATGGCATCCGCCATATCGTCGCGCTGCGCGGCGATCTGCCGTCCGGCATGGGCGCGGTCGGCGAATTGCGCTATGCGTCGGAACTGGTGAGCTTTATCCGCGCCGAATTCGGCGACTGGTTCTGGATCGAGGTGGCCGGCTACCCGGAGTACCATCCGCAGTCGCGCTCGCCCGATCACGATCTGGCGAACTTCGCCCGCAAGGTGAAGGCCGGCGCCAATTCGGCGATCACGCAGTACTTCTTCAACGCGGACGCGTACTTCCGTTTCGTCGACGACGCCAGGAAGCTCGGCGTCGACGTGCCGATCGTGCCCGGCATCATGCCGATCACGAACTTCTCGCAGTTGATGCGTTTCTCGGAGATGTGCGGCGCGGAAGTGCCGCGCTGGGTCGCGCGCCGGCTGGAGAGCTTCGGCGACGACCGCGAGGCGATCCGCGCGTTCGGTCTCGACGTGGTGACGGACCTGTGCCGGCGTCTGATCGACGCCAAGGTGCCGGGCCTGCACTTCTACACGCTGAACGGCGCCGCGGCGACCAAGGCGATCTGCGAACGGCTGGGCGTGTAAGACGCCTGGAAGTCCCGGCGCCGATTTGATGGATGAAAACCGCGCGGCCTACCCGGCCGCGCGGTTTTTTTTTGCGTCGAAAGAAATGGCGCGCACGGAAATCCGTGGCGGGGCAGCGTCGCCGCCAACGGCAACGCCGCCGGAATGCTCGACTCGCAAATCCGCGCGACGCGTCACAAAGCGATCCATTCCGTCTCACCTTGCAACACGTAAGCCCGCATTGAAGCCGTTTTTTGTGCTGTCTATGATCGAGGCGCAGCTGACGTGGCTGCCGTGCGGAGAACGTGATGACAGTATCCAGGTTGCTGTTTGCAGTTCGCCATATCTGCCTTCCCGCGTTGAGCGCCTGCGCGGTGCTCTCTGCCGGCCTCGCGCCCGCGGGCGCCGCCACCTTGCCCGACAAAACGCTCGTGTTCTGCTCCGAGGGCAGTCCCGCGGGCTTCGACACCGCGCAATACACCACCAGCGTCGAGTTCAGCGCGGGCTCGTACACCGTCTACAACCGGTTGATCGAGTTCGCGCACGGCAGCACCGATATCGAGCCGGGCCTCGCCGATAAATGGGATGTGTCGCCCGACGGCCTGACCTACACCTTCCATCTGCGGCGCGGCGTGAAGTTTCAGACCACGACGTTCTTCAAGCCGACCCGCGAATTCAACGCGGACGACGTCGTCTTCACCTATCAGCGGATGCTCGATCCCGAACAGCCGTTCCGCAAGGCGTACCCGGTGCCGTTCCCGTATTTCTCCGATCTCGGGCTCGCCAGGAACATCACGAAGGTCGAGAAGCTCGATCCGTACACCGTGCGCTTCACGCTGAAGGAAGTCGATGCGCCGTTTTTGCAGCAGATCGCGATGCCGTTCGCGTCGATTCTCTCGGCCGAATATGGCGATCAGTTGTTGAAGGCGGGTAAGGCGTCGGACATCAACCAGTATCCGGTCGGCACCGGCCCGTTCATTTTCCGCAGCTATACGAAGGACGACTCGATCCGCTTCGACGGCAATCCCGATTACTGGAAACCGGGCGTCGTGAGAGTCAGCAAGCTGATATTCGCGATCACGGTGGACCCGGCGGTGCGTCTGCAAAAACTGAAACGCGGCGAATGCCAGGTGATGGCGTATCCGCGGCCCGCCGATATCCCGGCGGTGAAAGCCGACGCATCGCTCGCCATGCCGAGCCAGGTGGGCTTCAACCTGGGCTACATCGCCTACAACAACACCAAAAAGCCGCTCGACAATCTGCTGGTGCGCCGTGCGCTCGATATGTCGATCAACAAGAAAGCGATCATCGACTCGGTCTACCAGGGCGCCGGCCAGGCGGCGACCAACCCCATGCCGCCGACGCAATGGGGCTACGACAAGAATCTGAAGGACGCGCCTTACGACGTCGACAAAGCGAAAGCGCTGCTCAAGCAGGCGGGCTATCCCGACGGCTTCGACCTGACGCTGTGGGCCATGCCGGTTCAGCGGCCGTACAACCCCAACGCGCGGCTCATGGCGGAAATGCTGCAAGCCGATTGGGCGAAGATCGGCGTGAAGGTGAAGATCGCCACCTACGAATGGGGCGAGTACATTCGCCGCGGCCATTCCGGCGAGCACGAAGCGATGCTGATCGGATGGACCGGCGACTACGGCGATCCCGACAACTGGCTCGGGGTTCTGCTCGGCTGCGATGCGGTCAACGGCAGCAATTTTTCCAAATGGTGCTACAAGCCTTACGACGACCTGATCAGAAAAGGCCGCGGCACGACCGATCTGGCCGAACGCACGAAGGCCTATACGGAAGCCCAGGAGGTCTTCAAGGACCAGGTGCCGTTCACGCCGATTGCCCACTCCACGGTCCATCAGCCGATCAGCAAGAACGTGACGGGCTTCAAGATCGACCCGTTCGGCCCGACGCAATTCATGAACGTCGGCCTGAAATGACCGCCCGCGGGCCGCTTTCTGTCGAGCCCGCCCTCTAAAGCCGCACGCTCCGGCCAGCGCCGGCGTGCGGCTACGCGTATGCCTCATTGGGTTTCCGATCGTCTACCCAGGAAATTTCGTCCGCTTGTTGCTGTGAGCCAAGCTCAAGTAATATCGCGCTACGCCGGCGACAGCCGGCCCCGAACCTGGAGGAAACATGAAGCAAAACAATCTGTTGCGCGCCGCGCGTGTTACGACGCTCGTCGCTGCCGCAGCGGCATCGATGCTAGGCGCAAGCGTTGCGCGCGCTGAGATTCCGAACAAAACCCTGGTTTACTGCTCAGAAGGCAGCCCTGCGGGTTTCGATCCGGCCCAATACACCACGGGCACCGATTTCACGGCTAACACGTTCACGGTCTACAACCGCCTCGTCGAATTCGAACGCGGCGGCACCAAGGTCGAACCCGGTCTCGCCGAAAAGTGGGATGTCTCGGCGGACGGCAAGACCTATACGTTCCATCTGCGCCACGGCGTGAAGTTCCAGACCACGTCGTTCTTCAAGCCCACGCGAGAATTCAATGCGGACGACGTCGTGTTCACGTTCCAGCGCATGCTGGATACGAACCAGCCGTTCCGCAAGGCGTACCCCGTGCAGTTTCCGTACTTCACGGACATGGGCCTCGACAAGCTGATCACCAGCGTCGAGAAGGTCGATCCGTACACGGTCAAGTTCACGCTGAAGGAAGTCAACGCGCCGTTCATCCAGAACATGGCGATGGAATATGCGTCGATTCTCTCCAGCGAATACGGCGATCAGTTGCTGAAGGCCGGCAAGGCGGCCGACATCAACCAGTTCCCGGTCGGCACAGGCCCGTTCATCTTCCGCAGCTACACGAAAGACGCGACGATCCGCTTCGACGGCAATCCCGATTACTGGAAGCCGAACACCGTCAAGATCTCCAAGCTGATCTTCTCGATCACGCCGGACGCCGGCGTGCGCGTGCAGAAGATCAAGCGCGACGAATGCCAGGTGATGAGCTATCCGCGTCCGGCCGACATCGCGCCGCTGAAGGCCGAAGCGAACATTGCGATGCCGTCGCAGCCGGGCTTCAATCTCGGCTATCTCGCGTACAACGTGTCGCACAAGCCGGTGGACAAGGTCGAGGTGCGCCAGGCGCTCGACATGGCGATTAACAAGAAGGCGATCATCGACTCGGTGTATCAAGGCGCAGGCCAGGCCGCGACGAACCCGATGCCGCCGACTCAATGGTCGTATGACAAGAACCTGAAGGCCGCGTCGTTCGACACGGCGAAGGCCAAGGCCCTGCTCGCGAAGGCGGGCTATCCGAACGGCTTCGAGCTCACGCTGTGGGCGATGCCGGTGCAGCGCGCGTACAACCCGAACGCCCGCCTGATGGCGGAAATGATCCAGGCCGACTGGGCCAAGATCGGCGTGAAGGCGAAGATCGTCACGTATGAGTGGGGCGAGTACATCAAGCGCGCGCATGCGGGTGAAGACGACACGATGCTGATCGGCTGGACCGGCGACAATGGCGATCCGGACAACTGGCTCGGCACGCTGCTCGGCTGCGATGCGGTGAACGGCAACAACTTCTCGAAGTGGTGCCACAAGCCGTTCGACGATCTGATCCAGAAGGGCCGCGTCACGTCCGATCAGGGCGCGCGCACCACGGCTTACACGCAGGCGCAGCAGATCTTCGCGCAGCAACTGCCGTTCTCGCCGATCGCTCACTCGACCGTGTACCAGCCCGTCAGCAAGAAGGTGGTCGACATGCGCATCGAGCCGCTCGGTTATGCGCGCTTCGACGGCGTGAGCGTCAAGTAATAGAGTCAAGCCTACGCAGTAGCTTTTCGCACGGTTAGAAAACTGGTCGAAATGGTCCGGCGGCCGGGGTCACAAGCCCTCGTCGCCGGTTGCGTTTTTTCTTCATCAAGACCATAGGGACGAACCATGTTCCGCTTTGTTTTGCGCCGCATCGGCATGGTGATACCGACGTTCATCGGCATCACGATCCTTGCGTTCGCGCTGATTCACCTGATACCGGGCGATCCCATCGAAGTGATGATGGGCGAGCGCGGCGTCGATCCGGCCATGCATGCCGCCGCGATGCACCGGCTGGGGCTCGACGAGCCGCTGCCCATGCAATACATCCACTACATCGGCCGCGCGCTGCACGGCGATCTCGGCACCTCGATCATCACCAATACCAGCGTGATGGGCGAATTCCTCGCACGCTTTCCCGCCACCGTCGAACTGTCGATCTGCGCGATGCTGTTCGCGCTGATCGTCGGCCTGCCGGCGGGCGTGTTCGCGGCGTTGAGGCGCGGCACGGTGGTCGATCACGGCGTGATGGGTACGGCCCTGACCGGCTACTCGATGCCGATTTTCTGGTGGGGCTTGATCCTCATCATGGTGTTCTCGGTGAAGCTCGGCTGGACGCCGGTGTCGGGCCGCATCGCGGTCGAATACGACATTCCGCACGTGACCGGCTTCATGCTGATCGACGCAATGATGTCCACCGACGAAGGCGCGTTCAAATCCGCGCTGAGCCATCTGATCCTGCCCGCCATCGTGCTCGGCACGATTCCGCTGGCGGTGGTCGCGCGCATGACGCGCTCGTCGATGCTCGAAGTGCTGCGCGAGGACTACATCCGCACCGCGCGGGCGAAGGGCTTGCCGCCTGGGCGCGTGATCGTCGTGCATGCGTTGCGCAATGCGCTGATTCCGGTGGTGACGGTGATCGGCTTGCAGGTCGGCACGCTGCTCGCGGGCGCGGTGCTGACCGAGACACTGTTTTCGTGGCCGGGCATCGGCAAATGGCTGATCGACGCGATCGGCCGGCGCGATTATCCGGTGGTGCAGGGCGGTATCCTGATGATCGCTACGCTCGTGATCGTCGTGAACCTCGTCGTCGATCTGTTGTACGGCGTGTTGAACCCGCGCATTCGCCATACGAGGTAAAGAATATGAACCCCCACGCTCACTTGCGTTCGCTGCCCCCCAAGGGGGCGCATGCCTCCCTTGAGGCGGCTCGGCGGGAGGCATGACCATGGCAGACATTCAAAACACAGTCCCCACAGCGGTCACGCCGCCCAGCGGCCGCGCGATCGCGGCCCGCGAATTCTGGGCGAATTTCTCGCGCAACCGCGGCGCGGTCAGCGCCGGCATCGTCGTGCTGGTGCTGATTTTCGTCGCGATCTTCGCGCCCTTGATCGCGCCGCATAGCCCGATCGAACAATATCGCGACTTCGTCAAGATTCCGCCCGCATGGCTCGAAGGCGGCAACTGGAAGTTCATTCTCGGCACCGACGAAGCGGGCCGCGACATCCTCTCGCGCCTGATGTACGGCGCGCGTCTGTCGTTCTGGATCGGCTTCGTCTCGGTCGTGCTCGCGCTGATTCCGGGCGTGGTGCTCGGCCTGATCGCGGCGTTCTTCGAGAAGTGGGCCGATACGCCGATCATGCGCATCATGGACGTGCTGCTCGCGTTGCCCTCCCTGCTGCTGGCAGTCGCGGTGGTGGCGATCATCGGTCCGGGCCTCGTCAACACGATGCTGGCGATCGCGATCGTCGCGTTGCCGGGTTATGTGCGCCTGACGCGCGCTTCCGCGCAAGGCGAGTTGCAGAAGGAATACGTGACGGCTTCGCGCGTCGCGGGCGCCGGCACGCTGCGCCTGATGTTCTCGCAGGTGTTGCCGAACTGCACCGCGCCGCTGATCGTGCAGGCCACGCTCGGCTTTTCGTCGGCGATTCTCGATGCGGCCGCGCTCGGCTTCCTCGGTCTCGGCGTGCAGCCGCCTTCAGCGGAATGGGGCGCGATGCTCGCCTCGGCGCGCGATTACATCGACAGCGCCTGGTGGATCGTCACGATGCCGGGCCTCTCCATCCTGATTTCGGTGCTCGCGATCAATCTGCTCGGCGACGGGCTGCGCGACGCACTCGATCCCAAACTGAAACGGATGGCCTGAAATGGATAGTTTATTGACCATCCGCAATCTGGCGGTGAACTTCAACGGACTACCCGCGGTCGATCGAATCAATCTCGACGTCGCGCCGGGCGAAGTGGTCGGCGTGGTCGGCGAATCCGGCTCGGGCAAGAGCGTCACGATGATGGCGCTGATGGGCCTGATCGACGCGCCCGGCAAGGTCACCGCGGATGAGATCACCTTCAACGGCAAGAATCTGCTGACGGCGTCGGCGAAGGAACGCCGCAGGATCATCGGCAAGGACATCGCGATGGTGTTCCAGGACGCGCTCACCAGTCTGAATCCGAGCTACACGGTCGGCTATCAGATCAAGGAAGTGCTGAAGCTGCACGAAGGCTTGCGCGGCGACGCACTGCACAGGCGCGCGCTGGAACTGCTCGATCAGGTCGGCATTCCGGACGCTAGGAACCGCATCGGTTCGTTTCCGCATCAGATGTCGGGCGGCATGAACCAGCGCGTGATGATCGCCATGGCGATCGCCTGCAATCCCAAGCTGCTGATCGCCGACGAGCCGACCACCGCGCTCGACGTGACCATCCAGGCGCAGATCATGGAACTGCTGATGCGCCTGCAGAAGGAGCGCGGCATGGCGCTCGTGCTGATCTCGCACGACCTGGCGGTGGTGTCCGAGGTCGCGCAGCGCGTCGCGGTCATGTACGCTGGCGAAGTGATCGAGACCAACCGCGTGCCGGATATTTTCGCCGCGCCGCATCATCCGTACACGGAGGCGTTGCTGGCGGCGATTCCCGAGCACAACGTCGGCGCGGTGCGGCTCGCCGCCTTGCCGGGCATGGTGCCGGGGCGCGACGACCGGCCTAAGGGCTGTCTGTTCGCGCCGCGCTGCAAGTACGTGGTTGACGACTGCACCAAGGCGCGGCCCGCGCTCGCGCCGATGCAAGGTCACGCCGAAGTGGCGCGCGTGCGCTGCATCAAACCCCTGAACCTGAGCGGCGACGCCAACGTTCACACCCGTGGAGGCGCACGATGAACGCAGTACTCGAAACGCGGCGCCAGTCGGATCATGCGGGCGATCACGTGCTCGTCGCCGACAAGCTCGCGCGTTACTACACGGTCAAGCGCGGCATGTTCGCTCACGGCACGGTGAAGGCGCTCAACGGCGTCTCGTTCGCGCTCGAGCGCGGCAAGACGCTGGCGGTGGTCGGCGAATCCGGCTGCGGCAAGTCCACGCTCGCGCGTCAACTCACGATGATCGAGGCGCCCAGCGCCGGCCGTCTGCTGATCGACGGTGAAGATGTCGCGGGCGCCGATCGCGAGCGGATCGCCGCGCTGCGGCGGCGCGTGCAGATGGTGTTCCAGAATCCGTTTGCGTCGCTGAATCCGCGTAAAACCGTCGAGCAGACGCTCGGCGAGCCGCTCGCGATCAACACGCAACTGAGCGCCACCGAACGCGCCGAGCGGATCGCGCAGATGATGCGCACCGTCGGTCTGCGCCCCGAACATGCGAAGCGCTATCCGCATATGTTCTCCGGCGGCCAGCGGCAACGCGTGGCGATTGCGCGCGCGATGATTCTCGATCCGCAGATCGTGGTTGCCGATGAACCGGTGTCCGCGCTCGATGTGTCGATCCAGGCGCAGATTCTGAATCTGTTCATGGATTTGCAGGAGCAGTTCAAGACGAGCTATGTGTTCATCTCGCACAATCTCTCGGTGGTGGAGCATATCGCCGACGACGTGATGGTGATGTACTTCGGCGGCGTGGCGGAGCTCGGCGACAAGAAGCGGATTTTCTCGAAACCGCGCCATCCTTATACGCGTGCGTTGATGTCGGCCACGCCGTCGATCTTCGAGGCGGATCGCACCATCAAGATCAAGTTGCAGGGTGAGATGCCCTCGCCGCTGAATCCGCCGTCCGGCTGTACGTTCCATCTGCGCTGTCCTTACGTGATCGACCGTTGCCGCAGCGAGGAACCGAAGCTGCGCGAAGTGGATGGCCGTCAGGTCTCGTGTCACCGCGCCGAGGAGGTGGGGGACGTGGATGCCTGATGTGGTGGCGGCGCGTCGTCTTGCGCGCCGCTCGCGTGATGGCGGCCGTAGCGTCGCTTTTGCGCGGCGCTGGGGCGCGCGCGCACTGACCGGTGCCGCGCTCCTCGGCGTTTGTTCCATCTTTCATTTGAGCGCGGGGCCGATCGGCGTCGCGCATGCCGCGGGCGCCGCCGCCAATACGCCCGCTCAGGCCGGGCGCCCTTTATTGCCGGTGCCCAATCAGCCGGCGCCGCCGCGCGCCACCTTACCCGGCTTCAATCCGCCGCCCGCCACGTCGGGCACCACCGCGAGCGGCCCGGTGCGCACGCAGCCGGCACGCATGCCGTTCTACGTCGCGACGCGCGGCGCCACGACCCTCTACGTGCTCGGCACGCTGCACGTGGGCGATCCCGCCGACTACCCCGTCAAGCAGCCGTTCCGCCCGGCGATCATGGGCGCGCTGGCCGCCTCGCCGACGCTCGCGCTCGAACTCTCGCCCGACGAACTGCTCGTTTCGCAAGACGACGTATCGAAGTACGGCGTATGCCGGCGCGACTGTCTGCCCGGCTTGCTACCCGAACCGTTGTGGCACAAGCTCGCCTGGCGTCTGCGCGGCAATCGCGCCGCGCTGGATGAAATCAGGAAGATGCGGCCGTGGCTCGCTTCGTTGCTCGTCGAAACCTACGATTCGCTCAGCGCCGGTTTGCAAACCGAATACGGCACGGAAGCCCAGTTGCAGAACGTGTATCTCAAGACGCGCGGCAAGATCGTCGGCCTCGAGACCTTGCCGCAGCAGATGCGAGCGTTTACGAGCCTCACGCTCGCGCAGCAGCGCGAAATGCTGGCGCAGGATCTCGCGCAGACGCCGGCGGAAAACGTCGCGGACGTGCGGACCTTGCATCGCCTGTGGCGCGTGGGCGATGCCGATGCGATCGCCGCGTGGCAGGCCGCGAAGTCGGAGAAACTGGCGCGCGACAAGCGCATCTCCGATTCGATCGACAACAAGATCGTCTATGAGCGGAACCGGCGCTTCGTGTCGCGCATGCTGCTGATCGCCGCGCCCAACAAACCGGTGTTCGTGGCGATCGGCACACTGCATCTGGGCGGCCGCAAAGGTGTCCTGCAGCTTTTGCGGCAGCGCGGATTCGTGGTGGAGGCGGGGTGAGGTTTGTTTGTCCGTGGCATTCCCTCATGCTTGCGCCGCGCACGATGGTCGGTTCTCTCTGACTCCGTATAGCCCGTTCGGCCAGGTTAGGAACGGGCCTTCTCCCTGCCAGTCTGACGCTCACTTTCGCCGCGTACCGCTCGCAATCTTCCAGGACCGCCGAGTGCTCTGTACGTGTTATTGTGTATGTACAAACGTCAATACGGGTGCCGCGTGCGTGTCGAGTGGGATGAAGCCAAGAATCAGATCAACATTCGCAAGCATGGCATCGACTTCAGAGACGCCATCAACGTGTTCAATCATCCGGTGCTCACCGCATTGGATCAGCGCAACGACTACGGTGAGGACCGCTGGATCGCACCCGGTTGGATGGCGGCTATCGTAGGTGTGGTGGTGTACGTCGAGCGCGATATGGACGTGGTCCGCATCATCTCGGCGCGCAAGGCCACGAGACACGAGGTCACGCGTTACAAGCGCAGCATCTGGCATTGACGGGGCATCTTCGGCAATCGCCGAAAAACGAACACAGGCGGAAATGATGAGCAAACCAACAGGAACAGACTGGAAGCGACTCGCGAAGGCAGACGACGCACATATCGACACAAGCGACGTGCCCGAGTTGGGTGACGATTTTTTCGAGCAGGCGGAACTGCATCTGCCGCCGAAGCAGGCCGTCACCATGCGCCTCGATGCGGACGTACTGAGCTGGTTCAAGGAGCAGGGTGCGGGCTATCAGACGCGCATCAACAAGCTGTTGCGCGCCTATATGCTGGCGCATCAGCGGCGCGCCCTCAAGTAGGGGCGGCGTCGCATCCCGTCTGCGAGTGATCGCTGGAAGGCGCTCCTCCCGAGCGCCCGCACCGAAGCATGCGGCTCCGGCGCAACTTGCGCGTGATCAATTGCCCGCGCGGAGTTCCTCGGACACCTGCCTGACCACCGGCGCCCAGTCCCCCAGCGTCGTCTGCCGGAACAGTTTCATGCCGGGATACCACGGCGAATCGCTGCGCGCCTCGAGCCAGCGCCAGTCGGAGTTGGCGGGCAGCAGCGTCCACACCGGCTTGCCGAGCGCCGCCGCGAGATGCGCGACGGCGGTGTCCACGGCGATCACCAGATCGAGATTCATGATGAACGCGGCGGTGTCGTCGAAGTCATGCAGGTCGGCGGTGAAGTCGTGAGCGCGGAATGCCGCCGGCGCGTCGGCCAACTGCGCGTGCGCCGGGCCTTTTTGCAACGCGTGCCAGGCAACGTTCTTCAGCGAACTTAGCGCGCTCAGATCCGCCAGTTCGGCCGAGCGGTAGCGGTCGTTGCCGAACGTCGAACTGCCGGCCCACACGAGGCCTACTTTACGTTTCGATCTATCGCCCGCGTTGACCCGCTTGCGCCATGCCTTGGTCCTCGCTTTGTCGGCGAACAGGTACGGCACTTCAGCCGGAATGGCGGACAACTCCATGCCGATGCACGACGGTACGCTCATCATCGGCACCCAGAAATCGTATGGCTCTTCGGGTTGGCCGCTGAACGCGCGGTGCACGCCCGGTGCGCGTTCGAGCAGCGGCAGCAGCGGCTCGCGCACGCGAATGTCGACAGTCGCGCCGAGCTGCTCGAGCACGCGCGCAAAGCGCAGGAACTGGAAGTGGTCGCCGAAACCCTGTTCGCCGACGATCAGCAGACGACGCCCCTCGAGCGGCTCACCGCGCCATTCAGGCACGCCCGGAATCGCGATCGCTTCATAGTCGCGCTTGCGCCAGCGCTGCGTGAATTCAGCCCAGCCTTGCTTGTAATCGCCTCGCTTGAGCAACAGCCATGCGAGATTCTGATGCGCGTCCGCATGGTCGGGCGCGAGTTGCAGCGCCTGACGATAGAAGCCTTCTTCTTCATCGAGCCGGCCTTGCGCGCCGAGCGAACCGCCGAGGCACACCAGATTGGTGGGGTTGGGTTTGAACTCAACCGCGCGCCGGTAGTGCGATTCGGCGCCCGCATAGTCGCCGAGCTTGCCGATCAGGCTGCCGAGGTTGATATGCGCCTCGGCGTAATGCGGGCGCAGCGCCAGCGCCTGTTCGAAACTGGCGATGGCCGCTTCGCGGTCGCCGCGTGCGTTGTGCGCATTGCCCGCATTGAAGTGCGCTTCCGCCGACTCGGGGTCGAGCGACAAGGCGTCGCGATAGCACGCCAAAGCTTCGTCGTAACGGGCGAGCTTGCTCAGCACCGTGCCGAGGTTCAGATGCGCGTCGACCATGCCGGGGTTCGACGCCAGCGCCAGCCGGTATTGTTCGACCGCTTCGTCGAAGGAGCCTTGCGCTTGCAGCGCGACGCTGAAGTTGCTGCGAGCGTCGGCGAAGTCCGGCTGGATCTGCAACGCCTGGTCGTAGCAGATCATCGCTTCGTCGAGATGGCCGAGGGCGGCGGCCACGAGTCCGCGGTTGCTCCAGCATGCGGCGTCGGTGCGATCGAGCTTGAGCGCCTCGTTCATCAACCGGGCGGCGACCTCGTGATTGCCGCGCTGATGTTGCAGCACGCCGAAATAGTGCAGCGCGTCGACATGGGACGGATCGAGCGCGAGTGCTTCACGATAAAACGGTTCGGCGGCGTCGAGCTGACCGGTCTGGTGTGCCGCGAGCGCGGCTTCGATCAATGACGCGAGGTGGGAAGGCGATGACGCATCGGTGCGCACAGCGTCGGGGTGGGATTGACGTTCCATGAGAGACCTGCTGGAAGGCGCCGGCGGCGCGCGCTGCGCGCGCCGGTGCATGTGGATGGGAGACCGCCCGCCAGCTTATATTTCGGTCCATCCACAGACGATCGGACGCATCCTATTTCGGTTGTCTCTTTCGCATAGTAGGTCCCGCGACGAATCCCTTTCACCGGCGTGTCACAGAGAGATCCCGTGACACGCCGGTATTTCACGCATGCGACTACAAGAGCCCTACATGAACATCAGGAAATTCAACAGGAAGATATTCACGACCAGTAAGGTCAGCGCCGTGGGCACCTGCACCTTGATCACCGCATTCTTATCCGGTAGTTCGAGCAGCGCGGCCGGTACCATGTTGAAGTTCGCGGCCATCGGTGTCATCAGCGTGCCGCAGTAGCCTGAGAACATGCCGATTGCGACCATCACGGCCGGATTGCCGTGGAACACGCCCACCAGGATCGGCACGCCGACGCCGCCCGTCATCACCGGGAATGCGGCGAAGCCGTTGCCCATCACCATCGTGAAGAGCGCCATGCCGATGCAGTACACGGCCACCGCGACAAAGCGATAGTCGAGGCTGATGTAGGCCGTGGTCACGTGAGCGACCGCCTTGCCGACGCCGGCGTCCGAGAACACGAGGCCGAGCATGCCGAGCATCTGCGGCAGCACCGCCGCCCACGACAACGCATCGACGAGCCGGCGCGCTTCCTTCATCGACTGGCCGACGGTGTCGCGCGTCAGCACGCAGGCAATCGCGAGCGCGATCACGCAGCCGATGCCGAAGCCGATCAGCGTGACGTTCGCCTTCTCGATGAGCGGCAGGCCGCCGAAAACCAGATGGCTCGCCGACAGCGTGACGATCACGGTGATGACCGGAATCGTCAGCGCGGGCACGAACAGCTTGTTGCGCAGACGCGCGGCGCTCGCCTTGCGCGCTTCCAGCGACAGCGTTTTCGGCTTGGCCGCCGTCACGCCGCCGAAGCCGGCGATCAGCGCCATCACGATCACCGCCACGCCGACCACGGCGGGCGGCAGTTTGTCGCCGATCAGGAAAATCAGCGCGTAGAGAATCCAGAAACCGCCGGCGGTGAAGCGGCGCGGATGCTCCTTGTCCGTGACGATCATGCCGCCGATGATCAGCAGCACCACGCCCAGCAGCCAGAACAGATAGGTAATCGTGAGCGTCATGCTTTATCTCCCGCGGCCGTTTGCGTCGGCGTGATTGTGCTGCCGCTCGCGGCATTGCCGCGCAATTCGCGCTCGAGCTTGCGGTCGAGCAGATACAGGCGGAAACCGTGAATGAGGAACGCGCAGATCGCGGTCGGAATGCCCCAGACGGCGACGTGAATCGGCTCGACGATGATGCCCGCTTCCTTCAGGAAGGTCGTCATCAGCACGATCGCGCCGAACGCGACGAAAATGTCCTCGCCGAAGAAGAGGCCCACGTTGTCGGTCGCCGCGGAGAACGCGCGCAGTTTGAAACGCACCGCGTCGCTGATCTTGCCGAAGCGGGTTTCGGTCGCGCCTTCGGCCATCGGCGCGATCAGCGGACGCACCATCTGCGGATGACCGCCGAGACCGGTCAGGCCGACCGCCGCGGTGAGTTCGCGCACGAGCAGATAGACGATCAGCAGACGCCCGGCGGTGGCCGCCTTGATGCCGCCGATCCACGCTTGCGCGCGCTCGCGCAGGCCATGCCGTTCGAGCAGGCCGATGACCGCGAGCGGCAACAGAATGATCAACGGAATGTTGCGCGTCTTGATGAAGCCGGTGCCGATTTCGGCCAGGATCTTTTCAGGCGGGAAGTGCGCGGCGAGTCCGGTGATGATCGCGGCGACCGCCACGATCAGCATCGGATTGAACCGTAATAAAAAGCCGACGATGATGACGGCCACGCCAATGAGCGGCCATAGACTGACTGTTGTCTGCATCTGGATCTCCAAACAGGGTTTAACCTCGCCGCTTGTGGCGGCTAACGTGGGACGGCGCGTGGCGATCCATGCGTCGTCTTGTTGCCGCGGCTCTAGATGGCCGCGTTGCTTCGACTACACCTGCAGCCGTTTCCGCGTCGACTGAGCGACCGACAGCGGTTACGGCAATATGTCCCGCACCGGGCAGACGTGATGCACCTGGCTGCATCTGGCTGCACCTGGCAAACGCCCCGCGTGGAGCGGGGCGTTCAGGGCTTGGCAAGATGTGCTTCACTGCGTCTCGTGAGTGCCGGCCGGCGCGGGCTTCAGACGCTCGCGGCGCCGGCCGCGTGCACTTCGATACCGGCCTGTTCCAGCGCGCCGCGGATGCGCCGCGCGAAGGCCAGCGCATGCGGCCCGTCGCCGTGCAGGCAGATGGTTTGCGCGTTCAGCGGCACCCATTGCCCGTCGACGGCCCGCACGCGGCGCTCGCGCACCATCGCGAGCGTGCGTTCGAGCACCTCGTCCTCGTCGTCGAGCAGCGCGCCGGGCTCCTTGCGCGGCACCAGCGAGCCGTCGGCGCGATAGCCGCGATCGGCGAAGACTTCTTCGATCGCGGTCAGTCCCGCGTTGCGCGCGGCCGTCACGAGCCCGCTGCTGGCAAGCGCGAAGACGGCCACCGACGGATCGAAATCGTGCACGGCGGATACGATCGCGTCGGCGATCCGCGCGTCGCGCGCGGCCTGGTTGTACAGCGCGCCATGCGGCTTGACGTGCGCGATGCGCCCGCCTTCGGCCTGGGCGATCGCCGACAGCGCGCCGAGCTGGTAGAGCACGCCCGCATAGATTTCGTTGGCCGGCAGATCCATTTCCTTGCGGCCGAAATTTTCCGGATCGTTGAAGCTCGGGTGCGCGCCGATCGAGACGCCTTTTTGCACCGCCCAACGCACGCAATCGCGCATCGCATTGGCGCCGCCCGCATGCCAGCCGCACGCGATGTTCGCGGAACTGACGAGGTCGAGCAGCGCCTCGTCGGAGCCGCAGCCTTCGCCGAGGTCGGCGTTCAGATCGATTTCCATGGTGTTCCTCTACTCAGTGTCACAGCGCCGCGACAGCCAATTGGCGCGTGCAGCGTTCCTCGTGCATGGCGATCGCGGCGTCGATCTGCCGCAAATACGCGCGTTCTTCCAGTAGCGCCTGGCGCGCCTCGTAAGGCGTGGTCGGAATGAAGCGGACTGCCGCATTCAGGCGAACCTGGGCGAGCTTCCAGAGATCGGCCTGGATCACGGCGCCGATCTTCGGATAGCCGCCGGTGGTTTGCGCGTCGCTCATCAGCACGATCGGCTGGCCGTTCGGCGGCACCTGAATCGTGCCCGGCAGCACCGCGTGCGACAGCAGATCGGCTTTCTGCGTGCGCTTCAGTTCGGTGCCGGCAAGCCGGTAGCCCATGCGGTTGCTGTTCGGCGTGACGAGCCATTCATCGGACCAGAAGGATTCGTGGGCTTCCTCGGTGAAGCTCTCGTATTCCGGGCCGCGCAGCACGCGGATCGGCACGGCCCACGGCACCCCCGACGGATGACGGCCGCGCCGCAGCGGCTCGTGAACCAGCACGAACTTGCACCACGCGGGCGCCTTCACACCGAACTCCGGCGCCTCGGGCGAGAAGCCGGCGTGGCCGCGCGGCGGCGGCGCGCCGAGCGGCAGGCGGTCGCCGTCGCGCAACGCCCGGCCGCCGAGTCCGCCGAAATGGCCGGCGAGATCGGTGCTGCGCGAGCCGAGCATCGGCAATACATCGATGCCGCCGGCGATGCACACATAGCCGCGCATGCCGCGTCGCGCCGCGTTCAGCACCAGTTCCTGGCCGGCCCGCACCGGCAGGCTCCACCATGAATAGACGGGCTTGCCGTCGAGCGTCGCGCCGAATTCGGTGCCGGTGATGGCCACTCGCGTGGCGCGCAGAAAGCGCAGCACCGTCGGCCCGAAGGTGATTTCCAGACCGGCTGCGTCGGGCCGGTTGCCGACCAGCCGGTTGCCGACTTCGAGCGCCAGCCGGTCGAGCGCGCCCCCCATCGCGACACCGAGATGCCGGTAGCCGTGACGGCCGAGATCCTGAACCGTGGTCAACAGACCCGCGCGAATCACATCGATCATGCGTGTATCCCCGCGATGGTGAAGCGCACCCGGTCGCCCGGTTGCAGCAGCGTGGGCGGGCGGCGCGCCGGATCGAACAGCGGCGTTGCGGTGCGGCCGATCAGTTGCCAGCCGCCCGGCGAGGTGGCCGGATAAATGCCGGTTTGCTCACCGCCGATGCCGACGGAGCCGGCCGGCACTTCCAGCCGCGGCGACGCGCGGCGCGGCGTGTGCAGCGCTTCATCGAGTCCGCCCATATAGGCGAAGCCGGGCTGAAAGCCGAGAAAGAACACCACATACTCGCCGTCCGAGTGTCGCTGCACGACCTCGCGCGCGCTTAGGCCCGTGTGATTGGCGACCACCTGCAGATCGGGGCCGAACTCGCCGCCGTATTGCACGGGGATCTCGACTTCGCGGCCGATCGCGGGCGTGTCGCCGGCCGCGTTCCAGGCCGCCTGCAAATGGTTCACGAGCGCGTCGCGGTCCGCTTCGAGCGGATCGAACACGAGCGTCAGGTTGTTCATGCCCGGCACGACCTCCAGCACATGCGGCCAGTCGCGCGCGGCCTCGGCGGCCGCCCACACGCGACGCTGGCATGCCAGCGTCGCGGGCGGCGGCGCCTCGCAGACAAGCGCGGCATCGCCCAGCGGAAAGATTCTAGGTTGGCTCATTGCTTAACGGCCTTGGTCGAGTCGGCGGATTCGGCACAGCGAACCCTGTCAAACAGGTTAGGTAGCGGCACGCGATGTTTGGAGCGTACATTATCAATAAAATATCAACAATTTCTCAATAAGCATTTGTGCCAGGGCTCCCATGAATCGATCGCTCGTCGTACACTCGCGACACCTTCCCATCCTGTTCCCTGAGAATCTCCATGTCGCGCCATCCCACCAAGATCGTCTCTTCGGAACATCTCGTGTCTGAGACAAGCGCCGAACTGTCAGAGCTGGAATACGCGCTCATCATGGCGGGCAACGCATTCAACCGCTGGATGGTGCGCTGCATGTCCGCGGCCGGCGACAAGGACATGACCGCTATCGAAGTCTCGCTGCTGCACCACGTCAGCCACCGCGAGCGCCGCAAGAAACTGGCCGACATCTGCTTCGTGCTCAACATCGAGGACACGCACGTCGCCACCTACGCGTTGAAGAAGCTGGTAGCTAGAGGGTATGTAAAAAGCGAAAAGACCGGCAAGGAAGTGTTCTTCTCGGCCACCGATTCGGGCCGCGCGCTGTGTCTGAAATATCGCGAGGTGCGCGAGAGCTGCCTGATTTCCACGCTGAAGGAAAGCGGCCTGACCAACGAGCAGATCGGCGAGGCGGCGCAGTTGATGCGCAACGCGTCGGGTCTGTACGACACGGCCGCGCGGGCGGCGGCGTCTTTATAGCGGGGCTTGCGGGACTCGGGGCGGCGGTGCGCGATGCGGAGCACGCGTGGTTCACGCGTTCGATGCCGAGCGCCCGACGCTCAATCCGCCCGCTGCGGATAAAGACCTGCCTCGGTGACGATCAGGTCGAGCGGAATGTCGTGCTGCTCACGTTGCAGCGCTTGCGTGCGACACGCTTCATAGGCGATGCCCACCGTGACCGGCCGCTTTGCGCCCGGCCATGCGGCCAGCGTGCGATCGTAGTAGCCGCCGCCGTAGCCGAGCCGATAACCTTCGGCGTCGAAACCGACACACGGCACGAACAGCAATTCGGGAATCACCACTCGCCCCGAAGTTGGCTCGGCGATCCTGTGATGACCGATCTTCATCGGCGTATCAGGCGTCCACGCATGGAACTCGAGCGGCACGCCGCGCTCCTTGATGATCGGCAAACTCGCTTCGCGTGGTTCGCCTGCCGCGAGCCAGATCGACATGGCGGCGCGCGCGTCGAATTCGCCCGCGAGCGGCCAGTAGAACCCCACGCTGCTCACGCCGTAATGCTTCAGCGCATCGAGAATGCGCCGGCCGAGCGCGGCATTGTGCGCCGGCTCGGAAGCCGCTTGCAGCCTTGCTTCCAATAGCATTCGACGCAGCGCCTTTTTCGATTCCGCGTTGGGGTTGCATGCTATGCTTGGGTTCAATTCGCGCTCCAGAAACAACGATGTCAAAACGCCTTTACCGAGTATATCGCGCGGCCGGTCTGGCGCTCGCCGCAGCCGCACTCGTCGCGTGCAGCACGGCCTCAGCCGTCAAGCCCATTCCCCTTTCGCAACTCACGAGCGACGACCAGACCTTCGTCCAGCTTCGCGAGGCCGCGCGCAATAACGACGCGGCGCGCGCGGCGCAACTCGCCAGCCTGATCCCGAACTATCCGGCGCCTTCCTATCTGGAATACTTCCAGATCAAGCCGCAGTTGTTCGATTCGAGCGGCCACGCGCGGGTCGACGCGCCGGATGCGCCGGTGCTCGCGTTCCTGCAGAAGTACGACGGCGAGGCGATTGCCGACCGCATGCGCAACGACTACCTCACGGTGCTCGGCACGCGTCACGACTGGCGCAACTTCGACCAGCAATACGCGCGCTTCGTACTCAACGACGACACGCAGGTGAAGTGCTACGCGCTCGAATCGCGTGCGTCGCGTGGTGAAAACGTCGCCGAGGCGGCGCGTGCGCTGCTGGTCGATCCCAAATGGTACGGCGACGGCTGCGTCGATCTGATCACCGTGCTGGGCGTCAACAAGCAATTCAGCACCGACGATATCTGGCAGCAAATCCGTCTCGCGTACGAGCAGAACTACACGAACACGGGCAGCAAGCTCCTCGACGCGCTCGGCAACGACGCGCCCGACCCCGTGCTGTTCGGCCAGGCCACGAGCACGCCGCCGTTGCTGCTCGCGCGCGGCGTAGGCCCTGATCCGAAGTCGCATCAGCTGGCGCTGCTCGCGATCACACGCATGGCGCGCAACGACCCGGCCATGGCCGCGGCCACGTTCGCTTCGGTGGCGCCGTCGCTCAACTCGCCTGAACGCGCGATCGGCTGGGGCACCATTGCCTATCAGGCCGCCGCGAAGCAGATGCCGAGCGCGGTCGACTGGTACCGCTTGTCGGCCAATGCGCCGCTGTCGAACCCGGCCTACGAATGGCGCACCCGCACCGCGCTCCTCGCCGGCGACTGGACGATGGTGCGCTGGTCGATCGAGCAGATGCCGGCGGCGCTGCGCAATCAGCCGTCGTGGGTGTATTGGCATGCCCGCGCGCTGAAGCAGGCGGGCGACACGACCACGGCCAACCAGGAATTCGAGTCGATCTCGCAGGGCTTCAACTTCTACGGCCAACTGGCAGCCGAGGAACTCGGCCAGAAAATCAGCGTGCCCGCGAAAACCACCGTGAGCGACGCCGAAGTCCAGCAAGCCGGCAATACGCCGGGCTTCGACCTGGCGCAGCGTTTCTATGCGCTGAATCTGCGGCTCGAAGGCAATCGCGAATGGAACTGGCCGTTGCGCGGCATGAGCGACCGGCAACTGCTCGCCGCCGCCGAATACGCCCGCCGTATCCAGTTATATGACCGCACCGTCAACACGGCGGACCGCACGAAGAGCGAGCACGATTTCTCGCTGCGTTACCTGTCGCCGTTCCGCGATATCGTCGAGCGCGATTCGCAGTCGAACGGGCTGGATGTGGAATGGGCCTATGGGCTGATTCGCCAGGAGTCGCGCTTCATCATGAACGCGCGCTCGGAGGTCGGCGCGAGCGGTTTGATGCAGTTGATGCCGGGCACCGCGCAACTGGTCGCGAAGAAGATCGGCCTCGGCCCGATTTCGCGCGAGCAGATGAACGACATCAACACGAATATCCTGCTCGGCACGAACTACTTGTCGATGATCTACAATCAGTTCGACGGGTCCGCCGTGCTGGCTACGGCAGGGTATAACGCCGGGCCGGGCCGTCCGCGCAACTGGCGGCAGTCGCTGCAGCGTCCGGTCGAAGGCGCGATCTTCGCCGAGTCGATCCCGTTCCAGGAAACGCGCGACTACGTCAAGAACGTGTTGTCCAACACGGTCTACTACGCGGCATTGTTCGAAGGCCGTCCGCAATCGCTGAAGGCGCGTCTGGGTTATATCGCGCCGTAAGCGCCGTGCCGCCGCTGCGTCGATCGTGATGCGGCGGTGCGCCACGCCAGCCGTTGCCGCGGCTTCCACCAGGGAGTCGAAAATGCGACATCAAGCCATTGCGCTCATCGGCGGGTCCGGTTTTATCGGCAGCCATCTCGTCAACGCGCTCGTCGACGTGGGCAAGGACGTGCGCATCGCCACGCGGCGGCGCTACAACGCGCGTCATCTCACGCTGCTGCCCATCGACGTGATCGAAGCCGACGTGTTCGATCCGGTACAGCTCGCGCGCTTCGTCGAGGGCGCCGATTGTGTGATCAATCTGGTGGGCACGCTGAACGGCAAACGCGGCACGCCGTATGGCCGCGAGTTTGCGCGAATCCATGTCGAACTGCCGACCAGGATCGTCGCCGCCTGCGAGGGCAAAGGCGTGCATCGGCTGATTCATATCAGCGCGCTCGGCGCCGATTCGAACGGCCCGAGCATGTATTCGCGCTCCAAGGGGGATGGCGAGAAGGCGGTGCACGCGGCGAATCTCGCGTGGACGGTGTTCCGTCCGTCAGTCCTGTTCGGTCCCGAAGACCAGTTCCTCAACAAGTTCGCGTTCTTGCAGCGGACGTTCCCGGTGATTCCGCTCGCCATGCCGGACGCGAAGTTCCAGCCGGTCTATGTCGCCGACGTGGCGAAGGCGATCGTCAACGTGCTCGATCTCGACGCGGCCAGCGGCCATACTTATGAACTGGGCGGCCCGACCGTCTACTCGCTCGAGGAGCTCGTCAAATATTGCGGCGATGTGATCGGCCGGCATGCACGCATCATTCGTTTGCCGGAAGCATTGGCGCGCCTGCAAGCGCTGACGTTTGAAATGGCGCCCGGCGAACCGGTGATCTCGCGCGACAATCTCGATTCGATGAAAGTCGACAACGTGTTGAGCGGACCGCTCGCGCCCGAACTCGGCATCGAGCCGGCCAGCATCGAATCGATCGCGCCCGTGTATCTGACCGGCGCGTCGACGCGTTCGCGCTTCGACACGTTTCGCGCCAGCGCTGGACGGTGAGCCTCGTTGATCTCCAACCCTTCTATTCAAGTCAAGCATGAAGCTGATTATCGGTGACAAGAACTATTCGTCATGGTCGATGCGTCCGTGGCTGTTGCTCAAGCATTTCGGCATCCCGTTCGAGGAGGTGTTGATTCATTTGTACACGCCCGACACGAAGTCGGAGATTCTGGCGCACGCGCCGGCGAGTCCGGGCAAGGTGCCGACGCTGATCGACGAAGACGGTGCGGCCACGTGGGATTCGCTGGCGATCGCCGAGACGCTGGCCGAACGCTTTACGCAGCATGCGCTGTGGCCGCGCGATGCGGCGGCGCGCAGCCACGCGCGCAGCGTGAGCGCCGAGATGCACTCCGGTTTCGGCGAATTGCGCTCGAACATGTGGATGAACATTCGCGCGTCGTTTCCGGGCAGGAACGCCACGCCGGCCGTGCTGGCCGACATCGCGCGCATCGAGGCGATCTGGACCGGCTGCCTCGAGACCTACGGCGGGCCGTTCCTGTTCGGCGAGTTCAGCATTGCCGACGCCATGTACGCGCCGGTGGCGATGCGCTTCAATACGTGGCAGCCGCCGTTGTCCGAAGCCGCCTCGGCGTATGTGCGCCGAATCACGGACCTGCCCGCCGTGAAGGCCTGGATCGACGACGCACTGCGTGAAACGCACGCCATTCCTTATCAAGACGTATGCCCATGAACATTTACGCCGTGGGCGGCGCGATCCGCGACGAGTTGTTGGGCGTGCCGGTGCAGGATCGTGATTACGTGGTGGTCGGCGCGACGCCCGAGCAGATGGTGGCGCAGGGCTACCGTCCGGTGGGCAAGGATTTCCCGGTATTCCTGCATCCGCAGACGCACGAGGAGTACGCGCTGGCGCGCACGGAGCGCAAGACCGCGGCGGGCTACCGCGGCTTCCAGGTCTTTTACGCACCGGACGTCACGCTGGAAGAGGATCTCGCGCGCCGTGACTTGACGATCAACGCGATGGCGCGCGAGGTGCGCCCGGATGGGGCGTTGACCGGCCCGGTGATCGACCCGTTCAACGGACAGCGCGATTTGCAGGCGCGGCTCTTCCGTCATGTCAGCGAGGCGTTTCTCGAAGACCCCGTGCGCATTTTGCGGATTGCGCGGTTTGCGGCGCGGTTCGTCGATTTCACGGTCGCGCCGGAAACGCTGGCGCTGATGCGCAAGATGGTGGCCGAGGGCGAGGTGGATGCGCTGGTGGCCGAGCGCGTCTGGCAGGAAGTGTCGCGCGGCTTGATGGAGAAGAAGCCTTCGCGCATGTTCGAGGTGTTGCGCGAGTGCGGCGCATTGGCGCGCATTCTGCCGGAGATCGACGCGCTGTTCGGCGTGCCGCAGCGCGCCGACTATCATCCCGAGGTGGATACGGGCATGCATGTGATGATGGTGGTCGACCATGCCGCGCAGCAGGGCTATGCATTGACGGTTCGGTTTGCCGCGTCGACGCACGACCTCGGCAAGGCGACCACGCCGGCAGACGTGCTGCCGCGGCATATCGGGCATGAGGAGCGCAGCGTGGATCTGCTGAAGCCCTTATGCGAGCGGCTGCGCGTGCCGAACGAATGTCGGGATCTGGCGCTGCTGGTGGCTCGCGAGCACGGCAACATTCATCGCGTGATGGAGATGGGCGCTGCCGCGCTGGTGCGGTTGCTCGAACGCAGCGATGCGCTGCGCAAACCGGCGCGGTTCGCCGAGGCCTTGCAGGCCTGCGAGGCCGATGCGCGCGGGCGGCTCGGGTTTGAGATGCGCGAGTATCCGCAGGCCGAACGATTGCGGATTGCGCTTGTCGCTGCGCGAGGCGTGGATGCCGGTGCTGTTGCTATGCGGATGGCTGATGCGCCTGCTGGCATCAAGGATGCGGTGCATCGGGAGAGAGTTCGGGCTGTCGAGGCGGTGATGGGGGGGTGAGGTTTTTTTGCCCGTGCGGGGCTGGTTGGTTGTGGGGTTGTTTTGTTGGCCTTTCCTTGCTGGCTTAGTGGTCTATTAGCGTTGCCCCTGTGCGGGGCAATGCTCTCAACTTAAGCCCCGCTGCATCAAGCGAGTTTGTACGCGAGATGGAAGTGGGGCTTGGCTTTTCTGGGTGGTCTTGGATAGGAGCGTGAGGGCTGTATCCGGCATCGGGTCTGGTGGATCATTTCCAGCACACCGGCGAGGCCGTCCAGACAGCGCTGGATGCGCAGAAGACACGCGCCGAGGATGGGCTTGAGTGCGCCCAGTGCATACACCCGGTTAGGACGGCTGGCATGTCTGTCGTCGTGCGGCGCATCGAGATCGCTGAGCAGTGTGCACAGGTTGTCGGCGAGGATTTTTGCGCCGAAGTCCTGCTGTAACGCCAGGTAATCGAGGCCTGTGACGGCTTCCAGCCGCAGCCGGTGCTTGAGTCGTTTGAATGCTTCCTCGACCCGCCAGCGCTGGTGATAGAGCGCGCCGAACGATGCCGCCGGATAACGCCCGCCATCGAGCAGCGAGGTCATCAGCACACGCACGCGACCGCCCGGCGTGACGTCGCGGATCAGGCGCACAGTCGTGGGCGTACGCGCCAGTTCATAGGCGCGGGCATCCGGTTCGCTGGGCGCTTCCAGTGTCACCACATGCTCGGCTTTACCGCTGCGGGTAAAGGCGCTGACGCATTTCCAGTTACGCGCATCGACGCGCATGCAGAACGGGATTTCGCGCTGTGCGAGCGCCGCCACCATCGCGTTGCCGATATAGCCGCGATCGAGCAGCAGCAGGTCGGTATGCGGTTGCAGTACATCGAGGGCTTCGAACAGCATCTGCCGCTCGCCGCCGTCGGCGGGATGAAGTGCAGCGTGCAGGGTCAGTTCGGAACCCGGCAGGAACAGCGCAAACGCGTAGTGATCGGCGCGCAGTTCATGGCCGCGACGCGTGCCCACACGCAGGCGGCTACCGTCAGCGGCGACCAGCCTCAGGCCGTGCCAGCGCATCGAATCGATATGGGGTTGGGCCAGCGAGATCAGGCGGGCGCGGGCCAGTTCGAACAGTTCGGCAGACACTCCCCGTCGCGCCTTGCTGAAGGCCTGTGCGCTGACAGCGCGGGTGCGCCCGCCGCTGCTTCCCAGTGCGCCGAATAGCGCGTCAAGTTCGGCCTGCACACTGGCGCACATGCCGGACATCATCAGCGCGGCCATGCGCGGCAAGGTCAGTGTGCGATTGCGGGTAAAGGCAGTGGGAGAACGACGCACGCGATCGGCGAGCGCCGGATCGAGCAGGAAATCGGAGAACTCAGCCAGAAGCCGCGAGGACGCTGGTATTTGAGTTCATATCGTTGATTTATCAGTGAGTTATGCGATGAAGTTTACAGGGGCAATGCCTCGTTTACAAGCTCTTTGAGGCTTAAGTTGAGAGCATTGCCCCGCACAGGGGCAACGCTAATAGACCACTAAGACAACAAGGAAAGGCCAAAACAGCAACAGCACAACCAACCAGCCCCACACGCCCAAGCCCATCTACAAAACCCGAGCAATAATCGACAAAACAACAGACAAAACAAGCGTCGACATAAACGGAAACGGATACTCCCGCCCAAAGATCCGCAATGTGACATCACCGGGCATCCGCCCAATGCCGATTTTCCTGAGCCACGGCCAGCAGGCCGACAACACCGCGACGGCAATGAAGGTGGTCAACAACCAGCGGATCATCGCGAATCCCTAACGCAAAAAATCACAGGGTATGAATCACAGCGTATGCGAACGGTCGCCACTGGAAAAGGCCCGCAGCGTGTCATCCAGTCCGCGCGAAAACGCGATCACCTTGAACAGTTCGCCCATCTCGGCCTCGGATAACAGCTTCTGCACCGCATTCGCCGCAGGCAAAAACCTCGCCGTATCCGCAGGATCGATCTCCGATAACGCCTCGGTGATCCCCGCATTCAGCAAGAACCGCGCTTGCGACGTAAAGCCGAGCAGATCCGCGCCCGCGTCGATACCGGCTTCGGCGATGCCGGTAAATTCCACGTGCGCGGTCATGTCCTGCAAGCCCGGATAAACGAACGGATCGCCATGCGCGCGGTGCCGGTAATGACACATCAGCGTGCCCTGCGCGCGCTGTGCATGGTAGTACTCGTGACGCGGAAACCCATAGTCGATAAAGAAGGCCGCGCCACGCGCGAGCATCGTGCAAATGGTTCGCGTGAAGGCGCGGGCGGCGTCGTGCGTCTCGGTCACGTAATCGTCGCCGGCCGTTTCGATGTCCGACAGCAGCGCAATGTCCGCAGCCGCCGACACCGGACGATCATCGAACGCCAACGTCTGATCGCGCCACACCACGCCGCGCTCGGACCAGGCGCCGCCGCCAGATGCGAAGAGTCGCACGGGCATCGCATCCAGCACCTCGTTGCCGATCACCACGCCTTCGAATCGCTCCGGCAACGCATCGAGCCAGCGAACCTTCGCGGCCAGCGCCGGTGCGGCGGCCTCGATCGTCTCGCGTTGGCGCTCGCGCAATTCACCCGATAAATCCACGATCGAATAGCGCTCGAATGGCGTGCCCAGCGCGTCCAACGCGTTGAGCAAGCCGGCAGCCAGTTTGCCGGTGCCGGCGCCGAATTCCATCACCTCGCGCGTGCCGCTTGCCTGCAAGGCTTCGGCGAGCGGGCGCGCCAGCGTCGCGGCGAAGAGCGGCGACAGTTCGGGCGCGGTGACGAAGTCGCTGCCGTCGTCACCGCGCAGCCCGAATTTACGGGCGCCGCCGCTGTAATAGCCGAGCCCGGGCGCATACAGCGCGAGTTCCATATAGCGGTCGAACGGCAGCCAGCCGCCAGCGGCTTCGAGCTCCGCGCGGATTCGCGCGAGCAGCGCTTCCGACTGCGCCAGCGCGCTCGGGCCGGGAGCAGGTAAACTAACGGGTTGGTGAGCTTTCGGATTCATCCCCGCATTGTAAATGACCGCCCCTCTGGATACCGCCGCCCCCCGCGCGCCTGAAACGCCACGCGTCGTGCTGATTACCGGCGCGGCCCGCCGCATTGGCCGGGCGCTCGCGCTCGGCTTCGCAGCGCGTGGCTGGGACGTGGCGGTCCACTACGGCGCCTCGCAAAAGGACGCGCGGGAACTGGTCGCGGAAATCGTGGCGACGGGCCGTCGGGCGGTCGCCTTGCATGCGGAATTGGGCGACCAAGCGCAGGTCGAGCGGCTGTTGCCGGACTGTATCGCCGCGCTGGGCCGGCCGGCATGCATCGTCAACAACGCGTCGCGCTTCGAGGAAGACACGGCGCAGAACGTCGGTTACGAACTGCTGCTCAGGCTCACCGCAATGAATCTCGGCGCGCCGCTGGTGCTCGCGCGCATGCTGTTCGAGGCGACGCCGGAGGCTGCGCGCACCGACGAAAGCCAGCGCGGCGTGGTGATCAACGTGCTGGATCAGAAGCTGTACAACATGAATCCGGATTACCTGTCGTACACGCTCTCGAAGGCGGCGTTGCAGACAGCCACGGTGGCCCTGGCGCAGGCGTTGGCGCCGAAAGTGCGGGTGGTCGGGCTCGCGCCCGGCCTCACGATGCAAGCCGCCGATCAAACGCCGGAGGGTTTTGAAGCCGCCCACCGGGTCACACCCTTGGGCCGTGCGTCGCGGCCGGAGGATATCGTCGCCGCCGCGTTGTATCTCGCGGACGCAGCGGGCGTCACCGGAACGACGCTGGTGGTCGACGGCGGGCAGCATCTCGTGCCGCTGCCGCGCGACGTAATGTTTTTGACGGGCGCCTGAAGCGCGCGGCCCGCCTCGATCGTGGCGGCCGCCGCGCCGTGAAGCGCCCCCTTGCGTGCTCCGCACGCTTTTTTCGACTGGAACGAACATGTTTGCCGCTCTTTCGCATCCCCGGCTCGCCGATTGCCGCCGGCTCTTTCTGCGCAATTACGAAGTGCACATCAACATCGGCGTGCACGACTTCGAAAAGCGCGGCGAACAGCGCGTCGTGATCAACGTCGAACTGTTCGTGCCGCTCGCGCTGTCCACGCCGGTGCAGGACAAGCTGCACGAAGTCGTCGACTACGATTTCATGCGCTCCACCATCGCGCGGCGCGTCGAGCAAGGTCATATCCATCTGCAGGAAACGCTCTGCGACGATCTCGTCAAGACCATGCTCGAGCATCCGCAGGTGCGCGCGGCGTGCGTGTCGACCGAAAAGCCCGACGTTTATCCCGACTGCGACGCGGTGGGTGTCGAAGTCTTTCGCATCAAAGAGGATTGAGCCATGAATGCTCCGGAAATCCTGAACGGCGCCGCGTCCGCCGAAGCCACGCAAGCCACCGAGTCCACGCAAGCCGCCGCGCTCGGCGCAAAGGCGGCGAAGCCCAAGTCGCCGCTCACGCGCCGCGAGCAGAAAGAAGCGTACGAGAACAACAAGCTGTTCAAGCGTCTCGCGCGCCAGGTCGGCGAGGCGATCGGCGACTTCAACATGATCGAGGACGGCGACAAGGTGATGGTCTGCCTGTCCGGCGGCAAGGATAGCTACGCGATGCTGGAGATCCTGATGCGGCTGCGCGAGCGCGCACCGATCAACTTCGACATCGTCGCGGTGAACCTCGACCAGAAGCAGCCGGGCTTTCCGGAGCACGTGCTGCCGGAATACCTGAAGCAGCTCGACATTCCGTTTCACATCGAGAACCAGGATACGTACAGCATCGTCAAGCGGCTGGTGCCGGAGGGCAAGACCACCTGCTCGCTGTGTTCGCGCTTGCGCCGCGGCATCCTGTACCGCGTCGCGGGCGAACTCGGCGCGACCAAGATCGCGCTCGGCCATCATCGTGACGACATCCTGCAAACGCTGCTGCTGAACATGTTCTACGGCGGCAAGCTGAAGGGCATGCCGCCCAAGCTGCAATCGGACGACGGCAAGAACATCGTGATCCGGCCGCTGGCCTACGTGAAGGAAACCGATCTGGAGAAGTACGCGGAGCTACGCGAGTTCCCGATCATTCCGTGCAATCTGTGCGGCAGCCAGCCGAACCTGAAGCGCGCGGAAATGAAGGCGCTGATCCGCGATTGGGAAAAGCGCTTTCCAGGCCGCATCGAGAACATGTTCAACGCGTTGTCGAACATCGTGCCGTCGCATCTGATGGATCACAAGCTGTTCCCGTTCGCCGGGCTGCGCGCAACCGGCGAGGCCGATCCGCAAGGCGACATCGCTTTCGACGAAGAGCCGTGCTCGACCGATACCGGCGAGGGCCCGGCACTCGGCGCATCGAAATCGATCTCGATCGTCCAGTTTGACGATCTTTAACGGAAACACCCGCGCGCCGGGCGTTTGCGCGCAGTCGAGCATGTCGTAAGGCCGCGTTGGCGGCCTTTGTCGTCAAGGGCTGCGTGATAGAATCGTCGGCTCCAAACTCGTCTATTCGCCGACGCCATGAACATCGTGATTTTGGCGGCAGGCACCGGCAAGCGCATGCGGTCCGCGCTTCCCAAGGTGCTCCATCCCCTGGCCGGCCGGCCGCTCCTCGCTCATGTCATCGACACCGCCCGCGCGTTGAAGCCCACGCGTCTCGTCGTGGTGATCGGCCACGGCGCCGAAGCCGTGCGCGAAGCGGTCGCGGCGCCGGACGTCCAGTTCGCCGTACAGGAGCAGCAACTCGGCACAGGCCACGCGGTGCAGCAGGCGTTGCCGCTGCTCGATGCGTCCGCGCCCACGCTGGTGTTATACGGCGACGTGCCGCTCACGCGCGCCAGCACCTTGCAGGCGCTCACCGAGCGCGCGGGGCAGGGCGGCTATGGCGTGCTTACTGTCACGCTCGAAGACCCCAGCGGCTACGGCCGCATCGTGCGCGATCAGCACGGCAAGGTGTCGCGCATCGTCGAGCAGAAAGACGCCACGCCCGAACAACTGAAGATCGCCGAGATCAACACCGGCATCATCGTCGCACCCACCGAACGGCTCGGTGATTGGCTCGCGGCGTTGAAGAACGACAATGCGCAAGGCGAGTTCTATCTCACCGACGCGGTCGAGATGGCGATCGAAGCCGGGCTGGAAATCGTCACCACGCAGCCGGACCAGGAGTGGGAAACGCTCGGCGTGAACAGCAAGCAGCAGCTTGCCGAACTCGAACGGATTCATCAGCACAACGTGGCCGATGCGTTGCTGGTTGCGGGCGTGACGCTCGCCGATCCGGCGCGCCTCGACGTGCGCGGCACGCTCGAATGCGGCCGCGACGTTTCGATCGACGTGAACTGCGTGTTCGAAGGCCGCGTGACGCTGGCCGACAACGTCACCATCGGGCCCAACTGCGTGATCCGCAATGCGAACATCGGCGCGGGTACGCGCGTCGATGCGTTCACGCATATCGAAGGCGCCGAAGTCGGCGCGAACGTCGTACTGGGACCGTATGCTCGCCTGCGTCCGGGCGCATCGTTGCACGACGAGTCGCACGTCGGTAATTTCGTCGAGGTGAAGAACGCGGTGCTCGGTCACGGCTCGAAGGCGAATCACCTCACCTATATCGGCGACGCGGACATCGGCGCGCGCGTGAATATCGGCGCGGGCACCATCACGTGCAACTACGACGGCGCGAACAAATTCCGCACCATCATTGAAGACGACGTGTTCGTCGGTTCCGACACGCAACTGGTCGCCCCGGTGCGCATCAAGCGCGGCGTGACGATCGCGGCGGGCACCACGGTCTGGAAAGATGCCGAGGCAGACACGCTGGTGCTGAACGACAAGACGCAAACGAGCAAGACGGGCTACGTACGCCCGACCAAAAAGAAGAGCTGATGGGCACGACGCGCGCGCGAGGCGCGCTCCCTGAAACACGGCACTGAAAAGGAATAAGCCATGTGTGGCATTGTCGGCGCGGTTGCGCAACGTAACATCGTTTCGGTCCTGATCGAAGGACTGCGTCGCCTCGAATATCGCGGCTACGATTCCTGCGGCGTCGCCGTGCTCGGCGGCGAGGGGCCGCGCCGCGCGCGCAGCGTCGCGCGCGTGGCCGATCTCGATGACCAGGTGCGCGAAACCCGTCTCGAAGGCATCACGGGTATCGCGCATACGCGCTGGGCCACGCACGGCGCGCCGGTCACGGACAACGCGCATCCGATCTTCTCGAAAGACGCACTCGCGTTGGTACACAACGGCATCATCGAGAACTACGAGTCGCTGCGCGAAACGTTGCGCGGCAAGGGTTACGCGTTCGTCTCGCAGACCGACACCGAGGTTATCGCACATCTGGTTCACAGCCTGTATCGCGGCGACCTGTTCGCCGCGGTGCGCGAAGCCGTCACGCAATTGCACGGCGCGTATGCAATCGCGGTGCTGCATAAGGACCAGCCGCATACGGTGGTCGGCGCGCGGCAAGGCTCGCCGCTGGTGGTGGGCCTCGGCAACGGCGAAAACTTTCTGGCGTCCGACGCGCTGGCGCTTGCCGGCAGCACTGAACGCTTCATCTTCCTCGAGGAAGGCGACGTTTGCGAACTGTCGCTCGACGGCGTGCGTATCGCCGATCGCGACGGCCATGAAGCGCAGCGCGAGGTGCGTCAGGTGGCGGCATATGGCGGCGCGGTCGAACTCGGCCCGTATCGTCACTTCATGCAGAAGGAAATTTTCGAGCAGCCGCGAGCGATCACCGACACGATTCCGCAGACGGATTCATTCGATACGGCGCTGTTCGGCGAGGGCGCCGACAAGGTGTTCGCCGAGATCGACAGCCTGCTGATCCTCGCGTGCGGCACGAGTTATTACTCGGGGCTGACGGCGAAGTACTGGCTGGAATCGGTCGCAAAGATCCCGACACAGGTGGAAATCGCCAGCGAGTATCGCTACCGCGAGTCGGTGCCGAATCCGAAATCGCTGGTGGTGGTGATCTCGCAGTCGGGCGAAACGGCGGATACGCTGGCGGCGCTCAAGCATGCGCAGTCGCTGGGACATAAGCACACGCTGGCCGTCTGCAATGTCGGCACGAGCGCAATGGTGCGGCAAACCGCGTTGTCGTTCCTGACGCACGCGGGGCGCGAAATCGGTGTGGCGTCGACGAAGGCATTCACGACGCAACTGGTCGCGCTGTTCGTGCTGGCCGTGACGCTCGCCAAGCTGCGCGGGCAGGTGAGCCGGGAGCAGGAAGCGGAATACCTGAAGCAGTTGCGCCACTTGCCGGCGGCGTTGAACAGCGTGCTGGCGCTCGAGCCGCAGATCATCGCGTGGTCGGAAGAGTTTTCGCGCAAGGAGCATGCGCTGTTCCTCGGGCGCGGCTTGCACTATCCGATCGCGCTCGAAGGTGCGTTGAAGCTCAAGGAGATCTCCTATATTCACGCCGAGGCTTATCCGGCTGGCGAGTTGAAGCACGGGCCGCTCGCGCTCGTCACTGAAGCGATGCCGGTGGTGACGGTCGCGCCGAACGACGCGCTGCTGGAAAAACTGAAGTCGAATATTCAGGAAGTGCGCGCGCGCGGCGGTCAGCTTTTTGTATTCGCCGATGCGGATACGAAGATCGTCAACGATGAGGGGCTGCACGTGATCCGCATGCCGGAGCACTATGGCCTGCTGTCGCCGATTCTGCACGTGGTGCCGCTGCAGTTGCTGGCGTATCACACGGCGTGCGCGCGAGGCACGGACGTGGATAAGCCGCGGAACCTGGCGAAGTCGGTTACGGTTGAGTGAGGCGGGCGGTCGTGGCGGAGGCCACGACTCGCCCCGGCCAACCGGGCGTCCGGACGCGCCGCATGCTCGCCATCGCGGGCACGCTGCTTGCGGCACAAAAGAGCACCATTTTTCAAGGAGGTGAATGATGGGCTCTATCAATCCGCGAAGCGCCACTCGAGGCGGAGCTGACATTGTCGGTGGCGGAATAGGCGAAGGGCCGGGGCCGGACATCATGGCCGCGTCGACGCTCGACGGCAACAAGGTGATGTCTTCGGATGGCGAAGACGTGGGAAAAATTTCAGACATCATGCTTGACGTTCGCAGCGGACGTATCGCCTACGCTGTGCTGTCGGAGGGAGGTTTCCTCGGCATGGGTTCGACCCTGCACGCGATCCCGTGGAACGCGCTGACTCTGGATACGGATCAGAAGTGCTTCTACGTCGACATAGCAGCGCAGCGGCTCAAGGACGATCCAGGCTTCGACAAGGATCACTGGCCTGCCATGGCGGATGCGAAGTGGGGCATGTCGACCCACAGCTACTACAACCGCGAGCCGTACTGGTCAGCCACCCACGAAGTGGTGGAGAGCGACCCGGCTATCAGGCCTAGCGAGCACTAAAAAAGCACCAAGGTGTAAAGCTGTTTTGGGCTGACTGTCAGTTTGTCGCCCGGCCTCTATGCCACCGCGTTGAACCGCGGCGGCATAGAGGGATTGCATATGTACGCGGCAACTGAAGCAAATTTCCGGTCTACAGTTCGGGGCGCGCCAGATCGCTGATCACGATGTGTTCGCCACACACCTGCGCCGCCGCGACCGCCTCCAGCTTGGTTGCATACGGCCCGAGTTCCGGTGCCCCGTCGAACGGAAACAGCACGCGGCCATCGGTGGTTCGAACCACTTTCAATACGCCGAAGAAACGCCGGTAGCCGGCCAGTTTCGACGTCGCCAATACTTCGAAATCGTCTTCCGACGCTGCGGGGACGCTGGGAATGAATGCCATCTTGCTCATCACTGAAACGGCTCTGGTTCGTCAAAAGGGCGGCATGTGTGCGAACGGCCAAGGCTACACCCCGGTTATCGCGGGAATACCTTCGCCGACGGGCACCATTGTCTCAAATCCCGGCGACAGCCGACTGACCGTGTGGCATGGAGCGAATCCAAACCGGTCGGCCCGCGCCTCAGTTACGCTTGACCGCCGCCTCATGCTCGGCCGCCAGCGCCGCATCCCGCTCGCTCACCTTCACGAAGCTCGGCCGTGAGCAAATGCGACCGGCGTACTCGACTAGCACCGGCGTTTCAGGGACGAGCTTGAACATCGTCCCCCAATGCAACGCGATGCCCCACAGGATATCCGCCGCCGACATCGTGTCTCCGAGCAGGTAGCGCGACGTTTGCAACCGGCTCGTCACGGTCCCGAGCATCGAATCGAAATCGCCATAAGGCGACGTGGAGGGCGGCGCTGGGTCGCGCTTCATCGCTTTGTCGACCAGCGCCGGTTCGTAGCACGCCGCGTAATACACGAGCCACCGCAGATACGGCCCGCGCGACGGATCGTCGAGCGCGGGCGCGAGGCCCGCTTCGGGAAAGAGATCAGCCAGATAGATGAAGATGGCGACCTGCTCGGTCACCAACGCATCGCCGTGGAGAATCGCCGGCACCTTGCCGAGCGGATTGATCGCGAGAAAAGGCGCCTTGCGCTGTTCGCCGGCCTTCATGTTCAACACGTTCAATTGATACTGTGCCCCGAGTTCCTCGAGCAGCGTCAGCGCGCTGACGGAGCGGCATTGCGGCGAATGGAACAGCGTGATCGTGCGGTCTGGGGTCATGGTGTCAGCCTTCCGAATGAGTGCGCGTTGGAAAACCGGCAAGCAGGCTTCGCCGGGCGCACCTATCGTAAGCGTCCATACCTGTCAGCGAGTGTCAGGTATGGCTACACTTGCCGACATGAGAGCCAGCCGCCTTCTTTCGATTTTGATGACATTGCAGGCGCGTGGCCGGGTCACCGCCCAGTCGCTCGCCGACGAATGCGCTGTGTCGTTGCGCACCATCTATCGCGACATCGACGCCCTCAGCGCCGCCGGCGTCCCCGTGCATAGCGAGCGTGGCGCGGAAGGCGGCTACCGGCTACTGGACGGCTACAGGACGCGGCTTAACGGCTTGTCGCCGCAGGAAGCGGAGGCGTTGTTTCTCTCCGGCTTGCCCGGCCCGGTGCAGGCGCTCGGGCTCGGCGCGGTGATGGCCGGCGCGCAAACCAAGCTGCTCGCGGCGCTGCCCGTCGAATTGCGCTGCACCGCCGAGCGCATGCGCTCGCGTTTTCATCTCGACGCGCCGGCGTGGTTCGCCGACGCCGATCAGCCCGCGCATCTGCCGTTGATCGCGCGCGCGGTGTGGGAGCAGCATCCGCTGCGGATTCGCTATCAGAGCTGGAAAGCCGAAAAAGTCCGGCGGATAGAACCGCTCGGCGTCGTGCTGAAAGGCGGGGCGTGGTACGTGGTCGGGCGCGTGGATGCGGATATTCGCATCTATCGCATTTCGCGCATTCTCGAATTGACCCTGATCGACGAAACCTTCGAGCGGCCGCCCGCGTTCGAACTCGCCGAGTACTGGCGGGACAGCACGCAGCGGCTCTCCGCGGAGATGCATGCGAGCGAAGCAACGCTGCGGCTGTCTCCGTGGGGCATGCGGATGCTGGAAGCCTTCACTTCGCCGTTCGCGCGCTCGGCCGCGACAATCGGCGAGCCCGATCCCACCGACGGCTGGCGCACCGTGACGCTGCCGGTCGGCTCGGTGAGGCAGGCGTGCGCGGAATTACTGCGCTTCGGCGCCGAAGCCGAGGTGCTGGCGCCGCCCGAATTGCGCGCGCATATGTGCGAAACGGTGGCAGCGCTGAACCGTCGCTACGCGAAGTAAAGCCGTGGGGTTCATCGGTCGCGGCTGCGATCATCGACTATTATTCCTACGATGAAACTTGTCTGTTCGGTGCCTATTTTTCGGGCAGGGCTATAATGCGCGCTTTCTTTTTCTCCCGTCTTCCGTTATGAGCCGGTTCCTTTGCCTGATCATGCTTTCGTTCGGTCTGATCCAAACCGCCGTCGCCGACGACAACACCGATCGCATGTCCGCGTATCTCACGCAAAAATTCGGTCTCGCAACGGAGAAGGCGCAAAAGATCTCCGACGCGGTGCAATCCGCCGCTTCCAAATACTCTTTGCCGCCGGCGCTTTTGCTGGCGATCATTTCCATCGAGTCCCGCTTCAAGGAAAAAGCCAGGGGCGCCAACGGCGCAACCGGGCTGATGCAAGTGGTGCCGGGCGCTCATCGGGGGCTGCTGAGGAACGTCAAGGACCTCACCGAGCCGACCACGAACATCGAAGTGGGCTCGGCAATCCTGTACGGCTACATGCGCTCCGCCAACGGCGACATGGACGCGGCGCTCAAAAGCTACGGCGGGTCGAAGGCGTATGCGCAAAAGGTGAGCTTGCGGGTTCAGGACTTTGCCGCGCTCGCGCCTGAACCGGGCACCGCCCGGCGTGCAGACGCGCGAGCCGCCAGATGCGACGCTGCACCGGCCGACCGTTGTGCGGCACCGGACAACTGGGCCAACGCCTTTACCGTGCCGGCCGTCGATAGCAGTGGAATTGCCGGCTCGGCGAAACCGTCGACTGGATCGTCCGCCGCGTCGAACTGAGCGACGCTCTTCCCTCTTTTTTGCGTTGCCGTGGCTTGGGCTGCGGTAATCGGCCGTCACGCCAAATAAGGCGCGAAGCGCGCTGCGCGCTTTTTACGCACGGCCGGCAACCCGCTCTACAATGCATTCCCACTGTGTTTTCGCAGCGCCCCCTTCAGATCGACCATGTTGACCTCGTTTTCCAAAGCCACCTTCGCCTCGCTGCTTGGCTTGCTGATCCTTGCCGCTTGCAGCAGCACCCCGCAGCCCAAATTCCAGCAGGAATTGTTTGAGACGGGCGCGAGTCCGTACGCACGCAATTTCAACTCGAACACGACCGATACCTGCGAAGCCGCGCGCCGCGCCCTGTTGAGTCAGGGCTACCTGACGACGATGACGCGCACCGATACCGTCGACGGCACCAAGAACTTCCAGCCGAGCGGCGATACCCACGTCGTAGTCGAATTTCATGTGGTTTGCACGCCGGGGGAAGAGGCGAGCGATACCAGCATCGTCTATGTGAATGCCGTGCAGAACGGCTTTGCGCTGAAGAAGAGCGATACGTCGGCGAGCGTCGGACTGAGTGTGCTGGGTTCGCTCTCACTGCCGATCCGCTCGAACAGCGACGCGATGGTGAAGATTTCAAGCGAGACGATTCCGTCGGGCAAGTTTTATGACCGCTTTTTCGGCCTCGTCGATCACTATCTGCAAACCGTGGTGCGCACGCAGGCGGTGCCGACCAACCGTATCGAAAGCCGTTTGTTGCCGGTTCCTGTCGAAGCGCCGGCTCTCGCGCCGGTTGCCGCGATGCCTGACGCAACAATCGGCAAGGCTGCTTCCGTGGAACCTGCGAGCGGAACGCGCGTGGTGCCTTGAGGCGACTTCGTCCACTGGGTTGCGCTGACCGAGCAGCCTTCAAACTACGCACGCCCACGTGACTTATCCTTTTTGTTTATCCCGTGTGTATACGTATGTAGTAATAGTTAACAAGGGCGAAAGCCTTCTGTGGACAACTGTCAAATCCTCCATCGCATCAACATCATCCGAAATACATAACCCTGCGGACTGCGCCGGTAGAAAAACTACAAGAGCGGGATAACTATGTCCGCGCTAGCTCGCCGATCCGTTTTATCCAGATTCCGCGCACACACTATCCCGGCGCTGTCCCGAAGTTATTCATAGGCAAATGTGGATAACTTGCATTTTGACCTCATATTTATTCCAGGCGGCGGCGTAGCTTTTTACACGCGAGCGCTCGCGAGCGCACAGACGGCGACGAGGCGGCCGCGCACATTGAACCTGGTCGGTATGAAGATTGCGTGTCTGTTTATGCAAGCGCAACCGTTGCTATTTAGTCAAAACCATTTCAGCGACGCCCGATTCAGGCATAGAGTTAAAGTGTTTTATGAGGTTCTTGGTGCAGTGCGGGGGGGTGTCATGAAACGCAGAACAGCACGACAACTGGTTCGTCTTCTCTCGGATATCCGGCATGCCGCGCATTGCAGTACGCTGCGCGCGGCTGCCACCAATCGGACGATGGCCCTTGCCGCCGCCGAACGCGACGCGGATGCGGCCAACGACGCGGCAAGCGACGAAACCGCCGAAACCGCGCGTGACGTCCGCGAGGACAAGCCGGCCCGGAGCGGATCATGAGAGCCACGAGCGAACAATCGCTGCGTTTTCTGGTTGAGAAATGGCTCGCGCCGGAGCCCTCGGCGCCCGTTCATGTCACCGAATTCAGCCGCACGCGGCTGGGCGGCCGGCGTTATGTGCGCGTCGAAACCTCCGTCGAGGGCGGCTCGCGCGGGTTGTTCTTCTTTCGTCACGACGACGGTTGCTGGTGTGTATTTCCGCCAACCGCGGACACGCCAAGATTTTTCGCGCATCCGCGCGCTGCGTAGCTTGCGGCTTTCTTCGGAAAGCGATTGGCGGCGGCCACGCGAGAGCGACACCGCCGCCGCGACCGCCTGACCGGCGGCCCCTGCACGGCTATCCCTTCACACACACCACCTGCCGCAGCGTGTGCACCACTTCGACGAGGCTGCGCTGCGCGGCCATCACAGCGTCGATGTCCTTGTAGGCCATCGGGATTTCGTCGATCACGCCCGCGTCCTTACGGCATTCGACGTGCGCGGTCGCCTTGATCTGATCGTCGACGGAAAAGCGCCGCTTGGCTTCCGTGCGGCTCATCGAGCGCCCCGCGCCGTGGCTGCACGAGCAGAAGCTTTCGGCGTTGCCGAGGCCGCGCACGATAAAACTTTTCGCGCCCATCGAACCCGGAATGATGCCGAGCTGACCCTTCTGCGCCGACACCGCCCCTTTACGCGTGACCAGAATCTCCGACCCGAAGTGACGCTCCTTCTGCACGTAGTTGTGGTGGCAGTTCACCGCGTGCTCATCGAGCGAAAACGGCTTGGCGATCACCGACCGCGCCGCGCGGACCACCGCGTCCATCATCAGTTCGCGATTGCGCCGCGCATAGTCCTGAGCCCAGCCCACCGCTTCCACGTAATCGTCGAAGTGCGCGCTGCCTTCCTCGAAGTGGGCAAGATTGCGGTCCGGCAGGTTGGCGATGTGCTGCCGCATGTCCGCCTGCGCCAGTTCGATGAACAGGTTGCCGATCGCGTTGCCGACGCCGCGCGAGCCGCTGTGCAGCATAAACCACACCGAGTTTGCTTCGTCGACGCACACTTCCACGAAGTGATTGCCGGTGCCGAGCGTACCGAGATGCACATAGTTGTTGGTCCGCGCGAGTTTCGGATATTTGTCGACGATGCGCTTGAAGCCTTCGGCGAGCGCTTTCCATGCAACGTCGACCGGCTGCGGCGGCCGATCCCACGCGCCTGGATCGCGCCGGCCCGGCGCACGGCCGTGCGGCACCGCGCGTTCGATCGCGCTGCGCAGACCCGCGAGCGAGTCCGGCAGATCGGCGGCGTTGAGCGTGGTGCGCGCGGCCATCATGCCGCAGCCGATATCCACGCCGACCGCAGCCGGAATGATCGCGCCGAGCGTCGGAATCACGCTGCCGATCGTGGAGCCTTTGCCGGCGTGCACGTCGGGCATGACGGCCAAGTGCCTGAAAATGAACGGCAGTTTCGCGGCGTGGGCGAGTTGGTCGCGCGCGAAGTCGTCGACGGCGACGCCTTCGGTCCACATTTTCACCGGCTTGCCGTCCGCTACTTCCATCAGTTGGTAATCCATTTTGCTTCTCTCTCCAATCGATGCGGCCGCGCTTTCCGCGCGGCCGTCCAGCTATGACGCTTGCGCGCCCTCGGGCGACTGGCGGCGCCCTCACGAAGCTTGACCACGCTACAGACGAAGCATGAAGCGGGCGCGGAGCTTCGCGCCGACGTGCGCGTCACCGCATGGTCCAAGCGAACGCGGATCGAAACGCGCGCACCACATCGAGCGACTCGCGCGATAATCGCGCAGCGGCCATGCAACCTCCGATACTACCGACCACCGAGCCGGCCCGACTTTTAGGCACATGCAATGGACGAGAAAGACTGGATCGCCGGCGCCGCGAAGGCGTTGGCGATCATCGAAGCATTCGACGAAGAACATGCGCGCATGACGCCGACCGCCGTGGCCGCTCGCGCGGGTCTGTCGCGCACGGCGGCGCGCCGCTATCTGCTGACCTTGCACGAACTCCGTTACGTCGACACCGACGGCAAGCTGTTCTGGCTCGCGCCGCGTGTCTTGCGGCTCGGCCAGTCGTATCTGGATTCGGCGCGCTTGCCGCGCACGGTGCAGCCGTTTCTTCAGCGCATCACCGCGACGGTTCAGGAAACCGCGCTGGTCGCGATCCTCGATGAACACGATGTGGTCTACGTCGCGCGCAACGGCGTGAACCGGGCGATGGCGGTCGGCTTCGTGCTGGGCTCGCGGGCGCCTGCGCCGTTGTCGTCGGCGGGCCTGGTGCTGCTGGCGTTTCAGGCGCCCGAGAGCATCGAGCAGTGGCTCGCGTCCTATCCCATCAAGGTGTTCACGCCGCACACCTATTCGACCATCGAGCGCTTGCGCGAAGTGCTCGGCGAAATCCGCCGCAATGGCTTCGTGGTCACCGATCAGCAACTGGAGTTGGGCGTGCGTGGTGTCGCGGTGCCTTTGCGTGACCGGCATGGTGCGGTGGTGGCGGCCATTAGCGTCAGCATGCCGATCGGCGACGAGTCGGCGAAAGCCGCGCTGCATCGTGTCCTACCGACCTTGCAGGAAACCGCCAGTCTGCTGCGCAACCTGGTTTGACTGCGGCCAGGTAATTTTCTTGAGATAGGGGCTTAATGAGTGAAAGCATCCCGAAAGCAAGCTGTCTCGCGGAAAATACATATCGGGTATTGCGCATGACAAACCGCCTACAACTGGGTAATACTCTCCCGCGGGGAGCGGCGGGGGTTTTAACCGCAGCCGCTTCACCGTGCAGCTAATTCATTCACATCGACTCAGTCGTCCAGGTTTGGGGAACAACACATGAAAAAAGTTATCGTCTCGCTCGCAGCAGCATCGATCGCACTGGTTTCCGTTCAAGCTTTCGCACAGGCATCGGACGCAGCTGCACCGGCCGCTGCAGCTAGCGCGCCGAAGAAGCACCACGTGAAGAAGCTGAAGTCGCATGGCAAGCGCGCTCCGGTTGCGGCCGCAGCGTCGGCAGCCGGCACGAACGACAAGGGCACGCAGAACTAAGCTGACGCCCGGCGCGCCGCGCAAAGCGCGGTTGCCGGGTGGTTCGGATTAAGGCATCGCCAGTAAAAAGGCCAGAGCGCGTACTCTGGCCTTTTTGCATGACAGCGGTGTTTTTTGCGGGTTTTCCGCAGATCGGTGCTTGCGCGACGCATTCGACGGCGCCTTGTCACGGCTCGAAAAGCGCGAGCCCGGCGCCCACGCTAGCTAAGCGTGGCCTGTCACCGCTCAGCCCGCGAGGCCGCGCTTGATGACTTCGTTCAGCAACCCGGTCATGCCTTCGGGATGGGTGGCCGCCCGCTCTTTCAGCTCAGCGACCAACTCGCCGTTCAGCTTGCACGCGAATGCAACCAGGCCCTGTGCCTGGTCGAGCTTGCGCTGCTCGCGACGATCGAGCTTCGGCTCGGCGGCAGCGGCCTTGCCGAAGCGATCGGCGGTCGACAACTTCATTGCGTTGTTCAGCTTGAGTGCCTTGTTCTTTTCAAGGTCGGTTTTTTTCATCGCCATACGGAAGGCCTCTGCCAGATAAGTAATCCCGCATTGTACGCACCGCGCGAGGCGTCGCGCGCGCGGCGCCGATTACGCGTCTGGACGGTGCGCAAGACGCAGCCAGCAACCTCACGCGGACGCGTTCCGCGCGCCCGCCACGCTATCCATCAACGCGCGCATTCGTTGCCAGTGCGTGCCTTCCCAGAACACGCGCCGGCACACGTCGCAGGTGACGAACTGGCTGTGCCGTTCCAGCACGCCGTCGGGGGCGCGCGCGCCGACTTCTTCCCTGGCGATGCGCCGCAGCGGCGCGTTGCACATCAGGCACAGACGGAACGGCTGCGCGCTGCCCGCCAGATCGAGCCGCTCGAACACCTCGCGCAACTGCTCGCGAGGCCTCAGTGTACGAACGTAGCAGCCGTGCGTGATGCTGCGGCGTTTCAGTAGTTCGCGGTCGCGCGTCAACACGATGCGCTGTTGCGCGACGGCGAGGGTTTCGATGTCGGCGTCGGCGTAATGGTTGTCGAACAGCGTATCGAAGCCGGCAAGCCGCAACAGCGGTGCGAGACCGCCGAGATGCGCGTCGGCGATGAAGCGCATCACTCGCAGCGGCCGTTCGCGCACGCGCAGGAGCGGCTGGATGTCGAGCGCTTCGAACTTCGGATAGACGGCGACGCGATCGCCGTCCGACAGCGGATGATCGAAACCGACCGACTCGCCGTTCACGAGAATCAACTCGACCTCGGTATGCGGCACGCCTAGCGCCTCGATCATGTGCTTCGCGCTTGCGCCGCGCGCGCAGGCGTAGCTAAACGCGCGCCGGCGCAGCGGCCGGGCGAGAAAATCGTTCAGCTCCTCATAGAAGCGGAATGTCGCGGTCACCATCGCAGCAGTATCGCACCGTGTTTCGCTGCGCGCTCTCCTGCACGTGTTGCATGGGTGTGCTTTACTTCCAGTTCTTTAGAAGATGGAGCGACAGATGGACATCGGTTTTATCGGCCTGGGCGAGATGGGCGCCGCGATGGTTGCCAACATGTTGAAAGCCGGGCACCAGGTGCGCGTGTGGAACCGCTCGCCGGAACGCGCGCAGCCGCTCGCCGACGCCGGCGCGAGGATCGTCGCGACGCCGGCTGAAGCGTTCGCGGGCGACGCCGTATTCTCGATGCTCGCCGACGATGCCGCGTTGCGCGAAGTCGTGACCGCGACGCTGCTCGAACATGCGCCACGCGGCCTGATCCACGTGAACATGGCGACGATTTCGGTGGCGCTGGCCGAGGAACTCGCGACCGCGCACGCGTCGCGCGGCGTCCACTACGTCGCCGCGCCGGTGTTGGGGCGGCCGGATGTCGCGGCGGCGGGCAAGCTGACGATCGTCGCCGGCGGCCCGGCCGAAGCGATCGACCAGGTTCAGCCCATCTTCGACGTGATCGGTCAGAAAACATGGCGCATCGGTTCGCTGCCGCAGCAGGCGAACGTCATGAAGCTCGCCGCTAATTTCATGATCGGCGCGGCCGTCGAGACACTCGGCGAAGCGGGCGCGCTCGTGACCGGCCACGGCCTTGCGATGCAGGATTTCCTCGACATCATCACGAGCGGCCTGTTTACCGGACCGGTCTATTCGGGCTACGGCAAGATGATCGCGGAGCAGCGCTATGAGCCGGCGCTCTTCAAGGCGCGCCTCGGGCTGAAGGACCTGCGTCTCGCGCTCGCCGCGGCCGATGCCGTGACGACGCCGCTCCCGATCGCAAGCGTGGTGCGCGACAGTCTGCTCGAAGCGGTCGCTCACGGCGACGGCGAGAAAGACTTCGCCGTGCTTGGGCAGGTCGCAGCGCGGCGGGCCGGGCGCTAGGCATCCGTCGCGCGGTCATTGCGCCTTGCGAGCCTCGCGCGACGTGTTGCATTTTAGCAACGTTGAGGGTCAACCCTTATTTGAATGTTGCGCCGCACCAAACGATTTGCTATAGTTTGCCTTGTCTCCTCCATGTCTCCTCTGATATGGATTCAGCCCGCCAACTTAGGCGGGCTTTTTTTTGCCCCGATTTTCCAGCTCCCTATAAATGAAAAAGCCGGCTGGCCTTTGCACAAGACCGCCGGCTTTGCCACACACCCGCGCTGAACTCAGAACCTGTACGAGACGGCCAGGAACGAAATGATCGGATCGGCCTTCAGGTCCGCCCGGGAGACGCCCAGTTCAGTACCGTCCGCCGCCTTGATGATGACCGACGACGTCGTCTTGAGCGGAATGTACGTGACCGATGCCACCAAGCCCCAATGCTCCGTGATGTTGTACGCGAGGCCCGCATTGAACACCGGCGCCCATGACGACGACGCCTTCGCTGACACCTGGGTCTTGCCGGGCTTGCCCGCACCGGCGGCGAGCACGGCGCCGAGATTGTTCTGCGTCGACTGCACGAAGTTCTGGCTCAACTGGATATCGGAAAACCAGTTGTACGACACGCCGATGCCGACGAACGGCCGAAACTTCGCCGTCGGCGCATTGAAGTAGTACTGGAACAGCAGCGCCGGACTCCACTGCCGCACGCTTTTCACGATCGGATTGGCTTGCGGGTCGCCCAGATCCTGCTGGCCGAGCGCGCCCGCCGGTCCGGGCGGCCTGATGGTGCCGTGGCCGTAGATCTTGAACACCGGCGGCACGCCTGCCACGGTCGTCACCGCGATGTGATCGGTGAGGTAATGGCTGAACACGAGGCCGACGGTGTTCGCGTTATTGGTCGACAAACTCGTGCCGGCCGACGTGAACGAATTTGGCAGGCGCAACGGCGTATTGATCGGCGTCGGCGCGACGTTGGTGGTGAGCGGTGTGCTCGAGTCCTGCGGCATCACGTGGAACCAGCCAAGCGCGGCGACGTTGTCGCCCGCACGCTGAGCGTGCGCGCCCGCAGACAAGCAGGCGGCCAAGATCGTGAGATAGATTTTTTTCATGCTGCTCCTCCTGGGACGCTCGTCGCAGTGATCGCGCGGCGAGCGGCGGCGGTTGTCTACCCGCCGGCGCGCTGAACGCCGGGCGAGCGCGGGCTGCCGCGTTGCAACGCTACGCGTCGGCCGCGGCGCGAACGCCTGATTGCCAATGGGCGGCGCGTGATGCGTCGGTTACTGGACGAACGCGCCGATCGTGAAGTACGGCGAGGCCGCGTTGGTCATATCGAGGTAGCCGAACACTCCGCCCGTGAAGATCATCTTTCCGGTCGGCGTGGCGCCCGTGGATGCGCCCACGTGCGTCGTCGTCACCAGACCGGGGACGGCTTGCGTGAAGTCCAGATCGAGCGCGGTGGCGAGCGATGCCTGCGATGCGTTGAACGGATCCAGCAACGTGGCCTGCTTGCCCTCGAGCGCGGTGGTGCGATAGTCGAACTGGCTATCCACGCCGACGTACTCGCCGTTCGGGGCGTTCACCGCGACCGCGCTTTGCGGCGCCAGGATCGAGATGCCCGATTCGTCGTCCGCGTAGGGTCCGAGTTCGCCGTTCTGCGGCACCGTGACCGACGAGTTCGCCGCGCCGGTTCGCACGAGGATCGGCACCAACTGGTTGCGCAATTTGCCGACGATCATGTAGCCGCGCGCTTTCGGCGTGCTGGCGAGCGTCGGCTTCGCCTGTCCGAGAAAGTTGTTGGTCTGGAACGCGCCGCTGCCGTCGGCGGCCTGCGCGAAGTTCGTGCCGGGCTGCTGACATTTGCCGGCGTTGATGCCGGTGTTGTCGCACTCGGTCCACGTGCCGTCCGCATTGATCGTGATCCTGGAGTCGACCGCGACCGGCGCGAAGTTCTGCGACGGAACCTGGTGATAGCCGAGCTGGTTGTAGGTGCCGGCCACGTTCGCGAGACTCGTTTCAATCGACGAGAAGCCGATGAACGGGTAGTACGGGAACGTGGTGTCGGGCACGGCGCCCACGCCGAGAATCCCGCCGAACGAAATCTCGGCGCCCGGAATCGTGCCGCCCGCCACGCCTTCGCCGACGAAAATCCGCGCCGGACGAGCCGGATCGAGACTCGCGCCGTTCAGCCGGAACGCGCATTGGTTGAGCTTGTTCGTCGGCAGCAGGGTTTCCTGGGTGAGCGTCCCGCTGGCGGTCAGGCCGGCGCGGGTCGGCACGACCGTGCCGGTGGTCGCGGGGACCGGCGATTCGATGTAGCTGACCTGCCAGGTCATCTTGCTGGTGTCGAGTTGCAGCTTGACCAGTTCGCCGTCACCGCCACCGCCTGTAAACACGGTGCCGTAGTCGAGCGATGCGGGGCATAAGCGCACTTCGGTCACTGGGCCATCGCCGCCGCCGCCACCGCCGCACGCTGCCAGCAACGGTGCAGCAAGAGCGAGCACCGAAAGGATTCTCCATGTCATACCGCCCTACCTTTGTAAGTGCTGTTTCGACAGTGCCTGACAGAAGCATTCCGTTGCGCAAGAATGTGAGTCAGGCGGCGGGAGGGGATGGTTTTCATGCTAGCTGCCGTCCATGGCTCCGGAGGCGTATCCCCCCTCTTCGCCATCCCTTTTTGACCACTGATTAGGCGCTGCGGATCATCGCTATGTAGGGCAGGGTTGGCATAAAAGGGTCGCCTGTAATTCGTAGAAGGAGAACCACCATGACCAACGTTGGTATTGACGTTGCCAAGGAGGTGCATTGGGTTTGCGCGGTAGATACGCAGGGTGTTCTGTTGCTCAATCACAAGCTCCTGAATACCCCGGCTGACCTGCAGGCTTTGGTCGATGAACTGCGAAGGCTGCCGGCGCCGGTACGCGTCGGCATCGACATCCTTGGCGGAATCGCCTCGTTGATTCAGGCAGTCATTCTGGAAGCCGGATTTGAGTTGCTGCACATTCCTGGTGTGGCCGTGAACCGTGCCCGCGAAGGAACTGCGGGTGGCGAAGCCAAGAGCGATCCCCGTGATGCGCGAGTTATTGCCGATCTCATCCGTACCCGGCGGGATTTGCGCAAGGTAACGGCGGATAGCGAAATCGATATCGAGCTTCGGTTGCTGGTCTCCCGGCGTCGTGACCTGACGGAAGAACAGACTCGCAGGTTGGCCCGCATGCATGACCTGCTTGCAAGCATCTTTCCAGAGCTCGAGCATTGTCTGGATTTGCGCAGAAAAACGGATCTCTCCCTGCTGCGCTGTTGGGTCACGCCGGAGGAGTTTCGTGCTGTTTCCAACGACCAGATTTTTGCTGAGCTGAAAGCGGGAAAAGTCCAGGCATTTGCACGCAAGCTCATGACACAGGTACGAGCCTGTGCCGGTAAGCAGACGATTGCATTGCCCGGCGAGCGATTGACAGCGAGCCTCATCAGGGAACTGGCTGATGAGGCGCTTCGCAATCGCCAGCGGGAAGCAGAACTGGACCGCGACATTGAAGCAAGGCTGACTACACACCCTGACGCCGCCCTCATTCGCAGCCTGCCCGGCATGGGGGCGCTGTTGACGGCAGAATTCATCGCCGTGGCAGGCCCAACGGTCCGCTTCAGATCGCCTGATGCATTGGCTTCGGCCGCTGGCCTGGCTCCCGTCCTGAAGCAATCGGGCAAATCCAGCTGGCTCAAACGACCTCAGAAGGGCGACAAGCGTCTCAAGCGGATCTTCTATCAGTCCGCATTCGCATCGATGCGCTGTCCCGAGAGCGCCGCGTTCTACGCACGCAAACGCAAAGAGGGCAAGCGACATCATCAGATCATCATTGCTCTGGCCAGACGACGCGTGAATGTGCTGTGGGCCATCCTCCACAACAGGACACCCTATGCCCCTAAACCGCTGCCGGTTGCTTGACAAAATCATTAGGCCGCCTCCTGAATTTTCTCGTTGTGTGTGGCCGGCTCCCTGTCCAGCCACCTTTGCTTTAGTGATGTCTCTGAGTGCCCCTGGCAAGCCTTCGCCGGTTACTTGCTGATTTGCGCTCCGATGCCGAAGTAGGGCGTGCTCGGCGTATCGGCGTTGGCCGACGTCGACGCGATGCCGCCGTTCTCCGCGCCCTGGATTTCGATGGCGTAAAGGCCGCCGGACGCAATCGCGAAGCCGGTCTTGCCGTTGCTGTCCTGCACGCCGACGAGCCCCGGGCTCTGCAGTCCATAGCCGAGAGCGAAACCGCTTTCCGCCGCCGACGTGCTCGGGTTGATGAACGTGCCGACGTTCCCCTGGATCAGCGTCGCGGTGTACTTGAAGTTCGAATCCGCGCCGGCGTAGCCGCCGTCGAAGCCGCCCGATGCGAGCGGCGTGGCCGCGGCGAGCATCGCGATGCCGGATTCGTCGTCGACCTTCGCGTCGAGATGGAATGGGGCGGTGCCGAGGTTGATAAAGCCCGTGCGCACGACGAGCGGCACCGTCGCGCCGTTGATCTGCCCGAGGATCATGTGCGCCGTCGCCGACTTGCCGGTCGCGCCGATGATCGGCAGCTTGAACTGCGGCACGATTTGCGGCGCTTGCTGGCTGTCGAAATAGCCGTTGCCGTTCAGCGTCCACGGGTTGCCGGTGCTCAGGCAGCCGCCGGCATTCGGCGAGTAGTTCGGATTAGTCGTGTTGCTGCTCGTGCAGGTGCCGCTGGCGTCGAACGTTTCGACCGTGTTGGTCGCGACCGTCGCATAGCTGCCCGACGGCGCGAGGTGATACAGCAGGCCGTTATACGAGCCGGGCAGTTTCGTGATGTCGGTGGTGGTGCTGGCGAAGCCGAGGAACGGATAGAAGTCGAAATGGCGGCTGGGCACCGCGCCGATACCCGAGCCGACCAGCGGAATGTCCAGTCCGTCGAACTGCACCGTGGCTCCCGGAATGCCGCCGCCCGCCACGCCGAGTCCCACGAGGATCATCGGCGGATTGGGGTTGTGGGTGAAATCGGCCGTCGTATAAGGCTGGCCGTCGCCTGCGGCGGTGCCGGTGCCCGCGCCGAGTATGAACGCGCAGCGCGTCTGTTCGGCGGTGGGCAGCGTGCCGGTCGGCGGGTGGATCACCGCGCCGGTGATCTGCGTGCCGGCGCGCGTCGGCGTGACGGTGCCGGTGCGCAGCGGAATCGGTGACTCGAGCCACTTCAGCGTGTACGTCATCGCCGTTGCGTCGATGTTCAACTGGACCACTTCGCCGCTACCGGCGCCGCCGAGGAAGGTGTTCTTTGCGATGTCGGCGGTGGCCGGACACAAGCCCGCAGCCTGAGCGCCCGAGGCGGGCGGGCCTTGCACGCCGCAACTCGAACCCGAGCATTGGGGCGTGTCGATAGCGCCTGGATTGTCGGCCTTGCCGCCGCCGCAAGCGATCAGGATTGGGGCCGTGGCAATGGCCATCGCCAGGCCTCGAATAATGGCGTGCGACATGCTGTTGTCTCCCTTCGTGTAATTGTGCGAAGTAATTTCGCCGGGAGGTTAATGCCTGTCAATTGAATGAGCCGTCTAAAAAGGCCGATTCAAACAGCGCGGTTTTTTGCCGGACGCGCACCGTGCGGACGATGGCCATCCTTTTAAACAGAAAAGGAGATTTCGCGTTGGGCGCGATACCGTTGCTTCCCCGCATGTCCTTTGCAGGCAAGCCTTTGAGCAAAATGGCTCTATCATCTTCGAACGACCGTTCGGCCAAAAATCCGGAGTTTCCCTACGCGGAAAACTATGCTGCATGGGTCGAAATCAGAAACAATTACCGTCGCATTGATCGGCAGACTATTTATTTCATTTTGAAAGAAATCGGATTGCTGCTGATTAACTGCAGGGGAATGTCATTTAAAAGGAGGTGTTTTTAAAACAAAAAGCCGGTCTTTTAGAGACCGGCTTTCTTTACGAATCGACAGCGAATTGTCGCGCGTATAAGCAAACTTGTTTAGCGGTTCAAACCGGCTTCCTCGTCGGCGCCGATCGCCAGATTCATACACTGAATCGCCGCGCCCGACGCGCCCTTGCCCAGGTTGTCGAGGCGCGCGACGGTCACGAAACGCTCTTCATTGCCGAACACGAACAGGTCGACACGGTTGGTGTCGTTATTCGCCTGCACGTCGAAAAAGCCGCTGTCCAGGTTGGCTTCCGCATCGAACGGCGCGACGCGCACGAAAGCCTCGCCCGAGTAGTACTCGGTGAGCAGCGCTTGCACGTCTTGCGGCGTCGTCTTCTTGGAGAACTGGCTCGGCGAGAAGAAGGTGGTGACCGCGAGACCCTTGTAGAAGTCGCCGACGATCGGCGTGAAGACGGGCGCCGCCTTCAGGCCGGTATGCGCGGCCATTTCGGGCAGGTGCTTGTGCGTGAGACCGAGTGCGTAGGGGCGCGGACTCTTGAGCTTCTGGTTGCCGGCCGCTTCATAGTCGGCAATCATTTTCTTGCCGCCGCCGCTGTAGCCGGTGATCGAGTAAGCGTGCGCGGCAAACTCCGGCGCCACCACGCCTGCTTCGACGAGCGGGCGCATGGCCAGCACGAAGGCCGACGCGTGGCAGCCCGGCACGGCGATGCGTTTGGCGGTGCGCAGACGCTCGCGCTGCGAGCGCGCCAGTTCCGGCAAGCCGTAGGCCCAGTCGGCGGCCGTGCGAAAGGCGGTGCTGGCATCGATCAGCACCGTGCGCTCGTTTGCCACCAGTGAAGCCGATTCGCGCGAGGCGACGTCGGGCAGGCACAGGAACGTGACGTCCGAAGCATTGATGAGACGGCGACGCTCCTCGATGTCCTTGCGCTTCGCTTCCTCGATACGCAGGATCTCCACGTCGGCGCGTTGCGACAGGTATTCGAAAATCTTCAGGCCGGTCGTGCCTTCCTGTCCGTCGACAAAAACTTTCGTGCTCATCTCGATCTCACTGGCTTGCTGGAAACGGGGCGCGACGCCGCGCGGGAACGTTATTTTAAGACTTCATGGCCGCAGGCGTGCAGAACGGGTGAAAAAACGACGATGCGCGCCGAATATGACGTCGGCATGACCTGTTGTCGGGTAGATGCGGGCCGATGCCGTCCGGTTCGCGGCGAACCGGGTGCTTGCCTAGCGTGTCGCGCCGATCCAACGCGCCGTCACGCCGGCAATGCGCGCGCCGAACATGCGCGCCGTCTCCAGATCGCCTGCGGGCGGCGCTTCTTCCGGCGAAGCGTCCGCCGGGGACTGCGCGAGCAGGCCAGTGAAGCCGCCGACATAGTTCAGGTCGTTGCGGGTCGCCGCCTTGGTGTTCGACGGCATCATGCCGGTGCCCGCCCAAATCATGCTGTGCTGCATCGCCAGCGTGACGAAGTACTGGATCGTCGAGAACTTGTCGCCGTTCATGGTCGCCGAATTGGTGAAACCGGCCGCGATCTTGTCTTTCCACGTTTGGCCGAACCACGGCTTCGAACTTGCGTCGGCGAATTTCTTGAAGTCGGCGGACGGGCCGCCCATGTACGTCGGCGCACCGAAGATGATGGCGTCGGCCGCGGCGAGTTCGGCCCACGACGCGTCGTCGAGCTCGCCGACCGGCAGGAGTTTCGCGTCCGCTCCGGCTTCGAGCGCGCCCGCTAGTACGGCTTCCGCTACTTTCTTCGTATGGCCGTAGCCGCTGTGATACGCGATGACGATCTTCGACATGACAATCTCCGGCAAGTGAAAGAGGACGTGGATTCAGCGACCGCACGCGGATGCTGCGGCGCCGCACATCTGGAAGCATGCCGTTTCTAGTCCGGCTGCACACATTAGCTCGCGCGGATGACGGGAAGTTCGCGGCGGGGCAATCTGATCGCAACAGTCTGCCCGTCCTCGGCCCGCCCTGTGCCTCCCGGCGGCCGGGCATCGCTGCGGTCGCCCAGCGGCGCATCCGGTCGACGCACGACGCACTAGCCGAAGCTACCGCCCGTAATTGACGACCATCCGCGCGCTGCCAAGCGTCGCGGTGCCGATCTCGTGATCGAACATCAGCGCGGGACGGCCTTGCGCGAGGCGGAGGTCGGCCGTGTTCAGCGCATAAACGGTGATGACGTAGCGATGCGGTTTGCCGGGCGGCGGGCAAGGGCCGCCATAGCCGTCGATGTCGAAGTCGTTGCGGGCCTCCACCGCGCCGAGTTTCTTCAGGAAGCCGGAGGAACTGGCGTTCTCCGGCAAGCTCCCGACGGTGGCCGGAATGCCCGCCACCGCCCAATGCCACCAGCCGCGGCCCGGCGCATCCTGATCGAACATGGTGACCGCGAAACTGCGGGTGCCGGGCGGCGCGTCGCGCCACGTCAACTGCGGCGAGCGATTGCCGCCCTTGCAGTCGTCCTGATTGAAAACCTGTGCGGCGTCAACGGTACCGCCGGAGCGAAAGCTGGCGCTGGTCAGCGCGAATGCACCCTCGGCGAGCGCATGAGGGCCGTTCGCCGCCACTAACGCGAGACCCAGCATCGCGCAAGTGAACGACGGCATACGGCGAAATGGCGAAGCGAGCGAAACAACCAGGCAACGCGAGCGCATGTGCCGGTTCTCCTGTCAGGGCGCGAGGCGGTGGCCGCGCGATGGTTATTGTCCCTATTCCGTGCCCCAGGGTCGGATCAAGTCTAACATTAGCTCTGCGCATCATTGTTGTGCTTCGGCGCCTTTGCCCACCCGAAATCAGCTATAGTCCGAGGATTATCCGCGTGGAGCGGGGCCGTATAAGCGATCAGTCTAAGTACGAAGAAAAAAGACATGTCAGATGTTCTGGAGAGTGGTTTATTCGTAGAGGGGAGCGCAATGCAAGATCCAGTCAGGGTCGTGGTCGCCGACGACCATCCGGTAATTCTGTTCGGCGCCGAGCAAGCCTTGCTCAAATTCCCCGGATTGCAGGTCGTCGCACGGGCGCGACAATCAACGGAACTGATCAAGGTGCTGCAAACAGTTGCTTGCGACGTGTTGGTCACTGATCTGGCCATGCCTGGCGGCCAGTATGGCGATGGGCTGCCGCTGATCGGCTATCTGCGCCGCAATTTTCCCGATCTGCCAATTGTCGTGCTGACGATGTTGGAGAATGCCGCGTTGCTCAAGCGGTTGAGCGAAATTGGCGTGACCTCGGTCGTCAACAAGTCGGATGATCTGAGTCATATCGGCCTCGCGGTGCAGCACGTGAGCCGCCGCCTCGAATACATGAGTCCGTCCGTCAAGGCGTCGCTTGATGCGCTGCGCATGAACGCCGGTGGCAAGAACGAAGAGGTGATGCTGTCGAGGCGCGAACTCGAAGTCGTGCGCCTGTTCGTGTCGGGCATGACGATCAAGGAAATCTCGGAGCAACTCAATCGCAGCATCAAGACCATCAGCACGCAGAAAAATACGGCGATGCGCAAGCTCGGCATCGATCGCGATTCCGAGTTGTTCCAGTATGCGCAGAGCAACGGCCTGCTGAATCTCTCGTCTCACTCCGTGGAAGACAAGGGCGACCTGCATTAATTTCACGTGCTTTTCGTGAGCAAAAAGACAAGGCCGCCTGTCGATGAGACAGGCGGCCTTGTCATTCAGGCCGCATAAGCGGCCGCGTTCGTTGCCGGGGTGCTTACTGCGGCGCCGAGGTGGCGCCGCCGTGGGCTGCCGACCATTCGGCCGGCGCATGCAGGAATTTTTCCACTTCGTCGAGCGTGTTCGTGTCGAAGTACCTGTTTTCCTTCGCGACACGCAACACGTCCCACCACGTGGCGAGCGCGTGCAGATCGACGTCGATGTCTTTCAGCACGGACACGCTTTCCTTGAAGATGTTGTAGTGGAACAGCACGAAGCAGTGGTTCACCGTGGCGCCCGCGCCGCGCAGCGCATTGATGAAGTTGATCTTGCTGCGGCTGTCCGTGGTCAGGTCTTCGACCAGCAGCACGCGTTGGCCTTCGGTCAGCAGACCCTCGATCTGCGCGTTACGGCCGAAACCCTTCGGCTTCTTGCGCACGTATTGCATCGGCACCATCAGGCGGTCGGAAAGCCATGCGGCGAACGGGATGCCGGCGGTTTCGCCACCGGCGACGGCGTCGATCTGCTCATAGCCGACGTCGCGCAGGAGGGTGGTTTCGGCCATTTCCATCAGGCCGCGGCGCACGCGCGGATACGAAATCAGCTTGCGGCAGTCGATATAAACCGGGCTCGCCCAGCCGGACGTGAAAATGTACGGTTTCTCCGCGTTGAAGTGCACTGCCTGGACTTCCAGCAGCATCTTGGCGGTGGTGTCGGAGATCGTCTGGCGATCGAAGCCTGTCATGGGCGAATCCTTGGGTGTGAGCGGGGAGAAGCGGACGCGGGGCCCGGTGGCGCAGCGAGCGACGTATGCCGCGCCATGCTGGGCGGCGCCTTGATAGGCACGCCTTGATGGGCGGATACGCAACCGGTCAGTGGAGTGCAGGCCGGTTTTTGCTGCGCGCGTAGGCCGACATTTTACTCGAAATGAGCACTTTCGAGGAGGCGGTGGTGCGCGCCGGCGGCGAATGGCGGTCGTGGGGAGCGCGCCGGGCGGGTCGCCGGGGCGGTGGCGGGAGCGGCTGTCCGGCGGTTTCGCATAGGCTTTTTGGTCAGCTTGTGAGCAGGCTGGGGCGCCTTTACACTCACGCGAATTTCCTGCGCGCCGGTTTATCGTTGCCGGCCGTCCCACCTACGGAATAGCTTCAATGACCGCCGTTTCCCCCGCTGCCGCTGCCGGTGCATCCATCAGGAATGGCTACGCCGGCCGCGCGTTGATCGCCTCGGTGCTCGGCTATGCAATGGACGGCTTCGATCTGCTGATCCTCGGTTTCATGCTGCCGGCCATTGCCGCCGACCTGCATCTGAGTTCCGCGCAGGCCGGCTTGCTCGTCACGTGGACGCTGATCGGCGCGGTGGCGGGCGGTCTGATCTTCGGCGTATTGAGCGACTATTTCGGACGCGTGCGAATGTTGACGTGGACCATCCTGATCTTCGCCGTCTTCACGGGTTTGTGCGCGCTGGCGCAAGGTTACGCCGATCTATTGACCTATCGGACCATCGCCGGCATCGGGTTAGGCGGTGAGTTCGGCATCGGGATGACCTTGGTGGCCGAAGCGTGGCCGGCGTCGCAGCGGGCGCGCGTGTCGTCGTATGTCGGGCTCGGATGGCAGTTCGGCGTGCTCGGCGCCGCTTTGCTGACGCCGGTGCTGTTGCCAGTGATCGGCTGGCGCGGCATGTTCGCGCTTGGCTTGCTGCCCGCCGTGGTGTCTTTCTTTGTACGACGGCGGGTCGAGGAGCCGACGCTGTTTACCGAGCGCGCGGCGCGCGGCATGCGCAGGCTGCCGTTGAAATTGCTGGTGGCCGATGGAAGGACCGCGCGCGCGAGCATGGGCGTCGCGATTCTCTGCTCGGTGCAGAACTTCGGCTATTACGGGCTGGTGATCTGGCTTCCGAGTTATCTGTCGAAAACCTTCGGCTACTCGCTGACCAAATCCGGCGTGTGGACCGCGGTCACGGTGCTCGGCATGGCGTGCGGCATCTGGCTGTTCGGCATGGCCGCCGACCGCTTCGGCCGCAAGCCGGCCTTTCTGTTTTATCAGGCGGGCGCGGTGGTGATGGTATTTGTCTACGCCCATCTGACGACGCCCATGACGCTCCTGATCGGTGGCGCGGCGATGGGCGTGTTCGTCAATGGGATGATCGGCGGTTATGGCGCGTTGATCTCCGAGCTTTATCCGACCGAGGCGCGCGCCACCGCGCAGAACGTGTTGTTCAACATTGGACGGGCGATGGGCGGTTTTGGGCCGGTCGCGGTGGATGCGCTGGCCGCGCGCTATTCGTTCGGCGCCGCGCTCGCCGTGCTCGCGTCGATCTATTTGCTCGACATCTTCGCGACGCTTTTTCTGATTCCCGAACGGCGCGGCGCCGAGCTTCAGTAAGTTTGGACGACCGCCAATGACGCCCAAATGCCGATGCATGACAACGCGCCGAATGCCCGCTGGATGCGGCGTTGCAGCATTGTCCGCCGCTGTTTCGCCAATGGCGCGCCGCGTTAACCACCCAGTGCATCGACGCATCCGGGGTGTACACTAACCGACCCGCGCAGCACTTCCGCACCGTCTTGTCCTCCGCCGAGGTTCGACGCCGCGCCCAACCGGCGCATGCGAAAACCGCCTCAGTCGATCATTCATTCGATAGATGCAAGCGACGCCAACGGTGCGGTGTGCCGGGCCCAATTTCTTACGTCTCGCAGGCCAAAAAATGGACGAACAACTGAAGCAAAGCGCTCTCGCCTATCACCAGAACCCGAAACCCGGCAAGATTTCGGTCACGCCCACCAAGCCGCTGTCGAACCAGCTCGACCTGTCGCTTGCGTACTCGCCGGGCGTCGCCGCGGCCTGCATGGCGATCTACGAAGAACCGCTCGACGCGCAGAAGTACACCTCGCGTGGCAACCTCGTCGGCGTGATCACGAACGGCACGGCGGTGCTCGGTCTCGGCAACATCGGTCCGCTCGCCGCCAAGCCGGTGATGGAGGGCAAGGGCTGTCTGTTCAAGAAGTTCGCCGGCATCGACGTGTTCGATATCGAGCTCAACGAGTCCGATCCGGACAAACTGGTCGAAGCGATCGCGATGCTCGAGCCAACCCTCGGCGGCATCAACCTCGAGGACATCAAGGCGCCGGAATGCTTCTATATCGAGAAGAAGCTGCGCGAGCGCATGAAGATTCCGGTCTTCCACGACGACCAGCACGGCACCGCGATCATCGCTTCAGCGGCGATCTTGAACGGCCTCAAAGTGGTCGGCAAGAAACTCGACGAAGTGAAGCTGGTGTGTTCGGGCGCGGGCGCGGCGGCGATTGCGTGCCTGGACCTGCTGGTGAATCTCGGTTTGTCGAAGCAGAACATTCTGGTCGCGGACTCGAAGGGCGTGATCTACGAAGGCCGCGGCAATCTCGATCCGTCGAAGGAGCGCTACGCGGCGAACAGCGACGCGCGCACGCTGGCTGACGCGATCCGCGGCGCCGACGTGTTCCTCGGCTGTTCGAGCGCCGGCGTGCTGAAGCCGGAAATGGTCGCCGAAATGGGCACGCAGCCGCTGATTCTCGCGCTCGCCAACCCGGAGCCGGAAATCCGCCCCGAGGAAGCCAAGAAAGTGCGCCCGGACTGCATCATCGCGACGGGCCGTTCGGACTATCCGAACCAGGTCAACAACGTGCTGTGCTTCCCGTTCATCTTCCGTGGCGCGCTGGATGTCGGCGCGACCACGATCACGGAAGAGATGAAGCTCGCGTGCGTGCGCGCCATCGCCGAACTGGCGGAAGAAACCGATCAGGGCGATGAAGTCGCGAAGGCTTACGAAGGTCACTCGCTCGAATTCGGCCCGGAATATCTGATTCCGAAGCCGTTCGATCCGCGCCTCATCATCAAGATCGCGCCGGCCGTCGCGCAAGCAGCGATGGATTCGGGCGTCGCGACCCGTCCGATCAAGAACATGGACGCGTACCGTGAAGAACTCGGCACGACCGTGTATCGCACCGGCATGGTGATGCGCCCGGTGTTCGCCGCAGCGAAGTCGGAGCCGGCGCGCATCGTGTTCGCCGAAGGTGAGGACGAGCGCGTGCTGCGCGCCGCGCAATTCGTGCTGCTGGAAAAGATCGCCAAGCCGATTCTGGTCGGCCGTCCGTCGGTAATCGAGATGCGTCTGAAGAAGGTGGGCTCGAAGCTCAAGTGCGGTGAAGACTTCGAGGTCGTCGATCCCGAGGACGATCCGCGTTATCAGCAATGCTGGCAGGCGTACCACGAACTCGGCGCGCGCGAAGGCGTCACGCCGGACGTCGCCAAGGCCGCGATGCGCAAGTTCAATACGCTGATCGGCGCGATCCTCGTGCGCCTCGGCGAAGCGGACGGCATGATCTGCGGGATGATCGGTCAGTACCACACGCATCTGAACTTTATCGAGCAGGTGTTGGGCAAGGCCGAAAACGTGCAGAATTTCGCCGCCATGAATCTGCTGATGCTGCCGGGCCGCAATCTGTTCATCTGCGATACGTACGTGAACGAAACGCCCACCGCCGAACAACTCGCCGACATGACGATGCTGGCTTCGCGCGAAATCGAGAAGTTCGGTATCACGCCGAAGGTGGCGTTGCTGTCCAATTCGAACTTCGGCAGCGCGCCTTCGTCGTCGTCGCAGCGTATGGCCGCGGCGCGCAAGCTGATTGCGGAGCGCGCGCCGTCGCTTGAAATCGACGGTGAAATGCACGGCGATGCGGCGTTGTCGGAGGCGGTCCGCAAGGCCGCGTTCCCCGGCACGACACTGACGGGCGAAGCGAATCTGCTGATCATGCCGAATGTGGAAGCGGCGAACATCACGTACAACCTGCTGAAGATGGTCGGCGGCGAAGGCGTGACGGTGGGACCGTTCCTGCTCGGCGCCGAAAAGCCGGTGCACATCCTCACGCCGGCTGCGACCGTGCGCCGGATCATCAACATGACGGCGGTGGCTTCGGCTAACGCACGCAAGAAGGTCAACGCGCAGTAATGCAGGTAGTTTGATGGTGAAGCGGCGCCGCATCGCGGCGTTCGCGACAAGCTGACGAAAACGCCGCGGGAGTCGATTCCGTGGCGTTTTTTATTTGCAGGTTCGGTCTGTGCGACTTGTCGTCCTAATGCATCTCAATGCGATGAGCGTCTTTTAAGAGTGCTCTTATTCGATTTTCTGTGACACTTTTGTAAAGTTGTTCCCGAAGCGCAGCACACCGCGATGACAACGGAATAGTCGGCAGTTCAATCCGTGGATCGTCTGGCGCGGCGCTTCGTCTTGGTAGTTGGTTGGTAGTTGGTAGTTGGTAGTTGGTAGTTGGTAGTTGGTAGTTGTATTTGATGATGTTGCAGTAGAAGTTCGTAGTTGCAGTAGAAGTTAGCAGTTCCTGTTGTTTGTTTTTGATTGGTTGTTGTGTTGTTGTGTTGTTGCAAGAGGCAGTACCGCTTGTTCTCGTACACACGCATCATGTGTCGAAACAAGCAAAAAAAAGGCGGCTGTCCGAGAGGACAGCCGCCTTTTCCGTTTCCGGGGCCCATGATGTGGGCCGACGCGGCCAGCCGGATTACGCCGCGTGTTGCGTCTTTCCGGTCTCGATGGAGCGCCAGCGCGTCAGCAATTCGTTCCACTTGACGCGCACGCCCTTCAGGTTGTTTTCCTTCACGTGACCGTAGCCGCGAATGCCGTCCGGCAGATTCGCGAGTTCCATGGCCAGCTCACGTTTCTGCGCGGTCAGGCCGCCAATCAGTTCACGCACGAGCGCTTCATATTCGCCGATCAGCGCACGTTCGGTACGGCGCTCTTCCGTTTTGCCGAACGGGTCGAACGCAGTGCCGCGCAGGAACTTGAGCTTGGCCAGCACGTGCATCGCGCTGAACACCCACGGTCCGTACTTCTTCTTGATCAGATGACCTTGAGCGTCTTTCTTCGAGAACGCCGGCGGCGCGAGATGGATATGCAGTTTCCAGTCGCCTTCGAAACTCGCCTTCAGTTTGTCGATGAACGCGGGGTCGCTGTAGAGGCGCGCAACCTCGTACTCATCTTTGTACGCCATCAGCTTGTGCAGATTCTTCGCCACGGCTTCGGTCAACGGCAACTGATCGTCGGCCGAATCGAGTGCCGACTCGGCTGCGCGCACTTGAGCGACCAACGCGCGATAACGCTCGGCGTACGCCGCGTTCTGCCACGCGGCAAGATAGTCGGCGCGCTTGTCGATCAGCCTGTCGAGCGCCTTCGGCGTGTGTAGCGAGATGATCTTGCCGCTTGCCGTTTCAGCAGCGGCGCCGCGTCCTTGCGACTGCGCGAGCTTGCGCACCGCGGCCAGATCGTGCGCTGCACGACGGCCCCACTCGAAGGCGGCCCGGTTCTTTTCGACCTGGACGTCGTTCAACTCGATCGCGCGCATCAGCGACTGATACGTGAGCGGCACCCAGCCGCGCTGCCATGCGTAGCCGAGCACGAACGGATTCGTATAGATCGCGTCGCCGAGCAGCGCGACGGCGAAGTGGTTCGCATCGACCGTATCGACGCACTCGTCGCCCGCTTCGGCGCGCACGTCGGCTTCGGTGCTGCTGCCGGGAAAGCGCCAGTTCGGGTTCTTGATCAGTTCCGCTGTCGGCGTGTGCGCGCTGTTCAGCACAACGCGCGTATGGCCTGCCTGCATCCGCGAGACGCATTCGTCGCTTGCCGTGACGATCGCGTCGCAGCCGATCACGAGACTCGCCTCGCCCATTGCAATGCGCGTTGCGTGGATATCGTCCGGTTTCTGCGCGATCTGTACGTGGCTCATCACGGCGCCGCCCTTCTGGGCGAGGCCGGTGACGTCGAGCACGGTGACGCCCTTGTTCTCCAGATGCGCGGCCATGCCGAGCAACGCGCCGATCGTGACGACGCCCGTGCCGCCGACGCCCGTCACCAGCACGCCGTAAGGGCGGCCGATCGACGGCAATGCGGGTTCCGGCACCGGCGGCATGGCATCGGCGACGATGCCCGACGCGGCTTTCGGCTTACGCAACTGCCCACCTTCGATCGACACGAAACTCGGACAGAATCCGTTCACGCACGAAAAGTCCTTGTTGCACGTCGACTGGTTGATCTGACGTTTGGTGCCGTATTCGGTATCGACCGGTTCGACCGACAGGCAATTCGACTTCACCGAGCAATCTCCGCAGCCTTCGCACACGGCCTCGTTGATCACGACGCGGCGTGCCGGATCCGGATACGTGCCGCGTTTGCGGCGGCGGCGCTTCTCGGTCGCGCAGGTCTGGTCGTAGATCAGGATCGTGGTGCCGGGAACCTCGCGTAGCTGGCGCTGCACTTCGTCGAGCTTGTCGCGATGGTGGATGTCGATACCCGGCGCGAGGCCCACATTCGTGTGGTACTTCTCCGGCTCGTCGGTGACGATGACGATCTTCGTCGCGCCTTCGGCGGCGAGTTGATGCGTGATCTGCGGCACGGTCAACACGCCGTCGACCGGCTGGCCGCCCGTCATCGCGACCGCGTCGTTATAGAGAATCTTGTAGGTGATGTTCGCCTTCGACGCGATCGCCGCGCGAATCGCGAGCAGGCCCGAGTGGAAGTAAGTGCCGTCGCCCAGATTGGCGAACACATGCTTGTCGTGGGTGAACGGCGCCTGGCCGATCCACGCGACGCCTTCGCCGCCCATCTGGCTGAACGTGCTGGTGCTGCGGTCCATCCACACAGTCATGTAGTGGCAGCCGATGCCGGCCATCGCACGCGAGCCTTCCGGGACATTGGTCGACGTGTTGTGCGGGCAGCCGGAGCAGAACCACGGCTTGCGTTCGGCTTCCACGCGCGGCCGCGCGAGCGCCTTTTCCTTCGCCTCGATGACCGCGATGCGCGCGGCGATGCGAGCGCGTACGTCGGACGGCAGATCGAATTTGTCGAGCCGCGTGGCGATCGCCTTGGCGATGATCGCCGGCGAGAGCTCGTAATGCGCCGGCAGCAGCCAGTTGCCCATCGGCACCGACCATTCGCCGCCCGCGCCGTCTTTCTCGTCGAACTTGCCGAACACGCGCGGACGCTGCGCGTCCGGCCAGTTGTACAGTTCTTCCTTGATCGCGTATTCGAGAATCTGGCGCTTTTCCTCGACCACCAGGATTTCATGGAGGCCGCGTGCGAAGGCTTGCGCGCCTTGTGCCTCGAGCGGCCAGACGCAACCCACCTTGTACAAGCGAATGCCGATGCGCGAACAGGTATCGTCGTCGAGACCGAGGTCGGTCAGCGCCTGACGCACGTCGAGATAAGCCTTGCCGCCGGTCATGATGCCGAAGCGCGCATCGGGCGAATCGATTTCGACGCGATCCAGTTTGTTCGCGCGCACGTAGGCGAGCGCCGCGTACCACTTGTAGTCGAGCAGACGCGCTTCCTGCACGAGCGGCGGATCCGGCCAACGGATGTTCAAGCCGCCTTCAGGCATCGCGAAGTCGTCCGGCAGGATGATCTTCGTGCGGTGCGGATCGATATCGACCGAAGCCGACGATTCCACGACGTCGGTCACGCACTTCATCGCGACCCACAGGCCCGAATAGCGGCTCATTGCCCAGCCGTGCAGGCCGAAGTCGAGATATTCCTGCACGTTCGAGGGGAACAGCACCGGCAGGCCGCACGCCTTGAAGATATGTTCGGACTGGTGCGCGAGCGTGGAGGATTTGGCCGCGTGATCGTCGCCGGCGAGCACCAGAACGCCGCCATGCCGCGAGGAGCCCGCCGAATTGCCGTGCTTGAAGACGTCGCCGGAACGGTCAACGCCCGGACCCTTGCCGTACCACATCGAGAACACGCCATCGTATTTGGCGCTCGGGTACAGATTGACCTGTTGCGAACCCCACACGGCGGTGGCCGCGAGGTCTTCGTTGACGCCGGGCTGGAACACGACCTGATGCGCGGCGAGATGCTGTTTCGCCTTCCACAGAGACAGGTCGAGGGCGCCGAGCGGCGATCCACGGTAACCGGAAATGAAGCCGGCGGTATTGAGTCCGGCGGTCCGGTCGCGTTCCTGTTGCAGCATGGGCAGACGCACCAGCGCCTGGATGCCGCTCATGTACGCGCGGCCGCGTTCGAGGGTGTATTTGTCGTCGAGCGTGACGGACGAGAGCGCAGCTTCTAGCGAGGCTCGCTGACCTGCGTCTAGCGGGGCATTCATTATGTGTACTCCTCCACCCAGTTTGGGATCGCCAAAACTTTTTGGGCCGCGGCATCTTGTGAATGCTTGGGGCCGGGGTCGCCATATTGACGTGTTTTAAGTGATGGTAGCACTGGTGAAAACCCGCCGCAGCATGTCGGCAATCGCGGATGCAGCGGGGTCGATAACGATCGATGGCAGCCTGGCTGACGCTGTTGCGGGGCCTCGGCGCCGGTGCTGTAACAAGCTGTAAATGCGACAAATTCTCGGAACCGACGATGAAATCCCTGTCTAATCCCGCACCTGTGAGCAATGTCGGCGAAACGCTCCGCATTCGGTGGAGGTTCACGACAACAGGGCAGTCAGACAAGGAGTACGCATGAACACTAGAAACATCCAGACATTCCTGATGGTTTCGGCCGCATTCTTCGCCATGAGCGCCCCGATGCGCTCGAATACCGGCAGCGCAGGGACGCTATCAGCCGCGGTGGCTCGTGTGGCGCAAGTCGCGCCCGCGCGCATTGCGGTAGACCGCGTCACGCGATCCGCCAAAGCCGGCGAGTAGGACAGAATTCGTGATGCGCCGCCGATGCGGCGTGTCGATTGAAAACCGGCCGCCGCACCGGTGCGGGCAACGGCGCAAATGACACACATGACAAAGGGCGGGGATCGCAAGATCCTCGCCCTTTCTTATTGACTCGCGAACCTCAAATTCCGCGCGGGACGTTTGCGGTCATGCTTTGTCCTGCACCACCCCACGACGGATCTGGTCGAGTTCGATCGATTCGAACAGCGCCTTGAAATTGCCCTCGCCGAAGCCCTGATTGCCCTTGCGTTGAATGATCTCGAAGAAGATCGGCCCGATCTGGTTTTCGGTGAAGATCTGCAGCAGCAGATCGTCCGGCGCGCCGTCGATCAGAATCTTGCGCTTGCGCAGTTCGTCAAGCGGCTCGCCATGATTCGGCACGCGCCGATCGACCAGTTCGTAGTAGGTGTCGATGGTATCGAGCAGCGAGATGTTCGCCGCGCGCAAACCGTCCACCGTGCGGTAGATATCGTTGCTGCCGAGCGCGATATGCTGGATGCCTTCGCCGTGATACGCGTCGAGATATTCCTGAATCTGGCCGGCCGTCTCCGAGCCTTCTTCATTGATCGGAATCCGGATCTTGCCGCAGGGCGAAGTCATCGCTTTCGATTTCACGCCCGTCACCTTGCCTTCGATGTCGAAGTAACGCACTTCGCGGAAGTTGAACAGACGCTCGTAGAACTCCGCCCACTCCTGCATGCGGCCGCGATGCACGTTGTGCGTCAGGTGGTCGATATAGGTCAGGCCGTGCCCGGCGGGATTGGGATTCGCACCGGGAATCGGCTCGAAGTCGACGTCGTAAATATCGATGTTGCCGATGCTGTTCGGCTCGGCGTCGTTCTTGCCGCGCCAACGGTCGACGAAATAGATCAGCGAGTCGCCGATGCCCTTGATCGCCGGGATGTTCAGTTCCATCGGGCCGGTCTTGTTGTCGAAGCCCCAGGCGCCTTTATCCAACGCCTGTTTGTAGGCCTTCGCCGCATCTTGCACGCGGAAGGCGATCGCGCAGATCGACGGGCCATGCAGGCGTGCGAACCGCTGCGCGAACGAATCCGGCTCGCCGTTGACGATGAAGTTGATTCCGCCCTGACGATACAGGGTGACGTCTTTATGACGATGTCGCGCTACCGCGGTGAAGCCCATTTGTTCGAACAGCTTGCCGAGCGCTTTCGGATCCGGCGCGGTGTATTCGATGAATTCGAAACCGTCGGTGCCGAGCGGGTTGTCCCAAGTTGAAACTTGCATTGTCTGTCTCCTGATTTGCGCCGGTGCGGGGTGTGCGATTGAGCGCGACCGAGTGAGCCAAGTGTAAAGGTCCGGTCGCAACGAAAACTTGCGAACTTAATCGCGCGTGAATAAGCTTGCGCTATCTTCTTGCGCAGCTTCGCTTTTTGAGGGCAGAAAATGACCAAAATAGAGATGGACGCGATCGACCGGCGCATTCTCGCCATCCTTCAGGAGAATGGCCGGCTGTCGAATCAGGAGATCGCGGAGCGCGTCAATCTTTCGCCGAGCCCGTGCCTGCGGCGTATCCGTCGACTGGAAGAGAGCGGCGTGATTCGCGGCTACGTGGCGCTGCTCGACCCTCGGCTATTAGGTCTCGATTTGCTCGCTTACGTGAACGTGCGGCTGGAAAAGCGCAGTGGGCCGGCGCTCAGTCCCCGAGGCGGTGACGTAACGCACGCGGATTTGTTTCGCGCGGCGGTTCAGACCTGGCCGGAGGTGGTCGCGTGTTACGCGATGACCGGGGATATGGACTATCTGCTTCGCGTCCAGGTAGCGGATATGGCGCACTTTTCGCGTTTCGTGCAGGAGCAGCTCCTGCACCATCCGTCGGTGATCGACGTCAAGACGAGTTTCTCGCTCGAAACGTTCAAGGAAACGACGGCGTTGCCGATTGTGTAAGCCGTGCCGCGCGAGGCGACTGTCAGCGGTGAAACAAAAAAGGGCAGCCTGGAGGCCGCCCTTTTCTTGCGTCACCGAAGCGCGTGGCTGTCAGGCCGCCTCTGCCGTCGGCAAAAACGATTCGAACAACTGCGTCGTGCGACGTGCCTGGCGTTTGAGCGCGTAGTCGAACACCGCAGCTTGCTCCTGCAACATCTCGGCGATGATGCTGGATTGGTCGGCCGGCGGCAGCGTGAGATAGGCGTCGGCTTCGCCGTATGCGTACTCGATCTTCATGCCGGCTTTCTTCGCGATGTGCATCATGGTCGAATTGCGCGACAGGCAATGCATGTAGAGCATGCTGACGTGCGTATTGCGGCTGCGAATGGCGGCGCGCTCGAAAAGCTTGGAGCCGATGCCCTGCCCACGAGCGCTTTCCAGCACTGATACGCCGAATTCGGCGGTGCGTTTGTCGCCTTCCACCGGCAGATAAGCCAGGTGACCGACGCCGGTCAGTTGCAACTGACTGTTGAATACGCCGAAAACCGTGTCGCGCTTGAAATCGATGGCGCGAACGTAATTTTCGATGACATGGTCCGGCACGATCTGGCCGAAGCGCAGCAGGCGGTCATCTTCGTCGAGCGCGAGGAAGTGGGTAAGCAGCCGTTCGCGGTCGGCAGCGGTGAGTTCACGGACCAGAGCGGGTGCACGACCGGCTGGCTGCGACAGCCGATCGTGCGCGATGATCGGCTCGGCTGCGCGGGGTGTAATCGGATTCATGGTCGGGTTCTCCTTTTAATCGAGCGGCGTGGTGCGCCGCAAAAACGATTTTAGCGGAAATGCTAACCGCATACTAGGGAAAACCCGTATCCAATTCCGAGTAAAGCACCTAAAAACGTCGCGCCGATCTATTAATCTATTGATTTTAAACAATAAATAAACTGAACGGGCGTTCGTGCCTCGGTGTCGCGGCAAGGCAACTGAAGGTCGGCGTGTATCTCCTGACTATTGTTGCTCTGCGCAATCAATCCGGCGCTGAGCCCAGCCCATGATCGACCATGCCGACCACCTGCTCGGCGAACTCCCGATAGCCCATGCGGCCATCCGGCTTCAGCCAGGTGAACGTCCAGTTGATCATGCCGAACACCATCATCGTGAGGGCGGTTTGATTTTCGCGCCTGGCGCGCTCCGGATAAGCGCGCGCCAGTTGCCGCGAAAAGGCCGCGACCACGTCACGCTGGCGGTTCAGGATGATCTCGCGCTGCGTATCCTCCAGATACTTCACGTCGTTCAGCAATGCGACGTGCCGACTGTGCGACGTCTCGTACTCGGATAGAAATGCGCGAATCAGCTCGGCGAAGGTTTCCCGCTCCGTGAGTCCGCGGCGTTGGCTTGCGCCCTCCACCTCGGCGATGATCAGCATCAGCCGCTTGGTGTAACGGTCCAGCAGGTCGAACAGGATGGCTTCCTTGCTCGCGTAGTAGTGGTACAGGCGCGCTTTCGAGGTGCCGCTGGCGGCGGCGAGATCGGCCATCGAGGTGCTCGGATAGCTGGTCTGGGCGAATTTCGCCGCGGCTAACTCGAGAATTTGCTCGCGCTGGGTTTCGTGGTCGGGGGCTCGGGTGCGGGCCATGGTCGTCTGTTCTTCTATTAGTGTGGACAGTGGGAGAGCGCTGCGCACAACTCCAGCGTGCGCCACGCGCGCGCGTCGCCGCGCAGCTTGATGCGCCGGGTCGCGGCCAGTTCGTGCAAGCGCCATAGCGCGATGCTGTCGCTGACCAGCAAGCCGAGGTCGGCGGTCATCAACTCAGCGGCAACGCGCGCGGCGGGTTGCCAGTCCTCGGTGACGTGGTCGAGGATTCGCGCGTCCAGGTCGGCGAAGTTGCCGCTTGTAAATGAGTTGTCGCGCCAGCGCCGCGTCTCGCCGTTCGCGTGTTTGACTTCCTGCCATTCGAGCGCGAGCCGGCTGATACGCAGCACCGAAATCGGCGCGGCGTCGGACAGGTGCGCTTGCAGCACGGTCGGCGCGAACATGCCGACGGAGGTCGCGCGGTCTTTGCGACTGTGCGCCCAGGCGCCGGGGTCGGTAAGGTCGCGAATCGACAGACGCACTTCGTTCAGGCGCTGCGGGCTGTTGCGCAGGTGATAGCAGACCCGGCGGAGCACCAATTGATCCGATGCGCTTTCACCATGCCAGGCCACCAGATTTGTATCGCCGCTAGCGATCTTTTCCAGTGTCGCCGCCTGCTCGCGGAACTCGCGCAGGAAATCCCGCTTCGTATCGGCGCTGACCCGATCCCAGAAGCTGGCTCGCACCTCGGGCGCCTCGTCGATGCCGCGCAAGGGGCCGACTGCCAGGTCATCGCGCAGCGCTTGCACGCGATCGTCGCGGCCCGCCTCCTTAAGCGCGGCGCGCAGTGATTCCGCGGCAACATCGCCGTTGGTGAGATGGATCGTGCTCATCGGCAGTGGCTTCGCTCGGGGATAACAAAAAGGGGCCGCTCGCCGAACGGAACGGACGTCCGATCGCGAGCGGCCCCTAGTGTAAGCGGATCGCGGACCTGCTGAAAGCGCTGCGGACGTCGCACGGACCGGCCGCGGCGCGCGGTTCAACGTTCGTCGTAGCTCACCACGACCCGATCGCTGACCGGATGGCATTGGCACGTCAGCACGAAACCGTCGCGGATTTCATGCTCCTCCAGCGTGTAGTTCTTTTCCATCTTCACTTCGCCTTCCAGCACCTTCGCGCGACAGGTGCAGCAGACGCCGCCTTTGCACGCATACGGCAGCGCAAGGCCGGCTCGCAGGCCGACGTCGAGCACGCTCACGCCCTCGTACGGCAGGCGCAGCTTGCGCCTTTTTCCGTCGAGGACGATTTCGAGGTCGGCGGCCGGCATGTCCTCGGTGATGTCGACCGGCGGCACGCCCGCTTGCGGCAGCGGCGAACCGAAGCGCTCCACATGCACCTTTTCCGGCGGCACGCCCGCGGCTTTCAAGGCGGCCTCGGCGGCATCCATCATCGGGGCGGGGCCGCAAATGAACGCTTCGTCGATGGCATCGGCGGGTAGCAGGTTCTCGATGAAGGCCGCGCACTTTTGTTGATCGAGCACGCCGTTGAAGAGTTCGACGTCCTGCAAGTCGTCGGACAGCACGTGGTAGAGCACGAAGCGGTTCATGAAGCGGTTCTTCAGATCCTCCAGTTCTTCCGCGAACATGATCTGGTCGACGCTGCGGTTGCCGTACACCAGCGTGAAGGTGCTGCGCGGTTCCACTTCGAGCGTGGTCTTGATGATCGCGAGCACGGGTGTGATGCCCGAGCCGCCTGAAAAGGCGATGTACTGCTGACCCTGGTCGGCGTTCAGATGGGTGAAGAAGCGGCCGTCGGGCGTCATCACGTCGATCGTGTGACCGGGCTGCAGCGTATCGAAGGCGAAGTTCGAGAAGCGCCCGCCGCGCACGCGCTTGATGCCGATGCGCAGTTCGCCGTCGCGATCGTAGTCCGTCACGCCGACGCAGATCGAATACGAGCGGCGCGTTTCCTCACCGTCGATGTGCGTCTTCAACGTGACGAACTGGCCTTGCGTGAAGCGGTACTGATCGCGCAGTTCGGCGGGGACTTCGAAGGCGACGGAGACCGCGTCGGCGGTTTCGGGCCGCACTTCGCGGATACGCAGCGGATGAAATTGCGGGGTGGCCATATCAGTACGGTTTGAAGTAGTCGAATGGTTCGCGGCAGTCGAGGCAGCGATACAAGGCCTTGCAGGCCGTCGAGCCGAATTGCGCGAGACGCTCGGTGTGAGATGAGCCGCAACGTGGGCACGGCGGCGCGGGCAGCGCTCGCGGCACGAAGCGCAGCACGTTTTCCCGCGGCGGCGCGGCCGAACCGCAATTGCCCGTGGGCGGCGCGATGCCGTAAGCGCGGAATTTTTCGCGCGCGTCGGCGGTCATCCAGTCGGTGGTCCAGGCGGGCGCGAGCACGGTGGCGATCCGGTACGGCTTGAGGTTCGCCACGTCAAGCGCATGGGCGACGTCCTCCGCGATCTGCGACATGGCCGGGCAGCCGGAATAGGTTGGCGTGATCACGACTTCGAGCGCGCCGTCGGCGGCGCGGCGCACATCGCGCAGAATGCCGAGTTCGCGGATCGACACGACCGGAATCTCCGGATCGGGCACCGTTTCGAGCACGTCCCACGCGCGTGCGAGCGCGGCATCGGGCGCGTGTGTGGCAGTCGAGGTCGTCATCGTCGGATTACCAGGTGGCGCCGGGATGCTGGCGTGCGAGGCTCTGCATTTCGGCCAGCACGAAACCCATGTGCTCCGAATGCTCGCCGTGCTTGCCGGTCGTGATGTGCTTGACCGCTTCGGGCAGTTTCAGCGTGGCTTCGTCGAGCGTGGCGCGGACGTCCTCGAGCCACGCAGGTTCGAGGTCAGAAGTCAGCGGCCCGATGCCGGCGGTGGCGATCGTCTCTTCCACGGCGTCCGTGCTGAAAAACTCGCGCGTGTACGGCAGCAGGTAGTCGAGCGCCGCTTGCGCGCGGCGGTGCGATTCGTCGGTGCCGTCGCCGAAACGGATCAGCCATTCGCTTGCATGATGCAGGTGATAGCTGGTTTCCTTGATCGACTTCGACGCGATCGCAGCCAGTTGCGCGTCGGCGGAGCGGGTGAGCGCCGTCCACAAGTGCGCCATTAGCGCGGAGTAGAGGAAATTGCGCACGATCGTGACCGCGTAGTCCTTGTCGGTTTGCGCGGTGCCGGTCAGGGGGCCGTAGTGCGGCAACTCGGCCAGCGTGTAATTGGCGAACTCGCGTTCGGCGCGGAAGTAGGCGTAGTCGTCTTCGGTGCGGGTTTTGCCGGTGAGCTGCTGTTCGAGCGAGGCGGCATGCGTATACAGCAGCCGCGCCTGGCCGATCAGATCGAGGCTCATGTTCGAGAGCGCGATGTCCTCTTCGAGGACCGGGCCGTGGCCGCACCATTCGGTATTGCGCTGACCGAGGATCAGCGCGGTATCCGCGAGGCGCAGCACGTATTGCAGATGTTCAGGCGTAGTGTGCATGGCCGCGCTTACATGTGATTGACTTCGTCGGGGAGCGTGTAGAACGTCGGATGGCGGTAAATCTTGTCGCCAGCCGGTTCGAACAGTTCCGTCTTGTCTTGCGGCGCGGAGGCCGTGATCGCCGATGACGGCACCACCCAGATGCTCACGCCTTCCTGGCGGCGCGTGTAGACGTCGCGCGCCATGCGCAGCGCCATTGGGGCGTCGGCGGCGTGCAGACTGCCGCAGTGTTTATGGTCGAGTCCCTGCTTGCTGCGCACGAAGACTTCCCAAATCGGCCATTCCTTGTTCATGCTGATCTCCTGATTCCTTGCATGGCTCTTGCCGCGTTTGTCAGGCGGCGTGCTGTTGCGCGCGCTGGCGCTGCTTTTCCGCGTGGGCGAGGGCGGCTTCACGCACCCAGGCGCCGTCGTCGTGGGCTTTGACGCGGGTGGCGAGACGCTCGCGATTGCACGGCCCGTCACCGTTTACGACGCGCCAGAACTCTTCCCAGTCGATGTCGCCGTAGTCGTAGTGGCCGCGCGCCTCGTTCCATTTCAGGTCCGGGTCCGGCAGCGTGACGCCGAGCACCTTGGCCTGGTCGACGGTGGCATCGACGAATTTCTGGCGCAGATCGTCGTTCGAGATGCGCTTGATGCCCCATTTCGACGACTGATTGCTGTGGATCGAATCCTTGTCGCTCGGGCCGAACATCATCAGCACCGGCCACCACCAGCGGTTCACGGCCTGCTGGACCAGTTCGCGTTGCGCTTCGGTGCCGGACATCATCGACATCAGCGCGTCGAAACCCTGGCGCTGGTGGAACGACTCTTCCTTGCAGATGCGGATCATCGCCCGCGCATACGGGCCGTACGTGCAGCGGCACAACGGAATCTGGTTCATGATCGCCGCGCCATCGACCAGCCAGCCGATCACGCCGACGTCGGCCCATGTGGGCGTCGGGTAATTGAAGATGCTGGAATATTTGGCTTTGCCGGAATGCAGCGCCGCGATCAGCTCATCGCGCGACACGCCGAGCGTTTCGGCCGCGCTATATAGATAGAGACCGTGGCCGGCTTCGTCCTGCACCTTGGCGAGCAGGATCGCCTTGCGCTTGAGGCTGGGCGCGCGCGTGATCCAGTTGCCCTCCGGCAGCATGCCGACGACCTCCGAATGCGCGTGCTGCGAGATTTGCCGGACCAGCGTTTTGCGGTAAGCGTCCGGCATCCAGTCCTGCGGCTCGATTTTGCCGTCGTCGGTCATGACTGCGTCGAATCGCGCCTGTTCAGGCGAATTCGCGCCCGAGTCGAGCGGAGCGACATTGCCGGGAATATCCAGGGATTGCGTGTACATGGGGACGCTCTCTGCGGAAGTTTCTGTGTTTGCACAGTATAAGCCAACCGACCGGTCGGTTAATAACTTTTTTGCGACGGATCCTTGCCGTCGATAGGTGCTGGCGGACCCTTGGTGGCCGCAGTCACGCGTCGCTGGCGCCCCGCGCCGACGCTTAACCTATAAAATTGCGAATTGGCCGCGATTTGCGGCCTTCCTGCATCCCCGGTACTCATGTTACGTCTTAGCGAAATCAAACTCCCGCTCGATCATCCCGACAGTGCCCTCGAAGCCGCGGTCCGCGCGCGCCTCGCGGAACTCGGCGTGGCGGCGAACGGGCTCATCCGATACACCGTTTTTCGCCGCGCTCACGATGCCCGCAAGCGCGCCGACATCAAACTCACGTACATCGTCGATGTCGAGGTAACGGATGAGGCTGCCGCGCTCAAGCGGCTCGGCGCAGTGCCGCATTGCGGCGTGACGCCTGACATGACTTACCGGTTCGTCGCCAAGGCCCCGGCGCAATTCACCACATTGCGCCCGGTTGTGATCGGCATGGGGCCGTGCGGCCTGTTCGCCGGACTGATCCTCGCGCAGATGGGCTTCCGTCCGATCATCCTCGAGCGCGGCAAAGCCGTGCGCGAGCGCACCAAGGACACATTCGGCCTGTGGCGCAAGTCGGTGCTGAATCCCGAATCGAACGTGCAGTTCGGCGAAGGCGGCGCGGGTACGTTCTCGGACGGCAAGCTATACAGCCAGATCAAGGATCCGAAGCACTACGGTCGCAAGGTGCTCGACGAATTCGTCCGCGCGGGGGCTCCGGAAGACATCCTGTATCTGAGCCGGCCCCATATCGGCACCTTCCGTCTCGTCAGCATGGTCGAAAAGATGCGCGCGACCATCCACGAGTTGGGTGGTGAAGTGCGCTTTGAAACGCGCGTCGACGACATCGAAATTGACCACGGCAAAGTTCGCGGCCTGAAGCTTTCGACCGGTGAAACGCTGCGTTGCGAGAATGTTGTGCTGGCGGTCGGCCATAGCGCGCGCGATACGTTCGAGATGCTGCATGAGCGCGGCGTCTATATGGAAGCGAAGCCCTTTTCGCTCGGTTTCCGGATCGAGCACCCGCAGGGTTTGATCGATCGCAGCCGGTTCGGCAAGTTCGCCGGGCACAAGCAATTGGGCGCCGCCGACTATAAGGTGGTGCATCACTGCAGCAACGGGCGTGCGGTGTATAGCTTCTGCATGTGCCCCGGCGGCACCGTGGTGGCGGCGACCTCGGAGCCTGGGCGCGTCGTGACGAACGGCATGAGCCAGTATTCGCGGGCCGAGCGCAATGCCAATGCGGGGATTGTCGTCGGCATCACGCCGGACGATTATCCGGGCGGCCCGCTCGCCGGCATCGCGTTTCAGCGCAAGTGGGAGGAGCGGGCGTTCGAGCTGGGCGGCGGCAACTATATGGCGCCGGGTCAACTGGTCGGCGACTTTATCGCCGGACGGCCGTCCACCTCGCTCGGCTCGGTGGTGCCGTCGTACAAACCCGGCGTGCATCCGACCGATCTCAGCACCGCGCTGCCTGATTACGTGATCGAGTCGATTCGCGAAGCCTTGCCGCAGATGGACAAGAAGATCGCCGGCTTTGCCATGCATGACGCGGTGCTGACGGGCGTTGAGACGAGAACGTCGTCACCGATTCGCGTGCGTCGCCGGGACGATTATCAGAGCATGAATGTGGACGGTCTGTATCCGGCTGGTGAGGGCGCCGGGTATGCAGGCGGAATCTATTCGGCGGCGATCGACGGAATCGAAGTGGCGGAAGCGCTGGCATCGAAGATGACCGGAGCGCGGGCGGCCGCCTGAGTCGGCGAAGGGCGTACGCAGCCGCCCGTGACCGCCATTGCGATCGGGCACAATGCACGTTTTCGCCTCGAACCGACCACCGAATGACCATTCGCACTCTGGCTGCCGCATGCGCTGCGGTGTTGCTCACCCAATTTGCCGTTTCCCCGAGCGCTTTTGCCGCCGACGCCTCCGCGCATTGGGTGGCCGCGTGGGCGACGGCGCTGCAGCCGATTCCTCAACGTGCGGATTTGCCTTCGCTGTACCGCGCGCCAGAAGTGGCGGGGCGCACGGTGCGCCAGATCGTCTATCCGACGCTGTCCGGCAAATCGGCGCGGATCCATCTGAGTAATGAGTACGGCAAGACGGCGTTGGTCATCGACGAACTGCGCATCGCGCGCTCGGCCGGCGGTGCCGCGGCTCTGGGCGGCAGCGAAACGCGCGTGACGTTCGGCGGGAAGACAGCGGTGAGTATTCCGCCCGGAGCGGAGCTGGATAGCGATCCCGTCGCAATCGAAGTCGCCAAAGGTGCGCCTTATGCGATCAGCGCGTTCGTGGGGGCGGAGCAACGAATCGTGGCGTGGCACCGTGTATCGAGCCAGGTGAACTATGTTTCGGCACCGGGCAATCACACGGCCGATACTTCGGCCGATTCGTTTCGCAGCCGGTTTACGCAATATGTGTGGCTGACCGGCTTGTCCGTGGACGCCCCTGCGTCGATGGCCGTGGCCGCGATCGGCGACTCCATCACCGATGGCATGCGCTCCAGTCTCAATCAGAACAAGCGTTGGCCGGACGCGCTAGCGCGCCGGTTCGCCGGCAGCGGCGAGCGCTCGATTGCGGTTGTCAATCTCGGCATCAGCGGCAATCGCTTGCTAAGCGATTCGCCGTGCTATGGCGAGGCGCTTGTCCAGCGTTTTGATCGCGACGTGCTCGAGCGTCCTGGCGTCAAGGCGGCGATTCTGCTGATTGGCATCAACGACATCAATTTCGCGGCGATGCCGGCCCGCAATGGTCTCGACTGCGATTTCCCGCATACGCCGGTCACGGCTGCGGGTCTGATCGCCGGATATCAACGAGTGGTAGCCGCCGCGCGGCAGCGTGGCGTAAAGGTGTTCGGCTCGACGCTGACGCCCGCGTCGTTGCCGGCGCAGCGAGAGAGCATCAGGCTTGCGGTCAATCAATGGATTCGGAGCAGCCGCGGTTTCGACGGGGTGGTGGATTTCGACGCGGCGCTACGCGATCCGGCGCAGCCGGAGCGCTTGCAGCGCGCTTTTGACAGCGGCGATCATATTCATCCTAGCGATGCGGGTTATGCCGCAATGGCGGATGCGGTTCCTATCGTTGCAGTAGTGAATTCGTCCCTAAAGTGAGCCGCCAAAAAAAGAATTTGGTCAAACCCTTGTCACATGGCTGAGGTTGGCCTATGATTCGCCTCCTCGTTGCAAACGAGGGCCGCGGTAGAAACCAGCGGCGCGTAGCGCCAAGAAAGAAGTTTTAAGCGAAAGCGAAAAAATGTTCTTGACGAAACGAAAGAGATGTCTCATAATCTCGTTTCTCTGCTGCAGATGCAGCGACGCAGAACGAAGCGGTGCCGGGTGGTTGAAGTGGGCGTCGTGACGGTGGTGAATGCGTAAGCGATCTTTAAAAACTAACAGCCGATAAGTGTGGGCGCTTGATGCGCGGCGCGCGGTGGACTCTTCGGGGTCTGCCGGAAGCGAAAGTATCAAGTCTCACACAGTAATGAAAGGAAGGTTTTCCTGTTGAAAGACAGGATGATCATTCGTCAGTACGTTGAGTGAGCGACCGGTTGGTAAAACAACCGAAAAACAGTAACAGGCATTGAACTGAAGAGTTTGATCCTGGCTCAGATTGAACGCTGGCGGCATGCCTTACACATGCAAGTCGAACGGCAGCACGGGGGCAACCCTGGTGGCGAGTGGCGAACGGGTGAGTAATACATCGGAACGTGTCCTGTAGTGGGGGATAGCCCGGCGAAAGCCGGATTAATACCGCATACGCTCTGCGGAGGAAAGCGGGGGCTCCTTCGGGACCTCGCGCTACAGGGGCGGCCGATGGCAGATTAGCTAGTTGGTGGGGTAAAGGCCTACCAAGGCGACGATCTGTAGCTGGTCTGAGAGGACGACCAGCCACACTGGGACTGAGACACGGCCCAGACTCCTACGGGAGGCAGCAGTGGGGAATTTTGGACAATGGGCGCAAGCCTGATCCAGCAATGCCGCGTGTGTGAAGAAGGCCTTCGGGTTGTAAAGCACTTTTGTCCGGAAAGAAAACCTCAGCCCTAATACGGCGGGGGGATGACGGTACCGGAAGAATAAGCACCGGCTAACTACGTGCCAGCAGCCGCGGTAATACGTAGGGTGCAAGCGTTAATCGGAATTACTGGGCGTAAAGCGTGCGCAGGCGGTCCGCTAAGACAGATGTGAAATCCCCGGGCTTAACCTGGGAACTGCATTTGTGACTGGCGGGCTAGAGTATGGCAGAGGGGGGTAGAATTCCACGTGTAGCAGTGAAATGCGTAGAGATGTGGAGGAATACCGATGGCGAAGGCAGCCCCCTGGGCCAATACTGACGCTCATGCACGAAAGCGTGGGGAGCAAACAGGATTAGATACCCTGGTAGTCCACGCCCTAAACGATGTCAACTAGTTGTCGGGCCTTCATTGGCTTGGTAACGTAGCTAACGCGTGAAGTTGACCGCCTGGGGAGTACGGTCGCAAGATTAAAACTCAAAGGAATTGACGGGGACCCGCACAAGCGGTGGATGATGTGGATTAATTCGATGCAACGCGAAAAACCTTACCTACCCTTGACATGTACGGAATCCTGCTGAGAGGTGGGAGTGCCCGAAAGGGAGCCGTAACACAGGTGCTGCATGGCTGTCGTCAGCTCGTGTCGTGAGATGTTGGGTTAAGTCCCGCAACGAGCGCAACCCTTGTCCCTAGTTGCTACGCAAGAGCACTCCAGGGAGACTGCCGGTGACAAACCGGAGGAAGGTGGGGATGACGTCAAGTCCTCATGGCCCTTATGGGTAGGGCTTCACACGTCATACAATGGTCGGAACAGAGGGTCGCCAAGCCGCGAGGTGGAGCCAATCCCAGAAAACCGATCGTAGTCCGGATCGCACTCTGCAACTCGAGTGCGTGAAGCTGGAATCGCTAGTAATCGCGGATCAGCATGCCGCGGTGAATACGTTCCCGGGTCTTGTACACACCGCCCGTCACACCATGGGAGTGGGTTTTACCAGAAGTGGCTAGTCTAACCGCAAGGAGGACGGTCACCACGGTAGGATTCATGACTGGGGTGAAGTCGTAACAAGGTAGCCGTATCGGAAGGTGCGGCTGGATCACCTCCTTTCTCGAGCTAACGCGTCCAAGTGTTGAGCGCTCACGCTTATCGGCTGTGAAATCAGGCAGACTCAGGGGTCTGTAGCTCAGCTGGTTAGAGCACCGTCTTGATAAGGCGGGGGTCGATGGTTCGAACCCATCCAGACCCACCATTGTCTTGTCTGGTGTGCTGAATGCAACCCCTCTGGCGCATCTGCATGATCCCGGGGGATTAGCTCAGCTGGGAGAGCACCTGCTTTGCAAGCAGGGGGTCGTCGGTTCGATCCCGTCATCCTCCACCAATCCTCAATGCGCAGTGTTCTGTGTACGGCACAGAGCGTTTTGCATTGGCGATTGAGCCAGTCAGAGTGATACGCGGTTATGGCAACTGCGATATCGGCTGTCGTTCTTTAACAATCAGGAAGAAGTAGTAAAGAGATTCACGAAAGGGTACCTCGAGATGGGTGTCCGAGTAGGTGAATCAGGGTTGTGATTGTATCAATGTATGAAAGGGGAATCGGAAGATTGCCCTGGAATACGGCGCAACACGAATACTCAACCTGTAGCGAGCTCAACGGATCCGCAAGGACCGGGAGACACACTCGTTATAGGGTCAAGCGAACAAGTGCATGTGGTGGATGCCTTGGCGATCACAGGCGATGAAGGACGCGGTAGCCTGCGAAAAGCGGTGGGGAGCTGGCAAACGAGCTTTGATCCACCGATATCCGAATGGGGAAACCCACTCCTTATGGAGTATCCGTAGCTGAATACATAGGCTACGTGAAGCGAACGCGGTGAACTGAAACATCTAAGTAACCGCAGGAAAAGAAATCAACCGAGATTCCCAGAGTAGTGGCGAGCGAAATGGGAGCAGCCTGTACTCTTTATCTTCATTGTTAGTCGAACGCTCTGGAAAGTGCGGCCATAGCAGGTGATAGCCCTGTAGACGAAAACAGCGAGGAAGAACTAGGTGTACGACAAGTAGGGCGGGACACGTGAAATCCTGTCTGAAGATGGGGGGACCATCCTCCAAGGCTAAATACTCGTGATCGACCGATAGTGAACCAGTACCGTGAGGGAAAGGCGAAAAGAACCCCGGGAGGGGAGTGAAACAGATCCTGAAACCGCATGCATACAAACAGTCGGAGCCTCGCAAGGGGTGACGGCGTACCTTTTGTATAATGGGTCAGCGACTTACATTCAGTGGCAAGCTTAACCGATTAGGGCAGGCGTAGCGAAAGCGAGTCCGAACAGGGCGATTCAGTCGCTGGGTGTAGACCCGAAACCAGGTGATCTATCCATGGCCAGGATGAAGGTGCGGTAACACGTACTGGAGGTCCGAACCCACTAACGTTGAAAAGTTAGGGGATGAGCTGTGGATAGGGGTGAAAGGCTAAACAAACCTGGAAATAGCTGGTTCTCTCCGAAAACTATTTAGGTAGTGCCTCGTGTATCACCTTCGGGGGTAGAGCACTGTCATGGTTGTGGGGTCCATTGCGGATTACTACGCCATAGCAAACTCCGAATACCGAAGAGTGCAATCACGGGAGACAGACATCGGGTGCTAACGTCCGGTGTCAAGAGGGAAACAACCCAGACCGCCAGCTAAGGTCCCCAAATATTGCTAAGTGGGAAACGAAGTGGGAAGGCTAAAACAGTCAGGAGGTTGGCTTAGAAGCAGCCATCCTTTAAAGAAAGCGTAATAGCTCACTGATCGAGTCGTCCTGCGCGGAAGATGTAACGGGGCTAAGCAATATACCGAAGCTGCGGATGCATATTTATATGCATGGTAGGAGAGCGTTCCGTAAGCCTGCGAAGGTGCACTGGAAAGTGTGCTGGAGGTATCGGAAGTGCGAATGCTGACATGAGTAGCGATAAAGGGGGTGAAAGGCCCCCTCGCCGTAAGCCCAAGGTTTCCTACGCAACGTTCATCGGCGTAGGGTGAGTCGGCCCCTAAGGCGAGGCAGAAATGCGTAGCTGATGGGAAGCAGGTTAATATTCCTGCACCATTGTTGAATGCGATGGGGGGACGGATCGCGGAAGGTTGTCCGGGTGTTGGAAGTCCCGGTCCTTGCATTGGAGAAGGCGCTTTGGCAAATCCGGGCGCGTAATTCAAGGGTGTGAGGCCAGTCACTTCGGTGACGAAGCAATCGGAAGTGGTTCCAGGAAAAGCCTCTAAGCTTCAGTTCAACAAGACCGTACCGCAAACCGACACAGGTGGGCGAGATGAGTATTCTAAGGCGCTTGAGAGAACTCGGGAGAAGGAACTCGGCAAATTGGTACCGTAACTTCGGGATAAGGTACGCCCCTGTAGCTTGATGCGCCTGCGCGCAAAGGGTGAAGGGGTTGCAATAAACTGGTGGCTGCGACTGTTTAATAAAAACACAGCACTCTGCAAACACGAAAGTGGACGTATAGGGTGTGACGCCTGCCCGGTGCCGGAAGATTAAATGATGGGGTGCAAGCTCCTGATTGAAGTCCCGGTAAACGGCGGCCGTAACTATAACGGTCCTAAGGTAGCGAAATTCCTTGTCGGGTAAGTTCCGACCTGCACGAATGGCGTAACGATGGCCACACTGTCTCCTCCCGAGACTCAGCGAAGTTGAAGTGTTTGTGATGATGCAATCTCCCCGCGGCTAGACGGAAAGACCCCATGAACCTTTACTGTAGCTTTGCATTGGACTTTGAACCGGTCTGTGTAGGATAGGTGGGAGGCTTTGAAGCGTGAACGCCAGTTTGCGTGGAGCCATCCTTGAAATACCACCCTGATCTGTTTGAGGTTCTAACCCTGGTCCGTGAATCCGGACCGGGGACAGTGCATGGTAGGCAGTTTGACTGGGGCGGTCTCCTCCCAAAGTGTAACGGAGGAGTACGAAGGTACGCTAGGTACGGTCGGAAATCGTGCTGATAGTGCAATGGCATAAGCGTGCTTGACTGCGAGACCGACAAGTCGAGCAGGTGCGAAAGCAGGTCATAGTGATCCGGTGGTTCTGTATGGAAGGGCCATCGCTCAACGGATAAAAGGTACTCTGGGGATAACAGGCTGATACCGCCCAAGAGTTCATATCGACGGCGGTGTTTGGCACCTCGATGTCGGCTCATCTCATCCTGGGGCTGTAGCCGGTCCCAAGGGTATGGCTGTTCGCCATTTAAAGAGGTACGTGAGCTGGGTTTAAAACGTCGTGAGACAGTTTGGTCCCTATCTGCCGTGGGCGCTGGATATTTGAAGGGGGCTGCTCCTAGTACGAGAGGACCGGAGTGGACGAACCTCTGGTGTACCGGTTGTCACGCCAGTGGCATCGCCGGGTAGCTATGTTCGGAAGAGATAACCGCTGAAAGCATCTAAGCGGGAAACTCGCCTTAAGATGAGATATCCCCGGGGCTTCGAGCCCCTTGAAGGGTCGTTCAAGACCAGGACGTTGATAGGTCAGGTGTGTAAGCGCAGTAATGCGTTGAGCTAACTGATACTAATTGCCCGTAAGGCTTGATCCTATAACCAGTGTGTTTCCGGTGGCGCCTCCCCGCGTCGCCCCGCACGGTTGAGATCCGCGTTGTGCCCGATACACTCACCACCCCATTCCCCCTGGTGCGATGCACCAGACACTACTTCTTCCAGATTGGTCGTGTTGACCCCCGCGTCAACCTGACAACAAGTCATGCCTGATGACCATAGCGAGTCGGTACCACCCCTTCCCATCCCGAACAGGACCGTGAAACGACTCCACGCCGATGATAGTGCGGATTGCCCGTGTGAAAGTAGGTAATCGTCAGGCTCCCATGCAGAAACACAGACCCCACCCCACACCGGTGGGGTTTGTGCGTTTACGCGAAGAGGAATTTACCTTATAGGTGAAAGCTGTGGTGTGGGAACGATCAAGCAAGCCTTGACATCGAGCGGTTGTTCCCTCATAATCGTCAGTTCTCTGCGGAGGGGTGCCCGAGTGGCTAAAGGGGGCAGACTGTAAATCTGTTGGCTTACGCCTACGTTGGTTCGAATCCAACCTCCTCCACCAGAAAATGCAAGCTGTAGAAGTGGTTGGGAATCCATGAATCCTTGCGGGTGTAGCTCAATGGTAGAGCAGAAGCCTTCCAAGCTTACGACGAGGGTTCGATTCCCTTCACCCGCTCCAGCACAAGATGTAGCGCCCATGTGGCTCAGTGGTAGAGCACTCCCTTGGTAAGGGAGAGGTCGGCAGTTCGATCCTGCCCATGGGCACCAGAAGTACTCGGTGATTGTTTGCGCCCGGCGCAACGTACGGATAAATCCTCTTAGGAGTCGAAAATGGCCAAGGGTAAGTTTGAGCGGACCAAGCCGCACGTGAACGTCGGCACGATCGGTCACGTTGACCACGGCAAGACCACGCTGACGGCAGCGATCACGACGGTTCTGACGCAGAAGTTCGGCGGCGAAGCGAAGGCGTATGACCAGATCGACGCGGCGCCGGAAGAAAAGGCGCGCGGCATCACGATCAACACGGCGCACGTCGAGTACGAAACGGCTAACCGCCACTACGCCCACGTCGACTGCCCGGGCCACGCTGACTATGTGAAGAACATGATCACGGGCGCAGCGCAGATGGACGGCGCGATCCTGGTGTGCTCGGCCGCTGACGGCCCGATGCCGCAAACGCGCGAGCACATCCTGCTGGCGCGCCAGGTGGGTGTTCCGTACATCATCGTGTTCCTGAACAAGTGCGACATGGTGGACGACGCCGAGCTGCTGGAGCTGGTCGAGATGGAAGTTCGCGAACTTCTGTCGAAGTACGACTTCCCGGGCGACGACACGCCGATCATCAAGGGTTCGGCCAAGCTGGCGCTGGAAGGCGACAAGGGCGAGCTGGGCGAAGTGGCGATCATGAACCTGGCCGACGCGCTGGACACGTATATCCCGACGCCGGAGCGTGCAGTTGACGGCGCCTTCCTGATGCCGGTGGAAGACGTGTTCTCGATCTCGGGTCGTGGCACGGTGGTGACGGGTCGCGTCGAGCGCGGCGTGGTGAAGGTCGGCGAGGAAATCGAGATCGTCGGTATCAAACCGACGGTGAAGACGACCTGCACGGGCGTGGAAATGTTCCGCAAGCTGCTCGACCAGGGTCAGGCAGGCGACAACGTGGGTATCCTGCTGCGCGGCACGAAGCGTGAAGACGTGGAGCGTGGTCAGGTGCTGGCGAAGCCGGGCTCGATCAATCCGCACACGCACTTCACGGCCGAAGTGTACGTGCTGAGCAAGGACGAGGGCGGCCGCCACACGCCGTTCTTCAACAACTATCGTCCGCAGTTCTACTTCCGTACGACGGACGTGACGGGCTCGATCGAGTTGCCGAAGGACAAGGAAATGGTCATGCCGGGCGACAACGTGTCGATCACGGTGAAGCTGATCAATCCGATCGCGATGGAAGAAGGTCTGCGCTTCGCGATCCGCGAAGGCGGCCGTACCGTCGGCGCAGGTGTCGTTGCCAAGATTCTCGAGTAACGCCAGATAGTTCTCGTTAATCGGTAATTTCGGGGTTGGCGGTGTCGTCAACCCCAAATGGTTTAGGGGTATAGCTCAACTGGCAGAGCGTCGGTCTCCAAAACCGAAGGTTGGGGGTTCGATTCCCTCTGCCCCTGCCAACTCTCGCGTCGCATTTGACGCTTCGTTAAGGTGTTATGGCGAATCCTTCCGTCGAAACTGTAAATACATCCAGCGACAAGCTGATGCTCGTCGCGGGCGTATTGTTGGTCTTGGCCGGATTTGTGGGATTTTTCTGGCTCAATGGCCAGGAGTGGTACGTCCGCGGAGCCGCCTTGGCTGTCGGTGTGATTGCCGGCATTGTAGTCGGTCTTCTCTCTGCGCCTGGCAAGGGCTTCATCGCTTTCGCCAAGGATTCGTATAAAGAAGTTCGCAAAGTTGTCTGGCCAACGCGCAAAGAGGCTACGCAGACAACGCTTGTAGTATTCGGCTTCGTCTTCGTCATGGCGATCTTTCTTTGGATTAGCGATAAATCCATCGAATGGGCGATTTTCTCGGTGATTCTGGGTTGGAAATGATATGAGCGATACTCCGGCATCCCCGAGCGGAAAACGTTGGTACGTCGTGCACGCCTACTCCGGAATGGAGAAGAGCGTGCAACGCGCGCTTCAGGAGCGCATCGAACGCGCCGGCATGCAAGACCAGTTTGGCCAGATCCTCGTACCGACTGAAGAAGTTGTTGAGGTGAAGGGCGGCCACAAATCCGTGACCGAACGTCGTTTCTTCCCGGGCTATGTGCTCGTGGAAATGGAAATGACGGACGAAACGTGGCACCTCGTGAAAAATACGGCAAAGGTGACAGGCTTCGTTGGTGGCGCGCGTAATCGTCCGAGTCCGATCTCTCCGCGAGAAGTCGAGAAGATCATGTCGCAGATGCAGGAAGGTGTCGAAAAACCGCGACCGAAGACCCTGTTTGAAGTAGGCGAGATGGTGCGGGTAAAGGACGGCCCATTCACGGATTTCAACGGCAGCGTCGAAGAAGTGAACTACGAGAAGTCACGTGTCCGGGTTTCCGTTACGATCTTCGGCCGCGCAACGCCGGTCGAGCTGGAATTTGGCCAGGTCGAAAAGTTGTAATTCAGAATTTTGCGGAACGCGGCATCGGCGCGTTCCGCATCTCGCGCTTACGGCTCGCGTAATGGCCGTTGAGGAGCGCAAGTAGCCTGTTTTTCGGTGAACGCGCGCTACTACTCACTGAACGTCTGCATGTATCGGAGCGGCGTTCCAAAGAGGTTTTTAACATGGCAAAGAAAATCATCGGCTTTATCAAGCTGCAGATTCCTGCAGGTAAAGCCAATCCGTCGCCGCCGGTCGGTCCGGCGTTAGGCCAACGTGGCCTGAACATCATGGAGTTCTGCAAGGCGTTCAACGCTCAGACTCAAGCAATGGAACCGGGTCTGCCGATTCCTGTCGTGATCACCGCATTTGCGGATAAGAGCTTCACGTTTGTTCTCAAAACGCCGCCGGCTACGGTTTTGATCAAGAAGGCAGCGAAGATCGACAAGGGTTCGAGCAAGCCGCATACGGACAAGGTCGGCAAGATCACTCGTGCTCAAGCTGAAGACATCGCCAAGACCAAGATGCCCGATCTGACGGCAGCTGATCTGGACGCAGCGGTTCGTACGATCGCTGGTAGCGCCCGCTCGATGGGCATCACCGTGGAGGGCGTGTAAATGGCTAAGCTTTCGAAGCGTCTGCAAGCATTTGCAGCCAAGGTGGATCGTCAAAAACTGTATCCGATCGATGACGCACTGTCGCTCGTGAAGGAATGTGCAAGCGCAAAGTTCGACGAGTCGATCGACGTTGCAGTGCAACTCGGCATCGATGCGAAGAAGTCTGACCAGGTAGTTCGTGGCTCGGTCGTGCTGCCGGCAGGTACCGGTAAATCGGTCCGCGTGGCAGTGTTCGCACAGGGCGAGAAGGCGGAACAAGCCCGTGTCGCCGGCGCGGAAATCGTCGGTATGGAAGATCTGGCTGAACAAGTCAAGGCTGGCAAGCTGGACTTCGACATTGTGATCGCTTCGCCAGACACGATGCGCGTAGTCGGTACGTTGGGTCAGATCCTCGGCCCGCGTGGCTTGATGCCGAACCCGAAGGTCGGTACGGTTACGGCCGACGTCGCAACGGCAGTCAAGAATGCCAAGGCTGGCCAAGTGCAATTCCGTGTCGACAAGGCCGGTATCATCCACGCTACCATCGGCCGCGCTTCGTTCGAGCCGACGGCTCTGCGTAGCAACCTGAACGCTCTCGTCGACGCGCTGCAAAAAGCGAAGCCGGCAACGAGCAAAGGTGTCTACCTGCGCAAGGTCGCTCTGTCGAGCACGATGGGTGTTGGCGTTCGCGTCGACCAAGCGTCGCTCGCGGCACAGTAAGAGATTTCACGTCGTCTCGGCGAGAGTCGAGACGCTTTTATGGGCTTTGGGCGGTTGCGAGGTGGCGGTCTGCATCACGCAACCGGTTGTCAAAGACCGTTGGCGGGCACGCAGCGGGTAGGCGGGTCCTTAATGGAAAGCCAACGCAGATGGCGAACCCGAAAAGGTTTTGTAGTGATGAAACCGTTGGATATCCGCAGCAATGTGGATTTCCAACGGTCGAAATACTCCTGACTGGTCGGACGCCGTTATTGAACGCGGTACACAAGGCGCACGCCGCGTGTATCGAATCTGGAGGTTAACCGTGCCACTCAACAAAGAAAGCAAGCAGGCCGTCGTCGCTGAGGTTGCCGCGCAAGTCGCGAAAGCCCAGACCGTGGTTCTGGCTGAGTATCGTGGGATCACGGTTGGCGATCTGACCAAGCTGCGCGCGAAAGCGCGTGAGCAACAGGTTTACCTTCGTGTGTTGAAAAACACGCTGGCGCGTCGCGCTGTCGAAGGTACCCCCTTTGCTCCGCTGGCAGAGCAGATGACCGGTCCCCTGATCTACGGCATCTCGGAAGATGCAATTGCTGCTGCTAAGGTCGTCAACGACTTCGGCAAGAGCAATGACAAGTTGGTCATCAAGGCTGGTTCCTACGAAGGCAAGGTGATGGACAAGGCTGGCGTGCAAGCGCTGGCAAACATCCCGAGCCGCGAAGAACTGCTCTCCAAGCTGTTGTACGTTATGCAAGCACCTGTTTCGGGCTTTGCGCGCGCTCTGGCCGCGCTGGCAGAAAAGAAACAAGGCGAAGAAACCGCTGCATAAGGTACTTCAGTCGAGCGTGATTGATCGCTGGCTGTATCCGAATTCAATTTAGGAGTATTTCAAATGGCAATCGCAAAAGAAGACATCCTCGAGGCAGTAAGCTCGATGTCGGTTCTGGAACTGAACGAGCTGGTCAAGGCGTTCGAAGAAAAGTTTGGCGTGTCGGCAGCTGCTGTTGCAGTGGCAGGCCCGGCAGGCGGTGGTGCTGCTGCTGCTGCTGAAGAGCAAACCGAATTCACGGTCAACCTGACGGAAGTCGGCGCGAACAAGGTTTCGGTCATTAAGGCCGTTCGTGAACTGACGGGTCTCGGCCTGAAGGAAGCGAAGGACCTGGTCGACGGCGCACCGAAGCCTGTTAAGGAATCGGTACCGAAGGCTGCTGCTGAAGAAGCCAAGAAGAAGCTGGAAGAAGCCGGCGCGAAGGCTGAAATCAAGTAAGTTTCAGCGCGTTGCGCTAAGGCTGGCGGTTTTCCACCGCCGGCCTTTTTGTGCTTTGTGGGGGGCACGTTTTTGCAAGACGTTTGGGCAAAAACATCGCTCCCAGAAGTCAAAGAAAAACCGTCTATCGGCAAGATTGACCGGCGTTTCTCTTTGTCTTCTGAAGCGACTGCAGAAGGCAAGTTTGGTCGGGTAGCGGGCAACACAGGCATCCGCTGCCGTCAGCCAGCGGTTGGTAGCGGCCAACCACCAAGCTTCTAGGCTCGTTCAAGCCATCGGACGGCCATCGGGTCTCAGTCGGTGAACACTCGGGTTGTCTCATCAAGGTATCCTGCCTCGACAACAATGCCCGCCGTGATTCGGAGATCGTATGCAATATTCCTTCACCGAGAAGAAGCGCATTCGCAAGAGTTTTGCGAAGCGCCCCATCGTTCACCAAGTACCTTTCCTGCTGGCTACCCAGCTTGAATCATTCAGCACGTTTCTGCAAGCAGACACGCCGTCCACGCAACGCAAGCCGGAAGGTCTGCAAGCTGCGTTCACATCCGTTTTCCCGATTGTTTCGCATAACGGGTTCGCACGTCTAGAGTTCGTCAGCTACATGCTGTCGCCGCCGGCATTCAACATCAAGGAATGTCAGCAGCGCGGTTTGACGTATTGTTCGGCTCTGCGCGCCAAAGTGCGTCTTGTGCTGCTCGACAAGGAATCGCCGAGTAAGCCGGTCGTGAAGGAAGTGAAGGAACAGGAAGTCTACATGGGCGAAATTCCGCTCATGACGCCGACCGGTTCCTTCGTCATCAACGGCACGGAACGTGTGATCGTTTCGCAGCTGCACCGTTCGCCCGGCGTGTTTTTCGAACACGACAAGGGCAAGACGCACAGCTCGGGCAAACTGCTGTTTTCCGCGCGTATCATCCCCTACCGCGGTTCGTGGCTCGACTTCGAATTCGATCCGAAGGACGTACTGTATTTCCGCGTCGACCGTCGCCGCAAGATGCCGGTCACGATCCTGCTGAAGGCGATCGGCCTCACGCCGGAACAGATCCTCGCAAACTTCTTCGTGTTCGACAATTTCACGCTGATGCCGGAAGGCGCGCAGATGGAATTCGTGCCCGAGCGTCTGCGTGGTGAAGTCGCGCGCTTCGACATCACGGACCGTGACGGCAACGTGATCGTCCAGAAGGACAAGCGGATCAACGCCAAGCATATTCGCGATCTCGACAACGCGAAGACGAAGTTCATTTCGGTGCCGGAAGACTATCTGCTCGGTCGCGTGCTGGCGAAGAACGTCGTCGACGGCGACACCGGTGAAGTCATCGCCAACGCGAACGACGAAATCACGGAAACCGTCCTCGAAAAGCTGCGCGAGTCGAAGATCAAGGACATCCAGACGCTCTACACGAACGATCTGGATCAGGGTCCGTACATTTCGTCGACGCTGCGCATCGACGAAACCGCAGACAAGATGGCCGCGCGCATCGCGATCTACCGCATGATGCGTCCTGGCGAGCCGCCGACCGAAGAAGCGGTCGAGGCGCTCTTCAACCGTCTGTTCTACAGCGAAGATGCATACGACCTCTCGAAGGTAGGTCGTATGAAGTTCAACCGCCGCGTCGGTCGCGATGAAATCATCGGCCCGATGACGCTGCAAGACGACGACATCCTCGCCACGATCAAGATCTTGGTCGAGCTGCGCAACGGCAAGGGCGAAGTGGACGATATCGACCACTTGGGCAATCGTCGTGTGCGTTGCGTCGGCGAACTGGCGGAAAACCAGTTCCGTGCAGGTCTCGTGCGTGTCGAACGTGCTGTGAAGGAACGCCTCGGCCAAGCCGAAAGCGAAAACCTGATGCCGCACGATCTGATCAATTCAAAGCCGATTTCCTCGGCGATTCGCGAATTCTTCGGTTCGTCGCAGCTGTCGCAGTTCATGGACCAAACGAACCCGCTGTCGGAAATCACCCACAAGCGCCGTGTTTCGGCTCTTGGCCCGGGCGGTTTGACGCGTGAGCGCGCCGGCTTTGAAGTCCGCGACGTGCACCCGACGCACTACGGTCGTGTGTGCCCGATTGAAACGCCGGAAGGTCCGAACATCGGCCTGATCAACTCGCTCGCGCTGTATGCGCACCTGAATGAATACGGCTTCCTCGAAACGCCGTATCGGAAGGTTGTGGACGGCAAGGTGACCGACCAGATCGACTACCTGTCGGCGATCGAAGAAGGCCGTTATGTGATCGCTCAGGCGAACGCGGCGGTGGCTGAAGACGGCACGCTGACCGACGAACTGGTTTCCTCGCGTGAAGCGGGCGAAACGCTGATGGTCACGCCGGACCGCATCCAGTATATGGACGTGGCACCGTCGCAGATCGTGTCGGTGGCGGCATCGCTGATTCCGTTCCTCGAGCACGACGACGCGAACCGCGCGTTGATGGGTTCGAACATGCAGCGTCAGGCTGTGCCGTGTCTGCGCCCTGAGAAGGCCGTGGTCGGTACGGGCATCGAGCGCACGGTCGCGGTCGACTCGGGCACGACGGTTCAGGCATTCCGTGGCGGTGTGGTCGATTACGTCGACGCGGGCCGTATGGTGATTCGCGTGAACGACGATGAAGCCGCTGCCGGCGACGTCGGCGTGGACATCTACAACCTGATCAAGTACACGCGTTCGAACCAGAACACGAACATCAACCAGCGCCCGATCGTAAAGGTCGGCGACATCGTGTCGCGTGGCGACGTGCTGGCTGACGGCGCCTCGACCGACCTCGGCGAACTGGCGCTCGGCCAGAACATGCTGGTCGCGTTCATGCCGTGGAATGGCTACAACTTCGAAGACTCGATCCTGATCTCGGAGAAGGTGGTTGCGGACGATCGCTACACGTCGATCCACATCGAAGAGCTGAACGTCGTTGCTCGCGATACGAAGCTCGGACCGGAAGAAATCACGCGCGACATTTCGAACCTGGCTGAAGTGCAACTCGGCCGTCTCGACGAGTCGGGCATTGTCTACATCGGCGCTGAAGTCGAAGCAGGCGACGTGCTGGTCGGCAAGGTCACGCCAAAGGGCGAGACTCAGCTCACGCCGGAAGAAAAGCTGCTGCGCGCGATCTTCGGTGAGAAGGCTTCGGACGTGAAGGACACGTCGCTGCGCGTGCCGTCGGGCATGAGCGGCACCGTGATCGACGTGCAAGTGTTCACGCGTGAAGGCATTCAGCGCGACAAGCGCGCGCAACAGATCATCGACGATGAGCTGAAGCGTTATCGCCTCGACCTGAACGACCAGTTGCGTATCGTGGAAGGTGACGCGTTCCAGCGTCTCGCACGTATGTTGACCGGCAAGGTCGCGAACGGCGGTCCGAAGAAGCTTGCGAAGGGTACGAAGATCGAACAGGCTTACCTCGAAGATCTCGACCACTACCACTGGTTCGACATCCGCCTCGCGGACGAAGAAGCAGCGGCACAGCTCGAAGCCATCAAGGACTCGATCGAACAGAAGCGTCACCAGTTCGATCTCGCGTTCGAAGAGAAGCGCAAGAAGCTCACGCAAGGCGACGAATTGCCGCCGGGCGTGCTGAAGATGGTCAAGGTTTACCTGGCGGTCAAGCGCCGTTTGCAGCCCGGCGACAAGATGGCCGGCCGTCACGGTAACAAGGGTGTCGTGTCGAAGATCGTTCCGATTGAAGACATGCCGTACATGGCCGATGGCCGTCCGGCTGACGTCGTTCTGAACCCGCTCGGCGTGCCGTCGCGGATGAACGTGGGTCAGGTTCTCGAAGTGCATCTGGGTTGGGCCGCGAAGGGTCTCGGCTGGCGTATCGGTGAAATGCTGCAGCGTCAGGCGAAGATCGAAGAACTGCGCGAATTCCTGACCAAGATCTACAACGAGTCGGGCCGCGCTGAAGAGCTGGACAGCTTCACCGACGACGAAATCGTCGAACTGGCGAAGAACCTGCGCGAAGGCGTGCCGTTCGCCACGCCGGTGTTCGACGGTGCGACGGAAGAAGAAATGTCGCGCGCGTTGGACCTGGCATTCCCGGACGACATCGCGAAGAACCTCGGCATGACGCCGTCGAAAAACCAGGTGCGTCTGTACGACGGTCGCACGGGTGAGATGTTCGAACGTACGGTGACTGTCGGCTACATGCACTACCTGAAGCTGCACCACTTGGTCGACGACAAGATGCACGCGCGTTCCACTGGCCAGTACTCGCTCGTGACGCAGCAGCCGTTGGGCGGTAAGGCGCAGTTCGGTGGCCAGCGTTTCGGTGAGATGGAAGTGTGGGCGCTCGAAGCGTACGGCGCATCGTACGTGCTGCAAGAAATGCTGACGGTGAAGTCGGACGACGTGACCGGCCGGACCAAGGTCTATGAGAACCTGGTCAAGGGCGATCACGTGATCGACGCCGGCATGCCGGAATCCTTCAACGTGTTGGTGAAGGAAATCCGCTCGCTCGGTATCGACATCGACCTCGACCGCAACTAATCGGACTACGGAGAGAAGGCAATGAAAGCTCTGCTCGATCTATTCAAGCAAGTCCAACAACCAGAAGTTTTTGACGCGATCAAGATCGGTCTGGCCTCGCCCGACAAAATCCGTTCGTGGTCGTTCGGTGAAGTGAAGAAGCCGGAAACCATCAACTACCGGACGTTCAAGCCGGAGCGTGATGGTCTGTTCTGCGCGAAGATTTTCGGGCCGATCAAAGACTACGAATGCCTTTGTGGCAAGTACAAGCGCCTGAAGCATCGTGGCGTGATTTGCGAAAAGTGCGGCGTCGAAGTGACGCTCGCCAAGGTGCGTCGCGAACGGATGGGCCACATTGAGTTGGCCTCGCCGGTTGCGCACATCTGGTTCCTGAAGTCGCTGCCGTCGCGTCTGGGCATGGTGCTCGACATGACGCTGCGCGACATCGAACGCGTGCTGTACTTCGAAGCCTATGTGGTGATCGATCCGGGCATGACGCCGCTGAAAGCGCGGCAGATCATGACCGAAGAGGATTACTACAACAAGGTCGAAGAGTACGGCGACGAGTTCCGCGCCGAAATGGGCGCGGAAGGCGTGCGCGAACTGCTGCGCGCGATCAACATCGACGAGCAGGTCGAGATGCTGCGCACCGAACTCAAGAACACGGGTTCGGAAGCGAAGATCAAGAAGTACGCGAAGCGCCTGAAGGTGCTCGAGGCTTTCCAGCGTTCGGGCATCAAGCCCGACTGGATGGTGCTCGAAGTGCTGCCGGTGCTGCCGCCGGAACTGCGTCCGCTGGTGCCGCTGGACGGCGGCCGCTTCGCGACGTCGGACCTGAACGACCTGTATCGCCGCGTGATCAACCGTAACAACCGGTTGAAGCGTCTGCTCGAGCTGAAGGCGCCTGAAATCATCGTCCGCAACGAAAAGCGGATGCTGCAGGAAGCCGTCGATTCGCTGCTCGACAACGGTCGCCGCGGTAAGGCGATGACCGGCGCGAACAAGCGTCCGCTGAAGTCGCTCGCTGACATGATCAAGGGTAAGGGCGGCCGTTTCCGTCAAAACCTGCTCGGTAAGCGCGTGGACTACTCCGGCCGTTCGGTGATCGTGGTCGGCCCGACGCTCAAGCTGCACCAGTGCGGCCTGCCGAAGCTGATGGCGCTCGAACTGTTCAAGCCTTTCATCTTCAACAAGCTCGAGGTGATGGGTGTCGCTACCACCATCAAGGCTGCGAAGAAGGAAGTCGAGAACCAGACGCCGGTGGTGTGGGACATCCTCGAAGAGGTGATCCGCGAGCATCCGGTCATGCTGAACCGTGCGCCTACGCTGCACCGCCTCGGCATTCAGGCTTTCGAGCCGGTGCTGATCGAAGGCAAGGCAATCCAGCTGCACCCGCTCGTTTGCGCGGCGTTCAACGCCGACTTCGACGGTGACCAGATGGCTGTTCACGTGCCGCTGTCGCTGGAAGCGCAGATGGAAGCGCGCACGCTGATGCTGGCGTCGAACAACGTCCTGTTCCCGGCCAATGGCGATCCGTCGATCGTGCCGTCGCAGGATATCGTGCTTGGCCTGTACTACGCGACGCGTGAAGCGGTGAATGCGAAGGGCGAAGGCCTGACGTTCACCGGCGTCTCGGAAGCACTGCGTGCCTACGAGAACAAGGAAGTCGAGCTCGCCTCGCGCGTCAACGTGCGGATCACGGAAATGGTCCACAACGAAGACAAGTCGGAAGGTGCGCCGGCGTTCGTGCCGAAGATCACGCTGTATCCGACCACCGTCGGCCGCGCAATCCTGTCGGAGATTCTTCCGCCGGGCCTGCCGTTCTCGGTGCTGAACAAGCCGCTGAAGAAGAAGGAAATCTCGCGCCTGATCAACACCGCATTCCGCAAGTGCGGTCTGCGTGAAACGGTGATTTTCGCCGACCAGTTGATGCAGTCGGGTTTCCGTCTGGCAACGCGCGCGGGTATCTCCATCTGCGTCGACGACATGCTCGTGCCGCCGCAGAAGGAAACCATCGTCGGCGACGCCGCGAAGAAGGTGAAGGAATACGACCGTCAGTACATGTCGGGTCTCGTCACGTCGCAAGAGCGCTACAACAACGTCGTCGACATCTGGTCGGCAACGTCGGAAGCGGTCGGCAAGGCGATGATGGAACAGCTGTCGACGGAACCGGTGGTCGATCGCGACGGCAACGAAACGCGTCAGGAGTCGTTCAATTCCATCTACATGATGGCCGACTCCGGTGCTCGCGGTTCGGCGGTTCAGATTCGTCAGCTGGCCGGTATGCGTGGCCTGATGGCGAAGCCGGACGGCTCGATCATCGAGACGCCGATCACGGCGAACTTCCGCGAAGGCCTGAACGTGTTGCAGTACTTCATCTCGACCCACGGCGCACGTAAGGGTCTGGCTGATACGGCACTGAAGACGGCAAACTCGGGTTACCTGACGCGTCGTCTCGTGGACGTGACGCAGGATCTGGTCGTGGTCGAGGACGACTGCGGTACGTCCAACGGCGTTGCCATGAAGGCGTTGGTCGAAGGCGGTGAAGTCGTCGAAGCGCTGCGTGACCGTATCCTCGGTCGCGTGACGGTGGCTGACGTCGTCAATCCGGAATCGCAGGAAACGCTGTACGAAACGGGCACGCTGCTCGACGAAGATGCGGTCGAGGAAATCGAACGCCTCGGCATCGACGAAGTGCGCGTGCGTACGCCGCTGACTTGCGAAACGCGTTACGGTCTGTGCGCAGCCTGCTACGGCCGCGACCTGGGCCGAGGCTCGTCGGTCAACGTCGGTGAGGCAGTCGGCGTGATCGCCGCGCAGTCGATCGGTGAACCGGGCACGCAGCTCACGATGCGTACGTTCCACATCGGTGGTGCGGCGTCGCGTGCAGCGGTGGCTTCGTCGATCGAAGCGAAGTCGAACGGTACGGTGCGCTTCACGGCAACGATGCGCTACGTCACCAACGCGAAGGGCGAGCAGATCGTCATTTCGCGTTCCGGCGAAGCGATGATCACCGACGACCACGGCCGCGAGCGCGAACGTCACAAGGTGCCGTACGGCGCGACGCTGTTGCAACTGGACGGCGCGCAGATCAAGGCCGGCACGCAACTGGCGACGTGGGATCCGATGACGCGTCCGATCATCACCGAGTACGGTGGCACGGTGAAGTTCGAAAACGTCGAGGAAGGCGTGACGGTTGCCAAGCAGATCGACGATGTGACGGGTCTCTCGACGCTGGTCGTGATCGACGTGAAGCGCCGCGGTTCGCAAGCGTCGAAGACGGTGCGTCCGCAGGTCAAGCTGCTCGATGCGAACGGCGAAGAAGTCAAGATCCCGAACACCGAGCACTCGGTGCAAATCGGCTTCCAGGTCGGCGCGCTGATCACCGTGAAGGACGGGCAGCAAGTGCAGGTCGGCGAAGTGCTCGCACGTATCCCGACCGAATCGCAGAAGACGCGTGACATTACCGGCGGTCTGCCGCGTGTGGCGGAACTGTTCGAAGCACGTTCGCCGAAAGACGCAGGTATCCTGGCGGAAGTCACGGGTACGACGTCGTTCGGCAAGGACACGAAGGGCAAGCAGCGTCTCGTTATCACGGACCTCGAGGGCAACCAGCACGAGTTCCTGATCGCGAAGGAAAAGCAGGTTCTGGTGCACGATGGTCAGGTCGTCAACAAGGGCGAAATGATCGTGGACGGGCCGGCGGATCCGCACGACATCCTGCGTTTGCAGGGCGTCGAAGCGCTGTCGCGTTACATCGTGGACGAAGTGCAGGACGTGTACCGTTTGCAAGGCGTGAAGATCAACGACAAGCACATTGAAGTGATTGTTCGTCAGATGCTGCGCCGTGTGCAGATCACGGACAACGGCGATACGCGTTTCATCCCGGGCGAACAGGTCGAGCGGTCGGACATGCTCGACGAGAACGACCGTATGATCGCGGAAGACAAGCGTCCGGCAACGTACGAAAACGTGCTGCTCGGTATCACGAAGGCCTCGTTGTCGACCGATTCGTTCATCTCCGCGGCGTCGTTCCAGGAAACGACCCGCGTGCTGACCGAAGCGGCGATCATGGGCAAGCGCGATGACCTGCGTGGTCTGAAGGAAAACGTGATCGTCGGCCGTCTGATTCCGGCCGGTACGGGTCTCGCGTTCCACAAGGCACGCAAGAGCAAGGAACTGTCCGACCGCGAGCGTTTCGATCAGATCGCAGCGGAAGAGTCGTTCGAATTCGGTACGCCGGAAACCCCGGCCGCCGAACAGCACCACTCCGGCGAGTAAGTCCGGGCGGCGTTAGCCGCTTTGGACTCACCAGCCAGCGAAGCCGCTCAGTTTCGACTGAGCGGCTTTTTTTTATGCGCTCTTCTTTTGCGTGCTTTGCGCTGATTTGTTAGGCCAAACGGCTAACGTTTGTCGCAAATGGCGGGCGCAGCACGAATGCGTTGGTAAAATTCGTGTCACCGGCTCCACGCTGCTTCTCTCAAATTCATGTCCCGTCCGCTCGAAATCCTCAACGAAGTCTTCGGTTACCCCGCGTTCAGAGGACAGCAGGGCGAAATTGTCGAACACGTCTCGGGCGGCGGCGATTGTCTCGTACTGATGCCAACGGGCGGCGGCAAATCGTTGTGCTATCAGATTCCGTCGCTGGTACGGCGAGAAGGCGGCTTCGGTACGGGAATCGTGGTTTCACCACTGATCGCGCTCATGCAGGATCAGGTGGCGGCGCTGACTGAAGTCGGCGTGCGTGCGGCGTATCTGAATTCGACGTTGTCGAGTGCCGAAGCGATGGCCACGGAACGCGCATTGCGCGATGGCGAAATCGATCTGTTGTACGTGGCGCCTGAGCGGTTGATGACGCCCCGATTCCAGGAGTTGCTGGAGCGCACGCGCATCGGGCTCTTCGCAATCGACGAGGCGCATTGCGTGTCGCAATGGGGGCACGATTTCCGGCCGGAATATATCCAGTTGTCGGTGCTGCACGAGCGCTTCCCGAATGTGCCGCGCATCGCACTCACCGCCACGGCCGACGCGATTACGCGTGACGAGATCATTCACCGTTTGGCGCTGGACGACGCACGCGTTTTCGTGTCGAGTTTCGATCGGCCGAACATCCGCTATCGCATTGTCGAAAAAGACAATGCGCGCACCCAGTTGCTCGATTTCATTCGCGCGGAACATACGCGGCCGGACGGCACGACCGACGCCGGCGTCGTGTATTGCCTGTCGCGCCGCAAGGTCGAAGAAACGGCGGAGTGGCTGAAGGAAAAAGGCATGCGCGCGTTGCCGTATCACGCCGGCATGGAGTTCGAAATCCGCCAGAAGCATCAGGAGATGTTTCAGCGCGAGGAAGGCATCGTGATGTGCGCGACGATCGCATTCGGCATGGGAATCGACAAGCCGGACGTGCGCTTTGTCGCTCACCTCGACTTACCGAAGAGCGTCGAGGGCTATTACCAGGAAACGGGGCGCGCCGGTCGCGACGGCATGGCTGCCAACGCGTGGATGGCCTATGGCCTCGGCGATGTCGTGCAGCAGCGCAAGATGATCGACGAATCCGACGCCGACGACGCACACAAACGCGTGCAGACCGGCAAGCTCGATGCGTTGCTCGGTCTGTGCGAGGCCGCGACCTGCCGGCGGGTGCGGTTGCTCGCCTATTTCGGCGAATCGAGCGAGCCATGCGGCAACTGCGACAACTGCCTCGAGCCGCCCCACACATGGGACGCGACGCGCGAAGCGCAGATGGCGCTTTCCTGCGTGTTTCGCGCGCAGCGGGCGAGCGGTTTTCACTTCGGCGCGGGCCATCTGATCGATATCCTGCGCGGCAACCGCAGCGAAAAAATCTTGCAGCGTGGGCATGAAAAGCTGACCACATTCGGCATCGGCGCCGCGCTAGGCGAGCCGGAGTGGCGTGCGGTGTTTCGCCAACTCGTCGCGTTCGGCTATCTGACGGTCGACCACGAAGGATTTGGCTCGCTGGTTCTCACCGAAGCGAGCAAGCCGGTGCTCAAGGGCGAGCAGAGTGTCACGATGCGTCGCTATGTAAAGCCGACGCGCTCCCGCCAGTCGTCCGGACGCACCAGCGAGCGTGCCGACCCCACGATCGGCATGGGTCCGCGCGAACGCGCCCGCTGGGAGCGGCTGCGCGCGTGGCGCACCGAAACGGCCAGGAGCGACGGTGTGCCGGCTTATGTGATCTTCCACGACGCGACGCTCGCGGAGATTGCCCGCAACGGCCCAGATTCCATCGAAGATTTGCGGAGTATCCCGGGCATGGGGGCGCGGAAACTGGATCGTTTCGGCGACGAGTTGCTGGAAGTCGTCGCCGCCGACTGAGTGCTCGGGCGCCTCCGCTGGGGTGCGAAGCATCGCAAGCTGTTGACTCTCTTAGTATTTTCGGAATATTATGCTAGGTTCCGGTTCTTGAGATGCCTGCGCGCGGAATCAATCCACGCGCTGCGATCGGATCCGGAAGTTCGATGCGCAATCGTTTCTGCTTTGCCCGGAAACAGATGCGTCGATTTTGTTCAATTTCAGGAATAAACAATGCCAACCATCAATCAACTGGTTCGCAAAGGCCGCGCGTCGGAAACGACGAAGAGCAAGAGCCCGGCTTTGCAGGACTGCCCCCAGCGTCGCGGCGTGTGCACCCGTGTGTACACCACGACGCCGAAGAAGCCGAACTCGGCGCTCCGTAAGGTTGCGAAGGTGCGCCTGACGAACGGCTTCGAAGTCATTTCGTATATCGGTGGTGAAGGCCACAACCTGCAGGAACACTCGGTCGTGCTGATTCGCGGCGGCCGTGTCAAGGACTTGCCGGGTGTGCGTTACCACATGGTTCGCGGCTCGCTGGATACCCAGGGCGTCAAGGACCGTAAGCAGGCTCGCTCGAAGTACGGTGCGAAGCGTGCAAAAGCTGGCAAGTAATTAGCCGGTCAGAGTAGTTTCAGGTCGCCTGCAAGGGCGGTAATAGCGGTGGTGCCGGAATCGCCGGCGCTGTCGAGTAAGTGGTCACCCGACCAGGCTGGTAAGTCGCTAGAGATGAATCGGGTTAGTTGGTGGCCGCGGAGCTAAAAATAGCTCCAACTGAAAAGTAAAGGAAGAAACATGCCGCGTCGTCGCGAAGTCCCCAAGCGGGAAGTGTTGCCGGATCCGAAATTCGGCAACGTAGATGTAGCTAAGTTCATGAACGTGCTGATGCTCTCCGGCAAGAAGTCGGTTGCCGAGCGTATCGTGTACGGCGCTTTCGAACAGATCCAGACCAAGGGTGGCAAGGACCCGCTGGAAGTGTTCACGGTAGCGCTCAACAACGTCAAGCCGGTGGTGGAAGTGAAGAGCCGCCGCGTTGGTGGTGCGAACTATCAGGTTCCGGTCGAAGTGCGCCCGTCGCGTCGTATGGCATTGGCGATGCGTTGGCTGCGTGAAGCCGCGAAGAAGCGCAGCGAGAAGTCGATGGCCCTGCGTCTGGCAGGTGAACTCTCCGAAGCGGCTGAAGGCCGTGGCGGCGCAATGAAGAAGCGCGACGAAGTTCACCGGATGGCAGAAGCCAATAAGGCGTTCTCGCACTTCCGTTTCTAAGCTCCCCGAACCCGGGTTAGCAGAAAAATCGGAAAGAAATTCCGGGCGGGTGCGCTTACAAAGCGCCTCGCCCGTTTGTGTTACAGCGCGATGGGTATTTTCTCGCATCGCGTCATCCCCATAGAGGATCAAAGTGGCTCGCAAGACACCTATCGAGCGCTACCGTAACATCGGTATTAGCGCTCACATCGACGCCGGCAAAACGACGACGACCGAGCGCATCCTGTTCTACACCGGCGTGAACCACAAGATTGGTGAAGTGCACGACGGCGCTGCCACCATGGACTGGATGGAGCAGGAGCAGGAACGCGGCATCACGATCACGTCCGCTGCCACCACGGCGTTCTGGAAAGGCATGGCCGGCGACCGCGCTGAGCACCGCATTAACATCATCGACACGCCGGGACACGTCGACTTCACGATTGAAGTCGAGCGCTCGATGCGCGTGCTCGATGGCGCATGCATGGTGTACTGCGCAGTGGGCGGCGTGCAGCCCCAGTCGGAAACCGTGTGGCGTCAGGCTAACAAGTACAAGGTTCCCCGTCTCGCGTTCATCAACAAGATGGATCGTACCGGCGCGAACTTCTTCAAGGTCTATGACCAGCTCAAGCTGCGCCTGAAGGCGAATCCGGTGCCGGTCGTTGTGCCTATCGGCGCTGAAGAGAACTTCACGGGCGTGGTCGATCTGCTGAAGATGAAGGCGATCATTTGGGACGAAGCATCCCAAGGCACCAAGTTCTCGTACGAAGAGATCCCGGCAGCACTCGTCGACACGTGCAATGAATGGCGTGAAAAGATGGTCGAAGCCGCGGCTGAATCGAGCGAAGACCTGATGAACAAGTACCTCGAGTCGGGCGAACTGACCGAAGCGGAAATCATCAAGGGTCTGCGCGACCGTACGATCGCTTGCGAAATCCAGCCGATGCTTTGCGGCACCGCGTTCAAGAACAAGGGCGTGCAACGCATGCTGGACGCCGTGCTCGATTTCCTGCCGTCACCGATCGACATCCCGCCGGTTACCGGCGAGCTGGAAAACGGTGAGAAGGGTGAGCGCCGGGCAGCCGACGATGAAAAATTCTCGGCATTGGCATTCAAGATCATGACCGACCCGTTTGTCGGCCAACTGATCTTCTTCCGTGTGTATTCGGGCGTTGTGAATTCGGGCGACACCGTGCTGAACGCGACCAAAGACAAGAAGGAACGTCTGGGCCGTATTTTGCAGATGCACGCAAATCAGCGCGAAGAAATCAAGGAAGTCCGTGCAGGGGACATCGCTGCAGCCGTCGGCCTGAAGGACGCAACGACCGGTGACACGCTGTGCGATCCGCAGAGCCCGATCGTGCTCGAACGCATGATTTTCCCCGAGCCGGTGATTTCGCAAGCTGTTGAGCCGAAGACGAAGCCCGACCAGGAAAAGATGGGTCTGGCGTTGAACCGTCTGGCACAGGAAGATCCGTCTTTCCGCGTTCAAACGGACGAGGAATCGGGTCAAACCATCATTTCCGGCATGGGCGAGCTTCACCTGGAAATTCTGGTCGACCGGATGAAGCGTGAGTTCGGTGTCGAAGCAACGGTGGGCAAGCCGCAAGTGGCTTACCGCGAAACGATTCGCGGCAAGGCGGAAGACGTCGACGGTAAGTTCGTCAAGCAGTCGGGCGGTCGCGGCCAGTACGGTCACGCTGTCATCACGCTCGAGCCGAATGAGCAAGGCAAGGGCTATGAGTTCCTGGACGAAATCAAGGGCGGCGTGATTCCGCGTGAATATATTCCGGCAGTCGACAAGGGTATCCAGGAAACGCTGAAGTCCGGCGTGCTGGCAGGTTTCCCGGTCGTTGACGTGAAGGTTCACCTGACGTTCGGTTCGTACCACGATGTTGACTCGAACGAAAACGCGTTCCGCATGGCCGGTTCGATGGCGTTCAAGGAAGCAATGCGCAAGGCGCAGCCGGTCATTCTCGAACCGATGATGGCTGTGGAAGTTGAAACGCCTGAAGATTACATGGGCAACGTGATGGGCGATCTGTCGGGTCGTCGCGGCATCGTTCAGGGCATGGACGACATGGTTGGCGGCGGCAAGATCGTTCGCGCCGAAGTGCCGCTGTCGGAAATGTTCGGCTACTCGACGTCGCTGCGCTCGCTGACTCAAGGTCGTGCAACGTATACGATGGAGTTCAAGCATTACGCTGAAGCACCGCGTAACGTGTCCGAAGCGATCATCAACGCGAAGTCGAAGTAATCGCGCGGCAAGTCATTCAACGATTAACTTTTTGAAAGAAGAGAAACATGGCTAAAGGTAAATTCGAACGGACCAAGCCGCACGTGAACGTCGGCACGATCGGTCACGTTGACCACGGCAAGACCACGCTGACGGCAGCGATCACGACGGTTCTGACGCAGAAGTTCGGCGGCGAAGCGAAGGCGTATGACCAGATCGACGCGGCGCCGGAAGAAAAGGCGCGCGGCATCACGATCAACACGGCGCACGTCGAGTACGAAACGGCTAACCGCCACTACGCCCACGTCGACTGCCCGGGCCACGCTGACTATGTGAAGAACATGATCACGGGCGCAGCGCAGATGGACGGCGCGATCCTGGTGTGCTCGGCCGCTGACGGCCCGATGCCGCAAACGCGCGAGCACATCCTGCTGGCGCGCCAGGTGGGTGTTCCGTACATCATCGTGTTCCTGAACAAGTGCGACATGGTGGACGACGCCGAGCTGCTGGAGCTGGTCGAGATGGAAGTTCGCGAACTTCTGTCGAAGTACGACTTCCCGGGCGACGACACGCCGATCATCAAGGGTTCGGCCAAGCTGGCGCTGGAAGGCGACAAGGGCGAGCTGGGCGAAGTGGCGATCATGAACCTGGCCGACGCGCTGGACACGTATATCCCGACGCCGGAGCGTGCAGTTGACGGCGCCTTCCTGATGCCGGTGGAAGACGTGTTCTCGATCTCGGGTCGTGGCACGGTGGTGACGGGTCGCGTCGAGCGCGGCGTGGTGAAGGTCGGCGAGGAAATCGAGATCGTCGGTATCAAGCCGACGGTGAAGACGACCTGCACGGGCGTGGAAATGTTCCGCAAGCTGCTTGACCAGGGTCAGGCAGGCGACAACGTGGGTATCCTGCTGCGCGGCACGAAGCGTGAAGACGTGGAGCGTGGTCAGGTGCTGGCGAAGCCGGGCTCGATCAATCCGCACACGCACTTCACGGCCGAGGTGTACGTGCTGAGCAAGGACGAGGGCGGCCGCCACACGCCGTTCTTCAACAACTATCGTCCGCAGTTCTACTTCCGTACGACGGACGTGACGGGCTCGATCGAGTTGCCGAAGGACAAGGAAATGGTCATGCCGGGCGACAACGTGTCGATCACGGTGAAGCTGATCAATCCGATCGCGATGGAAGAGGGTCTGCGCTTCGCGATCCGCGAAGGCGGCCGTACCGTCGGCGCAGGTGTCGTTGCCAAGATTCTCGAGTAAAATCGCGGCTTGAATTTGTAGCAAGTGGTGCCCGGAGCCGGGCGCCGGCCCTCAGCGGGTGCCCGGCTCTACGTTCTTTTACTGTCTGGCGGCGCAACGCCGCCTCGCTCTTTACCGAGGAATTGTCATGCAGAACCAGAAAATCCGCATTCGCCTGAAGGCTTTCGACTATCGCCTTATCGATCAATCGGCAGCTGAAATCGTCGATACGGCAAAGCGGACTGGCGCAATCGTTCGTGGTCCGGTGCCCCTGCCGACCCGCATTCAACGTTTCGACATCCTGCGTTCGCCGCACGTCAATAAGACGTCGCGCGATCAGCTCGAAATTCGCACCCACCAACGCCTGATGGACATCGTCGATCCGACGGACAAGACCGTTGATGCGCTGATGAAGCTGGATCTGCCGGCTGGCGTGGACGTGGAAATCAAGCTGCAATAAGGCTCTCGGTGCTTGCCTGGGGTCACGGGCAACGCTAAGTCATTGATTGCTTGCGAAAAACGAAAGGCCTCGCTATAATGCAAGGCTTTTCGCGCATTTGCGCAAAAAAGTCGGCGTGCTGCAGCATGAATTCATGCCCGAAACGGCGCCGGCATTTTGTAAATTAGCCCCGACCAATCGCAGTCGGGAATGGAGAAAACGATGAGCCTTGGACTCGTAGGTCGCAAGGTTGGCATGACCCGTATCTTCACGGCTGAAGGGGATTCGATTCCCGTTACCGTGCTGGACGTGTCCGACAACCGCGTGACGCAGATCAAGACTGTTGAAACCGACGGCTACACGGCCGTGCAGGTTGCATTCGGTACGCGCCGTGCATCGCGTGTGACGAAGCCGTTGGCCGGTCATCTCGCCAAAGCCGGTGTTCAAGCCGGTGAAATCCTCAAAGAATTCCAGATCGATGCCGCCAAGGCTGCCGAGTTGTCGAACGGTGCCGTGGTCGGTCCCGATCTGTTCGAAGTGGGCCAGAAAGTCGACGTGCAAGGCGTGTCGATCGGTAAGGGCTACGCCGGTACCATCAAGCGTTACAACTTCGCATCCGGCCGTGCATCGCACGGTAACTCGCGCTCGCACAACGTGCCGGGTTCGATCGGTATGGCGCAGGATCCGGGTCGTGTTTTCCCCGGCAAGCGCATGACCGGTCACATGGGTGACGACACTGTAACGGTGCAAAACCTGGAAATCGCTCGGATCGACGCCGACCGCAAGCTGTTGCTGGTTAAGGGCGCCGTTCCAGGTGCGAAGGGTGGCAAGGTATTCGTTACGCCGGCCGTGAAGACGCGTGCCGTGAAAGGAGCGAAATAATGGAACTTAAGCTCCTGAATGCCAACGGTCAGGAAGGTGCGGGCGTTAGCGCGTCGGACGTCGTGTTCGGCCGCGATTACAACGAAGCCCTGATTCACCAGGTCGTGGTTGCTTACCAGGCGAATGCCCGTAGCGGCAATCGCGCGCAAAAGGATCGTGAGCAGGTCAAGCACACGACCAAGAAGCCTTGGCGCCAGAAGGGTACGGGCCGCGCTCGTGCTGGTATGTCGTCGAGCCCGTTGTGGCGCGGCGGTGGCCGGATCTTCCCGAATTCGCCGGAAGAAAACTTTTCGCACAAGGTCAACAAGAAGATGCATCGTGCGGGTCTCTGCTCGATCTTCTCGCAGCTGGCCCGCGAAGGCCGCATCTCGGTGGTCGACGAGCTGACGCTCGAAGCGCCGAAGACGAAGCTGCTGGCCGAAAAATTCAAGGCGATGGGGCTCGACTCCGTGCTGGTGATTACCGACACGGTTGATGAAAACCTGTACCTCGCGTCGCGCAATCTCGCCCATGTGGCGGTTGTCGAGCCGCGTTACGCCGACCCGCTGTCGCTGATCTACTTCAAGAAGATCCTGATCACGAAGGCTGCGGTCGCCCAGATCGAGGAGTTGCTGTCATGAGCGAGATTCGCAAAAACGATCATCGTTTGATGCAGGTCCTGCTCGCGCCGGTGATCTCCGAAAAGGCGACGCTGGTGGCCGACAAGAACGAACAAGTCGTGTTCGAAGTCGCGCCCGATGCCACGAAGCAGGAAGTGAAAGCTGCAGTCGAGCTGCTGTTCAAGGTGGAAGTCAATTCCGTCAATGTGCTGGTCTCGAAGGGCAAGGCCAAGCGCTTTGGCCGCTTCATGGGTAAGCGCAAGGACGTGAAGAAGGCCTACGTCTGCCTGAAGCCCGGCCAGGAAATCAACTTTGAAGCGGAGGCCAAGTAATCATGGCAATCGTTAAAGTTAAGCCGACTTCGCCGGGTCGCCGCGCGATGGTCAAGGTGGTCAACAAGGATCTGCATAAGGGCAAGCCGTTCGCACCGCTGCTCGATTCGCAGTCGTCGACTGCCGGCCGCAACAACAACGGCCACATCACTACGCGTCACAAGGGTGGTGGTCACAAGCATCACTATCGCGTCGTCGATTTCCGTCGCAACAAGGACGGCATTGCGGCGAAGGTCGAACGTCTTGAGTACGATCCGAACCGCAGCGCAAACATTGCGCTGGTTCTGTACGCAGACGGCGAGCGTAAGTACATCATCGCTCCGAAGGGTGTGACGGTAGGCCAGCAACTGATGTCGGGTTCGGAAGCGCCGATTCGCGCAGGCAATACGCTGCCGATCCGCAATATTCCGGTCGGCACGACGATCCACTGCATCGAAATGCTACCTGGCAAAGGCGCGCAAATGGCGCGTTCGGCCGGTACGTCAGCGATGTTGCTGGCTCGTGAAGGCATCTACGCACAGGTCCGCCTGCGTTCGGGTGAAATCCGCCGCGTTCACGTTGAATGCCGCGCGACGATTGGTGAAGTTGGCAACGAAGAGCACAGCCTCCGTCAAATCGGTAAGGCTGGCGCGAACCGCTGGCGCGGTATCCGCCCGACGGTGCGTGGCGTTGCAATGAACCCGGTCGATCACCCGCACGGTGGTGGTGAAGGCAAGACGGCTGCAGGTCGCGATCCGGTGAGCCCGTGGGGCACGCCTGCTAAGGGTTATCGCACCCGCAGCAACAAGCGCACGACGAGCATGATCGTCCAGCGCCGTCACAAGCGCTAAGGAGTAAGCAATGGCACGTTCTGTAAAAAAAGGTCCGTTCTGCGACGCCCATTTGCTGAAGAAAGTTGAGGCGGCAGCAGCTTCGCGGGATAAGAAGCCGATCAAAACCTGGTCGCGCCGCTCGACGATCCTTCCGGATTTCATCGGTCTGACGATCGCCGTTCATAACGGCCGTCAACACGTTCCGGTGTACATCTCGGAAAACATGGTCGGCCACAAGCTTGGCGAGTTCGCATTGACCCGTACGTTTAAGGGTCATGCAGCCGACAAGAAGGCCAAGAAATAAGGGGCTCAAGATGGAAGTGAAAGCAATTCATCGCGGTGCCCGCATCTCGGCGCAGAAAACGCGCCTTGTGGCTGACCAGATCCGCGGTTTGCCGGTCGACAAGGCGCTGAACGTTCTGACGTTCTCGCCGAAGAAGGCTGCGGGAATCGTGAAAAAGGTCGTGCTGTCGGCGATCGCGAATGCGGAGCATAACGAAGGCGCCGATATCGATGAGCTCAAGATCACGAGCATCTACATCGACAAGGCTGCATCGCTCAAGCGTTTTACCGCGCGCGCTAAGGGCCGCGGTAACCGCATCGAGAAGCAATCCTGTCACATCACTGTGACGGTCGGGAATTAAGGGGTCATACGATGGGACAGAAAATTCATCCGACTGGCTTCCGTTTGGCCGTCAGCCGCAATTGGGCGTCGCGTTGGTACGCGAACAACAACAATTTCGCGGCGATGTTGCAGGAAGACATCGGTGTTCGTGAATACCTGAAGAAGAAGCTGAAGAACGCTTCGGTGGGTCGCGTCGTTATCGAGCGTCCGGCGAAAAACGCGCGCATCACGATTTATAGCTCGCGTCCGGGTGTGGTCATCGGTAAGAAGGGCGAGGATATCGAGCTGTTGAAGTCGGAGCTGCAACGCCGCATGGGCGTTCCGGTCCACGTCAACATCGAAGAAATCCGTAAGCCGGAAACCGATGCGCAATTGATCGCGGATTCGATCACGCAACAGCTCGAGCGGCGCATTATGTTCCGCCGCGCGATGAAGCGTGCAATGCAAAACGCGATGCGTCTGGGCGCCCAAGGCATCAAGATCATGAGCGCTGGCCGCCTGAACGGTATCGAAATCGCTCGTACGGAATGGTATCGCGAAGGTCGGGTGCCGCTTCATACGCTGCGTGCCGATATCGACTACGCAACTTCGGAAGCGAAGACGACGTACGGCATCATCGGCGTGAAGGTGTGGGTCTACAAGGGCGACACGCTCGGCCGTAACGATGCGCCGGTGGTCGAAGAAGTCGCCGAAGAAAAGCGTCCGCGCCGCAACGCACGTCCGGGTGGCGATCGTCGTCCGCGTCGTGATGGTGAAGGTGGTGGCCCGGCAGGTGCACGCCGTGGCGCTCCTCGTCGCGCTGGTGGCGACGGGAAGACTGGAGAATAACGATGCTGCAACCGAAACGCAGAAAGTATCGCAAAGAGCAGAAGGGTCGTAACACCGGTATCGCTACCCGTGGCAACGCGGTGTCGTTCGGTGAATTCGGCCTGAAGGCTATCGGTCGTGGTCGCTTGACCGCGCGCCAGATTGAAGCGGCACGTCGTGCAATGACGCGCCACATCAAGCGTGGTGGCCGCATCTGGATCCGCATTTTCCCGGACAAGCCGATCTCGCACAAGCCGGCTGAAGTACGGATGGGTAACGGTAAAGGTAACCCTGAGTACTACGTCGCAGAGATTCAACCGGGCAAGATGCTGTACGAAATGGACGGCGTAACCGAAGAGCTGGCACGCGAAGCGTTCCGTCTGGCTGCAGCTAAGCTGCCGCTTAAGACGACGTTTATCGTGCGTCAGCTCGGCGCCTAAGGAGCAAATGATGAAGGCTTCCGAACTTCACCAGAAAGATCAGGCCGCGCTCAACAAGGAGCTGTCGGACCTGTTGAAGGCGCAATTCGGCCTGCGCATGCAACTCGCGACCCAACAGCTCACGAATACGAGCCAGCTGAAGAAAGTTCGTCGCGACATCGCACGTGTGCGGACCGTCCTGACTGAGAAGGCGAACCAGAAATGAACGATAGCGTAAAAACCTCGCTCAAGCGGACGCTGGTCGGCAAGGTCGTCAGCAACAAGATGGACAAGACGGTCACCGTGTTGGTTGAGCACCGAGTGAAGCATCCGATCTACGGCAAGTATGTTGTGCGTTCGAAGAAATACCACGCGCACGACGATGCGAACACGTACAACGAGGGCGATCTCGTTGAAATCCAGGAAACGCGTCCGATTTCGAAGACGAAAGCTTGGGTTGTGGCTCGCTTGGTCGAGGCTGCTCGCGTCATCTGACGCCGCAAAGTTGTAGAAGTAATTGAAATCGCAGTAGGTTTCGCTTGCAAGACCAAGATTATTTGATATAATCTTGGTCTTCCCTCTTTTATGGGAGCCCCGTCGCGGGCGAAGTTGGTGGGGGAAGCGGGTCGGGCGCCAGCCTGTTCCGAAGGATTCACCGGATTGCGATGGCGGGTTTCGTTTGCCGTCGCTGCTGTTCTAACCCAAGCAGCCGATTGGCTGACGGGACCAAGACTGACCGGGTACGCCATGGTGGTGTGGCCGGATTAAGTTGGGAAAGATAAACCATGATCCAGACCGAAACTCGGCTTGAAGTGGCCGACAACACGGGTGCGCGTGAAGTCATGTGCATCAAGGTGCTCGGCGGCTCGAAGCGTCGTTATGCCAGCATTGGCGACATCATCAAGGTGACCGTCAAAGAAGCAACGCCGCGCGGGCGCGTGAAGAAAGGCGAAATTTATAACGCCGTGGTGGTTCGCACCGCTAAGGGCGTGCGCCGTCAAGACGGTTCGCTGATCAAGTTCGACGGCAACGCCGCAGTGTTGTTGAATGCCAAGCTCGAACCTATTGGCACCCGTATTTTCGGGCCTGTCACGCGCGAGTTGCGCAGCGAACGATTCATGAAGATCGTTTCGTTGGCACCTGAAGTGCTGTAAGGAGTCGCGATGAACAAGATTCGCAAGGGTGACGAAGTTATCGTCACCACCGGCAAAGATAAGGGCAAGCGCGGCATTGTGCTGTCCGTTGGCGAAGGCAAAGTGATTGTCGAGGGCATCAACCTCGTCAAGAAACACGTCAAGCCGAACCCGATGAAGGGTACGACGGGCGGTGTTGAAGCCAAGACGATGCCGCTGCAAATTTCGAACGTCGCATTGGTCGACGCGAATGGCAAGGCATCGCGTGTAGGCATCAAGGTCGAGGGAGACAAGAAAGTCCGTTTCCTTAAGACGACCGGTGCCGAGCTGAGCGCCTGACGCTGCGGAGTAAAAAAATGGCTCGTTTGCAAGAGTTTTACAAAGAAAAGGTTGTACCCGGCCTCATCGAGAAGTTCGGTTACAAGTCCGTGATGGAAGTGCCGCGCATCACCAAGATCACCCTCAACATGGGTCTTGGCGAAGCGGTTGCTGACAAGAAGATCATCGAAAACGCCGTTGGCGACCTGACGAAGATCGCAGGCCAGAAGCCGGTGATTACGAAGGCACGCAAGGCAATCGCTGGCTTCAAGATCCGTCAAGGCTATCCGATCGGTGCAATGGTCACGTTGCGTGGTCAGGCAATGTATGAATTTCTGGACCGTTTCGTGACGGTCGCGCTCCCCCGTGTACGCGACTTCCGTGGCGTGTCGGGTCGTGCATTCGACGGTCGCGGCAACTACAACATCGGTGTGAAAGAGCAGATCATTTTCCCCGAAATCGACTACGACAAGATCGACGCACTCCGTGGGCTGAACATCAGCATCACGACGACTGCGAAGACCGACGACGAAGCAAAGGCTCTGCTCGCCAGCTTCAAGTTCCCGTTCAGAAACTGAGGTTACCGTGGCTAAACTGGCACTGATCGAACGTGAAAAGAAGCGTGCTCGCCTCGCTGCTAAGTACGCTCCCAAGCGTGCGGAGTTGAAGGCGATCATTGGCGATATGAGCAAGTCGGACGAAGAGCACTACGCAGCACGTCTGGAACTGCAACAACTGCCGCGCAACTCTAATCCGACCCGTAAGCGCAACCGTTGCGCAATTACTGGTCGCCCGCGCGGCACATTCCGTAAATTCGGGCTGGCGCGCAACAAGATTCGCGAAATCGCGTTCCGCGGCGAGATCCCTGGCCTGACCAAGGCGAGCTGGTAATAGGAGAAACATAAATGAGCATGAGTGATCCTATCGCCGATATGCTGACTCGCATCCGCAACGCGCAGATGGTTGAGAAAGTTTCGGTGACAATGCCCTCGTCGAAAGTCAAGGTTGCCATTGCGCAGGTCCTGAAGGACGAAGGTTATATCGATGATTTCGCAGTGAAGTCCGAAGGTGCGAAGTCTGAATTGAACATCGTGTTGAAGTACTACGCCGGCCGTCCGGTCATCGAGCGCATTGAACGCGTCTCGAAGCCCGGTCTGCGTGTGTACCGCGGCCGTAACGACATCCCCGTGGTCATGAATGGCCTCGGCGTGGCAATAGTGTCGACGCCGAAGGGCGTGATGACGGACCGCAAGGCGCGTGCAACGGGCGTTGGCGGCGAAGTCATCTGCTACGTCGCTTAAGGCCGAAAGGAGAGAAACATGTCTCGAGTAGGTAAAAGCCCGATCGCGCTGGAAGGCGCAGAGGTGGCCCTGAGCGACGATCGCATTACCGTCAAGGGCCCATTGGGTACGATTACGCAGGCAGCAAACCGCCTCGTGAAAGTGGTGAACGACAATGGCACGCTGAAGATCGAGCCGGTTGACGAGAGCCGCGAAGCGAATGCGATGTCGGGCACAATGCGCGCATTGATTGCGAACATGGTGAACGGCGTGACGAAGGGTTTCGAGCGCAAGCTGACGCTGGTTGGCGTTGGTTACCGCGCACAAGCGCAAGGCGACAAGCTGAACCTGTCGCTGGGTTTCTCGCACCCCGTGGTGCACCAGATGCCGGAAGGCGTCAAGGCTGAAACCCCGTCGCAAACCGAAATCGTGATCAAGGGGATCAATAAGCAACAAGTTGGCCAGGTCGCTGCAGAAGTGCGCGGCTATCGCCCGCCGGAGCCCTACAAGGGCAAGGGTGTGCGTTACGCCAATGAGGTTGTGATCCTCAAAGAAACGAAGAAGAAGTAAGGGTGCGCAATCATGGATAAGACTCAATCTCGCCTGCGCCGCGCTCGTCAGACGCGTATCAAGATCGCTGAGCTGCAGGTCGCGCGTCTCGCCGTGCATCGCACGAACACGCACATCTATGCGCAAGTGTTCTCGCCGTGCGGCACCAAGGTGCTCGCCAGCGCGTCGACGCTCGAAGCCGAAGTGCGTGCGCAACTGGCTGATCAGACGGGCAAAGGCGGCAACGTTGCTGCTGCGACTCTGATCGGGAAGCGCATCGCAGAAAAGGCTAAGGCTGCCGGCATCGAATCCGTCGCCTTCGACCGTTCGGGTTTCCGTTACCACGGCCGCGTGAAAGCGCTGGCTGATGCGGCGCGCGAAGCCGGACTCAAGTTCTAAGGGAAGAATTCGTCATGGCAAAGATGCAAGCGAAAGTTCAGGCTGACGAACGCGACGACGGCCTTCGTGAAAAGATGATTTCGGTCAACCGCGTGACCAAGGTCGTGAAGGGTGGCCGGATTCTCGGTTTCGCCGCGCTGACCGTGGTTGGCGACGGTGATGGCCGCGTCGGTATGGGCAAGGGCAAGGCGAAGGAAGTGCCGGTCGCTGTTCAGAAGGCGATGGAACAAGCTCGCCGCAACATGTTCAAGGTGCCGCTGAAGAACGGTACCCTGCAGCACGAAGTGCACGGTAAGCACGGCGCATCGATGGTCCTCCTCGCTCCGGCGAAGGACGGTACCGGTGTGATCGCCGGTGGTCCGATGCGCGCAGTGTTCGACGTGATGGGCGTGCAGAACGTTGTGGCCAAGAGCCACGGTTCGACGAACCCGTACAACCTCGTTCGCGCAACGCTCGACGGTCTGCGCAAGCAGTCCACGCCGGGCGACATCGCGGCGAAGCGCGGCAAGTCCGTCGAAGATATTCTGGGCTAAGGTGGACACCATGTCTGATAAAACTGTCAAGGTCCAGCTCGTCAAGAGCCTGATCGGCACCCGTGAAACGCACCGTGCTACGGTGCGTGGCTTGGGCCTGCGCCGACTCAACTCGATCAGCGAGTTGCAGGACACGCCGGCTGTGCGCGGCATGATCAACAAGGTTTCGTACCTCGTTAAGGTCATCAGCTAAGCGGCTGACCAGGACTCAAGGAGTTGATAATGGAATTGAATAACCTGAAGCCGGCTGAAGGCTCGAAGCACGCTAAGCGTCGCGTCGGTCGCGGTATCGGCTCTGGTCTGGGCAAGACTGCCGGCCGTGGTCACAAGGGCCAGAAGTCGCGTTCGGGCGGCTTTCACAAGGTTGGCTTCGAAGGCGGTCAAATGCCGCTGCAACGTCGCCTGCCGAAGCGGGGCTTCACCTCGCTGACGAAGGAATTCGTCGGTGAAGTGCGTCTCTCGGATCTGGAAAAGCTGCCGGTCGACGAAATCGATCTGTTGGCTCTGAAGCAAGCCGGTCTGCTCGGCGAACTCATCACGAGCGCCAAGATCATTGCGACGGGCGAACTGAAGCGCAAGGTCGTTGTGAAGGGCCTGGGTGCGACGAAGGGTGCGCGCGCTGCTATTGAAGCAGTCGGTGGCTCTTTTGCCGAGTAACGCGCAAGTTATTTGCCGTCACTAGCATTTGCATCGGAGAAGGTACTTGGCTAACAGCCCGAGTCTCGCAAAACCCGGTCGCGGCGCGGCGAAGTTTGGCGATCTGCGTCGGCGAGCAGTGTTTCTGCTGCTGGCGCTGATCGTCTACCGTATCGGCGCGCACGTTCCGGTGCCGGGTATTGACCCGGACCAACTGGCAAAGTTGTTCCAAAGTCAGTCGGGCGGCATCCTTGGCATGTTCAACATGTTCTCGGGTGGCGCACTTTCGCGGTTCACGATTTTCGCGTTGGGGATCATGCCTTATATTTCGGCATCGATCATCATGCAGTTGCTGGCGATTGTCTCGCCGCAGCTCGAGGCGCTGAAGAAAGAGGGGCAGGCGGGACAGCGGAAGATCACGCAGTACACACGTATCTTCACGGTCCTGCTGGCGACGTTCCAGGCATTCGGCATTGCCGTCGCACTGGAAAATCAGCCGGCCTTAGTGATCGATCCGGGGATGGTGTTTCGGTTGACGACGGTCGTGACGCTGGTCACCGGCACGATGTTCCTGATGTGGCTCGGCGAGCAGATCACGGAGCGTGGGCTTGGCAACGGTATCTCGATCATTATTTTCGGTGGTATTGCGGCGGGTTTCCCGAACGCAATCGGTGGTCTTTTCGAACTGGTGCGAACCGGGTCGATGAGCATCATTTCGGCGATTATCGTCGTCGTGCTGATCGCTGCTGTGACTTATCTGGTGGTGTTTATCGAACGCGGCCAGCGCAAGATTCTTGTGAATTACGCGAAGCGGCAGGTCGGTAACAAGATTTACGGCGGACAGTCTTCGCATCTGCCGCTGAAGCTGAACATGTCGGGTGTGATTCCGCCGATCTTTGCATCGTCGATCATTCTCTTTCCGGCAACCATCCTGAACTGGTTTAGTTCGGGGTCGCGTACCGGCTGGTTCGCAGACACGTTGCACAACGTGGCCGAAGCCCTCAAGCCAGGCCAGCCCGTGTACGTGTTGTTGTACGCGTTGGCGATCGTTTTCTTCTGCTTTTTCTACACAGCGTTGGTGTTCAACAGCAGGGAAACGGCCGACAACCTGAAAAAGAGTGGCGCTTTCGTTCCAGGCATCCGCCCGGGCGATCAAACGGCGCGATATATCGACCGCATCCTCACGCGTCTGACGCTGGCCGGTGCGATCTACATCGTGTTTGTTTGTCTGCTGCCCGAGTTTCTGGTGCTGCGCTGGAACGTGCCGTTTTATTTTGGTGGAACGTCGCTGCTGATCATTGTCGTCGTCACAATGGACTTCATGGCGCAGGTGCAGTCGTACGTTATGTCGCAACAGTATGAATCGCTGCTGAAGAAAGCTAATTTCAAAGGCGGCGGCGTCCCGATGCGTTGAAAGGACTTATGGCCAAAGACGATGTTATCCAGATGCAGGGTGAAGTCATCGAAAACCTGCCTAACGCTACCTTTAGGGTGAAGCTGGAAAACGGCCATGTCGTATTGGGACACATATCCGGGAAGATGCGGATGCACTACATCCGAATCTTGCCGGGCGACAAGGTGACGGTTGAATTGACGCCTTACGATCTGTCGCGTGCGCGGATCGTGTTCCGGGCGAAGTGATTTGAAAAAAGGGTAATATCATGAAAGTGATGGCATCGGTTAAGCGCATTTGCCGCAATTGCAAGATCATCAAGCGCAAAGGCGTTGTGCGCGTGATTTGCAGCTCTGATCCGCGCCACAAACAGCGTCAAGGCTGAACGCCGCGCTTTTGCTTGCGCTTTTTGTTTGAGGAAAAACAATGGCTCGTATCGCAGGGGTTAACATCCCGAATCACCAGCATACCGAAATCGGCCTGACGGCAATTTACGGTATCGGCCGCACGCGCTCGCGCGACATTTGCGTCGCTGCTGGTGTGGCATTTTCGAAGAAGGTCAAAGACCTGAACGACGCAGACCTCGAAAAGCTGCGTGAAGAAGTCGGCAAGTTCATCGTTGAAGGCGATCTGCGCCGTGAAACGACGATGAACATCAAGCGCCTGATGGATCTCGGCTGCTACCGTGGCGTGCGGCATCGTAAGGGCTTGCCCCTGCGCGGCCAACGTACGCGTACGAATGCCCGTACGCGCAAGGGTCCGCGTCGTGCAGCGCAATCGCTGAAGAAGTAAGCGGAACTGACAGTTACAGGAAAACGTAATGGCTAAGGCTTCGAACAACTCCGCGGCGCAACGCGTTCGCAAGAAGGTCAAGAAGAACGTCGCCGAGGGCGTGGTTCACGTTCACGCGTCGTTCAACAACACCATCATCACGATCACCGATCGTCAAGGCAATGCACTTGCTTGGGCAACGTCGGGCGGTCAGGGCTTCAAGGGTTCGCGTAAATCGACCCCGTTTGCAGCTCAGGTGGCGGCCGAATCGGCTGGCCGCGTGGCGATGGAATACGGCGTGAAGAACCTCGAAGTGCGGATCAAGGGCCCCGGTCCTGGCCGTGAGTCGGCGGTGCGCGCATTGCATGGTCTTGGCATCAAGATCACAGCGATCTCCGACGTAACCCCGGTCCCGCACAACGGCTGCCGTCCGCCGAAGCGTCGTCGTATCTAAGACGCTGTTTTCGCTAGCGCCTGTCGCCGCCGCGCTTGTAAGCCGGCGACCACAGGCCGCTTGCGCTATTAAATTGACTAAGCCCACCGTTCGACCCAAAGGGCTCGGACTAGCGTGAGTGCATGCATTCACGTGATCAATCATAGAAGGAATCAACGTGGCACGTTATATCGGCCCTAAGGCCAAGCTCTCCCGCCGTGAAGGCACTGACCTTTTCCTGAAGAGCGCCCGTCGTTCACTCGCTGACAAGTGCAAGCTTGACAGCAAGCCTGGCCAACATGGCCGCACCTCGGGTGCACGTACGTCCGACTACGGCACGCAACTGCGCGAAAAGCAAAAAGTGAAGCGCATCTACGGTGTCCTCGAGCGTCAATTCCGTCGTTACTTCGCCGAAGCAGACCGCCTGAAGGGCAACACGGGCGAAAACCTGCTGCAATTGCTTGAATCGCGTCTCGACAACGTCGTGTATCGCATGGGTTTCGGCTCGACGCGCGCTGAAGCGCGTCAGCTCGTGAGCCACAAGGCGATCACGGTGAACGGCGTCGTGTCGAACATTCCGTCGATGCAAGTGAAGGCAGGCGATGTTGTAGCGGTGCGCGAACAGAAGAAGAAGCAAGCCCGTATTCTCGAAGCGCTGTCGCTCGCTGAGCAAGGCGGTCTGCCGAGCTGGGTTGCTGTTGATTCGAAGAAGTTCGAAGGCACGTTCAAGCAGAAGCCGGAACGCAGCGACATCGCTGGCGATATCAACGAAAGCCTGATCGTCGAATTGTATTCGCGGTAATCGGATTAACGGCCGGGGCACCCCGATTGCGTTGCGCAAGGGGGCGTCTCGGCTGTTTATTTTCAGGTTGTTACCGGTCAGCCTTATCGGTGTAACGAGCCGAGGGTATTGAAAAGGAAAACCTATGCAAACCAGTTTGTTGAAGCCCAAGATCATCGCAGTTGAATCGCTTGGCGAAAGCCACGCGAAAGTGGTCATGGAACCGTTTGAACGCGGTTACGGCCACACCTTGGGTAACGCGCTTCGGCGCGTATTGCTGTCGTCGATGATCGGCTACGCGCCGACCGAAGTGACGATCGCAGGCGTCGTACATGAGTATTCGACGCTCGACGGTGTGCAAGAGGATGTGGTCAACCTGCTGTTGAACCTGAAGGGTGTGGTCTTCAAGCTGCATAACCGTGACGAAGTGACGGTTACGCTGCGCAAGGAAGGTGAAGGCGTTGTCACCGCGGGCGACATTGAACTTGCGCACGATTGCGAAGTGATCAACCCGGATCATGTGATTGCGCATCTGTCGAAGGGCGGCAAGCTCGACGTGCAGATCAAGGTTGAAAAAGGCCGCGGCTACGTGCCGGGCAATGTGCGTCGTTACGGCGAAGAATCGGCCAAGATCATCGGCCGCATCGTGCTGGACGCGTCGTTCTCGCCCGTTCGCCGCGTGAGCTACGCCGTTGAAAGCGCGCGTGTCGAACAACGTACCGACCTCGACAAGCTCGTGATGAACATCGAGACGAACGGTGTGATCTCGCCGGAAGAAGCAATCCGTCAATCGGCGCGTATTCTGGTCGACCAACTGTCGGTGTTCGCCGCACTGGAAGGTACCGAAGCTACGGCAGAAGCACCGTCGCGCGCGCCGCAGATCGACCCGATCCTGCTGCGTCCGGTTGATGATCTCGAACTGACGGTTCGTTCCGCGAACTGCCTGAAGGCCGAGAATATCTACTACATCGGCGACTTGATCCAGCGCACTGAAAACGAGCTGCTCAAGACGCCGAACCTGGGCCGCAAGTCGCTGAACGAAATCAAGGAAGTATTGGCGTCGCGTGGTTTGACGCTCGGCATGAAACTCGAGAACTGGCCGCCGGCTGGTCTGGACAAGTAATCCCGGGACCTGAACCCGCCGCTGCACTGGCAAAGACGCGGATTTTCCTTTAAAATCCGCGTCTTGTCTTTTTTCACTACCGGCCCGTGCACTCGCCGCCTCAGGGGAAACCGAGGAGCCGAGCGTGATAGAAGAGCTGGAACAAAACTCTGAATCAAAGGAATTAACATGCGTCACCGTCATGGTCTGCGGAAACTGAACCGCACGAGCAGCCACCGTCTGGCAATGCTCCGTAACATGTCCAACTCGCTGATCGAGCACGAAGTCATCAAGACCACGCTGCCGAAGGCGAAAGAACTCCGTAAAGTCGTCGAGCCGCTGATCACGCTCGGCAAGAAGCCGTCACTGGCAAATCGTCGTCTGGCGTTCAACCGCCTGCGCGATCGTGACTCGGTCACGAAGCTGTTCGAAGTGCTTGGCCCGCGTTACGCCACCCGTCCGGGCGGCTACCTGCGCGTGCTGAAGTTCGGTTTCCGCGTTGGCGACAACGCACCGATGGCACTGGTCGAATTGCTCGACCGTCCGGAAGTCGAAGAAACTGAAGTGCAGGAAGCTGAGTAAGCTTTTTAGCACCCGAAGAAAAAGCCAGGCAGCACGCCTGGCTTTTTTGTTGGCGGGAAGAAAGCCCACGCGGCACAAATGCTTGGCGGCCAAATGCCGCAAGCTCGCCGCAGGCATCTCCGCGGTCGCGCGAAGCTAGGTGATACGATAGTGACAGCTGATCGTGCCTGGCCGGAGCCCTCTGTGAACGTGAATGTGACCTTGATTCTGACGACGGTACCCGACGCGGACGTTGCCCAGAAGCTGGCGACGGACGCGTTAGCTGCGCGGCTATGCGCGTGCGTCTCTCAACTGGGCGTTGTTCAGTCCAGCTACCACTGGCAGGGCGCGATCGAAACGGCGCAGGAAATCCAGTTGCTGTTCAAGACAAGCGCCGCGCGGGCGCCAGAACTCGAACAATACATTCAGGCGAACCACCCCTACGACACGCCGGAAATCCTTTCGTGGCAAGCGACGGCATCATCCGTCTACGGCCAGTGGATCACTGCCGAAACCCAACGTCCTCTCCATGTTTAACGGTCTCGACCGCCGCGCGCTTCATGCGCTGCGCATCGTCTTTTTCGTGTTCGGCTGCCTCTTCGCCGGGTCGTTCGGCAGCATTGCCCGCGCTGCGGACGATTTCCTCGACCCGGCGGTCGCCTTCAAATTCAGCGCCAGCGAAAAACCCGGCGAAATCGTCGTCACGTACAAGATCGCGGACGGCTACTACATGTACCGTGAGCGCTTTGCGTTCGCGCCTCGCAACGGCGCCGCAATTATCGGCGAGCCGCAGTTGCCGGCCGGCCACATCAAGTTCGATCAGACTTTCAACAAAGACGTCGAAACGTATCGCAACGAGCTGACGATCCGCATTCCCGTGAAACAGGCGGCGGGACAATTCGATCTGGTGGTGACGTCGCAGGGCTGCGCCGACGCCGGCATCTGCTATCCGCCGATGGACCGGGTGTACCGTGTCAGCGGCGAGGCGCTGCAACCGGCCGGCAACGCGGCGGCGGGCGCTTCCACGCAACCCACCCCGGCCGCCGGAGCGTCGTGGTATGAGCGGGCTACCAGCGCCGACTATGCGCGGTCGCTGTTGCAAGGTGGTGGTTTCTTCGCGATCGTCGGGCTTTTTTTCGTGGCCGGCGCCGTACTAAGCCTGCTGCCGTGCTCGTATCCGATGATTCCGATTCTGTCGGCGATCATCATCGGTGAAGGGGCGCGAGTGACGCGTGCGCGCGGGTTTGCGTTGTCGCTGGCTTACGTGATCGGCATGGCGCTCGTATATACGGCGCTCGGCATCGCGGCCGCGCTGGTGGGGCAAAGCCTCGGCGCGTGGCTGCAGAACCCTTGGGTGCTGGGCGCGTTCGGAATACTGCTGACGCTTTTCGCGCTGACGCTGATCGCAGGATTCGACATCGCCTTGCCGCGGCGTTGGCAAGAAGGCGTTTCGCAGGCGTCGGCGGGGCGCTCTGGCGGAAAATTCGCGGCGGTAGCCTTGATGGGTGCGCTGTCCGCGCTGGTGGTCGGCGCCTGCATGACCGCGCCGCTCTTCGCCGTGCTGGCGTTCATTGCGCATACCGGCGACGCGGTGCTTGGCGGCGCGGCGCTATTCTCGATGGGGCTCGGCCTTGGCGTGCCGCTTCTGATCATCGGTCTCGGTGCCGGCACGTTGCTGCCGCGCGCAGGCTCATGGATGGACGGGGTCAAGGTGTTCTTCGGCGTCGTGCTGCTTGCCGCGGCGCTGTGGATCATCTGGCCGGTGCTCGGCGCGGCCGCGACGATGCTGTTCAGCGCGCTCTGGCTGCTCGTCGCCGCAGCATCGCTCGGTCTGTTCTCGGCGCCGGCCGTTGGCTCCTCAATATGGCGCCGGCTGAGCCGAGGGCTTGGCGCTGCGTTTGCAGTCTGGGCGGTGGCACTGCTGGTTGGCCTTGCCGCAGGCTCGTCCGATCCGCTGAAGCCGCTTGCGGTGCTGGCGGCGCGCGGCGGCGAGGCGGGTTTGGCCAATACGTCCAACGCGCTGGATACGCGGGCGCAAAGCGATCTGACGTTCGCCCCGGTGCGTTCGTCGAGCGAACTCGATCTGGCCATCAAAACGGCTGTGCAGCCCGCCATGCTCGATTTTTACGCGGACTGGTGTGTGAGCTGCAAGGAGATGGAGAAATTCACTTTCAGTGACCCGCGCGTCCGGGCGAAGCTTAAGCAACTGACCCTGCTGCGCGCCGACGTCACGGCGAATAACGCCGACGATCAGGCGCTGCTCAAGCGATTCGGCCTTTTCGGGCCGCCAGGCATCATTTTCTTCGACAAGGGCGGTAAGGAAGTACTGCGCGTCGTCGGTTACGAATCAGCGGACAAGTTTTTACGCAGCCTCGATCGCGCAACCCCGCCCGGTGTGTAGCCGCACACAGGTTTTCGATACGCGCAAAGTATGCGAAAAAAAAAGGAGGCGGGATTAAAAGTCCGCCTCCTTTTTTCCCATGTCGTCAGCGCAGCAGCGTCGTCGCCCGCTAACGAAAGCCGTCAAATCATTTCTGCGAGCGCAAAATTCGCGCGGCATCCAGCGCGAAATACGTCAGCACGCCATCAGCGCCGGCCCGCTTGAACGCCAGCAGCGATTCCATCATCGCCTTGTCGTGATCGAGCCAGCCGTTCTGCGCGGCCGCCTTCAACATCGCGTATTCGCCGCTCACCTGATAAACGTAAGTGGGGAACTGGAATTCGTCCTTCACGCGACGCACGATGTCCAGATACGGCATGCCGGGCTTGACCATCACCATATCGGCGCCTTCGTTGATGTCCGCTTGCACTTCGCGCAGCGCTTCATTCGAATTGGCCGGGTCCATCTGGTAGGTCATCTTGTTGCTCTTGCCCAGATTCGTCGCGGAACCGACGGCATCGCGGAACGGCCCGTAAAACGCCGACGCAAATTTGGCCGCATAAGCCATGATGCGTGTGTGGACAAACTCCTCGCTCTCGAGCATTTCGCGAATCGCGCCGATGCGGCCGTCCATCATGTCCGAGGGCGCGACGATATCGACGCCTGCTTCAGCCTGCGCACGGGCCTGCTCGATGAGAATCTCGACAGTTTCGTCGTTCATCACGTAACCGGCTTCATCGAGCACGCCGTCCTGGCCGTGGCTCGTATACGGGTCGAGCGCGACGTCGGTCAGCACGCCCAGCTCGGGGAAACTCTTTTTGAGTTCGCGAACGGCGCGCGGAATGAGGCCGGCCGGATTGGCTGCTTCGCGGCCATCAGGCGTTTTCAGGGACGGCTCAATTGCCGGAAACAGCGACAGTACGGGCACGCCCAGCTCAACGCATTGCTCGGCCACGCCCATCAGCAGATCGACCGACACGCGCTCGACGCCCGGCATCGACCCTACGGCTTGCCGTACATTCGTGCCCTCGACGACGAACACCGGATAGATCAGATCATTCGTGGTGAGGATGTTTTCCCGCATCAGACGGCGCGAGAAGTCGTCACGGCGCATGCGGCGCGGACGGTAGTGCGGGTAGAAGCTCATATCGAATCGAAGATGATGGATGTGGAGAGTGGACAAGTACGTCTGCGTCTGCTCCCGAAACTTTTCGAGACAATGGTATATCATACCGATCGAGCAAGGCGCCTTGCGCTGACCTCCCCGCTTCTCCTCCCTGAGCGGGTGCCTGTCGTTTTTTCGATTAGGCTGTTTGACCCGCCGTTAAAGCGGCGGGTTTTTTTATGGGCGGCCGAAACGGCGCTTTTGCGTGCCTGACGGAAGCCCCAGCGCTTACTGCGCGGCGTCCGCTTCGCCCGTGGCTTTGGGGATCAGCCAGCCTTCGATCAACTCGTGCGCCTCGTCGATGCCGATTCGTTTGAGCGCCGAGAACAATTGCGCGGTCAACTCGCCTTGGTAGCCGGCGGCGCGATATTCAGCCAAGCCTTTCTGCGTCGCGCGCAATGCGTTGATGCTTTCCTGTCGCGTCAATTTGTCGCATTTTGTGAGCAGCGTATGGATCGGCTTGCCCGTCGGCGCGAACCACTCGATCATCTGCCGATCCAGATCCGTCAACGGACGACGCGAGTCCATCATCAGAATCATGCCGCGCAGTTGCGAGCGCGATTGCAGGTAGGTCGACAGTAGCGCTTCCCAATGGGCCTTGGCCGCGCCGGGCACTTCCGCGTAGCCGTAGCCCGGCAGGTCCACCAGATGCGCGGTCGGCTCGTCCGCCTTGCCCACCGAAAAATAATTGATGTGCTGCGTGCGCCCCGGCGTCTTGCTGGCGAACGCGAGCCGCTTCTGATTGCACAGGATATTGATCGCCGTGGACTTGCCGGCGTTCGAACGTCCCGCAAAGGCGATCTCGGGCTGCGCGGTGGCCGGCAGGTCACGCAAGTGATTGACGGTCGTGAAAAAGCGGGATTGGTGGAGCAGGAAGGACATGATCAGGCCAGGATTCGAGACGCCGGGGAACCCGGAGCGGGGACGGGTCAAGCCCGACTGGCGTCTTAGCGATTAGCGAGTTATTGTACAATACGATGGTTTACTGAAAACCCGAGGGGGCCGCCCCGCGTGCCTTGGCGGCTCCTGGTGGTCACTCAGTCGCTGTCGTATTTTGCAAAACCTTCAGGAAAACGCTGGGCCGTCCCAAGTTTTCTTGCCCCCTTCGGGGGGCCTGGCGCGAGGCGCCGGGTTTGGGGGCTCTCTAAAAAATCCCACAAGACGAGACAGGGTGTGCGAATGAATCGACTGTGCAAGGCTCTGATGGTGCTTCAGGTAGCGGCAGGTCTTTCAGGTTTGGCAATTCAGGCACGAGCAGCAGAGCCGGCAAAGCCGGACGTCAATCGGGGGCAGGCAATCGCAATGCAGGTTTGCGCGTCGTGCCACGGCGCGGACGGCAACAGTGCCGGCGGCGCATACCCGAAATTGTCGGGCCAGCATCCCGAGTATCTCGTCAAGCAACTCAAGGATTTCAAGACGCAGGCGGGCGCCAAGCAGCCCGCGCGCAACAATGCGATCATGGCGGGCATGGCCGCGGCGCTCTCCGACCAGGACATGGTCAACGTGGCGGCCTATTTCGCGGCGCAGGCTCCCAAGCCAGGTTATGCGCATAGCAAGGACACCGTGGCGCTCGGTCAGAAAATTTACCGTGGTGGGGTGGCCGAGAAGGGCGTGCCGGCATGCGCAAGCTGTCACGGGCCAACGGGCCAGGGCATTCCCTCGCAGTATCCGCGCCTGTCGGGGCAATGGTCGGACTACACGGTGGCGCAGTTGTCCGCGTTCACGCAGGGTTCCGGCGCACGTAACAACAACGAGGCGATGCATGCCGTCGCATCGCGTTTGTCGGACAGCGAGATCAAGGCTGTAGCCGATTACATCGCGGGCTTGCATTAAGTAAGAGTCCGCACGCAAGCGCAACCGGCCCGCCGGGGCCGGTGCAAAACAAGAAAAGGGTGGGGGCGTCGTGTCTACGACAGCCTCTCACCCTTTTTTGCTGTTCAGTCGGAGTATGAATGAGCGTCACCACGTCGGGTCTGCAGTCGAAGTCGAGCAATCGCATCGTGCGCAGCATCATCGAAGTCATGAGTTCGATGCGTTTCGCCATCGCGCTGCTCGTGATTCTGTCCATCGCCAGCATTATCGGCACCGTCCTCACGCAGGACGATCCGTATCCGAATTACGTCAACCAGTTCGGCCCCTTCTGGGCGGACATCTTCCGCTCGCTGAGCCTGTACACGGTGTACAGCTCGTGGTGGTTCATGCTGATCCTCGGCTTCCTGATGGTGTCGGTCTCGCTGTGCGTGATCCGCAATGCGCCGAAAATGCTCGCCGACGCCCGGAGCTGGAAAGACAAGGTTCGCGAAGGCAGCCTGCGCGCGTTCCATCACAAGGGCGAGTTCGCGGTGCACGGCGCGCGCGCGCAGACCGCCCAGGTGCTCGCCAGGCTGTCGGCGAAGCTCGGCTATAAATTCGTCACGCGCGAGTCGGACGGCGCAACGCTGATTGCCGCCAAGCGCGGCGCGCTGACCAAGTTCGGCTATATCTCGGCTCACATCGCGATCGTGGTGATCTGCCTCGGCGGCCTGCTCGACAGCAACCTGCCGATCAAGCTGCAAATGTGGCTGTTCGACAAGTCGGCGATCCGCGCGAACACGGTAATCAACGAGATTCCTGCCGAACATCGCCTGTCGCAGTCGAACCCCACGTTCCGCGGCTACGCGTGGGTGCCGGAAGGGCAGCATGTGTCGACGGCGATCCTGAACCAGCCGGACGGTTCGCTGATTCAGGACTTGCCGTTCTCGATCGAACTGAAGAAATTCATCGTCGACTACTACTCGACGGGCATGCCGAAGCTGTTCGCGAGCGACATCGTCGTCGTCGACCATAAGACCGGTGCGCGCGTGCCGGCGCGGATCGAAGTGAACAAGCCGTTCGAATACGAGGGCGTGTCGATCTATCAGTCGAGCTTCCAGGACGGCGGCTCGCAGATGCAGATGACCGCGTTCCCCATGACCGGCGCAAGCGCGAAGACCGCACCGTTCGCCGGCACGATCGGCGGCAACGCGCCGCTTGGCCAGGCCATGTCGCTGGCGGACGGACAGACCGTCGAATTCACCGATTTCCGCGCGATCAACGTCGAAAACATCTCGAACGGCAGCGGCCAGAACGACGCCCGCGGCGTGGCCGCGCATCGCACGCTGAAGGAAGCGTTCGACGAGCGTCTCGGCTCGGGCGCGAAGACGTCGAAGCCGCTCGAACTGCACAACGTCGGCCCTTCGGTGCAGTACAAGGTGCGCGACAAGGACGGCCAGGCGCGCGAATACAACAACTACATGCTGCCGGTGGAAGTAGCCGGCGAAAAGATGTTCCTCGCCGGCATGCGCCAGAACCCGGACGATCCCTTCCGCTACCTGCGCATTCCCGCCGACACCGGCGGCACCGTCAAGGAATGGATGAACCTGCGCGCGACGCTTGAGAATCCGGCCATGCGCGCGGCGGCCGCTCACCGTTTCGCGCTGCGCTCGGTGCCGGGTTCGAATGCCGAACTGCAGCAGCATCTGGAAGAAAGCGCGCTGCGTGTGCTGACCCTTTTCGCGGGCGCGGACAGCAGCGTCAAGATGCCGAACGGCCAGCCCGTCGGCGGCTTTCAGGCGATCGCCGGCTTTATCGATCACTCGGTGCCGAAGGGCGAGCAGGAAAAGGCGGCCGGGCTGCTTCTGCGCATGCTGGAAGGCTCGACGTGGGATTTGTGGCAACTGTCGCGCGAGCAGCATGGCGAGCCTGAAGCGCAGGCCAACGCGGACGCGAGCCGCTTTGTTCAAGCCTCGATCAACGCGATATCCGACAGCTTTCTGTATGGATCACCGGTTTACTTGCAGCTTGACGGCTTCAAGCAGGTGCAAGCTTCGGTATTTCAGTTGACGCGCGCGCCGGGCAAAAAAGTCGTGTATCTTGGCAGTCTGCTTCTCGTATTGGGCATCTTTTCGATGTTCTACGTTCGCGAACGGCGCCTGTGGTTCTGGCTCAAGGATACCGATCACGGCACGAACGTCGTAATGGCGATGTCGAGCGCGCGCAAGACACTCGACTTCGAAAAGGAGTTCGTTCAAACGCGCGACGCAGTCGGCGCCGCGCTGGGCGCCAAACTCACTGAAGCACCCGACGCCGCCCGCGGCGCCGATCAACCCGGCCACGCCGGCGCGCAGTCCGCAAGCTCACAAGATTCGACCCGGTAAGATCATGGACTTGACTCAGGTTTCCCCCTCCTCATCATCGTCGCGGCCCAGCAAGGTGCTCGCGGGCGAGTCGCTCAACGTGGCGGAGTACGACGAGCGACCGTTTCTGAAACGGCTCGGTGTCTTCGACTGGCTGTTCGCCGTCGTGATGGTCGCTGGCGCGGGGTTCGCGCTGTCGCACTATCACGCGTTCATGAACTACTACGACAAGCTGGTGCTGGTGTGCGCGGTGCCGGTGTTCGTCGTGCTCGGCTGGCGTTGGAAGCCGGTGCGTCCGCTGATGGTCGGCATCGCGGCGCTGTCGTTGTGGGCGATCCAGATTTACCAGGGCGATCTGGCCCGTGCCGATCAGGCGTTCTTCCTGAAGTATTTCCTCTCGAGCCAATCCGCGATTCTGTGGATGAGCGCGCTGTTCGTGTTCGCCACCGTGTTCTACTGGATCGGCCTGCTGTCGCGCTCGCCAACCGGTGCGGCAATCGGTTCGAAGATGACATGGGCCGCGGTGGTCATGGGCTTCGTCGGGCTGATGGTGCGCTGGTACGAGTCGTACCTGATCGGCTCGGACGTCGGCCATATTCCAGTCTCGAACCTGTATGAAGTATTCGTGCTGTTCAGCCTGATCACCGCGTTGTTCTATCTGTATTACGAGCAGCACTACAACACGCGCGCGCTCGGCGCGTTCGTGCTGCTGGTGATCAGCGCCGCCGTCGGCTTCCTGATGTGGTACTCGGTCGCCCGTGACGCGCAGCAGATCCAGCCGCTCGTGCCGGCGCTGCAAAGCTGGTGGATGAAGATTCACGTGCCGGCGAACTTCATCGGCTACGGCAGCTTTGCGTTGTCGGCCATGGTCGGCGTCGCGTACCTGATGAAAGAGCGCGGCGTGCTGGCCGATCGCCTACCGGCGCTCGAAATGCTCGACGACGTGATGTACAAGTCGATCGCCGTGGGCTTCGCCTTCTTCACGATCGCGACGATTCTCGGCGCGCTGTGGGCCGCCGAAGCGTGGGGCGGCTACTGGAGCTGGGACCCGAAGGAAACGTGGGCGCTGATCGTCTGGCTCAACTATGCGGCATGGCTGCACATGCGTCTGATGAAAGGTCTGCGTGGCGCGGTCGCCGCCTGGTGGGCGCTGACCGGCCTGCTGGTGACGACTTTCGCGTTTCTCGGCGTCAACATGTTCCTGTCGGGGCTGCATAGCTACGGCAAGCTGTAAGATTCGCCGCTCCGCCCCGACTAAGAACCGCCGCGTGCTTCGCACCGGCGGTTTTTTTATGGCTGACGGAATATTTGCCGCGCCCGACGTGTTCGTCATGGCAGTAGCAACGAATAGCTGGACGGACGCGGGACAAGCGATCATGACTTCGGCCCCGTAAAATGAACGAACCGGCAGGGCCGGCAAGGAGCAGGACGATGTGGATCAAGCGAAGCGACAGAATTCAACTCCTCGGCGACGATATCGCGCGTAGTGAAATCACGCCGCGGCACGTATTCGAGAACCGGCGGCGTGTGTTGCAGGCGGCGGGCGCGCTGGCGCTCGGCGGTCTGATCGGCGTGAATGGCGAGGCGCTGGCGGCGTATTCATCGCCGGACCCGAAGGCGCAGAAGCTCGCGGCGAAGACCAACGCGAAGTTCGTCGCGCTCGACAAGATCACGCCGTTCAAGGACATCACGAGCTACAACAACTACTACGAGTTCGGCACCGATAAGGCCGATCCGTCGCATAACGCCGGCACGTTGCGCCCGCATCCTTGGAAGGTGAGCGTCGAGGGCGAAATCAAAAATCCGAAGGTGTACGACATCGATGAATTGCTGAAGCTCGCGCCGCTCGAGGAGCGCGTGTACCGGCTGCGCTGCGTCGAAGGCTGGTCGATGGTGATTCCGTGGATTGGCGTGCCGCTCTCGGAACTGATCAAGCGCGTGCAGCCGACCGGCAATGCGAAGTACGTGCAATTCATCACGCTGGCAGATGCGTCGCAGATGCCCGGACTCTCGACGCCGGTGCTCGATTGGCCGTACTCCGAGGGGCTGCGCATGGATGAAGCAATGAATCCGCTGACGCTCCTGACGATGGGTGTCTACGGCCAGGTGCTGCCGAATCAGAACGGCGCGCCGATTCGCGTCGTGGTGCCGTGGAAATACGGCTTCAAGAGCGCGAAGTCGCTGGTGAAGATCCGCTTTCTCGACAAGCAGCCGCCGACCAGTTGGAACACCTACGCGTCGAGCGAATACGGTTTCTATTCGAACGTGAACCCGAACGTCGATCATCCGCGCTGGAGCCAGGCGACCGAGCGGCGCATCGGTGAGGACGGCTTTTTCACGCCCAAGCGCAAGACGCTGATGTTCAACGGCTACGGCGATCAGGTCGCGTCGCTTTATCAGGGCATGGACCTGAAGAAGAATTTCTGAGCAACGCGACCATGGCTTTCGATACACAGACTTCCGCTGTGAGCGGGCGCAAGGCGCCGCGAGCAGCGCACGCGTCCACGACGGTGAAGCGGCCCGCATCCGGCGCGCGCTGGATCGTGCCGGCGAAAATCGCGGTGTTTGTCGCCGCGTTGTATCCGCTCGCGCGCATCGTATTGTTCGGCATGACCGATCGGCTCGGCTCGAATCCGATCGAATTCATCACGCGCTCCACCGGTCTCTGGACGCTCGTCTTTCTTTGCATCACGCTGGCCGTGACGCCCTTGCGCCGGTTGACCGGGGTCGCCACGTTCGTGCGCTTTCGGCGGATGCTCGGGCTTTACGCCTTCTTCTACGCGACGCTGCACTTCACCACTTACCTCTGGTTCGACAAGTGGTTCGATGTCGCCGAGATCGTGAAGGACATCGGCAAGCGGCCCTTCATCACCGTTGGTTTCGCGGCGTTCCTGTTGCTGATCGCGTTGGCCGTGACGTCGCCGCGCGCGATGGTGCGCAAACTCGGCCGTCGCTGGCAGACATTGCATCGCGCGATCTACGCGATCGGCGTGCTCGCGATCCTGCACTTCTGGTGGATGAAGGCGGGCAAGAACGATCTGCTGTTGCCGAAGCTTTACGGCGCAATCATGCTGGCGCTGCTGGGGTGGCGGTTGATCGTATGGCTGCGCGAGCGAAGGTCGAAGGCGGGTTGACCGGCAAGCGAGTCGCACAAACTAAAAAGGCGATGCCGCGGTGGCATCGCCTTTTTTGTCAGACGCCGAACTCGACGTTTACGCCGGCAAGATCGTTTCTCCCGCAAACAACTGCTTGATCTCTTCGCGGGCGCGCACCACATGCGCTTGTGTACCATCCACCATCACTTCCGCCGCACGCGGACGGGTGTTGTAGTTGGAGCTCATCACGAAGCCGTACGCGCCGGCCGAACGAATCGCCAGCAAATCGCCGGGTTCGATCGCCAGCAGACGCTCGCGACCCAGCCAGTCGCCGCTTTCGCAGACCGGGCCGACCACGTCGTAGACATGCGCCGGTACGTCGCGCTTTGCCGCTGCTTCGATCGCGTGGTACGCCTCGTACATGGCGGGGCGCGCGAGGTCGTTCATCGCAGCGTCGACGATGGCGAAATTCTTTTCCGCACCCGGCTTCAGAAACTCGACGCGCGTGAGCAGCACGCCGGCATTGCCCACCAGCGAACGACCCGGCTCGAAATACACTTCACGATGACCGTGGCCACGCGCTTCGATGCGATCGAGCACGGTGCGCACGAACGCGCCGATTTCCGGCGGTGCTTCATCGTCGTAGGTGATGCCGAGACCGCCGCCCACGTCGATGTGGCGAATGCTCACGCCGTCCTGCTCGATCTGTTCGACCAGTTCCAGCAACTTGTCGACCGCGTCGAGATACGGCGCGACTTCGGTGATCTGCGAACCGATATGGCAGTCGATGCCGATCACCTCGAGATGAGTCATCGCCGCGGCGGCTCGATACGTCGCGCGCGCGTCTTCGAATGCGACGCCGAACTTGTTCGACTTCAGCCCGGTGGAAATATACGGATGCGTCTTCGCGTCGACGTCCGGATTCACGCGCAGCGAAACCGGAGCTTTCTTGCCCATGTCGGCGGCCACCGCATTCAGGCGGTCCAGTTCAGGAATCGATTCGACGTTGAAGCACTTCACGCCAGCCGCGAGCGCGTCGCGCATTTCGTCCGCACTCTTGCCGACGCCGGAAAACACGGTGTTTTCCGCTTTACCGCCGGCCGCCAGCACACGCGCCAGTTCGCCGCCCGATACGATGTCGAAGCCGGCGCCGAGACGCGCGAACACGTTCAGCACCGCGAGGTTGCTGTTCGCCTTGACGGCCACGTGCACGCTCGCGCGACGGCCTGCGCAAGCGCCGGCGTACGCGTTCCAGGCATCGGTGAGCGCGGCGCGCGAATAGACGTAGAGCGGCGTGCCGAACTGTTCGGCGAGCGAGACGGCGGACACGTCTTCGGCGTGCAACACGCCGTCGACGTAGTCAAAAGCGGATCGAGTCATGCGAGGGTCTTATTGAGCGGGAGTAACGGCGGAGGCGGGCGGCGCGGCGAGTTGGTTTTCCGGCGCCAGCGTGAGCGGCGTGCCCGACGTATTCGGCACGGTGCCCGTTTCGTCGGCGGTTTCGGCGCTGGGTTTCACTTCATCCGGCGACGGCGGTTGCGTCCGGTCGATCGGCTTGGCCGGAAGCGGCGGCACGGTGGGCAAATAGAGCGAACCACGCTGCCCGCAGCCGGCAAGTGCACAACCTGCGAGAATGGCTAGACCCGCTACAATCGCGCGGCCGGGCGCCGCTGCGCGCATCCGAGAAACGACTCGCATGACTGTCCCTGAATAAATAATCGATGGAGTTTAGCATGTCCGATAGTGAATACCTGACCCGCGCGGAAGCCGCGCTAGCCGCCATCGAACGCGCACTCGACGACACCGACGCCGACATCGAATTCGAGCGCAGCGGCAATGTGCTGACCCTCGAATTCGAGAACCGTTCGAAGATCATCGTGAACCTTCAGCCGCCGATGAGCGAGATCTGGATCGCCGCGAAAGCGGGCGGCTTTCACTTCCGTTTCGTCGATGGTGAATGGCGCGATACCCGCAGTGGTACGGAGTTTTTCGCCGCGCTGTCGGAGTACGCGACGCAACAGGCCGGCGAGCCGGTTCACTTCGAAGCGTGAATCCGGGTTAAGGCGGGGGCGGGGTGCTGCTGCCCGAAGCGCGCCTCGCGACTGACGGACCGCCCGCCAAAGCAAGCCTGAAACGACACCGCCGCGCATCGAGCGCGGCGGTTTTCTTCAACGGGCTACGGCGGTTCTCTAATGCCCGCGGAACAGATTCATGATGTTCTGCTTTTCCTGCTCGTCGACCTGCGCGGGCGCCTCCGATGCGCCGTTCGCCGCATCCAGCGCGGCCTGGCTGATGCCGACCGTCGCGATGAAACCGTGCCCCGGCGTGAACTCGTCGAAATACAGTTCCGAGCCGACTTCGACCACATTGTCCGGCTTCGGCATCTTGTAGTCCGGCACGCCCTTGAGCGCGCGACCCATGTATTCGATCCACACCGGCAACGCCAGGCCGCCGCCGGTTTCCTTGTCGCCGAGACTGCGCGGATTGTCGTAGCCGATCCACGCGATCGCCGTGACCGTGTGCTGATAACCGGCGAACCACGCGTCGCGCGAATCGTTGGTCGTGCCGGTCTTGCCGCCGAGATCGGTGCGTTTCAGCACATTGGATTTGGCGCCCGTGCCGCGTTGCGCGACACCTTGCAGCAGGCTGTTCATCACGTACGCGTTGCGCGGCTCGATGGCGTGCGGCGCGCTTTGCTCGGCCACCAGCGGTTGCGCATGGGCGACGACGATGCCGCGCTGATCCGTGACCTCGGCGATCAGATACGGGTTGATCCGGTAGCCGCCGTTGGCGAACACCGAGAACGCGCCCGCCATTTGCAACGGCGTGACGAGACCCGCGCCGAGCGCCATCGGCAGATAGGCCGGGTGACGCTCCGCGTCGAAGCCGAAGCGCGTGATGTACTGCTGCGCGTACTTGGTGCCGATCTGGCTGAGGATGCGGATCGACACCAGGTTCTTCGACTTCTGCAGCGCCGTGCGCATGGTCATCGGACCGTCGAAACCGCCGCCGTAGTTCTTCGGTTCCCACGGCTGCCCGCCGGTCTCCGCGGCGCTGAAAAAGAGCGGGGCGTCGTTGATCACCGTCGCCGGGCCGAGTCCCTTTTCGAGCGATGCCGAATAAATGAACGGCTTGAAACTCGAACCCGGCTGACGCCACGCCTGGGTCACGTGATTGAACTTGTTCTTGTTGAAGTCGAAGCCGCCGACCAGCGCGCGAATCGCGCCGTCTTGCGGCACCACCGAGACGAACGCGCCTTCCACTTGCGGCAATTGCGTGATCGACCAGTTGCCGTCGTCGTTCTTGACGAGGCGGACGATCGCACCGGGCCGCAGCCGCTGATTCGGCTGCGCGCGCGCATTGAGCGCCGCCTGCGCGAAACGCAGGCCGTCGCCCTGGATGGTCGCGACATTGCCGTCGATGAAGGTGGCCTGCACCTGCTTCGGGCTCGCCGCCGTCACGACGGCGGCAATAATCTCGCCGTTGTCGGGATGCTCCAGCAGTGCGTCGTCGATCGCCTGTTCGCGGTCGTCCGCATCGGACGGCAGATCGATGAACGCTTCCGGGCCGCGATAGCCGTGGCGCCGCTCGTAATCCATCAGGCCTTTGCGCAGCGCGCGATAAGCGACGTCCTGATCGGCGGAGTCGATCGTGGTGACGACGTTCAGGCCGCGCGTGTACGCCTCTTCGCGATACTGCGCGTACATCATCTGCCGCACCATTTCCGCGACGTACTCCGCGTGCACGCTGAATTCCTTGCCCGCGCCCTTGACCACGAGCGCCTGCTTGCTGGCCTCGTCGTATTGCTGCTGGGTGATATAGCGCAGTTCGTACATGCGTTGCAGGATGTACTCCTGGCGCACTTTCGCGCGCTTCGGATTGACCACCGGGTTATACGCGGAGGGCGCCTTCGGCAGACCGGCGAGCATCGCCGACTCGGCCAGCGTCAGGTCCTTCAGATCCTTGCCGAAGTACACCCGCGCCGCGCTCGCGAAGCCATAGGCGCGCTGACCGAGATAGATCTGATTCATATACACCTCCAGAATCTGATCTTTAGTCAGCTTCGACTCGATCTTGTACGCGAGCAGCATTTCATAAATTTTGCGCGTGTAGGTCTTCTCGCTCGACAGGAAGAAGTTGCGCGCCACCTGCATGGTGATCGTGCTGGCGCCTTGCGTGGCGTGGCCGTTGGTGAGCGCGACGAAGCCGGCCCGCGCGATACCCGTGAGGTCGACGCCGCCGTGATCGTAGAAGCGCGCGTCTTCGATGGCGAGCACGGCCTTCTTCAGACTATCGGGCACCTCCTGGATGTGGACGATGTCGCGCCGCTCCTCGCCGAATTCGCCGATCAGCACATGGTCGGCCGTGTAGATGCGCAGCGGCACCTTGGGCCGGTAGTCGGTGAGCGCCTCGAGTGACGGCAGGTTGGGCGTTGCCACCACCAGCGCATAGCCGAGCACCAGCAGCACGCACACGATGCCTGCGACGATCAGACCGACAAAGCCAAGGACCAGCTTCAGCCACAACGGGCGTTTGCGCTTGTGCGGCGCGGGCGGTGGGGAATTCGGAGACGTGGATTGCATATGGGCACCAAAAAACAGTCCCGCGATTATAGCCGCCCGGCTTTTCAGCTTTCGTCATGCTTACTGACACTTCTGCGCAGGTCGGTGCGCGACGCGGGAATGGCTTCACTGTAGCCGCTTTGGTGCGGCGCCGGCACGTGTCACGCAACGTTAGCCATTTGGCTGAGTGTCGCGCGGCGGCGCGGCTACGCACAATTCTTCCTCGTTACTCGCGCTCGAATGGTTCGCCGCGAGAGTTTGAGGGAGGGTGTGATGGCGTTCAAAAAATCGTGGCTTCAAGAGGTGCAAACAGGTGGCCGGCGTTTTGCCGCGGGAATCGACGTGAGCGCGCGGGCGGTGCGCCTCGTCATGGTGAGTCAGCCTTCGCGCACCACCGCCGCATTGCATATCGAATACGTGAGCACCGTGCCGCTTGCCGCCGGCGCGATGGCCGGCATGGAGATCGCGGATCGCCATGCGGTGGCGCGTGCGTTGCGCGACGCGTTTGCCGGTCTGCCGCGCGCCTGTGCGACGCATGCGTTGCGATGCGCGATGGCGCTGCCGGCGTCGGCCACGTTGACCGCCACGGTGCCGCTCACGCGGCTCGCCGCGCAAAGCGGCTGCGCGGAGGACGGCGGGCATGCGCTTGCCGAACTCGAACCGGCGGTCATGAGTGAAGTGGAGCGGATCGCGGGTCTCGAGCGGCACGCGCTCGCCGTCGACTGGTTTGTCGATGAAACGTCTTCGCCGGTTCGCTCGGTGACGATCGCCGCCACGGCGCGCCAGCATCTTGAGGCGCGTATCGAATGCGCGGCGTCCGCCGGTATCTCGCTGACCGCGATCGACGGCGAACCGCATGCCGCGCTGCGCGCCATGCGCTATGCGGCGAGCCATGAACTCGATCCGCACGAGCCGTATGTCGCGCTCTGGGTCGGCACGGACGGCGTGTACGGATGGCGCATCGTCGACGACGGCATCGTCGGCGAAATGCGCTATCCGGCGCCAGAGCACGCGGACCTCGCCGATGCGTTGCGTGATCTCGTGCGCGGCCCGGAACTCGACTGCGCGTTGTTGAGCGGCGAGGTCGATCTGCTCGACGGCGTGGGATTTTCGATCGCGGATCTCGCCGACGTGTTGGGCTGCACGGTGTTGCCGTTCGAATGCGCGGCGCTAGGCGGCCTTGCGCGACCGTTGGACGATCCGTTGTTGCATGAGCCGACCGGCGCGGTCGCGTTCGGGCTCGCGTTGCGCGGGGTGTTCGAATGATGGGCGGCCTCTTGCATCCGCGCGGCTCGAACGTGCCGGCTGCCAGCGCGCCGGGTTTCGCGCGCGGCGCTCGCTTCGCGCGATCGTGGCTCGGTGGTTTCAACCTGCTGCCCTACAGGCAACGCAACGCGCGGCTCGCGCGCCGGCGGTGCGTACTCGAATGCATCGCCGCCGCGTTCGCCGGTTGCGCCGCGGTGCTCGCGTTGGCGGGTTGGCAGGCGTTGGAAAAGGCGCGACTCGATGCGCAGCGCGTGTCGATTGAACAGTCGCTCGCACGATTCACCGCGCCGCTCGCCGAACATGCCGGGCTATTGCGGGCGCAAGACGAGCAACGCCAGGGCGCGGCGCGTGCAAAGACCTTGTCCGAGCCGCTCACGCATTTGCGCGACCTGCTCGACGCACTCAGTTTCGAGCCGGGCGACGGCGTCGTGTTACAGCAGTTGCGTCAGCGCGAACACGAGACGGAATTGCTGGCGAGCTCGCGCGGGCATCTGGCTTCGGCGGAGTGGCTCAAGCGTCTGAGCGCGATTCGCGGCGTGACGGGCGCGGAGGTGAGCGACCTGCATCGATCGGCGCCGCCCCGCAGCGCGGGTGTGGTTGCGGGTATCGCAGGACAAGTCGCAGGACAAGTCGCAGGACAAGTGGAATTCGGCGCTCGTCTGCGCTGGGACGATCCGGTGCGCCAAACGGCTCACGTGGCCGCATCCGCGGCGCGGCGTCCTGTGAAGTCTGAACAATCGAGAGGTGTGAAATGAGTACGACGTTTGTCGATTTCGGCAGCGCGGCAAGCGCGCGCCCAATGCTTTCCCATTGGCTGAAGCGCGCGCGTGCGCCGCTCGAAGCATGGAGCGGGCGCCGTCGCAGGGCGGTTGCATTGCTGATCGCCGCGCTGGTGTTCGGGCTTGGCGCGCAGGGCTGGATCGTGGCGGATCTGGGCGGCGTGGAGGCGAGCCGGACCGCCTTGGAGGCTGCTACGCGGCATCTCGCCGATGCGAAGCGCTCGCTCGCGCAATTGCCCGCGCTGCGCCGTGAAGCAGCCGCGTCGGTCACCGCATCGGCAAGCACTCCGGCCATGACGTCGAGCACCGGATCGCCAGCGCCTTCGTCCGTGGACGACGTGCGCATCGTCTCCGAACTGGCCGCGCAGAACGGCGTCACGTTGATTGCGCTGGAACCCGGCGCCGCCAGCGGCACAGGCGCGGAAAGCATGCGCCCGTTGCAACTCACCGCGCGCACCGACTTCGTCCACTTGATGGCGTTCCTGCGCGGGCTGTTGGACCTGCCGGTGCTGATCGTCCCCGTCGATGTGACCGTCAAACGGGATGGCGCAGCGCTTTCGGTGAGCGCGACGCTGCGCGTGTTCAATGCGCTGAGGCCGGTTCCTTTAACCGCGTCGGCGGCTGCGTTTGCCGAAGAGGATGCCGATTCGGCCGACGCAGACAACATCGTCTTCTTCGACCCGTTCTCGCGGCCGCAGATGCGGGCGGCGGGCGATCTGCCTGACGCTCCGCAGTTGCGCCTCGTCGGTGTGCTGCACGATCGTCAGCGTGGGTTGGCTTTGCTCGATACGCCGGAGGGCGCGACAACCGTCGCGTCCGGGCAGCAAATCGGCGCCGAGCGCGTCACGCGCTTCGACGCCCTCGGCATCACGCTCGTCAACGGCGGCACAACGCGCACGCTGGCGCTGGAAGAGGCGTCCTGATGAAGCTGGTAAAACCATTCCGCTTTGTGCCCGCGTCCATGTGCATCGGTCCACGTGCGGGCCGTGGCCTGCGCTGCGGCCTTCGTATGTGTTTCGGCGTGTACGTCGGCGCGGCGATCAGCGTCGGCATCGCGCGAGCTTCGACTCCACCGCTGCCGCCGCTGCCACCGAACATGCCGCTCGACGACGGCGTTGTGCCATTGGACGCTTCGTACAATGCTTCGCCGCCACCGCGCGGCGTTGTCGCCGAAGCGCCCAACCCGTTTCGCGATGAGTCGGCGGAGCCTCGGGATGTAGCGCGCCCGTCCGCCTCCGCTGAAAACAGCCGCGCGGAGGAGCCGTTCGACGCCGACGACGGCTCCGTGCCGCTCCGAAGACGATCGGCAGCCTCGGCAACCCAGGCGACCCCGGCTCGCAACGACACCGCGACGAGTTCCGCGCTCGAAGGACCACCGGTGCCGCTGCCGCCGCTCGCGCGACTGAGCGGCGCGCCGAAAACGCTCGCCGACGCCAGGCTCGCGGCCGACGACAAACCGATCTCGCTGAACTTCAAGCGTGCCGAACTCGGCGCCGTGCTGAACGCATTCGCGCAATTCACGGGACTGAATATCGTCGCGAGCGAGAAAGTGCGCGGCGCCGTCTCGCTGCGGCTCGACAAGGTGCCGTGGCGCGCCGCGTTCGATACGCTGCTCGATGTCAACGGTCTCGCGATGGAGCGCCGCGGCAACGTCGTGTGGGTCGCGCCGATCGCGGATCTCGCCGCACGCGAGCGGCAGCGTTTCGAGGCGCACGCCAAGGCCGCCGATCTGGAGCCGCTCGCGAGCCGCACTTTCGTGCTGCACTACGCCCGCGCCGAGGACGTGCGGCGTTTGCTGACCGGTTCGGGGAACCAGCGCGTGCTGTCCAAACGCGGTGCCGTCACCGCCGATCCGCGCACCAATCTGCTGTTCGTCACCGATATCGAAGGCCGCGTCGCGCAGATCGCGGCTTTCCTCGAGTCCGTCGACCGGCCGACCCGCCAGGTGCTGATCGAGGCGCGGATCGTCGAAGGCGAACACGGTTTTTCGCGCAACCTCGGCGTGCGGCTCTCGATGGCGGCGACCAACGCCGACGGCACCGCGAGAGGGTTGACCGGCGGCACGGACGGGACGGTCTACGATCTGTCGGCCCGCCCGATTTCCGGCTTCGACGCCGCCACCGCCGGGCTCACGCTGTTCGCCGCCGGCGCCACGCGTCTGCTGAACATCGAGCTGAGCGCGCTGGAGGCCGAGGGGCGCGGCGAGATCGTATCGAGTCCGCGGGTCGTCACCGCGGACCGCATGAAAGCGGTGGTCGAGCAGGGCACCGAGCTGCCGTATCAGGCGAAAGTGGGGCAGGGCGTCTCGGGCGTGCAGTTTCGCCGCGCCACGCTCAAACTGGAAGTGGAGCCGCAGATCATGCCGGACGGGCGGGTGGTGCTCGATCTCGATGTGGCCAAGGACAGCGTCGGCGAGCTGACCGACGCCGGGCCGGCGATCAACACCAAACACGTGCAGACGCGCGTCGAGGTCGAGGATGGTGGTACGGTGTCGATCGGCGGAATCTATGCCGTCGACGAGCGGAACGATGTGACGCGGGTGCCGCTCCTGGGCAAAATACCCTTTTTAGGCGCGCTTTTTCGCCATCGGGCTCATCGCGACCAGCGCAGCGAACTGGCTATTTTCATCACGCCGCGCGTCATTCAGACGAATTAGCGGTATGCCGCCGCCGCTTGCCGGCGGCGGCGCGCAGGCTCGACAAGGCAGCCGCTTTGCCAGTAAGCTGCGGCACGAACCCACACCGGATTAGCCAGAGGACACCGTTGCAAGCGCGGGACGCACACGCCAATGTATTTTTCGTAGGGCTCATGGGGGCAGGCAAAACCACCGTGGGCCGGGCCATTGCGCGCCGTCTCGATCGCCCGTTCTTCGATTCCGATCATGAAATCGAGGCGCGCACGGGCGCGCGCATCCCGGTGATTTTCGAACTGGAAGGCGAAGCGGGCTTTCGCGAGCGTGAAGCGAACGTGATTTCCGAATTGACCGGGCGCGACAATATCGTGCTCGCCACGGGCGGCGGCGCGGTGCTGCGGCCGGAAAACCGCGAGGCGCTGCAAAATCGCGGCGTGGTGATCTACTTGCGCGCCAATCCGCACGATCTGTGGCTGCGTACCCGGCGCGACAAGAATCGCCCGCTGCTGCAAACCGAAGACCCCAAGGCGCGCCTCGAAGCGCTCTACGAAGTGCGCGACCCGCTCTACCGCGAATGCGCGCATTTCGTGATCGAAACCGGCCGGCCTTCGGTCAACGGACTCGTCAACATGGTCCTGATGCAGCTCGAGATGGCCGGCGTCGTCAAACACCCTGCGTCATAATGGACCGTATGATTACCGTCAACGTCGAACTGGGCGAGCGCGCCTACCCCATTCATATCGGTGCCGATCTGATCGGCCAAACCGCGCTGTTCGCGCCGCATATCGCCGGCAGCTCGGTCACCATCGTCACGAATACCACGGTCGACCCGCTATATGGCGACACGCTGCGCGCGGCGTTGGCGCCGCTCGGCAAGCAGGTGTCCACGGTCGTTTTGCCGGACGGCGAAGCGTACAAGAACCTGGAAACGCTGAACCTGATCTTCGACGCGCTGCTCGGCTCCCGCGCCGATCGCAAGACCACGCTGATCGCGTTGGGCGGCGGCGTGATCGGCGATATGACCGGGTTTGCCGCGGCTTGCTACATGCGCGGCGTGCCGTTCATCCAGGTGCCCACAACGTTGCTGTCGCAGGTGGATTCGTCGGTGGGCGGCAAGACGGGCATCAACCACCCGCTTGGCAAGAACATGATCGGCGCGTTCTACCAGCCGCAGGCCGTGATCGCCGACATCGGCGCGCTGCGCACCTTGCCGGCGCGCGAACTGGCGGCGGGCATCGCCGAGGTGATCAAGACCGGCGCGATTGCCGACGCGGGTTTCTTCAGGTGGATCGAGGCCAACGTCGAGGCGCTGAATCGTTGCGAACCCGAAGCGCTGGCCGAGGCGGTCAAGCGTTCGTGCGAAATCAAGGCGTCGGTGGTGGCGCAGGACGAACGCGAAGGCGGGCTGCGCGCGATCCTCAATTTCGGCCATACGTTCGGCCACGCGATCGAGGCCGGGCTCGGCTACGGCGAGTGGCTGCACGGCGAGGCGGTCGGCTGTGGCATGGTGATGGCGGCGGATCTGTCCGTGCGCATGGGCTATCTCGACGAAGCGGCGCGCAAGCGTCTGGTCGATGTGATCGTCGCCGCGCATTTGCCGACCCGGGCGCCCGCGCTCGGCGATTCGCGTTACGTCGAACTCATGCAGGTCGACAAAAAGGCGGAAGCCGGTGCGATCAAATTCATTCTGCTGAAGCGTTTCGGTGAGACGCTGATTACCCAGGCACCCGACGCCGAAGTGCGCGCCACGCTGGCCGCCGCGGTTTAACCGCGGCAAGACTCCGGCAGCAACGCATCGCGCACCGGCATCACGAGGCGCCGCCCATGTTTCGGAGAACCCGGTGACTGACAGGCGCAGCGACGATGTAAAACCCAACCCGGCAGGCGCGGCGTCGGTCGGCGAGCCTGCCCAGGAAGCGCTGGAAGCGCATCTCGCGCCATACGCGGCGCGTTCCGCGCAGTCGCGCGGCCGCCGCTATCCGGAATCAGCGCCTGGCGCCCGCACCGAATTCCAGCGCGATCGCGACCGCATCGTCCACTCCACGGCGTTCCGCCGGCTCGAGTACAAGACGCAGGTGTTCGTGAATCACGAGGGCGATCTGTTTCGCACCCGGCTCACGCATAGTCTGGAGGTGGCGCAAATCGCGCGGTCTGTTGCGCGCAATTTGCGCGTCAACGAAGACCTCGTCGAAGCGATCTCACTTGCCCACGATCTCGGTCACACGCCGTTCGGCCATGCCGGTCAGGACGCGCTGAACGAATGCATGCGCGAACACGGCGGCTTCGAGCACAATCTGCAAAGCCTCGCGGTCGTCGACGATCTCGAGGAGCACTACGGCGCCTTCAACGGCCTGAACCTCTGCTTCGAAACACGCGAAGGAATTCTCAAGCATTGCTCGCGCGAAAACGCGCGGCGGCTCGGCGCCTTGGGCGAGCGCTTTCTCGAAGGACGGCAGCCGTCCATCGAAGCGCAGATCGCGAATGTTGCCGACGAGATCGCCTACAACAACCACGACGTCGACGACGGTTTGCGCTCGGGCCTGCTCACCGTCGAGCAACTGGCCGAAGTCGAGCTATGGCAGACGCACTATGAGGCGGCGCGCAACGACTTTCCGCAGATCGAAGGGCGCCGGCTGATTCACGAGACGGTGCGCCGCATCATCAATACGCTGATCGTCGATCTGATCGATACCACCAAGCTGAATTTGCTCCGGCACGCGCCGGCTTCGCTCGACGCCGTGCGCGCCGCTCCACCGCTCGTTGCCCATAGCGAGGCGATTGCCGCTCAGGCCGCGGCGCTCAAGCGCTTTCTGTTCAAGAATCTGTATCGCCATTACCGGGTGATGCGCATGGCGAACAAGGCGCGCCGCGTCGTAGTCGGCCTGTTCGACGCGTTCACGGAAGATCCGCGCCTGCTGCCGCCAGGCTATCAGTCGACGGACGCGACGCTGCAGCCGCGTCTGATTGCCCACTACATCGCGGGCATGACGGATCGATATGCGGTGAAGGAATACCAACGGCTGTTCGTCATCGAAGACAACTGATCGGACGCGTGCCGGCGGGCGGGTTTGTGTCTACGTTCGGCATGAGCGCGCAAGCGGACGCGGGCACCGCATCGGCGCCCGCCACCGCGTTGCTTCGCGCCACGTGTCAGCGCAGCCCGTTCAGCGCAGCCGCGATGCGAACAGCGCGCCCGCGATCAACGCGACGCCGCCGACGATCGCAATCGTCTGCCACGGATTTTCGTGCACGTAGTCGTCCGCGTCTGCCATCGCGACTTCCGCGCGCTCACGCACGGCTTCGCGCGTGTCGTTCAAACGGGCGCGCGCGGCGTCGAGCTGTTTGCGCAGTTTGCCGCGCAGTGCGACCGCGTCGGCCTGGGTGCCGTCGGCCAGGGTGGATTCGAGTTCCGCCATCAGCGTGCGCAGTTCGCTCGCGATATCTTCGGCCGCGTGGCGGCTATGGCGAGCGATGCGCCGCGCACGGCGGCTGGTGCTGGTCCAGGATTCGCCGAGGGCGTCTCGCGTATTCGAAAGTGTTGTCATGGTCGCTCCGTCGATGAGGGTGAAAGAATCCCCACGGTGCCACGCAGATTCACGCCGCGACGCGGGAAACACCATGTGAACGCAACTTTGGTGCCAAACAGCAGCCCCTGCACACCATGACGCGGGCCGCGAACCGTCAGCAGATATTGCACCGAGGCCACGCGATTGCGGGTCAAATTTACAAAGATTCGCCGTTACGTCTGAGCATCGCGCCGTCCGCGCCCGACGCCGATAACCATTGCTCGACCTGCTTGAAATAAAGAACGCCGCCATTGAACCTATGACGGCGTTGTCCAAGCCCCGAAAATTCGACTACCCTAGCTCAACGGCCCCAATTTTCGCGAGGGTCTGCGAAGCGTTAGAAACGGTAACCGATATTGACGTAGCTAACGATCGGGTTCAGTTTGATCTTGGTTTGCGACTGCACGTTGAGCGTGCCGACCGGCGTCCTGGCGGCGGTGTTCAGTTTAGCGGTCGTGCTGAGCGGTAGATAAGAGATCGACACGCCCGCGAACCAGTGCTGGTCGAACGCGTAGGTGAAACCCGCATTGAAGACCGGCGCCCACGAACTATCCGTATCGACGCTGGTCGGACCATGCAGAACATTGGCCTCGAACGCGCTGTTGGTGATCTTTGCGTCGGTGAACCAGACCCGGCTTACACCGATGCCGAGATACGGGCGGAACGCCGCGGTGGGGGCGTTGAAGAAGTACTTGAACAGCAGAGTCGGGCTCCACTGTTTCGCCTGGCCCAGCTTGCCGAATCGTTCGAAGCTGCCCGTGCCGGTCAGGTCGAATGAAGGCGGGTAGCCAAGCACGAATTCGGCCGCGATGTGGTCGGTAACGAAGTACCCGAGCGTGAAGCCGATGGTGTCCGCGGAACTTAGTGATGCACCGGTGTTGGCTTCTGTGATATTGGTCGGACTGCCGCCTATGCTTGTCACTCTCAACGGTTCACTGCTCGATTGAGGCGCAAGATGGAACCAGCCTGTTGAAAGGACAAAGCTCCCGGCCGATTGCGCGTGTGCTGCCGTTGTCATGCAGGCTAGCGCCGCCATCCCCGTTACGGCCTGTTTTAATTTCATATGTGCTCCTCCATAAAAGGCCCGCTCATTATGACGACAACGTTTGAAACAAACCATACGCGGCGGTTAGAGCTTTCTCCCTAGGCTCCGCGCGGTTTTCTGGCTCAGCCGCGCCGCGCCGAACCTCCGGCGCATGCGGCTTTTCCGACCTTCGGGTTTGTACCAACGCGACTAATTGGATACTTCAGCATGGCACGGCTTGCACGTCTCTATGTCCCTGACCAGCCGCAGCACGTCATCCTTCGCGGACTCGATCAGCAGCCCGCATTCGTCGACGACCAGGACTACGAGCTCTTCATCGACTGTTTGAAAGCGGCTTCGCGCGACCATCACTTATCCATCCACGCCTATGCGTTGATGCCGGGCGCGGTGCAACTGCTCGTCACGCCCACCGAGGAATCGAGTCTGCCGAAAGCGATGCAGGCGGTGGGGCGGCGCTACGTCGCCCATTTCAACCGGCGCTATGCGCGTCGCGGCACGTTGTGGGAAGGGCGCTACCGCGCCACGGTGATCGAGGGCGAGCGCTATTTTCTACTGGCGAGCCGGGTCGTCGAAATGTGTCCGGTGCGCGCGCAACTCGTGAGCGCGCCGGAAGACTATCGCTGGTCGAGCTACCGTCATCACATCGGCCTGACGCTCGACAGCCTGATTACCGACCACCCGTTGTACTGGTCGCTCGGCAATACGCCGTTCGAACGGCAGCGCGCTTACCGCGAGCTATGCGAACAGCCGCTCGACGAGCGCGAAGCCAGTCAGCTTCAGCAGGCCACGCTGAAGGGCTGGGTGCTCGGCAGCGACACCTACCGCGAATGGGCCGCGCGCGCGGCCAATCGGCGCGTGTCGCCGCTGCCGCGCGGACGGCCGCGCAAGGTCCGCGAGACGCCGCAAACGCAGTAGCCGGCCTCGCGTCGGCGGGCGGTAATGGAACGGCATCTTCGCATGCCGTTTTCTTTTGCACGTTTTAGATATGGCACCAATAAAAATCGACCGCAATGCACCAACTTGATAATTGGGGCTCAACCACAACGTTTTATTTGCTATTCCATTGATTCGTCGCGTATATTCCGAATTCCGGCGTTTTTGATACGCGTAGCATCCAGCGTAAAGAGCGCGCCGTCGCGGCTGCTGTGCGCACTGCGGCAATAGAAAAACGGTTAAACGGCCTGTCCGGCCCCTCACAGACGGTGTCCCCATGAACGACCACCAGCAACCGACTCATCCGGTTCCCGCCGCGCAAGGTCTGTACGACCCGCAGAACGAGCATGACGCCTGCGGCGTCGGCTTCGTCGCTCACATCAAGGGCAAGAAAAGCCACGAGATCATCGAGCAGGGCCTGAAAATCCTGGAAAACCTCGACCACCGGGGCGCCGTCGGCGCCGATCCGCTGATGGGCGACGGCGCCGGCATCCTGATCCAGATTCCCGATGGCTTCTATCGCGAGGAAATGGCGAGGCAAGGCGTGACCCTGCCGCCGTATGGCGAATACGGCGTCGGCATGGTGTTCCTGCCGAAAGAGCACGCGTCGCGCCTCGCTTGCGAACAGGAGCTGGAACGCACGGTGAAGGCCGAGGGCCAGGTCGTGCTGGGCTGGCGCGACGTGCCGGTCGACCACACCATGCCGATTTCGCCCACCGTCAAGGCGAGCGAGCCGCTGATCCGTCAGATTTTCATCGGCCGCGGCAAGGACATCATCGTGACCGACGCGCTCGAGCGGAAGCTGTACGTGATCCGCAAGACCGCGAGCCACCGCATCCAGGCGCTCAAGCTCAAGCACGGCAAGGAATACTTCGTGCCGTCCATGTCGGCGCGCACGGTCGTCTATAAGGGGCTGCTGCTGGCCGGGCAGGTCGGCGTGTATTACCGCGACCTGCAGGACGAGCGCACCGTCTCGGCGCTCGCGCTCGTGCACCAGCGCTTCTCGACCAACACCTTCCCGGCGTGGGAGCTGGCTCACCCGTACCGCATGATCGCCCACAACGGCGAAATCAACACGGTGAAGGGCAACGTCAACTGGCTGAACGCCCGCACCGGCGCGATCGCGAGCCACGTGCTCGGCGACGATCTGCCGAAGCTGTGGCCGCTGATCTATCCGGGCCAATCCGATACGGCGTCGTTCGACAACTGCCTCGAACTGCTGGTGATGGCCGGCTATCCGCTCGTCCACGCAATGATGATGATGATCCCGGAAGCCTGGGAGCAACACACGCTGATGGACGACAACCGCCGCGCGTTCTACGAATACCACGCCGCGATGATGGAGCCGTGGGACGGCCCCGCCGCGATCGCCTTCACCGACGGCCGTCAGATCGGCGCGACGCTCGACCGTAACGGCCTGCGTCCGGCGCGCTACATCGTCACCGACGACGACCTCGTGATCATGGCCTCCGAAGCCGGCACGCTGCCGATTCCGGAATCGAAGATCGTCAAGAAGTGGCGTCTGCAGCCGGGCAAGATGTTCCTGATCGACATGGAACACGGCCGCATCATCGACGACAAGGAACTGAAGGACAACCTCGCCAACGCCAAGCCGTACAAGAGCTGGATCGACGCCGTGCGCATCAAGCTCGACGAGATCGAGGCGAAGGCCGAGGACGTCGCGACGGAACGCCGCGAAGCCGCTGCCTTGCTGGATCGCCAACAGGCGTTCGGCTACACGCAGGAAGACCTCAAGTTCCTGATGGCGCCGATGGCGCAAGCCGGCGAGGAAGCCGTCGGTTCGATGGGCAACGACTCGCCGCTGGCGGTCATGTCCAACAAGAACAAAACGCTCTATCACTACTTCAAGCAGTTGTTCGCGCAGGTCACGAACCCGCCGATCGATCCGATCCGCGAAAACATGGTGATGTCGCTGGTGTCGTTCGTCGGCCCGAAGCCGAACCTGCTCGACACGAACAACATCAACCCGCCGATGCGTCTCGAAGTGTCGCAGCCGGTGCTCGACTTCAAGGACATCGCGAAGATCCGCGCGATCGATCAGTACACGGGCGGCAAGTTCAGCTCGTATGAACTGAACATCTGCTATCCGGTGGCCTGGGGCAAGGAAGGCATCGAAGCGCGCCTCGCCTCGCTGTGCGCGGAAGCGGTCGACGCGGTGAAGTCCGGCTACAACATGCTGATCGTGTCGGACCGCAAGACCGACCGCGACAACGTCGCGATTCCGGCGCTGCTCGCCACCGCCGCGATCCACACGCACCTCGTGCAGCAAGGTCTGCGCACGAGCACGGGTCTCGTGGTCGAAACCGGCTCGGCGCGTGAAACGCACCACTTCGCGCTGCTCGCGGGCTACGGCGCGGAAGCCGTGCACCCGTACCTCGCGATGGAAACGCTCGGCCAACTGGCTGCCGGCATGAAGGGCGACCTGTCGGCGGAAAAGGCGATCTACAACTTCACGAAGGCGGTCGGCAAGGGCTTGCAGAAAGTCATGTCGAAGATGGGCATTTCCACCTACATGTCCTACACCGGCGCGCAGATTTTCGAAGCGGTCGGCCTCGCTGAAGACCTGGTCAAGAAGTACTTCGAGGGCACCTCGTCGAAGGTCGGCGGCATTGGTCTCTTCGACGTGGCCGAGGAAGCGATCCGTCTGCACCGTGAAGCGTTCGGCGACAACCCGGTTCTCTCCGGCATGCTCGACGCGGGCGGCGAATACGCGTACCGCGTGCGCGGCGAGGAACACATGTGGACGCCGGATGCGATCGCCAAGCTGCAACACTCGGCGCGCAGCAATTCGTACCAGACGTACAAGGAGTACGCGCACCTGATCAACGATCAGACCAGGCGCCACATGACGTTCCGCGGCCTGTTCGAGTTCAGGCTCGACCCGTCGAAGGCGATTCCGCTCGACGAAGTCGAACCGGCGAAGGAAATCGTCAAGCGTTTCGCCACCGGCGCCATGTCGCTCGGCTCGATTTCGACCGAAGCTCACGCCACGCTGGCCGTCGCGATGAACCGCATCGGCGGCAAGTCGAACACGGGCGAAGGCGGCGAGGACGTGAACCGTTACCGCAACGAACTGCGCGGCATTCCGATCAAGAACGGCGACACCATGAAGTCGGTGATCGGCGACGAAGTGATCGTCGACATTCCGCTGAAGGACGGCGATTCGCTGCGCTCGAAGATCAAGCAGGTGGCGTCCGGCCGTTTCGGCGTGACGGCGGAATACCTCGCGTCGGCCGATCAGATCCAGATCAAGATGGCGCAGGGCGCGAAGCCGGGCGAAGGCGGTCAGTTGCCGGGCCACAAGGTGTCGGATTACATCGGCAAGCTGCGTTATTCGGTGCCGGGCGTGGGCCTCATTTCGCCGCCGCCGCACCACGACATCTACTCGATCGAAGATCTGGCGCAACTGATTCACGACCTGAAGAACGCCAACTCGGCGGCGAGCGTGTCGGTGAAGCTGGTGTCGGAATCGGGCGTGGGTACGGTGGCCGCGGGTGTCGCGAAGGCGAAGGCCGATCACGTCGTGATCGCCGGCCACGACGGCGGCACGGGCGCATCGCCGCTGTCGTCGATCAAGCACGCCGGCACGCCGTGGGAACTGGGTCTCGCCGAAACGCAGCAAACCCTGGTGCTGAACCAGTTGCGCGGCCGCATCCGCGTGCAGGCCGACGGTCAGATGAAGACCGGCCGCGATGTCGTGATCGGCGCGCTGCTCGGCGCGGACGAGTTCGGCTTCGCGACGGCGCCGCTCGTCGTCGAAGGCTGCATCATGATGCGCAAGTGCCATCTGAACACCTGCCCGGTCGGCGTCGCGACGCAAGATCCGGTGCTGCGCGCGAAGTTCCAGGGCCAGCCGGAGCACGTCGTCAACTTCTTCTTCTTCGTTGCGGAAGAAGCGCGCGAGATCATGGCGCAACTGGGCATCCGCAAGTTCGACGACCTGATCGGCCACGCCGAACTGCTCGACATGAAGAAGGGCATCGAGCACTGGAAGGCGAAGGGCCTCGACTTCTCGCGCGTGTTCTATCTGCCGCAAGTGCCGGCCGAAGTCGCGCGCAAGCACGTCGACGTGCAGGACCACGGCCTGGAGCGCGCGCTCGATCACACGCTGATCGAGAAGGCGAAGGCGGCGATCGAAAAGGGCGAGCACGTCTCGTTCATTCAGCCGGTGCGCAACGTGAACCGCACCGTCGGCGCGATGCTGTCCGGCCTGATCGCGAAGAAGTACGGCCACGACGGCCTGCCCGACGACACGATTCATATCCAGTTGAAGGGCACGGCGGGTCAGAGCTTCGGCGCGTTCCTCGCGAGGGGCGTCACGCTGGATCTGGTCGGCGACGGCAACGACTATGTCGGCAAGGGCCTGTCGGGCGGCCGCATCATCATCCGTCCGACCAACGATTTCCGCGGCAAGTCGGAAGAGAACATCATCTGCGGCAACACGGTGATGTACGGCGCGATCGAAGGCGAAGCGTTTTTCCGCGGCGTGGCGGGCGAGCGTTTCTGCGTGCGTAACTCGGGCGCGACGGCGGTTGTCGAAGGCACGGGCGACCACGGTTGCGAATACATGACGGGCGGCACGGTGGTCGTACTCGGCGAAACGGGCCGTAACTTCGCGGCCGGCATGTCGGGCGGCATCGCATACGTGTACGACCCGGACGGCATGTTCGCCGGCAAGTGCAACAAGTCGATGGTCGCGCTCGATCCGGTTTTGCAGCAGGCCGAGCAGGAACGCACGGTCGACAAGGGCCTGTGGCACGCCGGCACGACCGACGAAGCGCTGCTCAAGGGGCTCATCGAGCGTCACTTCCAGTTCACCGGTTCGCCGCGCGCCAAGGCGCTGCTCGAAAACTGGGATGCGTCGCGCCGTCAATTCGTGAAGGTGTTCCCGACCGAATACAAGCGCGCGCTGGGCGAGATGGCAGCGAAGAAGGCGAACAAGGAAGTGCTCGCCGCTTGATTTGCTTCGCTGATCGTCCGCACGAAAGACGTCACCCAGGACGTCACCCATAGCCGTACCCGCCGCCGCTCGATGGTTCGACGTGCGGCGGGAAAGATTACCCACCTGATACAGATAGAGAAGAGAACCACATGGGCAAGGCAACCGGTTTTCTCGAGTTCGAGCGCCGCCACGAGGCGTACGAAGCTCCGCTCACGCGTGTGAAGCACTACAAGGAATTCGTCGCCGCATTGACCGACGACGAAGCGAAGATTCAAGGCGCACGTTGCATGGACTGCGGCATTCCGTTCTGCAACAACGGCTGCCCGGTGAACAACATCATTCCGGACTTCAACGACCTGGTGTTCCATCAGGACTGGAAGAACGCGATCGAGGTGCTGCACTCCACGAACAACTTCCCGGAGTTCACGGGCCGCATCTGCCCGGCGCCGTGCGAAGCGGCTTGCACGCTCGGCATCAACGACGATCCGGTCGGCATCAAGTCGATCGAACACGCGATCATCGACAAGGCCTGGGCCGAAGGCTGGGTTGCGCCGCAGCCGCCGAAGCACAAGACCGGCAAGAAAGTCGCGGTGGTCGGTTCCGGCCCCGCCGGTCTCGCCGTCGCGCAGCAACTGGCGCGCGCGGGGCACGATGTGACCGTGTTCGAAAAGAACGACCGCATCGGCGGTTTGCTGCGTTACGGTATTCCCGACTTCAAGCTGGAAAAGTGGCTGATCGACCGCCGCATGCGCCAGATGGAAGCCGAAGGCGTGACATTCCGCGCCAACGTGTTTATCGGTAAAGCGGATTCATTGCCGCCGCACATCGGCAACACGGCAAAGGAAACCATCACGCCGGCCGAGCTGAAAGAGCAGTTCGACGCCGTGGTGCTCACGGGCGGTTCGGAAACGCCGCGCGATCTGCCGGTGCCGGGCCGCGAACTGGAAGGCATTCACTACGCGATGGAATTCCTGCCGCAGCAGAACAAGGTCAACGCCGGCGACAAGGTCGCGAACCAGTTGCTCGCGAAGGGCAAGCACGTCGTGGTGATCGGCGGCGGCGATACGGGTTCGGACTGCGTGGGCACGTCGAATCGTCATGGCGCGAAGAGCGTCACGCAATTCGAACTGCTGCCGCAGCCGCCGGAAGAAGAGAACAAGGCGCTCGTGTGGCCGTACTGGCCGATCAAGCTGCGCACGTCCTCGTCGCATGACGAAGGCTGCTCGCGCGATTGGGCGGTGGCGACCAAGCGCCTCGAAGGCAAGAACGGTAAGGTCGAGAAGCTGATCGCCGCGCGCGTCGAATGGAAGGACGGCAAGATGCAGGAAGTGCCGGGCTCGGAATTCGAAATGAAGGCGGATCTCGTGCTGCTCGCGATGGGCTTCACGCAGCCGGTGTCGCCGGTGCTCGAGGCGTTCGGCGTCGACAAGGATGCACGCGGCAATGTGCGTTCGTCGACCGAAGGCGACAAGGCGTATTACACGTCGGTGGACAAGGTGTTCACGGCGGGCGACATGCGCCGCGGCCAGTCGCTGGTGGTGTGGGCGATTCGCGAAGGCCGCCAGTGCGCGCGTTCGGTCGACGCGTTCCTGATGGGACATTCGGAACTGCCGCGCTAAACGTCTCCGCTGGTTTCATGCCTCGATGCATCGAAACCGGTTATTGCTTGCAGGAAGAGGTGGAGGCGACGAAGCGGTAAACAAAGCCGGGCATCCGCAAGGGTGACCCGGCTTTTCTATTTCCATGTGTTGCGCCGCGTGAAAGAAAAGGCCGGGTAATCAGTGCCAAGGCAGCGGTTCAAGCCCGCGGTCCAAGGCGGGTCCGCGCCGCATCGCGGCAGGCGAACCCGTCGGGGCGGCGAAGCAAGTCGGTCAGGTTCCTTACGAACTACTACCCCGTAACCAAAAGAAGATTTGCCGCCGTTAAACTGCGTGCGCAGCGCCCATGCTGCGAATAACCCTTCACGTTCGCGCCAGCCACGTCCAATGCCCGCAACCGGAAAAAACTGCTCGCCACCTCGCCGCTTCGCGAGCATCGCACTGCGGACAAGTCAGATCGCGCCCGTTCGCACCTCCGCGTCGCGCCGGGTGTTCCTCAAGCGTTCAGCCGGCGTGCTGCTGGTCTCGGGCATCGGCAGCTCGCTGCTCTCCGCCTGTGGCGGCAGCCTCGACGCCGGTCAACCGGAAACGCCGCGGCTCGCGTCGGTCGACAACTTTCGCGACGTGGCGGGCGCCGCCGCCGGCTATCCCACCGTCGACGGCAAGCAGATGCGCCGTGGCGTGTTCTATCGCGCGAACGCGCTGACCTTCAGCGCCGCTGACGAAGCCGCGATCGATCACCTCGGCATCGCCGCCGTCTACGATCTGCGCACGCCGGGCGAAGTCGCGCGGATCGCCGATACGTTGCCGGCCGGCGCGACGTCCGAGGCGTTCAACGTGCTGGGCGCCCGCGACTTCGTCGCGCCGTCGTTCGATACGGCCGCCGCCGCAACAGCGTTCATGGAGGCCCAGGCGCGCGCCTACGTCACCGGCGCCGCGCAGCGCGCGAGCTACGGCGCGCTGCTCACGCGTCTTGCCGAGGGCGCCGAGATCCAGCTCTTTCATTCCAGCGCGGGTAAGGATCGCGCCGGCTGGGTCGCGGCGCTTCTGCAGAGCATCGCCAACGTTCCGCTCGATGTGATCATGCAGGACTATCTGCTCAGCAACGTCTATTCGGCGCTGTCGATCAGGGCCCATACCGACATGCTGCGCTCGCGTGTCGGCGCTGCGGCCGCCGCGAGCGAGGCGCCGTTGTTCGACGTTCAGGAAAGTTATCTGCAGGCGGGCTTCGATCAGGTGCAGGCGAGCTACGGCACGATGGCGAGCTATCTGACGCAAGGCCTCGGCGTGTCCCAGGCGACGATCGACCGGTTGCGCGCCCGTCTGGTGGTGTGATCCGGGTTTGAACCGGGCTGCCCGACGGCGGTCAGGCAGCCGCAGTCAGGCAATAACGGGGTAGTGCGCGGCGAAAAAAAATCCGCCCCAAATCACTGGGCGGACGGAGAAGGGCGGCATCGAGGTTGCCGGAGACGACTATAAGGCCGCGGCCAGCGCGCCGGTTCGTCCTGTAAGGGCGCGTAAGCGCGCGTTCGCTGCCACGCCAGCTCCTCTTCCATCACGCTGTTGCCGGCGCGACCGGCAATTCGATCCGCACTTCCAGCCCGCCAAGCGCATGATTGCGCACCTGACAGCGCCCGCCGCGATCGTGCGCGAGCCGCGCGACGATCGCGAGACCCAGCCCGCAATGGCCTTCGCCGCCCCGCGCGGCGTCGAGCCTGACGAACGGCTTCATGGCGGCGGCGATCCGGTCGTCGGGAATGCCGGAACCGTGATCGCGCACGCTGATGACCCAATGCCGCTCGTCACGCCCGGTGGCGATGTCCACCGGCGCCGAACCGTGTTCGAGCGCGTTGTCGACGAGGTTCGTCACCAGCCGGTCGAGCAGCGTGCGGGGAAGCCTGAATGACGGTCCCGCGCGCAGATCGAGCGTGAACAGCGGCGCTTCCTCGGTGCTCTCGCCGACGGAAAACTGTTCCCGCAGAAATTCGTCGACCTCGACCGGCGGCCCCGCGTCCGCGGACTGGCCCGCGAACTCCAGAAACTGCTGGACGATATTGGTCAACGAATCGACATCGCGTATCAGGCCGGCGCGCTCGCTTTCCGCGACCAGCACGCTCGCGCGCAGCTTGAGCCGCGTGAGCGGCGCTTTCAGATCGTGCGCGACGCCGGCCAGCATGACCGCCTGGTCGTCGCCGGCTTCGTTCAGGCGCCGCATCATGTCGTTGAACGAGCCGATCAGATCACGCAACTCGCGCGGTCCTTGCTCGGTCACGGGCTCCGGCCGCCCGCCCGAGCCGAACGCGCGGGCCGCGTCGGCGACGCGCGACAGCGGGCGCTGCATCTGCCAGGCCGCGAACAGTGACAGGATCAGCGCGGCGAGCAGCATCGAAATGGATTCGATCAGAAAGCGCGGAGGCGGCGGAACGTCGACCGGCAGGACCACCCAGTTCGGTTTGCCGGGAAACAGCACCCACAGTTGCGGCGGGCGCAGATCGTCGACGGCGATCCGCGTGCCGGGCGGCAGGTTCTCGCGCAGGTGCCGGCTCAATTCGACCAGCGGATGATCGGTCGGCGTACTCAGATGGACGCTCGCCGGCATATTCCAGGTGGGCACGAGGTGCACGCGCATCGCGGGCGCGAGCGCCGCGCTCTTCATCGGCTCGCCGTTGACCGCCTGCAGCGCCAGCAGAATGCCGCGCGCGAAGCCGTCGATTTCATGGCGCGGCGGCTGCATGACGATCAGCACGAACCAGCCGGCCTGGATCGCGAACAACACCGCCGTGGCGAGCAACGCCATTCTGCCGAACAGCGTGTTCAGCGGATTTCTCATGCGTTCGAGGCGGCCTCGCCGGCGAAGGGCGTGCTGTCGGCGTCGGGCACGAACACATAGCCTTTGCCGCGCACCGTCTGCACGTAGCAGGGATTGGAGGGGTCGTCTTCGATCACGCGGCGCAGGCGCCAGATCGGCACGTCGAGGCTGCGGTCGCGAAAGGCGAGATTGTCGCGATGCACGAGATCGTGGATCAGCACGCGCGACAACACCTTGTACGGATTGTTGACGAAGATCTTCAGCAACGCGAATTCGCTGTCGCGCAGCGGCAGCTTGGCGTTGTCGCGGGTGAGCGAACGGGTTGCGAAGTCGAGTTCGAACGGGCCGAAGCGATACGGTTTGCGGGCTTCCGGCGCACTGGTGGTGGACGGCCCGCGGCGGCGCAGCACCGTGTGGATGCGCGCGAGCAGCTCGCGCGGATCGAACGGCTTGGTCAGATAGTCGTCCGCGCCGAGCGAGAGCCCGACGATGCGGTCGGCCACCGTGCCGCGCGCCGTCACGAAGATCACCGGAATGTCGTCGCCGGCGGCGCGCAGCGCGGTGAGCGCGCGCAGGCCGTCGGTGTCCGGCATCATGATGTCGAGCACGACGACTGAAGGCCGCTCACGCTCGAGCCGGCGTTGCAGATGCGTGCCGTCGTGCAGCACTGACGCGTCAAAGCCGTTCGACTGCAAAAACTTGCATAGCAGATCGCGTACGACCGGATCGTCGTCGACGATAAGGACCTGTGGATTCATGGCGAAATTTTAGACTGGCGCGCTTCACGCACGCCTGACAGTTTTCTTACCAATGCTTACGCAGCGCCGCCCCGCGTTTCCCGCCGTGCGCGTAGGGCCCGCCGCCAAAGGCTCGGGCCACATCCTGACGCTGCCACATTTGGCGATACGTTGGGCATGGGTTGGCAACAGCGAAAGCGGCGCGGACACCATGATGCGGCGCTGACCGGCATCGCTCGACTCTCCCGGGAAAGTATTGGCGCGCGGCTGCAACGGTTTGCAAGCTGCGGCAATGGCTCGTAAGAACCGCTGAAAAGCGCGCTTTCCTTCGCGCATCGGCAGCGCGCGTGCGGCGCGATGATCCGTCATGCAGTACGTTGCGCCGCATGTCGACGATAGCCTAACGCCTTGGGCACACGGCAGGCGGTGCGAAACCGACAATCCAGCGCCATGCGAGGCTCACCATGACCGTCCCAAGCAACGTCAATTCCACTCGTTTTTCGCCGCTCGCGCCCACCCAGGCCGCGCCAAAGCCCGCCGCTTCCGGCAAGTCGAGCGGCACCGCGCAGACCCGGGAATCCGCCACCACCGGACAACCGTCGGCGCCCGGCGGACTCGTCGGGCACCACGTCAACACCACGGCCTGAGACATCGAGGCCCGCGTGTCGACTCCGAGAATCATTGAGCGCGTGATCCGCGTCGCAGCGTGGTTGACGCTCGGCGCCGCGCTGCTGCCGCTTGGCGGCTGCGGTGTCGCCGCGCTGCCGTGCCGGCTGACTTCGTCCGCGCTGAAAATCATCCCGGTCGTCGGTCATGCCGCGGCCACGCCGTTCGACATGTGTTCATCCGCGATCGACTGAATCATGAGACCCAAACGGATTGCCTGTGCGTTAGCGCTGCTCGGCGGACTGTTTTCATCGACCGCTCAGGCGCAGCCGGTCGCGCGCGAAGCCGGGGCGGCCAGCGCCCTGTCCAGAGACGCTGCCGCGGATGTGCGCCGGCGTTCGCAGGACGCGCCGTTCGCGTTTCGCGGCATTGCGCTCGGCATCACGCTCGACGAGTTCCGTTCGAGTTCCACCGTGCGCGCGACGCCGGTCGGCAGCGTGCCGGTCTGCGAGACGGACGTGCAGGCGGGCGCGCTCGGCATGCGGCTGAAGTCGCGCGAAAGCCTGACGGTCGCATGCCGCTGGGCGCATCGCGCGGACGACGGCTGGGCGGTGTCGCAAGCGGTGGTCGCCGGCGTGCCGGCGCAGGAGCACGTGCTGCGTTTCGCGCGTGTCGAGGGACAAAGCGCGCTGCGTCTGTACGAGATTTCTTTCGTGATCGACGAGATCACCGCCGAGGACTTGCGCGAGGCGCTCACGGACCGATACGGCGCGGCGCACCTCGTCACGCACAGCTTGTCGGCGTCGAGCACGATGCCGGTCTACGTCTGGGAAAACGCGGTGAGTTCGATCACGTTGTGCTTTCTGCCGGGCACCCGCAACGGCACGCTCACCTATCTGCTGAAGGGTTCCGACGCGTGGGTGAAGTCGGTCGTGCGGCAGTGGCAGGCGAGCGGCGCCGAGGCGGGGTGAGGATGGCCGCCGATTTTGAGCCCGGCCGATGCGGGCAAGGAGCATGCATGAGTGCGCTACGTCTGACTGTCGCGCTGGGCGCGGCGGCTTGCCTCGCGGCTTGCGGGAGCAGCCAGAAGTCGATTGTCGATACGCCGATGGCGCCGCCGCTCGCGTCCGCGCCGCTGAACGTCAACACGCAAGGCGCGATCTATCAGGCCGGCACGCCGCTGCTGCTTTACGAAACGCCGCGCGCCCAGCATATCGGCGACGTGCTGACGATTCGCCTGTCCGAGTCGTACAGCGGCAACAACAGCTCGACCGCGGCGGCGAGCCGTTCGAGCAGCATTACCGCCGACGCAGCCGACCATTCGACCGGCGCGGCCGCGCGGCTCGCGCGACTGTTCAACGTCGGCTCGGCCAGCACCGAGTTCAAGGGCCAGGGCAGTCTCACCGACGTGAGCGGCATGACCGGCACGCTCGCCGTCACCGTGATCGGCACGATGTCGACGGGCAATCTGGTGGTGTCCGGCGAGAAGATGATTTCGATGAGCGGCAACCGCGACCGCTTGCGGCTATCCGGGATCGTCAATCCCAAGGATATCGAGGCGGGCAACTACGTGGCGTCGAGCAAGGTGGCGAACGCGCGCATCGAGCAGGCCGGCGTGGGGATGATCTCCGACGCGACCACGATGGGCTGGCTGCAGAGGATGTTCCTGAGTGTGCTGACGTTCTGAACGTCCTGATGCGAGCGATGTGCGATCCGCGGCGCATCGCGCACCCAGCGTTCCGCGTCCCGCGTCCCGCGTCCCACGTCGCGCATCAGGCCGGCGGCGCCGCCCCGCGCTCCGCCGCGCCGATCTCGCCGTCCGGCACGAACACATAGCCGCGTCCCCACACGGTTTGCACATAGCGCGGCTCCGACGGATCGACTTCGATCAGCCGCCGCAAGCGCCAGATCGACACATCGAGGCTGCGATTACGATGCGCCTCGCTGTTGCCGTGCAGCTTCTCCAGCAACTGCGCGCGCGTGAGCACGGTCATCGCGTGCGTGACGAACACCTTGAGCATGGCGAATTCGCTGGAGCGCAGCGTGATGCGCTCGCCGTCGCGGCGTAATTCGCGCGCCGGAAAATTCACCTCGAAACGGCCGAAGCGATAGGGTGCGCGCTGCTCGGGCGCGCTCGGCGCGATCGTGCCGCGGCGTCGCAGCACGGTGCGAATGCGCGCGACCAGTTCGCTCGGTTCGAAGGGCTTGCCGAGATAGTCGTCGGCGCCGAGTTCGAGGCCGATCACGCGGTCGATCGGATCGGCGCGCGCGGTCAGCAGAATCACGGGGATGTCGTCGCCCGCGACGCGCAACGCGCGCAGCGCGCTGATGCCGTCGAGCTCCGGCATCATGATGTCGAGCACCACCAGCGCGGGACGCTCGTCCTGCAATTTGCGCTGCAGCGCCATGCCGTGTTCGAGCGTGGCCACCTTGAAGCCGCGCCCCTGCAGGTACTCGCTGACGAGCTCACGTACGACCGGGTCGTCGTCGACGACCAGAATGGATTGGTTCATCCGGGTCATCTTAGTGATCCGGCCGTGCGCGGCAAAGCGCGTGACGCTTTCGAATTCTTTCTCGCGTAAGAGAAAGCAAGCGGAAAGCGCCGGCGTGCGCGCCCTAGTTCGCGAGCGACGTTTGCATGGTGTTCACCGGCTGACGCGCGAGGTCCTTTTGATCGACCACCATTCGTTCGATCAGCCCGTTGAGCTTGGTCGACGCGGACGAGAAGCGGTCGGTGTTGAGCCCGCCCGTCTGATAGCGCGCGGTGATGAGAATGCGGCCGTGCTGGATCAACGTCAGATCGATGATCGACAGGTACTGGATCGATTCGTCGCTGAACGAGCGGCGGCCGTAGTCGATCGCGGCGTTATAGACGAGGCGCGCCTCGCAGCCGGCGGGCGAGGTGCCCGGATTGTAGACGTCCGAGCGAATGCCGCGGCGCTCCAGCGCGAGTTGCAGCGACGGCACGAAGTCGCCGACCGACACGTTCTGGTTCACTTCGATGCAGACGTTGCGCACGTCGGCGGGCCGGCCGTTGACGAAGGTCGGCGACGAGTAGTTTGCCGCGACTGCGTAGCCTGCCTGAATCATGGAGCCGGTGGCGTCGGCGGCCGTGATCAGCGTCCACGCGCAGCCATTCAAGCCGGCGCTCAGCGCGGCGCAGGCGGCAAGCCACGCGCAAGGCCGGCGCAGCATGACGCACGCGGCCCGGGGGGCTCGCGTGAACGCATAAGCGCGTGGGCCTGGCGTAAGCGTCATGATGCGTGGCCTGATAGCGGTCAATGAGTGGTCGACGAGCGCGGTTTCGAAAAGGTGATCGCGGCGGATCGCGTCGAGCGGGCGCACGCTCAGCGCGTGACGCGCAGACGCAGTTCGTTTTGCCCTTGCACGCTCGCCGTGACGCTGACGCGCCGCGTGTCGGTGGTCACGATGAAATGCTGGCGCGTCGGCGTATTGACGTCGTGCACGACGTTCGGAAAGCACGCGGCGATATCGGCGCCGATTTCTTGCAGCGGGTCGTTGACCACGCCGTCGGCTTGCCAGTGCGCGCGCCAGTGGCAATCGTAGGCGTGCTGGTTGGCGCGGCAATCGTCCGCGCTCGACATGCCCGGCAATTGCGCGGCGGATTGCGCCGGCAACTGCTTGAAGTCGGTTGCGTTGACGATGTGTTCGAGCGCGGGGCAGACGTCCGCCGGCTCGGTGGGCTGGGCGGCTTGCGCGGCGCTCGTGAGCAGCAGCGCTGCGCCGAGGGCAAGCGCGAAGCGCCGGGTCAGGGGATGGGAGCGGCGATCGAATGACATGTGCGAAGAGTCCGTTAGCAGTGAGTGGCGGGGCGGGCGGGACGGGGTTCGGCCCGCACGGCTATCGTCGCTGCTGGGAGGCATTTTCAAAGCGGGGAACAGCTTGCCCGCTTCGCAAATGCTTTCTAACTCTTCTCGCGTGTTTCCTGGTGTTTCGGGGTGTTGCGCTTGCCTCGCTTATGCCGCCACCGCTTCGTCCGAACGCTCGACCTCGAGCGTTTCGTCATGGAACGCCGCGAGCGATTCGCGATGCGCGACGCTCACGATCGCCGCCTTCGGCAGACGCTCCGTGAACAAATGGTAGAGACGCGCTTCGTTGTCCGCGTCGAGCGCGCTCGTCGCTTCGTCGAGGAACAGGTAATCCGGCTTGTGCAGCAGCACCCGCGCGGCGGCGAGGCGCTGCTGTTCGCCCGGCGAGAGAATGCGCGTCCAGTGTCCCGATTCCTGCAAACGGTCGGCGTACTCCGACAGGCGGCAGGTGACGAGCGCCTCGCGGCATTCGTCGTCCGTATAGGTGTCGGCTGCGGACGGATAGGTGAGCGCGGCTTTCAGCGTGCCGATCGGCATGTAGCTGACTTGCGGAATGAACATCATGCGCGCGTTGACCGGCGCGTCGATGGAGCCGTCGCCGAACGGCCACAGGCCCGCGAGCGCGCGCATCAGCGTGCTCTTGCCCGAGCCGGACGGACCGCGCACCAGCCAGCGCGAGCCCGGCTCGATCGCGATATCGCGAATGCGCGACAGCGGGTTGCCGTTCGGCAGCGCGAGCGTGAGACCCTCGGTGCTGAGTTTGTCGGCGTCGACGAAATGCAGGTTGATGCCGCCGTGCGCGGTAGCGGGCGAGACCGATTCCTTCAACCTGGGAGCATGCACGACCCGCTTGAATTCGCGCAACCGGTTGACGGTGGCGCGCCATTCGACCAAGGTGCTGTAACTGTTGATGAACCACGAGAACGAATCGCTGACGGTGCCGAACGCGCTCGAAATCTGCATCAGCACGCCGAACGTGAAGGCGCCAGCGAAGTAGCGCGGCGCCGCGACCACCAGCGGAAAGATGATCGCGATCTGACCATAGAAGCTGAGCACGAAGGTGAGCCGCTTGGTGTACTTCATCACCTGCCACCAGTTGTCGCGGATACGGCCGAACAGCGAGCGGGCGTTGGTCTTCTCGGTCTCCATGCCGTTGTAGAAGGCGATCTGCTCGGCGTTTTCGCGCAGGCGGATCAGTCCGAAGCGGAAATCCGCCTCGACTTTCTGCGCTTGATAGTTGATCGACACGAGCGGATGGCCGACCTTCTGGATGATCAGCGAACCGGCCACCGCGTAGAGCGCCGCGGCCCACACCATGTAGCCGGGAATATGAATCGGCATGCCGCCGAGCGAGATGGTCAACGCGCCGGCGAGCGACCACAGGATCGTGATGAACGACACCAGCGTGACGACGGTGGAAAGCAGATCGAGCGTCAACGAGAGCGTGGTGGTGGCGAACGATTGCAGATCGTCGCTGATCCGCTGGTCGGGGTTGTCGGCGAGCCGGTCGCGTTCGATCCGGTAGAAGGCGCTGTCGTGCAGCCATTCGTTGAGGTAGCGCGTGGTCAGCCACTGACGCCAGCGGAACCCGAGCATCTGGCGCAGATAGCGCCCGTACACCGCGAGGATGATGAAGCCGAACGCGAGGCCCGAGAACACCATCAGCAGATGCGGGAAGTCGTGCACGTTCTTGGTTTGCAGCGCGTTGTAGAAGTCGGCGCTCCAGCGGTTCAGGCGCACGTTGATCCACACCACCAGCAGATTCATCGCGATGATCGCGACGAGCAGCGACCATGCGATTTTTCGTTCCTCGGAGACCCAGTAAGGTTTGATGAGGCTCCAGGCGGAGACTTTTTCGTCCGGCGGGAGCACTGGGCTGATAGAAGTATTGGCTGTCATGAGCATCCTGTGTAGTACTGGCTCAAAGCGGGGCCGGTCCTATGAAACTGGCCCGTCCGGGGCTGGCCGTCGGTCGGTCGCCCGCCTCTTCGCTCTACGGCGGGTTTAATGGCGAAGCTCCGGGCGTAAGCGCGATGATGAGCGCCCGTCCGGCTGAGCGATTCTGTTGCGAAGTCCTTAAGCGGAAGTTAAGTCGCGTTGGACTCCTTCGCCTCGATGCCGCCGGCGCGTGGACGGCCATGCGTGCCGCCCGCGCCCCGGTCTCGCGGCGTCCGGTCCAGGCATTGTGCCAGAGCGCGGGCTTCGTCCGTCTCGACGAAACAAAAGATCGGTGCCGGATCAAACCGCGCGTGATGAAGGGCCGCTCGTTTGCGGGCGCCGCGGCTTTTATGGTCTAATGGTCTTCGACGAAACAGGGGTGCTTTGCCCACAGGCTGCATGATTTCATGCCGCGGTGGCAAGGCTGAGAGAGACCCTTTGCACCCGATCCGGGTAATACCGGCGCGGGAAGTTTCCGGAAGCAGCCAGTCTTCCATTCCCCGCCGGGCGGCGTGCGTCATTCGAACGCATTTTTTGCCCGGCCGGCCTTACCCGCCGGTTTCGTCCTGGGTACGTGCGTTTCTTGCCGTACGGAAAGGACTCGATGACCGCCTATTCTTCAGATATGTGCTTTGCTCTTCGCCACGCGTTCGCCGGTCATGTCGGCGCGTCGCAGTGCTTCGGCCTCGCTTGCCGTCGTGACTGGGAGCGCGCGCGATGAACCGTCCCGCACAACCCGACTTCGCGGTGCTCGGCGGTGGACTTTGCGGGCGCCTCGTCGCATGGCGTCTCGCCGGTCAGGGGCATCGCGTAGCGCTTTACGAGCGCGGCGACGCCGCCGGTTCGCAAGCCGCCGCGTGGGTCGCAGCGGCCATGCTGGCGCCCCTCGCGGAAGCCGCCAGCGCCGAGTTGCTGATCACGCGGCTGGGCGCGAGTTCGCTCGATAGCTGGCCGCAAGTGCTCGCCGAATTGCCTGAGCCGGTGTTCTTCCAGCGTAACGGCACGCTCGTCGTCTGGCATCACGCCGACCGCACCGAGGCGCCGCTGTTCGAGCGCCGCGTGCGCTCGAATGCGCCTGCGGAACTGCTCGACGGCGGCTTCGTGACGCTCTCGGGCGACCAGGTCGGCGCGGCCGAACCGGCCTTGGCGGGCCGCTTCAATCAGGGCTGGCTGCTGCCGCGCGAAGGCCAACTGGATAACCGCCAGGTGCTGGCCGCGCTCGCCGCGGGCCTCGCCCAGCGCGGCGTGGAAACACACTGGAACACGCCGGTCGATGACCGCGCGCTGCCTGCCGCGCGCATCACCATCGACTGCCGGGGTTTAGGCGCGAAGCCGGTGCTGCCCACGCTGCGCGGCATTCGCGGTGAAGTGGCGCGCGTGCATGCGCCGGGAATCAGGCTGACGCGGCCAGTGCGCCTGCTGCATCCGCGCTACCCGCTCTATATCGCGCCGAAGCAGGACGATCTCTACGTGATCGGCGCCACCGAGGTGGAAGGCGAGGACATGTCGCCCGTCAGCGTGCGCTCGGCGCTCGAACTGCTGAGCGCGGCGTTTTCCGTGCATCCCGGCTTCGGCGAGGCGCGCATTCTCGAACTGAATTCGCAGTGCCGTCCGACCCTGCCGGACCACCGTCCGGCCTTGCTGTGGGATGGCGCGCGGACGCTGCGCGTGAACGGCCTGTACCGGCACGGCTACATGATCGTGCCCGAAGTCGCCGACGAAGCCGTGCGCTTCGCGGCCGCGCTGCTCGAAGGCCGCATCGGCGGTGCCGACGCCTTCGCCGACTGGCGGCAGGCGGCGCGCTGGAGCGAGCTGTTTCAACTGGATTGCGCGCGGGAGCCGGCATGAGCGAGGCACGCGCCATGCAGTTTCGTCAGTCATCGATTGAACCGTATTCGAACACCATGGACATTCATATCAACCAGAAGCCGTTGTCGCTGCCCGAAGGCGCGACTGTCGCCGATGCGCTCGCCGCGTATGGCGCGCGTCCGCCGTTCGCGGTCGCGCTGAACGGCGATTTCGTCGCGCGTGCCCAGCATGCGGCGCGCGCGCTGCAGCCGGGCGACAAGCTCGATGTCGTGCAGCCCGTGGCCGGCGGTTGAGCCCGCGCCACGCATTGCCGGAGACCAGCATGATGCAAATGACTTCCCCAAAACCCGCGGACGCGCTCACGCTCTACGGCCAAACCTTCGCGAGCCGCGTGCTGCTCGGCACGTCGCGCTATCCGTCGCTGCAATCGTTATCCGATTCGATCGACGCGGCGCGGCCCGGCATGGTGACCGTCGCGTTGCGCCGGCAGATGAACGAAGGCGGCGCGGAAGCCGGCTTCTTCGATCTGCTCAAGCGTCACGGCGTGCCGCTGCTGCCGAATACGGCCGGCTGCCTGACCGTCGGCGAGGCGGTGACCACCGCGCACATGGCGCGCGAAATCTTCGAAACCGAGTGGATCAAGCTGGAACTGATCGGCGACGACTACACGCTCCAGCCCGACCCGGTCGGTCTGATCGAAGCGGCCGCGCAACTGGTCAAGGACGGCTTCAAGGTGCTGCCGTATTGCACCGAGGACCTGGTGATCGGCCGCCGTCTGCTCGATGCCGGCTGTGAGGCGCTGATGCCGTGGGGTGCGCCGATCGGCACCGGTAAGGGCGTGATCAATCCATACGGGCTGCGGGTGCTGCGCGAGCGGCTGCCGGACGTGCCGCTGATCGTCGACGCCGGTCTCGGCGTGCCGTCGCACGCGGCGCAGGTGATGGAGTGGGGCTTCGACGGCGTGCTGCTGAACACCGCCGTGTCGCAGGCCACGCACCCCGACGCGATGGCGCGGGCCTTCGCGCTGGGCGTCGAGGCGGGCCGCCAGGCGTTTCTGGCGGGGCCGATGGCCGAGCGCGAAAGCGCGCACGCGAGCACGCCGGTGGTCGGCATGCCGTTCTGGCATCAAGACGGGAGCGCCGCATGACGCAGACTCTGGCTTTGAAAGATCGCGACCTGTTCTGGCCGCCCGCCGACGAACTCACCGAAGCCGCGGAGCGCATTCGTGCGCGCCTCGGCGACTGGCCGCCGACGCACGCGCCGTGGCGCATCTGTTTGACCGCGCCGGACGAGCCGAACGGCGGCGACCTGATCATCGTCGCGGACGCGCAGCGGCATGGCGAGCAGGTGGCGCGCTGGCTGGTGCAGGGCGCCGGGGTGATCGAGGCGGCGCAGGAGACCGCGACGCTGCACCTGGGCGGCGAAAAATACCGCCTGGAAGGCCATCTGGCGGAAGACTGGATTCCCGCGCTGGCCGCGTTTCTGGACTGTGGTTTCGATCCCCACGACGCGCTGGTGCTGGCGCTTGCCTGGCGCGATGGCGACGAAACCCGCGCCGACGACGCATTTCCGTCCGATCTCGCGCATTTCCCGCGTCTCGCCGGCCTGCCGGACGCGCCCGCGCAAGCATTCGCGCGCTGCCCGGAGCGACTGGGTTTGTACCCGGTTCTGCCGACCGCGGAGTGGGTGGAACGGGTGGTGGGCCTAGGCGTGAAGACGGTTCAGTTGCGCCGCAAGTCGGCTCATCCCGCCGACGAACTCAAGCGCGAAATCGCCCGTTGCGTGGCGGTCGGCCGGCAACACGACGCGCAGGTGTTCATCAACGATCATTGGCAGGCCGCGCTGGAAGCGGGCGCGTACGGTGTTCATCTGGGCCAGGAAGACCTGCATAGCGCGGATCTTTCCGCGCTCGCCGCAGCCGGCATTCGCCTCGGCCTTTCGACGCACGGCTTCTACGAGATTCTCAAGGCGCTGCATTTCCGGCCAAGCTATGTCGCGCTGGGCGCGGTTTTTCCGACCACCACCAAGGTCATGCCCACCGCGCCGCAGGGCCTCAGACGCCTCGCCCGGTATGTGCGCCTGCTCGACGGCGTGGTGCCGCTCGTGGCGATCGGTGGAATCGACCTGCAGGTGCTGCCGGACGTGCTGGCGACCGGCGTGGGTTGCGCGGCCGTGGTGCGGGCGGTGACGGAAGCGGCGGACCCCGCCGCCGCCGTTTCTGCACTGCAACAATTGTTTGCGCAATAATCGTCAAGTTGGGTAAAGGGACGGGGCTCCTCACGGCAACTTTTGCATGATGGCCCTATAATTCGGCCTTCCGTGTAAAAGGACTGTCAGTTTCGTGTCTTCCTCTCCCGAGACCTTACTCGAGCTGCGCGACGTCGACTTCGGTTATGGCGACCGGCCCGTCCTGTCGAACCTGAATCTGCGCTTCAGGCGCGGGCAGGTGGTGGCGGTCATGGGCGGCTCGGGTTGCGGCAAAACCACGGTGCTGCGTCTGATCGGCGGTCTGGTACGCGCGCAGCGCGGTCAGATCCTGTTTCACGGCCAGGACGTCGGCCAGCAGACGCGCGACGGCCTCTACGCGCTGCGCCGCAAGATGGGCATGCTGTTCCAGTTCGGCGCGCTTTTCACCGACATGTCGGTGTTCGAAAACGTGGCGTTCGCGCTGCGCGAGCACACCGATCTCCCCGAAGAACTGCTCCGCGACCTCGTGTTGATGAAACTCAACGCGGTGGGCTTGCGCGGCGCGCGGCAGTTGCTGCCGTCGGAGATTTCGGGCGGCATGGCGCGGCGCGTGGCGCTGGCGCGCGCCATCGCGCTCGACCCCGAGTTGATGATGTACGACGAGCCCTTCGCCGGCCTCGATCCAATCTCGCTCGGCATCACCGCGAATCTGATCCGCGCGCTGAATCAGGCGCTTGGCGCCACCTCCATTCTGGTCACGCACGACGTGCCCGAATCGTTCGCCATCGCCGATTACGTGTATTTCCTCGCCAACGGCGGCGTTCATGCCGAGGGCACGCCGGCCGAACTGCGCGCGTCCACCGATCCCACGGTGCGGCAGTTCATCGACGGAGCGCCGGACGGCCCGTTCAAATTCCACTATCCCAGCAAGACGCCGCTCGCGGCGGACTTCGGCATTGGCGGAGGCCAGTCATGATCGGCTCGCTGATCAGTTCGGTCGGCCGCTCGGTGCTCGACGTGCTCGGCACGGCCGGCTACGCCACGCGCTTCTTCTTCCGGCTGGTGCTCGAATTTTTCCCGCTGCTGCGCCGGCCGCGGCTTGTCACGAAGCAGATCCACTTCCTGGGTAATTATTCGCTGGTGATCATCGCCGTGTCGGGGCTGTTCGTCGGCTTCGTGCTCGGCCTGCAAGGCTATTACACGCTGAACCGCTACGGCTCCGAGCAGGCGCTCGGGCTGCTGGTGGCGCTGTCGCTCGTGCGCGAACTGGGGCCGGTGGTCACCGCGCTGCTGTTCGCGGGCCGCGCCGGCACATCGCTCACCGCCGAGATCGGTTTGATGAAGGCGGGCGAGCAACTCACCGCGATGGAAATGATGGCCGTCGACCCGGTCAAGGTCGTGGTCGCGCCGCGCCTGTGGGCCGGCATCATTGCGATGCCCATCCTGGCGGCGATTTTCAGCGCGGTCGGCGTGTTGGGCGGTTACGTGGTCGGCGTGCTGCTGATCGGCGTGGACGCCGGCGCGTTCTGGTCGCAGATGCAAGGCGGCGTCGACGTTTGGCGCGACGTGGGCGCCGGGGTCGTCAAGAGCGTGGTGTTCGGGCTTGCGGTGACGTTCGTGGCGCTGTTTCAAGGCTATGAAGCCAAGCCGACACCGGAAGGCGTGTCGCGCGCCACGACTAAAACGGTCGTGTACGCGTCGCTTGCCGTGCTCGGCCTCGATTTTCTGCTGACTGCACTGATGTTCAGCTAAGACTGCGTTGCGCTTTTTCCGCCGGCGGCGCGTCACGGGTCGCGCCCGGCGGGGAGTGTCGGCGGCGCGGCGGATTCACTTTGGGATGACGATGAAAAAGACTGCTCTCGACTTCTGGGTCGGCCTGTTCGTGGTGCTGGGTTTCGTGGCGTTGCTGTTTCTCGCGCTGAAGGCCGGCAACATGAGCTCGTTGTCGTTTCAGGCAACGTACCCGGTCAAGCTCAAGTTCGACAATATCGGCGGACTCAAGGCGCGCGCGCCTGTGAAGAGCGCGGGCGTGACGGTCGGTCGGGTCGGCTCGATCGGCTTCGACAGCAACGCGTATCAGGCCGTCGTCACGATCGACCTCGACAAGCAATACCAGTTTCCGAAAGATTCGTCGGCGAAGATCCTGACCTCGGGTCTGCTCGGCGAGCAATACATCGGGCTCGAACCCGGCGGCGACACAGAAATGCTCAAGGCGGGCGATACGATCTCGATGACGCAATCGGCGATCGTGCTGGAAAACTTGATCGGGCAGTTCCTGTACAGCAAAGCGGCTGACTCGGGCGCGTCGAAGTCCGGCTCGGGTTCGGCGGGTTCGACCGCACCTGCCGCGGCGGCCGTGGCGGCGCCGGCGGTGCCTGCCACACCGGCGGTTCCGGCTTCCGGCGCAGCCGGTCAATAAGGAGAATAAAAATGCAGACCCTACGCATCAGTGGTGCGGGCGCCTTGCAGGTGGCGAAGCTGACCGTCGTGATGGCCGCGCTCGCCGGCTGCACGACCGTGCAGACGCCGACCAAGGGCGATCCGCTCGAAGGCTTGAACCGCACCATCTTCACCGTCAACGACAAGATCGACCAATACGCGCTGAAGCCGGTCGCGAAGGGCTATGTCTTCGTGACGCCGCAGCCGGTGCGCGACAGCGTGACGAACTTCTTCTCGAACATCGGCGACGTCTACATCGCGGCGAACAACCTGCTGCAATTGAAGATCACCGACGGCGTGCAGGACATCATGCGGATCGTGATCAACACGGTGTTCGGCGTGGGCGGTCTGTTCGACGTCGCGACGCTCGCGAAGCTGCCCAAGCACGACAACGACCTCGGCCTGACGCTCGGCCACTACGGTGTGCCGACGGGGCCGTACCTGGTGCTGCCGCTGTTCGGTCCGAGCACGTTGCGCGACGCGGTCGGCTCGCTCGGCAACTATTATGTGAACCCGCTCAGCTACATCGATCCGCCGGGCTTGAGCTGGGCGCTGTATGGGCTGAACGTGGTCAACACGCGCGCCAACCTTCTGAATGCGAGCGATGTCTTGGAGGGCGCCGCGCTCGACAAGTATTCGTTCGTGCGCAATGCGTACCTGCAGCGCCGTCAGTATTTGCTGTCGGACGGCAAGCAGGCGCAGGCGCTGCCGAACTACGGCGACGAAGCGCCGTTGCCCAAATACGAAGACGTCGACGCCGGTGCGGCCAGTGCGGCTGGCGCGCCGGCGGGCGCCGTGACCGGCACGGCCGGCACCGCCGCAGGCACGCAGGCTGCTCCGGCGAAGGCGGCGGGAGCCTCGGGTACGGCTGCGGCAACGCCGCCGCAAGCGGCTTCGGCGGCGGGCGCGACAGCGGGTACAACGTCGGGCGCAACCGGCACTGCGGCAAAACCTGAAGCCGCTTCGGGCAGCGCCGAAACGCCGCCCATCGATATGAACGGCGGTCCCGAAACGACGCAGATTCCGGCCGGCCAACTGGTCCCGCCCACGCGTTTCAACTTTCCGTCGTTTAAATTGCGTTGATGATGTGCCCGTAACAGATCGATACGACTCTCGCAGTTTGCGCATGGATTGCCGCTGAACTCGCGTGTTAATGTCGGCTCAAACGGTTGCACTATTTTTAAGGCAAGGCTACATATGAAAAAATTCTTCCTGATTCCGTTGTTCGCTGCGTTGTTCTCGTTCGCCAGTGCCGGTGCATCGGCGCAAACGGTCGACGCCAATTCGCCGGACGGGCTGATCAAGACCGTCACTCAACAGGTGATCGATTCGATCCGCGCGGATAAGTCGATCCAGCAAGGCGACATCAACCACATCACGCGTCTCGTCAACGAAAAGATCCTGCCGTACACCGATTTCCGCCGCACCACGCAACTTGCGATGGGCCGCAACTGGCGCACCGCCACGCCAGAGCAGCAGAACCAGGTGGTCGAGCAGTTCAAGATGCTGCTGATCCGCACCTACTCGGGCGCGCTGGCTCAGGTCCGCGACCAGCAGATTCAGTACAAGCCGTTCCGCATGAATCCGGACGACACCGATACGGTGGTGCGCTCCGTCGTGATGAACAACGGCTCGCCGATCGAACTCGACTACCGTCTGTACAAGACGCCGCAAGGCTGGCGCGTCTATGACATCAACGTGCTCGGCGCATGGTTGATCCAGGCGTATCAGCAGCAGTTCAACGAGCAGATTCAGCAGAAAGGCGTGGACGGACTGATCCAGTTCCTCACGCAGCGCAACCAGCAACTCGCCGCGGGCAAGCAGTCGTGAGCGAAGTGCTGAGCCCCGTCGTGAACCGCTTCGAGAGCGGCGCGACACTGACCCACGCGAGCGCGAAGAGTGCGCTCGTGGCGGGTTTGCAGCGCATCGCGGCGGGCGCGAGCGGCGTGGATTGCACACCGCTTGCGCAATTCGATTCGTCCGCGCTGGCCGTCCTCCTCGCGTGGCAGCGGGCCGCCCAGGCACGCGGCGCCCGATTCGAGATCGTCAATCTGCCGGCTGGTCTCGCCAGCCTCGCGCAAGCCTACGGCGTCGATACCCTGGTCCCGTGCAGAGCGGTCGACCAGAGCTAACGCTTTAGCGCCGACTCTTGTCCCGATACCGCCGGCGCCGCATTGGCGCCGGCATCGACGCTCCATCAGCGTCACGCGGATCGCCCCGACCCAAGCCGGGCCAGCCAATTTTTGCCCTATAATCAAACGTTTTTTGGGGCACTTAACCGGCCCCAATTTCGTTTCTCCCAGCATTTGTGTGCCCACCCTGGGCTCCGCAAGGTCCCTTTAGGCGCCGCGACGCGCGCGGCCCCCAGTCATGTCAGCCATAGAAATTCGTAACGTCAAGAAGCGCTACAAGGATTTGCAGGCGCTCAAGGGCGTCAGCCTCACGGTGGAAGAAGGCGAGTTCTTCGGACTGCTCGGTCCGAACGGCGCGGGCAAGACGACGCTCATCAGCATCCTCGCCGGTCTCGCGCGCGCCGATGAAGGCAGCATCGCCGTGCGCGGCCACGACGTTATCGACGATTTCCGGCTGGCGCGCCGCGCGCTCGGCGTCGTGCCGCAGGAGCTCGTGTTCGATCCGTTCTTCACGGTCCGCGAGACCTTGCGCATCCAGTCCGGCTACTACGGGCTGCGCAACAACGACGCATGGATCGACGAGATCATGGCCAATCTCGACCTCACCGAGAAAGCCGACGCCAACATGCGCGCGCTGTCGGGCGGCATGAAGCGCCGCGTGCTGGTCGCGCAGGCGCTGGTGCACCGGCCGCCGGTCATCGTGCTCGACGAGCCGACCGCGGGCGTGGACGTCGAATTGCGTCAAACCCTATGGAAATTCATCTCGCGCCTGAATCGCGAAGGTCACACCATCGTGCTGACCACGCACTATCTTGAAGAAGCCGAATCGCTGTGCGATCGCATTGCGATGCTGCGACGCGGCGAAGTGGTCGCGCTCGATCGCACCAGCGCGCTGCTGCAGCGTTTTGCCGGCATGCAATTGTTCCTGCGTTTCGGCCAGGGCGTGTTGCCCGCCGACCTGCGTGTGCTCGAAGTGGAGGGCGGCGCGGGCAACGGCAATGGCCGTCAGCATCTGCTGCGTCTCGCGAGCTATGACGACGTCGAGCGGATTCTCGCGCAATGCCGCGCGGCGGGCTGCACGTTCGACGAAATCGAAGTCCGCAAGGCCGATCTCGAAGACGTCTTCGTTCAGGTGATGAACGGTCCGGAAATGATCGAGGGGCTTGCATGACCGGCTATAGTGGATTCAGCACGCTGTTTTACAAGGAAATCCTGCGTTTCTGGAAGGTGTCGTTCCAGACCGTGCTGGCGCCGATCATTACCGCGCTGTTGTATCTGACGATTTTCGGCCACGCGTTGCGCGATCATGTGCAGGTGTATCCGGGCGTCGAGTACACGAGCTTCCTGGTTCCGGGTCTCGTGATGATGAGCGTGTTGCAGAATGCGTTCGCGAATAGCTCGTCGTCGCTGATTCAGTCGAAAATCACCGGCAACCTGGTGTTCATGCTGCTGCCGCCGCTCTCGCACTACGAGATGTTCGGCGCCTATGTGCTGGCTGCCGTGGCGCGCGGGTTGGCGGTCGGCTTCGGCGTGTTCATCGTGACGATCTGGTTCGTGCCGGTCAGTTTCAGCGCGCCGCTGTATATCATTCTGTTCGCGATTTTCGGCGCGGCGATTCTCGGCACGCTCGGTCTGATCGCCGGCATCTGGGCGGAGAAGTTCGATCAGCTTGCCGCGTTCCAGAACTTTCTGATCATGCCGCTCACGTTTCTCTCGGGCGTGTTCTACTCGACGCATACGCTGCCGCCGGTGTGGCGCGAAGTGTCGCGGCTCAATCCCTTTTTCTACATGATCGACGGCTTTCGCTACGGTTTCTTCGGGATGTCGGATATCAATCCGCTCGCGAGCCTCGCGATCGTCGCCGGTTTCTTCGTGGTGCTGGCCGTGGTGGCGATGCGCATGCTCGCGTCCGGCTACAAACTGCGCCACTGACAGGAGCTTTCCCATGTTGCCGACTCCCGAACAGGTCAAGCAATACATCGCCGCTGGGCTCGCTTGCCAGCATCTCGAAGTCGAAGGCGACGGTCAGCATTTCTTTGCGACCATCGTTTCGCCGAGCTTTGAAGGCAAGCGGCCGATCCAGCGGCATCAACTCGTGTACGCGGCGCTCGGCGACCGCATGCGCGAGGAAATCCACGCGCTCAGCATGAAGACGCTGACGCCCGCCGAATGGCAGAACGCGTAATCTGGAAATTTAGTGCGAATTACTCAAGAAGGGCGCGACCTCGGTAGCGGCGCGTCGAACACAATCAAGGCAGGCCCGGCCGAAGTCCGGGCGGATCAGGAACTGACAGGCATGGACAAACTCATCATTGAAGGTGGCTTCCCGCTCGCGGGTGAAGTTGTCGTCTCGGGTGCGAAGAACGCGGCGTTGCCGATCCTGTGCGCGGGTCTGCTGAGTTCGGAGCCCGTGCATCTGGACAACGTGCCGGATCTGCAGGACGTGCGCACGATGCTCAAGCTGCTCGGCCAGATGGGCGTGCGGATCGAGAGCGGCGCGGGGCGCGTGTCGCTGGACGCGTCGAAAGTCGACAATCTCGTCGCTCCGTATGAAATGGTGAAGACCATGCGTGCGTCGATCCTCGTGCTCGGCCCGCTGGTCGCGCGCTTCGGTCACGCCAGGGTGTCGCTGCCGGGCGGCTGCGCGATCGGCGCGCGTCCGGTGGATCAACACATCAAGGGCCTGCAGGCGATGGGCGCCGAGATCACGATCGAGCACGGCTTCATCGAGGCGCGCGCGAAGCGTCTGAAGGGCGCGCGCATCATCACCGACATGATCACCGTCACCGGCACCGAAAACCTGCTGATGGCGGCGGTGCTGGCCGAAGGCGAAACGGTCATCGAGAACGCGGCGCGTGAGCCGGAAGTCGGCGACCTCGCGCATCTGCTGGTCGCGATGGGCGCGCGGATCGAAGGCATCGGCACCGATCGCCTCGTGATCCAGGGCGTGGACAAACTGCATGGCGCGAAGCACACGGTGATTCCGGATCGTATCGAAGCCGGCACGTTCCTGTGCGCGGTGGCGGCCGCCGGCGGCGACGTCACCTTGCGCCGCGTGCGCCCGCAGATTCTCGAAGCCGTCACGGACAAGCTGCGCGAGGCGGGCGTCGCGATCGAGGAAGGGGAAGACTGGATGCGCGTGCGGATGGACAAGCGTCCGAGCGCGGTGAGTTTCCGCACCTCCGAATATCCGGCATTCCCGACCGACATGCAGGCGCAGTTCATGGCGCTGAACACGATCGCCGAAGGCACCGCGCAGGTGGTGGAGACGATCTTCGAAAACCGCTTCATGCACGTGCAGGAACTGAACCGCCTCGGCGCGCACATCACGATCGACGGCAAAACCGCGCTCGTGACCGGCGTGGAGAAGCTCTCCGGCGCGAAGGTCATGGCAACCGATCTGCGCGCGTCCGCGAGTCTCGTGATCGCCGCGCTGCGCGCCGAGGGCGAAACGCTGATCGACCGCATCTATCACCTGGATCGCGGCTATGACCGCATGGAGACCAAGCTCACCGCGATCGGCGCGAAGGTGCGCCGGGTTTCGGGGAGCCAGGCATGAGTTCGGTGCCGCAGACGTCGTCGTCGCCGGCGGTGAGCGCGCCGCTCACGCTGGCGCTGTCGAAAGGGCGTATTTTCGAGGAGACGCTGCCGCTGCTCGCCGCCGCCGGCATCGAAGTCGCCGAGGATCCCGAGACCTCGCGCAAGCTGATCCTGCCGACCACCGATGCGAACCTGCGCGTGATTATCGTGCGCGCCACCGACGTGCCGACCTACGTCGAATACGGCGCGGCCGACTTCGGCGTGGCGGGCAAGGACGTGCTGCTGGAACACGGCGGCGGCGGGCTGTATCAGCCGGTCGACCTGGATATCGCACGCTGCCGCATGTCGGTCGCGGTGGCCGCGGGTTTCGATTATGCGAATGCGGTGCGCCAGGGCGCCCGCTTGCGCGTCGCGACCAAGTACGTTGAAACCGCACGTGAGCATTTTGCCGCCAAGGGCGTGCATGTCGATCTGATCAAGCTGTACGGTTCAATGGAACTCGCGCCGCTGGTCGGCCTCGCCGATGTGATCGTCGACCTGGTGAGTTCGGGCAATACCTTGCGGGCCAACCATCTCGTCGAGGTGGAGGAGATCATGCAGATTTCGTCGCGTCTCGTCGTGAACCAGGCTGCGCTGAAGCTCAAGCGCGCCGCGTTGCGGCCGATCCTCGACGCGTTCGAACGCGCGTCGAAAGCCGGCGCGGCGACACCCTGAATCGTTGGTCCTGCTTGACCCCGCTTTAACGCGCGCCTTACCGAAACGGATACCCGTATGTCTATCAAGATTCGCAAACTCGATTCCAGCGCTCCCGACTTCCACAAGTCGCTGCATGCGGTGCTCGCGTTCGAGGCGAGCGAAGACGAAGCGATCGAGCGCTCGGTCGCGCAGATTCTGAACGACGTGAAGGCGCGCGGCGATGCCGCGGTGCTCGAGTACACGAACCGCTTCGACCGTCTCGAGGCGAATAGCGTCGACGCGCTCGAACTGCCGATGTCGGAACTGGAAGCCGCGCTCGAAAGTCTCGAACCCAAGCGCCGCGCCGCGCTCGAAGCGGCGGCGGCGCGCGTGCGCGGCTACCACGAGAAGCAGAAGATCGAATGCGGCAGCCATAGCTGGCAATACACGGAAGCCGACGGCACCGTGCTCGGCCAGAAGATCACGCCGCTCGATCGCGCGGGTATCTACGTGCCGGGCGGCAAGGCGGCGTATCCGTCGTCGGTGTTGATGAACGCGATTCCGGCACGCGTGGCCGGCGTGCGCGAAATCGTCATGGTCGTGCCAACGCCGGATGGCGTGAAAAATCCGCTGGTATTGGCGGCCGCGTTGCTGGGCGGCGTGGATCGCGTCTTCACGATCGGGGGCGCGCAGGCGGTCGGCGCATTGGCGTACGGCACGCAAACCATCCCCGCGGTGGACAAGATTTGCGGCCCCGGCAATGCCTATGTCGCGTCGGCCAAGCGCCGCGTGTTCGGCACGGTCGGCATCGACATGATTGCGGGGCCGTCGGAAATTCTCGTGCTGTGCGACGGCACCACGGATCCGCGCTGGGTCGCGATGGACCTGTTCTCGCAAGCCGAGCACGACGAACTCGCGCAATCCATCCTGCTGTGTCCCGACGACGCGTTCATCGCCCGCGTGCACGAAGCGATCAACGAACTGCTGCCCGCCATGCCGCGCCGCGATGTGATTCGCGCGTCGCTGGAAGGGCGCGGCGCGCTGGTCAAGGTGCGCGATATGGCCGAAGCCTGCGCGATCGCCAACGACATCGCGCCGGAACACCTCGAAATCTCGGCGCTGGAGCCGCACCAGTGGGGCCAGTTGATCCGCCATGCCGGCGCGATCTTTCTCGGCCGCTACACGAGCGAAAGCCTCGGCGACTACTGCGCGGGTCCGAACCACGTGCTGCCTACCTCGCGTACCGCTCGGTTCTCGTCACCTTTGGGCGTCTATGATTTCTTCAAGCGCTCGAGCGTGATCGAGGTCAGCGCGGAAGGCGCGCAGACGCTCGGCGAGATCGCCGCGGAACTCGCTTATGGCGAAGGCTTGCAGGCGCATGCTCGCAGCGCCGAATACCGGATGCGGCAAAACGGCTGAGCGCGGCTGAACCTCGCGAATCCGATAACGAGCGCGGGCATCGAGCTGATGCCCGCTGACTTCGGCGACGGATTGCGTGCGGTTCTCCGCGTCTCCATTCAATAACGACAACTGAGACCAACTGAGGCGGCAGCGTGCCGCCGATGCCAGTCCGGCGTTTGCCTCGCGGCCTGGTCCACTGACCTATGACGACACCTCAAGACATCATTCGCCGCGACGTGCTCGCGATGACGAGCTATCCGGTTCCGGACGCCACGGGCTACATCAAGCTCGACGCGATGGAAAATCCGTTTCCGCTGCCGCCGGTGCTGGCCGCGCACCTCGGCGAGCACCTGGCCGGCGTCGCGCTGAACCGTTACCCGGCGCCGCGTCCGGAAGCGTTGATCGAGAAGATCAAGCGCGTGATGGGCGTGCCCGCCGGCTGCGACGTGCTGCTCGGCAACGGCTCGGACGAGATCATCAGCATGATCTCGGTCGCGTGCGCGAAGCCGGGCGCCAAGGTGCTCGCGCCGGTGCCCGGTTTCGTGATGTACCAGGTGTCGGCGAAGCTGGCGAATCTGGAATTCGTCGGCGTGCCGCTGCGGGCGGATTTCTCGCTCGATACCGAAGCGATGCTGGCGGCGATCGCCGAGCATGAGCCGACGGTCATCTATCTGGCATATCCGAACAACCCGACCGGTACGCTGTTCGACGACGCCGACATGGAGCGCATCATCGCCGCGGCCAACAAGAGCCTCGTGGTGATCGACGAGGCGTATCAGCCGTTCGCGCAGCAAAGCTGGCTGCCGCGCGCCGACGCGTTCGACAATGTCGTCGTGATGCGCACGGTGTCCAAGCTCGGGCTGGCCGGCATCCGGCTCGGCTATCTGGTTGGCAAGCCCGCCTGGCTGACCGAATTGGACAAGGTGCGTCCGCCCTACAACACCAATGTGTTGACGCAGGCCGCCGCAGACTTCCTGCTCGATCACGTCGACGTGCTGGACTCCCAGGCCGCGCAATTGCGCGAAGAACGCGCGAAACTCGCGCAGGCGGTGGCTCAGTTGCCCGGCGCCGAAGTGTTCCCGAGCGCCGGCAACTTCCTGCTGGTACGCGTGCCGGACGCGTCCGTTCTGTTCGAAACGCTGCTCACGGCACGGGTTTTGATCAAAAACGTGAGTAAAATGCATCCATTGCTGGCCAATTGCGTGCGTTTGACCGTGGGTTCGCCTCAGGAAAACGCGCAATTGCTCGCCGGGCTGAAACTCGTGCTGCACTGAATCGCGCACTGGCAAAGCGCCCCGCTCGCCGGTTTTCCCAACCCACACTACTATCGCTTTCTAGCTAGATTCGAGGAATTACCATGCGCCTTGCGGAAGTCGTTCGCAACACCAGCGAAACGCAGATCCGTGTGAAGATCAATCTGGACGGCACCGGTCAGCAGAAGCTGGCCACCGGCGTGCCGTTTCTGGACCACATGCTCGACCAGATTGCGCGGCATGGTTTGTTCGATCTCGACATCGAAGCGCATGGCGATCTGCATATCGACGACCACCATACGGTCGAAGACACCGGCATTACCCTCGGCCAGGCCGTCGCGAAGGCGATCGGCGATCGCAAGGGCATCCGTCGCTATGGCCATTCGTATGTGCCGCTCGACGAAGCGCTGTCGCGCGTCGTGATCGATTTTTCCGGCCGTCCGGGCCTCGAATTTCATGTGCCGTTCACGCGTGCGCGCATCGGCACGTTCGACGTCGATCTCTCCATTGAATTTTTCCGCGGCTTCGTGAATCACGCCGGCGTTACGCTGCACATCGACAATCTGCGCGGCCTGAACGCTCATCATCAGATGGAAACGGTGTTCAAGGCGTTCGGGCGTGCATTGCGCATGGCCGTCGAACTGGACGAACGCGCGGCGGGGCAGATTCCGTCGACCAAGGGCAGCCTTTGAGCGCTCGTTAGCCGGCTCATTGGCCGGCGAATTTACCAGGACCGGGCAAAGAGGGCGGGTTGCGCTTCCCCCGGTGTGCAATGGACATTCTGAAGTCGTTTATTTCGCTGCTGGCGCTGATCAACCCGATCGGCGCCATTCCGTTCTTTATGAGCCTCACGGCGCATCAGGCAGACGCGGAGCGGCGCAGGACCATCCGGATCGCGGCGATCTCGGTGTTCTGCGTGATTGCGGTGACCACGCTGCTCGGACAGCAGATCATCAGTTTCTTCGGCATTTCGGTCGGTTCGCTGGAAGTGGGCGGCGGGATCATCATGCTGCTGATGGCGATCAACATGCTGAACGCGCAGATCGGCAACAGCCGTTCGACGCCGGAAGAGCGCCACGAAGCCGAGCAGAAGGACAACATCGCGGTCGTGCCGCTGGCGATCCCGCTGTTGACCGGCCCCGGCGCGATCAGCACCACGATCATTTACGCGTCCGCCTCGGCGCATTGGTACGACCGGATCAGCCTCGTGGCGATCGGCGCGGTATTGGCGGCGATCTGCTTTTTTTCACTGCGCCTCGCCGAACCGATTGCCCGGTGGGTGGGTCGCACGGGCATCAACATCGGCACGCGGCTCATGGGTTTGATGTTGTCGGCGCTGGCGGTGGAATTCATCGTCGACGGATTGAAGGCATTGCTGCCTAACTTGAAATGAAAACTTCGATAGCGATTGTGGATTACGGAATGGGCAACCTGCGCTCGGTTGCGCAGGCATTGCGCAAGGCCGCGCCGGAAGCGGACGTGGCGATCGTCGACCAGCCCGAGGCGATCCGCTCGGCTGATCGCGTGGTGCTCCCCGGCCAGGGTGCGATGCCCGACTGCATGCGCAGTCTCGCTGAATCGGGCCTGCAGGAAGCGGTGGTGGAAGCGTCGCGCAGCAAGCCGCTGATGGGCGTGTGCGTCGGCGAGCAGATGCTGTTCGACTGGAGCGCCGAGGGCGATACGCCGGGCTTGGGCCTGTTGCCCGGCAAGGTGCTGCGTTTCGACCTGGAAGGCCAGGTGCAGGACGACGGCTCGCGCTTCAAGGTGCCGCAAATGGGCTGGAATCGCGTGCGTCAGGCGCATTCGCACCCGTTGTGGGACGGCGTCGCCGACAACGCATTCTTCTATTTCGTGCATAGCTATTACGTCGTGCCGGAGAATGCGGCCCATACCGTCGGCGAAACGGTGTACGGTGTGCCCTTTACCTCCGCGGTGGCGCGGGATAACATCTTCGCGACCCAATTCCACCCGGAAAAGAGCGCTGAAACGGGGCTGCGCGTGTATCGCAACTTCGTCCACTGGAATCCGTGAGCGCCTTTCTTCATCGTGCTGCCATGTGCCGCAGCGCCACAAGTCGGGCGCGCGATGCGCGCCGGAGCCGCGGCGACGCGAGTTTGCTTGCCCTTGCTGCTCCGCAAGGGCGCGCCGAGAGTTGTACTAAACTAGCGAGACGGCGTTCCGGCGGGCTGGCCCACCAGCCGCGGCCGCCGACCTTCAACCCCTTCCCAGACAACACCCGATTGCTATGCTGCTGATTCCCGCCATCGACCTGAAAGACGGTCAGTGTGTACGCCTCAAACAAGGCGATATGGACCAGGCGACGATATTCTCCGAGGAACCGGCGGCAATGGCCCGGCATTGGGTCGACCGTGGGGCGCGCCGTCTGCACCTCGTCGACCTGAATGGCGCGTTCGCCGGCAAGCCGAAGAATGAAGACGCAATCCGCGCGATCATCGAGGAAGTGGGTGGCGAGATTCCCGTCCAGCTGGGCGGCGGCATCCGCGACCTGAACACGATCGAGCGCTATCTGGACGACGGTTTGTCGTACGTGATCATCGGCACGGCGGCGGTGAAGAATCCGGGCTTTCTGCAGGATGCCTGCACGGCGTTCGGCGGTCATATCATCGTCGGGCTGGACGCGAAAGACGGCAAGGTCGCCACGGACGGCTGGAGCAAGCTGACCGGCCACGAAGTGGCCGATCTGGCGCGCAAGTTCGAGGATTACGGCTGCGAATCGATCATCTACACCGACATCGGTCGCGACGGCATGCTGCAAGGCATCAACATCGAAGCCACGGTACGCCTCGCGCGCGCGGTGAAAATTCCGGTGATCGCGAGCGGCGGTTTGTCGAATCTGACGGACATCGAGTCGCTGTGCGAAGTCGAGGACGAAGGTATCGAAGGCGTGATTTGCGGCCGGGCCATCTACTCGGGCGATCTCGATTTCGCCGCGGCGCAGACCCTCGCCGATCGGCTGCGCGAATCGGACGACGCTTGAGTTTTTCCCAAGGCGCTGTGAGGTACACGCTCAAGCGCCGCGGTGGACTCAAAATCGGCGCGCAAGCGCACCGCGCGAAGGCGCGTCACGGAAACCGCGTCATGCCGCATGCATGCGCCTTGCAGACCTCCGGCGCAACGCGGCCGGCCGCGCCGGCCCCCCCTGCCGCTCCCTGGCGAGCGGCCTCATCAGCGGTATTGGCAGAATTGCACGATCATGGCTCTAGCTAAACGCATCATTCCCTGTCTCGACGTCACGGCTGGACGCGTGGTCAAGGGCGTCAATTTCGTCGAGTTGCGCGACGCCGGCGATCCGGTCGAAATCGCGCGCCGTTACGACGATCAAGGCGCCGACGAACTCACCTTCCTCGACATCACCGCGACTTCCGATCAACGCGATCTGATCCTGCCGATCATCGAGGCGGTCGCCTCGCAGGTGTTCATTCCGCTGACCGTCGGCGGCGGCGTGCGTGCCGTCGAGGACGTGCGGCGGCTGCTAAACGCGGGCGCCGACAAGATCAGCATGAACTCGTCGGCGGTGGCGAATCCGCAGCTCGTCAAAGACGCCACCGACAAATACGGCTCGCAATGCATCGTCGTCGCGATCGACGCCAAGCGCGTCTCCGCCGAGGGCGAGCCGCCGCGCTGGGAAGTTTTCACGCACGGCGGGCGCAAGGCCACTGGCCTCGACGCGGTCGAATGGGCGCGCAAGATGGCGCAACTCGGCGCCGGCGAGATCCTTTTGACCAGCATGGACCGCGACGGCACCAAGAGCGGCTTCGACCTCGCGCTGACACGCGCGGTGTCCGATGCCGTGCCGGTTCCGGTGATCGCCTCGGGCGGCGTGGGCTCGTTGCAGCATCTGGCCGACGGCATCCGGGACGGTCATGCGGACGCGGTGCTGGCCGCGAGCATTTTTCATTACGGCGAGCACACCGTGGGCGAGGCCAAGCGCTTCATGGCCGATCAAGGCATTTCGGTGAGGTTGTGACGTGGTGAATTCTTCGGCTGTTGAATGGCTCGACAAGGTCAGGTGGGACGCGAACGGCCTCGTGCCGGTGATCGCGCAGGAGGCGTCGACGAACGACGTGCTGATGTTCGCGTGGATGAATCGCGAGGCATTGGCGAAAACCGTCGAAACCGGCCGCGCCGTGTATTTTTCGCGCTCGCGCCAGCGCCTGTGGTTCAAGGGCGAGGAGTCCGGCCACGTGCAGCATGTGCATGAAGTGCGGCTCGATTGCGACGAGGACGTCGTGCTGCTGAAAGTGGAGCAGGTGTCGGGCATTGCGTGCCACACCGGCCGCCACTCGTGCTTTTTCCAGAAATTCGAAGGCTCGGTGGACGACGGCGATTGGATCGCCGTCGATCCCGTGCTGAAAGACCCCGAACACATTTACAAATGACGCACACCACGCCAACCACGCCGTCCACGGCCGACACGCTGCTGCGCCTCGCGGCCATCATCGACAGCCGCAAGGGCGGCGATCCGGATGTCTCCTACGTGTCGCGCCTGTTCCACAAGGGCGACGACGCAGTGCTGAAGAAGATCGGTGAAGAAGCCACCGAAGTCGTGCTGGCCGCCAAGGACACGCGTCACGGCGGCGCGCCGAAGGCGCTGGTCGGCGAGGTCGCGGATCTGTGGTTCCATTGCCTCGTGATGCTGTCGCATTTCGATCTAAGCCCTGCGGACGTGCTTGCCGAGCTGGAGCGTCGCGAAGGTCTGTCGGGCATCGAGGAAAAGGCGCTGCGCAAGACCCGCGAGCGGGAGCAGAACGGCGACTGATTGTTCCCAATCTGGCCGTCATGCCCTTGACGTGGCGAGCACCCGCGCCCACATTGGACTGAACGCATTGATCGCATCCTCGGGAGGACGCAAGCATGGAACAGTCGCAAGAAAGCTATCCGCCGCCGGTCTACCGCAACGCCTTGGAGCCGGAGCGCGAACGCAGCCTGCGCACGCTCACGCACGTGCTGTACGCGCTGTACGCCGTGCACTGGCTGACGGGCGGCCTGACGATCGTGATCGCGATCATCATCAACTACGTGAAGCGTTCCGACGCGGCGGGTACCCCCTACGAAGCCCATTTCGACTGGCAGATCCGTTCGTTCTGGATGTGCCTGCTGGGCTATGTGATCGGAGGCTTGCTGCTGTTCGTCGTGATCGGGATTCCAGTTCTTTGGGCCGTCAGCATCTGGATGTTGTACCGTATTATCAAGGGCTGGCTGTATCTGTACGATAACAAGCCGCTCGTGAATCCGCGTGCGTGGTTCTGAGTTCGTCCGATCATTACCGGGTCGGCTTTAGCCGCGCCGCTTGGCGTCACGTCATGTCACGCTTCGCGCTCTAGCCATACTGCGTCAGGAATACGATGAGCCACGACCCGAACTGCCTTTTCTGCAAGATCGCCGCCGGCGAGATTCCGTCCACCAAAGTGCATGAAGACGACGAGTTTCTCGCCTTCCGCGACATCCGTCCGGCGGCGGAGACCCATGTGCTGGTGATTCCGCGCAAGCACATCGCCACGCTGTCGAATTGCACCGAAAGCGATGTCCCGCTGCTTGGTAAAATGCTTGTTTTGGCGGCGCGTCTCGCCGACCAGCTCGGCGTAGCGTATACCGGTGGCGAAACCGGTTTTCGCACGGTAATCAATACCGGTCCGGGCGGCGGGCAGGAGGTGTACCACTTGCACGCGCATATTCTCGCGGGGCCGCGCCCTTGGAAACGGATGGGCTGAGGCTTCACGACAAGGCGCGCCGCGAGTTTTGGTGGTCCACAATAGTGCGGCTGTTGTTTTCGCCGCTGTTTTTTGCGCGTTGTAACGGCGCCGACGCGATCGTCCGGTCACAATGACATACCGCGTCGTGGGTTGCAGTCGCAGAGTCCGCAACGTATAGATGAAGCGTACGCGCTTCGGTTCACGCCGTAAGGCGCATGAGTTTCGCCGCATCGGAATGCGGTGTCGGGGTTAAGGAGAGTAGTCATGGGTTCGTTGAGCATTTGGCATTGGTTGATCGTGTTGTTGATCGTGGCGCTCGTGTTCGGCACGAAGAAGCTGCGCAATATCGGCGCCGATCTGGGTGGCGCGGTGAAGGGCTTCAAGGAAGGTGTGAAGGAAGCGGAAACGCCGGCGGGCGACGCGCAGCAGCGCGAACTGCCGCGCAACGGCGCAGTGGACGTGGATGCGAAGGAAAAGACGCCGCACTCCGGCGATTACCGCTGAGCCGCGGCTCGATCGCGTGGCTTAACCGCGTTATTCACGGACATTCCACTTCATGCTGGACCTCGGTCTAACCAAGATGGCGCTGATCGGCGTCGTCGCGCTGGTCGTACTCGGGCCTGAGCGCCTGCCACGCGTCGCCCGCACGGCCGGCGCGTTGTTCGGCCGCGCACAGCGGTATATCAACGACGTCAAGTCGGAGGTCACGCGCGAGATCGAACTCGACGAATTGCGTCGCATGAAGAGCGAGTTTGAAACCGCCGCGACCAACGTCGAAACCTCCGTTCAAGACAATCTGCGCAAACACGAGACCGAATTGAACGACGCGTGGAACAGCGGCGCGCCGGTGTCGCCGAGCATTGCGGGCGGTGCGCTGGAAGGTGACGTAGGCGCTTCGTCGTGGCAGACCAGCACGCCGTCAGCGGCGCCCAGGCGCAAGAACTGGCGCGTCAAGCAGGCGGCCATGCCGGCCTGGTACAAGCGCGCCACCACGCGCCGCACGCGCGTGCAATCGGGTGCGGCGCGCGTGGCGCGGCATACGCCGGCCGCCATGCGTCGTCCGACGCGCTTTTTCTGATGATCAGAACGACAATCTCTAACCGAGGGCCGGCGTGAGCGACCCCCAGCATAAACAGGACGAAGGCACTGAAGAGACCTTCATTTCCCACCTCGTTGAATTGCGCGACCGCATCATCCGCGCCGGCCTTGCCGTCATCGTGGTGTTCGTCGGGCTCGTGTATTGGGCGCCGGACATTTTCCGGCTGCTGGCGCGCCCGCTGATGATGAATCTGCCGAAGGACGGCAAGATGATCGTCACGGATGTGACCGGCTCGTTCTTCGTGCCGATGAAGGTGACCATGCTCGTCGCCTTCGTGATCGCGCTGCCGATCGTGCTGTACCAGATCTGGGCGTTCGTCGCGCCGGGGCTTTATCAGCATGAGAAGAAGCTGGTTGGGCCGCTGGTGGGCAGCAGCTACACGCTGTTCCTATGCGGCATGGCGTTCGCGTACTTCGTGGTGTTCCCGACCATCTTCCGCGTGATGGCGCACTACAACGCGCCGCTGGGCGCGGAGATGACCACCGATATCGACAATTACCTCAGCTTCGTGCTCACCATGTTCATTGCGTTCGGCGTGACGTTCGAGGTGCCGATCGTCGTGGTGCTGCTGGTTCGCATGAATGTGCTGACCATCAAGAAGCTCAAGGAGATTCGTCCGTATGTGATCGTCGGCGCGTTCGTGATCTCCGCCGTGGTGACGCCGCCGGACGTATTCTCGCAACTGATTCTGGCGATTCCGCTGGTCATTTTGTATGAGGCCGGGATCATCGCGGCGCGGTTGATCGTCGGCAAGCAGCCGGCGCCGCCGGTGGAGGATGCAAGTCCGCCGGCTTGATGCGGAGCGCGAGGCAAACAAAAAGGGCAATCCGTAATGGATTGCCCTTTTTGTTTTGCAACGCGTGCTAGCGCCTAACTGGCCGTCCCCATGCTGCCGCGGCGCTCAACGATCCTGCGGCGGCTGCCTTGGCCCCACGAGTGTCGCATTGCTGTCGTGGCGCGCGCCGCTGTGCTGGCGGCTGAACGCGTCGCCCGTGCTTGTCAACCGCCGTCCTCGTCCTGCTGATCGCCGCCGCTGTCTTCCACCGGTTGCTTCGGCGGCGGGGGACGCTTGCCGATCGTCACCTCGAGATCCATCTCGCGGTTCTTGCGCACCAGATGAACCTTCGCGGCCGTACCCGGCTTGATCTGCGCGATCACGTTCAACAGGCGCGTGGTGTCGGTGATTTCCTGGCCGTTCACGCTCATCAGAATGTCGCCCGGCTTGATGCCCGCGCGGTCGGCGGGACCGTTCTTCAACACGCCCGCGACGATCGCACCGGACTTCTGCTCCAGCCCGAACGATTCCGCGATTTCCTGCGTCACGTCCTGCGGCTCGACGCCGATCCAGCCGCGCGTGACGGTACCCGTGGTGATGATGCTCTCGAGCACGCTGCGCGCCGTCGACACGGGGATCGCAAAGCCGATGCCGAGCGAGCCGCCCGAGCGCGAATAGATGGCGGTATTGATGCCGAGCAGGTTGCCGTTCGCATCGACCAGTGCGCCACCCGAGTTGCCTGGGTTGATCGCCGCGTCGGTCTGAATGAAGTTTTCGAAGGTGTTGATGCCGAGGTGATTGCGCCCCAGCGCGCTGACGATGCCCATGGTCACCGTCTGGCCGACGCCGAATGGATTGCCGATCGCCAGCACCACGTCGCCCACGCGCGTCTGGTCCATGCGGCCGAGCGTGATGGTGGGAAGGTTGGTCATGTTGACCTTGAGCACGGCCAGATCCGTTTCGGGATCGATGCCGATCACCTTCGCATTGGTGGTGCGACCATCCGCCAGCGCGATTTCGATCTGATCGGCGCCGTCCACGACGTGCTGGTTCGTTAGAATGTAACCTTCCGAACTCACTATCACCCCCGAGCCGAGATTGGCTGCGGGCTGTTCCTGCCGCTTGCGGTTGTTCTTGTCGCCGAAGAAGTAGCGGAATAGCGGATCTTTTGCGCGCGGGTCGGGCGGCAGTGAGCCATCCTTGCTGGAGAACACATTGACGACCGCGGGCATGGCCTTTTGCGCGGCGTCCGCGTAGGACGCCTGCGGTGGGCCGCTGCCGATGCCTGGCGCTACTTCCCGGAGGGCGACGATCGGTTCGGCGAGCTGCTTGCCGAATTGCCCTTGACGCTGGAGCCACTGCGGTTTGAGGGTCGCAATGATGAACATTAGCGCCAACAGCACGGTCACCGCTTGGGCAAAGAACAGCCAAAAGCGTCTAAGCATCTGAAGACTGGAGGTTTATATGGATCGGATCGAACTTGAATTGTACTTGAACAATCTCCTTGAAACCGCGCGCTTCAAGGACTATTGCCCCAATGGTCTGCAGGTTGAAGGGCGCCGTCGGGTGAGCAAACTCGCGACCGGCGTGACCGCCTCGGCGGCCTTCCTGGAGGCCGCGCTCGAGTGGGGCGCGGACGCCGTGCTGGTCCATCACGGCTACTTCTGGCGCAACGAGGCGCCGCAAATCACCGGCCGTAAATATGCGCGTCTGAAGCTGCTGCTCGGCAACGACCTGAACCTGTTCGCCTACCACCTACCACTCGACGACCATCCCGAGTTCGGCAACAACGCGCAGATCGGCGCGAAGATGGGCTGGATCAGCGACGCGCGCTTCGGCGAAAACGATCTCGGCTGGCTCGCCACCTTTCCGATGCCGATCACGCTTGCGCACTTCACCGCTCAGGTCGAGCAGACGCTGGGCCGCACGCCGCTCGTATTCGGCGACCCGGATCGCGAACTGCGCCGCGTGGGCTGGTGCACGGGCGCCGCGCAAGGCATGTTCGACGCGGCGATCAACGCGGGCGCCGACGTCTATCTCACCGGCGAGGTGTCGGAGTCGGTCATGCACACGTCGGCGGAAAGCGGCGTGGCGTTTCTCGCGGCCGGCCATCATGCGACCGAGCGTTTCGGCGTGCAGGCGGTGGGCAAGCATCTATCCGAATCGTTCGATATCGAACACCTCTTTATCGATATCCCTAATCCCGTTTGAATTGAAATCGCCATTAGAGAAGAAAAAGGCTCGAATAACGGAGGGGCCGCTTAAAAGGAGGTGCGAAAAAGTTTGCGATCTGTACGGAGAAACCCTGAGATATCAACGGCTTCGCACGGTTTTTGGCAATCGGCCCTTGTAAATGGCGACTCCATTCGCGCAAACTAGCGGCGGTAGAAGCGACGTGAAGGAAAAATCCAACTCAGAAGTGGGGCGTGTGATGCGAGACAAGGAAGATGAACGCGTCGACGGCAGCCGCCGTACCTGGCTGATAGCGACGACCGTAGCAGGTGGCATAGGAGGCGTTGCCACTGTCGTACCCTTTGTTAGTTCGTTTGCACCATCTGAAAAGGCCAAGGCAGCAGGTGCCCCGGTCGAAGTCGATATCAGTAATCTCAAGCCCGGCGACATGATGACCGTTGCCTGGCGCGGTAAGCCGGTGTGGATCATCAACCGCACCGACAAGATGCTCGCCGACGTCAAGAAGGCCGATAACGAAGTAGCGGATCCCCACTCCAAGAATGTTTTCACCATGCCCTTGCCGGAGTACTGCAACAACGAACTCCGTTCACGGGCCGATCACCAGAGCGTATTTGTCGCCGTCGCCGTCTGCACCCATCTGGGCTGCACGCCGACGCCGCGCTTCCAGGAGGGCGCGCAGCCGAATCTTCCGGACGACTGGCCTGGCGGCTTCCTGTGCCCCTGCCACGGTTCGACCTATGACATGGCCGGCCGCGTCTTCAAGAACAAACCTGCGCCGCAGAACCTCGACATCCCGCCTTACATGTTCACGTCGGCCACCAGCCTCGTGATCGGCAAGGACGAGAAAGGAGAAGCGTAATGGCGATCGAACACGAAGTAGAGACGACCGGGCTCACCGGCTGGATCGACCGGCGCTTTCCGATGACGTCGGCGTGGAAGAAGCACGTTTCCGAGTACTACGCGCCGAAGAATTTCAACTTCTGGTACTTCTTCGGTTCGCTCGCGCTGCTGGTGCTGGTCAATCAGATCGTCACCGGCATCTTTCTCACGATGAACTACAAGCCCGACGCGACGCTCGCGTTCGCGTCGGTCGAGTACATCATGCGCGAGGTGCCGTGGGGCTGGCTGATCCGCTACATGCACTCCACCGGCGCGTCGATGTTCTTCGTGGTCGTGTATCTGCATATGTTCCGCGGGCTGATGTACGGCTCGTACCGTAAGCCGCGCGAACTGGTATGGATTTTCGGCTGCGCGATCTTTCTGTGCCTGATGGCCGAGGCGTTCTTCGGCTATCTGCTGCCGTGGGGCCAGATGTCGTTCTGGGGCGCGCAGGTGATCGTGAACCTGTTCTCGGCGATTCCCTTCATCGGGCCGGATCTCTCGCTGTGGATCCGCGGCGACTACGTCGTCTCGGACGTCACGCTGAACCGCTTTTTCGCGTTTCACGTGATCGCCATTCCGCTAGTGCTGATCGGCCTCGTGGTCGCGCACATCGTGGCGCTGCATGAAGTCGGCTCGAACAACCCGGACGGCATCGAGATCAAGGCGAAGAAGGACCCCAACGGCATTCCGCTCGACGGCATTCCGTTCCACCCATACTACTCGGTGCATGATTTCTTCGGCGTCACGGTGTTCCTGATGATTTTCGCGGCGATCATCTTTTTCGCGCCGGAGATGGGCGGGTATTTCCTCGAAGCGAACAACTTCATTCCCGCCAATGCGTTGCAGACGCCGCAGGAAATTGCGCCGGTGTGGTACTTCACCGCCTTCTATGCGATGCTGCGCGCCACCACCGATCCGTTCAAGATCGTGCTGATGATCGTGATCGCCCTGCTGGGCCTGCTCGCGCTGGTGCGTGCGCGCGGCAAGTGGAAGATCGGTTTGCCCGTGCTGGCGGTGCTGGTGATTCTGGCGATGGCGTTCACCGAATCGAAGTTCTGGGGTGTGGTGGTGATGGGCGGCGCGGTGATCTCGCTGTTCTTCCTGCCGTGGCTCGACCGCTCGCCGGTGAAGTCGATCCGTTACCGGCCGTTCTTTCACAAAGTGTTCTACGCGATCTTCGTGTTTGCCTTTCTGACACTGGGCTTCCTCGGCACCAAACCGCCGTCGCCGGCCGCCACGCTGATTGCGCAGGTGTGCGCGCTGATCTACTTCGCGTTTTTCCTCGGCATGCCGTTCTGGACGAGGCTTGGCACGTTCAAGCAGCCGCCCGAGCGGGTGCGGTTCAAGCCCCACTAATCGCGAGCCAGGAGAACACGAATGAAGAAACTGCTTTCGACGTGCGCGCTGATCGGCGCGACGCTGCTCGCGCTCGCGGCCGCCCCGGTGCGCGCGGACGAGAATTTCCCGCTCGACCGAGCGCCTGATAACGCAGAGAATTTCGCTTCGTTGCAGCACGGCGCGCAATTGTTTGTAAACTATTGCCTGAATTGCCACAGCGCGAACCTGATGCGCTACAAGCGGTTGACCGACCTCGGCATCACGCCGGCGGCCATTCAGTCGAATCTGCTGTTCACCACCGACAAGGTCGGCAACACCATGACCGTGGCGATGCGCCCCGAGGACGCGAAAGCGTGGTTCGGCGCGAGTCCGCCGGATTTGTCGGTGGAAGCGCGAGCGCGCAGCAAAGACTGGCTGTACACGTATCTACGCAGCTTTTATCGCGACGATACGCGGCCGACCGGCTGGAACAATCTGGTGTATGAGAACGTGAGCATGCCTCACGTGCTGTGGCAGCTTCAGGGGCAGCGTACCGCGAAGTTCGGCGATGAAATCGACGAAAAAACGGGTGAGACGGTACACAAATTTGTCGGTTTCCAGCAGGTCACTCCGGGGACGATGTCGCCGGTAGATTATGATTCTGCTGTGGCCGACCTCGTGTCTTACCTGTCATGGATGTCCGAACCGACGCAGAAAACCCGCAAACAGCTTGGCGTGTGGGTGCTTCTCTTCCTCGGCATTCTGAGCTTTTTCGCCTGGCGACTGAACGCCGCGTACTGGAAACATATCAAATAATCACGCCGTCACCCGGCGTGGGGCCGGCGCCAGGAAGAACCTGCTGAACGGTTTTTCCGCGCGCTGGCCCTTCAGCTTTTTGAGGAAACGTAAATATGATGGTTCTGTATTCCGGCACAACTTGCCCGTTCTCCCAGCGTTGCCGGCTGGTGCTGTTCGAAAAGGGCATGGACTTCGAGATCCGCGACGTCGACCTGTTTAACAAGCCGGAAGACATCGCCGTGATGAATCCGTATGGTCAGGTGCCGATTCTCGTCGAACGGGACCTGATTCTGTACGAGTCGAACATCATCAACGAGTACATCGACGAGCGCTTCCCGCACCCGCAACTGATGCCGGCCGATCCGGTTCAGCGCGCCCGCGCCCGCCTGTTCCTGCTGAACTTCGAAAAGGAACTGTTCGTTCACGTCGGCACCCTCGAAAACGAAAAGGGCAAGGCCGCCGAGAAGAACCACGAAAAGGCGCGCCTCGCGATCCGCGATCGCCTGACGCAGCTTGCGCCGATCTTCCTGAAGAACAAGTACATGCTCGGTGAAGAGTTCTCGATGCTCGACGTCGCCATCGCGCCGCTCCTGTGGCGCCTGGATCACTATGGTATCGAGCTGTCGAAGAACGCCGCACCGCTGATGAAGTACGCCGAACGCATTTTCAGCCGTCCGGCTTATATCGAAGCGCTGACGCCTTCCGAAAAGGTAATGCGTCGTTGAGTATGGCTTTGGGGCAAGGGCGCCGCACGGTCGAGAGGGTGCGGGCCCGTGCCTGGTCAGAGGACTGTTGATGCAAGAGATTTCCACCAAACCTTATCTGTTGCGCGCCCTGTACGAATGGTGCACGGATAATGGCTACACGCCGCACATCGCGGTCCGGGTCGACAATCAGACGCGCGTGCCGCGTCAGTTTGTGCGCGACAACGAAATCGTGCTGAACATCAGCTTCGAGGCGACCAGCCAGCTGCAGATGGGCAACGAGTGGGTCGAATTCAGCGCGCGCTTTTCCGGTAAGTCGCACAAGATCGAAGTGCCGATCGCCAATATTCTCGCGATCTATGCGCGCGAAAACGGGCAGGGCATGGCGTTTCCGGTCGAATCGGCGGGCGGGGAGGCGCGGGACTCCGGTGCCGACGCCGTGCCGGCGGACGAAAGCGCTATGCCGGCGGCGCCGCGTGTGGTGGAGACTTCGCCTGCGGCTGCCGATGCTGCTTCAGCCAAAACGGATAGCGCGACGGAGGGCCCCCAGCCTGACGACGACGGATCGAAAGGCGGCGGAAGGGCTCGCCTGAAGATCGTAAAGTGAAGTAGAATTACGGGCTCAAAGCCGGCTTAGCTCATCAGGTAGAGCGCTTGACTTGTAATCATGAGGTGGCGGGTTCGAGTCCTGCAGCCGGCACCAGTAGTACGAAAACGGGTTTCTGAAATGTTCAGAAACCCGTTTTTTTATTCTTGAGCGGAACGTAGTCGTCGTTAAATCGCGCCAATAAATATATCGGGTTGCGGCACGGTAAGGGGCCTGCAACCCGATATTCAAGGCGTTAATGGCGCTATTAAAATTTTAGTGCGTACCTTATTGCTCTCTCAGGTTCTATCATGATTTGTGACCGTGCGCCTTGGCGGTCGGCGATGACTATACATAGGCGATACGGGTCTGTCTATTAGCCGGGTCTGCAAGCGCAGGTTCATGCGTGCGGCATAATCGATTTTAAGCATGGTTAACCCGGTCCGTCGGGCCGCTTGTAACTCTGCGGACTTGAACATTCCATGTTACCCGGTCGCTTATTCATGCTCGCCTTGTAAAGCAAGCGTCCGTGTTTCAGAACTTGGCCGTGAAAACATCGCCGACTCTTGGCCCTTTGAGGGCCGAAGAGTACCTCGGACGCAAAGCGTTCGTGAGACCTCAAACGGCCGAAATTCACCATATCTCCTTCACCTTGTCGATCGTGGACGATTCAGTCTACATTTGCCGCGCGCAGTAGCGAAAGTGCAGTGCCACGGCCAGCCTTGGCCGCGTTCGCCGACGAATAGCCCACCGCGAACCCGAACGACAGGGGTACTATTCGGGGCGTCAGTCGGCATCGCTTATCAAGTACTCCGGCGGGCAACGCCCCCCGACGACGCGATATTTCATTGCGTCACTCCCGCAACACAGATCCCACCTCACCATGACCAGCCCAGCAACCATCACCTGGCCCGAAGCCGACGGTCCCCGCACCGCGCGTTGGCGCTCCGAAGCGGCAGTGCCGCCGCCGAAACGCGTCATCGTCGCGGATGACCGCACGACCGCCGACTCCGCCTACCGCCTTGCCTGCGAAGGCACGGCGCTGTTATGGAACGGCGATTTCCAGAACGCTCGCCAATTGCTGCAGGCGGTTACGCGTCGACTGGAACGCAAACCGCGCAAGCAGGGCGAGACGCCGCTCGACGCCTTCAACCTGCATCGCCAGGCGCAGTCGCAACGCGCCCGCACGCTCGGCATGATCCTGATTCCGCTCGACGCCGCTTACGGCATTCCGTTGCGCCGCGCGCCCGACGTGCAACAGGCTTGCATCGAAACGTATGGTCCGGCCACCGGTGAAGCATCGGTTGTATCGCTGCGCGAACTGCTTGGTCTGATCGGCGCGCATGAGTGGCGCAAGAAGGGTGTCGAGATTCCCGCGCTGGGCGAGCGCATTCATCCGCACCACGGCGTGTTTTCGCCGGTGCGGGGTGAATATGTGGATCTCGTCGCGCGAACGCCACTGCCCTCGCTGAACAAGGCGTTCGATATCGGCACCGGCACCGGCGTGTTGGCGGCGCTGCTCGCGAGGCGCGGTGTGAAGAAAATCGTTGCGACAGACCAGGACCCGCGAGCGCTCGCTTGCGCCCGAGAGAACCTCGCGCGCCTCGGCTACGACCAGCAAGTCGAAGTGGTGCAAGTGGACTTGTTTCCGGAAGGCCGTGCGCCGCTCGTCGTCTGCAATCCGCCGTGGGTGCCGGCGAGGCCTGCGTCCCCGATCGAACATGCGATCTACGATTCGGAAAGCCGCATGCTGCTGGGTTTTCTCAACGGTCTCGCGGAGCATCTATCGCCGGGCGGCGAAGGCTGGCTCATCATGTCGGATTTCGCGGAGCATCTCGGTTTGCGCACGCGCGAGTGGCTGCTTGCGGCGATCGAAAAGGCCGGGCTGACTGTGGCGGGCCGCGAGGATATTCGTCCGCGGCATCCCAAGTCGACCGACGAAACCGATGCGTTGCATGCGGCGCGCGTGGCTGAAGTGACGTCGCTGTGGCGTCTTAAGGCGCGGTAGGCGATGCGGCGGAGGGGCGCGCGCCGCGCGCCTCGAGATACGCCAACGCGCCGCGTCCCGCCGCCAAACCGCTGGCGAAGCAGGCGGTGAGAAGATAGCCGCCCGTTGGTGCTTCCCAATCGAGCATTTCGCCCGCGCAGAACATGCCGGGCAGACGCTCGATCATCAGATGCTCGTCGAGCGCCTCAAAGGGAATGCCGCCGGCGGTGCTGATCGCTTCCGCGATCGGCCGGGCCCGCGTGAGCCGCACCGGCAGCGACTTGATGGCATGCGCGAGAACGTTCGCGTCGGCGAAAGCTTCCTTCGACAGAATCTCGTGCAACAAGGCCAGTTTTACCCCGCTAATCCCGATCCGGCCATGCAGATGGCTCGACATCGAACGTGAGCCGCGCGGCCGCGTGACTTCCGCGACGACACGCTCGAGAGTCAAGCCTGGCGCCAGATCCAGACTGGTTGTCACGTCGCCGTCGGCGAGAATCCGGTCCCGAATAGCCGCCGATAACGCGTAAATCAGGCTCCCTTCCAGGCCCGTTTCGGTCAGAAGTATTTCACCTTGTCGATTGTGGACTTTATTGTCTACGCCAGTGAGTGAAATGGCCACCGGCTTGACCGGCTGGCCCGCGAAACGCTCGCGCAGATAAGGGCTCCAGTCGGCGTCGAAGCCGCAGTTGGCGGGTTGCAGAGGCGTCAGCGGCACATCGCGCGCTGCCATGAGCGGCACCCAGGCGGCGTCCGATCCGAGGCGTGGCCAGCTTGCGCCGCCGAGCGCGAACACCACGGCATCGCAAGTCACGACTTGCGGGCCGCCGGGCGTGGCAAACCGCAGCGCATGCGTGGCGTCGTCGGCGTCGGCGTCGGCATCGCTCTCAACCCAGCCAATCCACTTGTGGCGCATATGAAACCGCACGCCCGCTTCTCTCAATCGATGCAGCCACGCCCGCAGCATCGGCGCCGCTTTCATATCGGTCGGGAAAACGCGGCCCGAACTGCCGACGAAGGTTTCGACGCCCAACTCGTGCAGCCAGGCGCGCAAAGCGTCGGGACCGAAGGCGTCGAGCAACGGCTCGATCCGCTCGCGGCGCGCACCGTAGCGGTCCAGAAACGGTCCGAGCGGTTCGGAATGCGTGATGTTCATGCCGCCTTTGCCCGCCATCAGGAATTTGCGGCCGACCGACGGCATCGCGTCATACACGTCGACCGGCACGCCATGTCGGGCAAGCGCCTCGGCAGCCATCAAGCCGGCGGGGCCGCCGCCGATCACGGCGACGCGGGCGGAATCGAGGGAGGATGACATGCGGTCCTGCGGATGAGCGGAAGAGGCGGTGCGTCAGCGGGATCGGACGATCGCGCGGCGCGAAGGGCGCTATTTTCACACCGTGGGCAGCGCAGGGCAAACGCGCGGCTGAGCCGGCAGGCCGAAAAAAGCTGGGTTCGGGCGTTTGCGTATCGGCCCGGTTTGCGTTTGCCGCTTCGGGACCGACCCGCGCGACCTATACTTTTCACATACCTTCCACCGGACGCAGTGTCGCGTTTTCCGCCTCGAACCAGCCCACGATTTCACGCTGCCCGCGCTGCCCTAACGGCCGCGTGACGGCGGAAGACGGAGTTCGCGCGTCTGTTCCCTGTCCGGATGTTCTGAAGGTTGATACCAGGAGACTGCCATGAGCCGCAAATATATCGACTGTCGCGAATTCCCGAGCGAGATGAACTGCACCGTTGCCATGTCCGCCGACAGCGAGGACGAATTACTCGACGCAGCCGTGCAGCACGCGGTTTCGGTTCACAAACACGAGGATTCGCCGGAACTGCGTTCGCAGCTCAAGACCCTGTTCCATGAAGGCACGCCGCCGGTCGAAGCACCGCGCGCGTGATGTGTCGCCCTTCCGCCAGAAGGGATGCCGGCTGACCGGTGCGAGCGGCCGCGTGCCGCCCGCGCGGGTCGCGGCGTGACGCCGGTTTAACTGGGGTAAGCCTCGTCCACCTTGAGCCCGGCGAGCTTGAAAATGACCCGCAGCGTTTGCGGTTTGATGTCGCGCCTCGATGCGAGCGTGGTCATCACGAAATCGAGTACTTTTGCGTATTTCAGCATCGTCAGGCAGGTTTCCATATCGACGCTGCCGTCGCGCATGATTTCCGCCAGACGCAGCATTTCCGTGGAAATGTCGCGCGCCATCTCCAGTTCGAGTTGCTGCTTCTCGGACCAGACCGGCGTGGCAGTGAGTTTCGCCAGCATTTCCTGAAACTTCTGTTCGACGTTTCCGTTGGGTATCGTATCCATTGCCGCCTCTGTTATATCCGAGCGCGTCCGCTCGGGATCGCGGCGCGCTTCTGGTTACGTAACATTAGGTCCCTGTTCCGGGACCGCCCTCCCCACCTGCAGCCGGTTCGCCGATTGAAGCACGGCGCTGGCAATCCGTTGTCATCGGCGGCACGGCTTACCTTGCCGGGGAGCCGGCCCGCAAGCTGTTTTGCGCGCTGTTCGAGCAGAAAACATTCCAGATCGTCGACCTTTTTCGCATGATTCGCCCGGCTCCTTCGGTGAGCGGGCCGCGCTTTGGGTAAACTGCCAGCAACTTTTCCCTTTTTCCGTCACCTGTCGCACGTTCGCGTTGCAATCGGCGGCGGTTTCCACGATGTCCAGCAAAACCCACGAAATCCGTCCGAACCAGTCCGTCGAGCTACTGAAAGAGCTTCACATCCTCACGCGCGACGGCAAGATGAACCAGGACAGCCGCCGCAAGCTGAAGCAGGTCTATCACCTTTTTCAGTTCATCGAGCCGCTGCTCAAGGACCTCAAGGACAAGCAGGGCGCCTTGACGCTCGTCGACCACGGCGCGGGCAAGTCATATCTAGGTTTTATCCTGTACGACCTTTTCTTCAAGGAATTTCAGGGCGCCGCTGGTGGGGCTTCGCACATTTACGGCATCGAAACGCGCGAGGAACTGGTCGCGAAGTCGGAAGAACTGGCCGCTCGGCTCGGCTTTACGGGGATGTCCTTCCTGAACCTGTCGGTGGCCGACTCGATCACGTCCGAGCGCTTGCCGGCCGAGATCGACATCGTGACGGCGCTGCATGCCTGTAATACCGCGACCGACGACGCCATCCGCTTCGCGCTGGAAAAGCACGCGAAGTACATCGTGGTCGTTCCGTGCTGCCAGGCTGAGGTGGCGGGCGTGTTACGGCAGAACAAGGGCAAATCGCTCGCGAACGCGTTGACTGAAATCTGGCGGCATCCGCTGCATACGCGGGAATTCGGCAGCCAGATCACGAATGTGCTGCGCTGCTTGCAGTTGGAAGCGCACGGCTATCAGGTGAGCGTGACCGAACTGGTCGGGTGGGAGCATTCCATGAAGAATGAACTCATCATTGCCCAATATAAGGATTTGCCAAGGCGGCGGCCGGCCGAGCGGCTTAATGAGGTGATGGAGACGCTTGGAATCGGGGAGTTGAAGGAGCGTTTTTTCGTGTCCGCCTGATTTCGCTTTTCCGCAGGTGGCCTTTAACAGTGGCTGCCCGACGCCGCTGCCGCTGCCGTTGCATGGCCGCCGCCATGAATCACCGCTTCATCAGTTCGTTCCACCCGGCGAGGCCGATCCGTCGAAGGGTTGCCTGATTTCGCTCATAAATAGCCTCAGCGTCGGGGAAAGCCTCGACAGCGCGCTCGATGCTGTCCTCGCGCAGCAAATGCAAAATCGGATAAGGCGCCCGATTGGTGTAATTCTCGATGTCGTCGGGTTCGCTGCCTTCGAACTGGTAATGAGGATGAAAGCTGGCGATCTGAATCGAGCCTTCGAGCCGAAGCTGCTTGAGCATCCGCTCGGCGAAAAACAGGCAATCGTTGTACTCGAGAAAATCGCCGAGCGCGCGCGGCAGAATCAATAGCGTGGTATCGACGGCGTCAGGGTCGGACGCAAGCAGCGTCTGTAACTCGGCTTCGAGGTCGGTCAACACCGCTTCTATATTCACGGCGTCGCTAACGGCATAGCGAATCTGCCCCTTCACGTGCACTGCTTTCGCGAAGGGACATAAATTCAGTCCGATCACGGCGTGGGTCAGCCAGTGGCGGGTGGCGGCAACGACGGCATCATGGGATTCGGCAGGCAACGACATGGCACGCAGCGAAAGGGGAAAGCGCCATTTTAACGGCGCGGACTGGCGCCGATCCGCGCCTCGCGACGGTGAGACCGCACAGCCGGCTCCAGTTCAACCCTTAGCCGCCGCCCCGCCGCATGCCGCGGCGATCAACTGCGCGGCGACTTTCGGCGCGGCGAGAATCGGTCCGCATCCGGGGCCATAGGTCTGACTGGCCGCGTACACGCCTTCGATCAGCAAGCCGAGCGCGTTGGCGAGCGCCACCGGATCGTCGGCGCCTGCGCCAGTCGCCAGTTCGGTGAGTCGCGCCAGCAACCGTTCCTTGTTGCGAAACACGAATTGCCGCGCCGGATGCGCCGCGTCGGGAAACTCCACCGACACGTTCACGAACGGACAGCCGCGGTAGCCCTCGATCGACGCGCGCACCGCCAGGTCGTCGAAATACTGCTGAAGCTGCTTTGCCGGCTCGCCCGGATGCTTCGCGAAGCTCCGTTCCACATAGCCGAAGAATTGTTCGTCCTTGCGCTCCAGATAAGCCATCACCAGTTCGTCTTTCGACGAAAACTGGCGGTACAGGCTCATCTTGTTCACGCCCGCGCGTTCCACCACCGCATCGACGCCGACCATCCGCACGCCCTCGCGGTAGAACAACTCGTCCGCCGCGCGCAGCAGATGCTGCTGCGCCTGTGGCCCGGCCGTTTGCGCGCTGCGCGCGCGCCGGGGACCGGCCGGCTTGTGGGTTTCGCTGTGGGACATGGTAAGCACCTGAAAATTAAATCGACGCCTTGACATGTTACCGACCAGTAACTAACATCGCAACACCGTTGTGACTGAGCTGTCACAAACCCTTTACCGAAGCCGTCATGGTGCGAACGGCGAATGCGAACGGCGCCATTCTTGTGAGCGGTGTCGACTGGAGAACCGATGAACTGGGCAGCGAGACTGATTGGCGGACGTTTCCACTATGGCTGGTTGACTGTCGCCGTGGTGTTCCTGGTATTGCTGGCGGCGGCGGGCACGCGCGCCACGCCGAGCGTGATGATGGTGCCGCTCGAGCATCAATTCGGCTGGAGCCGGGCGACGATCTCGCTCGCGATCTCGGTGAATATCGCGCTCTACGGGCTGATGGGGCCGTTCGCGGCGGCGGCGATGCAGCGCTTCGGCGTGCGTCCCACGTTGCTGGCCGCGCTCGGCACGATGGCCGCAGGCGTGGCGTTGTCGTCGCTGATGACGCATCCATGGCAGATGGTCCTGATCTGGGGCGTAATGGTCGGCGGCTCGACGGGCGTCGCGGCGCTGTCCTTGTCCGCGACGGTGGTGACGCGCTGGTTCACCACGCGCCGCGGCCTCGTCATGGGCATTCTCACGGCCAGTTCGGCCACCGGCCAACTGGTGTTCCTGCCGATGCTCGCGGCCATCGCCCAGCACCACGGCTGGCGCCCGGTGGTGTGGGTGGTCGCGCTGGCGGCGGCGATCGTGTTGCCGCTGGTCGCGTTCCTGTTGCCGGAGCGCCCGGCCGACATGAAGCTGCGTCCGTACGGCGAACCGCACGACGCGCCCGTCGCAGCGCCCGCTACGAAGCAGAATCCGTTGGCAATCGCTTTCGGCACGCTCGCCATGGCGAGCAAGACGCGCGACTTCTGGCTGCTGTTCTTCAGTTTCTTCATCTGCGGCGCGAGTACCAACGGTTACGTCGGCACCCACCTGATCGCGATGTGCGGCGACTACGGCATGACCGAAGTGCAGGGCGCGTCGCTGCTCGCCGCGATGGGCATCTTCGATCTGTTCGGCACGACGCTTTCCGGCTGGCTCTCCGACCGCTTCAATAGCCGCGTGCTGCTGTTCTGGTACTACGGGCTGCGCGGCTTGTCGCTGATGTATCTGCCGCACGCGTTCGGCATCGACTTCTTCGGCCTGCCGCTGTTCGCGGTGTTCTACGGCCTCGACTGGATCGCCACCGTGCCGCCCACCGTGCGTCTCGCCACCGACGTTTACGGCAAGGAAGCGGCGCCGGTGGTGTTCGGCTGGGTGGTCGCCGGTCACCAGTTGGGCGCGGCGTTCGCGGCGCTCGGCGCCGGCATGCTGCGCGCGAGCCTCGGTACGTACACGGTGGCGTCGATGATTTCGGGCGGCCTGTGTCTCGTCGCCGCCGTGATCGTGTTGCGCATCAACCGGCCCGCCAAGGTGCCGGAACCGCAGGCGATCTAAGGTCGCGCCCCGCGCGCGGGGTACGGCGAAGCGAAGCCGGACCAACGGCCCCACTGGGGCCGTTCGCATTCCAGCCGACGCAAAAACCAACCCGCATAGGATGAAGCGCGCGCGGCGAAGCCCGGTTATGCTATGTGACCCCGGGCAGCCGCCCGTCGACCATGAATTTCGACCGAGAGAAGCGCATGACCAACAAACCCGCCCCTACCGAAGTCGCCATCCACGAGTTGATTGCAGGCCGCTGGAGCCCGCGCGCTTATTCGAGCGAGCCGGTGAGCCGCGACAACCTGCGTTCCGTGCTCGAGGCGGCTCGCTGGGCGCCGTCTTCGTATAACGCGCAGCCGTGGCGTTTCGTCGTATTCGACCGCAGCGTCGACGAAGTCTCGTTCAAGCAGGCCTTCGCCACGCTGGTGCCGTTCAATCAGGGCTGGAATGCGCAGGTGCCGGTGCTGATCGCGGTGACCACGCACACGCTCACGAGCAAGGGCGAAGTGAATCGCTGCGCACCCTACGATGCGGGCGCGGCGGCGATGGCGCTGGTGTTGCAGGCGCACGCGCTCGGCCTCGCCGCGCATCAGATGAGCGGCTTCGATCCGAACGCGTTCCGCGCGGCATTCCAGCTCCCGAAGGACGTTGAAGTGATCGCGATGATCGCGCTTGGCCATTACGGCGAGGTCGACAAGCTGGACCCGGTGCTGCGTGAGCGGGAGAAATCGGCGCGTCAGCGTCTGCCGCTGGCGGACATCGCTTACGGCGGCGGCTGGAAGAAGGCCTTCTGAGCGGTTCGCCGCCCAGGCGGTGATGGAAAAACGCGCGGCGCCGACCGCGCGTTTTTTATTCCTCGTCGTCCAGCACGCTCGACAGCGGCCTCGCGACGTGCTCGAGCGACCTGCGCTCGGCATCCACGCCCCAGATCGCCGCGATCACCGCGGCCGCGAGCATCAGCGCCGAGCCGACCAGATAGCCCGAAAACACCTCGCTGCGCTGATGCGTGTCGATCAGCCTGCCGAAGAACGCCGGGCCCGCGATGCCGCCCAGCGCCGTGCCGAATGCGTAAAACACCGCGATCGCCAGCGCGCGGATCTCCAGTGGAAACGATTCGCTGACCGTCAGATACGCCGAACTCGCGGCCGCCGATGCGAAGAAGAAAATCACCATCCATGCGATCGTCTGCGTGACGACGGTGAGCATGTGCTGCTCGAACAGGTAGCCGCTCAGCGTCAGCAGAACCGCGGATATGCCGTAGGTCGCCGCGATCATCTTGCGCCTTCCAATGACGTCGAAAAGCCGGCCGAGCACCAGCGGTCCGAGGAAATTACCGAGCGCGAAGGGCAGCAGATACCAGCCGATATGCGCGGGCGGCACCTGGTAAAAATCGGTGAGCACGAGCGCGTAGGTGAAGAAGATCGCGTTGTAGAAGAACGCCTGCGCGGTCATCAGCGACAGCCCGACCAGTGCGCGACGCCGATGCACGTTGAAAAGCGTGTGGAACACCTCGCGCAGCGGCGTATGTCCGCGTGCGCGCAGCCGCAGCGCAATGAGTTCGTGGTCCACGAGCGTGTGACCCTCGCGACGAAAGCGCGTTTCGAGCGCTTCGACGATCGAGCGCGCGTCGGGCTCGCCGCCGCGGGTCAGGAGCCAGCGCGGGCTTTCCGGCACCCAGACACGCATCGGCAGAATCACCAGCGCCAGCACCGCGCCGATGAAAAAGCACGCGCGCCAGCCCCAATCAGGCGGCAGCAGATTCGGATCGAGCAGCACCAGCGAGCCCGCCGCACCCAGCCCCGCGCCGACCCAGAAGGTGCCGTTGATGCCGAGATCGGTCCAGCCGCGCACGCGGGCTGGCGTGAATTCCTGGATTGTCGAATTGATCGCCGTATATTCCCCGCCGATACCCGCGCCGGTCAGAAAGCGAAACAGCAGGAAACTGGCCAGATTCCACGAAAACGCGGTTGCCGCGGTGGCGGCCAGATAGAGCGCGAGCGTGATGAAGAACAGCTTGCGACGGCCGAGCCGGTCGGTCATCCAGCCGAAGCCGAGTGCTCCGAGCACGGCGCCGGCGATGTAAGCACTACCGGCGAGGCCCACGTCCGCGTTCGTGAATTGCAACGTGGGGCTCGCCTTCAACGCGCTCGCCACCGCGCCCGCCAGCGTCACTTCGAGACCGTCGAGCAGCCACGTCACGCCCAACGCCACGACGATCAGCGAGTGAAAGCGGCCCCACGGCAAGCGGTCCAGCCGCGAAGGCAGATCCGTTTCGACGACGGCGGTGTTTTTTTCGCGGACGGCGGCGGTTGGCGGCGCGCTCATTGCTCAAAGTCTCCTCAATGTCATAAATTGGCGGCGTAACCTGTTGGCGTGAGCAATTTGCGTTCCGCCCGACAGGCCTGTGGGTTTTGTTGCGGATGCGCCGGAAGCGTCAGTTGATGCCCGTTGGGATTTCGTGATACAAAGCCGCTCCCCCCTTCTGTCCGCGCCAGCCGTGAGCGGCGATTCCTGCCATGAACTATTGCGCGATCGACTTCGGTACTTCCAACTCGGCCGTGGCTGTCCCCGACGGGGCGGCGCTGAAGCTCGCGCCGGTCGAGGGCGCCTATTCGACGCTGCCCACCTCGGTGTTTTTCAACACCGACGAAGACACCCGCGAATTCGGGCGGGCCGCGCTGGCAGCGTATATCGACGGTTTCGACGGCCGCCTGATGCGCTCCATGAAGAGCATTCTGGGCTCGCCGCTCGCCGAGAATTCGACCGAGTTGGGCGACGGTTCGGCGATCAAGTACACCGAGGTTATCGCGATTTTTCTCGATCACCTCAAGCGGTCGGCGGAAAAAAGCGCCGGCGGGCCGATCAATCGCGCGGTGCTGGGCCGCCCGGTGTTTTTCGTCGACGACGATCCGCGCGCCGATCAGATGGCGCAGCAGCAACTCGAAGCGGCGGCGCGCTCGGTCGGTCTGCGGGAAATTCACTTTCAGTATGAGCCGATCGCCGCCGCGTTCGACTACGAATCGCATCTGACGGCGGAAGGACTCGTGCTGGTGGCGGACATCGGCGGCGGCACCTCGGACTTTTCGTTGGTGCGCGTCGGGCCGGAGCGGATGAAGCGCGTCGAGCGCAAGGACGATGTGCTGGCCCATCATGGCGTGCACGTCGCGGGCACCGATTTCGACCGCCGCGTCGAATTGGCGACGATCCTGCGCGAACTCGGCTATCAGGCGCTCGACCCGGAAGGCCGCGAAATTCCGAACCGGGTTTATTTCGATCTGGCGACCTGGCATCTGATCAACACCGTCTACGCGCCGAAGCGCGTCGGCGAACTCGCGCTGATGCGGCATCTGTTCACCGAGGTCAAGCATCACGACCGCCTGATGCGTGTCGTGGAGCGCCGCCTGGGGCATGCGCTCGCGGCGCACGCCGAAGAGGCGAAGATCGGCGTGGCGGCGGGCGGCGAAACCGTGATCGATCTCGACGAAGTGGAAGACGACCTGCGCCTCGCCTTCGACGAAGCGCAGTTGATCAAGGCCGGCCAGGACGAGACGCGCCGCATCGTGCAGGCCGCACGCGACACGGTGCAGGCGGCCGGCATCGCCACGCGCGACGTCAGCGCGATTTACTTCACGGGCGGCTCGACCGGTTTGGCGTTTCTATCGGGTGCATTGGCGGCTGCATTTCCAGACGCCAAAGCGGTATTCGGCGACCGTCTCGCCAGTGTCGCGACAGGCCTCGGTATTCACGCGCGGCGTCTGTTCGGATAAACCCGAATCACCAATCACATACTGCGAAGATAATCAGCGCATAGCATTGCGACGAATATAAAAAAAAACCCCGCCGAGGCGGGGTTTTTTGCGTCCTGAAGGGAGCGCTCTGCTTACACCGGCTTGATGTTGGCAGCTTGCTTGCCCTTCGGGCCCGTCTTCACTTCAAACGTGACCTTTTGGTTTTCTTGCAGCGTCTTGAAGCCTTCCGTGCGGATTTCCGAGAAATGCGCGAACAGATCTTCGCCGCCGCCGTCCGGCGTGATGAAGCCAAAGCCCTTTGCGTCATTGAACCACTTGACGGTACCGGTTTCCATATTACTTGTTCCTAAAGATGGTAAATAAGGCCGAAGCCCAATGGGTGCATGAAAATCAAGGAAGGGGGTAATGGGACCAACCGGAGTACCGTTGATGGGCGAACTACGAAAGACCAATTCACTCGCCGCTTGAAATCCTGCCCGGACGTTATACGGCGATTTTGAGAGAAGGTCAACACTCTCGCCGCATCTTTACAAAATTTCGGTATGGCAAGGTGGGACGTCCTTACAAAGCTTTCCGTTTGTCTGATCTTTTTTGTCAGGGACAACCCTTGGTTTGGCTGCAGGCGGCGGGGGCAACCGTTAAACTACGCGCCCCGCACCGGGTTGCGCCGGTTGCGCATGCATGCACGTCACCGTCCGCAGCGTCACAAGCGATGTCTCGCGGTGCCGACACATGGTTCTGATACAGGAGAGGATGTGAAAAGTTCTATACAACGGAACATCGGGCCGTTTGCGTTGCTGCTGACCGGCCTGGGTTCGATCATCGGCTCGGGCTGGCTATTCGGCGCGTGGAAAGCCGCCAAGATCGCCGGTCCTGCCGCCATTTGCGCATGGGTCATCGGCGCGGTCGTGATTCTCGCAATCGCGTTGACCTACGCCGAACTCGGCGCGATGTTTCCGGAATCGGGCGGCATGGTGCGCTACGCGCGCTATTCGCATGGCGCGCTCGTGGGTTTCATTAGCGCGTGGGCAAACTGGATCGCCATCGTCTCGGTGATTCCGATCGAGGCCGAGGCGTCCATTCAGTACATGAGCACCTGGCCCTATGCATGGGCGCAGGCGCTGTTCGTGAACGGGGAATTAACCACCGATGGGCTCCTGCTGTCCGCCGCGTTGGTGGTGATTTACTTCTTGCTGAATTACTGGGGCGTGAAGCTCTTCGCTCGCGCCAATTCGGCCATCACGATCTTCAAGTTCCTGATTCCGGGCGCGACGATTGTCGGCTTGATGATGGCGGGCTTTCACAAGGAAAACTTCGGCGAAGCGAGCACGTTCGCGCCGTACGGCTGGTCGGCGGTGTTGACCGCGGTGGCGACGAGCGGCATCGTGTTCGCGTTCAACGGTTTCCAGAGCCCGATCAATCTGGCCGGCGAGGCGCGCAATCCGAGCAAGAGCGTGCCGTTCGCGGTGATCGGCTCGATCCTGCTCGCGCTGGTGATCTACGTGCTGCTGCAGGTTGCGTATATCGGCGCGGTGAGCCCAAGCGACGTGATGAAGGGTTGGGGCCATTTCAACTTTGCTTCGCCGTTCGCCGAACTGGCGATCGCGCTGAACCTGAACTGGCTCGCCATCCTGCTCTACGTCGACGCGTTCGTCAGCCCGAGCGGCACCGGCACGACCTACATGGCGACCACGACCCGCATGATCTATGCGATGGAGCGCAACAACACCATGCCGAAGATGTTCGGCAATGTGCACCCGTTCTACGGCGTGCCGCGTCAGGCGATGTGGTTCAACCTGCTGGTGTCGTTCATTTTCCTGTTCTTCTTCCGCGGCTGGAGTTCGCTTGCGGCGGTGATTTCGGTCGCGACCGTGATTTCGTACCTGACCGGCCCGATCAGCCTGATGGCGCTGCGCCGCGCGGCGACCGACCTGGAGCGTCCGCTGCACATTGCGGGCATGCAGATCATTGCGCCGTTCGCCTTCGTGTGCGCGTCGTTGATCCTGTACTGGGCCCGGTGGCCGCTGACGGGCGAGATCATTCTGCTGATGGTCGTGGCGCTGCCGGTGTACTTCTACTTCCAGGCGAAGTCCGGTTTCGGCGGTTGGGGACGTGATCTGAAGGCGGCGTGGTGGCTCGTGGCCTACCTGCCGATCATGGCCGTGCTGTCGCTGATCGGCAGTAAGGAGTTCGGCGGTCTGGGCGTCTTGCCGTACGGCTGGGACATGCTCGTGGTGATCGCGTTCTCACTGGTGTTTTATTACTGGGGCGTGCGCAGCGGGTATCGCTCGGAGTACCTGGACGAGCGTGACATTCACGACGAGGTGCTCGAAGAGATGGCGGTGCATTAACGGGCCGCGATTCGATTGGTGTTGGCATTCGTATGAAAAAGCCCGCCTTGAGCTTGACTCAAGGCGGGTTTTTTTACGGGCGTCACTTTTGACGTCACGCGCTGCCAAACACGTAATTCGTCATGGCGAGCGCACGCTGATAGGTGCCGAGCGATTGAATCGCCAGCGAATAATCGTCGTCGGCGGCGCCCAATGCGGCGAATACGGGCAGCAGATGCTCGTCGGTCGGATGCATCAGCGCCGCGTGCGGCGCCTGGCGACGGTAGTCGAGCAGCGCGTCGAGGTCGTGTGCCGCAAGCTTGTCCTCGAACCAGCCGGTGAATTCGGCGACGCGCGGGTCGGCGTCTTCGGGGCGCGCCGAAAAGTCGGCGGCGCGCAGGTTGTGCGTGATCTGACCGGAGCCGATCACCATCACGCCTTCGTCTGTCAGCGCGCGCAGCGCACGGCCGATGCGGAAGTGATGCGCCGCGTTCATGTGCGGCTGGATCGACAATTGCGCGACCGGCACGTCGGCGTCCGGGAACATCAGCAGCATCGGCACCCATGCGCCGTGATCGAGGCCGTGCGGTTCGGTATCGGCGGCGATGTCGTTTTGACCGAGCAGCAGGGCGGCACGGCGCGCCACATCGGGCGCGCCCGGCGCCGGATACCGGATCTCATATAGCTGACGCGGAAAACCGTAGAAGTCGTGGATGGTGTCCGGCGCCGTGGACGTGCTTGCCACCGGTCGCGCCGTGCCCCAGTGGGCCGACAGCATCAGCACGGCTTCGGGACGCGGCAGTTGCGCGCCGAGCACGCCGAATTCGGCGGACGGCAGCGAGGGGTCGATCGGCAGCGTGGGCGCGCCGTGGGAAAGAAAAAGCGAAGGCAGGCGGTTCATGGTAGCAACGCAGCCGGGTGCGGCGGCGCGGAGATTGGATTGCTACCAATATAAGTCCGCACTGATCTTTGATAAACGGCGGAAAGCGGAATTGATTGCGTCGCAATCGTTACTAATCCGCGCCGTGCAATCCTTGCCACGCCGGCGACAAGGCCGGTCCGAGCGCGAACAGATCCAGCACGCGCGACACGGTGTGATCGACCATCTCGTCGATCGACTTGGGTTGGTTGTAAAAGGCGGGCAAGGGTGGAAAGATGACGCCGCCCATTTCGGTGACGGCCGTCATATTGCGCAGATGCGCGAGATTGAACGGCGTTTCCCGCACGAGGAGAACGAGCCGGCGGCGCTCCTTCAGCGTGACATCGGCGGCGCGCGTGATCAGATTGTCGGAAAAACCGTGCGCGATGCTCGCGAGCGTTTTCATCGAGCAGGGGGCGACCACCATGCCTTCTGTCGCGAACGAGCCGGATGCGATGCTCGCGCCCACGTCGCGCACCGAATGGACGACATCCGCGAGCGGATGCACGTCATCTTTGGACAACTGGAGTTCGTGCCGGATATTGAGCCAGCCAGCGCTGGAAATCAGCAGGTGGCTCTCGACGCCGCCCAGCTTGCGCAACGTCTCGAGCAAGCGGATGCCGTAGATGGCGCCGGTCGCACCGGTGATCGCGACGATCAGCCGGCGTGGCGCCGCAGTGGGTGTTTCCATGGCTCGCGGCGCCTTGTGGGGCAAAGGCTCAGGCCGCGGCAAACAATTGCTGCAGTTCGCCCGATTCGTACATTTCCATCATGATGTCCGAGCCGCCGATGAATTCGCCCTTCACGTAGAGCTGCGGAATGGTCGGCCAGTTCGAGAACTGCTTGATGCCCTGGCGGACTTCGTCGTCTTCGAGCACGTTGACGGTCTTGAACTCGCCGACGCCGCACGCCTTCAGGATCTGGACGGCGCGGCCCGAAAAGCCGCACATCGGGAACTGAGCGTTGCCCTTCATGAAGAGCACGACGTTGTTCTCGTCGACGATTTGCTTGATGCGTTGTTGCGTATCCATGACTGACCTTGCGGTTCCGTGATGTGTGGGGAATAGGCTGAAATGATAGCGGATTTCGGTAAGACCAGCGCCGGGCCGCTTTATCCATGCGCCGGATAAGGCTATCCGCGAAGCGTCAGCCGAGCCACCGTCCGCCGCTGATTCGCTCGATACCGGCAAGATCCCGCTCCGAGCGCACTTCCTCGAAATCGCGCGCTGACAGGAGCGCGCGAACGGCTTCGGCCTGATCGTAGCCGTGTTCGATCCACAATACGCCGTTGGCGCTCAAACGTGTGGGGGCGCCACCGATAATCGCGCGGATTGCGCTGAGGCCGTCGGCTTCGTCGGTGAGCGCGCCGCGCGGCTCGAAGCGCAAATCACCTTCCGACAGATGCGGATCGCCGCTCGCGATATACGGCGGATTGCTCACGATCACCTCGAAGCGCAGTGCGGCGTCGAGCGAGTCGTACCAGTCGCTATGCTGGAATACCACGGCGCCGCCGGGACGGTTGGCATCCAGCAGGCGGGCGGCATTGCGGGTTGCCACCGCGAGCGCTTCCGAAGAACGGTCGAGCGCCCAAACGCGCGCGTCCGGCCGCATCGACGCAATCGCCACCGCGATAGCGCCCGTGCCGGTGCCGAGGTCGAGCACGCGCGGCCGCGGGAGCTTGTCCATCGCGCTCAGCGCGGTTTCTACAAGCAGTTCGGTTTCAGGACGCGGAATCAGCACGTCGGGCGTCACTTCGAACTCGAGCCCGAAGAATTCGCGTGCGCCGATCAGTTGCGCGACCGGCTCACCGGCTACGCGTCGCGCTTCCAGCGCCCGGTAACGCTCGACCAACGCGCCGGCGAGCGGTTCATCGCCGCGCGTAATCAATTGCGTATGCCGCCAGCCGAGCACGTGCGTGAGCAGAACCCGCGCTTCGAGCGGCGGCAGCGGCGAGGCGCGCAACAGCGCGGCGGGTGTAGCCGGGCTCATCCGCGGCCCGTCTGCTTTCGTCTGCCGACTCATTCGCGCTTCAATCCGCGTCGCCGAGCGAGGCCAGCAGTTCAGCCTGATGCTCGCTGACGAGAGCCGCGATCAGTTCACCGAGGTCGCCGTCCATGATCGCCTCCAGGCGATACAGCGTCAGATTGATCCGGTGATCCGTTAAACGCCCCTGCGGAAAGTTGTACGTGCGGATGCGTTCCGAGCGGTCGCCCGAGCCGATCAGGCTCTTGCGCGTGGCCGCTTCCTTCGCCTGCTGCTCGTGCGATTGCTTGTCCTTGATGCGCGCGGCGAGCACCTTCAGCGCGCGGTCCTTGTTCTTGTGCTGAGAGCGGTCGTCCTGGCATTCGACGACGATCCCCGTCGGCAAGTGCGTGACGCGCACCGCCGAATCGGTTTTGTTGATGTGCTGCCCGCCGGCGCCGGATGCACGGAACGTGTCGATGCGCAGATCGGCCGGATTGATCTCGACTTCGCCGATTTCGTCCGCTTCCGGCATCACCGCGACGGTGCAAGCCGACGTGTGGATGCGGCCCTGCGTTTCGGTCGCCGGCACGCGCTGCACGCGGTGGCCGCCCGACTCGAATTTGAGCTTCGAATACGCCGCTTCGCCGGCGATCCGCACGATCACCTCCTTATAGCCGCCGAGATCCGATTCGCTCGCCGACATCATCTCGACCTGCCAGCGATTGCGTTCGGCAAAGCGCAGGTACATGCGCAGCAAGTCGCCCGCGAACAGCGCGGACTCGTCGCCGCCCGTGCCCGCACGGATTTCCAGGAAGATGTTGCGGTCGTCATTGGGATCTTTCGGCAGCAGCATTTTTTGCAGTTCGCCGCCGAGCGTGTCCATGCGTTCGCGGGCCGCGCGAATTTCTTCTTCGGCGAAATCGCGCATCGACGCGTCCGCCAGCAGTTCCTGGGCGGTCTCGGCGTCGTGCATGGCCTGGCGCCACAGCGCGTATTGCTCGACCACCGGCCCGAGCTCGGCGTGTTCGCGCGTGAGCTTGCGGTATTGGTCGAGATTCGAGGTGATGTCCTCGCGGCTCAACAGATCGTTCAGTTCGGCCAGCCGGGTAGTGAGCTGGTCGAGCTTGCGTTGCATGCTCGTTTTCATCGGACGGGTATCGGAGCGGGCTCCGGCAAGGACGGCAACTAGGGAGTGGGCGAATGCCCGGATCAGAAGCACGTCACGGGCCACTTGCAAGTGGCGCGGACAGCGCGGCGATGATTGCGCCGCTAACGCTCGGAAGAACCCGAGTGTTTGTAGAAGCCGCTCATCAGTTCAATGAGCGTGTCACGGTTGTCGCTGCTCGCGCGATTGAGCGCGTGCGTGGGCCCGTGGATCAGCTTGTTGGTGAGCGCCTGTGACAGCGCCTCGAGCACGGCGGCCGGATCGTCGCCGCGCGCGAGCATCTTCTGCGCGCGTTCGACTTCGGCGCGGCGCAGCACGTCGGCCTGCGTATGCATGTGGCGAATCACCGGCACGATGCTGCGCGCGTCGAGCCATTGCATGAAATTCTGCACGCGCGTTTCGATGATCGCCTCGGCCTGCGCGACGGCAGCCTGGCGCGACGCATTGCCTTCGCGGACGATCGCGCCGAGGTCGTCGACGGTGTATAGGAAGACGTCCTCGAGCTGGCCGACTTCGGGTTCGATATCGCGCGGAACGGCCAGATCGACCATGAAGATCGGCCGGTGACGGCGCGCTTTCACGGCCCGCTCGACCGCGCCCAAGCCGATGATCGGCAAGGTGGAAGCGGTGCACGACACGATGATGTCGAACTCATGCATCCGCGTGGGCAGTTCGGACAGGGGAATCGCCCGGCCGTTGAAGCGCTCCGCGAGCCGCGAGCCGCGCTCGGCGGTGCGGTTTGCGACCACCAGTTCGCGTGGCTGCTGCGCGGCGAAGTGCGTGGCGCACAACTCGATCATTTCGCCGGCGCCGATGAACAGCACGCGCTGATTCGACACTTTGTCGAAGATTCGCTGCGCGAGCCGCACGGCGGCAGCCGCCATGGAAACCGACTGGGCACCGATTTCGGTGGTGCTGCGCACTTCTTTCGCGACGGCGAAGGTGCGCTGGAACAACTGGTTCAGATAAGTGCCGAGCGCGCCGGCCTCGGAAGCAGTGCGTACCGCGTCCTTCATTTGCCCGACGATTTGCGTCTCGCCTAACACCATCGAATCGAGCCCCGATGCGACCCGAAAGGCATGCCGCACCGCTTCCGACTGGGGCAACGCATAGACGTGCGGCGCAAGTTCGTCGATAGGCAGATTGTGGTATTTCGAGAACCACTGGATCGCGGCTTCGCGCGCGGCGTGGTCGTCGGTTGCGCAATAGAGCTCGGTGCGATTACAGGTGGACAGAATCGCCGCTTCCGGCGCCGTGCGGGCCGTGCGGCCGAGCCAGATGCTTTTGAAGGTGTCGAGTGCGGGCTTGATCTGTTCGAGCGGAAACGCCACGCGTTCGCGCAAGGCGACAGGCGCGGTGTGGTGATTGATTCCGATCGTTAGAAGCTGCATATGGGGGGCTATGGTTTAGCTGAATATTATAGCGTTTTCACCATTCTTACATTGAGCCCGCGTCATGCAGCTTTCGCGGCGGCCTCCGGCGGGAGCGCGTCGAGTTGATAGCCGTAGCCATATAGCGGCGTCAGGCAATAGCCGTGCTCGGGGCGTAACTGCAATTTGGTCCGCACGCGCGACGCATGCGTGTCGACGGTACGCGACCGTACGTCGCGCCGGCACGCCCAGACGGTTTCGAGGATATGCGCGCGCGATACCGGCCGCGACAGATTGTTGAAGAGCAGGCGCGCGAAGCGGAATTCCTTCGGCGTCAGCGTGACCGTCTGATCACGGAAAGTGACGCCCAGTTGCGCTGCGTCGAACGCGTAGCCGCCGATGACGTCGCGCCGCCGGTTGGGCGGGCGCCGCAGGCCGGCGCGCCGCAGCAGGGCGTCGACCCGCGCCAGCATCTCCGGGCCGCTGACCGGTTTACTGACGCAGTCGTCGGCGCCCGCGTGCAGCGCGGCCACGATCTGGCTTTCGCGCGGCGCCGACATCAGCACGATCACCGGCAAGCTGGGCAGGATGGCGCGGGCGCGGGCAATCACGTCTTCGGCGGAATGGTCGCCGGCCCAGCTTTCGGTGATGAGAAGGTCGAAGAATTCGTCCGCCGCGCGGCTCAGAAACGGTGTGCTCGCGGTGAAGTGCTGGCACACATGGCCGCCGGCGAAAATCAACTGGCCGACCAGTTTGGCGTGGCGCAGGTCCGGCTCGATGAGGGCGATTCGCATGGCGTGCTGTCAGCGTGGCAATCAGCAGGAACCAGGTTTTCTCGTAAGGCTTACAGCTTGCCTAACATCACCCCGACCCCTAAACTCAACCGCTATGCGGAAAGCGCCGTGCTGAACCTCTAGAGTTAATGAGACAAGAATGCTAGCTGTCCAGTCCCCCTGCGCCCATGAGATAAATCTGAAACTGCGCGAGACCCGCCGCTAATGGGTTGGCCCGGAATTGTGGTTCTGGGGTCGGCGATCGGCCTTGCGGGCTGGTGGCTGCATCCGCTGCGCCGTTCGAGCCGAACCCGATGGTGGGTGGCGCTCCTGACCGGACTGCTCGGCGCCGCTATCGCGCGCATGGCCGGCAACGTGACTGGTCTCTTCCATGACGGCGATCTGCTCGAATGGCCGGTGTGTACCGGCATCGCGTTGATCGCCGTTGCCGTGACGGTCGGCTTGCTGTCCCGTCGATGAATATTTGCAGGTGACTCTGATGAATGCCCGACTCCCCGAAACCTCCCCCATCCCCGAACGGCTTGCCACACTTCGCAACGTCATGGCGCGCGAAGGCGTCGCCGCCTACCTGGTGCCGTCCGCTGATCCGCATTTGTCTGAATACTTACCGGGCCGTTGGCAGGGCCGGGAGTGGCTGTCGGGTTTCACCGGCTCGGCCGGTACGCTGATCGTGACCGCCGATTTCGCGGGCGTCTGGACCGACAGCCGCTATTGGGAGCAGGCCAATGCGCAACTGGCCGGCACCGGTGTCCAGTTGATGAAGATGACCGGCGGCCAGCAGACCGCCCCGCATTTCGAGTGGCTCGCGCAGAACGTGGCGGCGGGCGCCACGGTCGGCGTGGACGGCGCGGTGCTCGGCGTGGCGGCGGCGCGCGCCCTGACCCAGGCGCTCACCGCGCACGGCGTGAAGCTGCGTACCGACGTCGATCTGTTCGACGCAATCTGGCCGCAGCGTCCGTCGCTGCCGGCCGACGCCGTGTTCGAGCACGCCGCGCCGCATGCGAGCGTCGCGCGTTCGGAAAAGCTCGCGCAGATTCGCCGCGCGATGGCGGAAAAGGGCGCGCAATGGCATTTCGTCTCCACGCTCGACGACCTCGCGTGGCTGCTCAACCTGCGCGGCGCCGACGTGAGCTACAACCCGGTGTTCGTGGCGCATGCGCTGATCGGCGTCGACCACGCGTCGCTCTTCGTCGCCGACGGCAAGGTGCCGCAGGCGTTGGCCGACGCGCTGGCGCGCGACGGTATCAGCGTCGAACCGTATGCCAAGGCCGCAAACGCGCTGGCCGCGCTGCCCGCCGGCAGCACGCTGCTGATCGATCCGCGCCGCATCACCTACGGTTCGCTCCAGTCGGTGCCGTCAACGGTAACGGTGGTCGAGGCGGTCAACCCTTCCACCTTTTTCAAGTCGCGCAAGACCGAGGCCGAAGCCGCCCACGTGCGCGAGACGATGGAGCAGGACGGCGCGGCGCTCGCCGAGTTTTTCACATGGTTCGAAGGCGCGTTGGGCCGCGAAACCATTACTGAACTGACCATCGACGAACGCCTCACGGCGGCCCGCGCGCGCCGTCCCGGCTTCGTCTCGCTGAGCTTCGCGACGATCGCGGGCTTCAACGCGAACGGCGCGATGCCGCACTATCGCGCCACCGAGGAATCGCATTCGGTGATCGAGGGCAACGGGCTGTTGTTGATCGATTCCGGCGCGCAATATCTGAGCGGCACCACCGACATCACGCGCGTCGTGCCGATCGGCACCCTCAGCGCGGCACAGCGGCGCGATTTCACGATCGTGCTGAAAGGCACGATGGCTTTGTCGCGCGCGAAATTCCCGCGCGGCATCCGCTCGCCGATGCTCGACGCGATCGCCCGCGCGCCGATCTGGGAAGCCGGCGCCGACTACGGTCACGGCACCGGTCACGGCGTGGGTTACTTCCTCAACGTGCATGAAGGCCCGCAGGTGATTTCGCACTATGCGCCGGCCGAACCGTGGACCGCGATGGAAGAGGGCATGATCACGTCGGTCGAGCCGGGCATCTACCGTCCGGGCAAGTGGGGCGTACGGATCGAAAACCTCGTGCTGAACGTGCCCGCGGAACAAACGGAGTTCGGCGACTTCCTCAAGTTCGAGACGCTCACGCTGTGCCCGATCGACACGCGTTGCCTCGATCTGGCGCTGCTGCGCGAGGACGAACGCGCGTGGCTCAACGCGTACCACGAGATGGTGCGCACGCGTTTGTGGCCGCACGTGTCGGGCGACGTCCGCGCATGGCTGGAACTGCGCACGCAACCCATCTGATCGCCGCAATTGCGTGGCTTACGGAGAGTGCATGGCAATCAAGGCAGTCGTGTTCGATTTCGGCGGCGTGCTGATCGACTGGAGCCCCGAGTATCTTTATCGTCAGCTGATTCCTGACGAAGCTGAGCGCCGCTGGTTTCTCACCCACGTTTGTTCGATGGACTGGGTGATCCGTCAGGATGGCGGCCAGCCGATCGTCGAGGCCACGAACGAATTGATCGCCAGGTTTCCCGATCACGAACCGCTGATCCGCGCGTTCTACGAGCGCTGGCACGAGATGGTCGCCGGCGTGCTGGAAGAAGGCGTCGCGATCATGGAAAAACTCGAAGCCGCCGACGTGCCGCTGTTCGGGCTGACGAACTGGTCGGCGGAGACGTTTCCGTATGCGTGGGAGCATTACCCTGCGCTGCGGCGGTTTCGCGACATCATCGTGTCGGGGCGGGTGGGGCTCGTGAAGCCCGATCCAGCGATCTTCGCGGCAATGCGTGAGCGGATCGAGCTACAAATGCCGGGCATCGAGCCCGGCGAACTCGTCTTCATCGACGACAACCAGAAGAATGCGGAAGCGGCAATCGCGCTCGGTTGGCACGGCGTGCATCACATCAGCGCCGCGCAAACCGAAGCGAAGCTGCGCGAGTTGGGGCTGCCGGTTTAAGCAGCGGTGTTGTTCAGGCGAAGCGGCGACGCAACGCGTTTGCGCTCTCGCCTCTATAAGCTTTGCGCCGGCTTCCACTACTGCCCCAGCAGATTCTTCAACGCGTTACCCAACCCTTTCACCGTTTCCCCCGCGCCTTTCGCGACGCCCTCGACGCTTACGCCCAACGCTTTGGCAAACCCGGCGGCAATGCGCGTCATCAGACTTTCCTGCACCGAGAACTTCGGGTCGCGCAGATTTCCGTCGAGCACGAAATGCAGCGTGATGTCGTCGTTGCGCGCCTTGAGCGCCGCGACCGCCGCTTTCGTGGGAATCGACATGAAGGTGTCGAGCGGATTGCCGCTCTCGGCGAGTTGCAGACCGTGGACCGTCATCGTGCCGGGCGCGTGCAACTGGTCATTGCGCACCGTCGATTCGACGGTGAGATCGATCGTGCCGCCCGTCACTTGCGCCTTCGCGCCGGCCTTTTTCAGCAGGTACGGATCGAGCATCACCACATCGACGCCATGCAGTTTGCTGACGGTTTGCGAGTCCTTGTTCGCGACCTTGATCCAGCCGCCGAACGACACCGTGCCGGTATGCGCCGGGCCTTTGATCGACCCGGTGACGTCGACGCTGGTCGGTTCGCTGAGCGCCGGCAGATGCAGGTGATCGACGGTGGCATTGGCGTTGCTGACCGTCACTTTGAAAGCGGGCGGGCCGACCGTCATGTCGTGGAAATGGAAGTTGCCCTGCTCGAAGCGAATGTGATCGACCAGTTTTTCACGCGATGCCGGCGCGGCGCTGCGGCCGACGTCGTCCTTGCCGTCGGCGTTGAGCGACTGGCGCAGATTCGGCAGCAAGCGGATCGTGCCGTCCTTGCTGCGCAACACCGCCATGTCGAAGCCGCGCACCACCACGCTGCGGATATGCATGCGCCGCGCGATCAGGTCGCGGATATCGGGCGTGAGGATGATTTCGTCGGCTCGGAGCGGATCGCCGGCGGGCCAGCCGGGCGGCGCCTTGAGCAGAACGTGACTGAGATGAACGGAGGTCAGACCGACGCGGATGCTTTCCGCGCTGCCAAGCGGACCGAGCGCCGCGATCACACGTTCCTTGACTTCGCGCTGCGCGAATTGCAGCGCGCCGACCACGGCGACGATCAGCACCAGCAGCACACCGCTCATCGAAACGAGCCAGCGCTTGCTCTTGGACATCGCCATGCTTGCCTCCTCGTCACCGCGTCGTGCAGTGCGGCTGTGATCGTAACGGTTCGCGCATGCTCCGACTGACGCAACGGCGGCATTCCGCCTGAACCTGAGATCACGCCGTGGCGAGCAACGCGCGTGCCCCGCCGCCTGACAAAAAACGCCGACGAATGCCGGCGTGCAGCGGTGAGCGCAACAGCGGGCCACACGCCGGCCGCGCTCGAAAAAACGGCCCACCCGCCAACCGGCGAGCGGGCCGCGGCGTCAGGACTTAGCGTGCGATCGGCTTGTAACGCAGACGCTTCGGACGTGCAGCTTCTTCACCAAGGCGCGCGCGCTTGTCCGCTTCGTATTCCTGGTAATTGCCGTCGAAGAAGGTGACTTGCGAATCGCCTTCGAACGCGAGGATGTGCGTGGCGATGCGGTCGAGGAACCAGCGATCGTGCGAGATCACCAGCACCGAGCCGGCGAATTCCAGCAACGCATCTTCGAGCGCGCGCAGCGTTTCCACGTCGAGGTCGTTCGACGGTTCGTCCAGCAGCAGCACGTTGCCGCCCGCGATCAGCGTCTTCGCCAGATGCAGCCGGCCGCGCTCGCCGCCCGACAGATTGCCGACGATCTTCTGCTGGTCGCCGCCCTTGAAGTTGAAGCGGCCAATGTACGCGCGCGACGGCGTTTCGTACTTGCCGACCGTCAGCACGTCCGCGCCGCCGGAGATTTCCTCGAACACGGTCTTCGAGCCGTCGAGCGCGTCGCGGCTTTGGTCCACGTAGGCGAGCTTGACCGTCGGGCCTTGCACGATCTCGCCCGAATCCGGCTGTTCGCGGCCGGTGAGCATGCGGAACAGCGTCGACTTGCCGGCGCCGTTCGGCCCGATGATGCCGACGATCGCGCCGGCCGGAATCTTGAAGCTGACGTCATCGAGCAGCAGACGATCGCCATACGATTTGCTGACGTTCTTGAACTCGATCACTTCATTGCCGAGGCGGTCGCCGACCGGAATGAAGATTTCCTGCGTTTCATTGCGCTTCTGGTAGTCCTGGCTGTTCAGTTCCTCGAAGCGGGCGATACGCGCCTTCGACTTCGCCTGACGGCCCTTGGGGTTCTGGCGCACCCATTCCAGTTCCTTCTTGATCGCCTTCTGACGCGCCGATTCCGACGACTCTTCCTGCTTCAGGCGCTCTTCTTTCTGATCGAGCCAACTGCTGTAGTTGCCCTTCCACGGAATGCCGTGGCCGCGGTCGAGTTCGAGAATCCACTCGGCGGCGTTGTCGAGGAAGTAGCGATCGTGCGTCACGGCGACGACCGTGCCCGGAAAGCGCGTGAGGAACTGTTCGAGCCAATCGACCGATTCCGCGTCCAGGTGGTTGGTCGGCTCGTCGAGCAGCAGCATGTCCGGCTTTTCGAGCAGCAGCTTGCACAGCGCGACGCGGCGTTTTTCGCCGCCGGACAGATGCTCGATCTTCGCGTCCCACGGCGGCAGGCGCAGCGCGTCGGCGGCGATTTCGATCTGCTGGTCCGCGCTGCCGCCGTCGGTGGTCGCGAGAATCGCTTCGTACTTGGCCTGTTCGGCGGCGAGCGCGTCGAAGTCGGCGTCCGGTTCGGCGTACGCCGCGTAGATTTCGTCGAGCTTCTTCTGCGCGTTGAACACGTCGCCGAGACCTTCCTCCACCGCTTCACGCACCGTCTTGTTCGGATCGAGCTGCGGCTCCTGCGGCAGATAGCCGATGTTGAGGTTCGGCATCGGCGTGGCTTCGCCTTCGATGTCCTTGTCCACACCGGCCATGATGCGGATCAGCGTCGACTTGCCCGAGCCGTTCAGACCGAGCAAGCCGATTTTCGCGCCGGGGAAAAACGACAGCGAGATGTCTTTCAGGATTTGACGCTTGGGCGGCACGATTTTGCCGACCCGGTTCATGGTGAAGACGTATTGGGCCATTTGCTTGCAATAGACGTTGACGACGCCGGCCGCATCGAGGACGGGCTGCCGTGGGTGGATGGGTAATCGGTGTTAGGGCCGGGCAGTGTGCCCGGCGCCGGCCGGCGCGGCATGGCGTGCGGCGTCGAACTGCGCGACGCCCCGCGCGCGGGCGGGTGGTTCAGGTGGCATTGTACTTCGCGGTGAGGGCGGGGCGGCAGGGTCGATTGCCGTGAGCTTGGCGCTGAGCGCGGTTTACGCGCCTTCGGCAACGTCGAAGCGCGGAACTCAAAGCCAGTCCGCGACGCCGCCGTGCCGTGAACACGTGCCGCTGCGATGACGGCTAAAGCTGTAGGTGCCGTCGCGGCAGCGCGCGGTGGCGCCTTGCGGCACCTTGCCGGACAGGGAGCGGGCCGGCGCGTGAACCGTGTTGCCGTCGCGGTTGGTGTAGCTGTCGTGATTGCTGAGGTTGGATTCGTCGGGTGAGGTGCCCGGAGCGACGTAGGCAAACGCCGACGAGGCGCTGAACAGCAGGGCCACCGCGATGGCGGCGTAAGGACGGAAACGGCTAACGGTGACGCTTTTCATGGTCTCCTTGCATTGTTCTTCTTTGCGTGTGCTTCTGGCGCTCGCTCAGTTCACCCGCCGTCCCGTCGACGGATCGAAGAAATGCAGATGCCGCGCGGGCAGCGCCACTTGCAGCGCCTCGCCTGCCGCGGGCCGATGCGCATGCGGCAAGCGCACCGTTACGTCGTGTTTGCCCCAGCGCCCGTGCGCGAGGTTATCCGCGCCGAGCAACTCGCAGGAATCGACGGTGAGCGTGGCATGCGGCGCATCCGCGTGACCCGGCGTCATGTGCTCGGGACGAATGCCGAGCGTCCATTCGCGTCCGTTGGCGAGTTCGCCGCCGATTGCAGCCGTGCCCGTCAGCGGCAGCTTAGGACCGTTGCCGGCGACTTCGAACGCCGAGCCGTCGTCGGACACGCGGCCTTCCAGCAGATTCATGCCCGGCGAGCCGATGAAGCCCGCGACGAACACCGTCGCCGGCCGTTCGTAGACTTCGGTCGGCGCGCCGATCTGCTCGGCGTGACCCTTGTTCATCACGATCACACGTTGGGCCAAGGTCATCGCTTCGATCTGATCGTGCGTGACGTAAAGGCTGGTGGTGGCGAGCCGCGCATGCAGACGCTGGATTTCGAGGCGCATCTGCACGCGCAGGCGGGCGTCGAGATTGGACAGCGGTTCGTCGAAGAGAAACACCGCCGGCTCGCGCACGATCGCGCGGCCCATCGCGACGCGCTGCCGTTGTCCGCCGGAAAGCTCACGCGGCTTGCGTTGCAGCAGCGCTTCGAGTTCGAGAATCTGCGCGGCGGCCTGCACGCGCTGCGTGATCTGCGCCCGCTCGACGCCCGCGATCTTCAGCGCATAGCCCATGTTCTCGGCCACGCTCATATGCGGATACAGCGCGTAGTTCTGGAACACCATCGCGATGTTGCGATCCTTGGGCTCCAGTCGGTTGACCACTTTGCCGGCGATCGAAATCTCGCCCTCGGAAATGCGTTCGAGTCCCGCCACCATCCGCAGCAACGTCGACTTGCCGCAGCCGGACGGGCCGACCATCACGACGAACTCGCCGTCGGCGACGTCCACGTCGATGCCGTGCAACACGAACTGTTTGCCGTCGTAGGTTTTTTTAACGCCTTGCAGAGTCAGTGCAGCCATGCTGTTTTAGCCTTTCGTTGCTTGCCGCGGCGTGCGCGGTGTTTTTCGCGTTTTTCATTGCGCGACCGACGTTCGTTCATGCGAGGTGCGGCTTACCGCGGCTCACTTTTCCGAGTCCACCAGGCCGCGCACGAACCAGCGCTGCATCGTCAGCACGACGGCGAGCGGCGGCAGCATCGCGAGCAGCGTCGCGGCCATCACAAGATGCCATTCGGTCGCGGTGTCGCCGGACGCGATCATGCTCTTGATGCCGACCACCGCCGTCGTGAGCGACTGCTGGCTCGTGATCAGGATCGGCCATAGGTACTGGTTCCAGCCGTAGATGAAGGTGATCACGAAGAGCGCCGCCATGTTCGTTTTCGATAGCGGCAACACCACGTCCCAGAAGAAGCGCATGGGCCCGGCGCCGTCGATGCGCGCCGCTTCCATCAACTCGTCGGGCAGCGTCATGAAGAACTGGCGAAACAGAAAGGTGGCGGTGGCCGACGCGATCAGCGGCAACGTCAAGCCGCTGTACGTGTTGCTCAACTGCATCGACGACACGACCTGCACGGTCGGGAAGATCCGCACTTCGACGGGCAGCATCAGCGTGATGAAGATCAGCCAGAACGCGAGATTGCGAAACGGGAAGCGGAAGAACACGATCGCGTAAGCGGAGATCATCGAGACAGCGATCTTGCCGATCGAAATCACCAGCGCCATCACGAGGCTGTTGAACAGCATGCGGCCGAACGGCGCCGCCGCATTGCCGCTGCCGCGGGCCCAGACGGTGGCGACGTTTTCGAGCAGATGGGAGCTCGGCACGAGCGAGAGCGGCACGCTGAAAATCTCGCGCTCGCTCATCGTCGCGGCGCAGAACGCGACATACACGGGAAACACCACCAGCACGACGCCGAAAATCAGCACCGCATGACAGAAGAGGTCGAAACCTCGGCGGTTCTCGATCATGAGTATTGAACCCTGCGTTCGATGAAACGGAACTGCACGACGGTCAGCGCGACGACGATCACCATCAGGATCACCGACTGCGCGCCTGAACTGCCGATGTCGAGTCCCTGGAAGCCTTCGGCGAAAATCTTGTAGATCAGCGTGCGGGTCGATTGCGCGGGGCCGCCGCCGGTGGCCGCGTCGATCACGGGGAAGGTGTCGAAGAACGCGTAGGTGATGTTGATCACCAGCAGGAAGAAACTGGTCGGCGAAAGCAAGGGCAGCGCGATGCCGAAGAAACGCCGCACGGGTCCTGCGCCGTCGATCGCGGCGGCTTCGATCAGCGAGCGCGGAATCGCCTGCAGGCCGGCATAGAAGAATAGAAAGTTATAGCTGATCTGCTTCCAGACCGACGCGAGCACCACCAGAAACATCGCCTGGCTCGCATTCAACGCGTGATTCCAGACGATGCCGTACTTCGCCAGCGCATAGGTGACGAGGCCGATGCTCGGGTTGAACAGGAACGACCAAAGTACGGCGGCGATCGCGGGCGCGACCGCATACGGCCAGATCAGCAGCGTCTGATAGGTCTTGGCGGCGCGCGTCACGCGGTCGGCGCAAACGGCCAGCAACAGCGAGATCAAAAGCCCGGACAGCGTGACGAGCGTGCAGAAAATCAGCGTCGTGTTGAACGACGACAGATAGAGCGGATCGGCGAAGAGCTGCTTGAAGTTGGCGAGCCCGACGAATTCGCTCGACGTGCCGAACGCGTCCTGGCTTTGCGTGGATTGCCACAGCGCCTCGCCGGCCGGCCACAGAAAGAACAGCAGCGTGATCGCGAGTTGCGGCGCGACGAGCAGATAGGGCAGCAGGCTGGTGCCGAAGCTGGAGCGCTTTTCCATCGAAGGTGTCCTGGGTTCGACTTGCTGCCGGCAGGGTTCCGGCGCGAAGCACGCCGAAACCCTGCCGGCTGGCGCCGTGCTTAGCTGCCGGCTTTTTCGAAGCGGCGCAGCAGTTCGTTGCCGCGCGTGACGGCGGAGTCGAGCGCTTCTTGCGGCGTCTTTTTCTGTGCCCACACCTGTTCGAGTTCTTCGTCGATGACGGTGCGGATCTGCGGCATGTTGCCCAGACGCAAGCCCTTCGTGTACGGCAGCGGCGGCTTGTTGAGCATCTGTTTGATCGCGGTGTCGCTGCCTGGATTCTTCTCGTAGAAGCCTTGCTGCTGCGTCAATTGATACGCGGCGGTGGTGACCGGCAGATAGCCGGTGTCCTGGTGCCACTTCGCGGCGACCGGCGCCGACGACAGATACGCGAGGAACGCGGCCACGCCCTTGTACACGGCCGGATCCTTGCCCGCCAGGACCCACAAGCTCGCCCCGCCGATGATCGCGTTCTGCGGCGCGCCCTTCACGTTCGCGTCGTACGGCATCATGCCGGTGCCGAAGCTGAACTTCGCGTACTTCTTGATGGTGGCGAGCGAACCGGACGAGTTCGTGATGATCCCGCAGTCGCCGCTATAGAACTTCGAGATCGGTTCGTCCTTGCGGCCGACGTAGGTGAACGAGCCGTCCTTCTGCATGTTCTGCAGGAACTGGATGTGCGCGACCTGCACCGGCTTGTTGAATTCGAGCTGCGCGTCGGCGCCATCGAAACCATTGTTCTTCGACGCGAACGGCGCGCCGTGCCAGGCGCTGTAGTTTTCAAGCTGAATCCAGCTTTGCCAGCCCGACGAGTATCCGCACGCCATGCCAGAGGCCTTCAACTTCTGCGCGTCCACTTGCAACTCGGCCCAGGTTTTCGGCGGCTGATTCGGATCGAGCCCGGCTTTCTTGAAGGCGTCCTTGTTGTAGTACAGCACCGGCGTGGAACTGTTGAAGGGCATCGAGATCAAGTGACCGGTCTTGGCGTCGCTGTAATAACTCGCGATGGTCGGCACGAAGGCTTTTTCATCGAGCGGCACGCCGGCTTGCCTGAACACGTCCGAGACAGGGATCACGGCTTTCTTCGCCTGCATCATGGTCGCGGTGCCGACTTCGTAGACCTGCAGAATGGCCGGCGCATTGCCGCTGCGATAACCGGCGATGCCGGCGGCGAGCGTCTGGTCGTAGGTGCCTTTGAATACCGGCACGATCTTGTAGTCGCTTTGCGATGCGTTGAACGCGTTGGCGATGTCGTTCAGGCGTTCGCCCAGCGCGGCTTCCATGGCGTGCCAGAACTGGATTTCGGTGGCGGCATGGGCGGCCTGGCTGACGCCGAGGCTCAGCACGGCGGCCACGGAAAGCGAACGGAACAGCGGCTTGCAACTCATCGATTTGTCTCCTTGGTCGACCAGCGTTAGCGCTTTAGCGCTTAGTCTGGTCCCTGCAACATGCTTGCTGGGAACGGGGCGCGGATGAAACCGCGCGATTCTATTTGTGTTCGATGACAGTTCGGCGTCGGTGGTCGACGAGCGGCTCGTTGCTTCGATGGCGCCGAATGCCGCAATTTAACATCGGCCGCGATGAATCGGAAAGGGACGGTGTCGCGATGCCGCCGCGGTGCCGGTGCCCCGGCGCGGTGAAGAGCGACCAAAGAAAAAGCCCGCTTGGAGCGGGCTGAGCAGGCACTTCCGGGGGCTGCCTCGAACGGCGACGGCGCCAATACGACGTCCGCCGCGCGTTGAAACCAAACCTCAAACGTTGAACAGAAAATTCATCACGTCGCCGTCGTGCACGACGTATTCCTTGCCTTCAGCGCGCATCTTGCCCGCTTCCTTCGCGCCTTGCTCACCCTTATAGGTGATGAAGTCGTTAAAGGCGATGGTCTGCGCGCGAATGAAGCCGCGCTCGAAGTCGGTGTGAATCGCGCCCGCGGCCTGCGGCGCGGTATCGCCCACATGAATCGTCCAAGCGCGCACTTCCTTCACGCCGGCCGTGAAGTAGGTTTGCAGGCCGAGCAGCTTGAAGCCCGCGCGGATCACGCGGTTCAGGCCCGGCTCTTCCATGCCCATGTCGGCGAGGAACACTTCCATGTCCGCTTCCTCGAGGTCGGCGATTTCCGCTTCGATCGCCGCGCACACCGCCACCACCGGCGCGTTTTCCGTCGCCGCGAATTTCGTGACCGCGTCGAGGTGCGGGTTGTTATGGAAGCCGTCTTCCTTCACGTTGGCGACGTACATGGTCGGCTTGGCGGTGATCAGGCAGAACGGCTTGAGCGTCGCCTTTTCTTCGTCCGAGAGGTCGAGCGCGCGGACCGGCTTGGCCTGGTCGAGTTGCGCGCGGACCTTTTCGAGCACGGCGGCGTTCCTGGCCGCTTCCTTGTCGTTGCCCGACTTGGCGGCCTTCGAATAGCGCGCGAGCGCCTTTTCGACGGTTGCGAGGTCGGCCAGCGCCAGTTCGGTGTTGATCACCTCGATATCCGACAGCGGGTCGATCTTGTTCGCGACGTGAATCACGTTCTCGTCTTCGAAGCAGCGCACCACGTGCGTGATCGCGTCGGTTTCGCGGATGTTCGCGAGAAACTGGTTGCCGAGACCCTCGCCCTTGCTCGCACCGGCCACGAGACCGGCGATGTCGACGAATTCCACCACCGCCGGCAGGATGCGCTCCGGCTTGACTATTTCGGCGAGTGCCTTCAGGCGCGCGTCCGGCACTTCGACAATGCCGACGTTCGGTTCGATCGTGCAGAACGGATAGTTTTCGGCGGCGATGCCCGCCTTGGTCAGCGCATTGAACAGGGTGGACTTGCCGACGTTGGGCAAGCCGACGATGCCGCATTTGAGGCTCATGGAAATCCTTCAGTGATTCAGTAAATTGCGTGATGCGCTCGACGCTGTGTGCAGGATTCGAAAAGCCTTCGCGTTTGGCGTGGCGGAGGAAACGCAGCGGAGCGGGACAGGACACCAGACCGGGCGTTGCCTCGGCGATTCTGGGCGAGTTTTGTCACGGAAGGCGTAATTGTAACCCGTTCGGATCGGCTTCTTGATCTGCCTCGGGTAAGCCGCGCGGCCGATCCGTCCCCCGCAACCCCCACGGCTATAATGCGCGCATGAACGCACACCACCAGACCTTTGATGCCGCCGTGATCGGCGGCGGGCTCGTCGGCAAGACCGCGGCGCTCGCGCTGACGCAAGGCGGGCTGCGCGTGGCGCTGCTCGCGCAACCCTGCGCGGCGTTGCCCGCCGGTGCCGCTTTCGACTCGCGGGTCTATGCGTTGTCGTCGAGTTCGCAGGCTTTGCTGGAGCGCTTGCGGATCTGGCAGGCGCTCGACCCGTCGCGGCTCGGGCCGGTGTACGACATGCGGGTCTACGGCGACGCGCACGCCGAACTGCATTTCTCCGCGTTTCAGGCCTCGGTGCCGCAACTGGCGTGGATCGTGGAGTCGTCGGTGATCGAGCGCGCGCTGGATGCGGCGCTGCGCTTCCAGCCGAATCTCACCTGGATCGACACGCGCGCGCAGGCGCTGGACTTTACCGCCGACGGCGCGAGCGTCGGCCTCGCCAACGGCAACGTGCTCGAAGCCGATCTGGTGGTCGGCGCGGACGGCGCGCATTCGTGGGTGCGCGCACAGATCGGTTCGAAGATGAACCGGCGCGATTACAAACAGACCGGCGTGGTCGCGAATTTCAAGGCCGACAAGCCGCACGGCGAAACCGCCTACCAATGGTTCCGGGACGGCGAGATCATCGCGCTGCTGCCGATGCCGGACGGCCACGTGTCGCTGGTCTGGTCGGCGCGCACCGAGCACGCGGAGCAACTCGTCGCGCTCGATCCGGCGCAGCTCGCCGCCGAAGTGGAACGCGTAACGGGCGGCCAGTTCGGCGCGCTCGAATGCGTGACGCCCGCGAAGGGCTTCCCGCTCGCGCTGCAAACCGTCGACCGGCTGGTGGCGCCGCACGTCGCGCTGGTCGGCGACGCCGCGCATCTGATTCATCCTTTGGCGGGACAGGGCATGAATCTCGGTCTGCGCGACGTCGCGGCGCTCGCCGAAACCGTCGCCGGCAAGGAGTCGTTTCGCCATCTCGGCGACATGGTGCTGCTGCGCCGCTACGAGCGCGCCCGCCGCGAGGACATCCGCGCGCTGATGATCGCCACCGACGGCCTGCAAAAGCTCTTTTCCGTTCCCGGCCCGTTCGCCAAGGTGCTGCGCAATACGGGCATGGCCTTCGTCGGCGCCCAGCCGTTCATCAAGCGCTGGCTGGTGTCGGCCGCGCTCGGGTAACGCGCGCTACCTCGCATGGCCGGCGCGGCGAGACGGGTATCATGCACGGACGGACGCCGTTGCGGTCAGACCGGAACCGTCGCACAACGCGCACGTCGCAAATGAAGACGTAGCAAACGCGCATGTCGCACAACGCGCACTACGCGCGATAGAATTCAGGAATTCAGCATGAAAAACCCCTTTCGCATGGTGGCCGCCGCGCTCGCCATTGCCGCTGTCACGATCGGTTGCTCGGCGCAGGCCGACCAGACCACCGACAAGCTCAAAGCCACGCTGCAAACGCGTCTCGCCGACGTCACGATCAAGAGCGTGACGAAATCGCCGATCGCCGGCCTCTACGAAGTGAACCTCGGCACGCAGATCATTTATAGCGACGCGAACGGCGATTACCTGATGCTCGGCGATATCGTCGATGCAAAGAGCCGCAAGAATCTGACCGAAGCGCGTCTGTCGGAAACCAACCGCATCGATTTCGCGAGCCTGCCGTTCGCGAACGCGGTGAAGGTCGTGAAGGGCAACGGCGCGCGCAAGATCGCCGTGTTCTCCGATCCGAACTGCCCGTACTGCAAGCAGTTCGAAACCACGCTCAAATCGGTCGACAACGTCACCGTCTACACCTTTTTGTACCCGGTGCTGTCGCCGGATTCGACCGCCAAGTCGAAGTCGATCTGGTGCTCGACCGACCGCGCGAAAGCATGGGAATCGTGGATGCAGGACCATCAGGCGCCCACCGCCGCCGGCACCTGCGACACCGCGGCGATCGACAAGAACCTGGCGCTCGGCCGCGCGATGAACGTCGAAGGCACGCCCACGGTGTTCCTCGCCGACGGCCGCCGTTTGCCCGGCGCCGTGCCGGCAGACCGCCTGAATAAGGAATTGTCCGCGGTGCATTGAGCGCCGAAACCGAGCAAGGCAGCACATCGAAGCAAGGAGGCGCGGAGTGCGCCTCCTTTCACATCAAGCCCCGAACATCCCGCCTCGAATCTTCCGATCCCCGATGAAGCCGATCCGCTACAGCATCGTTCCCAGCCAACCCGCCGCCCATTTGTTCGAAGTCACCGTCACCGTCGCGGATCCCGATCCGGCTGGCCAGCGTTTCATGCTGCCGGTGTGGATTCCGGGCAGCTACATGGTGCGCGAGTTCGCGCGCAACATCGTCACGCTGCGCGCCGTCAATGAGGCGGGCCGCAAGGTGCGTGTCGAAAAGACCGACAAGCACACGTGGCGGGCCGCGCCGGTCAAAGGCGCGCTGACGCTGCGTTACGAGGTGTATGCGTGGGATCTGTCGGTGCGCGCGGCGCATCTCGACGATACGACGGGTTTCTTCAACGGCACGAGCGTGTTTCTCTCGCCGCTCGGCCACGAGGACGCGCCGTGCGTGGTCGACATCCAGAAGCCGGCAGGCGCCGTGTATCGAAACTGGCGTGTCGCCACCGCGCTGCCGGAAGCGCGCGGCACGAAACGTTACGGCTTTGGCGAGTATCGCGCGCAGAACTACGATGATTTGATCGATCATCCGGTTACGCTCGGCGAGTTCGAGCTTGCCACCTTCAAGGCGCATGGCGTGCCGCACGACATCGTGATCGCCGGGCGCGTGGTCGGGCTGGACATGGCGCGGCTCTCCGCCGACCTCAAGCGCATCTGCGAAGCGCAGATTGCGTTGTTCGAGCCGAAGTCGAAGAAAGCGCCGGTCGACCGCTACGTCTTCATGACGCAGGCCGTCGCCGATGGTTACGGTGGACTCGAACATCGCGCTTCGACCGCGTTGATCTGCGATCGCGGCGATCTGCCGGTGCAAGGCCGCGAGGCGCTCACTGAAGGCTACCGGACCTACCTCGGTCTGTGCAGCCACGAATACTTCCACACGTGGAATGTGAAGCGGATCAAGCCAGCCGTGTTCGCGCCGTACGATCTGAACGCGGAAAACTATACGTCGCTGCTGTGGCTGTTCGAGGGCTTCACCTCGTACTACGACGATCTGATTCTCGTGCGCAGCGGCCTGATTTCGCCGGACGACTACCTCGGCATGATCGGCAAGGTGATCGGCGGCGTGCAGCGCGGCAGTGGCCGCCTGAAGCAGACCGTCGCCGAAAGCTCGTTCGACGCGTGGGTCAAATACTATCGGCAGGACGAAAACGCGCCGAACGCGATCGTCAGCTACTACACCAAGGGCTCGCTCGTCGCGCTCGCGTTCGATCTGACGATCCGCGCGCAAACCGGCAACCGCAAATCGCTCGACGACGTGATGCGTCTGCTGTGGCAGCGTTTCGGCCGTGACTTTTATCGCGGCAAACCGGTGGGCGTCGAGGAAAGCGAGATCGAGGCGATTTTCGCCGAAGCGACCGGCGCGCAATTGGGCGAACTGTTCGCCGAAGCCGTGCACGGCACGCGCGATCTGCCGCTCGACGCGCTTTTCGAACCGTTCGGCGTGACGCTCGCGCCCGATCTCGACAAGAACGGCAAACCGTCGCTCGGTGCGCGAGTGCGCGGCGGGGCGGATTGCACGCTGACGGCGGTTCACGACGGCAGCGCCGCGCAGAAAGCGGGCCTCTCGGCCGGCGACGTGCTGATCGCGCTCGACGGCCTGCGCGTCACCGGCTCGAATCTCGACGCGCTGCTGTCGCGCTATCTGCCCGGCGCAAAGGTGGAAATCCATGCCTTTCGCCGCGACGAACTGCGCGCCGCGCAAGTCAAGCTGGACGGGCCTGAGGCGACGCGCTACAAGCTCACGATCAGCGACAGGCGGCCTGCCGCGCGCAAGGCCCGCGAGCGCTGGCTGGCAAGCTGATCGTAATCCGTAGTGCCGTCAATCGGCGGCTGAGGGTGGCGGATTGTTCTACCAGTGCAACAATCCGTCGCCTTTCAATGGCTTTTTCCCGGGTCGGTAAAAAAACACAATGACTCCACTCGCGCAACACTGCGCGCCCCCACTGGAGTCAACCATGACCACGATCCTGCAAATCAACTCGGCAGCCCGCTCGCAAGGCGCGAACTCGACGCTCCTCGTCAACGAACTCACCGCCAAGCTGCAACAATCGAATCCGGGCGCGCAAGTCGTCGTCCGTAACCTGCAAGCCGAACCGCTGCCGCATCTGGACGACGCCGTGCTCGGCGCGTTCTTCACGCCCGCCGACCAGCGCACGCCGGAGCAAGCCGCGATCGCCGCGCGCAGCGACGCGCTGATCGCCGAACTGCAAGCCGCCGACATCGTCGTGATCGGTGCGCCGATGTACAACTTCGGCATCTCGTCGCAGCTCAAGACGTATTTCGACTTCATCGCACGCGCCGGCGTCACGTTCCAGTACACGGCGAACGGTCCTGAAGGTCTCGTGAAGGGTAAGAAGGTCTACATCGTGTCGGCGCGCGGCGGCAAGTATCTGGGCACGCCGGGCGACAGCCAGACGCCGTATCTCAAGACCTTCCTCGCCTTCATCGGCATGACCGACGTCAACTTCATCTACGCCGAAGGCCTGAACATGGGCCCGGACGCAGCCGGCGCCGCGCTGGCCGCCGCGCGCGAAGCGATCGCTGCCGCGTAAGCTGCGAGGGTTGCGCCGCTGCATGTAACCGCTGTATGTGACCGCAGCGTGTGAGCGCAGCGGCGACGAATGAAGAAACGCCACGGAATGCGAATTCCGTGGCGTTTTTTATGCCTTCGAGGCGTTGGCCCGTGTCGCCGGCGCGAGTGGCATTCGTGAGCGCTTAAGCCAGCGTCTGCGCTTCGTCGGGCAAGCGCCAGTCGATCGGTTGGCGGCCGTGCTTCGCCAGATACTCGTTGGCCGCCGCGAAATGCCCGCAGCCGAGAAAGCCCCGATGCGCCGACAGCGGCGACGGATGCGGCGCTTCCAGCACGTAATGCGACTTGCCGCCGAGCAACGCGCGCTTGGCCTGCGCATGCGCGCCCCACAGCATGAACACGAGGCCGTCGTGGCGCATCGCCAGTTCGTGAATCAGCGTATCCGTGCATTTTTCCCAGCCGCGTTTCGCGTGACTCGCGGCGGCATTGCGCTCGACGGTCAGCACCGTGTTCAGCAACAGCACGCCTTGCCTGGCCCATGCGTCGAGGCAGCCGTGACGCGGCGGCTCGTAGCCGAGACTCGCGGCGATTTCCTTGAAGATGTTGCGCAGCGAGGGCGGCGGACGCACGGCGGGCGGCACCGAAAACGCGAGTCCGTGAGCTTGCGGGGTGCCGCGGTCTTCGCCGTGGTAGGGGTCCTGGCCGAGGATGACGACTTTCACGTCGTCCGGGCTGGTGAGGCGCAATGCGCGGAACACGTCGGTGGGATAGACGGTTTTGCCGGCGGCGCGCTCACCGTCGACGAAACGGCATAGCGGCGCATAGGCGTCGCTTTCGATGAACGGTTTGAGGTGCGCGCGCCATGCGGGAGGCAGGGCGTCGAATTGGGCTTCGAGCGTGGTCGTTGGCTGTGCGTGCGGCTGAGCGGTTGCGTTGGCCGGCGTGGCCGGAGCGTCGCCGAACAGCGAAGCCTGCGACGGCGTGGAGCGGGTGCGGGATGCGGAGGTCATGGCGGGGAAGTGTCGCAGCAAACGCGTTGGGGCTCAAGGTGCGTTTGCCGTGCGGGTTTGTGCCGCGGAGTCAGCTCGCTCGCAATTGATAACCGCGTTGGGCCTTGCTGATGTCGTCGGGAGCGAGGCCGGCGACCTGCTTGCCGAGTTCCGCCGCCAGCGCGTGCAGTGCGGCTTCATCGCCGGATTTCAGTTCGAGCTCGATTTCGGAGATCGGCGCGCGGCGGAGTTCGCCGTTCACCTGAGCCAGAACGTCGCCCTGGTCGATCGCGGCCTCGACTTTCGATCCGTCGATCTCGACATGCCACAGCGTGCGCGTGAAATTCGTGCGGAACAGTTCGATCAGTTCCGGCGCAGCCCGGCGCAGCGCTTGCCCGGCGGCCGGCTCGTCGCACTCGTGCAGCAAGGCGTCGATCTCCAGCTTTTCGCCTGCCACGGGCATTTCCCATTCGTGCCGGCTGTGCAAACCACCCTTTGCGAGACCCACCGTCTTGAACGTTTGCAACCAGCCGTCCGGCGTATGCCGCAGACGCAGCGCGCTTTTCGAACTGGCGAGCGTCAGCCGAGGCGTGTCGAAGTAAATATTCGACAGCTTGACCGCGCGGCCCGCTTCACCGGTGCGCTCGACGAACCACTGCGTCGCCGCTTTCACCTGACTCGCCGGCAGCGCCAGCTTGATTTCGCGTTCCATGCCCATGACGTGCTCCGCTACCTCTGCCGTGTCCCGACGCCGCGCCTAGAAAAACATCCGGGCCAGTTCCACGCCCGGTTCTTCCGCACGCATGAACGCCTCGCCGACGAGGAACGTATGCACGTCCATCGCCCGCAACCGGTCGACATCGACGCGCGACAGGATGCCCGATTCGGTGACCACGATGCGGTCGTCGGGAATCGATTCGAGCATGCCGATGGTCGTCTCGATCGACGTTTCGAAGGTGCGCAGATTGCGGTTGTTGATGCCGATCAGCGGCGTTTTCAGCGTGAGCGCTTCCATCAGTTCGCGGCTGTCGTGCACCTCGACCAGCACCGCGAGGCCCAGCGAATGCGCGAGCGCTTCGAGGTCCTGCATCTGCGAGGTATCGAGCGCGGCGGCGATCAGCAGGATCGCGTCGGCGCCCATCGCGCGGGCTTCGACGATCTGGTACGGATCGACGATGAAGTCCTTGCGCAGCACCGGCAGGCCGCACGCGGCGCGCGCTTCCTGCAGATACGCGACGCTGCCCTTGAAGAACTGCACGTCCGTGAGCACGGACAGGCAGGCCGCGCCGTGCTTCTCATACGAACGCGCGATCTCGGCCGGCACGAAGTGCTCGCGCAGCACGCCCTTCGACGGGCTGGCCTTCTTCACTTCGGCGATCACCGCGGCGAGCCCCGCCGTGTGCTTCGCGCGCAATGCGCCGACGAAATCGCGGATATCGCGCGCCGACGCTTCGAGGCGCAGTTCTTCGAGCGGCGCGCTCTGTTCGGCCGCGCGCACTTCTTCGCGTTTGACCGCGATGATGCGGTCGAGGATGTCGCTCATGAGTATCTCGCTACGAAAATGACTGCTTGAATTGCTGGGTGAAGCGGATCAGTTCGTCGACCTTCGCGCGCGCCTTGCCGCTGGCGATCGCTTCGCGTGCGAGCTGAATGCCGTCCGCGATCGACGCGGCCACGTTCGCCGAATAGAGCGCCGTGCCCGCGTTCAGCGTGACGATTTCGCGCGCGACGCCGGGCTTGTTGTCGAGCGCCTCGAGCAGCATCACCTTGGATTCGGCGGCGTCGGCCACTTTCAGCGTGCGGTTCGACACCATCTGCATGCCGAAGTCCTCGGGATGAATCTCGTACTCGTGGATCTGGCCGTCGCGCAACTCGCCGACTTGCGTCGCCGCGCCGAGCGAGACTTCGTCCATGCCGTCCATGCCGTACACCACCAGCACATGCTTCGCGCCGAGGCGCTGCATCACGCGCACCTGAATGCCGACGAGGTCGCCATGAAATACGCCCATGAGCTGATTCGGCGCGCCGGCCGGATTAGTGAGCGGCCCGAGGATGTTGAAGATGGTCCGCACGCCGAGTTCGCGGCGCACCGGCGCGATGTTCTTCATGGCCGGATGATGGTTCGGCGCGAACATGAAGCCCATGCCGGTTTCCGCGATCGACGCCGCCACCTGTTCCGGCTGCAGGTCGATATTCACGCCGAGCGCCTCGAGCACGTCCGCGCTGCCCGACTTGCTCGACACGCCGCGATTGCCGTGCTTCGCAACCCTGGCGCCCGCCGCGGCGGAGACGAACATGGTCGCCGTGGAAATGTTGAAGGTGTGCGAGCCGTCGCCGCCGGTGCCGACGATATCGACGAAATTCGAGTTGTCCTGCACCTCGACGTGCCGGGCAAATTCACGCATCACCGTGGCGGCGGCGGTGATTTCGCCGATGGTCTCTTTTTTGACGCGCAAGCCGGTGATGATCGCCGCCGACATCACGGGCGAGAGTTCGCCGCGCATGATGAGCCGCATCAGATGCAGCATTTCGTCGTGGAAAATCTCGCGGTGCTCGATGGTCCGTTGCAGCGCTTCCTGGGGCGTAATCGACATGATGTCGTCTCTCTTCATCAAGCGGTGCGGTGGGTGACGGCGGACTTCGACTGTTTCACGAAGTTTTCGAGCAAGGCGTGGCCGTGTTCGGACAGGATCGCTTCCGGGTGGAACTGCACGCCTTCGACCGCGAGTTGCTTGTGGCGCACGCCCATGATCTCGCCGTCCTCGGTCCATGCGGACACTTCCAGGCACTCGGGCAGCGACTCGAGTTCGATCGCGAGCGAGTGATAGCGCGTGACGGCGAAGTGCCTGGGCAGATCGGCGAACACGCCCTTGCAGTCGGTTTCGATCGTGCTCACCTTGCCGTGCATGATGGTCTGCGCGCGCACCACGCGGCCGCCGAACGCCTCGCCGATCGCCTGATGGCCGAGGCACACGCCGAGAATCGGCGTCTTGCCGGCGAATTCGCGCAGCACGTCGAGCGTGATGCCGGCGTGTTGCGGATTGCTCGGACCCGGCGACAGGCAGATGCGCTCGGGGTTGAGCCTCGCGATTTCGTCCAGCGTGATTTCGTCGTTGCGGTAGGTGCGCACGTCCTCGCCGAGTTCGCCGAAGTACTGCACCAGGTTGTAGGTGAACGAGTCGTAGTTGTCGATCATGAGCAGCATGGTCTGTCTCCGGTCAGAAGTCGCTGTCGAGGCCGTCTTGCACCTGCTCGGCGGCGCGCAGCACGGCGCGCGCCTTGTTCTCGGTCTCTTGCCATTCGGACTCGGGCACGGAATCCGCGACCACGCCCGCCGCCGCCTGAACATACAGATTGCCGTTGGCGATCACGCCGGTGCGGATCGTGATGGCCAGATCCATCTCGCCGGTGAACGACAGGTAGCCGACCGCACCGCCGTACAGGCCGCGCTTCACGGGTTCGAGTTCGTCGATCAGTTCCATCGCGCGGACCTTCGGCGCACCCGACAGCGTGCCGGCCGGGAAGGTGGCGCGCAGCACGTCGAAATTGGTGGTGCCGGGTTTCAGCTTGCCTTCCACCGAGCTTACGATGTGCTGCACGTGCGAGTACTTTTCGATCACCATCTTGTCGGTGACGACCACCGAGCCGATCTGCGCGATGCGGCCCACGTCGTTGCGCGCGAGGTCGATCAGCATGACGTGCTCGGCGATTTCCTTCGGATCGTTCAGGAGTTCGGTGGCGAGCTCGGCGTCGCGTTCCGGCGTGTTGCCGCGCGGACGCGTGCCGGCGAGCGGCCGGATCGTGACGATGCGGTCCTCGCCGCGCTTTTCCTGGCGCACCAGGATTTCCGGCGACGCGCCGACCACATGGAAGTCGCCGAAGTTGTAGAAGTACATATACGGCGACGGATTCAGCGAGCGCAGCGCGCGATACAGCGAGAGCGGATTGTCGCGGTACGGTTTGGTCAGACGTTGGCCGACCTGCACCTGCATCAACTCGCCCGCGGCGATGTATTCCTTCGCCTTGCGCACGGCGGTCAGATAGTCGTCTTTCGCGAATTCGCGGTAGGTGTCGGTGCGCACGCTCGCCGACGTGACCGGCGGCTGCACGGTCGTGCGCAGACGCTGGCGCAATTCACGCAGACGCTGCCTGGCCTTCGTGTATGCCTCGGGCTGCGTCGGGTCGGCGTAGACCACGAGGTACAGCTTGCCCGCGAGGTTGTCGATCACCGCGACTTCCTCGGTGAGCAGCAACTGGATGTCGGGCAGGTTCAGATCGTCTTTCGGCGCGGTATGCGCAAGCTTCTTCTCGATGTAGCGCACCGCGTCATAGCCGAAGTAACCCGCGAGGCCGCCCGCGAAACGCGGCAGCCCCGGGCGCTGCGCCACCTTGAAGCGCCCCTGGAATTGCTGGATGAATTCGAGCGGATCGCCCTCGTGCGTTTCGACCACCTTGCCGTCGCGCACCACTTCCGACACGCCGTTGCGGGTGCGCAGTAGCGTGCGCGCCGGCAATCCGATGAACGAATAGCGGCCGAAGCGCTCGCCGCCCACCACCGATTCCAGCAGAAACGAGTTGGCGCCGTTGCGCTCGCTCTGCGCGAGCTTCAGGTACAGCGAAAGCGGCGTTTCGAGGTCGGCGAGCGCCTCGGCGATCAGCGGAATGCGGTTGAAGCCCTCGTTGGCGAGGGACTGGAATTCGAGTTCGGTCATGTTCCGATCCTGTTCGTAGGTCCGGCGGCAGCGTGCGTCGGACAAAGCGGGGCATTGCGCGGCCGGCCAGCCGTTCGTTCGACGTTTCGATACGATGATACCGACCGGCGCGAGTTTCCCATCGACGCGTGCAGCGAATGTCAGCGCACAGATGTACTTTGCGGGTACACGCGGGCTGAATCAACCGGTGCAGCGAAACAAGACGATGGAAAAAAACGCGTGAGCGCAGCGAAGTAAAAAACGGTTGCCGAAGACGAACTTCAGCGTACCTCAGAGGAGGTTAGCGCGACCAGCGACGCCAGGGCCAGGCTCCCCGGTCGATGCTAATCAGACTCCGTTTTTTATTCAGAAACATGAGGATGAGGGACTTTTCAAGTCGTGGATTGGTGCGCTGCGATTGCCTTGGCGGCCTCCAGCAGCGAGGCAACTATACCATCGGATTTTATTGTTTGTATAGCTTGGCCGTGGTTGTAGCCGTATGGCACGGTAAGCGTTGCCATGCCCGCCGCGCGGCCCGCGAGCGCATCGTTTTCGGAGTCGCCGATCGCGACCGTGGCTTGCGGTTCGACGCCGAGTTGCGCCGCGGCCGTGAGCATGGGTAGCGGGTCCGGCTTCTTTTTCGGCAAGCTGTCGCCGCCCAGCACGACGCTGAAATACTGGCTGAGCCCGTACTGCCGCAGCAAGTCGACCGCGAACCGGTGCGGCTTGTTGGTCACGCAGGCGAGTTTGAGGCCGGCGTCGCGCATGGCGATCAGGCCGGCTTCGACGTCGGGATACAAGCGCGTATGCAGGCCGTTGATCTTCGCGTACTCCGCCTGATAGAGCGCGAGCGCCTCGTCGAAGCGATCCTGTGCGTGGGCCGTTTCGAAACGCGGCGCGAGCACGCTGCGGATCAGATGCTCCGAACCCTTGCCGACATAACCGACCACTTCCTCGCGCGAGGTTTCGAGTGCGTCGAGTTGCGCGAGCATGCCGTTCAGGCCGGCGGTGAAATCGTCCGCGGTGTCGATCATCGTGCCGTCGAGGTCGATGATCGCGGCTTGCAGGCGCGGGCCGGTGAACGCCGGGGCGGGAAACGGAGCACTAAACGGAGCAGTGAGCGGAGCGGTCATGGCGCCGGGTTTCAGTGCTCGATGCCGGCAAGCGCGGCGCGCATCTTGTCGATCACGACCTTGTGATCCGGCGCGCCGAAGATGGCCGAACCGGCCACGAACGTGTCGGCGCCGGCTGCCGCGATTTCGGCGATGTTGTCGACCTTCACGCCGCCGTCCACTTCCAGATGGATCTCGCGGCCGGTCTTTTCCTTATAGGCGTCGATCCGCTTGCGTGCTTCACGCAGCTTGTTGAGCGCCTCGGGAATGAACGATTGACCGCCAAAGCCCGGATTCACCGACATGATCAGCACGAGATCGAGCTTGTCCATCACATGGTCCAGATAATTCAGCGACGTGGCGGGGTTGAACACCAGGCCGGCCTTGCAGCCGTGGTCGCGAATCAGCGAAAGCGTGCGGTCTATGTGATCGGAGCCTTCCGGATGAAAGCTGATCAGGTTCGCGCCGGCTTTCGCGAAGTCCGGCACGATCCGGTCGACCGGGCGCACCATCAGATGCACGTCGATCGGCACGTCCACGTGCGGGCGGATCGCCTCGCAGACGAGCGGACCGATGGTCAGGTTCGGCACGTAGTGGTTATCCATCACGTCGAAGTGAATCCAGTCGGCGCCGGCGGCGACGACGTTGCGCACTTCCTCGCCGAGGCGCGCGAAGTCGGCGGACAGAATGCTGGGTGCGATGCGGAATTGCGTCATGGCGGGGGGCGGAGGCAAGCGGGAAAGCGCTATTTTACCGTTTTGTGCGGTTCTGAACCGGCTTGCAGGCGGCTTGCGCGTGGCGCGCGTATGGTTCGCGCATGGCTGACGGGCGGTTCAAGGCCGGCTGCGGTTCGAACCGCGTGGGTGATACACCAGGTGACAAAACGCCTGAGTCGCCCTTGGCCAGAGGATTTGTCCGGTTGCGGGCGTGCCGCGCATGAAGCAGAATGCCAATCCATCAAGCGCCGCTTCGCCGATGCGCCCGCAAACCATTGGCGCTAGGGCTTTCCGCGATTTTTCACACCTGTTTCACCAGATCGGAATCACGATGAGCCAGTACGAATTCAGCGTCTCGGCGCGGGTGCAATATCTGCCCGAAGAGTCGGACCCGGAGCGCCGCCAGTATGCGTTCGCATACACGCTGACTATCCGTAACAGCGGCCAGGTGCCCGCGCAGTTGATTGCGCGTCATTGGGTGATTACCGACAGCGACAATAACGTGCAGGAAGTGAAGGGCCTGGGCGTGGTCGGCCATCAGCCGCTGCTCAAACCGGGCGAGCACTTCGAATATACGAGTTGGGCGGTTATCGCCACGCCGGTCGGCACGATGCGCGGCGAGTATTTTTGCGTGGCGGAAGACGGTGAGCGTTTCGATGCGCCGGTGCCGGAGTTCATCTTGCGCATGCCGCGCACGTTGCATTGAACCGGGGGCGTGGCCCGCGGTCTTTAAACAGTCCATTGCGCGGTTGAGCGCCCAGCTTTACCGCGTTTTTTGCTGCTTGGACTGTTGGTTATCGTTGGCGCGTGCGGCTTTCTTCTTGCCTGACGACGTCCACACAACGATAAAGACGAGCAGGAAGAGCGCGAGAAGCGATTCCAGCGCGAAGATGAGCATTGGGTATTCGTCGAACAGATCAGACATGGCGGTTTCCATCAAGAACGAACATTGTATGCGTTTTGTCCGCACGGCCGGAGCGTGGCTCGGGGCGCTTTCGGTTGCGGTGATGCTGGCGTCCTGCGGCGGCGGCGGCGCGGTACGGCCTTCGGTCTCGCCGCCCACGGGCGCCGCGATCATACCCGGGCAGATTGCCCCGGCGCGGCTCACGGCGGTGGCCTGGCAGCAAGTGCCGGGATGGCAGGATGATTCGCTGATCGGCGCGACGGCCGCTTTGCGGCAAAACTGCGTGAGGCTGGCGCGTCAATCGAACTGGGCTCGTGCTTGTGCCGCGGCGTCGCAAATCGACGACCTCGACGTCACCAGTGCGCGGGCGTTTTTTGAAGCCTATTTCACGCCATTCCAGCTAGCGAATAACGACGGCACGCTCGACGGTCTCGTGACCGGTTACTACGAGCCGTTGCTGCGCGGTTCGCGTACGCGGCACGGCGTGTATCAAACGGCGCTGTATCGCTGGCCGTCCGGTTATCGTGCGGGCGCGCCGCTGCCGGCGCGTGCGCAACTCGAGCGCTCCGGCGTGCTCAACGGCAACGAACTGGTGTGGGTCGACGACCCGATCGAAGCGTTTTTCCTGCAAGTGCAGGGCTCGGGGCGCATCGTGATGGAAGACGGCAGCGTGATGCGGGTCGGCTTTGGCGGCACCAACAATCAGCCGTACAAGTCGATCGGGCGGTGGCTGCTGGATCGTGGCGAACTCACGCCTTCGCAGGCCACCATGCAGGGAATCAAGGCATGGGCGCGCGCGAATCCGGCGCGGGTCGATGCGCTGCTCGATACCAATCCGCGCTTCGTGTTTTTCCGGGAGATGCCGTCCGGCGAGAGCGTGCCTGGCGGCGGCGCGGACGGTCCGATCGGCGCGCTCGGTGTGCCGCTGACGCCGGAGCGGTCGATCGCGGTCGATCCGGCGTCCATTCCGCTCGGTACGCCGGTGTTCTTGCAGACCACGCGTCCGCTGACGAACTCGCCGATGAATCGCCTCGTCTTCGCGCAAGACACGGGTTCCGCGATCAGGGGCGGCGTGCGCGCCGATTACTTCTGGGGGCTGGGCGACGACGCCGGCGATTTGGCCGGCAAGATGAAGCAGGGCGGCCGGATGTGGTTGTTGCTGCCGAATTCGTGATGAGCTAACGGTGGCGAGCGCGGCGGTTTTCCCCAGAGGCAAGGCCGCCGCGTGTCGCGTGGGCATTGAAGTGCCTAACGTTGGCTAACGTTGCAGTCCCGGCGCCGCAATCGGGTGCGGCGCCGGCCGCCTGGCCTAAAGCCCCGACTTACGCTTGTCCACTACCCGGCGAGCCTTTCCCACCGAGCGCTCGATCCCGTTCACCGCCAGCACATTCACCACGGCGCTTACGCCGATCAGCGCCTTGATGTCGTACGCCAGCGCCTGCCTTGCCGTGTTCAACGCGACGGTGTCAGGCGCCGTTTCCGGGCAGGGCTCCACGTTTAACGTCAGCACGTCGAGCGGACCTTCCTTGGTGAGCACGATCTGGTAGTGCGGCGCGAGAGCGTGCTGCTTGAGCAGCAATTCCTCGATCTGTGTCGGGAACACGTTCACGCCGCGCACGATCATCATGTCGTCCGAGCGCCCGGTGATTTTTTCCATTCGACGCATGGTGCGGGCGCTGCCCGGCAGGAGGCGCGTAAGATCGCGAGTCCGGTAGCGAATGATCGGCAGCGCTTCCTTGGTCAACGACGTGAACACCAGTTCGCCGAGTTCGCCGTCCGGCAACACCTGGCCGGTTTCAGGGTCGATGATCTCGGGATAGAAATGGTCTTCCCAGATGGTCGGGCCGTCTTTCGTTTCCACACACTCCGACGCCACGCCGGGCCCCATCACTTCGGATAAGCCGTAGATATCGACAGCGTCGATGCCCATGCGCTTTTCGATCGCATGGCGCATGTCGTTGGTCCACGGTTCCGCGCCGAAGATGCCGAGACGCAGCGAGCAAGTCGCCGGATCGATGCCTTGCCGCTCGAGCTCGTCGGCAATCGAAAGCATGTAGCTCGGCGTGACCATGATGATGTCGGGCCGAAAATCCTGAATCAGCTGCACCTGCTTTTCGGTCTGACCGCCGCCGAACGGGATGACGGTGAGCCCTGCGCGCTCCGCGCCGTAGTGCGCGCCGAGGCCGCCCGTGAAGAGGCCGTAGCCGTAGCTCACGTGAACCTTGTCGCCGCGCTTCGCGCCGGCGGCGCGGATCGAACGCGCGACGAGATTCGCCCACGTATCGATATCGCGCGCCGTGTAGCCGACCACGGTCGGCTTGCCGGTCGTACCGGACGACGCGTGGATTCGTGAGATCTGTTCCTGCGGCACCGCGAACATGCCGAACGGGTAGTTGTCGCGCAGATCCTTCTTCGTGGTGAAGGGAAAGCGGGCCAGGTCCGCAAGCGTTTTCACGTCGCTTGGATGAACGCCGGCTTCATCGAATTTGCGCTGATACACCGGCGAATTTTCATACGCATGGTTCAGCGACCATTTGAGCCGTTCGAGTTGAAGCGCGGCAAGTTCGTCGCGGCTGGCGGTCTCGATCGGATCGAGCGGAAGGGCGGTAGTCATCGAATGTCTCCTTGCTGCCTCAATGCTTGAGTCTGGTGTGCGGCGCGCTCGCGCAAAAAACCGGGGACTGTCTGCTATTTATGGACGTGGTGCCAATGAGCCGGCGCGGTGCCGCGCAATCTCTTGTGGATTTGCTGCGGGGCGGCCGGGTGGTTGGCGTACGGTTGCCTCCTGATTGCCGCGCCCTCGGCCGATTAATCGCCCGTGGGAATCAGCTTGCCTTTTATTTGCGCGGACTTACCGCGGAACATTGCGACGGTTTCCTCCGCGCGGTTCGTGACGCGAATATCGTAGATGCCGGTTCGGCCGCTCAGCGTTTGCTCGATGGCCTCCGCTATCAGCACGTCGCCGCCTTCAACCGGCCGCAAAAACTCGATCGAGCAGCCGGATGCGACCGTGTTGATGTTGTACGTGTTGCAGGCGAACGCGAACGCCGAATCGGCGAGCGTGAAAATCAGGCCACCGTGGCAAATCTGATGGCCGTTCAGAAAATCGTCGCGCACGACCATGCGCAGACGCGCATAGCCTTGGCGCACCTCGACGATCTCGAGGCCGAGCGCCCGGCTGCATGCGTCGTTCTCGTACATGGCGGCGGCGGTTGCGCGGGCGAGCTCGTCCGGCGTCATCTGCTCGGGACGGTTTGGTTGCGTGGACATGTCAGCGGCCCTCGAAACGCGGCGCGCGTTTTTCGACGAAGGCTTGCACGCCTTCCGCGTAATCGTGGGACGCCCCGAGTTGGCGTTGCAGATCGCGTTCCAGATCGAGTTGCTGATCGAGCGTTTGCGTCGCGCCGGCGCGCATCGCCTGTTTGATCGCGGCCATCGCGCGCGTTGGTTGCTGTGCGAGTGTTGCGGCGAGTTGCGCCGCGCTGGAGGCGAGCTCCGCGTCGTCGACGGCTTGCCAGATCAAGCCCCAACTTTCGGCTTTCTCCGCCCCCAGTTTGTCGCCGGTGATGGCGAGCCCCAAGGCGCGCGCCATGCCGACACGTCGCGGCAGAAACCAGGTGCCGCCGGAGTCCGGCACGAGGCCGATCTTCACGAAAGCCTGAATGAAGCTTGCGGACCGGGCCGCGAGCACAAGGTCGCAAGCCAGCGCGAGGTTGGCGCCGGCGCCGGCAGCCGTGCCGTTGACTGCCGCGATCACTGGCAGCGGCAGCGCTTGCAGGCGGCGAATCAGCGGATTGAAATATTCATCGATCAGTGCCCCCAGATCGGTCATCGCGCCGGGCGTGAAGTCGAGGTCCGCCAGGTCCTGGCCCGCGCAGAAGCCGCGTCCCGCGCCGGTCAGGACGAGGGCGCGCGCGCCGGAGGCTTCGACCTCGTCGAGTGCCGCGCTCAGTTCCTGATGCATTGCGCGCGTGAAGCTATTGAGCTTGTCCGGGCGGTTTAGCGTGATGGTCGCAACATGATTGGATGCGTCGATGTGCACGCGGATCGCTTCATACGACATTGGGTGTCTCCTCTCAAAGTGTCTTTGATCGATGGGCGCTGCGGTGCCGCCGTCAGAGCCGCTCGATCACCAACGCAATGCCTTGGCCCACGCCGATACACATCGTGCAAAGTGCAAAGCGGCCATTGCTTCGTTCGAGTTGATACAGCGCGGTCGTGATCAGACGCGCGCCCGATGCGCCAAGCGGGTGGCCAAGCGCAATCGCTCCGCCGTTCGGATTGACGCGCGGATCGTCATCGCGCAGACCGAGCGTGCGAAGAACGGCTAGGCCCTGTGATGCGAAGGCCTCATTGAGTTCGATCACGTCGAACTGGTCGAGCGTCATGCCGAGTTGCCTGATGAGCTTTTGCGTAGCCGGCGCCGGCCCGATGCCCATGACGCGCGGCTCCACGCCCGCCGTTGCCATGCCCACCACGCGGGCGCGGCGATGCAGGCCGTATTGATCGGCAGCTTGCTGGTTCGCGAGCAGCAGTGCGCATGCGCCGTCGTTTACGCCTGACGCATTGCCGGCGGTCACGCTACCGTCCGGACGAACCACGCCCTTGAGCTTGCCCAGGCTTTCGAGCGAAGTTTCCCGTGGATGTTCGTCGAGCGTCACGCGCACGGGATCGCCTTTCTTCTGTGCAATTTCAACGCCGACGATTTCCTGGGCCAACGTGCCGTCGCGCTGCGCGCGGGCCGCCTTTTGTTGACTTGCCAGGGCAAACGCGTCCTGGTCCGCGCGGCTGATACCGAATTCGACAGCGACGTTTTCCGCGGTTTCAGGCATCGAGTCCACGCCGTACTGGCGTTTCATCAGCGGATTGATGAAGCGCCAGCCGATGGTGGTGTCGTGGATCCCGGCTTGCCGCGAAAACGCGCTGCCGGCCTTGCCCATGACGAACGGCGCGCGCGTCATGCTTTCGACGCCGCCGGCGATCATCAGACGCGCCTCGCCCGCCTTGATCGCGCGAGCGGCGGTGCCGACCGCATCCATGCCCGAGCCGCACAGGCGATTGATGGTTGCGCCGGGCGCCTCCGTGGGCAAACCGGCCAGCAACGCAGACATGCGCGCGACGTTGCGGTTGTCTTCGCCGGCCTGATTGGCGCAACCGTAGATCACGTCGTCGAGCATTCGCCAGTCGACGCCCGGATTGCGCTCGATCAGCGCCTTGATCGGCACCGCGCCGAGGTCGTCGGCGCGGACATCCTTCAGGGCGCCGCCGTAGCGGCCGATTGGGGTGCGAATCGCGTCGCAAATGAAAGCGTCGTTCATATGGGTTCCTGCCGAAAGGAATCGGCGCGAGATGCCGATTCGATGTCTCATGTTAGTTGGGGCGTACAGCGCGGTCCATTCGGCCAAACGGCATAAGACAAACGCTGTGCTTCCGTCTTATGTCGTTCAGCCAGCTACCGCAGGCGCTGCTTTGGGTTCAACATGAACGCGGCTTTGAACCACGCGGAAGCGGTTGGCGACGAAGGCGGCGTCGGTCAGCGCGGCATTGGCCGCCGGGTTTGCGCCGGTGCCGTGGAAGTCGGAAAAGGCCGCCGACTGGTTGACGAATACGCCGCCCGTCAGATTGATCGACAGTGCGACGCCGCCGCGGATCGATGCCTCGTGAGCAGCTTCGAGCACGGCTTCGTCGGTGCTATAGACCGACAGTGTCAGCGCGCCGTGCTCGGCGGCGATTGCGCCGGCCAGGTCGAGAGATTGTGCGGTCGAATCCGTGGCGATCACGAACGAAATCGGGCCGAACCATTCCTTCGTGAAGCTGGCGTGATCATGGGCGGCATCCAGTTGCAGCACGAGCGGGGTACGCACGCGCGCGCCGGCAAAAGTCGGATGTTCGAGCGCTTGGCTTTCGACCAGAACGCGGCCGAGCTGGTCCGCTTCCTCGATGCGCCGGATGACGCCGTCGTTTTGAATCGCCCCAAGCAGGTCGACTGCGCGGGCCGGGTCGGCCACCAGTTTTTGCACCGCGCCGGCAATGGCCTGCGCGACCTCGTCGAAGCTCAGCGTGCCATGAGCGGCGCGAATGCCGCCGCGCGGCACATAGATGTTTTGCGGCGCCGTGCACATCTGGCCCGAATACAGCGCGAGTGAGAAGGAGATGTTGCGGGCAACGGCTTTGATGTCGTCGACCGAATCGATCACGATCTGGTTGACGCCGGCTTTCTCGGTATAGACCTGCGCCTGGTGCGCATGGCGCTCGAGCCACGTGCCGTTCTGCGTGCTACCCGTGAAGTCGATGAGCTTGATTTCCGGACGCACGGCCAGATCCTGGACGAGCGCACCGTCGTTCGGCTCGGTGGCCAGCAACGTGACGACGTTCGGATCGAAACCGGCTTCGCGCAACACGTCACGCGCGATTCGTACAGTCAGCGCGAGAGGCAGGATCGCGCCGGGGTGCGGCTTGACGATGACCGTGTTGCCGGTGGCGAGATCGGCGAAAAGGCCCGGATAGCCGTTCCATGTCGGGAACGTGCAGCAGCCGAGTACGAGGCCCGTGCCGCGCGGTACGACGGTGTAACGCTTGTGCATGGAGAGCGGCGGGTTCTTGCCTTGCGGTTTTTCCCAGTGGGCGTCGGCCGGAATACTGCGTAGTTGGTCCCACGCATACACGACCGCCTCGAGCGCTCGGTCTTGTGCGTGCGGGCCGCCGGCCTGAAAGGACATCATGAATGCCTGGCCGGTTGTGTGCATCACGCTATAGCCGATTTCAAAGCTGGAGCGATTCACGCGCGCCAGAATTTCCAGGCATACGCCGACCCATGCCTGCGGACCGGCTCCACGCCAGTCGCGCTGCGCCTCGGCGGCTGCGGCAATGAGTGCGTCGGGATCCGCCTTCGGATAGCGCACGCCGAGCGGAAACCCGAACGGCGAGACCTCCGCGCCGACGGTTTCTCCGGTGGACGGTTGGTCCAGCTCGAAGACTTTGTTCAGATGTGCTTTGAAGGCGGCTTCGCCGTCCGCATTAGCTGTTTCCCCGTACACTTTCGGACTGGGCATCTCGACGAACGGACTCCAGTAGCCACGCGTCTCGATGGCGGTGAGGGCCTTTTGCAACGTGTCTTCGTGCTTCGCGAATAGGGGGTGTGTCATGGCAGAGGGCTTTGGCTGTGCGTTGAGAAAACCCTGTCGAATAATTGACCGACCGGTTGGTTTGTGAATGGTAGCATTACTGGAACGACGGCGCGAAGCGTTTTCGCGCGTGAACTAATCGATTAGGAGGCGGGCATGGCTTACGAAAATATTCTGGTTGAGACGCGAGGGCGGGTCGGTTTGGTCACGTTGAATCGTCCGAAGGCGCTGAACGCCTTGAACGATGCGCTGATGGACGAGTTGGGAAAGGCACTGCGCGAGTTCGATGATGATGACGCCATCGGTGCGATCGTGATTACCGGCAGCGAGAAGGCGTTCGCGGCGGGCGCCGACATCGGCATGATGTCGACCTATACGTATATGGACGTCTATAAAGGCGACTACATCACGCGCAACTGGGAAGCGGTGCGCTCCATCCGCAAGCCGATCATTGCAGCGGTGGCAGGCTTCGCCCTCGGCGGTGGCTGCGAATTGGCGATGATGTGCGACATCATTTTTGCCGCCGATTCAGCAAAGTTCGGTCAACCGGAAATCAAGCTCGGCATCATGCCGGGTGCCGGCGGCACCCAGCGGCTACCGCGCGCCGTCTCAAAGGCGAAGGCAATGGACCTCTGCCTGACCGCGCGTTTTATGGATGCCGCGGAAGCCGAGCGTGCCGGACTCGTTTCGCGCGTCATTCCTGCCGCATCTCTGGTCGAGGAGTCCATCGCCGCAGCTGCGACCATCGCTGAATTTCCGCTGCCGGCAGTGATGATGGTGAAGGAGTCGGTCAACCGCGCATATGAAACGACGCTTGCGGAAGGCGTGCATTTTGAGCGCCGCCTATTCCATTCGCTCTTCGCGACGGAAGACCAGAAAGAAGGGATGGCCGCTTTCGTGGAGAAGCGCAAACCGGTTTTCAAACATCGTTAATACGTTTGTCAAAATAACGCTTGCAAGGCCCGTTCGGGGTCGCTAGAATCTCGCTCTTTCGTGCCCCGGACAGCGGGGCGCGGGAAGCGGGAGAGCCAGCAATGGCGGGGGTTTGCGGCAGGTCGGACGGGTTAGAAAGTTGGAAAAACCTGTTGACGGCGTGACGGAAGTTCTCCATAATCTCGTTTCTCTGCTGCAGATGCAGCGACGCAGAACGAAGCGGTGCCGGGTGGTTGAAGTGGGCGTCGTGACGGTGGTGAATGCGTAAGCGATCTTTAAAAACTAACAGCCGATAAGTGTGGGCGCTTGATGCGCGGCGCGCGGTGGACTCTTCGGGGTCTGCCGGAAGCGAAAGTATCAAGTCTCACACAGTAATGAAAGGAAGGTTTTCCTGTTGAAAGACAGGATGATCATTCGTCAGTACGTTGAGTGAGCGACCGGTTGGTAAAACAACCGAAAAACAGTAACAGGCATTGAACTGAAGAGTTTGATCCTGGCTCAGATTGAACGCTGGCGGCATGCCTTACACATGCAAGTCGAACGGCAGCACGGGGGCAACCCTGGTGGCGAGTGGCGAACGGGTGAGTAATACATCGGAACGTGTCCTGTAGTGGGGGATAGCCCGGCGAAAGCCGGATTAATACCGCATACGCTCTGCGGAGGAAAGCGGGGGCTCCTTCGGGACCTCGCGCTACAGGGGCGGCCGATGGCAGATTAGCTAGTTGGTGGGGTAAAGGCCTACCAAGGCGACGATCTGTAGCTGGTCTGAGAGGACGACCAGCCACACTGGGACTGAGACACGGCCCAGACTCCTACGGGAGGCAGCAGTGGGGAATTTTGGACAATGGGCGCAAGCCTGATCCAGCAATGCCGCGTGTGTGAAGAAGGCCTTCGGGTTGTAAAGCACTTTTGTCCGGAAAGAAAACCTCAGCCCTAATACGGCGGGGGGATGACGGTACCGGAAGAATAAGCACCGGCTAACTACGTGCCAGCAGCCGCGGTAATACGTAGGGTGCAAGCGTTAATCGGAATTACTGGGCGTAAAGCGTGCGCAGGCGGTCCGCTAAGACAGATGTGAAATCCCCGGGCTTAACCTGGGAACTGCATTTGTGACTGGCGGGCTAGAGTATGGCAGAGGGGGGTAGAATTCCACGTGTAGCAGTGAAATGCGTAGAGATGTGGAGGAATACCGATGGCGAAGGCAGCCCCCTGGGCCAATACTGACGCTCATGCACGAAAGCGTGGGGAGCAAACAGGATTAGATACCCTGGTAGTCCACGCCCTAAACGATGTCAACTAGTTGTCGGGCCTTCATTGGCTTGGTAACGTAGCTAACGCGTGAAGTTGACCGCCTGGGGAGTACGGTCGCAAGATTAAAACTCAAAGGAATTGACGGGGACCCGCACAAGCGGTGGATGATGTGGATTAATTCGATGCAACGCGAAAAACCTTACCTACCCTTGACATGTACGGAATCCTGCCGAGAGGTGGGAGTGCCCGAAAGGGAGCCGTAACACAGGTGCTGCATGGCTGTCGTCAGCTCGTGTCGTGAGATGTTGGGTTAAGTCCCGCAACGAGCGCAACCCTTGTCCCTAGTTGCTACGCAAGAGCACTCCAGGGAGACTGCCGGTGACAAACCGGAGGAAGGTGGGGATGACGTCAAGTCCTCATGGCCCTTATGGGTAGGGCTTCACACGTCATACAATGGTCGGAACAGAGGGTCGCCAAGCCGCGAGGTGGAGCCAATCCCAGAAAACCGATCGTAGTCCGGATCGCACTCTGCAACTCGAGTGCGTGAAGCTGGAATCGCTAGTAATCGCGGATCAGCATGCCGCGGTGAATACGTTCCCGGGTCTTGTACACACCGCCCGTCACACCATGGGAGTGGGTTTTACCAGAAGTGGCTAGTCTAACCGCAAGGAGGACGGTCACCACGGTAGGATTCATGACTGGGGTGAAGTCGTAACAAGGTAGCCGTATCGGAAGGTGCGGCTGGATCACCTCCTTTCTCGAGCTAACGCGTCCAAGTGTTGAGCGCTCACGCTTATCGGCTGTGAAATCAGGCAGACTCAGGGGTCTGTAGCTCAGCTGGTTAGAGCACCGTCTTGATAAGGCGGGGGTCGATGGTTCGAACCCATCCAGACCCACCATTGTCTTGTCTGGTGTGCTGAATGCAACCCCTCTGGCGCATCTGCATGAACCCGGGGGATTAGCTCAGCTGGGAGAGCACCTGCTTTGCAAGCAGGGGGTCGTCGGTTCGATCCCGTCATCCTCCACCAATCCTCAATGCGCAGTGTTCTGTGTGCGGCACAGAGCGTTTTGCATTGGCGATTGAGCCAGTCAGAGTGATACGCGGTTATGGCAACTGCGATATCGGCTGTCGTTCTTTAACAATCAGGAAGAAGTAGTAAAGAGATTCACGAAAGGGTACCTCGAGATGGGTGTCCGAGTAGGTGAATCAGGGTTGTGATTGTATCAATGTATGAAAGGGGAATCGGAAGATTGCCCTGGAATACGGCGCAACACGAATACTCAACCTGTAGCGAGCTCAACGGATCCGCAAGGACCGGGAGACACACTCGTTATAGGGTCAAGCGAACAAGTGCATGTGGTGGATGCCTTGGCGATCACAGGCGATGAAGGACGCGGTAGCCTGCGAAAAGCGGTGGGGAGCTGGCAAACGAGCTTTGATCCACCGATATCCGAATGGGGAAACCCACTCCTTATGGAGTATCCGTAGCTGAATACATAGGCTACGTGAAGCGAACGCGGTGAACTGAAACATCTAAGTAACCGCAGGAAAAGAAATCAACCGAGATTCCCAGAGTAGTGGCGAGCGAAATGGGAGCAGCCTGTACTCTTTATCTTCATTGTTAGTCGAACGCTCTGGAAAGTGCGGCCATAGCAGGTGATAGCCCTGTAGACGAAAACAGCGAGGAAGAACTAGGTGTACGACAAGTAGGGCGGGACACGTGAAATCCTGTCTGAAGATGGGGGGACCATCCTCCAAGGCTAAATACTCGTGATCGACCGATAGTGAACCAGTACCGTGAGGGAAAGGCGAAAAGAACCCCGGGAGGGGAGTGAAACAGATCCTGAAACCGCATGCATACAAACAGTCGGAGCCTCGCAAGGGGTGACGGCGTACCTTTTGTATAATGGGTCAGCGACTTACATTCAGTGGCAAGCTTAACCGATTAGGGCAGGCGTAGCGAAAGCGAGTCCGAACAGGGCGATTCAGTCGCTGGGTGTAGACCCGAAACCAGGTGATCTATCCATGGCCAGGATGAAGGTGCGGTAACACGTACTGGAGGTCCGAACCCACTAACGTTGAAAAGTTAGGGGATGAGCTGTGGATAGGGGTGAAAGGCTAAACAAACCTGGAAATAGCTGGTTCTCTCCGAAAACTATTTAGGTAGTGCCTCGTGTATCACCTTCGGGGGTAGAGCACTGTCATGGTTGTGGGGTCCATTGCGGATTACTACGCCATAGCAAACTCCGAATACCGAAGAGTGCAATCACGGGAGACAGACATCGGGTGCTAACGTCCGGTGTCAAGAGGGAAACAACCCAGACCGCCAGCTAAGGTCCCCAAATATTGCTAAGTGGGAAACGAAGTGGGAAGGCTAAAACAGTCAGGAGGTTGGCTTAGAAGCAGCCATCCTTTAAAGAAAGCGTAATAGCTCACTGATCGAGTCGTCCTGCGCGGAAGATGTAACGGGGCTAAGCAATATACCGAAGCTGCGGATGCATATTTATATGCATGGTAGGAGAGCGTTCCGTAAGCCTGCGAAGGTGCACTGGAAAGTGTGCTGGAGGTATCGGAAGTGCGAATGCTGACATGAGTAGCGATAAAGGGGGTGAAAGGCCCCCTCGCCGTAAGCCCAAGGTTTCCTACGCAACGTTCATCGGCGTAGGGTGAGTCGGCCCCTAAGGCGAGGCAGAAATGCGTAGCTGATGGGAAGCAGGTTAATATTCCTGCACCATTGTTGAATGCGATGGGGGGACGGATCGCGGAAGGTTGTCCGGGTGTTGGAAGTCCCGGTCCTTGCATTGGAGAAGGCGCTTTGGCAAATCCGGGCGCGTAATTCAAGGGTGTGAGGCCAGTCACTTCGGTGACGAAGCAATCGGAAGTGGTTCCAGGAAAAGCCTCTAAGCTTCAGTTCAACAAGACCGTACCGCAAACCGACACAGGTGGGCGAGATGAGTATTCTAAGGCGCTTGAGAGAACTCGGGAGAAGGAACTCGGCAAATTGGTACCGTAACTTCGGGATAAGGTACGCCCCTGTAGCTTGATGCGCCTGCGCGCAAAGGGTGAAGGGGTTGCAATAAACTGGTGGCTGCGACTGTTTAATAAAAACACAGCACTCTGCAAACACGAAAGTGGACGTATAGGGTGTGACGCCTGCCCGGTGCCGGAAGATTAAATGATGGGGTGCAAGCTCCTGATTGAAGTCCCGGTAAACGGCGGCCGTAACTATAACGGTCCTAAGGTAGCGAAATTCCTTGTCGGGTAAGTTCCGACCTGCACGAATGGCGTAACGATGGCCACACTGTCTCCTCCCGAGACTCAGCGAAGTTGAAGTGTTTGTGATGATGCAATCTCCCCGCGGCTAGACGGAAAGACCCCATGAACCTTTACTGTAGCTTTGCATTGGACTTTGAACCGGTCTGTGTAGGATAGGTGGGAGGCTTTGAAGCGTGAACGCCAGTTTGCGTGGAGCCATCCTTGAAATACCACCCTGATCTGTTTGAGGTTCTAACCCTGGTCCGTGAATCCGGACCGGGGACAGTGCATGGTAGGCAGTTTGACTGGGGCGGTCTCCTCCCAAAGTGTAACGGAGGAGTACGAAGGTACGCTAGGTACGGTCGGAAATCGTGCTGATAGTGCAATGGCATAAGCGTGCTTGACTGCGAGACCGACAAGTCGAGCAGGTGCGAAAGCAGGTCATAGTGATCCGGTGGTTCTGTATGGAAGGGCCATCGCTCAACGGATAAAAGGTACTCTGGGGATAACAGGCTGATACCGCCCAAGAGTTCATATCGACGGCGGTGTTTGGCACCTCGATGTCGGCTCATCTCATCCTGGGGCTGTAGCCGGTCCCAAGGGTATGGCTGTTCGCCATTTAAAGAGGTACGTGAGCTGGGTTTAAAACGTCGTGAGACAGTTTGGTCCCTATCTGCCGTGGGCGCTGGATATTTGAAGGGGGCTGCTCCTAGTACGAGAGGACCGGAGTGGACGAACCTCTGGTGTACCGGTTGTCACGCCAGTGGCATCGCCGGGTAGCTATGTTCGGAAGAGATAACCGCTGAAAGCATCTAAGCGGGAAACTCGCCTTAAGATGAGATATCCCCGGGGCTTCGAGCCCCTTGAAGGGTCGTTCAAGACCAGGACGTTGATAGGTCAGGTGTGTAAGCGCAGTAATGCGTTGAGCTAACTGATACTAATTGCCCGTAAGGCTTGATCCTATAACCAGTGTGTTTCCGGTGGCGCCTCCCCGCGCCGCCACGCACGGTTGAGATCCGCGTTGTGCCCGATACACTCACCACCCCATTCCCCCTGGTGCGATGCACCAGACACTACTTCTTCCAGATTGGTCGTGTTGACCCCCGCGTCAACCTGACAACAAGTCATGCCTGATGACCATAGCGAGTCGGTACCACCCCTTCCCATCCCGAACAGGACCGTGAAACGACTCCACGCCGATGATAGTGCGGATTGCCCGTGTGAAAGTAGGTAATCGTCAGGCTCCCATGCAGAAACACAGACCCCACCCCACACCGGTGGGGTTTGTGCGTTTACGGCCCCGAAAAATCGCCATGTCCTGCAAAAGCGGTGCAAAACCAGAAAGGTCCACACAAAGCCCCGCTCACCGCCTCACGCCTTCGCAAGAGCGAGGAGGCGGCGACAAGAAACTGCCTCACGCCCGCATAATTACCTCATTTTTCTTGCGCAAGAAACCGTTGCGCCAATCGCACCCAGTACGTTGAACCGATTGGCAATAGCTCGTCGTTGAAGTCATAGCTCGCGTTGTGCAGCATGCAAGGGCCAGCACCATGCCCCGAATCCCGGTGGCCACCCTCGCCGTTGCCCAGAAATGCGTAACAGCCCGGTTTCGCCAGCAACATGAAGGAAAAGTCCTCGGCGCCCATCGTCGGTTCGACGGCATCGTCGACATTTTCTGGCCCCACAACCTCTTTCATGACCGCTGCCGCAAAACGCGTCGCTTCGCCGCTGTTGATTGTCGGCGGATAGTTTCGGTGAAACTGGATTTCGACGGAACAATCATAGGCTTCCGCAGTGCTTTCCGCGATTTTGCGCATACGCGCTTCAATCAGATCCAGTGTTTCGGTGGTAAAAGTGCGTACCGTTCCGGCGATCCACGCAACATTCGGGACAACGTTGACGGCATCCCCGGCGTGAACCTGGGTAATCGACAACACCGCGGTGTCAATTGGCTTCTTGTTCCGCGTAATGATGCTCTGCAGGCCACTCGCAATCTGCACCGCAGTAAACACCGGGTCGTGTCCGTTGTGCGGTAGCGCCGCATGGGATCCTACGCCCTTGATTTCAATTCGAAATTCGTTACTCGACGCCATGATGGGGCCCTCGGTCACACCAAAGTGGCCCGCCGGCATGCCTGGCCAGTTATGGATGCCGAACACCGCGTCTACCGGGAATTTAACGAACAGGCCATCGTCGATCATTGCTTGGGCGCCAGCGCCGCCCTCTTCGGCTGGCTGGAAAATGAACACGATCGTGCCGTCGAACTCGCCGTGACTTGCCAGATGCCGCGCTGCGCCGAGGAGCATCGCAGTATGCCCATCGTGGCCGCATGCATGCATTTTTCCATCGTGTTGCGAGCGATGATCGAAGGCATTCAGTTCCTGAATGGGCAAAGCGTCCATGTCTGCGCGCAGTCCAATCGAGCGCGCACTGTTGCCGCGCTTCAGTACGCCGACTACGCCTGTTTTGCCTAAGCCACGGTGAGTTTCGATGCCCCAGGACTCAAGATTCCTCGCAACCAGGTCTGCTGTTGCTGTCTCTTCATAGCGCAGTTCCGGATGAGCATGAATCGTTCGTCGAAGGGTTTGGATTTCTCCATGAGCGGCTTGAATTTCGGGGATTAGTTTCATGATGGAAGTGATGTTGCGCCTGTGCTTGGGCTTGCGTGGAATCGCTCGGGGCCATGTGGCCCGGGCACGGTGATAACCGATTCTACGCCGAAGGCATTTTTGGAGGCATCGCGAGGCTAAACCGCAATGGACGCTAAAATTCGAGATTGCCTCCATTCACCATTACGTTGGACGGGTCGCCCGATGAATGCTCCGACCGAATTCGCTCGCGCCGTGTGTCCACACGATTGCCCCGATACCTGCGCGATGCGCGTGACCGTCGAGGGTGGGCGGGCGATCAAAGTCGTCGGCGACCCGGAGCATCCGCCGACTCAAGGCGCGCTGTGTACCAAAGTCAGCCGCTATGCGGAGCGGGTGCACCATCCGAATCGGCTAACGACCCCAATGAAGCGCGTCGGCCGAAAAGGCGAGGGTCGCTTTGAGCCGATCAGTTGGGACGAAGCGTTGGAATTGGCCGCCGCGCGTCTCTCCGAAATCGCGAGCCGCGCACCGGAAGCAATCCTGCCGTACAGCTATGCCGGCACGATGGGCCTCGTTCAGGGCGATAGCATCGCGCAGCGATTTTTCCACAAGCTGGGCGCATCGCAGCTGGACCGCACCATCTGCGCGGCAGCCGGCGCCGCAGGCTTGAAATACACCTATGGCGCGAGCCTCGGCATGCTCACCGAGTTCTTCTCCGAGAGCGAGGTTATTCTGATTTGGGGCTCCAATCCGATCGCTTCGAACCTGCATTTCTGGACGCGTGCCCAGGAAGCCAAACGCCGCGGCGCGCGCCTGATCGCGATAGATCCGTATCGCTCGCTGACGGCGGAGAAATGTCACCAGCACATCGCGCTGAAACCCGGCACCGACGCCGCCTTGGCGCTCGGCATGATGAACGTGCTGATCACGGAAAACCGGCTCGACCACGCGTACATCGCGGCCCATACGCTAGGTTTTGCCGAACTGAAGGTTCGCGCGCTCAGCTATTCCCCGGCACGAGTTGCCGACATTTGCGGCATCGACGAACAAGTGGTCGTCGACCTCGCGCGCCTTTACGGCAGCACGAGGAAGTCCGCGATCCGAATGAACTACGGCTTGCAAAGGGTCCGCGGCGGCGGCAACGCCGTGCGCGCCATCGCCAGCCTGCCTTCGTTGACAGGCGCATGGCGGGAACGAGCGGGTGGTGCGCTGCTGTCGTCGTCCGGATGGGCGCCTGTCGACTCGCACGCGTTGCAGCGCCCGGACCTGATGCCGGGTTGGCCGACCAAGCCGTCTCGCGTCATCAATATGAATGCGATCGGCGACGCCTTGCTGCACCCGGGCGGCGCCGCGTTCGGGCCTAAAGTCGAGGCACTGATCGTCTACAACTCGAATCCAGTTGCCGTTGCTCCCGACTCGGAGCGAGTCGCGGCGGGCTTTGCGCGCGAGGACCTGTTCACGATCGTGCTGGAGCATTTCCAGACCGACACCGCCGACTACGCCGATTTACTGCTGCCCGCCACGACGCAGCTCGAACACCTCGACGTGCACAAGTCGTATGGGCATACCCACGTGATGGTCAATTTGCCGGCGATCGCTGCGGTTGGCGATGCTCGGCCGAACACCGAGATTTTCCGTGACCTCGCGCGTCGCATGGGCATCGAGGAGCCGGCGCTGTATGAAAGCGACGAAACGGTCGCGCAAGCTGCATTCCGTTGGCAAGACAAAACGCTCGAAGGCGTCGACTGGAATACGCTGAAGCAGACCGGTTGGGCGAAGCTGAACTTGCCCGACGCGCCGTTCGCCGAAGGCGGCTTTCGCACGCCGTCCGGCAAATGCGAGTTCTACAGTGAGCGCCTCGCGCAGCAAGGGCTCGACCCGCTTCCGGATTACTTGCCGCCCTACGAATCGGCCGACGGGGCGCCCGAACTGGCCGCCCGCTATCCGCTTGCGATGATCTCACCGCCCGCCCGCAATTTTCTGAACAGCACCTTCGTGAACATTGAAAGTTTGCGCTCGACGGAAGGCGTGCCGCACCTGGATATTCATCCGGTTGACGCTCGACAGCGAAAAATCGTCGATGGTGATCAGGTACGCATTTTCAACGACCGCGGCTCGATGCAAGCGCGCGCCCGTGTCACCGACAAGGCGCGCGAAGGGCTCGTCGTCGGCCTGTCGATCTGGTGGAAGAAACTCGCGCCGGACGGTCGGAACGCCAACCAGGTGACCAGTCAGGCGCTCACCGATCTGGGTGGGTCGGCAACCTTTTACGACTGTCTCGTCGAAGTCGAGCGGGCCTGAAATACATTCAAATGATTGCGCGAGCCTCGTCCTGAACTGGTTCGAGGCTGCCGTCTACTATGCCGCTTTTCGCGAATAGTACCGAGGTGCCCATGCTACGATGCGTTTTTAGCACGACCATTCGAAAATAAAGAAGGAGACGCTGCATGAACAAAATCTGGCTGAAATCCTATCCGCCCGGCGTACCCGCAGAGATCGATCCGAGCCGCTATTCGTCAGTCTCGGAATTGCTTGAAGAAGCCTTCCGCGATCATCGCGCCAAACCGGCATTCGTCTGCATGGGGCAGGAGATCAGCTACGGCGAACTCGACGCGCTCTCGCATAAACTCGCCGCATGGTTCCAGTCCAAGGGTCTTGCTCGCGGCGCGCGCATCGCAATCATGATGCCGAACGTGCTGCAATACCCGGTGGCGATTGCCGCGATCCTTCGCGCGGGTTACGTGGTTGTCAACGTGAACCCGCTTTACACCCCGCGTGAACTCGAACATCAATTGAAGGACAGCGGAGCGGAAGCGATCGTCCTGCTCGAAAACTTCGCGGTCACCGTGCAGGCAATCGTTCGCAACACGTCGATCAAGCATATCGTCGTGGCGGCGATGGGTGACCTGATGGGTATCAAGGGCGCGCTGGTCAACTTCGTCGTGCGCCGCGTGAAGAAGATGGTGCCGGCCTGGAGCCTGCCGGGCCACGTCAAATTCAACACCGCAGTCGCGCAAGGCGCCCGCCAAAGCTTCAAGCCAGTCCAGCAACGTCCCGACGACGTCGCGTTTCTGCAGTACACAGGCGGCACCACCGGCGTGGCCAAGGGCGCGACGCTTCTGCATCGCAATCTGATCGCCAACGTGCTGCAGTCGGAAGTCTGGCTCGATCCGGTTCGCGCGAACCGTGCGGACATCGACCAGTTCATCACTGTTGTCGCGTTGCCGCTCTATCACGTGTTCGCGCTGACGGTGTGCGGCCTGTTGACGATTCGCACCGGCGGCCTCGGCGTGCTGATTCCGAACCCGCGCGACATTCCCGGCATGATCAAGGCGCTGGAAGGCTATCCGATCACGACGATTCCCGCCGTCAACACGCTGTACAACGCGCTTCTGAATAGTCCGGATTTTCATAAGCTCGATTTTTCGAAGCTGATTGCGGCGAATGGAGGCGGTATGGCGGTCCAGGAAGCGGTCGCCAAACGCTGGTACGAGCATACGCATACACCGATCATCGAAGGCTATGGTTTGTCGGAGACGTCGCCCTGCGTCACCTGCAATCCGGTGACCGTCACTGAATACAGTGGGACGATCGGTCTGCCGCTGCCGTCGACGGAAATCTCGATCCGCGACGACGAAAACAACGAAGTTCCGCTCGGCCAGCCGGGCGAAATCTGCATCCGCGGGCCGCAGGTCATGGCGGGTTATTGGAACCGGCCGGACGAAACCGCCAAGGTGATGACCCAGGACGGCTTCTTCAAATCCGGCGACGTCGGCGTCATGAACGAGGGCGGCTTCGTCAAGATCGTCGATCGTAAGAAGGACATGATCCTGGTGTCCGGTTTCAACGTCTATCCGAATGAAGTCGAGGACGTGGTCGCCAAGCTGCCGGGCGTATTCGAAGTCGCCGCGGTCGGCGTGCCGGACCAGCATTCCGGCGAAGCGGTGAAGCTGTTCGTCGTGAAGAAAGATCCTGCGCTCACCGACGCCGATGTCTTCGCCTACTGCAAGCAGCAATTGACCGGCTATAAGCGGCCGAAGATCGTCGAATTTCGCGCGGAACTGCCGAAGAGCAACGTGGGCAAGATTCTGCGCCGGGAATTGCGCGACGGCCGGGCGTAGGCCGGACCCGCATACGCTTGGGCCGCAGCGCGAAGCTGCGCCGCAACTCACGCACGGTAGGGCGAAAACGAAAAAGCCCGGCACGACGAAAGTCGGCCGGGCTTTTTTCGCGCTGTCGCCACAAGGCCGGCAAAGCCAGTGCAGCGGCGACGGTCACAAAAAAAGGCGCCCGAAGGCGCCTTGAGGCAAACTGCTTTTTTACGACTTATTAGAACTTGTGGCGGATACCAACGCGAGCCGCGAGTTGGTTCTGGTTCGACGAACCCGACAGGCCGTTGATGCCAGCCGTTGCAGCGACCGTGCCGGTGCCTGCTGCATTCAGCACGTCACCCGAGGCGTGTTGGTACACACCAATCACGTACACGTCGGTGCGCTTGGAGAGGAAGTAATCCACGCCGAGCGAGCCTTGGTGGTACTGCGCACGCGATGCGCCTTCGATGGTCGCGCCGCGCGTGTAGTCGTATGCAGCGCCGACCAGCAATGCCGGGGTCAACTGATACTTGAAGTTGATTTCCGCGTTGTTAAACGTAACCGATTGGCCGCGGACCGCCGGCTGCGCGAACGCCACGCCCAGGTTCGAGAAGCGGATGTTCGAGTACGTCAGGCCGACCGTTGCGGCGCCGAACGTGTACGCGCCACCGGCACCAATTACCTGGTACGTGTTCGCCGACGTGTACGCGCCATAAACCGGCGACGACACAGCTGCGCTAGCAGCCGGCAGCGGCGACTGGCCGCCGTTGTTGAACAGGCCGCCCGAAGCTGCCGGCGTACGTGCGTTCAAGTAACCAACGCCGAGAACGAGGGGACCGTTGTTGTAGCCCGCGCCCAACGACCAGATCTGGTTCTTCGTGACGTCGCCAGCAATACCGCCGAAGCTGTACGTGCCGCCGAACTTGAGGCCGGCGTAGTCGGCGCTCGTGAACTTGACCGTGTTGTTCGTGCGGTATGCGTTGTTGAAGTTGTCGATGTCGCCCGGGTGAGCAGCGATGTAGCCGCCCCACTGGTCGCCCGCTTCCAGCGGACCGACGTAGTCGACGACGGAGTCGTACTGACGACCCAGCGTGACCGTGCCGAACTGGCTCGACAGACCCACATAAGCTTGACGGCCGAACATCAGACCGCCTTGACCCAGCTTGCCGTTGTTCACGTCAAAGCCGTTTTCCAACACGAAGATCGCCTTCAGACCGCCGCCCAGATCTTCCGCACCGCGCAGGCCGAAACGCGAGCCTTGCATGACGCCGCTGGACAGGTTGTACAGGTGCTTGCCACCCGAATTGGTGTTGATGTTGAAGCCTTCGTCAATGATACCGTACAGGGTCACGCTGCTCTGAGCATGAGCGACGCCTGCGAATGCGCCCAGTGCTGCAAGAGCGAGAAGCGACTTTTTCATCGAATGATCTCCAAGAATTACGAATCTTTTGTACAAGGCGAATATTTATGTAGCGTTGAGGCCTTGCTTGTCCAACTTCGCGAGAAGTTGCACGTAATGTAACAAAAGGCATACATGGCACAAAGAAAAAGGAGATAGCCGGGAACGCTCCTGTTTCGTTTACGCAACATGGTCTAAAATTCGAAACTGGCCGCCCGATTCATGCGAATTGGAGGTTTCCGCAGAACCGGTTTGATCCCGCAAATGCTTGTCGCGCGGGCCTGTCGGAGCGGCAAGCGGTTGTCGAATCAGGGAGCGCTTAATGTTTCTGGACGAGTTGATTAGCGAGTTTGATCGGGGTTTACGCTCAATGACCGGTGTATCGCGGATGAGTCGTCCGTTGCCGGTTCCGCAAGAATCGGTGGCGGAGCCGATCGAATTGTCACCGGCGGAACGCGCGCACTCGGCCGGTTTAATGCGCGTGAACCATGTTGGCGAGGTATGTGCCCAAGCGCTTTACCAGGCGCAGAAACTGGCTACCCGGTCTCCGTCGTTGCGCGCCGTGTTCAATCACGCTGCAATCGAGGAGGAGGATCATCTCGCGTGGACCGCCAAACGCCTCGAGGCGCTCGACTCGCGCCCCAGCCTGTTGAACCCCCTTTGGTACACCGGCGCGCTGGCGATTGGACTCGCGGCGGGGCGCCTCGGCGACCGGGTGAGTCTCGGCTTCATGGCCGAAACCGAGCGCCAGGTGGAGCAACACCTCGATAGCCATCTGGACAAGCTGCCCGCGGCCGACCGCGAGTCGCGCGCGATCGTCGAGCAGATGCGCGCGGACGAAGTACGGCACGGTAAGGCCGCCATGGATGCGGGCGGCGTCGAGTTGCCGTTCCCGGCGCGCGCCATGATGCGCGCGGTATCGAAAGTCATGACGCGCACCGCCTATTACATATAAAGCCCGAGCGGGTTGCCCCAGGCATCGCCCGAAAGTGGGACGGCCCGTCACCCGTCGTCCCTGAAACTCCTCCGAACGCCCGCCAACACCTCCCCGCTTCGCTTGACGATCTCTTACGTCGCGCGCCTTTCCCCCGCGCTTTTCACGTATCACCTTCACAAGTTGCACTAGCTCATTCATTTATAACGGTTTTCCGTTTTATGTCTGACATGAAGGAGTGGCGCTAAGTCCTTGTTCTAACAAACAAAATTCGTCCGAAAAGCGTGTTTCTCCCTTGACCCCTGTTTAGCGTTCCTCTAAAGTGGGAGACAGTGTGAGAAAGTGTATTTTTGTGTGATCTCACGGGTGGTTTGGGGTAGATTTTCACGAAACGGGCAGCCGGCGCAAAAAGCGCCGCAAGACGGGAGAGCGAAGTGTTCCAAGGGGCGTCGGCGCTGACACTCGATGCGAAAGGGCGGATGTCGATCCCTTCTCGCTATCGGGATGCGCTGCAGACACAGGCAGAGGGCCGGGTGACGATCACCAAGCACCCGGATGGCTGCCTGTTGCTCTTTCCGCGCCCTGAATGGGAGATCTTCCGCGAGAAGGTCGGCAATCTGCCCATGAACGCGACTTGGTGGCGCCGCATTTTTCTCGGCAATGCAATGGACGTCGATATGGACGGCGCGGGCCGCGTGCTCGTGTCGCCGGAATTGCGCATGGCCGGCTCGCTGGAAAAGGAAGTAACGCTGCTCGGCATGGGCCGGCACTTCGAGCTGTGGGACGCACAAACCTACGCCGCGAAGGAACAGGCGGCGATCGCCGAGGGCATGCCCGAAGCGTTAAAGAATTTCACGTTCTGATCGCGGCATACATATATGGCACCTGCGATGGGAAACGAATTGCAGCATCGCACGGTGCTGCTGGAAGAAGCGGTCAATGCGCTGGTCACGCGCGCGGACGGCGTGTATGTGGACGGCACCTTCGGGCGCGGCGGTCATAGCCGGCTGGTGCTGGAGAGGTTGGGGGAAGCCGGGCGTCTGATCGCGTTCGACAAAGACCCGCTCGCCATCGCCACCGCGCAGCAGATCGAGGATCCGCGCTTTGAGATCGTGCACGAGAGTTTTGCTTCACTGCGCAGCGCAATCGCGGAGCGCGGAGTAGGGCGGGTGTCGGGTGTTTTACTGGATCTGGGCGTGTCGTCGCCGCAAGTCGACGACCCGGAGCGGGGCTTCAGCTTTCGCGCCGACGGCCCGCTCGACATGCGCATGGACCCGACGCGCGGCGAGTCTGCCGCTGACTGGCTGGCGCGGGCCACGGTGCAGGAATTGACGGAGGTGATACGAGATTATGGGGAAGAACGGTTTGCTTTTCAGATTGCAAAGGCGCTTGTTGCTCGCCGGGCAGAGTCCGACCGTCTTGGGCCTCTCGTCAGCACGGGCGAGCTTGCCCAAATCGTGGCTAACGTCGTCAAAACCCGTGAGAAGGGCAAGGATCCGGCAACCCGCACCTTTCAGGCTATACGGATTCACATCAATCAAGAGCTTGCGGAGCTGCAAGTCGTTTTAGAAGCAGCGTTGTCGCTGTTGGAGCAAGGGGGGCGGCTGGTGGTCATCAGCTTTCATTCGCTCGAGGACCGGATCGTCAAGCGATTCATGCAGGCGCACGCCAGTACGCCGGCGGTGGATCGCCGCCTGCCGATTCGCGCCGTCGATCTGCCGAGCCCTCCGCTCAAAATCATCGGCCGCGTGTTCGCGAGCGACGCTGAAGTCGCCGCGAATCCGCGGGCCCGTTCTGCCGTGATGCGGGTGGCGGAGCGGATCGCACCATGAATCGCCTCAATATCTTCCTGCTGATGATCGTGATGGGCTGCGCCTTGTCGGTCGTCAACGCCACCAATCAGCAGCGTCAGATCTTCATTCAGTTGCAGCGCGCGCAATCGCAGGAGCGTCAACTGCAGCAGGATTATTCGCAGCTTCAATATCAGCAGAGCGCGCTGTCGAAAACGTCGCGTATCGAGCAGCTCGCCACGGCCTCGCTGAAAATGCAGGCGGTCAGCACCGGCCGCACGCAATATCTGACGCTCGACCCGCACGCCGCCAAGGCCGAAGACGCGCCCATCCCGACTTCCGGTCCGGCGTCGGCGGCGTCCGCGACCGCCCGCGGAGGCGTGCGATGAAAAAATCGTCGGCTCGCAAAAGCGTGGCTTTCTCGGCGAACCCGATCCTCTCGGTGCGTCTGCCGATGTGGCGCTCCAAGCTCGTCGTGTTCCTGCTGTTCATGGCGTTTGTCGCGCTGGCCGGGCGCGCGTTCTGGATCCAGGGGCCGGGCAACGCGTTCTATCAGAAGCAGGGCGAAATCCGCTATCAGCGCCGCCTCGAACTGCCGGCCACGCGCGGCAAGATTCTCGACCGCAACGGTCTCGTGCTCGCCACGAGTCTGCCGGTGCGCGCCATCTGGGCGATTCCCGAATCCGTGCCGGACGATCTCGGCGCCGACAAGCTCACCGCGCTCGGCAAGCTGCTCGACATGACGAGCAAGGAGTTGCGCACCAAGCTGTCGGAAGACAAGACGTTCGTCTACGTGAAGCGCCAGGTGCCGGTCGACGTCGCCGCGAAGGTCGCCGCGCTCGGGATTCCCGGCATTTACGCGCGCGACGAGTACAAGCGTTTCTATCCGGAAGGCGAGATCACGGCGCACCTGATCGGCTTCACCAATGTGGAAGACGAAGGTCAGGAAGGCGTCGAACTCGGCGACCAGAAGCTGCTCGCCGGCGTGTCGGGCAGCCGCCGCGTGATCAAGGACCGCATCGGCCACATCATCGAGGACGTGGACGAGCAGGTCGTGCCCCATAACGGCAAGGACGTGGATCTGTCGATCGACAGCAAGATCCAGTACATCGCGTACACGAACCTGAAAGCGGCCGTGCAGAAATTCAAGGCGAAGGCCGGCGCCGCGATGGTGATCGACGTACGCACCGGCGAAGTGCTGGCGCTCGTCAATTACCCCACGTACAACCCGAACGACCGTTCACACCTCACCGGCGATCAGTTGCGCAACCGCATCCTGACCGACACCTTCGAGCCCGGCTCGATCATGAAGCCGTTCACCGTGTCGCTCGCGCTGGATCTGCACCGCGTGACGCCGACTACACTGGTGGATACGGGTTCGGGCCGCTTCGTGCTCGACGGTGCGCCGATTACCGACGACAGCGCCTTCGGCGTGCTGACCGTGGGCGGCGTGATCCAGAAATCGAGCAACATCGGCGCAACGAAGATCGCCATGCAGCTCAAGCCCGAAGAGATGTGGAATATGTACACCAGCATCGGTCTCGGCCAGGCGCCGAAGGTCGGCTTCCCCGGCGCGGCGGCTGGCCGTCTGCGTTCGTGGAAGAACTGGCGCCGCATCGAACAGGCGACCATGTCTTACGGCTACGGCCTGTCCGTGTCGCTGTTCCAGTTGGGCCGCGCATACACCGCGATCGCGCACGACGGCGAGATCATGCCGGTGTCGATTTTCCGCGCACCGGGCGACCAGCCGGCTGCGGGCCCGCAAATCTTCTCGCCGACCACTGCTCGCCAGGTGCGCGCGATGCTCGAAACGGTGACGGCGCCGGGCGGCACCTCGCCGGACGCCGCCGTGCCGGGTTATCGCGTCGGCGGCAAGAGCGGCACCGCCTACAAGCACGGCCCGCACGGCTACGACCACTCGAAGTACCGCGCGTCGTTCGTCGGCATGGCGCCGATGCCGAATCCGCGCATCGTGGTGGCCGTGTCGGTCGACGAACCCACGGCGGGCAGCCACTTCGGCGGCCAGGTCTCGGGACCGGTGTTCTCCGGCATCGTCGGCGATACGCTGCGCTCGCTGAACGTGCCGCCCGACATGCCCGTCAAGCAGATGGTGGTGTCGGACGACGCGGCGCCCGCCGCGCCGAACACGCCGGCCACGGCCGCAACGGCCAGGAAGCTCTCCACTAACGCCGGCGCGAAGAAGATGACGATCTCCGCCAGCGCGAAAAGCCATCCCGGAGTCGTGCGATGAGCGTGCTCCGTAACAGACATCCGGCGCACCGGCAGATCGCCGACGCCTTGGCCTGGCTGCGCGCGCGCGTGCAGCCAGGCGCGCATCTGCACGCGGACACACGCTCGCTCGCGGCAGGCGATGCGTTTTTCGCCTATGCGGTCGACGGCGCGGACAACCGCCCGTTCATCGACGGCGCGCTCAAACGCGGCGCGGCCGCGGTGCTGGTTCAGCCCGAGGGCTACGGCGGCACCGTCGATCCGGCCACGACACTGGCCGTGCCGGCGCTGAACGAACTCGCCGGCTCGATCGCGAGCGTTTGGTATGGCGATCCGAGCGACACGATGCTCGCGATCGGCATCACCGGTACGAACGGCAAGACTTCCTGCAGCCAGTGGATCTCGGCGGCGTTGACCGCGCTCGGCACGCGCTGCGCGATCATCGGCACGCTTGGCACCGGGTTGCCGGGTCAGCTCGTGCACACCGGTTTCACCACGCCCGACGCGCCGCAACTGCAACGCAGCCTCGCGCGATTGCGCGACGTGGGCGCGCAGGCGGTCGCGATGGAAGTGTCGTCGCATGCATTGCATCAGGGGCGCGTGAACGGCACGGCGTTCGACATCGCCGTGTTCACGAATCTCACGCAAGACCATCTCGACTACCACGGCACCTTCGAAGCCTACGAAGCGGCCAAGGCGCGTCTTTTCGCGTGGCCCGAACTGCGCGCGGCGGTGATCAACCGCGACGACCCCGCTGGCCGGCGCCTGCTGGCAAGCACGCAAGGGCACGCGCGCACGATCGCCTACGGGCTCGATGAAACCGGCACGTCCCAACAAGACGCGCCGCAAGCCGATGCCTGGCTCCTTGCATCGAAGGTTCGCGCCACCGCCACGGGCACCGCGTTTCATCTGGCTACGTCCGACTGGGGCAACGCCGAAGCCGAAGTGCAAACGCTCGGCGGATTCAACGTTGCGAATCTGCTTGGCGTGTTGGGCGCGTTGCTCGCTGCGGACGTGCCGTTCGACGCCGCGCTTGCCGAACTGGCGAAGCTCCAGCCGGTGAACGGCCGCATGCAGCGCCTCGGCGGCCGCTTGCAGAACGACGAACCGCTCGTCGTGATCGACTATGCGCACACGCCCGACGCGCTGGAAAAAACCCTCGAAGCACTGCGCCCGATGGCGGCAGCTCGCGGCGGTCAACTGATCTGCATGTTCGGCTGCGGCGGCGACCGCGACGCCACCAAGCGTCCGCTGATGGGCTCGATTGCCGAGAAAACCGCCGACGGCGTGGTGGTGACGAGCGACAACCCGCGCGGCGAAGATCCGCAATCGATCATCGAGCAGATCGTCGCGGGAATGAAAGACGCGTCCAAAGCGCGCCGCATCGAGGACCGCGCGAGCGCGATTCTGCAAGCGATCCGCGGCGCCGCGCGCGAAGACGTCATCGTGCTGGCCGGCAAGGGGCACGAGGCAACCCAGGAAATCATGGGCAAGAAGCGCGCTTTCTCCGATCAGGATCACGCTCGTCTCGCACTCGCCGCGCGGGCGACGCATGCACGCGGAGGTGGCGAATGACGATGTTCTCGCTGCGTGAAGCCGCCGCGCTGATTCCCGGCGCCACCGTGATCGGCGACGACAGCGTCGCGTTCGAACGCGTGTCGACCGACAGCCGCAGCGCCGGTCCGGGCGATCTGTTCGTCGCGATCAAGGGCGAGCGTTTCGACGCGCACGACTTCCTTGCGGAAGTCGCGTCGCGCAACGTCACGGCGGTCCTGGTCGCGCATACACCCGACGACTGGCGTGTGCCCGCCTTGCGCGTGGCCGATACGCGCGTGGCGCTCGGCGCGCTCGCGCGCGGCTGGCGCCGCCGGTTCGGCATGCCGCTCGTCGCGGTGACGGGCAGCAACGGCAAGACCACGGTCAAGGAAATGATCGCGTCGATCTTCGCCGCCGCGGTGGGCGCGGATGCCCGCCTTGCGACCGCCGGCAATTTCAACAACGACATCGGTTTGCCGCTCACGCTGTTCCGCCTGCACGCCGCGCATCAACTGGCGGTGGTCGAGCTCGGCATGAACCATCCGGGCGAAACCTCGCTGCTCGCGAAGATCGCCGAGCCCACGGTGGCGGTGGTGAACAACGCGCAGCGCGAGCACCAGGAATTCATGGCGACCGTCGAAGCGGTCGCGCTCGAACATGCGAGCGTGATTCACGCGCTCGCCCCGGACGGCGTCGCGGTGTTTCCGGCCAATGACGCCTACGCGAGCATCTGGCGCGTCGCGGCAACCGGCAACCGCATCGTCGACTTCGCTTTGAACGACGCCGAGCATGTCACCGAAGCGGCCGTGAAAGGCAGCTTCGTGGGCAACGTGCTGAGCATCGACACGCCGCAAGGCCACGTCGAAGTCACGCTGCAAGTGCTCGGCAACCACAACGCGCACAACGCACTGGCCGCGACGGCCGCCGCCTTGGCCGCGGGCGTGTCGCTCGACGCGATCAAGCGCGGTCTCGAAGCGTTCGGCGCGGTGAAGGGCCGCTTGCAGGTGAAGCGTGCCGCGCTCGGCGCGCTCGCCGGCGCCACCGTGATCGACGACACCTACAACGCGAACCCCGATTCGATGCGCGCCGCGATCGACGTACTCGCCTCGTGTGCCGCGCCGCGGGTGCTGGTGATGGGCGACATGGGCGAAGTCGGCGACAACGGTCCGGCGTTTCACCGCGAAATCGGTGCGTACGCCAGGGAACGCGGCATCGACGCGCTGTACGCAATGGGCGACGCCTCGCGCGACGCCTGCGCCGCGTATGGCGCCGACGCGCATCACGTCGCCGATATCGGCACGCTGGTCGCGCAATTGCAGCAGGCCGGTTTCGGCGCTGCCGCAACGTTTCTCGTGAAAGGCTCGCGCTTCATGCAAATGGAGCGCGTGGTGGACGCCGTAACGAGTCCACAACCCAACCCGGCGGGCAATGCGCCCGCCGCACACTGAAATAGAAGGACCGAAGCATGCTACTGGCGCTGGCGCAATGGCTGCAGAATGACGCAAGCTTCTTGCGCGTGTTCAGTTATCTGACTTTCCGTGCGGTGGCGGCAACCATCACCGCGCTGCTGATCGGGCTCGTCTGCGGCCCGGCGGTGATCCGCAAGCTGACCGCGATGAAGGTCGGCCAGGCCGTCCGCAAGGACGGTCCGCAAACGCACCTCGTCAAATCCGGCACGCCGACCATGGGCGGCGTGCTGATCCTGCTCGGCATCGCCGTGGCCACGCTGCTGTGGGCCGATCTGACCAACCGCTTCATCTGGATCGTGATGCTCGTCACGTTCGGCTTCGGCGTGATTGGTTGGGTCGACGATTACCGCAAGGTGGTCTACAAGGATCCGCGCGGCATGTCGTCGCGCGAGAAGTATTTCTGGCAATCGGTGATCGGTCTGTTCGCGGCCGTGTATCTCGCGTTCAGCGTGTCGGAAGCGAACAACGTGCGCGTGTTCGACCTGTTCATGGCATGGGTGCGAAGCGGCTTGTCGATGGGCTTGCCCGCGCGCGCCGACCTGATGCTGCCGTTCGTCAAGTCGATCAGCTATCCGCTCGGCGTGTGGGGCTTCATCGTGCTGACGTATCTGGTGATCGTCGGCTCCAGCAACGCGGTGAATCTCACCGACGGTCTCGATGGTCTCGTGATCATGCCCGTCGTGCTGGTCGGCGCGTCGCTCGGCGTGTTCGCCTACGTGATGGGCAGCTCGGTCTTCTCGAAATACCTGCTGTTTCCGCATATCCCCGGCGCGGGCGAACTGCTGATCTTCTGCTCGGCGATGGGCGGGGCGGGGCTCGCGTTCCTCTGGTTCAACACGCACCCCGCCCAGATGTTCATGGGCGACGTCGGCGCGCTCGCGCTCGGCGGCGCGCTCGGCACGGTGGCGGTGATCGTGCGCCAGGAAATCGTGCTCTTCATCATGGGCGGCATTTTCGTCGCGGAGACGCTCTCCGTGATGCTGCAGGTTGCGTGGTTCAAATTCACCAAGCGCCGTTTCGGCGAAGGCCGGCGTCTCTTCAAGATGGCGCCGCTGCATCACCATTTCGAGCTGTCGGGGTGGAAGGAAACGCAAGTGGTGGTGCGTTTCTGGATCATCACGCTCATGTTGTGTCTGTTCGGTTTGTCCACGCTCAAACTGCGTTAAGCAGCAGGTATTAGGGGAAGCAGGCGATGTTCGGCGAGAAGTTTCGGGATCGGCAAAAGCCGATGGTGCTCGTGCTGGGACTGGGTGAATCCGGTCTCGCGATGGCGCGCTGGTGCGCGCGGCACGGCTGTCGGCTGCGTGTGGCCGATACGCGCGAGGTGCCGCCGAACCTGTCCGCCCTCGAAGCGCATGCCGTCGACGCCGCATTCGTCGGCGGGCCGTTTTCTCCCGTGTTGCTCGAAGGCGTCGAACTCGTGGCGATCAGCCCCGGCTTGTCGCCGCTCGCGGCCGACCTGCTGCCGTTGATCACGGCGGCGCGCGAGCAGGACATTCCGGTGTGGGGCGAACTCGAATTCTTCTCGCAGGCGCTGCGGACGCTCGGCGAAAGCGGCTACGCGCCGAAGGTCGTCGCGATCACCGGCACCAACGGCAAGACCACGACCACGAGCCTCACGGGCCTGTTGTGCGAACGCGCCGGCAAGAAGGTCGCGGTCGCCGGCAACATCAGCCCGGCTCTGCTCGACAAGCTCACCGAGGCGATCGACAACACCGCGCTGCCCGACGTGTGGGTACTGGAACTATCGAGCTTCCAGCTTGAAACCGCGCACACGTTCAGCCCTGACGCGGCGGTGGTGCTGAACATCACGCAAGACCACCTGGACTGGCACGGCGGCCTCGATGCCTACGCCGCCGCGAAGGGCCGCATCTTCGGTACACAGACCGTGCGCGTGCTGAACCGCGACGACTCGCGCGTCATGGCGCTCGCGCCCTCCGAAGAGAGCGACGCGGCGATCATCACCTTCGGCGTCACCGAGCCGAAGAACGACGGCGATTACGGCTTGCTGCGCGATAACGGCATGGTGTGGCTGGTTCAGGCGCACGATCTCGACGCGAGCGACGAGTCCGCCGCGCCGAAGCGTCGCCGCAAGAACGAAGTGGTCGCGCCGCCGAACATCGCGCTCAAGCGCCTCATGCCCGCGGACGCCTTGCGCATCCGCGGCCTGCACAATGCCGCGAACGCGCTCGCCGCCTATGCGCTCGCGCGCGCGATCGGCTTGCCCGGCGCGCCGCTGTTGCACGGTCTGCGTGAATATCGCGGCGAGCCGCATCGCGTGGAACTGATCGCGTCGATCGACGGCATCGATTACGTCGACGACAGCAAGGGCACCAACGTCGGCGCGACGGTCGCCGCGCTCGACGGCCTCGCGCAGCGCGTCGTGCTGATCGCCGGCGGCGACGGCAAGGGCCAGGATTTCGAACCGCTCGCCGAGCCGGTGACGCGCTGGTGCCGCGCCGTGATGCTGATCGGCCGCGATGCGCCGCTGATCCGCGCCGCGCTGGAACACACCGGCATCGCGCTGACCGATCAGGCCACGCTCGAGGAAGCGACGCGCGCGGCCACCGCGCTGGCGCAGCCCGGCGACGCCGTGCTGCTGTCGCCGGCGTGCGCGAGCTTCGACATGTTCAAGAGTTACGCGCACCGCGCCGCGGTGTTCCGCGGCACCGTGGAAGACATCGCTGCCGAACGGGGGACGATGATATGAGCTGGTCCGAACGATTCGGCTCGCGCACTGGCGGCTCGCGCGAAAGCGCCGGCGCCGTGGGCGGCGCGGCTCGCGCAGCCGGCCGCGCGGACGGCAGCGGCCTCGCGAGCGCTGTCAACGGCGTGCGTCCGCTGCGCTCGCGCATGCTCGACTACGACCACTCGCTGCTGTGGGTGGTCGTCGCGCTGCTGGGTCTTGGCGTCGTGATGGTGTATTCGGCGTCGATCGCGATGCCCGATTCGCCGAAATACGCGTCGTATCGCGACTATGCGTTCCTCGTGCGCCAGATCATTTTCGTGGTGATGGGCTCGGTGATCGGCATCGTGTCGTTCCGCATTCCGATTTCGACGTGGGACAAGTACGCGCCCAAACTCTTCCTGCTCGCGTTGCTTGCGCTCGTGATCGTGCTGATTCCGCACGTCGGCAAGGGCGTGAACGGCGCGCGCCGCTGGATTCCGCTCGGCATCACGAACATGCAGCCGTCGGAAATCATGAAGCTCGCGGTGACGATTTACGCGGCGAACTACACGGTGCGCAAGCAGGAATACATGCACAGCTTCGCCAAGGGCTTCTTGCCGATGGCGGTGGCGGTCGGGCTCGTCGGCGCGTTGCTGCTGCTCGAACCGGATATGGGCGCGTTCATGGTGATCGCGGCGATCGCGATGGGCGTGCTGTTTCTCGGCGGCGTGAACGGCAAGCTGTTCGGCGGCCTCGTGGCCACCGCGGTTGGCACGTTCAGCTTGCTGGTGTGGGCGTCGCCGTGGCGTCGCGAGCGGATCTTCGCGTACCTCGATCCGTGGGACGACCGCTACGCGCAAGGCAAGGCTTATCAATTGACGCACTCGCTGATCGCGTTCGGGCGCGGCGAGTGGTTCGGCGTGGGCCTGGGCGGCAGCGTCGAGAAGCTCAACTATCTGCCGGAAGCGCATACCGACTTCATCCTCGCGGTGATCGGCGAGGAGCTCGGCTTTATCGGCGTGCTGATGGTGATCCTGATGTTCTACTGGATCGTGCGCCGCTCGTTCGAGATCGGCCGTCAGGCGCTCGCGCTCGACCGCACGTTCGCGGGCCTGGTGGCGAAGGGCGTCGGCATCTGGTTCGGCGCGCAGACGTTCATCAACATGGGCGTGAACCTCGGCTTGCTGCCGACCAAGGGGCTCACGCTGCCGCTCGTGAGCTACGGCGGTTCGGGCATCGTGCTGAACTGCGTGGCGGTTGCCGTGTTGATGCGGGTGGATTACGAGAACCGGGTTCTCATGCGCGGAGGAAAAGTATGACCTCCCTGCCGCAACGCACGCTGATGGTGATGGCCGGCGGCACCGGGGGACACGTGTTCCCTGGTCTCGCGGTCGCTCATCTGATGCAGACGTGGGGCTGGAAGGTCGTCTGGCTCGGCAACCCTGCCGGCATGGAAGCGACGCTGGTGCCGAAGCACGGCATCGCGTTGGAATACGTGCGCTTTGGCGGCCTGCGCGGCAAGGGCCTCAAAACCAAGCTGATGCTGCCCGTGAATCTGCTGCGCGCCTGCGCGCAAAGCCTGAGCGTGCTGCGTCGCGTGAAGCCGGATGTCGTGCTCGGCATGGGCGGGTACATCACGTTCCCGGCCGGCTTGATGACAGTATTGAGCGGCCGTCCGCTGGTCTTGCATGAACAGAATTCGATCGCGGGCCTCGCGAACAAAGTGCTCGCGAAGCTCGCGAAACGTGTGCTGGTCGCGTTCCCGAATACGCTGCCGCACGGCGAATGGACCGGCAACCCGATTCGCGCGGAACTTGCACGCGCAATCGCACCCAAAGCACGCTACGCGCAACGCAAGGGCCCGTTGAATGTGCTCGTGGTGGGCGGCAGTCTCGGCGCGGCCGCGTTGAACGAAGTGGTGCCGCGCGCGGTCGCGCTGCTGGCGCCGAACGAACGTCCGCGCATCGTGCATCAGGCGGGCGCGAAGCATATCGACGCGCTGCGCGAGAACTACGCGGAAGCGGGATTGCAAACCGCCGACGGCGAGCAAGCCGGCGTCGAACTCGTCGCCTTCATCGACGACATGACGAGCGCCTACGCGAACGCGGACCTCGTGATTTGCCGCGCGGGCGCGATGACGGTCGCGGAGATTTCAGCGGTCGGCGTGGCGGCGTTTTTCGTGCCGTTTCCGTATGCGGTGGACGATCACCAGACAACCAATGCAGCGTTCCTCGCCGACAACGGCGCGGCGCTTGTCGTGCAGCAACGCGACCTGTCGGCGGAAACGCTCGCCGAATGGTTGCGCAGCCAGACGCGCGAGACCCTCGCGGAAATGGCGGAGCGTTCGCGCTCGCTCGCGAAACCCGACGCCACGGAACAGGTCGCGCAGATTTGCGCGACCGTGGCGGGTTCGATTTCGGGCGCGAGCCCAGAAGGAAAGCAATGAAACACATCGTCAAACACATTCATTTTGTCGGCATCGGCGGTGTCGGCATGAGCGGCATCGCGGAGGTGCTGCTCAATCTCGGCTATCAGGTGAGCGGCTCGGATCTGTCGAAGAACGCCGTGACAGATCGGCTGGCGGCGCTCGGCGCGCGCATCGCGATCGGCCACGCGGCGGAGAACATCGAGGACGCGAACGCGGTGGTCGTCTCCACGGCGGTGCGCAGCGACAACCCCGAAGTGCTGGCCGCGCGCCATCGCCGTATTCCGATCGTGCCGCGCGCGGTGATGCTCGCGGAGTTGATGCGCCTGAAGCAGGGCATCGCGATTGCCGGCACGCACGGCAAGACCACTACCACGTCGCTGGTGGCGAGCGTGCTGGCCGCGGGCGGGCTCGATCCGACCTTCGTGATCGGCGGACGGCTGATCAGCGCGGGCGCGAATGCGCGGCTGGGCACGGGCGACTTCATCGTCGCCGAGGCGGACGAATCGGACGCGTCGTTCCTGAACCTGTTCCCGGTGATCGAGGTCATCACGAACATCGACGCGGATCACATGGACACCTACGGCCACGACTTCGCGCGGCTCAAGCAGGCGTTCATCGAGTTCACGCATCGTCTGCCGTTCTACGGCATTGCCGTGCTGTGCGTCGACGATCCGAGCGTGAAGGAAATCCTGCCGTTCGTGTCGAAGCCGATCATCCGCTACGGCCTGGCGCCCGATGCGCAAGTGCGCGCGGTCAACGTCGAAGCGCGCGGCGGCAAGATGCATTTCACCGCGATGCGCGAAGACGCGCCGCCGCTCGACATCGTGTTGAACCTGCCGGGCGAGCATAACGTGCAGAACGCGTTGGCCGCGATTGCGATTGCGACTGAACTCGAAGTGAAAGATGCCGATATCCAGCGAGCGCTGGCGGATTTCAACGGCGTGGGCCGGCGCTTCCAGCGCTACGGCGAGGTGCCGATCGTGGCCGACGGTAAAACCGGCGCGTACACGCTGGTCGACGACTACGGGCATCACCCGGTTGAAATGGCGGCCACGGTGGCGGCGGCGCGCGGTGCGTTCCCCGGCCGGCGTCTGGTGCTGGCGTTTCAGCCGCACCGCTTCACGCGCACGCGCGATTGCTTCGAGGACTTCGTGAAGGTGCTGTCGACCGTCGACGCGTTGGTGCTCACCGAAGTCTATGCGGCCGGCGAAGCGCCGATCGTCGCCGCGGACGGCCGCGCGTTGGCGCGGGCGCTGCGGGTGGCGGGCAAGGTCGAGCCGGTGTTCGTCGATACGGTGGATGAAGTGCCGGACGCGCTCGCTGCATTGGTGCGCGACGGCGATGTGGTGATCACGATGGGCGCGGGTTCGATCGGCGGTGTGCCGGGTCGTCTCGCGCAGGAAACGAAGGTGTGAGATGAGCAGTATCGACCCTAAACAATTCGGCAAGGTGGCAGTGCTGCTCGGTGGCGATTCCGCCGAGCGCGAGGTGTCGCTCAATTCCGGCCGCCTCGTGCTGCAAGGTCTGCGCGACGCCGGTATCGACGCGCATCCGTTCGATCCGGCCGAGCGTCCGCTCGCCGCGTTGAAGGATGAAGGCTTCGTGCGCGCGTTCAACGCGCTGCACGGCGGCTACGGCGAGAACGGCCAGATCCAGGGCGCACTCGATTTTTACGGCATCCGCTACACGGGAAGCGGCGTGCTCGGCTCGGCGCTCGGTCTCGACAAGTTCCGCACCAAGCTCGTGTGGCAGCAACTGGGCATTCCGACGCCGCCGTTCGAAGCCGTGCTGCGCGGCGACGACTACGAAGCGCGCTCCCACGAGATCGTCGCGAAGCTCGGCTTGCCGCTCTTCGTGAAGCCGGCGAGCGAAGGGTCGAGCGTCGCGGTGATCAAGGTGAAGAGCGCCGACGCATTGCCGGCGGCGCTGATCGAAGCGGTCAAGTACGACAGGATCGTGGTGGTCGAAAAGAGCATCGAGGGCGGCGGCGAGTACACCGCGTGCATCGCCGGCGATCTCGACCTGCCGGTGATCCGCATCGTGCCGGCCGGCGAATTCTACGACTATCACGCGAAGTACATCGCCAACGACACGCAATACCTGATTCCGTGCGGCCTGACGGCGGATGAGGAAGCGCGTCTGAAAGTGCTGGCGCGCCGCGCGTTCGACGTGCTCGGCTGCACCGATTGGGGCCGCGCCGATTTCATGCTCGACGCCGACGGCAACCCGTACTTCCTGGAAGTGAACACGGCGCCCGGCATGACCGATCACTCGCTGCCGCCGAAAGCGGCGCGCGCGGTGGGCATCAGCTATCAGGAACTGGTCGTCGGCGTGTTGGCGCTGACCTTGAAGGACTGAGAAGGACTAAACGGGGCAACTCGAAAGCAACACCATGTGGAACAACGTTCGCCAGCTCAATCTCGCCGCCAACGCATTGCATGCGTTGCTGGTGCTCGTGCTGCTGGCGGCAGGCGGTTACTGGCTGATCCAGCGCCCGAACTTCGCGCTGCACGAGATTCAGATCGACGGCGATACCGAGCACATCAATTCGCCGACGGTGCGCGCCGGTGTGGTCGGGCGTCTGAAGGGCAACTTTTTCACGGTCGATCTCGACGTCGCGCGTCAGGCGTTCGAGCAGATGCCGTGGGTGCGTCACGCGAGCGTGCGGCGCGTCTGGCCGAATGCGCTGGCTGTCACGCTCGAAGAGTACAAACCGCTGGGGACGTGGGGCAGCGATCAACTGGTGAGCGTGGACGGCGAACTGTTCACCGCGAACCAGGGCGAACTCGAAGAGGAGCTGCCTGCATTCGACGGCCCGGACGGAACAGCGAAGGAAGTCGTCGCGCGGTATCACGACTTCCAGAAATGGTTTGCGCCGTTAGGCGCGACGCCCGAGGAAGTGACGCTGTCGCCGCGCTACGCGTGGACGGTGAAGCTGTCGAACGGCATGCAGGTGGAACTTGGACGCGAACGCAATCAGGACACGCTGCTCGATCGCAGCAAGCGCCTGACCGCGGCCTGGAACGCGGTGACGCAACGTTGGGGGAAGGACATTGAGTATGCGGACTTGCGCTATCCGAACGGTTTCGCGATTCGTGCCGCTGGCATGCGCTTCATCAGCGAACCCGACAAGGGCAAGAAGTAAACGGACATCACACGCAATGAGCACGCTATGAGTAAAGACTATAAAGATCTGCTGGTCGCCCTCGACATCGGGACGTCGAAGGTGGTGGCCATCGTCGCCGAGTTGAAGGGCGAGGGTCACTACGAGGTGATCGGTCTCGGCCAGAGCGAATCGAAGGGGCTCAAAAAGGGCGTGGTGGTGAACATTGAGGCCACCGTGCAGTCCATTCAACGTGCGCTCGAAGAAGCGGAGTTGATGGCCGACTGCAAGATCACGAACGTATTCACCGGCATCGCCGGCAGCCATATCCGCAGCTTCAATTCGAGCGGCATGGTGGCGATCAAGGAAAAGGAAGTCACGCAGACGGATGTGGCGCGCGTGATCGAGACGGCGAAGGCGATCAACATCCCGACCGATCAGCAGGTGCTGCACATCCTCACGCAGGAATTCATCATCGACGGCCAGGAAGATGTGCGCGAGCCGATCGGCATGAGCGGCATTCGTCTCGAAGTGAAGGTGCATATCGTCACCGGCGCGGTGAGCGCGGCGCAGAACATCGTCAAGTGCGTGCGCCGTTGCGGGCTCGAAGTGAACGATCTGATCTTGCAGCCGCTGGCGTCGTCGCTGGCGGTGCTGACCGAGGACGAAAAGGAGCTCGGCGTGGTGCTGGTCGATATCGGCGGCGGCACGACGGATATCGCGATTTTCAGCGAAGGCGCGATCCGCCATACGGCGGTGATTCCGATCGCCGGCGACCAGATCACGAGCGATATCGCGATGGCCTTGCGCACGCCGACGCCGGACGCGGAAGACATCAAGGTGGATTACGGCATCGCCAAGCAGGCGCTGGCCGATCCCGACGAAATGATCGAAGTGCCGGGTCTCGGCGAGCGCGGTCCGCGCACGCTGTCGCGCCAGGCGCTGGCGGCGGTGGTCGAGCCGCGTGTCGAGGAACTATTTTCGCTCGTGCAGCAGGTGGTGCGCGAGTCGGGTTACGAGGAACTGCTGAGCTCCGGCGTGGTGCTGACCGGCGGCGCGTCGATGATGCTCGGCATGGTCGAACTGGGCGAGGACATTTTCCTGAAGCCGGTGCGCATCGGCGTGCCGGAATACGCGGGCGGTCTCGCCGACGTGGTGCGCAACCCGCGTTATTCGACGGCGATGGGCCTGCTCGTCGAAGGACGCTCGCAACGCATGCGCGGCCGCAAGGTCGCGGTGCAGTCGGGGTCGATGGGGCAGGTGTTCACGCGAATGAAGGACTGGTTCCTCGGCAACTTCTAACGAATTGGCTTTAAAGAACGGGCTTTAAAAAATACGCGCTGGTGCCGGCGGCCGGCGCGCGACAGGGGGTTGCCCGATCTCCTGCCGAATAACGGCCGAGTGGCTGCAATTTTTTATCTTGACGGAGGCAACATGGAATTCCAGATGCTGGAAACCGAAACGAACGGCACCATCATCAAGGTGATCGGAGTCGGTGGCGCTGGCGGCAATGCCGTTCAGCACATGATCAACAAAGGCGTGCAAGGCGTCGACTTCATCGTGATGAACACGGATGCGCAGGCGCTGTCGCGCTCGCGCGCCACCGCGGTGATCCAGCTCGGCAATACGGGGCTTGGCGCTGGCGCCAAGCCGGAAATGGGCCGCGCGGCAGCGGAAGAAGCGCGTGAACGCATCGCGGATTCGCTGCGCGGCGCGCACATGGTGTTCATCACCGCCGGCATGGGCGGCGGCACGGGCACGGGCGCGGCGCCGGTGGTCGCGCAGATCGCCAAGGAAATGGGCATCTTGACCGTCGGCGTGGTCAGCAAGCCGTTCGAATTCGAAGGCGGCAAGCGGATGCGCGTCGCGGAAGCCGGTTCGCAGCAACTGGAGGATCACGTCGACTCGCTGATCGTCGTTCTGAACGACAAGCTGTTCGAGGTGATGGGCGATGACGCCGAGATGGACAAGTGCTTCCAGTGCGCAGACGACGTTCTGAACAACGCGGTTGCCGGCATCGCGGAAATCATCAACGTCGACGGTCTGGTGAACGTCGACTTCGAGGACGTGAAGACGGTGATGGGCGAGCAGGGCAAGGCGATGATGGGCACGGCGACGGTCGCCGGTGTCGATCGCGCGCGTCTGGCCGCCGAGCAGGCTGTCGCCAGCCCGCTGCTGGAAGGCGTGGATCTGTCGGGCGCGCGTGGCGTGCTGGTGAACATCACGTCGAGCCGTTCGCTGCGTCTGTCGGAAACGCGCGAAGTGATGAACACCATCAAGAGCTATGCGGCGGAAGACGCCACGGTGATCTTCGGCGCGGTGTACGACGATGCAATGGGCGACGCGCTGCGCGTGACGGTCGTGGCAACGGGCTTGGGTCGCGCGGCGAAGAAGCAGCAATCGGCACCGATGACGCTGCTGCGCACCGGCACCGACAACCAGCCGGTCAACGCGCACCACGCCGGCTATACGCCGTCGCACGCGAGCACCGCCGATTACGGCGCGCTGGATACGCCGGCTGTATGGCGCACGTCGCGCGATACGGCGGCGTCGCATGTGCAGGCGTTGCAGGAAAAGGGCGTCGACACGTACGACATTCCGGCGTTCCTGCGCAAGCAGGCGGACTGAGCGCACGAGCAGGCTTTCGTCGCCGCTCTGTTTTAAAAGCGTTGGCGGACGACTGCACGAGCGTGGCGGGTGAACGGCGATCAGGCCGCGTATCGTCGGATTCGCGGCAAGGACAAGTGCCCTCTTCGGATTCGCGAAGCGGATGGGGCGACTGTCGCCGGACGGCGCAGCCTGTGATTGGGCTGACGCTGAAATCACTGCGACACGACGACGTGCGAGCATGCTCCGCATCGATGCAAAGGACTGAGCATGATTCAGGCAGGTGACAAGCTGCCCGACGCGACACTCTTCGAATTCGTCGAAGACGAGCGGGCGGGCTGCACGATCGGGCCTAACAGCTTCGACGTGCGCGAGCAGACGGCGGGCAAGCGCGTGGTGATCTTCGGATTGCCGGGCGCGTTCACGCCGACCTGTTCGGCCAAACATGTACCGGGTTATGTCGAGCATGCCGAGCAGTTTCGCGCGCTTGGCGTCGACGAGATCTGGTGCGTGTCCGTCAACGACGCGTTCGTAATGGGCGCGTGGGGACGCGATCAGCACGCCTCGGGCAAGGTGCGCATGATGGCGGACGGCAGCGCGGCTTTCACGCGGGCACTCGGTTTGGAGCAGGATTTGTCGGCGCGCGGCATGGGAATCCGTTCCCAGCGCTACGCAATGGTGGTCGACGACGGCGTGGTCAAGACGTTGAACGTCGAGGCTGCCGGCAAATTCGAAGTCAGCGATGCAGGGAGTATTCTGGCTACGTTGAGCTAGTCACTCGACGTCGAATCCTTCGCCCCCGGTCACACAGCGGTACGCCGCGAGCGTGTTGTGCAAGGGCAACGACGGATAAGACGCTTTTGTGACATGCCGTTACGCGGGCCGATGACCGGAAACGCCTCCGTTCCGGACATCGGCCCGTCACGCTTTCCCTGGCAGCCGCCCAGCGGGTAATGGAGCGAAACAGATTGATACGTTCCATGCGACGACGCTCCTTAGGGTAATGGAGTATAATTCGTGCTATGGAACAAAAAGTCCCGATTGGGATTTTCAATCGAATAGAAGATCACCATGTTGAAGCAGCGCACTATCAAATCGATCGTCAAGACAGTCGGCATCGGCCTGCATTCCGGCCGTAAAGTCGACTTGACGCTCCGTCCGGCGGCGCCGGATACCGGCATCGTGTTTTCGCGCGTGGATTTGCCCACGCCGGTGGATATTCCCGCATCGGCAATGTCGATTGGCGATACGCGCCTCGCTTCGGTGCTGCAGAAAGACGGCGCGCGCGTGTCGACGGTCGAGCATTTGATGTCCGCCTGCGCCGGTCTCGGCATCGACAATCTTTACGTCGACGTCACCGCCGAGGAAATCCCGATCATGGACGGCAGCGCGGGTTCTTTCGTGTTTCTGATTCAATCGGCCGGTATTGAAGAACAGAACGCGGCGAAGAAATTTATCAAGGTCACCAAGTCAGTCGAAATTCGCGACGGCGATAAATTCGCGCGTCTCGATCCGTATTTCGGTTTCAAGCTCAAATTCACAATCGATTTTCGTCATCCGGCTGTGGATAAAACCGGTCAGGCGCTGGAAGTGGATTTCGCCAATACGTCATACGTGCGGGAAATCGCCCGCGCCCGTACTTTCGGTTTCGCGCATGAAGTCGAAATGATGCGCGAACTCGGCCTGGCGCGCGGCGGCAGCATGGACAACGCGATCGTGCTCGACGAATACCGCATTCTGAACAACGACGGCCTGCGTTACGACGACGAATTCGTGAAGCACAAGATGCTCGACGCGATCGGCGACCTGTATGTGATCGGTCATCCGCTGCTGGCTTCGTACAACGCGTACAAGTCGGGTCACGGCCTGAACAATGCGCTGCTGCGCGAACTGCTGGCGCATGAAGATGCGTACGAAATCGTCACCTTCGACGACCAGCAAAAAGCGCCGCGCGGCTTCGCCTACGAGACGCAGACGGCTTTTGCATAAGCTCTGCGGTTGAAAACCTCGAAGCGAACGGATGATAAACAAGCGGCCCAAACGGGCCGCTTTTTTTTGCTCAGCGATTTCTCCGATGCCGTGCCGCCATTTTCGCCAGCGCTTCCTGTAGCGGCGACGGCGCGAGCGATTCGCTCAACGCGTGCAGCGCGTCGGCGCCGACCGGCGTCATGCGCGCCTGCTTGGCCGGCGGCGGTTCCTTGACAGGCTGCGGCCGCACGCGGATTCGCAGCGCATTCACCGGCCAGCCGCGCTGCTGCAAATCGGATAGCAAGCGCGGCTCGATGTGCCGCAAACGCGCCGCCAAAGCGTTGTGCGCGGCAAACAGCGCCAGCACGCCTTCCTTGATGAAGCTGGGCTCCACGCTGGTTGCCAGATAGTCGGGCAGCAGTTCCCGCAAATCCTTCTCCAGCGCGGCGATCTGCTCGACGCCCGCGCGCAGGGCCGCGAACGCGTCGGTGCGCTTGAGCACCTCGGCGACGGGCTGCGGGCGGCGCGCGTTGAACTGCTTGGGCGGCGGCCTTGAAAAGGACGGAGAACGGCTCATGTTCGATCGTGACGGCGTGTTCGCGCCCCATGCGCGTTCACGCCGCGATTGTACCGCGCGAGACACGTCGCGGTCCGCCTCGAACGGCGCCGCCGGAGCTCGCTGCGACGGGCTTCGGACGCCTTGCCGCCGTCGCACCGCTGACACAGGCGCGGGCGGGGGCGCGTGCTAAAATGCGCGATTCGAATTCACTCTTGGACTAAGCCGCCGAGGCCCTTCCGACCCGGGAGCGCACGTGCATGAACCGCACGCCGCGAACCAGCCGAAGCCGCGACGCAGACACCGATCCGATGACCACCGGCTTTCTACAGAAGATTTTTGGCAGCCGCAATCAGCGGTTAGTCAAGCAATACCAAAAGACCGTCGCGGCGATCAATGCGCTCGAGCCGCAGATCGAGCAATTGGCGGACGATCAACTGCGCGCCAAAACGGGTGAATTCCGCCAGCGCGTCGCGAGCGGCGAATCGCTCGACAAGCTCCTGCCGGAAGCCTTCGCGGTGTGTCGCGAGGCGAGCAAGCGGACGCTGAAAATGCGCCACTTCGACGTGCAACTGATCGGCGGCATGGTCTTGCACTACGGCAAGATCGGCGAAATGCGCACCGGCGAAGGCAAGACGCTCGTCGCCACGCTGCCGGTCTACCTGAACGCGCTGTCGGGCCGCGGCGTGCACGTCGTCACGGTCAACGACTATCTCGCGCAGCGCGATGCCGAATGGATGGCGCGGCTGTACAACTTCCTCGGCATGTCGGTCGGCATCAATCTGTCGCAGATGGATCACGCGGCCAAGCAACAGGCCTACGCCGCCGACATTACCTACGGCACCAACAACGAATTCGGCTTCGACTACCTGCGCGACAACATGGTCTACGAGACCGACGCACGCGTGCAGCGAGCCCTCAATTTCGCGGTGGTCGACGAGGTCGACTCGATCCTGATCGACGAAGCCCGCACGCCGCTGATCATCTCCGGCCAGGCCGAGGATCACACCGAACTCTACGTGCGCATGAACGCGCTGCCGCCGCTGCTCGAACGCCAGATCGGCGAAGAGAAGGCGGACGGCACCGGCGTCGAGAAGCCGGGCGACTACACGCTGGACGAGAAAGGCCGTCAGGTGTTCCTGACGGAATCGGGCCACGAAAAGGCGGAGCGTCTGCTCGCCGAGTGGGGCTTGATCGGCGAGGGCGAAAGCCTGTATGCGCCGCAGAACATCACGCTGATGCACCACGTGTACGCGGCGCTGCGCGCGCACACGCTGTTCTTCAAGGATCAGCACTACGTGGTGCAGAACGGCGAGGTGGTCATCGTCGACGAATTCACCGGCCGTCTGATGTCGGGCCGCCGCTGGTCGGACGGCTTGCACCAGGCCGTCGAGGCGAAGGAACACGTCAAGATCCAGAGCGAGAACCAGACGCTCGCGTCGATTACGTTCCAGAACTACTTCCGCATGTACGCGAAGCTGGCCGGCATGACCGGCACGGCCGATACCGAAGCGTACGAATTCAACGAGATCTACGGGCTCGAGACGGTCGTGATCCCGACCAACCGTCCGCCCAAGCGGATCGACAAGCAGGATCAGATCTACAAGACCGCGAAGGAACGCTACGACGCGGTGATCCGCGACATCCGCGATTGCTATGAGCGCGGGCAGCCGGTGCTGGTCGGCACGACGTCGATCGAAAACTCGGAACTGCTGTCGCATCTGTTGAAGCAGGCCGGCTTGTCGCACGAGGTGCTGAACGCGAAGCAGCACGCGCGTGAAGCGGAGATCGTCGCCGAAGCGGGCCGTCCGAAGCGCATCACGATCGCCACCAACATGGCCGGCCGCGGCACCGACATCGTGCTCGGCGGCAACGCGGAAAAGCAGGCGTCGTTCATCGAACAGGACGAAACGATTCCGGCCGACGAAAAGCAGCGCCGCATCCAGAAGCTGCACGACGAATGGCAGGCGCTGCACGATCAGGTGAAGGCCGCGGGCGGTCTGCACATCATCGGCACCGAGCGTCACGAGTCGCGCCGGATCGACAATCAGTTGCGCGGCCGTGCGGGCCGTCAGGGCGACCCCGGTTCGTCGCGCTTCTATCTGTCGCTGGAAGATCCGCTGCTGCGCATTTTCGCGGGCGACCGCGTGCGCGCGATCATGGATCGCCTGAAGATGCCGGAAGGTGAAGCGATCGAGGCGGGCATCGTGTCGCGCTCGATCGAATCGGCGCAACGCAAGGTGGAAGCGCGCAACTTCGACATTCGCAAGCAATTGCTCGAATACGACGACGTGTCGAACGATCAGCGCAAGGTGATCTACCAGCAACGCAATGAATTGCTCGAAGCGAACGACATCACGGAAACCATCGGCGCCATGCGCCATGGCGTGATCGCCGACATCGTTCATCAGTTCGTGCCGGCCGGCAGCATCGAGGAGCAGTGGGACGTGCCTGAACTGGAGGAAGTGCTGCGCAACGAATGGCAACTCGACCTCGCGATCCAGGAAATGATCAACGAGTCGAACTCGATCAGCGTGGACGAGATTCTCGAAGCGGTCGAAGGCGCCGCGGACGAAGCGTACGAAGCGAAGGTCGAACTGGTCGGCCGCGAATCGTTCAGCGCGTTCGAACGCTCCATCATGTTGCAAACGCTGGATCGCAGTTGGCGCGAACATCTGGCCGCGCTCGATCATCTGCGCCAGGGCATTCACCTGCGCGGCTATGCGCAGAAGAATCCGAAGCAGGAATACAAGCGCGAGGCGTTCGAACTGTTCGCCGCCATGCTCGACGCCGTCAAACTCGAAGTCACCCGCGTGGTGATGAACGTGCAGATCCAGTCGCCGGAGCAACTGGAACAGGCGGCCGAGCAGTTCGAGGAGCAGGGCAGCCACCTCGAAAACGTCGAGTTCCGTCACGCCGAATTCGCCGAGGCCGCCGCCGCGGCGCCCGTTGCCGCCGAGGCGGCCACCGCCGCCATGATCGGCGAGGCGATGAGCCACGGCTCGTCGTCGCACGCGGCGGGCTCGCGTGTCAGCGCAGACGAGGTGCCGAAGGTCGGCCGCAACGACCCGTGCCCGTGCGGCAGCGGCAAGAAGTACAAGCAGTGCCACGGCAAGATCGCGTAATGCCGAAGGCAGCGCGCTTCCGAGCGCGCCGCGTCGTTTTGTACGCTGCTTGCTGTTGATTTCGCGGTGGTTCGGCAACACACCCGAGCCATCAGTTTCCGATCCCTCGATGCCGGCGTCCGCCGGCATTTTCTTCGACAGGTCGCGACCATGGCTGTCAATTTCCCCTCGATCGATCCCGCTCAACTCCATCCCGTCGCCGGCGTCACGCTCGGCTGGGCGGAGGCGAATATCCGCAAGCCGAACCGCAAGGACGTGCTCGTCATTTCCGTCGACGAAGGCGCGACAGTAGGCGGCGTGTTTACGCGGAACCGTTTTTGCGCCGCGCCGGTCACGGTGTGCCGCGAAAATCTGGAGCGCGTGCGTGCGGGCGGCAAGCCGATTCGCGCGCTGGTGATCAACACCGGCAACGCCAATGCGGGTACGGGCGAACCGGGTCTCGCGCATGCGCGCGAAACCTGTGCCGAACTCGCGCGTTTGGCCGACATCGCGCCGGAACAGGTGCTGCCGTTTTCGACGGGCGTGATTCTGGAGCCGCTGCCGGTCGATCGTTTGAAGGCGGGCCTGCCGGCCGCGCTGGCGAACCGCAAGGAAGCGAACTGGTATGACGCGGCGCAGGCGATCATGACCACGGACACGCTGCCGAAGGCCACGTCGCGCCAGGTCACGATCGAAGGCCACACGGTCACGCTAACCGGCATCAGCAAGGGCGCCGGCATGATCAAGCCGAACATGGCGACCATGCTCGGCTTCCTCGCGTTCGACGCCGCGGTTGCGCAGCCGGTGCTCGACGCGCTGGTCAAGCACGTGGCGGACCGCTCGTTCAACTGCATCACGATCGACGGCGATACGTCGACCAACGATTCCTTCATCCTGATCGCGTCGGGCAAATCGAGCCTGCCGGCGATCACCTCCACCGATTCGCCCGCCTACGCAGCGCTGCGCGACGCGGTGACCGAAGTCGCACAAACGCTTGCGCAACTGATCGTGCGCGACGGCGAAGGCGCGACCAAATTCATGACGGTGCATGTCGAAGGCGGTTCGAGCGTCGGCGAATGCCGCCAGATCGCGTACGCGATCGGCCATTCGCCGCTCGTGAAAACGGCTTTTTACGCATCGGATCCAAATCTCGGCCGCATTCTCGCGGCCATCGGCTATGCCGGCGTGGACGATCTCGACGTCGGCAAGATCGATCTGTATCTGGACGACGTGCTGGTCGCGACTGCCGGCGGCCGCAATCCGGCCTACCGCGAGGAAGACGGCCAGCGCGTCATGAAAAAGAGCGAGATCGGCATTCGCGTCGTGCTCGGCCGCGGCAACGCGCAAGCCACGATCTGGACTTGCGATCTGTCGCACGACTACGTGAGCATCAACGCCGACTATCGTTCGTAACCAGGTTCATCACGCGGCTGACGGCCGCTCACTCACAGCCATGGACAAACTCGAACAGTTTCTGACCCGAGCCGAAGCCGTGCTCGTTCGCCTCGAAGCAATGCTTCCGCCCGCCGCACCGCAGATCGACTGGTCGTCGGCGGTCGCTTTTCGCTGGCGCAAGCGCCAGGGGCGCGGCTACTTGCAGCCGGTGCCGGCGATTTCGACCATCACGCTCGAGGACCTGCAAAACATCGATCGCCAGAAAGGCTTGATCGAGCAGAACACGCGTCAATTCGTGCACAAGCAGCCGGCCAACAACGTGCTGCTGACGGGCGCGCGCGGCACGGGCAAGTCGTCGCTGATCAAGGCCTGCCTGAACGCGTATGCGAAAGACGGTTTGCGTCTGATCGAAGTGGACAAGGACGACTTGCACGATCTCGGCGATATCGTCGAGCTGATCGCGCAGCGGCCGGAGCGCTTCGTGGTGTTCTGCGACGATCTCTCGTTCGAGGACGGCGAGTCGGGCTATAAGGCGCTGAAGGTCGCGCTGGACGGCTCGATCGCCGCGCAATCGGACAACGTGCTGATCTACGCGACCTCGAACCGCCGTCATTTGCTGCCCGAGTACATGAGCGACAACGAGACGTACAAGCACACGTCCGACGGCGAAATCCATCCCGGCGAACTGGTCGAGGAAAAGATCTCGCTGTCCGAGCGCTTCGGGCTGTGGGTCAGCTTCTATCCGTTCAAGCAGGACGACTACCTGTCGATCATCGGCCACTGGCTGCGCCATTTCGGTTGCGACGACGCGGAAGTCGAGGCGGCGCGCGGCGATGCGCTGGTGTGGGCGCTCGAACGCGGGTCGCGCTCGGGGCGCGTTGCATGGCAATTCGCGCGCGACTGGTCCGGCCGGAAGCACGAGGCATGAGCGGCGCGCGGAACAACGCCGCGGGCCGTCCGGTGACGGAAGTCGCCGTCGGCGTGCTGATTCAGCCCGACGGCCGGTATCTGCTGGCGCAGCGTCCGGCCGGCAAGCCGTACGAGGGTTATTGGGAGTTTCCGGGCGGCAAGCTGGAGGCGGGCGAGTCGGTCGAAGCGGCGCTGGCTCGCGAACTGCACGAAGAGTTGGGCATCGACGTCAAGGCAAGCCACCTTTGGCATACGCTCGAACACGATTACCCGCATGCGTATGTGCGGCTGTTCTTCTGCAAGGTGACGGACTGGGCCGGCGAGCCGCACGGGCGCGAGGGTCAGGCGTTTGTCTGGCAGGCACTGCCCGCGGATGTCTCGCCTCTGTTGCCGGCGACGATTCCCGTGTTGGAATGGCTCGCGGCTGAGAAAAACTAGCGGAACGACGTGAGGTCGCGAGCGCTGTGCGACGCAGCGTCCGCGTGCGTGGAACAGTGCGCGCGGCGCTGCATTCAGTGCGGGTTGTAGTCCCCGCCCGGCGACTCGTCGGACTGCGCGTCCTGGTCCGAGGCGCCGATCTTGTACTTCTCGGCGGCCCAGGCGCCGAGGTCGATCTGCTTGCAACGATCGGAGCAGAACGGGCGAAAGCGGTTTTCAGGGGTCCAGCGGACATCCTTTCCGCAAGTAGGGCATTTGACGACAGTGGGCATACGGTCAGGCAGTCAATCGCGAATGGAATATAGGTCGAATATAGGGTGCTTCCCGCCGCTTTAAAGGCGCGACCCCGCGATCCGGTTTTACGGGGCGAACGTTACAGGCTGCACAAGGTGAGCTGGAACGGCACGTCGATATCGACGGCGCGCGGACGCAGATCGCCGTCCTGCACGGTGAAACGCACCCACAGCATGTACTTGTTGGCGCTTGCTTCTGGGATCACACGCAATTCAGGTGCCACGCGTACCTGCATCAATTGATACGAACGGCCGGACAGCATTTGCTGATAGCTGCCCTGCATCGCCATGACCTTGGACGCCTGGCCGGATTCGCGCGCGAGACGCAAGACGATCGTGGCGGCATCGCGCAGCGGCAGCAAGGGCGTCACCCATTTGGCAATGTCTTGCCGGCGCTGATCGGGATGAGTTTGCTGCCAGGCGTAGTACGAAGGCAGATCGAACTTGCACGTGCCGCCAGGGATGATCGCTCGGCTGCGGATGCTGGCGAGCCACTCGTTGTCTGCAAGATGCTGGCCGGTTTTCCCTTGCATTTGCGAAAGGCCCGACAAGGTTTGCTCGATTTCGCCGAGCACCGCTTCGAGCGCGTTCTGCTCGATTCCCGGATTGCCCCGAAACGGCGCGAGCGTTTGCCGTTGACGCTCGAGTTCCTTCATCAGATCCGACTTCAGATCCGCGCGACCCGCTACCTCTGAGATTTCGAACAGCGTTGTCAGTGCAACGTGATGTTCCCTGGCGTCTTCCTGCGTCAGAAAGAACGTGAAGCGCTCGAACAGATCTTCGAGGCGCAATAGCGTCCGGATTCGCTCGTTGAAGGGATACTCGTAAAGGATCAAGCGGGCTCGCCTCGGGCGTGGTCGGTGACGGGAATGCAGGACATTCTAATGCCGTGGGACTACCCTAGCAATCACGCACTTTCTTGGCACGTTTTCGCAACTTCCTTCACGTGTTTCGGGCAGTTTTCTGCGTGCTTCGGCTCGCGTGACGCGGCAAAGTTCAACGCAGGAGCGGAGATGTGGGCGCGTGCCGCTCACGCGCCCGCGAGCGACAGGTACACGCAATGCTGAGCGTCGACTTGCGCCTTGAGTGCATCGAACGGCACGTTGTCGTTGTCGATCACGTCGTCGGCTGCGGCGAGGCGCGCTTCGCGCGTCGCCTGGCGGCCGATGATCGCCAGCACCTGTTCGCGGCTGAAACCATTGCGAAGCATCACGCGCGAGATTTGCGTGTCGACGCTGCAATCCACAGTCAAAACGCGGTTCACGCGCGTTTTCCAGTTGCCGGACTCCACGAGCAGCGGCACGACTACGATGACGTACGGTCCCTGTGCGTCCCGCTGCTCCCGTTCGGTTTCCGCGCGAATCAACGGATGCGTGATGGCTTCGAGCCGCTTGCGCGCGCCTTCGTCGCTGAACACCAGGGCGCGCATGCGGGCGCGGTCGAGCGAGCCGTCCGCCGCGACGAACACATTGCCGAACTCGGCGGCGATTTGCGGCATCGCCATGCCATGCGGCGCGGTGATGCGGTGCGCGATCCGATCCGTGTCGACAAGCGGTACGCCATGCGCGGCGAATAGATCGGCCACGGTGGATTTGCCGCTGCCGATGCCGCCGGTCAGTCCCACAACGAACATGCTTCAGCCTCCCAGAACCATGAAAAGCGGTGTGCCGACGAACAGCGTAACAGCGCCGCCGGCCGCGAGAAAAGGCCCAAACGGCAATGGTTCCGCGAAGCGCATGCGGCCGCGCCATGTGGCCGCGAGACCGACCACCGCGCCGGTCAGCGCGGCGATCAGCACGATCTGCAGCAGCGCGGCCCAGCCGAGCCACGCACCGAGCGCCGCCAGCAGTTTGAAATCGCCATAACCCATGCCTTCGACGCCGCGCACCAGCCGGAATAACCAATGCACGGCCCACAGCACCAGGTAGCCGAAAATCGCGCCGAGCACCGCGTCATGGAGGCTCGCGAACATGCCGTTGAAGTTGACGATGAGACCCGCCCACAAGAGCGGCAGCGTCATCGAGTCAGGCAGTAGATGCGTGTCGATGTCGATCGCGCTCATCGCGAGCAGCGCCGCGCAGAGTCCGAACGCGGCGAGCGCCGTGCCGGTCGGGCCGAACAGCGCGAGCGCGCCTGCCGCGAGCGCGGCGCTGGCGATTTCGATGGCCGGATAGCGCAGGCTCACGCGCGCCTTGCATGCCGAGCAGCGCCCGCGCAGCAGCACGTAGCTCAGCACCGGCAGGTTCTCCCATGCGCTGAGGACATGACCGCAGTGTGGGCACGCGCTGCGCGGCACCCACAGGTTGTAGCGCGCCGGCAGGCCGTCTTGTTCCACCGGCTTATCGGTGGCCTCGCTGATTTCCTCGCGCCATGCGCGTTCGAGCATGATCGGCACCCGATGCACGACGACGTTCAGGAAGCTGCCGATCACGAGGCCGAACACGATCGCGAACGTGAACTGAACGCCGGCCGGCAAGCTGCCGAACGCGAGGCCGAGACCCGTTGCGACATGACCGGGCAGTAGACTCGAAAGCAGGCTGGAAGAGGTTTCTGGCACGAGTGGAAGAGTCGCCTGCATAGGTAAAGGGGGGGATTCGGCTGCGATGCTACACCACGTTGCCGAGTTGAATAATGGGAAGATACATCGCGATCACGAGGCCGCCGACCAGCGCACCCAGCACGATGATCACAAGCGGCTCGCACAGGCTTGCCAGTGTGCCGATCTTTTCGTCTACCTGACGATCGGCGAGCGCGGCCACGTCGAGCAGCATGGTGTCGAGGGCGCCGGATTCCTCGGCAACCGCAACCGGCTGCACGATCTCCGGCGGAAAGCAATGCGCCGCGCGCATTGCCGCTGCGAGCCGTTCGCCGCGCCGCAGCCGCGCGGCGATCTCGACGGTGGCGCGGTCGAAGAACGCGTTGCCGGTGGCGTGCGTCAGGGAATCGAACGCGTCGGCGAGCGGCGTGCCGGCCGACAGCAAGGTGCCGAGCGCGCGGCTCCAGCGCGCCGCGCACAACGTGCCGAGCAACGGACCGGCGACCGGTATTTTCAGCGACGAGCGCGCGAAGCGCAGGCGCGCCGCTTCAGAGGTTCGTAGCAGAAAGGTCATAGCCGAGCTTGCCGCGAAGAGCATGGCGATCACCGGTATGCTCCAGCGCGCCGCGCCGGCCGATAGCGCCAGCACGAACTGCGTCGGCGCGGGCAGTTTGGCGCCGAAGCCGTCGAAGATCTGCTTGAAGGTCGGCACGACCCATATCAGCAACGCCGCGGTAATCGCCAACGCCAGCAACAGAATCGCAAGCGGATAGGTCAGGGCGGCGCGCACCTTCGCGCGTTGCGCGGCGGCGCGTTCCCGGTCATCGGCGATGCGGGCGAGGACGGCGGCGAGCGCGCCCGCTGCTTCGCCCACTTCGACGAGCTGACAGTACAGCGCATTGAATTGCGCCGGATGCCGCTGCAATGCCGCCGAGAAACGCAAGCCGCCGGTGATGTCGCGCGCCAGTGCGCCGATGATGCGCGGCATGCCTTGCCGCCGCGAAGTCTGCGCTTGCGCCAGCAGCTCCAGCGCGGACGCGAGCGGCAGACCGGCGCGCAGCAGGCTGGCGAGCTGCCGGGTGAAGAGCGTGACGTCCGCGGCGCGGGCTTTCGCGCGCGGCGCCGGCCCCTGCGCCGTGAGTTCGACGACGAACAGGTTGTCGCGCTTGAGCATCGCGCGCGCGGAACCGGCGTCCGGCGCGATGAGCGCGCCGTTTTTCCTTGCACCGTTGCCGTCGACGCCGCGCCATTTGAAGCGCACGTCGGCCGCTAGCGGCGGACGGGGCGTGACGGCGCTCATGCAACCTCGGTGGCCGCGAGCGCTTCGGCGAGACTCGTGGTGCCGTCGCGTACACGGGCCAGCGCCGCGTCGCGCAAGGTGGCCACCTGCTCGGTTTGCGCGAGCCGAGCGAGTTCATGCGTGCCCGCGCTCGCCACGATCATTTCACGCATCGCATCGGAGACGGGCATCACCTGATGCACGCCGACACGGCCGCGGTAGCCGATACCGTGGCATCCCGCGCATCCCGTGGCGGCGTAGGGTTCCCAGCCGTCGAGTTGGTCGTCGGTGAAGCCGGCTGCCCGAAGCGCCGCTGCCGATTGCGGCGCGGGCGCGCGGCAAGCAGCGCAGAGTCGCCGCACCAGCCGCTGCGCGGTCACCAGCCGCAGCGCCGCTGCCAGGTTGTACGGCTCGACGCCGATGTCGATCAGGCGCGCGATGGCGGCGGGCGCGTCGTTCGTATGCAAGGTGGACAGGACGAGATGGCCGGTCTGCGCGGCTTTTACCGCGACGTCGGCCGTTTCCTCGTCGCGGATCTCGCCGACCATGATCACGTCCGGGTCCTGCCGAAGAAACGCGCGCAACGCCACCGCGAAAGTCAGCCCGGCTTTTTCGCGCACGCTGACCTGATTGATGCCGGCCAATTGAATCTCCGCCGGGTCTTCCACTGAACAGAGATTGCGTGCCTCGCCGTTGAGCAGATTCAGGAAGCAATACAGCGACAGCGTTTTGCCGCTGCCGGTGGGCCCGGTGACGAGCACGAGGCCATGCGGCGCGCGAATCGCGGCATCGACGGTTTCACGTTGCCGCGGATCGAGGCCGAGCGAGTCGAGGGAAAGATCGGCGGGCAGCGCGTCGAGCCGACGCAACACCAGCTTTTCCCCGAACAGGGTCGGCAGCGAGTTGACGCGATAGTCCTCGACCCGTCCCGGCGACGTGGCGATGCGTAGTCGGCCGTCTTGCGGCACCCGGCGCTCGGCGATGTCCATGCGCGCCAGCACCTTCACGCGCGTGATGAAGGCGTCGCGCAGATGCGCGGGCGGCTGTGGTATTGCATGCAGCACGCCGTCGATTCGCAGACGCATGCGCCAGCCGTGTTCGGCCGGCTCGATGTGCAGGTCCGACGCGTTGCGGCGGGTGGCTTCCTGCAGCGTGTCGGTCAACAGCCGCACGGCGGGGGCGTTGTCCGGATCGGTGAGATTGGCGCTGGCGTCGGGCGTGAATGCCTTGGGCTTCGCCTTGGCGGCGCTTTCGCTATTGAACGCGACGGGGCGCAACGATGCCGCTGCGGGTTGAAAAGAAGCTTGCATGAGATTCGGTGATGAGCCGCCTGTGGAACGTGACGGCTTCATCATCCGGTATGGCGGCGGCCGTCGCCATTCAGCCATTCGGCTAATGGCGCGCGCTGCGCTCGTGTGCGATGCTGGCGTGCGCCGGGTCAGCCGCGCGACGCTTTGCCGGTTTTGGCGCGTACCGGCGGTTTGAACAGCTTGACGGTGCGGATCGCCTGATCGTCGCTGCGCAATACCTCGAGTTTGAGTTCGCCAATCTGCACGCAGACGTCGCCATCGGGAATGTCCTCGAGGATTTCGAGGATCAGTCCATTGAGCGTTTTGGGTCCGTCGGTGGGCAGCGTGAGATGCAGCCAGCGGTTCAGTTCGCGCAGCGGCATACTGCCCGCCACGATGCATTCGCCATTTTCGTTCCAGCCGCCGCGCGAACTGGCGCTACGCGGAATCGACGTGGTGAACTCACCGATCAGCTCTTCGATGATGTCTTCCGGCGTCACGAGTCCTTGCAGTTCGCCGTATTCGTTGACCACCAGCGCCGTGCGGTGACGGCTCTCCTGAAAGTATTGCAGTTGCTGGAACACTGGCGTACCGGTCGGCACGAAATACGGCTCGGCCAGCAGCTCGCGCAGCGTCTCACGCTCCAGTTCCTGGTTGTGCAGGGCGGCGAGCGTCTTGCGAACATGCAGCACGCCGAGCACGCGGTCGATGTCGCCTTGATAGACGATCAGCTTGTTGTGGTAGCAGGTTTCCAGTTGATGCAGGATCTGTTCGAACGGCGCGTCGAAATCGAGCGATTCGATGCGGCGGCGCGGGATCATCACGTCGTCCACGGAAATATTCTCGAGGTCGAACAGGTTCAGCAGAATGCTGCGGTGCTTGGTCGGCATGAAGCTGCCGGATTCGAGCACGATGGTGCGCAGTTCCTCGGTGGACAGGCGTTGGTCGCGCACGTCTTTCGTATTGATGTGCAGCACGCGCAAGATGCCGTTCGCGAACAGATTGACGAACCACAGGAGCGGCTTGGCGACGCGCATCATCGGCGCGATTAGCAGACTGGCCGGCAACGCGATTTTTTCGGGAAACGTGGCGCCGACGATTTTCGGTGTGATTTCCGCGAACACGATGATCAGGAACGCGACGATGCCGGTCGCGATCGACAGCACCACGTTGTTGCGGCCGAACGTGTGCAGTGCAATCGACGTGGTGAGCACCGGGATGATCGTGTTGAACAGATTGTTGCCGATCAGGATCACGCTCAGCAATTGATCGGTGTGCCCGAGCAGGCCTTGCGTGGTCTTCGCGCCGAACGCGTTCTGATTGGCAAGATGTTTCAGGCGATGGCGGTTGAGCGCCATCATCGCCGTTTCAGAGATCGAAAAGAAGCTGGAGCAGATGAGCAGCAGAAAGACGGCGCCGATCTGCGCCCATAAGGGAAGTTGTTCCACGCGTAGTGACGGATAGGGACAGGATGGAGTGAATATAGCAGAGGGGATTATGCGAGCCGCCCGTTCGGATGGCCCGGGACGATCGGCACATCGGCGCAGCTCACGCATGGGAAGCGAAAAGCGAGACGCAAACAAAAAAACCGCCGAGCAAGCTGGGCGGTTTTTCGAACCTTGAATTAACAAGGAAAATCTGGTCGGGGTGAGAGGATTCGAACCTCCGGCCTCTACGTCCCGAACGTAGCGCTCTACCAGGCTAAGCTACACCCCGAATTTGGTACTGCGGACTCAATTCAGACAAACCCGGCGTTTCAGTCTCATTCAAGACTGTCTCGCCGTCGAGTAAGAACATAATTCTAGCAGGCTTTCTTTGTAAATGGAATCAGGGAACGACGAAATTGCTGCGGCTGCGGCCTGTGCTTCCTGTTTCGCGCATTCGAGCGTGTGGTCCAGCGCGCCCGAACGCGTGATCGCCTCGAAAATCGTGTCGAAGCGATCGGTGCCGCCTTGCTCGATCGCTTCACGTGCGAGCGCCGACTGCTCAGGCGTGCCGCGCTCGATCAGATAGATTAGCGGCAGCGTGGGTTTGCCTTCGCGCAGATCGTCGCCGGCATTCTTGCCCATGGATTGCGCCGTGCCCGTGTAGTCGAGCCAGTCGTCCATGATCTGGAACGCCGTGCCGATGCGCCGGCCGAACTCCGCCGCGGCGGCTTCCGTTTTCGCGTCCGCGCCGGCCAGCACCGCGCCCAGTTGGGCGGCGGCTTCGAACAGTTTGGCGGTCTTGTAGCGGATCACTTGCATGTAGCGCGACTGGTCTACGTCGGCGTCGTGCATGTTGAGCAGTTGCAGCACTTCCCCTTCGGAGATGATGTTGGTCGCCTCCGACAGGATTTCCATTACGCGCATCTTGCCCACGCCGACCATCATCTGGAACGAGCGCGAGTACAGAAAGTCGCCCACCAGCACGCTCGCGGCGTTGCCGAACAGCGCATTGGCGGTCTGACGGCCGCGCCGCAAGTCCGATTCGTCGACTACGTCGTCGTGCAGCAGCGTCGCCGTGTGGATGAACTCGACGACCGCCGCCAGTACGTGCCGGTGCCCTGTGGTCTCGCCCAGTGCGCCCGCCACCAGCAGCAGCAGCGCGGGCCGCAGCCGCTTGCCGCCGGCGCTGATGATGTATTCGGAGATCTGGTTGATCAGCATCACGTCGGACGCGAGGCGGTGCCGGATGACGCGATTGACCTGCTCCATGTCTTCGGCGATCGGGGCGAGCAGGCTGGCGGCGTTGGGGGAGGGGGTGGCGGTCGACGACATGATGGCTGAATTGGGTAGTGCCGCGAATTATAAGGCGAATCGCGGCAGTTCCGGGCCGCAGGCTACGGCGCGGGGGCGATCTGCGCCACGGCGGGCGGCGCGGCTACGCTGGGCGGGCAAGGCGCCGGACGGTGCGCATGGCGGCTCTCAACGAGTTTTGACCGAGCAGCTAACTCTATGTATAATCACGGGTTTCCGCGCGCGGTGCGTGGGAAAAATGAACACAGAGTGAGGTTCTCAATGTACGCGGTCATAAAAACCGGTGGCAAGCAGTATAAAGTTGCCGTCGGCGAAAAACTTAAAGTAGAACAGATACCGGCAGACATTGACGCTGAAATCACGCTCGACCAGGTTCTCGCAGTGGGCGAAGGCGAATCGATTAAGTTCGGTACGCCGCTGGTCAGTGGGGCTTCCGTCAAGGCTACCGTCGTGTCGCAAGGTCGTCACGCAAAAGTGACCATCTTCAAGATGCGTCGCCGGAAGCACTACCAGAAGCATGGCGGCCACCGCCAGAACTATACCGAACTGCGCATCGACGCGATCAACGCGTAAGCGCACCGGTTAAGGAGCAAATCAAATGGCACACAAAAAGGCAGGCGGATCGTCACGAAACGGCCGCGACTCCGAGTCGAAGCGTCTCGGCGTGAAGGTGTACGGCGGTCAAGCCATCAACGCGGGCGGCATCATCGTGCGTCAACGTGGCACGCGCATGCACCCGGGCGAAAACGTTGGTATCGGCAAGGATCACACCTTGTTCGCGCTGACAGACGGCCACGTCACGTTTTCGACCAAAGGCGCAGCGAAGAAGCACATGGTCAACGTCGTCCCGGCAGCAGTCTGAGTTTTACCCAGGCACGGGCTTCAGGACCGGAAAAGGCCCCGCGAAGTTAGCGGGGCTTTTTTTATTTGCGGTGTTTTCCGCCGCAGGCATGGGCGGGAATGAATCCTTCATGCCGGCATGCCTATGTCGTTCGGCCGATTGATCATCGCGCGGCGAGCGCGGCAAAATAGAAGCATGCGGCAGCATCAAATCTGGCAGCACCATTGAGCAGTACACCACGGGACGGAGTTACGCATGAAGTTCATTGACGAAGCGAGGATTGAAGTCATCGCCGGCGACGGAGGGGATGGCAGCGCGTCGATGCGCCGCGAGAAATTCGTTCCGTTCGGCGGCCCGGATGGCGGCGACGGCGGCCGGGGCGGCAGCGTGATCGCGATCGCGGACCGCAACATCAACACGCTGATCGACTACCGCTACGCGAAAAAACACATGGCGCGCAACGGCGAAAACGGCCGCGGCGCGGACTGCTACGGCAAGGGCGGCGACGATATCACGCTGCGCATGCCGGTGGGCACCACCATCACCGACATGGAGACCGGCGAGTTGATCGCCGATCTGACCGAGCACAACCAGACCGTGCAGATCGCGCAAGGCGGCGCGGGCGGTCTCGGCAACCTGCATTTCAAGTCCAGCACGAACCGCGCGCCGCGTCAGAAAACCGACGGCAAGCCTGGCGAGCGCCGCATGGTGCGCCTCGAACTGAAGGTGCTGGCGGACGTCGGTTTGCTCGGCATGCCGAATGCGGGCAAGTCGACCTTCATCTCGTCGGTGTCGAACGCACGACCGAAAATTGCCGACTATCCGTTCACGACGCTCGCGCCGAATCTCGGCGTGGTGCGTGTGGGGCCGAGCCGCAGTTTCGTGATCGCCGATATTCCCGGCTTGATCGAGGGCGCGGCCGAAGGCGCCGGCCTCGGTCACCAGTTCCTGCGTCACTTGCAGCGCACAGGACTCTTGCTGCACATCGTCGACCTCGCACCGTTCGACGACGCGGTCGATCCTGTGGCGGAAGCCAAGGCGATCGTCAACGAACTGCGCAAGTACGACGAGTTGCTGTATGAAAAGCCGCGCTGGCTGGTGCTCAATAAGCTCGACATGGTGCCGGAAGACGAGCGCGAAGCGCGTGTTTCGGCCTTCATCGAGGGCTTTGGCTGGGACGGCCCGGTATTCGAAATCTCGGCGCTGACCGGCCAGGGTTGCGAGAACCTCTGCTATGCGGTGTTCGATTACATCGCCGCACATTCGGACGCGCAACGCGCGGCCGAAGCCGAAGATCTCGCCGCCGACGTGCGCTTTCGCGAGAAACCGCAAGCACCGGCCGCCGCGGACGGATCCAGCGCCGATCCGCAGGAATAACAAGCGCGAGCGTCGGCGCCCTCGCGGGCTGCCGGCATGCATCAAGCGTCATCTTGGAGACCGCGCACAATGCGTTCCGTCATCGCAGACTCACGGCGATTGGTAGTGAAAGTCGGTTCGAGCCTCGTCACCAACGACGGCCGCGGCCTCGATCATGCTGCGATCGGCCGCTGGGCCGCGCAGATTGCGGCGCTGCGAGCGCAAGGCAAGGAAGTGGTGCTCGTGAGTTCGGGCGCCATTGCCGAAGGCATGCAGCGGCTCGGCTGGACTAAGAGGCCACGCGAAATCGACGAATTGCAGGCGGCTGCGGCCGTCGGGCAAATGGGCCTTGCGCAGGTGTATGAAAGCCGTTTTGCCGAGCATTCGATCCAGACCGCGCAAATTCTGTTGACCCACGCCGATCTGGCCGATCGCGAGCGCTATCTGAACGCGCGCTCCACGCTGCTCACGCTGCTGCGTCTGGGCGTGGTGCCGATCATCAACGAGAACGACACGGTCGTCACCGACGAAATCAAGTTCGGCGACAACGACACCCTCGGCGCGCTGGTCGCCAACCTGATCGAAGGCGATGCGCTTGTCATCCTCACCGATCAACAAGGGCTTTTCACCGCCGACCCTCGCAAGGACCCGAATGCCACGCTTGTCCAGCAGGCCGACGCCGGTGCCCCGGACCTCGAAGCGATGGCGGGCGGTGCGGGTTCGAGCCTGGGGCGCGGCGGCATGCTGACCAAGATTCTTGCCGCCAAGCGCGCGGCTCACAGCGGCGCGAACACGGTGATCGCTAGTGGGCGCGAGGCGGACGTGTTGTCGCGACTGGCCTCGGGCGAGGCGATCGGCACGCAGTTGATCGCGCGCACGGCGCGCATGGCGGCGCGCAAACAGTGGATGGCCGATCATCTGCAGGTGCGCGGCCATGTGGTGATCGACGACGGCGCAGTCGAGAAGCTCACCGAAGGCGGCAAGAGCTTGCTGCCGATCGGCATCGTCGGCGTGCAAGGCGCGTTTGCGCGCGGTGAAGTAATCGCTTGTCTGAGCGCCGCAGGGCGCGAAGTGGCGCGTGGACTGACGAATTACAGCAGCGCGGAAACCAAGTTGATTCAACGGCGTCCGAGCGGTGAAATCGAATCGGTGCTCGGCTATATGCTGGAGCCGGAGCTGATTCATCGCGACAACCTGGTGTTGGTCTGATTCACTGCCAAGTGCAACGAGACAGAAAAAAAGCCGTTCCAGCGAAAGCTGGAACGGCTTTTTCACATCCGCCGACGCCTACAGACCCGAAGTACGCTCGCGAACAGCGCTTTAGCGAACCATGGAAGCCGCGGTGCGCTTATAGCGAATATTCTCGACAATCTGCTTCGCGTTACCCGTGGGTATCTTGTTCGCGCACAGATAATCCTGGTACAACGCGGCGTGATACGCGTTCAGCGCGCCATTCTCGATACGGGTGAAATCGTTCGCCACCGTCCGGTCCCAACCGTCGTGATCCGCGTTCAGGCCCGCATACAGGCGCCATTCATACGTATCGCAGCGAATCCCTTCGTAGTTCACGTTGCGCGCGCCGGCTGGGCTCGTCACAACCACGGTATAGCGCACCACACCGTCGGAGCCGACGCTGAGCGAATTCCGGTCGATCGAAAAGTGCAGCGGCGTATTGCCGGAGACTTCGAAGGGCAGCAGATTCGATTCTTGCGGTAGCGGCGGCAAGGTGTCCACCTTGTTCTCAACCCAGGTGCCTTGTCGGTCCAGCAGGTAGGTAAATGCGCTGTCGTCCTTGTTGGTGGGTTTGCCGGCGCTCGAACAGCCAGCCAGCAGGGCGCCGGTGGCGACGCACGCCACGACGAGAGCAAGTGCTTTCAATATGGTTTCCTCGAAACACTGGCGCGACTCGAGGAGCCGCGCCAGAGAGAGACGGCATGGACAGCCGCACTGCGTTGTTAATTGCGCACGCCCGGGCGGAACAGCGAGCCGGCGGTTTCATGAGCCGATTCGTCTTCGCGTTCGGGAGCAGCGCCAACCTCGTCCGCCGATCTGGCGCCCGAACCGCAATCGGACTCGGCCGCCGTGCGAATCGATGTTTCGATGCTGACAGTGGTCACCGTCATCACCGTGGAATCCGGCGGACTTTCCATTGACGACGCTATCCGGGGATAACGCGGTCCGTGGTGCCCGCCAGGTTTTTCCGCACGCGGCGCAGCCCGGCGCATGAAACGGGATAGCTCCGTCAGCGCCAACTGATACACATCCCGCTTGAACTCGATCACACAGTCGAGCGGCACCCAGTACTCGTTCCAGCGCCACGCATCGAACTCAGGGTGGTCGGTGGCGCGCAAGCAGATATCGCAATCGCGTCCAACCATTCTGAGCAAAAACCAGATTTGCTTCTGGCCGCGGTAATGACCGCGTACTTCGCGCTTGATGAACTTGTCAGGCACCTCGTAACGCAACCAGTCGCGTGTGCGACCGATCACCTTGACGTGCTCAGGAAGCAGCCCGGTTTCTTCGTGTAACTCCCGATACATCGCTTGCACGGGGGTCTCTCCGTACTTGATGCCCCCTTGCGGAAACTGCCAGGAATGTTCACGGAGCCGTTTGCCCCAAAACACCTCGTTGTGCGCGTTCAAGAGGATGATGCCGACGTTCGGGCGAAAGCCTTCACGATCCAGCATACAACCACCTTCGAATCCTTTAAAATTGCTTTGATTATAAACAGATAACGGTCCCGCCGCACCGATTCGCACCAGAATGGAACGATTCGCCGCAAAAGGGCCTGTTTGCGGTAGCCTGTCAGTCTTTCCGCGCCTTATCCCACGTGTAAAGGCTTTGCGCGGCGGCTTCTGCGCCGGGATCGGCCAGTGCGTGCCGATAGCGGGCGAATCCGTACCGGCCAGGCGCCGGATCAGTGTCGATTTCCCACCGTTTTCACCTTTCGGGCGGTCCCTCCGGAGCCGCCGCTTTTGGATAATCTGAATGAAAGCTTCCCGTTTCTTTATCGGCACCCTGAAAGAAGCGCCTGCCGACGCCGAAATCGTCAGCCACAAGCTCATGGTGCGCGCCGGCATGATCCGCCGCGTCGCCGGCGGCATCTATAACTACCTGCCGGTCGGCCTGCGTTCGATCCGCAAGGTGGAAGCCATCGTGCGCGAAGAAATGAACCGGGCGGACGCGATCGAATTGCTGATGCCTTCGGTGCAGCCGGCCGAACTCTGGCAGGAATCGGGCCGCTGGGAAAAGTACGGCCCCGAGCTGCTGCGCTTCAAGGACCGCAAGCAATCCGATTTCGTGCTCGGACCGACGCACGAGGAAGTGATCACCGACATCGCGCGCAATCAGATCAAGAGCTATCGCCAGTTGCCGGTGAATTTCTATCAGATCCAAACGAAGTTCCGCGACGAAATCCGTCCGCGTTTCGGCGTGATGCGAGGCCGCGAATTCATCATGAAAGACGCGTACTCGTTCGACAAGGACGCGGCAGGTCTGCGTGAGACGTATCGCAAGATGTACGACGCGTACGTGCGCATCTTCACGCGTCTCGGTCTGGATTTCCGCGCGGTGGCGGCGGACAACGGTTCGATCGGCGGCAGCGGCTCGCATGAATTCCACGTGATCGCGGAAACCGGCGAAGACGCGATCGCCTATTGCCCGACCTCCGAGTTCGCCGCGAACGTCGAAGCGGCCGAAGCATTGCCGCTCTACGCCGAACGCGCGGCGCCCGCCGAGGCGATGAAAAAGACCGCGACGCCGGGCAAAGCCAAGTGCGAAGCCGTCGCCGAACTGCTGGACATTCCGCTCGAACGCACGATCAAGTCGATCGTCCTCGCTACCGAAAACGAAGGCGCCGAGCCGACCATCTGGTTGCTGATGCTGCGCGGCGATCACGATCTGAACGAGATCAAGGTGGGCAACCTGCCGGGTCTGTCCGAGTTCCGCATGGCGACCGAAGCCGAGATCATCGCGACCTTCGGCACGCCGCCGGGTTACCTCGGTCCGATCAATCCGAAGAAGCCGGTCAAGGTCGTCGCGGATCGCACCGTGGCGAACATGAGCGACTTCGTGGTCGGCGCGAACGAGGTGGACTACCACATCACCGGCGTGAACTGGGGCCGCGATCTGCCGGAACCGGTCGTCGCCGACATTCGCAACGTCAAGAGGGGCGACCCGTCGCCGGACGGCAAGGGCGTGCTCGACATTTGCCGCGGCATCGAAGTCGGCCACGTGTTCCAGCTCGGCACGAAGTATTCGGAAGCGATGAACGCGAACTGCCTCGACGAAACCGGCAAGCCGCAGCCGATGGAAATGGGCTGCTACGGTATCGGCATCACGCGTATCCTGGGCGCCGCGATCGAGCAGAATTTCGACGACAAGGGCATCATCTGGCCGGAATCGATCGCGCCGTTCGAAGTCGTGCTGTGCCCGATGGGCTACGACCGCAGCGAAGCCGTGCGCGAGCAGGCCGACAAGCTGTATGCAACGCTGGTCGAAGCGGGCATCGACGTAATCCTCGACGATCGCGGCGAGCGGCCCGGCGTGATGTTCGCCGACTGGGAATTGATCGGCGTGCCGCATCGTCTGGTGATCGGCGACCGTGGCCTGAAGGACGGCAAGCTCGAATACCAGGGCCGCCGCGACGCCGAAGCGACGCTGTTGCCGCTCGAAGATGCCGCGCAAACGGTGATCGCGAAGGTCCGCGCGGCCCTGGCGCGCTAAGCGGAGCGGACAGTGGAGTACACCTTCCTGTCCGCCACCGTCCTGCTCATCCTGATTACCGATCCACTCGGCAACATTCCGATCTTCATCAGTTGCCTGCGCGGTGTGGCGCCCAGGCGGCGCGCGATCGTCGTTCTCCGTGAAGTGGCGATCGCCTTCGCGATCCTGCTGGTGTTCATGGTGCTCGGCGATCGCTTCCTGCGCATGATGAGTCTGACCGACCAGTCGCTGCGCATCGGCGGCGGCATCGTGTTGTTCCTGATCGCGCTGAGAATGGTGTTTCCGCATCCGGACGGCCCATTCGGTGGCGACGTGCGCGGCGGCGAGCCGTTGATCGTGCCGCTTGCCATTCCGGCGCTGGCGGGCCCCTCGGCGCTGGCGACCGTGATGCTGCTGACGTCGCAGGCGCCCGGCAAGATGCTCGAGTGGATCGGTGCGCTGACTGTCACGATGATCGTCTGCGCGATCGTGCTGATGCTCTCCGAGCGCATCGAGGCATGGCTTGGGGAGCGCGCGATGATGGCTTTCGAACGCCTGATGGGCCTGGTGCTGGTGGCGATCTCGGTCGAGATGATGCTCGGCGGCATCCGGTCTTTCGTGAATCACTTATGAGTCGGGCCCGGCGCGGAGATTGGCCGCACGCAGCGGAACGGCGCTTCGGCCAATCACGGCAAAGAAAAAGCGGCCAGTCGGCCGCTTTTTCACATCGCTTCGCACCCGCGCTCAAAGGCGGTTCAACGGCTCAAGCCCCGTCGGTCAGCGCTCGAATCGTCGGCAGGTTGCGCCAGTAACCTCTCGCGTCCATCCCGCAGCCGAACACATAGCGGTCCGGCACTTCGAAACCGCAGTAATCCGGGCGCAGCGGCTTCGCCTTCGGAATGATCTTCTCGCACAGCACCGCGCTCAGGAAGCGCTTCGCGCCCATCTCGAGGATGCGGTCGCGGATCGCGGCCATCGTCTCGCCTTCGTCGAGGATGTCGTCGAGCACCAGCACCACGCGATCCTTCACCGACTCGGCCGGCGCCACGCGCCACTGCATCTCGCTGCCGCCTTTGGTGGTATTGCGGTAGCGGGTGAGGTGGATGTAGTCGAACTCGAGCGGGAAATCGAGGTGCGGCAGCAGCATGCCGGTGAACACCGCCGCGCCGCCCATCACCGACAGCACGAGCGGAAAGTCCTCGCTCATCTCGTCGCGGATGGCGGCCGCCATGCCGCTGATCGACGCGTTGACGTCGTCGGCCGAAACGATTTCTTCGGAGTGGCTGAAAATGTGGAGAGCTTCTTCGCGGTTCATGACGTCTGACAGGCGGTAACTGTATACATAGTGTGGGTGAGAACGCCCCGAAGGATGTCCCCTTGGGCGACGGCGGCGTGCGGTACGGAATAAACCCGCAAGGACCGGAGTCGGCCGCGCGTGCCCTTGTTCATGCGCCGAGCCATGCGCGCCCGCCGTCTTGCTAAAGCTTAGCGCATGCCGGGCAACATGCCCTTCATGCCGCGCATCATCTTCTGCATGTTGCCGCCCTTCAGTTTCTTCATCATCGTGCGCATCTGGTCGTACTGGTTCAGCATGCGGTTGACTTCCTGCACCTGCACGCCCGCGCCGGCGGCAATGCGGCGCTTGCGGGTGGCCTTGATCAGATCGGGTTTGGCGCGCTCCAGCGGCGTCATGGAATTGATGATGCCTTCCATGCGGCGCATCTGCTTTTCGGCCTGGCTCATGTCGGCGCCGGCGGCGGCTTGCTGGAACTGCGCGGGCAGTTTGTCCATCAGCGACGACAGGCCGCCCATGCCCTTCATTTGCGTGAGCTGCGCGCGGAAGTCGTTGAGGTCGAAGTCGCCGCCTTTCTTGACCTTGTCCGCGAGCTTTTGCGCGGCCTGCACGTCCACGCCGCGTTGCGCTTCCTCGACGAGGGCGAGAATGTCGCCCATGCCGAGAATCCGGTTTGCCATGCGGTCCGGGTAGAAGATTTCGAGGCCGTCGAGCTTCTCCGCGACGCCGACGAACTTGATCGGCTTGCCCGTGACGTGACGCACCGAGAGCGCCGCGCCGCCGCGCGAGTCGCCGTCGAGCTTGGTGAGCACGACGCCGGTGAGCGGCAGCGCATCGCTGAAGGCCTTGGCGGTGTTCACCGCATCCTGACCCAGCATCGCGTCGACCACGAACAGTGTTTCCGCGGGTTTCAGCGTGCTGTGCAGCGCGGTGATTTCCTGCATCATCGCTTCGTCGATACCGAGACGGCCGGCCGTGTCGACCAGCAGCACGTCGTGATAGTGGCGCTTGGCCCAGTCCACTGCGGCGCGCGCGATATCGACCGGTTTCTGATCCGGTTCGGACGGGAAGAAGTCCGCACCGACCTGCTCGGTCACCGTCTTCAACTGCGCGATAGCAGCGGGACGGTAGACGTCGCACGAAACCGTCAGCACCTTCTTTTTGTACTTTTCGCGCAGCAGTTTGGCGAGCTTGCCGACCGTGGTCGTCTTGCCGGCGCCTTGCAAACCCGCCATCAAAATGACGGCCGGCGGCGTGACGGCGAGGTTCAGTTCGACCGCCTTGCCTTCATAGTCGCCGCCGATGATCGCGGTGAGTTCGCGCTGCACGACGCCGACGAGCGCCTGGCCCGGCGACAGACTGCTGATGACTTCCTCGCCGAGCGCCTTCTCCTTCACCTTGGCGATGAATTCGCGCACGACGGGTAGCGCGACGTCCGCCTCGAGAAGCGCGAGGCGCACTTCGCGCAGCATTTCCTGGGTGTTCGCCTCGGTGAGCCGGGCTTCGCCGCGCAGCGTCTTGACGACGCGCGCCATCCGTTGTGTCAGATTGTCGAGCATGGGGAGCGATGAGCAGTGCGGCCCGCGCAGCGCGCGAAGTGGAAGACGTCGCGGAGTAGGGGCCTAGTGTAAACTTCGAATATGGATATTGTACTGTATGCCCTCACTGCGCTTCTCTACGGCGGCCTTGCCGTGGCCGGCTGGCGCTCGCACCGGCACGCCGCCGTGCGCCCCATGCTCGAGAGCGTGCCGCCCGTGCCACGCGCGCCGGCTGCCGCGGGCGTGTCGGCCGCTTCGGGCATGAGCACGCCGGGCCGTGCGCTGCTTTTCCTCGCGCTGCTCGCGCACGGCGTGTTGCTGCATACCACCATCTTTCCCCAGAACGCGATGGTGTTCGGTTTCGCGTTCGCGCTTTCGGCGATGTTCTGGCTCGGCGCCGGCATCTACTGGATCGAGAGTTTCTTCTTTCCGCTCGACGGCTTGCGCCTGCTGGTGTTGCCGCTCGCCTGCGTGGCGTCGTTGTTGCCGCTGGCGTTCAACGGCGTGCGCGTGCTGCCGTATTCCGCGGCGCCCATGTTCAAGCTGCACTTTCTGATCGCGAACATCGCGTACGGATTGTTCGTGATCGCGGCGCTGCACGCGATTCTGATGCTGCTGGTGGAGCGGCGTTTGCACGCCATGCGCGGCGGCGTATCGCAACGGCATGGGGCCGCGGCCGGCAACGGCTGGTTGTCGAGCTGGCTCGATACCTTGCCGCCGCTGCTCACGCTGGAAAAACTGCTGTTCCGCCTGATCGGCGCCGGCTTCGTGCTGCTCACACTCACGCTGATTTCGGGCATCGTGTTCAGTGAGCAACTGGTCGACCGCGCGTTGAGCCTCGATCATAAAACCGTGTTCGCGATTCTTTCCTGGGTGATGTTCGGCGCGCTGCTGACCGCGCGCAAGGTATCCGGCTGGCGCGGCCGTGCGGCATTGCGCTGGGTGCTGGCTTCGTTCGTCGCGCTGCTGCTGGCGTACGTCGGCAGCCGTTTTGTTTTCGAGGTGCTGTTGCACCGAGCCGTAGTGTGAGCGTGTGCCATGCGACAAATATTTCTGCTGATCATGTTGTTCATCGTCGGCCAGTGGCTGGTGAAGGCGCTGCGCCGTCATGACGCGCAGACATCGCAACGCGCGGGCGCGAACGGCGCCGCGGGCGCCAAGGGTCCGCATGGCGGCGCGCGCTCGGCCGGCTCCGCGCAAGCGCAAGCTCAGCCCCAACTCGCCGAGCCGATGATCCGCTGTGTCGAGTGCGGCGTGCATGCGCCGAAGAGCGATTCCGTGGTGGTGGCGGGGCAGCCGTTCTGCAGCGCCGCCCATGCGCGGCGCCACGGCGCGCGACCCACGGGCCGCGACGCTCGATGAGCGTCGGGTTCACCGTCGACGCCGACGGTTGGGTCGCCGCCGCACGCAAACGCCCCTCGCCGAATTTCGAAGCGCGGCCCGAAGGCGCGTTGCCGACGCTGATCGTCGTCCACAACATCAGCCTGCCGCCCAATGAGTTCGGCGGGACGGCGATCGCCGAACTGTTCCAGAACACGCTCGACTGCGATGCCCATCCGTACTACGACACGCACCTGCGCGGCGTGCGAGTGTCGGCGCATTTCGTGATTCATCGCGACGGGGTGCTGGAGCAATACGTTTCTTGCAATGAGCGTGCATGGCACGCGGGGCCGTCGAATTTTTTCGGCCGCGAGCGTTGCAATGATTTCTCGATCGGCATCGAGCTCGAGGGCAGCGACACCACTGCTTTCGAAGCGGCGCAATACCGCACGCTCGGCGCCCTTGTGAAGGCGCTCAAGGCGCGCTATCCGATCGAGGCGCTTGCCGGTCACTCGGATATCGCCCCCGGCCGCAAGACGGATCCAGGTCCTCATTTCGACTGGCGGCGTCTGCAACGCGACACTTCGCTTCCCGCTCAGTATTTCCCCTATCTCAAGTTTTCCAAAACGCCGTAACGGCCCTTCGCGCGATACCGCGTGATGCGACGAGAGCAAGGCGCCGCCTTGTTCTCCGGGGAGACGGCTTTGCGCCGGACGAGGCGAAAGTCAACCCTTCGAGAGCAAATAAATCGATTTGACCTGTCCCGAAACTCCACTATACTTGGTGCCAGAAATTCGGTTTTGCACTATATCTTGTGCTTTCTTGTGCATAACCATGTGAATAACCGAGTGCACAACGGGTGCACAACTGGTGCATAAGTCAGCGGCGCCCCGCTCTTCGAGCATGGCGCCGCAAGCATTCCAGGCAGCGATAAAAATTCCTGCGGCGCGGCCGGAAGAGACCACCGGCGGCATCCAGAAGCACTCAGGAAAGGGGCGTGGCAAGTGATCGCGACACACATGATGAAGACCGTTACGAATTCGAACCAGGCTTCATCGCTGTCGCATCCCGCCACCCGGCTCAGCCGGCCTTTTTCCTGCACCCCATCGCTTGCGCACGCGGCGGCGCAGCGTTCGTTTTAATCCGCGGCATTCGCCGCAACATTTCCAGGACCAGGAGCTTTGCACATGCAAACCACCGACAACGTGACGACCCGGTACGAGGGTTCACCGACTGGCCAGGCATTCGGCCAGGCACAAGGCGCCCAGGGGCTCGCGCCGCAAGCGACCTACGCCGACTACAAGGTGATCCGCCGCAATGGCAGCGTGGTGTCGTTCGAGCCGTCGAAAATCGCCATCGCCGTGACGAAGGCATTTCTGGCTGTCAACGGTGGTCAAGGCGCCGCGTCGGCGCGTGTGCGCGAACTGGTCGAGCAGCTCACGCAGAACGTCGTGCGCGCCTTGCTGCGCAGCCGCCCGAACGGCGGCACCTTCCATATCGAGGACATCCAGGATCAGGTCGAACTCGCGCTGATGCGCGGCGGCGAACACAACGTCGCGCGTGCTTACGTGCTGTATCGCGAGAAGCGCACCCAGGCGCGCGGTCATGACGAACAGGTGGCCGGCGGCGCGCCGGGTCTGAACGTCACCGATAACGGCGTGACGCATCCGCTCGACATGGCTGCGCTGCGCGGCATCATCGAATCGGCTTGCGCGAATCTGGGCGACGCCGTGAGCGCCGAGCCGATCGTCGCGGAGACGGTCAAGAATCTGTACGACGGCGTGCCGATGAGCCAGGTGTACGACTCGGCGATCCTGGCCGCGCGCACGATGATCGAAAAAGACCCGGCTTACAGCCAGGTCACCGCTCGCATCCTGCTGCACACCATCCGCCGCGAGATCCTCGAGGAAGAAGTCACGCAAGCCGAAATGGGCGAGCGCTACGCCGAGTACTTCCCGCAGTTCATCAAGCGCGGCGTGCAAGCCGAGTTGCTCGACGACAAGCTGCTGCAGTTCGATCTGAAGCGCCTCGGCGCCGCGCTCGACAACAACCGCGACCTGCAATTCGGCTACCTCGGTCTGCAGACGCTGTACGACCGCTACTTCCTGCATCACGACGGCGTGCGGATCGAAATGCCCCAGGCATTCTTTATGCGTGTCGCGATGGGGCTGTCGCTGAACGAGATCGACCGCGAAGCGCGCGCGATCGAGTTTTACAACGTGCTGTCGAGCTTCGACTTCATGTCGTCCACGCCGACCTTGTTCAACTCGGGCACCCGCCGCTCGCAACTGTCGTCGTGCTATCTCACCACGGTGGACGATGACCTCGACGGCATCTACGAAGCGCTGAAGGAAAACGCGCTGCTCTCGAAGTTCGCCGGCGGCCTCGGCAACGACTGGACGCGCGTGCGTGCGCTCGGCTCGCACATCAAGGGCACCAACGGCAAGTCGCAAGGCGTGGTTCCCTTCCTGAAGGTGGTCAACGACACGGCGGTGGCCGTGAACCAGGGCGGCAAGCGCAAGGGCGCGGTGTGCGCGTACCTGGAAACGTGGCACCTGGACATCGAGGAATTCCTCGAGCTGCGCAAGAACACCGGCGACGACCGCCGCCGCACCCACGACATGAACACGGCGAACTGGATTCCCGACCTGTTCATGAAGCGCGTGATGGAAGGCGGCGACTGGACGCTGTTCTCGCCGTCCACCTGTCCGGACCTGCACGACAAGTTCGGCGCCGAATTCGAAACGGCTTACACGGCTTACGAAGACAAGGTCGCACGCGGCGAGATCAAGCTGTTCAAGAAGCTGCCGGCGGCGCAACTGTGGCGCAAGATGCTGGGCATGCTGTTCGAGACCGGCCACCCGTGGATCACGTTCAAGGATCCGTGCAATGTGCGCTCGCCGCAACAGCACGTCGGCGTGGTCCACTCGTCGAACCTGTGCACGGAAATCACGCTCAACACCAGCGACGCCGAAATCGCCGTCTGCAACCTGGGCTCGGTGAACCTCGTCGCTCACCTGAAGGAGCAAGCCGACGGCACGCTCGCGCTCGACCACGACAAGCTCAAGCGCACCGTCAGCGTGGCGATGCGCATGCTCGACAACGTGATCGACATCAATTACTACGCGGTCGCCAAGGCGCGTAACTCGAACCTGAAGCACCGTCCGGTCGGCCTGGGCATCATGGGCTTCCAGGACTGCCTGCACCTGCTGCGCACGCCGTACGCGTCGGACGAGGCGGTCAAGTTCGCCGACACCTCGATGGAAGCGGTCTGCTACTACGCTTACTACGCGTCGACCGAACTGGCGCAGGAGCGCGGCCGTTACTCCAGCTACCGCGGCTCGCTGTGGGATCGCGGCATCCTCCCGCAAGACTCGCTCAAGCTGTTGGCCGAAGCGCGCGGCGGCTACGTCGAAGTCGACTCGAGCGAGTCGATGGACTGGACCGAACTGCGCCAGCGCATCGCCAACTACGGCATGCGCAATTCGAACTGCGTCGCGATCGCCCCGACGGCGACGATCTCGAACATCATCGGCGTGTCGGCTTGCATCGAGCCGACTTTCCAGAACCTGTACGTGAAGTCGAATCTGTCAGGCGAATTCACGGTGGTCAACGACTACCTGGTGCGCGACCTGAAGGCACGCGGCCTGTGGGACGAAGTGATGGTCGCCGACCTGAAGTATTTCGACGGCACGCTCTCGCGCATCGACCGTATCCCGGCCGACCTGCGCGCGATCTACGCGACCGCGTTCGAGCTCGATCCGGTGTGGCTGGTCGAAGCGGCCTCGCGTCGTCAGAAGTGGATCGACCAGGCGCAGTCGCTGAACATCTACATGGGTGGCGCGTCGGGTAAGAAGCTCGACGAGATCTACAAGCTCGCCTGGGTGCGCGGTCTCAAGACCACCTACTACCTCCGCACGATGGCGGCGACGCACGTCGAAAAATCGACGGTGGCGCACGGCGCGCTGAACGCGGTGTCCTCGGGTGGCGGTGAAGGCACGGGCGGTATCGGCGGCGGCGCGGCGGGTGGCTTCGGCGTGAGCGGCGGCGTTGCTGGCGGCGGCATCCAGGCGGCGGCAGCGGCCGCGCCCGCAGTGCCGGCAGTCGCGGTTGAAGCCGCGCCGGAAGCGGATGGTCCGGTGTGCATGATGCGTCCGGGCGACCCCGGCTTCGACGAGTGCGAGGCTTGCCAGTAACAACCCGGCGAGCACGAAGCGGATAGCAGGATCGTTGTTTGCTGACGGGTGTAGGTAATGACCCGCATGCAGACCCGCATGCAGCGAGCAGCGAACCTGGTGGAAGTGAAGCAGAAGCGAATGAGATGAGCGGCGCGGTGGTTGAGATCGAAGCTGCGTCGTTCATCGAAAGCAGCGAAGCACGGCAAGCGACTGAGGCCGTGAAGCGGTAGATCAGCAGTCGGCAGTCGGCGGCACCAACGAAGCGCGCGGCACAGTGCGCTCGGCAAACGCTTCGATCGATGAGGCCAAGGCAACGCAGCCGGCCAGATGCATCGCTCGACCTTGCATTGAACTTCACCTCGCCGCCACTGACGAAATGGCAAACGCGGGTAAATGCAGAAGCCGCGAGCGAGGCAGCAGTCGGCAACGCAACATGCTCCACGCACACTCCGCGATACAGATAGATAGAGCAGCGAAACGAGGCTTCGATACGTTGCTCTTCGAGCTCGCGAAGCACCTCGACGACACACGTTCAACACGCTTCACATGAGGCGACGCACACACAGTGTCGAACAAAGTGTTGTATGAACGTAGCAACGCGAATCGAAAACAGGATTTTTCATCGGCGAAGGCTTTTATCGCTCGTGAAAAGATGGTACAAACCGTTCTAAATTGATGGTGACATTTATGCTCAACTGGGATGACGAGATCACTGCCGTAACTCCCTCGAGCGCTACGCAACAGAACGTGTTGCGCAACGCTGCGGGATCGGCTGTCGGTTCGCAAGTCGGAACGCGTTCCGCTCCTCACGCTCCCTCGGCTCAAGACATCTTCGCGAACGACATCGCTGTCGCTCCCGTTGCTTCCGCTCCTCGCGCCGCCGGAACGGCTGCCGCTTCCGAAGCGCGGGTCAATGTCGCCGACAAGCGCATCATCAACGGCCAGACCGACGTCAATCAGTTGGTGCCGTTCAAATACAAGTGGGCCTGGGAAAAGTATCTGGCTGGTTGCGCCAACCACTGGATGCCGCAAGAAGTGAACATGTCGCGCGACATCGCCCTCTGGAAAGACCCGAACGGGCTGACCGAAGACGAGCGCCGCATCGTCAAGCGCAACCTGGGCTTCTTCGTGACGGCGGATTCCCTCGCCGCCAACAACATCGTGCTGGGCACCTACCGCCACATCACGGCGCCCGAATGCCGCCAGTTCCTGCTGCGCCAGGCGTTCGAAGAGGCGATCCACACGCACGCTTACCAGTACATCGTCGAATCGCTGGGCCTCGACGAGGGCGAAATCTTCAACGCGTATCACGAGGTTGCCTCGATCCGCGCGAAAGACGAATTCCTGATTCCGTTCATCCACACGCTGACCGACCCGGCCTTCAAGACCGGCACGCTCGAAGCGGACCAGACGCTGCTGCGCTCGCTGATCGTGTTCGCCTGTGTGATGGAAGGTCTGTTCTTCTACGTCGGCTTTACGCAAATCCTGGCGCTCGGCCGCCAGAACAAGATGACCGGCGCGGCGGAACAGTACCAATACATCCTGCGCGACGAGTCGATGCACTGCAACTTCGGCATCGACCTGATCAACCAGATCAAACTCGAAAACCCGCAACTCTGGACGGCTGCGTTCCGCGCGGAAATCCGCGAGATCTTCCAGCAAGCGGTCGAACTTGAATATCGTTACGCGGAAGACACGATGCCGCGCGGGGTGCTCGGCCTCAATGCGTCGATGTTCAAGAGCTATCTGCGCTTCATCTGCAACCGTCGTTGCCAGCAGATCGGTCTCGATCCGCTGTACCCGAACGAGGAAAACCCGTTCCCGTGGATGAGCGAGATGATCGACCTGAAGAAGGAACGCAACTTCTTCGAGACGCGAGTGATCGAATATCAAACAGGCGGCGCGCTGACCTGGGAGTGATCCGGGTTCGAGCCGCAGATGTATTCATCGATGGGGATGCCGTGGGCTCAAGGCCGCGGCACTTATGTTTAGGAGCTTAATCGCCTGATGCAAAGCGTGCCCAGTGCGCCGCGTGCCTTCGCGGCCCACGAACATGACCGGCACTTTGCGAACCCTTCAGTGGGATGGGCAAACTTCCCCCCGGAAAAAGCCGTTGGCGTGATCGCCGGCGGCTCGATCAAGCAATTGCCGGCGCTGGAATCCAGTGCCGACCAGATTTGGCGCGCGGTGCCCAAGGGCACGGCGCGCCTTACCGCATTCATTAGCGTAAGCGCGCAGCACCTGCGTACGCCGATGAATAGCCCGCTTCGTAGCGCGCGCCTTGAGAAGCGTCCGCGGGAAGCGGGTTTTGACGAAGGGTGTAGTTTGAACTGACTCTCATCTGAAAACCTGAAGGAGAAAATGATGGCAACTGCAAAAAAAGCCGCAGCTAAGAAGCCCGCAGCGAAGAAGGTCGCAGCAAAGAAAGCTGCTCCGGCTAAGAAGGCCGCACCGGCAAAGAAAGTAGCGGCGAAGAAAGTCGCTGTGAAGAAGGTTGCAGCGAAGAAGGCACCGGCTAAGAAGGTTGCAGCGAAGAAAGCTGCTCCGGCCAAGAAGGTTGCCGCCAAGAAAGCCGCTGTGAAGAAGGTTGCAGCGAAGAAGGCGCCGGCCAAGAAGGCAGCGCCGGCGAAGAAGGCCGCTGTGAAGAAGGTTGCAGCAAAGAAGGTTGCGGCAAAGAAGGCGCCGGCGAAGAAGGCTGCGGCAAAGAAGGCCGCACCGGCTAAGAAGGCTGCTGCCAAGAAGGCTGCGCCCGCCAAGAAGGCTGCTGCCAAGAAGGCCGCGCCTGCTAAAAAGGCTGCGCCTGCCAAGAAGGCTGCCGCGAAGAAGGCCGCTGCTCCTGCCAAGAAGGCTGCGCCTGCGAAGAAGGCTGTCGCCAAGAAGGCTGCGCCTGCACCCGCTGCGACTACTGTCTCGAGCGCACCGGCGGCGACGGTGAAGACCGCGCTGAACCCGGCAGCGGCATGGCCGTTCCCGACGGGCAGCCGTCCGTAAGCGGTAGGAGCAGAAGCACTTCGACACGTCGCATGATGTGTCCGATGATCGAGTAGCGCTTAACGCAGTGTGATCGAGCGCTACTCGGTCAGGGTCCCGTTGCCGGGTTTCCGGCGACGGGATTTTTTTTGCGCCGCGTGCGAGCAATGCCAGGATTCGCTCGCGGATCTCATGCCGCATGCAATCGACAGGCGAAAAAAAACGCATGCACAGGGGAGGGCATGCGTGTGAGGTCGCCGCGGCGGCGCGTAAAGCGCTGCCGCGCGAGAGGGGAAACTAGTGCGTGACGCGCGTGACGCCGCCGCTGGAGAGGAGTCGCACGCGGTCGCCGGCGCGGAAGATTTCGCCGGTGGCGCTTTGCGTGATCGCGCGCATGTCGCCGTTGTCGAGCCGCACGGTGATCTCGAGACCGTCGCGCACGGCAACGCCGTTCTCGACCGAATTGCCCGCCACCGCACCGGCCAGCCCGCCGATGATGCCCGTCACGATCGAGCCGCGGCCGCCGCCGAGCGCGCTGCCGGCCACCGCGCCCAAGGCACCGCCGCCGATCGCGCCCAAGCCGCTCGGCTGGCCGTTGTTCGAGCTGATCTTCACCGCGCGGACGCTGTCGACCGTGCCCATGCGAACCGTTTCCTCACGCTGCGCTTGCGACGCGGTGTAGACGTCGGCGGAACTGCTGTTGTATGCGCACCCCGACATGGCCAGTGAACCGGCGATCAAGGCGACCACCACCAGGCGACTCATTGTTTTCATTCCCTAACTCCAATAGCTCTCGGTATTACCGCAGGCCGTATCCGAACGCCTGCTCGAACCGTTCGTTGATCTCCGCCCGAGTGGGCGCGTAGTTTTGCGGGCCCTGGTGTTCGATCTTCAGCGCGCCCATCAGGCTCGCGAGACGGCCGGTGGTGGCCCAGCCAAGCTTGTTCTCGATGCCGTACAGCAACCCGCCGCGGAATGCGTCTCCGCACCCTGTGGGATCGAGCACTTGCCGTGCCTTGACCGCCGGAATCTCTTCGACGCCGCCGGCGTGATGAATCTGCGCACCGTGTTCGCCGAGCGTGACGATCAGCGCCTCGACCTTGCCGGCCATTTCTTCGATCGACCAGCTCGTCTTGTTGCTCACCAGTTTGGCTTCGTAATCGTTGACAGCTACATAAGTAGCAAGTTCAATCATGCGCCGCAGCGACGGGCCGTCGAACAGCGGCAAACCTTGGCCCGGATCGAAGATGAACGGCACGCCAGCCGCGGCCAGATGCTCCGAGTGCTGGACCATGCCGTCGTAGCCATCGGGCGCGACGATGGCGAGCGTGATGCCCGGCGCTTCGCCGGCGCGATTCAGATGCGACTGCATCATCGCGCCGGGATGGAACGCGGTGATCTGATTGTTTTCCAGGTCGGTGGTGATCATCGCCTGCGCCGAATAGGTGTCGGGCACCATCAGCACGTGTTCCGTCGACAGGCCGAGTTGCGTGAAACGGTCCATGTAGAGTTGCCCATCCACCGAGCCGAGCGTGCCCATGATGCGCGCGTCGCCGCCCAGCAGATTCAGCGAGTAGGCGATGTTGCCCGCGCAGCCGCCGAACTCGCGGCGCATCGTCGGCACGAGAAAACTCACGTTCAGGATGTGGACCTGCTCCGGCAGGATGTGCTCCCGGAAACGGCCCTCGAAGGTCATGATGTTGTCGTAGGCGAGCGAGCCGCAAATCAGCGTAGCCAAGGCGAGCGTTCCTGTAAAAATCAACGAAGAGAAAGGCGCGACGATGTGACAGCGCCGCGCATGAAGCGCGGCGCCGGAGTGCGTGCGCGAAGGTTTTTACTTCAGCGCGGCGAGTGCTGCATCGTAGTTCGGCTCGTTCTTGATCTCGCCGACCAATTCGGCGTGCACGACCTTGTCGTTCTCGTCGATCACCACCACGGCGCGCGCCGTCAGACCCGCGAGCGGGCCGCTCGTCACGTCGACGCCATAGGCTTGCGCGAACTCATGGCCGCGGAACGTGGAGGCCGTGACGACGTTCTCGATGCCTTCCGTCGTGCAGAAGCGCGATGCGGCGAACGGCAGGTCGCCCGACACCACGATCACCGCCGTGTTGCTCAGCTTGGCGGCCGCTTCGTTGAACTTGCGGGTGGAGGTGGCGCAGGTCGGCGTGTCGAGGCTCGGCACGATGTTCAGCACCTTGCGCTTGCCGGCGAAATCGGCGAGCGACACAGGCTTCAGATCCTTGCCGACCAGCGAGAAGGCGGGGGCGTTCTGGCCCACCGACGGAAAGGTACCGGCCACTTCGATCGGGTTGCCGCCCAGCGTAACTTGACTCATGTTGTCGTGCTCCGAAAAGTCGTCAGGAATGACGGTGAACGCGCCCGGTCGAAGCCGGGCGCGCGAGGATGCGTTACGGATAAAAAATCTGTACGCGGAAATTGGAAGCGACCGCATTGCCCGTGTCGAGGCGCACGATCATGGTTTGCGTGGTGTGCGCGGGCAGACCGGCCGCGATCGGCGTGCCGGGCGCGACGTAATCTTGCGGCCACAGTACGCGGCGCATGGCCACGTTGTTCTGATCGTCGAGCAGCGTGAGTTCGATGGCCGGGTAGGCCAACGCGACATTGAAGCGGTTGCGCAGCGGCATCTTCAGTTCGAGCTTGTGCGGACCGTCGATCTGCCGAAGATCGGACGGCTCGACCTGCAAGCCGTCGATGTCGTGCGGCGGCGTCACCTGGCAGCCGAGTTGCGCGCAGGCCTTCACGTAGAGCGCTTGCGAACTCGGGAAATAGACCTGCACGGTTTCGCGCTGCCACCAGGCGAGTTGCGCGAGGAGCGCGACGATCAACAGCACCGCCAGCACCGACCCGACGATGATCCAGCCGACACGGCGCGGTTCGGCGGGACGCGTTTCACGCACCACGGGGAACGGATCGACGCCGTCGTTCACCGGATGGACGGAGAACGGTTCGCCGCTGGCAGCAGCGGCGGGCCCCCTCGGCGCTGTACCGGCTGTGCCGAAGCCGCTCGCCGCTCCGGGGTCGGCGGCACCGAAGCCGGCCGCGCCGGCACCGCTCGCGCCGAAACGCGGCTCGTTGTCGGGGATGCCGCGAAAGAAAGCCGGCTCTCCGGCAAGCGGTTCTTCGACGGGAGGTTCAGGCGCGCGCTCGGTCTTGTGCCAGACGCGCGGCGCATCTGCCGCCGGCGGCTCGGCCGGGTACGCGAAGGGGTCGAGTGGCGCGTCGGCGAGGATAGGTTCGTCGTCGGCGGCCGTCGGCGCGGTGAAAGCGCCGGCCGGAAATTCCGGTTCATCCGTGACGTGACGATGCGGCGCGGCCGCGCCGGCGAGAGCCGCCATACGCGGCACGTTGCCCCCGTCATACGGCAGGCCGTTGTTGACCTTGGCGTCCAGAAAGGGCGCGTGAGGGTCCCAGTTGCTCGCGCGGAAATCGAGCCGCTCGGGGCGCACGCCGGAGAGCGCCTCGATCGCCGCGGCGGCGGCGACCGGCTTGGCAGAGGAAAAGTCCCCGCCTTCGGTGATGTCGAACAGACTGCTGGACGCGTCGAAGACTTCATTGCAATTGCCGCAACGCACGAGGCCGCGACGCAGCGCGAGCTGCGCCGGTTGCAGGCGGAAAACGGTTTCGCAGAAGGGACAGCGCGTTGCCAGGAGCATATTGGGCCGATAAGCCGGGGAGGCCGTTGGTTGGACAATACCCCTTATTCTAAAGGCTTTCGCGGCGCGTTCCCGTTAGGCATACCCAGCCTTCGTGCTCGCGCCATACGCCGATGTCGATCCATCGCGCGTAGACCTGCGCCACTTCGTCCGCTTGCCGCGCGAGGATGCCCGACAGCGCGATCCGGCCACCCGGCTTGACCTTCGACGAGAGCATCGAGGCCATCAGCTTGAGCGGATTCGACAGGATATTGGCGACCACGATATCGAACTCGCCGGTGGGACATTCGTCAGGCAGGCCGTAGGTGACGTCCGCGCGGTTGCGTTCGCTGTTGTGACGGGCCGACTCGACCGCTTGCGGATCGATGTCGATGCCGTACACCGGATCGGCGCCGCACTTCTTCGCGAGAATCGCGAGGATGCCCGAGCCGCAGCCGTAGTCGAGCACGGACTGCCCCGGCTCGACCGACTGCTCCAGCCACTCCATGCACAGACGCGTGGTGGGATGGCTGCCCGTGCCGAACGCGAGGCCCGGATCGAGTTCCAGCACGAGTGCTTCGGGGTCCGGCGCGTCGTGCCACGACGGCACGACCCAGATACGTTGGCCGATCGGAATCGGATCGAATTGCGACTGTGTGAGCCGCACCCAATCCTGTTCCTCGACCTCGCGCACGGTGAACGCCGGCGCCGGGGACAAACCCAACTGGTTCGCCGCGGCGGTGAGCAGCACCGCCGGCTCGTGTTCCGGCGCGAGCAGCGCGATCACGCGCGAACGCTGCCATGCCGAGCGATCCGGCGTGAGACCGGGTTCGCCGAACAGCGGCTGTTCGTCGGGCGTGTCGGCGTCCGCGTCCTCGACCGATACGGACAGCGCGCCCAACTCGAGCAGCGCGTCGGAGAATTCCTCCGCGTGCTCGCGTGGCAGCTCGGCGATCAGTTCCCGGTAGCTCATGGCTTATGCTTCTTCCGGCGCGGCTTGCAGCTTCGCGGCCAGGCGGTTTTCGAGGTAATGGATGCTGGTGCCGCCCTCGACGAACTTCGCATCCAGCATCAACTCGCGGTGCAGGGGGATGTTGGTCTGAATGCCTTCCACCACCATTTCCGACAACGCGATGCGCATCCGCTTGATCGCCTGCTCGCGCGTCGCGCCGTAAGCGATCAGCTTGCCGATCATCGAATCATAGTTCGGCGGCACGAAATAGCCGTTGTACGCATGCGAATCGACGCGGATGCCGGGACCGCCCGGCATGTGCCACGACGTCAAACGTCCCGGCGACGGAATGAACTTGAACGGATCTTCCGCGTTGATCCGGCATTCGATCGCGTGACCCTTGAACACGATGTCGCGCTGACGGAACGCGAGTTTTTCGCCCGCCGCGATACGGATCTGTTCCTGCACGATGTCCACGCCGGTGATCAGTTCGGTCACCGGATGCTCGACCTGCACCCGCGTGTTCATTTCGATGAAGTAGAACTCGCCGTTTTCGTACAGGAACTCGAACGTACCCGCGCCAAGATAGCCCATCTTCTTGCAGGCGTCCGCGCAACGATCGCCGATGCGGTCGATCAGGCGCCGCGCGATGCCCGGCGCCGGCGCTTCCTCGATCACCTTCTGGTGACGGCGCTGCATCGAGCAATCGCGCTCGCCTAGCCATACGGCGTTCTTGAACGAATCCGACAACACCTGGATTTCGATGTGCCGCGGGTTCTCCAGGAATTTCTCCATGTAGACCTGCGGGTTGCCGAACGCACGGCCGGCTTCCTCGCGCGTCATGTTGACCGCGTTGACGAGCGCCGCTTCCGTGTGGACCACGCGCATGCCGCGGCCACCGCCGCCGCCGGCGGCCTTGATGATGACCGGATAGCCGACCTGGCGGGCAATTTTCACGATCTCTTTCGGATCTTCCGGCAACGCGCCTTCAGAACCCGGCACGCAGGGCACGCCGGTCTTGATCATGGTTTGCTTCGCCGTGACCTTGTCGCCCATCATGCGGATGGTTTCCGGGCGCGGGCCGATGAAGGTGAAACCGGACTGCTCGACACGCTCGGCGAAGTCGGCGTTCTCCGACAGGAAGCCGTAGCCGGGGTGAATCGCTTCGGCGTCGGTGACTTCGGCTGCGCTGATCAGCGCCGGCATGTTCAGGTAGCTGAGATTCGAAGGCGCCGGGCCGATACAGACCGCCTCGTCGGCGAGCTTCACGTACTTGGCTTCCTTGTCGGCTTCCGAATAGACGACGACCGTCTTGACGCCGAGTTCGCGGCAGGCGCGCTGGATACGAAGCGCGATCTCGCCACGGTTGGCAATGAGGATTTTTTCAAACATAGCGGGTTTTCGACTCATCAATGGGCGCCCGGTCGTTCACGACACAGGCTGCCTCAGAGGATCGGTCGCGCGCCTCGAACAGCGGGCGCGCGGGCGGCGAGCGCAGTGCGTGCCGCGTCAGCCGACCACGAACAGCGGTTGGCCGTATTCGACCGCCTGGCCGTTTTCGACGAGGATTTCCTTGACCACGCCGGACGCGTCCGACTCGATTTCGTTGAGCAGCTTCATCGCTTCGATGATGCAGATCGTCTGGCCTTCCTTGACCGTGTCGCCCACCTGGACGAACGGATCGGCGCCCGGCGACGGCGCGCGGTAGAACGTGCCGACCATCGGCGAGGTCACCACGTGGCCTTGCGGCGCGGCCGCTGCGGGAATGGCCGGAGCCGTCGCGGCGGGCGCTTCGCCGGCGGGCGGCGCGGGCTGTGCGTATTGCGGTGCGTACGAGGCGGACGGCTGCACGTAAACCGGCGGCGCATTCTTGACGATGCGCACCTTGCCTTCGCCCTCGGTCACTTCGAGTTCGGAGATACCGGACTCCGAGACGAGGTCGATCAGAGTTTTTAGTTTACGTAGATCCATCAGGAGCCCCTTTTAATACGTGAAGTGCCGGGCGCGTGTGCGGCCGGCGCAAATTAGATGTGTTTGGAAATCAGCCGCGCGATGAACCGGCGGCGAGCCGGTCGAGCGCGAATTCGAGCCCGTATAGATATCCCTTCCAGCCGAGGCCGCAAATCACGCCCTCAGCCTGGTCGGAGAAATACGAGTGATGCCGGAACGGTTCTCGGCGATGCACGTTCGACAGGTGAATCTCGACGAACGGGATGCCGACCCCCGCCAGTGCGTCCCGAATGGCCACGCTCGTATGCGTGTACGCGGCGGGATTGATCAGGATGAAATCGGTGTGTTCAGTCCGGGCGGATTGGATGCGGTCGACCAGCGCGCCTTCGTGATTGCTCTGGAATGAGGCCAGTTCGACGCCGGCGTCCGCTGCGCGGTCCGCCAGCGCCTGATCGATCTGCGGCAGGGTCACGCGACCATAGACCTCGGGTTCCCGGGTGCCGAGAAGGTTGAGGTTCGGTCCGTGCAGTACCAACAGTCGCGTCATGGTCGCTTCTTTTTCCGTGGAATTGGGCGCACTTTAGCGCTGATTAGAGAAACTTGTCTAGTTTCGCCGATATACGCCACGGTCGCCAAGCGGCCGTATCATCGCGCGGGCCTGCCAACTTCCGCCAAAAATGCGGGATTTTCGGCGAAACGAGTGCCTTCAGCGATTATCCGAGTGTTAAAGGAATGTAAGTTTTAGAGGGCGTCAAGCGTCTGTTTCAGCGCCTGCGGGTCGATTTGTCCTAATTTTGACGACCGCACGTTGCCCTGCGCGTCGATGACGACGGTGAAGGGCAGGCCTCCCGCCGTGTTGCCGAACGCGCGGGCGAGATCGGCGCCGCCGAACCCCGTCACATAGACGGGGTAGGCGACCTGGACCTTCTGCAAGAACGCCTGGACGTTCTTCTCCGAATCCACGCCAAGTCCGACGAAGCGGATCCCTTTCTTCGCATATTCGCGCTGAAGCTGCGAAAGAGCCGGCATTTCCTCGACGCAGGGTCCGCACCAGGAAGCCCAGAAGTTGACGACGATCGGCTGCCCTTTGAACAAGGCCAGCGATTGCGGCTTGCCCGTCGCGTCGGTCACGGGCGCGCTCCATAACTGGGTGACGGCGCTCTCGCCGGGTTTCGACTGCGCAGACTGCGAAAGTTGGGCATCGTTGCCGTTCAGCCAATGATTGGCGAGCACACCGCCTCCGGCCGCCACGATAGCGACTAGCGCGCCGGCCACGATACGTCTTATGTTCATGTTGCGTCTGTCTTGGGTCAGGAAGGGATGTCGCTGCTCTGGAGCAGTGTCTGGACCGCTTGCAGATTGGCGCGGGCGGTGCGGCCACGCGCGTCGGCGCGCACGGCGCCGCGCAGATCGTCGGTTTCGTATAAGGCGACGTGGATGCCGACCGGCTCCGCGTCGCGCCCTTCATCGGGTGGGCGCCACATGAAGCTCAATGTTTCGACGTAGCCGCGTCCGGCGAAATGCCGCGTTTCCGAGACGTCGTACTGAATGTTGGCGTTCAAAAAGTAGATCGCGACTTCCTTCGGGTTGTCGCAGAACACCTGAAGGTGGATATCCGAGTGCTCGCCGGCCGTGCCGCCGAGTACGGCGCCAGTCAGATAAGGGTTGAACGGCGCAAGCCGCTCCATCCAGTCCACCGCGATATGGCGCAGCCGCCTCAGTAGGGCCGGCTGGCTGTCGCCCTGGAAGAGCGCCTGGTATTCGCGGATTTCTTCCTCGATCTGGTCGTTATCCGGCAGCCATTCGCCGGCAACACGGCTCTCTCCGACCACTTGGCGCGCCGCCTTACGCTTGGCCGTGGCGTAGTCGAGACCGTCTTCGGCGATCAGCCGGGCAGCCGCGATGGCGATTTCCTCGCGCACGCGCTGCGGATCGAAGTGTGATTTGCGGACCATCTCTGAATCATACTAGAGATTGATTACAGGCCTTTCCGGCTAGCCGCCGCCGGCCTTTGGACGGGCGGCGCGGGCGCGCGCCCGTGGGGCGGAGGGAAGCGGTCGGTTACAATACCGTCCTTTGCGGACGGTCGTTCCGGCCGCTTCGCTGCATCCCATCCCTCGCAAAAACGCCCGCGCGGCACGACAGGCTTATGCACATCCACATCCTCGGCATCTGCGGCACGTTCATGGGCGGTCTCGCGGTTCTCGCGCGCGGCGCGGGTCACACCGTGACGGGCTGCGACGCCGGCGTCTATCCGCCCATGAGCACGCAGCTCGAGGCGCAAGGCATTCGGCTGATCGAAGGTTACGACGCGGAACAATTGAACGGCCTGAACGCCGATCTGTTCGTGATCGGCAATGTGGTCTCGCGCGGCAACCCGCTGATGGAAGCGATCCTCGACCGCGGCCTGCCGTACGTGTCGGGTCCGCAGTGGCTCGGCGAGCACGTGCTGAACGGCAAGTGGGTGCTGGCGGTGGCCGGCACGCATGGCAAGACCACCACCAGCTCGATGCTGACCTGGCTGCTCGAAGACGCGGGCCTCAATCCCGGTTTCCTGATCGGCGGCGTGCCGCTCAACTTCGGCGTGTCGGCGCGCTTGACCGATTCGAGCTTCTTCGTGATCGAAGCCGACGAGTACGACACCGCGTTCTTCGACAAACGCTCGAAGTTTGTTCACTACCGGCCGAAAACCGCGATCCTGAACAACCTCGAATTCGATCATGCCGACATCTTCCCGGATCTGGCGGCGATCGAAACGCAGTTCCACCACCTGATCCGCACGGTGCCGGGCATCGGCCGCGTCGTGACGAACGGTCGCGAGGACGCGCTCGAACGGGTGCTGACCCGCGGTTGCTGGAGCGAGGTGGAGCGTTTCGGCGTGCAGGGCGGCTGGGAAACCCTGCCTGCGGAAGACGGCGTGCCCGTCGACGAGCGTTTCGCCGTGTATCACAACGGCGAGCGCGTCGGCGTGGTCGAGTGGCAGGTGCAGGGCGAGCACAACCGCATGAACGCGCTGGCCGCGATCGCCGCCGCGCGCCATGTCGGCGTGCCGCCGGCGCAAGCCGCGAAATCGCTGGCGAGTTTTCGGAATGTGAAGCGCCGCATGGAAGTGCGCGGCAGCGTCGACGGCGTGACCGTCTACGACGACTTCGCGCATCACCCCACCGCGATCGACACCACGGTGGCCGGTCTGCGCGCCCGCGTCGGCCGCGACAACACGCGGATTCTCGCGGTGCTGGAGCCGCGCTCGAACACCATGAAGCTCGGCGTGATGAAAGCGCAGTTGCCGGCCAGTCTTGCCGACGCCGACCTCGTATTCGGCTACGGCGCGCCGTCCGGCCGCGACGCGCTCGGCTGGAACCTCGGCGAAGCGCTCGCGCCGCTCGGCGGCAAGGCGCAGGCCTTCGACGATCTCGACGCGCTGGTGAAAGCGGTGGTCCGCGCGGCGCGCCCCGGCGACCAGATTCTGGTGATGAGCAACGGCGGCTTCGGCGGCGTGCATCAGAAGCTGCTCGACGCACTTTCAGCGCGAGGCGCTTCGTGATCCTTTATCTGCACGGTTTCCGCTCGTCGCCCAATTCGTTCAAGGCGCGCGTGCTGGCGGCGCGCCTCGTCGAACTGGGCCGCGGCGACGAATGGTGCTGCCCCATGCTGCCGGTCTCGCCGCTCGAGACGGTCGCGCTCGCCGAATCGCTGGTGGCTGCCGCGAAACCCGACCATGTCACGCTGATCGGCAGTTCGCTCGGCGGCTATTTCGCCACGTATCTCGCGGAGAAGCACGGCTGGCCCGCCGTCTTGCTGAACCCCGCGGTCGTGCCGCAGCGCGATCTGAGCGCCTATCTCGGCGAGCAGCCGTTGTGGCACGGCGGCGGCAGCATCGTTGTCGAGCCGCATCATCTGGATGAGTTGCGCGCGCTCGGCGTGGCGTCGATCACGCGGCCCGAACGCTATTATTTGCTGGCCGCCACCGGCGACGAGGTGCTCGATTACCGCGAAATGCTCGCGCACTATCCCGGCGCACGCACTACGCTGATCGAAGGAAGCGACCACGCGATCAGCGAGTTTGCGCAATATGTCGACGACGTGCTGGCCTTTTGCGACGCCGAAGACGTCGAGCCGCCGGCGCCGCGCGAAGCCGCCTGAAGTCACGCAAATCCGGCGATCCGGCGATCGGGCCGCCGAATATCGGATTCAACCCGCCGGCGCGCGCGTATCGCGCCGCGGATCCACTACCACGAACACGTTGCCGCGCCGCGCACGCAGTCGACCGATCGCTGAAATCAGATCGGATGCGCCGGCAGATGCAAGTCAGAACGAGAGTATTGAGTGAACGTTTTCTTCGAGGAATCGGGCAGTTTCAAGGCGGGCAGCGTGCTGTCGCGCCAGGGCGATGCGTTTCAGGTCGAGTTGCCGGGCGGCCGGCGCGCCAAGGTGCGCGCGAAAGACGTGTTGATCGAATTCGACAAGCCGAGCGCGGCCGAACTGATGCAGCAGGCCGACGCCGCCGCGCAGGACATCGATCTGGATTTCCTGTGGGAATGCGCGCCTGACGACGAATTCCCGTTCGCCGCGCTCGGCGCGGAGTATTTCGGCGAAAGCTTCGGCCCGATCGAGCGCGCGGCGCTGGTGCTGCGCATGCACGGCGCGCCCGTGTACTTCCGCCGCAAGGGCCGCGGCATGTATCAGCGCGCGCCCGAGGAGCAACTGAAAATGGCGCTCGCCGGCCTTGAGCGCAAGCGTCAGCAGGCGCTCGTGCAGGCGGGCTACGAGGAAGAACTGAAGGCCGGCCGTCTGCCCGAAGCGTTCACCGGCAGCAAGGCGCTCGCGTTGCTTACGCGGCCCGACAAGAACACGATCGAATACAAGGCGCTCGAGGGCGCCGCGGCGGCGCGCGGTATTTCGCAGGCGCGCCTGATGCTCGAATGCGGCGGCATTGCGTCGGCGCGCGCGCTGCACGAGGCCAAATTTCTATCGGAGTTTTTCCCGCACGGCACCGGTTTCCCGCCGGTCCAGGTCGGCGCGTTGCCGGAGGATTTGCCGGAAGCCGACGTCGAGGCGTTCTCGATCGACGACATCACCACCACGGAAATCGACGACGCATTCTCCGTCGAGCATCTGGCGGACGGCCGCGTGCGGATCGGCGTGCACATCGCCGCGCCGGCGCTCGGCATTCAGCGCGGCGACGAGGTCGATGCGATCGCGCGCACGCGCTTGTCCACCGTCTACATGCCGGGCGACAAGATCACGATGCTGCCCGACAGCGTCGTCGAAGCGTTTACGCTCGCCGAAGGCGGCTTGCGGCCGGCGCTTTCGCTGTATGTGATCGTCAATCGCGAGACGCAGGAAATCGTCGCGAGCGAAACGCGCGCCGAGCGCGTGTTCGTGAAGAACAACTTGCGTCACAACACGCTCGACGAACTCGTCACCGAAGAGGCGCTTGCCGCCGGCACCGGCGACTATCCGCACAAGGAAGACATCGCCGTGCTGTGGCCGTTCGCGCAGGCGCTGTTCGAGAAACGACAGACCGCGCGCGCCGGTTACGGCCTGCGCCGCGAAGTGCAGCGCAATACCGACTTCAACTTCTACGTGGAAGGCGAGCACATCACGATCACGCCGCGCCGGCGCGGTTCGCCGCTCGACACGATCGTCGCGGAACTGGCGATTCTCGCCAACTCGTCATGGGGCGCGTTTTTGCACGATCACGGCGTGCCCGGCATCTATCGCACGCAGCGCGCATTCGGCGCGCCGACCGGCCCCAAGCGCACCCGCATGCAGACCTCGGCCGCGCCGCACGAGGGCCTCGGCGTCACGCAATACGCGTGGAGCACCTCGCCGCTGCGCCGCTACGTCGACCTGGTGAATCAGTGGCAACTGATCGCCTGCGTGCAGCATGGCGTGACCGCGAAGCTGGCCGCGCCGTTCAAGCCGAAAGACGCCGATCTGTTCGCGGTCGTGCAAGGTTTCGACGACACCTACACCGCGTACGCCGATCACCAGCGCCGCATGGAGTACTTCTGGTGCCTGCGCTGGCTGAAGCAGGAGAACAGGAAGCAGGTAGTGGCGTCGGTGGTGAAGGGCGATCTGGTGCGCCTCGAGGAAATTCCGCTGCTGCTGCACGTGCCGGGCCTCGGCGTGCACGCACGCGGCACGCGCTTGCTGATGGAAGTGATGTCGCTCGACGAACTGACCGTCGAAGCGTCCGTGCGTCTGCTGCATGTGCTCGACGCGCCGACCGTGACGAGCGGTGGCGAGGTCGAGGAAGCGGATGACGGCGAGGACGAAATCATCGACGCCGCCGATGCAAGCGCCGAAGGCGAAGCCGAGGCGCAAGCCGAAGCCAACCTCGACGGCGACGCGGCCGCGCAGGGCGACGCCGGGAACGGCGATGGCGCAAGCGACGCGTCAGCCGACCAGCAGCACGTGACGGAGCCGGGACGATGAACGCCAACCCGTCGCGCGACCGTTATGCGGTGATCGGCAATCCGGTCGCTCACAGCAAATCGCCGTTCATTCATGGCCGGTTTGCCGCGCAGACCGGCGAGCTGATCGAATACAGCCATTTGCTCGCGCCGGTGGATGCCTTCGTGCCGCATGTGCGCGCGTTTATCGACGCAGGCGGACGCGGCCTGAACGTGACCGTGCCGTTCAAGCTCGACGCGCATGCGTTCGCCGATGTGTTGTCGCCGCGCGCGGCGGCGGCGGGCGCGGTGAACACCTTGCGCGTCGATTCGAGCGGTATTTACGGCGACAACACGGACGGTTTTGGACTGGTTCGCGACATCGAGGTGAATCTCGGCGTGCCGTTGAAGGGCGCGCGCATCCTGTTGCTGGGCGCGGGCGGCGCCGCGCGCGGCGTGGTGCTGCCGATGCTGGAGCGCGCGCCGCACACGCTGACCATCGTCAATCGCACGGCGGAGAAGGCCGAGGCGCTCGTCGATCAGTTCGCGCAAGCCGCGCGCGACGCCGCGTGCCGTTTGAGCGGCGGCAGCGCGCGGGCGATCGAAGCCGGCGCGTATGACGTGATCGTCAACGCGACGGCGGGCAGTCTGGAGGCGTCGTTGCCCGAGTGCGACGACCGCGCGTTCGGCAGCGGCACGCTCGCCTACGACATGATGTACGGCGCGCATCCGACGGTGTTCATCGAACACGCGCGCAAACTTGGCGCGCGCGGCGCCGACGGTCTCGGCATGCTGGTCGAGCAGGCTGCCGAATCGTTTTACGTATGGCGCGGCGTGCGGCCCGACGGCGCGCCGGTGCTGGCCGAATTGCGTGCGCTGTTGACGGCGCCGTCGCACGCGTAGAGCGCGCTTCATCTCGCGGCATTCACCGACTCCAGGACTGAGACCCCGATGACAGCAACGCGGCGCGCGAGCCGGCCAGGTCCGGTGCGATGGATGTTTTATCTGGGCGCCGTGCTGGCGATTGCGTGGTTCGTGACGCAGGCGTTTTACTTCGCGCAGATCGCGGTGTGGAATTACGTTAATCCGCGCTCGACGGCTTTCATGCGCTCGGACGCGTGGCGGTTGTCGCGGGAACGGCCGGATCTTTCGATGCAGCGTACGTGGGTGCCGTACGACCAGATTTCGCGCAATCTGAAGCGCGCGATCATCGCTTCGGAGGACGCGAATTTCGCCAGCAACAACGGCTATGAAACGGACGCCATCTTGCAGGCTTGGGAGCGGAATAAGGCCAAGGGCAAGATCGTTCGCGGCGGGTCGACTATCACGCAGCAATTGGCGCGGAATCTGTTTTTGTCTCGGGAGAAGAGTTATATCCGCAAGGGACAGGAGTTGATCATTACGTGGATGCTCGAGAGCCTGATGGACAAGGAGCGCATCTTTGAGATCTATCTCAACTCGGTTGAATGGGGGAATGGGGTTTATGGGGCTGAGGCGGCGGCGCGCTATTACTACAAGACGTCCGCTAGTAAGTTGAGCGCGGGGCAGTCGGCGCGGTTGGCGGTGATGCTGCCGCAGCCCAGGTATTTTGATGAGCATCGCGGGTCTGGGTATTTGGCGCAACGCGCGAGGGTCATTGCTCGGAGGATGGGGGCGGCGGAATTGCCCGATTGAGGTTTTTTTGCCTGGTCGGCGGGTTTGGTTTTGGTTTTGGGGTTGGTTTTTTGGCCTTTGCTTGATTTGTTAGTGGTCTATTGGCGTTGCCCCTGTGCGGGGCAATGCTCTCAACTTAAGCCTCAAAGAGCTTGTAAACGAGGCATTGCCCCTGTAAACTTCATCGCATAACTCACTGATAAATCAACGATATGAACTCAAATACCAGCGTCCTCGCGGCTTCTGGCTGAGTTCTCCGATTTCCTGCTCGATCCGGCGCTCGCCGATCGCGTGCGTCGTTCTCCCACTGCCTTTACCCGCAATCGCACACTGACCTTGCCGCGCATGGCCGCGCTGATGATGTCCGGCATGTGCGCCAGTGTGCAGGCCGAACTTGACGCGCTATTCGGCGCACTGGGAAGCAGCGGCGGGCGCACCCGCGCTGTCAGCGCACAGGCCTTCAGCAAGGCGCGACGGGGAGTGTCTGCCGAACTGTTCGAACTGGCCCGCGCCCGCCTGATCTCGCTGGCCCAACCCCATATCGATTCGATGCGCTGGCACGGCCTGAGGCTGGTCGCCGCTGACGGTAGCCGCCTGCGTGTGGGCACGCGTCGCGGCCATGAACTGCGCGCCGATCACTACGCGTTTGCGCTGTTCCTGCCGGGTTCCGAACTGACCCTGCACGCTGCACTTCATCCCGCCGACGGCGGCGAGCGGCAGATGCTGTTCGAAGCCCTCGATGTACTGCAACCGCATACCGACCTGCTGCTGCTCGATCGCGGCTATATCGGCAACGCGATGGTGGCGGCGCTCGCACAGCGCGAAATCCCGTTCTGCATGCGCGTCGATGCGCGTAACTGGAAATGCGTCAGCGCCTTTACCCGCAGCGGTAAAGCCGAGCATGTGGTGACACTGGAAGCGCCCAGCGAACCGGATGCCCGCGCCTATGAACTGGCGCGTACGCCCACGACTGTGCGCCTGATCCGCGACGTCACGCCGGGCGGTCGCGTGCGTGTGCTGATGACCTCGCTGCTCGATGGCGGGCGTTATCCGGCGGCATCGTTCGGCGCGCTCTATCACCAGCGCTGGCGGGTCGAGGAAGCATTCAAACGACTCAAGCACCGGCTGCGGCTGGAAGCCGTCACAGGCCTCGATTACCTGGCGTTACAGCAGGACTTCGGCGCAAAAATCCTCGCCGACAACCTGTGCACACTGCTCAGCGATCTCGATGCGCCGCACGACGACAGACATGCCAGCCGTCCTAACCGGGTGTATGCACTGGGCGCACTCAAGCCCATCCTCGGCGCGTGTCTTCTGCGCATCCAGCGCTGTCTGGACGGCCTCGCCGGTGTGCTGGAAATGATCCACCAGACCCGATGCCGGACACAGCCCTCACGCTCCTATCCAAGACCACCCAGAAAAGCCAAGCCCCACTTCCATCTCGCGTACAAACTCGCTTGATGCAGCGGGGCTTAAGTTGAGAGCATTGCCCCGCACAGGGGCGACGCTAATAGACCACTAAGCCAGCAAGGAAAGGCCACCAGCAAGGAAAGGCCACCAGCAAGGAAAGGCCACCAGCAAGGAAAGGCCACCAGCAAGGAAAGGCCACCTGCAAGGAAAGGCCACCAAACCCAAAAGCCCACGGCAACCAAAAATCCCATTATCTGAATCCAACACTCACATATTGGAGCTTTCTCAAAAACCGCCCTACAATCCACCCCAAGACGCACCGCAGGTCAGAAAAGCCGCACCGCAGGTCAGAAAAAACCACGAACCTGACCGCAGGAAACAGCGACAGCAAAAGAAAACCGGAGACAAAGCCAAACCATGCCTAAGACTCAAAGGCAGCACCCCCGCGCCCGCCGCACGGCGAGCACAGAAGGCCGTCTCTCCGGCCCCGCGCTGTAAGCGCAAAAAACCACCGAAAAGCGAATCGCCATGAACAAAGCGATGCCCACTCACGCCGCGAGCGCGTCCGAAGCCGATCTGGCTCCGCAAGCCGACCACGCGAGCAGCGCTGCGCCGCAGCCGCAATCACAGCCGCGGCCGCAGCCGACCGCCGCCGCGAAAGCCCCGCGCCCCGTCGCGCAACCGGCCGTCGTCAACGAAATCGGGCTGCCCAGCACGCTGCTGGACATCACCCCGCAGCAAGCCGGCACCCAAACGCTCCTGCGCGGCTTGGCGATTCTGGAAGCGGCCGCCGCCGGCGTGCGCGATCTGCGCACCTTCGGCGCCGCGCTCGGCACGACCCGCAGCACCACGCATCGGCTGGTGAGCAGCCTCGTGCAGGCGCGCTATCTGCGGCAGGTGCAAGGCGGGTATCTGCTCGGCCCGAAGCTGATCGAACTCGGCACCATCGCGCTCGAACAGATGCCGCTCACCGCGGTCGCGCGACCGCATCTCGAATCGCTCGCGGAGCAGACGCTCGACACGATTCATCTCGGCGTGCGCGATGGCGACGACGTCCTGTACATCGACAAGATTCCCGGCACCCGTGGTCTGGAAATGCGCTCGCGCGTCGGTCACCGCATGCCGCTCGCGTCGACGGGGATCGGCAAGGCGATGATGCTCGACCTCGGGCCGGAGCTCTGGCAGTCGCTGTTCGAGGCATCGCGGCGCGCGCTCGCCGGCGTCAGCTTCAAGCCGGACAACCGGCCCGACGCGCAGACCTTCATGCAGCGCATGACTAACTACGCGGCCGGCGGCTACACCTTCGACCTCGAGGAAAACGAGGCGTCGATCCGCTGCGTGGCGGCGCCCGTGCGCGATGCGTCGGGCGCGGTGGTGGCGGCGCTGTCGGTGGCGAGCACCATTCCGTATATGTCGCTCGAACGCATGGACGAGCTGATTCCGGTCGTGCAGCGCGAAGCGCGCGCGATCTCGGAGGAACTCGGTTGGCGCGCACCTCAACCGGCAACCCGCAGGATCAAACGATGAAGCAAGCGGGTTCTCCCACGCCGGCAGCCAACCACGTTGCGGCAGGCGCCGCCGAGGCCAACGCCAACGCCCACGCCGCCCTGATCGCGCTCGACTGGGGCACGACCTCGCTGCGCGCGTATCTGTTCGACGCGGCGGGCAAGGTGCTGGCGACGCGCGCGTCGACGGCCGGCATCATGAATCTGCCGCGCAGCGCCGAGCAAGGCGGCTTCGACGCGGCATTCGACGACACCTGCGGCCCCTGGCTCGAACACGCATCGGCGCTGCCGGTGATCGCGGCGGGCATGGTCGGCAGCGCGCAAGGCTGGATGGAAGCGCCCTATGTCGATGCGCCGGCGAGCGCCGACGCGCTGGTGGCCGGCATCGTCCGCGTGAAGGCGGCGTGCGGCGCGACGCTGCATATCGTGCCGGGCGTCCTGCAACGCGGCGAGCTGCCCAACGTGATGCGCGGCGAGGAAACGCAGATCTTCGGCGCGCTCGGCGATGACGGCGATGACGGTGATTCCGCCGGGACCCGCAGGCGCGCGCTGATCGGCCTGCCCGGCACGCACGCCAAATGGGCGGTGGTGCAGGCGGGCCGCATCGAACGTTTTCAAACCTTCATGACCGGCGAAGTGTTCGCGGCATTGCGCGAGCACACGATCCTCGGCCGCACGATGGTCACGCCGGACCGTCCCGATACCGAGGCGTTCCTGCACGGCGTGAGCATCGCCCGCGAAAAAGGTCAGGCAGGCGTGCTCGCGACGATCTTCAGCGCCCGCACGCTCGGTCTCACCGGACAACTGACGCGCGAGCAGCAGCCCGACTATCTGTCGGGGTTGCTGATCGGGCACGAGCTGGCCGGCCTCGAGGCCGTGCTCAGGCAACAGCAAAACTCGCTCGCCGGCGAGAGCCTGCGTCTGATCGGCAATGAGGCGCTGTGCGAGCGCTATCGGCTCGCGCTGGCGCTCTACGGCTGCACGCAGGCGGAACTGGTGAAGCACGCCACCGAGCGCGGCCTGTGGCGCGTCGCCTCGCAGGCGGGGCTCGTCAATCCGGCGCCTCAGGCGGCGCGAGCCGGATAACCGGCAGCGCCGCCGTCCACGAAACAAGGAACCGACATGCAACCTCACATCAATCTGCCCGCTCCCTACATGCCGCACGCGGGTCTGATCGCGGCGTTCGAGGTGTGTCCGCTGATCGCGATCATGCGCGGCGTGACGCCCGCCGATGCGGCCGACCACGGCCAGGCGCTGTACGAGGCGGGCTTTCGCATCGTCGAGGTGCCGTTGAATTCGCCGCAGCCGTTCGACAGCATCGCCGCGATCCGCAAGGCGTTGCCGGCCGACGCGATCGTCGGCGCGGGCACGGTGCTGCATCCGAGTTTCGTCAACGACGTGAAGTCGGCGGGCGGCGAACTGATCGTCATGCCGCACAGCGATCCCGATGTGGTCATCGCCGCGAAGGCGCAAGGTCTCGCATGCGCGCCGGGCGTGGCGACGCCGAACGAAGCCTTCATCGCGCTGAAGAACGGCGCGGACGTGCTGAAGATGTTCCCCGCCGAACAGCTCGGCTGCCAGGTGGTGAAGGCCTGGCGCGCGGTGATCGCGGCGCAGGTGCCGCTGGTGCCGGTCGGCGGCATCACGCCGGACAACATGGGACCGTTTCTCAGCGCGGGCGCGAACGGCTTCGGCCTCGGCTCGGCGCTGTACAAGCCGGGTCAGAGCGCGGCCGTGACCGCTTCGCACGCGAAGGCGTTCATCAACGGTTTGCGCATCGCCCGCGCAGGCGCGAAGAAATGAATCGGCTCGCCGGAAAAGTCGCGTTGATCACGGGCGCCGGGCGCGGCATCGGCGCGGCGATCGCGCTCGCCTTCGCGCGCGAGGGCGCGGCGGTCGTGCTGGCGGAACTGAACCTCGAAACCGCGCGGCAGACGGCGCAGCGGATCGAGTCGGAAACCGGCGCGCGCGTGCTGGCGGTCGAGACCGACGTCACGCAAGCGGCTTCGGTGCGGCAGGCGGTGAGCGAGGCCGAACAGGCGTTCGGCGCGCCCGACGTGCTGGTGAACAACGCCGGCATCAACGTGTTCTGCGACCCGCTGACCATGACGGACGACGACTGGCGCCGCTGCTTCGCGGTCGACCTCGACGGCGTCTGGAACGGTTGCCGCGCGGTGTTGCCGGGCATGGTGGAGCGCGGCTCGGGCAGCATCGTGAACATCGCCTCGACGCATGCGTTCAAGATCATCCCCGGCTGTTTTCCGTATCCGGTGGCGAAGCACGGTGTGATCGGTCTGACGCGCGCGCTGGGTATCGAGTACGCGCCGCGCAACGTGCGCGTCAACGCGATCGCGCCGGGCTACATCGAAACGCAACTGACGCACGACTGGTGGAACGAACAAGCCGATCCGGCCGCGGCGCAACAGGCGACGCTCGCGCTGCAGCCGATGAAACGCATCGGCCGCCCGGAAGAAGTGGCGATGACGGCGGTGTTTCTCGCCTCCGACGAAGCGCCGTTCATCAACGCCACGTGCATCACCGTGGATGGCGGCCGCTCGGCGCTGTATCACGACTGAACGCGGCGGTGGCCGCACGCAACTGAAAGCGAAGCAGCAGCAAAACAGCAGCAAAACGGGCAGTAAAAAACGGGCAGTAAAACAAGCAACAAAGTTTCACCGGACGACGCGCTGGCCGCGTGTGTCACAACCGGTACAAGAAGACGCGGCCGATACCTTCTCGTTATCAATTAGTCAGGAGACACGCATCATGAAACGTAGAATTTTCCTCACGCTGGCAGCAGCGGCGGCGGGTGTGCTGTTCAACGCAACGGCCGCGCAAGCCGCCGATCCGGTGAAGATCGGCTTCCTCGTGAAGCAGCCGGAAGAGCCGTGGTTCCAGGACGAGTGGAAGTTCGCCGAAATCGCCGCCAAGGAAAAGGGCTTCACGCTGGTGAAGATCGGCGCGCCCTCGGGCGAGAAGGTGATGAGCGCGATCGACAACCTGTCGGCGCAGAAGGCGCAAGGTTTCGTGATCTGCACGCCGGACGTCAAGCTCGGACCGGGCATCGTCGCGAAGGCGAAGGCTCATAACCTGAAGATGATCACGGTGGACGATCGTCTGGTGGACGGCGCGGGCAAGCCGATCGCCTCGGTGCCGCACATGGGCATCTCGGCGTACAACATCGGCAAGCAGGTCGGCGACGGCCTCGCCGCGGAAATCAAGAAACGCGGCTGGGACATGAAGGACGTCGGCGCGATCGACGTCACCTACGAACAACTGCCGACCGCGCATGACCGCACCAGCGGCGCGACCGATGCGCTGGTCGCCGCCGGCTTCCCGAAGGCCAACGTGATCGCCGCGCCGCAAGCGAAGACCGACACGGAAAACGCCTTCAACGCGGCCAACATCGCGCTGACCAAGAACCCGCAGTTCAAGCACTGGGTCGCTTACGCGCTGAACGACGAAGGCGTGCTCGGCGCGGTGCGCGCAGCGGAAGGCCGCGGCTTCAAGGCGGACAACATGATCGGTATCGGCATTGGCGGTTCGGACTCGGCCTTGAACGAATTCAAGAAGCCGTCGCCGACGGGCTTCTTCGGCACGGTCATCATCAGCCCGAAGCGCCACGGCGAGGAAACCTCCACGCTGATGTACGACTGGATCACGCAAGGCAAGGCGCCGCCGGCCCTGACGCTCACGACCGGCATGCTGGCCACGCGTGAGAACGTCGGCGACGTGCGCGAGAAGATGGGCCTCGCGTCGAAGTAAGCGGTTCGACGCGCGGAGAAACGAACTGCCGGTGCACCCTTGTTCATGAAGTGCATGAAAGCGCGCACCGGCGGCGGCAACAAGCGATGAAGCGTTGAGGCAAACCGTGCGTTGAAGCATCCACGAGCGCTTCGACGCACGGTCACACGAATGGGATCTGAGTAGCGCTCAAGCGCCAGGTCAGGTAGGCATACAACTGTATGGGATAGAGGTAAGCGCTGAAGCGCTAGCTCCTGTCGACATACAACTGCATGGGACAGGAGTAAGCGCTAAAGCGCTAACTCCCGTCGACATAGGAGGCGAAGTGTCAGCGACGCTACGTTTTGACAATATCGGCAAGGTCTTTCCAGGCGTGCGCGCGCTCGACGGTGTGTCCTTCGACGTCAACGTCGGCCAGGTGCACGGCCTGATGGGCGAAAACGGCGCGGGGAAGTCGACCCTGCTGAAGATTCTCGGCGGTGAATATCAGCCCGATTCGGGCCGCGTGCTGATCGACGGCAACGAGGTGCGCTTCACCAGCGCGGCTTCGTCGATCGCGGCGGGCATCGCGGTGATTCACCAGGAACTGCAATACGTGCCCGACATGACGGTCGCGGAAAATCTGCTGCTCGGCCAATTGCCGAACTCGCTCGGCTGGGTCAACAAGCGCGAGGCGAAGCGCTTCGTGCTGGAACGGCTCGAAGCGATGGGCGTGGCGCTCGATCCGAGCGCGAAGCTGCGCAAGCTCTCGATCGCGCAGCGTCAGATGGTCGAAATCTGCAAGGCGCTGCTGCGCAACGCACGCGTGATCGCGCTGGACGAGCCGACCAGTTCGCTGTCGCATCGCGAGACCGAAGTGCTGTTCAAGCTGGTGCGCGATCTGCGCGCCGACAACCGCGCGATGATCTACATCTCGCACCGCATGGACGAGATTTACGAACTGTGCGACGCCTGCACGATCTTTCGCGACGGCCGCAAGGTCGCCTCGCATCCGACGCTCGAAGGCGTGTCGCGCGACACCATCGTCAGCGAGATGGTGGGGCGCGAAATCTCGGACATCTATAACTACTCGGAGCGGCCGCTCGGCGAAGTGCGCTTCGCCGCCAAGGGCATCGAAGGCCATGCGCTCGCGCAGCCGGCCAGCTTCGAGGTGCGGCGCGGCGAGATCGTCGGCTTCTTCGGGCTGGTGGGCGCGGGCCGCAGCGAACTGATGCACCTCGTGTACGGCGCGGATCATAAGAAGGGCGGCGAACTCGTGCTGGACGGCAAGCCGATCAAGGTGCGCAGCGCGGGCGAAGCGATCCGGCACGGCATCGTGCTGTGCCCGGAGGATCGCAAGGAAGAGGGCATCGTCGCGATGGCGACCGTGTCGGAGAACATCAACATCAGTTGCCGCCGGCACTATCTGCGCGCGGGGATGTTCCTCGATCGCAACAAGGAAGCGGAAACCGCCGACCGTTTCATCAAGCTGCTGAAGATCAAGACGCCGAGCCGCCGCCAGAAGATCCGCTTTCTGTCGGGCGGCAATCAGCAGAAGGCGATTCTGTCGCGCTGGCTCGCCGAGCCGGACCTGAAAGTCGTGATTCTCGACGAACCGACGCGCGGCATCGACGTCGGCGCGAAGCACGAAATCTACAACGTGATCTATCAACTCGCCGAACGCGGCTGCGCGATCGTGATGATCTCGTCGGAATTGCCGGAAGTGCTCGGCGTGTCCGACCGCATCGTCGTGATGCGCCAGGGCCGGATTTCCGGCGAACTGTCGCGCAAGGATGCAACGGAACAATCGGTGTTGAGCCTCGCCTTGCCGCAAAGCTCGACCGCGCTGCCAGGCACGGCGAACGCCGTGAGCCAGGCGGCCTGAACCTTATTTGGACGAAAGTCCGGCAACCCGTGGGGAACGGGAGGAGTATTCAAAATGCAAGCCAGAGAAAACCTCGCGCAACAGGCCGCCAAAAGCGCCGCCGAAGCGCTGATTCCGCAGCCCAACGATCGTGCGAAATGGTGGCAGCAAATCACCGAGTACAGCCTGATCGTGATCTTCATCGTGATGTTCGTCACGATGTCGCTGACCGTCGATCACTTCTTCTCGATCGACAACATGCTCGGCCTCGCGCTGTCGATCTCGCAGATCGGCATGGTCGCGTGCACGATGATGTTCTGTCTCGCGTCGCGCGATTTCGATTTGTCCGTCGGTTCGACGGTCGCGTTTGCCGGCGTGCTGTGCGCGATGGTGCTGAACGCCACCGGTAATACGTTCATCGCGATCGTCGCGGCGGTGTTCGCCGGAGCGGTGATCGGCTTCGTGAACGGCGCGGTGATCGCGTATCTGCGCGTCAACGCGCTGATCACCACGCTCGCGACGATGGAAATCGTCCGCGGTCTCGGCTTTATCGTGTCGCACGGGCAGGCGGTCGGCGTGTCGTCGGATACGTTCATCGAGCTGGGCGGCCTGAGCTTCTTCGGCGTGTCGCTGCCGATCTGGGTCACGCTGATGTGCTTCATCGTATTCGGGGTGATGCTCAACCAGACCGTGTACGGCCGCAATACGCTCGCGATCGGCGGCAATCCCGAAGCGTCGCGTCTCGCCGGCATCAACGTCGAACGCACGCGCGTTTATATCTTCCTGATTCAAGGCGCGGTGACGGCGCTGGCGGGTGTGATCCTCGCGTCGCGGATCACGTCGGGTCAGCCGAACGCGGCGCAAGGCTTCGAGCTGAACGTGATTTCGGCGTGCGTGCTGGGCGGCGTCTCGCTGCTCGGCGGCCGCGCGACGATTTCCGGCGTCGTGATCGGCGTGCTGATCATGGGCACGGTCGAGAACGTGATGAACCTGCTGAACATCGACGCGTTCTACCAGTACCTCGTGCGCGGCGCGATCCTGCTCGCCGCCGTGCTGCTCGACCAGTTGAAGAACCGCGGATCGCGCGACTAAACTCGCGATCAATGCTGCGACTCACCACTTTGTTCTAAAAGGAATCGAACGATGTCGTCTCCGGCCAATGCAAACGCCCGTCTCGCGGGGAACGTGTTCGCGCGCTACCCGAGTCTCGTCGACCGCACGGTGTTGATCACGGGCGGCGCGACCGGTATCGGCGCATCGTTCGTCGAGCATTTCGCGGCGCAAGGCGCGCGCGTCGCGTTCTTCGATATCGATGCGCAAGCGGGCGAAGCGCTCGCCGACGAACTCGGCGATTCGAAGCACAAGCCGCTGTTCCTGCCGTGCGATCTGACCGACATCGACGCGCTGCAAAAAGCGATCGCCGACGTCAGGGCCGCGCTCGGCCCGATTCAGGTGCTGGTGAACAACGCCGCGAACGACAAGCGTCACACGATCGGCGAAGTCACCGCCGCTTCGTTCGACGCGGGCATCGCGGTGAATATCCGCCACCAGTTCTTCGCGGCCCAGGCGGTGATGGAGGACATGAAAGCGGCCAACAGCGGCTCGATCATCAATCTCGGCTCGATTAGCTGGATGCTGAAGAACGGCGGCTATCCGGTGTACGTGATTTCGAAATCGGCGGTGCAGGGTTTGACGCGCGGTCTCGCGCGCGACCTCGGGCATTTCAATATTCGCGTGAATACGCTGGTGCCGGGCTGGGTGATGACGGAGAAGCAGAAGCGCCTGTGGCTCGACGACGCGGGCCGCCGCTCGATCAAGGAAGGGCAGTGCATCGACGCCGAGCTGGACCCCGCTGACCTCGCGCGCATGGCGCTGTTCCTCGCGGCGGACGACAGCAAGATGATCACCGCGCAGGACATCGTGGTGGACGGAGGCTGGGCGTGAGTGCGGGATCGCGTACCCCGCATCGCGCGGCGCTGCTGCTCGATACGAAATGCACGCTCGGCGAGGGCGCGACGTGGTGTGCGCAAACCGGCCGCTTCTACTGGGTCGACATCGAAGGCGCGCGCCTGTGGCGCCACGATCCGAGCGACGGCCGCACGACGTTCTGGCGCATGCCCGAGCGCCTTGGCACTTTCGCGTTGTGCGCCGATCCGCATTACCTGTTGCTAGGTCTCGCCACGCATCTGGCGTTCCTCGACCTGGCCACCGGCGAGACGCAGCGTATCGTCGACGTCGAACCCGGCCTGAACACGCGCGTCAACGACGGCCGCTGCGATCGCCAGGGGCGCTTCGTGTTCGGCACGAAAGACGAAGGCGCGCCGTTGCAAGCGATCGGCGGTTTCTACCGGCTGAACCGCGATCTCTCGCTGGAGCGTCTGCCGCTGCCCGCGCCGGCGATCTCGAACAGCATCGCGTTCAGCCCCGACGGCGCGACGATGTACTACTGCGATTCGCCGACTCGCGAAATCCGCGCCTGCGACTATCGCGCGGACGGCGGTGTCGCCAACGACCGCCTCTTCGCGACGCTGACGGACGCCACCGGCGAGCCCGACGGCTCGACCGTCGATCGCGACGGCGGCTTGTGGAACGCGCAGTGGGGCGGCGGGCGCGTCGTGCGTTATGGCGCGGACGGCGTGGAAACGGAACGCGTCGACGTGCCGACCACGCAGCCGAGCTGCGTCGCGTTCGGCGGCCCGCAACTGGGCACCCTCTACATCACGAGCGCGCGCATCGGGCTGGACGCGGCGGCGCTCGCGGGCGACGCTCGCGCGGGCGGCGTGTTCATCGCCACGCCCGCGCATCGGGGATTGCCTGAGCCGGTGTTCCAGGGCGCGCCCGCATAGCGCAGAATGACGCTGCCTCATTCGCGGGGCGGCGGCGCGGCGTGTCGATGCAGTGAATTTGAAAGCCAATCAGAAGTCGACGTCGCAAATCCGATGGCAGCACATCGGCAGCATGCAGTTCGGACCCAGAGGCGACCGGTGTAAAAAATCGCCCACAGCATCCGTCAGCAATGACGGCCACGTCCCACGCCTCTCGATGGAGCCAGATATGACTGTTGCGAATCTTGTTTCCTCTTCGTCCCAGAGCCGGCGCTCGCGACTCGCCGCCGCGGCCAATCCCGTGCTGGCGGGCCCCAGCACGTCGGCGGTGGCGGTCGGCGAAACCAGCGGCGGCGAACTCGCGTGCATCACGCTCGCCAACGCGCAGTTGCGTCTCGACGTCGCGCCCACGCTCGGCGGCGGCATCACGCGTTTCGACTGGCGCGACGACGGCGCGCTTACGCCGATTTTTCGTCGCTGCCGCCACCTCACCGCGGATACGCAGCCGAATGAACTGGCTTGCTATCCGCTGCTGCCGTATTCGAACCGGATCGGCGGCGGGCGCTTCACCGTCGCGGGACGGCGTGTCGACGTGCCGCGCAATCGCGCCGACGAACCGTTGCCGATTCATGGCGACGGCTGGCAATCCGCCTGGCAGGTGGCCGAGTCGGACCGCGAGAACGTGCGTCTGACGCTCGATCGTCACGACGGCAAGCCCTACGCGTTTCGCGCGACGCAAAGCTATACGCTGGACGGCCCCACGCTCGTCATCACGCTCGAAGTCGAGAACGCGGGCCGCGAGGCGCTGCCGTTCGGACTCGGCGTGCATCCCTTCTTCGTGCGCGACGCCGCTACCGAACTATCGGCCGCGGCCGGCGGCCTCTGGCTTTCCGGCGACGACTGGCTGCCGGTGCGCCACGTGCCGGCGCCGCCCGCGTGGCAATTCGGCGTGGCGTATCCGCTGCCGGACACCATCGTCAATCACGCGTTTACCGGCTGGAGCGGACAGGCGGCGGTGGTGTGGCCCAAGCGCCGCCTGTCGCTGAACATCGCAGCCGACACCGACTATTACGTGCTGTACACGCCGCGCGGTGAGGATTTCTTCTGTTTCGAACCGGTGGATCATCCGATCAACGCGATGAACCTGGCCGGCGGCGCGTGCGAAAACGGCATGACGTTGCTAGGACGCGGCGAGCGCTTGACGCGCACCTTTCGCTTCACGGTCGAACGCACGGGTTTGCGCTCGATGCCGGGCGCGCGCGGGTCGCGGCGGCGGCAGTAGGGCGGAGCGGGGCGAGAGGGGCGCGCGAGGAGCATTGGCATGGTGCAGGCGTGGACCAGCCGCTGGCGCCCGACACGCCCGAGCGCGGCCCGCCGCTCAGCACGGGTAAAATACGCGCCTCTTTCCGCAATCGGCTCGCCGCGAGACCCTCCATGTCCAATTTCATCCAGACACTCAACGACGCGTGGCAGCGCACAAACTCGCTGCTGTGCGTCGGCCTCGATCCCGAGCCCAGCAAATTTCCGGGCGCGCTCGCGGGCCGTTCCGACGCGATCTTCGATTTCTGCCGCACCATCGTCGACGCCACCGCGCCGTATGCGTCGTCGTTCAAACCGCAGATCGCCTACTTCGCGGCGCATCGCGCGGAAGACCAGCTCGAACAGCTGATCGCCCACATTCATGCGAAGCATCCGGGCTTGCCGGTGATTCTGGACGCGAAGCGCGGCGACATCGGCAGCACCGCCGAACAGTACGCGCGCGAGGCGTTCGAGCGCTATCAGGCGGACGCGGTGACGGTGAATCCGTACATGGGTTTCGATTCGATCGAGCCGTATCTGGCGCACGAAGGCAAGGGCGTGATCGTGTTGTGCCGCACCTCGAACGCGGGCGGCTCGGATCTGCAATTCCTGGAGACGGGCGGCCGTCCGCTGTATCAGGTCGTCGCGCAACTGGCGGCGGATAAGTGGAACGCGAGCGGCCAGCTGGGTCTGGTGGTCGGCGCGACTTTCCCGAAGGAAATCGAAGCGGTGCGGGGGATCGTCGGCGACATGCCGCTGCTGATTCCGGGCATCGGCGCGCAAGGCGGCGACGTCGAGGCAACGGTGAATGCCGGGCGCACCGCGAACGGCACGGGCATGCTGATCAACTCGTCGCGCGCGATCATTTACGCCGGCAAGGACGACGATTTCGCCGACGCCGCGGCGAACGCCGCGAAGCAAACGCGGGACCGGATCAATGCGTTTCGGTGATGGACGGCGGTCGTTGATTACAACCGTGTCTTGAGGGAATCGGGCGCGACCGGTTTGCGAATCGGGTGCGCCCGAGCGCGATTCAACGCTACCCGGTGCGGCCCGGCCCGAGCCGCTCGATCAATGCCGCATGCCGGGGATACCGCGCCTTCAACGCGCCGACATCCGCCAGTTCGAACTCGCTGAATTCAAATCCCGGCGCCACCGTGCAGCCCACCAGCGCAAACGTCGACGGATCGGCGCATTCCGCGGCAAACCACAAACCCGCCGGCACCACGGCCTGAAACACGGCATCGGCATGCGTCAGCGCATTGCCCAGGCGGTGCGTCACCAGCGCGCCCGCTTCATCGAGCACATGAACGAGCAAGGGCTCGCCGGCAGGGAAATGCCAGAGCTCGTCGGACTTGATCCGATGCCACGCCGAATGCGCGCCGTCGCACAGCAGGTAATAGATCGCGGTGGATGCCGAGCGCGTTTGCGCTGAACCGTCGGCGCGCGTCACGCGTTCCGCCGACCGGTACGTCTCGCTGAAAAACCCGCCTTCGGGATGCGGTTTCAGATCGAAGCGGCGAATCAATGCGTCCTTGGCTGCGAGGGAATCGGTCATCGGTTTCGGCATTCCAGCGACGTTTAATGTTCGCGTTCGTCGAGCAAGGCGAGCATGCCGCGCAGCGAATGCGCGGCGGCCTGCACGCGGATCTGTTCGCGATCGCCCTTGAAGATTTTCGTTTCCACCGACGTATGCAGCCGGTTGCTCCAGCCGAACGACACCATGCCGACCGGCTTGGCCGCGGTGCCGCCGCCGGGGCCGGCGACGCCGGTGATCGACAGCGACACCTGCGCGCGGCTGTTGCGCAGCGCGCCCTCGGCCATCGCGCGCGCGACCTGTTCGCTGACCGCGCCGTGCTTGTCGATGAGATCGGGCGGCACGCCGATCATCTCGCACTTCGCCTGATTCGAATACGTGACGAAGCCACGTTCGAACCAGCCGCTGCTGCCGGAAATATCGGTAATCGCGGTCGCCACCATGCCGCCCGTGCAGGATTCGGCGGTGACGAGCAGCAGGCGCTCATCGCGCAGGCGGTTGCTCACGCGAATCGCGAGCTGATGAACCACGGAATCGGTAGGCATGGCGTCGTCAATCCGAAAAACAGGGGCGGCGGTTGGAATCCCGGCGGCACAGCGGCGTTGCCGGGCGGCGCGGTTAAACCGACATGCGCCAGAGCGCAATCACGAGCAGCGTGAAAAACGCGGCGACCAGGTCGTCGAACATGATGCCAAAACCACCCTTCAGACGGCGATCGAAATAACTGATCGGCGGCGGTTTCACCATGTCGAAGAAGCGGAACACGATGAAGGCCCAGAACTGGCCGGTCAGCGTGACGGGCGTGACCATCAGCAGCACCAGCCAGAACGCGACGATTTCGTCCCACACTACAGGCGACGGATCGTCGGTGCCGAGCTTCCTCGCGGTAAACCCGCAAATCGCGATGCCGAAGATAAAGCCGGCGGCGATCAGCACGCCCCACTCGATCACGGTCAGATAGCGGCTCAATACCGCGAACGAGGCCCAGGCGAACAGCGTGCCGACCGTTCCCGGCGCGACGGGCGACAAGCCGCTGCCGAAACCGAGCGACAGAACGTGCAGCGGATGCGACAGCATGAAACGCGCGGTGGCGCGGCGCGGCTGCGGGCGGGGCGCTTTGGGCGGCTCGTTGCCGATGAGATCGTCGGCGGGGCCGAGCGGTTGATCAGTCTGCATGAAAGTGGTCGAAGCCTTGCAACGTCAGAGTGAGCGGCGCGCCGGCGGCATCGCGCCAGTCGATCGCGGGGCGGTCGGCCGCCGTTTGAAGAGCGCTTATTGTACCGATGCGCGTGACCGGCACGCCCGCCTCGCGGCCGGCTGTTTCCACCGAGGCGCGCGCGGCGGGCGGCGCGGTGAAGCACAGTTCGTAATCGTCGCCGCCCGCGAGCGTGCAGCGCCGCTGGACCTCGGGCGACAGACGGCGCAGCGCGGCCGAACGCGGCACGGCGTCGGCGTCGACGGTGGCGCGCAGGTTCGAGCGTTCGAGGATGTGCAGCAGATCGCCGGCGAGTCCATCCGACAGATCGAGCGCCGCGTGCGCGATGCCGCGCAGCGCGAGACCGAGCGCGACGCGCGGCTCCGGGCGTTCGAGCGCATGGCGAAACCTCGCGGCGTCGTCGGCGTCCGCGGACCATTCGCCGCGCTGCACGCCGAGCCCGGCGCGCGCGTCGCCGAGCGTGCCGGAAATCCAGATGTCGTCGCCCGGCCGCGCGGCGTCGCGGCGCAGCGCCATGCGCGGCGGCACGCTGCCGAACACGGTGATGCACAGGTTCAACGGGCCGCCGGTGGTGTCGCCGCCGATCAACGCGCAGCCGTGGCGTTCGGCCAGCGCGAAGAGGCCCTCGCTGAAGGCGGCGAGCCAGGCTTCGTCCGCTTTCGGCAGGGAGAACGCCAGCGTGAACGCTTGCGGCTGCGCGCCCATCGCGGCGAGGTCCGACAGGTTCACCGCGAGCGCCTTGTGACCCAGCGCCTCGGGATCGATATCGGGAAAGAAGTGGCGGCCTTCCACCAGCATGTCCGTGGATATCGCCAGCACCTCGCCGGCGCGGGGCGCGAGTAGTGCGCAGTCGTCGCCGATGCCGAGCGTGTCCGCCGCGGCGTCGGACGGTTGGGCCGCGGCGCGGCGCGCGAAGAAACGGTCGATCAGCGAGAACTCGGAGAGCATGGGTGGCGATGGGTGAAGGATAGGGGCCGCGAAAGCGTCACGACAAGGCTGCGAGAGCCGCCGCGCGACGCGCATTCGACGAAGATGCCACGGTTCGGCACTCGGCGCGCGGGTGGTTCGAGCGCGGTTTGCGCCTGGCCCGAAGCACGCCGGGCTGGTCTTTCGCTACGTTTCAGTCGCGGCAGTTGTACCCGTATTGAAGGGATACAGCGGGCGATTGGGGCTACAATGCCGTCGAACATCTATTCTAATCTGCCCTTCGAAGCCCGCCTTATGTCGACTCCCGTCAATAGCAAACTCCGCGAAGCCGCCCTCGATTACCACGAGTTTCCCACCCCAGGGAAGATCGCGATCGCACCCACCAAGCAGATGATCAACCAGCGCGACCTCGCGCTCGCGTACTCGCCGGGCGTTGCGTTCGCGTGCGAGGAGATCGTCGAAAATCCGCTGAACGCCGCGCGCTTCACCGCGCGCAGCAATCTGGTCGGCGTCGTCACGAACGGCACCGCGGTGCTGGGTCTCGGCAACATCGGGCCGCTCGCGTCGAAGCCGGTCATGGAAGGCAAGGCTGTGCTGTTCAAGAAGTTCGCCGGCATCGACGTGTTCGATATCGAGCTGAACGAATCCGATCCGCATAAGCTGGTCGACGTGATCGCGGCGCTGGAGCCGACCTTCGGCGGCATCAACCTCGAGGACATCAAGGCGCCGGACTGCTTCATCGTCGAACGCGAATGCCGCAAGCGCATGAAGATTCCGGTTTTCCACGACGACCAGCACGGCACGGCGATCGTCGTCGCGGCGGCCATCACCAACGGTTTGAAGGTGGTCGGCAAGGACATCAAGGAAGTCAAGCTGGTGTCGTCGGGCGCGGGCGCGGCGGCGCTGGCCTGCCTGGATCTGCTGGTCGACATCGGCCTGCCGCTCGAAAACATTACCGTCACGGACCTGGCCGGCGTGGTCTACAAGGGCCGCGTCGAACTGATGGACCCGGACAAGGAACGTTTCGCCCGCGAAACCGCGGCGCGCACGCTTGCCGAGGCGATCGGCGGCGCGGACGTTTTCCTGGGTCTTTCGGCCGGCGGCGTGCTCAAGCAGGAGATGGTCAAGCAGATGGCGGACAAGCCGCTGATTCTGGCGCTGGCCAACCCGACACCGGAAATCCTCCCGGAGCTGGCGCTGGAAGTGCGCCCGGACGCCGTGCTGTGCACGGGCCGCACCGACTACCCGAACCAGGTGAACAACGTGCTGGTGTTCCCGTTCCTGTTCCGCGGCGCGCTGGACGCGGGCGCGACGACGGTGACGCGTGAAATGGAAATCGCGGCGGTGAATGCGATCGCCGAACTGGCGCGCCAGGAGCAGAGCGATATCGTCGCGACGGCTTACGGCATTCAGGATCTGTCGTTCGGGCCGGAATATCTGATTCCGAAGCCGTTCGACCCGCGCCTGATCGTCAAGGTCGCGCCGGCGGTGGCGAAGGCCGCGATGGATTCGGGCGTCGCCGAGCGTCCGATCGAGGACATGGACGCGTACGAACAGCATCTGCAGCAGTTCGTGTATCACAGCGGTACGACCATGAAGCCGATTTTCCAGCTCGCGCGCAGCGTCGAGCCGGAGAAAAAGCGCATCGTGTTCGCCGAGGGCGAGGAAGAGCGCGTGCTGCGCGCGATGCAGATCATCGTCGATGAAAAGCTGGCCAAGCCGATTCTGATCGGCCGTCCGGCGGTGATCGAGCAGCGGATCGCGCGTTACGGCCTGCGTCTGGTGGCGGGTCAGGACTATACGGTCGTGAACACCGATCATGACGAGCGCTACCGCGATTTCTGGCAGGAATACGCCAAGATGATGTCCCGCAAGGGCATCACGGCGCAGATGGCGAAGCTCGAAATGCGCCGCCGCACCACGCTGATCGGCGCGATGCTGGTGAAGAAGGGCGAAGCGGACGGCATGATCTGCGGCACGATCAGCACGACGCATCGGCATCTGCACTTCATCGACCAGGTGATCGGCAAGCGCGAGGGTTGCGCCGTCTACGCGGCGATGAATGCGCTGGTGCTGCCGAATCGGCAGATTTTCCTGGTCGATACGCACGTGAACGTCGATCCGACGCCGGAACAACTGGCCGAGATCACGATCATGGCCGCCGAGGAAGTGCGCCGTTTCGGTATCGAACCGAAGGTCGCGCTGGTGTCGCATTCGAACTTCGGTTCGAGCAATGCGCCGACCGCGCAGAAGATGCGCGACACGCTGGAGATTCTGCGGGAGCGTGCGCCCGATCTGCAGGTGGACGGCGAAATGCACGGCGACGTCGCGCTCGACGCCAATCTGCGCCGCGAAGTGCTGCCCGATTCGACGCTCGAAGGCGATGCGAACCTGCTCGTGCTGCCGAACATCGACGCAGCCAACATCTCGTACAACCTGTTGAAGACCGCTGCGGGCAATAACATCGCGATTGGTCCGATGCTGCTTGGCGCGGCCAAGCCGGTTCACGTGCTGACCGCTTCGGCCACCGTGCGCCGTATCGTCAATATGACGGCGTTGCTGGTGGCGGATGTGATCGCCGCCCGCTGATCCCTGGCGGGGCGGAATGTGTAGCGCTGATCGACTTTCTTCGGCGCCACGCAAAAAAAGGCGTGCCCGCAATGGGCACGCCTGCGGGTAAGCAGGGGATTGCCACCCAAAAGGCAAACGACACAGTCAAGCTTTCGGGACTTCGAGAGCCCAAAGTCCCCGCGACGGGAAATAGCGGCAGAGGCACGCATGCGATGTCGCAACACCATGCCATCGGTCTCTGTTTGCGCCGTCGCGCTAATATTAGCCTGATCAGGCTAAGTAATCTGTCAAAAGTCGTCAAAGCCCGTTCCGGGGCCCTTTCCCGCCTGACGAAAGATTTCGCCTGCCCGGCGAACGTTGATTCCGTTGGCTATTAGCGATACCCTTACGACTTTCATGGTCGTCAAACTCGTGATCTAACAGCGGGGAACCCCTGATACATGGCACGCAAGTGGTTGGGCATGAAAGGCGTGCTGATCGGTGCTTTGACGCTCTGCGCTTTATCCGGCACCGTGCCTGGCGCGTTTGCTCGCGACTCCACGGCACCGGGTACAAACGCTCAGGGGCAGGGCGGCATCGCGGTGGCGCAATTGCCGCGCGAGGCAGTCAATACATTGAACTTGATCGACGCTGGCGGGCCTTATCCCTATGAAAAGGACGGCATCGTGTTCGGCAATCGCGAACGATTGCTGCCGGCCCATCGGCGCGGCTACTACCACGAATACACCGTTCCCACGCCTCGCTCACGTAATCGCGGGGCGCGCCGCATCGTCTGCGGAGGTCCGCTAAGGCGCACCGATAACTGCTACTACTCGGACGACCACTACACCACTTTTAATCGTATTGTTGAATGACATCGGGATGAACGGCATGAGCGACAACGTCTACGCGCACGACTCCGGAGTCGCGACGGATCTTTTCGCGGCCGGCGACGGCAATTTGTTCCAACGCGTCATGCAGATGCGTGCCGGCGATCAGGGCCGCGATAACCAGAGCGAAGCCAGCACTGTGCTTTCATCGAACGAGGAGCCCATGAGCCTTTTCAAGACCGTACGACCGAACATCGTACAGTCGATCCGCGCGTTTCGCGTGCAGGATCTCGCTGACGAGGCCAATCAACTCGGTCAGCATTTCCTGTATGCGTATTGCGCTAACGCGCAGTCCAAACAGGAAGTGCTCGAGACTATCGCCACGTCGTTCCTGTTCCCGAAGCATTTCGGCAAGAATTACGACGCGCTTTACGATTGCCTCACCGAATTGGTTCAAAAGGCGGGCGCCCAGCCCGGTTTCGTGATCGTGCTCGAACAATTGCCGGTCGCGCAAAAGTTCGACAAGGAAGGCCGCGAGACGCTGCTCGACGTGTTCCGCGAAGCGGCCGAGTTCTGGGCCGAGCGCAAGGTGGCGTTCCGGGTGTTTTACTCGTTTGCCTGATCAGTCGCCCGAGCGCCGCTTGTTCCGGGAAAGGTTGCAGAAAAGAGAAAGGCCCGCCGATTTTTGGCGGGCCTTTCTCTTTTCTGCTCTCTAAACGGGGGGCGATGCACTTGACGCTGCTTCGTCTGACGAGTCGGGCGCATAGCGCGGCAGCTCGTCGAGATAGTGCCGTGCGCGGGACGGCGTGGGCGCCGACTTACCAGCCGCCCCAGCGAGCCGCCAGCGCGGCGAGGACCGCGATGCCAGCCGTTTCGGTGCGCAACACGCGTGGCCCGAGGCCGATGACCGCGAATCCGTAGGCGGTGGCGGCCGCTTCCTCGACTGCGGAAAAACCGCCTTCCGGACCGATCAGCACGGTGACGCGTCCTTGCGGCGGCTCGGTGGGCAATGCCGAAAAGCTCATGTTGGCGCGCGGCGACAACAGAATGCGCAATTCGCCTTCTTGCGGTGTCCGTGGCAGCGCGCCGAGCCAGGTGGCGATCTCGCGCACCGGCATGACTTCCGGCAGGCGATTGCGCCCGCACTGCTCACACGACGCGCGCACGACGCCTTCCCAATGCGCATGCCGCCGTTGCGCACGCTCGCTGGCAAGCCGCACGACGCTGCGCGTGGTGGTTAGCGGCACGAAACAGGAGGCGCCGAGTTCGACCGCCTTTTCGATGAGCCAGTCCATCTTGTCGCCGCCCGCAATACCTTGCGCGAGTGTGAGGTGGTACGGCGTTTCGACTTCCACCGCGCGAAATTCACGAACTATCGCCTTGGCCGAGCGGCGTTCGACCTCGACGAGTTCGGCGCTGTACTCACCGCCTTTGCCGTTGAACAGCACAATCGAATCACCGGGCTGCAAGCGCAGCACGAGAACGTGGCGGGTGACGTCATCGGGCAACTGCAAGATGTCGTCGGGGTTGAGGGGCATACCGACGAAAAAGCGAGGCATCAGAAAAATACTCATTGGTTCACGAAAGGTGGCGAGCGAGCGCCCAACGGTAGCCGTCCAGATCTTCGACCTGGGCGAACCGGTCGCCCCAGAACTGATCCTGTGGCTCGCTCAGCGATTTTGCACCGGCGGCTAGCGCGCGTGCGTAAACCGCGTCGACATCGTCGACATAGACATAGAAGGATTGCGGCGCAATTGCGCCCGCGCTTTTCGGGGTTTTCGCCGCCGAGCCGAACGCGCCTTCCGGCGCGAACATCACGATCAACTGTCCTTGATAAGTCATTTCGACATGCATGACGACCCCGTCGTCCTGCACGCTGTCACGGACCTCGAAACCGAAAGCGGCCTCGAAGAAGGCAGTCGCGACACGCGCGTCGCGCACCGTCAGATAGGGGGTCAACCAAGGCACACCGGCTGGGCGGGAGGCGGTCATGGAGTTCTCCGGATCTATGGGGTTTGCGAGACGCAGGCGAGGCAGGCAACCGCGATCGATACGCCGATTGCGCGTTGACTGAACCGTATATTGTGCCCGCGTGTTAGCACAACGGCTTTAGGAATCGACTTAGTTTATCCCGCGCTAACGACGATGCCGAAAAGAGGCCGGCGTGCAAGGCCGGGGCATAGTGCTTGAGCGAGTCAATTTGCCGCGCTTCGAGGCGCTGTGCAAGCGTTTCGGAAGCGATGGCGGCCGGGTCGAGCGCGTCGCTGGCGGTCGCCATCATCCACAGCGAGCCGTAGAGCGGAACGAAGGTGTTCATCGTGCGCACGACGGCGAACGTGGTCCGTAAGCCGTCGAGCAGGTCCGCGATACGCCGCGGATGAAAGTAGGGCGAGCCGAGGTGTACGGAGAGCACGGCGGCCGGGCTCATTACCCGCTTGAGGTGTGCGTAGAAATTGGGTGTATAGAGCCCGGCGGCAGGCGAATCGGGCGGAGTAAGGTCGAATACGACGAGATCGAACCGCGCCGTTGCCGTTGCCGCCACGTAATGCGCGGCGTCGCCGATGACCAGTTCGACGCGCGGATCGTCGAAAGCCCCGCCTTGCACCTGTGGCAGATGTTCGCGCGTCAGGCGTACTACCTCCTCGTCGAGCTCCGCGACCACGATCCGCTCGATGCTCGGGTGCCTGAGCAGTTGCCGCGCGGCGCCGCCATCGCCGCCGCCCAGCACCAGAGCACTTCGCGGCGACGGATGCGCCAGCGCGGCCGGATGCACCATGCATTCGTGATAGATGAACTCGTCGCCGGTCGAAGTCATCGGGCGGCCGTCGAGCGTGAAGAGCCGGCCGAGCTGCGGCGTGTCCCACACCTCGATGCGCTGATAAGGCGAATCGACGCGCGCAACCAGTTTCGCGTTCGGAAAACCGTACACGGCGTCGGGACTCGGGTGGAACAGCAAGAGAGTGCTCACGGGATGACGGGCTCTGTCCGGAGCGCGGCGAATTCAGGTTGCATAATTGTAAAGGACCACGCGCCGCGCGGCGTTGCAGGGCGCGGGGGCCGCACGGACGGGCGGCTTTCCGCGCAGGGCGGGTCTAACGTTCTGTTAGAATGTGACGCTTTCAGCCTTGTCCGTTTGCTCTGCCCGTTTCGCGTCTCCCGGCGCCGCACCGTGCGCCGAGGCGGACTGGCCGCCGAGCTTCCGGGCCTCAAGCGCACACCGCCTTTTGACTCTGTCTCCGGACTCGACATGACGACCCCGTCTCCCGCACCCACTTCCTTGATGGCCAACGCAATCCGCGCGTTGTCCATGGACGCCGTTCAACAAGCGAATTCCGGTCACCCCGGCATGCCGATGGGCATGGCCGAAATCGGTGTGGCTTTGTGGTCGCGCCATCTGCGCCATAACCCGAAGAACCCGCAATGGGCCGATCGCGACCGTTTCGTGCTGTCGAACGGCCATGGCTCCATGCTGCTGTACTCGCTGCTGCACCTCACCGGCTACGATTTGCCGATCGAGGAGCTGAAGAACTTCCGCCAGATGCATTCGAAGACGCCGGGCCATCCGGAATACGGCATCACGCCGGGCGTCGAGACCACCACCGGCCCGCTCGGCCAGGGATTGGCGAACGCCGTCGGCATGGCGCTCGCGGAGTCGCTACTCGCCACTGAATTCAACAAGCCCGACGCGAAGATCGTCGACCACCACACGTATGTGTTCGTCGGCGACGGTTGCCTGATGGAAGGCATTTCGCACGAGGCCTGTTCGCTTGCCGGCGTGCTGAAGCTGAACAAGCTGATCGCGTTCTACGACGACAACGGCATCTCGATCGACGGCGAAGTGGTGCACTGGTTCCACGACGACACGCCGAAGCGCTTCGAAGCCTACGGCTGGAACGTGATCCCGAACGTGGTCGGCCACGACGTCGACGCGGTGGACGCGGCGATCAAGCAAGCGAAGCAATCGGACAAGCCCACGCTGATCTGCTGCAAGACCGTCATCGGCGAAGGCGCGCCGACCAAGGCCGGCAGCCACGACTCGCACGGCGCGCCGCTCGGCGACAAGGAAATCGCGGCGACGCGTGAAGCGATCGGCTGGAAGTGGGAGCCGTTCGTGATCCCGCAGGAAGTGTATGCGGCGTGGGACGCGAAGGAGGGCGGCGCGCGTCTCGAGTCCGACTGGGATAAGGCATTCGCTGCTTACCAGGCAAAATATCCGCGGGAAGCCGCCGAATTTTCGCGCCGCATGGCCAAGCAACTGCCGACCGACTGGGCGGACAAGGCGAAGGCGATCATCGCCGGCGCGAACGAACGCGCGGAAACCGTCGCAACGCGCAAGGCATCGCAGCAGGCCATCGAAGGTTTGTCGGCCGTGCTGCCGGAACTGCTCGGCGGTTCCGCCGACCTGACCGGTTCGAACCTGACCAACTGGAAGGCCGCCAAGCCCGTGCGGGTGAACCCGGAAGGCCTGGCAGCCGGCAACTACGTGAACTACGGCGTGCGCGAGTTCGGCATGAGCGCCGCGATCAACGGCGTGGCGCTGCATGGCGGCTTCAAGGCCTTCGGCGGCACGTTCCTGACGTTCTCTGACTACAGCCGCAACGCGCTGCGCGTCGCCGCGCTGATGAAGGCGCCGTCGATCTTCGTATTCACGCACGACTCGATCGGTCTGGGCGAGGACGGTCCGACGCACCAGTCGATCGAACACGTCGCGAGCCTGCGTCTGATTCCGCATCTGCAAGTGTGGCGGCCGGCCGACACAGTCGAAACGGCCGTGGCCTGGACCCACGCGGTGGAACATCACGGTCCGTCGTGCCTGATTTTCAGCCGTCAAAACCTGCCGTTCTCGGAGCGCACCGACGCGCAGATCGCCAACATCGAAAAGGGTGGTTATGTGCTGCGCGACTGGAATGACGAGATCGTCGCGCGCAAGGTCATCCTGATCGCGACCGGTTCGGAAGTGGAACTGGCGTTGAAGGCAATCGAGCCGCTCGCGCGCGAAGGTATCGCGGCGCGCGTCGTGTCGATGCCGTCGACCACCGTGTTCGACAAGCAGGACGCCGAATACCGCGAGCGCGTGCTGCCGAAGGGCGTGCGCCGTGTCGCGATCGAAGCGGGCGTGACGGATTTCTGGCGCAAGTACGTGGGTCTGGAGGGCGGCGTGGTCGGCATCGACACGTTCGGCGAATCGGCCCCCGCTGGCGTGCTGTTCAAGCATTTCGGCTTCACCGTCGAGCATGTTGTGGAGACGGCTAAAGCCGCACTCGGCTGATCTTCCGCAAGCGTTGCCGTCTGCGTGCGAACGCGCGGCAACGCTGCCGGTCAGACGAACATGGACGTATTTTTTCAGCCATCAGGAGATAGACCATGACGATTCGCGTCGCAATCAACGGCTACGGCCGGATCGGCCGCAACACGTTGCGCGCCTTCTATGAAAACGGCAAGAAGCACGATATCGAAATCGTCGCCATCAACGATCTCGGCGATGCCAAGACCAATGCTCACCTGACGCAATACGATACCGCGCACGGCAAGTTCCCCGGCGAAGTGTCGGTGGACGGCGACTACCTCGTCGTCAACGGCGACAAGATCCGCGTGCTGGCCAACCGCAATCCGGCGGAACTGCCGTGGGGCGAGTTGAACGTCGACGTCGTGATGGAATGCACGGGCTTTTTCACGACCAAGGAAAAGGCGAGCGCGCACATCAAGGGCGGCGCAAAGAAAGTGATCATCTCCGCGCCGGGCGGCAAGGACGTCGACGCAACGATCGTCTACGGCGTGAATCACAACGTGTTGAAGGCATCGGACACGGTGATCTCGAACGCATCGTGCACGACCAACTGCCTCGCGCCGCTCGTCAAGCCGCTGAACGACAAGATCGGCCTCGTGAACGGTCTGATGACCACGATCCACGCATACACGAACGACCAGGTTTTGACGGACGTGTACCACGAAGACCTGCGCCGCGCGCGCTCGGCCACGCATAGCCAGATCCCGACCAAGACCGGCGCCGCATCGGCGGTCGGCTTGGTGCTGCCGGAACTGAACGGCAAGCTGGACGGCTACGCGATTCGCGTGCCGACGATCAACGTGTCGGTTGTCGATCTGTCTTTCATCGCCGCGCGCGACACGACGGTGGATGAAGTCAACAAGATCATGAAGGAAGCGTCGGAAGGCGCGCTGAAGGGCATTCTCGGCTACAACGACGCGCCGCTGGTGTCGATCGACTTCAACCACAACCCGGCTTCGTCGACGTTCGACGCGACGCTGACCAAGGTGTCGGGCCGCCTGGTGAAGGTGTCGAGCTGGTACGACAACGAGTGGGGCTTCTCCAACCGCATGCTGGACACGGCGGTGGCGCTGGCCAACGCGAAGTAAGTCGTCTGCTTCGTTCGCCCTGCGGTCTTGTTTTGACGGCAGGCGAAGGGAGAAAAAAAGCCGCTCCTCGGAGCGGTTTTTTTACGTCCGCGGCGTCGGGAAATAGACGCCGGCCCGCTGCGCGGCGTTGGAGATATGAGTTTCGATCGCCTTGCCCGCCGCTGCCGAGTCGCGCGCCGTGAGCGCATCCAGAATCGCGCGATGTTCGTTGTAGGTGGACAGCACCAGTTCGCGCCGATAGAACGGCAGACGCTGGCTTTCCTTCATGATGTCGGCGCTGCTGCTGAGGATCGATTCGATCGCCGCGTTGCCGGCAATGCCCACCATCCGCATGTGGAAGTCGTAGTCGAGGCGTGCGGCTTCGTCGAGTTCTTCGCAGGCGAGCGCTGTTTGCATGGCCGCGATATTGTCCTCGAACCACACGAGGTCGGATTCGCTGACGGCGAGCGCCGCCATGCGTGCGACAAAACCCTCCAACGCAAAGCGCACCTGATAGGTATCCGGCAGCGACGATTGGTTTGCGAAGCGCCAGGATTGCGCGGCCTTGGCCTGCGAACTTTCCACGTAGACGCCCTTGCCGGGCCGTATCACCAGCAGACCGAGCGCTTCCAGCGTGGAAAGCGCCTCGCGTAGCGACGCGCGGCTGATCGTCAGTTCCTCGGAGAGCTGACGCTGCGCCGGCAGCAAACTTCCCACCGGATAGACCCCCGCCTCGATCCGTTCGCGGATGGTCGCGATGGCGGCGTCTGTGACGGTGTGCGGGACGTTCTTCATCGTGGCTCACTTGAGAATGCGGTCTGACCAGCATTGTAATACGTGTCCCGAATGCCGTGCGGTCAAGCGTCATCGGCATATTCGCCGAACCTTGGCAGTCAGGGAAAATAGCGGGTAAACACTGTTTTTGTAATCCTTGACGCCAGTATATCGGCTTCCTACTATTCGCCATAACAGCACTGGTCGGACCAGTCTGAACTGAGTGAACCGCAACCAGGAGGAAGCCGTGTTGAAATTCTTCAATTCGCTATTTGGCCGGGTCGTCATTGCGCTGCTGGCCGGCATCGTGATCGGCGCGGTGTTCCCGCACTTCGCCCAATCGCTGCGCCCGCTCGGCGACGGCTTCCTGAAGCTGATCAAGATGGTGATCGGCCCAATCGTCTTTTGCGTCGTGGTGAGCGGCATGGCGCATGCCGGCGATCTGCGCAAGGTCGGGCGCGTCGGCCTGAAGGCGGTGATCTACTTCGAGGTGATGACGACGATCGCGCTCGTGATCGGCGCCGTGCTGGCCTATGTCACGCGACCGGGCGTCGGCATGAACATCGATCTGCATTCGCTCGATCCGGCTTCGCTGTCGACATACGCCGAGCACGCGAAGAGCCTCAAGGACACGGCGGGCTTTCTGCTGAAGATCATCCCCGATACGGCGATGAACGCGTTCGCGACCGGCGACATCCTGCAAATCCTCGTGTTTTCGGTGCTGTTCGGCTCGGCGCTGTCTCTGCTCGGCACCAAGGCGCAGCGTGTGAGCAGCCTGATCGACGAACTCGCCCAGGTGTTCTTCCGGGTGATGAGCTTCATCATCAAGCTGGCGCCGCTCGGTGTGCTCGGCGCGATCGCGTTCACCACCGGCAAGTACGGCGTCGACTCGCTCAAGCAACTCGGCATGCTGGTGCTCGTGTTCTACGCGAGCTGCATCGTGTTCGTGGTCGTGGTGCTGGGCGTGGTGATGCGGCTGGCCGGCTTCAACGTTTTCAAGCTGATCCGCTATCTGCGGGAGGAACTGTCGATCGTGCTCGGCACGGCGTCGTCCGATGCGGTGTTGCCGCAGGTCATGCGCAAGCTCGAATGGATGGGCGTGAAGGATTCGACGGTCGGTCTCGTGATTCCGACCGGCTACTCGTTCAATCTCGACGGTTTCTCCATTTATCTGACCCTGGCTGTGATTTTCATCGCGCAGGCCACCAACACGCCGCTGTCCACGCACGACCTCATCGTGGTGGTGCTGGTATCGCTGGTGACGTCGAAGGGCGCGCACGGCATTCCGGGCTCGGCCATCGTGATTCTGGCCGCGACGTTGTCCGCCATTCCGGCGATTCCCGTCCTCGGCCTCGTGCTGATCCTGCCGGTCGACTGGTTCGTCGGCATTGCCCGCGCGCTGACCAACCTGATCGGCAATTGCGTGGCGACGGTGGTCGTCGCGGTGTGGGAAAACGATATCGACCGGGCGCGGGCGCATCGCGTGCTGAATCGCGACGCGGCGTTGCGCTACGTCCCGACTGGCGAGGGCATGGACCCCGAGTCTGCCGCCGGCGAACACGCGCCAGCCGTCTGATATCCCGAATCGTCTGACCGACCAGCGCGCCAACGCAGCGCGCTTTTCCGCGCCGGCGGATGCTCCGAAATCCGCTGGCGCTCCTTCACTTTTCGTCGCCTACCGAGACTATGGCCAATCCGATCCTCGACCCGAACGCGCCTGCCTTCACCCGCCGCTATATGAACCTCGCCGACCCGCGTCTGGGCGCGAAAGCGCTCCACGCCAGCGACGAATTCTTCGCGCCGAAAGAACGCATGCTCGACCCTCAGCCCGCGGTGTTCATTCCCGGCAAATACGACGACCACGGCAAGTGGATGGACGGCTGGGAAACTCGCCGTAAGCGCACGACCGGTCACGACTATTGCGTGATCCGGCTCGCGCGGGCGGGCGTCGTGCACGGCGTCGATCTGGATACGAGCCACTTCACCGGCAATTTTCCGCCGGCGGCGTCGATCGACGCCTGCCATGTGGACAGCGACGTGCCGCCGGACAACGCCGACTGGCAAACGCTCGTGCCGCCGACCACGCTGCAGGGCAACCAACACCACTACGTCGAAGTGAACGACGCGCGCGCCTTCACGCATCTGCGCGTGAATCTGTATCCGGACGGCGGCCTCGCGCGCCTGCGCGTGTACGGCCAACCGAAGCGCGACTGGGCGCGCGTGGAGCGCGGCACGCTGCTGGACCTTGCGGCGATTGAGAACGGCGCGTATCTGGTCGCGGCGAATAACCAGCATTTCGGTCCGGCCTCGCAGATGCTGATGCCGGGCCGCGGCGTCAACATGGGCGACGGCTGGGAGACGCGGCGCCGCCGCGAGCCGGGCAACGACTGGGCGATCGTCGCGCTGGCGCGGCCGGGCGTGATCCGCAAGATCGAGGTGGACACCGCGCACTTCAAGGGCAATTTCCCCGACCGCTGTTCGCTGCAAGCCGCTCGCGTGACGGGCGGCACGGACGAATCGCTCGTCACGCAAGCGATGTTCTGGCCCGAACTGCTCGCCGAGCAGAAGCTGCAAATGGACCACGTGCACACGTTCGCGGACGGCATCGCATCGCTCGGGCCTGTCACGCACGTGCGTTTCAATATCTTTCCGGACGGTGGCGTGTCGCGTCTGCGCCTGTGGGGCGACCTCGCATAACGGAGCGGCGTCGATGAAGACATTGCAGATGGAGCGCCTGACGCGAGCCGCCTTCGCGCCATTCGGCGACGTGATCGAACTGGACGGCGCGCGCCATTTCGCGATCAACGGCGGCACGACCGAGCGCTATCACGACCTCGCCGCCGTCGATGTGACGGAGCAGGGCGGCCGGCCGCTGATCAACCTGTTTCGCGCGCAACCGCGTCCGTTGCCGGTCGACATCACGATGATGGAGCGGCACCCGCTCGGCAGCCAGGCGTTCATTCCCTTGACGGCGCGCCGCTATCTGGTGGTGGTCGCGCCGGCGGGCGAATTCGATCCGGCGCGGATGCGCGCATTCTGGAGCGACGGCTGGCAGGGCGTGAACTACGCGAAAGGCGTTTGGCACCATCCGCTGCTGGCGCTCGACGAGATGAGCGATTTCGTGGTGGTCGATCGCGGCGGCGAGCAGCCCAACTGCGACGAACTGACGTTGGAAGAGCCGTGGCGGCTGATGTTCGAAGCAGGCGCCGAACTGTCGGTATAGGACTGCCCGCCCAAGCCCGCCGCCGTGCCCCAAACGCAAAAAGACCCGCCCGATTCACACCGGGCGGGTCTTTTTTCCACCGGACCGCGCACCCCGACGCGGCCCGGATCGCATCAATGCTTGCGATGCGGGCAATTCTCCTTGGTGCACGCGCCGTACAACGCCAACGCGTGCTCCTGCAGCTTGAAGCCGCGTTCCTTCGCGATGGATTGCTGACGGTTCTCGATTTCGGAGTCGAAAAATTCCTCGACGAGCCCGCAATCGAGGCACACGAGATGGTCGTGGTGCGATCCTTCGTTCAATTCGAACACCGCCTTGCCCGATTCGAAATTGCTGCGCGACAGCAAGCCCGCCTGTTCGAATTGCGTGAGGACCCGATAGACGGTGGCAAGGCCGATATCGAGTTCCTCGTGCAACAGGTTGCGGTAGACGTCTTCGGCGGTCAGGTGGCGCACCGGGCTGTGCTGGAAAATCTCAAGGATTTTGAGGCGCGGAAGGGTCGCCTTGAGCCCGATATTCTTGAGATCGGTTGGATTGGTCATGGCAAGGGATCCCTAGAGTACAATGCTGGGCTCTCATAGTAATGTGTTTTTGCCGTTCTGGTCATCTTCGATGGAATGAAACTCGCGCGGCTCGTCAGCGGGCCCGCACGGTGAGTGAAATGATTTCAAAATCTCAATTGATCTACCGGGGGAGCCGCATGCGGGGTACCTTGATCGCTGTTGCGACTGTCGCGGTTCTTGCCGGATGTTCCACTTACGACAGTCTGACGCAGCGCATTGCGCAAAGCATTACCCCGTATCGCATCACGGTGGTGCAAGGCAATTTTGTCTCGAAAGAAGCGGCTTCGCAGATGCAGGTCGGCATGTCCCGCGCTCAGGTGCGGCAGATCCTCGGCACGCCCCTCCTGGCCGACATGTTCCACGCGGATCGCTGGGACTACGTGTTCTATTTCAAGCGCGGTTCGACGAACGTCGTGCAGCAGCGCGACTTCGTGGTCATGTTCGCGGGCGACCGCGTCGCCAGTTGGTCGGGCGGCGAGGACCTGCCGTCCAACCTCGAATTGCTGGCTGAGATCGACGGCGACAGGCGCGGCAAAAAGGCCGCTGCGCCGAACGTAGCCAGCAGTGCCGGCGGCGCGAGCGCGCCGGTGGCGGCCGCAGCGGCGCCGATCGCGGTGGACACGGTGCGTTCGCCGTCCGTCGAGGGCGCTGCCGCGGTAACCGCACCGTCCACGGACGCCAATGCGGAAGCCGCGCAAGCGGCCAATCGTGCGACCAATGCGGTGCAATCGCCGTCCGGCAATACGCGGTCTTCCGTGCGCTCCACCGCGCCGACCCCGAACGCCGGCGGCGTACCGCCACAGGGCCCGACGGCCCCGGGTCAGCCGCAGTTACAGTTCCACCGTCCGCCGCCTCCGCAGGCGCAGGGCGCGCAGAGCAATCCGGTGGGACCGACTGGCTCGCAAACGGGCAACAGTGCGCCGCTGACTACTCCGTCGACTTCGGGAACGAGCGAGTAACCAGGCGGTCGGTGTTTTAAGATGAATACGGCGCGGGCGTGGCGAACGCGTGCCGCGTCACGGCAAGGGCGCCCCGCGTGGCGCCCGCCAGATTCTCCGCTTTCCCATGATGCGCGGCGCCGGTGCGTGCTGCCCGGCGCCGCTTTCTCCCGCACTTGCCGGGTTTTGCCTTTTCGAACCCTCGTAGCCATGAAAATTGCCATTGCTGGCGCATCGGGCCGTATGGGCCGCATGCTCATCGAAACCGTCCTTAACGATCCTGAAGTCACGCTCTCGGGCGCGCTCGACCGTGCGGGTTCCCCGCAACTCGGTCAGGACGCCGGCGCGTTGGTCGGCAAACAGACGGGCGTCGCGCTCACCGACGACATCGAAAGCGTATTCGCCAAATCCGACTACCTGATCGACTTCACGCGTCCCGAAGGCACGCTGGTCCATCTCGAAGCGGCGCAGCGCCACAACGTGAAAATGGTGATCGGCACGACCGGGTTCGACAACGAACAGAAAGTGCAATTGCGCGCCGCGGCGGACAAGATCGCCATCATGTTCGCGTCGAACATGAGCGTCGGCGTGAACGTCACGCTGAAGTTGCTCGAATACGCCGCCAGGCATTTCGCGACCGGCTACGACATCGAAATCATCGAGGCGCATCACCGCCACAAGGTCGACGCGCCGTCGGGCACGGCGCTGACCATGGGCGAAGTGATCGCCAACGCGCTCGGCCGCAATCTCGACGACTGCGCGGTGTACGGCCGCGAAGGCGTGACCGGCGAACGCGATCCGTCCACCATCGGCTTCTCGGCGATTCGCGGCGGCGACATTGTCGGCGACCATACGGTGTTGTTCGCGGGCATCGGCGAGCGCATCGAAATCACGCACAAATCGGCGAGCCGTTTGTCGTATGCACAAGGCGCGCTTCGTGCCGTGCGTTTTCTCGCAGGCCACAAAACCGGTTTCTTCGACATGCAGGACGTGCTCGGCCTGCGTTGAGCGTCTGTCCGGGCGTGCCGGACCGCGGCGCCCGTTCGCGTCCCTCGAATCACTTTCCACGGCGAGGTCAGATGGCAGGCAGCAGCGGCATCATCCATTACCTGCAAACCAGTGACGCGATCACGCATGGCGTCGCTTATGTGCTGCTGGCCATGTCGATTGCGAGCTGGTGTTTTCTGATCGTCAAGAGCTGGATTCTCACCCGCGCGAAACGGCAGGCGGCGCGCGCCATCGCGCAGTTCTGGCAGGCGCCCACGCTCTCCGAGGGTGTCGCGGCGTTGAAGCGCGTGGACCGTGAGCGTGTCTTCACGCCGCTCGCCGAGGCGGCCCTGCATGCGTCCGAAGTGGACATTCCGGGTGCGCTGCTCGCCCGCGTCGAGCGCGGCGAACGGGTGCTGCGGGCGTTGCGCCAGGCGCTCAATGCGTCGCAGCGGCGGCTCGAATTCGGCCAGGTGCTATTGGCCTCGGTAGGCAGCACGGCACCCTTCGTCGGCCTCCTTGGCACCGTCTGGGGTATCTATCACGCGCTCGGCAGCATTGCCGCGAGCGGCCAGGCGCAAATCGAGAACGTCGCCGGTCCGGTGGGCGAGGCGCTCATCATGACCGCGTTCGGCCTCGTGGTCGCGATTCCCGCCGTGCTTGCGTATAACGTGCTCGGGCGCCTCGTGCGGCAATTGTCGGAGGAACTCGACGGCTTCGCGCACGATCTGCACGCATACGTGTGCGCGCCCGTCGAGCAGGCCCACACCGCGCCGCGGGCCCGGCAGGCTCCGACTCACTAAGCGCGTTGCTCACGCGAAAGAGGCGACATGGCATTCGGCGGACTCGAGAAAAAGCAGACGGCCGCGCCGATGGCCGAGATCAACATGACGCCGCTGATCGACGTGATGCTGGTGTTGCTGGTGATTTTTATCATTACCGCGCCTTTATTCACGCACGCAATCCGCCTCGATTTGCCGAAAGTGGCGGCAGCGCCCGCGCGGCAAACGCCGCAAACCATTTCCCTTTCCATCGACGCCGCCGGCAAGCTCTATTGGGACGGCAACGTCATCACGCTCGAGCAGATGCGCGCGCGGTTCGCGCAAGCGGGCAAACAGCCGGAGCAGCCGGAGATTCAACTGCGCGCCGAGCGCTCCACGCGTTACGAAGTGATCGCACAGGTCATGGGCGCGGCGCAGCAGGCCGGGCTCGAGCGGATCGGCTTCGTGACGGACCCGCCGCCGCCTGGCGCGAGCCGCTAGCCAGCTAGCCATACCGCGCGGCGCACCCGTCCGCGAACGGTATAATCAGCCCTTTCCCCCGCAGAAGGGGAAACGACGCCATTTCATCCAGCAGAGCACCAAGCGGCCGGTGCGAAAGCACCGAACCCAGCGACACCATCACACCATGCACGAAAAATACGTTCCCTCCGACGTCGAATCCGCCGCGCAAGGGCAATGGCGCGCGATCGACGCGTACAAGACGACGGAAACCGCCAGCAAGCCCAAGTTCTATTGCGTCTCGATGCTGCCGTACCCGTCGGGCAAGCTGCACATGGGGCACGTGCGCAACTACACGATCAATGACGTGATGTACCGCTATTTGCGGATGAACGGCTACAACGTGCTGATGCCGATGGGTTGGGACGCGTTCGGCATGCCGGCGGAAAACGCTGCGATGGCCAACAACGTGCCGCCCGCCAAGTGGACCTACGACAACATCGCTTACATGAAGAAGCAGATGCAGTCGATGGGCCTCGCAATCGACTGGTCGCGTGAAGTCGCCACTTGCAGCCCCGATTACTACAAGTGGAATCAGTGGCTGTTCCTGAAGATGCTCGAAAAGGGCATCGCGTACAAGAAAACCGGCACCGTCAACTGGGACCCGGTCGATCAGACCGTGCTCGCCAACGAGCAGGTGATCGACGGACGCGGCTGGCGTTCGGGCGCGCTGGTCGAAAAGCGCGAAATCCCGATGTACTACCTGCGCATCACCGATTACGCGGATGAACTGCTGAACGACCTCGAAGGCCTCGGCTGGCCCGAGCGCGTAAAGATCATGCAGCAGAACTGGATCGGCAAGAGCTTCGGCGTGAACTTCGGCTTCCCGTATGAAATCGACGGCGAACAGAAGCTGTTGCGCGTGTTCACCACGCGCGCCGACACGATCATGGGCGTGACTTTCGCCGCGATCGCCGCCGAGCATCCGCTCGCCACGCATCTCGCGCAAGACAAGCCGGAACTGCAAGCCTTCATCGAGGAGTGCAAGCGTGGCGGCGTGGCTGAAGCCGACATCGCGACGATGGAAAAGAAGGGCATGGCCACCGGCTTTTACGTCACGCATCCGCTGACGCACGAACAGGTGGAAGTGTGGATCGGCAACTACGTGCTGATGAGCTACGGCGAAGGCGCTGTGATGGGTGTGCCGGCGCACGACGAGCGCGACTTCGCGTTCGTGAAGAAATACGGTTTGCCGGTCAAGCAGGTGGTGGCTGTCGAAGGCAAGGCATTCTCGACGGACGCCTGGCAAGAATGGTACGGCGATAAAACCGGCACGCTGGTCAACAGCGGCAAGTACGACGGCCTCGACTACGAGCAGGCGGTCGATGCGATCGCCGCCGATCTGAAGCAGCTCGGCCTCGGCGACAAGCAGATCACGTGGCGCCTGCGCGATTGGGGCGTGTCGCGCCAGCGTTACTGGGGCACGCCGATTCCGATCATCCACTGCCCGACTTGCGGCGATGTGCCGGTGCCGGAACAAGACTTGCCGGTGGTGTTGCCGGAAGACCTCGTGCCGGACGGCACGGGCAACCCGCTCGCCAAGTCGGAGGCATTCGTGAATTGCACGTGCCCGACCTGCGGCGGCGCGGCGCGGCGCGAAACCGACACGATGGACACGTTCGTCGATTCGGCCTGGTACTTCTACCGTTATGCGGCGCCGGACGCGAGGACCATGGTCGACGAGCGCACCGATTACTGGGCGCCGATGGACCAGTACATCGGCGGGATCGAGCACGCGATTCTGCACCTTTTGTACTCGCGCTTCTGGGCGAAGGTGATGCGCGACATGGGCCTGGTCAAGTTCGGCGAGCCGGCCAAAAATCTGCTCACGCAGGGCATGGTGCTCAACGAAACCTACTACCGCGAAAACGAAGCGGGCAAGAAAACCTGGTACAACCCGGCCGAGGTCACCGTTTCGTTCGACGACAAGGGCCGCCCGGTCGGCGCCGTGCTGAACGCGGACGGTCAGCCGGTGGTGCTCGGCGGCGTCGAGAAGATGTCGAAGTCGAAGAACAACGGCGTCGATCCGCAATTGCTGATCGATCAGCACGGCGCGGACACCGCGCGTCTGTTCGTGATGTTCGCGGCACCGCCCGAGCAGCAGCTGGAATGGTCCGGTTCGGGCGTGGAAGGCGCGAGCCGTTTCCTGCGCCGCGTGTGGAGCTTCGGCCACGCGAACGAGGCAGCGTTGCGCGCGGGCGGCAAGTTCGATGCCGCGCAACTCGGCGAGACCGACAAGGCGCTGCGCCGCGAGATTTATAGCGTGCTGAAGCAGGCCGACTTCGACTACCAGCGCTTGCAGTACAACACGGTCGTATCGGCGGCGATGAAGATGCTCAACGCGCTCGACAGCGCGAAGAGCGCCCTGCCGGGCGTGCTGCGCGAAACCTACGGCGTGATGCTGCGCGTGCTGTATCCGGTCGTGCCGCACCTCACGTTCCAGTTGTGGCGCGAACTCGGTTACGCCGACGAATTCGGCTCGCTGCTCGACGCGCCGTGGCCGAAGGTCGACGAGAAGGCGCTGGAGCAGGCCGAGATCGAACTCGTGCTGCAGGTGAACGGCAAGGTGCGCGGCGCGCTGACGGTGGCGAAAGACGCCTCGCGTGAAGCGGTCGAACAACTCGCGGTCGCTCACGAGATGGTCGCGAAGTTCAGCGAAGGCAAGGCGCCGAAGAAAATCGTCGTGGTGCCGGGCCGCCTCGTGAACGTCGTCGTTTGAGCGCCACCAGGGAAACTTCGCGCGGAGCGGAAAACCTTGGGGTGGCCCGGCGTTTTCTCGTGAAGATCCATCAAGACACGACAGCAGGCAGGACGCCGCCACATGCGGCGGCGCTTGTCCTCGCTGCGGAATCTACTGCGAACCAGGAGCCAATGTGACTCGCAGATCGTTATTGACGCTGGCTTGCAGCGTGCTGATGTTGTCCGCCTGCGGCTTCCAACTGCGCGGCCAGCAGGACTACGCGTTCAAACGTCTCTATATCTCCGGCGGTTCGGCCGCGGCGGGCGCGCGGCTTACGCGCATGGTGCAAGGCGGCAGCGACACGGTGGTGGTCAAGTCGCCCGCGAATGCCGACGCAACGCTGCTGATCTCGGAGAACCGCGGCATCAGCACGCTGACGCTCAACTCGCTGGGTGTCGTCGCGGAGTATCAATTGAATCTCTCGATGAACTACACGCTGACCGGCAAGGACGGCACGATCCTGATTCCGCCGAGCGTGATCGCGCTGAACCGGGCGATGACCTATAGCGACCAGTATTCGCAGGCGAAGGCGGCTGAGTCCGACATTCTTTTCGCCGACATGGAGAACGACGCGATAGACCAGCTCACGCGGCGTCTCGAGATCGTGAAGTCGCTGCATCCCGCGCCGGGTCAGGAAGCGCCGGCGGTTGCGCCGCGCGCGCCTTTGCCGCCGCCGCCGCTGTGAGCGCCGTATTTCGATTCACTTGCCGCACCTGTTCAACCTCGCCGATCGGTAGCCATGCAACTCCGACTTGACGCGCTCGAAGCGCATCTCGCCAAGGGACTCGCCGGCCTCTACGTCGTGTACGGCGACGAGCACCTGCTCGCGCAGGAAGCGTGCGACCGGATTCGCGCCACCGCGCGCGCGGCCGGCTTCACCGACCGCTCGGTGTTCACCGTCGAGCGGGGTTTCGACTGGAGTTCGCTGCTCGGCGCGAGCCAGTCGATGTCGTTGTTCGGCGACCGTCAACTGGTCGAGTTGCGCATTCCGTCGGGCAAGCCCGGCAAGGAAGGCGCCGACGCGCTGAAGGCGCTTGCCGCCGCCGTCAACGATGACGTCCTGACGATGATCACACTGCCGCGGCTCGACGCGGCCACGCAGAAGTCGGGGTGGTTCACGGCGTTGGCCGAAGCCGGCGTCGCGTTGAAGATCGATCCCGTCGAGCGCGCGCAGTTGCCGAATTGGGTGGGGCAGCGGCTCGCCGCTCAAGGGCAGCGAGTGGCCGCAGGCGAGGAAGGGCGGCGCGCGCTCGCGTTCATCGCCGAGCGCGTGGAAGGTAATCTGCTTGCCGCGCATCAGGAAATCCAGAAGCTGGGCCTGCTGTATCCGGCCGGGTCGCTGAGTTTCGAGCAGGTTCAGGACGCCGTGCTGAACGTCGCGCGTTACGACGTTTTCAAATTGAACGAAGCGATGCTCGCGGGCGACGTCGGCCGCTTGACGCGCATGCTAGACGGTCTGCGCGGCGAAGGCGAGGCCGCGGTGCTGGTGTTGTGGGCGGTCGTGGAAGAAGTGCGCACGCTGCTGCGGATCAAGCGCGGTGTCGCGGCCGGCAAGCCGCTCGCGATGCTGGTGCGCGAGAACCGCGTGTGGGGCCCGCGTGAGCGGCTGATCGGGCCGGCGTTGTCGCGCGTCACCGAGAGCGCCCTGGAGAAGGCGCTCGCGTTGGCGGCGCGCCTCGACCGGCAGGTGAAGGGTTTGTCGGGCGGCACGCCGGGCAATCATCGCAACGACCCGCCGCCCGATCCGTGGAACGGACTGTTCGAACTGGCCATGACGGTGGCGTCGCCGGCAAAAGCGGTGCCTGTGCCGCCGCCGCGACCTCGCACCGCGGCTGTTGCGCCGGGGCGAAGGCCCGGCTGATTGGGCATGGCTCGCGCGCTGACCCGGCGAGCGGTGAAGGTAGGCTGATGTCCGCCGCCGATGCCGGCACGTACCGCTTGCATCGCTCCCACGCCCAGGCGGCGCAATATGAAGTCCCCCGCATTGCCGTTCGGTGGCGCAAGCAAAGCACCGCCGCCCGACTTACAATCGTTTGATCTTTCGCTAATTCTGCCCGTCCGCCGCACGTGAACGTGCGCGGCACCACGAGAATCACCATGGATATCGACCAGTACATGACCGACCTCGGCCGCCGCGCCCGCCACGCTTCGCGTGCGATGGCGCGGGCGTCGACGGCGGCCAGGAACGCCGCGCTTGCCGCCGTCGCCCAGGCGATCGAACGTGACACCGCGTTGCTGAAGGAAGCCAATGCGCGCGACGTCGCCCGTGCATGCGAAAAGGGTCTCGACGCCGCTTTCATCGATCGCCTCACGCTGTCGGACAAGGCGTTGAAGACGATGGTCGAAGGCTTGCGGCAAGTCGCCGCGCTCGCCGATCCGATCGGCGAAATCAGCAATCTGAAGTACCGGCCGAGCGGCATCCAGGTCGGCCAGATGCGCGTGCCGCTGGGGGTGATCGGCATCATCTACGAATCGCGTCCCAACGTGACGATCGACGCCGCCGCGCTCTGCCTGAAATCGGGCAACGCGACGATCCTGCGTGGCGGTTCCGAGGCACTCGAATGCAACACCGCGCTGGCGAAGCTGATCGGCGAAGGCTTGGCGGCGGCCGGTTTGCCGCCGGACGCCGTACAGGTAGTCGCCACCTCCGACCGCGCCGCGGTGGGCAAGCTGATCACGATGACCGAATACGTCGACGTGATCGTGCCGCGCGGCGGCAAGAGCCTGATCGAGCGCCTGATGAACGAAGCGCGCGTGCCGATGATCAAGCACCTCGACGGCATCTGCCACGTGTATGTCGACGATCGCGCCGATCTGGCCAAGGCGCTGACCGTCTGCGATAACGCGAAGACGCACCGCTACGGCACCTGCAACACGATGGAAACGCTGCTGGTGGCGCGCGGTATCGCGGCCGAAGTGCTGCCGCCGCTTGGCAAGCTGTACCGCGGCAAGGAAGTCGAGCTGCGGGTGGATGCCGCGGCGCGCGCGGTGCTGGCGGAAGCCGGCGTCGGCCCGCTGGTCGATGCCACCGAGGAAGACTGGCGCACCGAATATCTCGCGCCGGTGCTGGCGATCAAGGTGGTCGACGGTGTCGACGCGGCGATCGAACATATCAACGAGTACAGCTCGCGGCACACCGACGCGATCGTTACGGAAGACCACGACCGCGCAATGCGCTTCCTGCGCGAAGTGGATTCGGCGAGCGTGATGGTGAACGCGTCAACGCGTTTCGCGGACGGCTTCGAATTCGGGTTGGGCGCGGAAATCGGCATTTCGAACGACAAGCTGCACGCGCGCGGACCGGTGGGGCTCGAAGGGCTGACGTCGCTCAAATACATCGTGCTGGGGCACGGCGAAGGGCGGCAATAAAAACCGCGCCGCCGCCCCGGTTTCTCCGCACAAGCACAACCACAAGCGCGCCGCCGAGCGCGCTTCTTTTCGCGCCAACGCGTTATACGAACGACAAGGACCGCCGATGCTTTGGGTAAAAACGTTTCACATCGTCCTGATTGCTTCCTGGTTTGCCGGTCTGTTCTATCTGCCGCGCATCTTCGTCAATCTGGCGATGGAAACGGAGCCCGCCGCGACGGCGCGACTGTTGACGATGGCGCGCAAGCTGTTTCGCTTCATGACGTTTATCGCGGTGCCGGCGCTCGCGTGCGGGCTGTGGTTGTGGCTCGCGGTGGGAATCGGGCGCGGGCAGGGCTGGATTCACGCGAAGGTGGGCGTGGTGCTGCTGCTCATCGTTTACCACGCCTATTGCGGCGTGTTGCTGCGCAGGTTCGAGCGCGGCGAGAATCGGCGGACGGACAAGTGGTATCGGATGTTCAATGAGCTGCCGGTACTGGGGATGCTGGCAGCGGTCGCGTTGGTGGTGATCAAGCCGTTCTGAGAAAGCTTCGGACCCGGTCGCTCAAACCTCCCCATCGATCCTCAATCGGGCGATCACCCCTTTCGCCTGCCCCACCCGTTCCACCAGATCGGGTCCACGCTTGAGCGCGACGCCGACCGCCAGAATGTCGCCGATCGCCAGATGCGACATGCGCGAAGTCATCGGCGAGAACACGTCGGTTTCCTCCACGACGTTCGAGAACAGGCAGATCGTCGCGACCCGCGCCAGCGGCGAATTGCCATGCGTGATCGCGATCACCTTCGCGCCGCGAGCCAGCGCCGAGCGCGCGGCTTCGATGATGTCGCGGGTCCGGCCCGTGTTGGAAACCGCCACCACCACGTCGCCGGGACCGAGCAGCGCCGCCGACATCGAATAGGTGTGCGGGTCGGAGTAAGCGACGCTCGGCATGCCGAGCCGGAAGAACTTGTGCTGAATGTCCTGCGCGGCAATGCCCGAGCCGCCCGCCCCGTAGAACTCGATGCGCGCCGCGTTCGCCAGCAATTCGACGGCCGCTTCGACGCTATCCGGCGACAGGCTGTTGCGCACCTGGATCAGCGTGCCGATGGTTCGGTCGAAGACCTTCGCGATGAGCCCCGGCGCGCCTTCGTCCGGCCGCACGTCCCGATAGACGGTCGGCACGCCTGACGCAATGCCCTGCGCGAGCCGGATCTTGAACTCGCGAAACCCCGAGAAGCCGAGCGCGTGACAGAAACGCGCGATGGTCGGCTGGCTCACGCCGGCACGCGCGGCGACTTCCGTCATCGACAGATCGAGCACCTCGCGCGGCGACTCGATCACGTAGTCGGCCAGCTTGCGCTCGGATGGGCGCAACTGATCGCGCATCTCTTCCACTTGGGACAGCATCATCGTAAAACTCGCACTATGCTGAAGAATGCGTGGACTATATCTGATTGCCAAACAAGGTACAAAAACTACATATTCGGGTCTAGGTGTAATCCCTAGGTTCACAGGCGCAGCGCCCAACCCAAGCCAGCAGGCCGAGACGGGCGGTTCGGCGATGCCGCAGCGCAGCACGACTCGCGATTGCGACCGTGTAGTTTTTCTACTAACATTGGCGGCGTCGACTGATCCGACATCCCCCGCGATACCTGCCTGGCATAGTGCGCGCAACGCCCGCAAGTCGTCCGCAAGTCGTCTTTAGCCAGCGAAGAAGGAGCTCCGATGGTTTCCCCGCATTCGCAATTGTTGAAGGTCACCCAACGCGTGATCGAGCGCAGCAAGCCCACTCGCGAGGCTTATCTGTCGCGCATCGACCAGGCACAGGGCCGGTTCCCGGCGCGCGGCGCGCTCTCGTGCGCGAATCTGGCTCACGGCTTTGCCGGGCTGGAGGGCCGCGACAAACTCGCCATCAAGGCGATCCGCGAGCCGAACATCGGCATCGTGTCGTCGTATAACGAAATGCTGTCGGCGCACGCGCCGTACAAAAACTACCCGGACATCATCAAGGAAGCCGCGCGTGAAAACGGCGGCGTCGCGCAATTCGCGGGCGGCGTGCCCGCCATGTGCGACGGCGTCACGCAAGGCAACGCGGGCATGGAGCTGTCGCTGTTCTCGCGCGAGGTGATCGCGATGAGCACCGCGGTCGCGCTCACGCACAACATGTTCGACGCGGCGCTGTGCCTCGGCATCTGCGACAAGATCGTGCCCGGTCTTTTGATCGGCGCGCTGCAATTCGGCCATCTGCCGACGATTTTCGTGCCGGCCGGCCCGATGGGCAGCGGCCTCTCGAACGACGAGAAAGCCAAGACGCGTCAGCTTTTCGCCACCGGCCAGTGCGGCCGCGATGCGCTGCTCGAAGCGGAAGCCGCCGCGTATCACAGCCACGGCACCTGCACGTTCTACGGCACCGCGAACAGCAACCAGATGCTGATGGAAGTGATGGGCCTGCATCTGCCGGGCTCGGCGTTCGTGCATCCGCACACGCCGCTGCGCGACGCGCTGACCGCGCAAGCCGCGCGTCGCGTGCTCGATCTGACGGTGGAGCGCGGCAACTACATGCCGATCGGGCACGTGATCGACGAGAAGGCGATCGTCAACGGCATCGTCGCGTTGCTGGCCACGGGCGGTTCGACCAATCACACGCTGCACCTAGTGGCGATTGCGCGCGCGGCGGGCATCGTGATCGACTGGGACGACTTCGACACGCTGTCGCAAGCGGTGCCGCTGCTCGCCAAGATTTATCCGAACGGCAAGGCCGACGTGAACCATTTCCACGCGGCCGGTGGCGTCGCGTTCCTCGTTCGCAATCTGCTGGAAGGCGGCTTGCTGCACGAAGACGTGAACACGGTCGCGGGCAAGGGCCTGAAGCACTACACCGAGGAGCCGAAGCTGCTCGACGGCAAGCTGCAATGGGTGCCGGGCACGGCCGAAAGCGCGGACACCGCGGTGCTGCGCGGCATCAAGGAGCCGTTCCAGCCGGACGGCGGCTTGCGTCTGATGCAGGGCAAGCTCGGCCGCGGCGTGATCAAGATTTCGGCGGTGGCGGCGCAGCATCGCAAGGTGAAGGCGCCGGCCATCGTGTTCGATTCGCAGGAAGCCGTGCAGGAAGCATTCGACAACGGCGAGCTGAAGCGCGACTTCATCGCCGTCGTGCGTTTTCAGGGCGCGCGGGCAAACGGCATGCCCGAACTGCATCGTTTGACGCCGCTGCTCGGCGTGTTGCAGGATCAAGGCTTCCATGTGGCCCTGGTCACCGACGGCCGCATGTCGGGCGCCTCGGGCAAGGTGCCCGCGGTGATTCACCTGTCGCCGGAAGCATTGCTGCAAGGCCCGATCGGCAAGGTCCGCACCGGCGACATGCTGGTGATCGACGCGGAAGCCGGCGTGCTCGATATCGAAATCGACGCGGCCGAATGGGCCGCGCGGCCGGGCGCCGTGCCGCGGCATCAGGCGGAAAACGAAGTCGGCTTCGGCCGTGAACTGTTCGGCGTGTTCCGTGCGGCGGCGGCGCCCGCGGAGCAGGGCGCGTCGGTGTTCGGCCCGATGGTGGGCGAGCGCGGCGCGCACCAGCACGGCCATGCACACACCAGCACCACTCAAGCCAGCCAAGCGCTGCAGAAACAAGGAGTCTGACCATGACCTCGAAAACAGTAAGCGATATCGTGCGCCTCGGCCCGGTGATTCCGGTGCTCGCGTTCGACTCCGTCGAACAGGGCGAGCATGTGTCGCGCGCGCTGCACGCGGGTGGCGTGAAGGTGCTCGAAATCACGCTGCGCACCGCGGCGGGCCTCGAAGCGATCGAACGCGCGAGCCAGTTGGCCGAGGACATCGTGGTCGGCGTCGGCACGATCACGAAGCCCGAGCATTGCGCGCAGGCGAAGAAAGCCGGCGCGAAGTTCGGCGTCTCGCCGGGGCTGACCAAAGACATGCACAAGGCCGCGCAGGACGCCGGCTTGCCGCTGCTGCCGGGTGTCATGACGCCGACCGACATCATCACCGCGCTCGAACTCGGCTACGAGATCGTGAAGTTTTTCCCGGCCCAACAGGCGGGCGGGGTGCCGATGCTGCAAGCGTTCCACGGCCCGTTCCCGACGCTGAAGTTCTGCCCGACCGGCGGCATCACGGCCGAAACGGCCCCGAATTTCCTGGCGCTGCCGAACGTGGTGTGCGTGGGCGGCTCATGGCTCACACCGAAGGCCGCGCTCGCCTCGCAGCACTGGGACGAAGTCACGCGTCTCGCGCGTGCGGCCAGCCAACTGGCGGCGCCTGCGCATTGAGTTTTCACTGAACCGAAGCGGCGCGCGATTCCGTGTCATCCCCGTCTTGCCTGCAAGGAGCCTCGTCGATATAGCCACCACGGCTGTCGCGGCGGGGCTTCTTTCGATATGCGTGCTGGATTCGCGCGCCTTCAGGCAGAACAGCAAGTAAAATTCAGCGTCCGCGCGGCGAGCCGGTTTTTCCGGCATCGCCGCTGGCCACCACGAGACGAGGTGCCAGCCGTGCGCACCCACAACCAATAACGAAGGAGGAGCTTCATGGAAGCTGTTCACGGCAGCATGCTGCTGGTCTACGCGGTGATCGCCATCGCCTTGCTGATCCTGCTGATCACCCGCTACAAGATTTACCCGCTACTCGTCCTGATCATCGTGTCGTTGCTGCTGGGCCTCGTGTCCGGCATGCCGATCGGCACCATCGTCAAATCGTTCGAAACCGGCAACGGCAACACGCTCGGGCACATCGCGGTGGTGGTCGGCCTCGGCACGATGCTCGGCAAGATGATGGCCGAATCCGGCGGCGCCGAACGCATCGCCACCACGCTGATCGACTGGTTCGGCGAGAAGAATATTCATTGGGCGATGATGGTCGTGGCGATCATCGTCGGCTTGCCGGTGTTCTTCGAGGTCGGCTTCGTACTGCTGATTCCGATCGCGTTCAACGTCGCGAAGCGCACCAACAAATCGCTGCTGCTGGTCGGCTTGCCGATGGTCGCGGGGCTTTCCGTCGTGCACGGGCTGATTCCGCCGCACCCGGCCGCCATGCTCGCGGTGCAGCAGTATCACGCCGATATCGGCAAGACGATCGCCTATGGGCTGATCGTCGGCGTGCCGACCGCGATCGTCGCGGGCCCGCTGTTCGCGTTGCTGATCAACCGCTTCATCAAGCTGCCGAAGGACAATCCGCTCGCCGCGCAATTTGTCGGCCATGACGAGCTTGGCATGAACGGCGCGCAGAATGCGGCGCCGAAGCGGGAGTTGCCGGGCTTCGGCGTGACGCTCTTCACGATCCTGCTGCCGGTGATCCTGATGCTGGTCGGCAGTTGGGCCGATCTCGTATTCACGCCGAAAACGCTGGCGAACGACCTGCTGCATTTCGTCGGCAATTCGGACGTCGCGCTGCTGATCGCCGTGCTGGTCAGCTTCTGGACCTTCGGTGCGAGCCGCGGTTTCAACCGCGAGCAGATCCAGAAGTTCTGCGGCGAATGTCTCGCGCCGATCGCGGGCATTACGCTGATCGTCGGTGCGGGCGGCGGTTTCGGGCGGGTGCTGATGGATAGCGGCATTTCGAAGGAAATCGTCGGCGTGGCGACGGCGATGCATCTGTCGCCGCTGCTGTTCGGCTGGCTGGTGGCCGCGTTGATTCGCCTCGCCACGGGTTCGGCAACGGTCGCGATGACCACCGCCTGCGGTATCGTCGCGCCGATCGCGGCGGCCAGCGGCGTGCAGGTCACGCCGGAATTGATGGTGCTCGCCACCGGCTCCGGCTCGCTGATCTTTTCGCATGTGAACGACGGCGGTTTCTGGCTGATCAAGGAGTACTTCGGTATGACGGTGGGGCAGACCTTCAAGACATGGTCGCTCCTCGAGACCATCATCTCGGTGATGGGTTTGGCGTTGACCTTCGCATTGTCGACGGTCGTGTAAGGAGTTTTTGATGATTTTGATCGCAATGGGCGTGTCGGGCGCCGGCAAGACGAGGATTGGCGAAATGCTGGCGGAACGCCTGCAGTGCGCGTTCACCGACGGCGACGCGTTTCACAGCGCCGCCAACAAGGAGAAAATGCACCAGGGCATTCCGCTCACCGACGAGGACCGTTGGCCCTGGCTGAAAACCATCCGCGCCGCGATCGAAGAAAAGCAGAAGGCGGGCGAGACGGCGGTGTTCACGTGTTCGTCGCTCAAGCGCTCGTATCGCGACGTGCTGCGCGACGGCGACAAGGATGTGTGCTTCGTCTACCTGAAGGGTTCGCGCGAAGTGCTGGAACAGCGTTTGACGATGCGCACCGGCCACTTCTTCGATCCGTCGCTGCTGCAAAGCCAGCTCGATACGCTCGAGGAGCCGGGCCCGGATGAGGCGATCACGGTGAGCATCGAGTTGTCGCCCGAGGCGATCATCGACGATGTGTTGAAGCAGGTCCAATCGCGGTGAGCGGTTAGCTGACGTGGAATGAAAAAAGGCGCTCCGTGGAGCGCCTTTTTCATGCCCGGGTTTTCATGTCATGAGCCCCGGCGGGAAGCTCAGGCAATCCGCTTCGCCAGTTCGACCGCCTTGCCGATGTACGAAGCCGGCGTCATCGCGAGCAAGCGATCCTTCGCGTCTTGCGGGATCGCAAGGCCGCTGACGAACGTTTGCAGCGCCTCGCGCGTGATGCCCTTGCCGCGCGTCAATTCCTTCAACTGCTCGTAAGGATTCTCGATGCCGTAGCGGCGCATCACCGTTTGCACCGGCTCGGCCAGCACTTCCCAGCAATTGTCGAGATCTTCGTTCAGGCGCTGCGCGTTCACTTCGAGCTTGTCGAGACCGCGGATCAGCGAGTCGTACGCGAGCAGCGAGTAACCGAACGCGACCCCCATATTGCGCAGCACCGTCGAGTCGGTCAGGTCGCGCTGCCAGCGCGAAACCGGCAGCTTGTCGGCGAGGTGGCGCAGCGTGGCGTTTGCCAGGCCGAGATTGCCTTCCGAGTTTTCGAAGTCGATCGGATTGACCTTGTGCGGCATCGTCGACGAACCGATCTCGCCGGCCTTCGTGCGCTGCTTGAAGTAGCCGACCGAGATGTAGCCCCACACGTCGCGGTCCAGATCCAGCAGGATCGTATTGGCGCGCGACACGGCGTCGAACAGTTCGGCCATGTAGTCGTGCGGCTCGATCTGGATCGTGTACGGATTGAACGTGAGCTTCAGACGCTGCTCGACCACTTCACGCGAGAACGCTTCCCAGTCGAACTCGGGATAGGCGGACAGATGCGCGTTGAAGTTGCCGACCGCGCCGTTCATCTTGCCGAGCAGTTCGACCTTCGCGACACGGTCGATCGCGCGTTCCAGGCGCGCGGCGACGTTGGCGATTTCCTTGCCGAGCGTGGTCGGGCTCGCCGGCTGGCCGTGCGTGCGCGAGAGCATCGGCTGTTCGGCGTGCGCATGCGCGAGCGCGACGAGGCGCTGATGCACCGAGCGCAGCGCGGGCAAAATGACGTGCTCGCGCGCGCCGGCCAGCATCAGCCCGTGCGACGTATTGTTGATGTCTTCGGACGTGCAGGCAAAGTGAATGAACTCGCTGGCGCGCTCCAGTTCTTCCTGACCTTTCACCGATTCCTTCAGCCAGTACTCGACCGCTTTCACGTCGTGATTCGTCACGCGCTCGATTTCCTTGATGCGCGCGGCGTCGTGCGCGGTGAAGCGCTCGGCCAGTTGCAGCAGGAATTGCTCGGAGGCTTCGGAAAAGCGCGGCACTTCGGCGAAACCCGCGCGCGAGAGCGCGATCAGCCAGTGAATTTCGACCGTCACGCGATTGCGCATGAATGCGGCTTCCGAAAGCCAGTCGCGCAGGGCTTCGGTTTTCGCGGCGTAGCGGCCGTCGAGCGGGGAGAGCGCGTTCAGCGCGAACAGGGTGTCGGGGCGGGTGTCGGACATGATGGGGGCTGACGCAAGGATGAAAAACGCGGAGGAAACTGCGGGAACCGCGAATTTTACCACCGGACGGTGCCGCTCCTGATTTCCGCTCCCGCCCGCGACCCGCATGGCGGCACGATCTAGAATGCTGACTTCTTCTCTCCCGCCGGCGGCAGGCTACGCATGGAACTGAAATGGCTCGAAGACTTCGTTTCGCTCGCGGAAACGCGCAGTTTCAGCCGTTCGGCCGAATTACGCCACGTCACCCAGCCGGCGTTTTCCCGGCGCATTCAGGCGCTCGAAGCGTGGCTCGGCACTGAACTGATCGACCGTTCCGTTTATCCGACGCGGCTCACGGCGGCCGGTCAGGTTTTCAACGAGCAGGCGCTCGCGATGCTGTCGCAGTTCCACGAGGCGCGCGCGTTGCTGCGCGGCCATACGGCGACGCCGCAAGCGACCATCGAGTTCGCGGTGCCGCACACGCTGTCGCTCACGTACTTTCCGCGCTGGCTGCAGCGCATCGAAGCGCAGATGGGCACGATCCACACGCGACTGCGCGCGCTGAACGTGCACGACGCGGCGTTGTCGCTGGTGGAGGGCGGCTGCGATCTGATGATGGGCTATCACCACCCGAGCCATCCGGTCGCGCTCGACCCTGCCCGCTACGACATGCTGACGCTCGGCAACGAGCCGATCAGTCCGTTCTCGGCGCCGGGCCGCGCCGGCCGTCCGCGCCATACGCTGCCGGGCACCGCCGAGGCGTCCACGCCGTATCTGTCGTACACGCCGAACGCGTATCTGGGCCGCATGACCGAGGTGATCCTCGCCAACGCGCCGGAGCGCCTGTACCTCGACCGGCTCTACGAAACCGACATGGCCGAGGGACTCAAGGCGATGGCGCTGGCCGGCCACGGCGTCGCGTTCCTGCCGCATAGCGCGGTGGAGGACGCGGTCGCCGAGGGCAAGCTGATCCGTCTCGATCGCGCGACGCGCGGCACGCCGGAAGGGCAACTCACGCTGACCATGGAGATTCGCCTCTACCGCGACAAACTGGCGGCGAAGAGCGACGATGCCCGGCAGGTACTCGTGCGGCGGTTGTGGGAGGTCGTCGCCGAGGAACTGGCGCATGGCGCGGATGCCCGCTGAAAAACATGCTTTGCCGCGACGTGGATTTGCGGCTTTCCGATGGTTATGCAAATAAAACATAATCGGATAAGGAAACGGCATTGGATTTCAAAATGGCGTTTTTCCACAATGCTGCTATTCGATCAACGCCGGAGCGTTCATGTCTTCCCAGCAGCAAGCCGCACAATCCGCCGCAACGTTGCAGTCCATTCCCTCCTACCTCAACAGCGAAGACCTCGGCCCCTGGGGCAACTACCTGCGTCAGGTCGACCGCGTCGCGCCGTACCTCGGCTCGCTGTCCCGCTGGCTCGAAACCCTGAAGCGCCCGAAGCGCATCCTGATCGTCGACGTGCCTATCGAACTCGATAACGGCACCGTCGCGCACTTCGAGGGCTATCGCGTGCAGCACAACGTGTCGCGCGGTCCGGGCAAGGGCGGCGTGCGCTATCACCAGGACGTGACGCTGTCGGAAGTGATGGCGCTGTCCGCGTGGATGTCGGTGAAGAACGCGGCGGTGAACGTACCTTACGGCGGCGCCAAGGGCGGCATCCGCGTCGACCCGCGCACCTTGTCGCGTGGCGAACTGGAGCGCATGACGCGCCGCTACACGAGTGAAATCGGCATCATCATCGGACCGAACACCGACATTCCCGCGCCGGACGTGAACACGAACGAGCAGATCATGGCGTGGATGATGGACACCTACTCGATGAACCAGGGCCAAACGGCGACCGGCGTCGTGACGGGCAAGCCGATCACGCTGGGTGGTTCGCTGGGCCGCCGCGAGGCGACGGGCCGCGGCGTGTACGTGGTCGGCTGCGAAGCGGCGCGCCGCATCGGCTTCGATATCGAAGGCGCGCGCATCGCCGTGCAAGGCTTCGGCAACGTGGGCGGCATCGCCGCGCGTCTGTTCCAGGAAGCGGGCGCGAAGGTGGTCGCGGTGCAGGATCACACCGGCTCGCTGTACAAGTCGACCGGTATCGATGCGGTCGCCTTGCTCGAACACGTGGCGAAGACGGGCGGCGTGGGCGGCTTCCCCGAAGCGGATGCCGTGACGAACGAGGAATTCTGGACCGTCGAGTCCGACATCCTGATTCCGGCCGCGCTGGAAAACCAGATCACCGAAAAGAACGCCGGCAAGATCAGGACGAAGATCATCGTGGAAGGCGCCAACGGCCCGACCACCACGGCGGCGGACGACATCCTGCACGATCGCGGCATTCTCGTGATTCCGGACGTCGTGGCCAATGCGGGCGGCGTGACGGTGTCGTACTTCGAATGGGTGCAGGATTTCTCGAGCTTCTTCTGGACCGAGGACGAAATCAACCAGCGCCTCGAGCGCGTGATGCGAGAAGCATTCGCCGCGGTGTGGCAGGTGTCGAGCGAGCAGAACGTCTCCGTGCGTACCGCGGCGTTTATCGTCGCGTGTAAGCGGATTCTGCAAGCGCGCGAAATGCGCGGCCTGTATCCCTGATCGGTTTGCGTGAACGGCGGCTCCGCCACCCGCGGACCCGCTCGAATACGCTTGCTTCAACGCGGTTCACAAGACCGCGTGTTTTACCCGGCGGGCGGCATCGTATCGATGCCGCCCGCATTCGCATGCCCGTAAAGCTTGACTGATTGGGTTAAGGCGCTGTAAACCATAGCGGCGCGCGCCCCGAAGCAAGTCCCCTTTGGGCGAGACGCAACAAACATGGTTTATAGCCATACTTTCAGAATAATTACTTTGCTAAACTGGCGCCGGTTCTTGCCAAGGAGATCACAAATGAAGGTTAAAAAAGCTGCGCTGCTGCTCGCGACTCTCGGACTGTTTACGGTTGGCGCGCATGCGCAAGACGCCGGTACGCTGAAAAAGATCAAGGACACGGGCGTCATTTCGCTGGGCCATCGCGAATCGTCGATCCCGTTCTCGTATTACGACGACAAGCAGAATGTCATCGGCTATTCGCAGGAATTCGCGCTGAAAGTGGTTGAGGCGGTCAAGCAGAAGCTGAACATGCCTGGCCTGAAGGTCAAGCTGACGCCGGTTACGTCGCAAAACCGTATTCCGCTGGTGCAGAACGGCACCGTCGACATGGAATGCGGTTCGACCACGAATAACGCCGAGCGCCAGCAACAGGTCGCATTCTCCAACACGATCTTCGTGATCGGCACACGCTTGATGACCAAGAAAGACTCCGGCATCAAGGACTGGGCCGACCTGAAGGGCAAGACGGTCGTCACGACCGCCGGCACCACCTCCGAGCGCCTGCTTCGCAAGATGAACCAGGACAAGAGCATGGGCATGAACATCATCAGCGCGAAGGATCATGGCGAGTCGTTCCTGACGCTCTCCACCGGCCGCGCCGCCGCGTTCATGATGGACGACGCGCTGCTGGCAGGCGAACGCGCGAAATCGAACAAGCCGGACGACTTCGTGATCGTCGGCGCGCCGCAATCGCACGAAGCGTACGGCTGCATGATTCGCAAGAACGATCCGGAGTTCAAGAAGGTTGTCGACGACGCGATCGCGAAGGTCGAAACCTCGGGCGAAGCCAGTCAGATCTACAAGAAGTGGTTCGAATCGCCGATTCCGCCGAAGGGCCTGAACCTGAACTTCCCGGAAAGCGACGACATCAAGGCGCTCTACAAGAGCCCGAATGACAAGGCTATCGATTAAACCTTAGCTGTTTTTGAATTGCTGAACGAAACGGAAGGGGCCGCACGCTTCTTCCGTTTCTTTTTGCTGGAGTCTTGGTCATGTCATATCACTGGAACTGGGGCATTCTGCTGAGTCCGGTCTCGACCGGCGAGCCGACCACCTATCTGGGCTGGCTGATGTCCGGCTTCTGGGTGACGATTACCGTGTCGCTGTCGGCATGGGTGATCGCGCTGATCGTCGGCTCGCTGTTCGGCGTGCTGCGCACGGTGCCGAACAAATGGGCGTCGGGCATCGGCACGCTCTATGTCGCGATTTTCCGCAACATCCCGCTGATCGTGCAGTTCTTCATCTGGTATCTGGTGATACCGGAGTTGCTGCCCGTGTCGATCGGCACCTGGTACAAGCAACTGCCGCCGAGTGCGCAGTTCTTCTCATCGTCGATTATCTGTCTCGGACTGTTCACCGCGGCGCGCGTGTGCGAGCAGGTGCGCTCGGGCATCAACGCGTTGCCGCGCGGCCAGCGCGCCGCGGGCCTGGCAATGGGCTTCACGCAATGGCAGACGTATCGCTACGTGCTGTTGCCGGTCGCGTACCGCATCATCGTGCCGCCGCTTACGTCCGAGTTTCTGAATATTTTCAAGAACTCGGCGGTTGCGTCGACCATCGGTCTGCTGGATCTGTCCGCGCAGGCGCGCCAACTGGTCGACTACACGTCGCAGACGTATGAGTCGTTCATCGCGGTCACGCTGGCGTATGTGTTGATCAATCTGATCGTGATGCAACTGATGCGCTGGGTCGAAGCCAAGACCCGGTTGCCCGGCTATATCGGAGGCAAGTGATGCACCATTTCGACTGGAGCGGTATTCCGGGCGCACTGCCTACGCTGTGGACCGGCGCCATCGTTACCATCAAGATCACCCTGATCGCGATCGTGATCGGCATCATCTGGGGCACGGTGCTCGCCATGTTGCGGTTGTCGTCGTTCAAGCCTTTCGAGTGGTTCGCGAAGGGCTACGTCACGATCTTCCGTTCGATCCCGCTGGTGATGGTTCTGCTGTGGTTCTTCCTGATCGTGCCGCAGGTGTTGCAGAACGTGCTCGGGCTCTCGCCCGATATCGATATTCGCCTCGCGTCGGCAATGGTCGCTTTCTCGCTGTTCGAGGCGGCGTACTATTCCGAGATCATTCGCGCCGGCATCCAGTCGGTGCCGCGCGGGCAGGTCAATGCGTCGTTCGCGCTCGGCATGAACTACGCGCAGGCCATGCGTCTCGTGGTGCTGCCGCAGGCATTCCGCGCAATGGTGCCGCTTCTGCTCACGCAAGGCATCGTGCTGTTTCAGGATACGTCGCTCGTCTACGTGATCAGCCTCGCCGACTTCTTCCGCACCGCCACGAATATTGGCGACCGTGACGGCACGAATGTCGAGATGGTACTGTTCGCTGGCGCGTGTTATTTCGTGATCTGTGTGGTCGCGTCGAGCCTCGTCAAAGGTCTTCAGAAAAAGGTCGCAAGATGATCTCTATCAAGAATGTTTCGAAGTGGTACGGTCAATTTCAAGTACTGACCGACTGCACGACGGAAGTCAAAAAGGGTGAAGTGGTGGTGGTGTGCGGGCCGTCGGGTTCGGGCAAGTCCACGCTGATCAAAACCGTCAATGGCCTCGAGCCGTTCCAGAAGGGCGAGATCGTCATCAACGGCCAGTCGCTCACCGACAAGAAAACCAATCTCTCGAAGTTGCGCGCGAAAGTCGGCATGGTGTTCCAGCATTTCGAATTGTTCCCGCATCTGTCGATCGTGCAGAACCTGACGCTCGCGCAGATCAAGGTGCTGGGCCGCTCGAACGAGGAAGCCACGACCAAGGGCTACAAGCTGCTCGATCGCGTGGGTTTGCGTGCGCACGCGGACAAGTATCCGGGGCAGTTGTCGGGCGGGCAGCAGCAGCGCGTGGCGATTGCACGCGCGTTGTCGATGGACCCGATCGCGATGCTGTTCGACGAGCCGACCTCGGCGCTCGATCCTGAGATGATCAACGAAGTGCTCGACGTGATGGTCGAACTCGCGCAGGAAGGCATGACGATGATGTGCGTCACGCACGAAATGGGCTTTGCGAAGAAGGTCGCGCATCGCGTGATCTTCATGGATAAGGGCTTGATCGTCGAAGACGACCGCAAGGAAGATTTTTTCGCGAACCCGAAGTCGGATCGCGCGAAGGATTTTCTGGCGAAAATCCTTCACTGAGTCTTTTGCGGCCGCGCGGTTTATTGGGCGCGGCCCTTGCCGGGAGAAAAAGAAAAGCCGCTTCGGGGACGAAGCGGCTTTTTCATGTGCGGCGCGCGGACTGTCGACGCCTGCGAGTGCAGGCGCGTCGTGGCTCAGGATTCGAACGCGGCGGCGTCGTCGGCCGCTTCGAGATCGACTTCGGCCTCCGTCCCGGCAGGACTGGCGGGTTCGACCGAAGCCGCTATCGTGCTCACCGAGGCCGACGCATCCAGCGCCGGATTCCGCAGCTTCTCGAGTACCGAGGCCGGCACCGGCACGTTGACGCGGCCGATGACGTCGCCGTGCTGGAACATCAGCAGATCGCCCGGTTCGAACGCGGTCCACACTTCGTTGTCGGTCAGCGGCTTGGTTGCGATCACCGCGACCCGGTCTTCCGGCGTGGTGTATTTGGCGAAGTCGATCGAGACGTCCGCGTCGACCAGATGCGCAGTGGAAAACGGCCAGCGCCGCACGATGTAGTGCAGGTGCGTCGAGCAATGCGCAAACAGCGCCTGGCCGTTCGACATCAGGAAATTGAACACGCCGAATTGCGTGATCTCACGCGTGAGCGTTTCAAGCGCGGCGAACAGTTCGTCGAGCGGCGGCTGCGTGCCGGGGAAAGCCTTGCGCAAGCCTTGCAACAGCGCACAGAACGCGAGCTCGCTATCGGTCGTGCCGACCGGCTGATAAACGCCCGTCAGCGCCGGCGAGTAATCTTGCAGGTCGCCGTTATGCGCGAAGATCCAGTGGCGCCCCCACAATTCGCGCATGAACGGATGGCAGTTTTCCAGCAGGATGTGCCCTTGCGTCGCCTTGCGGATATGCGCAATGGTGTTCTTCGATTTGATCGGATAGCGCTTGACCATCTCGGCGATCGGCGAGGTGGCCGACGATTGATGGTCGATGAACAGGCGGCAGGCTTTGTCTTCGAAGAAGGCGATACCCCAGCCGTCCGCGTGGTGATCGGTGACGCCGCCGCGCGCCGCAAAGCCGGTGAACGAGAACGTGACGTCCGTTGGCGCGGCGCAGTTCATTCCGAGAAGTTGGCACATGTTGCGGGTAAGCCTGTGAACGGGGCGAGCCGTTACAATGATGAATTCCAAGCATATCACCGAGCCAGAAACGCCAAATAGCAAAATTGACGTGTGTTTAGGCTGCAATGTTGCGGTTTGAACAGGTCGATTGGCTTTTTGCCGCATAATCTCGCCCCTTCGCCATGACCGCTCCCAACGCTCCCATCGATTCCCTCACCATCGCTCGCCCGGACGACTGGCATCTGCATGTGCGCGACGGCGCGATGCTCGCCGCCGTGCTGCCGGATACCGCACGCCAGTTCGGTCGCGCGATCATCATGCCGAACCTGAAGCCGCCGGTCACCACCACGGCGATGGCGCAGGCGTACCGCGAGCGGATCATCGCCGCGATTCCGGCCGGCGCGCGGTTCGAGCCGCTGATGACCCTCTATCTGACCGACAACACGCCGCCCGACGAAATCCGCCGCGCACGCGAAAGCGGTTTCGTGCATGGCGTGAAGCTGTATCCGGCGGGCGCGACGACCAACTCCGACGCGGGCGTCACCGACATCATGAAGTGCGCGAAAACGCTCCAAGTGATGCAGGAAACCGGCATGCCGCTGCTCGTGCATGGCGAAGTGACGGATTCGTCGATCGATTTGTTCGACCGTGAAAAAGTTTTCATCGACCGCGTGATGACGCCGCTGCGCCGCGAGTTTCCGGCGCTGAAGGTGGTGTTCGAACACATCACCACGAAAGATGCGGTCGACTACATCCGCGAAGCCGGCGTGGCGCCGGGGCTGCTGGGCGCGACCATCACCGCGCATCACCTGCTGTACAACCGCAACGCGATTTTCCAGGGCGGCATTCGTCCGCATTACTACTGCTTGCCGGTGCTCAAGCGCGAGACGCATCGCGTGGCCCTGGTCGAGGCGGCCACTTCCGGCAATCCGCGTTTCTTTCTCGGCACCGACAGCGCGCCGCATCCGAAGGGTCTGAAGGAACACGCGTGCGGCTGCGCGGGTTGCTACACGGCGCTGCACGCGCTCGAGCTCTATACGGAAGCATTCGACAAAGCGGGCGCGCTGGACAAGTTCGAAGGCTTCGCCAGCTTTTTCGGCGCTGATTTTTACGGCCTGCCGCGCAGCGCGGAGAAGGTCACGCTGCGTCGCGAGGAATGGACGTTGCCGGCCGAGCTGCCGGTCGGCGACACGCCGGTTGTGCCGCTGCGTGGCGGTGAGTCGATCGCCTGGCGCCTGGTTTGAGGTCGCCTTAGATGCAGGTGCGTGACGCGGCGCGGCCAGGCTTCGCCGATATCGACTGGACGGCGCCGTGGTTCGCGCAGTTCGCCGGGCGCGGCCAGCGCTGGCAGCAGGCCGCGCTGACCAGTTACGCGGCCTTGCTCGCCGAAATGAACGCCGATGCCGGCGAGATGCGGCAGACCACCGGGCGCGGGCAGCGGCTTGCGTTCATCGCGCAAGACGATCTGCCGCCCGGCGCCGCATACGAGGCGCATATCGCGGCCACCGGCTGCGTGCCGACACGCCACAATCTGCATGACTTCTTCAACGGTTCGATGTGGTTTGCATTTCCGCGTATCAAGGCGGCGCTGAATGCGCGGCAGTCGGCGGCAATCGATGTGCTGGGCGTCGGTCCGACCCGCGGCGGCGTACGCGACACGCTGACCTTGTTCGACGAGAACGCGTTGCTGTTCGCCTGCGCCGATCCGGCATTGAGCGCCGCGTTACGCGGATTCGACTGGCGGACGCTGCTGGTTGCCCGGCGCGACGCTTGGGGTGCGAGTTGCGAAGTGCGTTGCTTCGGCCACGCGTTGCTGGAAAAGCTGATCGCGCCGTTCAAGGCCTGCACGGGGCATGCGTGGATCGTCGATGTGCCGTCCGACTATTTCCGATGGGACGCCGTGGCGCGCGACGCGTGGCTCGACGAATCCGTGAGCGCGGCGCTCCTGAACACCGACGCCTTGACGAGCCGTATGTTCGCGCCGCTTCCCGTGCTGGGCATTCCCGGCTGGTGGGCGGAGAACGAATCGCCCGCGTTTTACGACGACATTTCCGTGTTTCGGGCAGGCCGGCGCGCCGGCCAGAGGCTTTAAGGGGCTGGCGCCGGATTTCTACTGGATCCACTCATCGACTTGGCCATTCGGCTATTTCAGCGGTTCAAGCGGCTTGCCGGCTACCCAAGTGTTAAAATCCTCGCCAGCAAAGCAGGCTAGGCAGTCGCGGCCTCCGCGGCTTCGGCCAAAGAGGGCGAGGAAAGTCCGGACTCCACAGGGCAGGGTGATGGCTAACGGCCATCCGTGGCGACACGCGGAACAGGGCAACAGAAAGCAAACCGCCGATGGCCCGGCGCAAGCCGGGATCAGGTAAGGGTGAAACGGTGCGGTAAGAGCGCACCGCGGCTGCTGCAAGGCAGACCGGCACGGTAACCTCCACCCGGAGCAATTCCAAGTAGGCAGGCTAGCATCTTCGAGATGCAGGACGGGGCCCCCGTCACGTCTGCGGGTAGGAAGCTCGAGCGTGTCAGTAATGGCGCGCCTAGAGGAATGGCTGCCACGCGCGTCGCGTTTTCGGACGTGGCGCGTGCACAGAATCCGGCTTATCGGCCTGCTTTGCCACCTGATATAACAAAAATGCCGGCGTCCATGCGGACGCCGGCATTTTATTTCGTGCTTATCCTGGGCGGCGGTTAGCAGCGAGCGCGCCGAACCGCGCGCCGCGCGACTCCTTAGCCCGCGACGATGTCGAATGAGTGCGTGAGCTCGGCGGTTTTCGCGATCATGATCGACGCCGAGCAGTATTTGTCGTGCGACAGATTAATCGCACGCTCGACCGTGGCGGGGTTCAGGTTCTTGCCGGTCACGGTGAAATGAAAGTGAACCTTGGTGAACACTTTCGGGTCTTCGCTGGCGCGCTCGGCCTTCAGCGTCACCGAGCAGCCGGCGATTTCCTGGCGGCTTTTCTTCAGGATCATCACGACGTCGTAGGCGGTGCAGCCGCCGGTGCCGAGCAGAACCATTTCCATCGGGCGCGGCGCGAGATTGCGGCCGCCGCCTTCCGGCGCGCCATCCATCGTGACGAGGTGGCCGCTGCCCGTCTCGGCCGCAAACGCCATCCCGTCCTGTCCCATCCAGCTAACTTTGCATTCCATGCTGTGCTCCACCGCGCTTCGCTATGAGAGACGCATTGTAGCCCGGCGTTTGGGTGTCCGCCCGAGGCGACTTTCGCCCGAAATTATGCGAACTAGCTACTTGCGTGTTGCACTGCGGCATCCGCAGTCGGTTCGGGGAATGCCTGGGGGCTTTAGGGGTTTTACTCTAGACGGCACGTCCGCATGCGCTGGCAAAAAGGCCTTGTACCTTAATTTCAAAGGAAACTCGACGTCCGGCCTGCAACGATAGTGTTTCTCACATTGCGGGATTGCATTTCGCAATGCAAATGTTCTTGCGTTGCACAAGGGCGTCTCATATAATCGATTTCATCGGTTGCAGCAGTTCGCAACCTCCGCTGTCTCCTCCACCTCCTCCTTTGGTGGATTAAACCCGAACCGCTCGTTCGGGTTTTTTTTCGTCCGCGCCTTTTTCCGTGCGAGGCTGATTTCAGTAGGACAGCGGGCTACATAGCGCGCCTTGCCAGCCAGATCACCGCACATCTCGCGCAAACTCCCGCGCCTTTTGACTTGGTGTAGCAAATTCCTTTATAATTCAGGGCTTTTCCGCATCCGCGCCCGCGGAGGAAGAACAGGGAGAGCCTGCACGCGCCTCGATGCGCACACTACAAGCAGGAAAAAACACATTGGGCGCAGCAATTTTTTTGGATCGATCATGAAGACGTTTTCCGCAAAAGCCCATGAGGTGACGCGCGAATGGTACGTGATTGACGCGACGGATAAGGTTCTCGGGCGTGTCGCCAGCGAAGTGGCACACCGTCTTCGCGGCAAGCACAAGCCTGAATTCACTCCCCACGTCGACACCGGTGATTTCATCATCGTTATCAACGCCGGCAAGCTGAAGGTCACGGGCAACAAGGCTACTGACAAGAAGTACTATCGCCACTCGGGTTACCCGGGCGGTATCTATGAAACGACGTTCGGCAAGATGCAGGAACGCTTCCCGGGCCGTGCGCTCGAGAAAGCGGTCAAGGGCATGCTGCCGAAGGGCCCGCTGGGCTACGCGATGATCAAGAAGCTGAAGGTCTACGCTGAAGCAACGCACCCGCATTCGGCACAACAGCCGAAAGCGCTCGAGATCTAAGGGGAGCCCACATGATCGGTAACTGGAATTACGGCACGGGCCGCCGCAAGAGCGCCGTCGCACGCGTCTTCATCAAGGCAGGCAAGGGCGATATCGTTGTGAACGGCAAGCCCATCGCCGATTACTTCTCGCGCGAAACGTCGCTCATGATCGTGCGTCAGCCGCTGGAACTCACGAACCACGCCGCTACGTTCGACATCAAGGTCAACGTCACGGGTGGCGGTGAAACGGGTCAAGCCGGTGCGGTTCGCCACGGCATCACCCGCGCACTGATGGACTACGACGCAACGCTGAAGCCGCAACTGTCGCACGCCGGCTTCGTGACGCGTGATGCTCGTGAAGTCGAACGTAAGAAGGTCGGCTTCCACAAGGCACGTCGCAGGAAGCAATTCTCGAAGCGTTAATCGCTTCGGGTGCGAACCGGCTTTCGGGCTGGAGCGCTGCAAAAGCCGCCAACGCTTTCGCGAAGGCGGCTTTTTTATTGCTCGCGCGGCGTCGCTCTGTCGCGGTGGATTCAGCGCGTGGCCGGCGATTCATCCGCTCGGGCGGGCTGCTGCCGGCAATCGCGCCGCCCGTCGATTTTCGTGGAAGAACCCATTGATTTTGTGGGCTTCGGCACGATATCGAGATCAGCCCTACAATAGCGGTTAGAAGCTTTTTGGAGAGTTCGAATGAACGCAGTCACCGACACACCCGTGACCGAGATGCCCGCCCCCTTCGTTTTTACCGACGCAGCGGCTGACAAGGTCAAGCAACTGATCGAAGAAGAAGGCAATGCGGACCTCAAACTGCGCGTTTTCGTGCAGGGCGGCGGCTGCTCGGGCTTTCAGTACGGTTTTACGTTCGACGAAGCCGTTAATGAAGACGACACCATCATGAACAAGAGCGGTGTCCAGTTGCTGATCGATTCGATGAGCTACCAGTATCTGGTTGGCGCCGAAATCGACTACAAGGACGACATCAACGGCGCGCAGTTCGTCATCAAGAACCCGAACGCCACGACCACCTGCGGTTGCGGCTCGTCGTTCTCGGTTTGATGGCCGGTTAGGCGAACAAGTTGTAAATGGAAACGGGGCTTCGGCCCCGTTTCCATTTGTCAGCGAGGATAAATCGCCCCCAGCACGCGTTCCGCGGCCGCACCGGTGACCGCCGGCAGATTGCCCGGCAGGCGCGCCACGCAGCGCATCGCCAGCCAGGCGAACGCTAGCGCCTCGACCTGGCTCGGCGGCACGCCGAGCGCGTCGGTCGTCATTACCGGAACGCCGCTGACGCCGCTGTCCTCCAGCGCCTGCTGCAGCGCCTTCAGAATCTCCGGGTTGCGCGCGCCGCCCCCGCATACGTAGACCGCTCTCGCATCCGACGCATGCCGCTCGATTTCGCGTGCGACCGTCACCGCCGTGAGGGCGACCAGGGTCGCTTGCACATCCGCGGGGGCGAGCGTTGCGAACGGCTGTAGCTTTGCGTCGAGCCATTCCGCATTGAACAGGTCGCGGCCGGTACTTTTCGGCGGCTGCTGCGCGAAAAACGGCTCATCGAGCAAAGCGTTGAGCAGCGTGCGGTCCACCTGGCCGCCCGCCGCGAAATGACCGTTCTCGTCGAAGGGTTTGCCGAGATGGCGTTCGGCCCACTCGTCGAGCAGCGCGTTCGCCGGCCCGCAGTCGAAGCCGCGCACGCTGCCGGTCGCGTTCAGAACCGTGATGTTGCTGATGCCGCCGAGATTGCAGACCACCCGCGTCTCGTCCTTCATGCCGAACACCGTGGCATGAAACGCCGGCACGAGCGGCGCGCCTTGGCCGCCCGCCGCGACGTCGCGGCTGCGGAAATCGGCGATGACGTCGATATGCATCATTTCCGCGAGCAACGCGGGGTTGTTGATCTGCCGCGTGTAGCCTTTTTCCGGCCGATGCCGCACCGTCTGCCCGTGCACGCCGATCGCGCGCACCTCCGGGGCGGATAGGCGTCCGCCGCGCAGCAGTTCGTGGCAGCACACCGTGTAACGGGTCGCGAGCGCGTTGGCGGCCAGCGCCTCGCGTTCGATTTCGTTGTCTCCAGGCTGTTGCAAGGCGAACAGCGCTTCGCGCAAGCCCGCCGCGAAGCCGACAAACGCCTCGGCCAGCACTTCCGGCGGTTTCCCTTGGGCAAATCTGACGGCTACACCGTCCACGCCGTCCATGCTCGTGCCTGACATCAATCCGAAGTAGATGCCGTCTGCGGGGTCTTGCGCCACGTTGCTGCTCCTGTCGATGGTTCGTTGCGTTGGTTGTAGCAGATTCTTGGCGCAAGCGCGGCTGAAGAAAAAACGCGACCGCGCTCACCGCCACGTCCGCACATGGAAATCGTGCGCCGCCGCGCCCGTTGTGGCCGAGTCAATGGGCGCGGCGGCGTGCATCTATGGGACAATCACCCTTTTTCGCGACTTCAAGTTTCCAGCATGAGCACCGAGTCCACCAAGCCCAGTCCCGCTTTTCCGATCACCGACGAAGTCCGTCATGCGCTCGCCGTCACCAAGCGCGGCGTGGACGAATTGCTGATCGAAGAGGAATTCGCGCAAAAGCTCGCGAAGAGCGCGGCGACCGGCACGCCACTGCGCATCAAGCTCGGGCTCGATCCCACCGCGCCGGACATTCACATCGGCCATACGGTCGTGCTGAACAAGATGCGTCAGTTGCAGGACCTCGGTCACACGGTGATCTTTCTGATCGGCGATTTCACGTCGCTGATCGGCGATCCGTCGGGCCGTAACGCCACGCGGCCGCCGCTCACGCGCGAGCAGATCGAATCGAACGCGAAAACCTATTTCGAGCAGGCCGCGCTCGTGCTCGACCGCGACAAGACCGAGATCCGCTACAACAGCGAGTGGTCGATGCCGCTCGGCGCGGACGGCATGATCAAGCTCGCGTCGCGCTACACGGTCGCGCGGATTCTCGAGCGTGAAGATTTCACCAAGCGTTTCCAGAGCGGCGTGCCGATCTCGATCCACGAGTTCCTGTACCCGCTGATGCAAGGCTACGATTCGGTCGCGCTGAACGCCGACCTCGAACTCGGCGGCACGGATCAAAAATTCAATCTGCTGGTGGGCCGTGAGTTGCAGAAGCAGTACGGCCAGGAACAGCAGTGCATCTTGACGATGCCGCTGCTCGAAGGGCTCGACGGCGTCGAGAAGATGTCGAAGTCGAAGAACAACTACATCGGCATCAGCGAAAAGCCGAACGACATGTTCGGCAAGCTGATGAGCATTTCCGACGTGCTGATGTGGCGTTACTTCGAGCTGCTCTCGTTCCGCCCGATGGAAGAGATCGCCGGCTTCAGGAAAGAGATCGAAGCGGGCCGCAATCCGCGTGACTTCAAGGTGATGCTCGGGCAGGAAATCGTCGCGCGCTTTCACTCGCAAGCCGACGCCGAGCGCGCGCTCGAAGACTTCAACCATCGCGCGAAGGGCGGAGTGCCGGACGATATTCCGTCGCTCACGCTGGCCGGCGCGCCGCTCGCGATCGGCCAGTTGCTCAAGCAGGCCAACCTCGTGCCGTCGACGAGCGAAGCGCTGCGCAACATCGAGCAAGGCGGCGTGAAGATCGACGGCGCGACCGTGTCCGACAAGGGCCTGAAGGTTGAGGCCGGCGAGTACGTCGTGCAGGTCGGCAAGCGCCGTTTTGCGCGCGTCACGCTGACGGCCTGATGAGCCGGGCATTGCATTCGGAGCCGCGCCGATGATCGCGCTGATCCAGCGTGTGCGGCACGCGGAAGTGCGCGTGAACGATCGCGTGACCGGCGCGATCGAAGCGGGGCTGCTGGCGCTCGTCTGCGCGGAGCGCGGCGACACGGAAGCCGCAGCCGACCGGCTGCTCGCCAAGGTGCTCGGCTACCGCGTGTTCAGCGACGCGGCCGGCAAGATGAATCTCTCCGTGCAGAATCTCGACGGCGCGGGCCGCGCAGGCGGTTTGCTGCTCGTTTCGCAGTTCACGCTGGCCGCGGATACGAACAGCGGCTTGCGCCCGAGCTTCACGCCAGCCGCGCCACCGGATGAAGGCAAGCGGCTCTTCGATTACTTCGTTGCGGCGGCCCGCGTGAAGCATCCGATTGTGGAGACAGGCGAATTCGGCGCTGACATGCAGGTGTCGCTCGTCAATGATGGGCCGGTGACCTTCTGGCTCCAGGCGAACGCCTAAGCGCGCGTCAACACCAGGCGCGCAACGGCGCGCGCGTCTACTCTCCAGCCGGATTTGCGACAATACCGGCTCGGCATAACCGGCGAATAGCGCCCACTTCATCCCATGACCACGCAGATTCTGTTCATCCGCCACGGCGAGACCGACTGGAACCGCATCAAGCGCATTCAAGGTCACATCGACATTCCGCTTGCGACGACCGGGCTCGAGCAGGCGCAACGCCTTGCGCGCCGCATCGCGAATGAAGCGAAGCAGGGCGCGCGGCTCGATGCGATTTATTCCAGCGACCTGCAGCGCGCGCAGCAAACCGCGCAGCCGATTGCCGAGATGCTCGGCTTGCCGCTGCAACTGCGCGAGGGTTTGCGCGAGCGCTCCTATGGCGCGTTCCAGGGGCATGACAGCGACGAGATCGCCGCGCGTTTCCCCGATGAACACGCGCACTGGCAAACCCGTGATCCGGGTTTCGCACCGCCGGAAGGCGAGTCGCAACGCGTCTTCTACCATCGCGTGCTGCATGCGGTCGAGCCGCTAGTGGCCGCGCATCCTGGCGGACGAATCGCGTGTGTCGCGCATGGCGGTGTGCTCGATTGCGTGCGCCGGTTCGCATGCGCTTTGCCGCTCGATGCGCCGCGTGATTACGCGTTGCTGAATACGAGCGTGAACGTGGTGGATTTTGACGACGGCAAGGCGTCCATCGTGTCGTGGGCGGACGTGTCGCATCTCGATGCGCCCAGCGCGGACGATAGTTTCAAGAAGGTGCTGTAACCGCGAAGTCGATCGGGCGGGGCGCTGGGGCGCGCCGCTTCGAACTGCATGCGCCTGGCTCAGGTCGCGGCCGAATCCCACAAGCCGGGCAGTCCGCTCGACGAGTCCGGCGCGGCGAGACCGAAATGCCGGTAGGTCAGCAGCGTGGCGACCCGCCCACGCGGCGTGCGCTGCAGGAAGCCTTGCTGGATCAGATACGGTTCGAGCACGTCTTCGATCGTGTCACGCTCTTCGCCGATGGCAGCCGCGAGATTGTCGACGCCGACCGGGCCGCCGTCGAACTTGTGCAGAATCGCTTCGAGCAGCTTGCGGTCCATCAGGTCGAAGCCGACCGCGTCCACGTCGAGCATTTTGAGCGCCGCGTCGGCCACTTGCGCGGTGATGTTGCCGTCGGCTTTCACCTCGGCGAAATCGCGCACGCGCCGCAGCAGCCGGTTGGCGATCCGCGGCGTGCCGCGCGCGCGCTTGGCGATTTCAAAGGCGCCGTCCGGATGGATCTGTGCATTCAGCAGCGATGCCGAACGCGTGACGATGCGCGAGAGTTCCTCGGCGTTATAAAACTCCAGCCGCGCCACGATGCCGAAGCGGTCACGCAGCGGATTGGTCAGCATGCCCGCGCGCGTGGTCGCGCCGACCAGCGTGAACGGCTGCAGGTCCAGCTTCACGCTGCGCGCGGCCGGCCCTTCGCCGATCATGATGTCGATCTGATAGTCCTCCAACGCCGGATACAGAATTTCCTCGACGACCGGAGAGAGCCGGTGGATTTCGTCGATGAACAGCACGTCGTTGGCTTCGAGATTGGTGAGCAGCGCGGCGAGATCGCCGGCGCGTTCGAGCACTGGGCCGGACGTTTGCCGCAGATTCACGCCCATTTCCCGCGCGATGATGTGCGCGAGCGTGGTCTTGCCCAAACCAGGCGGCCCGAACAGCAGGACGTGGTCGAGCGATTCCGAACGGCGCCTGGCGGCCTCGATGAAAATTTCCAACTGGCCACGCACTTTTTCCTGCCCGACGTATTCCTCGAGCTGGCGCGGGCGCAACGCGCGCTCGAACGCTTCTTCGTTCGGCGAGACGGGCGTGGCCGCGATGATGCGTTCGGCGGCGAGTTTGTCGGTTTCGATCATGGGTTCATTGTACCGCGCGCGCCTGGCTTCAACCCTTGGACAGCGCCTTCAACGCCAGCTTGATGCCCTCGGAAACGCCGGTGCCGGCCGGCACGTTTTTGACGGCCGCCAACGCTTCTTTCTCGGAGTAGCCCAAGGCAAGCAGCGCGTTGAGGATATCGGGGGCGTGGCCGGATGCCGACGCCGCGCCGGCCGTCGCGCCGAGATCCGCGCCGAGCTTGCCCTTCAGTTCGAGCAGCAGCCGTTCCGCCGTTTTCTTGCCGATGCCCGGCACGCGCGTGAGACGCGCCGCATCCTGCAGCGTGACGGTCTGCGCGAGTTCGTGCACGCTCATGCCCGAGAGCACCGCCAGCGCCATGCGCGCGCCGATGCCGGAAATTTTCAGCAGTTCGCGGAAGGTCGAGCGTTCCTCGGCCGTGCCGAAGCCATACAGCAGATGCGCGTCCTCGCGCACGATCATTTGCGTGAGCAGCACGACACGCTCGCCGGTCGACGGCAGGTTGTAGAACGTGCTCATCGGCACGTCGACTTCATAACCGACGCCGTTGCAGTCGACGAGCAAATGCGGCGGATTTTTTTCCAGCAGAACGCCGGCAATGCGACCGATCATGGGGAGTTCATTCTTGAGAGAAAGGGCGAGTGTAGCGCAGCGAGCGGGCGGCGCGTCGCGCGCTTTTTCGCTTAACCGACGAGGCGTCCGCGCCTGACGCGCAGCCCCTTCTTCGCCAGCGAGGGTGCGATGCCGCCGAGCGTGCTCAGCGTCGATCCGCCGTGAGCGTGGCAGATCGCCATGCCGAGCGCGTCGGCGGCGTCGGTGCTGGGTACGCCGGAAAGACTGAGCAGCCGCACCACCATCTGCTGCATCTGCTCCTTGGTTGCGCGCCCGTAGCCCACCACGGCCTGCTTCAACTGCAACGCGGTGTATTCGGCGACCGGCACGCCGCCCGCCACCAGTCCGCAGATTGCCGCGCCGCGTGCCTGGCCGAGCAGCAAAGTGGATTGCGGATTGACGTTGACGAACACTTTTTCAATCGCCGACTGATCCGGCGAATGCTGGCGAATCAGCGTGGAGATGCCTTCGAAAATGGTGCCGAGACGCGACGGCAGATCCGCGTCGGCGGTCTTGATGACGCCGCTCGCGACATAGCTGAGCGTGTGACCGCTTTGATCGATCACGCCGAAGCCGGTCACGCGCAAGCCGGGGTCGATGCCGAGAATTCTCATGGAGTGCCGCACGCGCGGTAAAAAGCTGGTGCCTGCGATACTACAACGAACGTGCCGCGCGGCGGCCGGCATGCGGCGATGTCGGCGGAATAGAAACTGCTGCTGCATGCGTACAGGGAGGTCATCGCGGATGGAGCGCTATCGTAATGTCAGTGGCGATTCGGGCGTCGCGGCGTATGAGATTGGCGACGACTATGTCGCGGTCCGTTTCAAGGCCGGTGTCGCGTATTGGTACACGGAGGCGAGCGTCGGTGTGAAGCACGTTGCCGCGCTCAAGCGTCTCGCGCGACGAGGGCAGGGGCTCAGCACTTACATCAGCCAGCATCCCGATGTCAGCGGAGGTTACGAGAGAAAGGACCCGGACGATTGAACGGTGCAGCGCACAGGGAATGCAACAAAAAACGGCCCGATGGAAGTCTCCACCAAGCCGTCTCATTCAAGCCAACTGGGTGACCGATGCGCCAATCGAACCGCGCGCCGTGCCCCAAAAGCCGGAATCAATGCCGGAAGTGCCGCACCCCGGTCAACACCATCGCGATGTTGTGCTCGTCCGCCGCGCCGACCACTTCGTCGTCGCGCATCGAGCCGCCCGGCTGGATCACGCACGTCGCGCCCGCGGCCACCACCACATCGAGACCGTCGCGGAACGGGAAGAACGCGTCCGACGCCACGGCCGAACCGGTCAGCGTCAAACCGGCGTTCTGCGCCTTGATGCTCGCGATGCGCGCCGAATCGACGCGGCTCATCTGGCCCGCGCCGACGCCGAGCGTCATGCCGTTGCCGCAGAACACGATGGCGTTCGACTTCACATACTTCGCGACGCGCCACGCGAACAGCAGATCGTCCATTTCCTTCGGCGTCGGGTGACGCTTCGTGACCACGCGCAATTCACGCGGCTGCACGTTCTTCGAATCGAGCGACTGCACCAGCAGACCGCCGCCGACGCGCTTCAGATCGAACGCGTTATGGCCTTCGCCCAAGGCGATTTCGAGCAGACGCACGTTCTGCTTGGCCGCGAACACCTGGCGAGCCTCGACGCTGAACGACGGCGCGATCAGCACTTCGACGAACTGCTTGGCCACGGCTTGCGCCGCCGTTTCGTCCACTTCGCGGTTGAACGCGATGATGCCGCCGAACGCCGAGGTCGGATCGGTCTGGAACGCCTTGGCATACGCTTCGTTCGCGTCCGAGCCCACCGCCACGCCGCACGGATTGGCGTGCTTGACGATCACGCAGGCCGGCACGTCGAAGGTCTTCACGCATTCCCACGCCGCGTCGGAATCCGCGATGTTGTTGTACGACAGTTCCTTGCCTTGCAACTGGTTGTAGTTCGCGAGCGCGCCGGCCGGCACGGACAGGTCGCGATAGAACGCGGCGCTTTGGTGCGGGTTTTCGCCGTAGCGCAGGTCCTGCACCTTGTTGAACGCGAGATTGAAGGTGGACGGATACGTGTTGCGCGACGCGTGTTGCAATTCGTCGGTCAGGCTCGTCAGGTAGTTCGTGATCGCGCCGTCGTATTGCGCGGTGTGCGCGAATACCTTGGTGGCGAGGCGGAAGTTCGTCTTGTACGACACCGCGTTGCCGTTCGCGCGCATTTCCTCGAGCACCACCGCGTAGTCCGCCGGGTCGACCACCACCGTCACGTCGCGATGATTCTTCGCAGCCGAGCGCAGCATGGTCGGGCCGCCGATGTCGATGTTCTCGATCGCGTCTTCCAGCGAGCACGCTTCCTTCGACACCGTCTGCACGAACGGGTACAGGTTCACGACCAGCAGGTCGATTGTCGGAATGTCGTGCTTTTCGAGCGCAGCCATGTGCTCCGGCAGATCGCGGCGCGCGAGAATGCCGCCGTGCACCTTCGGATGCAGCGTTTTCACGCGCCCGTCCAGCATTTCCGGGAAGCCGGTGTAATCCGCGACTTCGGTGACGGAGAGGCCCGCGTCCGCGAGCAGTTTCGCGGTGCCGCCGGTCGACAGGATCTTGACGCCGAGGTCCGACAGCGACTTGGCGAAGTCGACGATGCCGGACTTGTCGGAAACGGAGATGAGCGCTTGCTTGATCATGATGAAGACGAAAAGCCGAAGGGAAACGTGGCAGGGCGCGAAGAAATGACGACGCGCTACAACAAACCGTGCTGTTGCAGCTTCTTGCGCAGCGTATTGCGGTTGATGCCGAGATACTCGGCGGCCAGCGACTGATTGCCGCCGGCCTGCTCGAGCACCACTTCGAGCAAAGGTTTTTCCACGCATGAAATGACCATGTCGTAGACGTCGTGCGGATTGGAGCCGTCGAGATCCTGGAAATAGATGCCCAGGCTGTCGCGGACAGATTGTTCGATGTTGTTCTTGCTCATGCTGCTAGTCGGTCGGTATGGTCCGGCTCGCCGTCGTTGTTGTCGAGCGTTTCGTCGACGTAGACGAGGCGCTCGGAGATCGCCTTCTGTGCGTCGAAGAATTCGTTGACGGCGAGGAGTTGTTCGCGCGTGGTGTCCAGCGTATTCATGCGATGCCGGAACACGTTGGCGCCAGAAAGGCCGCGAGTGTACCAGCCGATGTGCTTGCGCGCAGTGCGCACACCGGTAAATTCGCCGTAGAACGCGTAGTGATCCTCGAGATGCTCGTTCATCACCTGCTGGATTTCGTCGATGCGCGGCGGCGGCAGCAACTCGCCCGTTTGCAGGAAATGTTCGATCTCGCGGAACAGCCACGGGCGCCCTTGCGCGGCGCGGCCGATCATGATCGCGTCGGCGCCGGTGGCGGCGAGCACCTCGCGCGCTTTTTGCGGCGACGTGATGTCGCCGTTGGCGACCACCGGAATGCGCACCGCCGCCTTCACCGCGGCGATGGTGTCGTACTCGGCCTCGCCGTGATACAGGTCGGCGCGCGTGCGGCCATGCACGGTCAGCATCGAAATGCCGGCGGCTTCGGCGAGGCGCGCGATGGTGAGCGCGTTCCGGTTGTCGCGATCCCAGCCGGTGCGGATCTTCAGCGTGACGGGTACCGCGTCGGGGCCGACGCCCACCGCGCCCACCACCGCCTCGACGATGCGCTGCACCAGCGGTTCGTTCTGCAACAGCGCCGAACCCGCCGCCACGTTGCACACCTTCTTGGCCGGACAGCCCATGTTGATGTCGATGATCTGCGCGCCGTTCGCCACGTTGTAGCGGGCCGCCTCGGCCATCATGGCCGGATCGGCGCCGGCGATCTGCACGGCGATCGGCTCGACCTCGCCCGCGTGGTTGGCGCGGCGCATGGTCTTTTCGCTTTTCCACAACTGCGCGTTCGAGGCGACCATTTCCGACACCGCATAGCCCGCGCCCAGCCGCTTGCAGAGCTGCCGGAACGGCCGGTCGGTCACGCCGGCCATCGGGGCGACGAACAGGTTGTTACGCAGATTGTGGGAGCCGAGAGTGGGCATGACGTGGACGCGCGCGCAACCGATTGTTCAATTTCGTCAATCGGAGCATTCGCGAAATGCAAGGGAAAACCGCTATTTTAGCGTTAACGGATAACCGGGATTCGACATGTGTCGACCGTAACCCATTAAATCTTCTATGAAAGCGGGCCGGTTCATAGAGCCGCCGCCGTTTGCGCCGCTTGCTCCAAGCGCCCGGAAAACCGCGCAAAAAAACCGCGCGGCGCAAGCGGGCGGTGCGCTCAGCGGCGCTGTCCGAACATCATCTGACGCGCCAGCGCGGTTTTCACCGGCGGCACGAATTCGAGCGCGGTGAGCGCGAGGCCGCGCATGATCGCGAGCGGCGCAAAGTCGATGGTGAACAGTCGCGCGAGCGTGTCGGTGGCGCCGATCGTCATGCGCCGGTCGAGCGCGCGGCGTTGCGCGAAAGTCGCGAGGGCGAGCGGCGTCGGGCCTTCCGCGGATAGCGCGTCGGCGAGCGCGTGCGCGTCGCGCAGGCCGAGATTCAAACCCTGGCCCGCCACCGGATGCAGCGTCTGCGCCGCGTTGCCGATCGCGACGACGCGGCCCTTCACGAGCGTATCCACCGCGTTCAGTCCGAGCGGAAACGACGCGCGTCCCCGGATCTGCGTGAAGCGGCCCATCCGGTCGCCGAAGGCGGCGCCGAGTTCGCGCAGGAATTCGTCGTCGGAAAGCTGCGTGCGGCGCGCGGCTTCCTCGGGCGCGCAGCACCACACCAACGCGTAATCCGCGCCGCGCACGCCGCCCATCGGCAGGAGCGCGATCGGCCCTTGGGACGTGAAGCGCTCCCACGCCACGTGCGGCTGCGGTGCCGATGCGCTGACCGTGCCGACCAGCGCGGTTTGTCCGTAGTCGCGCGTGTCGCCCGCCGCCGCGCTCTTGCCGGCTTTCTTCTGATCGCCGAACAGGCCGCCTTCGGCGTTCACCAGAATGCGGGTGCGCAAATGCCGCGTGACGCCCGCGGTTTCGATCGGCAGCGTGACGCCGTCGTGTTCCTGCGTGGGCGCGGCGGCGGAGGTGGAGCGGAACCAGTGCACGGGCGTGGCATGCACCGCTTGCGCGAGACCGTGGACGATCGAGCCGTAGCGCAGCACGTAGCCGAGCGCCGGCAAGCCGTGCTCGCGCTGGTCGATCAGCGTGCGGCCGAAGTGTCCGCGCTGCGACACGTGAATGCGCTCGATCGCGGTGGCGTCGGCGGGCCAGTTCAGCGGCTCCAGAATCATCCGGCTGCCGTGCGACACGGCGATCGCGCGCGGATCGGCGATCGAATCCTCCGGCTCGCGCGCGTCGACGAGCGCGATCTTGAGCGCATGCGTCGCGCTGCGGCGCGACAGCCAGCCGGCGAGCGCCAGCCCGACCGGACCGGCGCCGACGATCGTCACGTCGAAATCGAATGACTGAGCGGAGGCGGCGGGCTTCAGAATCACCGCCGACTGGGAAACGTCGTTCATCGCGGATTACGTCCTCGTTTCATGGGCCGCGCGGGCTTCCTGCATGAGCGCCTCGATCTCGTCGGCGGCTACCGGCACGTCGCGCGTCATCAGCTCGCAGCCGGTCGGCGTGACGATCGCGTCGTCCTCGATGCGGATGCCGATATTCCAGTAGCGCTCCGGCACGCCTTCGGCCGCACGGATGTATAGGCCCGGCTCGACGGTCAGCGTCATCGACGCCTGCAGCGTGCGCCACGGCAGCGCGCCCGCTTCGTCGCGCGGCGCGCCGCGCTCGCGGTAGTCGCCGACATCGTGCACGTCCATGCCGAGCCAGTGGCCGGTGCGGTGCATGTAGAAGGGCGCGTAGGCGCGCTCGGCGATCACGTCGTCGACCGAGGCGAACTTCGTGCGTTCGACGATGCCGGTGTCGAGCAAGCCTTGCGACAGCACGCGCACGGCGGCCTGGTGCGGCTCGTCGAAGCTGGCGCCGGGACGCGTGGCGTCGACGGCGGCCTGCTGCGCGGCCAGCACGATGTCGTAGAGCTCGCGCTGCGCCCGCGTGAAGCGGCCGCTCGCCGGAAAGGTGCGGGTGATGTCGGACGCGTAGCCGTCGAGTTCGCACGCCGCGTCGATCAGGATCAGGTCGCCGTCCTGGGCAATCGCGTTGCCTGCCGGGTAATGCAGCACGCAAGCGTTGGCGCCCGCCGCGACGATCGATGTGTAAGCCGGCGCCTGCGCGCCGAATTTGCGGAACGTGTAGAGCAACTCGGCTTCGAGTTCGTACTCGCGCACGCCAGGGCGGCACGCGGCCATCGCGCGGCGATGCGCTTGCGCGGAAATCCGCCCCGCGCGGCGCATGACGGCGAGTTCGTGGTCGTCCTTGAAGAGTCGCATGTCGTCGAGCAGCGGCATCAGGTCGCGCGCGGCGCCGGGCGCCGCGACGCCGCTGCGGCCCTGCGCGCGCACCGCCTCAAGCCAGCCGCGCACTTGCTCATCCAGTTGCGCCGACGTGCCGAGCGCGTAATGCACCGACGGCTTGTCGGCGAGAAGCCGAGGCAGTTGCGCATCGATTTCGCCGACGGCGAATGCGGCGTCGAAGCCGAACGCCGCGCGCGCGCCTTCCGGGCCGAAGCGGAAGCCTTCCCACGTCTCGCGCTCGACGTTTTTCTCGCGGCAGAACAGGATCGACGCCGGCTCGCCGGTCGCGGCGCTGGCGTCGAGCACCAGCAATGCCTCGGGTTCGGTGAAGCCGGTCAGGTAATAGAAGTAGCTGTCGTGCCGGTACGGATAGTCGGCATCACGGTTGCGCACCGTTTCGGGCGCGGTGGGGACGATGGCGACGCCGCCGCCCGCGGCGCGCAGCGCGGCGAGTACGCGCTCGCGGCGCGTGCGGTAGACGTCGATGGCGATGGTGGGTTCGGTCGGCTGGTTCATCGTGCGATTGTAGCGCCCAATGCGGCGACCTATTTGGCGGGGCTACTGGCGCGCAGGCCCGTGAGGGCGCTCGGGCCCACGACGTGGTGGAGGCCGCCGCCCGGCCCCCGTGGCCGCTACACCGCGCCAACGTAAGACAGCGCGATGGCCGCCCATGCATGCCGTCCGCGCGCCCCTTGCCGCCGCGTTGGCCGTTCGGCCGGCTAGACGCAGAACGAGCGACGGGGCAATGTTGCAATCCATCCACAGCGAGTCTGCATGCGGCTCGCGAACATGCGGCGTGCTGCTCGGGAATGCCGCCAAGCCCTTATACTTTCGCCGAATTCAAGAAAAGGCAGATGGTCATGATGAAACTCATCGGTTCGCTCGCCAGCCCCTTCGTGCGTAAAGCGCGGATCGTGCTGGCCGACAAGAAGATCGACTACGAACTGGTGCCCGAGAACGTCTGGGCGCCGGACACGAAGATTCACACCTTCAATCCGCTCGGCAAGGTGCCCTGCCTCGTGATGGAAGATGGCGAAGCGGTGTTCGACTCGCGAGTGATCTGTGAATACGTGGACACGCTGTCGCCGGTCGGCAAGCTGATTCCCCAGTCGGGGCGCGAGCGTGTCGAGGTGCGTTGCTGGGAGGCGCTCGCCGACGGCATGCTGGACGCGGCAGTGCTGATTCGTCTCGAAGGCACGCAGCGCGCGCCCGAGCAGCGCGTGGAAGCCTGGGTCGCGCGGCAGCAGCGCAAGATCGACGAAAGCCTGATCGCGATGTCGCAGGGTTTGGGCAGCAAGCCGTGGTGCGCGGGCAATCACTACACGCTCGCGGACATCGCGGTGGGCTGCGCGCTGGGCTACCTCGACTTCCGCATGCCCGAGTTGAACTGGCGTGAACCGTATCCGAATCTGGACAAGCATTTTCAGAAGCTTTCGCTGCGCCAGTCGTTTATCGACACCGTGCCGGCGAATTGAACGGGCGTTATCGACGTACAAAGGGAATAAGAACCGCATAAGCAGCGAGTAAGCACCGCGCCAGCGATGCGGCCGTCGTGAACGAATGCTTGCCCGAATTCGCGGCAACTTTGAAAATTGAGGTCATTCAAGCTTGCAAAAGCATGAATAAAACCTTGCATCGTGGTAAAAAACGCCTGCTCGTCAGGCGTTTTTTTTGTCTGCGCGCGTGGCGCAATGGCTGATGCAATCGACATACACTGATTTTATTTGTCGGCAGTAGGCGGCCATTGCGAATGGGGCGGCGTATTAAAAGCGCGCCGCCGAAATCAATAACATCGCAAAGAGACTTCCACGATGAAACAGTATCGCCTCGTCATCGCCGCTTCGGCGTTCGCGTTGCTTGCCGCATGCTCCAGTGTCGGCAATGTCGATCCGTCCGCCTTGATCCAGTCCGGCCAGTTGGCCACCCAGGCCGCCACCTTGAGCGACACCGACGTGCGCGCGCTGAGCGACAAGTCCTGCGCGCAACTGGACAGCGAAAACAAGATCGCCGCGCCGAACAGCAAGTACCAGAAGCGCCTCGACAAGATCGCCGCGCAACTGGGCGACAACATCAACGGCACGCCGGTGAACTACAAGGTGTATCTCACGAAGGACGTCAACGCCTGGGCAATGGCCAACGGCTGTGTGCGCGTCTATAGCGGCCTGATGGACATGATGAACGACAGCGAAGTGCGCGGCGTGGTCGGCCACGAAATGGGCCACGTGGCATTGGGCCATACGAAGAAGGCGATGCAGGTCGCATACGCGACCTCGGCGGTGCGCTCGGTGGCGTCTTCAACGGGCGGCGTGGCGGCGGCGCTGTCCGGTTCGCAGCTCGGCGAGTTTTCCGAGAAGCTGATTAACGCGCAATTCTCGCAAGCCCAGGAAAGCGCGGCCGACGATTATTCGTTCGATTTGCAGAAAAAGAAGAAGCTCGATCCGTCGGGATTGGTGACGGCATTTAACAAACTCGCGCAGGCGGACGGCGGCAAATCGAGCATATTGAGTTCGCATCCCGCTTCACCGGCGCGTGCGCAGCATATTCAGCAGCGGATCGCTTCGAATCAGTAACGCCTGATTTATGGAAAACGCGCGCTGGCGGAATCCCGTCAGCGCGCGTTTTTCTATTGAGGGTTGATGTTCGGCGATGAATTCACCGCGCCGCTTTCACGTATAAACGGACGGCGCGGTGACGCAGGATTTACTGCGGCTTATTGTTTCCATTCCGGCGCCGCGTTATCCCCGGCCCGAATGCAAACCCGAACGCCAGCAGCAGCAACGAAACCGCCAGCACCGTATTGTTGCCGCTCGTCACATAGGGCGTGCTGCCCGAAGTGCCTTGCACCGTCAGATCGAGCGAGCCGATCGTGTACGGCGTCAGCCGTCCGAGCACCTTGCCGTTGGCGTCGATCGCGGCGGTCATGCCGGTGTTGGTGGCACGCAGCATGGGCCGGCCCGTCTCCAGCGAGCGCATGCGCGCGATCTGCAAGTGCTGGTCGAGCGCGATGGTGTCGCCGAACCAGGCGAGGTTGGTGGAGTTGATCAGCACGCCGGCTGGCGTGTCGCTCTCGCGGATGGTGCGCGCGATCTCCTCGCCGAAAATGTCCTCGTAGCAGATGTCGACCGCGACCGGCTGGTTATGCACGATGAACGGCTTCTGCACCGGCGCGCCGCGCGCGAAATCGCCAAGCGGAATGCTCATCAGATTGACGAACCAGCGAAAGCCCCACGGCACGAATTCGCCGAACGGCACGAGGTGATGTTTGTCGTAGCGGTACACGTCGCGGGTGCCGGGCGTGACGCCGAACAGACTGTTCGTATAGTCGACCACCCGGCCTTCCGGCGTGATGGTGCCGCCGATCGCGCCGAACAGGATCGCGCTGCCGGTCGAATCCGAGAAATCGCGCACCGCCGACGCGAACCGCGGCGGCAACTGCTGCGCGAGCACGGGAATGGCGGTTTCCGGCGTGATGATGAGGTCGGCGGGCTTTGACGTAATCATCTGCTGATACTGCTCGATCGCGGCGCGCATGCCGGATTCCTCGAACTTCATTTCCTGTTTGACGTCGCCTTGCAGGAGGCGCACCGTCAGTGGCGCGTTGGCGGGCACCGTCCATTGCACGAGCGGCAGCAGCAGGCCGGCCGCGATCAGCGCCAAGGCCATGCCGCCGGGAACCGCGATGCGCGCAATGCGGCGTTCAGAGCCGGTGGGCTGACTGCCGCCGCTGTCGGTCAACACGCGCGCGGGCAGCAGCGGCAGCAGCGCCTGCACGATCAGCGCCGCCGTCAGCGCCAATATCCAGCCGACGCCATACACGCCCGCCACCGGCGCGAAACCGGCGAACGGTCCATCCACCTGTGCATAACCGCTCGCGAGCCACGGAAAACCGGTGAATATCAGGCCGCGCAGCCATTCGCTAATCGCCCAGGCGCTCGCGAAGGCGAGCGCGCCGTGCCACGTCGGCGAGAAGGGTTTGTCGGAGGCCGACGCGCCGTTGCGCGCGTGGCCGGCGCAAAACGACCACACGCCCGCGGCCAGCGCGGGATAGAGCGCCAGATACAAGGAGAACAGCACCACCGCCGCGCCCGCGAGCGGCGCGGCCATGCCGCCGTAGTCGTGCATGCTGACGTACAGCCACCAGACGCCCGAGACGAAGTTGCCGAAGCCGAAGGCGCCGCCCGTCAGCGCGGCGCTTTTCCAGCCGGTGCTGCGCGTGAGCCACGCGAAAAAGAACGTGAAGGTGACGAGTTCGAGCCAGCCGCCATGCGGCGTGGGCGCGAACGACAGCGTGTTCGCCGCACCGGCGGCCAGTGCGACGAGGTAATGCCAGCGGGGGAGTGCGCGGCCGCGGGTGTCGGCGGCAGCGGCGCTCACGCCGCTGCGCGAACGGGTGGTAATCGGGTCGGCCATTATTGCGCGGTCGGCGTGAGGAGTTGGGAAGCGAAGAAACGAAGCCGGTCAGGTTTGAACGTGCTGTGCTTCGCGCTCGCGCTGGCCGGCGAGCGGATCGCGGCGCACCAGCAGCATGTGGATCTGGCGGGCATCACCGCGCAGAATTTCGAAGATCAGGTCGTCGAGGCGGACCTTTTCGCCGCGATGCGGCACTCGCCCGAAGTGATGCGTGACGAGGCCGCCGATCGTATCGACTTCCTCGTCCGAGTAATGGGTGCCGAAGGCCTCGTTGAACTGCTCGATCTCGGTGAGCGCGCGAACGCGGAAACGCCCGTCCGGCGACGCGATGATGTTGCCGCTTTCCTCGTCGAAATCGTATTCGTCCTCGATGTCGCCGACGATCTGCTCCAGCACGTCCTCGATCGTGATCAGGCCGGCCACGCCGCCGTATTCGTCGACCACCACCGCGAGGTGATTGCGATTCACGCGGAAATCGTGCAGCAGCACGTTCAGGCGCTTGGATTCGGGAATGAAGACGGCGGGGCGCAGCATGCCGCGCACGTCGAATTCCTCTTCGGCGTAATAGCGCAGCAGGTCCTTGGCGAGCAGCACGCCGATGATGTTGTCGCGATTGCCTTCGTAGACCGGATAGCGCGAGTGCGCTTTTTCCAGCACGTAGGGAATGAATTCCGCGGGGCTTTCCGCGATGTTGATCGCGTCCATTTGCGCGCGCGGCACCATGATGTCGCGGGCGCTGAGTTCGGAGACCTGGAATACGCCTTCGATCATCGACAGCGAGTCGGCGTCGATCAGGTTGCGCTCGTGCGCGTCCTGCAGGATTTCCAGAAGTTCGGCGCGCGAGTCGGGCTCGGGCGAAATGAAGTCGGTCAGACGCTCGAGAAGTGAGCGTTTTTCGTGCGGTTTGTCGAGTTGGCGTCGACTGGGATACGTGTCGTTCATGGTAGTGCGCCCGGCAAGACTGGGCGCGCTGTTGCAGAGCATTAAGGATACACCACGCACATGGCAGGACCGTGTCCCGCCTGGCTGGCGATGAGTGAAGCAACGGTGAAACCGCCCCGTCGCGCAGGCGAAGCGTAGGTCAATCCTAACTGATTACGCGGGGAAAAGCGTTCCGAAGCAAAAAAGCGCGGCTGGTTACGCGATGAGCATGCTTGCGGCGGGCGCGTTCCGTTCGGCGGGCGGCGCATCGGCGGTTACCGCGTTCGACGACCGCGCAGGGGTTTCACACAGGCCTCACCGGCGGCGCGCCGATGAGCGCGCAAACAACTCACTGGTTCGAGCGGCGGCCGTCCGCTTGCCCGGCCGCCCGACACCGTTCTAGCAGCGCTTCCAGCGCACGGTCGGGCATGCCGCTTTCGCGCAGCGCGTGGACCGTGCGGCTGACATAGTCGAGCGTCGTGCCGTAGCGTCCGCACGCGCAGCCGAATACCGTTTTGACGACCTCGTCGTGCAGCTTGCCGGTGTAACTCGGCACGTCGCGGCGCATCACGAAGGCGAGCGCGTCGACGCGCCGGCCGTCGGCGAGCACGCACGGCAGCCATGCCGGGCGGTACGAACCCATCGCCATTTCGCGGCGCCAAAGCGCTTCCAGATGCGGCATCGCGCCCTCCGCGGCGAGGCGGAACGCGATGCCGGTGCACGAGCCGCCGCGATCGAGCGCGAGCACGAGGCCAGGCTGCTCGGGCGTGCCGCGATTCACGCGCGACCACAAATACAGCCCGCGGTGATAGCCGTGCACCTTGGAGCGAGTGGCTTCGAGCGTCGGCAGGCCGGGGTTCCAGATCAGCGAGCCATAGCCGAACAGCCACAGATCGCTTGCGCGGTCCCAATCGCGCAATGTGCATTCGAGCGACGCGCGCAGTTCCTCGTCCGTCAGGAGCCGCGATTCGCCGAGCGCCGGCGGATAGTCGGGGCAGGGCATTCGCGTGTCGGCTTCGGGGGAAGAGGTGCTCACGGTCGGTTTGAACGGGGTTGGCGGCGGCTATTGGTACGGATCGGGAAAACCCAGCTTGCCGAGGATTTCCGTTTCGAGCGCTTCCATTTCCTCGGCTTCTTCCTCGACTTCGTGGTCGTAGCCCTGGGCATGGAGCGTGCCGTGCACCAGCAGATGCGCGTAGTGCGCGATCAGCGGCTTGTTCTGCTCGGCGGCTTCCTTTTCGACCACCGGGCAGCACAGGATCAGGTCGCCCGTCACCGGATCGTCTTCCGATTCGGCGTAGGCGAAGGTCAGCACGTTGGTCGGATAGTCCTTGCCGCGATAGGTGCGATTCAGCGTGCGGCCTTCTTCGGCATCGACGAAACGCACGGTCAGCTCGCCGTCCGCGAAAAGCGCCGCCTTGATCCAGCCGGCCACGGCGGCGCGCGGCAGCAGCGCCTTGTGTTCCGGCCAGGCCTTGGCGGCGGGGAATTGCAGATTCAACGTCAGTTTCGGGGCGCGGCTCATGCGTGATGGATTTTGTTGCTCTTGTTGCTTTGTTTTCCGCGGCCCATGCCGTGGCATTCGGCGCCGCTCGACGCAAATCGGCGAGGCTCAGCGCGAATCCGCCGGATTGGCCGTTTTCTGCGAATGTGCATCGTACGCCTCCACAATTCGCGCGACCAGCGGATGCCGCACCACGTCCGCACTGGTGAAGCGCGTGAGCGCAATGCCGCGCACATCCGACAGCACCTGCTGCGCTTCGATCAGCCCGCTCTTAGCGCCGCGCGGCAAGTCGACCTGGGTCGTGTCGCCCGTGACCACCGCCTTCGAGCCGAAGCCGATGCGCGTGAGGAACATCTTCATCTGTTCGGGCGTGGTGTTCTGCGCCTCGTCGAGAATGATGAACGCATGATTCAGCGTGCGCCCGCGCATGTATGCGAGCGGCGCGATTTCGATCATCTGCCGCTCGAACATCTTCGCGGTCTTGTCGAAGCCGAGCAGGTCGTACAGCGCGTCGTAGAGCGGACGCAGATACGGATCGACCTTCTGCGCCAGATCGCCCGGCAGGAAGCCGAGACGCTCGCCGGCTTCGACGGCCGGCCGCGTCAGCACGATGCGCTTGACCTGATCGCGCTCCAGCGCGTCCACTGCGCAAGCCACCGCCAGATAGGTCTTGCCCGTGCCCGCCGGACCGACGCCGAAGGTCACGTCGTGCGAGATGATCTGCTTCAGATAGTCGCGTTGCGCCGGCGTGCGGCCGCGCAGATCGGCGCGCCGCGTGTACAGCTTCGGGCCCAACTCTTCGAGGTCGTCCTCGCCGTTGTCGGCGGGTTCGTCGAACGGATGATCGGGATTGCCGGGAAAGCGCGGATCGACCGCCGCATCGCCATGGCCGTTGCCATTGCCGTTCGTGCGATGCCGCGCCGGGTGGCGCACTTCGACGAGCGCGAGCTGGATGTCGTCGACCGACAGCGGCTCGCGCGCGTTGTTGTAGAAGTTTTCGAGCGCCGTGAGCGCGAGTTTCGCGCCGCGCCCGCGGATCGTGATGCGGTGGCCACGGCGTTGCAGCGTCACGTCGAGCGCCTGCTCGATCTGCCGCAGATTTTCGTCGAGCGGGCCGCAGAGGTTGGCGAGCCGCGCGTTGTCGTCGCGCGGTGCGGTGAATTCCAGATGCTGCTGAGTGGTCTTCAAGGCGGAGGATCGATCCTGTCGGTTCGTGACGCTGGCGCGCGTCGCTCAGTGAGTGGTGGCCGCTGCCGCAAGGGCGCTTGCTTCGGGGCGTGCGTCGTCGTGCACCAGCACGAGTTCGCCGCGCAGCGAATGCGGGTACGCGTGGACGATCTTCACGTCGACCATCTGGCCGATCAGCCGCGCGTGCGAAGCCAGCGGCGCGGGGAAGTTCACCACACGGTTGTTCTCCGTGCGGCCCGCGAGTTCGTTCGGGTCCTTGCGCGCCGGGCGCTCGACCAGAATGCGCTCGATCTTGCCGACCATCGAATCGCTGATGCGCTGCACGTTCTGTTCGATCGTAGCCTGCAAATATTGCAGGCGCTTGAGCTTCACCTCGCGTGGCGTGTCGTCGTGCAGATTCGCGGCGGGCGTGCCCGGACGCGGGCTGTAGATGAACGAGAAACTGGTGTCGTACTTCATCTCGTGCACCAGCGCCATCATCTTGTCGAAGTCTTCTTCCGTCTCGCCGGGAAAGCCGACGATCATGTCCGTGGACAGCGACAGGTCGGGGCGGATCGCGCGCAGCTTGCGGATCACCGACTTGTATTCGAGCACCGTGTAGCCGCGCTTCATCGCCATCAGAATGCGGTCGGAGCCGTGCTGCACCGGCAGATGCAGGTGGCTGACGAGCTTCGGCACCTTTGCGTAGGCGTCGATCAGGCGCTGCGTGAATTCCTTCGGATGCGACGTGGTGTAGCGAATCCGTTCGATGCCCGGAATCTCCGCGACGTATTCGATCAGCGTCGCGAAGTCGGCGATTTCGGCGGCGCCCAACGTGAGCGCGCCGCGATAAGCGTTCACGTTCTGGCCGAGCAGCGTGACTTCGCGCACGCCCTGATCGGCGAGACCGGCGATCTCGGTCAGCACGTCGTCGAGCGGGCGCGACACTTCCTCGCCGCGCGTGTACGGCACGACGCAGTAGCTGCAATACTTGCTGCAGCCTTCCATGATCGACACGAATGCGCTCGGACCTTCCACGCGCGCGGGCGGCAGATGGTCGAACTTTTCGATTTCGGGGAACGAGATGTCGACTTGCGCGCGGCCGGTTTCGCGGCGCTTGTCGATCATTTGCGGCAGACGGTGCAGCGTTTGCGGACCGAACACCAGATCGACATACGGCGCGCGCGACACGATCGACGCGCCTTCCTGGCTCGCCACGCAGCCGCCCACGCCGATGATCAGGTTGGGATTCGCTTCTTTCAGTTCGCGCACGCGGCCCAGGTCGGAGAACACTTTTTCCTGGGCTTTTTCGCGCACCGAGCAGGTGTTGAACAGAATGACGTCCGCGTCTTCCGGCGTGTCGGTCTTGACGAGCCCTTCAGCCGCGCCGAGTACGTCGACCATCTTGTCGGAGTCGTACTCGTTCATCTGGCAGCCAAAGGTCTTTACATAAACTTTCTTGGTCATCGAATTTCGCCGGTCGCAGTGGTTAACCTGGGGGCGTCAATTAAAAGGTGAAGAGGGGCGAAACATGCGGGCGGGCCGCGGAGCGGCGCTGTCGCCTTTTCAATGCAGGTTTGCCGCGTAGCTCAATATTATAGCCCTTCATCGGATGGGGTTTCGGCCGCTCCGTTCGCGCGCGGCCGCTCCGGCGGCAGGCCCAGCAAGCCTTCCAGTTCGTCCGACACCTGCGCGAAGCGCTCGCTCAAGAAATCCAGCAGCGCGCGCACGCGCGGCGCCATGAAGCGGTTGCGATGGTAGAGCGCGTGCAGCGGCGCATCGGGATAGCGCCACTCCGGCAGCAGGGTTTTGAGGCCGTCGGTGCGCAGATCCGCTTCCACGTCCCACATCGACTTGATCGCGATGCCGTAGCCGCGCAGCGCCCATTCGCGGGCGACCGCGCCGTCGTTCGTCTCGCGGGCCGTTTCGAGCGGCACCGTGTAGCTCTGTACTTCATCGCCGCGGGTGAAGCGCCATTCGTTGACCGGGCCGGACGCGGTGCCGAGCACGATGCAGTCGAAATTCGCGAGGTCGTGCGGATCCCTGGGTTCGCCCTTGCGCGCGATGTAGTCGGGCGATGCGCACAGCACGCGCCGGTTCGGCGCCAGCTTGCGCGCGACGAGCGAACTGTCCTGCGGCACGCCGAAGCGGATCGCCAGGTCGATGTCCTCCTGCACCAGATTCGACAGCGAGTCCGACAGCGTGAGCGCGAAGGTCACTTCCGGGTAGAGCGCGTTGAACTCGTCCAGCCAATGCATCAGCAGATTGCGGCCGAAGTCGGACGTCGCGGAGATGCGCACCTTGCCGCGCACCACGCCCTGGCCCGCTTGCAGCGCGGCTTCGGCGTCGTCGAGCGATTGCAGCGCCTGGCGGCAGCAGTTCAGGTACAGGCGGCCTTCGTCGGTGAGCCTAGTTGCCGGGTGGTGCGCTCGAAGAGTCGGGTTTTCAGGCCGGCTTCCAGCTTGGCGAGGCGTGCGCTCGCCGCGGCGGGCGTCAAACCCAGCTTGCGGCCCGCCGCCGACAGGCTGCCCTGCTGCGCGGCTTCCACGAAGAGGCGGATGTCACCGAGGTTATCCATCGTCGTCAGACTTTCAATTTGGATTTGATAATGCTTCAAATGCTACGCCAATTATCAAAACCACGCGTCGCGGCGACAATCCAGTCCTCGAAAACCCTGGTGCGGCCAGCCGCTCACGCCATGCAACTCGATCACGCGACGATCGTCACCGCCGAACCCGACGCCGTCCGACGTTTTTTCGTCGACATCGTCGGGCTGGCGGACGGCGCGCGTCCGCCGTTTTCGATCGATGGCCATTGGCTGTACGCGAACGGTCGCCCGGTCATCCATCTGATCGAGGCGACGGCGCCCGGGCAAGCGGGACGATCGACGCCGCGCATCGATCACATCGCATTCCGGCTGGAGGGCGCCGCCGAATGGCAGTCGCTGCTCGACCGTTTGCATGCGGCCGGCGTGGACTATCGGCTCGCGCAAGTGCCTCGGATGCGCGCGCAACCCGCCGAACTGCAACTGTTCGTCGCGCTCGCGCCGGGCGTCGTCATCGAATTCGTGACCGCGCTGCGCCACGGCGATCACGCTCAACTTGAGAACCTGGAGTAGAAGCATGCCCATTCCATTGCTCGCGCTGGCCATCAGCGCATTCGCGATCGGTACGACCGAATTCGTGATCATGGGTCTGTTGCCCGAGGTCGCGCACGACCTGGCCGTGTCGATTCCATCGGCCGGCTTGCTCGTGAGCGGCTATGCGCTGGGCGTCGCGGTCGGCGCGCCGCTGCTCGCGGTGCTCACCAGCAAGATGCCGCGCAAGCTGGCGTTGCAGTTGCTGATGGGCGTGTTCATCGTCGGCAACACGCTGTGCGCAATCGCGTCCAGCTATTCGGTGCTGATGATCGCGCGCGTGGTGACGTCGTTCGCGCACGGCTCGTTCTTCGGCATCGGCGCGGTGGTCGCGGCTTCGCTCGTGCCCGCCGAGAAGCGCGCGAGCGCGATTGCGCTGATGTTCACCGGCCTGACGCTGGCGAATGTGCTGGGCGTACCGTTCGGCACGTTCATCGGCCAGCAATTCGGCTGGCGCGCGGCGTTCTGGATCGTCAGCGCATTGGGCGTGCTGTCGCTGGCGGGCGTGACGGCGCTGGTGCCGAATCGTCACGATGCCGGGCCGCTCGGTCTCGGTCATGAAGTGCGCGTGCTGAAAGACCCGCAAGTCTGGACCGCGCTCGCGATGACGGTGCTCGGCTTCGGCGGCGTGTTCGTCGTGTTCACCTATATCGCGCCGATTCTCGAACAGGTGAGCGGCTTCTCGCCGCGCGGCGTCACGCTGATTCTGGTGCTGTTCGGCGTGGGCCTCACGATCGGCAATACGGTGGGCGGCAAGCTCGCCGACCGCGCGCTGATGCCTTCGCTGATGGGCATCCTGGTCGCGCTCGCGGTGGTGATGGCGATCTTTGCGCGCACCAGCCATTCGCAGGTGGCCGCAGCGATCACGATCTTCGTGTGGGGCATCGCGGCATTCGCGACGGTGCCGCCGCTGCAGATGCGCGTGGTCGAGAAGGCGGCTGCGGCGCCGAATCTGGCCTCTACGCTGAACATCGGCGCGTTCAATGTGGGCAATGCGGGCGGCGCGTGGCTCGGCGGTGTCGTGATCGATCACGGCCATTCGCTCGATACGTTGCCGTGGGTCGCGGCGGCGGTGAGCGTGGCCGCGTTGCTGCTGACGTGGGTCGCCGCGCGTATGGATTCGCCGGAGGCGGTGGTGACGCAGCGCGCATGACCGCGCGTGCGCCGCTCAGCCGGGCGCTCGGCTCATATAAAAAATTCGCACAAGCTTTGCGGGAAGCGTCCTCCGCAATGCTGATAACAGTGTGAAGATAACTTCGTTGGGCGCGGCCGGACCCGATGCTATCTTGCTTCCACTAACCGCTTGCCCGCCGTCCGGCGGCGCTACAGGAGGCAATCATGCATTCCCCGCTTGCGCTGGTTCGCGATCCCGCCGCCGACCCCGGCACGTCGCCGCGTGCATCCGAACCCTTCGATGCACTGGAGCATCTGGTCGGCGTGAATCTCGCGCGTTTGCGCGCCGAGCGGCAACTCTCGCTCGACGCATTGGCTCGCGCTTCCGGCGTGTCGCGCGCGATGCTCGCGCAGATCGAATCGGCGCGCAGCGTGCCGTCCATCAAGGTGCTGTGCAAGGTGGCGGCGGCGCTGAAGGTGTCGGTGGCGGCGTTCTTGCGGCGGCATGCGACGAACGGCTTCGAGCATCTGCCGGCGGAGCGCTCGTCGCGCGTGGTCAGCTCGAACGGGCGCTATTCGGCGCGGCCGCTCTATCCCGACGCCGAACCGACCGCCGCCGAGTTTCACGAGTTGCGCATCGCGCCGTTGCACACCGAAGCCGGCACGCGCCGCGCGCCGGGCACGACGGTGAATCTGGTGGTGAGCGAAGGCACGCTGGAAGTCAGCGTGCACGATCAACGCCAGTTGCTCGCCACGGGTGACGCGATCGTGTTCGACGCCGATCAGCCGCATAGCCTGCGCAATCCCGGCGACACGGAAGCGCGCGCGTTTCGCGTCACGCTGAAGGCGGAGACGCCGCCGCGTTGGGACGTGCCCGCGCCGCACGAGACGACGCGCGAGGCCGCGCCGGTTTGATGGAACGCTGTAGGCCGGACGCGGGCGCCGCGGCGCTGCCCTGGCGATGCCCGTCTGTCCAGTAGGGTTGCGCTGCGAGCCGCGCGCGACTGCTGTATGCTTTGCCAGCCGGTCGATCCGGCAATCAGTGCGTCTTCAGGGCGGGGCGAAATTCCCCACCGGCGGTATGCCGGCAGCGCGAAAGCGTGAGCCGGCGAGCCCGCGAGCGCCCGCGTCGTTCAGGTTCTCAGCGTATCGAAAGCCGTAGCGGGGTCAGCAGATCTGGTGCGAAGCCAGAGCCGACGGTCAGAGTCCGGATGGAAGAAGATGTGCAGATAGTCATCTACGTTTTCCGTGGCGCCGCGAGTCATTCGAGCGGTGCGTGAACGGCGCTTCGGGCGGCGTTCAACGGCGCGTCCTTGTCTGTTTGCAATGCCCTGAAACGTTTCTCGCCCAACTTTTGCGATGAGCGTTTCAACCATGTCTTTTGCTGCTTTTCCCGCACCGTCGACGATTGCACCCGATGCATTCCTCGATCTCCCGCTGCTCGCCACCGAAGCCGTTCCGCCGCGCATCGCCGCCGCCTTGCAAGCCATGCGCGATGGCCGCGCCGTCGTCCTGCAGGACGACCACGACCGCGAGAACGAAGCCGATCTGATCGTGTCCGCCGAGCGTCTTTCCGTCGAAACCATGGCGCTGCTGATCCGCGAATGCAGCGGCATCGTCTGCCTATGCCTGCCCGACGAGAAGATCCGCGCGCTCGAACTGCCGCCGATGGCCGTCAACAACGAAAGCCGTCACGGCACCGCGTTCACCGTGTCGATCGAGGCGCGCGACGGCGTGACCACCGGCGTATCCGCGCTCGATCGCGTGACGACGATTCGCGCCGCGATCGCCGATACGGCGAAGCCCGCCGACATCGTGCGGCCGGGCCACGTGTTCCCGTTGCGGGCGATGCCCGGCGGCGTGCTCGCGCGTCGCGGTCACACCGAGGGGACGGTCGACCTGGCGATTCTCGCGGGTCTGAAGCCGGCCGGCGTGCTGTGCGAACTGATGAACGCGGACGGCACGATGACGCGCGGCGCGGACGTCGAGCGCTTCGCACGGCAACACGATCTGCCGATGCTGACGATCGCCGAACTGGTGGCGTTTCGCGAGGCGCTGGCGGCGGCGCGGGAATGCGTGGCCGAAGCCTGAAGCGTGGCATGTGCGGCGCCGGATGATCCGGCACGCCGCTCAAACGACAAGGCCGACTGTTGCGCAGTCGGCCTTTTTTGTGGCTCGTGCCGCGAAGCGAAACGGCTACGACTGCACGTCTCTGAACTCGCCGCGCACGCCCGCCTCGATCAGCGCGGGCAGTTGATCCATGTGCTTCATGATGCGCGTCATGCCCATGTTGCGCAGCGCGTCCGCGTACCCGTCGGGAATATGGCTCGCGCCGACGAACGCGATCGTCTTCATGCCCGCCGCGCGCGCCGCGTTCAAACCGGCCACGCTGTCTTCCACGACGATGCATCGTGACGGATCCACGCCCAGCGTCTGCGCGGCGAAGCGATAGACATCGGGATAAGGCTTGGGCCGCGCCACCTGTTCGGCGCTGAAGATTCGCTCGCCGAAAATCTGCTGCAAGCCCGCGCGCCGCACCGAGGCATGCACGCGCGCCATCCGGCTATTCGACACGACCGCGGCCGGCAGCGTGACGCGTTGCAATGCGTCGCGCACGCCGTTGATCGGGCTGAGCGATGCCGCGAGCGCGAGTTCGACCTGATGTTCGACGGTCGCGAGAAAGTCCGCGGGCAGCACGATATCGAACGACTTCTCGATGCCTTCGAGAAAGCGCGAGGTTTGCTGGCCAAAGGCCGTCTTGACGACCGCTTCGAAGTCGAGACCGGGGAAGGCGGCGGTCAGCGTTTCGGCCATTACGCGGTCGGCGATGATTTCGCTGTCGACGAGCACGCCGTCGCAGTCACAGATGAGGTGGTCGATCATGCCTTGAAACGGAAAGCGGGAAGCGCGTGAGCCAGGCGGAAGCAAGCTCGGGCGCGGATTGAAAAGCGCCATGATACGTGCTTTGGCGCGGGCTGCGCGACGCCGCTGCTTTGCGTTCGCGCGCTTCTTGAGCGCGGCTTCGTGCCCGCTCTTTAACTACCGCTTCTTAACCGCATTGCCTGGCCGCAAGGTCAGTGCGTGTGCAGGTACAAATACAGCCCCGCTGCCACCGCGCCGCCCACCAGCGGACCGAACACCGGAATCCACGCATAACGCCAGTCGCTGTCGCGCTTGCCGGGAATCGGCAGCAGCGTGTGCATCAGACGCGGCGACAAGTCGCGCGCCGGGCTCATTGCATAGCCGGTCGGGCCGCCGAGCGAGATGCCGATGCCGAGCACCAGCAGGCCGACCGGCAACGCGTCGAGCGCGCCGAGACCCACTTCGGGCGCAGCCAGATACAGCACGCCGAGAATCAGCACGAAGGTCGCGATCATTTCAGTCAACAGGTTGTGCGGCACGCTGCGAATCGCCGGCGACGTGCAGAACACGCCGAGCTTCACATCGGCATCGCCTTCTTTCGCGAAATGCTGGCGATACGCGACCCACACGAGCAGCGCGCCCGCCATGCCGCCGAGCATCTGCGCCGCGATGTAGCCGGGCACCTTGGCCCAGGCGAACTTGCCGGCCAGTGCGAGACTCACCGTCACGACAGGATTCAGGTGCGCCCCGCTAAACGACGCGGTGACGTAGACGGCGATGAACACGGCCATCGCCCAGCCCATCACGATGACGATCAGGTCCGCGCCTTTGCCTTTGGTGCGCGCGAGCAGCACATTGGCGACGGCGCCGTCGCCGAGCAGCACCACCAGCGCCGTGCCGATGAATTCCGCAATGTAAGGAGACATCGAAGGTTGATCCGAAACAGGGTTGTCAGGAAGCCGCCGGATAAGCGGCTTCGTTGCATCGAGAGCTTGGAGTCGAGCGGGTTTGGGGCCGCGTGGGATGGTCAGGACGCTCAGGACGCGTCGGCCCAGGCCTTGGCGGCGCGGATCGCGCGTTGCCAGCCGTCGAGGCATTGCTTGACGTCGGCGTGCGGCAGCGCGGGTGTGAAGCGGCGCTCCAGCTTCCACTGGTTCTGGAGTTCGTCCACGTCCTTCCAGTAGCCGACCGCGAGGCCGGCCAGGTAGGCCGCGCCGAGCGCGGTCGTTTCGGCAACCTTCGGGCGTACCGCGTCGACGCCGAGAATGTCGGCCTGGAATTGCATCAGCAGATTATTCGCGCAGGCGCCGCCGTCCACGCGCAATTCGCCGATGCGAATGCCGGAGTCGGCTTCCATGGCCTTCAGCACGTCGAGCGATTGATAGGCGATCGAGTCGAGCGCGGCGCGTGCGATATGCGCGGAGGTCGTGCCGCGCGTCACGCCGAACAGCGTGCCGCGCGCGCGTGCATTCCAATGCGGCGCGCCGAGCCCGGCGAAGGCCGGCACCAGGTACACGCCGTCGCAATGCGGCACGCTGCGCGCCAGCGTTTCGATTTCCGCCGCGCTCTTGATGATGCCGAGGCCGTCGCGCAACCATTGCACCACCGCGCCGGCAATGAAGATGCTGCCTTCGAGCGCGTAGTTGATCTGGTCGCCGATTTGCCAGGCGATCGTGGTGACGAGATTGTTCTTCGACTCGATCGGCTTGTCGCCGGTGTTCATCACGAGGAAGCAGCCCGTGCCGTAGGTGTTCTTCACCATGCCCGACTGCGTGCACATCTGCCCGAACAGCGCGGCGTGCTGATCGCCGGCGATGCCCGCGAGCGGAATCTTGGAGGCGAACACGGTGGTCCTGGTCGGCCCATAGACTTCCGACGATGCCCGCACTTCCGGCAACATGCTGCGCGGAATGTCGAGCGCGTCGAGCAGTTCGTCGTCCCACTTCAGCGTATGGATGTTGAAGAGCATCGTGCGCGATGCGTTGGTCACGTCGGTGACATGCAGGCCGCCCTTGGTGAAATTCCACACCAGCCAGCTATCGACCGTGCCGAATGCGAGGCGGCCTTGCCTCGCCTTTTCGCGCGCGCCTTCGACGTTGTCGAGAATCCAGCGAATCTTGGTGGCCGAGAAGTACGAGTCGATCGGCAGGCCGGTTTTCGCGCGGACCTTTTCCTCCAGACCTCGCTCCTTGAGCTGGTCGCAGAAGTCGGCGGTGCGGCGGTCTTGCCAGACGATCGCGTTATAGACGGGATGGCCGGTTTCGCGGTCCCACACGACCGTGGTTTCGCGTTGATTGGTGATGCCGATCGCGGCGATCGAGGTGCCGTTCATGCCGGCGCGCGTCACGGCTTCGGCGGCGACGCCGGCTTGCGTCGACCAGATTTCCTGCGCATCGTGCTCGACCCAGCCCGGATGCGGGTAGATTTGCTGGAATTCCTTCTGAGCGGTCGACACGATATTGCCGAGCCGGTCGAATAGCATCGCACGCGAACTAGTGGTGCCTTGGTCGAGCGCGAGGATGTACTGATCCTGCATTGTCTCTTCTCCATGCGTTTTATGGATCGCCGGACTGCGGACCGGCGACGGGAACGGCTTGTTGTTTTGAGCGGGCCGCAATGGTTTCGTGCGTGCCGGCTTCGTCTAGCCGAGGGGTGAATCGGTCGGGTTCACGTGAGCCGCGAGCGCGGTGCGTTGCGACGGCTGCGTCGAGAGTCTAACTATGCGCTCTGTCGCACCGGTTCGCGTGCGAACCACACGTCGATGTCGTGCGTGATCGAATCGAGCGTGCCCGGCTCGACATGCAGCCCGAGTTTCGACCGGCGCCACAGCACGTCCTGAGCGCTGCGCGCCCATTCGGTGTCGCGCAGATAAACCAGCTCGGCCTCGTACAGACCCGGCGCGAATGCGCGGCCGAGATCGGCCACCGAGCGCGCGTTGCCGATCACGCGCTCAACGCGCGTGCCGTATGCGCGGGCGAGGCGGTAAGCCAGGTCGGCCGGCAGCCACGCATGCTGCTGCTTGAATTCGGTGACGAAGCGCTCGAAGTTCGCGTGCGCGATGTCGCCGCCGGGCAAGGGCGCGCCGGCCGTCCACGAGGGTGCGGCGTTCGCGTTGCCGCCCAACGCTTGCGCGAGTTTGTCGACGGCTTCTTCAGCGAGCTTGCGAAAGGTGGTGATCTTGCCGCCGAACACCGAGAGCAGCGGCGCTTCGTCCGCGGGCGCGTCGAGTTCGAGCGAGTAATCGCGCGTGACCGCCGACGGATTGTCCGCGCCTTCTTCCTCGAGCAGCGGCCGCACGCCCGAATAGGTCCAGCGCACGTCGGCCGGCGAGATCTTGTCCTTGAAGTAGCGGTTGATCGAATCGCACAGGTACTGGATTTCCTCCGCGTTGATCGCCACCTGCGAGGGGTCGCCGCGATATTCGATATCCGTCGTGCCGATCAGCGTGTAATCGTGCTCGTACGGAATCGCGAAGATGATCCGCTTGTCGGGATTCTGGAAGATGTACGCGTGATCGTGTTCGAACAGGCGCCGCGTGACGATATGGCTGCCTTTCACGAGGCGCACGCTATGCGACGCCTTGCGGCCGAGCGCGCCTTGCAGCAGTTCGCCGACCCACGGGCCCGCGGCGTTGGCGATCGAGGCTGCGCGAACGTCGAGCAGCGTGCCGTCCCCGCGCTTGAGTTGCGCGCGCCATTCGCCGCCCGCGCGCACCGCGCTGACGAGCTTCGTGCGCGTGAGGATTTTCGCGCCGCGCTCCTGGGCATCCAGCGCGTTCAGGACGACGAGCCGCGCGTCGTTGACCCAGCCGTCCGAATACACGAAGCCGCGCTTGATCGAATCGACGAGCGGTGCGCCCGCCGGATGATTGCGCATCACGATGCCGCGCGAACCGGGCAGCAGTTCGCGCCTGGCGAGGTGATCGTAGAGAAACAGGCCGGCGCGAATCAGCCAGGCCGGCCGCAGATCGGGCATGTGCGGCATCACGAAGCGCAACGGCCACATGATGTGCGGCGCTGCGCGCAGCAGCGTTTCGCGCTCCTGCAGCGCCTTGCGCACGAGACCGAACTCGCGGTACTCGAGATAGCGCAGGCCGCCGTGAATCAGTTTGGTGCTCGCCGACGACGTGTGCGCCGCGAGGTCGTCCTGTTCGCACAGCAGCACCGACAGGCCGCGGCCTGCCGCGTCGCGAGCAATTCCCGCGCCGTTGATCCCGCCGCCCACGACGAGCAAATCGTATCTCGAGCCTTGCGTCACCTGCTGTGTCCCCTAGGTGTTGTCGGAAGTCGTATGGAAAATCTATCGAACCGCTGGTGTTCGTTTTCGAACTTTAATGAACATATTCGAAAAAGTAAAGTTCGGTTTGCCGGGCTCACCTCTTTGTCTCGCGGGTCGAGTGGTGGCGCAACGCGCGGCCACGGACGATACTCTGCGCAGTAGCCATTTCGAGGGGAATTCATGCGTGGACTTTTGATGATCGGCGCCGCTGCGCTTCTCACGGGGTGCGTCGGCACGCCAAGCCTGAACGGGACGATGGGCGCGCCGTCGTTCGCGTCGTTGCAGCAGATGTGCAGCGCCGAGCCGGTCGATTACGGCAACGACGCCCAAGGCGTGTATGCGACGTTATTCGATGCTTATGTGGCGAACCGGCGCGGCAAGCTGTCGAAAGACCAGTACTGCGCGTTTCAGGCCACGATCGCGCAGCGCTATGCAAGTCAAGGCATGAGCGCGGATCCGCAGGTGCGCAACCAGTGGGTCGCGTTCTTCACCGATCAGCGGGCCAGGGCGTTGAGCTGGCGCGCCGCGGTCGATCCGACCTTGCGCAGCGGTTGAGGCTCGGCTTCGGCCGGGGCCGCGGGGCTTTCGCCCGACAAAGCTCGATAAAATCCACGCGGCATTGCGGCGTGACGGCGCGCGCCTGGCTCGGGACGCAACGAAGCGGCCGCGCCCCACGGCGGCGGCCGGATTACTCGAAGCAAATAGGTGCATCGTCAAGGCGACGCGGGCGCGTCACGTCTGTGGCGCAACCCATGCTCACGCCTCCGGATGTCGGCTGGCGACTCCGGTGGCTGCAGCCATAACCCAGAACGTAGCTAGGAAAAACGTTTGATGGCCCTCAGTGCGCTATCGCCGCTTTCAGTGACGCGCCATTGTTCATTGCCCGATGCGAGCCGTTCGAGTTGCACCAACTGGCGTTCCAGTAGTGCATCGAGTTCTTCCCGCTCCATGTCGACCTGATTGGGAGCGTCCTTGACGAGCAACAGCGTGGCGAATTCATGCGGACTCAGCATCGTTCTCTCCATGTCAAGCAAACGCGGACGGCCTTGCCGGCAACTGGCCAGAGGCCAGTGAGGTCCGCTACAGGATCAGGCGGGAAGTACGGCTTACGCGACGGGTTCACGCAACCGGCGCTACGCGGAATGCGAAACGAACGTCGGGGAACTGGAGTGTAGTCAACCGCACGTTAAACACCAAAGGAGTCCCAGTAAATTTTCCCTTTGACAATCCAGCGCCGTCGAGGCGGTTCAAGGCAGCGGGCAAATCCTTGAATTCACTCGAAGTTTCGCGTGCGCTGCAACATGGCGGAGAACGCCTGGCCTTACCCGGCGACGTACACCTGGCAATTGGCGGCGGTGAGCGTTTCCATCATTTCGGCGGGCGGCGCGGCGTCGGTGAAAAGGGCGTCGATCTGGTCGAGATGACCTTGGCGAACTAGCGCGGGCCGGCCGAACTTCGAGTTGTCGGCGGCGAGAAAGACGGTGCGCGCATGCTGGATGATCGCCTCGGCCACGCGCACTTCGCGGGTGTCGAAATCGCGCAGCGTGCCGTCCGTTTCGATGCTCGACGTGCCGATGATCGCGAAGTCCACCTTGAACTGGCGGATGAAATCGATCGCCAGTTCGCCGACGATCCCTTTGTCCCACGGCCGCACGATGCCGCCCGTCACCAGCACTTCGCAATCCGGATAGCCGCTCATCATGCTGGCGACATTCAGATTGTTGGTGATCACGCGCAGGCCGCGATGCCGGTTGAGCGCGCGGGCGACTTCCTCGGTGGTGGTGCCGAGGTTGATGAACAGCGAGGCCTGGTCGGGAATGTGCGTGGCGACCAGCGCCGCGATGCGCCGTTTCTCGTCATGGAACATCCGTTGACGCGCCGTGTAGGACACGTTCTCGGAACTGGTCGGCAAACTGGCGCCACCGTGATAGCGGCGCAGCAGGTTCATGTCGGCGAGCCAGTTGACGTCGCGGCGAATGGTCTGCGGCGTCACGTCGAAGTGAGCCGCGAGGTCGTCCACGGTCACGAAGCCGTCGCGTTGCACCCACTCCAGCAGTTCCTGTTGCCGGGCATTGAGAGTCAGGCGGGGGTCTCGGGTCATGTGTCTCGGGTCGTGGGTTTTTATCGGCGCTGCCCGCCGGCGGCGGGCTCAGCCGGGCCGGAAACGAGCGATGCGTGAACGGGGTGAGCGTATTGTAAGACCATCGCGAGCCGTGTCCGTCATCTCGCGCAAGATGCGTGCGATCGGCGACGATGCGTGACGGCATTCAGCCTCGCCATGCATTGATTCATTTCGCAAATGAATTTGTTTTTTGTGCCGGATCGCGCTGCAATCCGGGGTTCCGCTTTTTTTTACCCGTTCCTGTGGTTGCGGCGATGTTCATGCGCCGGGCCGCGCTTTCGAGAGTGTTCGACCATGACTGGCTTCAACTGGCAAAACCCTTATGCAACGCCGCGTTTGCCCGTATTCGCGCGCAACATCGTGTCGACGTCGCATCCGCTTGCCGCGCAGGCGGGGCTGCGCATGCTGTGGAAAGGCGGCAATGCCGTCGACGCGGCGATCGCGGCGGCGGCCGCCATCACGGTGGTCGAGCCGGTGTCGTGCGGCTTGGGCGGCGACGCGTTCGCGTTGGTGTGGGACGGCAAGAAGCTGCACGGCTTGAACGCGTCGGGCGTGTCGCCCTCGGCGTGGAACGTCGACTATTTCAAGCGCAAGTACGGCGAGCAAAACGGCCTCGCGAAGCAGCCCGTGCGCGGCTGGGATGCCGTGACGGTGCCCGGCGTGATCGCGGGCTGGGAAGCGCTGCATCAAAAATTCGGCTCGCTGCCGTTCGCCGATCTGATGGAGCCGGCGATCGAAATCGCCGAGCGCGGTCACGCGGTGGCGAGCATCGTCGCCCATAAGTGGGCGGCGGCCGTGCCCGACCTGAAAGACCAGCCGGGCTTCGCGCAAACCTTCATGCCGCGTGGCCGCGCGCCCGAAGTGAGCGAGCTGGTGCGCTTTCCGGGCCACGCGAAGACGCTGCGCAAGCTCGCCGAGCAAGGTCCGCGCGCTTACTACGAAGGCGAGATCGCCGAGCGGATCGCCGCATTTTCGCGCGAGGGCGGCGGCGCGCTGACCATCGACGACCTGCGCAACTATCGCGCGGATTGGGTCGAGCCGATCGGCAAGGCATATCGCGGCTACACCGTGCATGAGATTCCGCCGAACGGGCAGGGCATCGCGGCGCTGATCGCGCTGGGCATCCTCGAAAAATTCGATGTGAAGGCGCTCGCCGTCGACAACGTCGAATCGCAGCATTTGCAGATCGAAGCGATGAAGCTCGCGTTCGCCGACGTCTATCGCTACGTGGCCGATCCGCGTTCGATGGAAGTCACGCCCGAGCAGATGCTCGACGACGCCTACCTCACTTCGCGCGCGAAGCTGATCGACCACAAGCGCGCGACGCCGTTCGACTTCGGCATGCCGAAAGCGGGCGGCACGATCTATATGTCGGTGGCCGACGAGCGCGGCATGATGGTCAGCTTCATCCAGTCGAACTACATGGGTTTCGGTTCGGGCATCGTGGTGCCGGACACCGGCATCTCCATGCAGAATCGCGGCTGCGGTTTCTCGATGGACCCGAGGTCGCCGAACGTCGTGGAAGGCGGCAAGCGGCCGTTCCACACGATCATTCCGTCGTTCCTCACGCAGCAGGTGGACGGCAAGCAGGAAGCGGTGATGAGCTTCGGCGTAATGGGCGGCGACATGCAGCCGCAAGGTCATCTGCAATCGATCGTCAGGATGCTCGACTACGGTCAGCAGCCGCAGGCCGCTTGCGATGCGCCGCGCTGGAAGGTCAACCGCGACTTCACGCTCGACGTCGAAGCGACGCTCGATTCGAACACCGCCGCAGCCTTGCAGAAGCTCGGCCACACGATCAAGTCGGTCGACGATCCGTACATGGACTTTGGCTCCGGCCAGTACATCTGGAAGCTCGATCGCAACGATCCCGAGCGCGGCTATGTGGCGGCGAGCGACAGCCGTCGCGACGGCCTGGCCGCCGGGTTCTGAGCGGTTCCATTCGCGAAGCGCGGCGCCGTTCAAAGGGGCGCTTCGCATGCGCTATCCGCAGGGCTTTTCATGCAGACTCAAGCCAGCTCGCCGAGCTGGCTTTTTTACGCCTCACGCACGGCGCTCCCGTTCGACGGTGTAATCGACTACCCTGGGATTGAACTGCGACGTTCCGGCATGGTCTGTGCTGGGTTATCTGCAGAGTTGCGAAACACCGGCTAAGATGCAAGATACAAGGGGTTAACTCTAATTCACGACGCTGTATCAGACACGGCGGACCACCTGGCGAGAGCGGGCGGTTGCGAGCATGCTCCACGAGTCGATACAGCTTTCGGAGCAAGACACGATGCACACAGAGCCGAACCACGCCATGCCCTGGCGGATCGAGGATATCGACCTCACCCGCATAGATCGCCAGAAGGCTGTCGCCAACGAAGATTTGCTGTTGCTGCTGTGCGCCGCTTCGTTTATCGAAAGCGGCACCGATCTTTACACGAGTAATCTGAGCACGTTCTTCGACGGCGATCCCGAGGTCTCCGCCTGGCTCAACAACGAGTGGGAGCCGGAGGAAATGCAGCACGGCCGGGCGCTCAAGACGTATATCGCTTACGTCTGGCCGGAGTTCGATTGGGACACCGCGTTCCGCAATTTCATGGACGAGTATTCGCTCACGTGTTCGGTGGAAGATTTCGAAAAGACGCGTGCGCTCGAAATGGTCGCGCGCTGCGTGGTCGAAACAGGCACGGCAACGCTGTATCGCGCGATCGGCGAATGCTCGGACGAACCCGTGCTCAAGCAGATCACCGACAACATCCGCATCGACGAAGTCCGTCACTACAAGCACTTTTTCAAATACTTCAAGAAGTACAACAAGATCGAAGGCAACGGCCGTCTCGCCGTGCTCGGCGCGTTGATGCGCCGGGTAATGGAGATCAAGAACGAAGACTCGGAGATCGCGCTGCGCCACGTGTTCGCAATTCGCTATCCGGAGCGCGTGCACGATTCGCTCTACAACCGCGAGCGCGCGGCGCGCATCAATGCGCTGGTGCGGCGCAATCTGTCGGCCGATATGTGCGTGAAGATGCTGCTCAAGCCGCTCGACCTGCCCGCGAGGATTCAGCCGGGCGTGCATTATCCGCTCGCCAAGATCACGCAGCACGTGTTCTTCCGCTGAGTTTTCAGTTGGCTTGCCGCATGAACACCAATGGCCCGCTCGTGCGGGCCATTCGCTCTTCGAGGCATTTTTGAGCCTGACCGACTTACTCGACGGATCGACACGATGAGCGACTCTCCCGCACCCCCCCGTCCGCTCGAACAGAACGTGTTCGACGAATGGCCCGATGCCGTGCGCGCGCTGTTCGACGGTTCGTCGCTGGCGAGCAAGACGGGGTTCACCGCCTCGCTGCTGAGCGTCGATACGAATGGTCATGTGCGTACGTCGCTGCTCGGCGTCGGCGAACTGTATGCGCCGGATTCGCGCACGCTGTGCATCGCGTTGTGGCCGCAAGCGAGGGCGACGCGCGCGATCGAGCGCAACGGCCGGGCCGCATTGACCTTTGTTTGCGATGAGGCGTTTTATCAGGTGCAGTTGCGGGTCGCGCCGCTGCCTTGCGTTGAAGGCGACGACAGCGGACTGGTCTATCTGATCTGCTCGATCGACTCGGCGGAGACGCAAAGCGTGCGTTATGCGCGCCTGACGAGCGGCATCACGTTCGAACTGGAAGAAGAGGGGAAGGAGGCGGTGCTCGACCGATGGAAACGGCAGATCGAGCACCTGAAGCGAACTGCGGCCAGCCGTTAGTCCCTTGTTGCGCTAAATCAGGACGACGGCTGGCGAGCCTTGAAGTTTACCGGCCGCGCTGGCCGCTGCGTGTCGGCTGGCCGCCGCGCGGCGCGTCGTTGCGCTGCTTGGTGCCGCCGAGCAAAGCGCCGGGGTTGCCGCCTTGCGGTTTATTGGCCTGCGGCTTGCGCGGCGCATGCTGCGCGCCGTTGCCTTCATGCGCGACAGCGCGCGGCCGGTCGTCTTGACGCTGACCGTCGCGGCGCGGCTGGCCGCCGTTGCCGGCCGGCTTTGCGCCTTGCGGCCTCGGTTGCTGCTGACCGTTCGCCGGGCGCTGACCCGAGCGCTGCGCCGGTTTCGCGGACGAAGCGCCATCGCGCTTCGGCGCACCTTGGCCCTGGCGCGGCGAACGTCCGCCGCCACCGCCACCGCCTTGACCGCGGCGCAGGATCGGCTCCGGCTTCGCAGTCGGATCCGGTTCGAAACCGGCGATCACTTCCTGGGGCACCGCGCGCTTGATCAGCTTCTCGATGTCCTTCAGCAATTGCAGTTCGTCGACGCACACCAGCGAAATCGCTTCGCCCGTCGCGCCCGCGCGACCCGTGCGGCCGATGCGGTGCACGTAGTCTTCCGGCACGTTCGGCAAATCGTAGTTGACCACGTGCGGCAACTGGTCGATATCGATGCCGCGTGCGGCGATGTCGGTGGCGACCAGCACCTGCAGCGTGCCGTCCTTGAACTCGGCGAGCGCGCGCGTACGAGCCGACTGGCTCTTGTTGCCGTGAATCGCCAGCGCGCTGATGCCGTCTTTCGTGAGCTGCTCGGCGAGGCGGTTCGCGCCGTGCTTGGTGCGCGTGAACACCAGCACCTGGAACCAGTTGTGTTGCTTGATCAGGTGCGTGAGCAGTTCGCGCTTCTTGTCGCGATCCACCGGGTGAATCTTTTGCGCGACCGTCTCGGCGGTCGTATTGCGGCGTGCGACTTCGATCAGCGCCGGCGAGTCGAGCAGGTTGTCGGCGAGCGTTTTGATCTCGTCGGAGAACGTCGCCGAGAACAGCAGGTTCTGACGCTTGGGCGGCAACTTCGCGAGCACGCGCTTGATATCGTGGATGAAGCCCATGTCGAGCATGCGGTCGGCCTCGTCGAGCACGAGAATCTCTAGATGCGACAGGTCGATGGTTTTCTGCTGCATGTGGTCGAGCAGACGGCCCGGCGTGGCCACGACGATATCGACGCCGCTCCTCAACGCGCCGATCTGCGGATTGATGCCGACGCCGCCGAACATCACGGTCGACTTCAGCTTCAGGTACTTGCCGTAAGCGCGCACGCTTTCTTCGACCTGGGCCGCAAGCTCGCGCGTGGGCGTGAGGATCAGCGCGCGCACCGCGCGCTTGCCCGAAGCCGTGGCGACTCCCGGCATGGTGTTCAGGCGCTGCAGGATCGGCAGCGTGAAGCCGGCGGTCTTGCCGGTGCCGGTCTGCGCGCCGGCCAGCAGATCGCCGCCGTTGAGCACGGCGGGAATCGCTTGTGTCTGGATCGGAGTCGGCGTGGTGTAGCCGAGTTCGTGTACAGCGCGGACCAAGGGTTCGGACAAGCCGAGGGAATCAAAAGACATAAAAACTCTTTGCAATGCAGTATCGCGAACGGCACAACGGGGCCCAAGTGGGCAAAACGCGGCATGAATACGCCTTCGTGGCGTATTCGAGGCCAGAGCCCAGTTCCGGTCGCGGAGAAATCGGCGGCACGCGGGAACGCGTGCCGAATGCTTCAACGCGCTATGCAGACACGTTGACTGGCCTTAAGTTGCATTTCGCCGCCGTGGCGTGTCACGCGACGTAGCGCGCGACACTGACGAATTGACACAGACTGCCCGCCAGTACGAACAGGTGCCAGATACCATGTCCGTGCCGGATGCGCTCGTCGTTGATGAAGAAGTAGATGCCGGCGCTGTAAATGACTCCGCCGGCCACGAGCCAGGCGGTACCCGCGGTCGGTAAAGCCGTGACCAGCGGACGGATGGCAACGAGCGCGAGCCATCCCATCAATACATACAGCACCATCGAAACGCTGCGGGTGCGACGCCCGAGCGTCAGTTCCTGCACGATGCCGAGGGCGGCAAGCCCCCAGCTTACGCCGAACAGCGACCAGCCCCACGGCCCACGCAACGTGACAAGCGTGAACGGAGTGTAACTGCCGGCGATCAGCAAATAGATCGCCGAGTGGTCGCATTTCTGCAAGACAGCTTTCACGCGCGGGTTGCGCACGCTGTGGTACAGCGTCGAGATAGCATACAGCACGAACAGCATCGCACCGTACACGCTGAAGCTCACCACCTTGTACGCATCGCCCGCGAGCGCGCCCATCGTCACGAGCGTAGCCAGCCCCGCCACCGACAGCACGGCGCCGACGAGGTGGGTAATGCTGTTGAAACGCTCACCGACATGCACGGCTCTTTCCTCCTGCGCGGCGTCATCGAGGCCAATGTGGCCCACATGATACCGGTGCTGAAAAAAACGAAGGGCGCGGCCGCGAGTTTCGCCGGCCGCGCCCAGGGTGCATCTCACGCTGCTTAGTCGAGCGGCGCCGAACGCAGTTCAGCCACTTGCTGCGGCGAGACAGCCGTGCCGTGGTTGCCCCACGACATACGGATGTACGTCACGACGGCGGCCACTTCCTGATTCGACAGCGACTGCGCGAACGGCGGCATGCCGTACGGATGCGGGTTGCCTTCCGTGCTCGGCGGATAACCGCCGTTCAGCACCATGCGGATCGGGTTCACCGCCGACGACATCTGAATCGACTGGTTGTTCGCGAGCGGCGGGAAGGCCGGCGGCATGCCGAGGCCGTTCTCCGCGTGACACTTCGCGCAGTTGTCAGCGTAGATCTTCTGACCTTGCTTCAACAGTTCGCCACCGAACTTTTCCGACGTTTCGAACTGCAGCGGTTCCGGCGCTTCGCTCTTCTGCGGGATCGTCTTCAGGTACGTGGACATTGCGTTGATGTCCGCGTCCGTCATGTACTGCAGGCTGTTGTGAACCACCTCAGCCATCGGACCGAATACCGCGCCGCGGTTCGACACACCGGTTTTCAGCAGATCGGCGATGTCTTTGGTTTCCCAGTCGCCGAGGCCGGCTTCCTTGTTCGACGTCAGCGACGGTGCGTACCAGTTCTGCAGCGGGATCAGGCCGCCGGCGAACGCAGCCGAACTGACCGGACCGCCCATCGCGTTGATCGAGGTATGGCACATGCCGCAGTGGCCGAGGCCTTCGATCAGATACGCGCCGCGATTCCATTCGACCGACTTGGTCGGATCAGGCTTGTACTCGCCTTCGCGGAAGAACAGCGTACGCCAGCCGATCAGCATGTTGCGCTGATTGAACGGGAACTTCAGTTCGTGCGGACGGCTTGCCACGTTGACCGGCGCGACCGAGCGCAGGTACGCGTAGATCGCGTCCGAGTCGGCGCGCGTGACCTTCGTGTAGCTCGTGAACGGGAAGCCCGGATACAGCAGGCTGCCGTCTTTCGAGCGGCCCGTATGCATCGCGCGATAGAAGTCGTCCTGGGTCCACTTGCCAATGCCGTACTGGTCGTCAGGCGTGATATTCGGCGTGAACATCGTGCCGAACGGCGTGGCCATGGGCAGGCCGCCGGCGAACGGCTTGCCGCCGCGCACCGTATGGCAGGCGATACAGTCGCCGGCGCGGGCGAGATACTCGCCCTTCTTGATCAGCGCGGCCTGGTCGGCGGGCGTTGCCGCGACGGCCGTGCCGTTATGCAGGTTGTCGCCGCCCGACCACAGGACGGGAACGAGTGCGGCAGCCGCAACGACGACGACTGCCGAGAGGGCGAACAAAGACTTGCGTTTCATGTGAGTGTCTCTCCTGGTGCCTTATTGCGGTTCGCTGCCGCAGGCAAGCGGAGTCTTCATCGAGCGGGCCGGAGCCGGCACGGGGTTTTGTGGGGCCTGTTGCGTGGAAAGCCATGCAGCGACGGCGTTCACGTCTTCATCGGTCAGGCGCGTGGCGATGGTCTGCATGCAATCAGGCGCGATGGCGTGGCGCGAACCCGAGCGCCAGGCGCCGAGCTGGGCGCTGATGTAATCGGAGTGCAGGCCGACCAGACCCGGAATAGCGGGTTCCATGCCGGTCAAGCCCTTGCCGTGGCAAGCCGCGCAAGCCGGAATCTGTTTCGATGCGTCGCCCTTCAGCACGATCTGCTGACCGCGCGCGAGCGTGGCCGCCGACACCGTCGGCTTGGCCGGTTGCGGATACGGCGGGCGTTGCTGCGAGAAGTACGTGGCGATCTGATGGAGGTAGTCGTCCGAGAGATACGTGACGAGGTAGTTCATCGGCGGGTACTTGCGGCGACCTTCGCGGAAATTCTGCAACTGGTTGTACAGGTAGTCGGCCGGCTTGCCGGCGAGACGCGGGAAGTAGTCGTTATCAGTACCTTGACCATGCGTGCCGTGGCAGGCCGTGCAACCTTGCACGCGCGCTTCCATCGTATCGGGGGCCTTCGGTTGAGTCTGCGCTTTCGCAGCGCTATAGACACCCGCGGAGCCGATCAGCAGAAGGGCAAGCAACGGGCGGAAAATGCGTCTTGAAGACACGCGTAACTCCATCAAAATCGGGGACCTGACCGAACTTCGAGCGGCTCGGTGTGAAGGGCAGCCGGCGCTGCGGCGACGCAGCATTCTATCATCGAAGGCTGATGGTGACTATTTGCCACATTAGAGAAGGTTCCAGTCCTCACAGTCGTGCGACAGTTTGACGCGCAGTGTCGGATCAGGACGAATTTGACGTTGTCCCGCATCAATCCGCGCGATCGCGGACGTCAGCGTTGTACCCGGCGTCTCGCGTGATAAAGCAGGTTGAACCGAGCCGCGAGGGCGGCATCGAAGCGTACACTTGCGGGCTCGCAGGCGTCCCCGTGACTCAGACCGCGCTGGTTCCGCCTCCATCGTTTTCCTGTTTATCCGCTATCGGCCTTACATGAAGCTATCCAATTTCTCCCGCCCGAGGCTGCTTGTGTTGACGCTCGGCGCCACGGCGCTGCTTGCGACGTCCACGGCTTTCGCGCATGCGCATCTGGTGTCGAGCGAGCCGGCGGCGAACGCCGAAGTGGCCGCGCCCACGCAAGTGACGATCCGCTTCACCGAGCCGCTCGAACCGGCTTTCAGCAAGATTGCGCTCGCCGACGCGAGCGGCAAGTCGGCCGCACCGGCTGCGTCGCAGGTCGACAGCCAGGATGCGAAGGTCTTGCACCTGCCGCTGCCGCAGTTGAGCGCGGGCCGCTACGCGGTGCATTGGACGGCGGTCGCCACGGACGGCCACCGTACCCAGGGCGACTTTGCGTTTACCGTCAAATGAGCATGGACGGACTCTGGATCGGGCAGGTCGCCATGGCCGCGCTCATGAACGTCGCGTTTGCGTTTGCCGTCGGCTCGGCGTTGTTCGGCGCGTGGCTCGCGAAAGATGCCCAAGCCAAGATCGCACCCGCGCGGCCAGGCTGGTTGCGCGCCCAACGGGCGATGTTGACGGCCACCGTCGTGCTGGTGCTCGCGGATCTGGGCTGGCTGCTGTATCAGGCGGCCTCGATGAGCGGTGTGGGGCTGGCTGCCGCGATCGGCGTGGTGCCGACGGTGCTCACGCAAACGCATGTCGGATATGGCTGGAGTGTTGCGTTCGCGGGTGCCCTCGTATTGCTCGGCACGGCGATGGCGAGTCATACGGGCATGCTGCGCAATGCGCTGCTGTGGCTCGCGGTGGTCGCGATCGCGGCGGGCAAGGCATCGCTCGGTCATGCGGCCGACGCCGGGCTCGCGTCGGCGGCAATCGCCATGCAAACACTGCACGTGCTCGTGACGAGCGTGTGGGGCGGGCTCGCGATGGCGGGCGGGCTTTCGGTGATGCCCGCGCTCGGCACGTCGACCGCGCGCGGAATGCTGATCCGCACGGCGACGCAGATGTCGAACGTCTCGGTGGTGGCGGTCGTGCTCGTGCTGTTTTCAGGCGTATTCAATGCGGTGCGCGGGTCGGGCGGCTCATTCGAAGCGCTCGAATTCAGCGCATGGGGTCACGTGCTGATGCTCAAGCTTGCGCTTGTCGCGCTGGCGCTCGTGCTCGGCGGGCTCAACCGCTTCGTGGCGCTGCCGCGCCTGCGTCGCACGGCCGCGACAATCGACGCGCATACCTTCGCAAACATCCTGTATCTGGAAGCGCTGGCGATCATCGGCGTGTTCGTCGCGGCGGCGGCATTGTCGCATAGCGTGCCGGCGTTTGCCGCGCTGGGCTGAGGCCGGGTCAATCGCGACGTAAGGGCCTTTGTTGTGTAAGGCTCTGCGGAGCAGGGGCCGCGCGGCGTAACGGCCGGAAAACACGTGTTCCGACCCGTGTTGCGGCGTGTCGCGTGACGGTCGCCGCGCGTGCGTCACGTCACCGTAACGTGCCCGCTAATACGACAACGCCGCCCGTGGGCGGCGTTGCTTCACGCAATCACCATTCGGCGACGCTGCCATCTTCGTGGCGCCACACCGGGTTGCGCCAGCGGTGCCCGACCTTCGCCATCTCGCGCACCTTCTCTTCGTTCACTTCGATGCCGAGACCGGGGCCTTGCGGAATCGACACGAAACCGTCTTCATATTTGAAGACTTCCGGATTCTTGATGTAGTCGAGCAGATCGTTGCCCTGGTTGTAGTGGATGCCGAGGCTCTGCTCCTGGATGAACGCGTTGTAGCTCACCGCGTCGATCTGCAGACAGGTGGCCAATGCAATCGGGCCGAGCGGGCAATGCAGTGCGAGCGCGACGTCGTAGGCTTCGGCCATCGACGCGATCTTGCGGCACTCGGTAATGCCCCCCGCGTGCGACGCGTCCGGCTGGATGATGTCGACGTAGCCGCCAGCCAGAATGTGCTTGAAGTCCCAGCGGGAATACAGGCGTTCACCCAGCGCGATCGGCGTGTTGGTCTGATTGACGATGTCGCGCAATGCTTCCGCGTTTTCCGAGAGCACCGGCTCTTCGATGAAGAGTAGCTTGTACGGATCGAGTTCCTTCGCCAGCACCTTGGCCATCGGCTTATGCACGCGGCCATGGAAGTCCACGCCGATGCCGATGTTCGGCCCCACCGCCTCGCGCACCGCCGCGACGTTGTTGATCACGCCTTGCACCTTGTCGAAGGTGTCGATGATCTGCAGCTCTTCCGAGCCGTTCATCTTCACCGCCTTGAAGCCGCGTTCGACCACGGCGCGCGCGTTGTTCGCGACGTCGCTCGGACGGTCGCCGCCGATCCACGAATACACCTTGATCCTGTCGCGCACCTGGCCGCCGAGCAGCGCATGAACCGGCACGCCGTGATGCTTGCCCTTGATGTCCCACAGCGCCTGGTCGACGCCGGCAATCGCGCTCATCGTGATCGGGCCGCCGCGGTAGAAGCCCGCGCGGTACATGACCTGCCAGTGGTCTTCGATCAGCAGCGGATCCTTGCCGATCAGATAGTCGGATAGTTCCTCGACGGCTGCCGCGACCGTATGCGCGCGGCCTTCGACCACCGGCTCGCCCCAGCCGACGATGCCTGCGTCGGTCTCGATCTTCAGGAAGCACCAGCGCGGCGGAACGATGAAGGTTTCGAGCTTGGTGATTTTCATGGTGTGCGTCTCCTTGCGACTTGCGCGTCTGCTGACGATTCGGGGGATCCACATGCTACAACAAAAGCGCGCTTCAGTACTATTAATAGTACTATTTGCCACATAGTGGCGAAGCGCTGGTCGTTGCGGCACCGGGCCGAAGCAGTGCTGGTGAGCCTCGAAGTGCCGGCTGATCTCGAACGCTCCGCCTGCCGATGTCGATAGAGCCGCAAGGCCGTTTGGAGAAACCTATTCAGCACGATCTGCATGGGCGCGTTGCCCATATGCTGGCGACCGCGATTTTGCGCGGCGACTACGCGCCCGATTCGATCCTGCCGCGCGAAGCGGAATTGATGGACACCTTCGGCGTGAGCCGCACGGTGTTGCGCGAGGCGCTGCGCACGCTGACCTCGAAAGGACTGATCGAATCGCGTCCGCGGGTCGGCACGCGCGTGCGGCCGAAGCACGCGTGGAATCTGCTCGACGTCGATGTGCTCGACTGGTACTCGCGAGTCGCCGAGCCCGTTGCGTTCGCGCTCAAATTGCAGGAGATGCGCGAGATGATCGAGCCGTATGCGGCGGCTCTCGCGGCGGCGTCGCGCACTGACGAGGCTTTCAATGCGCTCGCGGCGGCTCATGCGGCGATGGTGGCGGCGCGCAACGTCGACGAATGGGTGCGTGCCGATCTGCAATTTCATTTGAGCGTGCTGATCGCGTGCAGCAACGAATTGCTGATCCCGCTCGGCACACTGATCGAGCGCACGCTCGAAGCGCAGTTACGCCTGAATGCCAAGCGCGCGGCGGTGTTCAACGCGTCGCTGGGTGAGCATACGGCGGTGTTCGAGGCCATTCGCGATCGAGACGCCGCCGCGGCGCGCGAGGCGATGGCGGGTTTGCTCGGCGTGACGCGCGGGCGGATCGAGGCTTGAGCGTCGCTTGGCGGAAGGGTGAGCGGAGCGCGAGCGTGGGTTGAGCGCGCAACCGCTCTTGCGCCGCTCACGCTGACGCGCTTACTTTGCTTCGGAAGCAGCGGCCGCTCCCGACGGCGGCACCAGTTCGAAGCACCCTGGCGGCGGTGTCGACGGTTTCGCCTTGGCGTCCGGCTGCTGTGAGTCGATACATTTGAAGGCGCTCTGGTCGCGCTGAACGAAGATCGTATCGGCCGGACCGGCAGCGCCTTGCGCGCCGTTGACGACCGCAACGATGCGGTAGCCGTTCTGCAGCAAGGTGGGGAGTGTCATCGAACTCGGACGCCATTGGCTGTCGGACGGCGTCTGCGCGTGAGCCGTAAGCGCGCAAGCGCTGCCTGCGAGCGCGATGGAAGCGGTGGCCGCGGCAAGCGCGGCAGTGCGGAACGTCATCAAGAAACCTCCTTGAAGTTGCTGTTTGGAAGGCCAAAACAGGAAAGCCGCTGAACCTTGCGGATCAGCGGCTTTTTCTTGCAACTGGTGGCGAATCAGGGACTCGCGGCAGATGGCCGGTGACCCTTGTCCGGCTTGGCTTCGCGGCTACCATCGTTCTCAAGATAGCAGCTTCGGGTAGCCGTTGCGCATGGTTTTACAATCGGTTTCAGGGACGGCTCTAGCGTCGCCTCGATTTGGTTAGGTGTCTTCGTCGGCCGTAGTGATGTCAGTTCGTCGGACTCCGCGCGCGCAGTGTCCGCAGCGTTTCTGCAGAGCCGCGCGTGAGCGCTACGGGATCGTCCTCGCTGATCACGGCCCCGCGTCGTGCCAAGGCGTTTTCCGGTCACTCGTTGCGAATCGCAATAGCCGCCTTTGTGCCCCGAGCATGACGCCGACAGGCGTACTCGCCAACTGCTGGTCATGGAGCGCCAGCAGCCGTTCCAGACTTGCCGCGTCGTCCGGGCTAACCTGCCAGACATCGGCTGCTGTCGCTCGTGCCGCGCTGCGCTCGAGCGCCTCGGCAGCTTCGTGAAACAGTGCGTGGTCGGCGGTTCCGAAGCCGGCCTCCCGTAGATACCAGGCCATGTACAGCACGTGTATCAGGTCGCTGAGCAGGTGTCCGTTTCCGTCGCCTGCACGCAATGCCGCGAGCGCCAGGTGATTGCGTAGCGAAACCGAACGGACGGACTCCAGCGTCGCGGGTAAAAGCGTGGCCTTTGCGGATGTCCTATTGGACGGGCAACGAATTCCCTTTCTCTTTCTATTCATTTTGTATAAACGGCGAAATTCGATTGATTTCCGTGCTGGTCCTTGAAATCCGTGTCCGCTGTTTCCGTTTTCAATTTGCGCAGCCTTTGGCTAATGCCAAACCGGAAACGAAGGCAGTATGAAGCGATAACGAAAAGCGGAGCCTCGAATTGCAATATTTAACAATCTGAAGACGCTGATTGCATGAATACATATGTAATTTAGTGGGCGTCACGTTCGTGAAACGGCTTTTCTGGAAGCTACCGATGGAGCAAATGAATATTGGCTGGAATATGTAATTCACGTGTCACTCGGAGCGCGGCGCGCACGCAGTATTGTGCGATATTCGCGTTCATCATATGATTTCGGACGCTTCGAGATTTGAACTTTCCGGAGACCAGAAAGATGGGTGCGCAGGATCTTGCTGCGGCAATCAACGCGGGCATCAATCAAACCGAAAGGCTGCTGAGGCTGGACACGCCCCTTGGCGCCGACGTTCTGGTGCCTCAACGGGTTATTGGCAAGTCGCGTATCGGCCGAAACTTTGAATTTACGGTCGATGTGGTCTCATTGCGCGATTCGCTTGAACTGAAAACGCTCATTGCCCAGTCTGTCACGCTCTGGATTCAACAGACCGACAAGACTTATCTGCCTCACCACGGTTATGTGCATACGGCACGGCGGCTTGGGTCTGACGGCGGCCTTGTCGGCTACCAACTGGTTTTCTCTTCGTGGTTGCATTTGCTGCGATTCCGGAAGGACGCACGCATATTTCAGGAAAAGACCGCTGAAGACATTCTGATCGAAGTATTCAACGGCCATCCGCAGGCACAAGGCGCATTTCGCTTCGACCTGCAAACGCAGCTTCCTTCGCGCTCGTTCTGTGTCCAGTATGAAGACGACTGGAACTTCGTTCATCGCCTGATGGAGTCCGAGGGTCTGTACGGTTATTTCGAGCAGGCGGCGGACGGCAAGTCGCACATGCTCGTTATCACCGATCGAGTGTTTTCGTTGCCGGCGTTATCACGCGCAGAGTGTGCCGTTTTATCGGGCCGGCACAGGCGGCGAGGCGGACGCGTTGGTGCAGTGGAGCGGCACGCGCGCTCTGCAGAGTACGACGCTGACGACTCGCACGTTCGATTACAGGTCACCGCCGACCTCCGGGAACCCGAAAGGTACGAGTGTTCCCACGCTGGACAATCAGGGCAACCTGCCCCAGCAGGCCGAAGTATACGAATACACGGGCGCGTACACCTACGGTGAGCAGCAGCGTGGCGACCAGCTCTCCAAAATCCGCATGGAGGAATGGGAATCGCGGGCAAAGCGTTTTTACGGCGTCGGTGGGTTGCGGCGGGCGGATGCCGGCCGCTGGTTCGAACTGACCGACCATCCGGAACACGACCGGGACAGCGAGCAGGACCGGCAGTTCGTCGTTATCGCGACCGCGTGGTTCATCGAGAACAACTTGCCGGTGTCCAGTCAAACGCCGGATTTCCCGCATAGCCTGAAGCGGGAGCTTGAGACGAAGCGGGCCGTCAAGGCCGCGACGACGGATTCGCATCTCGTGCCTCATGCGGACGGCAGCGAGGGATTCTTCCTGGTCGAAATCGAAGCCCAACGCCGCGCCGTGCCGTTTCGCAGTCTCCTCGAACACCGTAAGCCGGCTATGTATCTGCAGACGGCAACCGTGGTCGGGCCAGCGAACGAGGAGGTTTATACCGACTCGTTGAATCGTATCAAGGTGCGAATGCACTGGGACCGCCTGAACGATGGCGATGAGAAAGCATCTTGCTGGGTGCGGGCGGCCTATTCGGACACCGGTGGCGGATATGGTGCCGTCCACATTCCGCGCATTGGCGAGGAGGTCGTCATCGACTGGGTCGGGGGCGACTGCGACCGCCCGATTGTGACAGGACGCGTGTACAACGGTGCGACCAGGCCGCAATGGCACTCGAACGGACTGCTCTCAGGCTACCGGTCGAAAGAATACCAGGGTAGCGGTTACAACGAGATGGTCATGGATGACGCGACCGGCCAGAATCGCGTTCGCCTATATTCGTCGAGCACCAACGCACACCTGCATCTGGGCTATCTCATCGAGCAGACCGGCAATACGCGGGGCGGCTATGTCGGCAGCGGCTTCGACCTGAAGTCCGACGCCTACGACGCCATCCGGGCAGCAAAAGGGCTGTATGTCTCGACGCACCCCGGCACGGGGACCGCGGTTCAGCAGCTCGAAGCGCGGCAGGCGCAACAGCAGTTGGTTAACGCGGAAAGCGTGCTCGAAGCATTGTCGGATGCAAGCACCACCCATCAAGCTGCAAGCCTGAAGGATGGGCGCGACGCGCTGAAGGCATTTACCGAAGCCACGCAGGACAGCGTGTCAGGCGCGACATCGGGCGGCCGGACGGCAGGCGGCGGCACCGGCAATGCGAATGCGTTCAGGCAACCTGTCATGCTGTTCGCCGGCCCGGCCGGCATCGCCTTGTCGACGCAGCAAACCGCCCATACCACTGCTGACGAGCAACTGAATATTGTGAGCGGCCAGAGCGCTCATATTGCGACCGGCAAGTCGCTTATCGCGAGCGTTGCCGAGCGCATCAGTCTTTTTGCACAGCATGCTGGGGTGAAGGTCTTTGCCGCAAAGGGCAAGGTCGAGATTCGGGCCCATGCCGACAATGTCGAGTTGACCGCGCAGAAGACGGTCAAGCTGTTGTCCGCGACCGAAAAAATCGAAATGGCGGCGAAGCAGGACATCCTGCTGACTTCGGGCGGCGCTTACATCCGCATCTCGGGCGGAAACATCGAAATTCACGCCCCCGGAAAGATTGACATCAAGGGTAGCCAGCATTCGTTCAATGGTCCGACGCAGGGCAATTACGACATGCCTGTGCTGCCGAAGGGGGACTTGCACAACAGGCTTGAACTGAATCTCGCCGACGATTCGCTGAAACCCGTACCGAATGCGCCGTACAAGGTGATGTTCGAAAACGGTGGGGTGATGTCCGGCAAGCTCGATGCGAATGGCTATGCGGTGCTGCACGATGTACCGCCCGGCCCCGTGAAGGCATTCTTCGGTGAGGATGCGCGTCCCTTCACCCGGGCACCGCTTCCGGCGGCAACGGAGCTTGCGCCGGACGACGTTCTGAAGGAACTCCACGCAGCGGGCCATGACGGAATCACTCACGAGAATCTCGCAAGTCTTTTTGACCGTTTCTCTGGCCGGCCGGACGTGCAATGAGCGATAACGACCAACAGGCGATCGAGGACGCGGTCGAGCAGATTGGCCTGTCGATGGCTTCGAATGCGTTTCCGCTCTTCTACGTCGCACAGAACGTGTACGACACGAGTGAGAGTGTCTGGACAGTGTGGAACAGTCGCGACAGCACCGACGAGATGGTCAAGGTCGAGGCGGGCATCGACCTCGTGTTTGCCGTGGTCGGATGGGTACCGGTGGTCGGCGCCGGCGTGAAGCGCACGTTCCGCCTCGTCAATCACAAGTCCGACATCTACGGACCGCTGCTCTTCGATATCCTCCGGCTGGTGCTGCAGCGCGCGGGCGTTCACACGAGCCCGGAAGAACTGGTCGACAAGCTGTTCGACGCGTCGGGCCTGAAGACCGTGCTGACCGGTGCGCGTGAACACATCGAGAAATCCTGGTTGTTCAGGGAGATGCCGGTCGCGGCGCAGGCTACGTTCAGGCAGGCGCTCGTATGGGTGGAAACTAACCTGCCGTACTGGCTGACGCAGTTCCTCGAGCGCAAGCTCCTTCATTGGAAGAAGAAGCAGCCGAACTCGTCGGCGCAGACGACGCTCAAGCGTCGTAAGGAAACTGATAAGCCGGGGAAGTGGGGGTCGAGGCTGAAGAGGGGCATAACCGGCCATCGGCATCGTCGAGTCCGGGCGTGGTGAACGCAAAGCTCGCGGTGGCCGACATCACAAACGGAGTCACCGGCATCCTCGGCGAGCATATTGCTGACTATTATTGCTATGAGACTCTGAGATGGGGAAAGGGATGGGAAGCGCATGACCAGGGGCTGCTTGGCAAATGGTCGCATGAGCCGGGCGCCGATGTGCCGGGGAAACTGAATGACCACGGCAAGCTGAACAAGCTGTTCGATTTGCGGCCACGAGGTCACGGTATTGACGGTGTATGGCGCGCGAACCCCGGAAGGAACGAAGGAAAGCCGTTTGCTATCGTGGAGGCGAAGTCGTCGAAGGTCGACAAGCCGATGAAGGACCCGGAAGGAAAGCGGAATATGTCGCCGAAGCTTGGCCTGGCGTCACGCATCAAGGATGCAGTGCGCCCGTCTGCTGATGAACTCCTTGAACCGCCTGCGGATGACCAGCAGACCGCTGCTGTGTCGCCGCCCGCCGGCGGCAAGCCGGGCGGCGGGCGTAATCGGCCCCGGACTCAAGCTCCACCGCCGGATGTTCTCGAGGGCAAGGCGGAGCCGAAGAAAAGTACGGGAAAAATGGTTCAGATGAGCCATCAATGGATAGAAACGAACCTAAGCAAAGCGGTTCTTGAGACAGTTGCGGCCAAGATTTTGATTGAAGGTTATTCTCGACACATCCTGTATGTGCCGTTCTATTTACCGGCGGCAGTCGAGCATGAAGCTGCTCTGCTGAAGGGAGACGAACATAGCCATTCGGACCACGGGGTACCTTCGACGCATCATTACCGCGATGCGGAAGTGCAAGCTGCAGTCGAAAAAAAGCAACGCAAACTACTACGGCAATCAGTTTAAGAGACCCGATTCATGGACGATTTTGAAGCAGGAAGGCGTCAAAGATTCCTGAGCAAGCAGTATTACGACTGGTTGCTGCCGCAACTCACCGAACAGATCGAGTATTGGGCCCGACATGAAGCGCCCAGTGGCTCGACGGACACAGAGCGCAAAGCGCTCGCGGCAAGGTACCGGGCGTCCTATGCTCATCGTCGATTTCTACTGGAGTTCACTGGCGGAAAAAGTCTGATCGCCTTGCGAGATGAATTGCCACTGCTGGTCGATACGCTTGAGTCGTACACGACGCTGAACCGCGCTGCAATAAAGGACGATAGTGTCCCACCCCTGATGTTTGGGGAGATTGGCGAGTACGACAAGGCAATGCAGCTCATCAGCCTTTGCCTTCTCCTGCATCGCACCGAATTGCTCCCGCGTCTTTCGAACATGCTGGACCCGTTCTACCGTGCGCAGGACACACTTTATGAAGACCTCCTGTCATATGGCATGGATGGCCGGTACGATGTTGACAAATGGTTTCATGACCGACCCTATCGGTTACTCATTAACAGTTTCTACCGCGATTCCGAAGAGGAAAGCATTCGAGATATCACTGCGTATCTTGAGGGCTGGTACGCAGCCATGAATGACGCGCCTTGGCACGATAGCCACCTGAAGGCTAACGAGCAGGAGGGCGGCGCCTACGTTGGCTATTGGGCCGTGGAGGCGGCTGCCGCTACTTTTCTTCTCGAACTCGACGACTCGGCGTTTCGCGACCACGTCGCCTACCCGAAGGACCTCGTTGACTTCGCACGGGATTTCGATGCACGCCAACAGTCTCAGCCGACCTCGCTGGACACTGAGCCTGTGACAGTACGTACCGGTCAGGTTTGCCCCGAAACCGGTATCTGGAAGGCACAAGGCCACAATGTCCCGGGCGTGCTAGTGCAGCAGGGAGAGCGTATGCCAGATGTTTTCGCCCCGGACCGGAATGGGACTCTCCGTCAACAGCCGGCACTATGGGAATTCGAGCGCAAGGCGTAAATCTCTCACGGTCAGCGGCGAGCGACATGTTCTCGGACGTTCTTCGTCAGATCCACATCCGCAAGTAGCATTCGCAATACGACGGATACGTCTACGCGACACGACCCACCACCGGCCGACCTATCAATGGGTGATGGGCTATTACACCGCCGACGCGCTGCCTGTTTATGATTTTTCGCAAGGAATTTCACCGTTTGCGATAGCTGGTTTGCGCCGCTCCCGACGGGCACCGTGCCAATCGCTTGATGGCAATGGCAGGCGAGCGTGCGATTAGCGACAACATGTCTGGTTTTCTTCCGGAGCAGTCGCGGGTTGACGATTGGCTTACCACGAACGGCGCACGTGGGTGCGTCTTCTGTCTCTCGATCGACTGGCTTCTCTGCATGCGCACAGGCCTTTCGTCGCGTCGCGCTAAAGGTGCAACAGGACCATCCGGAGCTGCTATCGTCACCGAACTGGGCAGACCTCGCGAGCTTCGTTGAGACGTACAAAGGCGGGTCGTGACTTGGCTCGAAGTCTCCAACCGCAAAGCGGCGGATGTTCTCGCATGGCGAATCGCGCCGACGCGAATAGCGCGGGGCCGTACCGCCGCTGCGTGATTCCGAGCGGGGACGCGGATCACGTATGCTCGCATGAACACGACGCCGCCGCAGTCATCATCGGATGATGCACGGTCCCGGTGAGATGTAAGCCTGACTGGCAGCCGAGCCATGTGCTGCATCACTGTCGGTTAGGACGGAAGCGGCCCACCCGCCTGTCAGTGGAAAAAAGACACGAGCCGCTCACATGGCCCAAACGGCCGAAGGAGTTCAAAGTGACAGACGATATTGGCTTAGCGAACGCTTATGGCGCAGACGTGCCGGAATCGCTGCGAATTCTCGCCGGGTATCTTGAGCGCGCACTCGATAGCGCGACAAGCATCGTGATGATGCGACACACGGTCGATGCGTGTACCGTCTATTTGGGCGACCCAGCAGGTTTGCCCGAGGACCTGAAGCAGATTGGCACGATCGCAACTTCGCTTGCAAACGACATGCTCGAGCTAACCTCCTCGGGCGGGAACCAGATTCATATCGATAGCCAAGCCTATCGCTTTGTCCGAAGCTTTACGGAAGTCGGCGATACCGCAGCCGTGGTCTTTGCTGCCGATTAGAACAGACATCGCTAGCAGTCTGCGTCTGCCACGCTGGTTAGCACGTGATTGCTGTTCCCTTGTTCTTTCGGGAGACGCCAGGGCCGCTTCGCTGCCCCGACGTCAAGCGTCGCGTTATTGGTTGACTCGCTTCGCAAACGTTGAGATCGCATCAGCCATCGCTTTGGGCTGCGCGGGCGCCATCGCGTGTCCCGCATTCGGCAATACGACTACCGTCTCGCGGTCGCCGAGCATGGACTTGAGAAGCTGTGAGAACCGACGAGGCGACACTGCGTCGTTCTCACCCTGCAAGTCGAGAATCGGCGCGGTACCGGCGGCGAGGTGGTCGTCGACGGGCGCGCAACGCCGTCAGTCAGTCCAAACCGAAATAGTCGCCGTCGCTCGCGCTGTCGCGACGGGTCTTTGCCCCAGTGTCCGCTTGAACATTTTTGGCCGTCGGCGTAGGGGCGCAAACTGTCCAGGATGACAGCGCGAAATCGAGGCACCGAAGTACCGCGCGGACGGCACACGTACAGTTTTTTGGCCAATTCGTCGTCCATCCGGATGTGGACCTCCCTGCGAGCCCGGTTTGTACCAGCAGGTTGTACCGGTGAGCTTATCGGCCAAACGCGCCGCGTCCTCGAATTGCCAGAAACCGTATAAAAATCAAGGACGAAAAAAAGCCCGCCGAAGCGGGCTTTTTCTTGCAACTGGTGGCGAATCAGGGACTCGAACCCCGGACCTGCGGATTATGATTCCGTCGCTCTAACCAACTGAGCTAATTCGCCGAAAGAAGCGAGATTATGGGGATAGCGCCGGAGGCTGTCAACCCCCGGCGCGCTACTTTTTCAAAGCAGCCCCGGACACCCCGTGTTCAGTCTCTCGCGTAGATGTCCGAGTCCTTGGTCTCCTTGACGAACAGAATGCCGATCACGAACGTAATGAGCGCGATCACGATCGGATACCACAACCCCGAGTAAATGTTGCCCTTCGCCGCGACGATCGCGAACGCGGTCGCCGGCAGGAAGCCCCCGAACCAGCCATTGCCGATGTGATACGGCAGCGACATCGACGTATAGCGGATGCGCGTCGGAAACATCTCGACCAGCATCGCCGCAATCGGCCCGTACACCATCGTCACGTAGATCACGAGGATCGTCAGGATCGCCACGGTCATCGGCCAGTTGATCTGCGAAGGATCGGCCTTCGGCGGATAGCCGGCCGTCTTCAGCGTCGTCGCGAGCGTCTTGTCGAACGTCTTGCCTTGCTCCTTGGCGTCGGCGGCCTTGCCGTCATAGGTGTTGATCACCGTGTCGCCGACCTTGATCTGCGCGAGCGCGCCCGCCGGCGCCGCGACGTTCTCGTAGTTCAAGCCCGACTTCGAGAGCGCGCTCTTGGCGATGTCGCACGAACTCGTGAACTTCGCCGTGCCGACCGGGTTGAACTGGAACGAGCATTCGTCCGGATTCGCGATCACGACGATCGGCGATTTCAGCGTGGCGGTTTCCAGCGCCGGATTCGCATAATGCGTGAGCGCCTTGAACAACGGGAAGTACGTGCACGCGGCGATCAGCAACCCCGCCATGATGATCGGCTTGCGGCCGATGCGATCCGACAGCGAGCCGAAAAACAGAAAGAACGGCGTGCCGATGAGGAGAGCGATCGCGATCAGGATGTTGGCGCTCGCGCCGTCGACCTTCAGCGTCTGCGTCAGGAAGAACAGGGTGTAGAACTGACCCGTGTACCAGACCACGGCCTGGCCGGCTGTCAGGCCGATCAGCGCGAGGATCACGACCTTCAGGTTCTTCCACTGGCCGAATGCTTCCGAGAGCGGCGCCTTGGAGGTCTTGCCTTCGGCCTTGATGCGCTCGAACACCGGCGACTCATGCAGTTGCAAGCGAATCCACACCGACACGGCCAGCAGCGCGATCGACGCGATAAACGGAATGCGCCAGCCCCATACGCCGAACGCGTCCTCGCCCATCGCCGTGCGCACGCCGAGAATCACCAGCAGCGACAGGAACAGGCCGAGCGTGGCGGTGGTCTGGATCCATGCGGTGTAGAAGCCGCGGCGTCCCGCCGGCGCATGTTCTGCGACGTAAGTGGCGGCACCGCCGTATTCGCCGCCGAGCGCGAGACCCTGGAGCATGCGCATCGCGATGAAGATCACTGGCGAAGCCATGCCGATCGCCGCGTAGCCGGGCAGGAAGCCGACGAGGAACGTCGACAGACCCATGATCACGATCGTGACGAGGAACGTGTACTTGCGCCCGACCATATCGCCGAGGCGCCCGAACACGATCGCGCCGAACGGCCGCACCGCGAAACCCGCGGCAAAGCTGAGAAGCGTGAAAATGAAGGCGGCGGTCGGATTGACGCCGGAGAAAAAGCTCTTGCTGATGAAAGCCGCGAGCGAACCGGCCAGATAGAAGTCGTACCACTCGAAAATCGTACCCAGCGACGATGCGAAGATCACCCGCTTCTCTTCTCGCGTCATCGGCGTATGCGAGAGTTGCCCGCCAACGGTAGCCATATGTCGTCTCCAATATTGATATGCACGCGGTTCGCCGGCAAGGCGTCCCCGTGGAACCGATTATTGGAATGGAAACTTACGGGCTACTGACGTGGCGGGGTGAACAGGGTTGCGTCGTTCATGCGGCGAATTTTGGCTAACACCTTCCAATTTGGCTAAAAGCCACGCCAACGCGCGGCTAACGTGTCTCAATAATTGCCGCCGTCCGGTTTGGCGTTCAATCAGCGTTAGGGTAAGTCCCGTGCCGGTTCGTGCGCTTGCAAGCTGACACGCACCAGCGTTCCGGCAAGCCGCGGCGAGGTTTGATAGACGTTGTCCTCGATCGTCAGTTCGCCGCCGTGCATGGTTGCGATCTCCCGGACGATCGCAAGCCCAAGGCCGCTGCCGTCGCCTTCGCGGCCGAGAATCCGGTAGAAGCGCTCGATCACCCGCGAGCGCTCGGCCGCCGGAATGCCCATGCCGGTGTCCTCGACTTCGAGATGGACGCGCCGCGCTGTCGCCTCATGCCGAACCCTGACGGTAATGCGTCCGCCCGCCGGGGTGTAGCGGATCGCGTTGTCGATCAGATTCGACAGCATTTCGCGCAGCATCACCGGATTGCCGTCCACTTCGACCGGTTCCTCGGGCGCTTCGTAACCGAGGTCCATCTGCTTGGCGAGCGCGGCTTGAACCCAGTCGCGCACGGCATGGCGCGCGACCTCGGTGACCTCCACGGTGGTGAAAATCTGCCCCGACATGCGGTTCTCGGCACGCGCCAGCGCCAGCAACTGCGTGACGAGCCGCGCCGCGTGCTCGGAACTGGTGGCGATCTGTTCGAGCGAGCGATGAACTTCCGCCGAGACGTCCTGGCGCAACGCCAGCTCCGCCTGGGTGCGCAGGCCGGCCAGCGGCGTTTTCATCTGATGCGCGGCATCGGCGATGAAGCGCTTCTGCAATTCCATGTTCTGTTCGAGGCGCGTGAGCAGATCGTTGAACGACGTGACCAGCGGCTCTATCTCGGGCGGCGCGCGGCGTGCTTCCAGCGGCGACAGATCGTCGGGGCGGCGCGCGCGGATGTGGTCCTGCAGCGCATGCAGCGGCGCGAGTCCGCGCGACAGGCCGAACCACACCAGCAGGATCGCGAGCGGCAGAATCACGAACTGCGGCAGGATCACGCCCTTGATGATGTCGTTGGCGAGCTGGCTGCGCTTGTCGAGCGTTTCGGCGACCTGCACCAGCACCGGCTGCGCGCCGGGCGTCTGCGGAAACTCGACGGTCGTATAGGCGACGCGGATGTCGTTGCCGTGCAGCACGTCGTCGCGGAATTCGACGAGGCCGGGCGGCGGGCGATCGTCCTCGTGCGGCAACGGCATGTCGCGCTCGCCGCCGACCAGTTCGCCGCGCGTGCCGAGCACCTGATAGAACAGGCTGTCGACATTGTCGGTGCGTAGAAAATCGCGCGTGGAATCGGGCAGCGACAGCTCCGCCACGCCATTCACCGGATGAATCTGGCGCGCGAGCACATAGGCGTCGGTTTCGAGCGCGCGGTCGAACGGCCCGTTGGCGATCGACTTGGCGACGAGATAGGTGACGGCGAGGCTCATCGGCCACAGCAGCAGGAGCGGCGCCAACATCCAGTCGAGAATCTCGCCGAATAGCGAGCGCGGACGCGCCGCGGCGGCGGCTTCGGTCTCGTCGGGCGGGGCGAACGGATTGGCGTAGCGCTCGTCGCGCGCTTCGTCGAGGTCCGCCGCGTGCGCCGTGGGGCGATCTGCGCGAGCGGCCATGGGGCGTTCCCTATTTGAAATGGTGGCTCGCCGGCATCGGGCCCGACGGCGGCTCGGGTTCGGGCCCGGCGGCGGACGGCGGCGGCGCGCCCTCGCTCTCGCCGGCGTGGGCGTTCACGTTCGCGGGCGACGCCGCCTTCTCGAGGCAATATCCCAGGCCCCGCACAGTGATGATGCGCACGCCGCTCGGCTCGATCTTCTTGCGCAGCCGGTGCACGTAGACTTCGATCGCGTTGTTGCTGACCTCCTCGCCCCATTCGCATAGATGGTCGACGAGTTGTTCTTTCGAGACCAGGCGGCCGATGCGCTGCAGCAGCACCTCGAGCAAGCCCAGCTCGCGCGCCGACAGGTCGATCACCTGTTCGTTGACATAGGCGATGCGGCCAACCTGGTCGAACGACAGCGAGCCGTGCCGCACGACGGTCGGGCCGCCGCCCGCGCCGCGCCGGGTCAGCGCCCGCACGCGCGCCTCGAGTTCGTTCAGCGCGAAGGGTTTGGCCATGTAGTCGTCGGCGCCGAGATCGAGGCCCTTGACGCGTTCGTCGACGCTGTCCGCGGCGGTCAGGATCAGCACCGGCAGGTTCGAATTGCGCGCGCGTAGGCGGCGCAGCACCTCGAGCCCGGACATGCGCGGCAGGCCGAGATCGAGGATCAGCAGGTCGAAGGTTTGCATCGACAGGGCGGTGTCGGCCTCGACGCCGCTCTTCACGTGATCGACGGCATAGGCCGATTGGCGGAGTGATCGAACCAGACCGTCCGCGAGTATGCTGTCGTCTTCGGCAATCAGAATTCGCATGGTGCGCCAGCTTTGGCCTTGCCGGCACCTTGGGTGTCCCCGCGGCGCACAGCGGTCTCCGAAAATTATTGTGGGTGGTGGGGTAGCGCGAGAGTAAATATGCGCGTTCGCATGGAATCGTGCTTGCCAAAACCACTGTTTTTTTATACAGTGTCTGAGTTTCGTGCGCCGTTCGTTGAAAACGCGCTGCGCACCTGCCTCAGACGCCGTTCATCATAGCAAAGGACGATTCATGGAAGAAAGCAAGAAAGGCTCGGCTGGACTGACTGCTGAAAAGAGCAAGGCACTCGCTGCCGCACTCGCGCAGATCGAAAAGCAGTTCGGCAAAGGGTCGGTCATGCGGCTCGGCGCAGGTGAGGCAGTCGAAGACATCCAGGTGGTCTCAACCGGATCGCTCGGTCTCGACATCGCACTGGGCGTCGGCGGTTTGCCGCGTGGCCGTGTGGTCGAAATCTATGGCCCGGAGTCATCCGGTAAAACCACGCTGACGCTGCAGGTCATCGCCGAAATGCAGAAGATCGGCGGCACGGCGGCGTTTATCGACGCGGAACACGCGCTGGATATTCAGTACGCGGGCAAGCTCGGCGTAAATGTGAACGACCTGCTGGTCTCGCAGCCGGACACCGGCGAGCAGGCGCTCGAAATCGCCGACGCGCTGGTGCGCTCGGGCTCGATCGACATGATCGTGATCGACTCGGTCGCGGCCCTCGTGCCGAAGGCCGAAATCGAAGGCGAAATGGGCGACTCGCTGCCAGGTCTGCAAGCGCGTCTGATGTCGCAAGCGCTGCGCAAGCTCACCGGCACGATCAAGCGCACGAACTGCCTCGTGATCTTCATCAACCAGATCCGCATGAAGATCGGCGTGATGTTCGGCAATCCGGAAACCACCACGGGCGGCAATGCGCTGAAGTTCTACGCGTCGGTGCGCCTGGACATTCGCCGCATCGGTTCGATCAAGAAGAACGACGAAGTGATCGGCAATGAAACGCGCGTGAAGGTCGTCAAGAACAAGGTGGCGCCGCCGTTCCGCGAAGCGATTTTCGACATTCTGTATGGCGAGGGTATCTCGCGCCAGGGCGAGATCATCGACCTCGGCGTGCAGGCGAAGATCGTCGACAAGGCCGGTGCCTGGTACAGCTACAGCGGCGAACGTATCGGTCAGGGCAAGGACAACGCGCGCGAATTCCTGCGCGAGAATCCTGATATCGCTCGTGAAATTGAAAACCGTATCCGCGAATCGCTGGGTGTGAACGCCATGGCCGAAGCAGTGACCGGGGCGGGCGCCGAAGTCGCGGGCGAAGAAGAGTAACCATCACGTGATACGCAAGGGCCGGCCGTTGTCCAATGCTGGACGCAACGCGGGCGGCCCGCGTGACGGTAACGGCGATTCGAACGATCCGTTCGACCCGTCCGAATCGTTCGACGCACATGATCGCGCCGCGGGCCGTCGCTCGCGGCGCGCGCAGTTTGACTCCTCCCCACGTGTTACTTCTGATCCTTCCGGAAGCCCCTCGGGTTCTTCTGAAGCCGCTTCAGTCACCGAAACCACCTACACCCGCTCGCGTCGCGCGCCTGGCGAAGCGAAGCCGGATCAAGACGAAGCGAAGAAATCCCAACGCCCGGCCCGTTCGCTAAAAGGGCGCGCGCTCGGCTATTTGTCTCGCCGTGAATACAGCCGCGCCGAACTCGCGCGCAAGCTGAAACCGTTCGTCGAGGAAACCGATTCGCTCGACACCTTGCTCGATTCACTGGAAACGGAAAACTGGCTGTCCGATTCACGCTTCGCCGAAAGTCTGGTTCATCGGCGCTCGTCGCGGTTGGGCGCGAGCCGGATCGTCGGCGAATTGAAGCAACACGCGGTCGACCCGGCGCTAGTCGAGGAAGCCGGCGCGCAATTGCGCGAAACTGAACTCGCGCGAGCCCGAGCCGTTTGGCAAAAGAAATTCGGCCAGCTTCCCGAAACGCCCGCCGAACGCGCGAAGCAGGCGCGTTTTCTGGCGTCGCGCGGTTTTTCGGGCGCGACGATCGGCAAGATCCTCAAGGGTATCGACGAGGAGTGGAGCGGCGAGTAGCCAGCGGGCGCTGCTCGCTCGCCCCGGCCCGCTGGGCGTCGCCGCGCATTCCGACCTGTCTCAAATACCCAGTATGCTAAAATTCACCGGTTTTCCAATCCGGCCTTTCCTTTCCGCATGCCGCTCTCCCCGCCAGTGTCCCGTCAGTTGCGCCACCGTCGCGCAATCAGAGCGGAAGCCTACGAGCGAGCCGATGGCCTGTGGGATGTGGAAGCGTGCTTGACCGACGAAAAACCGCGCGACGTGGTGCTTGCGTCGGGCGTCCGGCCTCATGGTCAGCCGATTCATGAACTCTGGCTTCGCATCACCATCCATCGCAAGCTCAATGTCGTCGACGCCGAGGCGTCGTCCGACTGGGTGCCCTATCCCGGTCTGTGCCAAGCCAGCAATCCCGCCTACCGTGCCCTCATCGGGCTCAATCTGTTCCGCAACTTCCGTCGTGATGCCGCCCGTTTGCTGGCCGGCACGGCCGGCTGCACGCATCTCACCGAGTTGTGCGCGCTCCTGCCGACCGTCGCGATCCAGGCGTTCGCCGGCGACGTGTGGAACATCAACGAGGGTGCGCCGGGCGCTAGCGCCAGTTCGGAACGCGCATCGTCCAGCGGCGCGGGCGAGCATTCCAACGACAAACCGCCATTCCAATTGGGACGCTGCCACGCGCTGCGTTTCGACGGCGAGGCGGTGCAGCAGTTTTATCCGCGCTGGTATGTCCGCGCTCCGTATACAGCGGATCGCGGCGCATCGTCAGATGGAGCGGCCCGCCACGAGGGCGAGGGCGGCAACGCGTCCGGCATGAACGGCGGCGACGGAAACGAAGTTCAATCCAACTCTCAGACTGAAGGGAATCACGCATGAAGATTCACGAGTACCAGGGTAAGGAAATCCTGCGGAAATTCGGCGTCGCGGTACCGCGCGGCAAGCCGGTCTTCTCGGTGGATGATGCGGTCAAGGCCGCGGAAGAGCTCGGCGGCCCGGTGTGGGTCGTGAAGGCTCAGATCCATGCGGGCGGCCGTGGCAAGGGCGGCGGCGTGAAGGTTGCCAAGACGCTGGAACAGGTTCGCGAGTACTCGAACCAGATCCTCGGCATGCAGCTCGTCACGCACCAGACCGGCGCGGAAGGCCAGAAGGTGAATCGCCTGCTGATCGAAGAAGGCGCTGACATCAAGAAGGAACTGTATGTCGGCCTCGTGATCGATCGCGTTTCGCAGAAGATCGTCGTGATGGCATCGAGCGAAGGCGGCATGGACGTCGAGGAAGTCGCGGAAAAGACGCCCGAGCTGATCCACAAGGTTGCGGTCGACCCGTCGACCGGCCTGAAGGACGCCGAAGCCGACGACCTCGCGAAGAAAATCGGCGTGCCCGACGCATCGATCCCGCAAGCGCGCGCGATCCTGCAAGGTCTGTACAAGGCGTTCTGGGAAACCGACGCATCGCTCGCCGAAATCAACCCGCTGATCCTGACCGGCGACGGCAAGGTCATCGCGCTGGACGCGAAATTCAACTTCGATTCGAACGCACTGTTCCGTCATCCGGAAATCGTCGCGTATCGCGATCTGGACGAAGAAGATCCGGCTGAAGTCGAAGCGTCGAAGTTCGACCTCGCGTACATCTCGCTCGACGGCAACATCGGCTGCCTCGTGAACGGCGCGGGCCTCGCCATGGCAACGATGGACACCATCAAGCTGTTCGGCGGCGAACCGGCGAACTTCCTCGACGTGGGCGGTGGCGCCACGACCGAGAAGGTCACGGAAGCGTTCAAGATCATGCTGAAAAACCCGAACCTGACGGCGATTCTGGTCAACATTTTCGGCGGCATCATGCGTTGCGACGTGATCGCGGAAGGCGTGATCGCGGCGTCGAAGGCCGTGTCGCTGAAGGTGCCGCTCGTCGTCCGCATGAAGGGCACGAACGAGGACCTCGGCAAGAAGATGCTCGCTGAATCCGGTCTGCCGATCATCGCGGCGGACAGCATGGAAGAAGCGGCTCAGAAGGTCGTCGCGGCCGCTTCGGGCAAGGCGTAAGCCTTAGTCCACGGTTTTTTGCCAGGATTAACCAGGATTACGAATGGCGGCGCGTAAGCGACGCGGGCGGAGAACATCCCGCCTCGTGGCGCCACCGCGCGGCGCCAAACGAACAGAGGTCAATACATGTCGATTCTGATTAACAAAGACACCAAGGTCATCACGCAGGGCATCACCGGCAAGACCGGTCAGTTCCATACGCGTGCTTGCCGTGAATACGCAAACGGCCGCGAAGCGTTCGTTGCGGGCGTGAACCCGAAGAAGGCCGGCGAAGATTTCGAAGGCATTCCCATCTACGCGAGCGTCGCTGAAGCCAAGGCTGAAACGGGCGCGACCGTGTCGGTGATTTACGTGCCGCCGGCAGGCGCCGCGGCTGCGATCTGGGAAGCGGTCGAGGCCGATCTGGATCTGGCGATCTGCATCACGGAAGGCATTCCCGTGCGCGACATGATCGAGATCAAGGACCGCATGCGCCGCGAAAATCGCAAGACGCTGCTGCTCGGACCGAACTGCCCCGGCACGATCACGCCGGACGAACTGAAGATCGGCATCATGCCGGGTCACATCCACCGCAAGGGCCGCATCGGCGTCGTGTCGCGTTCGGGCACGCTCACGTATGAAGCAGTCGGCCAACTGACGGCGATCGGCCTGGGCCAGTCGTCGGCGGTCGGTATCGGCGGCGACCCGATCAACGGTCTGAAGCACATCGACGTGATGAAGATGTTCAACGACGATCCGGATACGGACGCCGTCATCATGATCGGCGAGATCGGCGGTCCGGACGAAGCGAACGCTGCGTACTGGATCAAGGACAACATGAAGAAGCCGGTGGTCGGCTTCATCGCCGGTGTCACGGCGCCTCCGGGCAAGCGCATGGGCCACGCCGGCGCGCTCATCTCGGGCGGTGCCGATACGGCCGAAGCGAAGCTGGAAATCATGGACGCTTGCGGCATCAAGGTCACGAAGAACCCGTCGGAAATGGCGCGTCTTCTGAAGGCGATGCTGTAAGTCGAAATTCGCCTGCAATGCCGGCGTGTTTTTGATACGCTTACGGAGTCCTTTCGTCAGCGTGCGGTTCTAAGAAGCGGGGGAGTTTTTAGACTCCTCCGCTTTTTTATTGGCCCCGTGTCCGATTTCTTCTTATTCTTTTACTCATGCTCGAGTTTTTCGCCACGCTCCATTGGGGCGCAGTCATACAGATCATCGTTATCGACATTCTGCTCGGCGGCGACAATGCCGTCGTGATCGCGCTGGCTTGCCGCAACTTGCCGCCGGCACAGCGCACGAAGGGCGTGTTGTGGGGCACGGTCGGCGCCATTCTGTTGCGCGTGGCGCTGATCGCGTTCGCGGTGGCGCTGCTCGACGTGCCGTTGCTGAAGTTTACCGGCGGCCTCCTGTTGCTGTGGATCGGCGTGCGCCTGATGGCGCCCGCGCATGACCCCCACGAGAACGTCAAGCCGGCCGACAAGCTGATGTCGGCGATCAAGACGATCATCGTCGCGGACGCGGTGATGAGCCTCGACAACGTGATCGCGATTGCGGGCGCGGCTGAGGCGGCCGATCCGGAGCACCGTCTCGCGCTGGTGATTTTCGGCCTCGTGGTGAGCATTCCGCTGATCGTGTGGGGCAGCCAGGTGGTGCTCAAGCTGCTCGACCGCTTTCCGATCGTCATCACGCTCGGCGCCGCGTTGCTCGGCTGGATCGCGGGCGGCCTCATCATCAACGACCCGGCGGGCGACCGTTGGCCGATCCTCGATACGCCCGCAGCCGAGTACGGCATGTGCATCGCGGGCGCTTTGTTCGTCGTGATCGTCGGTTATCTGTTCAAGCGCCGCAATGCTCATCGCGCGGCGGCTTGAGGTTCGATCTCGAGCGGAGTGAAACGCGCGGCGTCTTGTGGTGAGCGCGGCCAGTGCCGTCGCGCCGGCCCAACGTTAGCCATTCGGCCGACTGGGTGAAACAAGCGCTGCTGGCTACGATTGAAACGCCTGTTCCCGATTTGCGGGGCAGGCGTTTTTTTCGTTTCAGGAGCTTGCAGATGATCGTTACCTTGCCGTATTCCCCTTATTCCCACGCCGTGCCGCGCTCGCGTTCCACGTTTATGCAAGCGCGCTGGTCCGCGCGGCTTACGCGCGCATTCCGCCGCGTCGGCTTCGGTTTCACGCTGATCGAACTGATGATCGTGCTGGCGATTGTCGGTGTGATTGCCGCCTACGCGATTCCCGCGTACCAGGACTATCTGGCTCGCAGCCGTGTGGGCGAGGGGCTGTCGCTCGCCGCATCGGCGCGGCTCGCGGTGGCCGAAAATGCCGCGAGCGGCAATGCGTTCGGCGGCGGTTATGCGTCGCCGCCGGCCACGCGCAACGTGGAGTCCGTTCGCGTCGACGAAGATACCGGCCAGATCACCGTCGCCTTCACGACGCGCGTTGCGCCGGCCGGCTCGAACACGCTCGCGCTCGTACCATCGGTTCCAGACAACGCGGATGCGCCGACCGCGCGCGTCGCGTTGAGCAAGGGCGCCATGCAGGCGGGCTCGCTCACGTGGGAGTGCTTCACCGGCGGTAAAGCCGCGTCGTCGCTGCCGGCGCCGGGCGCCGGTCCCGCACCCGCTGAAGCGCCCACCTTGCCGTCGAATCTCGCCCCGCCGGAATGCCGCTCGTGACCGACGACGCGAATCGGATGGATGAGTGAGCGCATCGACGTAAAAGGCTGATTTTTGGCATATTTCAGCTCGGCCGGCGCACAGCGGGAGGATTTTTTTGTATAGTGCGCCGGTTGCTGACGCCCACCGGTTACTCGATGCCCACCCCATTCGCGCGCTACCTCTCTCTCGTTCTGTTGGCTCTCGCGTTGGTGCTGCCGTATGCAGTTGTCAACCACACGTATCCGATTCCGACGTTCTACGCTGAATTCACCGCGCTCGCGCTGTATCTGCTGACCGGCGCGGGTGTCGTGCTCCTGTTCGTCAGCGCGACACCGCGCATTTCGTTCGCATCGCCCGTCGTCGCGCTCGTACCGTTGCTGTTCGGGCTGCTGCTGGTGGCGCAATCGGTGTTGCTGCCGGTCGCGCAGCCGTCGATGAACTGGCTCGGCGGCGGGTTTCTGCTCGCCGCATTCATGGCGACGCAGGCGGGCTACGGTTTCACGCGCGCGAAGCTCAATGAGACGGCGCTGCGCTGGGCGGCCGGGGCATTGATCGTGGGCGGTCTGTTCGCGGTGTTCTGTCAGCTGATCCAGTTGTTTCATCTCGAGGTGCGCGTGTCGCCGTTCGTCGTCGCCTATAACGTGACCACCGAGCGCCGGCCGTTCGGCAATATGGCGCAGGCGAACCACCTCGCCACCTACATCGCGTTCGCGATGGCGGGGGCGCTGTATCTCGTGCAGACGCGGCGCATCGCCGTCGGCATCTGGCTGCTGGTGTCGACGATTTTCGCGGTTGGACTCGCGTTGACCGTCTCGCGCGGTCCGTGGCTGCAGATGGGCGTGCTCGTGGTGGCGGGTTTCTGGATGGCGTTCGCACAGACGCGCGATCACGCTCAGTTACGCCGCGGCAATCGCGAATGGATCATCCCGATCGTGCTGGCGGTGCTGTTCTTCGCGATCAATGCTTTGATCCGCTGGGCCAATGTGCGCTATCACCTGGAGCTCGGGCAATCCGCGGCCGACCGCTTCAAGGACGCCGGCCAGATCGCGCCGCGCCTCGCGTTGTGGAGGTACGGGTGGACGATGTTCAAGACGCATCCGCTGCTAGGCGTGGGCTGGGGCGAATTCCCGAGCTATCAATACGAGTTCGCGAAGACGCTGGGCGGCGTCGAGATCGCCAACAACTCGCATGACATTTTCATCGACCTGCTCGCCAAGACCGGCTTGATCGGCCTCGCGATCGTGCTGTTCGGCCTCGTCACGTGGCTCGTGCGTGTGGTGCGTGCGCCGCAAACTGCCGCGCGCGTGTTCGGCATCGCGCTGATCGGCGTGCTGGTGATGCATGCGCTGGTCGAATATCCGCAGCAGTACATGTTCTTTCTGCTGCCGGCGATGTTCGTGTTCGGCTTGCTGGAGACGCGGCCGTTGCGGCTCGTTCCCGGGCGTCTGTCGTTCGGCGCGTTTGTGGTGGTGGTATTCGGCGGCCTCGCGGCGCTCTATCCGGTGTATCGCGACTACGCGCGCGCCGAGGTGCTGTATTACGGCGCGCGTCCCGCCGAGCAGTATCGCGCGGACCCGTCGTTCCTCTTTCGGGCGTGGGGCGATTACGGTCTCGCGACGCTGCTGCCGATGAATTCGATGGACTTGCAGCACAAGCTCGCCATGCACAGGCAGGCGATGGCGCTCTTGCCGGGCGAAACGGTGCTGCGCCGCTATGCGGTATTGCAGGCGCTGAGTGGCGATACGGCGGCGGCATTCGACACCGTCGAACGCCTGAAAATCTTCGCCGAGGAATTGAAAGACTGGCCGTCGCAATTGAGCTATCTGTACGAACTGTGCGACGAGCAGAAGACGTTGACCGGCTTCAAGGCGGAATTGATGAAGCGCTATGGCATGCCGCCGCACGACGTCAATCAGGACGACGAGAGCGAGGAGGATTGAGCCGCGCTGTCGTTCATACGCCGCAGAGGTGAGCGGGGCGTCGTCACCCCCCGGCCACCCAATCCCCCGATTTCCCGCCGTGCTTTTCCATCACCCTCACATCGGTGATCGTCATCCCGCGATCGACCGCCTTGCACATGTCGTACACCGTCAGCAGCCCAACCTGAACGGCGGTCAGCGCTTCCATCTCCACACCGGTTCGTCCGAGTGTTTCCACCTGAACCGTGCAATGGACGCCGGGTAGCGTGTCGTCGAGTTCGAAGTCCACCTTGACGCGCGTCAGCGCAAGCGGATGACAGAGCGGGATGAGATCGGCGGTGCGCTTCGAGCCTTGAATCGCGGCGATGCGCGCGATGCCGATCACGTCGCCTTTTTTCGCGTTTCCGTCGCGGATCAGCGCGAACGTCTCCGGCAACATGCGGATCGAGCCGCGCGCGATGGCGATGCGCTTGGTCTCCTGCTTGCCGCCGACGTCCACCATATGCGCCTGGCCGGCAGCGTCGAAATGAGTGAGTTCAGGCATGGTTGGGCTCCTTCAGAGGGCGCCTATCATAGCAGCGCGCCGGGGCGGGGATTCGTAGCGAGGTGTCTGCGGCCCGGATCAGCCAAACTGTCCGAAGCACTGCGGCGACTGACTACAATGACCCCATGCCCGCTATCTTAGTCCGAGCGGCGGGCGTCGCTTTTCGACTTCGTCATACCGATCTCGGATGCGTCTCAAACGCTTTCTTGCCGCGTTGTTGTCCGTTGCGCTCGCCGCGCCGCCGGGCGCGTTCGCGCAATCGCATGCCGCGTCCAATGTCACGCCCGGCACCATGCAGTCCGCGGAATCGCCGTTGGTGAGTGGCCCGGCCGATTCTTATGCGGACCCGATCGTGCCGCCCGGCATCGCACAAGGCGTGTTCGGCGTATATGGCGGCGCGCGGAGCCGCTTTTCCCAACGGGACTTCCTTCGGGGCGGCGGTTCAAACACCGGCTGGCGCGCGCCGATCGTCGCGCAGCAATTGCCCGACCTCGGCAGCGGCGGTTCAGACTCGCTGACGCCGCAGGCCGAGCGCAAACTCGGCGAACGCGTGATGCGCGAAGTGCGCCGCGATCCCGACTATCTCGACGACTGGCTGGTGCGCGACTACCTCAACTCGGTCGCCGCGAAACTCGCCGCGGCGGCGAGCACGCTCTACATCGGCGGCTATCGTCCGGACTTCGATCTGTTCGCGGTGCGCGATGCGCAGATCAACGCGTTCTCGTTGCCGGGCGGTTTTATCGGCGTCAACACCGGCTTGATCGTGGCGACGCAAACCGAGTCCGAGCTTGCGTCCGTCGTCGGCCACGAGATGGGCCACGTCTTGCAGCGGCACATTTCGCGGATGCTCACGGCCGGCGAGCGCAGCACCTACGCCGCGCTCGCCGGCATGCTGTTCGGCGTCCTGGCGGGCGTGCTCGCGCACAGCGGCGACCTGGGCAGCGCGATCGCGATAGGCGGCCAGGCGTATGCCATCGACAACCAGTTGCGTTTCTCGCGTTCCGCCGAGCACGAGGCGGACCGCGTCGGCTTCCTGCTGCTCGCCGGCGCCGGTTACGACCCGTATGCGATGACGAGCTTCTTCGGCCGCCTCGATCGCGCGTCGATGAGCGACACGGGCATCCCGGCCTATGCGCGCACGCACCCGCTGACCGGCGAACGGATTGCCGACATGGAAGACCGCGCGCGCCGCGCGCCGTACCGGCAGCCGCATCAAGCGTCCGAATATGGTTTCGTGCGAGCGCGGGCGCGCTTGCTGCAGGATCGCTCGCGCGGCGAATACGCGGACGAAATTTCGCGCTTGCGCTCGGAGATCGAGGACCGGACAGCGGTGAATGTCGCCGCGAACTGGTACGGCATCGCCTATGGACAGATGCTGCTGGACCGTTACGACGACGCGGCGGCGTCGCTGGCTGCCTCGCGCGCGGCGTTTGGCGTGAGCGAGCAAGGAGCAGGGGAGCCCGCGCGCAGCTCGCCGAGCCTCGACGTGCTGGCCGCCGATATCGCGCGGCGCGCCGGTCGCAACGACGAAGCAGCTCGTCTCGCCGAGTTCGCGCAAAAGCGCTGGCCGCAGTCGAATGCTGCGATCGACATGCATATCCGCACACTGCTGACGTTGCGGCGTTTTGCCGATGCGCAGGTCTTGGCCCGCCAGGAGACGCGTGCTCAACCGGACCAGCCGGCCTGGTGGATGTATCTCGCGCAGGCCAGCGCCGGCAGCGGCGATGCGTTGACACAGCATCGCGCAATGGCGGAAAAGTTCGCGCTCGAGGGGGCGTGGCCATCGGCCATCCGTCAACTGAAGGACGCGCGCGATTTGAAGGCGATTGGCTACTACGACCTCGCAACCGTCGATGCGAGGCTGCATGAGATGGAGGGCCGCTATCAGGAGGAGCGGCTCGACGAGAAGAGCTAGGGGCGTGTTGGCATCGTTGCCGCTCGACGAGAAGAGCTAGCGGCGTGTTGGCATCGTTGCCGCTCAACGGCAGAGCCGCGATACAGCTCGCGCGGAGCAAACAGCCGGAACCGAGACCCTAGACTCGCGCCGCCGGACTGGCAACAAAGCCGAACCGCGCGGCGACTTCCGCTCGCCGCACCGGTTGCAAGGGCAAGACCAGCCCATTGTTCCAGCGCAACTCGCCGCCCGTCGAATCGTCTGTCAGTGTGGCGTGATCGGCGAAAATTTCCAGATCGTGATCATGCAAAACCGCGACCCTCGGCGGCGCGGAGCCATCGACGAACACGATCCCGCCTTCATCGTCGACGAATACCGCCGAGGGCTCGAACGCGCCGCCGGCCTGATCCGTCAGCGAAAGCGCGCCGGCGGCATCGAGCGACAACCTCACCACCCACGGCGTATAGCCCAGCTCGACATAAACCCGCTGCGGGCCATTCTGAAAGAACCACTGTCCGTGTTCGTCGGCGTCGTAGTTCCGATTGATGAATCCGAGCAGCGCCTCATGCCGGATCGGCTCACCGGGCAAGCCGCTCGCCTGCGCCGCCTCGTCCCGCATGCGCCAGTTGCCGCGCCGGTCCAGCATCAGCCACCCTGTGCAACCCGGCACATTAGGCCACTTGGCGAGGGCCTGCCTGACGATGTCATCCATGATCGACGTGCCGCTCCAGGTAGCCGAACACGCGTCGCGACAGCCAGTCGATGCGGCCGGGGAACGGCCCCGTCATGAAGCCGGCGTGGCCGCCGTGCCTCGGTTGATCGAGTTCGACCGCGGCCGACACGTCGTGCCGTGACGGCAACGCAGCGGCCGGCAGGAACGGATCGTTGCGCGCGTTCAGCACCAGCGTCGGCACCTGAACGTGCGGCAGCAAAGGCCGCGTGGTCGCGCTGCTCCAGTAGTGGTCGGTATCGCGAAAGCCGTGCAGCGGCGCGGTCACGACGTTGTCGAACTCGTACATCGTGCGGCTCGCGAGCATCGCGTCACGGTCGAACAGGCCCGGAAACTGGACCAGCTTCTGCTCGGCCTTCTGCTTCAACGTCTTCAGGAAACTGCGCGTGTAGACCATGCCGAAGCCCTGCGACAGCGCGCGTCCGCCGGCGTGCACGTCGATCGGCGTGGAAATGGCCGCCGCGGCCGAGACAACCGGCGCCGCATCGTCACGCCGCTCGCCGAGCCAGCGCAGCAACACATTGCCGCCGAGCGACACGCCCGCCACGACGATCGGCCCGCGATGCGCGGCCCGCAAGCGCCGCAGAATCCAATCGACTTCGTTGCTGTCGGCGAGATGGTAGAAGCGCGGCAACAGATTCAACGCTCCGCTGCAACTGCGAAAGTGCGGCACGACGCCATGCCAGCCGTATTCGCGCGCGGCCGACATCAGCGTGGCCGCATAGTGCGACGCCGAACTGCCTTCCAGGCCGTGAAACAGCACGAAGAGCGGGGCGTCGGCGGCAGGCGCCCGAGGGGCGGAAGTGGCGTTGCCGGCAGGATCGTGCACGACCCAATCGAGGTCGATGAAGTCGCCGTCGGGCGTGTCCCAGCGCTCGCGGCGGAACGTCACCGCCGGGCGGCGCGCGAACAGCGACGGAACGATGGTCTGCGCATGCCGGTTCGGCAGCCAGAGCGGCGCGCGATAGAGCAGTTCGACAGTAGCGTCGACAGCGACCGCGGCGCGGGCGGCGACGGAAGCGGCGGATTGATCGTGCGTCGCCGCCCAGCTCCCCAAGAGGGCTTCCTTCGGGGCGGGGGACTTCGTGCGGGGCGTGCTCATTCCGGCGTCGAACAGGAGATGAAACGGAAAAGGCGCGCGTCAGTGCAGCGAGCCCTGGCCATGCCGCATTTTCGTGGCGAACTGGCTGGCGGCCTCGTTCGGCATCGGGCTTGCATGAATGTGCGCGATGCGCCATTCGCCGCGCTCGTGGACCATCACGTAAGTGGTGAACACCATGGCGGGCGTGGCGGTAGGATCGGCCGGGCGATGCGCTTCGGCGATCGCGTAGACGACGGTGCCGAGGCTGTCGTAGACGCGGATATCGAGCGGTTCGATGGAAACAGGCGCGGCTTCGAGCTGGATCTGCAAGCCGGCGCGAATGCTGTCGAGACCGTGCAGATGCGAGCCGTCGGCGCAGATGCAACTGACGAACTCCTCATCGATCCACAGGCCCATCAAGCTGTCGATATTGACCTCGGCGACGGCCTGATAGTAGGCATTCAGCGTATCGGCGGCGGCTTCGAAGATATGGGCAAAACGTGGCATGGCTCGTCAGTCTCTTGTGCGCGGCGCGCGGTTGCGGGGCAGCGGTCAGCGGGACAGTCCGGCGCGCCGGACGATCGCACCCGAGCGCCAGAATGCCCGCGCCGCAAGGCGCGAACATGACGCGACGCGCTCAGGGCGTGCGGTGTTGCGTGCGAGTGTCAGTGGGCTCAGCGTTGCGCGAGCAGCATGCCGCGCAAATCGCCGAAGACCTGCTCGGCGCTCAACTGCTTCAGGCAGTTCAGATGGCCGAGCGGACACTCGCGCTGAAAACAGGGGCTGCATTCGAGATGAAGCCATTGTACCTTCGCAAGCTCCGACAAGGGCGGCGTGTGGCGCGGATCGGTGGAACCGTACACCGCCACCAGCGGCCGGCGCAGGGCGGCCGCCACGTGCATCAGACCGGAATCGTTGGTGACGACCGCGCCGGCCCGCGAGATCAACGCGCACGCTTCGCCCAGCGCGGTCTGGCCGCACAGGTTGCGCACGTTCGGCGCCTTCTCGGCGATTGCCTGGGCCAACGGCGCATCTTTCGGCGAACCGAGCGCGACGATCTGCGTGTACGGGAACGACTGGCCGACCATTTGCGCGAGCGCCGCGAAATGCTCGGGCGGCCAGCGCTTGGCGGGACCGTACTCGGCGCCGGGGCAGAACACCAGCAGCGGCACGCGGGTATCGAGATTGAAGCGCGCGGAGACACGCGCCGCTTCGTTCAGATCGGCGTCGAGCCGCGGCATCGGCAGATCGCCGGGGACCTTCGCGCCGGGCGCGTAGGCGAGGGCGGCGTATTGGTCGACCATCGGCGGGCGCTCGTCCTTGCGCGGATTGGCGTGGCGCACGTTCAACAGGCCGTAGCGGCTTTCGCCGGTATAGCCGATGCGCAAGCGGATGCCCGCCATCCACGGAATCAGCGCCGACTTGAGCGAGTTCGGCAGCACGTAGGCGGCGTCGTAGCCGACGTCGCGCAAGTCGCTCGCCAGTTGCCAGCGGCGCAGCATTTGCAGCTTGCCGTGCGCGAGGTCGGTGGCGTAGACGTCGCGGATTTCCGGCATGCGTTCGAGCACGGGCGCGACCCAGGAGGGCGCGACCGCGTCGATGACCATGCGCGGGTGCAATTTCGCGAGGCGCGCAAACAGCGGCTGCGCCATCAATGCGTCACCGATCCAGTTCGGTGCGATAACCAACGCGCGACGCATCAGAGTGAGTGTCCGGTGTTCAGTCGAAGCGCCGCGCGAGCCATGCGCGCGGCGTTCGGATAGGTAAAAGGGAAATTGCCGCGAGCTGCCTGGCGCTCGTTCCGCAAAGCCGGATGCGCAGTGGCGGCTTGCGTCCCGCGCGCCCGGTGTGGCGCTCGTAGCCGCGTTTGCCTCTGCCCTGGCTGCCGCCTAACGTTCGCCGCTGCCCGCTGAAAGGCCACGCGCGGCTCGCCGAACGGCGAACCGGGCAGTGGAATCCGCAATGGATCAGGCGGTAGATCGGGCGGTGAATCAGCCGACAGCAACTCAGGAGCAAGCGGAAAGCCCGGCTGCCGTCCCGCGAGGGACCAGCCAGGCGCGCCGCGCCGCCAGCGCCCGCTGCTCAGTGGGTAGCGTTCGGTCTTAATGACCTTTGACCACTTCGCCGTCGCGCAGCTTGTAACGCGTGCTGCAATACGGGCAGCGCGCCTCGCCGTGCGTGACGTCGATGAAAACGCGCGGATGCGCGCTCCAGCGCGGCATGGCCGGGTTTGGGCAGTACGCCGGCAAATCTTTCGCCGACAGTTCGACCAGCGGCATTTCCTTGATTTCGCTCATGAGACTTTCTCGTTGTATGCAGGGTGCGGGCGTTGCGCCGTTAAACAGCCGAAGCCAGGGCAACGCGCGTTAAATCTTGGTGAGCCAGTGCGCGTACTTCTCGCTCCTGCCGTTCACGATGTCGAAGAAGCCCGACTGCAGCTTCTCGGTGATCGGGCCGCGTGCGCCCGCGCCGATCGTGCGGTTGTCGAGCTCGCGGATCGGCGTGACTTCGGCGGCCGTGCCGGTGAAGAACGCTTCGTCGCAGGTGTAGACCTCGTCACGCGTGATGCGCTTTTCGATCACCGGAATGCCCATGTCGCGCGCCAGCGTAATGACCGTGTCGCGCGTGATGCCGTCGAGGCACGACGACAGATCGGGCGTGTACAGCTTGCCGTTGTTGACGAGGAAGAAGTTCTCGCCCGAGCCTTCCGACACGTAGCCGTCGACGTCGAGCAGCAGCGCTTCGTCGTAGCCGTCGGCGATCGCTTCTTGGTTGGCGAGGATCGAGTTCACGTACCAGCCCGACGCCTTCGCGCGCACCATCGACACGTTCACGTGATGGCGCGTGAACGACGAGGTCTTGACGCGGATGCCCTTGGCGATGCCGTCTTCACCGAGGTAAGCGCCCCACGGCCAGGCGGCGATCGCCACGTGGATCGTGTTGCCCTTGGCCGACACCCCGAGCTTTTCCGAGCCGACCCAGATGATGGGGCGCAGATAGCAGGACTCCAGTTTGTTTTCGCGGACCACTTCGCGCTGCGCCGCGGCGAGCGTTTCGTGGTCGAAGGGCACGTCCATCTGGAAGATCTTGGCCGAGTTGAGTAGCCGCTTGGTGTGTTCCTGCAGACGGAAAATCGCGGTGCCGCCGTCGGCCGTCTTATAGGCGCGCACGCCCTCGAAAACGCCCATGCCGTAATGCAGCGTGTGGGTGAGCACGTGGATCTTGGCATCGCGCCACTCGATGAGCTTGCCATCCATCCAGATCTTGCCGTCGCGGTCGGCCATTGACATACGATTCTCCAGCGGGTGCGGTTGTGCGTTTGTGAGTGCCCTCGAACCCGGCGCCTTGCGCGAGGCCGCGGGGGACAAGCGCGGGGACAAGCGCGGGGACAAGCGCAGGGACAAGAAAACCTGGGGCTGCCCGGCGTTTTCTCGTGGGGTCATGCGAGGAGCGTTATTTTAGCGTCTTTTGCACACCAAACGGGCATTTGGCCGCACTTCGGGCGCTATAATTCGGCGCACGCATAATTCATATCCGGATGCGCCAGCGGGTGCTTGACGACCTGGCGCCGACTTCCCCTTCGTTGCGGCGCCGCCTCGCGTCCGCGTTTCGCCTCATGCTCGCTCGTCTGTCCGATACCGATCGCCGCGCCTTTATCGAGGGCGCGCGCGCGTATTCGCCCACGCTCATGGCGATTTTCTCGTGGGGCCTCGTCACCGGTATCGCGATGAGCAAGTCGGTGCTCACGGTGCCGCAGGCGCTCGCCATGTCGCTGCTGTGCTACGCCGGTTCGTCGCAACTGGCGGTGCTGCCGCTGCTCGCCGCCAAGCTGCCGATCTGGACCGTGCTGCTCACGGCCGCGATGGTCAATACGCGTTTTGTGATCTTCAGCGTCGGCCTCGCGCCGCACTTCTCCTATCTGTCGATGTGGCGGCGCATCGTGCTCGGCTACTTCAACGGCGACGTGATCTATCTGCTGTTCCAGAAAAAGAGCTTCCCGACCGGCTACGTGCCGGGCAAGGAGGCGTATTTCTGGGGCATGGCGCTGTGCAGTTGGCTGTCGTGGCAAGTGTCGTCGGTCGCCGGCATCTTGCTGGCGAGCATGATTCCCGACAACTGGGGCCTTGGCCTCGCCGGCACGCTGGCGCTGCTGCCCATCATGGTGGCGGCGATCGCGACGCGCTCCACGCTGGTCGCGGTCAGCGTGGCGGGCGTGGTGTCGCTGCTCGCCTTCGATCTGCCGTACCGGCTCGGGCTGCCGCTCGCGGTGATCGCCGCGATCGTGGCCGGCAGCGCCGCCGATCTGATGGTCGAGCGCGCCGATCTGCGCCGTATCCGTAGCAACAGCGCCGGAGATTCCCGATGACATCCACGCAAATCTGGCTGGCCATTTTCGGCATGACGCTGGTCACCGCCGTGACACGCGCGATGTTTCTAATCGGTGGTGAGCGCACGGTGTTGCCGGAGCGCGTGCAGCGGATGCTGCGTTATGCGCCGGCGGCCGCATTGGCCGCCGTCGTGCTCCCCGACGTGCTGGCGACGCCCGAAGGTCTGTCGTTCGCGCCGTCCAACCACGAGTTTTATGCGACGCTAGCCGGTCTCGGGTGGTTTTTGTGGCGGCGCACCATGCTTGGCACGATCGTCGTCGGGATGCTCGTATTCACCGTCCTGCGCCTTGTCGTGTGAGTTGGGGGGCGTGGATCGGGCGGTAAATGCTGCGTCGCGACACGGGCCAAGCGGCTGGCAAATACGGGGCATACGCCCCGCCGCGGGTCAGAAGGCCGTAAGGATCAGTTAAAATGGCCGTTTCCGGGATAACCGCGCCGCTGCATCGCGCGAGCCGCGGCCCCGCCGCCGGCACCCGATTCAGTGGAGCCGCCGCCGTGCCGAAGCGCTGAAGCTTGTCGCGCCTCGCCCGCCGCGCGTCGTCCGCCACCGCCTTCTCATCAACTCGCACACAAACGCCCATGAACAAGGTATTGCGTCTCTCCGATCTGATCGCCGAAGGCAAGCTATCCGGCAAGCGCGTGTTCATCCGCGCCGATTTGAACGTGCCGCAGGACGATCAAGGCAACATCACCGAAGACACCCGCATCCGCGCCTCCGTGCCGGCGATCAAGGCCGCGCTCGACGCCGGCGCGGCCGTGATGGTCACGTCGCACCTGGGCCGTCCGACCGAAGGCGACTTCAAGCCGGAAGATTCGCTTGCGCCGGTCGCCAAACACCTCGCCGATCTGCTCGGCCGGGACGTGCCGCTGGTCTCCAACTGGGTTGAGAACGGCGTGAACGTGGCGCCGGGCTCGGTCGTGCTGCTGGAAAACTGCCGCGTCAACAAGGGCGAAAAGAAGGATTCCGACGAACTCGCGCAGAAAATGGCGAAGCTCTGCGACGTCTACGTGAACGACGCATTCGGCACCGCGCACCGCGCCGAGGCCACCACGCACGGCATCGCGAAGTACGCGCCCGTCGCGTGCGCCGGGCCGTTGCTGGCCGCCGAGCTCGAAGCGCTCGGCAAGGCGCTGGGCGCGCCGAAGCGCCCGCTGGTGGCGATCGTCGCCGGCTCGAAGGTGTCCACCAAGCTGACCATTCTGAAGTCGCTCGCCGACAAGGTCGACCAGTTGATCGTCGGCGGCGGCATCGCCAATACGTTCATGCTGGCCGCGGGTCTGAAGATCGGCAAGTCGCTCGCCGAAGCCGATCTGGTGAACGAGGCCAAGGCCATCATCGAGGCCGCGAAAGCCCGCGGCGCCTCGGTGCCGATCCCGACCGACGTGGTCACGGCCAAGGAGTTCGCGCCCACCGCCAAGGCCGAAGTCAAGGCCGTCGCCGACGTACAGGACGACGACCTGATCCTCGACATCGGACCGGAAACCGCCAAGGCGCTGGCCGCTCAACTGGAAAAAGCCGGCACGATCGTGTGGAACGGCCCGGTCGGCGTGTTCGAATTCGACCAGTTCGGCAACGGCACGAAGACGCTGGCCGAGGCGATCGCCAAATCGCCGGCGTTCTCGATCGCAGGCGGCGGCGACACGCTCGCGGCGATCGCCAAGTACGGCATTCACGACAAGGTCAGCTACATTTCGACGGGCGGCGGCGCCTTCCTCGAATTCCTCGAGGGCAAGAAGCTGCCGGCGGTCGAAATCCTCGAATCGCGGGCCTGACGTGGCGACGCGCTCCCCCACGGTCAAGTCCGCCAAGGCGCGCGGCGGCAAGTCGCCGCGCAACACCGCGGCAGCATCGGCAGGGGAGCGCCCGGCGCGCTCCGCCGCCGCCCCGATAGCGGCGCGGACTCTCGGCGAAACGGCCGTGCTCGCTCCCCCGCCGGCGCCCCGCGTGCCCGTATCGAACACCGCTTCATCCAATAAAGCGACGCTGGTTTCAACCGGCGCGCGGCCCCTGGCAGCATCCTTCGGTGCGCAGCCTCCGCATCCGACTCGCAGCGCTCTTTCCAGCGATCTCACCCAGACGAGGAGACTCATGCATCGCGCCACCAAGATTGTCGCCACCATCGGACCGGCTTCCAGCACGCCGGAAATCCTCCTGCAAATGATTCAGGCAGGAGCCGACGTGGTGCGGCTCAATTTCTCGCACGGCACCGCCGACGACCACCGCCAGCGCGCCGAATTCGTGCGCGAGGCGGCCCGTCAGGCCGGCCGCGAAGTCGCCATCATGGCGGACCTGCAAGGCCCGAAGATCCGCGTGGGCAAATTCGAAAACGGCAAGGTCGCGCTGGTCGCCGGCGAGCCGTTCATTCTCGACGCCGACTGTGAACTCGGCAACCAGGAACGCGCCGGTCTCGACTACAAGGATCTGCCGCGCGACCTGAAGCCGGGCGACGTGCTGTTGCTCAACGACGGCCTGATCGTGCTGAACGTGGTCCGCGTGCTCGGCAACGAGATTCACACCACCGTCAAGATCGGCGGCGATCTGTCGAACAACAAGGGCATCAACCGCCAGGGCGGCGGTCTGACGGCGCCCGCGCTGACCGCGAAAGACATGGAGGACATCCGGACGGCGATGTCGCTCGGCGTGGATTTTGTCGCGGTATCGTTCCCGAAGAACGCCACGGACATGGAAATGGCCCGCCAACTGGCGAACATCGCCGGCGCGCCGTACGGCATCAAGCCGAAGATGATCGCCAAGATCGAGCGCGCGGAAGCGATTCCGGCGCTGCAAGGCATCCTCGACGCGTCGGACGGCATCATGGTCGCGCGCGGCGATCTGGCCGTGGAAGTGGGCAATGCCGCGGTTCCCGCGCTACAAAAGCGCATGATCCGGATGGCGCGCGAATCGAACAAATTCGTGATCACCGCCACGCAGATGATGGAGTCGATGGTCAACGCGCCGGTGCCGACCCGCGCCGAAGTGTCGGACGTGGCCAACGCCGTGCTCGACGGCACCGACGCGGTGATGCTGTCGGCGGAATCGGCGGCGGGCAAGTACCCGGTGCAAACCATCGAGACGATGGCGGCGATCTGTATCGAAGCCGAAAAGTCCGAACAGTCGGAGCTGGACAAGGACTTCCTCAATCGAACGTTCACGCGCATCGACCAGTCCATCGCGATGGGCGCGCTCTTTACCGCGTATCACCTGGGCGCGAAGGCGATCGTGGCGTTGACCGAATCCGGTTCGACCGCGCTGTGGATGTCGCGTCACTGGACGCACGTGCCGATTTTCGCGCTCACGCCGCGCGTCGGCAGCGAACGCGCGATGGCGCTGTACCGCAACGTGACCTCGCTGCATCTGGACACCAACACCGACCGCGACACGGCGTTGCAACAGGCGCTGGAAACCGTGGTGAGCAAGGGCTACGCGTCGCGCGGCGACATGGTGGTGCTGACCGTCGGCGAGCCGATGGGCCAGGCCGGCGGCACGAATACGCTGAAGATCGTGCGGGTCGGCGAACCGTATTGATTCGCTGCGACGAGTAGCAGACTGCTCGATCGGCACAGGCTTGATCGAGCGAAGCAGGCTGTCATGCCCCGCGAGAGGCGGCGCACAGACTCGAACAGCGCGCTTGGGCGAAGGTAGATGCGCCGCGCGCTTTCCAGGCTGCGCGAACTGCGCCGACCGACCGAAAGGGTGCGCAGCTTGCTTCGCGATCGAATCGCCCAAAAGATGCCGACGGCATAAGAATTCGTTTCAATCTAAGGAGTTACAGCATGCCTCTCGTATCAATGCGTCAACTGCTGGACCATGCCGCTGAAAACGGCTACGGCCTTCCGGCATTCAACGTGAACAACCTGGAGCAGGTGCAGGCGATCATGGCGGCGGCCGACAAGGTCAACGCACCGGTCATCATGCAGGCTTCCGCCGGTGCGCGTAAGTACGCGGGCGAGGCGTTCCTGCGCCACCTGATCGAAGCGGCGGTCGAGTCCTATCCGCACATCCCCGTCGTGATGCACCAGGACCACGGGCAGTCGCCGGCGGTCTGCATGGCGGCGATCCGCAGCGGTTTTACCAGCGTGATGATGGACGGTTCGCTCGAAGCCGACGGCAAGACGGTCGCTTCCTACGAATACAACGTCGAGGTGTCGCGCAAGGTGGTGGAAGCGGCGCATTCGATCGGCATCACCGTGGAAGCGGAGCTGGGCGTGCTGGGCTCGCTGGAAACCATGAAGGGCGACAAGGAAGACGGCCACGGCGCGGAAGGCACGATGACCCGCGAGCAACTGCTGACTGATCCCGAACAGGCCGCCGACTTCGTCAAGCTGACGCAATGCGACGCGCTCGCGATCGCGATCGGCACCTCGCACGGCGCGTACAAGTTCAGCAAGAAGCCCACGGGCGACATCCTGTCGATCCAGCGCATCAAGGAAATTCACCAGCGCATTCCGAACACCCATCTGGTGATGCACGGTTCGTCGTCGGTGCCGCAGGAACTGCTCGCGGAAATCCGCGAATTCGGCGGCGACATGAAGGAAACCTACGGCGTGCCGGTCGAGGAAATCCAGGAAGGCATCAAGAACGGCGTGCGCAAGATCAACATCGACACCGACTTGCGCCTCGCGATCACCGGCGCGATCCGCCGCTACATGGCGACCAATCCGGGCAAGTTCGATCCGCGCGATTATCTGAAGCCGGCGCGCGAAGCCGCGATGAAGATCTGTATCGAGCGCTACACGCAGTTCGGCTGCGAAGGCCAGGCCGGCAAGATCAAGCCGGTTTCGCTTGATAAAATCGCGGAGAAGTACAAGTCGGGCGAGCTGGCGCAAGTCGTCCGTTAAGCTGCATCGGGGTCAAGCTTTGGCTCTGCGCCTGGCCGTTTGGCCAGGTTGTCGTTAGATCGCCGTTCCCGCATCATCCGGGGAACGGCGTTTCCCTTTTGTTCCGCTCACACTTTTTTGCCTCACTTTTAGCGAACCACGACGATGTCTACCCTTTACGAATCCACGCTCCACTCGCTGCCGCTGCTCGGCCGCGGTAAAGTCCGCGACAACTATGCGGTGGGCAACGACCAGTTGCTGATCGTCACGACCGACCGTCTGTCGGCGTTCGACGTCATCATGGGCGAGCCGATTCCGAACAAGGGCCGCGTGCTCAACGAAATGGCGAACTTCTGGTTCGAGAAGCTGAAGCACGTGGTGCCGAATCATCTGACGGGTGTGGCGCCCGAATCCGTCGTGGCCGCGGACGAAGTCGAGCAGGTCAAGGGCCGGGCGGTCGTCGTGAAGCGCCTCGAGCCGATTCTCGTCGAGGCAGTCGTGCGCGGCTATCTGGCCGGCAGCGGCTGGAAAGACTACCAGGCCACCGGCTCGGTGTGCGGCGTGGAATTGCCGCCCGGGCTGCAGAACGCGCAGAAGCTGCCTGAGCCGATCTTCACGCCGGCGGCCAAGGCCGAGATGGGCCACCACGACGAAAACATCACCTACAACGAGATGGAGCGCCGCATCGGCACGGAACTGTCGGCCACGATCCGCGACATCTCGATCAAGCTGTACAAGGAAGCCGCTGATTACGCGGCCACGCGCGGCATCATCATCGCGGACACGAAGTTCGAATTCGGTCTGGACAATCACGGCAAGCTATACCTGATGGACGAGGCGCTCACCGCCGATTCGTCGCGTTTCTGGCCGGCTGACCAGTATCAGGTCGGTACCAATCCGCCTTCGTTCGACAAGCAGTTCGTACGCGACTGGCTCGAAACGCAGTCGTGGAAAAAAGAACCGCCGGCGCCGAAGCTGCCCGACGACGTGGTGACGAAGACGGGCGAGAAGTATCAGGAAGCGCTCGAACGCCTGACCGGTCACAAGCTGGCCTGATTACGCGCGCCTGGGTGGACCGCGCCGCGCGGGAAAACGCCGGGCCGCCCCAGGTTTTCGCTCCGGCAGGAAGTCCCCTGAAGGCCAGGCGCGCAGCGACAGGTCCGGGGCGCTCTCAAGAAACAAGGAAGCCGCAACATGAGTGAAGTCCAGACTGCCCACACGCATGCCGCGCCAGTCGTCGGCGTGCTGATGGGGTCCAGTTCCGACTGGGAAGTGATGAGAAACGCCGTGGCGATTCTCCAGCAATTCGGCGTGCCGTACGAAGCGAAGGTCGTCTCCGCACACCGCATGCCCGACGAGATGTTCGCCTACGCCGAGAGGGCGCGCGAGCGCGGCATCCGCGCGATCATCGCGGGCGCGGGCGGCGCGGCGCATCTGCCGGGCATGCTGGCCGCCAAGACCACGGTGCCGGTGCTCGGCGTGCCGGTGGCGAGCAAGTATCTGAAGGGCGTCGACTCGCTGCATTCGATCGTGCAGATGCCCAAGGGCGTGCCGGTCGCCACGTTTGCGATCGGCGAAGCGGGCGCGGCGAATGCGGCGCTGTTCGCGGTGTCGATTTTGAGCGGCACGAGCGCGGAGTACGCGGAGAAACTGGCGGCGTTCCGTGTGCGCCAGAACGAGGCGGCTCACGCCATGGTGCTGCCTGCGCTGTAAGCGCGAAGGCGATTGTTTTAGACGTCCCCCTGTCTGACCCCCGGCCGGCGTGCAGTTTGACTGCTGAAGCGCCAGCCGCGACCGACCACTAAGATGAACCCAGACAACACACCGGTTTCACCGATTCTGCCCGGCGCATGGCTTGGCATGGTCGGTGGCGGCCAGCTCGGCCGCATGTTCTGCTTTGCCGCCCAGGCGATGGGCTATCGCGTCGCCGTGCTGGACCCCGACGAAAACAGCCCGGCGGGCGCGGTCGCCGACCGCCACTTGCGCGCGGCTTACGACGACGAAGCGTCGCTGACCGAACTCGCGCGGCTGTGCGCCGCGGTGTCGACCGAATTCGAGAACGTGCCGGCCGCGAGCCTCGATTTCCTCGCGCGAACCACGTTCGTCAGCCCGGCCGGCCGTTGCGTGGCGGTGGCGCAGGACCGCATCGCCGAGAAGCGCTTTATCGCGTCGTCGGGCGTGACGGTGGCGCCGCATGTGGTGATCGAATCGTCGGACGCGCTGGCCGCGCTCGACGACGCCAAGCTTGAAGCCGTGCTGCCGGGCATCCTCAAGACGGCTCGCATGGGCTACGACGGCAAGGGCCAGATTCGCGTGCGCAATGCCGACGAAGTGCGCGAGGCGCATGCGTCGCTCGGCGGCGTGCCGTGCGTGCTGGAAAAGCGCTTGCCGCTGAAGTTCGAGGTGTCCGCGCTGATCGTGCGCGCGTCGAGCGGCGCGTCGGCGGTCTATCCGCTCGCGCAGAACACGCATCGCGACGGCGTGCTGTCGCACACCATCGTGCCCGCGCCGGATGCCAGCGCGACGCTCGTCGCGCAAGCGCAGCAGGCCGCGCTGCAAATCGCCGACAAGCTCGGCTATGTGGGCGTGCTGTGCGTCGAATTCTTCATTCTCGAAGACGGTTCGCTCGTCGCCAACGAAATGGCGCCGCGTCCGCACAACTCCGGCCATTACACCGTCGACGCCTGCGCGACCAGCCAGTTCGAGCAGCAGGTGCGCGCGATGACCGGCATGCCGCTCGGCGACACGCGTCAGCATTCGCCGGCGGTGATGCTGAACATTCTCGGCGACGTGTGGTTTCCGGACGGCCCGAAGCGCGCGGCGGCCACGCCGCCATGGCACGAGGTCGCCGCGATGCCGGCGGCGCGTCTGCATCTGTACGGCAAGGAAGAGGCGCGTTGCGGCCGCAAGATGGGTCACGTGAACTTCACGGCGGCGACGCTCGAAGAAGCCCGCACGGCGGCGCGCGATTGCGCGCGGCTTCTGCATATCGCAACGAGCTGACGCGCGCCATGCCCGATCAACAGAAACCGGCCGAGGGCGCGGCGAACGCGTTGCCCGTCACCGCCGCGCAGATCGAGCATGCCGCGGCGCTGCTCGACGCGGGCGGTCTCGTCGCCTTCCCCACGGAGACCGTGTACGGACTCGGCGGCGACGCCGAGAACCCGGACGCGGTCGCGCGTATTTACGCGGCGAAGGGCCGGCCGGCGAATCATCCGGTGATCGTGCATCTCGCGCCGCAAGGCGATCCGAATTATTGGGTCGAGTATCTGCCGGCCGAGGCGCAGCGTTTGATCGACGCGTTCTGGCCGGGTCCGCTCACGTTGATTCTGAAGCGTGCCGCGCGTATCAATCCGGCGGTGAGCGGCGGGCAGGATTCGGTGGGGCTGCGCTGTCCGTCGCATCCCGTGGCGCAGGCCTTGCTGGAGGCGTTCAGCGCGTTGCGCGACGGACATGGCGGGGTGGCGGCGCCATCGGCGAACCGGTTCGGGCATGTGAGCCCGACCACCGCGCAACATGTGCGCGACGAGTTCGGCGGCACGATTCATGTGCTGGATGGCGGCGCGTCGGATGTCGGCATCGAGTCGACGATCGTGGACCTGTCGCGCGGCTTTCCCGCGTTGTTGCGACCGGGGCGGGTGACGCCGCAAGATATCGCCGACGTGCTCGGCGAGGCGCCGCGCCTGCCGGATGGCTCCGACGCGACCGCGCCGCGCGCCTCGGGTACGCTGAAAGCGCACTATGCGCCGCGCACGCCGTTGGCGCTGCTGCCTTTCGAGGCGATCGAGCCGTTGCTTGCCGCGCGTCATGCGGATCGAGCCGACGAACGTGTCGCGTTGGTGGCGCGCGCTTCGCGTGCCGGACGCTGGGCTGACGCCGAAGGCGTGCATTTCGTTGCCGCGCCTGAGGATCCGCACGTTTACGCGCGCGAGTTGTACGGTTTGCTGCGAGCGTTGGATCGGGCGAACGTAGCGCGGATTCTCATCGAGAAGCTGCCGGACACGATCGAGTGGATCGCCGTCAATGACCGGCTTGGCCGCGCCGCGGCTGCGTTTGAAGCGCAAGGGTAGGCCCCGGCGTTTTATTCGCGCACACCATGAAAAACGCCTGGCTTGAAATCAGCCAGGCGTTCGCGGAATAAAAAACCAACGCCGTCACACGGCGCCCTGAATCACCTCACTTGCCAAGCCCACTAGCCGCGATCTGCTGCTGCACGTACTGTGCGAACAGCGCATGCACGTGCGTCGTCGGATGCACCGTATCGGCAAACATGTAAGTCTGATCCGCGCCCGCGACCGTGTAGGTTTGCGGCGAGCAGAACAGCGACGACGCATACGCCGACGGATTGGGTACGCCGTACTGCGCGGCGGCCGCCGCCATCGCGGTCAAATTACACGCCGTGCCCGTGTTCGTCACGGTAAAACCGCTGGCCGATGCGTTGGCCATCAGCGTGTCTTGCCATGTGTAAGCGTCGATAGGAATGACCTTGCTGTAGATGCCGGCCTGCTGTAACGCACCGAAGAACGCGGCGTTATACACCTTCGTGATCCCGGACAACAACGTCGGCGCGAGCGGCCCCGACGTCGGGATCAACGACTGCGCGAGCGGCGTGCTGCCGATGTCCGGAACGTTCGCCACCACCACGTGCGTTGCGCCGTTCTGCAGAATCACGCCGACCTGCTGCGCCAGCGCGACGGCCACCGGCACCAGCGTGTTTTGCGTTTCCTTCAGTACCGCAGTTTGCGCGTCCATGCCGCCGGCGATGTCGGTCTGAATCGCGGCCGTGAGCGCGGAGAGTTGCACGAAAATGTCGTTGGCGCCGCCGTTCACGAGCACCAATTGATTCGAATTGAAGCTGCCGTGAGCGGACAGATAGTTTTGCACCTGCGTGACGACCGGCACGGTGGTGGCTTGCGCATAGCTCGGTTGTCCGGCCGCCGCGTGCCCCGGACCGTTCGGGTCCACCACGCGCGCGCCGCCTTGCGCGTAGCCATAGCCGGAGGTGTTCACGAGCGGTTGACCAAAGCCGCCGAGTGCCGCGGCGGACAACGTGTCGCCATAGTATTCGGCAACTTTCTGCGTCCACACCTCACCGGGATTGGTCGTGAAGCGGCCGCCGCCGAAGCTGCCCTGGATCACCGGCGCATAGGTGCCGACGTCCGACAAGCTGTCGCCGAACGACACGATCTGCAACTTCACGCCGCCCGCAGGCGTGCTGCTTGAATTGTTGTTGTCATCGCCGCCGCCGCACGCCGCAAGCAGCGCAAACGCCGTGCTGGCCAGCGTGACTTTCGTGACGCGCGACCACCGCTGTTTCCTCGATGCTGTTTGATTCATTTTGACTTCATCTCCTCGTATGTCTGGCCCTATGCCATGTGTTGCAGGCAGCGCCCGCCGCGTCGGCGGCGTGACGACAGCTTACAGAATCTTCTACGGTCTGCGCGTCGTTTGAAACGCGGCCGTATTGCGTTCGTTCATCGTCGTATCCAGGGTCGTGGGCGCCGGGTCCGCGGCGCGGCGCGCGTGATAATCCGCGGCCCACGCGGGCGGCGCGAACAGCGCGCGCAGCTTGTTGCGCCAGCCGCGCACGCTCGCGAAGTCCGCGGCCATCGATGCCCATTCGTGAAACGTCGCCTTGAGCGGGTTATACGTGTGAAGCGGTTCGACGATGCCGTACACCGGCGCCTCGCGCGAATCTTCCTCGACATAGCTGCCGAATAGCCGGTCCCAGATCACCAGCACGCCGGCGTAATTGCGGTCGATATAACGATCGTTGCGCGCGTGATGTACGCGATGAATCGACGGCGTGTTGAACACGTATTCGAGCCAGCGGAGCTTGCCGCCGAATTTGCCGATCGCCTGCGTATGCACGAAAAACTGGAAGCCGAGATTGATCAACACGATGGCGACGATCTGCGTCGGCGCACAGCCGAGCACGGCGAGCGGAATCCAGAACAGCCACATGCCGGCGACCGGATACATCAGGCTCTGACGGAACGCGGTGGAAAAATTCATCCGCTCCGACGAGTGATGCACGACGTGCGCGGCCCACAGCCAGCGCACGCGATGACTGCAACGATGGAACACGTAGTAGAGCAGGTCTTGCGCGACGAACAGCACGGCGAACGACACCCAGCTCGCCTGCCAGGTGTGGACGCGGTAGTGGTCGTGGACAAACGCGTAGACGGGAATGATGGCGAGCCACGCGAGTTTGTCGGCGGCTTGCTGCATCAGCGCGAGCGCGGCGTTGCAGAGCGTGTCGGGCCAGCTATAGAGCCGCGCGCCGGGGCGCGTGCGCCGCACATGCCACGCCTCCCAGCCGATGCATGCGAGAAAGACCGGCGCCATGGCGAGCAGCAGCAATTCGGCATCGAATTGCATCGTGTCTTCCTCCGTGGTCCCTGAGCGCCGCGTGTGCCGCGGCGGTTGGTGTCGTTATCGTTTGAGGAGCCCTCGCTACCGTGGCGGCTGCGCGGCTCGCGCGCCGCGCTGGGTGTTTTACGCGCCCCTCGAACACTGCCCGACAGCGTACACGCTTAGGGCATGGGCGCGCGCGGCTTCGCTAGAAGGAATCCTCAATGGGCGCCGCGTTTGCGCGGGTTTTTCCTGGGTTTGCCGTCCGCCGCGCCGGCCGATTTAGCGCGCGGTTCGGTGACGGGCGCCGCGACTTGCCTCGCGCCCTGTTCCGGTCCCTGGTACACCCACTCGAGCAACGCGTCGTGCGCGGCGCGCGCCGCTTCCGAATGCGGATCGTTGATGAGGCTGACCACCACGTAGCTGTTGCCGTCCGCCGAGGCCACATAGCCCGCGATCGCGCGCACGTCGCGCAAGGTGCCGGTCTTGATGTGCGCGTTGCCGCCCGCGCCCCGGTTGGTCAAGCGGTTGCGCATCGTGCCGTCGACGCCCGCGATCGGCAGCGACTCCACGAACACCTGGGCGACCGGGCTCGCGTTGGCCCGCTGCAGCAGATCGGCGAGCGCGAGCGCGGTGATGTGCTCGTCGCGCGAGAGGCCCGAGCCGTTGTCGAGCGTCAGGTATTCCATGTCGACGCTGTCGCGGCGCAGAAACGCCTCGATCGCGCGCGCCGATTTGGCGGGCGTGGCGGGCGGCTTTTCCTCGGCCGCGCCGATCGTCAGGAACAGGTTGCGCGCCATCGTGTTGTTGCTGAACTTGTTGATGTCGCGAACGATATCGGAGAGCACCGGCCCCTGATGCATGGCGACGAGGCGCGCGCCGAGCGGCACCGCGCCCTCGCGCGTCGCGCCGCTGAAGGTGCCGCCGCTTTGCTGCCAGAGCGCGAGGAAGCCGCCCGCGAAAAACGCGGAGTGATCGAGCACCGCGACGTTGAGAGTGCGCGGGCCGCAGCGCACCGAGTAGTCGCCGGTGAACGACGCGATGACCGTGCCGTTGGCTTGCGGCGCGACGGACGGCGACACCGAAGCCGCGTCGCCGCGGCATGGGCCGTTGACCGCGCGCATCTGATTGTCGATCTGCAACTGCGCGAGCGCCGGCAGCACGTCGATCGCGACGCTGCCGTCGGACGAAGGCGTCAGCGTGAACGACAGCGACTTGAACGCGTAGAGCAGCGGATCGGGGCCGACGTTGTACGGCGCGCTGGCGTCGTCGTCGAAGGGCGGCAGGTCGCGCGTGGACGGATCGAAGTAGCGCTTGTCGAGCACCAGCGCGCCGTCGATGCCGGTGATGCCCGCCTTGCGGATCTTCTGCACGAGGTCGATCAGTTCTTCCGGCACCAGCTTCGGGTCGCCCGTGCCCTGGATGTACAGATTGCCGTGCAGCACGCCGTTGGCGTCGACGCTGCCGTCCGCGTAGGCGTTCGTGCGCCAGCGATAGTCCGCGCCGAGAATCGACAGGCCGGCGTAAGTGGTGACGAGCTTCATCGTCGAGGCGGGCATCATCGGCTTGCCGGCGTTGAGCGCGACGATCGGCGTGCGGTCGCCGATTTTTTCCACCACCACGCTGATCGACGACAAGGGCACGTGGGCGCGCTGCAAGCCGGCCATGACCTGCGGCGGCAACACCGTGGTGACGTTGACGCGCGGATGCGCGGCCTTGACGCGAGCCTCGGCGGCAAGCGGCAGCGCCGCGCCGCCGCAGCCGAGCGCGGCGCAGACAAGCAGCAGGGCTGCGGTGCGCGGCGCGAACCGGCGGGGCTTGGCGTTCACAAAAGCGGACGAAGCGAATAACCGCGGCAGCACGTCGCGGACAAGAAAAGACAACGAAGCGAGCGTCATGGACGGGCGGGCAGGCAAGATTTCAGGGCGTGGGGCACGTGTGGCACGTGGGGCAAACAAGCGAGCGTGTGAATGCCGACGCAGCGCGCGATTCGTTCGTGCAGCGATTGCGTGGCGCGTTCGCGAGCGCCGCATCGACCCGATGATGCAAAGGCGGCGGCTCGACGCATGCCGCATACGCAACGCACGCGTAGGCGAACCGGGCCGCGCGACGCAAAGCGCACATTGTAGAGACATGCCGCCGCGCTGCGGTGGAAAAAGCGCCACGCGGCGCGCGCCGCGAGCGGAGGCTAGAATGCGGCATCATCAAATGTTTGGAGCCTTGGGGCCATGCGCATATTGCTAGTCGAAGACGACCGGATGATCGCCGAGGGCGTGCGCAAGGCGCTGCGCGGCGAAGGCTTCGCGGTGGATTGGGTGGAGGACGGCGAAGCGGCGCTCAGCGCGGCGGCCGCCCAGCCTTACGATCTGGTGCTGCTCGACCTCGGCCTGCCCAAGCGCGACGGACTGGACGTGCTGCGCACGCTGCGCGCCCGCGGCCATGCGATTCCGGTGCTGATCGTCACCGCGCGCGACGCGATCGCCGATCGCGTCAAAGGGCTCGACGCCGGCGCGGACGATTACCTCGTCAAACCTTTCGACCTCGACGAACTCGGCGCCCGCATGCGCGCGCTGATCCGGCGTCAATCGGGCCGCAGCGATTCGACCATCCGTCACGGCAACGTGACGCTCGATCCCGCGTCGCATCTGGTGACGCTCGACGGCGCGCCGGTCGCGCTGTCGGCGCGCGAGTTCGCTCTGCTCGAGGCGCTGCTCGCGCGGCCGGGCGCGGTGCTCTCCAAGAGCCAGCTCGAGGAGAAGATGTACGGCTGGGGCGAGGAGATCGGCAGCAATACCGTCGAGGTCTATATTCACGCGCTGCGCAAGAAGCTCGGCGCGGAGCTGATCCGCAACGTGCGCGGCCTCGGCTACATGATCGCGAAGGACGCCTGAGCCGATGAGGTCGATTCGCCATCAACTGCTGGTGTGGCTCCTTGCGCTGATGCTGCTCGGCATCGGCATCGCGGGTTGGCTGATCTACCGGCAGGCGCTTGCCGAAGCCAACGAACTGTTCGATTACCAGTTGGAGCAGATCGCCGCGGCGCTGCCGTCGGAACCGTTCTCGCAGGTGCTCGGCTCTCGCGATACCGGCGACGAAGGCATCGTGCTGCAAATCTGGAATCGCAACGGCGTATTGATGTATTACTCGCGTCCGCGTGCGCCGCTCGCGCCGCGCGCCGAACTCGGCTTTTCGACCGAACGTACGGAACGCGGCGAGTGGCGGGTGTACGGCGCGATCGTCGGCGATAACGTCGTGCAACTGGCGCAGCCGCTTTCCGTGCGCAACCGGCTCGCGGCCGACGTCGCGCTGCGCACGCTGTGGCCGTTGATCGTGCTGCTGCCGCTGCTGGGCGTGGCGGTGTGGGTGATCGTCGGGCGCGGACTGCGGCCCTTGCGGCGCGTGACGAGCGCGCTCGACACGCGCCGTCCGGAAGCGCTCGAAGCTTTGCCCGACCAGCGCTTGCCGCTCGAAGTGCAGCCGCTCGTGCGCGCGTTGAACGGCCTGCTCGAACGGCTCGCCACCGCGCTCGACATTCAGAAAGCGTTCGTCGCCGACGCCGCACATGAACTGCGCACGCCGCTCGCCGCCGTGCAGATTCAGGCGCAACTGGTGGCGCGCGCGAAAGACGATGCCGCCCGCGGTGAAGCGCTTGCCGATCTGCAAACAGGCGTCACGCGCGCCACGCGCCTCGCGGAGCAACTGCTGGCGCTCGCGCGTTCCGAGCCGGACGGCCTCGGCGCCACCAGCACGATCGACTTGCGCGCGCTGCTGCGAAACTGCGTGGCGGCTTACGCGCCGCTCGCGCAGAATCGCGGCGTCGATCTCGGCATCGAGGCGAGCGAGTCCGCCACGGTGATCGGCGACGCGGAGGCGCTGGGCGTGATGTTCAACAACCTCGTCGACAACGCGACCAAGTACACGCCGCCGGGCGGGCATGTCGATGTTTCGCTGCATGTCGAAGACGGGCGTCCGGTGGTGCGGATCGCCGATAGCGGACCGGGCATCGAACCGGCCGAGCGCGATCGTGTGTTCGACCGGTTTTACCGTGTCGGCGCCGGCGCGGACCGCGCGCGCACCGACGTGGCGGGCAGCGGTTTGGGGCTCGCGATCGTGCGCCGCATCGCCACCCAGCATCACGCGGCCGTGTCGCTCGACGAATCGCCGGCGGGCGGTTTGCAGGTCACCGTGCGTTTCTGAAGATGGGGCTTTCTGTTCGTAAAGAGGCTTAAACGAGGCTTAACGCGGCCTTATCAGCGGGAATCAAGCGATCTGTCGCTGCTTAAGACTCTTTTAAGCGATAGCACGTACGCTTCGTGACATCCCCAAGCCTCTTCTCCCCTCCAGGAGTACACGATGAACGCGAAAACCTTGTCCCGCGGCGCCGTTGCAGTCGCTGTCGCCGCGGCGCTCTCCGTCGGCTACGTGGCGGGCCATCGCGACGTGCCCGCGCCGCAGGTCATCACGCCCGCGCAAGCCGCGATGATGCCCGCCGAAGCCGCCGCCAAGACCGGCATTCCCGACTTCTCGGGCCTCGTCGAAACCTACGGCCCGGCCGTCGTCAACATCAGCGCCAAGCATGTCGTGAAGCAGGCGGCATTGCGCGGCAACGGCGGCGGCAACCAGTTGCCGATCGATCCGAGCGATCCCTTCTATCAGTTCTACAAGCACTTCTTCGGCGGCATGCCGGGCATGCAAGGCCCTGACGGCGGCGATGCGCCCGATCAGCCGAGCGCGAGCCTGGGCTCGGGATTCATCGTCAGCAATGACGGCTATATCCTGACCAACGCGCACGTGGTGGACGGCGCCAATGTCGTCACGGTGAAGCTCACCGACAAGCGCGAATTCCGCGCCAAGGTGATCGGCGCCGACAAGCAATCCGACGTCGCCGTGCTGAAGATCGATGCGAGCAATCTGCCCACCGTGAAGATCGGCGATCCACGCCAGAGCAAGGTCGGGCAGTGGGTGGTCGCGATCGGCTCGCCTTACGGTTTCGACAACACGGTGACCTCGGGCATCATCAGCGCGAAATCGCGTTCGCTGCCGAACGAGAATTACACGCCGTTCATCCAGACCGATGTGCCGGTGAATCCCGGCAATTCGGGCGGACCGCTTTTCAACCTGCAAGGCGAAGTGATCGGCATCAACTCGATGATCTACTCGCAGACCGGCGGCTTCCAGGGCCTTTCGTTCGCGATCCCGATCAATGAAGCGATCAAGGTCAAGGACGACATCGTCAAGACCGGTCACGTGAGCCGCGGGCGTCTCGGCGTCGCGGTGCAGGGCGTGAACCAGACGCTCGCCGACTCGTTCGGCATGCAGAAACCGCGAGGCGCGCTCGTCAGTTCGGTCGATCCGGGCGGCCCGGCGGCCAAGGCCGGTTTGCAGCCGGGCGACGTGATCCTGTCCGTGAACGGCCAACCGGTCGACGACTCGGCGGATCTGCCGTCGCAGGTCGCGGGTCTCGCGCCGGGCAGCCCGGCTACCGTGCAGGTGTGGCGCGACAAGAGCACCAAGGATCTGAAGGTGACGATCGGCTCGTTGTCGGATACCAAGGTCGCCTCGGACAAGGCCGATCAGCCGCCCCAGTTGCAAAGCCGGCTCGGTGTGGCCGTGCGGCCGTTGACGCCGCAGGAGAAGAGCGGCGCGTCGGTGTCGCATGGTCTGCTGGTGCAGCAATCGGGCGGCGCGGCCGAAAGTGCCGGCATTCAGCCGGGCGACGTGATTCTGGCGGTCAACGGCCGGCCGGTGGCGAGCGTCGATCAACTCAAGCAGATGATCGCCGGCGCCGGCAACAGCATCGCGTTGCTGATCCAGCGCGACAATGCGCAGATTTTCGTGCCCGTCGATCTCGGCTGATAACCGAGCCGTGGGCGGATCGGCGAGTGGATTGCCGATTCGCGGCACGACCGGCGTTCGAGCCGGTCTGCGCGGGAATCTGAAGAAGTAACGCTTGCCGGTCCTTGCACATCCTGCTCGCGGACCGGCTTTTTTTCGCGTGTTCAGCAGCGGTGCGGAAGACGCCGCGCGCCACCTCATAAGGCGTGGCCAGCGGCTTGCAGCGGGCACGATCCGCAGCGTGGCACGCAGGTTGCGTCTCACTTGATCCGGGGCCGTTCGAGGCACACCGGGCCATAAGGACCTTAACGAGGAGCGAACCGATGAAAACCCAACGCAATCAGCGAAGGATCGTAGCCGCCGCGGTGTGCGCGGCGCTCACGCTCGGGCTGGCGGGCGGCGCCCATGCACAGCAGGCGAGCGAGGTCACGGGCGGCACCACCGCCGACGACACCAGCGCGGGCAACGCGAACGGTAGCGGTCTGCCGCAAGTTCAGCAGCAGGGCGACGTCTCGTTCGTGTCGGGCGGCGTCGGTCTCGACGAATCGAAGGCGTTGCAGGCGGCGCAAAGCCAGTGGCCGCTGTCGCTGCGCTTTACCGGTCCCACCGCGGAGTTTCTTGCGGACGTCCACGTGCGGGTGGTCGACGCGCACAACGGCGAGGTGTTGAACGCCACGTCGCGCGGGCCGTACATGCTGATCAAGCTGCGCCCGGGCCGCTACACCGTGCATGCGCAATACAAGGACCGGGACCAGTCGAAGGCTGTGACCGTACCCGCCAAGGGCAGCGCCAAGGCCGCCTTCTACTGGAATACCCAGTAAGCGCCTGGGCTTTGCCTGGCGGCGCCGCGGCAACGTCGGACGCCATGCGGGAACACTGGCTGGATAGCGGCGCAAACGCGGCGAGGAACACTGCGCAATCGGCCAGAGTTTGGCCGATAATGAAGCCACGGGTCACCCCCGTGGCTTTACTGTTTTGCGCGAGCGCATACGACCGCATAGGACCGCACACTTCACGGAGCCGAGACATGAGCGATGCCTTGACACCTCACGGAAGGTCTGCCGCCAGCCAGGGCGAGCACACCATCGCGATCACCGGTAACCGTCACCGCGTGCGGGTGATACACGGCGGCGTGACCATGGCCGACACGCACGCGGGGCTGACGCTCGCGGAAACCGGTCTGCCGGACGTGTTCTATTTTCCGCGCGAAGACGTGAACATGGCGCGGCTCGAACGTTCGGCGCACACCACGCACTGCCCGTTCAAGGGCGAGGCGTCGTACTTCCATCTGCGTACCGAAGACGGCCTGATCGAAAACGCGGTGTGGAGCTATGAGACGCCGTTCGAGTCGGTCATGCGGATCAAGGGGTATCTCGCGTTTTACGCATCGCGCGTCGACCGCATCGATCAGACGTCCTGATCCCGCTGTCGCGCGTTCATCGCGGAGGCTGCCATGGAAGTGAACGACGCGTTACGGATTCCGCTTGCACCGTCCGATGTCTGGGATGCGTTGCAGGACCTCGCCTTGCTGCGCGCCAGCCTCGACAACTGCGAGTCGTTCACGCGCTTCGCCCACGGCGAATACGCGCTCACCCTGACCGTACCGCTCGGCCCGCTGCGCGCGCGTTACGAAGCGCGCGCCCACGTGGCCGGCCAGGATTCCGGGCCGGCGGATGCCGAGCACCGCACCATCAACTTCAAGGCGCGAGCCGAAGGCGTCGGCGCGTTGCGCGGCCAGATCGAAGTGCGCTTGCGCGGTGAAGACAGCGCGCACGGCGCAAGCGGCGAGCGGGGTACGCGGATCGACTACACGATCTGGGCAACCTCCTCGGGACCGCTTGCCGAACTGCCCACGCGTCAGTTGGAAAACGCGCTGCATCAGCTTGCCGATGACTTTTTCGAAGAATTCGCCGCGGTCGTGCGGGCCAAACATGGACAAGGGCCGAATCGCGCGCGCGGCTCGGCGGTGCGCCGTCAGCATGTGTTCCTGCGGCCGATCACGCTCGGCAGCGTGGCGCGGCGCACGCGCGCCGATCATGGCAACGCGTTGCCCGGACGGGCGGCGGGCGCGGCGCATGGGACGTCCCACGGTGTGTCGCCTGGGGTCTCGCATCCCGAGCCCAGTCCGCATGCGGTGCCGAACTGGGCTTGGGCCGTGATGATTTTTCTGGTGGCGCTGTTGTTGTATGTCGCGCGCTGGATCAGCGAGCATTGATCGGTTGGCGTGGCCTTGCTTCGTTGACTTACGTCCGCCGCGCGTGTCGCCGCTGTCGCGCCGGCGCGACTACGAAATCCCGGTGAGCCACTACGAAACGGCGTTGGCGGCCCGGCACGGGCGTCGCCGTTGAGCGCTTTCGATCGCTTCCGCCGTTGCTCGGGATGCGCGGCCCTGCGTGCGTCCGCGTGCGCTCGGCATGTCTACTGGCGTACGTCTCTGGTCCGCGCCCCTGGTCAGCGTCCTTTTACGAGCGGTCGAACGCTCGCACCTGCGTTCAACATTCACGCGCTCAAACCCCACGAAACTCCCGCCGCCATGCGGACGGCGAAGTGCGAAACGCCTGCGCGAAATGCTGCCGCAGCGAAGCTGTCGAGCCGAACCCCGCAATGGCCGCGATCCGTTCCACCGACTCGTCGGTGCTCTCGAGCAACTGCTGCGCGCGCGCAAGCCGCTGCGCCAGCAACCATGCGCCGACGGTCGTGCCGGTGGCGAGCCGGAAGCGTCGCGTGAAAGTGCGGCGGCTCATCAATGCGCGTTCGGCGAGCGTGTCAAGCGTATGCGGCGCATCCAGATTTCCGCTGACCCAATCGAGCAGGCCCGCTAGCCGGTCGCCGCGCAGGTTCGGCGGCATGGGCTGCTGAACGTATTGCGCCTGGCCGCCTTGCCGATGCGGCGGCACCACCAGCCGACGCGCCACGTAGTTCGCCGCCCGCGCGCCGCACATCTTGCGCAGCACGTGCAAACAGCAGTCGAGACCCGCCGCCGTGCCGGCCGAGGTCAGCACGTTGCCGTCGTCGACATAAAGCACGTCCGGATCGAGCCGCACCCGCGGATAGCGGCGCGCGAAGTCGTCGGCCCACGCCCAGTGAGTGGAGGCCGGCCGTTCGTCGAGGATGCCGGCGGCGGCCAGCACGAATGCGCCCAGACAGAGCCCGACCAGTTGCGCGCCGCGCGCATGGGCCGCGCGCAGTGCGTCGAGCAGCGCGGCGGGCGGCGGCTCGTCCGGATCGCGCCAGCTCGGCACGATGATCGTGTGGGCGTCGGCGAGCGCCGCCAGTCCGTGCGTGACGGCGATCGTGAAGCCGGCCGTGGTGGTCAGCGTGCCGCTTTCGGCGGCGCAGACGCGAAAGTCGAAATCGGGCAGATCGCCGCCGCTGCGCTCTTCGCCGAATACGACGCAGGGCACCGAAAGATGGAAAGGACTGATGCGGTCGAACGCGATCACCGCGATGACATGTCGGGACGCGCCGTCGTCCATTGCGGCAGGCAGAGCCGGTGTAGCCATCCGTCACCTCGTGAATTAAACGATGGCCCGATTCTAGCGACTATTGTCGTGCGGGCCGCTGTCGGGAAAACGGCGGCGGGCGAACAATGCAGTCATCGCCCGCTGCCCGAAGGCTGGATCGGAAGTCGAGCAAGGCCGACGACCGGCCGGGGCAGAAGCGAGCCCCCCCCCACTCATCGAACAGGAAGGAGTCTTGCCATGACCACACCGCGCCGCGCGCTGATCGTCATCGACGTACAGAACGAATACGTAAGCGGCAATTTGCCGATCGAATACCCGGACGTGCAAAGCTCGCTCGCCAACATCGGACGCGCGATGGATGCGGCACGCGCCGCCGGCGTGCCGGTGGTGGTGGTGCAGAACCTTGCGCCCGCCAGCTCGCCGCTGTTCGCGCGCGGCACCGAGGGCGCGGACCTGCATCCGGTAGTGAGTTCGCGCGCTCACGATCACTATGTGGAGAAGTCGTTGCCGAGCGCGTTCACCGGAACGGATCTGGCCGACTGGCTTGCCGATCAGCGGATCGACACGCTGACCGTGGCCGGCTACATGACCCATAACTGCGACGCGTCGACCATCAATCATGCGGTTCACGCGGGGCTGGCCGTCGAATTCCTGCACGACGCGACGGGTTCCGTGCCGTATGAGAACAGCGCGGGTTTTGCCAGCGCAGAGGACATTCACCGCGTATTCAGCGTGGTGCTGCACTCGCGCTTCGCGGCGGTGGCCAGCACGGACGAGTGGATCGCCGCGGTGACGAACGGGACACCCCTCGAGCGCGGCAATATCCATGCTTCGAATCAGAAGGCGCGGGCCAGCCGGGCTGCCGCGTAGAACGACGACAGCGCTAGACGGCCGGCCTGCCGGCCGGCCGCTGCGCATAGCCCTTGCGCAACGCCGGGCTCAGCCGCAGCGCGTCGAACATACCCTCGACCATCTGTTGCGCGTGCTTGCCGAAATCGGTGGCGTCCGGCAACAGCAGCATGTCGCGCAGCGAGCCGCCGACGAACGCGTGCACCATCGACGCCGCCGTCGTGACATCGAGGTCGGCCGGCATTTGCCCTTTGGAGATGGCGTTGCGCAGGCCGCCCTCGATGCTGTTGAGCCCCTCGCGCATGGTGGCCTGATAGCGGATCATCACCGGGCCCATTTCCTCCACCAGTTCGCACTTGAGAAACAGGATGTCGAACACGCGCCTGCGCCGCGGATCGTTAGCGGTGTCGCGCAGACACACCGTGCAGATTTCCATCAGGCGCCCTAGCGGATCGGGTTCATTGGGGTTTTGCGAGGCGGCCTTGAGTTCGTCGAGCGGCAGCAGCACGCGGTCGAACATTTCGGTAAACAGATCGCTTTTGTGCGCGAAGTGCCAGTAGATCGCGCCGCGCGTGACACCGGCCGCCTGCGCGATGTCGGCGAGCGAAGTGCGCGACACGCCCTTCTCGAAGAAGACCTGTTCGGCCGCATCGAGGATGCTGCTGCGCGTCTCCAGCGCCTCTTCCTTGGTTCTTCTGGCCATACGGTATAACCTGCCGTAATCATGGGGTTTTCCCGAGCGTTTTGAAGTGCGCCCGGTGACAATCCGTCTGCTGACAAGCAAATTTTGAACCGATCTTGCAGGTCCCCGCGCTGCGAGAAGGGAAACGTACTTTTACATGCATTCGTGAATGTATATATAATAGCACCCCACGATCGGATAGCCCAAGCCGTGACGAGCAGTTAATATCCGTCACTGTTGCCTTTCAAAACACTTTTGCGCCGCGCTTCTCCGGGCGGCTTCGTGCGGCAATTCCCAGGTATGGCGCATTTCGCCCAAGGTGTCCCGCAGGTTCGGCTTGCATCCCCGGGCTTCCGGTCTAGCGTCGCGAGACGCCTGTGTGCGCTGCCGTCCCCGGGGTAGGGATGCGCGCACTTTTTCATTCTCAGTCCTTGACAGAGGTCGCTCCATGCGCGTCGAACGGATTCCATTCCGCCTAATCAGTGCCGCGACGGCTGCCGTATTGCTGGCAGCGTGCGGACCAAAACAATCTGCCCCGCCGCCACAAACGCCCGAAGTCGGGGTCGTCACCGTCCAGCCGACGGCCGTGCCCGTCGTCACCGAACTGCCCGGCCGCACCAGTGCCTTCCTCGTCGCGCAAGTGCGCGCGCGGGTCGACGGCATCGTGCTGCGCCGCGAGTTCACGGAAGGCAGCCAGGTCAAGGCGGGTCAGCGTCTGTACAAGATCGATCCGGCGCCGTACATCGCGACCTTGAACAACGCGAAGGCGGCGCTTGCGAAGGCGCAAGCCAACCTCGCGTCCACCACCGCGCAGGCCAACCGCTACAAGGTGCTGGTCGCCGCCAATGCGGTCAGCAAGCAGGACTACGACAACGCGGTGGCCGCGCAAGGCCAGGCCGCGGCGGACGTCGCCGCGGGCAAGGCGGCGGTCGACACGGCGCAGATCAACCTCGGCTATACCGACGTGACCTCGCCCGTGACCGGCCAGATCGGCGTGTCGCAAGTCACGCCGGGCGCCTATGTGCAGGCGAGCGCCGCCACGCTGATGGCAACCGTCCAGCAACTCGATCCGGTCTACGTGGACCTGACGCAGTCGAGCCTCGACGGACTGAAGCTGCGCCGCGAAATGCAGGAAGGGCGCCTGAAGACGAGCGGCCCGGAGGCCGCCAAGGTCTCGCTCATTCTCGAAGACGGCCGCACCTATTCGGAAAAGGGCAAGCTGCAGTTCACCGACGTGACGGTCGATCAGGGCACCGGTTCGGTCACCGTGCGCGCGATCTTCAAGAACGCGGACAAGGTGCTGCTGCCGGGCATGTTCGTGCGCGCGAAGATCGAGGAAGGCGTCAACGAAAACGCGCTTCTCGTGCCGCAGATCGGCGTGACGCATGACCAGAAGGGCCAGCCCACCGCGCTGGTGGTCGGCCAGGACAACAAGGTCAGCCTGCGTCAGCTCGTCACCACCGGTACGTACGGTTCGAACTGGGTGGTCGAAAGCGGCCTGAATCCGGGTGACCGCGTGATCGTCCAGGGTACCGAGAAGGTGCGCCCCGGCGCGCCGGTCAAGGCCATCGCCGCGCAACTTCCCGCCACCCCGGCTTCCGGCGCCGCAGCTCAGAGCGCGCCGGCCGCCAGCGGTGCTGCCCAGACGGCTCAACCTGCCTCTGCTGCATCGGGCGCGTAATAACAGGGAGCCCGCCTCATGGCAAAGTTCTTTATCGATCGCCCGATTTTTGCATGGGTGATCGCCATCATTCTGATGCTCGCGGGTATCGCGTCGGTGTTCACACTGCCGATCGCGCAATACCCGACCATCGCGCCGCCGGCCGTGCAGATCAGCGCATCGTACCCGGGCGCATCGGCGAAAACGGTGGAAAACACCGTCACGCAGGTGATCGAGCAGCAGATGAGTGGTCTCGACCACTTGCTGTATCTGTCGTCCACGTCGGACGACTCGGGTACCGCCACCATCACGCTGACGTTCGCGGCCGGCACCAATCCCGACATCGCGCAGGTGCAGGTGCAGAACAAGCTGCAGCTCGCCACGCCGCTGTTGCCGCAGGCCGTGCAGCAGTTGGGCACCAAGGTCACCAAATCGAGCAGCAGCTTCCTGCTGGTGCTCGCGTTCGTGTCCGAAGACGGCAGCATGAACAGGTACGACCTGGCGAACTACGTCGCGTCGAACATTCAGGATCCGATCAGCCGTATCGACGGCGTGGGCACGGTGACGCTGTTCGGCTCGCAGTACGCAATACGGATCTGGCTCGACGCGAACAAGCTGACCAACTTCGGCTTGACGCCGGTGGACGTGCAATCGGCCTTGCAAGCGCAGAACGTGCAGGTCGCGGGCGGCTCGCTCGGCGGCACGCCGTCGGTGCCGGGCCAGGTGCTGCAGGCCACCATCACGGAAGCCACGCTGCTCAATACGCCCGAACAGTTCGGCAACGTGCTGCTGAAGGTCAATCCTGACGGCTCGCAAGTCCGTATCAAGGACGTGGCGCGCATCGAACTCGGCGGCGAGAACTACAACTTCGACACCAAGTACAACGGCCAGCCGACGGCGGGCTTCGGTATTCAGCTCGCCACCGGCGCGAACGCGCTGGCCACTGCCAAGGCGGTGCGCGCGAAGGTCGACGAACTGTCGAAGTACTTCCCGCACGGCCTCGTCGTGAAGTACCCGTACGACACCACGCCGTTCGTGCGCCTGTCGATCGAGGAAGTGGTCAAGACGCTGCTCGAAGGTATCGTGCTGGTGTTCCTGGTCATGTACCTGTTCCTGCAGAACCTGCGGGCCACGCTGATCCCGACGATCGCCGTGCCGGTGGTGCTGCTCGGCACCTTCGCGGTCATGGGTCTGGTGGGCTTCTCGATCAACACGCTGTCCATGTTCGGGCTCGTGCTGGCGATCGGCTTGCTGGTGGACGACGCGATCGTGGTGGTGGAAAACGTCGAGCGGGTCATGGCCGAGGAGGGCTTGTCGCCTCGCGAGGCCACTCGCAAGGCGATGGACCAGATTACCGGCGCGCTGGTCGGCGTGGCGCTCGTGCTGTCGGCGGTGTTCGTGCCGGTGGCGTTCTCGGGCGGCTCGGTCGGCGCGATTTACCGGCAGTTCTCGCTGACGATCGTGGCGGCGATGGTGCTCTCCGTACTGGTCGCGTTGATTCTCACGCCGGCCTTGTGCGCGACGATCCTCAAGCCGATTCCGCAAGGGCATCACGAGGAGAAGAAGGGCTTCTTCGGCTGGTTCAACCGCACCTTCGACAAGAGCCGCGACAAGTATCACTCGGGCGTGCACCACGTGATCAAGCGCTCGGGCCGCTGGCTCATCATCTATATGGTGGTGATCTTCGCGGTGGGCCTGCTGTTCGTGAAGTTGCCGAAGTCGTTCCTGCCCGACGAAGACCAGGGCACGATGTTCGTGCTCGTGCAAACGCCGTCGGGCTCGACCCAGGAAACCACGGCGCGCGCGCTGAAGGACGTGTCCGACTACCTGCTCGACAGCGAGAAGGCCATCGTCGAATCGACCTTCACGGTGAACGGCTTCAGCTTCGCCGGCCGCGGCCAGAACGCGGGTCTCGTGTTCGTGCGGATGAAGGACTACTCGCAGCGCCAGCATGCGGACGAAAAGGTCCAGGCGCTGGTGGGACGTCTGTTCATGCACTTCGGCGGCTACAAGAACGCGCTGGTGTATCCGGTGAATCCGCCGTCGATTCCCGAACTCGGCACCGCCGCGGGCTTCGACTTCGAATTGCAGGATCGCGCGGGCGTCGGTCACGAGAAGCTGATGGAAGCACGCAACATGCTGCTCGGCATGGCGGCGAAAGATCCGACGCTGGCTCAGGTGCGCCCGAACGGCCTGAACGATACGCCGCAGTTCAAGGTGAGCATCGACCACGAGAAGGCTGCCGCGCTCGGCGTGTCGCTGTCCGCGATCGACCAGACGTTCTCGATCGCGTGGGCCTCGCAGTACGTGAACAACTTCCTCGATATCGACGGCCGGATCAAGAAGGTGTATCTGCAGGGCGACGCACCGTTCCGCATGAAGCCGGAAGACCTGAACGCCTGGTACGTGCGCAATACCGCGGGTGGCATGGTGCCGTTCTCGTCGTTCGCGGGCGGCTCGTGGGGCTACGGTTCGCCGAAGCTCGAACGCTACAACGGTATTTCCGCGGTGGAAATCCAGGGCGCGGCGGCACCGGGCAAGTCGACCGGTCAGGCGATGACGGCGATGGAAGCTCTCGTGGCGAAGCTGCCCGCGGGTATCGGCTACGAATGGACGGGCCTGTCGTTGCAGGAGCGCCAGTCCGGTTCGCAGGCGCCGATCCTGTACGGCATCTCGATCCTCGTGGTGTTCCTGTGTCTCGCGGCGCTGTATGAAAGCTGGTCGATCCCGTTCTCGGTGATCATGGTGGTGCCGCTCGGCGTGATCGGCGCACTGCTGGCCGCCACGCTGCGCGGGCTGGAGAACGACGTGTTCTTCCAGGTGGGCTTGTTGACCACGGTGGGCTTGTCGGCGAAGAACGCGATTCTGATCGTGGAGTTCGCCCGCGAGCTGCAGCAGGGGCAAGGCATGGGGCCGATCGAAGCCGCGCTGGAAGCAGCGCGTCTGCGGCTGCGTCCGATCCTGATGACCTCGCTCGCCTTCATTCTCGGCGTGATGCCGCTCGCGATCAGCAACGGCGCGGGTTCGGCGAGCCAGCACGCCATCGGCACCGGCGTGATCGGCGGCATGTTGACGGCGACCTTCCTCGCGATTTTCATGATCCCGATGTTCTTCGTCGTGATCCGCGCGAAGTTCGGCGGCGAGAAGGAAGACCCGGATGAGGCGCTCGCACACTACAACCAGCACCATCCGCAAGGTGGCGGGTCGACGGATCAAGGCTCGGGCAAGGACGGACATTGAGATGCAAAAACACTCTTTGATTGCAGTAGCGGTCGCGTTCCTCGCCGCGGGTTGCACGATGGCGCCGAAGTACGAGCGCCCGGCCGCGCCCGTGTCGGGCGCCTTCCCGACCGGCGGCGTGTACGACACGCAGCCGGGCGCGACCCAGCCGGCCCAGACCGGCCAGCCCGGCGCGTCCGGCGCGGCGCGCAGCGCGAACGGCCAGGCTGCCGCCGACATCGGCTGGCGCGACTTCTTCGTCGATCCGCGCCTGCAGCGGCTGATCGACATCGCGCTGAAGAACAACCGCGATCTGCGCGTGTCGGTGCTGAATATCCAGGCATCGCAGGCGCAGTACCGGATCACGCGCGCGGCGCTGTTCCCGACGTTGGACGCGGCGGCGTCGCAAAGCAAGCAGCGCACGCCGAGGAATCTGTCGGTGGGCGGCCAGACGATCTCGAACACGTATTCGGTGGGTCTGAACGCGTCGTGGGAGATCGACTTCTTCGGCCGGATTCAGAGCCTGAAAGACCAGGCGTTGGCGCAGTATCTGTCCACCGCGCAAGCGCGCAAGGCGGCGGAAATTTCGCTGGTGTCGCAGGTCGCGAATCAGTACCTCACGGTGCTCGAACTCGACGATCTGCTCAAGGTCACGCAGGACACGCTCAAATCCGCGCAGGAGTCGTATCGGATCACCAAGCTGCAATTCGATAACGGCACCGGTTCGGAACTCGATTTGCGGCAATCGCAGACCGTGGTCGAGCAGGCTCTGGCCAACCTGCAGTCGCAGGCGCGTCTGCGGGCGCAGGCGGAGAACTCGCTCACGTTGCTGCTCGGCGAGCCGCTGCCGGCCGACCTTCCGCCGGGCATGCCGCTCGACAACCAGAATCTCCTCACGGATATTCCGGCGGGTCTGCCGTCCGATCTGCTGACCCGTCGTCCGGACATCATGGAGGCCGAGCAGAATCTGCTCGCAGCCAACGCGAACATCGGCGCGGCGCGCGCGGCGTTCTTCCCGAAGGTCTCGCTCACCGGCAGTTTCGGTACGCTGAGCCCGACGCTGGGCGGTCTGTTCAAGCCCGGTTCGGCGGCATGGAGCTTCGCGCCGTCGATTACCGTGCCGATCTTCGAGGGCGGCGAGAACAAGGCCAACCTCGATCTCGCCCACGTGCAGAAGAACATCCAGATCGCGACGTATGAAAAGGCGATCCAGACGGCCTTCCGTGAAGTGGCGGACGGGCTGGCGGCACGCGGCACCTACGATCAGCAGATTCAGGCGTTGGAGCGCAATACGTTCGCCGAACAGCGCCGGCTGGATTTGTCGAATCTGCGGTATACGAATGGTGTCGACAGCTATCTGTCGGTGTTGACCGCGCAGACCAGTCTGTATTCGGCGCAGCAGTTGCTGGTTACCGCGCGAATGGAACGTCTGCAAAACCTGGTCACGCTTTACCAGGCGCTTGGCGGTGGCTGGATCGAGCGGAACGGCGAGCCGCCGCGTCCGGCTGACGCACCGGTCGACTACGGTGCGGCGAGCGCACCGGTGGCGGCGTCGGCGGCCACGGCGGGTTAGGTCTTGTAGCAACAACAGGCTTGCGGGGCGGCTTTGTGTTTCGAGGGAAGCCGTCCTGTTCAGCCGGTAATCGAAAACGCGCGAAAACACGCGAAAACGCCACGGCATGCCGTGGCGTTTTCGTCCGTCCGCAACCTGTGAGCGACGGAAGATCCCATCGCACGGCGCAGCGCAGCGCCGCTCTCCACGCTCAGTGCAGATCCGCGGCCCGCAGCATCTCGTCGCCCGGCGCTTCATTGCCGCCGCGTCCGTCCAGATCACGGCCCGCCTGGCGAATTTCGCACTGCGCGTTCCTCTCGCTCTTCACGCCGTTGAAGATCAGGTTCAGCACGACCGCCGACACCGACGCCAGCAAAATCCCGCTATGCAGAAGCGGCGACAGCGCGGGCGGCAGCTTCGAGAAGAAGTGCGGCGAGACCACCGGCACCAGGCCCAGCCCGATACTCACCGCGACGATGAAGAGGTTGTGGTGGTTCTTCACGAAGTCGACCTTCGACAGCACCTTGATGCCGTTCGCCGCCACCATGCCGAACATCACGATGCCCGCGCCGCCGAGCACGAAGGCCGGCACGGACGCGACCACTTGCGCCATCTTCGGAAAGAGGCCCAGCAGCACCAGGATCACGCCGCCCATCGCGCAGACAAAGCGGCTCTTCACGCCGGTCACGCCGATCAGGCCGACGTTCTGCGAGAACGAGGTGTGCGGAAACGAGTTGAAGATGCCGCCGATCAGCGTGCCGAGGCCGTCCACGCGCAAGCCGCGCACGAGCGTCTTCTGATCGACCGGACGATCGACCATGTCGCCGACCGCGAGGAACATGCCGGTCGATTCGATGAAGGTGACGAACATCACGGTGACCATCGTCGCGATCGAAAGCGGATCGAAGTGCGGCAAGCCGAAGTGGAACGGCATCACGAAGCCGACCCACGGCGCGTGCGTGACGCCGTCCATGTCGACGCGGCCGAGCGCGAGCGCGATCACGAAGCCCGCGACGATGCCGAGCAGCACCGAGATATTGGCGACGAAGCCTTTGCCAAACTTGTTGATGAGCAGAATCAGCATCAGCACGACGAGCGAAAGGCCGAGATAAACCGGATTGCCGTACTCGGGATTGCCCACGCCGCCGGCCGCCCAGTTGATGCCGACTTCCATCAGCGACAGCCCGATCACCGAGATCACCACGCCGATCACCACCGGCGGGAAGAAGCGCAGCAGCTTGCCGACCGCCGGCGCGAGCAGAATGCCGACCACGCCGGCCGCGATCGTCGAGCCGAAGATGTCGAGTATGCCGAGCGACGGGTTGGTGCCGATCGCGACCATCGGACCGACGGCCGCGAACGTGCAGCCCATGATGACGGGCAGGCGGATGCCGAAGATCCATAGGCCGAGCGTCTGTATCAGCGTGGCGATGCCGCAGGAAAACAGATCGGCGCTGATCAGGAACGCGATCTGGTCCTTCGGCAGCTTGAGCGCCGCGCCGACGATGAGCGGCACCGCGACCGCGCCGGCGTACATCACCAGAACGTGCTGAATGCCGAGGGTGAGCAACTGGCCCGCGGGCAGCCGCTCGTCGCACGGATGAACCGTGTTGGCTTGCATATCGTCTGTCTCCACCGTCTCGTTTTGGGATGGCTCCAAGGTATCGGCGACGAAAAAGCACAACAAGACCGCTGGGGCCTATTCCGGCATTCCCGCTCACGATATGCGCGAGGCGCTTTTCAAAGCCGGATTCGCGGCGCGCGGCGCGTCGAGGCGCGTCCGGTGCCCCTTCGCGCAGGCGCTGCGAAGCGGCCTGCCAGGTGCGCCCGAGTCGAGCGGATATATGTGAGAATCGATGCGCTGTATCCGGCTGACCGCATAGTGCGGTTTTCGTATGGCGCGTGGCGCGGCGGGGTTAACCCGCGATTCGTCGATCGTCGGTTTGCTTCCTGGCGCGCTCGCGGAACCGCACGGTTCTGAGAAAAACGACGCCTTCCCCGGCAGCTTTTGCACGCTGTTCTCCATTCCAACTTGACGTTCTATCTCCCATGAGCTTTCTCGGCATCGATCTCGGCACCGGTTCCCTCAAGGCAGCGATCGTCGACGAAAACGGCCGCGAGCAGGCGGTGGCGAGCGTCGCTTACGCACTCGAAACACCCCATGCGGGTTGGGCGGAAACTCCCGTGCAAACCTGGTGGCGCGCGCTGTGCGAAGCGATGGCGCGCTTGCCTGCCGACGCGCGGCTCGACGTGCAGGCCATCGGCTTCTCCGGGCAGATGCACGGCGTCGTGCTGATCGACGCCGAGGGCGAAGCGGTGCGCCCCGCGATGTTGTGGCCCGACACGCGCGCCTTGGCCTTGCTCGATCAGTGGCGCGAGCCGCAGCCGAATCCGGTGGCGCCCGGCATGGCGGGTCCCTTGTTGGGCTGGATCGTGCGGCACGAACCGCAAGCCGCGCGCGAGACGCGCTGGGCGTTGCAACCGAAAGACTGGTTGCGCGTGGCGCTCGGCGGCGCGGTGCTCACCGATCCCTCGGACGCTTGCGCGACCGCGCTCGCCGACCCGGCCGGCGCATGGGACGACGCGCTGCTTCAGCGGCTCGGTATTCCACGTGAGTGGTTCGCGCCTTTGTCGCCGTCTTATGCCGCGGGCGGCGCGTTGTCGGCGAAGGCGGCGCAGGCGCTGGGGCTGCGTGCTGGCATCGTGCTCGCGACCGGCGCGGCGGATACACCCTGCGCGGCGTTAGGCAGCGGACTCGCGCGCGACGGCGACGCGTTGCTCACCACCGGCACCGGCGGACAAATCGTCGTGCTCGCCGAGCGGGAGCCTGTGGCGGTGAAGGGACTGCATCGCTATCGGGCGGCGAGCGATCACTGGTATCGGATGGCGGCGATGCAAAACGTCGGTATCGCGCTCGAGCGCGTGCGCGGATGGTTGTCGTACGAATGGGCGGACGCTTATCGCGATGCGTTTGGCGATGCAACCGGCGCAGCCGTCAATGCGCCTACGGGCCTAAGCTTTCTCCCCTACCTCACCGGCGAGCGCACGCCCTGGCTCAACCCCGCGGCGCGCGGCGGCTGGCTCGGCCTCGCGCTCGACCACACGCGCGGCACGATGATGCGCGCCGCTTTCGAAGGCGTCGCTTTCTCGCTGCGCGCCGGTCTCGACGCGATCCGCGCGAGCGGCGCCAGCGTGACGACGCTGAAGCTCGCGGGCGGCGGTTCCGTCGACGCGCGCTGGCGTCAATTGCTCGCCGATGCGTTGAACGTCGAGCTGCACGCGGTCGATTGCCCGAACGCGGCGCCGCGCGGCGCGGCGATTCTCGGCGGCCTCGCGAGCGGGCATTGGCATGCCGGCGATCTCGCCGCGCTCGCGCCGGGCGCCACGCGTGTCGCGGGTCCGCAAGGCGATGCGGCGCTCGCCGAACGCTACGCGCGCTTTCTCGATCTGTACGGCCGCGTGGAGACATGGTTCGACGACACCGCGCGCCGGTAACCGCGGCGATGTCAGGTACCGACAATGCTGCGGCGCACTTTGCAATACCATGACGCTTCCCGCACGTTAAGCTATGGCTCGGCAAGCCGTGCAGGGCGACTGCGCCAGCGCGAGTCCGTGAAGCGACACACGCACGGCCGCAGCTTCCGAACCGGACAACAGCGCGTCGCGAGATTTCCCCGCCGCGACGCGACTCGCATTCACAGACTCACAGGAGCATTCACGATGAAGACCAAAGCAGCAATCGCATGGAAAGCCGGCGCCCCGTTGACCATCGAGGAAGTCGATCTCGAAGGGCCGCGCGCCGGTGAAGTGCTGATCGAAGTGAAGGCGACGGGCATCTGCCACACCGACTACTACACGCTCTCCGGCGCCGATCCCGAAGGCATTTTCCCGGCGATTCTCGGCCATGAAGGCGCGGGCGTGATCGTCGATGTCGGTCCCGGCGTCGGCACGCTGAAGAAGGGCGATCACGTGATTCCGCTCTACACGCCGGAATGCCGCCAGTGCAAGTTCTGTCTGTCGCGCAAGACCAACCTGTGCCAGGCGATCCGCTCGACGCAAGGCAAGGGTTTGATGCCCGACGCGACCTCGCGTTTCTCGCTGGACGGCAAGCCCTTGTTCCACTACATGGGCACGTCCACGTTTTCGAACTACATCGTCGTGCCGGAAATCGCGGTCGCGAAGGTGCGTGAAGACGCGCCGTTCGACAAGATCTGCTACATCGGCTGCGGCGTGACCACCGGCGTCGGCGCGGTCGTGTATTCGGCGAAGGTCGAGGCGGGCGCGAACGTGGTGGTGTTCGGTCTCGGCGGCATCGGCCTGAACGTCATTCAAGGCGCGAAGATGGTCGGCGCGGACAAGATCATCGGCGTCGATCTGAACCCCGGCCGTGTCGAGTTGGCGAAGAAATTCGGCATGACGCACTTCATCAACCCGAACGACGTCGAGAACGTGGTCGATCACATCGTGCAACTCACCGATGGCGGCGCCGATTACTCGTTCGAATGCATCGGCAACACGAAGGTGATGCGTCAGGCGCTGGAGTGCACGCACAAGGGCTGGGGACAGTCGTTCATCATCGGCGTGGCGGCGGCGGGCGAGGAGATCAGCACGCGTCCGTTCCAACTGGTGACGGGCCGCGAGTGGAAGGGCTCGGCGTTCGGCGGCGCGCGCGGCCGTACCGACGTGCCGAAGATCGTCGATTGGTACATGGAAGGCAAGATCAATATCGACGACCTGATTACGCACCGTCTGCCGCTCGAGCGCATCAACGAAGGCTTCGATCTGATGAAGAAGGGCGAGTCGATCCGCTCCGTCGTGCTTTATTGACCCGCGTAAAAAGGAGCATCGCGATGCTTGAACTTTTGTCGCAGCATGCCTGCCACGGCGGCGAGCAGCGTATCTACCGGCATGACTCGCAGACCATCGGTCTGCCGATGCGCTTCTCCGTGTATTTACCGCCGCAGGCCTTGCAGGCCAACGCGAACGTGCCCGCGCTGTTCTATCTCGCGGGACTGACCTGCACGGAAGAGACTTTTCCGATCAAGGCCGGCGCGCAACGCTTCGCCGCGCAGCACGGCATCGCGCTGATCTCGCCGGACACCAGTCCGCGCGGCGCGGGCGTGCCGGGCGAAAGCGCGGCGTGGGACTTCGGGGTGGGCGCGGGCTTTTATGTCGACGCGACGCAGCAGCCGTGGGCGCAGCACTATCGGATGTACTCGTACGTGCGTGACGAGCTGCGCGAAACGGCGCTCGCGAATCTGCCGGTGGACGGCGCGCGCCTCGGCGTCTTCGGGCATTCGATGGGCGGTCATGGCGCGTTGATGCTGGCGCTGCGCAATCCTGAGATTTATCGCTCGGTGTCGGCGTTCGCGCCGATTGCCGCGCCTTCGCGTTGCCCGTGGGGCGAGAAGGCGTTCAGCGGTTATCTCGGCGAGGACCGTGCGGCCTGGAAGCAATACGATTCGAGCGAACTGGTCGCGCATGCGCAGCGCAAGTTCGCGCAGGGCATTCTGATCGATCAGGGGCTCGCGGATCAATTCCTCGCCGAGCAACTGAATCCCGATGTGTTCGAGGCCGCCTGCAAGGCCGCGGGGCAGCCGCTCACACTGCGCCGTCATGCGGGCTACGACCACGGTTACTACTTCATCTCGACCTTCATCGAGGATCACATCGCGCATCACGCGAAGGTGCTGCTCGGCTGAAGTCCTGAGGCGATCGCGGCGGCATTCAGGTGTGTGCCGCCGCGACCCGCCAACTCAGCGCCGCATCAACAGACTCCCGCCATACACCGCCGCCGACAGCACGGTAATCCAGAAACTGGTCGGCCAATCGGTATGGAATGCCAGCGTCAATCCCAGCCACGCCTGCACCAGCGCAAACGCGGCGGCGAGCACGAGGCCGATCGAAAGCCGCGTGGTCACGTTTTGCGCCGCGGCGGCCGGACCGACCATCAGCGTGAACACCAGCAGCACGCCGACGATCTGCGTGCACGCCGCCACGGCCAGCGCGGCGATCGCCAGAAACAGCACCGACACGAGACGCAACGACACGCCCTTGGCCTCGGCCAGTTCCGGCTGCAACGAAGCGAACAGCAGCGGCCGCATGATCGCTGCGAGCGCCAGCAAACTGACGACGCCCAACGCCGCGAGCACGCCGAGCGTCGACGTATTCACGCCGAGCACGTTGCCGAACAGCAGTGCGGTGACCTGGGTCGCGTAGGCGGTGAAGAAGTGCAGAAACAGCAGGCCGAAACCGAGCGACAGCGAGAGAATCACGCCGATCGCCACATCGCGTCCGGCGAGACGCTCACCGAGCGCGCCCATGCCGACGCCCGCCGCGAGCGTGAAGCCGATCATCCCCCAGATCGGCGAAATGCCGATCAGCACGGCGCCGGTCGCGCCGGTGAAGCCGACGTGCGAAAGCGCGTGACCCGCGAAGGTTTGTCCGCGCAGCACCAGAAAATAGCCGACCACGCCCGCCAGCACCGCGACGATCCCCGACGCCGCGAACGCGTTCACCATGAAATCGTATTCAAACATCGTGCGTGTGTCCGTTGCGTGAGTCGTGCTGGTGCCCATGCGTATGCGCATGGCCGCCGTTCTCGTCGTGTTCGTGCTCGTGATCGTGCTTTTCCACTTCGACGTCGCCCGACATCACGAAGATGCGGCCGTTCACGCGCATCACGTCGATCGGCGAGCCGTAGAGGCGCGAGAGCACCGGCTTCGTGATCACTTCATCGACGGTGCCGAGCGCGGCCACGCCACTGCCGAGGTACAGCACGCGATCGAGCGCGTTCAGGAGCGGATTCAGTTCGTGCGCCGAAAACAGCACGGCGATGCCGAGTTCCTGCTGCACGCGCCGCACCAGTTCGACCACGCTCTTCTGATGATGCGGGTCGAGGCTGATCAACGGTTCGTCGAGCAGCAGCAGCCTGGGGTTGCCGAGCAGGCATTGCGCGAGCAGCAGGCGCTGCCGCTCGCCGCCCGACAGTTCCGACAACGGCCGTTCGGCCAGCTTGCGTCCGTCGACCAGATCGAGCACGCGCTCCACATCCGCGCGGGTCGCGCTGTCCGCATGCGGCAAGCCCCAGCGGTGGCCGTCGGCCGCCATCGCGACGAAATCGCGGCCGCGCACGCGGCGCCCGGCGAGCGCGCTGCGCGTCTGCGGCATGTAGCCGATCGACGCATTGCCGCGCTCGACCGGTTGCCCGAGGACGCGAATCGCGCCGTTGGCCGCCGGCACGAGGCCGAGCACGGCGCGCATCAACGTGGTCTTGCCCGCGCCGTTCGGCCCGAGCACGCCGATGAATTCGCCCTGGTTCACGACCAGACCCGTGTCGCGCAGAATCACGCGGCCGCCGAGTTCGAGCGTGACGTGCTCGAGTTCGAGCACGGGCGCGTGGGGGGCCGCGCTCGTCGATGGATTTGCCGGCGTGGCGCGGCCAGTCGGATTCATTGCGTTGTTCCTTTGACACTCGAAGCGGCTGCCGCCTTCGCGCCGCCTGCGGCCTTGCCCGTATCGCCCGCGGCGAGCGCCGCGCCCAGCGCGTCGAGCTGCTTGAGCATCCACGTCTGATAGGTGTTGCCGGTCGTTTCGGTTTCGGTGACGCTCATCGTCGGCACCTTCGATTGCTGCGCGAGCTTCAACATGCGTTGGGTCAGAGCCTCGGTTGCCTGGCTGTTATAGATCAGAACACGCACGCGCTTTTCGCGCAGATCGCGTTCGAACGCGGCGATATCGGCCGCGCTTGCTTCGGTGTCGTTCATCGTCGCCATCTGGAAGCGCAAGTTGCGCATCGTGAGGCCGATCGCATCCGACATATAGCCGAACACCGGCTCCGTTGCCGTCACCGGCACGCCGGCGTAGCGGCCATGCAGGTCGGCGACCTTCGCGTCAATCGGCTTCAGCGAATCGAGAAACTTCGCGAGGTTCGCATCGTACGCCGACTTGTGCGCCGGGTCAGCCGCGACGAGCGCTTCGCTCACCGCGCGCGCCACCTTCGGCATGGTTGCCGGGTCGTACCAGAGGTGCGGATTATCGCCGCTCTTCTTGCCGACCAGCTCGGCGGCGACGATCGTCGTGCGTTTCGTGTTCTTCGACGCGGCCAGCAATTTTGCCATCCACGGATCGTAGTCGGCGCCGTTGTAGACCACAAGGCTCGCATGCTCCAGCGCGCGCGCGGTCTTCGGGCTGGCTTCGAACAGATGCGGGTCCTGGTCCGGATTGCTCAGGATGCTCGTCACGTCGACGCGCTCGCCGCCCAGTTGACGCACCACGTCGCCGTAGAAGTTTTCGGCGGCGACTACGGGGATTTTCGTATCCGCGGCAAACGCGTTGTGGCCGAGCGCGCAGACGGCAGCGGCGGCGGCCACGTACTTCGACAGCTTCAGCGCACGGCGCGCTCCGAATAACATCGAGCCGATTTTTTTCATCGTTGTTTCCTGCTGCGTGAGAGGTGGATGGGTCAAAGGGTTTCAGGAGCGGCGAGCCGCGGCCTGGATGCCAGGGCCGCGTGCCGCGTTCGGGCGACGCTCAAGCCGGCGCGCCCGGCTGCGTCGCGCGAGCGCACACCGCGCACAAGCCGCTCAATTCGACGACCTGCCGATGCACCTCGAAGCCGTGCGCCGGCGCGCTGTGCGACAACTGTTCCGCGAGATCGTCGCCGGGAATCTCGACGGTCGCGCCGCAGCGGTCGCACATCAGGAACTGGCTGCGATGCGGCACGCCGACTTCGCAGCAGGCCACGTAGGCGTTCTTCGATTCGATCCGATGGACGAAGCCGTGCGCGAGCAGAAAGTCGAGCGCGCGGTAGACGGTGGTGGGCGGCATCCGGCCGCGTTGCGGTTCGAGCGCGGCCAGCAACTCGTAGGCGCCGACCGGCCGTTCGCTCGCGACGATCGCCGCATACACCTGACGACGCAGCGGCGTGAGCGCGAGCCCGTGCAAGGCGGCGTGCGCGTCGGCGTGCGCGAGCCGCACGGCGTGATGTTCTGCAATCGATGTAGCCATATCAGTACGGACCTCCTGACGAAGCGGCATGTCGGCGGCAACGAACCGGCAAGGTTGCGGAGCGGTGCGAGTCGGCAATGATATAACGTATCTCGAATTTTTGTCAGTCATCTGAACGTCGAGTGCGGTTTCGCATTCATTGCTCGTAGCGACATCGCTGCGGGAATCACGTCCCATGCGGTCCTGCCGCGCTGCACCATCGAAATCTCACTGCGCGCCTTGACATGACCCGGTCCGTATCCGATCATTCGATCACAAACAGAGCAATTGTTCGCGCAATGAGCGTTCGCTCACCGCGCCTCAAAAAGCGAAACGAACCGGAGACGAGCAGTGTCGGCACGATTGCAAGACAAGGTGGCCATTCTGACGGGCGCGGCAAGCGGCATCGGTGAGGCCGTGGCCCGGCGATATCTGGACGAAGGCGCGCGCTGCGTGCTGGTCGACGTGAAGCCGGCGGGCAGTTTCGGCGACGCGCTGCGCACCGCCTACGGCGATCGCGTGCTGACGGTCCGGGCCGACGTCACGCGCCGCGAAGACATCGATCGCATCGTGGCGAGCACGCTGGAGCGCTTCGGCCAGATCGACATTCTGTTCAACAACGCGGCGCTCTTCGACATGCGCCCGATCCTCGATGAATCCTGGGACGTGTTCGACCGCCTCTTCGCGGTCAACGTGAAGGGTATGTTCTTCCTGATGCAAGCCGTCGCGCAGAAGATGGTCGAGCAGGGCCACGGCGGCAAGATCCTCAATATGTCGTCGCAAGCCGGGCGGCGCGGCGAGGCGCTGGTGTCGCATTACTGCGCGACCAAGGCCGCCGTGTTGAGCTACACGCAATCCGCGGCATTGGCGCTCGCGCCGCACAAGATCAATGTGAACGGCATCGCGCCGGGCGTCGTCGATACACCGATGTGGAACGAGGTCGACGCGCTCTTCGCCCGTTACGAAAACCGGCCGCTCGGCGAGAAGAAGCGCCTCGTCGGCGAAGCGGTGCCGCTCGGGCGCATGGGTGTGCCCGACGATCTGACCGGCGCCGCGCTGTTTCTCGCCTCGGCGGATGCGGACTACATCACCGCGCAAACGCTGAACGTCGACGGCGGCAACTGGATGAGCTGAAGCACGGCCCTTCATCGCCGCCTTCACACGAATTTCGTCGAATAAACGCAGCATCACATAACGTACGAGAAAGGAGACAACACATGAAACCAGCCCTCAAATCCGCGCTAAAAGCGGCCAGCGCCGGCGCTATCGCCTGCTTCGCGCTGAGCGCGTCGGCGGCCACGGTGACGATCGCGACGCTGAACAATCCCGACATGATCGAGCTGAAGAAGCTCTCGCCCGCGTTCGAGAAAGCCAACCCCGACATCAAGCTGAACTGGGTGATTCTCGAGGAAAACGTGCTGCGCCAGCGCGCCACCACCGACATCACGACCGGCAGCGGCCAGTTCGACGTGATGACGATCGGCGCGTATGAAACGCCGCAATGGGGCAAGCGCGGCTGGCTCACGCCGCTCACGAACCTGCCTGCGGATTACGATCTGAACGACGTCGTGAAGACGGCCCGCGACGGCCTTTCCAGCGGCGGCCAGTTGTACGCGCTGCCGTTCTATGTGGAAAGCTCGATGACGTATTACCGCAAGGACCTGTTCGCGGCGAAGGGCCTGAAGATGCCCGATCAGCCGACCTACGAGCAGATCTCCCAATTCGCCGACAAGCTCACCGACAAGCCCAACGGCATCTACGGCATCTGCCTGCGCGGCAAGGCGGGCTGGGGCGAGAACATGGCCTACGGCACGACGGTGGTGAACACCTTCGGCGGCCGCTGGTTCGACGAAAAGTGGAACGCGCAACTGACCTCGCCGGAATGGAAGAAGGCGATCAGCTTCTACGTCGACCTGCTGAAGAAAAACGGCCCGCCCGGAGCGAGCTCGAACGGCTTCAACGAAAATCTCACGCTGATGTCGTCGGGTAAATGCGCGATGTGGATCGACGCCACGGTCGCCGCCGGCATGCTGTACAACAAGCAGCAATCGCAGATCGCGGACAAGGTCGGCTTTGCCGCCGCGCCGGTCGCCGTCACGCCGAAGGGTTCGCATTGGCTGTGGGCGTGGGCGCTGGCGATTCCCAAGTCGTCGAAGCAAACCGACGCGGCGAAGAAGTTCATCACGTGGGCCACCTCGAAGCAGTACATCGAACTGGTCGCGAAAGACGAAGGCTGGGCCTCGGTGCCGCCGGGAACGCGCCAGTCCACGTATGCGCGCCCCGAGTACAAGCAGGCCGCGCCGTTCGGCGACTTCGTGCTGAAGGCGATCGAAACGGCCGACCCGGAACATCCGACGGCGAAGCCGGTGCCGTACACGGGTGTGCAGTTCGTCGGAATTCCCGAGTTCCAGTCGTTCGGCACGGTGGTCGGTCAGAGCATCTCGGGTGCGATCGCCGGTCAGATGACGGTCGATCAGGCGCTCGCCGCCGGCCAGGCCACCGCGGATCGCGCGGTGAAACAGGCCGGTTATCAGAAGTAAGTCACTGAGGTCAGTCACTGACTTCCCGTGGCACGCGCCGGCTGACGCCCGTCAGCCGGCTCACGCAGCACAGCGGGCCGTCCTTGCCGCGCACGCGCCGCGACAGCGCTTTCAAATCGCGGTAGCCGAACGCGGTTCAGGCCGCCAGGGCCGACGTCCCGCGCATTACCGAACAGGTGGTCAATCATGCGTCCTCTGCGCCTGCCTCTCATGTCCGCGCATCCCCAGACGGAAAAAGAACGCGAAGTCCGCAAAGCCAATTCCGCCCGCTGGCTGGTTTCGCCCTCGGTCGCGGTGCTGGTGCTGTGGATGGCGATTCCGCTCGCGATGACGATCTGGTTTTCGTTCTCGCGCTACAACCTGCTGAACCCGGACCTGAAGGGTTTTGCCGGTTTCGACAACTACAAATATCTGGCCAGCGATCCGTCGTTCGGCCCCTCGATCGGACACACGCTCGAGTTGATCGTCGCGGTGCTGGTGATCACGGTGGTCGGCGGGGTGCTGATGGCGATCCTGTTCGACCGCAAGTTCTACGGCCAGGGCGTGGCGCGGCTGCTCGCGATCGCGCCGTTCTTCGTGATGCCGACGGTCAGCGCGCTGATCTGGAAGAACATGATCCTGCATCCGGTGTACGGACTGATCGCGGACGGCATGCGCGCACTCGGCATGCAGCCGATCGACTGGTTCGCCGAGTATCCGTTGACGGCCGTGATCATGATCGTCGCGTGGCAGTGGCTGCCGTTCGCGTTCCTGATTCTGTTCACCGCGATCCAGTCGCTCGATCAGGAGCAGAAGGAAGCGGCGCGCATCGACGGCGCCGGTCCGTTCTCGATGTTCTTCTACATCACGCTGCCCCACCTGAAACGGGCGATAGCGGTGGTGGTGATGATGGAGACGATTTTCCTGCTGTCGATCTTCGCTGAAATCTATACGACCACGGGCGGCGGTCCGGGCACCGCGACCACCAATCTGTCGTACCTGATCTATTCGCTCGGCCTGCAACAGTTCGACGTCGGTCTCGCCTCGGCGGGCGGCATTCTCGCCGTCGTGCTGGCCAATATCGTGTCGTTCTTCCTCGTGCGGATGCTCGCGAAGAACCTGAAAGGGGAGTACGAAAAATGAGCCAGGTTGCCTCCACTCCGGCGTCGAGCGCGACGCCCATGACCGTGCCGGCCAGGTCGCCGTTCGCCGCGATTCGCCGCGGCATTCCCGGCGTGATCGCCTGGCTGGTCGCGCTGCTGCTGTTCTTTCCGATCTTCTGGATGACGATCACCGCATTCAAGACCGAACAGCAGGCGTATTCGTCGTCGCTATTCTTCATCCCGACGCTCGACAGCTTCCGCGAGGTGTTCGCGCGCAGCAATTACTTTTCGTTCGCGTGGAATTCGATCCTGATCTCGGCGGGCGTCACGGTGCTGTGCCTGATTCTCGCCGTGCCGGCCGCCTATGCGATGGCGTTCTTTCCGACGCGCCGCACGCAGAAAGTGCTGCTGTGGATGCTGTCGACCAAGATGATGCCGTCGGTCGGCGTGCTGGTGCCGATCTATCTGCTGTGGAAGAACAGCGGCTTGCTCGATACGGTGTCGGGTCTCGTGATCGTCTACACGCTGATCAATCTGCCGATCGCGGTGTGGATGTCGTTCACGTACTTCGCCGAGATTCCGCGCGACATTCTCGAAGCCGGACGCATCGACGGCGCCGCGACGTGGCAGGAGATCGTCTATCTGCTGATGCCGATGGCGTTGCCCGGACTCGCCTCCACCGCGCTGCTGCTCGTGATCCTGTCGTGGAACGAAGCGTTCTGGAGCATCAATCTATCGAGTTCGAGCGCGGCGCCGCTGACCGTGTTCATCGCCTCGTACTCGAGTCCTGAAGGCCTGTTCTGGGCCAAGCTGTCCGCCGCCTCGCTGCTCGCGGTCGCGCCGATCCTGATCGTCGGCTGGTTGTCGCAAAAGCAACTGGTGCGCGGTCTCACCTTCGGGGCGGTCAAATGACGGCAGGCAATCTCGCCCTGATCTGCGATTGCGACGGCGTGTTGATCGACAGCGAAGCCGTGGCGGCGCGCATGCTGGTGCACGAACTCGAAGCCCGCTGGCCGGGCAGCGACGTCGAGCCGGTCGTGCTGCCGCTGCTCGGCTTGCGCATCGAGAGAGTGTTGCAAGGCACGGCGACGCAGCTCGGCAAAAGTCTCACCGTCGAGGACATCGACGCGATTCGCCGCGCGGTGGAAGCGGCGGCGATGCAGGCGAGCGCGGTCGAAGGCATCGTGGCCGCGCTCGGCCAGGTGCCGCTCATCAAGGGGTGCGCGAGCAATAGTTACCGCCCCTACGTGGAAGCCGTGCTGGCGCGCACCGGCCTCGTGACGTTTTTCGGCGACCGTCTTTTTTGCGCCGATGCGGTGCCCAATCCGAAGCCCGCGCCCGATGTCTATCTCGCGGCGGCGCAAGGCCTGGGCCTCGCGCCATCCGCGTGCCTCGTGGTGGAGGACAGCGTCACCGGCGTGACGGCGGCGAGCGCGGCGGGCATGACGGTGCTCGGTTTCATCGGCGGCGGCCACGCGAGCGAGGCGCAGATCGACAAGCTGCACGCAGCGGGCGCGCGCCACGTATTCGACGACATGCGGCAGTTGCCCGAACTGGTCGCGCAATGGACGCTGAGCGCGACGGCGGCGGCGCCGTAAGCGCGCTTCATCAACGCATAAGCAACACACAGCATGACACGGAGACACATCATGGCAAGCGTAACTCTGCGCAACATCAGAAAGGCTTACGACGACAACGAGGTGATGCGCGACATCAACCTCGACATCGCGGACGGCGAGTTCGTCGTGTTCGTGGGCCCGAGCGGTTGCGGTAAATCGACGCTGATGCGAATGATCGCCGGCCTCGAGGACATCAGCGGCGGCGATCTCACCATCGACGGCACGCGCATGAACGACGTGCCGCCCGCCAAGCGCGGCATCGCGATGGTGTTCCAGTCGTACGCGCTGTATCCGCACATGACGCTGTACGACAACATGGCGTTCGGCCTGAAGCTCGCCGGCACCAAAAAGCCGGAAATCGACGCGGCCGTGCGCAACGCGGCGAAGATCCTGCACATCGACCATCTGCTCGATCGCAAGCCCAAGCAGCTTTCCGGCGGCCAACGCCAGCGCGTGGCGATCGGCCGCGCGATCACGCGCAAGCCGAAAGTGTTCCTGTTCGACGAACCGCTGTCGAACCTCGACGCCGCATTGCGCGTGAAGATGCGCCTCGAATTCGCGCGCCTGCACGACGAACTCAAGACCACGATGATTTACGTGACGCACGATCAGGTCGAAGCGATGACGCTGGCCGACAAGATCGTCGTGCTGTCGGCGGGCAATCTGGAACAGGTCGGCAGCCCGACGATGCTGTATCACGCGCCCGCTAATCGCTTCGTCGCGGGTTTCATCGGCTCGCCGAAGATGAATTTCATGGAAGGCATCGTACAGTCGGTCGCGCACGACGGCGTGACGGTGCTGTACGAAACCGGCGAGACGCAGCGCGTCGCGGTGGAGCCGGCCTCGGTCAAGCAGGGCGACAAGGTGACGGTCGGCATTCGCCCCGAGCATCTGCACGTCGGCACGACCGAAGACGGCGTGTCGGCGCGCACGATGGCGGTCGAATCGCTCGGCGACGCGGCCTATCTGTACGCGGAGTCGAGCGTCGCGCCGGACGGCCTGATCGCGCGGATTCCGCCGCTCGAACGGCAGTCGAAAGGCGCGGTGCAGAAACTCGGCGCGACGCCGGAACACTGTCATCTGTTCGACAGCGAAGGCAAGGCGTTCCAGCGCAAGATCGTGGAAGTGCTGGCCGCGTGACGACGGGGACGGCGGCGTTCGCGCCGCTGCCTTGGCCACGTTTGGCCGACAACGGCGCTCAGGCTTCGAGCGCCGCCCGCGCGCACAACTCGTCGGTGACGAGTCCCGAGAGCCAGCCGCCCTTGAGCACCGCGATCACCGCTTCGCGCTTGCGCGCGCCGCCGGCAAAGCCGATGGTCGGACGGCGCGGCGGCGAATCGAGCGGGATGCTCGTCACGCGCCGGCCGGTCGGCGATTCGACATGCGCGCCGCTGGCGTCGATCGTGAGGCCGAGCATTTCGGCCACCGCGCCGTTGCGCATCAACTCCTTCACTTCCGCCGACGTGATGAAGCCGTCCACGTGCAGCGGACATTTCGGCCCGATATCGCCGATGCCGACGAACGCGACATCCGCTTTGGCCGACAGCGATTCGACGATGCGATAGAGCCGGTGATTGCACCATTGCGCGCGCTCGGCCTCGCTATCGGCGAGCAACGGCGCGGGCAGCAGAAAGTGCTTGCCGCCGGTCTTCTCCGAAATGTGCAGCGCGACGTCATAGCGGTTCGAGGAGCCGTCCGAAGCGATCGCCCCGACCATCGACACCAGCCTGTGCTGCGGACGGTCGAGCTGCGCGATCTGATCGACCGCGGCCTTCAGCGTCCGGCCGCTGCTCACCGCGACCACCATCGGTTTTTCCGCGCTGAGATAGCGCTCCATGACCTGCGCGCCGGCCACCGCGAGCTTGCGGTCCACTTCCTCGGACGTATCGCTGTCGACCGGCACCACTTCGCACATGGAGAGGCCGTAGCGCTTCGACAGTTGATCGGCGAGCGCGAGGCAATCGGCCAGTTGGTGATCGACGCGCACGCGAATCAGATTCTTTTCCACCGCGAAGGCGACCAGCCGCTGCGCGACCGGGCGCGACACCTGCAACTTTTCGGCGATCTCGTTCTGGGTATTGCCGGCGACGTAGTAGAGCCACGCGGCGCGGGTAGCAAGATCTAATTTTTCTGTGGACTTGGGCACGGTGAGGTTCTGCTTGAAGTGCGCCGATGATAGCAGCCGGTCCTCGCGTGTTAACGGGAACAGGCGGAGAACCGGCTGCGCCGGCGTCGCTTACGCGAGCCGCTGACGCGCGGGGTCGAACAGCGGCCGCACATGGCGGTACAGCGCGCGATACGCGTCGAGCCGTGCGCGCAGTTCCGCGTGACGGCGCGGGTTCGGCGTGAACTCCTTTTCGATCGGCGGTTTGGCGAGCACCTTGTCCGGGTCGCCGCCCGCGGCCAGCCAGCCCAGGCGTGCCGCGCCGAGCGCCGCGCCGGTTTCGCCGCCGCCGTGCTTGCGGGTAGCGGTGTCGAGCGCATCGGCGAGCAGTTGCGCCCAGTAATCGCTGCGCGCGCCACCGCCGAGCAGCGAGAGCGCCTTCGCTTCGGTGCCGGCCGCGCGCAGCGCGTCGAGGCCGTCGGTGAGCGCGAGGGTCACGCCTTCGAGCACCGCGTAGCCGAGCAGGGCGCGGTCGGTCGCGTGAGTCATGCCGAAGAACACGCCCTGCGCGTACGGGTCGTTGTGCGGCGTGCGTTCACCGGAGAGGTAGGGCAGAAAGAGCGGCGCGGTGTTCAACGCGTCGGCGGGCAGCGCCTCGATTTCGGCGAGCAGGGTGGGTTCGTCGGTGGAAGTGAGCTTGCAGACCCAGCGCAGGCAACTCGCCGCCGACAGCACCACGCTCATCTGATGCCAGCGATCGGGAATCGCGTGACAGAACGCATGCACCGCCGAGGACGGATTCGGCCTGAAGCTGTCGCCGACCACGCATAGCACGCCTGACGTGCCGAGCGACACGAAGCCGTCGCCCGGTTGCGTCGCGCCGATGCCGATCGCGCTCGTGGCGTTGTCGCCGCCGCCCGCCGCGACGACCACGCCGTCGCTCAAGCCGAACTCGCGCGCCACCTCGGGCAGCAGCGTGCCGGACGGCTCGCTGCCTTCGGCGAGCTTCGGCATCTGCGCGCGCGTCATGTCGCAGGCGGCGAGCAGCGAGTCGGACCAGTCGCGTTTGGCGACGTCGAGCCACAGGGTGCCGGCCGCATCCGAGGGATCGGATACCTTGCCGCCGGTCAGTTGCAGACGCAGGTAATCTTTCGGCAGCAGCACGCAGGCGGTTTGCGCGAAGATCTCGGGCTCGTGGCGCGCGACCCACAGCAGCTTCGGCGCGGTGAAGCCCGGCATCGCGAGATTGCCCGCCACGCTGTGCAGTTGCGGCGCACGCCCGGTCAGTTCCGCGCATTCCTTGTCGCTGCGCATGTCGTTCCACAAGATCGCGGGACGCAGCACGCGGTCTTGCGCATCCAGCAGCACCGCGCCGTGCATCTGGCCCGACAGGCCGATGCCGCGAATCTCCGCGAACTCGTCGGGATGTTTGGCGCGCAACGCGGCGAGCGCGGCGCGCGTGCCGGCCCACCAGTCCTCGGGATTCTGCTCGGACCAGCGCTGATGCGGGCGCGAAACGGTAAACGGGGAGCCTGCCGTGCCGATCACGCGTCCATTGGAGGCGAGCAGCAGGACTTTCACTTCGGACGTGCCGAGGTCGATGCCGAGATACATGGGCGCGGAACCTTCGTCGTTAGGGATGCGCTACTTTAGCCGCACATCGCGCACGGTGCCATGCGCGTTATGCCTGAGTGCGGGATATTCAAGCGGATTGTTCGAGCGCGATGTTCAGGCCGCGCCGCGTTTGGCCAGCCACACGTCGACGCGCGCGAGCGCGCCCGCCAGCGCCGATTCCAGTTCGGGCGTCTGCGCCATGCTGCCCCACAGCAGCCGGTCGGCGGCGAACGCCTGCAACGGATCGGGCGCCGCGAAGAAGCCGCGCGCGACGCGCTCGTCCATCACGCCGTCCTGATACGCGTAGGGCAGCTTGCCGGCTTGCCAGCGATCGAGAAAGCGGAAGAACAGCGCCGGCAGCATTGCCGTGGCCGCGGGCGTGACGCCGCGCTCGAAACATTCGGCCAGCGTCGGCGCGATAAAGCCGGGCAGCTTCGAAAAGCCGTCGGCCGCGACACGCTGATTGGTGTCCTGGATATACGGATTGCCGAAGCGCTCGAGCACCACGTCGCGATAACGTTCGAGATCGAGCGGACTCGGCGTGAGACACGGAATCACGTCTTCGGTGACGTAATCGAACGCGAACTTCTGGATGTCCGCGTCGAGCGTGCCTTCGTGAATGTAGTTCAGCCCGACCAGCGTGCCCGCCCACGCAATGCAGCTATGCGTCGCGTTGAGAATGCGGATCTTCGCTTCCTCGTAGGGCAGCACCGAGTCCACGAGTTCCGCGCCGACCTTTTCCCAAGCCGGCCGTCCCGCGATGAAGCGGTCTTCGATCACCCACTGAATGAACGCTTCGCCCATCACCGGGCAGGCGTCGTCGACGCCGGTCGCGGCCTTGACGCGTTCGCGCACGTCCGGCGTGGGACGCGGCGTGATGCGGTCGACCATCGAGCTCGGCGAGGCGGTGTTGTCGTCGAACCATCGCGCCAGTTCGTTCGCGCCGCGCCGTTCGAGAAACTCGCTCATGCCGGCGTGAAAGCGCTCGCCGTTGCTGCGCAGGTTGTCGCAAGTCTGCAATGTGACGGGACCGGCGCCGCGCTTCATGCGCGCGTCGAGAATCGCCGCGAGCGCGCCGTAGATGGTGGTGTGGCCGCCCTTGAGATCGGTGGCGAGATCGGGATTGGCGGTATCGAGCTTGTGGTGCTCGTCGAGGTAATAACCGCCCTCGGTGACCGTGAACGAAATGATCTTGCAGGCCGGGTCGGCGCCCGCTTCGATTAGCGCGTCGAGGCTTTCGGTCCACGGCACCACACGCTCGATCGAACGAATCGTTTCATACGCGCGCTCGCCCTGCGGCGTGACGGTTTCGAGCGTGTAGACGCCGTCTTGCGCCGCGAGCGCTTCGAGCACCGCATTCATGTCGCCGCGAATATTGCCCACCGCCAGCGACCAGTGCGGCTCGCCCGCCACGTTCGCTTCGTTCAAACGATGCAGATACCACGCCTGATGCGCGCGATGAAACGATCCCGCGCCGATGTGGAGGATCACGTGTGCGGCCGCGCCGCCTTGCCCGCTGTTCATGTGCGTCTCCTGAATGCCTTGACTCGCACGGCTTGCGCGTGCGTTTTTTCTCTGGATGGAGCATTTGCTCTTACTGTGAACGAATGATCGTATCCGCCGAAACGAAAGTCAAGGCGAGCTCGCAGGGTTTTCGTGGCGCAGCGCGGCGTGGCAGTGCGTTCCGGCATGCGTGACGATGCGTCGTCGCATGATGGGAACGCGTTGCCCCGTGTATTGCGTTGCATCAAATTTGACGCGAACCGGGTCGGGACTAACCCGAATGCAAAAAAGTATCGGTCCGCGGTTTCATTTTTAGTGGTGGATAACGCCATTGAAGGCTACTTTTCGCTATACAAGACGAAGACCCGCGGCGCGATCACAAGCCGCTTCATGGAGGCAGACAGTGCAACCCGATCTCGAGATCGTGGCCGTACGCCGCGACGAATCCTTCAAGGTGTGGTCGCATGGCTATCCGTATCGCACGGTGCGCTGGCACTTTCACCCGGAGTACGAGATTCATCTGATCGTCGCGACCACCGGCAAGATGTTCGTCGGCGACCATATCAGCAGCTTCGCGCCCGGCAACCTCGTGTTGATGGGGCCGAACCTGCCGCACAACTGGGTGAGCGACGTGCCGCAAGGCGAGACGATCGCGCAGCGCAATCTGGTCGTGCAATTCGGGCAGGAGTTCGTGTCGAGCTGCGTCGACAGTTTTCCGGAGTGGCGTCAGGTCGAAGCGCTGCTGGCCGACTCGCGCCGCGGCGTGTCGTTCGGCGCGACGACGAGCGCGGTGATCCAGCCGCTCTTTCTGGAATTGCTGGCGGCGCGCGGGCTGCGCCGTCTGGTGCTGTTCATGTCGATGCTCGAAATCCTCGTGAGCGCCGAGGATCGCGAGACGCTCGCCAGCCCCGCGTATCAGGCGGACCCCACGGGTTTCGCGTCGACCCGCATCAATCACGTGCTCTCTTATATCGGCAAGAACCTCGCGGGCGAATTGCGCGAATCCGACCTCGCGCAACTGGCGGGGCAGAGCGTGAGCGCATTCTCGCGTTACTTCCGCCGTCATACGGGCTTGCCTTTCGTGCAGTACGTGAACCGCATGCGCATCAACCTCGCATGCCAACTGCTGACGGACGAAGACCTGAGCGTCACCGAGATCTGCTTCAAGGCGGGCTTCAACAACCTGTCGAATTTCAACCGGCAGTTCCTTGCCGTGAAGGGCATGGCGCCCTCGAAGTTTCGCCGCTATCAGCAACTGAACGGCGCGAGCCGCGACGCTTCCGAGGAAGCCGCCGCGCGCGGCGTGGGCATCGACGACGCCGTGCCCGCGATCGTGCTCGCGCCGGGTTTGCCGCGCAGCGCCGCCGCTTATCCCCCCAACCTGGCACCCACGTAGCATTTCCGGCCTCGAGCCGAGGCGTTTCACCGACCCGCGTTGCAAACACGTATCGCGCTGTCTTTCGACAGCGTGAGGGACGTGCTCATTTTTAAAAACGGAGACAACCATGACGCAATCCAATTCGAAGCAGGCATCGTTGAAGACCCTCGCGCGCCGCACGGCCGCGGTGACGGCGCTTGCGGTCGGTCTGTCGTTCATCGCCGCGCCGGCGGCGCAGGCCGCGCCGCTGAAAATCGGCATGACGTTCCAGGAGATGAACAATCCGTACTTCGTGACGATGCAAAAAGCGCTGAACGACGCGGCTGCGTCGATGGGCGCGACGGTGGTCGTCACCGACGCGCATCACGACGTCAGCAAGCAGGTCAGCGACGTGGAGGACATGCTGCAAAAGAAGATCGACATCCTGCTCGTGAATCCGACCGATTCGACCGGCATTCAATCGGCGGTGACGTCGGCGAAAAAGGCGGGCGTGGTGGTGGTCGCCGTGGATGCGAACGCGAACGGTCCGGTCGATTCATTCGTCGGCTCGAAGAACTTCGACGCCGGGGTGATGGCTTGCGAGTATCTGGCGAAGTCGATCGGCGGCAGCGGCGAAGTGGCGATTCTCGACGGCATTCCGGTGGTGCCGATTCTCGAACGGGTGCGCGGCTGCAAGGCGGCGCTCGCCAGGAGTCCCGGCGTCAAGCTCGTGGATACGCAGAACGGCAAGCAGGAACGCGCGACGGCCTTGTCCGTCACCGAGAACATGATTCAGGCGCATCCGAACCTGAAGGGCGTGTTCAGCGTGAACGACGGCGGCTCGATGGGCGCGCTCTCGGCGATCGAAGCATCGGGTAAGGACATCAAGCTGACGAGCGTCGACGGTGCGCCCGAAGCGATTGCCGCGATCCAGAAGCCGAATTCGAAGTTCGTCGAAACGTCCGCGCAATTCCCCGCCGACCAGGTGCGCATCGCGCTCGGCGTCGCGCTCGCGAAGAAGTGGGGCGCCAATGTGCCGAAAGCGATTCCGGTCGACGTGAAGATGGTCGACAAGAGCAACGCCAAGGGTTTCAGCTGGTAAGGCGAAGGCTCGCCGCCGTGCCGCGTTCGAATGGGCGCGTCGGCGAGCCGTGAAGGAGGACCCGATGGACACGATACTCAAGCTCGAACACATCAGCAAAAGTTTTCCCGGCGTGAAGGCGCTGCAAGACATTCACCTGGAGATCGCGCGCGGCGAGATTCACGCGTTGCTCGGCGAGAACGGCGCGGGCAAGTCGACGTTGATGAAAATCCTGTGCGGCATCTATCAGCCGGACGAAGGCACGATCACGATCGACGGCGCCGCGCGCCACTTCACGAATTATCACGACGCGGTGGCTGCGGGCGTCGGCATCGTGTTTCAGGAGTTCAGCCTGATTCCGTATCTGAACGCGGTGGAGAACATGTTTCTCGGCCGCGAGTTGAGAAACGGCTTGGGCCTTCTGGAGCGCGGCAAGATGCGGCGCACGGCGGCGGCGATCTTTCAGCGGCTCGGCGTGGCGATCGATCTGTCGGTGCCGATTCGCGAGCTGTCGGTGGCGCAGCAGCAGTTCGTCGAAATCGGCAAGGCGTTGTCGCTGGAAGCGCGCATTCTGATTCTCGACGAACCCACCGCGACGCTCACGCCCGCGGAAGCCGAGCATCTGTTCGCGATCATGCGCGACCTGAAGAAGCAGGGCGTGGCAATGATCTTCATCTCGCATCATCTGGAAGAGATCTTTGAAGTGTGCGATCGCATTACCGTGCTGCGCGACGGTCAGTACGTCGGCATGACGGAGGTCGCGCAATCCGATGTGAGCCGGCTCGTCGAGATGATGGTGGGCCGCCGCATCGAAAACAGCTTTCCGCCGAAGCCGCCGCTCGCCGCCGATGCGAAAACCGTGCTCCAGGTCGACAAGCTGCAACTGCGCAAAGACAGTCCGGTGCTGAGTTTCGATTTGCGTGAAGGCGAGATTCTCGGCTTCGCGGGACTGGTCGGCTCGGGGCGCACCGAAACCGCGCTCGCCGTGATCGGCGCGGACGCGGCCTACGTGAAGGAGATTCGCATCAACGGCACGGCCGCGAAGCTGTCCGATCCGGCCGACGCATTGCGCGCCGGCGTCGGCATTCTGCCGGAGAGCCGCAAGACCGAAGGGCTGATCACCGATTTCTCGATCAAGCAGAACATCTCGATCAACAACCTCGGCAAATATCGCTCGCTGCGTTTTTTCATCGACCAGCGCAGCGAAGCGCGCGCGACCGCCGACATCATGAAACGCGTGGGCGTCAAGGCGCCGACCATGCACACCGAAGTCGCGACGCTCTCGGGCGGCAATCAGCAGAAGGTGGTGATCGCGCGCTGGCTGAACCACCACACCAACATCCTGATCTTCGACGAACCCACGCGCGGCATCGACGTCGGCGCGAAAGCCGAAATCTATCTGCTGATGCGCGAACTCACCGCGCGCGGCTATTCGATCATCATGATCTCGTCCGAATTGCCGGAGATCGTCGGCATGTGCGACCGCGTCGCCGTGTTCCGCCAGGGCCGCATCGAAGCCATGCTCGAAGGCGACCAGATCGACTCGAACGCCGTGATGACCTATGCAACAGCCGGCACCCGTGGAGCAAGCCATGAACTCGCCTAATCCTTCTTCCTCGCCGAAAACGTCCACCGTCAGCGGGGGCGTCCCCGGTGCGCCGCTGCGTTTCAGTTGGGCCGCGTTGAAGCGCTCGACGCTGTTCTATCCGTTCGTCGGCCTGGTGGCGGTGTGCATCGTGATGGTGTTCGCGAGCGATAGTTTTCTCTCCGGCGCGAATCTGGAGAACGTGCTGCGCCAGGTGTCGATCAACGCGATCATCGCCGTGGGCATGACCTGCGTGATTCTGACCGGCGGCATCGACCTTTCCGTGGGTTCGGTGATGGCTTTATCGGGCACGCTCGCCGCCGGCCTGATGGTGGCCGGCATGAATGCGGTGGCGGCGCTTGCGATCGGCGTCGCGGTCGGTCTCGGCTTTGGCGCGGCCAACGGTTTCTTCGTCGCGTTCGCCGGCATGCCGCCCATCATCGTCACGCTGGCGACGATGGGCATCGCCCGCGGCCTCGCGCTGATCTACACGGGCGGTTATCCGATCGACGGCTTGCCCGACTGGGTCAGCTTCTTCGGCAGCGGCAAGATTGTCGGCATTCAGGCGCCGGTCGTGATCATGGCGGTGATCTACGCGATCGCCTGGGTGTTGCTCGAACGCATGCCGTTCGGCCGCTACGTGTATGCGATCGGCGGCAACGAACAGGCGACGCGTCTGTCCGGCGTGCGCGTGGCGCGCGTGAAGCTGATCGTCTACACGATCGCCGGCTTGACCTCCGCGTTCGCCGCGATCGTGCTGACCGCGCGTTTGATGAGCGGCCAGCCGAACGCGGGCGTGGGTTTCGAGCTCGACGCCATCGCGGCGGTGGTGATGGGCGGCACCTCGATTTCCGGCGGACGCGGCTCGATCATCGGCACGTTGATCGGCGCGCTGCTGCTCGGCGTATTGAACAACGGCCTGAACATGGTCGGCGTGAATCCGTACGTGCAGAACGTGATCAAGGGCGGAATCATTCTGCTCGCGATCTACATCAGCCGCGACCGCAGAAAATAACTCTCCACTGACTTTCTCTTTCAAGCAGGACCACGCAATGACTCAATCCACTCAAGCTGACAAGCAGAGCATGACGGCCATCGTCTGTCATGCGCCGAAAGACTATCGGGTCGAACAGGTGGCGAAGCCCAAGGCGCGCGCGCATGAACTGGTGATCCGCATCGCCGCGTGCGGCATTTGCGCGAGCGACTGCAAATGCCATTCGGGCGCGAAGATGTTCTGGGGCGGCCCGAGCCCGTGGGTGAAAGCGCCGGTGATTCCTGGGCACGAATTCTTCGGCTTCGTCGAGGAGATCGGCGAAGGCGCGGCCGCGCACTTCGGCGTGAAGCCCGGCGACCGCGTGATCGCCGAGCAGATCGTGCCCTGCGGCAAGTGCCGTTACTGCAAGTCCGGCCAATACTGGATGTGCGAGGTGCACAACATCTTCGGCTTTCAGCGCGAAGTCGCGGACGGCGGCATGGCCGAATACATGCGCATTCCGCCGACCGCGATCGTCCACAAGATTCCCGACGGCATCTCGCTCGAAGACGCGGCGATCATCGAACCGCTCGCCTGCGCGATTCACACGGTCAATCGCGGCGATGTGCAGCTCGACGACGTGGTGGTGATCGCGGGCGCCGGACCGCTCGGCCTGATGATGACGCAAGTCGCGCATCTGAAAACGCCGAAGAAGCTCGTCGTGATCGATCTGGTGGAAGAGCGCCTCGCGCTCGCGCGCGAGTACGGCGCCGACGTGACGATCAATCCGAAGCAGGACGACGCGCTCGCGATCATCCATTCGCTCACTGACGGCTACGGTTGCGATGTGTACATCGAGACCACCGGCGCGCCGGTCGGCGTGAACCAGGGCATGGACCTGATTCGCAAGCTCGGGCGCTTCGTCGAGTTTTCGGTGTTCGGCGCGGATACCACGCTAGACTGGTCGGTGATCGGCGATCGCAAGGAACTCGACGTGCGCGGCGCGCATCTTGGACCCTACTGTTATCCGATCGCAATCGATCTGCTGGCGCGCGGACTCGTCACCTCGAAGGGCATCGTCACGCACGGCTTTTCGTTGGAGGAATGGGAGGAGGCGATCAAGGTCGCCGACTCGCTCGATTCGATCAAGGTATTGATGAAGCCGCGCGCCTGAACGTTCACAGCATCGAGCGAACGCGAGCGGCATATAAACGGAGACAGTATGAACTACGTCATCGGCGTCGATATCGGCACGCAGAGCACCAAGGCGCTGCTCGTCGATCAGCACGGCGCGATCGTCGCGCAGCATGCGTCGAGCTATCAGCCGGATACGCCCAAGCCGCTGTGGGCCGAGCAATGGCCCGCGGTGTGGTTCAAGGCGGTGGTGGAATGCATCGCCGCTTGCGTGACGAAGGCGAAAGAGGCGGGCGTCGCGGCGGCATCGGTCAAGGCGGTGTGCGTGAGCAGCCTGTATGGCGGCTCGGGCATCGCCGTCGATAGCGATATGCGGCCGCTCTATCCGTGCCTGATCTGGATGGACCGGCGCGCGACCGATCAGGTCGAATGGGTGCGCGGCAACGTCGATCTCGAACGCCTGTACGCGATCACCGGCAACGGCGTGGACAGCTATTACGGCTACACGAAGATGCTGTGGCTGCGCGATCACGAGCCGGACGTCTGGTCGCACACGCGCTATTTCCTGCCGCCGAACGCGTACATCATTTATATGCTCACCGGCGAGGTCGCGGTCGATCACAGTTCGGCGGGCAATATCGGCGGCATCTACGACATCGCCAGGCGCGACTGGTCCGACGAAGCGCTCGACATGCTCGGCATTCCGGCGACCATGATGCCGGAGCGGCTGGTGGAATCGTCCGAAGTGGTGGGCGGCCTGCTATCGCAATGGACCGAACAACTCGGACTCGAAGCGGGCACGGCGATCGTCGCGGGCGGCGTGGACGCGGCGGTGGCGACGTTCGCCGCGGGCGTCACGCGTGCCGGCCAGCATGTCGCGATGATCGGCACCAGCATGTGCTGGGGCTATATCAACCAGACCGTCGATGCGCGGCATGGCCTGATCAGCATGCCGCACGTGTTCAACGGTCAGCGCGACATCTACGTGTTCGGCGGCGCGATCACGGCGGGCGCGTCGGTGACGTGGTATCGCGAGCAGTTCTGTCATGCGGAGATCGAGGCCGCGCGCGCGACGCCGCATGGCGACCCGCATCGCCTGCTCGAAGAGTCCGCCGCGAAGGTGGCCGCCGGTTCGGATGGCGTGATGTTCCTGCCGTATCTGATGGGCGAGCGCAGTCCGGTGTGGGACGCGAAGGCGAGCGGCGCTTTTGTCGGCCTGAGTTTGTTCCATACGCGCGCGCATCTGTACCGCGCGGTGTTGGAAGGCGTGTCGTTCGCGCTCAAGCACAACATCGAGGCGGGACGCAAAGGCGCGCAGTCGCTGGACGACAAATTGATCGTCGTGGGCGGCGCCGCGCATTCGGATCTGTGGATGCAGATCATCGCGGACATCACCGGCTATCCGGTCTACACGATCGAGCAGGAAGTGGAAGCGGCAATGGGCGCGGCGCTGCTGGCCGGGGTGGGCGCCGGTTTGGTGTCGCCCGAGGCAGCGCAGGGCGGCTGGGTGACGCTGATCGAGCGCGCGCAGCCCGACGCCGCGCGCCTCGCGCTGTACGAAAAGCGCTTCGGCGTTTATACGGACCTTTATCCGGCGTTGAAGCCGGTCATGCATCGGTTGCAATCATCATGAATGCTACTTTCGATTTTTCCGGCAAGTCGATTCTGGTCACGGGCGCATCGAGCGGAATCGGGCGCGCGACGGTCGAGGCGTTGTGCGCATCCGGCGCGAACGTGGTCGCCGCGGCGCGCAACGTCAAAGAACTCGCGCGCCTCGCTGAAGAGACCGGCTGCGAGCCGCTGACGCTCGACGTCAGCGACGAAGCCGCGATCGACGATGCATTGGGCTCGCTCGATCCATTCGACGGCCTCGTGAATTGCGCGGGGATTGCGTTGCTCGAACGCGCGGTGGATACGACGGCCGCCAGTTTCGATCGCGTGATGGCGGTGAATACGCGTGGCGCCGTGCTGGTGGCGAAGCACGTGGCGCGCGGGATGATCGACGCCAGGCGCGCAGGCAGTATCGTGAACGTGTCGAGTCAGGCCGCGCTCGTCGCGCTGGACGATCATCTGAGCTATTCGGCTTCCAAGGCGGCGATGGATGCGGTGACGCGCGCGTTGTGCATCGAACTCGGGCCGTTCGGCATTCGCGTGAACAGCGTCAATCCGACCGTCACGTTGACGCCGATGGCGGTGCAGGCATGGAGCGATCCCGCGAAGCGCGAGCCCGCGTTGCGGGCGATTCCCTTGCAGCGGTTTGCGGAGTCCGCCGAGGTCGCCGCGCCGATCATGTTTTTGTTGAGCGACGCGGCGTCGATGATCAGCGGTGTTTGCTTGCCGATCGATGGGGGCTATACCGCGAGGTGACTACAGCATCGTCCTCACATGCCAAAGCTCGGGAAACAGCACCACGTCCAGCATCTTTCGCAGGTACGGCGCGCCGCTCGTGCCGCCCGTGCCTTGCTTGAAGCCGATGATCCGTTCCACCGTGGTCACATGCCGGAACCGCCACTGGCGAAACGCGTCTTCGAGATCGACCAGTTCCTCGGCCATCTCATACAACTCCCAATGTTGCGACGGGTTGCGATAGACCTCGAGCCAGGCCGCCTCGACGGAAGCATCGTGCGTGGTGGGCTGCGTCCAGTCGCGCTGCAGTCTGGAAGGTGAAATCGCAAACCCGCGACGCGCAAGCAGCCTCACCACCTCGTCGTAGAAAGAAGGCGCTTCCAGCGAAGCCTTCACCTCGGCAAGCACGTCCGCGCGATGCGCGTGCGGCTTGAGCATCTGCTCGTTCTTGTTGCCGAGCAGGAACTCGATCTGCCGGTACTGATACGACTGAAACCCGGAAGAACTCCCCAGGTATGGCCGCATGGCGGTGTACTCGGACGGCGTCATCGTCGCGAGAACGCTCCAAGCCTGTACGAGTTGTTCCATGATCCGCGAGACGCGCGCGAGCATCTTGAACGCCGGCGGCAACTCGTCGCGATGCACCGCCTTCAACGCCGCGCGCAATTCATACAGTGCGAGCTTCATCCACAACTCGCTGGTTTGATGCTGGATGATGAACAGCATCTCGTTGTGATCCGGCGACAGCGGATGCTGCGCATTCAGCACCGTTCCCAGCGACAGATAGTCGCCGTAGCTCATCGATTCGGAGAAATCGAGTTGCGCGTCGTGCCAGCCGTCGCCGGAAGAATCGGACTTCGTGGATGCGCCAGGCGCCGCGGTCTGCCCATGCCCAAACGGGCACCCCTGCGCCGGTTTTTCTTCCGGCAAACCCGGCGTTTGCATGTGATCGGTCATTGCGTGCTCCTCAGGTCACAGCGCCGCGTGCGGCGAATTCAGGCGCGCGCCAGGTCTCGTTCGCGAGCACGTCGCGCAGCGTTTCCACGGCATCCCACACGTCGACAAAGCGCGTGTACAGCGGCGTAAAGCCGAAGCGCAACACGTGCGGCTCGCGGTAGTCGCCGATCACGCCGCGCGCGATCAACGCCTGCATCACCTCATAGCCGTGCGGATGCTCGAAGCTCGCATGCGAGCCGCGCTGCCGATGCGCGCGCGGCGTGACGAGCTTCAGCGGAAACTCGCCGCAGCGCGTTTCAACGAGCTCGATGAACAGATCGGTCAACGCCAGCGATTTCTTGCGGATCGCCTGCATGTCGGTCTGCAGGAACACGTCGAGCCCGCATTCGACCAGCGACATCGACACCATCGGCTGCGTGCCGCACAGGAAGCGGCCGATGCCGTCGTCCGGTTGATAGGTCGGGTCCATCTTGAACGGCGCGCGATGACCCCACCAGCCGGACAGCGGTTGAGCGAAGTCGTTCTGGTGACGCTGCGGCACCCATACGAACGCGGGCGAGCCCGGTCCGCCGTTCAGATACTTATACGTGCAGCCGACCGCGTAATCGGCACCGACGCCGTTCAGGTCGACCGGCACCGCGCCCGCCGAATGCGCGAGGTCCCACAGCGCGAGCGCGCCCTGGTCGTGGATCAGCTTCGTGACCGCCGCCATGTCGTGCATATAGCCGGTGCGGTAGTTCACGTGCGTGATCATCGCGATGGCCGTGTCGTTGTCGATCGCGGTGGGTAGTTCCGACGGGTCGTCGACGAGACGCAATTCGTAGCCGCGATCGAGCTGCTCGATCAGCCCTTGCGCGATGTACAGATCGGTCGGGAAATTCGAGCGCTCGGAGACGATCACGCGCCGCTTCGGATCGCGCGCATTCGCCAGCCGCAACGCGGCCGACAGCAGCTTGAAGAGGTTGATCGAAATCGTATCGGTAATGACGACTTCGTCCTGCTCCGCGCCGATCAGCGGCGCGAGCTTGTTGCCGAGCCGGCGCGGCAACGCGAACCAGCCGGCGCTGTTCCAGCTGCGGATCAGGCCTTCGCCCCATTCGGCGCCGATCACGGTTTGCGCGCGCTGCGCGGCGGCGGCGGGCGCCACGCCGAGCGAGTTGCCGTCCAGATAGATAGTGGCCGGCGGCAGCGCGAACTGGTCGCGCAGGGCCGCGAGCGGGTCGGCGCGGTCGAGCGCCAGTGCTTCGTCACGATGGTTCATGGTGGTCCAGTCGGTCAGGAAAAGCGTTCAGTGGGTGCTGGCCAGCGCGCGCAACACCGCGCGCACCGGGCTCGCGTCGAGCGTGGTCAGCTTCAGCGGCAGCGCGATCAGTTCATAGTCGCCGGGCGCGACGGCATCCAGCACGATGCCTTCGAGTATCGCCATGCGATGCGCGCGCACGCGGTGGTGAGCGTCCATCGTTTTCGATTCCTGTGGATCGAGCGACGGCGTGTCGATGCCGATCAGCTTCACGCCCTTCGCGGCCAGCAGGTCGATGGTCTCCGGCGCGACCGCGCAGAACGCGCTGTCCCAGGCCGCGGTGGGCGCGTTCCTGTAAGTGCGCAGTAAGACTCGCGGCGGCAGATCGTCGAGCGAACCGTTCAGGTGTTGTGGCGTGACAACAGGCGAGGCGCCGATGCAATGAATCACCCGGCAGCGGCCCAGGTAGGCGTCGAGTGGCACGTGGCCGATAGCGGCGCCCTCGGCGTCGTAGTGCAGCGGGGCGTCGGTGTGAGCGCCGGTGTGCGGCGACAAGGTCAGCCGCGCGACGTTGACCGGCGAGCCCGCCTCCATGCGCCACACGCGTTCTATGCCGACCGGCGTGTCGCCCGGCCAGACCGGCGTCGCGGTATCGACGGCGGGGGTGATGTCCCAGAGTGTGTCCATATCTCCATCTGCGGTGTTTTGTCTATCCGGGAATGATAGGTGGCTTGCCGCGAAATGTGATTGCGAAAAAATCTCCTTCTACGCGTTGTCTTGGAACATAATTTGAGTCAAATGGGAAAGGGAGACCGAATATGAACGCGATCTCGCTCGACGCCACCGATTGCCGTATTCTGGCGGTGCTTCAGCAGGAAGGACGCATCAGCAATCTGGATCTCGCGGAGCGCATCTCGCTCTCGCCGTCGGCGTGTCTGCGCCGCTTGCGCCTCCTGGAAGAGCAGGGCGTCATCGAACATTACCGCGCGTGTCTGAATCGCGAAGTGTTGGGTTTTGAACTGGAGGCGTTCGTGCAGGTGTCGATGCGCAACGACCAGGAGAACTGGCACGAGCGTTTTGCACAGGCGCTGCAGGATTGGCCCGAAGTGGTCGGCGCATTCGTCGTGACCGGCGAAACGCATTACCTGCTGCGCGTGCTCGCGCACAACCTCAAGCACTATTCGGATTTCGTGCTGCATCGCCTCTATAAAGCGCCGGGCGTGATGGATATTCGCTCGAATATCGTGCTGCAGACGCTCAAGGAAGATTCAGGCGTGCCGGTGTCGCTGGTGACGAAAACCGGTGGGCATGGCGCGTCGCATAACGATCGTTGAATCCACCGCCGATCGCGCAAGCCCCGAAGTGCCATGCGTGTATCGGACGCTTCCCACATCGCCGGTCATGCTGCATGGCCTACATGTACCGCGTGTAAAACAGGGCGTCGCCTTCAGAGCGGTTTGAGTCCGTGGAACTGGCCGTTCTGGAACACCAGCGGCGACACCTCCGCGACATGCTCATGCACGCCGCAGCGCTCCACCTCGCCGACGAAAATCACGTGGTCGCCTTCTTCGTAGCGGCTGCGGTTATGGCATTCGAACCAGGCGAGCGCGCCGTCGAGCACCGGCATGCCGGTATCGCCTTGCGCGTGCGACACGCCTTCGAAGCGATCCCCCTTCACGGTGGCGAAGCGCTTGCACAGATCGAGTTGCGAGCCGGCCAGCACGTTGACCACGTAGTGGCTGTTGGCGCGGAATACCGGCATCGACGCCGAGCGCGTGGCGAGACTCCACAGCACCAGCGGCGGATTGAGCGAAACCGAATTGAACGAGCTGGCCGTGATGCCGATCAATTGGCCGGACTCCGCACGCGTTGTAATGACGGTGACGCCGGTGGCGAATTGGCTGAGCGCCTGCTTGAAGGCGTTCTGGTCGAAGTTGGGCGGGCTGGCGCGCTTCATCGGATGAAAGCCTTCGACGCAAGCCTTGAGAATCCAAGGCTGAACCCATCGCGCGTGCGGCCGGAAACAAATGATTCGAAAGTCATAGTGAAAATCGTCGATTTGTCCCAATTTTAACTGCAATCGCGGCGGGATTGGCCGCGACCCCTGCCGGTATGTGGAAAACCCGCTAAGCTGGAACGCCGCGATGGGCATGAGCGTTGCGGCCACGCGGGGACCGGCATCGGCCGACTATGAGTCTCAAGGAGCGAGCAGCATGAGTCAGACAGGCGAAGTCGCCACCCTCGGTGGCGGGTGTTTCTGGTGCCTCGAAGCGGTATATCTGGGCGTCGATGGCGTGAACTCGGTGGAGTCGGGCTATGCGGGCGGTCATACGCAGCATCCGACCTACGAGCAGGTATGCGATGGCGTGACCGGCCACGCGGAAGTCGTGAACGTCGACTTCGACCCGGCGAAGATCGGTTATCGCGAGATCCTGGATATCTTCTTTGCGATCCACGATCCGACGCAATTGAATCGGCAGGGCAACGACGTCGGCACGCAATATCGCTCGGTGATCTTCACGCATTCGGACGCGCAGCGCGAAACGGCGCTACAGGCGATTCGCGAGATCGGCGAACAAGGCATTTACGACGGGCAGATCGTCACGCAAGTGCTGCCGCTCGACGGCAACTACTGGCCTGCCGAGGCCTATCATCAGAACTATTTCGCGCAGCATCCGAACCAGGGATATTGCTCGTTCGTGGTGGCGCCGAAAGTCGCGAAGTTTCGCCAGAAGTTCGCGCATCGCGTCAAGGCGAGTTGAGCGGAGCGGTGGTTCGATTCAGCCAGGCGATAGCCAACGAGCCCTCGTTGAGCGAGGGTTCGCCTAGCCTGGTTCGCCGCTTTCGTTTCGTTCATGTTCGCCGGGCGCCGGCTGCATTGGGTCATGCTCATGCTCGTGAGCCAGCCGCGCATACGCCTCGACGATCGCCCGCGCCAGTTCGACGCAACTGAGCGGCGCGGACCCTTCCGCTTTATTGTTGACCGCGATCACCACCGGCTGGCCGGCCAGCGCGTAGCGCGCGGCCAGTTCGGCGAGCGACGCGCGCGTGGCCGGGTCCTGGTCCACCAGTCGATCGAACGGTTCGTACTTCGCCTTCGCCTGTTCGTATTTGAAGCCGCCGTGCAGACTCCAGCGCACGATCAGCGGCCCGGCCGGCTCGCCGTCCAGCAGCGCGAGCGCCGCGGCCTGGCGCAGCGGGTCGGGCATGCGCGCGTGAATGCCGACGCAATAGCGCACGCCCGCCGCCTTCAGCGTGCGGATAAAGCGCGGCGTCAGCAAACTGGCGTCGCGGATTTCGATTGCGTAGCAGGTGCCTTCGGGCAACGTCGGCAATGCCGCGAGGAATTCGGCGAGGCGTTCGATGAACGCCGCCGGCTCGGCCAGCATCTGATCGGGCAACGGCGATAACTGAAACACCAATGCGCCGGCTTTCGCGCCGAGTCCTTCGAGACATGGCGTGACGAAGTCGTCGATCGCCATTTGCGCATTCAGAAAACACGGGTTCAGCGAGACCGGCTCGCCGCGTTCGGCGCGCACGGTGGCGTCGGTGATCGTCATCGGCGCCTTCACGATGAAGCGGAAATGCGCCGGCACTTCCTGCGCGTAGCGCAAATACTCGGTGACGGTGAGCGCCTGATAAAACGACCGGTCGATGCTGACCGTCTTGAGCAGCGGATGCGCGCCGTAGGCCGCGAGACCTTCGCGCGAGAGTTTGCTGTTGCTGTATTCGTCGCCGTAGACGATGCCGTTCCAACCGGGAAACGACCAAGTCGAGGTGCCGAGGTGGACTTGCGGCGGCAGTTCGGCGGCGAGCGCGAGAAGCTCCGGCGAGGGCGTGGCCGCCAGCACCTCGCGGGCGCGGCGTTTTTTGGGGGCGTCGGCGGGAACGGCCGGGCGCTCCGCTTGTGCGATTTGAGCCGCTTTCGATGGCGATGGCGCGGGCTCCACCGGCATGCCGAACAGATCGAATTGCCCAGCCTCGGCTGCCGCGTCATGCTCGCCGTTCACCGGCTCTCCCACTTCACTCGTCCCGCTCCGGTCCATCGATGTTCGGCCTGCTGTTCAAAGGTTGCGCCACGTCGGGCCGCCAATGGACGCCACCCCGTCACGCAACCTGGGTACGCCGCCACGGCAAGTCGTGGCGGCGTACCCGTATCACAGCGGTTTCTCGTACATATAGCGGCGCGACCATGGTAAGGTTTTCGCGCTGCGGCCGGCTTTGCGGCACACCACCTGGTAGATGGACACGTCGTCGTTCTCGAACGCATACGCGCAGCCGGCCAGATACACGCGCCAGATGCGGAATTTTTCGTCGTCGACCAGACTGCGGGCTTCCTCCGCATGCGCCTCGAAGTTCTCCGCCCAGATTTCCAGCGTGTGCGCATAGTGACGGCGCAGGCTTTCCACGTCAACCGCTTCGAGCCCGCCGCGCTGCATCGATTCGAGCGCGAGGCTGATGTGCGGCAGTTCTCCGTCCGGGAACACATAGCGGTCGATGAATTCGCCGCCGCCGAGCGCGGTTTCGCCGCTGTCCGCATCGCTCGACGTGATGCCGTGATTCATCGCGATGCCGTCGTCGACCAGCAGGTCGCGGATCTTCTCGAAGTAGCCCGGCAGATTCTTGCGGCCGACGTGCTCGAACATGCCGACGCTGGTGATGCGGTCGAATTGCCCGACGACGTCGCGGTAATCCTGCAGACGAATCTCGATCTGGCTTTCGAGGCCCGCGGCTTTCACGCGAGCGGTGGCGAGATCGTACTGATTCTGCGAGAGCGTCACGCCCACGCACTTCGCGCCGAATTTCCGTGCCGCACGCAATACGAGCGCGCCCCAGCCGCAGCCGATGTCGAGCAGGCGCTGCCCCGGCTGCAACTGGATCTTGGTGAGGATGTGGTCGATCTTCTTGATCTGCGCGGTGGCGAGATCCTCGTCGCCGTTTTCGAAGTACGCACACGAGTACACCATGTTCTCGTCGAGCCACAGCTTGTAGAACTCGTTCGAGACGTCGTAGTGATACTGGATCGCCTTCTTGTCCGACGCTTTCGAATGATTGAAGTAGCGCCGCACGCGCGCCAGCTTGCTCGCACTGGTGACGGTGCTGCGCGCAAGCTGGTAGCTGATATTGATGATGTCCGACAGCTTGCCTTCGATGTCGATCTTGCCCTTGACGTACGCCTCGCCGAGATTGTCGAGGCTCGGTTCGAGCAGATAGGGCAGCGCCGTGGCGCTTTTGACGTGCAGCGTGACCTGAGGCGCGGCGAACTGCCCGAAGTCATGTTGCTGGCCGTCCCACAGCACAAGGCGCGCTGGCAAGTTCGCCCTCGTTTTTACATCGTCCACCCACTGCGCCAGCTTTTTCTCCCAGAACATGTGATTTCTCCGTGTCTGTTGAACTAAAGCAAAGCTCGTGCGGATCGTTACTCAGTGCGACGCAACTCCCATGCCGCGAGCACGATCCTGCCGCCGCGCGCTGCTGCGTTGGCAACGCGCTGGCGGCGTTGTATCCGGGTTCAAGGCGAGAGGCGGGAGATCAGCCAGTCGCTGCTTTCGCTTGAACGTGTGTAGAGCAGCCGGTCGTGCAGACGCGACGGCCGGCCCTGCCAGAATTCGATGGCCTCGGGGACCAGACGATAGCCGCCCCAGTGCGGCGGGCGCGGCGGCTGGTCGCCGTATTGCAGGCGGATTTCGCGCTCGCGTGTTTCAAGCTGCGAGCGGCTTTCAATTATCTGACTTTGATTGGACGCCCACGCGCCGATGCGTGAACCGAGCGGGCGCGACGCGAAGTACGCATCGCTTTCTTCCTCGCTGGTTTTAACGACGCGGCCCTCGACGCGCACCTGGCGCTCGAGTTCGATCCAGTAGAACAGGAGGCTGGCGTAGGGGTTGGCGGCCAGCTCCAGGCCCTTGCGGCTCTGGTAGTTGGTGAAGAACACGAAGCCTCGTTCGTCCACGCCTTTGATCAGCACAATGCGCGCCGACGGCCGGCCGCGCGAGTCGACCGTGGCCAAGGTCATCGTGTTCGGCTCGGGCAGCCTGGCGTCGACCGCTTGTTGAAACCACGTTTCGAATTGACGGAACGGGTTGCGGTCGACATCGCCAACGTCCAGCGAACCGAGCGAATAATTTTTTCGAAGTTCGGCGAGTGAGGTCATGTTCTTATGCGAACGCTACAGTTCGGCCAGTATAGCTAAGGAGCGAAATCTTTGCGCGCGGCCAGATCAAGGGACCGGACATTGCACCGAGGCATGCCGTCTCGCGCTTGCGCGCCTTTCGTAAAGCCTTCGGTTAGCTGGCGACGCCGCGACGCCCCACGGCCATCCCGACCGACGCGTTCAGGCAAAATACCGACTGCGAGTACCCAGGCGTCGCCCCATTCTGTATTGCCTCTTTTCAACGAGCCTTGTCACCATGTCCAGCACCACCGCGCAATCCGATCTTACTACCAGCGTCGACGGGAGCGAAACCGCCGACCGCGCGCGGCGCTTCGGCGGCATCGCTCGCCTGTATGGCGCGCCGGCGCTCGCCGCGTTCGAAGGCGCGCATGTCGCGGTGATCGGCATCGGCGGAGTGGGCTCGTGGGTGGCGGAGGCGTTGGCGCGCAGCGCGGTCGGCACGCTCACGCTGATCGATCTCGACAACGTCGCCGAAAGCAACACCAACCGGCAGATCCACGCGCTCGACGGCAACTTCGGCAAGCCCAAAGTGGAAGCGATGGCCGAGCGCATCGCGGCGATCAATCCGTTTTGCGACGTGCGGCTGGTGGAGGATTTTGTCGAGCCGGATAACTTCGCGGCGACGCTCGGCGGCGGTTTCGATTACCTGGTCGACGCGATCGACAGCGTGCGCACCAAGACCGCGTTGATCGCATGGTGCGTCGAGAGGAAACAGCCGTTGATCACGGTGGGCGGCGCGGGCGGCCAGCTCGATCCCACGCGCATTCGCATCGACGATCTCGCGCTGACGATCCAGGACCCGTTGCTCTCGAAAGTACGTGGACAGTTACGCAAACAGCATGGTTTTCCGCGCGGGCCGAAGGCGAAGTTCAAGGTGAGCGCGGTGTATTCCGACGAGCCGCTGATCTATCCCGAAGCGGCCGTCTGCGATATCGACGAGGAAGCCGAGCACGTCACGACCTCGCCGGGGCACACCGGGCCGGTCGGTCTGAACTGCGCGGGTTTTGGTTCGAGCGTGTGCGTGACGGCAAGCTTCGGGTTTGCCGCGGCCGCGCACGTGTTGCGGGCGTTGGCGAAGCAGGCGGCAGCAGCTTGAGAGCGCATCCAGGCGCGGCGCACTGGCCGCACCTGAACGGCGGCACGGATCAGAACAGCGACGCGCTCAGCTTGCGCCGCCATTGCGACACGAGTTCCGGCTGATGCGCGGCCAGATCGAACACCGACAGCATCGTCTTGCGGCCGATGTCGTCGCGGAACGTGCGGTCGCGCTGCACGATCGCCAGCAGGTGTTCGAGCGCCCCCGCGTACTTGCGGCGCGCGATCAGCGCGCTAGCCAGATCGAAGCGCGCTTCGAGATCGTCCGGGTTCGACGCGACCCTGGCTTCGAGCGCATCCGTGGGCGGCAGGTCGGCGGCGGCGTCCACGGCGTCGAGCCGCGTCTTGATCGCGTTGAAGCGCGCGTCGATGCCTTGCGTGGTTTTCGGCGACAGCAGATCGACTTCGTCGCGCGCTTCGTCGATACGGTTGTCTTCGAGCAGCATTTCGATGCGGTCCATGCGCGCTTCGTCGAAGCCGGGGTCGTAGGCGAGCGCGGCTTGCAGCGCGTCGTACGCATCTTCACGGCGGCCTTCGGCCAGCGCGGTTTGCGCTTCGAGACGCGACGCGTCCGCGCCTTGCGGCACGAGCCGCTCGATAAACTCGCGCAACTGGCCTTCCGGCAGCACGCCGACGAACTGATCGACCGGCCGGCCGTCGGCGAACGCCATGACGTGCGGAATGCTGCGCACCTGGAAGTGCGCGGCCAGTTCCTGATTCTCGTCCACGTTCACCTTCACGAGCTTCCATTTGCCGGCGGCTTCGGCTTCGAGCTTTTCGAGCATCGGGCCGAGCGTCTTGCAGGGGCCGCACCACGGCGCCCAGAAATCGACCAGCACGGGAGCCAGTGTCGACGCCGTGATGACGTCCTGTTCGAAAGTGGCCAGAGTGGTGTCCATTGCGTCCTCGTCGATAAAACGGTTTATTGACTAGTTGGGGGCGAGTGCCGTGGATTCAACGCGGCGCGTTCGGCCGCGCCTGCCGGTGTTCATTTTCGGGTCGGCAGCGGAATCCATTCGGTTTCTCCCGGCACTTTGCCCATATCCTGATTGCTCCACGCGAGCTTCGCGGCTTCGATCTTCTCGCGCGAACTGGCGACGAAATTCCATTCGATAAAGCGCTCGCCATCGAGTTTCTCACCGCCGAGCAGCATGACGCGCGCCCCCTGCGTGCTCGCGAGCGTGACCGTTTCGTCGAGCGCGAGCACCGCCATCTGACCGGGTTCGAGCGGCGCGCCGTCGATCTCCAGGTCGCCGTCCACGAGGTACACGCCGCGTTCCTCGTGCTCCGGTTCGAGCGCGAAGGCGCCGCCCGGCGCGAACTGCGCGGCGACGTACAGCGTGCCCGAAAACGTCGCGACCGGCGAGGTTTCGCCGAAGGCCGTGCCCGCGATCACGCGCAGCGTGACGCCGTTGCGCTCGACCACGGGCAGCGTGTGGGCGGCGTGATGCGCGAACGACGGCTCGATGTCCTCGTCCTCCAACGGCAGCGCAACCCAGGTCTGGATGCCGTGCATGGTGAGGCCGCTCGCGCGGTCTTCGGCGGGCGTGCGCTCGGAGTGGACGATGCCGCGCCCGGCCGTCATCCAGTTGACGTCGCCTGGGACGATCTTCTGCTCGGAGCCGAGGCTGTCGCGATGCATGACCGCGCCTTCGAACAGATAGGTGACGGTGGCGAGGCCGATATGCGGATGCGGACGCACGTCGAGACCGACACCGGGTTCGAGCGTGGCGGGGCCCATGTGGTCGAAGAAGATGAACGGCCCGATCAAACGCGCAGCCAGGGCGGGCAGCACGCGCCGCACCGTCAGGTTGCCGACGTCGCGCAGATGCGGCTTGAGGACTGCTTTGATCGAGGAGGACATGGGGGGCTCGGCTGGAAGGATGGGTTGGGATTTTGCTCAATGGATGATTCTACTGCGGAGGGCGGAATGCTGACGGATCGAAGCACGTCGGCGCTCCGGCAATCCGTAGCGCGGCCCATCGCTTGCGGCCGCCTCCGCTAAACTGCCGGATTGAACAACCAATCGGAGACTGGGATGTCGCCCAGGGATTTGCTGCTCGCGCTGGTGGTCGTCGTGGCGTGGGGCGTCAATTTCGTCGTGATCAAGGTGGGCCTGCATGGTGTGCCGCCGATGCTGCTCGGCGCGCTGCGCTTCACGCTCGCCGCGGTGCCGGCGGTGTTTTTCGTCAAGCGTCCGCGCATGCCGTGGCGCTGGCTGCTCGCCTACGGCGCGACGATCTCGTTCGGCCAGTTCGCGTTTCTGTTCTCGGCCATGTATGTGGGCATGCCGGCGGGGCTCGCTTCACTGGTCCTGCAGGCGCAGGCGTTTTTCACGCTGATGTTCGCGGCGCTGTTCCTGCATGAGCGCTTTCGCGTGCCGAACATCGTCGGATTGCTGATCGCCGCGGGCGGGCTCGCGCTGATCGGCTTGCAAGGCGGTCACGAGATGACGCTCGCCGGTTTCGTCCTCACGCTGTGCGCCGCGTGTTCGTGGGCGCTCGGCAACATCGTCACGAAGAAGGTGGGCAAGGTCGATCTGGTCGGGCTCGTGGTGTGGGGCAGCCTGATTCCGCCATTGCCGTTCTTCGCGTTCTCGTATGCGTTCGAGGGACCGCAGCGAATCGCCGCGGCGCTCTCGGGCATCAGCGCGATGTCGATTTTCGCCGTCGTCTATCTCGCGTTCGTTGCGACGCTGCTCGGCTACGGGTTGTGGAGCCGGCTGCTCTCGCGCTATCCGGCGAGCCAGGTCGCGCCGTTCTCGTTGCTGGTGCCGATCGTCGGGCTCGCGTCCGCCTCTTTGTTTCTCGACGAGCGCTTGTCCGTCGCGCAAATCGTCGGCGCCTTGCTGGTGATGGCGGGGCTGGCGGTGAACGTGTTCGGCGGCTGGGTCGTGCAGCGTTTGTCGCCGGCGCGTTGAGCGTTGAGCGGATGTGAGACCGGATAGCAGAACGGCCGCGATCGAGCGGCCGTTCTGCGTTGCGCACCAGGGCGCGGCTTGATGCGGGGCGGCGCGACTGCGCGCGCCGTCAAGTCATGCGGTTCTTCGCCAACGGCGGATTCGCCGCGAAATAGCGCTTGATGCCGGTCATGATCGCATCGGCCATCTTCTCGCGATAGGCGTCGTCGTTCAAACGGCGCTCCTCGTCGGGGTTGCTGATGAAGGCGGTTTCCACGAGGATCGACGGAATGTCAGGCGCTTTCAGTACCGCAAACCCCGCCTGTTCGACCGAGCCCTTGTGCAGCTTGTTGATGCCGCCGATCTCCTTCAGCACGAAGTTGCCGTAGCGCATGGAGTCGCGAATCTGCGCGGTGGTCGACATGTCGAACAGCGCGCGGTTGACGGTGGCGTCGGCGGATTTGATGTTGATCCCGCCGATCTGATCCGAGGCGTTCTCCTTGTTCGCCATCCAGCGCGCCGCCGCGCTCGACGCGCCATGCTCGGACAACGCGAACACCGAGGAGCCCTTCGCGTCGGGCGTGGTGAACGCGTCCGCGTGAATCGATACGAACAGATCCGCGCCGACGCGCCGCGCCTTCTGCACGCGCACGTTCAGCGGCACGAAGAAGTCGGCGTCGCGGGTCATCATCGCGCGCATGTTCGGTTGCGCATCGATCTTCGCGCGCAGCTTCTTGGCGATGTCGAGTGCGACGTGCTTCTCGTAAGTGCCCGAGCCGCCGATCGCGCCGGGGTCCTCGCCGCCGTGACCCGGATCGATCGCGACGGTCAACAGACGCACCGTGTTGCTCTTGCCGGGTTTCGGCGTGGTGAAGGCGTAGGTGTCGTCGCCGCCGTTGTCGTCGCCGAGTTTGCCGGCGCTGCTTCCGCCGCTGGCGCCGCCCTTGTTGCGGGCGATCGCGCTCGGCGGCGTGACGGGCGCGGCGGGCGCGGCCGGCTTGCCGAGAATCGGCGGCAGCGGCGCCGGCGCGTGCGGCACGCTGGGCGCGGCAGAGCCGCCGTTCTGCGCATAACGCTCGAAGAACGCTTCGCTGTTGTCCGCGGTGGGCGGTGTGGTGCCGGGGCCGCTCAGCGTGGCGGGCGGCGCGCTGTTTTCATTCAGGTTCTGTTCCTTGCGCTCGGTCTGCGCGAGGAGGTCCATCAACGGATCGGGCGCGACGGCGGGGTACAGGTCGAACACCAGCCGGTACTTGTACGCGCCGACCGGCGGCAGCGTGAACACCTGCGGCTTCACGGAACCCTTCAGGTCGAACACCATTCGCACCACATGCGGCTGATATTGCCCGACGCGCACCGACTGGATCTGCGGATCGTTCGGCGTGATCTTCGACACGAGATCCTTCAGCGCCTGGTCCAGATCGAGGCCGTTCAGGTCGACCACCAGCCGGTCCGGGCCTTGCAGCAATTGCTGCGCGTTTTGCAAAGGCTGATCCGATTCGATCGTCACGCGCGTGTAGTCGCGCGCCGGCCAGACGCGCACGCCGAGCACCGAGCTGGCCCACGCGAGGCGCGGGGCGACGAGGCCGAGCACGAGTGTGGATGCGCCCGCGCGCAGCATCTGCCGGCGCCGCCAGTTATGCGTTGCGGTGGCCGCCGATTCGATCGAGCGGAACGGTTTGATCAACATCTTTCGAGACATGCCTTTCCTGATTCGCTGTAGGCCCGTGCGACGAGTACGCGGCCGTCGCCCGCGTGGTCCAGGTCGAGCGAGAAGACGAGATCCGGCACGCCAAGCAGGCGGCCCGCGCGTTGCGGCCATTCGACGAGGCAGATCGCGCCGCTGTCGAAGTATTCGCGGAAGCCCGCGTCGGCCCATTCGGCCGGATCGGTGAATCTATACAGATCGAAGTGATAGAGCGCGAGTTCCCCATTGGGCCGCGCGAGCACATAAGGTTCGACGAGCGTGTACGTGGGACTGCGCACGCGGCCGGTGTGGCCGAGGCCGCGCAACGTGGCGCGCACGAGTGTGGTTTTGCCGGCGCCGAGGTCGCCGATGAGTTGGACTTGCAGCCCGTGAAATGCCTGGCCGCCGGCAGCGACCGGAGCGTGCCGCCGTGCTTCCTGCGATGCTTCTTGCGCCATGGCGCGCACGCTTTCGATCGCCAGCGCGAAGCGCTCGCCGAACGCGTGCGTGGCGGCTTCGTCCGCGAGCGCGAAGGTGCGTTCGAGCAGAACCTTCGCGGGCGGTTGGATCGCGTGATCGGGATTGACGGGCATTCTCGTAAAATGACGTGATGAACCGAAGTCCGGAGTCCCCTGTGTCCCGCACGCCTGCGTCTGACGACGATGCGCGTGCCGAGCGTCGTTTGGATGAAGCGGCGCTGCATGCGCTCGCGCTGGACATCAAAACGTGGGGCCGTGAACTGGGTTTCGCGGCGATCGGCATTAGCGATACCGATCTCTCCGCCGCGGAGGCGCCGCTTGCAGCCTGGCTGGAAGCGGGTTGCCACGGCGAGATGGATTATATGGCGAAACACGGCATGAAACGCGCGCGGCCCGCCGAGCTTGTGGCCGGCACGCGACGTGTGATTACCGCGCGCATCGCCTATTTGCCCGCGCGGACATTGAACGGAAAGGCGAACGAAAGCGCCTTGCCGGACGTGCCGCCCGCACCCCGAGACTGGCGCGCGGCCGAGCATGCGCGGCTCGCGGATCCGTCGGCGGCGGTGGTGTCGATCTATGCGCGCGGCCGCGATTATCACAAGGTCATGCGTAACCGTTTGCAACAACTGGCCGAGAAAATCGAAGCCGCGATCGGCGTATTCGGCTACCGCGTGTTCACCGATTCGGCGCCGGTGCTCGAAGTGGAACTGGCGCAAAAGGCCGGCATCGGCTGGCGCGGCAAGCATACGCTGCTGCTGCAACGCGACGCCGGTTCGCTGTTTTTCCTCGGCGAGATTTACGTCGACGTGCCCTTGCCGACCGATGCCGAGACCTCGCCCGACGTGGCCCCGGAAACGCCGGGCTCGCATTGCGGCAGTTGCACGCGCTGCATCGGCGCCTGTCCGACCGGTGCGATCGTCGCGCCTTACAAGGTCGATGCGCGCCGCTGCATTTCCTATCTGACGATCGAACTGAAGGGCAATATTCCCCTGGAAATGCGGCCGCTGATCGGCAATCGTGTGTATGGCTGCGACGATTGCCAACTCGTGTGTCCGTGGAACAAGTTCGCGCAAGCCGCGCCGGTCGACGATTTCGACGTGCGGCATGGGCTGGATCGCGCGTCGCTGGTCGAGCTATTTGCATGGAGCGCGCAGGAGTTCGACACGCGCATGCAGGGCAGCGCGATTCGCCGCATCGGTTACGAGAGCTGGCTGCGCAATCTCGCGGTGGGGATGGGCAATGCGCTGCGTGCGTCTTCGGAAAGTCTGAGCGGGGACGCACGCAAGGCGATCGTGGAGGCGCTGCGCTCGCGTGCCGACGACCCGTCCGCCGTCGTGCGCGAGCATGTGGAATGGGCGTTGGAAGCGGCGTAAAGTAGCGGCACTCGAACGCCTGCACGCCATGCAGGTACGCTAGCGAAATCCGAAAAAAGCGCCGCCAGTGAGGAGCAGGCAACCATGTTCAACGCAGTGATCGATGCGCCGTTCGGCAAGGTCGGCATCCGGCTCGAAGGCGATGCCGTGCGCGAGATCGTCTATCTTCCCGACTCGATTGCGAACGTCGCGCCCGAGACGCCACTGGCGAAACAGACGGCCGAACAGATCGAACGGTATTTCGAGCGCGCATCCGCGAAGTTCGACTTGCCGTTGGCATCGGTCGGCACGGCGTTTCAGCAGCGCGTATGGCAGGCGATCAGCGACATTCCGCCGGGTGCCGTGCGCACCTACGGGCAGTTGGCGAAGCAACTCGGCAGCGCGCCGCGCGCGGTCGGTCAGGCGTGCGGCGCCAATTATTTTCCAATCGTGATTCCGTGCCATCGGGTGGTGAGTTCGAGCGGCATCGGCGGGTTTTCGCATCACGCCGAAGACGGCTTCTTTCGCAACGTCAAGCGCTGGCTCCTAGCGCATGAAGGCATTCCATACGCATGAGCGACACTCTGGCTGACGACGCACCCATCGCGTCACCTCTTTTTCTGGCGAGCTCCGCGTCGATCGATGCGTTCTGCGACGCGCTGTGGCTCGAACACGGCCTGTCGCGCAACACGCTCGATGCATACCGGCGCGACCTGCGGCTCTTTTGCGAATGGCTCGCGAAAACCCGCAACACGTCGCTCGACACCGCCAGCGAGGCCGATCTCAATGCCTATAGCGCGGCGCGGCAGAAAGACAAATCCACCTCCGCGAACCGGCGGCTTTCGGTGTTTCGCCGCTACTACGGCTGGGCGGTGCGCGAGCATCGCGCGAAGATCGATCCGACGCTGCGCATCCGCTCGGCCAAGCAGCCGCCGCGTTTTCCGTCGACGCTCAGCGAAGCGCAAGTCGAAGCGCTGCTCGGCGCACCCGACGTCGGCACGCCTTTGGGTTTGCGCGACCGCACGATGCTGGAGCTGATGTACGCGAGCGGTTTGCGCGTCACCGAACTCGTCACGCTGAAGACCGTGGAAGTGGGTCTGAACGAAGGCGTGGTGCGCGTGATGGGCAAGGGCTCCAAGGAGCGCCTGATTCCGTTCGGCGAGGAAGCGCACGGCTGGATCGAGCGCTATCTGCGCGAAGCGCGCCCGGCGCTGCTGGGTGCGCGAGCGACGGACGCGCTCTTCGTCACCAGCCGCGCGGAGGGCATGACGCGGCAGCAGTTCTGGAACATCATCAAGCGGCGCGCTGCGACGGCCGGCGTGCATGCGCCGCTTTCGCCGCATACGCTGCGGCACGCGTTCGCCACGCATCTGCTGAATCACGGCGCCGATCTGCGCGTCGTGCAACTGCTGCTCGGCCACACGGACATTTCCACGACGCAGATCTATACGCACGTGGCCCGCGAGCGCTTGAAGTCGCTGCATGCGCAGCATCATCCGCGGGGGTGAGGAGCGGGCGTTCGCGCCGTGCTGGTTGCGGTTATCGTTGCTGTCGCGACGCTTGCTTCACACGAATTCCCGCAGCCGGTGCTTGAGAATCTTGCCGGTCGACGCCGCCGGCAGCGCGGCGAGCACCTTCACTTCGGCAGGGCGCTTGTACGGCGCGAGACGCTCGCTGCACCACTCGACCAATTCGGCCGGCGTCACCTGCGCACCGGCAATCAGTTCGACGAACGCGACCACCTCCTCATTACCCTCGACCGCGCGTCCGATCACCGCCGATTGCACGACCTGCGGATGCGCGTTCAACACGTGTTCGACCTCGGCCGGATAGACGTTGAAGCCCGAACGGATGATCAGCTCCTTGCTGCGTCCGACGATATGCAACGCGCCATCCGCGTCCTGGCGCGCGAGGTCGCCGGTCTTGAGCCAACCGTCTTGGGTCACGACGGCGCGCGTTTGCTCCGGGCTGCGGTAATAGCCGAGCATCACGTTCGGGCCGTGCACCCATAGCTCGCCGATTTCACCTCGCGCGGCATCGACGCCGTCGAGCCCGACGAAGCGCACCTCGACGCCCGGAATGACTTCGCCGACCGAGCAGTCGCCGCGTGGCGCATCGAGCATGGTGTGCGAGACAGTCGGGCTGCTTTCGGTCATGCCATAGCCATTGTGCAGCGGCAGACCGTAGACGCTTTCGACGCGCGCCTTCAACGCGGCGTCGAGCGGCGAGCCGCCCGAATAGGCAAAGCGCAGATGCGGCGCGCACCACGAATGACCGTGCGTCTCCAGATGTTCGAGCAGTTTGGCGTGCATGGCCGGCACGCCCTGGAAGATCGACACGTGTTCCTCGGCGAGTGCGCGGCGCACGGCTTCCGGCGCGAAGCGCGGCGCGAGCCGCAACGTTGCGCCGGCATGGAGACTGCCGAGGCAAACCGACGCGAAGCCGTACACGTGCGAGATCGGCAGCACGGCATAGACGACGTCGTCGGGGCCGACCTGGCGCAAGCGGCTCGAGATCGCGGCGATGAACAGCAGATTGCGATGCGACAACATCACGCCCTTCGGCGCGCCGGTGGTGCCGGTGGTGTAGATCAGCGCGGCGCATTGGCGGTCGTTGGCGGCTCCGACGGGTTCGGCTTTCGTCGTGGAGTCCACCGTGAACGACCATGCGCCGATGTCCGGCGTGCTGGCCGGCGCCGGTTGCGCTTCATGCCGCTGCGCGTGCTGTTGGGCGTCGGTTGAGCTTTCCACCGCATAGGCAACCACGCGCGGCTGCGCGTGCGCGCGAATCGAGTCGAGTTCCGCTGCGGACAGCCGCGCATTGGACACGAGCGCCCACGCCTCGAGCCTCGCCGCCGCGAACAGCAGCACGATCTGGGCGATGCTGTTTTCGGCGACGATCATCACGCGATCGCCGCCGCGCACGCCCCAATCACTTAGCAACGCGGCGACGGTTTCGACTGCCTGCGCGAGCTGCGCGCAGGTCAAACGACGCGCGTCCTCGATCAACGCGACGTGTTGCGGATCGCGCGCGGCCGCGAGCGCCGGAATCTCGGCGATGCGCGTGGGCAGCGCCGCCAGCAGCGCGGGGATATCGATGGTGGAACGGGTGGATAAGTCAATACTCAACACTGTCTCCTGTCGACCAGAGTTGCCGCTTTAGCGGCTTACTCTGGTCCCATGCAGAGCGGTCGACCAGAGTTGCCGCTTTAGCGGCTTACTCTGGTCCCATGCAGAGCGGTCGACCAGAGTTGCCGCTTTGGCGGCTTACTCTGGTCCCATGCAGAGCGGTCGACCAGAGTTGCCGCTTTGGCGGCTTACTCTGGTCCCATGCAAGGCGGTCGACCAGAGTTGCCGCTTTGGCGGCTTACTCTGGTCCCATGCAAGGCGGTCGACCAGAGTTGCCGCTTTGGCGGCTTACTCTGGTCCCATGCAGAGCGGTCGACCGGACTTGCCGCTTTACCGGCTTACTGGTCCCATGCAAAGGCGGTCGACCAGAGTTCACGCCAAAGCGCGTTACCCCGGTCCCATTCAAAGCAGCCGACCACAGTTCCCCGCTCTAGCGGCTCGCGCCCGGCGTACACTGCGCCGGAACATTCCCGAACGATCGTGCCACAAGCGCCCGACCCGCACAATTGGCCATTCGGCAAATAGCCGTTGTGCAGACTCGCCATTACAATGCGCCGATGAGCAAATCCAGACACGTCTCCGAAACGCCCGCGACGCAGTTTCTGCGCCGTCACGGCGTCGCGTTCGGCGAGCATCCTTATGATTACGTCGAGCACGGCGGCACCGCGGAGTCGGCGCGTCAGCTCGGCGTGGACGAGCATCACGTCGTCAAGACGCTGGTCATGGAAGACGAGCATGCCAAGCCGCTGATCGTACTGATGCACGGCGACCGCACCGTCAGCACCAAGAATCTCGCGCGGCAGATCGGCGCGAAACGCGTCGAGCCGTGCAAGCCGGAGGTGGCGAACCGTCATTCGGGTTACCTGATCGGCGGCACGTCGCCGTTCGGCACGCGCAAGCCGATGCCGGTCTACGTGGAGTCGAGCATCCTCGAGATGGACACCATCTGGCTGAACGGCGGGCGGCGCGGTTTTCTGGTTAGTATCGAGCCGAAGGTGCTCGCAGATTTGCTGGCGGCGAAACCGGTGCAATGCGCGAGCGTCGATTGACGTTTGCCTGAATGTTTTCCGGGCGGGCGGGTTCGGTAGAATGTGCGCCGCTTTGTTCCGCGCTTTGCTCCGTGTTTCGTTCCCTGTTGCGGTTGGGGTATCGAGTTTCAGACCGCCGATCCTTATAAGAGTCCTAGATGCAAAATCTGATCGTTGCCGTCGTTGCCTATCTGATCGGTTCGGTGTCATTCGCCGTGATCGTGAGCGCCGCGATGGGGCTGGACGACCCGCGCTCGTATGGCTCAGGCAACCCCGGCGCCACCAACGTGCTGCGCAGCGGCAGCAAGAAGGCCGCGATCCTTACCTTGATCGGCGACGCGTTCAAAGGCTGGCTGCCGGTATGGTTCGTCGTGCACTTCGGCGCGCGTTACGGACTCGACGACACCTCGGTTGCCATCGCAGCCGTTGCCGTGTTTCTCGGCCACCTGTATCCGGTCTTTTTCCGCTTCAAGGGCGGCAAAGGCGTGGCGACCGCGGCGGGCGTGCTGCTCGCGATCAATCCGATTCTCGGCCTTGCGACTTTGCTGACGTGGTTGATCGTGGCTTTCTTCACGCGTTATTCGTCGCTCGCGGCATTGGCCGCGGCGGCGTTCGCGCCGATCTTCGACGGTTTTCTGTTCGGGCCGCACGTCATTGCGCTCGCGATCGTCGTGATGAGTTCGCTGCTGATCTGGCGTCATCGCGGCAATATCGCCAAGCTGATCCGCGGTGAGGAAAGCCGCATCGGCGACAAGAAAAAGAAGGTCGATGCGGCAGGAGGGCCGGCGTCGGGCAACGGAGCTTGAGCGGGAGCTGCGTTGCGCGTCGAACGGTGTTGATTGGTCCAACCTGTGATCGTGGCCGCTTCGCGGCCGGCGCGATGACGCAATGGACTATCCACCGCGGGTGCGCCAAGCCTTCAGCGCGCGCTCGATACCGCGCGCGCTCCGCGTTCAATCGCGGAAGTTGTTGAAGTCGAGCGGCGTGTCGGTGACGTCCTTGCGCAGCATCGCGATCACGCTTTGCAGATCGTCGCGCTTGCCGCCGGTGATGCGCACCGCGTCACCCTGAATGCTCGCCTGGACCTTGATCTTGCTGTCCTTCACGAGGCGCACGATTTTCTTCGACAGGTCGCCGGACACGCCTTTCTTGATCTTGATGACCTGCTTGACCTTGTCGCCGCCGATTTTCTCGATCTTGCCGTAGTCGAGGAAGCGCACGTCCACGTTGCGCTTGGCCATTTTCGACAGCAGCACGTCTTTCACCTGACCGAGCTTGAAGTCGTCGTCCGCATACGCCGTGATCTCGTTTTCCTTGTGTTCGACGCGCGCGTCCGACCCCTTGAAGTCGAAGCGGGTTGAAATTTCCTTGTTGGACTGCTCGATCGCGTTCTTGACTTCGATCATGTTCGCTTCGCAGACGACGTCAAACGATGGCATTGCTTTCTCCCAATAGTGCTGCGGTGCATGACGCGGCCGGTCGGCTGCTCACGGGGCACTCGCTATAATCACGGACCGGATGTCATTTTACCGACGCCACTCCCTTTTGCCCAAGGCCGCCGCACATTGTCGCGCGGCCGAGGCTCGATCTGGTCTTATCCGCCGCCCATTCGTCGTTTCATTGTTCCCGCTCCGATGTCCGAATCCGCTTCCGCCGCGTTCATTGCCGGCTATCCGCTAAAGGCGCACAACACCTTCGGCTTCGATGTTCGCGCGCAGCTTGCGTGCCGTATCGAGCGCGAAGAGCAACTGATGGCGGCCGTGCGCGATCCGCGCGCCGCCGGCCTGCCGCGCCTCGTTCTGGGCGGCGGCAGCAATGTCGTGCTGACGGGGGATTTCGCGGGGCTGCTGCTGCTGGTGGCGCTGCGGGGCCGCCGCATCGTGCGGGAGGACGACGACGCCTGGTATGTCGAGGCCGCAGCCGGCGAGCCGTGGCATGAGTTCGTCGCGTGGACGCTGGCGCAAAGGCTGCCGGGTCTGGAAAACCTCGCGTTGATTCCCGGCACGGTGGGCGCGGCGCCGATTCAGAACATCGGCGCTTACGGGCTGGAAATGTGCGAGCGGTTTGCGTCGCTGCGCGCGGTGGAGCTGGCAACGGGGGCGGTGGTCGAACTCGACGCGAAGGCTTGCCGATTCGGCTATCGCGACAGTTTTTTCAAGCGGGAAGGGCGCGACCGTTTCGTGATTACGTCGGTTGCTTTTCGCTTGCCGAAGGTTTGGCAGCCGCGCGCCGGTTACGCCGATCTGGCGCGTGAACTGGCCGCGAGCGGCAATGGCGACGACGCCGCGTCGCCGAGCGCGCAGGCTATCTTCAATGCAGTGGTCGCGGTGCGTCGCGCGAAGCTCCCCGACCCGCTCGAGCTGGGCAACGCGGGGAGTTTTTTTAAGAATCCGGTCGTCGAGGCGGCGCAGTTCGAGGCGCTGAAGCTGCGCGAGCCCGGCCTCGTGTCCTACGTTCAACCGGACGGCCGGGTCAAACTTGCGGCCGGGTGGCTGATCGATCGATGCGGCTGGAAGGGGCGCGCGATGGGCGCCGCGGCCGTGCATGAGCGGCAGGCGCTGGTGCTGGTGAATCGCGGCGGCGCGAGCGGCGCAGAAGTGCTGGCGCTCGCGAAGGCGATTCAACAGGATGTGCTGACGCGCTTTGGCGTGGAACTGGAAGCGGAGCCGGTTTGTTTGTGATGGCGTGATTTGTCCGCGGGACGGAAAAAGGCGCCGGGAGTTGCCTCCCGGCGCCTTTTTTGTGTCTGCGTTTTGGTTGCTGGCTTGCGCCTTGCGGCGCTTAGCTACGCTGACGACGCGCGTTTTCCGCGATTCGCATGCGTAGGGCGTTGAGCTTGATGAACCCGCCAGCGTCCGCCTGGTTGTACGCACCGCCGTCGTCGTCGAACGTGGCGATCGTCTTGTCGAACAGCGTTTCCTTCGAATCGCGCGCAACGACCGAGACGCTGCCCTTGTACAGCTTCACACGCACCCAGCCGTTGACCTTCTCCTGCGTATGGTCGATCAGCACCTGCAGCGCGCGGCGCTCCGGACTCCACCAGTAGCCGTTATAAATCAGCGACGCGTAACGGGCCATCAGATCGTCTTTCAGATGCGCCACTTCACGGTCGAGCGTGATCGACTCGATGCCGCGGTGCGCCTTCAGCATGATCGTGCCGCCCGGCGTTTCATAGCAGCCGCGCGACTTCATGCCGACGTAACGGTTCTCCACCAGATCCAGACGACCGATGCCGTGCTTGCCGCCCAGACGGTTCAACTCGGTCAGCATTTCGGCCGCCGACAAACGCTTGCCGTTGATCGCAACCGGATCGCCGTGCTCGTACTCGATGTCCAGGTATTCCGCCTGATCCGGCGCCTCTTCCGGCGACACCGTCCAACGCCACATTTCCGGCTCGGCTTCCGCTTTCGGATCTTCCAGGTGACGGCCTTCGAACGAGATGTGCAGCAGGTTCGCGTCCATCGAATACGGCGCCCCGCCTTGCTTGTGCTTCATTTCGATCGGGATGCCGGCCTTTTCCGCGTAGGCGAGCAGTTTTTCGCGCGACAGCAGGTCCCATTCGCGCCACGGTGCGATCACCTTGATGCCCGGTTCAAGCGCGTAGTAACCGAGTTCGAAGCGAACCTGGTCGTTGCCCTTGCCGGTTGCGCCGTGCGAGACCGCTTGCGCGCCGGTGGCGCGGGCGATTTCGATCTGGCGCTTGGCGATCAGCGGACGCGCGATCGACGTGCCCAGCAGGTACTCGCCCTCATAGATCGTGTTTGCGCGGAACATCGGGAACACGAAGTCGCGCACGAATTCTTCGCGCAAGTCTTCGATAAAGATGTTGTCTTGCTTGATGCCGAGTTGCAGGGCTTTCTTGCGCGCCGGTTCCAGCTCTTCGCCCTGGCCGATGTCGGCCGTGAACGTGACGACTTCGGCGTCGTAGTTGTCCTGCAACCACTTCAGGATGACGGAGGTGTCGAGGCCGCCCGAATAGGCGAGCACGACTTTCTTGATATCGCTCATGGTGAACTCGTAGCTGGAGAAAGCGGGAAAACAAGGCGCGCCGGCGGTTCCGGAGCACGGAAAAACACTATTTTGACACTAAACCGCCGGCGGCCCGCGTTTTTGGGACGGTGCGGTGTGATCGGCGGTCCGCTTGCACAATGGACTGCAGCCGGATGCGGCGTGCGCGACGCGGATTCATAGTCGAGAACCCGTCGCACTGCACGCAGCGGCCGGCTGAGCTGCTGAAACGCGGCTCGCTCAGTGATTGAGCTTGCCGAGCAGCAGATACTCCATCAACGCCTTTTGCACGTGCAGACGGTTTTCCGCCTCGTCCCACACGACGCTTTGCGGACCGTCGATCACTTCCGCGCTGACTTCCTCGCCGCGGTGGGCGGGCAGGCAGTGCATGAAGAGCGCATTGGAGTTGGCGCGCGCCATCATTTCGGCGTCGACGCACCAGTCGGCGAAGGCTTTTTTGCGCGCTTCGTTCTCGGCCTCGAAGCCCATGCTGGTCCACACGTCCGTGGTGACGAGGTCGGCGCCCGCGCAGGCTTCGTTCGGGTCGTCGAATTCCGCGTAGAAGGGCGCGCTTTCGGCAGCGACCAGCGCGCGGTCGAGCTTGTAGCCGGGCGGCGTGGACAGGCGCAGCTTGAAGCCGAGAATCTGCGCGGCTTCGATCCACGTGTAGAGCATGTTGTTGGCGTCGCCGACCCACGCGACGGTCTTGCCGCGAATCGGGCCGCGATGCTCGAAAAAGGTGAAGACGTCCGCCAGCACCTGGCACGGGTGATATTCGTTGGTCAGTCCGTTGATCACCGGCACGCGCGAATTCTCGGCGAAGCGCTGGATGATGTCCTGGCCGAACGTGCGGATCATGATGATGTCGACCATGCGCGAGATCACTTGCGCCGCGTCTTCGATCGGCTCGCCGCGGCCGAGCTGCGTGTCGCGCGTGCTCATGAAGACGGCGTGGCCGCCCAGCTGGAAGATGCCGGCTTCGAACGACAGGCGCGTGCGTGTCGAATTCTTCTCGAAGATCATTGCCAGCGTGCGGTCGTGCAGCGGGTGGTAAGTCTCGTAGTTCTTGAACTTGCGTTTCAGAATGCGCGCGCGCTCCAACACGTACTCGTAGTCTTCCAGCGAGAAATCCTTGAACTGCAGATAGTGGCGAATTTTCTTGGCGGTCATGAAACAAATACGGCGGTCTCACCCGGCAGGGATTGCCGGACGGCGCCGCCGTCGTTTGTGGTAACCCAATGCAGCATAAAGGATTTCGCCTGATTTGACGAGTCAGGCAAAAGGCTGGGAAAGCTGTCCGAAAGGCTCGCGGGCCCGTCGGATAAAGCTTGTGTGCGGTGCGGAAAAAGGCACGCTGCGCTATAATCCGCAAGTTATCCCAAAGCCCGGCAGGCTGGTATTTCGCTTGCGGGACATGGCTCACGCGGTTCGAAAAACCTTCCCGGGTGCGGTCATGGCTGGCACCGAGGTGGCTCAGTCAAGCAACGCAGTCAAGCTGGCTGGCCGGCGCTTCGCCAGTGCACCTGGCGCAGTTCGCCAACGCCGCATGCATGGCGGGCTCAGGCATCTCAGAGCCGCATCGCCGTCATGGTGCCGTCATCCCGCTGGGCAGTCACACAGGTATTCCTACATGGCCGAAGCAGCTCCAACCGAATATTTCATTCAGGGCATCACGTCGACGGGAAAGAGGTTTCGGCCGAGCGACTGGTCGGAGCGGCTCGCAGGCGTGATGTCATGCTTCGGCCCCGGTGCAAAGGGGCCGAACGCTTATCTGCAGTACTCGTCGTACGTCCGGCCGACCATGATCGGCGACCTCAAATGCGTGATCCTCGATTCACGCTTGCGCGACATCGAACCCATGGCTTTCGATTTCGTTCTGAACTTCGCGAAAGACAATGATCTCGTGGTGACCGAGGCATGCGAGTTGCCGCCTGAGCACGGCACGCAGCAAGGTAAGAACACGCGTTAAGGCGCACGTCGTCGCAAGGCCGGCAAAAACAAAAAACCCGCAAGCAGCGGGTTTTTTTGTGGCCTAAAAGCGGAAGCTTCAGCGCACAGCCTGTCTCGCTCATGCATGAGACGAGTCGCGGAGCCGGCGGCGGGGGAGTTGAATCGAGGCAAAAAAGCCCGCCGAGGCGGGCTTTTCCGTGCAGCGGAAACAGGACGTGGCCCACCGGAGCGGGCCGACCGGAATTACTGGGCTGCGGACGCTTGCAGACCCTTGATGGCTGCAGCGAGACGGCTCTTATGGCGAGCTGCCTTGTTCTTGTGAACGATTTTCTTGTCGGCGATGATGTCGATGGTCTTCGACGATGCCTGGAAGATTTCAGCGGCCTTGGCCTTGTCGCCGGCGTCGATCGCCTTGCGGACAGCCTTGATAGCCGTGCGGAACTTCGAGCGCAGTGCCGAGTTGTGCGAATTTGCCTTGGCGGCCTGGCGGGCGCGCTTGCGTGCTTGTGCGGAGTTAGCCATGACGGTTCCTTATCCTGTTCCTGTTTCCAGTACCTGACCTTAAGGTGAGGTGCTGCTTTTAGATCCGAACTCTTGGAAGCGATTGCCCAAGAGCGCAAAAAGTGTCGAAAAATTCGATCGAACTACGCGAAGGCGGGCCCGTGTTCCGGCGTGCTTCGAGGTTGGTTGACGCTTTCTCACGCTTGAATGCGGCGTGCTTGATTGCGTACTTTTACCCCGTCCGAAAGTTAAGCGAGCTTCGAAACCGGCGATTATAGCAACAAAATCAGGCATGTGACAACGGGGAATCGCCGATTCCGATGCGCCTGACGATCCGCGCGGCCACGTTTCCATCAGCCCGCCGAAGTCCACGAGCGGGCGGCGATATGAGCGGGCGATGAACCAAACGCGCGCCCTCCGCAACTAAAAACGCCTCGGCCGACGACACCGCGGCGAACGTCCACCTCGAAAAACGGTCCGAATCGCGTTCCGGCTCGTCGTCCGCCTTTGCGGCACCCGTATAATAAGCGCCCCATGAATCTATTCCGAGCCCTGCTGACGGTCAGCGGCTTCACGCTGCTGTCGCGCGTGACCGGTCTGGCCCGCGAAACGCTGATTGCTCGCGCGTTCGGCGCCAGTCAATATACCGACGCGTTTTACGTCGCCTTCCGCATCCCCAACCTGCTGCGCCGCATTTCCGCCGAAGGCGCGTTCTCCCAAGCTTTTGTACCGATCCTCGCCGAATTCAAGAACCAGCAAGGGCACGACGCCACCAAGGCGCTGGTCGACGCGACCTCGACGGTGCTCGCGTGGGCGCTGGCGATCCTCTCGCTGATCGGCGTCGTGGGCGCCTCAGGCGTGGTGTTCGTCGTCGCGTCGGGTCTCGCGCATGAGGGCCAGGCGTACGCGCTCGCGGTCACCATGACGCGCATCATGTTCCCGTACATCATTTTCATCTCGCTGACGTCACTGGCGTCGGGCGTGCTCAATACGTACAAGAACTTTTCGCTGCCCGCATTCGCGCCGGTCCTGCTGAACGTTGCGTTCATCGTCGCGGCCATGTTCGTCGCGCCGCATCTGAAAACGCCGGTTTATGCGCTCGCGTGGGCCGTGATCGCGGGCGGTGTGCTGCAGTTCGCCGTGCAACTGCCGGGTCTGAAGAAGATCGACATGATTCCGCGCATCGGCCTGAACCCGGTGAAGGCGCTCGCGCATCGCGGCGTGAAGCGCGTGCTCTCCAAGATGGTGCCCGCCATGTTCGCGGTGTCGGTCGCGCAAATCAGCCTGATCATCAACACGAATATTGCATCGCGCATCGGTCCGGGCGCGGTGTCGTGGATCAACTACGCCGACCGTTTAATGGAGTTTCCCACCGCGCTGCTCGGCGTCGCGCTCGGCACGATCCTGTTGCCGAGTCTCTCGAAGGCGCACGTCGACGCCGATCCGCACGAATATTCGTCGCTGCTCGACTGGGGGCTGCGCGTCACGTTCCTGCTGGCCGCGCCGAGCGCGGTCGCGCTGTTTTTCTTTGCCCAGCCGCTCACCGCCACGCTGTTTCATTACGGCAAGTTCGACGGCAACGCGGTCGTGATGGTCTCTCGCGCGTTGTCGGCCTACGGCGTCGGCCTGATCGGCCTGATCCTCATCAAGATCCTCGCCCCCGGCTTTTACGCGAAGCAGGACATCAAGACGCCGGTGAAAATCGGCGTCGGCGTGCTGATTCTCACGCAGTTGAGCAACTATCTGTTCGTGCCGATTTTCTCGCACGCCGGCCTCACGCTGAGCGTCGGGCTCGGCGCTTGCGGCAACGCGCTGTTGTTGTTCCTCGGCTTGCGCAAGCGCGGCATTTATATGCCGTCGCACGGCTGGCCCAAATTTTTCGTGCAGTTGCTCGGCGCCTGTCTGGTGCTGGCCGGCGCGATGCACTGGCTGGCAATCAGCTTCGACTGGATCGGCATGCATAGCCGGCCGCTCGACCGGATGGCGTTGCTGGGCGCGTGCCTCGTGCTGTTCGCCGCGCTATATTTCGGTATGCTTTGGCTGATGGGCTTCAAGTACGCGTATTTCAGAAGGCGAGTGAAGTGATCACGATGACGCGGGTTCTCGACTATTTCAGCACACTCGTCGCCGAGGACGAGAGCCTGCCGCTGACCGAGGCGGCGCTCTCGCTCGCGCAGGATGCTTATCCCGACCTCGATCTGCAAGGCACGCTGGCAGAGATCGACGAACTGGTGGTGCGCCTGCAGCGCCGCATGCCGGACGACGCCGACATCAAGCAGAAGGTCGGCATCCTGAACCGGTTTTTCTTTCGCGAGCTGGGTTTCGCCAGCAACCTCAACGATTACTACGACCCCGACAACAGCCACCTGAACGCCGTGCTCAAGCGGCGCCGCGGCATTCCGATTTCGCTGGCGGTGCTGTATCTGGAGATGGCCGAGCAGATCGGTATTCCGGTGCGTGGCGTGTCGTTTCCGGGGCACTTCCTGCTGCGTGTCACGACGCCCGACGGCGATGTGATGCTCGATCCGACCAGCGGACAATCGCTGTCCGAATCGGAGATGGTGGAAATGCTGGAGCCGTATGTGGCGTCGGCGGGCGAGTCGGTGAGCCGCGCGCTGCGCATCTTGTTGCAGCCGGCCACGCGGCGCGAGATTCTCGCCCGCATGCTGCGCAATCTCAAGTCCACGTATCTTCAGACGGAGCGCTGGCAGCGTTTGCTGGCCGTGCAGCAGCGTCTCGTGATCCTGCTGCCGGAAAGCATCGAGGAAGTGCGCGACCGCGGCTTCGCCTATGCGCGGCTCGATTATCTGCGCCCCGCGCTCGAGGACCTCGAGCGTTATCTCGGCGAGCGGCCGGATGCCGAGGACGCAACGGTGGTGGAGTCGCAATTGCATGAACTGCGTCAACGCACCCAGCCCGACGATCGCGACTGACAGACCGGCAATCGGTCCGAACGACGAGCCAAAACAAAACGCCTGCGCATGACTCATGCGCAGGCGTTTTAATTTGCGGCGCGCCTATCAAACAGCGCACCGGACACCTCGTTATTTCGGCTGCATGCGGATCGCGCCGTCCAGGCGAATCACTTCGCCGTTGAGCATCGGATTGTCGAAAATCTGTTTGGCCAGCATCGCATATTCCGCCGGTTTGCCGAGGCGCGGCGGGAACGGCACCATTGCGCCGAGCGCGTCCTGCACTTCCTGCGGCATGCCGAGCAGCATCGGCGTTTCGAAGATGCCTGGCGCAATCGTCATCACGCGAATTGCGTTGCGCGACAGGTCGCGTGCGATCGGCAGCGTCATGCCGACCACGCCGCCTTTCGATGCCGCGTAAGCCGCCTGGCCGATCTGGCCGTCATACGCGGCCACCGACGCCGTGTTGATGATCACGCCGCGTTCGCCGTTCGCATTCGGTTCATTCTTCGACATGGCCGCGGCGGCGAGCCGGATCATGTTGAAGGTGCCGATCAGATTGATCGAGATGGTGCGCGCGAATGAATCGAGCGGATGCGGGCCGTCCTTGCCGACCGTCTTGATGGCCGGCGCGACGCCCGCGCAATTGACGAGGCCCCGCAGCGTGCCGAGCTTCGTTGCCGCTTCGACCGCTTGCGTGGCGTCGTCTTCGCGGCTGACGTCGCATTTGACGAACACGCCGCCGAGTTCCTTCGCGAGCGCCTCGCCGGCATCCTGATTCAGATCCGCGAGCACCACCTTGCCGCCGTTCTCCACGACGAGGCGCGCAGTGGCCGCACCCAGGCCCGATGCACCGCCGGTGATCAGGAATACGTTGTCACGAATCTCCATGTCTTCTCCTTTGCTACGGTTCGGTAATGTGTCGATCGAGTATGTTTTGGATGATCGATTGTAGCGACTATGCTGCAACGCATAAAAGAAAGCGGCCGCGCGACAAGGCAGCGCGGGGCGCGCGGCACGCAACAAAAAACCCGCCGACATGGGCGGGTTTCAGCACAACGAATGCAGCGACGAGCGAGTTACTTCAACGCCTCGAACGCGCGTTCGCGAATTTCGTCGACGCTACCGAGACCCGAGATACGGCGGTATTGCGGCGCCTTCAGCGGGGAGGCGGCATCGCCGTTCTTCGCCCAGTTGTTGTAGTACTCGATCAACGGCTTGGTTTGCGCCTCGTACACTTGCAGACGCTTCTTGACCGTTTCTTCCTTGTCGTCGTCGCGCTGGATCAGCGGTTCGCCGGTCACGTCGTCCACGCCTTCGACTTTCGGCGGATTGAACCTGACGTGATATGTGCGGCCCGAGGCCGGATGCGAGCGGCGGCCGCTCATGCGCACGATGATCTCCTCGAACGGCACGTCGATTTCGAGCACGTAGTCGATCGCGACGCCGGCTTGCTTCATCGCTTCCGCTTGCGGGATGGTGCGCGGGAAACCGTCGAACAGATAGCCGTTCACGCAGTCGGGCTGCTGCAGGCGCTCCTTCACGAGATTGATGATCAGTTCGTCGGTGACCAGTTCGCCGGCGTCCATGAAACGCTTGGCTTCGATGCCGAGCGGCGTGCCCGCCTTGACGGCCGCGCGCAGCATGTCGCCGGTGGAAATCTGCGGAATGCCGAATTTTTCCTTGATGAACGTGGCCTGAGTGCCCTTACCCGCGCCGGGCGCACCCAAAAGAATCAAACGCATGTGATATCTCCAGATCTATGTGAATTCTTTGGTGGCGCTGCGGCCATCCCGCGATTCGTGGGGACCCGCATCGAACTGCCGTTCAAGTCTCGCGCTGCACATCGGCTATGACGGCGCTGCAAGACCGAAGCGGTGCGACCGGGCAAACCCTCATTCTCGCTGCTTAACGGGAGGCGCCAGGAGGCGCGCACAAGCGTCCGATTATGCCACGGGTTTTTACGCTCAAGACCCGAATAAAGCCCGCACGCGCGCGAGATCGGCGGGTGTGTCGACGCCGGGAAGCGGCACGTCGTGGGTCACGAGCACCGCGATCCGCTCGCCGTGCCACATCGCGCGCAGTTGTTCGAGCGCCTCGGCTTGCTCGATCGGCGAGATCGCGAGACTCGGGTACGTGCGCAGAAATTGCGCGCGATACGCGTACAAGCCGATATGCCGGTGGACGATCGCGGGCGCGGGCGGCGTGGGCATCGCGCCGACGTTGGGCCAATGCGGCTGATAGGCGTCGCGCGCCCACGGAATCGGCGCGCGCGAAAAGTAGAGCGCGACGCCGCGCGCATCGATCACGACCTTGACGACGTTCGGGTTGAAGATTTCGGCGGGGTCGGTGATCGGATGCGCGGCGGTGGCGATCGCGCAGCCGTTGCTGGCCGCGAGGTGCGACGCCACGCCGCACACGAGCGCCGGATCGATCAGCGGTTCGTCGCCCTGCACGTTCACCACGATCGTTTCGTCGCTCCAGCCGAATCGCGCCGCGACTTCCGCGAGACGGTCGGTGCCCGACGGATGATCGGCGCGCGTCAGCACGGCTTCGAAGCCATGCTCGCGGGCGGCGTCGAGGACCGACTGCGCGTCCGACGCGATCAGCACCTGGTGCGCGCCCGATTCGCGCGCGCGTTCGGCGACTCGCACAACCATCGGCTTGCCGCCGATGTCGGCGAGCGGCTTGTTGGGCAGACGGGTGGAGGCGAGCCGGGCCGGCACGACGGCGACGAACGGGGGAGGGCTGACGTTGGCGTGAGTCATCTAAAGACGGGCGGCGATGAGACGGGAAGTAAGCGACCGCGCATGCAGCGGTCGCGGATGGGAAAGACGGCAAACGAGGACTGCGGACGCGGCGTGAAAACCTGGGTGGAGGCTCCGACCAGACGCGCGGACCCTGACGCAACCTGGCGGCATTGCTCGAACCTGCCGCTCAAACCCGCGGGGCGCCGCGACCGAAGCAGCCTCGCAAGCGCAACGCCGATCCCGCCAACTCAAGCCACGGAACCCGGATTCAAATCCACCGGCGTGCCTTCGACAGTCTGCCGCGCTTCGTCGACCAGCATGACGGGGATGCCGTCGCGGATCGGATAGGCGAGCTTGTCAGCGTTGCAAATCAATTCCTGCGCGGCGCGGTCGTAGCTGAGCGGGCCCTTGCAGATCGGGCAGACGAGAATTTCAAGCAGGCGAGCGTCCACGGATTTTCTCCACAACTAATGCAATGAGGCGATGATCGAGCGCGGCTTCGACCGGGACAACCCAGATGCGCGCGTCGTGCCAGGACCCCAATTTTACCGCATCCTTTTCCGTTATCAGGATGGCGTCGGCGTCGATGTCGGTAAATGGATTGCGCTCGAACGCATAGTGATCGGGCAGCGCGCGGGTGGCGGGCGTGAGGCCGGCGGCGCGCAGCGTGGCGAAAAAGCGCTCCGGCGCGCCGATGCCGGCCGCGGCCAGCACGCGCTCGCCCTGGAATTGCGCGAGCGGACGGCGCAGCGCGGGATTGTCGAGATGCCACGCGTCGGCGGGTGCGAGCCGCAGCGCGAACGTGTTCGGCCACGCCGGCAGGCTGCGCGCATACGGATCGTTGATCAGCGTCGCGTCGCGGCGGCGCGACAGCGGCTCGCGCAACGGCCCGGCGGGCAGCAGAAAGCCGTTGCCGCCGAGCCGGTGATCGAACACGACCACTTCGGCGTCGCGCGCGAGGCGGTAATGCTGCAAGCCGTCGTCGCTCACGATGACGTCGACATCGCGATGCGCGGCGCACAGCGTTTGCGCGGCCGCCACGCGGTCCGGACAGACCCACACCGGCGCGCCGGTGCGGCGCGCGATCAGCAACGGCTCGTCGCCGCCGACGCTCGCCGTGGAAGCGGGCGTGACCGGCGTCGGCTGGTTCACGCGCGCGCCGTAGCCACGCGACACCACGCCGGGTTCGAAGCCCGCCGCGCGCAGCGCTTCGACCAGCGCGATCACGGTCGGCGTCTTGCCGGTGCCGCCGACGGTCACGTTGCCGACCACCACCACGGGCACGCCGACGCGCACCGTTTTCAGCCAGCCGAGCGCAAAGGCGGCGCGGCGAGCGGCGGCGATTGCGCCAAACACGCAGGCGAGGGGCGTCAGCGCCCATGCAAGCGGGCCGCGCCGTTGCCATTCGCGCGCAAGTCGGGCCTCGAGACGGTCGGTGAGATTGCTCATCGGCACGCCGGATGAACGAGCGGCGCGCCGTTCGTCGTCGTAAAGGACGGCGGCGTGGAGAGGCTAGGCGCAATACGCGGGACAGACATCAACGCGGTTCTCCTGGCGATCGAAAAATGAAGCGCAAATGAAGCTGCGGCGGCATCCAATGCAGTTGCGCCGCATGCCGCGCAATTGCCTGCCGATGGGCCGTACTGGCGCGACCGGCGCAGCGTTCGGCATGCGGTCGAACCCGCCACTCTAGCGCGCGCGTGTCCCGCCCGGCAAGTCGCGTGCTTCACCGCCGCGCGTTGGACGAGCGCTTCAGCCGATGCGCATGGCCTGTGGATAACTTTGTGGAGAACCTGCCATCGAATGGGCTGGAAGGGCCGGCGCGAGCGCGACTTATCGGCAATCGTTCTCGTTATTGGGATGGAAACGCGATATAAATCAATGACATGCTTCGAATTCGCGCGCTCCGGCGGATGCGCCGGCGCTATTTGCCGAGCGCGTCCCGCCATGTGGACACTTTTAACAATTCAGCCGCCGTGCTGGACGACGATAGCCACTCGGTCTATCGTCTGTCCGGCCAGTCACGGATAGTCCCCGCATGAATCCCGAAAGTCCTTTTTCTTCGTCCGCCACGCCGGGCGGTGAGGTTGTCGTCCCCGTCTCCGCGCTCAATCGAGCGATCGGCACGATGCTCGAACGCTCGTTTCCGCTCGTCTGGGTGGCCGGCGAAGTGTCGAACTTCACGCGCGCCGCGAGCGGCCATTGGTATTTCTCGATCAAGGACGCGCAGGCGCAGATGCGCTGCGTGATGTTCCGCGGCCGGGCGCAGTACGCGGAGTTCACGCCGCGCGAGGGCGACCGCATCGAGGTGCGCGCGCTCGTCACCATGTACGAGCCGCGCGGTGAACTGCAACTGAATGTCGAGGCGGTGCGCCGCACAGGGCAGGGGCGTCTGTACGAGGCGTTCCTGAGGCTCAAGGCGAAACTCGAAGCCGAGGGGCTCTTCGCCGCCGAGCGCAAACGCGCGTTGCCGGCGCATCCGCGCGCGATCGGCATCGTGACGTCGCTGCAAGCCGCCGCGTTGCGCGACGTATTGACCACCTTGTGCCGCCGTGCGCCGCATATTCCGGTGATCGTCTACCCCGCGCCCGTGCAAGGCGCGGGCGTGAGCGTCAAACTCGCCGCGATGGTCGACAAGGCGAACGCGCGGCGCGAAGTCGACGTGCTGATCATGTGCCGCGGCGGCGGCTCGATCGAGGATCTGTGGGCTTTCAACGAAGAAGTGCTGGCGCGCGCGATCGCGGAAAGCGCGATACCGGTGGTGAGCGGCGTCGGTCACGAGACCGATTTCACGATCGCTGATTTCGCCGCCGACGTGCGCGCGCCCACGCCGACCGGCGCCGCCGAACTCGTCAGTCCGCAGCGCGTCCTGTTGTTGCGCGAGCTCGATCACCGGCATGCGACGCTCGCGCGCGGCTTCGGCCGCATGATGGAGCGGCGCGCGCAACAACTCGACTGGCTCGCGCGCAGGCTCGTGCCGCCGAGCGAGCGCCTCGCGCGGCAACGCACGCATTTGCAGCAACTGAGCATGCGCCTCGCGTCGGCGGGCGCGCGGCCGGTGCGTGACGCACGAGCGCGGTTTTCGTTGCTGCAGATGCGCTGGCAGCGTTGGCGTCCGGACCTTGCCGCGCATCAGGCGAAGCTCGGCAATCTCACGCAGCGGCTGGACGCCGCATTGTTGCGCCACCACGAACGTCAGACCGCTCGCATCGCAACGCTCGCCGCACGGCTCGAAGTGCTGAGTCCGCAGCGCACGCTCGAGCGTGGTTATGCGGCCGTGCTGGATGCGCAAAGCGGACGCGCGATACGCGCGCCGTCGTCGTTGAAACCGGGCCGGCGCCTGACGGTGCATCTCGCGGAAGGCGCCGCGGACATCGCGCTCGCCGATGTGCAGCCGCGTCTTACCGACGGTTTCTGACATTTCGCCGACAGGTTGCGGCAGCGGGATTTCGAGCTCTCGCACGGAGCGGGCACACGCGATGCGAGAGCACTCAATACGCTTTATTCACGGCGGTTTCACCCATGCCGTGCATAAAGTCCGTTGGTTTGCGGGGTTATTCCAACTCGCCTACAATCGAGTGCTCTATAGCGTTATCCGCAGACTCCCCACAACAGATACAGACAGAAGGAAAGCACCATGGAACATACGCTCCCGCCGCTGCCGTTCGCGAAAAACGCACTCGCTCCGCACATGTCGGAAGAGACGCTCGAATTTCACTACGGCAAGCATCACCAGACCTATGTGACCAACCTGAACAATCTGATCAAGGGCACGGAGTTCGAGAATCTGTCGCTCGAAGAAATCGTCAAGAAGTCCTCCGGCGGCATCTTCAATAATGCGGCTCAAGTGTGGAACCACACGTTCTTCTGGAACAGCCTGTCGCCGCAAGGTGGCGGCGCGCCGACCGGCGCACTGGCTGACGCGATCAACGCCAAGTGGGGTTCGTTCGACAAGTTCAAGGAAGAGTTCGCGAAGACCGCGGTCGGCACCTTCGGCTCGGGCTGGGCATGGCTGGTGAAGAAGGCAGACGGTTCGCTGGATCTCGTGTCGACGAGCAACGCCGCCACGCCGCTCACGACCGACGCAAAAGCACTGGTTACGATCGACGTGTGGGAACACGCGTACTACATCGACTATCGCAATGCGCGTCCGAAGTTCGTCGAGGCATACTGGAACATCGTCAACTGGGAATTCGCGGCGAAGAACTTCGCGTGAGATTGCCGGTGAGATCAAGTGCGGCGCGATAAACAGGCTGGGCGATCCAGACGCGGCGTTGCACGGTAAAGCTCGATAGCTGACAAGAAGGCCCTCGAATGCGAGGGCTTTTCTTTTTGTGGCGCCGGATCTGGAGTGGTTATCGGGGGAGCCGGATTCGTCAGTAGAACCGTCCGGCCATCGCTCTTCTGACGGCGTCGTGAAGCGCGTGGCGACGCATCTTTGTCACAGTTAGTAACGACAACGGCAGGCAGAGCAATGCGTGCACCAGCACCCCAGCCGACGCGCGCGACTCTCGCGCAAGCCCCTGGCGGCGCGTGTAGTGCGGATGAAAAACATACGGTAACCATCTGGTAAACATGCTTCACGTGGATTGGCCTAACGTATGTTTCTCATCCCATGCAAGCTGCGCCACCATGATCTCAAGTCTTAAACCGATGCGCGTCGCGTTACCTGTCGGCGCCGTCGCACTCGCGTTCCTCGGCGGTTGTGCGGTAGTGCCGCCGAGCGGTCCCTCCGTGGTCGCGCTGCCGCGCAGCGGGCAGTCGCTCAACCAGTTCCAGCAGGACGACTACGCTTGCCGCGATTACGCCTACCGTTCGTCCGACGCGACCGGCGCGTCGCAAGGCTCGACCGCGAACAGCGTCAACAGCGCCGCCGTCGGCACGCTCGGCGGCGCCGCGGTCGGCGCGCTGATCGGCGCGGCAGCCGGCAACGCCGGCACGGGCGCGGCCATCGGCGCGGGCAGTGGCCTGCTGCTCGGTGGCGCGGCCGGCGCGAACGGCGCGCAGTATTCGGCCAATAGCCTCCAGGCCCGGTATGACGCCGCGTACGCTCAATGCATGACGTCGAAGGGCAACACGATTTCGCAGCCGCAAATGCCGGTCTACGTGCCGCAGCCGGTCTATGCGCCTCAGCCGGTGTACGTCGCGCCGCCGCCGCGTTACTACGGGCCGCCGGTCATGTACGCCCCGTATCCGTATTACTAACGAAACCTGGTGCAACACGTTCACCACACCGATGATCGCGCGCGGCAAAAATACATACGCGCCACCAACGGTATCGCGCGGTATTCCGCATGCGGTGATGCGGCGCCGCGCACATCACGCAAACCGGACGCTTACTCCGCGTCGCTCGTGGCCGCGGTCTTACGCGGACGGCGGCTGCGCGGCGCGGTTTTCCGCGCGGCCTTTTTTGCCGGCGCGGGCGCCTGTTCTTCCCTGGCGGGCTGCGCCGGTGCTTCAGCGGGCGCGGCGATTTCCGGTATCTCGTCGATTGCTCGCGGCGCGTTCTTTCTCGCCTTTTTGGCTGCCGTCTTGCGCGGCGTGCGTTCGTTGCGACGCTTGGGCGGCGCAGCGTTCGCCGGCTGCTCGCCGGTGTTCTCCTCGTTGACCGGTTCGACTGGCGCGCTTTCCGCTTGCGCCCACGGCTGCGCCCACTGCTCTTCCGGCTGCTGAGAAATCGGCTCGCTGCTCGTGGGCGTTTGCCAGTGCGCTTCTTCGGCTTGAGCTTGCGCGCTCTCGCCGTGTTCGGCCGACGTGCGTTCTTCGTGAACGGCTTCCTGCTGACCACGTCCTGTCTTGCGATTGCCGCGACCGCGCCGGCGTGATTCGTGTTTGCCGCTCGACTCGGCGATCGCCGCTTCGGCAACCTGCGCCTCGTACAGTTGTTCCGCCGATTCCGCGGCTTCGCTCGACTCGCTCGCGTGTTCGCCCGCTACGTTCGCCGCCGTGCTCCGATACACGTAGGCGCCGGATTTCTCGTCACGGCCGAACTCGAGCAGCCCGCGCGCATGCGCCTCTTCCAGCAAATTGCCGAAGGCGCGAAAACCATAGTACGTCTCGTTGAAATCCGGCTTGCGGCGTTTGATCGCGTTCTTCAGCACCGAAGCCCAGATCTTGCCGCTGTCGCCGCGTTCGGACGCGAGCGCGTCGAACGTTTGCACTGCGATTTCGACCGCCTTGGTGCGGCGTTTTTCCAGGTCTTCCTTGTTGCGGCCTTTCTCTTCGTCGGGCGAGCGTTTGGCCGCCGGCTGCGCCGCTTGTTGCGGACGTGATGACTCGCGTTTGGCGACCGTGCGCTGACTCTCGCGCACGAGGTCGTCGTAGAAGAAAAACTCGTCGCAATTCGCGATCAGCAGATCGGAAGTGGACTGCTGCACGCCGACGCCGATCACCTGCTTCGCGTTCTCGCGCAGCTTCGACACGAGCGGCGAGAAATCCGAATCGCCGCTGATGATGACGAACGTATTGACGTGCGATTTCGTATAGCAGAGGTCGAGTGCGTCGACCACGAGCCGGATGTCGGCGGAATTCTTGCCCGATTGGCGCACGTGCGGAATCTCGATCAATTCGAAATTCGCCTCGTGCATCGCGCCTTTGAAGCTCTTGTAACGGTCCCAGTCGCAATACGCTTTCTTCACGACAATGCTGCCCTTGAGCAGCAGCCGTTCGAGCACCAGCTTGATGTCGAACTTGTCGTACTTCGCGTCGCGCACGCCGAGCGCGACGTTTTCGAAGTCGCAGAATAGCGCCATGCTGACGGTTTCGTTGGATGACGCCATATATCTCTCCATTGAAGCGAACGTCGAATTCGACGAATCGCGATCATGATAGCGATTCCAGCGAGGGTGATCAGCTTTTGTGTTCCAGGCGCACCGATGCGGCAAGCGAAAGCTTTCCGGCAGCGAGCGTTTTCCCGCGAAAATTCAGGCGCGGGAGAATCGTTTCGCGAAGCCCGCTTCCGTTGGCGGAACCGCAGGGCGGACGTGCCGCGCTACATGTGCTGATGACGAGTCATGCCGGCGAGCGCCGCGCGGCTTTCCAGCACGTCGTCGATCAACCCGTACGCCTTCGCGCCCTCCGCCGACATGAAGTTGTCGCGATCGGTATCGCGCGCGATCTCCTCGACGCTGCGCCCCGTGCGTTCGGCCATCATGCCGTTCAGGCGTTCACGCAGATACAGCACTTCCCTTGCCTGAATCTCGACGTCGGCGGCGGTGCCCTGGCTGCCGCCGGACGGCTGGTGAATCATGATGCGCGCGTTCGGCAGCGCATACCGCTTGCCGCGCTGGCCCGCGGTGAGCAGGAAGGTGCCCATGCTTGCGGCGAAGCCGGTGCATAAGGTGGACACCTCCGGCTTGATGAACTGCATGGTGTCGTAAATGGCGAGGCCGTCGTACACGGAGCCGCCCGGCGAATTGATGTAAAAGGAAATATCCTTGTCGGGGTTCTCGGACTCGAGAAACAGCAACTGCGCGACGATCAGGCTGGCTGACTGTTCGTTGACGGGGCCGACCAGAAAGACGATGCGCTCGCGCAGCAGACGCGAATAGATGTCGTACGCGCGCTCGCCGCGCCCGGACTGTTCGATGACGGTGGGCACGAGGCCGAGGCCGGTGATCTGCGAATAGTTGAAGTGCATGAGTTGCCCCAGGTGATGCGGCGCCGCGCCGATAGCCGTAGCGGCACCTGACTCGAAAGGGCGCACGAATTGCGCCGCTTGTTGTCCTTATGACGAGGCGGCGTGATCCGGCGTGACCGAAATATTTTTGCGCCGAGCTGTCACATCGGCCGGTGCCCAGCCGTCAAGCTGAGAGATGCCGGCAGCGTTTGCCGGCAGCGTCGCGCGCCCCGACAAACCCGCAGGCGGCGCGCCGCGTCTTTTCACCACGCACGATCTGGAGGTCTACCCATGACGAAACAAGAAATCGACAAGGCATCCAGTTTCGAGGCCGCGCGCGCCCGCCTGCTCGCGTTGGCGTACCGCATGCTGGGCAGCCGCGCCGAAGCGGAAGACGTGGTGCAGGACGTCTGGCTCAAATGGCATCTCGCCGATGCGCGCGAACTGCATACGCCCGCCGCCTGGCTCACCACGGTCGCCACGCGCGCGGCGATCGACCGGTTGCGGCATGCGCGGCGCGAGCGCGCGTCGCAAGCCGCCGGCTGGTTGCCGGAGCCGTGGCTCGACGAACTGGCGCCCTCGGCCGAGGAACTGGCCTTGCGCGCGGCGGACATGTCTTATGGCGTGATGCTGCTGCTCGAACGTCTGAAGCCCGACGAACGTGCGGCGTTCGTGTTGCACGAAGCGTTCGATTGCGACTACAAGGAGATCGGCGCGATCCTCGAGCGCACGCCGGCTGCATGCCGGCAGATCGTCCATCGGGCGAGAGAGCGCTTGCGGCGTGCGGGTGCGCCGATCGGCCGGCCCGACTCCGCCGCCCATGCGCGGATCGTGGAGCGCTTGCGCACGGCGTTGGAGGCACAAGACAGGGCCGGCTTGCTGCGCCTCTTCAGCGACGCCCCGGAAGTCGTCAGCGACGCGCCGGTGTGCACGCGCGAACCGGCAGTGACGGGCTGGATGGACAAGGTGACGTCGCTCGCGCGGCAGGCGAGCCATGCGGAGGTGCTGTCGATGGAGGGCGCGATGTGTATCGCGTTGCTTTCCGAGGGCGAGGTGGTCGGCTTGATCGAGGTGTCCACGAATCGCTTCGCGGACGGCTCGGCGAAGATCGTCGCGTTGCGCGTCGTGACCAGCGCCGCGCGTTTGCAGGCAACCAACCGTGTGCTGGGCCGCCCGGCCGTCACCCGATTACTCGCGCGAATCCAGCACGGCCCGGCAGCCGTGGCGGCCCCGGCGGGCTCAATGGCTGTGCCGGTCTAAGTGGCCTGGGCGGCGGGCGGGCTTGGCCGTCCTGCTTGGTCGTTCCGTTGTGCCATCCGTCTTGGCCGCCTCGGTTTCCGCAGCCGCCTCGATTACGCGGAGCCGCTACTTCCAGTTGATATCGACGCATAGCACCTGGGTGCCGTGCGGCGTGTGCGCGGCGATCGAGGCCGTCACGCACAGGTGTGCTTCGTTGATCGACAGATAGGGCGGCGTGAGATGCACATGGTCAGGCAGGCGCATCGCCTGGATAAAGTAGGGCCGGCGCTCCCAGCTCGCGCCCTCCGAATGCAGCAGCGGGCGAAAGCGCTTGGCGCGTTGCGAGGCGCGCCCCGGCGGCAGCAGGTTGTCGCCGATCTGCCGGCCTGAACCGTCGAGTACGAAACAGCGCGCCGTTTCGCCGAGCGTGAGCAGCGGCGCCGTCGCGCGGGAAACCGGCTCGCCCGCGACGAGTTGCGCGGCCGCGGTTTCCAGCGCCGTCACGTAGGGGGCGAGCCGCGCGGACTGCGCGCGTTCGCGTTCGGTCACGCGCTTGCGCAGCGCCGCGGAGAGCGAGTCCATCAAACCGGCCGCCGCTTGCGGCTTGACCGGTTCCACGCTCGGACCCGCGAAGAACGCGCCTTGCACGAAGTCCACGTTGCATTCCAGCGCGATCAACGCGTCGCGTTCGGTGGTCAGGCCGCCCATCAGCACCAGTTGGCCGGATTCGTGCAGCAGCGAGACGAGGCCCGGCAGCACGCGTTCGATATGCGAGTGTTCGCTGGCCTGCGCGAGAATGCAGCGGTCGAGCGTGACGATGTCCGGCCGCAGATTCCATACGCGGTCGATGTTCGAATGCTTCGCGCCGAAGCCGTCGAGCGCGATCAGGAAGCCGGATTTGCGCAGCGCGTCGATGATCTCGGCGAAGCGGGTGGTTTCGCCGCCGGCCTGCTCGGATACCTCCAGCACCACGCGCTGCGGCGGCAAACCCATCGCCTTGAGGCCGGCAAGCAGCGCGTCGCCGTAGCTGGTGTCCATCAGCGCGGCCGGATGAAGGCTCAGGAAGAGCCATTCGTCGTGACTGTCGAACGCGTTGAAGTTGCCCAGATGCAGCGATTCGGCGAGCCGTCCGAGTTCCAGCAGGTCGCCGCGCCGCGCGGCTTGCGTGAACACTTCGTGGGAGGGCACTTGCAGCGCATGTTCGTCGTGGGCGCGCAGCGACGCGTGATAACCGATCGCACGCCGGTGCGATACCGAGAAAACCGGCTGAAACACGCTGAAAACGGTGTAGCCGCCGTACAGAACAGTGCGCCGCGAGCCTTCGTCGCCGGCCATCGGGCGCGGCGGCTGGAAGCCGGGTGGATCGAGTTCGATCATGCTCATCATGTCAGTCGTGTGTTGGTGGCGGCGCGCTTGCCTGCTCGGCCCGGGTCAGCACGCGCAAAGCATAAGTTTATAGGATAGCCAGCAAGAACTATGCGAGTGCTGAGACACAGCCTCCGTGCGCGCCCGTCACGCTTGCAGGCGTCGATTGGGCGTCAGCGCGGGCGCGAAGGCGATTGTTCGCACTTCGCTGGTGCGACGCTCGCCCCGCTGCGGTTCGTCGGCGGCTCCTTGGCGGTTCGTCCGCGCTCATCAGCGGCTCCTCAGCGGCTCGCATCGCAAGATCGTCGGCGCTTCGTCAGCGGCCCGCATCGCAAGATCGTCGGCGGCTCCTCAACTGTTCTCGTCACAAGCTCGTCAGCGGCTTATCGCCGGTTCATCGCTCATTCATGAGCGCGCCCGCGCAAGCATCAAGTGCGCTCCGACGGATCGGTCTTTTTCGCCGGCGTGCGGATGTCCGGCGACAGTTGCGCGAAGATCCACGACGAGCCCGCCGTGATGATGCCCACAGCTAGAAAAGTGGCATGAAACGCGGGCAGCGAGTTGGCGGCGGTCACGCGCGGCAGCAAGCCGGTGAAGGTGGCGAGCAGGGCGCCGGCCACCGTCACGCCGAGGCTCATCGAGAGCATTTGCACCAGTGAGAACAGGCTGTTGCCGCTGCTCGCGCCGCCGGTGCCGAGGTCCTTGAGCGTCAGCGTGTTCATCGCGGTGAACTGCATCGAGTTGACGCCGCCGAAGAACGCCAGTTGCACGAGCCGCAGCCACAGCGGCTGGCCCGTGCTGGTGAGCGCGAAGCTGGCCATCGTCAAGCCGACCAGCACCGTGTTGACGATCAACACGCGCCGATAGCTGTACTTCAGGATCAGCGTCGTCACGAGGCGTTTGGACGCCATGCCCGCGGCCGCTACCGGCAGCATCATCATGCCGGCCTCGAACGCGCTATAGCCGAGACTCACCTGCAAGAGCAGCGGAATCAGGTACGGCATCGCGCCGCTGCCGATCCGCGCGAACAGATTGCCGAGCAGGCCGACGCTGAACGTGTGAATCTTGAAGAGGTCGAGCGAGAAGATCGGCGCGGGCTCGCGCACCGCATGCAACCCGTATGCAACGAAACAGGCGAGGCTCAGAATCAGCAGCACGAGCACCGTGGCGTGCTGAATGCCGAACTCGGTGCGGCCGTCGAGTGCGAACGAAATCGCCACCATGCCGACGATCAGCAGCAGGTAGCCCTTCATGTCGAACTTGCCGACGTTTTCGTTGCGGCTATCCGGCATGAAGATGAACGTGGCGATGCAACCGACGATGCCCACCGGCACGTTGATCAGAAAGATCCAGTGCCACGAGGCGATCTTCACGAGCCAGCCGCCGAGCGTCGGGCCGATCAACGGACCGATCAGGCCCGGAATCGCGACGAACGACAAGGCCGGCAAATAGCGTTCAGCCGGAAAGGTGCGCAGCACGGCCAGCCGTCCGACCGGCAGCAGCATCGCGCCGCCCACGCCTTGCACGATGCGAAAGACCACCAGTTGATTCAGCGTATGCGCGTTCGCGCACAGCAACGAACCGACCGCGAACACGAGAATCGCGCTGAAAAACACGCGCCGCGTGCCGAACTTGTCGGCGAGCCAGCCGGACACCGGGATCATGACCGCCATCGTCAGCGAATAGGCGATCACCACCGATTGCATGCGCAGCGGCAACTCGCCGAGGCTCGTCGCCATTGCGGGGAGCGCGGTGTTGACGATCGTCGCGTCGAGCGTCTGCATGAAGAAGCCGGTGGCGACGAGCCACAGCATCACGGTGAGCGAGCGGGCCGATGGCGTTGCGGAGATGTCGGCGAGGGGCGGAGTCGGCGTGGACATGGAGAGCGCTTAGGCGCGCAGGGGCTGGCTGGGACTCGCCATTCTAGGGAAAAGCCCGGCCCCGCGCAGGCGCCGTGCCCTTGCGATCGCGCAAGTCAGCCGCGCAGATCCGGCAACGCCGCCGCCGCACGGAAGAACGCCTGGGCACGCGGCTCGTTGCCGAACGCCGCGTGAATCCTGATCCACGGGCTCACCTCCATGCTCGGGCGGAAGTAGTTGCCGGGCGCCACCGTCACGCCCAACGGCGCGCCGCATTCCACCAGCCGTTGCGCGTCCTCCACATGCGGCACGCGCGCCCACAGAAACTTGCCGCCGACCGGCTTCTCGAACAGTTCCCAACCCGCGTCTTCCAGCGTCTGGATGGTCGAGCCGAGCGCGTCGCGCATGCGGCGGCGCAGGCGCTCCAGATATTTGCGGTACGCGCCGCGCTCCAGCAGCGATACCGCGACCGCTTCGGCAAGGCGCGAACCGCCGATGCTCGTCAGCATCTTGATGTCGACCAGATCCTTGATGATCGCGTGGCTCGCCACCACGCAGCCGATCCTCAGCGACGACGACAGCGTCTTCGACAGCCCGCCGATGTAAATCACGTGTTCGAGCTGGTCGAGGGTCGCGAGCCGGTCGGTGGGGTCGGCCTGGAAGTCGGCGTAGACGTCGTCCTCGATGATCGAGAAGCCGTGCTCGCGCGCCAGTTGCAGCAGCCGGAACGCCACGGGCGGCGCGACCGTGGTGCCGGTCGGATTGTGGAAGACGGTGTTGATGAAGAACAGCTTGGGCCGGTGCAGCTTCAACTGCGCCTGCATCACGTCCAGATCGGGACCGGTGCGGGTGCGCGGAATGCCGACCAGTTTCACGCCGTGCAACTTCAACAGGCCGTACAGGTTGTAGTAGCCGGGGTCCTCGACGAAGATCGTGTCGCCCGCCTTGAGCATGTAGCGCATCAGCAGATCGAATGCCTGGCTCGCGCCGTTGGTGATCAGGATTTGCGACGCGTCCGCGTGAATCCCCAACTGGCCGATGCGGCCTTGCAGATGCTCGCGCAAGGCGACGTTGCCGAGCGGGGTGGCGTAGTCGACCATGCTCGCCGGGTCCGTGCGTGAGACGTGACGGATCGCCTGCGCGATGCCGTCCGTGTCGCGCCAGCTTTCGGGAATGAAGCCGCTGCCGAGCTTGAGCGTCTCGCCCGGATGGTTGAACTGCTGGAGGAGATGATCCGATTCGTCCTCGGCGCGGCGCGGGTCCGAGGTGCCCTGGCACGGCGTGTTCGCCGGCTGGCGATCGGCGATGTAGAAGCCCGAGCCGTGGCGCGAGTCCACGTAGCCGAGCGAGACCAGCCGATCGTAAGCCTCGATCACCGGAAAGCGGCTCACGCCGTAGTCGGCCGCGAACTGGCGGATCGACGGCAGCTTCGAGCCGGGACGCGCGGTGCGCGAGCGGATCCACGCGGTGACGCCCGTGACGATCTGCTCGGTGAGCGGCACGCCGTTGTCGCGATCGATTGAGATGTCGAGTTTCATGCGGTTCTTTCCTTCGCCTCTGGCCTCCGGTGTGCGCGCGAAGCGTTCAACGCGTGGTTTCGTCACGCGCAGGCGTCGCCAACTGTCTGGTTTTTCGACTGAACAGTTCCGATGGAACTGTTCGGAACTGTGCATGGGTTTCCGATGATCGCACGTCAATAATCAATTCAACGGAAAAGTTCTCTGAAGGAGGAAGCGATGCGTGAGGTCCGGATTTTCGAATTGGAACATGGCGAGCCCGCGGCGGCCTGGCGTGTCGCGCGTCCGTCGATCTTCAAGGTGATCTCGGGCGAGATCTGGCTGACCGTGGAAGGCGACAGCGAGGATCACTGGCTCGCAACGGGGCAGTCGATCGAGTTGCCGCGCAAGGCGGTGGCCTGGGTCAGCGCCGGGCAGACCGGCGCGCGTTTCGCGTTGGCGAGCGGCTCGGAGCGGGCGGCCACGAGTCCGGTGCTCCACTTGCCGGTGTTGCGCTGGCTGCCGCGCTGGTTAGGCGTTGCCTGACAACGGGCCGTGGTGACGCGATCGCCACGCGCTCACATATTCCCGATGTACCGCGCGCGCGGCCGGATCAAGCGGCCGTCGCGCGTCTGTTCCATTGCGTGGGCAATCCAGCCGACTACCCGGCCCGTCGCGAACAGCGTGAAGGCTGCGCCGGCCGGCAGAGCCAGCACCCGCTCGATGGCGGCGAGCGCGAAGTCGAGGGTCGGCTCCGCGCCTGTTGTGTCCCGTACCGCGCGCGCCAGCGCGAGCACTTCGCCGAGCGGCGAGCGCGCCGGCGCGCAGTCGGCCAGCATCTGCAGCAGCAGTCGCGCGCGCGGGTCGCCCGCGGGATAAAGCGGATGGCCGAAGCCCGACAACACCGGCCCCTGCGCGCGGTGTTCATCGCGCGCGAGACGGTTCGCCAGATAGCGGTCGAGATCGGACGAGCGCGACGCTTCGTCGAACAGCGCGGCGATGCGCGCGGTCTCGCCGCCGTGACGCGGCCCGGCCAACGCCGCCAGGCCGCCCGCCACCGCGCCGAACAGATGCGTGCCCGTCGACGTGATGCAGCGAACCGTGAAGGTCGACGCGTTCAGTTCATGGTCCGCGCAGGCGACCAGCGCCGCGCGCAGCAGCCCGGCCTGCTGCCGGTTGCGCACATGCCACGCTGAAGCCAGTTGCCGATGCAGCGGCTCGTTCGACGGCGCCGCCGAGATCATCGCGGCCGCCAGCAGCCGCATGACGGCGCAGGCATTGTCGAGTTCGGCGTCGCGGCCGAGCGCCCATACCCGCGGCATCTGCGCCGCGGCGGCCGGCAGCAGCACGAGCGCGCGGTCGAGCGGCGTGCTGTCGCTCCAGAGTTTCAGCCATGCCGCCCACTGCGCATTGCCGAGCGGCACGGCGGGCGCATCGGCAATGCGCCGCGTGCCGCATTCCCACAGCAACGCGGCGACATCCTCCAGCGATGCGGTGCGCGCCAGCTCCATCGCGTCGTGCCCGCGATACAGCAGACGGCCCTCGGCGACCAGTGTGATCGACGATTCGAGCACCGGCACGCCCCAGTCCAACACCTTTTGCGCGACCTTGCCGGCGCGCTTGCCGTCTTTCTTGCGCCGCGCGAGGCGCCGCACTTCGCCGGCGTCGTAAAGCCGGTGCTTGCCTTGCGCGTCCGTATTCGGTGACGAACTCAGCATGCCGCGGCTCACATACGCATACAGCGTGGGAAGGCTGACGCCGAGCTCGGCGGCGGCTTGCGGCGCGGTGAGGAAGGTCGATGTCGGCATGGCGAGAAGCAAAAACCCAAGAAATCAGTATATGTTGATTATCATAATCAAGATTGATCCACGCGGGACGAAAACCTAGACTCGGTGCACCTTCCCTTGACTTTGGTGCAACGCCATGACGCCTGAACTCGCGCTCGAACATATCTGGACCGTCGCGGGATGCGACCCGGCGGCGCTTCGTTCGGTCTCGCTGACCGGCGCCGATCCGGGCCTGCCGTCGGTCTATCGGGTCGGCACGCTCGCCTCGGCGACCATCGCCGCGACCGGCCTCGCGGCGGCCGAATACCGGCGCTTGCGTAGCGGGAGCGGGCAACACGTCACGGTCGAGATGCGGCGCGCGCTAGCGTCGTTTCGCAGCGAACGCTATTTGCGCATCGACGATGGGCCGCCGCCCGCCTTGCGCGATCCGGTGACGGGCTTCTACGAAACGCGAGACGGCCGCTGGATTCAACTGCATACGAATTTCGCGCATCACCTGCACGGCGTGCTGAAGGTGCTCGGCTGCGAGAACGATCGCGCCGCGGTGGCCGAGGCGATTCGCGGCTGGGATGGCGCGGCGCTCGATCAGACGCTCGCCGACGCGGGCTTGTGCGCCGCGCTGATCCGCTCGCCCGACGAGTGGGCCGCGCTCGACCAGGCGAAAGCGATTACGGGACTGCCGTTGTTCGAGATCGAGCGCATCGGCGACGCGCCGGCCGAGCCGCCGCGAGAGGGCGGCGCGGATCGTCCGCTGACGGGTGTGCGCGTGCTGGACCTGTCGCGCATCATTGCGGGGCCGGTGGCCGGACGGGCACTCGCGCAGCACGGCGCGGACGTGTTGATGATCAACGGGCCGCACTTGCCGAACATCGCGCCGCTCGTAATCGACAACGGACGCGGCAAGCGTTCGGCGCTGCTCGACCTGCGCGACGCGGCTGGACGCGACACCTTACGCGGACTCGCCGGCGACGCCGATGTGTTCTTGCAGGCGTATCGCCCCGGCGCCCTGGCGGCGCGAGGCTTCGGTCCCGACGCTCTGGCGCGCGTGCGGCCCGGAATCGTTTATGTGTCGGTCTCAGCCTACGGGCACGAGGGACCTTGGGCTCGTCGGCGCGGGTTCGACAGTCTGGTGCAGTCGGCAAGCGGCATCGCTTTCACTGAACGCGAGGCGGCAGGCGCGGATGAGCCCCGGCATCTGCCGTGTCAGGCGCTGGACCACGCGACCGGCTATCTGGCTGCCTTTGGCGCGATGGCCGCGCTAGCGCGGCGCGCCACCGAAGGCGGCAGTTGGCATGTCAGAGTCTCGCTCGCGCAGACCGGCCGATGGTTGCAGTCTTTTGGCTTGCTTGCCGACGGCTGGAAAACGCCCGACGTTTCCATCGACGATGTGCGGGATTGTCTTGGGACCGTGCAATCCGAATTCGGCCATGTTCTGGCCGCGTTGCCCGCCGAGCGCCTCGATGAAACGCCTGCTTTTTTTGCGCTGCCGCCGGCGAGGGTCGGCGCTCACGAGGCCAAATGGGTATGACGCTTGATTGACGGTTCGGCGCTTCGTGGGCGGCGTCGCGCCAGTCGGCATGACGGTGCGCTTGCCCGCAAGCGCCGCGAAGTAAAAAGCCTACTTCCTCAACTCCGCCACGAAATCGTAGTAATCGTTGCGGCAGTACGTGTCGGTCAACTCGATCGCCCGCTGATCGGCGGTGTAGCCCACGCGCGTGATCAACAGCAGCGCCTCGTTGGGGGCGATGCTCATCTGCTGTGCGATTTCGTCGCTCGCATTCACCGCGCGAAAATGTTGCAGCGCGCGGACGATCGTCAGTCCGCGATTTTCCAGGAACGTGTACAGCGAGTCGCCGATCGCCTGCGGATCGGGAATCACCGCGGCGGGGAACGTGGAATTCTCCACCGCCATCACGATGCCGTCGGCCAGACGCAAGCGCCGCAGCCGGGTCACCGCCGCCGCCGGCGACAAACCGAGCTGAATCACTTCATCGCGGTTAGCCGGCGAGATTTCGCGCGACAGCCACTTCGAGCTTGGCGTAAAACCGCGCCGCCGCAGCATTTCGCTAAAGCTCGACAGACGCGACAGCGGATCTTCGTAGCGCGGCGTGATGAAACTGCCCGCGCCTTGGGTGCGCCGGATCAAACCCTGCTCGACCAGTAACGCAATCGCCTTGCGCGACGTGATGCGCGAGACGCCGAGCGCCTCGGACAACACGCGCTCCGAAGGCAGCGCTTCGCCCGCGTTCCAGCGGTTCTCGTGAATCGCCGTGCCGAGCTTGCGAGCGAGTTGCAGATACAGCGGCGTGTCGTTTTCCGGGTCCGGGCGCAGATCGCGCCAGCGGTCTTCCGAGGCAGAGGTCATGGGGCTCACGCAAGAAGGGCAAGCGGCAATTCTAAGACATCGGCGCGCCGTTGTTATAGCGGGCTTTTGCCTAGTGGCCGATGCGAGAGCCGGGCAACGGCTAAACTCGTCGCTATGATTTCCGTAGCATGCGGCGTGAGCGTTCGCGTGAGCCGCTGCATCTTCATACGCATTCGGACCACGCCTTACCGTCCATTCAATTCAGCCACTTCAAGGAGTCAGCATGACGAGCGAGATCGCAAGCGTGAGCCTGCCCGACGGCGAGCGCATTCCGAAACTGGGGCAGGGCACCTGGGAGATGGGTGAACAGCCGGCGCGCCGAGCCGCTGAAATCGCCGCGCTGCGCTGCGGCGTCGACCTGGGCATGACGCTGATCGACACCGCCGAAATGTACGGCGACGGCGCGACGGAATCGCTGCTTGCGGAAGCACTGGCCGGGTTGCGCGAGCAGGTGTTTCTGGTCAGCAAGGTGTATCCGCACAACGCGAGCCGGCGCGGCGTGATCGCGGCCTGCGAACAGAGTCTCAAGCGCCTGAAAACGGATCGGCTCGATCTGTACCTGCTGCACTGGCGCGGCTCGGTGCCGCTCGCCGAAACCGTCGAGGGGTTCGAGGCGCTGCGCCGCGCCGGCAAGATCCGCCATTGGGGCGTCAGCAACTTCGATACCGACGACATGGAAGAACTGCTGGCCACGCCGGGCGGCGACGCGTGCTCGACTAATCAGATTCTCTACAACGTCGCGCGCCGCGGGGCGGAATTCGATCTGCTGCCGTGGCTCGCCGCGCGCAAGATGCCGACGATGGCCTACAGCCCCGTCGATCACGCCCGCTTGCCGAAACGCTCGCCGCTCGACGACATCGCGGGTGCGCGCGGCGTTTCGGTTGTCCAACTGGCGCTCGCGTGGGTGCTGCGCGATCACCGCGTGTTCGCGATTCCGAAGGCGGGCCGCGTCGAGCACGTGCGTGCCAACCACCTTGCTTCGCAACTGCAACTCGATGCCGGCGAACTCGCGGCTATCGACGCTTACTTCAAGCCGCCGCGCGGCAAGCGTCCGCTGGAAATGCTTTGATGAGCGCGGCGCAACGTTGAGCGGCTCGCCGCGCGCGCGTTATCAATTGCAACTGTGATGCATGTGCACGGAACCCAGCACGGCGACTTCGGCGGGCGTGTGCTTGAGCGAGTCTTCGTTGACCTGGGCGGCGTCCGCGACGAATTCCTCGACGATCGACGACACCTGCGCGTTGCGCAAACAGAGCGACACACGCTGCGTTTCATTGGCCGGCAGCGACACGCGCTGACCGAGGAACAGCACGCCGTACTGATAGCCGTGGATGATGCCGCGGATCGCGCCGACGCATTGGCCCTGCGCGACGTTGTCGTTTTTCTTCTTGCAGGTTTGCACGAGCGAGTAGGCGGAAAAGCTGGGATCGACCGGCGGTGCCGCTTGCGACAGCGTTTGTGGCAGCGGCTGCGCGGCTTGCGCCGGGGTTTGCGCGGGTGCGGGTGCCGGAGGTTGCGCCGCGGTTTGCGCATGAGCGAGCGATGCGAGGCCGAGAGCGCCGGCCATCACGAGGCCGGTGGCCGCGCGCGCGGCAAGGCGGGGGACGTTTCGTTGCATGTTGTGGTGCCCTCATATCGAACGTTGAATCTGATATGAGGCTATCGCGCCGGTTTGGTTCCGGTCAGACGTAGGCGCTATTCGTTGCGCGCGGCGCTTTCCGATGGGTTTCCCGAGCCGTCGCCGCCGACCTTGCCTGCGTCGTCGCGTCTTGAGGCGGCGTGCAGGACGCGCAATTCATCGACGGGGATATGGCAGCGGATGCGATGCGTGGCCCGTCGACCCGCGTCGCCTGAGCCGGACCCCGCCTCGAGAAACGGCGGGTCTTGCTGCTCGCAGATCGCGCCGAGCTTGCGCGGACAGCGCGTATGGAATACGCAGCCGGACGGCGGCGACGCCGCGCTCGGCAGATCGCCGGACAGGCGGATGCGCGCGCGGCTTGCGCGAGCGTCGAGCGTCGGCACGGACGACAGCAACGCTTCCGTATAAGGATGCTGCGGCCCGTCGAACACGGCGGCGGCCGGCCCGATTTCCAGCAGCCTGCCGAGGTACAGCACCGCGATGCGGTCCGACAGATAGCGCACCACGTGCAGATCGTGCGAGATGAACACATAGCTCACGCCGCGCTCGCGTTGCAGATCGGCGAGCAGGTTGAGAATGGCCGCCTGCACGGAGACGTCGAGCGCGGAAGTCGGCTCGTCGCATACCACCACGCGCGGCTCGCCGGCAAACGCGCGCGCGATCGCCACGCGCTGCTTGAGCCCGCCGGACAGTTGCCGCGTGCGTGAGCCGAGGTAGCGTTCGGGCAGGCGCACGGCCGCCGTCAACGTGGCGAGCCGTTCGTCGATCGCGGGGCCGCGCAGCGCGGTGAGGCGCGACAACGCGCGGCCGATCAGCCGCTTTACCGAATGCGCGCGATTGAGCGCCGAGTCGGGATTCTGAAACACGATCTGCAACGACTTGACCTGCTCGTCGTTGCGTCGCGTCACGCGCGCGGCGAGCGGCGCGCCGTCGAGTTCGAGCACGCCGCCGGCGTCCGGTGCGAGCAGGCCGAGCAGCAGTTTCGCGAGCGTCGTCTTGCCGCTGCCCGATTCGCCGACGAGGCCGAGCGTCTCGCCGCTCGCCAGGTCGATCGAGACATTGTCCACCGCGCGCAGCGGCGCGCCGGATACGTGGAACGTCTTCGACAGTTTTTCCGCGCGCAGCACGATGTTCGCGCGGCCGCCGTTTGTCGCTGTCGCGGCGTTGCCGTGCTCCGCCAATGCCTCGGCGCTCGCGCGCGGCAACTCGATCGCGCGTTCGTGGTAATGGCAGCGCGACATCTGATCGCCGTGCGCGGCGCTCACCCGATAGGGCGGCGGCGCTTCGCGGCGGCAACGGTCGTCGGCGAGGCGGCAGCGATCCGCGTAAATGCAGCCTTGCGTGACCGAACCCGGCGAGGGCAGACTGCCCGCGATCGTATCGAGCCGCTCGGTGTCCTTGCTGCGCCCGGTGGTCGGCAAGCAGCGCAGCAACCCGACCGTATAGGGATGGCGCGGCCGCGCGAACACATCCTGCGTCGCGCCTTCCTCCACCAGCTTGCCCGCGTACAGCACGCCGACGCGCTCGCACATCCGCCCGATCACCGCGAGGTTATGGCTGATGAAGAGCACGGCCGTGCCGAGTTCCTCGCGCAACTGCGCCACGAGGTCGAGCACTTCGGCTTCGACGGTGGCGTCGAGGCCGGTGGTCGGCTCGTCGAGAATCAGCAGCGCGGGGTTCGAGGCGAGCGCCATCGCGATCACCACGCGCTGCTGCATGCCGCCCGACAACTGATGCGCATAGCTGTCCATCACGCGCTCGGGCGCGGCGATGCGCACGCGCTTCAGCATGTCGAGCGTGCGCTCCACGGCTTGCTCGCGCGAGACGCCGGCGGCCTCGAACGCTTCGGTCACCTGGCGCGCGATCGTCAGCGATGGATTCAGCGCGCGCCCCGGGTCCTGGTAGACCATCGAAATCGCGTTCGCGCGCATCGTGCGCAACGCGTCGGCGTCGAGCTTGTGCACGTCCTTGCCGGCGATCACGATCTTGCCCGCCTTCACCTTGCCGTTGCGCGGCAGATAGCGCAGCGCCGCCATTGCGACCGTCGATTTGCCGCAACCCGATTCGCCGACGAGACCATACGCCTCGCCGCGACGCACGCGAAACGAGACGTCTTGCAGCACTTCGCGATCGCGTCCGCGAATCCGGTACGTGACCGTCAGGCCGACGACGGTCAGCGCATCCGTGCGGTCGCTCTTCGACACGTCGAAGGCGGGGAACGAGGCGGGCGGCGGGCCGTTCATCGGTCGAGCACTCCTTGCACGCTGTCGGCGATCAGGTTCACGCCGACCACCAGACTGGCGATTGCGCCGGCCGCGAACACCACGGTCCACCACGCGCCGCCCGCCATCAGCGTGTACGACTCGGAGAGCGCCAGTCCCCAATCGGCTGAAGGCGGCTGAATGCCGAAGCCGAGGAACGACAGCGTGGCGACCGCGAAGATCGCATAGCCGAGCCGCACGGTCGCCTCGACGATGATCGGCGGCAGCACGTTCGGCAGGATCTCGGCGAACATGATGTACGGCGCGCGTTCGCCGCGCAGTTGCGCGGCGGCGACGTAGTCGAGATGCCGTTCGGCGAATACGGCGGCGCGCACGGTGCGCGCGGTGATCGGCGTGAAGGTGACGCCGATCACGAGAATCACGGTGAAGTTCGACGCGCCGACGGCGGCGAGCGCGAGCAGCGCGACGATCACGAGCGGCAGCGCGAGCACGGCGTCGATCGCGCGGCCGACCACGTTGTCGACCCAGCCGTCGAAGTAGCCGACGATCAAGCCGAGCGCGGTGCCCGCCAGCGTGCCGAGCAAGGTGGCGAGCGGCGCGATGGTCAGGATGTCGCGCGCGCCGACGATCACGCGCGAGAACACGTCGCGGCCCAGTTGATCGGTGCCGAACCAGTGCGTGCGATCGGGCGGCATCAGCGAGTTGAGCGGATCGGATGCATACGGATCGATCCGCACGAGCCACGGCCCGGCGATCGCGCAGACGATCCACCAGCCGACGATCAATACGCCGATCACGAAGGTCGGCGAGCGCAGCAGCACGCGCAACTGATCGAAGCGCGGCTCGGCGACGGCACGCGGCGCGGCCGGCGGAACGATGGTGCTCATTCGGCGCTCCTTACTCGCAGCCGCGGATTGAGCAGCACGTGCAACGCGTCGGCGACGAGGTTGGCGACGGTGTAGACCACGCCGATGGTCAGCACGCCCGCTTCGAGCATCGGAAAGTCCTTCGCCTTGGCGGCGTTGTAGATCAGCGAGCCGATGCCTTGATAGTGGAACAGCGTCTCTACGACAACCAGGCCGCCGATCATGTAGCCGAGCTGGGTGGCCGCCACGGTGATGGTCGGCAGCAGCGCATTGCGCAACACGTGCCGCCAGATCACGATGCGGCGCGGCAGGCCCTTGAGGATCGCGGTGCGCGTGTAGTCGGCGTCGAGCGCCTCGACGGTGCCCGCGCGCGCCATGCGCGCAATGTAGCCGAAGAACACCAGCACCAGCGGCAACACCGGCAGGATCAGATAGCGCAACTGTTCGAGCGCGCCGGCGTCGGGCGGATACGACGCCTCGATCGGCAGCCAGCGCAGCCACACGCCGAACACCAGGATCAGCACGATCGACGAGACGAATTCCGGCACCACCGTCGCCGACAATCCCACGATGCTGATCGTGCGGTCGAGCCAGCGCCCCGCGTGCATCGCCGACCACACGCCGCCCGCGATGCCGAGCGGCACGACGACGATGAACGCGAGCAGGCCGAGCTTGGCCGAATGCGCGAGCGCGTCGGCGATGAACGGCCCGACCGGCTCACGGTACGCATACGAGAGCCCCATGTCGCCGCGCACGAAATGCGAGATCCACTCGATGTATTGCGTCATCAGCGGACGGTCGGCGCCGAGTTGATGATTGAGCGCGGCGACCGCGCGCGCGTCGGCAAGCGGGCCCAGCACCGCGCGGCCGATGTCGCCGGGCAGCAACTGGCCGCCCGCGAACACGATCACCGAGAGCAGCCACAGCGTGATCAACGACAAGCCGACGCGCGTCGCCAGAAAGCGCGCGACGCGGCCCGCGTTGCCGTTCGAGCCGGGGGAGGCGGAAGGGGTCACCGTGGTCGACATCGTGATCTCCAGCCGGGGAAGCACCGTGCGCTCATGCGTTCGAGCGCTTCCGCGTCAAAGCGCATCTGCGTTCGACATCACGCGCTCAGCACCGCGCGGTCGAAATACAGTTGCGCGATCGCGGTGAAGCGCACGCCGTTCACGCCCTTGCGCATCGCGATCAGTTGATCGTAGAAGAACGGAATGATCACGGGCGTTTCGTCGAGCAACAGCGTCTGAATCTGTCCGGCGATTTTCTTCTGCGAGCCGAGATCGATCGCCGCGACGAATTGCGCGACCAGTTGATCGTATTGCGGATTCTTGAAGTGCGCGGCGTTCCACGTGCCGTTGCTGGTGAGCGGCGCGTTCAGGAAGACGTTCGGCACGCCGCGATGGCCGTAGTCGGTAATGCCGAGCGGCGAGTCCAGCCAATCCGATTTGCCCGGCGTGCCCGCGCCGTAATACAGCGACTGGCTCTCGACCTTCAGATTGATGCGCACGCCGATCGCCTTCGCCGCGTTCTGCACGACGACCGCGAGATCGGGAATCTCCATGTATTTTTCGGTGGTGAGCGTGACGTCGAAGCCGTTCGGCACGCCCGCTTGCGCGAGCAGTTGCCTGGCCTTCGCGACGTCGATCCGGCGTTGCGCGACCCCCGCATCCGATGACGGAAACACCGGCGCGAACGGACTGTCGTTGCCGAGTTGCGCGCGGCCCTTGAAGAGGCCACGCACCAGCAGATCGCGATCGAGCGACAAGGCCAGCGCCTGGCGCACGCGTTTGTCCTTGAACAGCGGACTGTCGGTGCGCATATGAATCTGCCGATGCGCGCTCGACTTCACGCCCATGGTCTTGAAGTCCGGATTGTTCAGGATCGCCGCGCCGCCCTGCACGGTGAAGGTGCCCATCACGTCCGCCTGATGACCTTGCAAGGCGAGCAACTGCGCCTGCTGGTCGGCGTAGAACGAGAACTGCACGCGCTGCGGTAACGCTTTTTCGCCCCAGTAGTCGGGGTTGCGCACGAACGACGCGCCGACCTTCGGCTGATACTTTTCGAACTTGAACGGGCCCGTGCCGATGAAGCTCTTTTCATAACCGCCCGCGTAGCTCGCGGGCAGAATCACGGCGTTGTAATTGTCCGAGGATACGTAGTAGGGGAAGTTGCCGTTCGGCGCGTCCAGATGAAACGCGATCGTGTGGTCGTCGACTACCTTGGCGCCGCCTTTCGACAACACGCCCTTGAGCACCGATAGCGCCGCCGATCCGCTGGCCGGGTCGGCGAGACGGTCGAAGGTGGCGGCGACGTCTTTCGCGGTGAACGGCTGGCCGTCGTGGAATTTCACGTTCGGGCGCAGCTTGAAGGTCCACACGTCGCCCTTGTCGTTCGGTTTCCACGAGAGCGCGAGCGCCGGTCTCAGCACGCGCTTTTCGCCGTCGTCGTCGATCAGGAATTCGCCGGTCTGGTTCAGCAGCGCGAGGCTCGCGGCGTCCGTCACGGTGAGCGGATCGACGGCGCCCGCAGGCGTCAGGTGAGCGACGCGGATCGTCTGGTTGGAGGGGCCCGGTGTGCCCGGTGTGCCCGATGTGCCTTGGGCGCGCGCATGCGGCGCATTCAGTACACCGCCGCCCGCCAGCGACAAACCGATCACGCTTGCATAGCGCAGCAGTTCGCGGCGCGTGATACGGCCGGCGAGGCATTCGTCGATGGCGTGGTTGCCGTAGGTGTCGGCGGAGTGGCGGGCTAGGTCGAGATCGGGAAAGCGGTCCGCGGGAGTCTTCATCGAGGGAGTATCCAGTCCGTTCTGTTGCCGGTTCTGAAGCGCCGCGCCGAACACGCGCGACAGGGCGATGACGCAAAAGCGGCTTCAGTGTAAGCGATTGACCGCGGATTCGGAGCGCCCGGAGTGGCGCCGGGTTCCCGATTGGCGGATAAAGGGGCGGGTGTGTATCGTCATCGCAACGTTCCGCGAAGCCATCGAGCAAGGCTTGCGAAGTTCCTGGCCGGCGAATGGCGATGGCGGCCGATGCGCTAACGGATGAACCGCCGACATCACGACGACATCCTTACCGGTCACGCCACGCGCGACGAGTTGGATTTACCGCGCCACGGCGTTCGGACGCCGCCAGCGGTGAAACAGCACGGAGCCGATCCAGCACGCCATGAAGCTGGCGACGATGCCGTAGCCGAGCACGCCGAAGCGCGCGTTCACGCTCGCCACCGCGTCCCATGCGCCGCCGTTCAAGCCGAGCTTGTCCGACAGCAGGCCGAGCGCTTCCACGCCGCCGATCGCGATCGCCACCACGGCCGAGACGAACGTGATGCTCGCGTTGTAGTAGAGCTTGCGTTTGGGGTCGTCGAGCGCCCAGCCGTAGGCATGGACCATCAGCACGTTGTCGGTGGAATCGACCAGCGTCATGCCCGCCGTGAAGAGCGCCGGGAACACGAGAATCGAATAGAGCGGCAGACCCTTGCCCGCTTCGGACGCGGCAATCGCGAGCAGCCCGATCTCCGTCGCGGTGTCGAAGCCGAGGCCGAACAGCACGCCGACGGGGTACATGTGCCAGCTTTTCGTGACGAGCCGGAACAGCGGGCGCAATGCGCGCGACAGCAAGCCGGCGGGGGCGATCGTCTGGGTTGTTTGAGCGAGCGGTTCGCCGCCGGATTGGACGTGCCGATAGCGGCGCCATACGTCGCGCAGAATCACGAGGTTCACGCAAGCCAGCACCAGCAGAAACACCGACGACACGAGGGTGCCGATCGTCCCGCCCACCGCCTTGAAACTTTCCAGGTGTCCGTGCAGCGAATGCGCGGTCCACGCAATGCCGAGCGTCGCCACGATCACGATCGTCGAATGACCTAGCGAAAACGCGAGGCCGACGCCGAGCGGCCGCTTGCCTGCCTGCATCAGCTTGCGCGTGACGGCGTCGATCGCCGCGATGTGGTCCGCGTCCACCGCGTGGCGCAGGCCGAAGCCGTAGGCGAGCATCGCGGTGCCGAGCAGCAGCGGATAGTCGCGCAACGCGATCAGCGCCCATGCCCACGCGCCGAGGTTGGCGGCGATCAGCACGGCGTACAGCGTGAGGAGGCGAGGGCGCAGCGAAGCGGTCGGCGTCATGAGTCGCGTGAACAAGGCATGAAGAAGGATTAGTGATCGTGCGGATGCTTGTGAATCGGATCGACCCAGTAGACCGTTTCCGGCGCCTCGACGGCGTCGATGTTCAGATTCACCACTACCGCTTCGTTGTCGCTGCGCACCAGCACGCATTCGAGCGGCTCGTCGGTGCTGGCGTTGATTTCCTGATGCGGTACATAGGGCGGCACGAAGATGAAGTCGCCGGGGCCGGCCTCGGCGGTGAATTCGAGATGCTCGCCCCAGCGCATGCGGGCCTGGCCGCGCAGCACGTAGATCACGCTTTCGAGCGCGCCGTGATGATGCGCGCCGGTCTTCGCGTTCGGATGGATCGTGACCATGCCGGCCCAGATTTTTTGCGCGCCGACTCGCGCCGCGTTGATCGCGGCCGCGCGATTCATGCCGGGCGTTTGCGCGGTGTTGCTGTCGAGCTGATCGCCTTTGATCACCTTCACGCCATGCTCGCGCCAGTCGACGGGCGGCGCGGGTTGTTCGTCGTTGTAGTGCGGATGTTCGTGGTCGTGGCTCATGGCGTGTCTCCTGATTGGCGAATGTCCTGTGGGGACGCGACGCCGTCCGGCATTCTTGCACGGTCAAAAACGTTGCGTGTGGCCGGGCGGTTCGAGCGGCGTCGTGGCATAAAAAAAGCCCGTCCACAGGGAACGGGCTTTCGTGTTTGCTTGCATGGCGATATGGCGATATGGCGTGGCGGTGCTTACTTGTGCTTCGCGTTGATCACGGCCTCGGCCACGTTGTTCGGCGTTTCAGCGTAGTGCTTGAACTCCATCGTGTACGTGGCGCGGCCTTGCGTGGCCGAGCGCAGCGAGGTCGAGTAGCCGAACATCTCCGCGAGCGGCACTTCCGCGCGCACCAGCTTGCCGCCGCCGCCGGCGATGTCTTCCATGCCTTGCACCATGCCGCGGCGGCTCGACAGATCGCCCATTACGTTGCCCATGAAGTCTTCGGGCGTTTCCACCTCGACGGCCATCATCGGTTCGAGCAGCACCGGCCTGGCCTTGCGCATCGCTTCCTTGAACGCCATCGAGCCGGCCATGCGGAACGCGTTTTCGTTCGAGTCCACGTCGTGGTACGAGCCGAAGGTCAGCGTGACCTTCACGTCGACCACCGGATAGCCCGCCAGCACGCCGGCCTTCAGCGTTTCCTGAATGCCCTTGTCGACCGCCGGAATGTATTCGCGCGGAATCACGCCGCCCTTGATCGCGTCGACGAATTCGTAGCCCTTGCCTTGCGGCGCCGGCTCCAGCGTGAGGACCGCATGGCCGTACTGGCCGCGGCCGCCCGACTGCTTGACGAACTTGCCCTCGACGTCCTCGACCTTGTTGCGCACCGTTTCGCGGTAAGCCACCTGCGGCTTGCCGACGGTGGCCTCGACGCCGAATTCGCGCTTCATCCGGTCGACCAGGATTTCCAGGTGCAGCTCGCCCATGCCGGAGATGATGGTCTGGCCGGATTCCTCGTCCGTCTGCACGCGGAACGACGGGTCTTCCTGCGCGAGACGGTTCAGCGCGATGCCCATCTTTTCCTGGTCGACCTTGGTCTTCGGCTCGACGGCCTGCGAAATCACCGGCTCGGGGAAGATCATGCGTTCGAGAATGATCACGTGCGCCGGGTCGCACAGCGTGTCGCCGGTGGTCGCTTCCTTCAGGCCGACCGCCGCGGCGATGTCGCCCGCGTAGACTTCCTTGATTTCCTTGCGCTCGTTCGCATGCATCTGCAGGATCCGGCCGAGGCGCTCCTTCTTTTCCTTGACCGCGTTGTAGACGGTGTCGCCCGAATTCACCACGCCCGAGTAGACGCGGAAGAAAATCAGTTGCCCGACGAACGGGTCGGTCATGATCTTGAACGCGAGCGCGGAGAACGGATCGTCGTCTTTCGGATGACGCTCGATTTCGTTGTCGTGCTCGTCGTGGCCGGAGATCGCGGGCACGTCGACCGGCGACGGCAGATAATCGATCACCGCGTCGAGCATCGCCTGCACGCCCTTGTTCTTGAACGCGCTGCCGCACAGCATCGGCACGATCTCGTTGGAGATGGTGCGCACGCGAATGCCGTGCTTGATTTCCTCTTCGCTCAGCGTACCGCCATGCAGGTACTTGTCGAGCAGCTCTTCGCTGGCTTCCGCCGCGGCCTCGACCATCTTGTCGTGCCATTCCTTCGCGGTGGCCGCGAGTTCCGGCGGAATGTCCCGATACTCGAATTTGATCCCCTGGTTCTCTTCGTCCCAGTAAATCGCCTTCATCTTCACGAGATCGACCACGCCCTGGAAATGATCTTCCGCACCGACCGGAATCTGGATCGGCACCGCCACGCCCTTCAGACGATCGCCGATCTGCCGCTGCACGCGGAAAAAGTCCGCGCCGACGCGGTCCATCTTGTTGACGAACGCAATGCGCGGCACCTTGTACTTGTTTGCCTGGCGCCACACCGTTTCGGACTGCGGCTGCACGCCGCCGACCGAGTCGTACACCATGCAGGCGCCGTCGAGCACGCGCATCGAGCGTTCCACCTCGATCGTGAAGTCGACGTGACCCGGCGTGTCGATGATGTTGATGCGGTGCTCGGGGTAGTTGCCGGCCATGCCTTTCCAGAAAGCGGTGGTGGCCGCCGACGTGATGGTGATGCCGCGCTCCTGCTCCTGCTCCATCCAGTCCATCGTCGCCGCACCGTCGTGAACCTCGCCGATCTTGTGGGTCACGCCGGTGTAGAACAGGATGCGTTCAGTAGTGGTGGTTTTGCCGGCATCGATGTGAGCGCTGATGCCGATATTCCGGTAGCGCTCGATGGGAGTCTTGCGGGGCACGTGAACCTCCTTGGAATGGCGCGCCTGAAACGCTGGCCGGGCGGCAGCCTGTGCTGCCCGGAGAGCTTGAGTGCTGCTTTTGCTAAGAATACTAGGATAGCGCGTCGGCCCGTCTTTTGCAGGAATCTTGCCAGCCGGGTGGGAACGCCTGCCGGCGGGGCTTCGGCCCATTGGATAGCGGTGCGGCGCCGCCGGCGCACCTGGCCACGCCAATGAAAAAGCCGGCGCCTGGTGAAGGCGCCGGCTTTTCCGGAAAAGCGGCGGGCGACGCGGCGGCGTTGGCCGCCGTGGCCGCCTGAAACTATTGCGCGGCCGGCAAGCCCTGGATTTTCATCCCCGGTTTGATGCCTTTCGACGTGAACCAGCCCTTGCTCATTTCCAATGCATACACGCCGTTGTTCTTCGGGCAGTGATTGTTGGTGGTCTCGGCCTGCATCTCGTCGATATCGGTGACCGTGCCGTCGGCGCGGATGAACGCGATCGACAGCGGGATCAGCGTGTTCTTCATCCAGAAGCAATGCACGGCGTTCTCGTTGAAGACGAACAGCATGCCTTCGTTCGGCGCGAGGCTCGTGCGGTACATCAGGCCTTGCTCGCGGTCCGCATCGTTGGCGGCGACGGCGGCGTCGATCACGAACATGCCCGCGGTCAGCTTCGCGCGCGGGAAGTCGCCGGGCTGCTTCGCGCCGGCCGGTATCGGCTGCGCGTGAGCGGGGGCGGCGGTGGCCGCAAGCGTTATCGCGGCGAGCGGCAATGCGACGGCAACGGCGAAACGCGCAACCAACGAGCGCATGAAAAATCGCACGGCATGACTCCTTGCTGGAAATTAACCCGCGAATGTTACGCGAGCGCGTCAAAAACAAAAAGGCAGAAAGCCTTGCGGCGATCTGCCTTTCAACGCCGTAAGAACGGCAATGAAGCTAGTTCTTGACTGCGTTTTTACAACAAACTTACTCCGAAGCGGCCGAAGCTGCAGCAGCAGCCGATGCTGCCTTCTTGTGCGACTTCTTGTGAGCGTGCTTCGTGGTCTTCTTTGCCGACGAAGCTGCTGCTGCCGGAGCTGCCGAAGCGGCTGCCGGAGCTGCCGGTGCCGAAGCTTGTGCGAATGCTGCCGTTGCGAAGAGGCCAGCGACCAGAGCGGCGATCAGTTTGTTCATTTTGAAATCCTCAGCTTTAGTTGATTAACCCAATGACCCGGTTATATGAGAGTCATGTCGGTAAACGTGCCATCCACCTTTCGGTTGACATGCGCATCGAACAAATTTTCCGACGCGTCTGCCTAGCGCTCAGACTCCCTGCGCTTCACCGCGAGAGCGGCTTGCACAAAGGCCCTTAGGGCTGAATGCCGGATAGCTTCGGGCGGCATCTGCGTCGAATAACGCGTGAGCTCGCGCACCGGTTGACGCGAATTTCGTGGAAAGTTTATTAGCGGATGTATCGATGCGAAGGCCTGCTGCCGCATGGCGGCGCATGCGATTGTTTCACGCGTTTTTCATCATGGTTTCACGCGTGCTTTTGGCTACCGATACAACGGCTTGGCTTTTACAACGGCCTGGCTTTTCTTGCCGCCATCGAGCGCGGGCGTTGATGCGCAACCGTGCGGGTTTGTCGCGCAGGGCGAGGCGTTCAAACGACGCCGTCCCACGGCGCCTTCGGCGGCAATTCGACGCTTTCGCCCGGTTGAAGTCCCAGCGAAAAAATGTCGAGCGCGCCGACGCCGACGCGCACGAGACGCAAGGTCGGAAAGCCGACCGCCGCGGTCATGCGTCGCACCTGGCGGTTCTTGCCTTCGGTGATCGAGAGTTCGAGCCACGTCGTCGGGATTGCCGCGCGAAAGCGGATCGGCGGCGTGCGCGTCCAGAGCGAGTCGCCCGGTTCCACGTACTCCGCGCGGCAGGGCCGGGTGACGTAATCGCCGAGATCGACGCCGCGCGCCAGCTTCTTCAACGTGGCCGCGTCGACCGCGCCTTCAACTTGCGCCCAGTAACGCTTGACGAGCTTGTGACGCGGCTCGGCGATGCGCGCTTGAAGCGCGCCGTCGTCGGTGAGAAGCAGCAGTCCTTCGCTGTCGGAATCCAGCCGTCCCGCCGGATAGACGCCCGGCACCTTGACCCAGTCGGCCAGCGACGCGCGCGTTTCATGCGGCGAGAACTGACAGATGGTGCCGAACGGTTTGTTCAGAGCAAGAAGACGCATGGGGAATCGAAGAAGGGCGAGTTGCGCGGGCCGCGGCGCGAGCCATCGTTCAGGCCTCGTGCGCCGCCGCTTCAGTCGCGAATGGCGGGATCATAATGCATAAGCGCTGACGGCAAGTTCGTGGTCTTATGTAAGAGATGAGCGCGGCGTTCTCGCCGGCCGGCCTTGCCGCCATGTTGGAAAACCCCGAGCCGTCGCGGCCTCGTTGCGGCACCCGCGTGGGCTAGAATAGCGGCCAGGCCGCTTGCGGGCGTCCGGCATTGCGCGTAGCGAGGAGCGCCCATTTTCGCAGTCTCCCATCAGCTTTCAGCACAGCCTTCACTGGAGTCCGATCATGCCGTATCAGCACATCAAGGTTCCGACCGGCGGTGACAAGATCACCGTCAACGCCGATTTCTCGCTCAACGTTTCCGACCAGCCGATCATTCCGTTTATCGAAGGCGACGGCACGGGCGTCGATATCACGCCGGTGATGCTCAAGGTCGTGGATGCCGCGGTGGAAAAAGCGTACGCGGGCAAGAAGAAAATCCACTGGATGGAAATCTACGCCGGCGAGAAGTCGACCAAGGTGTACGGCCCGGACGTGTGGCTGCCCGAAGAGACCTTGCAGGTGCTCAAGGAATATGTGGTATCGATCAAGGGTCCGCTCACCACGCCGGTGGGTGGCGGCATCCGTTCGCTGAACGTCGCGCTGCGCCAGGAACTGGACCTGTATGTGTGCTTGCGTCCGGTGCAGTATTTCAAGGGCGTGCCTTCGCCGGTGCGTGAGCCCGAGAAAACCAACATGGTGATCTTCCGCGAGAACTCGGAAGACATCTATGCCGGCATCGAATGGCCGGCTGAATCCGAGCAGGCCAAAAAGGTCATCAAGTTCCTGCGCGAGGAAATGGGCGTGAAGAAGATCCGCTTCCCGGAAACCTCGGGGATCGGCATCAAGCCGGTGTCGCGCGAAGGCACGGAGCGTCTGGTGCGCAAGGCGATCCAGTATGCGCTGGACAACGATCGCCGCTCGGTCACGCTGGTGCACAAGGGCAACATCATGAAGTTCACGGAAGGCGCGTTCCGTGACTACGGTTATGCGCTGGCGCAAAAGGAATTCGCGGCGGAACTGATCGACGGTGGTCCGTGGATGAAGATCAAGAATCCCAGGACGGGTGGCGACGTCGTGGTGAAGGACGTGATCGCCGACGCGTTCCTGCAGCAGATCCTGCTGCGTCCGGCTGAATACGATGTGATCGCCACGCTGAACCTGAACGGCGATTACGTTTCGGACGCGCTCGCCGCGCAAGTCGGCGGTATCGGCATCGCACCGGGCGCGAACATGTCGGATTCGGTCGCGATGTTCGAAGCCACGCACGGCACCGCGCCGAAGTATGCGGGCAAGGATTACGTGAACCCCGGCTCGGAAATTCTTTCGGCGGAAATGATGCTGCGGCACCTCGGCTGGACCGAGGCGGCGGACCTGATCATCAAGTCGATGGAAAAATCGATCCTGCAAAAGCGGGTGACGTATGACTTCGCGCGTCTGATGGAAGGTGCGACCCAGGTGTCGTGTTCCGGGTTCGGACAGGTGCTGATCGAAAACATGTAAGCCGCTCGCCGGGCTGATCCGGCTTGCATCGATTAACCCGGCGTCGCGAGGCGGCCGGGTTTTTTATGCGCCGGTGCCGGGAAAGCGACCAGTCACCCGTTATTTGGGACGTCTCGTGCCGCCAGCACGACGGGCATCGCGGCGCCCAAAAAAGAAACCCGGCACGAAGCCGGGTTTCAAAGGACGGGATCGAGCAGTTTCAGGCAGGTGCCTGGATGTTCGATGCCTGTTTGCCTTTCGGGCCTTGCACGACCTCGAAGGTCACCTTTTGACCTTCCTTGAGGGTTTTGAACCCATTCATCTGGATGGCCGAGAAGTGTGCAAACAGATCCTCACCACCCTCGTCAGGCGTGATGAATCCGAAACCTTTTGCGTCATTGAACCATTTGACCGTACCAGTTGCCATTCCAACTTCCCCTGTAACTCATGTCACTACCACGAGCCCTCGAAAAGCTCGACGACCGCGCGATGCAGCCGCTCCCTCCTCACAAGCTCACCATCGGCATTTTTTCGAAATTATGGCTCAGTGAAAAAAGTGCCAGCTTGATTGTTGGGGCTCTTTATTCGAGTGTCAAGAAAATTTTGAGACGCCGTTGCCGCGTTGCAAACACGGCACTTTCCAGGGTTTTTCCCGCTTCCGTTGTGTGCGCTGGCGCAAGCGGGCGGTCTTGAAAAGTCGCATAATCGACTCACCTGCTGTTCAGCGGTCGCCCGGCGCCAGCCGGCTTGGGCGAGTCCCAGCCGGTCACGGCAGGTTGTGCGATACTCGATCCGACTGCGGCGCAACACAGCCGCGACGCATCACTGGATAGGGGCCGGCTCCGCAATCGGCTCGTCGAATGACGCACGCGTGAAGGGCGATTTCCCATCATGCGGTAGCGAACGGGCTCACCGGCCGCACGTGGCCGGGTTTTGACAGGATTGCGGGCCTGTCCTAGTTGTTTAGAATGGGTGTATGGCGATTATCCCGGACAAGCAGGACAGCACCGTACTGGAGCGGCAGGAGAAAAAGCTCAAGCCGCCGTCCATGTACAAGGTGGTGCTGCTGAACGACGACTTCACGCCAATGGAATTTGTCGTGATGATCGTGCAGGAATATTTCAATAAAGATCGTGAAACCGCAACACAGGTTATGTTGAAGGTGCATCGCGAGGGCAGGGGAGTTTGTGGGGTCTATACGCGGGACATCGCGTCGACCAAAGTCGAGCAAGTCGTTACCCACGCACGGCAGGCCGGGCATCCGCTGCAGTGTGTGATGGAGGAAGCATGATTGCCCAGGAACTGGAAGTCAGCCTGCACATGGCGTTCATGGAAGCACGCCAGGCGCGGCACGAGTTCATAACGGTCGAACACCTTTTGCTGGCACTGTTGGACAATCCGACAGCGGCGGAGGTGTTGCGTGCATGCGCGGCCAATATCGAGGATCTGCGCCAGAACCTGCGCAACTTCATTCATGACAACACGCCTACCGTGCCCGGCACGGACGACGTGGACACGCAACCCACGCTGGGTTTCCAGCGTGTGATCCAGCGCGCGATCATGCATGTGCAATCCACCTCGAACGGCAAGAAGGAAGTGACCGGCGCGAACGTGCTGGTCGCGATCTTCGGCGAGAAGGATTCGCATGCGGTGTACTACCTGCAACAGCAGGGCGTGACGCGGCTGGACGTGGTGAATTTCATCTCGCACGGTATCGCCAAGACCAGCAGCACCGACGCCGCGAAAGCGAGCGACGCGAATGCCGAGTCCGACGACGCCGCCGCGCAGAAGGAAACGCCGCTCGCCCAGTTCACGCAGAACCTGAACCAGATGGCGAAAGACGGCCGCATCGATCCGCTGATCGGGCGCGAGTCGGAGGTCGAGCGCGTGGTGCAGGTGCTGTGCCGGCGCCGCAAGAACAATCCGCTGCTGGTCGGTGAGGCGGGCGTCGGCAAGACGGCGATCGCCGAGGGCCTTGCCTGGCGCATCACGCGCGGCGAAGTGCCGGACATTCTGGCGGACGCGCAGGTGTATTCGCTCGACATGGGCGCGTTGCTCGCCGGCACCAAGTATCGCGGCGACTTCGAACAGCGTCTCAAGACGGTTCTCAAGGAATTGAAGGAACGTCCGCACGCGATTCTGTTCATCGACGAAATTCACACGCTGATCGGCGCGGGCGCGGCTTCCGGCGGAACGCTGGACGCTTCGAATCTGCTGAAGCCGGCGCTCTCGTCGGGCACGCTCAAGTGCATCGGCGCGACGACCTTCACCGAGTATCGCGGCATTTTCGAAAAAGACGCGGCATTGTCGCGCCGGTTCCAGAAGGTCGACGTGACCGAGCCGACCGTCGAGCAGACGGTGGCGATCCTGCGCGGGCTGAAGTCGCGTTTCGAGGAGCATCACGGCGTGAAGTACTCGTCGGGTGCGCTGTCGGCGGCGGCTGAGTTGTCGGCGCGCTTCATCACGGATCGGCATCTGCCGGACAAGGCGATCGACGTGATCGACGAAGCGGGCGCAGCGCAACGCATCCTGCCGAAGTCGAAGCAGAAGAAGACCATCGGCAAGAACGAGATCGAGGAAATCATCTCGAAGATCGCTCGCGTCCCGCCGCAAAGCGTGTCGCAAGACGATCGCAGCAAGCTGCAAACGCTCGACCGTGACCTGAAGAGCGTGGTGTTCGGGCAAGACCCCGCTATCGACGCGTTGTCGGCCGCGATCAAGATGGCGCGCGCGGGTCTCGGCAAGCTCGACAAGCCGATCGGCGCGTTCCTGTTCTCCGGTCCCACGGGCGTCGGCAAGACCGAAGTGGCGAAGCAACTGGCGTTCACGCTGGGAATCGAACTGATCCGCTTCGATATGTCCGAATACATGGAACGTCATGCGGTCAGCCGGTTGATCGGCGCGCCGCCGGGCTATGTCGGATTCGACCAGGGCGGCTTGCTGACCGAAGCCGTCACGAAGAAACCGCATTGCGTGTTGCTGCTCGACGAAATCGAGAAGGCGCACCCGGACATCTACAACGTGCTGCTGCAGGTGATGGACCACGGCACGCTGACGGACAACAACGGCCGCAAGGCGGATTTCCGCAACGTCATCATCATCATGACGACGAATGCGGGCGCCGAGGCAATGGGCAAGTCGGTGATCGGCTTCACGAATCGCCGGGAAACCGGCGACGAAATGGTCGACATCAAGCGCATGTTCACGCCGGAGTTCCGTAACCGTCTGGACGCGACGATCAGCTTCCGCTCGCTCGATGAGGAAATCATCATGCGCGTGGTCGACAAATTCCTGATGCAACTGGAAGATCAGTTGCATGAGAAGAAGGTCGATGCGCTCTTCACCGACGCGTTGCGCAAGCATCTCGCCAAGCACGGTTTCGATCCGTTGATGGGCGCACGGCCAATGCAGCGTCTGATTCAGGACACGATTCGTCGCGCGCTCGCCGACGAGCTGCTGTTCGGCAAGCTGATGAACGGCGGCCGCGTTTCGGTGGACGTGGATGCGGAAGACAAGGTGCAGTTGACCTTCGACGAGCATCCGGCGCCGCGCAATCCGAATCCGGAAGCGGTCGAAGTCGAGTAACGTTCAGTCAGATTAGTAGTGACCCAAAAAACGGCGCGGGCTCAAACCCGCGCCGTTTTTCTTTCTGCCTCGGCGACCAAACTGCCTCGCCGCCGGATCAATGCTTGCCGGTGCTGCCGAACCCGCCCGCGCCGCGCTCGCTGGTTTCGAAATCGTCGACGATATTGAACTTCGCTTGCACGACCGGCACGATCACGAGTTGCGCGAGACGCTCCATCGGATTCAGCACGAACGTGGTTTCGCCGCGGTTCCAGGTCGAGATCATCAACTGCCCCTGGTAATCTGAATCGATCAGGCCGACCAGATTGCCCAGCACGATGCCGTGCTTATGTCCCAATCCCGAGCGCGGGAGAATCATTGCTGCATAACCCGGATCGCCGACGTGAATCGCGAGACCCGTCGGCACGAGTGCGGTTTCGCCGGGCTTCAGCGTCAGCGGTTCGTCGAGGCAGGCGCGCAGGTCGAGGCCCGCGCTGCCGGTGGTCGCGTAGGCCGGGAGTTGGTCGCGCATGCGCGCATCGAGAATCTTCAGGTCGAGTTTCATGCAGGTTCGGGGTTAAGAAGTGGGAGTCTCGCTTCCGGGTTGGAACGCGTCGGCGAGGAGTTCATAGGAGCGCAGCCGCGCGCGATAACTGCCCGCGACGGTGAGCACGATCAATTCGTCGGCCTGGAATTCGGCCTGCAAGTCGCGCATGCGCGCGGTCACTTTTTCCGGCGTGCCGATGATGCTGCGCGGCTTCTCGCGGTCGATCACCAGCCGCTCGCGCTCGCCATATTCCTGCGCCACGCCTTGTGCGATCGTCGGAATGGGTTCGTTCAGGCCATAGGCCATTTGCACGCGACGCAAGTCGACGGCTTTCTCCAGATCGGCGGCTTCCTGTTCGGTGTCTGCGCAGATCACGAACACGGCGGCGGCGAGGTACGGCTGCTGGGTTTCCTGACTGGCTTTGAATCGCTCGCGATACGCCTGCGCCACCTGGTGCCCGAAATGTGCATTGATGAAATGCGCGAACGCAAAGCGGATGCCGAGTTGCGCCGCCAGCAGTCCGCCGAATTCGCTGGAGCCTAGCATCCACAATTGCGGACGCGTATCGACTTGCGGTTGCAGCAGCGCACCGTGCGCAAGGTGATCGTCGGGCAAGGTGCCATGCACAGCCCCAGCAGGTCGGCCACCTGCTGCGGAAAAATATCGCCGCGATTATAGGCGCCCGCTGCGACCGCTTGCGCCGTGCGCATATCGCCGCCCGGCGCGCGTCCCACGCCGAGATCGATCCGGTTCGGAAACAGCGCCTCGAGCATCATGAATTGCTCGGCGACCTTGAACGGGCTGTAGTACGGCAGCATGACGCCGCCCGAACCCAGACGAATGCGTTTCGTGACGCTGCCGAGATGCGCCAGCATCACTTCGGGGCAAGGGTTCGACACGCCGCGCAAGCCGTGGTGTTCGGCGCACCAGTAGCGTGTGTAGCCGAGATCGTCGGCGAGCTGCGCCAGTTCGACGGTGGCGGCGATCGCGTCCGCCACCGTGTGCCCGTCGATCACGGGCGTTTGATCCAGCACGGAAAGTCGCGTCATGGCAGTACGGCTCCAGGTGATTCGTTTTCGCTTGAACCCGGCGCTTCAGCGGGCATCGCTGTAAGTGGCGTTCAGCGAATCAGACTCGTGTCGGGCAGACGCCTGGCAATCTCGGCGATCAACGCGCGCGCGAGCGTCTGCTTGTCGGCGCGCGGCAGCTTCGTGGCGCCGCCTGCTTCGAACAGGATCACTTCGTTATCGTCGAGGCCGAAGGTCTGAGGGCCAAGATTGCCGATCAGAAGCGGCACGTTTTTGCGGACGCGCTTTTCTTCGCCGTGTATTTCCAGGTCGCCGCTTTCCGCGGCGAAACCGACCGCGAACGGCGGATGCGGGAGCTTCGCGACGGAGGCCAGGATGTCCGGGTTTTCGACGAACGCGAACGTCGGCATGGCGCGATCGGCGGCTTTCTTGATCTTGTGCTCGCTGGCGTGATCGACGCGCCAGTCGGCCACCGCCGCCACGCCGATGAAGATATCGGCGTCGGCGACCGCGCGCATGACCGCGGCGTGCATCTGCTGGGCGGTTTGCACGTCCTCGCGGACCACACCCCACGGCGTTTCCAGCGCGACGGGACCGGCCACCAGATGCACATCGGCGCCGGCCTGCTGCGCGGCGCGCGCCAAGGCGAAGCCCATCTTGCCGCTCGATCGATTGGTGATGCCGCGCACCGGGTCGAGCGGCTCGAACGTCGGACCCGCGGTCAGCAGGACACGCCGGCCGGAGAGAATCTTCGGCGCGAAGAACGAGGCGATTGCTTCATAGGTGGCGGACGCTTCCAGCATGCGCCCGTCGCCGATTTCGCCGCATGCTTGCGGACCCGAATCCGGGCCGAGCACTTCAACGCCGTCCGCGCGCAGTTGCGCGACGTTGCGCTGCGTGGCCGGGTTCTGCCACATCTGCCGGTTCATTGCCGGCACGACCAGCAGCGGACAATCGCGCGCGACGCACAGCGTCGACAGCAGATCGTCGGCCATGCCGTGCGCGAGTTTCGCGAGGAAGTCGGTGGAGGCGGGCGCGATCACGATCGCATCCGCTTCACGCGACAGATCGATGTGCGCCATATTGTTCGGCACGCGCCCGTCCCACTGGCTGGTGTAGACGGGGCGGCCGGACAGCGCCTGCATGGTGACGGCGGTGATGAACTGCGTGGCCGCTTCGGTCATGACGACCTGCACGGTCGCGCCGGCCTTGGTGAGCAAGCGTGTGAGTTCGGCGATCTTGTAGCAGGCGATCCCGCCCGTCATGCCGAGGACGAGGTGTTTGCCTGCGAGTTCTGCGGTTGCCAACGAAAGCCTCCGACAAAGCATGGTGGCGGACGAGCGGTGCTTGCAGCGCACCGCTGCGATTCGCCCGAGTCAGACCAGACGCGCGGACGGAGCGTGCTGCGAGGACGCCCGTTCGCGGACCGACGCGGCGTTACCGCGAACCGCGCACCCGGCGCAACTCGTCGATCACGAGCAGCGCCGCGCCGATCGTGATCGCGCTGTCGGCGAGGTTGAATGCCGGCCAGTGCCAGGTGCGCACATGGAAATCGAGGAAGTCGATCACATGGCCGTACGCAATCCGGTCGATCACGTTGCCGAGCGCGCCGCCGAGAATCAGCGAGAGCGCCGTGCAGAACAGCTTTTGCGCGCCGTGGCGCTTGAGTAGATAGCAGATCACGAGCGCCGCGACCACGCCGAGCGCGGTGAACGCCCAGCGCTGCCAGCCGCCCGCCATCGCGAGGAAGCTGAAGGCGGCGCCGCGGTTGTACACGAGGATCAGGTTGAAAAACGACGTGACCTCGTGCGCGACGCCGTAGGCGAACACCTTCTGGACCGCGATTTTCGTCAGCTGATCGAACAGGATCACGATCAGCGCGACGCCGAGCCACGGTGCGAGCGAACCGCTTGCGGACGACGATTTCGACAGGCTTCGTGCCATTATGCCGCGCTCCTCGTTTCACCGTTGCCGAACAGATTGCTGAAGCAGCGCCCGCACAGCGTGGGGTGCTCGGCGTTCGCGCCGACTTCCGCGCGGTAATGCCAGCAGCGTTCGCACTTCAGGTATGCCGAGGCGATCACGTCGACGCTTTCCTCGGCTTCGCTGTCAACCTTGACTACGTTCGCCGCCGACGTGATCAGCACGAACTTCAGGTCGTCTCCGAGGCTTGCGAGCGCATCGTAACGCGCGCCGCTCGCGCGGATTTCCACTTCCGCCTGCAGCGACGAACCGATCAGGTTCGCCACGCGCGCTTCCTCGAGCGCCTTCGTGACGTCGCCGCGCGCGGCGCGCAGCAGCGTCCATTTGTCGAGCAGCGCGCCGGCGTCCGGCACGGGCGGGAACGCGTGGTAGGTTTCCGTGAAGATCGTTTCGCTGTTCGGCGAGAAGATCTTCCACGCCTCCTCGGCGGTGAACGACAGGAACGGCGCCATCAGACGCAGCAGACCGTGCGCGATGTGATACAGCGCGGTTTGTGCCGAGCGGCGCGCGACGGAATCCGCCGCCGTGGTGTACAGGCGGTCTTTCAGCACGTCCAGATAGAAGCCGCCGAGGTCTTCCGAGCAGAACGTCTGCAGCTTGGCGACCACCGGGTGAAACTCGTACTTGTCGTAGTGCGAGAGGATGTCGTTCTGCAGATTCGCCGCCAGCGCCACCGCATAGCGATCGATCTCGAGCCAGTCTTCGAGCGGACGCGCGTGTTGCGCGAAGTCGAAGTCCGACAGGTTCGCGAGCAGGAAGCGCAGCGTGTTGCGGATGCGGCGATAGCTTTCCGTCACGCGCTTCAGGATTTCCTCGGAGATGGCCAGTTCGCCCGAATAATCGGTCGACGCAATCCACAGCCGGATGATTTCCGCGCCGAGCCGGTTCGCCACATCATGCGGGTCGATGCCGTTGCCGAGCGACTTGCTCATCTTGCGGCCTTCGCCGTCGACGGTGAAACCGTGCGTGAGCAGCGCGTTGTACGGCGGGCGTCCGTCGAGCATCGAGGCGGTGAGCAGCGACGAATGGAACCAGCCGCGGTGCTGGTCCGAGCCTTCCAGATACAGATCGGCGGGGAATTGCAGTTCGTCCTTGTGCGAGCCGCGCAGCACGTGCCAGTGCGTGGTGCCCGAATCGAACCACACGTCGAGCGTGTCGCGGTTCTTTTCGTACATGTTGGCGTCGTCGCCGAGCAGTTCGCGCGGATCGAGCGTTTGCCACGCTTCGATGCCGGCTTTCTCGACGCGTTGCGCGACTTCTTCGAGCAACTCCAGCGTGCGCGGATGCAGTGCGCCGGTTTCCTTGTGCACGAAGAACGCCATTGGCACGCCCCATTGACGCTGACGCGACAGCGTCCAGTCCGGGCGATTCGCGATCATGCTGAACAGACGCTGCTTGCCCCACGACGGGTAGAACGCCGTGTTCTCGATGCCTTCGAGCGCGGTTTCGCGCAGCGTCTTGTCGGTGTCGTTCGGCTTGACGTCCATGCCGGCGAACCACTGCGACGTCGCGCGGTAGATGATCGGCGTCTTGTGGCGCCAGCAGTGCATGTAGCTGTGCGTGTATTTCTCGGTGCGCAGCAGCGAGCCGGCCGCCTGCAGCGCTTCGACGATCTGCGGATTGGCCGCCCAGATCGACAGGCCGCCGAACAGCGCGAGCGATTCGATGTAACGGCCGTCGCCCATTACCGGATTGATGATGTCCGAATCGGCCATGCCGTGCGCCTTGCACGACACGAAGTCTTCCACGCCGTAGGCCGGCGACGAGTGCACGATGCCCGTGCCCGTTTCGGTCGTCACATACTCGCCGAGATAGACCGGCGCCGTGCGCTTGTAGCCGGGATGCGCGGACGCGAGCGGATGATTGAAGCGCAGGTTCGCGAGCTTCGCACCGGGCGCGGTGGCGACGATCGAGCCTTGCAAGCCGTATAGCTGCAGGCAGGCTTCGACGCGCTCCGCGGCCAGGATCAGCAGGCCGCGCGGCGTATCGACCAGCGCGTAGACGATTTCCGGATGCAGATTCAACGCCTGGTTGGCGGGGATGGTCCACGGCGTGGTGGTCCAGATCACGATGCCGCCTTCGTTGCGCGGCAGCGCGTTCAAACCGAAGGCTTGCGCCGTTTTTTCCGGCTCGGCGAAGCTGAACAGCACGTCGATGGTGGGGTCGGTCTTGTCCTTGTACTCGACTTCCGCTTCGGCCAACGCCGAGCCGCAATCGAAGCACCAGTTCACCGGTTTCAGGCCGCGGAACACATAACCCTTTTCGATGATCTTCGCGAGCGCGCGGATTTCGCCGGCTTCGTTCGCGAAGTTCATGGTCTTGTACGGATTGTCCCAGTCGCCGAGCACGCCGAGACGCCGGAAGCCGGCCTTCTGCTTTTCGATCTGCTCGGTCGCGTAGGTGCGGGCCTTCTGCATCACCTCGGCGGCCGGCAGCGATTTGCCGAACTGCTTTTCGATCTGGATTTCGATCGGCATGCCGTGGCAGTCCCAACCCGGCACGTAGACCGCGTCGAAGCCGGCCATGTTGCGCGCCTTGACGATCATGTCCTTGAGGATCTTGTTCACCGCGTGGCCGAGGTGGATGTCGCCGTTCGCATACGGCGGGCCGTCGTGCAGGATGAATTTCTTGCGGCCTTTGGAGGCGGCGCGGATCTTCTCGTAGACCTTGCGTTCCTGCCATTCCTTGACCCATTGCGGCTCGCGCTTGGGCAAATCGCCACGCATCGGGAACGGCGTGTCGAGCAGGTTGACCGGATAGCGTGACTGCGGTTTCGAATCGGCTTTCTTGTTGCTCATGATGAGGTCGCGGTGAATTCTTTCTATGCGCAGCGTGCGCGGTTTGCGCTCGATGCGCGAGGGCGTTGGGCGCGCCCGGCAGGCATGTGCCGTGATCCACGGACGCCCTTCGATGCGCGCGGCGAGGGTACGCGCGGCGCCGGCGGCGCTCGCGCGTACCGCGGCGGTTATCTAATTCGGTCGGTGGCCGAGGTGGCGAAACCGGTGGAACGGCTGCCCGGCGTGCCGGCGCCGACGGCTGCGAACCACGCGCGCGCGTTGGCGACGTCGCGCGCGATTGCGGCGGTCAGCGTTTCGAGGTCGACGTACTTCTCCTCGTCGCGCAGCTTTTTCAGGAATTCGACGCGCACGAGTTTGCCATACGCGTCGCCGTGCCAATCGAGCAGGTGCACTTCGAGCAGCACGCGCCCGGAATCGGAGACGGTGGGACGCAGGCCGAGACTCGCGACACCCGGCAGCGGTTCGTCCGTCACGCCATGCACGCGCACGATGAAAATGCCGGCGAGCGCCGGACGCTTATGCGCAATCGGCAGGTTGAGCGTGGGGAAGCCGAGATCGCGGCCGAGCTTCATGCCGTGCACGACGTGGCCGCTGATCAGATAATCGCGGCCCAGCGCGGCGCGCGCCGAATCGAGGTCGCCCGCCACCAGCGCGGCGCGCACGCCCGAGCTGGAAATGCGCGCGCCGGACGGATCGGCCACCGTCGCCATTTGCTCGACCTCGAAACCGTACTGCTGCCCCGCGGCCCTGAGCGACTCGAAGTCGCCGGCGCGCTTCGCGCCGTAGCGGAAGTCGTCGCCGATCATCACCCAGCGCGCGTGCAGCCCGTTGACGATGATCCGTTCCACGAACGCATCCGGCGACTGGCTCGCGAACGTGTGATTGAAATGCTCGACCACCACGCGATCGACGCCGTTGGTGCGCAGCGCCTCGAGCTTGTCGCGCAGCATGGCGATGCGCGGCGGCGCGCCGGCCGGGTTGAAGAACTCGCGCGGGTGAGGCTCGAAGGTCATCACGCAGACGGGCAGGCCGCGCGCGTCGGCCGCGGCCCGCACGTGGGCGAGCAAAGCCTGATGGCCGCGGTGGACACCGTCGAAGTTGCCGATGGTCAGTGCGCAAGGCGCACGGCTTTCAGCATTGGGAAGACCGCGGAAGACTCTCACGATAGCGGGTTGGGGATAGGCGGCCGGGGTGCCGCAAAACAAACGATTATAAACGTTCGGCGCTTGAGACGGCGGCGCCTCGCGGATTCCGTGGCCCCGAATGATAAAATCCGCGGATGAAAAAACTCGTCATCCTGATTTCCGGGCGGGGCAGCAACATGGAAGCGATCGTTCGAGCCTGCTCGAACGAAGCCTGGCCAGCGCAAGTCGCCGCCGTGATTGCCAACCGTCCTGACGCAGCGGGCCTTGCGTTCGCGGCGTCGCATGGCATTGCCACGGCCGTGGTCGACCACCGCCAGTTCCCCGATCGCGAGCGCTTCGACGCCGCGCTGGCGGAACTCATCGACAGTTTCTCGCCGGATCTGGTCATACTTGCCGGCTTCATGCGCGTGCTTACACCCGGTTTCGTCGACCATTACGCCGGGCGCATGCTGAACGTGCATCCGTCGCTGCTGCCGAGTTTTCCGGGGCTGAAAACGCATCAACAGGCGCTCGACGCGGGCGTGCGGCTGCACGGCGCGTCGGTGCATTTCGTCACGTCGCAGCTGGATCACGGGCCGATCGTCGCGCAGGCGGCGGTTCCGGTGCAGGCCGGCGACACGCCCGCCATGCTCGCCGAACGCGTGCTGGCAACCGAACACATTATTTATCCACGCGCGGTGCGCTGGTTCGTCGAAGGGCGTCTTGCTCTCGACGGCTTGCGTGTCACGCTTACGCCGCCGGAGCCGCAATGGCTCTTTGCCGGTCACACCGCCGGAGAGGGCGCATGAGATTGCATGGTTTTTTGATTGGACAAACTGAGACTTTGCTGGCCGAAGTCCTAAAACTAAATGGCCCGGCTGACGCCACCACCAGCCGCTTTTTCCGCGCTCATCCGAAGCTCGGACACGGCGAGCGCGGCGTGATCGCCGAGGCGGTGTTCGCGGTGCTGCGCCGGCGCATGGAATTCGCTCATCTGGCCGAGAGCGGCGCGGGCAGTCCGGCGCGCCGCATGGCCTTGCTGGGACTCATGCAGACGGCGGGCCGCACGGCGCTCAAGCCGTTCGTGTCCGATGCCGAGTCCAAATGGCTCGAACACGTCGCGATGATCGACCCGGAGAGCCTGCCGCTGCGGATTCGCCTGAATCTGCCCGACTGGATCTATCAGGCGCTTTCGAAGCGCTTCGAGGCCGCGGAACTGGCGCAGCTGGCCGCAGCGCTGAATTACCCGGCGCCGCTGGACCTGCGCGCAAACCCGATCAAGGCGAGCCGCGACGACGTGCTGAACGCGCTCTCGAAAGCCGGTATCGAGGGCGGCGCCACGCCGTTCGCGCCGTTCGGCGTGCGGGTGGTCGGCAAGCCGCCGCTCACCAAGCTGGACGCCTTTCAACACGGCTGGGTCGAAGTGCAGGACGAAGGCAGCCAGTTGCTCTGCTCGCTGGTCGCGCCCAAACGCGGTGAAATGATCGTCGACTTCTGCGCGGGCGCGGGCGGCAAGACGCTGGCGCTCGGCGCGGCGATGCGCTCCACCGGGCGCCTTTATGCGTTCGACATTTCGGAGCGGCGGCTTGCCAAGCTCAAGCCGCGCCTCGCGCGCAGCGGCTTGTCGAACGTGAATCCGGTGTTGATCGACAGCGAGCACGACGCCAAGATCAAGCGTCTTGCCGGCAAGATCGACCGTGTGCTGGTCGACGCGCCGTGCAGCGGCCTGGGCACGCTGCGCCGCAATCCGGATCTGAAGTGGCGCCAGTCGCCGGAGTCGGTCGCGGAACTGGCGCCGAAGCAGGCGTCGATTCTGGCGAGCGCGGCGCGTCTGGTGAAGAAGGGCGGCCGGCTCGTCTACGCGACCTGCTCGATCCTCGAAGCCGAAAACGAAGCGGTCGTGCAGCAATTCCTCGCTGATCACCCCGATTTCGCGCTCGTGCCCGCACGTGACGTGCTGGCCGAGCAGCGCATCGACATGGAAATGGGCGATTACCTGTCGCTTTGGCCGCACCGCCACGCAACCGACGGCTTCTTCGCCGCCGTGCTCGAACGCCAGAGCTAAGCCGGAAGGCGCTTTATGCCGGCGCGCACGGGTTCGTCTCCTGAATCCGGCGCGCCGGCGAATTCGTGAACATCATGCAAAACCGCATTTTTTCTCATATGTTCGGCGACCTCGCGCGCGATTTCGGCGAGCCGGTGATGCTGTGGCAAGTCGGCGTGCTGCTGGCGACGCTCGCCGTGGCGTGGCTGCTCGCGCGTCTGTTGCGCAGAACGCTCGATCTGCGCCGGCAAACGCGCTACCAGACGCTGCGCTTCGGCGCGGAAAGCCTGAATCGCGCGTTTTTTCCGCTGACCGGCGCGGCGCTCGTGTGGCTCGCGCGGGCGATCACCGCCCAGTTCATGCATACGTCGCTGCTGGATCTGGCTTTGGTGCCGCTTTTCGGCATCGGCTTTATCTACATCGTGTTTTTCTTCGCGCGGCGGGTCTTTAGCCACGACGGCGAAACGCATGCGTGGCTCTTTCTGGTCGAAAAGATCGTTTCGCTGGTCGTCTGGATCGCGATGGCGCTCACCGTGATGGGCATTCAGGACGACGTGATCGCGTGGATGGCCAGCGTGAAGTTTCGCGTCGCCAACGCGCACCTGACGCTGCTTTCGCTCACCACGGGCCTGCTGTGGGTGTGCGTGACGATGATCGTCGCGATGTGGCTCGGCGCCGCGTTCGAAGACCGCCTGATGCGCGCGAAAACGCTTGACGCCAATCTGAAGGTGGTGGTGGCGCGGGTCGGCCGCGCGGCGTTCGTGCTGGCGGCAGTGCTGATCAGCCTGTCACTGGTCGGCATCGACATCACGGTGCTGGGCGTGTTCGGCGGCGCGCTCGGCGTCGGCTTGGGGTTCGGGCTGCAGAAGATCGCCAGCAACTATGTGTCGGGCTTCATCATTCTGATCGACCGGTCGCTGCGGATCGGCGACACGATCAACGTGACCGGCCTGCAAGGCATGGTCACGCAGATCCGCACGCGTTACACGGTGGTGCGCGGACTGGACGGCATCGAAACGCTGATTCCAAACGAGAAGCTCATTACAGACGTGGTGCAGAACCAGTCGTCCTATCTGACGCGCGGGTATGCGAAAGCCGCCGTGCAGGTCGCTTATACATCTGACGTCGAGCACGCCATGACGCTGCTGGCCCAAGCCGCGGAAGGCGTTGCACGAGTGCTGCAGGAGCCGGCGCCCACGCCTTATCTGGCAGGCTTCGGTGCAGACGGCATCAATCTCGAACTGGGTTTCTGGATCGAGGACGCAGCAACCGGTACGTCCGCCGTGCGCTCGGCCGTCAACCGGAACATCTGGCGGCTCTTTTCGGAACACGGCATCTCGATCCCTTATGCGCAACGCGAAGTGCGGATTGTCGGCAACGTCGGCGACACGTTGTCGCGACCGGTAACAATAACCGCTCCTGCTGCCAACCAGGCCGACAAGGCCGGTTGAACGGGGAATTTGCGCGCGCTAACCTGTCTTGAAGAACACGGCGGCGCGCCACGACCCGTTGATGCGGCGCAAAAAATCCCTATTTGTTACAAACACTTGGAACGCTTCCAGTAGAATGTCGTCCAATCCCGCTGTATGCTTTCACTTTCTTGACACGCGTAACTTTGCGTGTGCCTCGTGTCTCTCGTTCCACAGGTAAATTGCCTTGTTGAATTCCTTGCTTGATTTCCTTGCCCACGGTCTGCTGCGCTTTTCCTGGTGGCAACTCGTGGTGTACACACTCGTCGTGACGCACATCACGATCATTGGCGTGACGGTCTATCTGCATCGCTGCCAGGCGCACCGCGCGCTGGAGTTGCATCCGGTCGTCAGTCATTTTTTCCGCTTCTGGCTGTGGATGACCACGGGCATGCTGACCGGCCAGTGGGCCGCGATTCACCGTAAGCACCACGCCAAGTGCGAGACCGAAGAAGATCCGCACAGCCCGCAAACGCGCGGCATCTGGAAGGTGCTGCTCGAAGGCGCGGAGTTGTACCGCACTGAAGCGAAGAACGAAGAAACGATGCGCAAGTTCAGTCACGGCACGCCGAACGACTGGATGGAGCGCAACGTGTACACGAAGTACCCGATTCTCGGCGTGAGCCTGATGATGGTGCTGAACGTCGGACTGTTCGGCGTTGTCGGGCTGACGATCTGGGCCGTGCAGATGGTGTGGATCCCGTTCTGGGCAGCTGGCGTGGTCAACGGTCTCGCGCACTTCTGGGGCTACCGCAATTTCAACTCCTCGGATGCCAGCACCAACATCTTTCCGTGGGGCATCATCATCGGCGGTGAGGAACTGCATAACAATCACCATACGTATGCGACCTCGGCCAAGCTCTCGAACAAGTGGTACGAGTTCGATATCGGCTGGATGTACATCCGCATCATGTCGGCGTTTCGCCTCGCTAAGGTGAAGAAGATCGCGCCTACGCCGCGTCTGACCACCGGCAAAATGGTGCTCGACCAGGATACCCTGCAAGCCGTGCTGGCAAATCGCTATGAAGTGATGGCGCGTTACGGCAAGGCGCTCAAGCGCGCTTATCGTCAGGAACTGGCGCATCTGAAGGAAGTGGGTGCGCGTGAGAAATACCAGTTGATGCGCGGTGCGCGTAGCTGGTTCCACAAGGAAGAAGCCGGTCTAGACGAACCGCAGAAGCGTCAGTTGCCGCAAATCTTCGCGAGTAGCCAGAAGCTCAAGACGTACATCGACATGCGCAACGAACTTGCGGCAATGTGGGAGCGCTCGAATGCGTCGCGCGACCAATTGCTGGTGCAGTTGCAAGACTGGTGTCATCGCGCTGAACAAAGCGGCATTAAAGCGCTGCAAGAATTCGCCATGCGTCTGCGTCGCTATGCTTGATCCCGAAATCCATTAAAATTTCGTTACGTCACAAAACCCCGCGTTGGCGGGGTTTTGCTTTTTGGGCTGCGGAAACCGCAACGACGTACGATTGACAGTCCGCAGCGGCAGAGCGAGGGCAGAGGAGATCATGGATCAGCAGGCGATCAGGACCGTCGAATACGACCGGCCACAGGCGCAGGGCACTACCTGCGGAATCGGGCAGGCGTGGGCGAAGGTGCCCGACATGCCGTCGGCGGAACAGAAGGTGGCGTTGAAGGCGCGCATTCGCGCATTGCTCGAGCGCGAGAAAGCCGTGCTCGTCGCCCATTACTACGTTGACGCGGAACTGCAGGAACTTGCCGACGAAACCGGCGGCTGCGTGGCCGATTCGCTCGAAATGGCGCGCTTCGGCCGTGATCACGAGGCACAAACGCTGGTGGTCGCGGGCGTGCGCTTCATGGGCGAGACCGCCAAAATCCTCAGCCCGGACAAGCGCATTCTGATGCCGGATCTCGACGCGACGTGTTCGCTCGATCTCGGTTGTCCGGTGGATGAATTCTCGGCGTTCTGCGACGCGCACCCGAATCGCACGGTGGTCGTGTATGCGAACACAAGCGCGGCGGTCAAGGCGCGCGCGGACTGGATGGTGACGTCGTCGATCGGATTGGAGATCGTCGCCGATCTGCATGCGCGTGGCGAAAAGATCATTTGGGCGCCGGATCGGCACCTCGGCAGCTATATCCAGAACAAAACCGGTGCCGACATGCTGTTGTGGCAGGGCTCCTGTCTCGTTCACGATGAATTCAAGGGCATCGAACTGGATCTGCTGCGCGCTGAATATCCGGGCGCGAAAGTGCTGGTGCATCCGGAGTCGCCGGCTAATGTAGTCGCGCAAGCGGACGTGGTCGGTTCGACCACGCAACTGATCGACGCCGCTCAAAAGCTCGACGCGACGCATTTCATCGTGGCAACCGATCTCGGCATTCTGCACAAGATGCAGCTCGCCGCGCCGGGCAAGGTCTTGATTGCCGCGCCGACGGCGGGCAACAGCGCAACGTGCAAGAGTTGCGCGCATTGTCCCTGGATGGCCATGAACGGCCTCGCGAACCTGGCCGAGGTGCTCGAGCGCGGTCATAACGAAATTTTCGTCGACCGTGCGATTGGCGAGCGGGCGCGTCTGCCGATCGACCGGATGCTGGATTTCGCGGCGCGTCACAAGAAACGCGTGCAGGCAAGCGGCGATCTCGCGCGGGACGCACAACTTTATTCGAACGTGGGAGCAGCGTAATGGGGGCGATGGAGCGCAATCCGACCGATGCGGTGTCGCCGCTGTTCGCTGACATTCACGCCCAGTACGGTGCCGCGTTCGATGCTGCGTTGGCTCGCAATGTTGCCGATGCGTTGATCGAAGACGTTGGCGCCGGCGACCAGACCGGTCGCCTTGTTCCCGCAGACGAAGTGCGCGATGCGCGCATTATTGTGCGCGAGGATGCGGTGCTGTGCGGCGTGCCCTGGTTCAACGCGGTGATGCACGAGGTCGATCCACGGATCGAGGTGCGGTGGCGGTATCGCGAGGGCGATCGCATGATGTCGGACAGCACGGTTTGCGAACTGCGCGGTCCGGTGCGTGCATTGTTGACCGCTGAACGTAACGCGCTGAACTTCCTTCAACTGCTCTCAGGTGTGGCGAGCGTAACGCGCCGCTATGTGGACGCGATCGCGCATACGCGAACGCGCATTCTCGATACGCGCAAGACTTTGCCGGGCTTGCGGCTCGCGCAGAAATACGCTGTGCGCGTCGGCGGCGGCGCGAATCAACGGCTCGCGCTGTACGACGGCATTCTTATCAAGGAAAACCACATCGCCGCGGCGGGCGGTGTCGGCGCGGCGATGGATGCGGCGCTCGCTCTGAATGCGGGTGTGTCGATCCAGATAGAAGTCGAGACGATCGAGCAACTCGAAACCGCGCTGGCCCATCGTGCGCAATCCATTCTGCTGGACAATTTTTCGTTCGATGCGATGCGCGAAGCGGTCCGCATTACGGCGGGCAGAGCGGTGCTGGAAGTCTCGGGCGGCGTGAACTTCGAGACGGTGCGGACGATCGCCGAAACGGGCGTCGATCGTGTGTCGATCGGTGCGCTGACGAAAGACGTCCACGCAACGGATTACTCGATGCGGATTGTCTAACGCGCGTCGCCGAAGCGACCGTATCCACCGATAAAAGGCCGTCGCCGGTTAAAACCAGCGGTGGCCTTTTCATTTCGGGCTCGCATCGATCACACGTTGCGGTTGCGCACGTGTTCCGGCGAGAGAACCGTCGGCAGCGCTTTCGGCAAGGTCGCGGGCCAATCACGGCTGAAGTGCAGGCCGCGGCTCTCGCGCCGCGAACGTGCGCCGTCGACGATCAGCGACGCCACGTCGACCAGATTGCGCAGTTCGAGCAGATCGCGGCTTACCTTGAAGTTCGCGTAGTACTCGTGGATCTCGTCGCGCAGCAGCGCAAGCCGATGCCGGGCTCGCGCGAGCCGTTTGTCGGTACGCACGATGCCGACGTAATTCCACATCAGCCGGCGCAGTTCGTCCCAATTGTGCGCGACCACGACCTCCTCGTCCGGATCCGATACGCGGCTTTCGTCCCAGTCCGGCAGCGGCGCGTGGACGGCTGCACAGAAGCCTTCTTCCTCGATGGCCTGCGCGGCGGAGCGTCCGATCACGAGGCATTCGAGCAGCGAATTGCTGGCAAGCCGGTTTGCGCCGTGAAGGCCGGTGCACGAGGTTTCACCAACCGCGTAGAGGCCCGCCAGATCGGTGCGCCCCGCCAAATCGGTCACCACGCCGCCGCAGGTGTAGTGCGCGGCCGGCACGACGGGAATGGGCTCTTTGGTGATGTCGATGCCGAACTCCAGGCAGCGTGCCAGGATCGTTGGAAAATGTTCACGCAAGAATTCAGGCGGTTGATGGCTGATGTCGAGATACACGCAATCGATGCCGCGCTTCTTGATCTCGAAATCGATCGCGCGCGCGACGATGTCGCGCGGCGCGAGTTCGGCGCGTTCGTCGTGGTTCGGCATGAAGCGCGTGCCGTCCGGCAGCTTCAGGATGCCGCCTTCGCCGCGCACCGCCTCGGAGATCAGGAACGACTTCGCGTATGGATGGAAGAGGCAGGTGGGGTGGAACTGGATGAACTCCATGTTCGCCACGCGGCAGCCGGCTCGCCATGCCATCGCAATGCCGTCGCCGGTCGCCGTATCGGGGTTGGTGGTGTAAAGGTAGACCTTGCCGGCGCCGCCGGTGGCGAGCACCGTGTGCGGCGCTTCAATCGTGACGGTGCGGCCGCTCTGCAGATCGAGTGCGTACAAGCCGTGGCAACGGCGCCCCGGCAAGCCGAGCCGGTCCGACGTTATCAGGTCGATCGCGTAATGATCTTCGAGGAGCGTGATGTTCGGATGACGGCGCACACGCTCGCTGAGCGTGGCGACCACGGCGTGGCCGGTTGCGTCCGCGGCATGAATGATCCGGCGATGGCTATGGCCGCCCTCACGCGTCAGATGAAAGCCGAGTTCGGCGGCGTCGTCCTTGGTGAAGGGTACGCCTTGCCCGATCAGCCATTCGATCGCGGCACGCCCGTGCTCGACGATGAAGCGGGTCGCGGCTTCGTCGCACAGGCCGCCGCCGGCGATCAGCGTATCGCGCACATGGTTTTCGATGCTGTCCGCCGAATCCAGAACCGCGGCAATGCCGCCTTGCGCCCAGTCACTCGCGCCTTCGGTCATCGATCGCTTGGCGACCACCGCAACCCGCCGGGTTTGAGCGAGATTGAGCGCGACGCTCAACCCGGCCAAGCCGCTACCGACAATCGCCACATCGAATTCCATGCCCACATCTCCGTCTTTCGTTTTGCCGTGACGGCGCGCCATTTGCTCGCCGCTAAAACGAGAAAGGATACGCGCCGCGACGGACTAGGGAAAGCTGGCCGAACAGGATAGGACCGTCTTGAGAGATGAGAGGGCTCGATGAACGGGTAAGCACCGCGCAATGCGACGGCGTGCCAAAAACAAAAAAGCCCCGCACGAATGCGAGGCTTTTTGCATGTCTTTGTCTTCGTCAGGCAGGAACCAAGGCTTACTTGATCTTGGTTTCCTTGTAGTCAACGTGCTTACGGATGACCGGATCAAATTTCTTGATCAGCATCTTTTCCGGCATGTTGCGTTTGTTCTTCGTCGTCGTGTAGAAGTGACCCGTGCCTGCGGTCGATTCCAGCTTGATCTTGTCGCGTGCGCCTTTCGCCATGATTTACTCCTTAGGCTTCACCGCGTGCGCGCAGGTCTGCGAGCACAGCGTCGATACCGTTCTTGTCGATCAGGCGCAGGCCAGCGTTCGAAACGCGCAGACGCACCCAACGGTTTTCGCTTTCCACCCAAATGCGGCGGTTTTGCAGGTTCGGCAGGAACCGGCGCTTGGTTTTGTTATTCGCGTGGGAAACGTTGTTGCCGCTCATCGGCGCTTTCCCAGTTACTTGGCATACGCGTGCCATGAGAGCACTCCTAATACGCTAATTCTGAGTTCGAACGCCGTGAAAGTTTCCTGAAAAGAGCCGCGCTGAAGTTTATTGAAACCGCAGTCGCTTTTCCTTTCTGGAACGCCTTGGTGGCTTCGGAACAGGGGGTTGGAAATAGGCAAACCGGAATTCTAGCAGAAAAAAAGCCGCAAAATCAAACCTTATTTGGACTCCGCATACGGCGCAACGCCTTTCCGATCCGCGCTCAGGCCGTGTCACGGCCAGCCGGCGCGGGCGAACGAGTAGGTGCTATCCGCGCCGATCACCAGATGATCGACCAGTTGCACGTCGATCAACGCAAGGGCGTCGCGCAGCGTGTGCGTCAGGCTGCAGTCGCTCGCGCTCGGCTGAACCGCGCCGGACGGGTGATTATGCGCGACGATCAGGCTGGCGGCATTCAGATTCAGCGCCCGTCGCACGATCTCGCGCGGATATACCGCCATGCGCGTAAGCGTGCCCTGCGCGCTTTCCTCGCAACGAATCAGCCGATGCCGGGCGTCGAGAAAGAGCGACACGAAAACTTCCTGTTGCCGACCGCCGATCAGCAGCCGCAGGTAGTTTTCCACGGCTTCGGGCGAGTTCATCAGCGAGCGCTTGCGCATTTTATCGACCAGCGAGCGCCGCGCCATTTCCATGATGGCGAGTAATTGCGCTTTTTTCGCAGGCCCGATGCCGCGCAGGCCGTCGAAGTCCGCATACGTCGCGTCGAGCATCGCACGCAGCGAGCCGAACCGGTCGAGCAAGGCACCCGCGACGCTGAATACGTCGTGGCCCGGCAAGCCCGCACCCAGCACCAGTACGATCATTTCCGTATCCGATAGCACGCCAGGCCCTTGCTCGATCAGCCGCTCGCGCGGCATGTCGTTCTTGTGCCATTTGCCTCGCAGGAGCGCCGGCGACGAGCGCGCGGCGGACTCCGGTGAACACACACGAGCGTCCGGCTCCGGCGAGGCCGATTCCAGCGTCGTTTTATCAATCGTGCAGGCGTGATCGGCCATATAAATAGAGTCCTCCGGTTTCGGGTTCGGCGCGGCGGGCGACGCCGCTGGCACCTCGCGGTGCGCGCGACGGCCGCAAGCCGCTGCACGCTATGTGGCTTACAATAAGCGCTTTGCGCACGGCACCCCGATGGTTTGCCACACGCGTCGCCTGCGCCCGCGGCGCACGCGTGCAGCGCGCTTCGACAGAGCGAGCATTGCATGAGCATCATCGACATTTCCGAAGTGAAGCCCGGTTCCCACGTGACGCTTCATTACCGGCTTTCCCTTGCCGATGGCGCCGAAGTCATCAATACGTTTACCGACAAACCCGCCACGCTTCTGCTCGGTGCGGGTCAATTGGCGCCGCCGCTGGAAGATATTCTGCTAGGTTTGAAGGTGGGCCACCATTCGACCTTTCAGCTAGCGCCAGCTCAGGCGTTCGGTCCCCGCAATCCCGAACTGATTCAGCGCGTCTCGCTGGCCACGCTGCGCGAAAACAGCATGATCGGCGAGGATTTTTCGCCAGGCGACCTGGTCGAATTCAACGCGCCGGGCGGCGGCCGTTACGCCGGCGTTCTGAAGGAAGTCGGCGAAACGTCGGCCCTGTTCGATTTCAACCACCCGCTTGCCGGCCAGGCGCTGGCGTTTGAAGTGAAAATCATCGGGATTTTGTGAACATGAGCATCACGGATACGACTCTTGCCGAAACCGAGATCCTGCTGGCGCAGCCGCGCGGGTTCTGTGCCGGCGTCGATCGGGCGATCGAGATCGTGGAGCGGGCCATCAAGCTGCACGGCTCGCCGATCTATGTACGCCACGAAATCGTCCACAACGCCTACGTCGTCGAGGATCTGCGCAAGAAGGGCGCGATCTTCATCGAGCGGCTCGAAGAGGTGCCGGCCGGCAATACGGTCATTTTCAGCGCGCACGGCGTCTCCAAGGCCGTGCGTTCGGAAGCCGAGTCGCGCGGGCTGCGTGTCTACGACGCCACCTGTCCGCTCGTGACCAAGGTGCATATCGAGGTCGCGAAGATGCGCCAGGACGGCTTCGACATCGTCATGATCGGCCACAAGGGCCACCCCGAGGTGGAAGGCACGATGGGGCAGGCCGGCGAGGGCATGCATCTGGTCGAGGACATTGAAGATGTGCAGGCTTTGCAACTGGCCGATCCCGAGCGGATCGCGTTCGTCACGCAAACCACTTTGTCGGTCGACGACGCAGCGGAAATCATCGGCGCATTGAAAGCCAAATACCCGTCGATCCGCGAGCCCAAGAAACAGGACATCTGCTACGCCACGCAAAACCGCCAGGACGCGGTGAAGTTCATGGCGCCGCAGTGCGACGTCGTGATCGTGGTCGGCAGCCCGAACAGTTCCAACTCCAACCGGCTGCGCGAACTTGCCGAAAAGCTCGGGGTGCCCGCCTACATGGTGGATTCGCCGGACCAGATCGACCCGGTCTGGGTCGAGGGCAAGCGCCGGATCGGCGTGACGGCCGGCGCATCGGCGCCGGAAGTATTGGCGCAAGCGGTGATCGCCCGCTTGCGTGAACTCGGCGTGCGCAATGTGCGCGCGCTCGACGGTATCGAGGAAAACATCGCTTTTCCGCTGCCGCGCGGCTTGGGCTTGCCGGCCTAAGAGCAAATATCTCCTCACAAGAAGCGCGCCCCAGGGCGCGTTTTTTTTCGCCGTCCGGTTCGCGCTGCGCCCAAAAGATAAAGTGCCGGATCGCGCCTTTCGCTCGTTTTTCGTGCGCTGGCGCGCAAATTTTTTTGAAATCCGACCCGAGTATTAGCGTGTTTCGCACGGTAGCGCCCCATTTAAACGACGTCGAAACCGCTACGCCGATTTTTGGCGCACTAAAATAGTGCGTCATTCTGAATGGGCGCAAAAACGTAATACCTAATGCGAGCCACGGCGGAATCGGGCGCTGAGCGAATCGGCCGCAACACTTGATGCCAGTGGGCGCGACGATGGTGCAACTGATGCACGAAAAACAGTCGCAACCCGGTTGCACCCATTGACGGATTCCGCTCTCAAAATAAGGTTGCAATGCAGGAAAACCCTGCCGGTTCAACAATATTGCCCGTCGCAAAATTGGAGTTACAATGCGCGCGTTCTCAAGGCCTCCGGGTCCCGGACAATAGATTTTTGCAAGGCGCGGGAGACCTACTTAATGCGAGTCAAGTTTGCTTACGCCGTGTCCATCGCGGCCGCGGTTGCGATGTTGACCGCGTGCGGCAAGAAACAGGATGGCGAGGCGGGAGCGGGTGCATCGGCTGCGACGGCGGCAAGCGCACCGGTTAGTGAAGCGACGATCGTGAAGATCGGCCATGCGGCCCCATTGACGGGCGGCATCGCGCATCTTGGCAAGGACAATGAAAACGGCGCGCGCCTGGCGGTCGAGGAAATCAATACGCAGGGCTTGACGATCGACGGCCGCAAGATCCAGTTGCAGCTCGACGCGCAAGACGATGCCGCGGATCCGAAAACGGGCACGGCGGTCGCACAGAAACTGGTCGACGATCACGTCGTGGCGGTGGTCGGGCATCTGAATTCGGGCGTGTCGATTCCGGCCTCGAAGATCTATAGCGATGCGAGCATCGTGCAGATCTCGCCGTCGTCGACGAATCCGGCGTACACGCAGCAGGGTTTCAAGACGGCCTACCGGGTCGTCGCCACCGACGCACAACAAGGGCCGGCGCTCGCCAATTACGCCACGAAGGCGTTGAGCGCCAAACGCATCGCCGTAGTGGACGATGCGACCGCCTACGGTAAGGGGCTCGCGGACGAATTCGCGAAGACCGTGGAGGCGAGCGGAGCAAAGATCGTCGCGCGCGAAGCGACGAACGACCGGGCCACGGATTTCCGGGCCATCCTCACAAAGATCAAGAGTGTTCATCCGGACGTCATCATGTTCGGCGGCATGGACGCGACGGGCGGGCCGTTTACGAAGCAGGCGGCGGCGCTCGGAATCAGGGCAAAAATCCTTGGCGGCGACGGCGTGTGTACCGACAAGGTGGGTGAGCTGGCGGGAACCGCCGTGCAAAACCTGGTCTGTTCGGAAGCGGGACTCGCGCTTTCGAAAATGGACAGGGGAGCGGACTTCGAAAAGAAGTACGTCGACCGCTTCCACACGCCGGTGCAGATTTACGCACCGTTCACGTACGACGCTGTGTATGTGATTGTCGATGCAATGAAGCGCGCTAATTCGATCGAGGCGCCCAAGGTGCTGGCTGCGATGCCGTCCACCGATTACACCGGGGTAATCGGCCACATCGCGTTCGACGACAAGGGTGATTTGAAAGAGGGCGCCATTACGCTTTACGACTTCAAGGACGGCAAGAAAGCGGTTCTCGACGTCGTGAAGATGTGATGACGGGACGTTCAGCCTGACGGCACCGAAACCACCCAACGGTGCCGTTTTTGCATCCGCTCAAGGCGAGCCCGCGACCGCATCCCGGTCGTCAAGGCTAACCGGCGGCGGATAACCCTTACCGGTCTTTTACATCAGTACCCGCAGTGCCGTTGAGATTCCGTAACGCATCACCGCCCACCGGCTGATGAAGAACGCGAATCCGGCCGCACGGGCTAAGGAGCATTAAATGGATATCTTCATCCAGCAGGTCCTCAACGGGCTGGTGCTTGGCAGCGTTTACGCCATCATCGCACTGGGCTATACGATGGTTTACGGCATTCTGGGCATCATCAACTTCGCTCATGGCGACGTGTTGATGGTGGGCGCGATGGTCGCGCTCTCCGCCATAGGCGTGCTGCAGAACCACTTCCCCGGCTTAGGCAACGTGCCGACGCTGTGCATCGCGCTGGCGATCGCCGCCGTGGTGTGCGCGGCGGTCGGCTACACGATCGAGCGCGTGGCTTACCGGCCGTTGCGCAAGGCGCCGCGTCTCGCCCCGCTGATCACCGCGATCGGCGTGTCGATCCTGCTGCAAACGCTCGCGATGATGATCTGGTCGCGCAACCCGCTGCCGTTCCCGCAACTGCTGCCCACCGATCCGATCAACGTGATCAAGGCCACCGAGACGACGCCCGGCGCCGTGATCTCGATGACCGAAATCGTGATCATCGTGGTGGCGTTCCTCGTGATGGGCGGCCTGCTGCTGCTGGTTCACAAGACCAGGCTCGGCCGCGCGATGCGCGCGATCGCCGAGAACCCCGGCGTCGCGAGCCTGATGGGCGTGAACCCGAACTTCGTGATTTCGGCGACCTTCATGATCGGCTCGGCGCTCGCCGCGCTCGCCGGCGTGATGATCGCGTCCGAATACGGCAACGCTCACTTCTACATGGGCTTCATCCCCGGCCTGAAGGCCTTTACCGCAGCGGTGCTGGGCGGCATCGGCAACCTCGGCGGCGCGATGGTCGGCGGCGTGATTCTCGGCCTGATCGAACAGTTGGGCGCCGGCTACATCGGCAACCTGACCGGTGGCGTGTTCGGCAGTAACTACCAGGACGTGTTCGCGTTCATCGTGCTGATCATCGTGCTGGTGTTCCGTCCGTCGGGCCTGCTCGGCGAACGCGTTGCGGATCGCGCTTGATCCCGGGCCATAAGGAGTAAACAGACATGACCTCAATTCAACCGATCGAGCCGTCCACGACGCTCATCCCTGAAAAGAACCTCACGAAGACGCTGGTCGTCGGCATCATCACCGCGATCTTCGTGATCGCCGCGCCGATGATCATCGGCGCCGCCGGCGGCAACTACTGGGTCCGCGTGCTCGACTTCGCGATGCTGTACGTGATGCTCGCGCTCGGTCTCAACGTGGTGGTCGGCTTCGCCGGCCTGCTGGATTTGGGCTACATCGCGTTCTACGCAATCGGCGCGTACACCGCGGCGCTGCTGAGCTCGCCGCACCTGGCCTCGCAGTTCGAGTGGATCGCGCATCTGGCGCCGAACGGGCTGCATACGCCGATCTGGATCATCGTGCCGTGCGCGATGGCGCTCGCCGCGCTCTTCGGGGTTCTGCTCGGCGCGCCGACCTTGCGTCTGCGGGGCGACTACCTCGCGATCGTGACCCTGGGTTTCGGGGAAATCGTGCGGATCTTCATGAACAACCTCGACCGTCCGGTGAACATCACCAACGGACCGAAGGGCATCACGGGGATCGATCCGGTCAACGTCGGCGGCTTCAGTCTCGCGCAGACGCACACCTTCCTCGGGTTCTCGTTCCCGTCGGTGTACATGTACTACTACCTGTTCGTGATCTGCTCGCTGTTCGTGATCTGGACGTGCACGCGCTTGCAGCACTCGCGTATCGGCCGCGCGTGGGCCGCCATCCGCGAAGACGAAATCGCCGCGAAGGCGATGGGCATCAACACTCGTAACGTGAAGCTGCTGGCGTTCGCCATGGGTGCGTCGTTCGGCGGTCTGTCGGGCGCGATGTTCGGTTCGTTCCAGGGCTTCGTGTCGCCGGAATCGTTCACGTTCTGGGAATCGGTCGTGGTGCTCGCGTGCGTGGTGCTCGGCGGCATGGGCCACATTCCGGGCGTGATTCTCGGCGCGGTGCTGCTCGCCGTGTTCCCGGAATTCCTGCGCTCGACGATGGGTCCGTTGCAGAACATGATCTTCGGCCATGAAATCGTCGATACCGAAGTGATCCGTCAGTTGCTGTACGGCCTCGCGATGGTCGTGATCATGCTGTACCGCTCGGAAGGCCTGTGGCCGTCGCCGAAGCACGAGGACAAGATCGCGAAGATTGCGAAACGGGCCGGCAAGAAGCCGGTGCGCGCATAAACCGGCAGGGAGAAAACACATGAGCGACAACATTCGACTGTCGGTGAAGGGCGTCAACAAACGCTTCGGCGGCCTGCAGGCGCTGTCCGACGTCGGCCTCGAAATCAAGGCCGGCCAGATCTACGGTCTGATCGGCCCGAACGGCGCCGGCAAGACCACTTTCTTCAACGTGATCACGGGGCTGTACACGCCGGATTCGGGCGACTTCAAGCTCGACGGCGAGAACTACACGCCGACCGCCGTCTATCAGGTGGCGAAGGCCGGGATCGCGCGCACGTTCCAGAACATCCGTCTGTTCGGCGGCATGACCGCGCTGGAAAACGTGATGGTCGGACGCCACGTGCGCACGAAGCACGGCCTGGTGGGCGCGGTGTTCCAGACGCCGGCCGAGCGCCGCGAAGAGCGCGAGATCAAGGAGCGCGCGATCGAACTGCTGGAATACGTCGGCATCGCGCAGTACGCGGACTACACGTCGCGCAACCTGTCGTACGGCCACCAGCGCCGTTTGGAAATCGCGCGTGCACTGGCAACCGATCCGAAGCTGCTCGCGCTGGACGAACCGGCGGCCGGCATGAACGCAACGGAAAAGGTCGAGCTGACCAAGCTGCTCGACAAGATCCGCACGGACGGCAAGACGATCCTGCTGATCGAACACGACGTGAAACTCGTGATGGGTCTGTGCAACCAGATGACGGTGCTCGACTACGGCAAGGTGATTGCGCAAGGTCTGCCGCAAGACGTGCAGAAGGATCCGAAGGTGATCGAAGCTTATCTGGGTGCGGGAGTCCACTGATGTCCACAACGCAAGCAATGTTGAAAATCAAGGGCCTGCAGGTCAATTACGGCGGCATCCAGGCAGTCAAGGGCATCGACCTCGAAGTCGCGCAGGGCGAACTCGTCACGCTGATCGGCGCGAACGGCGCGGGCAAGACCACGACGATGAAGGCGATCACGGGTCTGAAGCCGTATTCGGCCGGCGACATCGAGTACATGGGCCAGTCGATCAAGGGCATCCCGGCGCACGAGCTGCTCAAGCGCGGCCTCGCGATGGTGCCGGAAGGCCGCGGCATCTTCGCGCGCATGTCGATCGTCGAAAACATGCAGATGGGTGCCTATCTGCGCAACGACACCGACGGCATCAAGGCGGACGTCGATCGCATGTTCGGCTTTTTCCCGCGCCTGAAGGAACGCGCGACGCAGTATGCGGGCACGCTCTCGGGCGGCGAACAGCAGATGCTGGCGATGGCGCGCGCGATCATCTCGAAGCCGAAGCTGCTGCTGCTCGACGAGCCGTCGATGGGTCTGTCGCCCATCATGGTCGAGAAGATCTTCGAGGTGGTGCGCGCTATTTCGGCTGAAGGCATGACCGTGCTGCTGGTCGAGCAGAATGCGCGTCTCGCGTTGCAGGCCGCGAACCGCGGCTACGTGATGGACTCGGGGCTCGTCACGATGTCCGGCGACGCGAAGCAGATGCTGGATGATCCGAAGGTGCGGGCGGCTTACCTGGGCGAATGAGTGGGTCATAGACCCGAGCCAGGTTTGCCATGCCGATGAAAAAGACCGCATGCGTGATAAACGCATGCGGTCTTTTTCATTCGGGCGGCGCGGCTTTACGCAGCCGGCGCGGCGTCCGCGAATTCGCCGAGACGCTTGCCGAGACTGATCACCGCGTCGGCGCGATAACCGAGCGCTTCGTAAAACGCGCGCACGTCCGCCTTCGCGGACAGGACTTGCAGGTTCAGCTTCGGGCAGCCACGTTCGGTCAACGCGGTTTCGACATGCGCGACCAGACGCGTGCCGATGCCATGACGACGCAGCGACGCATCCACCGCGAGCGAATACAGCCAGCCTCGATGTCCGTCATACCCACCCATCACCGTGCCGACGATTCGCCCGCCGAGCACCGCCACAAAGAACAGTTCCGGTTGCGTCGCCAGCTTGTTGGCGATCGACAGATGCGGGTTGCGCTGCGGCCGCGTCACGTCCCGATACTCGGGGAACGCTTCCTGCCACAGCGCGACCACGGCATCGGTGTCGCTCGCGTCGAAGCGGCGAATCGATAGCGCGGCGCTCGTCGTCATAGGCGTGTCGTGTCCGATTGATTACAGCGTGTCGAGGATCGAACGCAGCATCGCCATCATCTGGTCGATTTCCTCGTTCGTCACGTTCAGCGCCGGCATGAAGCGCAGCAGGTTCGGACGCGCCGCGTTCAGCAGCAAACCGTCGGGCTGCATGTCGCGCGCTTTCTCGACGATCTGGTTGCCGATGTCCTTGCCGAGCAGCAGCGCACGCAGCAGACCCTCACCGCGTTCGCCGATAAAGCCGCGTTCTTCCGACAACTCGAGCAGTTTCGTGCGCAGATAGTCGCCGCGCTCACGCACGCCTTCGAGGAAACCCGGCGCGGTCAGTTGCGAGATCACCGAATAGCCGACCGCGGTCATCAGCGGGTTGCCGTTGTAGGTGCCGCCCTGATCGCCGGCATCGAACACGGCGACGTCCGCTTTCGAGAGCAGCGCCGCGAGCGGCACGCCGCCGCCGATGCCCTTGCCGAGCGTCATGATGTCCGGCTCGATGCCCGACAGCTCATAGGCGAACAGCGTGCCCGCGCGGCCGCAACCGCTTTGCACTTCGTCGACGATCAAGAGGATGTTGTGTTGCTTCGTCAGCGCGCGCAGTTGCTGCATGAATTCGCGCGTGGCGGGAATCACGCCGCCTTCGCCCTGGATCGGCTCGAGCATCACGGCGACCGTCTTCGCGTTGATGAGTTTTTCCACCGATGCGATGTCGTTCAGATCCGCCTTCGGAAAGCCGGGCACTTGCGGTGCGTAGATCGTGTCCCAGCCCGGCTTGCCGCTCGCCGACATGGTGGCCAGCGTGCGGCCGTGGAAGCTGTGATCGAACGTGATGATCTCGAACGCGCCGTCCTTGTATTTCCTGCCCCACTTGCGTGCGAGTTTGATCGCGCCTTCGTTCGCTTCGGCGCCGCTGTTCGCGAAGAACACCTTGTCGAAGCAGCTGTGCTGCGTGAGCAGAGCGGCGAGCTTTGCCATTGGCTCGTTGTAGAACGCCGGCGAAGGATTGATCAGCAGTTGCGCCTGCTTGTTGAGTGCTTCGATCATGCCTTCATTGCAGTGGCCGAGACTGTTGACCGCCCAGCCCTGGATGAAGTCCAGATATCGCTTGCCGTCGTTGTCGTAGAGCCACGAGCCCTTGCCGTGCGTGAAAACGATTTCGGGCCGGTTCGTGATGTACATCAGCGACTCGATCGGGTACTCAGTGAAGTTCATGACGGCAGGCTCCAGACAGCAGGGTGAAAAGTGAATGAAGGGTGGCCCGGTAGGGAAGAAGGCCAGGAAAAACAAAAAAGCCACGGCATGCCGTGGCTTTCATGATTCGAACAGCTTGCGCCGTTGTGCGGCGCGAATCCGTGACGAAGCCGGCGGCGTCCCTAAGGGAGCGGCGAGCGGCGACGTCGAAGTTCGGATTGGATGCGGTTCATGCGCGAAAGAATACGACAAGGAAAGCGCTGGTGTAAACCGTGAATTTGCGTTGTGCCGATATTTTTGTGGGCAGCGCGAGTTCAGGTCGCAGACCGATTATGAGACGTATGGCTGACTAAAATGTGACGCGGATCATTTCTGCGCGGGCGGTGCCGGAATCGGTGGCGCATGAAAACAACCGCTGGAAATGCAAACGGGCGCTCGAGTGAGCGCCCGTTTTGAATGAGGAAGCCGGGGGTCCGCCCATCCGAGGATAGCTGCCGACGCTGATCCCGACTTATCGCCGACGATTCTAAAAGCCCAGGAGCCAAACGTCAATGGAACATCTGACTGACGAAGACATTGCGGCAGTCGCCGCGCTGCTTTCGGGCGAACGCCTCAACACCTTTCAGTCGCTGGCGGGCACCACGCGCGCGGCGGTCGCGCTTCATCAGCAGATGCTGCAAGTGGCGGGCGCGCTGATGAGCGTAACCGCGGTGGTCGAAATCGCACTGCGCAACGCAGTATGCGACAGGCTGACCGAACATTTCGGCGTTGGCGGCTGGTTGCGTCGCCCACCGGGGCCTTTTACATGGAAGGACGAGGAGCGCGCCAAGATCGAAGCGGCGGTGCGCGGTGCCCAGCGTGCCGCCTACGCCAAACTTAAGCCCACTGAGAAACACGCATTGGACGAGGCAGCATTTCGCCGCGGCGTGCCGGCCGCGCTGCGCCATGAGTTTCGGCTCGATGCACGGCAAAGAGCAATCTCTGTTCGGAGCGGGCAAGTTATCACTCAGCTCACGATGTACTTCTGGAAGCGGCTCTTTTCCAGCGATTATGAACAGACGCTATGGAAGTCGGCGCTCAAGCGCATTTTCCCCAACAAGCGGATAAACCGGTCGGCGGTGGCCATCCGGTTGGAACGCATTTATCAGACGCGTAATCGTGTCGCGCATCACGAACCCGTGTGGGGTGAGATGCTGTTCGACACGCTGGCGGCAGTCGACTTTGTCGCATCCAATCTCGGTGTAGCCGGAACAGACGGCCATACGCCCTTGCGCAAATTGCTTTTGCCCGAGCATGCGGCGCTTGAAAATCAGGCGCGCGCACTGCAGGTCAAAATCGACGCGTTTATCGGCATCAGCCATCCATGCGCCAAGCGCAGCCGCGTGCACAGCCGCGCTTGCCGAACTCAGCTCCGTGAGCATCGACGCGTGTACGCTGACGCTGCGTTACCGCTCAAACCGGATTCGCCAGATCCGCCGCGCTAGTAAACGAATCCGCATAAAACTCGTCTTCCGGCAGCCGATGATGCTGCGTGAAATCGCGCTGCGCCGACTCCACCATCACCGGCGCGCCGCATGCATACACCTGGTAAGCCGACAGATCAGGCAGATCCTCGACCACCGCGCGATGCACGAAGCCGACGCGGCCCGTCCACGCATCGCTCGCGTCCGGCTCCGAGAGCACCGGCACGAACTTGAAGTTCGGAATCTCGCGAGCCCATTGCTCGGCCAGGTCGAGCAGATACAGATCCTTCTTGCGGCGCGCGCCCCAATACAAGGTCATCGGCCGGTCGAGGTTCTTGAACACCGCGTGCTCGACGATCGCCTTCAGCGGCGCGAAGCCCGTGCCCGAGGCGAGCAGCACGATCGGCTTGTCCGATTCCTCACGCAGGAAGAACGTGCCGAGCGGCGCTTCGAAGCGCAGAATGTCGCGCTCTTTCATCGCGTTGAATACGTGATCGGTGAAGGCGCCGCCAGGCATGTGACGAATATGCAATTCGATCGGGCCTTCGGTGTGCGGCGCGCTCGCCATCGAATAACTGCGGCGCTTGCCGTCCTTCAGGATGAATTCGAGGTACTGGCCGGCGAGATATTGCAGACGTTCGTTGGCGGGCAGTTGCAGCTTCAGCACGACCACGTCGTCGGCTTTCCGTTCGATCGCGTTCACGCGGCAGGGCAGCTTCTTGACCTGCACGTCGCCGACACCGGCCACTTCGCGGATGTCCACTTCGAGATCGGAGCAGGCCGTGGCGCAGCAGAACAGCGCCATGCCGCGCGTTTTCTCGTCGTTCGACAAAGCCGATGACGAATGCGAGCGCTGTTCGATCTCACCGCTCACCACGGTGCCCTTGCACGAACCGCAGGCGCCGTTCTTGCAACCGTAGGGCAGGCCGATGCCCTGGCGCAAGGCGGCGGTGAGCACCGGTTCATCCTGTTCTACCTGAAACTGCCGGCCGCTTTGCCGGAGCGTGACGTTAAATGCCATAGAGTGTTCGAAATCGAAAAGTCGGTAATCGTTATCGGACCCGCGCGATGGGACCGGCGTCATGGAACGCGCGGTCTCAACTGCGCGATACCTGCCGCGCTTGACGGCTACAATGCCTGCACCATGAAAGCGACACGAAATTTACGCCGGCCGCGCGTGTTAATCGTAGGTTGCGGCGACGTCGGCATGCGCTGCGTGCCCTTGCTGCGACCGCGCGCGCATATCTTCGCGCTGACCAGCCACGCCGAGCGCAGCGCCGAATTGCGCGCCGCGGGCGTCACACCGCTGGTCGGCGACCTCGATGAGCGCCGCAGTCTGAAACGGCTCGCCGGTCTCGCGCCGACGGTGCTGCACCTCGCGCCGCCGCAAAAAACCGGCGACGACGATCGCCGGACTCGCGCCTTGCTCGCCACGCTGGGCACTCGCCGCGATCGCGCGCTGCGCGCAGCACGCGGCGCGGTGGCGCCGGTAGGGCGGCTGCGCCGCGGGTTGCGCAACCTGAGCGCTGCCTCGTGGCCTGAATCTGAAGCAGCCAATATTGTACCCGACGGGGTGCGCCGGACCGCCGGCTCACGCGCGCCGATACGGCTCGTCTACGCAAGCACGACGGGCGTCTACGGCGACTGCGGCGGCGCGTGGATCGACGAAACGCGCAACACGCAACCGGCCAACGCTCGCGCGAAACGGCGCATGTCGGCCGAGCGGCAATTGCGGCGCGCGACGGCGCGCGGCACGCTCGCCGCCAGCATCGCGCGCATTCCTGGCATCTATGCGCGCAATCGTCTGCCGTTGGCGCGCCTCGAAAAGCGCACGCCCGCCTTGATCGATGCCGACGACGTCTACACCAACCATATCCACGCCGACGATCTCGCCGCGATCCTCGTGCGTCTCGCGACGCACGGCCGTCCGGCGCGCGCGATCCACGCGTCCGACGACACGTCGCTGAAGATGGGGGAGTATTTCGACCGGGTCGCCGACGCGTTCGGCTTGCCGCGCGCGCCTCGCATCACGCGCGCGCAAGCGGAACAGGAGATCGAGCCGACCCTGCTGTCTTTCATGCGTGAATCGAGGCGGCTCGTGAACCGGCGCCTCAAGGAGGAATTGCGCGTGCGCTTTCGTTATCCGAGCGTCGAAGATTTCTTGCGTGGGAGCGCAACGCGCGCGCCATGAGCATGTGGCCGCGTGAGGGTTAATCGACCCACGGTCGACGAACCACGGTGCCGGACATCCTCGGCCACTCACACCACATCACGCCGGCCGAACGAGCCGGCGCCGAGCGGCGTCAATGCATCAGGTCAACGCCGGCAACGCTTCCAGCAGCAGGAAGCACAGCATCGCGCCGATCAACGCCCCGATCAGATTAGGTTGGTATTTGTGCCGCCGCCGCATCACGATCAGCAGTCCGCCGATCACCACCAGCCCGAGGCCGGCGAAAGCAACCATCATGTACCAGATCCCGCTTGTGTCGTGGACGACCATGGCACCCTCCTTGAACTTTTTTAGTCCTTGTTTAATCGAGTATAGAGGGCGCTGAAAGGAAGGGCATGCTGCGACGCAGCGCATCGATGCGCGTCCCGCAGCCTATGTGCGCGATCGCGCCCATGTTTTTCGTGCTGCATCAATGCGTTAAAGGGGACGCTACCGGTTTACCCGCTTCGTAAAGATCCGAGGTCGGTTTCGTCGAGCCATTGCCATGCGCCGGGTGCCAGCGCGGCGGGCAAGGCGAGCCCGCCGATCCGCTCGCGATGCAGCGCCTCGCAACGATTGCCCGCTGCCGCGATCATCCGCTTGACCTGGTGGTATTTGCCTTCCATCACGGTGAGCGCCAACTGACGGTCGCCGCGCGCCTCCGCTTCGACGGCGGCGATCGGCTTGGGCTCGCCGTGCAGCAACACGCCGTCGCGCAGCGCGGCCAATTGCGCGTCGTCGACCGGATGACGCGTGGTCGCGACATACACCTTGCGCACCTTGCGTTTCGGCGACGTGAACAGATGGACGAACTTGCCGTCGTCGGAGAGCAGCAAGAGGCCGGTCGTGTCCTGATCGAGGCGGCCCACGCACTGCACGCCGCGCTCGGCGAATTGCGGCGGCAACAGGCTGAACACGCTCAGATGATGCTGCGGCTCGCGCGAGCATTCATAGCCGGCGGGCTTGTTCAGAAGCAGATAGGCGCGCTCGCGATACGGCCAGGCAACGCCGTCCACGCTGAAGCCGAACGCGCTGTCGTCGATTGAAAAATCGGCGTCGGCATCGGTGCGGACCATGCCGCCGACGCTCACGCGGCCGTCGGCGATCAGCGCGCGGCATTGGCGGCGCGAGCCGAAACCTTGAGTGAAGAGGATGCTTTCGAGATTCATGGCGAGCGAAGAATAACACCGCAAGAAGTGGAGCGCCGCGCCGCGCGATAGCGGCGACGACGGTCTCCCCTACCTCGTTGCGGGAGTTCATCGATGCACGCCCAGTCCTCTTCGCCGGCTTCGTCCGCGATCCGTTTTCCCGGTTTTCCCGCCGCATTTCAGCGGCTCGCGTGGTCGAATCGGGTCGCGCAGTCCGCCGGACAGATCAGTCTCGCCGCCGCGCCGCTCGTCGCCGTGGTGAGCCGCCTTGCGTGCCCCTGAAACGCTCGGGAAAACCCGCGCGGATGAAAATGAATTTTTTTCCAGGCGTTTTCTATGTAAACATACTTTCATGCATTTGGCTTACATCAGGTGGTCCGCCTCGCTCGTATGATTCATCACCCATCCGTTGCTCCCAACTCCGCCGAGCAGGCCATCGCCTCGCGCATTGCCGCGGCCATGCCGACTCTCACGCCGATTCACCGGCGCATGGGCGAATACGTGCTGGCCAATCTGTTTCGCGCGGCCACCATGCGTATCGACGAACTGGCGAGCGTGGTCGGCGCGTCCGTGGCGACGGCGAATCGCTTTGCGCGCACGCTCGGCTTCGACGGCTATCCGCAGTTTCGTGAGGCGCTGGTGCGCGGTTTCGAAGCGACGCTTGCGCCGGTCGAGCGATTGCGCAGCGCGCAGGAATCGCTCGCGGCCGGCGACAACCTGATCGACGCGTCGCTCGAACAGGCCGCCGCCAACCTGCACTCCACGCGCAGCGCGATCGATAGCGCCGCGGCCGAAGCCGCCGTCGAGGCGATCCTCGCCGCGCGCCGGGTGTTCGTGCTGGGCGCGGGCACCAGCTCGTTTCTCGCCGGCCTGATGGAGCACGGGCTGATGCCGTATCACGACAACGTGCAATCGCTCGCGCTGATCGGCGGGCCGTCGCATGCCGCGCGGCGTCTCTTCAATTCCGACGAAGGCGATCTGGTGATCGGCATCGTATTCCCGCGCTATGTCGAGGACACCATCGAACTCGCGCGCCGTGCCGCGAGCCGCGGCGCGCGCGTGCTTGCGCTAACCGACAGCCCGCGCTCGCCGCTCGCGCATTTCGCCGATCTCTCGCTGTACGTGCGCTCCGAGCGGCGGCTCGCGGCCAATGCCGACTCCGCCGTGCTCGCCGTGATCGAGGCACTTTGCGACGCGGTCGCGTATCGCGCCAAGCGCTCGGTGAAAGCGGCCGCCGACGTCACCGAATTCGTGCTGCCCTGGCTCACCGATCCTCAGCCCGCGCCGATCGCCGCAATGGACAAACCCGCGCGCGCCTCCAGCGGCGCGGCCCGCGACAAGCGCGGCGCGAGCACCGCCCGCACCAGCAGCGCCACCCGCACCAGCAAATCCAAACGATGAACTCCAACGCAGTCATTGCCATTCACGGCGGCGCAGGGACCATCCTGCGCGCGTCGATGTCGTCCGGCGCCGAAGCCGAATATCACGCAGCCTTGCATGCCGTGCTGAGCGCCGGCCAGCGCATCCTCGCCGACGGCGGCAGCGCGCTCGACGCCGTGAGCGAAGCCGTGCGTCTGCTCGAGGATTGCCCGCTCTTCAACGCGGGTCGCGGCGCGGTCTACACGGCGGCCGGCACGCACGAACTCGACGCCGCCATCATGGACGGCGGCACGCTCGAAGCCGGCGCGATCTGCTGCGTGAAGCGCGTGCGCAATCCGATTCTGGCGGCGCGCCGCGTGCTCGAAAGCAGCGAGCATGTGCTCTTCACCGGCGAAGGCGCGGAAGCCTTCGCGGCCGCGCACGGACTCGAATTCGTCGAGCCCGGGTATTTCCATACCGAGGCGCGCCACCATCAATGGCTGCTCGCGCGCGACCGGCAGCGCGCGATGCTCGACCACGACGGCGCGACGCTCGCCGGCGCGTCGTCCACGAACGACGACGATCCCGCGCCGCACGAGCCGATCGACCCGAACCGCAAGTTCGGCACCGTCGGCGCGGTCGCGCTCGATCGGCATGGCCACGTGGCGGCGGCTACTTCAACGGGCGGCGTCACCAACAAGCAGGTGGGCCGGGTCGGCGACACGCCGCTGATCGGCGCGGGCTGTTATGCGGACGACGCGACGTGCGCGGTCTCGACCACCGGCTCCGGCGAGATGTTCATGCGCATGGTCGCCGCCTACGACGTCGCCGCGCAAATGGCCTATCGCCAGGTTTCGCTGGAAGAGGCGGCGCACGACGTCGTGATGAACCGCCTGCCGAGGATCGACGGCCGTGGCGGCCTGATCGCCGTCGATGCGCGCGGCAACGTCACGCTGCCGTTCAATACCGAGGGCATGTATCGCGGTTTCGCGCGTCCCGGCGAAACGCCGGTGACGGCGATCTATCGCTGATCCGCTCGCCGGGTTATCGCCTGGTATGCCCGCGTTATCGCCTGAACTTTCGCTAGCCGCGTTTGAATTCAAAGGAACCACCGTGCCGACTTCATCGCACACCGCCCGTCCGCTTATCGAAACCTTGCCGCCGCAACGCGTGCTCGCGGTCGACGATCTGTCGGTCGCGTTTCGCAGCGGCGACGCAACCGTCAACGCGGTGCGCCATCTGTCGTTCACCGTCGAGCGCGGCGAGACGCTGGCGATCGTCGGCGAATCGGGTTCGGGCAAATCGGTGACCTCGCTCGCGTTGATGCGGCTGATCGAGCATGGCGGTGGGCGCCTTGCCGGCGGCGGCATCGCCTTCCGGCGCCGCGACGGCAGCGTGCTCGACCTCGCGAAAGCGTCGTCGGGCACGATGCGCTCGATTCGCGGCGCCGACATCGCGATGATCTTCCAGGAGCCGATGACCTCGCTCAATCCGGTCTTCACGGTCGGCGATCAGATCAGCGAGGCGATCGCCTTGCATCAGGGCAAGAGCCGTTCGGCCGCGCACGCGGAAACGCTGCGTCTGCTCGAACTCGTGCGGATTCCCGAAGCGCGCCGGGTGGCGGCGCGGTTTCCGCATCAACTGTCGGGCGGCATGCGCCAACGCGTGATGATCGCGATGGCGCTCTCGTGCAAGCCCGCGCTGCTGATCGCCGACGAACCGACCACCGCGCTCGACGTGACGATTCAGGCGCAGATCCTGCAACTGATCCGCGGCTTGCAGGACGAGATGAACATGGGCGTGATCTTCATCACGCACGACATGGGCGTGGTGGCCGAAGTGGCCGATCGCGTGCTGGTGATGTATCGCGGCGAGAAGGTGGAAGAGGGCGCGTCGGATGCGCTCTTCGCCGCGCCGTCGCATCCTTATACGAAGGCGCTGCTCGCGGCGGTGCCGCGCCTCGGCTCGATGCAGGGCACCGATCAGCCCGCCAGGTTTCCGATCCTGACGGTCGAGCAGGCGGGCCTCACCGGCGCGGACGAAGCCGTGCGTCCCGCCGCCGCGGTCGCGCAGGAAGCGCAGCCGCTCGTGCTCGTCAGCACGCCGCCGATTCTGCGGGTGCGCGATCTGGTCACGCGCTTCCCGGTCAAGAGCGGCGTGTTCGGCCGCGTGACGGGCCGCGTGCATGCGGTCGAAAAAGTCAGCTTCGATTTACGGCCGGGCGAAACGCTCGCGCTGGTCGGCGAATCGGGCTGCGGCAAGTCGACCACCGGCCGCTCGCTGTTGCGCCTCGTCGAAACTCAAAGCGGTTCGATCGAATTCGACGGCAAGGAAATCAGCTCGCTCACCGGCCCCGCGTTGCAGGCGCTGCGCCGCAATATCCAGTTCATTTTCCAGGACCCGTTCGCGTCGCTGAATCCGCGCCTGACGGTCGGCTTTTCCATCATGGAGCCGCTGCTCGTGCACGGCGTCGCGCAAGGCGCCGAAGCGCAGGCGCGCGTCGCCTGGTTGCTCGAAAAAGTCGGCTTGCCGCCGGAAGCCGCGCGCCGTTATCCGCACGAGTTCTCCGGCGGTCAACGGCAACGGATCGCGATTGCGCGCGCGCTGGCGTTGAATCCGAAGGTGGTGATCGCGGACGAATCCGTGTCCGCGCTCGACGTCTCCGTGCAGGCGCAGATCGTCAATCTGATGCTCGATCTGCAACGCGAACTCGGCGTGGCGTATCTGTTCATTTCGCACGACATGGCGGTGGTCGAGCGCGTCAGTCATCGCGTCGCGGTGATGTATCTCGGGCAGATCGTCGAGATCGGCCCGCGCCGCGCGGTGTTCGAGGCGCCGCAGCATCCGTACACGAAGAAGCTGATGGGCGCGGTGCCGGTCGCCGATCCGGCGCGCCGTCACGCGAAACGGATGCTCGCCGCCGATGAGATTCCGAGCCCGATCCGCGCGCTGAACGACGAACCGGCCGTGGCGCCGCTGATCGCGGTGGGACCGGACCATTTCGTCGCCCGGCATCGCGTCGGCGGTGCCTACTGAACCGAATAAACCGAAACTAAAGCAACCCAAAGCAACCCGACGTACCAGACCTTTCTCGCAGCACCTCAACCTGTTTCATTTCGCAGCCTGGAGCCAACTCATGAACCTGCTGGTCCCGTCTTCTCCGTTTCGTTTGCGCGCGCTGGTCAGCGGCGGCGCGGTGGTGTTCGCGATGCTCGCGGGCAACGCGGCGCACGCCGATACCACGGCTGTGATGGCCGTCGCCTCCACCTTCACGACGCTCGATCCGTACGACTCCAACGACACGCTCTCGCAAGCCGTCGCCAAGTCGTTCTATCAGGGCATGTTCGGCTTCGACAAGGACATGAAGCTCGTCAACGTGCTCGCCGACAGCTACACGGCGAGCCCGGATGCGCGCGTCTACACGATCAAGCTGCGCCAGGGCGTGAAGTTCCAGGACGGCACCGACTTCAACGCCGCCGCGGTGAAAGCGAACTTCGACCGCGTGATCGATCCGGCGAACAAGCTCAAGCGCTACAACATGTTCAACCGTATCGAGAAGACCGAAGTGGTCGATCCGTACACGGTGAAGATCACCCTGAAGGCGCCGTTCTCGGCATTCGTGAACGTGCTGGCGCATCCGTCGGCGGTGATGATCTCGCCGGACGCGCTGAAGAAGTACGGCAAGGACGTCGCGTTCCATCCGGTCGGCACGGGTCCGTTCGAATTCGTGAAGTGGGACCCGGCGGGCGATCTGACGGTGAAGAAGTTCGCCGGCTACTGGAAGAAGGGCTACCCGAAGATCGACGCGATCGACTGGAAGCCGGTGGTCGACAACAACACGCGCGCCGCGCTGATGCGCACCGGCGAAGCGGATTTCGCCTTCCAGGTGCCGTTCGAACAGGCCGCGCAATTGCAGTCGAGCCCGAAGGTCGATCTGATCGCGTCGCCCTCGATCATTCAGCGCTACATCAGCCTGAACGTGAACCAGAAGCCGTTCGACAACCCGAAGGTGCGGGAAGCGCTGAACTACGCGATCAACAAGGAAGCGCTGACGAAGGTCGTGTTCGCCGGCTATGCGACGCCGTCCGACGGCGTGGTGCCGGAAGGCGTCGATTACGCGACGAAGCTCGGACCCTGGCCTTATGACCCGGCCAAGGCGCGCGCGCTGCTGAAGGAAGCGGGCTATCCGAACGGTTTCGAAACCACGCTGTGGTCGGCCTATAACTACTCGACCGCGCAGAAGGTGATCCAGTTCGTGCAGCAGCAACTGGCGCAAGTCGGCGTGAAGGCGCAGATCGAGGCGCTCGAGGCGGGCCAGCGCGTGGCGCGGGTGGAGAGCGCGCAAGACCCGGTCACGGCGCCGGTGCGGATGTACTACATGGGCTGGTCGTCGTCGACGGGCGAAGCGGATTGGGCGATCACGCCGCTGCTCGGCTCGGTCTCGTTCCCGCCGAAGATGATGAACGTCGCGTACTACAAGAACGACGCTGTCGACAGCGATCTGAAGCAGGCGCTCGAAACCACCGACCGCGCGCAAAAGACGTCGCTTTACGCGGATGCGCAAAAGCGCATCTGGGCCGACGCGCCGTGGATTTTCCTCGTGAAGGAAAAGGTCGTGTACGCGCGCAGCAAGCGTCTGTCGGGTGCGTATGTCGCGCCGGACGGCTCGTTCAATTTCGACGAGATCGCGATCAAGTGATTCGCGCGATGGGCTGACCGTTCCGCTCCGGCGTATTCGCTGAAATACACCGGAACGCTGGACGAACGGCGGCCCGTCGCACAGAACGATTTCTCGTTGCCCGCATCATTGCCGGATTGGGTTTCATGCTGAACTTCATCGTCAAACGTCTCTTTGGCCTGCTGCCGACGCTCTTCATCGTCGCCGTGCTGGTGTTCCTGTTCGTGCATCTGTTGCCCGGCGACCCGGCGCGGCTCGCCGCCGGTCCCGACGCGGACGAGGCGACCGTCGCGCTGGTGCGCGCCGACCTCGGCCTCGACAAGCCGATGCCGCAGCAGTTCGCCCACTTCTTCGCGAGGATCGCGCAAGGCGACTTCGGCACCTCCACGCGCAGCAAGCGGCCGGTGAGCCAGGAAATCGCCGAGCGTTTCATGCCGACGCTGTGGCTCACGCTCGCCAGCATGGTGTGGGCGGTCGTGCTGGGCATGGCCATCGGCATCGTCTCGGCGGTGTGGCGCAACCGCTGGCCCGATCGGCTCGGCATGACGCTCGCGGTCTCGGGTATTTCGTTTCCCGCTTTCGCGCTCGGCATGCTGCTGATGGAAATCTTTTCGGTGAAGCTCGGCTGGCTGCCTATCGTCGGCGACGGTTCGTGGCAGAGCTACGTGCTGCCCTCGCTCACGCTGGGCGCGGCCGTCGCGGCGGTGATGGCGCGCTTCACGCGCGCGTCGTTCGTCGAAGTGATGAACGAGGACTTCGTGCGGACCGCGCGCGCCAAGGGCGTGCCCGAGCGGCTCGTGATCGTCAAGCACTGCCTGCGCAACGCGATGATTCCCGTGATCACGATGATGGGTTTGCAATTCGGCTTTCTGCTGGGCGGCTCGATCGTGGTCGAAGTCGTGTTCAACTGGCCGGGCCTCGGACGCCTGCTGGTCGACGCCGTGTCGATGCGCGACTACCCGGTGATTCAGGCCGAGGTGCTGTTGTTCTCGCTCGAATTCATCATCATCAACCTGATCGTGGACGTGCTGTACGCCGTGATCAATCCGACCATCCGTTTCAAGTGAGGCCCGCATGAGCACGACAGCCACCGAGCCGAATGCGGCCAAGTCCGTCAACGAAGAACGCGCGATCCGCACGCCGTGGAGCGAGTTCTGGCGCAAATTCCGTAAGCAGCGCGTGGCGCTCGCCGCGGGCATCTTCGTATTGCTGCTGATCGTGGTCGCGCTCGCGGCGCCGCACATCGTGCCGTACGACCCGGAAAATTTCTTCGACTACGACGCGTTGAACGCGGGTCCTTCCGCGGCGCACTGGTTCGGCGTCGATTCGCTGGGCCGCGATATTTTCAGCCGCATTCTGGCGGGCTCGCGCATCTCGCTCGAAGCCGGCTTTTTGTCGGTGGCGATCGGTGCGGTGATCGGCACGTTCTTCGGGCTGCTGGCCGGTTACTACGAAGGCTGGTGGGATCGCATCACGATGCGCGTGGCCGACGTGCTGTTCGCGTTCCCCGGCATACTGCTGGCGATCGGCGTGGTGGCGATTCTCGGCAACGGCATGATCAACGTGATCTGCGCGGTGGCGATCTTCAGCATTCCCGCGTTCGCGCGGCTCGTGCGCGGCAATACGCTGATGCTCAAGCAGCTCACGTATATCGAGGCGGCGCGCAGCATCGGCGCGTCGGACTGGACGATCATCGTGCGTCACATCTTGCCGGGGACGATTTCGTCGGTGGTGGTGTACTTCACCATGCGCATCGGCACCTCGATCATCACGGCGGCGAGCCTGTCGTTTCTCGGACTCGGCGCGCAGCCGCCGACGCCCGAGTGGGGCGCGATGCTCAACGAAGCGCGCGCCGATATGGTGACCGCGCCGCATATCGCGCTGTTTCCGAGTCTCGCGATTTTCCTGACGGTGCTGGCGTTCAACCTGCTCGGCGACGGCTTGCGCGACGCGCTCGATCCGAAGCTGGATCGGGCATGAGTGTGGGTGAAAACGTGGGCGGAAACGTGGGCGAAGGCGCGCCGCATATCGGCGTATTGACGAGCGGTCCGCTTGGCACGATCGCCGATGTCGATGGCGTCACGGTCGGTCACCGCACGCTCGACGAAGGCGCCGTGCAAACCGGCGTGACCGTGATTCGTCCGCATCGCGGCGATCCGTTTCTGCACAAGGTGCCCGCGGCGGCGTCGGTGGTCAACGGCTTTGGCAAAAGCATCGGGCTTGTGCAGGTCGAGGAACTCGGCGTGCTCGAAACGCCGATTGCGTTGACCAATACCTTCGGCGTCGCGGCGCTCGCGCAGGCGCAGATTCGCGCGGCGATCAAGGCCAATCCGCGAATCGGGCGCGAGTGGCCGACGGTCAATCCGCTGGTGTTCGAATGCAACGACGGATACCTGAACGATATCCAGGCGCTGGCCGTCAACGAACGGCATTTCGACGACGCATTCGATGCCGCAAGCACACATGTCGTGAGCGGCTCGGTCGGCGCGGGGCGGGGCATGTCGTGCTTCGATCTGAAGGGCGGAATCGGCAACGCATCGCGCGTGATCGAGGTGGCCGGTCAACGGCATACGGTCGGCGCGCTCGTGCTGGCGAACTTCGGCCGGTTGCCGATGCTGACGATCGACGGTGCGCCGCTTGGTCGTGTGCTGGCGGAGCGCGCGGCGAAAGCCGCCGATGCCGTCGATGCGGCCGGCGCCGGCTGCGCCGCGAACACGAACGCCGCGACAGCGCCGATAGCAAAACCCGAGCAAGGCTCGATCATCATGATCGTCGCCACCGATGCACCGCTCGACGCGCGGCAACTCAAGCGTCTGTCGTTGCGCGCCGCAGCCGGTCTTGCGCGAACCGGCTCCGTCTACGGTCACGGCAGCGGCGACATCGCGCTGGCGTTTTCAACCGCCTATACCGTGCCGCATGATGCCGACTTCGTCACGCTGCCGCCGTTACTCGCCGACGCGTGCCTCGATCCACTGTTCCAGGCTTGCGCGGACAGCGTCGAGCAGGCAATCGTCGATGCCTTATGGCGCGCCACTTCCGTGACGGGCCGCGACGGCCGCAAGCGGCTCTCGCTGCACGACAGCGTCCCCGACCTCGCTCAACTCCTCAAGCAATCTTACCGATGAAAGTCCTCATTTCCGCCGACATAGAAGGCGTGGCCGGCGTGTTCCATCCCGAGCAAACGCGCGCGGGCAACGGCGAATACGAAGCCGCGCGCCGCTGGATGACGCTCGAAGCCAACGCCGCAATCGAAGGCGCATTCGCCGGCGGCGCGACCCAGGTATGGGTCAACGATTCGCACGGCGGCTTTCGCAACCTGCTGCCCGATCTGCTCGACGCACGCGCCCAGGTGGTGCTCGGCAAGCCGCGCACGCTCGGCATGATGGCCGGGCTCGAATACGGCGCGGCGCTCGTGTTCATGATCGGCTATCACGCAAAGTCGCAAACGCGCGGCATCCTTGCGCATACGATCAACAGCTTCGCGTTCGCGCGGGTTTCGCTGAACGGCGTCGAAGTGGGCGAGGCGGGTTTGTATGGCGCGCTGGCCGAAGAATACGGCGCGCGTGTGGCGCTTTTATCCGGCGACGACGTTTTTGCCGAGGAAACCGCGCCGCGTTTTCCGGGCGCGCGCTTCGTCGTGACGAAGAGCGCGACGGGGCATGCCAGCGGCGTCACGCAAAGCCCGGCCTACGCGCGCGATGCGATCGGAACGGCCGCGCGCGAAGTGGTGCGGCAGCATCTCGCCGAGGGTCATGCGCCGCACGCCACGCGCGCCGGGGCGAAACCCGTCGAGTGTGAACTGCGTGTGCAAACCACCGCGCTCGCTGATCTGTTTTGCCAATGGCCGACGCTCACGCGTGTCGATGCCGTCACGCTGCGTTTTGATGCGGCGTCGGCGGAAGATGCGGTGAGGATGCTGAATTGTTTGTCGGCGATGTCGTTCATGCTGCGCTAGGCGGGCAACGGTCGGTTGTTTTGCCCGAGCCCTCGCAACCACCGATTTCTGCCGCCAGATTAATCCTTCGCTATCGGCCGGCTATTGCTGCCGGCTCAACTCCCGCGCCGCGCGATCGATCACGTCGGCGATCGCACCCGCATGCGACACGGGTGCGAGGTGGCTCGACGCCATCGGCACGACTTTGGCGCCCATCCGCTCGGCCATGAATTTTTCGACGTCCGGCGATACCGCGCGGTCCTTCGTGGTCAACACGTACCACGACGGCTTCTCCTTCCACGCCACCTGGCTGACCGTTTCGCCGAACGCCTTCGCGGCGATCGGCTGCTGCGCGGCGGAGAGCACGCGCGTCAGGTTTTCGGGCACATCGGCGGCAAAGTCGGCGCGGTATTTCGCGCGGTCGAGCCAGAGAAAGCCGCTCGCGTCCGTGGTGATGCCTTTGCCTGCCGGCATCGGCGCGGCGCGCTTCATCAGATCGGCGGTCGACTCGTGCAAGTCCGGCGCGATCGCCGCGACATACACGAGGCCGGCGACGTTCGGCGCATTCGCGCCCGCTTCGGTAATCACGACGCCGCCCCATGAATGTCCGACCAACATGGTCGGACCGTCCTGGCGCGCGAGGACGCGGCGCGTGGCGGCGACATCGTCGGCGAGCGAGGTGAGCGGGTTTTGCACCGAGCTCACGTGATAACCCTTCTGCTGCAGTTTCGCGACGACGCCGTTCCAGCTCGAGCCGTCGACGAAAGCGCCGTGCACCAGCACCACATTGCGCACGGGGCCGGTCATCGGCGCGGCGGACGGCGTTGGGACTGTGGCGAAAGGCGTGGCGGGCGCCGCGGTTGGCGCGTCGGTCGCCGCCGGCGCAGATGCTGCGGTGGGCGCCGCTTGATCCGGAACTGCCGTGCCCGGTGCGCTGGCCGGCCTAGCCTCGGGTGCCATGATGAGTGACGCCGCAGGCGCCGTGCTTTGCGCGAGCGCACCCGCGCCAGCGAAACAGAGACACAAAACAGCGGCGCGGAGCAGGCGTTTGGGCGACATGTTGAATCTCCGAAGGCTGAAACCTCGACTAGCGCAACATACCGAAGCGGCTCGCGGTGTCAATCAATATCGTTGCACGTCAATAAGGTGCGGAACCAGGCGCGGGTTGCTCCCAGTATTTAGGCCCTTTCGGTCACGGTAAAATTTTTGGTTCTGCCGGGACGGACCACGAGTCTGTCCGGGTGATCGAAATCCATACACTGGGGCGCAATTTGAATAGTGCACAACAGCAGGACGGCCTGAAGCGCGGGCTCAAGAATCGCCACATCCAGTTGATCGCGCTGGGTGGAGCGATCGGCACCGGCCTGTTTCTCGGCTCGGCCAGCGTGCTTCAGGCAGCCGGCCCGTCGATGATTCTCGGCTATGCGATCGGCGGCGTCATCGCCTTCATGATCATGCGGCAGTTGGGCGAGATGGTCGCGCAGGAACCGGTTGCCGGTTCGTTCAGCCACTTCGCGTACAAGTACTGGGGCGACTTTCCCGGCTTTCTGTCCGGCTGGAACTACTGGGTGCTGTACGTGCTCGTGAGCATGGCCGAGCTGACCGCGGTCGGCACCTATGTCCATTACTGGTGGCCCGGTGTGCCGACGTGGGTGTCGGCGCTGGTGTGCTTCGCGCTGATCAACGCGATCAATCTCGCCAACGTCAAAGCCTACGGCGAAACCGAGTTCTGGTTTTCGATCGTCAAGGTCGTGGCGGTGATCGGCATGATCGTATTCGGCGGCTATCTGCTCATCAGCGGACGCGGCGGCCCGCAAGCCTCGCTCACCAATCTCTGGAGCCACGGCGGCTTTTTCCCGCATGGGTTTCAAGGCCTCTTCATGATGCTGGCCGTCATCATGTTCTCGTTCGGCGGGCTCGAACTGATCGGCATCACGGCGGCCGAAGCCGCCGATCCGCAGAAGAGCATTCCGAAGGCCGTGAATCAGGTGATCTACCGGATTCTGATTTTCTACATCTGCTCGCTGACAGTGCTGCTCTCGCTATATCCGTGGAACCAGGTCGCGGCCGGCGGCAGCCCGTTCGTCATGATCTTCTCGCAGATCGGCTCGACACTGACCGCGAACGTCCTCAACGTCGTCGTGTTGACGGCGGCGCTGTCCGTGTACAACAGCGGCGTGTATGCGAATAGCCGCATGCTCTACGGTCTCGCGGAGCAGGGCAACGCGCCGCGTATGCTCATGAAGGTCGACCGGCGTGGCGTGCCGTATATGGCGATCGGTTTGTCGGCGCTCGCCACCTTCACCTGCGTGATCCTCAACTATCTGATTCCCGCCGAAGCGCTCGGCCTGCTGATGGCGCTGGTGGTGGCCGCACTGGTGCTGAACTGGGCGTTGATCAGCCTGACGCATCTGAAGTCGCGCAAGGCGATGATGGCGGCGGGCGAGACGCTCGTCTTCAAGTCGTTCTGGTTTCCGGTCAGCAACTGGATCTGCCTCGCCTTCATGGCGATGATCCTCGTGATTCTGGCGATGACGCCGGGCCTGTCGGCCGCGGTGTGGCTCGTGCCCGCGTGGCTGGTCGTGATGTGGGGCGGCTATGTGTTCAAGCGCCGGCGCGCGGCGATGCTTGTCGGCGCGCGAATGGCCGAGCGATAAAGCCCGCGGCGGTGGGGGCGGCGAGTGTTGCGCTCTCACGTCGGCGCAGGCGTCGCGCGATCCAAGCCGCTCCACGCATGCCGCTGAAATGGCTGCGGGAGCGGTTTTTATTTGCGCGCTGACATAGCGGATTCGGAGGGCGTGCCGCTTTGAATTCGCATGATGGCTTGCCGCCTCCGCGTGGAACGAAGCCGATCCGCGAACGACCTGCGCGCCGCGCAGCCGGCGCTCACGCGAACGCCGGCTCGCGCGCGCGACGCGACACTGCCTGGGGTTCGCTCCCGGCTTCCTCGCCGACGTCGCGCGTATCGAGCCGGAAGGCCGCGGCCGTGTGCTGCAGATGCAGCGCCTGCTCCTTCAGCGACTGCGCCGCGGCCGCCGCTTCTTCGACGAGCGCCGCGTTCTGCTGGGTCATGCTGTCCATCTGCGTGACCGCGAGATTGACCTGATCGATGCCCGCGCTCTGCTCGGCCGCCGCCGCCGCGATCTCCTGCACCACGCCGGTCACCCGCAGGATCGCGTCTCGCGCGTCGTCGATCGTCGAGCCGGTGCTTTCGACCAGCGTCGCGCCGCTGCCGACGCGTTCCACCGCATGGCTGATCAGCTCGCGGATTTCCTTCGCCGCGGTCGCGCTGCGTTGCGCGAGACTGCGGACCTCGCTCGCGACGACCGCGAATCCACGGCCCTGCTCGCCCGCGCGCGCCGCTTCGACGGCCGCGTTGAGCGCGAGGATATTGGTCTGGAATGCGATGCCTTCGATCGTCGCGATGATCTCGACCATGCGCCCCGATTCGCTCGAAATGTCCTTCATCGCGCCGACGGCCTCGGTGATCATGTCGCCGCCCCGGTTGGCGATGTGCGCCGCGTTGGCCGCGAGTTCGCTGGCGGTGCGCGCGTGCTCCGCGGTCTGCCGGACCATCGCGGTCATCTGCTCCATGCTCGAAGCCGTTTCCTGCAACGACGCCGCCTGGTTCTCCGTGCGCGCCGACAGGTCCGCGTTGCCGTTCGCGATTTCGTTCGCGCCGCACGCGACGTTGTCGGAGGCGCGCTTGATCTGGCGGATCGTGCCGGTGAGCGCGTCGCGCATGCGCTGCATCACGTGCAGCAGGCTCGACGTGTCGCCGCTGCGCGTGGCGATCGCAACGGTCAGGTCGCCGGACGCGATCGCCTCGGCGACCTCCGCCGCGTAGGCCGGATCGCCGCCGATCGTGCGGAGGATGCTGCGGTTCGTCACGGTGACGAGCGCCACCAGCAGCAGGGAGATCCCGACGAAGATCGCGCCCAGCATCCACAGCGAGCGCATGAAAGCGGCGTCGATGTCGTCGACGTAGGCGCCCGTCGCGATGATCCAGTCCCACGGCGCGTAGCGCAGCACGTAGCCGATCTTGGCGACCGCCTTCACCGGCGTCACGTTCGGGTGCGGAAACACGTAATCCACGAAGCCGCCTTCGGGCGCCTGCGCCACCGAGGCGAAGCTCACGTAATGGTGACGGCCGTCGGCATCGGCCGTTGCGGCGAGGTCGCGGCCTTCGAGCGCCGGCTTGATGGGGTGCATGACCATCCGCGGCTTCGAGTTGATCACGAGGAAATAGCCGTCCTCGCCATAGCGGATCTCGCGCAGCCGGGCGAGCGCCTGCTTTTGCGCGTCCGCTTCGGACATCGCTCCGCCTTGCGCCAGCGCCGCATATTCCTTGACGATACTCACGCCGACCTGCCCGACGTTCATGAGATCGTGCTTGCGCTCCTCGATGCGGGTCTCGCGCGATTGCCAGGCGGCGAATACCGATACCGCCAGCAACGCAACGAGACTGATCAGCAGCGGCAGCCATAACTTCTGCGTAAAACGGAGCTTTCGCATCTGCGCCTTCTTCATCGAGGTTGGTGAAGTTCGCGCCGCGGCGCCGCGCAATGCGGCACCCGAAACCAGCGCGGCCGATTTGCCGGCGGACTGACTGGCAAACGGTTCCTGTCCGCGTTATCGGCGCGGCGGGAATAAAGTTTCTAGAGTTAAACCCGCGGTGGGACTTCTTGCGGTTTCGAACGCTCGATCAGAAGCTGATTGCGATTGCCGACGAACGCGTTGAGCATCGACGTGTGGCGGTGTGACAAGCTTGGGGAATTTTTCCGCGAGTGGAGGGGATTTCGCGGGAGTGGGTACTGAACGGTAGCGGGGACGCTAACGCTTGGATTTTGTTTGGTGCCCAGGGCCGGAATCGAACCGGCACGCCTTGCGGCGGGGGATTTTGAGTCCCCTGCGTCTACCAATTTCACCACCTGGGCAGATCTTGCAGCGCACGCGCTGGAACATGGCGCGCGGCGAAGACGCAGATTATGGCCGAAAATCCGGCGACGGGCAAGCCGGCCGCTTTGGGTTCGCGCGAAGCCTTCACGCAAGCGTTCCCGTTCAGGCTCGAACGTATCGGTGAAGCGGATGCCATACGCGCGCAATTATGCAAAAGCCCGCACGGAATGCGATGGCACAATGCGGTTCTGCTTATGCATTGCGTGTTGTCGAGCGTCAGGAAAAATGCCGTGAAAGATGTGCCAAACACCGTTGCGAAGCGCGACTCCCCGTTCCATGTGGCGGGTCACGCCTGCCGACCCGATTGCGGCGCGTGCTGTATCGCGCCGTCGATTTCGAGTCCGATTCCGGGCATGCCGAACGGCAAGCCGGCGGGCGTGCGCTGCGTGCAACTCGGTGACGATTTGCGCTGCGCGATCTTCGGGCAGCCGGAGCGGCCGGCCTGCTGTTCGGGCCTGCAACCGCAGACGGAAATGTGTGGCGCGAACCGCGACGAAGCACTCGCGTGGCTAACCCGGCTCGAAACGCAAACTCAGCCGCAAGCGCAAGCGTCGGCACGCCGATAGCGCGAACGGCGCGCCGCAACCGATGTCAGAAAAAGCTTCCCCAAGGAGATTTCGCATGACCCGATCCGCTGCGCCGACCCGGCGCCGCTTCCTGCTCGCAGCGCTGACAGGCTGCGGCGCGCTTGGCATCACTGTGTCGCTGGCAGCCTGCGCCGCATCGATCTTTCCGTTCATCCCGTCGCACTACACGTTTTCGCAGCAGCAGGTGCAAGACGCGGTGCAGCGCAAGTTTCCGTATCAGCGCACGGTGTCGCAAGTGTTCGATGTCGTGCTGACGCATCCGGTGGTCGGCCTTCTGCCGGATGCGAACCGCGTCTCGGTGAAGCTCGACGCGCGCTTCGCGAGTCCGTTCATGCCGCAGCCGGTCGACGGCGTCTTCACGCTTTCCAGCGAACTCGCTTACGATGCCGCCAGCAAGTCGGTCGTGCTGAAGTCGCCGAACGTCGACAACGTCAGCGTGACCGGACAGGCGCAGGCCTACACGCAGCAGATCAACGCCGCGGCGGGACTGCTCGCCACGCAGTTGCTGACCAATTATCCGATCTACACTTTCAAGCCCGAACAACTGCAATTCGCCGGTGTGAATTACGAACCCGGTACAATCACCATCCTTACAAACGGCATACGTGTGCAAATCGTCGAGAAATGACGCAAGCGCGCGGTCGTCAGGGCCGCAGCGTTATCGTGCGGCCCTTGTTCCAACTATCTACATACAGCGATGAGGGGCACGGATGGACTGGCTATTGGCTTGCAAGGCGCTGATTCTGGGCGTCGTCGAAGGGTTGACGGAGTTCTTGCCGGTGTCGAGCACCGGCCACTTGATCGTCGCGGGCAGTCTGCTCAATTTCACCGATGAACACGCGAAAACCTTCGATGTCGTGATCCAGCTCGGCGCGATTCTCGCCGTGTGCTGGGAGTTCCGCCGCCGCATCGTCAGTGTGGTGGTCGGCTTGCCGAGCCGACCCGATGCGCGCCGCTTCACGCTGAACGTGATCATCGCGACGATTCCGGCAATCGTGCTTGGTTTGCTGTTGGAAAAGTCCATCAAGGCCGCGCTGTTTTCGCCGGTGCCGGTCGCGTTCGCGCTGGTGGCGGGCGGGGTGGTGATCCTGTGGGCCGAAGCGCGCCAGCGCGCGCAAGGCGAGAGGGCGGCGCGCGTGCAGAGCGTGGACGATCTGACCGCGCTGGATGCGCTGAAAGTGGGCCTGGCTCAATGTTTCGCGCTGATTCCAGGCACTTCGCGCTCGGGCTCGACCATCATCGGCGGAATGCTGTTCGGGCTCGACCGGCGGGTCGCCACGGAGTTCTCGTTCTTCCTCGCGATTCCGATCATGTTCGGCGCGACCGGTTACGAGCTCCACAAAGGCTGGCAACTGCTGTCCGCGGATGTGCTCGGCACCTTGGCGATCGGTTTCGTGGCGGCCTTCATCAGCGCGTTCGCCTGCGTGCGCTGGCTGTTGCGCTATGTCGCCGCGCACGACTTCACCGCTTTCGCGTGGTATCGGATCGGCTTCGGGTTGTTGATCTTGCTGGTCGGCTATAGCGGCGCGTTGAGCTGGACCAGTTGAGTTTGTCTTAACCCCGTTGCCATGAGTGCCATGAGTGCCATGAAAAAAGGTCCGCGTTTGCGGACCTTTTTCGTTGCAGCTTGCGAGGCGCGATCAGCGATCAGAGCGCGCCGCGTTTGCGGAACACCAGATCCCAGACGCCGTGTCCGAGCCGCAGCCCGCGGCGTTCGAACTTCGTCACGGGACGATACTCGGGGCGCGGCGCGTAGCCGTCGGCGGTGTTCTCGAGCGCGGGCTCCGCGCTGAGCACTTCCAGCATCTGTTCGGCGTAGTTTTGCCAGTCGGTCGCGCAATGCAGATACGCGCCAGGCTTCAGGCGCGAAACCAGCAAGGCGACGAATTTCGGCTGGATCAGCCGGCGCTTGTGATGACGCGCCTTGTGCCACGGATCGGGAAAGAAGATATGCGCGCCGTCGAGGCTGTCCGGCGCGATCATCTGTTCGAGCACTTCGACCGCGTCGTGCTGAATGATGCGGATGTTCGACAACTGCTGCTCGCCCATCAGCTTGAGCAACGCGCCGACGCCCGGCTCGTGCACCTCGACGCCGAGGAAGTCGTCGTCGGGACGGTGCGAGGCGATCTCCGCGGTGGTCGCGCCCATTCCGAAGCCGATTTCCAGCACACGCGGTGCTTCACGGCCGAACACGCTGTTCCAGTCGGGTTGCTGCGGGGCGAACGGAACCACGAAACGCGGACCGAGTTCATCCATCGCGCGGCGCTGGCCGGTCGAGACGCGGCCGGCGCGTGTGACAAAGCTGCGGATACGGCGCCGGTGCGGGGCTTCCTGTTGCAGCGTGTCGCCGGCGGATTGGCCGTCGGTTTCGCTCGCGGGCGTCGTGAGTTCGTCGGGCAAGCCGGCGTCGTTTGGATCGTGGATCATTGTCGAGACTGCTACAAGGTGAGGACTTCGTGCCGCCACTACAAAAAAGCCGCCTTCATCGAGGCGGCTCGTGCTGGATTCCGCTAGAGGCTCGAGGCTTAGCAGGAAGGTGGAGCGGGCGTTGCAAGTGCGCGTAAGGTAGCACAACCCAAAAGGCGGCGTCCAGACGAGGGTGCTTGCGGCTGGCTTCGGCATCGCCGGCATGATGACGTTTTGGTCACCGTCATGGCCATCCGTAAGTGGGATCACGCAATCCGAGGTCTTCGGCACGCGGGCTTTATCAGTTATTGCCGGCGCAATATGCGTTGAATCCCGAGGGAGAAAAATCGTTTGGGAATGCGGTGGAAGAATGCCGCGGCGGCATTCGCTATGTTCTCGGCCGGTATCACAATGCCGCGTTTGCTCGCCGGTTATGGGAAGTGAATCAGTGGGTTTGAGATGCTGAAAAACGCTGATTCTTTTTGAGTGACAAGCGCAAGAGGATGCAACAGGCGGGACATGCGGTAGATGCAGATTCTTTCGCGTGGCCGCCTGGTTTCTATCTGTCTATCTGGTTCGTCACCAGGCGGGATGGAAAGTATCTGGAGCGGGCGATGGGAATCGAACCCACGGCTCTAGCTTGGGAAGCTAGGGTATTACCATTATACGACGCCCGCAGAGCGCGCTATTTTACTCGGGAACAGGCGGTTAGCGCAAATCGCGCCGCCGCCCGCTTTCACTGGCGCAGCGAGCGCCTTCAGATCACGAAGTAAGTCAACTGAACGGCCGCGCGCGTCACCACCATCAGCAGCACCTGCACGATCACGAACAGCAGGATCGGCGAGAGGTCGATGCCGCCGAGTTGCGGCATCACGCGGCGCAGCGGATTCAGAAACGGCGCGGTCAGTTGATACAGGATCGGCATGGCCGGCGAGCGCGGATTGAGCCATGACAGCAACGCCATCAGGATCGTCAACCAGATGATCAGATTCAGCGCCCACTTGACGAGCGTCAGCACGGCGACGATCAGCAGCGTCGGCGCGAGCGTGAGCGGATCGGCGCCGGTGAGCACCACCATCAGCACCACATAGACGATCGCCGCAAGCAGAGCCGCGACGATACTCGCCCAGTCGACGTTGCGCGTGCTGTGCAGAATGCGCCGCAGCGGCAGCACGATCCAGTTGGTGGCTTGCAGCACGGCGTTCGTGACCGGGTTGTAGGGCGGCATGCGCACGACTTGCAGCCATGCGCGCAGCAGCAGGGCGGCGCCGAACAGCGTGAAGATGGTATTGAGTAGAAAACGGGCGATATCGCCAAACATCTCGTGTCCTTATCCTTCGAATAACGGCCGTTCACCGGCCGCGGGGCGCCGGCGCTGTCCATCGACGCGCCGGCGGTTTCATTTGGGTTCAAGCGCTCTCTCGCGGGAGCGGCGCGTCAAGCATCTTTTCTCAAGCAATCGCGCGGCGCTCCGATTCAGCGCCTCGCGAGTCGTGTTCAACGTCGAACCAGCGCGTCGCGACCCGACCCAAGCCGTTCGACATCAAGCCGAAACCTTGATCTCGCTGATCAGGATCGTGCCGTTGCCAGCATCGGTGTAATTGGGGATGTCCGCGACCAGTTGCTCGGAAGCGGGCTTGAACGCCTTGTAGAAGTCATCCGCGCTGTCGAACAGAAAGTGGCCTGCCGCGACATACGGCGGCGGCGTGCCCGGCGGCCCCGCGTTGATGCCGACGTCGACCGACCAGCCCTTCAGCGACCGCCCAAACAGTTTCGCCGCAAGCGGCATGTGCGTGACGCAGTAATAGTTCACGTCGAAATGGCCGTTTTCCCGGTACGGATAAAGGATGCTGACCTTGATCATTGTTGGTTCTCGTCTGTTGATGCCGAAGCCTGGTCCCTGAGCGTGGTCCTTAACCTGCCCTTAACCCCGGTCCTAAGCTGGTCCTAAGCCGGCTCCTAAGCGCGTCGCTGGCGGATTGCGCGCGGCGCCGGACGTCACATTATCACGGCTTACTTGACGCTTGCACCTGCCGCAGCCGCATTTAGGGAGCGGGTGAGCGATTCCTCCACGGCCTCGGCGATCGCTTCGATCGCGACGGGCGGCGCGGCGCGGCGTCGGGCGAGTTCGACCGCGCGCCGCGACAGCAAGCCGTACAGCGCCGCATGGTCGCCGCCGAAGCCTTCGAGCAGCGCGAGCTGTTTGCGCACGACGCCCGTGTCGCCGCGTGACACCGGGCCCGCGAGCGCGTTGGGCAAACCCTTGTCGCGTGCGGTTTCAATGGTGCCGGCGAGCATCGGCAGCAGCGCGCGCAGCGCGTCGTCTTCGGCAAAGCCCAGCGTGCGCCACAGCGCGACGCATTCGGCGAGGCTGCACAGCGCAAAACTCGCGGCATAGTGCGCGGCGGCGTGATACAGCATGCGGCCGCCCGCCGGAATGGACAGCGGATGGCAGCCCAGCGCGACGGCGAGCGCCGTCAGCGAGCCCTTCAACGGCTCGTCGGCCTCGATCGTGACCGAGCAGCCGGCGATCCTGTCGAGGTCGGCGAGATCGCCGCCAAACAGGTACAGTGGATGAAAGCCCCCGACCGCCGCGCCCTGATCGCGCGCCGGCGTCAGCAGTTCGACCGGCGATGCGCCGCTGCAATGTACGAGCGCCTGGCCGTGCGGCCCGAACCGCAGTGTGTGCGCTGACGTACCGATGCTGTCGTCGGGAACGGCTAAAAAGACGATGTCCGCGGCGTCGACCACCTGTTGGGGATCGTCGAACGCCGCGCACTGCCCGATTTGACTGGCGAGCCGGCTGGCCGAAGCCGCCGTGCGGCTCGCCACCGCGGTGACCGGATAGCCGGCGCGTGAAAAACCGAGCGCGAGACAACGCGCGAGGCGGCCCGCACCGATAAAGCCGAGACGCGGCAAAGAAGACTGGGACATAGGTGCCTGCTCCAGACTGGGACGTTTGAAGGGAATGCCGCAGTATCGCGCATCCGTCCGCCCTGCGGCATGGCCGTGCCGGCTTTCCTCTGATCAGTTCGCGCCCGATATGGCGTGGCTGAGCGCTCATCGGGCGGCGCGCACCCGGTGGGCTCGCAAACTGCTTAAAGTGGACCATGAGATTGGACCATGAACCGGTTTCGCAGTTGTTGTTCCGGGTATTTGTCTCGCAGTCAGATTCGGGAGGTCACCATGAGCATTTTTTCTTACCGAAAACACTTGCGGTTCCTGACACATGCGCAGCGCCGCCGTTGGTGGGAACAGAAAAAGCGTCTTACGCCGCGCGTGCGGATCAGCGGCGCGTATGTTCCACCCAGCGTGTCGCGCGAATTCGTCTATGTGAAAGTCGGTTGAAACAGCGCCGTCTCGACAGCCAGGGAATGCCCGGCGCGATTGCGTCGGGCATTTTGGGTTTTGGGCGTCGGATTGAATCTAATTTGTAATCAAAGATTACCGGTTGCCGGTCGGCCGGGGCGGCGTGGTGGAAAAGCTATAGACCGGCGCGCGTTAAGAAGACATGCAATCCCTTGGTGGGCAACTCACCGCGCGGCCCGCCTGTTGCGGGCAACGCAAGCCGCAAGAGCCGCTCCTTGCCGCGAATTGCAATTTGCAACAAATGCAAACAGCGCTATGCGATCTTTTTCGATACATTGATTTTGTAGCATGCAAGGCATGCGAAGTCGGCGACCACAGTGGGCCGCGCCAGGAGAATAGAAGTGAAAAAGATCGTTCCGTTTGTCGTTGCCGCCGCGCTCGGCGCGGGGCTTGTCGGCGCCGCGCAGGCGCATGTTTCCGTGGGTATCGGCATCGGGGTGCCGATCGCGCCGGCGTACCCGGTCTATGCCGCACCGCCGCCTGTCTATTACGCGCCGCCCCCGCCGGTGGTGTATGCGCCGCCTGTGGTCTACGGTCCGCCCCCTGCGGTGGTGGTGGGTGGCGGGTACTACGGCTATGGCCGTCCTTACTATGGCCGCGGCTACTATCGCGGTGGTTATGGTGGTTATTACGGGCACGGTCGCGGCTACTATCGTCATTGATCGCGGCAACAACGGAATGTACCAACGGCGTAACGCCGGCTTGATCGCCGGGTTACGCCGTTTGTTTTTATGCGGGCCTTTTGAGTTGTTGCAGCGATGAAGCCTTGAGTCCGCGCTCGCGGTGTTTCGCGCCGCCGGCCCAGGTAAAAGATCATCGCGCGGTTCACGTTCCAAAGCATTGTGGAAGCTGGGAGAATGGCGGCTTCGCCACCGCTCTGGAGAGTTTCGCCGATGCAAGCGCTTCCCGCTCCCACCTTCGACGACGTACTCGACGCCGCTGTGCGTCTTGAAGGCGTCGCTCACCGCACCCCCGTTTTGACTTCGAGCACGTTCAACGAGCGCACCGGGGCGTCGGTGTTCTTCAAATGTGAAAACTTTCAGCGCATGGGCGCGTTCAAGTTTCGCGGCGCCTACAACGCGATTTCGCATTTCGACGCGGAGCAACGCAAGGCCGGCGTACTGACGTATTCGTCGGGCAATCATGCGCAGGCGATCGCGCTGTCGGCGCGCCTCGCGGGCATCAAGGCGACGATCGTGATGCCGCACGACGCACCCGCGGCCAAGGTGGCGGCGACGCGAGGCTATGGCGGCGAGGTGATCACCTACGACCGCTATACCGAGAATCGCGAGGAGATCGGCCGGCGGCTCGCCGAAGAGCGCGGCATGACGCTGATCCCGCCATACGACCATCCGCATGTGATCGCAGGGCAGGGCACCGCGGTGAAAGAGCTGATCGACGAAACCGGCCCGCTCGACATGCTGTTCGTTTGCCTCGGCGGGGGCGGGCTGATCGGCGGCAGCGCGTTGTCGGCGGCGGCGCTGAGTCCGGCGTGCACGGTGATCGGCGTCGAGCCCGAGGCGGGCAACGACGGTCAGCAATCGCTCGCGCGCGGTGAGATCGTGCATATCGACGCGCCGCGCACGATCGCCGACGGCGCCGCTTCCACGCATCTGGGCGATTACACGTTTGCGATCATCCGCAAACTGGTTGCGCGAATCGAAACGGTCAGCGACGCGCAGTTGATCGAGACCCTGCGTTTTTTCGCGCAGCGCATGAAGATGGTGGTCGAGCCGACGGGCTGCCTCGCCGCAGCCGCGGTGCTGAACGGCGTCGTGCCGGTGAAGGGCAAACGCGTGGGCGTGGTAGTGAGCGGCGGCAACGTCGATCTCGAGAAGCTCGCGCAGTTTCTCGCCTGAGCCTGGTTCGTGAGCAGGCTTCCGCTGCCACGCTTGCTGCATCTAAAGCGAAGACGGCTCGTCAGCCTCGGCTGCGAACCGTCGTTATGAGCTTGCCGCGTGCGCGGTCTGCACGATCAGATCGCGATACCCGTTGACGATCACGCTATACGAGAAGTACGCGAACAGCAGCGCCGACAGCACATGACAGGCGCGCAGCAAACCGGTGCCGGCGCGTTTGCGCCCGTGGCTGCCGAGTCCGCAGATAAAGACCGTCCAGCACAGACCGCCGAGAAAGAAGCCGCCTAAAAACACCGGCGCGGTCGTCGCGCTCGTGGCGCCGGCTTTCGCGATCAATGCGCCGCCCACCGCCGCGAACCACAGAATCGCCGAGGGCGACGACATCGCCAGCAACACGCCGCGCAGAAAACCGCGCCACGCTGACAGATGCGGCGCATCGGCATCCGCCTCGCCGGCCACGGGCGGCGCCGAGGCCGGGAACATCGCCTCGCGCGCCATCTTCCACGTCAGAAAAAGCAGGATCGCCGCGCCGCCGATCCACACCACCCAGCGCACCGACTCGAACTGCAACAACGCGGCCATGCCCGCGAGCGCGAGCGCCGCGTAAATCAGATCGCCGATGCAGGAACCGAGGCCCAGCCAGAAGCCCGGCTTGAAGCCGTGCGACAGCGTCAGCGAAATCATGGCGACGTTCACGAGACCGATATCCAGGCACAGCGACAAGGACAGGAAAAAACCGTCCGACATCATTGAAAAGGCATGCATCCGCGCAACGGCTCCGTCAGCTTCGTTATTCAGTCTTGTTGTACCGATCGCCCTACAGGCCCAACTCGTTCCACAGCGTGTCGATGCGCTGCTTGACCGCGTCGTCCATCACGATCGGGCGGCCCCATTCGCGGTCGGTTTCGCCAGGCCATTTGTTCGTTGCGTCGAGTCCCATCTTCGAGCCGAGCCCGGCCACGGGCGAGGCGAAATCCAGGTAGTCGATCGGCGTGCGGTCGACCAGCACCGTGTCGCGCGACGGGTCGACGCGCGTGGTGATCGCCCAGATCACCTCCTTCCAGTCGCGGATGTTCACGTCCTCGTCGACCACGACGATGAACTTCGTATACATGAATTGCCGCAGGAAGCTCCACACGCCGAACATCACGCGCTTGGCGTGGCCGGGATAGCTCTTTTTCATCTGCACGATCGCCATCCGGTAGCTGCAACCTTCGGGCGGCAGGTAGAAGTCGGTGATCTCGGTGAATTGCTTCTGCAGCAGAGGCACGAACACTTCGTTGAGCGCGACGCCGAGCACGGCCGGTTCATCGGGCGGTTTGCCGGTGTAGGTGGAGTGGTAGATCGCGTCGCGCCGCATGGTGATGCGCTCGACCGTGAAGACGGGAAACCACTCCTGTTCGTTGTAGTAGCCGGTGTGGTCGCCGTATGGACCTTCCAGCGCATGTTCATAGCCGGCCGACGCGCCCTTGGCCGGACGCGGCGGAGCGCCTGCGGGAGCGGCCGAGGGCGTGCCTTCCTGCGGATGGATGAAGCCTTCGAGCACGATCTCCGCGCGCGCCGGGACCTGCAAACCGTCGACGCCTGGCGTGATGCACTTCGCGAGTTCGGTGCGCCCGCCGCGCAGCAGCCCGGCAAACTGGTATTCGGACAGCGTGTCCGGCACCGGCGTGACCGCGCCGAGGATGGTCGCCGGATCGGCGCCCAACACCACGGCCACCGGATAGGGCTTGCCAGGATTGCGCAATGCGAACTCGCGGAAATCGAGCGCGCCGCCGCGGTGCGCAAGCCAGCGCATGATGAGTTTGTTACGGCCGATCAGTTGCTGGCGGTATATGCCTAGATTTTGTCGGCTCTTATTCGGGCCTCTTGTGACGGTAAGACCCCATGTGATCAGCGGGCCGGCATCGCCCGGCCAGCAGGTCTGAATCGGCAGTTTTTCGAGGTCGACATCGTTGCCTTCCCAGACGATTTCCTGGCAGGGCGGCGCGCTCACCGTTTTGGGCGCCATGTCCCAAACCGCCTTCGCGAGCGAGAACAGCTTGCCGGCATCCCTGAACCCTTTCGGCGGCTCCGGTTCCTTCAATGCGGACAGCAGACGGCCGACGTCGCGCAGCGATTCGAGTGCGGCGCCGTCGCCTTCACCGGCTTGCGTGTCGATGCCCATGCCGAGCGCGACGCGGCGCGGGGTGCCGAACAGGTTGCCGAGCACGGGAAACGCATGCCGCTGCCTGCTCTCGAACAGCACGGCCGGGCCCCCGGCGCGCAGCACGCGATCGCATATCTCGGTCATTTCCAGGACGGGGGAGACGTTTTGCGAGATACGGCGGAGTTCACCGATCTGTTCCAGGCGGCCGACGAAATCGCGCAGGTCTTTGTATTTCATCTGTTGCGGTTCAGAGCCGCGCAAGCGGCGAAAAAGGAGGGCGCGGCAAGCATTTGCGGCACCAAAACGATTGTCGATTTTACCTGTGTTGGCTGACGCACGTGGATCGGCCAAACGGCCAGGTTCGAACGAGAGAATCGAGATAGCTCGAGAAGGGCTTGGCGCGCGGTTTCGAGTGGCCTGAGCGCCTTTCATTATTACAATTAGTTATAGTTTTGCCTATCTATAGTGTTGACGATCTATAAAACGCTGAATAGAATCCGTCCACGTTGGTTGCAGGGCGTGAACCTTTTTACCACTGCCCCCGGTCCCATCAGACGCAACGCGTCACCGTTTTGCCGACCCCCTGCACGGTATCTGACGGCCTTGTTGAAGTCCTCGCCAGCGTCCGACTGACGCTGGTTTTTCGCGTGGGAGCCGCCGCCCGCCTGCTTTTTGGTATGCCGCGGGCTCTTTCCAGGATGGCTCCCCACAAACGGTATGTGCCGTTTTCCCGACGCCGCTGCTGGCCTAACCAGACAGAGCACGCGACGTCTTGACTCTGCGAATGTGTGTTACCGCCTGTTGAACTGGCGGAGTTCGCGGATCATGCAACATGGGAGATCTGAATGAACGCCTGGTTATCGTGGCGTCCCGATGAGCGTATCGCGCAAGTTGTGCGCGGTGTGCTGCGTCGCGGGACCCGAATGAGTCATCACCTGTTCAGCATCGTCGGCGGTATCGCCGTCGTGGTGGCGCTCGCGCTGTGGCTGATGCCGGCCGCCTGGCGCGGCACCGTGGCCGCCAAGCTGATGCCGGTCATTTCCGCCGCTGTGCAAGCCGGTCCCGCACGTCTGCTGCAGGGCCATCCGCTGCCGGCCTTCGGACCGGCTGGAAGCGCGGCTTCCGACGACTCGTTGTCCGCGAATTCGGGCGCTGCCGACGCGATCGGCGGGGCGAGCAACGCTAACACCATCGTGAGCACCAGCAATACCGGCTACGACGGCGCCTTTGACGGCACGGGCTCGGCCGGCATGGGCGTGGCCGCGCTGAACGGGCTCGACCCGCGCACCATGCACAGCGTCGCCGCGCTGGCGGAGCTGATTCCGTCGCAGCGCGTCTCGGCCGACGCACGCGACGACCGCGTGCTCATCTCGACTCGCGAGCAGGATCTGGTGGCGTCGTACCTCGCGCGCCGCTATCGCGTGGCGCAAGAGCCGGTGAGCGAACTCGTGAAGGCCGCGTTCGACACCGGCCGCGAAGTCGGTCTCGATCCGCTGCTGCTGCTGTCGGTGATGGCGATCGAATCGGGCTTCAATCCCTACGCTGAGAGCGGCGTCGGCGCGCAAGGGCTGATGCAGGTGATGTCCAAGGTGCATTCGGACAAGTTCCAGTATTTCGGCGGGCAGAGCGCGGCGCTCGAACCGGTCGCGAACATCAAGGTGGGCGCGCTGGTGCTGAAGGACTGCATCGCGCGCGGCGGTTCGCTGCCGGGCGGCTTGCGCCTGTACGTCGGCTCGACCTCGCAGGACGACGGCGGTTACGGCGCCAAGGTGATGGCCGAGCGCGGCCGTCTGCGCGACGTGGCGCGCGGCCGCAAGGTGCCGGTCAATGCCCCGCAGGCGCCGGTCCTGACAGCCTCGAACAATGCGCCTGCCGCGGCTGGCACGAACAACGGCAAGCGCGTGCAGGTGACGCTGGAAGGCAGTCGTCCGCTGAGCGCGGCAGCGCCGAAGACGCCGGTTTCCGAGCAGGACGACGCGAGCTCGAATGCGCCCAAGCATGTGGCATCGGCTTCGGAGATGGGCGCCTGAGGTTCACGGCGTTACGCTGATCGCGTATTGCGATAGCGATAGCGATGGTTACGAAAAAGGACACCCGAGAGGTGTCCTTTTTGCGTTTGGGGAACGGCGTTTGGTTCGACTGGCCGCGGCTCATGGCTCATGGCTGATGGCTCATATGACTCATACGGCCCCTGGCTCCTGTCGGCCGTGACCCGCGCGGCGTGCCGCTTTTTCCGGTCAATGTAACCCGAAGAGCCTCGCCAACCGGTCGACCGCTTCTTCCAGTTTCGGATAGGCGGTTGCGTACGACAGCCGGATGTACCGCTTCGGCGCGTGCGTGCCGAAGTCCATGCCCGGCACCAGCACCACGCCCGCATCGTGCAACATCGCCTTGGTGAGCGCCGCGCTGTCGCCGGCCGCCGGATGCGCGACCGTGCGGCAGTCGGCGTACACGTAGAACGCGCCGTCCGGCATCACCGGCACCGAGAAGCCGAGCGATTCCAGGGCCGGCGCAATGAAGTCGCGGCGGCGCTTGAATTCGAGCCGCCGCGCTTCGTAGATCGCGATCGTTTCCGGTTCGAAGCACGCTAGCGCCGCATGCTGGGCGAGCGCGGACGCGCAGATGAACAGGTTTTGCGCGAGCTTTTCGAACGCGCCGACCATGCCGGGCGGCACCACCAGCCAGCCCAGACGCCAGCCGGTCATGTTGAAGTACTTCGAGAAACTGTTGACGGTGATCACGTCGTCGCCGAACGAGAGCGCCGACACGGGCTTCGCGTCGTAGCTCAGGCCCTGGTAGATCTCGTCGACGATCGTGAAGCCGCCGCGCGCCCGCACCGCCTTGACGATGCGTTCCAGTTCGGCCGGTTCGATCGACGTGCCGGTGGGGTTCGACGGCGACGCCAGCAGCACGCCACGGGTGCGCTCGTTCCACAGGCGCTCGACGTCCGCGGCGGTCAACTGGAAACGCTCGGCTGGGCCGCTCGGCACCATGACCGGCTTGCCTTCGGCGGCCATCACGAAATGACGGTTGCACGGATAGCAGGGGTCGGGCATCAGCACTTCGTCGTCGCGATCGACCAGTGCCGCGCAAGCCAGCAGCAATGCGGCCGAAGCACCGGCGGTGACGACGATCCGCGCCGGATCGACGCTCACGCCATGGACCTCGGTGTAATGCGCGGAAATCGCCTCGCGCAGCGCATGCAGGCCGAGCGCGCTGGTGTATTGCGTGACGCCGCGGCGCAACGCGCTCGCAGCCGCCTCGATGACCGGCTCGGGCGCGGTGAAATCGGGTTCGCCGATTCCCATGTGAATGATGTCGCGCCCGTCGCGCTCGAGCAGCGCGGCTTCCTTGGCCAGTTCCATCACGTAGAAAGGCTGGATGGCGTGGACGCGCGCAGCAAGCCGCACCAAGGGTTCGGTCACGGAGTTCATACGATCAAATCCAGTTCAGAAGCAAGGGCGGGACGGCGTCTCGTGCATCAGGTTCATGCGTTCGACGGCGTCCTTGCAGCGTTCGGCCCTGCTCGAATACGGCGCATGGCGCGCGACACGGCCATGCGCGCGACACTTCAATGCTTGCGGGCGGCCTGTGTTTCAGCGACGCGCAGTTGCGCCGACAGCTTGTCGAGCACGCCGTTCACGTACTTGTAGCCGTCGGAGCCGCCGAACGTCTTGGCGAGCTCGACCGCTTCGTTGATGACCACGCGATAGGGAATGTCCAGATGGTTCTTCAGTTCGAAGGCGGCGACCAGCAGCACCGCGCGTTCGACCGGCGAAAGCTGCTCGAGCGGGCGATCGAGGCACGGTGCGATAGCGGCGGAGAGCGCCTCCGAATCGCGGATCACGCCGTGCAGAATGGCGTCCAGATGCTCGTGGTCGGCCTTGTCGTAGCCCTGCGCGCCGCGCAGTTGCGCGTCGATTTCACCGCCGGGCGAGCCCGACAGCAGCCACTGATAGAGCCCCTGCGTGGCCAACTCGCGGGAGCGTCGGCGTGCGCTCTTCATGCCTGTTCCTCTTCTTCGTCTTCTTCCTCATCGTCGCCGCCGAGTTGTTCGAGCGCGACGGCGAGGTTCGCCATTTCGACGGCCACGCGCGCCGCATCGCGACCTTTCTCGGTCATGCGGGCGACGGCTTGCTCGTCGTTTTCGGTGGTCAGCACCGCGTTCGCGACCGGAATGCCGAAGTCGAGGCCGATACGCGTGATGCCCGCGCCGCTTTCGTTCGACACCAGTTCGAAGTGGTAGGTCTCGCCGCGAATCACCGCGCCGAGCGCGATCAGCGCGTCGAATTGCGCGCTTTCGGCGAGCTTTTGCAACGCGAGCGGAATTTCCAGCGCGCCCGGCACGGTGACGAGCAGCACGTCTTCACCGGTCACGCCGAGGCGTTCGAGTTCCTCAATGCAGGAGTCTGCGAGGCCGTTGCAAACGGGTTCGTTAAAGCGCGCCTGGACGATGCCGATGCGCAGTCCGTCGCCGTCGAGATTCGGTTGATATTGTCCGATTTCCATGTGAATTCCGTAGTGTTTTGAGTGAGCGCGAAGCGCGTGAATGGTCGGATCAGTCTTGCTGCGGGGCCTGCGAGGTGCTGCCCGGCATCGGCACGAAGCCCGTGACTTCGAGACCGTAGCCCGACATGCTGCCCAGCTTGCGCGGGTTCGACAGCACCTGCATCTTGCCGACACCGAGTTCGCGCAGAATCTGTGCGCCGATGCCGTACGTCTTGAAGTCGACCGGGCGGCGTTTGAGCGCCTCCGCTTTTTCCTTCGAATCGAACGCCTTGAAAACGTCGATCAGATGATCTTTCGAATCGCCGCAGTTCAGCAGCACGATCACACCGAGGTCGTGTTGGGCGATTTCCTTCATCGCCGCGTCCAGCGTCCACGAATGGGTGGATTCGCCGACTTCGAGTAGATCCAGCACCGACAGCGGTTCGTGTACCCGCACCAGCGTGTCGTGGTCGGGTTGCGGCGTGCCGCGCACGAGAGCGATATGCGGCTGGCCGCTCGGCTGGTCGAGATACATCACCGCGCGAAACGCGCCGTGCGCGGTTTGCATGGTGCGCTCGCAAATCCGCTCGACGATCGACTCGGTGCGGCTGCGATAGTGGATCAGGTCCGCGATCGTGCCGATCTTCAGGCCGTGCTCGCGGGCGAATTCCAGCAGATCCGGCAGGCGCGCCATCGTGCCGTCGTCCTTGATGACTTCGCAGATCACCGCGGCCGGCGTGAGGCCGGCGAGCGCCGTGAAATCGCAGCCGGCTTCCGTGTGGCCGGCGCGCACCAGTACGCCGCCCGGCTGAGCCATGATCGGAAACACGTGGCCCGGCTGCACGATGTGCTCCGCTTTCGCGTCCGGCGCGACCGCCGTGGCGATCGTGCGGGCGCGGTCGGCCGCCGAAATGCCGGTGGTCACGCCTTCGGCCGCTTCGATGCTGACCGTGAACGCCGTGCCGTACTGCGTGCCGTTGCGGTAGGTCATGAGCGGCAGGTTGAGCAGCTTGCAGCGTTCCTGCGTGAGCGTCAGGCAGATCAGACCGCGGCCGTAGCGGGCCATGAAATTGATCGCTTCCGGCGTGACGAATTCGGCGGCGATCACGAGGTCGCCCTCGTTTTCGCGGTCTTCTTCGTCGACGAGGATCACCATCCGGCCTGCTTTCAGTTCGGCGATGATCTCTGGAGTGGAGGCGAGCGTCATGTTGGCGAGATTTTCGGGAAAGCGCGTATTTTACGCCACGCGCCCGTCCACGTCGCCTCTGCCGGACGGCATAGGCCGTTTGGCCGGCTGGCGCTGAGCCGTCCGCCGTTGCTATGCTCGTTCGAACGGTGGATGCATGAACGGGTTGAGGGCGGCAAGGCGCCGCCGCCAGCCCATGCGTGTGCGGGTGTTGCCGGTTTTTGCAGTTTGTTATTCCGGCGTGTTTCAGTCAGCGGAGACAGCCTCGTTCCTTGGGTGATTTGCGGTTATATAATAAAAGTTATATAGCGAGGAGGGCGTCATGCTTACTTTCAAGGTCACAACGGTGGGGGCTTCGGCTGGCTTCATTCTCACCAAGGAGGCGATGGCACGCCTCAAGGTACAGAAGGGCGATACGGTCTATCTGACCGAGGCACCCGAAGGCGGGTACCGGATCACGCCATACAACCCGGACTTTGAACGCCAGATGAAACTGGCTGAAGAGATCATGCACGATGATCGCGATATTTTGCGAGCACTGGCCAAATGACAGCATGGCGTTGGGTGCGCGCGGATCTCACTTATGCCGTGCATGATCGCCAGCTTGCCGAGCACGGCGGGCTCGATGGCGTGCGCGACAAAGGGGCGGTGGAGTCGGCGCTCGCACGGCCGCAAAATCTGGACGTGTATGCGGATGCCGATGCGGCTGCCCTGGCAGCGGCCTATGTCTACGGGTTGGCGCGGAATCATGGCTTCGCGGACGGCAACAAGCGAACAGCCTGGGTGGTTGGGCGGCTTTTCCTCGCCGACAATGGCTATCGGCTGAAGTTCGACCCCGCCGACGCGGTAAAGACGATGGAAATGGTCGCCGCCGGGGCGCTCGAAGAAGTTGCGCTGGCGGAGTGGTTCCGGCAGCGGATCGCCGAGTAAGTCGGCGAGGACTGAACCGGGGACTCCGCCTGGTTCAACGAACTACGACCGACCCGTGGTTGACGCCGCCGACAGCATGCGCTCAACATACCGCGCGATCAGATCGATCTCCAGATTCACCTTCGCGCCTTCGCGCAGATGCTTGAGGGCGGTGACTTCAACCGTGTGGGGAATCAGGTTGATCGAGAATTCGCAGCCATCGTCGCGATCTTTAACCGAGTTGACGGTCAGACTCACGCCGTTGACAGTGATCGAGCCTTTGTACGCCAGATAGCGGCCGATCTCGCGCGGCGCCAGCACGCGCAGTTCGTGCGATTCGCCGACCGGCGCGAAATGCGTGACCGTGCCGAGGCCGTCCACGTGGCCGGAGACGATATGGCCGCCGAGCCGGTCGTGCGCGCGCAGCGCCTTCTCGAGATTGACTTCGCCGGGTTCGCCGAGGCCCGCCGTGCAGTTCAGGCTTTCGCGCGACACGTCCACTTCGAACGAATGCGCGGTTTTCGCGACCACCGTCATGCAGGCGCCCTGGATCGTGATGCTGTCGCCGAGCTGCACGTCCTCGAGATCGAGGCCGCCGGCTTCGACGTTCAGCCGTACGCCCGCGTCGCCGTCCGTGCCCAGCGGCTTGACTGATTCAATGCGGCCGACTGCCGCGACGATTCCTGTGAACATCGTGCTATTCCTTGCTCAATTCGAAACGGGTGGGGATGCCGGATCGGTGCCGGGGCCGGCGGTATGCTCAGGCGCGACCGAGGGTACGAAGCGCGCGAGAATCCGCAGATCGTCGCCGATCCGGTCGATCGAGTGGAAATTCAGTTTGACGCGGCCTTCGAGCGTTTCGGGGGCGCTCAGATTGAACATGCTCATCGAGTCCATGCCGAGCAGGCTCGGCGCGAGATAGACGAGCAGTTCGTCGACGCAGCCTTCGCGCAGCAGCGAGCCGTTCAGCTTGTAGCCCGCTTCCACGTGCAGTTCGTTCACGTTGCGCTCGCCGAGCACCGTGAGCATGGCGGGCAGGTCGACCTTGCCGGCGGCGTTCGCCAACTGCACGATTTCGGCGCCGCGATCGCGCAGCGCGTTGGCGCGCTCGGTATGACGCTGGTCGAGATTGCCGCAAAAAATCAACGTGGATGCGCCGGCCAGGATCTGCGCTTCAGGCGGCACGTCGAGCTGGCTGTCGATCAGCACGCGCCGCGGCTGGCGCGGCGTGTCGACGGCGCGCACCGTCATGCGCGGATCGTCTTCCCTGACGGTGCCGATGCCGGTCAGAATCGCCGACGCGCGGGCACGCCACGCATGACCGTCGGCGCGCGCGGCTTCGCCGGTGATCCATTGGCTGATGCCCGAGGGCAAGCCGGTGCGGCCGTCGAGCGAGGCCGCCACTTTCATCCGCACCCACGGGCGGCGGCGCGTCATGCGCGACACGAAGCCGATGTTCAGTTCATGCGCTTCGTTGGCGAGCAGCCCGCAGCGTACTTCGATGCCGGCGTCGCGCAGCATCGCGAGGCCACGCCCGGAAACTTGCGGATTCGGATCTTCCATTGCCGCGACCACGCGCGCGACCTGCGCTTCGATCAGCGCGTTCGCGCACGGCGGCGTGCGGCCGAAATGGCTGCACGGTTCGAGCGTCACGTAGGCGGTGGCGTCGCGCAAATCGTGACCGCGCGAGCGCGCGTCTTTCAACGCGCGGATCTCGGCATGGTCCTGGCCGGCCGGTTGCGTGAAGCCCTCGCCGATCACCGTGCCGTTCTTGACGAGTACGCAACCCACACGCGGATTGGGGTCGGTCGTGTACATGCCGCGCTTGGCTAACGCGAGCGCGCGTTCCATATGGACGAAGTCGGTTTGCGAGAACATCGGGGTCCGGTCGGTACGGTGGCTAGGCAGTATGGGGCGTCGGTTCAGGCTTCGGTACGGTTTGCGTTGCGTCCGTTGCGGGGTTCAGGCCGAGAGCGAGGCGAACACGCCGCGCGCCGCGTCGATCGTGGCGTCGATGATCGCGTCGTCGTGAGCGATGGAAACGAAGCCCGCCTCGTAAGCCGACGGCGCGAAGTACACGCCGGCGTCGAGCATCTTGTGGAAGAACGCGTTAAAGCGCGGCACGTCGCTCTTCGTGACCTCGGCGAAGCTCGCCGGAATCGATTCGGTGAAGTACAGCCCGAACATGCCGCCCAGCGAATCGGCCGCGAACGGCACGCCGGCTTCGCGCGCCACCGTCGCGAGACCTTGCGCGAGCCGCGTGGTGCGCGCGGCCAGCGTGTCGTAGAAGCCCGGCGCCTGGATCAGTTGCAGCGTTTTCAGGCCGGCGGCAACGGCGATCGGATTGCCCGAGAGCGTGCCCGCCTGATAGACGCCGCCGAGCGGCGCGAGGTGAGCCATGATGTCGCGCCGGCCGCCGAAAGCCGCCGCAGGCATGCCGCCGCCGATCACCTTGCCGAGGCACGTCAGATCCGGCGTGATGCCGTAGACCTCTTGCGCGCCACCTAACGCGACGCGGAAACCGCACATCACTTCGTCGAAAATCAGCACCGAGCCGTATTCGGTGCACAGACGGCGCAGCGCTTGCAGGAATTCGGGCGTGGCGCGCACGAGGTTCATGTTGCCCGCGACCGGCTCGACGATCACCGAGGCGATTTCGTTGCCGAATGCCTTGAACGCTTCCTCGAGTTCCGCGACGTTGTTGTATTCGAGCACCGTGGTGTGCTTGGCGATGTCGACCGGCACGCCTGCCGAAGTCGGGTTGCCGAAGGTCAGCAGGCCCGAACCCGCCTTGACCAGCAGGCTGTCGGCGTGGCCGTGATAGCAGCCCTCGAACTTGACGATACGGCTGCGGTTCGTGAAGCCGCGCGCGAGACGCAGCGCGCTCATGGTCGCCTCGGTGCCGCTCGATACCATGCGGACCTGTTCGATCGAGGGCACCAGCTTGCAGATTTCCTCGGCGATTTCTACTTCCGACTCAGTCGGAGCGCCGAACGAAAAGCCGTTGACCAGCACGCGCTGCACGGCTTCGAGCACTTCCGGGTGGACGTGGCCGAGGATCATCGGGCCCCACGAGCCGATGTAATCGGTGTAACGCTGGCCGTCCGCGTCCCAGAAGTAGGCGCCTTGGGCACGCTCGATGAAGCGTGGCGTGCCGCCGACCGAGCGAAATGCGCGGACCGGCGAGTTCACGCCGCCAGGAATGGTGCGTTGCGCGCGGTCGAAGAGGGTTTCGTTTTTGGACATGACGATGGATGGAATTGGGGTAGCGCGGCGGCGCGTGGGGCGTGCAGCCGGTTCGCGCGGCGCCGGGGTGAGTGGAGAAATTGTACCGGAGTCAGCGTGAACAGGCTTTGCGGTAGCCCCTGCCAGGCTGGGCTTTGCACGCAGTCATCGCGCGCGTGGCTCATCGACGCCGCTTGCGTGTCGTTGCCGTGGGTTTCGTCGCAGCCCTGGTTGCCGCCTTGGTCCCGCCCGTAACCGCGCTTTGGTTCGACGGTGTTGGCGACGCGTCCGACTTGATCGCCGTGCGACTTTGCGCCGCGCTTTTTTCAGCAGCGGCCGCATGCGCGGTGACTTTGCTCGAGCGCGTGGGTCCCGCCGGCGCGGCATCGAATCCCGGCGGTTTGCGCTTGCCGGTGAGCTCGGCCCAACGCTTTTCCAATGCACCTTCGGCGATCGGCTTGATGACGGTGCCGGAACTCTGTGTATCCCATGTCTGCACCGAGAACGGATGCACGCGCAACGCTTCGCGTGGGATCACCGGGCTCTCGTGCGCATCGACCAGCCAGTCGTAGACGAAGTCGATGCACAGCCGGTAGCCGCGTTTGGTCGCCGGGTCGGGAACCTCATAGGGCGCGCTCGTCACGTAACCGGAGCCGAAAATGCCCTTCGGCTCCTGGGCGACGCGATGCAGGAACACGCGATCACCCGGCAGGATGCCGCGAGCGAATCCGCATCCCCATACGTCAGTCACCGCGATACCAGCGGCGACACGCTTTGCGACGTCGGGCAATTCGGGCCACGGCCATTTCCTGGGGCTCCAGATCAGCAGGAATGCGGTCATCGAAAGGTCCAGGCGGAACGGTGGGCAAAGGGCACGGCGGACACACGAGGCGTAGCGTCCGCGTGGTTCAGGCGGCAGCTTAACCGATCGGCGACGCGCTTGCCGCAGGCGCATTCTCATGTGGCGCCCGATCGCGATCCGACGCGGCGGCGCTTTAACCGTCGCGTACAATCGAGGCCGTCAAGCTGCTGTTTTCCCGGTTTCATCGCTTCGCTGCCGGTCACGGCGCGGCGCTTCATCTGGATTCCCATGTCTCACGTCGTCAGACGCCGGCCCGATGGCCGGCTGATTCTGTTGCTCGGTGCGCTTGCCGCGTGCGGACCGATTTCCATCGACATGTATTTGCCGAGCCTGCCGACCATCGCGCAGGCGTTCGCCATCAGCACCGGCGCCGCGCAAACGACGCTCACCAGCTTCATGTTCGGTTTTTCGATCGGCATGCTGCTCTATGGTCCGCTGTCGGACACGTATGGCCGCCGACCCGTGTTGCTCGGCGGCATCGTCATGTATGCGGTGGCCAGCGTGGCGTGCGCGCTGTCGTTCTCGATCGGATCGCTTATCGTGTTCCGCTTCGTGCAGGCGCTGGGCGCGGGCGCGGCCTCGGTGCTGGCGCGCGCGATTGCGCGCGACGCGCACGGGCCGACCGACGCCGCCCGTGTGCTGTCGATGCTCGCCATCGTCACCTCGATCGGGCCGTTGCTGGCGCCGTTGATCGGCGGGCAGTTGCTGCTGCTCGGCGGCTGGCGCGTCGTGTTTGTCGTATTGACGCTGTTCGGGACGGTGTGCGCGGTGACCGCGTTCCTCAAGGTGCCTGAAACGTGGCCGCGCGAGAAACGTGCGCATTCGGCCTTGCTGCAATCGTTCGGCGCATACGGCAAGTTGCTGCGCGATCCGGTCGCGTGGGGGCACATGATGTGCGGCGGCATGGCGTTCGCCTCCATGTTCGCGTACATCACCGCGACGCCGTTCGTGTACATCGAATATTTCCACGTGTCGGCGCAACACTACGGCTTTCTGTTCGCGCTGAATATCGTCGGCATCATGCTCGGCAACTTGATGAACACGCGTCTCGTCGGCCGGCTCGGGTCGCTGCCGATCATTTCGTTTTCGGCCAGCGTCAGTTGCATCGCTTCGCTGTTCGTCTGCCTCGTGTCGCTGACGGGATGGGGCGGGTTGTGGTCGATCGTGGCCGGTCTGTTTTTCGTGGTCGGCGTGGTGGGTCTGTTATCCGCCAATTGCACGACCGATCTGATGCACCGCTATCCGGCGAATGCCGGCGCCGCGGCCGCGGTGTTCGGCGCGATGCAGTTGGCGCTGGGCGCGTTGTCGAGCCTCGCGGTCGGACTTTGGGAGGACGGCTCGCCCAAGGGCATGGGCATTGTCGTTGGCGTCGCGGGCTCGCTGTGCTACGTCGGGCGGATTCTGGTCGTCCGGTGGCATGGAACGAAGGTGCCCGTTGTCGCCGCTTGATGGCGAGTTGACCTCGCCGCGCGACGGCTACGGAAAACACCAGGTGTTGCGCGCGCGCGACCGTGCAGTTTGATTTGCATTGCTATGATGGTGTCACTGTTCCTCGGAGCGGCAATCATGGCGATCAGAGACTTGATGAATGGCGAACGGCAGCATGCCGCTTTTGCCGAAGCGCAGAAGCTGGCGGACAGCGGCGCGTATCACGACTACACCGATATCGAATACGTCTTGCGCTTTGATTACGGATTGTCCGACGTATCGACATTGCTCGACAGCCAGTTGATGCATCGCGATCTGAATCGCCGTTGCGCCGATGCGCGCGAGAAGCTGGAGACGCTTGGCGTGTGATGTGTGACGCGCGGGGCGGGGGACGGGCGGGTCTTTACCGGCTCTTTCGCTGGAATGGTTGATCGCGCGAAATAGCGCGGTGTCGGTTTGCCGCGTTGTCTCTCTGCGAGCGTTCTTCATGCTTTCGCGTAAGCCGTTGCGGTCGCACGATCGAGCCGCATGCGGCTCATGTGGCGCATATGCGCGGGCATGCGCAGCATGGTCACCACCTTCGGAGTCGGATTCATGGCTGATAGCCAGCAGGCCCTTCGTTTGCCGCATACAGACAACCCCGTCAACCTCGCGAAACCGGGCGGTCATTACAGTCACGTCGCGATCGCCAACGGTTTTGTTTTCGTGTCGGGACAGTTGCCGATCAATGCGCAAGGCGAGAAGCTTTCCGGCGCCTCGTTCGAGGTTCAGGCGGAGCAGGTGCTGGCCAATCTGCGGGCCGCATTGGAAGGCGCCGGCAGCAGCATCGCGCAACTGGTGCAGGTGCGCGTCTATATCGCGGATGTCGAATACTGGGTGAGCTTCAATCAGATCTATGCGCAATGGGCCGGCGACGCACGGCCGGCGCGTGCGGTCGTGCCGGTTCCGCAACTGCATTACGGATTGAAGATCGAGGTTGAGGCGACCGCGCTGGTTTAGGCGGTGGTGGCAAAAAACAGCGAGGGGCGCGACCGGAGCGGACCACAAGTCGATCAGATTAGACGAGCCGACTCGTTCTGCGCGTTGATTGCTATCACGCCCAGTAGAAACGCAAAACGGACCTCGCGGTCCGTTTTGCATTGATGATATGGCGGAGGCGGTGAGATTCGAACTCACGGAAAGATTGCTCCTTCGCCGGTTTTCAAGACCGGTGCCTTAAACCGCTCGGCCACACCTCCAAGCCGCAAATTGTAACCTGAAAAAACCTCGTTGCGGCGTCCGGCCAGCCCGCAATCACTGCGAATCCTTCAGAAACAGCGCTTGCAAATCGTTCAGAAACGCCTGGCCGAGCGGCGTCGGCGCAATCTTTTCATGGTCGCGCGTAATCAGCTTGCGCTGTTCCGCTTCCTGTAAAGCCGGTTCGATCGACGTCATCGACATGCCCGTGCGTTCGATGAACCGATGCACCGGAAACCCCTCCACCAGCCGCAGCGCGTTCAGCATGAACTCGAACGGCAGATCGCGTGGTCCGACTTCGTGCTCTTCCTGCACTGCCGCGCCGGCCTTGGCCTGCTCGATGAAGGTGGTGGGATGCTTGTAGCGCGCCTGACGCAACACGCGATTCGGAAACGACAGCTTGGTGTGCGCGCCCGCGCCGATGCCGACATAGTCGCCGAAGCGCCAGTAGTTCAGATTGTGCTTGCTCTGACGATGCGGCCTCGCATACGCCGACACCTCGTAGCGCTCGTAACCGGCCGCCGCCGTGCGTTCGTGAATCCAGTCCTGCATATCGGCGGAGGCATCGTCGTCGGGCAAGGCGGGCGGGAATTTGGCAAACAGCGTGTTCGGTTCGAGCGTCAGGTGATACAGCGACAAGTGCGGCGGCGCGAACGACAGCGCCGTTTCGACGTCCGCCTGGCATTCGGCGAGCGTCTGCCGCGGCAGGCCGAACATGAGGTCGAGGTTGAAGTTGTCGAACGTGGTCGCGGCGACTTCGACGGCGTGACGCGCTTGCGCCGAGTCGTGGATCCGGCCGAGCGCCTTCAGGTGCGCTTCGTTGAAACTCTGGATGCCCACCGACAAGCGGTTCACGCCGCTCGCGCGAAACTGCGCGAACTTGTCGGCCTCGAAGGTGCCGGGGTTGGCTTCAAGCGTGATTTCCGCGTCGGCGTCGAGCGGCAGCAGCGCGCGCACGTCGGAGAGCATGCGGTCGAGCCCGGCCGCCGACAGCAGGCTGGGCGTGCCGCCGCCAATGAACACCGTATGCACCTGGCGTCCCCAGACGAGCGGCAGCGCCATCTCCAGATCGGCGCGCAAGGCGTCGAGATAGTCGTTCTCGGGAAACGTCTCGCCTTTCCACTCGTGCGAATTGAAATCGCAATACGGACACTTGCGCACGCACCACGGAAAATGCACGTACAACGACAACGGCGGCAGCGACGTCAGCCGAATGCTGCCCGGCGACGTGAATGCCTTGATGACGCCATTGCCGATATCGGTCGGCGCCGGTCTGATCGGAATCACGCTTCCTCCGTCAAACGCGCGAGCAGTTGCCGCAACGCCATTGCGCGATGGCTGCCGGCGTTCTTCACCGCCGGCTCCAGTTCCGCGGCGCTGGCATTCAGCGAGGGCAAAAAGAAGTACGGGTCGTAGCCGAAGCCATGCCGGCCGCGCGGCGCGTCCAGAATCTCGCCATGCCAGCGGCCTTCGGCGATCAACGGCTCGGGATCGTCCGCGTGACGCACGAGCGCCAGCACGCAGTAGTAATACGCGCGCCGGTCGGCTTCGCCCTTCAACAGGGAGACGAGGCGCGCGTTATTCGCGGCATCGCTCTTCTCGCCGCCGGCCAGTTGCGCGTAACGCGCCGAATAGACGCCCGGCGCGCCGCGCAGCGCGCGCACGCACAGGCCGGAATCATCCGCGAGGGCGGGCAGGCCGGTGAGCTTCGCCGCATGACGCGCCTTGGCAAGCGCGTTCTCGACGAAAGTCGGATGCGGCTCTTCCGCCTCCGGCACGTTCAACTCGCCTTGCGGAATCAATTCGATGCCGGCCGCGCCGAGCAGCGCCGCGAATTCGCGCAGCTTGCCCGCGTTGTTCGACGCCAGCACGACTTTTGTCAACGGCGAACCTGATGCAATCGCGCCGTTGCCTTGACGACCTTCACTCACCCTTGTGCTCCAACGCTTCTTTCTGCTTCGCGATCAGCGTGTTGATGCCGTCGCTCGCCAGATCAAACAGCGCATTCATTTCAGCGCGCGAGAACGGCACGCCTTCGGCCGTGCCCTGAACTTCGACGAAGCCGCCCGCGCCCGTCATCACCACGTTCATGTCGGTGTCGCATTGCGAGTCCTCGTCGTAATCGAGGTCGAGCACCGGCAGTCCGTCGTACACGCCGACCGAAATCGCGGCGACGTAATCGCTGATCGGCGAGGTTTCGATACGGCCGGTGGCGAGCAGCTTCGTCACCGCATCGTGCGCGGCGACGAAGGCGCCGGTGATGCCGGCGGTGCGCGTGCCGCCGTCGGCCTGGATTACGTCGCAATCGATGTGCAGCGTGCGCGCGCCGAGCTTCTCGAGATCGAACACCGAGCGCAGCGCGCGGCCGATCAGACGCTGGATTTCCTGCGTGCGGCCGGTTTGCTTGCCGCGCGCCGCTTCGCGATCGCTGCGGGTGTGGGTGGCGCGCGGCAGCATGCCGTATTCGGCGGTGAGCCACCCTTGACCACGGTCACGCAAAAACGACGGCACGGTTTCCGCGATGCTCGCCGTGCAGATCACCTTGGTGTCGCCGAATTCGACCAGCACCGAGCCCTCCGCATGCTTCGTGTAGTGGCGCGTGATGCGCACGTCGCGCAGCTGGTTGGCCTGGCGGCCGCTGGGGCGTTGGGTGGTGTCGGTCATAGTGGGTTTGGTCGTGAGGAAGGCGGAAGGAAAAGCGCAATTTTACAGCCGATCGGGCAGGCCGGTTGCCCACGTGCAGCGGGCATCTCAAAGGGGTTCTATCGCCAAAGATGGGATAATACGAATTCCCCGCCCCGCGCCTCGTACACGCCGGGCGATTCGACTCTCCGGCCATCGTCGAACGCATGGCCACAATCGCGAGAAATACGATGATCTACAGCATGACTGGCTATGCGAGCGCGACACGCGAACTCGTCGCGGCGGCAGGCACCGGCGGCGTGAGCGTCTCGGTCGAACTGCGCACGGTGAACTCGCGCTTTCTCGATCTGAACTTTCGCATGCCCGAAGACGTGCGCGTGTGCGAACCGACGCTGCGCGAGATGCTGATGAACAAGCTTTCGCGCGGCAAGGTGGATATCCGCATCAACCTGCAGCGCAGCGAACAGTCCGCCAACGCGGGGTCGATCAGTCACGACACGCTGGCGCAACTCGCGTTGCTCGAGCGCACGGTGCTCTCCACGTTCCCGGAAGCGGAACGTCTGCGCGCCGGCGAGATTCTGCGCTGGCCGGGCGTGCTCGCGGAAACCGGCGTGGCGCAGGACGTGCTGCGCGACGCGGTGCTCGCCTGCGGCAAGCAGGCGATTGCCGATCTGATCGACGTGCGCGCTCGCGAAGGCGCGCAACTGGCGACGATGCTGCTCGCCAACGTCACCGAGATGGAAGCGATCGTCACGAAGATCACGCCGCTCGTGCCGGAGCTGATTGCCAGGCACCAGCAGAAGATCGTCGAACGTTTGCAGGAAGCGCTCGGCATCGCCGCGCCGGATACGGCCGCGACCATCGTCTCGCGCGAGGAGATCAACGAACGGATTCGCCAGGAAGTGACGATGTACGGCATCCGCATCGACATCGCCGAGGAACTGTCGCGCCTCACGGCTCACCTGAACGAAACGCGTCATGTGATCGAGAAGGGCGGCAAGGTCGGCAAGCGGCTCGACTTCATGATGCAGGAGCTCAATCGCGAGGCGAACACGCTCGGCTCGAAGGCGGCCGCGAAAGAACTGGCGGATTCGTCGATGACCTTGAAGCTGCTCATCGAACAGATGCGCGAGCAAGTACAAAACCTGGAATAAGGCTGGAGCAACACGAACATGACCGACCCTACACGCGAAACCGGCGCACCGCGCAATCCCTACGCCGGCGCTTATCCGGGCAACCTGTTCATGGTGGTCGCGCCGTCGGGCGCGGGCAAGTCGACGCTCGTGAACGCGCTGCTCGCCGGCGACGAAGCGATCCGTCTGTCGATCTCGTACACCACGCGCCCGCCGCGCCCGAAGGAACAGGACGGCGAGCACTATCACTTCACGACCGTCGACGATTTCATGAGGCGTCACGACGCGGGCGAGTTTCTGGAAAGCGCGGAAGTCCACGGCAACTACTACGGCACTTCGCGTGTATGGATCGAGGAGCAGATGAAAAGCGGCCATGACGTGCTGCTCGAAATCGACTGGCAAGGCGCGCAGCAGGTGAAGAAGCAGTTTCACAATGCAGTGGAAATCTTCATCCTGCCGCCGTCGCTCGAAGCGCTCGAAGAGCGGCTGAAAAAACGCGGCCAGGACGAGCCGAACGTCATCACGCGCCGCCTGCTCGCTGCGGGTAGCGAGATGGCGCACGCGGCCGAAGCGGAGTATGTCGTGATCAACGACAACTTCGATCGCGCGCTCGGTGAACTGCGGTGCCTCGTGGCCGCCACGCGTTCGCGTTTCGGCTCGCAATACGCGCGTCATACGCAGCTTTTCGTGCAGCTCGGCATTCACCTGCCGCACGCGTGAGCGCGGTGGTGTGTCGAGCACATAAGGTAGAATAAGCAACATACTGAGAAGGAACCCAACATGGCCCGCATTACCGTCGAAGACTGCCTCAAACAGATCCCGAATCGTTTCGAACTGGCGCTTGCCGCAACCTATCGCGCGCGTCAGCTCGCTCAAGGGCACACGCCGAAGATCGAGAGCCGCGACAAGCCCACGGTCGTCGCCTTGCGTGAAATCGCGGCGGGAATGGTCGGCGTCGAAATGCTGAAGAAGGTGCCGGTTTAAGGCGCCCCGTTCCGTTCCGATCGCGGCTTATCTCCCGCATGTAATCGCATCAACGTACAGATCGGCGTCCAACCCTAACCGCTACGGAGGCGACCATGAGTGCTACCCCGCCCACCGCCACGGATGTGGAACACGACGCCGACTCGCCCTCTTCTGCACGGAAGTACATCGACGCGGTCCTCGAACAGTCGTTTCGCCATCTGTTCGGGCCGACCGCCACGCCGGAGCAACCGCGCCGGCATGATGTCGTATCCATTGCCAGGCTGACGTCCGCCTTGTCCGGCTATCTGCAGCCGGAAGAGATCAAGGAGGTCAAGGCGGCCTTCCATTTCAGCGACGAAGCCCACCTCGGCCAGTATCGCCAGAGCGGCGAACCCTACATCACGCATCCTGTCGCCGTCGCGGAAATCTGCGCCGGCTGGAACCTTGACGCCCAGGCGATCATGGCGGCGCTGCTGCATGACGTGATGGAAGACCAGGGCGTGACCAAGGCGGAACTCGCCGAGCGATTCGGCGCCAAGGTCGCGGAACTGGTCGACGGGTTGTCGAAGCTGGACAAGATGGAGTTTCGCAATCGCGAGGAGGCGCAGGCGGAAAATTTCCGCAAGATGCTGCTGGCGATGGCGCGCGACGTCCGCGTGATTCTGGTGAAGCTAGCCGACCGGTTGCACAATATGCGCACCCTCGGTGCGGTGCCGCATGAAAAGCGCCGCCGCGTAGCGCGCGAAACGCTCGATATCTACGCGCCGATCGCGCACCGGCTCGGTCTGAACAATACCTATCGCGAGTTGCAGGATCTCAGCTTCGCGAACTTCAATCCGCACCGGTACGCCACGCTCGAAAAAGCCGTCAAGGCCGCGCGCGGCAATCGGCGCGAGGTGGTCGGCAAGATCCTGGAGTCGGTGCAGCGCGCCATTGCGGACGCGAAGCTCGACGCGGAGGTCACCGGCCGCGAAAAGACCATCTTCAGCATCTATAAGAAGATGCGCGACAAGCAACTGTCGTTCTCGCAGGTGCTCGACGTGTACGGCTTTCGCGTGGTGGTCGACAGCGCACTGGAATGCTACACGTGCATCGGCGCGCTGCATGCGCTCTACAAACCGGTGCCGGGCAAGTTCAAGGATTACATCGCGATTCCGAAGGTGAACGGCTATCAGTCACTGCACACCACGCTGGTCGGCCCGTTTGGCGCGCCGATCGAGTTTCAGGTGCGCACGCGCAAGATGCATGAGATCGCGGAAGCGGGCGTGGCCGCGCACTGGCTGTACAAGAACGGCGGTGCCGATCTGAACGACGTGCAAAAGCGTGCGCATCAATGGTTGAAATCGCTGCTCGACATTCAGAGCGAAGCGGGCGATTCGAGCGAATTCCTCGAGCACGTCAAGATCGATCTGTTCCCGGATGCGGTCTACGTGTTTACGCCGAAGTCGAAGATCATGGCGTTGCCGCGCGGCGCCACCGCGCTCGACTTCGCCTATTCGATCCACAGCGACCTGGGTAACCAGTGCGTCGCGGTGAAGATCAACAATGAACTGCTGCCGCTGCGTACCGAGTTGAAGAGCGGCGATATCGTCGAGGTGATTACAGCGCCGTATTCGAAGCCGAATCCGGCGTGGCTGGGTTTCGTGCGCACCGGCAAGGCGCGTTCGGCGATCCGCCACTATCTGAAGACGATGCGTCTGAACGAATCCGTGCAGCTCGGCGAGCGCCTGGTCGATCAGGCGCTGAAGGGCTACGGCCTCGCGTTGTCGGACGTGACGCCGGAAGCGTGGGAAAAGCTCGTGCAGTGGACGGGTAACAAGAACCGTCAGGAAATCTTCGCGGACATCGGTCTCGGGCGGCGTGTCGCGGCGGTCATGGCCAAACGCATCGAGGTGCTGATGAGCGGCCGCGATGCCGACGACGACGGCTCGCGCTCCGAATCCGGGTTGCCTCATGCGCCGCCGGTCGTCATCACCGGCACGGAGGGTATGTCGGTGCAGTTGTCCGCCTGCTGCCGTCCGATTCCGGGCGACGACATCATGGGCTATATCGGCATCGGCCTCGGCATGGCGATCCACACCACGGATTGCCGGGTCGCGCAGCGGATTCACCGGCGCGATCCGGGCCGCTGGATCGACGTCGCCTGGGCGCCGCAGCCCGGACGTCTGTTCGACGTTGCCGTGAAGGTGCTGGTCAAGAACACCAAGGGCGTGTTTGCCCGCGTGGCGGCCGACATCACGTCGGCGGACGCGAACATCGTTCACATTGCGATGGACGAGGATTTGTCGCAGGAATCCACGGTGCTGCGCTTCGTGATCCAGGTGAGCGATCGTGTCCATCTCGCCAATGTGATGCGCAGGGTGCGCACGAACCCGGACGTGATGCGTATAGCGCGTGAACGGCCGAGCGAGGAAGGGCATCATCGGCACGACGGCGGCATGCGGATCGACCGCGAGCGGGCGGATTACTGATCTAGGGCTTGCTCCAGGGCGCCTTTGGATTGGGCCCGCTGCGCTTCAGGCCTCCTTCGTTCCACTCTGAACCCGCCTGCCACCAGCGAGTCTCATCTGAAAATCAGGGAGAACGCTCATGAAAGTAGCTGACCTCAACGGCTTTGCGCTCGACTATTGGGTCGCTCGCAGCCTGCACGACTTCGTGCGCGAAATCCAGTTCACCGACAGCGGCGAAACCGTTTCGATCATCGGCAATGACCGCGGTCGTCCGTGGGACGGCCGTTTCACGCCCTCCACCTCGTGGGAGGCGGCCACGGCGGTCCTCGACCGGGTGCGACGGCTGGAAGTGCGTGAGCGGACCGACCACGGCGTGGCGCACTGTGTCGCCGAATTCGATGGCGGGCGAGGAGCCGTGGAAGGGCGAGGCGAGTCGTTGCGGTTTGCGCTGCTGCGGGCTTTCGTCGAAAGCCGTTTCGGCGATAGCGTGGGCGACGTGATACGTCAGGCGCAGACGCTGATGGGCGAGCGGGCGCATGCGATCGGCGAGCAAACAGCGGAAGATTTCGCCGAGGACGTACCGACGCCGGATGGCCGGATAGGCGATATCAAGTCGCCGCCGCGGTAACGGCGTGAATATAGACAGCCACAGGGGTTGCCGGGCGTGGCGGGGTCTCAAGCTAGCGTAATCACGGACGCCGGACATTAAGTCCAGACAAAAACAAAGGGCCTTCCGATCGGAAGGCCCTTATGCATGTGCGGATGGTGCGGCTGGCAGGATTCGAACCCACGACCCCTTGGTTCGTAGCCAAGTACTCTATCCAACTGAGCTACAGCCGCACGCTAAAACAGGTAGCGTCTCGCGCAATGATGCTGCGATGAAACCGGGTAAAACTAAGGGCCTCCCCGGAGGGAGGCCCTCGAATAAGTGGTGCGGCTGGCAGGATTCGAACCCACGACCCCTTGGTTCGTAGCCAAGTACTCTATCCAACTGAGCTACAGCCGCACGCAGAAACGAGATTATAGCAAAGCTTTTGAAAAAGGGAAGCATGTAACTGCGATTTGTCTCATGGTCACGATCGTGTACCCTTGGTAGGCAGTCGCTTGCTGCGGTTAACGGACCATCATGAACAAGGCCTTTGTCAAAGAGTCGAGTGAAGAGAATGACGACGACCTCGACGTCGCCCAGCCCGAAGTGCCGGCGGGTACGAAAAACTACATCACGCCTGCCGGTTACCGGCGCATGCGTGATGAACTGCTGCATCTGATCGACGTAGAGCGGCCGGAGGTGGTCAAGCTCGTGTCGTGGGCGGCGTCGAATGGCGATCGCTCCGAGAACGGCGATTACATCTACGGCAAACGCCGGCTGCGCGAAATCGATCGGCGAATCCGCTTTCTGACCAAACGCCTCGACCTTGCCGAAGTCGTCGACAGCAGCAAACAGGAAAACGTCGATCAGGTGTTCTTCGGCGCGACCGTCGAATACGCGACGGAAGACGGCGAGGTGCATAGCGTGACGATTGTCGGCATCGACGAGGTCGATCTCGACATCGGTCATGTGAGCTGGATCTCGCCAATTGCGCGCGCGCTGCTCAAGGCAAAAATCGGCGATACAGTGACGCTGTATACGCCGGCCGGACCGCAGCCGATCGATATACTCGACGTCAAATATCCGCCGCCTGACAACGGTGGCTAGACCGGCGCGCCGCGCCGTCTTGTCGCGATAGGCGGGCGAGGCGAAGGAGGGTGGTGCGCTTCGCGCTGCTTTGGTGCCCCGCACAAGAGAGTCCTGAACGCCGGGCAGCGCGCGAATCTGCTCGAGCGTGCCGTTGCGTTTGCAGCTCAGATACCTCGCGTAACAGGTTTGTTATGGCGGAAAGTGGGTGGGCAGATATAGCCAGCGCTCGCCCGTGCGCTCAATCCATGGAATCGCGTCGAGCACGGCACGCGAGTCGGCGGTTGCTGGGCCAGCGATCTCTAGCGCCCGCCGTACGGAGCAAGTGCTTGGTCCGCTCCCATTCGACGTCTGACAACCGGTCTATCCCATATCGTCAGCGCGCGCTTCTATTTGCGGCATCAATGAAAAAAGGCGCCGCGAACGGCGCCTCTTCCATAGTGCGGGTACTGCTCGCCGCTTTAGAAGCGATGACGCAGACCTGCGGTCACAGCAACTTGCTTGTTGTTGCCCGAAGCGGCCAGACCGTTGATGTCGGCATCGACGACGGCGTTTTCGTTGACTTGCTGATATTCGCCTTGCAGGTACACGTCGGTACGCTTGGACAATGCGTACGCGGTTTGCAGGTTGAACTGGTTCCAGTGCGGACGCGTGCCAGCGAGGCTCGCACGGGTGTACGTGTACGAACCGGCGATGCTGACCGCCGGCGTCAGAGCGTAACGAGCGTTCGCTTCGAAGTTCTGGAAGTGAGCGCTGTTGTTGGCGAAACCGATACCGCCGGTTTGGCCCGATGCGCCTTGGCCGATGCCAGCGAGGCCCGACAGGTTGGTTTGCGAATACACGAGGCCGACGGTTGCAGGGCCGAACGAGTAGTTCGCGCCCGCGCCCCACGTTTGCTGACGGCCGGCGAAGAACGTGTTGTCGCTCGACACCGCACCACCGCTATTGAACGCTGCGGATGCGCCCGTTGCGCCGTTGCTGTTCAATTGCAGGTAAGCCGCAGCGACGTTCAACCCGCCCCAGTTATACGATGCGCCCGCGCTGTAAGCGCGATTGTTCGCAAAGCCGTCGGCCTGGTTCGAGAAGCCGTACATGCCGCCGAACTTGAAGCCGCCGTAGTTGACGCTCTGAAACTTGACCGAGTTGTTGACCCGGAACGAGTTGTTCAGGTTGTCGTTATCGAACGGGTGGGCGAACTGAGTACCGCCGTACTGCGTGCCGGTCAATGCCAGCGGGCCGACATAGTCGACCATGCTGTCGTATTGACGGCCGAGGGTGACGGCGCCGAACTGGTTGCTCGACAAGCCGACGAACGCCTGACGGCCGAATTCGCGACCGCCTTGCTTCAGCGAACCGTCGTTGATGCCGAAGCCGTTTTCCAACGTGAAGATGGCCTTCAGACCGCCGCCCAGATCTTCAGCGCCGCGCAGGCCCCAGCGGCTACCGTTCACCGAACCGCTCGTTTCTTGCCAGTTGCTGTGGCCATGCTGGTTGTTCGTGTAAGTAATACCGGCGTCGATCAAGCCGTACAGCGTGACGCTGCTTTGAGCATGTGCAGCCGTTGCGAACACGCCCGTGAGGGCCGCGACCATGAGAGTCTTTTTCATGTTGTAACTCCGAGAGCGAGAGTGGGTAATGGAACCCTGGCTTCAGGAAACCTTCACGCGGGCGCTGCGAGAGGCGTGGTCCGCATAAGCGCGCGTCGCAGTCTGAACGCGCCGGTTTCCAATTACGCAAAGTGTAGGGAGACGGCTTGGGCCGTGGGCGTTCCGATTTTTGCAATAAAGTATTACGCGATAAGAAACGATGCGCCGTGCGGATCGAGCCTTATAAACAAAGGCTTTCGCGGTTATTGGAACGATGGGGATCGCGTGTCAACCAAACAGCGTTGCTCATTTACTACAGCGTTCGATGCGAGAAAACAACGTCGGAAATCACCACGAAATGATTGTTGTCGGTATTGCAATAGATGATTGTTATTTATGTAAACAATCACGCGAGACCGAGCAGCTATACTCAGGTTTCTGCTTTCCGAAGCAGACTTTTTCGTTGACGAAAAAGATCTCCAAACCTTTGTCGGCGCGACTTCCTAGTCGCGCTTTTTTTTCGCCCGCCGGTCTCGGCGAGGGACGTACTCAGTGCGCCGGCAGTGGCCCGTCCACGCCGGTCCAATCGACCAGGCGAGGGACGCTCCAGTCTTCCATCACGTAACGGCGCGCGTCCATGGGCGATGACAACAGGTTTTGCCAATGATCTCCATGCCACATGGGATCGAACTCCAGCGTAGATGAGTCGGAGAAAACCTCAAACGGCGATTGGATGAGCCAACTGATAAAACGTCGCAATTGGTTGAACAGCATGGTGAACTCCTGATACGCGTTACTACTAGGTGATTTCCATCATGATGCGCCGACTCGGGACCAACAACTCGGACAAACACTTACGGAAAAACATCTTTTGTTACATATTCTAGGATGAAATCTGAAAATTTTCCCGCTATCCGGCATAAGCAGTTTTTAATCCAGTAATAAGACCCGAATCGGCCGGATCGCAGCGGGATGAGTGACTCTCTTTTAACTTGGCACGCACCGCGCATTATCTCTATGCAGGCTAAATGCATGTGAAAAATTTGCTTGACGCCAATTCTTCGTTCCTCGTATAACGACAGTGCCCTTTCATTCAATCTGATTTGCGCACAGCCGTGAGGGCCTCAATGGTGAATGAAATGGCAAGCAATTCGGCGCGAGCGCAAATGCGCGATATTTGAAACTCATCAAGGAAACAGGAAATGGAAACGGGTATCGTCAAATGGTTCAACGATGCTAAGGGATTTGGTTTTATCACGTCGGATTCGGGTGGCGAGGACTTGTTCGCGCACTTTTCGGAGATTCGCGCCGAAGGCTTCAAGTCGCTAAAGGAAAACCAGCGCGTCTCTTTCGACGTCAAGGCCGGCCCGAAGGGCAAGCAAGCGGCGAACATCCAGCCGCTGTGAATTGCAGCAACGCTGCTCCTCGTATGCTGCCGGGCAATTGATTGAAGAGAGCCCTCGTTTAATGCGAGGGCTTTTTTTATGTGTATCGGGTTTTTCTTACGGTGAGCAATGTCCAGGTTTAAAAGAGCGGCAGCGGTCCGCGACTAAAATCGAATGGCTTCCTTGATTTTTTGAATCCGCCTTACTCGCGCTAAGTAATTCCCGGGACGCTAGTCCGCGACTGGGGCACATCTCAAATCCACGCTCTCCGCACGCAGTCCAGCCCTAAACCACGTGCTGTTCGAGTACGCGGCAGCCAACTGGTGCATACTTGCCGCAAAGCCACGCGTCCAAAGTATCTTCTTTCATGTCTGAACTGTTTCCGCCGGAACCGGCCCTGAATGTACCCATCGCCTTCGTCGACCTTGAAACCACCGGAGGCTCGACTAGCGAGCATCGCATCACCGAAGTCGGCGTAGTCGAAGTGGGACCTGCCGGCGTGTCGCGTTGGAGCAGCCTGGTCGACCCGCAGCAGCCGATTCCATCCTTTATTCAGCAGCTCACCGGCATCACGAACGCCATGGTGCGCGGCGCGCCGACCTTCGACGCCATCGCGCCGGCACTGTTCGAGCGCCTGAACGGCAAACTGTTCGTGGCGCACAACGCCAGTTTCGATCGCGGCTTTTTGCGCGGCGAGTTTCGCCGGGTTGGACTCGCGTTCGACCCAGACGTGCTATGCACGGTGCGCCTGTCGCGCGCGCTTTTCCCCGCGGAGAAGCGCCACGGGCTGGACGCATTGGTGGAACGACACGCACTCGTCCCGTCTGATCGCCACCGCGCGCTGGCCGACGCCGATCTGATCTGGCAGTTCTGGCAGCGTCTGCACGGCCTCGTACCGCTCGACGTCTTGCGGACGCAAATCGAGCGCACCACGCGGCGTTACCAGCTTGCCGGCGACATCACGGAGGACCTGCTCGATACGGCGCCGGCCGGATGCGGCGTGTATGTGTTCTATGGAGACGCAGACCTGCCGCTGTACGTCGGACGAAGTGTGCGCGTGCGGCAACGGCTGCGCTCACATTTGACCGGCGAGCGGCGTTCGTCAAAGGATATTCGGCTTGCTAAGCAGGTGCGTCGCGTCGAATGGCGCGCGACCGGCGGTGAATTGGGCGCGATGCTCGCGGAAGCGCAGTGGATCGCCACGCTGCGCCCCGGTCATAACCGTGTGCCGCGCGTCACGAAGAGCGATCCGGCGGATGCGCCGTGGCCGTTTCCGGGGCCGGTTGTTTTCGAGGAGCGGGAGGAGGCGTCGCAGTCGCGCGCCTTTCACGTTGTCGACCGGTGGCATTACGTCGGCCACGCGTCTTCGCTTGCGCAGGCCGCGCAGTTGCATGCTTCGAGCGTCGCGGGACCATTCGAACCATCGACGTATCGCATCCTGCAGAGCCATCTCGCGCGCGGCTTGCGCTTGATGCCGCTGAGTGTATCGAGTGACACCCCCGTGCCGAGTCCTGCTTGAAGGACCTCGTCTAAGCGCTTCCGCTCAAAGCGAGTTGCACCCGGCATTCGCGTGCCGCCCCCCGTGCAACCGCTCCAGGTCTGCGGCTCTCAAGCTTGCATGATCAACCGGTCGCGCCCACTCCACCGGTTTCACAGACATGGCCCAGCGCGCGCGTCAGCGCGCCCGAACGGGTCGAGTCGTAGCGCGTCAGCGATTTCCAGTTAGCCAGCGATTGCGCCACACGCGACGGACAATCCGGCGCGGCGCGCAGCGGCTGCACGCGTTCGAGCCCGGCCACGAGCGACTGTGTCAGCCGGTCCAACTGCGGTCTCGTACTCGTGGCGAGATCCGGCGCCGGCCCTTCGGGCGGCCGGCTGCTGCGCCACGAGGCGAACAGCGCGTTTTGCACGTCCTTGCTTGCGTCGATCTGATCCTGGAAGAAGGCCCGAGCGAACGCCGGGTCCACATTCGCCGCCACGGCGCGCTTCTCGACGTCGGCAAGCAACGCGTTCTCCCGCGGCGTGTCGGTGATCTCCCGATGGTTCGCCCACTTCCAGCGCGCGACAGGTTCCGCCAATGCGAGACGTTGCGAAGCCAGCGCGATCAGATTGGTGAGGGCGGTGTCGTCGCCGTCCGCGATGGCTGGGACGGGCGCGAACGCGAGGGCCGCAAGGAACATAAGCGCGCATGATGCGCCGAAGCGATACGAACGATTCATGGAAGGCGGGCGTGGGCCGAGCGGCCGTCGAAGAAAAACAGAAGGATAGACGATGTGCCGGAACGGATGTGCCGACCGGCGGAAAACAAGCGCGGCAACGTCGCGGGATTGCGGACGAGACACGTCCGCGCCGCGAGGGCGGCGCCGAAATCAACCGGCCATGTGCCGCTTGCCCGGATGAGTGTGAGACGACTGGTGGGACGCGTGCACCCGATCGCCGCCCGCGGCACGCGCGGACGCCGATGCTGCATCGCGCCACTGCTCGATTATTTCGAGTCGCACGACTTGCGTTGTTCGTCGAAAAAAGCGCGAACGTGCTCAGGCAATTCCGCACCCAGAAATTCGACGCCAGCGGGCTCCGGATCCGGACTAAAAACCTTATCCGGGGTCGGAATCTTCGGCGGTTTGACATCCATGGTCTCTCTCCTTTACAAACCGATTATCTGCCTCGGTCCCCGTTTCGCACCAGTATCTGATGCGATTGACATGCTCTTTGTTGCTTTAATGGCACATGGCGGCAATGCAACATGGTATTTGAATAAAATTTTCGGGTGATTCGCTGGGCGGGCCGTCGATGGGTGAGCTTTAAATCATCCGCGATTTTGTGCAATGCAGAATCGGCACGATTTTCGTCTTGCGAATCGCACGTCCATTATTTACCGATCGTGCCTGCCATTTCATTCAACCCATTCAGTCAGTAAACGATTGATACCCCGATATCGTTGACGGGTAAGTACGCTTTCGAGCTTTTCGGTAAACAAACATGCTGCGTTTTCACGCGCTCGACGCAGGAATCTTCACCGGCTTGGCGTAGGCCGCCGGCTTGTCGGCCACTTCCACTTCTCCGTGGATTCGCGCTTGATGACCGTCCGCGAACATGTAATACGGGAATGGGCGCGCGGGTTCCGATATGGCGTCGAGCCGCGCGACCAGTTCGGGCGCGAGCGTGAAGTCCAGCGAGCCGAGCGACTCCTGTAACTGATCCGCCCGCGTGGCGCCCACGATGATGCTCGATACGCCACGCTTCTGGTGCAGCCAGTTCAGCGCGACTTGTGCCATGGGGCGCCCGGCCAGATTCGCGACCGTCTCCAGCTCCGCGACGATCCGGAAGTTGCGCTCGGTCAGTTTGTCGAAGCCGGGCGGCGGCGCGCTGGCCATCGCCGCAAGACGCCCGTCGCCGGAAAAACCGCTTGCCGATCCGCTTTGCGAAGGCCGGTATTTGCCCGACAGCACCCCCATGCCGAGCGGGCTCCACGGCACGAGCCCCATGCCCAGATTGGCGGCGAGATCGGCGAATTCGTTTTCCGCATTGCGTTCGATCATCGAGTATTCGAGCTGCATGGCCGCGACCGGTTCGAAGCCGCGCCATTCCGCAAGTGTCTGCGCGCGGCCGGCGAACCACGCGGGCGTATCCGACAGGCCGACGTAGCGGATCTTGCCGGCGCGCACCGCGTCGTCCATTGCGCGCATCACTTCGTCGACCGGAGTGACGCGATCCCACGTATGCAGGTAATAGAGGTCGATGTAATCGGTGCCGAGCCGCTGGAGCGAACCGTCGAGTGCGCGCAGCAGGTTCTTGCGATGGTTGCCGCCCGCGTTGGGATTGCCGGGTTCCGCGTTGTAGCCGTACTTGGTCGCGATGACGAGCCGCTCGCGCAGGCCGCGGGCCGCGACGAATTTACCCAGCCATTTTTCGCTGGTGCCTTCCGTGTACAGGTTGGCGGTATCGATGAAGTTGCCGCCGTCATCCACATAGAGATCGAACAGGCGCTGCGCCGATTTTTCGTCGGCGCCCCAGCCCCATTCGGTGCCGAAGGTCATCGTGCCGAGTGCGATCGGGCTCACGCGTAGACCCGAACGGCCGAGCAGGTTGTAGCGGTTCATCGTCATGCCAGTCTCCTTGAGTGCGACGCCGAAATTTGAAAATCGATGGCGTTATCGTGCACTGGTTTTTCGCATCGAAAAAGCGCGTTGTCCGCGGGGTTGTGACGAGCGCCGTTCTTCCTGACTCGAGCGTTGGCCCACATCGGCCAAGCTCCGCTGAGGTTTTCCGCAGGCCCATGCAGCCATCCTCGCGCGCCAAAACATCGCCGCCAAATGACAGGCCGGTTCGCGCCGTCACCGCCGCCTATCATTGAAGCAGCTATCCGCGGCCCTGAGTGCGGTGGATAACGGAAGCGCCGCGATTGGCGCGGAAGATGGCTGTGTTCGCCCTTCAGAGAGTTCGTCATGGAAAACGCTGTCTACTGGAATGGACGCCAGGTCGGAATCGAGTGTGCCGGCCGGATCTTGTGGTTCCCGTCGGCACCGCAGGAAGCGGTCGTTGCATACGGGACTCGGCGAAACGAGACGGCGATTGTTGAAGATCCCGTCGTGGCCCGCAATCTTTCGATCACCGGTCAATACGACAGGCTGCGCGTGGGCGAGTAAGTGCAATGCGGCGCCTGGGTTGCCGTGGCAGCCAATGGCGACTCGGCTATAGAACGTGCGGAAAGACAAAAAGCTCAGTCGCGAGGACTGGGCTTTTTGCTTGAATCTCGAAGCAAGAAGTTTGGTATTTCTCGACGCTGCTGGAAACTGCCAGGCTCCGCCGGAATGAGTAAAAAGGAAACGATCTCTCGCCGACGCGTGGGTGTCGCGCCAACGGAAGAGGACAGCGTGCCTCCTCTGGCTATAATTGCCGCTTTTTCGGCGTGTTCCCATGCAGATTGGCGGCTTCGACCTCGCATCCGGCGTTGCGCTTGTCATCGCTATAGCAATGGCGATTTCAATTTGTCTCGCCCGCTTCGGCTTCTTCAAGTCCGTTTTACAGCGCGAAATCTCTTCCAGCCGATTCCATGCAATTGACGGTCTACGCGGATATCTGGCATTGGGCGTCCTGGTGCATCACGTCGTAATCAACGAACAGTTTTATCGAACGGGATCATGGGATTTGACGCCGTCGCGATTAAACACCTTTCTGGGGCGCGGCTCGGTTGCCTTTTTCTTCATGATCACCGCTTTCCTGTTCTGGGGGCGAGTTATCGAGAGCGGCGGCGGCATGGACACGTTGAAGTTTTATGCGTCCCGCGTTCGTCGTCTGGTGCCGATGTACCTGGCGAGCGCGGGACTTGTCATCGCTACAGCCGCGGCGCTGACACATTTCCGCCTTTCGGTGCCGCTCGCCGACCTCGCCGGACAAATCGCATCCTGGTTGCTTTTCACTATTCCCGGCGCACCGGATATCAATGGGCTTAAGCAGACCGGCCTGATCAACACTGTTTTCTGGTCGCTCGTCTACGAGTGGAAGTTTTATTTGATCCTGCCGTTCGCCGCAGCGCTTGCTGCCGGCGGTCGAACCTGGGCTGTGGCGACGGGTGCGGGACTCTGCATCGCGCTATTTTCACCGACGCAGATCGAGTGGTTTTTCGTCGGTGGCTGTGCCGCCGCTCATCTGGTCCGCGTCAGGGCGGTACGGGAACTGGCTGCGGGGTTGACTGGCTCAGTTGTCGCGCTTGGCTGCATTGCTGCAACCGCGCTTTACCAGGCTAATACGTATACGCCGCTCGGTGCCGCTTTGCTCTTCGCTCCCTTTGTTGTCTTCGCGGCGGGTAATTCCCTTTTCGGCTTGCTCACCTGTCGTCCTGCACGGCTTCTGGGCCTTCTTAGTTATAGCGTGTATCTGCTTCACAACTGGGTGCTGTATCTCGCCTCGCGTTTGGTGAATCACTACACGCCGGTCGCGGATCTGTCGCCGGCATACTATGGGGCCTTGGCTGCTGCGGTCGCCACGGTGACTGTTATGTGTTCCGCCTTCACATACCGTTTCATCGAATACCCCTCTATCGGTGGAATTCGGAAGGCGATTCCTCGGCGATCATGGCGCCCCGCGCGGTGATGAAACGCCACCGTTGCCGCGCGATAATTTCGTCGCCGTGACCTCGCGGGGCGGTCGTTGAAGGAGCGCGGTTCGGCTTGCATGAACGAGTCGCCAGTAGCGGATACAGAGAACCTGAAAAGCAAAAAGCCCAGTCGCGAGGACTGGGCTTTTTGCTTGAAACTTATTGGTGCCGGAAAGAGGAATCGAACCCCCGACCTTCGCATTACGAATGCGCTGCTCTACCGTCTGAGCTATTCCGGCATCAGGAGAATCGAGATTATAGGGACTTCTTTATCAGCTTGGCAAGCCCCTGAACTCACTTTTTCGCTTCGAGATGGTAGCGGGTGACCCGGTCGACTTCGTTCTTCGAACCGAGGAACACGGCCACGCGCTCATGCAAGCTCTTGGGTTGAATGTCGAGAATGCGTTTCTCGCCGTTGGTTGCCGCGCCGCCCGCCTGTTCGACGATGAACGACATCGGATTGGCCTCGTACATCAGACGCAGCTTGCCCGGCTTGTCGGGCGTGCGCTTGTCCGCCGGATACATGAAGATTCCGCCGCGGTTCAGAATACGATGCACGTCGGACACCATCGAGGCGATCCAGCGCATGTTGAAGTCGCTCTGACGCGAGCCTTCCTTGCCGGCCTTCAATTCGCCGATGTACTGCTGAACCGGCGGATACCAATGGCGTTCATTGGACGCATTGATCGCATACTCGCGCGTTTCGACCGGAATGCGCATATCGCTTTGCGTGAGCACCCACGAGCCTAGCTCGCGGTCGAGCGTAAAGCAGTTCACGCCGTTGCCGGTGGTGAGCACGAGCACGGTTTGCGGGCCGTACACCGCATAACCCGCGGCGACCTGTTGCGTGCCCGGCTGCAGGAACGATTGTTCGGTAGGCTGCTGGCCGTCCGGGCAGCGCAGCACCGAGAAGATCGTGCCGATCGACACGTTCACGTCGATGTTCGACGAACCGTCGAGCGGATCGAACACCAGCAGGTATTCGCCCTTCGGGTAATTGGCCGGAATCGGGAAGAACTGCTCCATTTCCTCGGACGCCATGCCGGCCAGGTTGCCGCCCCATTCGTTCGCTTCGAGCAGAATTTCGTTCGACAGAATGTCGAGCTTCTTCTGCACTTCGCCCTGGACGTTTTCGCTGCCCGCCGTGCCGAGCGCATCCCCCAGCGCGCCCTTGCTGACGTGGTAGCTGATCGCCTTGCACGCGCGCGCGACGACTTCGATCAAAAGGCGCAGATCGGCAGGCAGGTTGTTGGTCTCGCGCTGCTGCTCGATCAGGTACTTCGTGAGAGTGGTACGACGTTGCAAAGCCATTGCTGTACTCCGGAGGCTTGAGGAATGTCTCGATTTTACCCGCTCGCTGTGCCGGCTCCGTGCTTTTAAAAAACCAAAGGGCGCGAGGCGGTGGCGCGTGACACCGGCCGAGGCGGCGAATTTCAGGCTTTGCCGCGCGCCTTGCCGAGCGCGGCGTTGCCTCTGAGACTGGCCGCAAGCGCAGCGGCGCGGCCATGCTCGGCCGACACTTTCGGCATTTTCGGGCGGTCCGCCTTGGGCATGGGTTCGATCTCGCGTTCGATCTGCTCGCCGGCCGCCGCGGTGGCGACGCGCAGATCGTAGGCGATTTGCAGATGGAGCCAGAACTGCGCGCTCGCACCGAAGTAGCGCTCGAGGCGCAGCGCCGTATCCGCGGAGATGGCGCGCTTGCCGCGCACGATGTCATTGATGCGCGGCGCCGGCACGCGCAACGCCAGCGCCAGCGCATTCACGGACATGCCGAGCGGCTCCAGAAACTCGCTGCGCAGAATCTCGCCCGGATGAATCTCCGGGATGCTGTCGCCGGTATCGATGTCGGAGAAATCGATGCTGTTCAGATCGGAGCGTTTGATGACCATGCCGGTCTCCCAATAGTCAGTGATAGTCGACAATCTCGACATTCAGCGCCTCTCCGTCGACAAAATGAAAACAGATGCGCCATTGCGCATTGATCCGAATACTCCATTGCCCGCTGCGCCGGCCTTGCAAAGCTTCGAGCCGGTTGCCGGGCGGCGCGTGCAGACTGTGGATGGAGCTGGCGGCGTCGATCATCAGCAGCTTGCGGTGCGCGAGCGCCTGCATGTGAAGCGGCAGTGAGTGCACGAACTTGCCCTGAAAAATTCTCGCCGTGGCCTTGTCGCCGAATGTCGTGATCATGGGATGATATAACGCATCGCGTTAAACGCAAAGAGTTAAATGGATGCGTTTACTTTCACTCCGCCAGCGTCAAACGAACAGTCGTCTGGATGGCTAACCTTGATCGGCGCGGGCCGGCCGACTCGCAAACGCGCACGCACACGCACACGCGCGGGACGAAAAAAAGCCGGCAACACGTGCCGGCTTTCCGATGCAAGAACAGCTTTCAGGTGTGCATCACGCGAGCGCTTTCTCCACGATCTCGCGCACGTCGCGCGATTTCACCTGCGACGCCACTTGCTCCAGCGCCGCACGCATGCCCTCGCGCAGCGTCGGCGTGAAGCGGCGCCACAGTTCGAGCGAGCGGGCGAGGCGGGCGGCCACTTGCGGATTGATGGCGTCGAGCGCGATCACCTGGTCGGCCCAGAACGCGTAGCCCGAGCCGTCTTCGGCGTGGAACTGCGCCGGGTTGGCCGCGCAGAAGCTGAAAATCAGCGAGCGCGCGCGATTCGGGTTCTTCAGGTTGAAGGCCGGGTGCGTCATCAGCTTGCGCACGATCTCGATCACCGGTCGCTGCGCGCTGCCACGCTGCGTGGCTTGCAGCGCGAACCACTTGTCGATGACGAGCGGCTCCTTCTCGAAGCGCCGGTAGAAGTCGTCCAGCGACTGCTGCGCCTGCGCGCCGCCGCCATGCGCAGCCGCTGCGTTGAGCAGCGCCGCAAGCGCCGCCGAGCGGTCGGTCATGTTGTTCGCGGCATCGTATTGCGCGGACGCGAGGCGCACGGCGTCGGCCGGATCGTCCAGTTCCACGAGATACGACAGCGCGAGATTCTTCAGCGTGCGATGACCGGCGGCCTCGGGTGTCGCTTCATATGCGCCGGGCGTGCGATGTTGTTCATACACCGCGAGCCATTCGTTCTTGAGCGCATTCGCCAGGCGCTTGCGCACGAACTGTCGCGCGGCGTGCACGGCGGCCGGATTGGATTCCGCCATCTGCTCGGCGAGATACGCTTCGGACGGCAGCATCAACGCCAGTTCGCGGAACGAAGGCGAGAGCGTTTCGTCGGTGAGCACGCGGGCGAACGCGGCGACCACCGAGTCGTCGAGTTCCAGCGCAACGCCGGTGGCCGCGCGTCCGGCGAGCGCCAGCAGTTCACGCGTGGCGAGCCGTTGGCCGGCTTCCCAACGGTTGAACGGATCGCTGTCGTGCGCGAGCAGGAACGCCAACTGTTCCGCGGAGTAGTCGTATTCGACGATCACCGGCGCCGAGAAATTGCGCAGCAGCGAGGGCAGCGGTTCTTGCGCCACATTGACGAACGTGAAGGTCTGTTCGGTCTGCGTGAACTCGAGCACGCGCGTGGTGGAGGCCGACGCCGCGGCATCGCCTTCGAGTTGCAGCGGCAGGTCGCGGCCGTCCTTGCCGATCAGGCCGATCGCGAACGGAATCAGCAGCGGACCCTTTTGCGTTTCGCGCGCGGCAGGCGCGGCCTCGCCATAGCCTTGCGTGAGCGTCACGCTGTAGCGCTGCTGCGCGGCGTCGTACTTCGTGCGCACGGACACGCGCGGCGTGCCGGCCTGGCTGTACCAGCGCTCGAACTGCGCCAGATCGCGGCCGTTCGCATCGGCCAGCGCATGGCGGAAATCGTCGCAGGTCACGGCCTGCCCGTCATGACGCTCGAAGTACAGGTCCATGCCCTTGCGAAAACCCTCGCGGCCGAACAGCGTCTGATACATCCGCACGACTTCCGAGCCTTTCTCGTAGACCGTCATCGTGTAGAAGTTGTTGATCTCGACGTAGCTTTCCGGGCGCACCGGATGCGCCATCGGACCCGCGTCCTCGGCGAACTGCATCTGGCGCAGCACGCGCACGTCCTCGATACGCTTGGTGGCGCGCGCGGCTTCGTCGCTACCGTTGCTCTGGCCGCCGGCCATGTCGGCCGAAAACTCCTGATCGCGGAACACCGTCAGGCCTTCCTTCAGGCTCAACTGGAACCAGTCGCGGCAGGTCACGCGATTGCCGGTCCAATTGTGGAAGTACTCGTGGCCGACCACCGCCTCGATGTTCGCGAAGTCGGTATCGGTTGCCGTCTCGGGGTTCGCCAGCACGTACTTCGTGTTGAAGATGTTGAGCCCCTTGTTCTCCATCGCGCCCATGTTGAAGTCGCTCACCGCGACGATCATGAAGCGGTCCAGATCGAGTTCGAGCCCGAAGCGTTTTTCGTCCCAGCGGATCGAATGGATCAGCGAATCCATTGCGTGACGGGTCTTGTCGAGATCGTGCGGTTCGACCCACACCTGCAAAAGCTTTTCCTTGCCCGAACCGGTTTTCACGCGTTCCTCCAGCGCGACCAGCTTGCCCGCGACCAGCGCGAACAGATAGCTCGGCTTTCTGAACGGATCTTCCCAGCGCGCGAAATGGCGGCCGTCCGGCAAATCGCCTTCCTCGAGCAGATTGCCGTTCGACAGCAGCACCGGATAATCCGCCTTGCTCGCCCGCAGGGTGACCGTGAAGGTCGCCATCACGTCCGGACGGTCGAGGAAGTAAGTAATGCGCCGAAAACCCTCGGCCTCGCACTGCGTGAAGAAGTTGCCGCTCGATACATAGAGCCCCGACAGCGTGGTGTTCCCGGCCGGATTGCAGATGCTGGTGAGCGTGAGCTCGAAGCTGTCCGGCACGTTGTCGAGCAGCAAGCCGTGCTCATGCGCATGCGCATTGGCGAAGGGCTTGCCGTCGATCGCGGCGCCGACGAACTCCAGTTGCTCGCCCATCAGCTCCAGGTGCGCGGCGCGCGACGCGTCCGGATTGCGGCGCACGCGCATCGTATTTTTGACGACGGTGCGTTCGGGGACCAGATCGAACTCCAGTGCGACGGTGTCGATCAGGAAGGCAGGCGGCGCGTAATCGGCGCGGCGGATCACATTGGGCGTTGCGGTATCGGCCATGGCGTTCTGTGGTGATGGGACTTGAGCGGCCGGCTGCCTGAAGCTCATATGAAGCTCATATGAAGGGCAATGAAAGCGCAGACCAGCCGGGCTTGTCGGGCCATTGTACAAAGCCTCGGCGGATCGTGCGGGCCGAACTTTTTACCGAACCGCCAGGTCAGCGTATTATCGGGCGCCCATGCGGATAAGCCGTATGGATGGGAGAACCCAAGGCAGAGGCAACACTGAGGCTTCACGAGGTAGACCATGAAAATCAATCGATGGACCCGCCGCGCCACGCTGCTACTGGCGGCGCTGACGGTACTGCTGTCCGGCTGCACCACCTATGTGACCACTCAAGTCACCGCGTTCTCGGACTGGAGCGGCAGCGACGCTACCCGTACCTACGCGTTCACGCGGGCGGCGGATCAGCAGAACAATCTGGAACTCAGCACTTACGAGCGCATCGTCGCCAACGAACTCGCCGCGCATGCGTTCCGCCAGGTCGACACCGCGCAGGCGCGCTATCTGGTCGGGCTCTCGTATGGCATTCGCTCCGACATGGTGACGGTCGCCGAGCCGGTGTATTACAACCCGTGGCCGGCGCCTTATTGGGGAAGGCCGTTCGATCCGTGGGGTCCCTGGGGGCCTTGGGGTCCGTTTCCGACCGCCTACGTGAATCAGAGCTACCCGATCTTCACGCATCTGCTGGGCGTGCGGATTACCGAGCGCGCCACCGGCAAGGAGGTCTATAACGTGACGGCGCGCAACTCGGGCGGCGAGTCGTCGCTGGTGCGGGCCATGCCGTATCTGGCGCGCAGCGCGCTGGCCGATTTCCCGATCGGCAACGGCGTGGTGCGCACGGTGAAGATTCCGCTCGACAAGAACGGCGGCGCCTCGAACGAAGTGGCCGCGACCGGCGCCGCGCCAGCGGCCGCGCCGGCGCCGGCGTCGGGCGCGAAAGCGGTGCAGTAGGCAAGCGGTGTGAAGCCGGCGCGTGCAAAAGGCGTTGGCTGTGGCATGGCTCAAACGGCCCGGCAGGTCATCCTCGCCGGGCCGTTTTCTTTTGCGCGCCGCGAGGCGCCGCGCGGTGGGGCGGGCGTTGCACCGCCGCCCTCAGGTCCGGCCGCGCTTGCGAACCACGGCTAAACTCCCACGCCGCACAACGCCAGCACGCCCAGCACGATGAATATCACCGCCGCGATGCCGTGCACGAGCGTCGTCGGCAGGCGATGCGCGAAGCGGTCGCCGAGCAGGATCGCCGGCACATTGGCGACCATCATGCCGACCGTGGTGCCCGCCACCACGCCGACGTAATCGTGAAAGCGCGCGGCGAGCGCCACCGTCGCGATCTGCGTCTTGTCGCCCATCTCCGCAAGAAAGAACGTCACCACGGTCGCGCCGAACACGCCGAAATGCGTGCGGCTGGTATCGGCTTCGTCCGCGTCGAGTTTGTCCGGCACGAGAATCCACAAGCCCATGCCGATGAACGATACCGCCAGCGTCCAACGCATGATGGTCGGCGTGAGCAGCGAGCCGAGCCACGCGCCGAGCGCGCCGGCGCAGGCGTGATTGATGAGGGTGGCGGTCAGCACGCCGAGAATGATCGGCAGCGGCTTGCGATAGCGCGCGGCCAGCACGAGCGAGAGCAGTTGTGTTTTGTCGCCGATCTCGGCGAGCGCGACCGCTCCGGTCGAAATGATGAAAGCGTGATCCACGTTGTATAGGTTCCCCGGGCCGAGATGTGAACGAGCGACGACCCACGACACGCCGGGCCCTCTTGCGGCGCGTGTGGATCATCGGTCTCGCCAGGCCAGAGGCTGCGGCTGCCATGGCCGTACAGGCCAAGTGTGTTGACAGACGCCCCCGCGAACCGCACGTGCGATGCACCGGATAGCGGTGCCGACGTGCCGCGGGGCGGCTACTCCCCAATGAGGGACGGAGTATAGCAGGCGTGACCTGTCCTTATGCGCAACGAGGACGCCGCAGGCCAGTACGGGAACGGCGCGATTGGTTGGCACGGCGAAGCGGGCCTTGGACTGCATGGATAGCCGCTCGCTCACGCGCCGGCCGACGTTATTGAGATGTTCCCAGGTGAAACAGTTCTTGGAAAGTTAAATGAAAGTATGTGTCCGTTAATCCCCGGCATCGCGCCGCCGGGGAGCGTCGCAAACCGTCCCGCACCCGATCCGATCAGGGCGGCGGGGGCGCCGGACCGGCGCGAAACGGCTACTTCGCGGATCCGTGGCACTGGCGAGACGGATTACAGATGGATACGTCTTTTCCGGCTGATTTAATCCAGAATATTCAGTATGATTCCGGCGACCCAAGGAGCCCGAGACCATCCACCAACAAATATCAAAAGGCACTTAATAATCGACCAAAGTGCCGTTAATCCGCTGAACCTACATAAAAGACGATTGGTTTGACCCCGGCTGGAGATTGCCGGTCCGCGCGGCGCCTACACGCTGTGACGGCTGTGTATTCCGTCAGGCGCTTCAGCCTCTCCCTGCTTCTACGCGCGAACACCGATATGCCCGATCCGCACTGGACCATTCCGGTCGCTCGCTGGTCTTGCTGGCCTGCTGCCGCATCCGCACCACCCGATATCGGCTTTATCGAGCCGATCGTGCGGCGTCGCCTGAGCACGCTGTCCAAAGCCGCGTTGAAAGTTGCGCACGATTGTGTCGCGCGGAACGAGGTTCGGGTCGTGTTCGCCTCGCGCCACGGCGAATTGCGGCGCACCACGGACATTCTGCGCGCCATCAGCGCGGGCGAGCCGGTCTCGCCGACCGCGTTCAGCCTGTCGGTGTTGAATGCGATGACGGGCGTGTTCGGCATCGCGCGCGGCGACCGCTCGGCGGCCAGCGCGATCTCGGCCGGCGCCGAGACGCTCGGCTACGCGCTGCTGGAAGCCTACGCGCAATACGCCACCGAGCCGGGCGCGCCCGTGCTGCTGGTGTACGCTGACGAACCGGCCGACACAGCCTACGGCACGATCGAGGACGAAGTGCAGGGCGGCGCGATCGCGATCCTGCTGGATGACGAGGCGGCGACGGGGCGCCTGACGTGCACGCGGTCCGCGGCCGGCGAGGCTCAGGCAGCGCCGCCAATCGAGGCAATCGAGGCAAACGAGGCAGGCGAAACAAACAAGGCAGGCGCAACAAACAAGGCAGGCGCAACAAACCAGGCAGGCGAAACAAACAAGGCAAGCCCCACGCCCCGCGCCGAGCGTTTCGCGACCCAAAGCCAGGCGCTGCTGCACTGTCTGGAAACCGGCGCGACCACCGCCTGGCAAGGCGCCGGGGTTATCTGGCATTGGAGTTGGCATGATCGCGCGGCTTGATTACATCTGGCGGTTCTGCGCGACGGGCATGGCCTTCGTGGTGTTCGGCGTGTGCGGACTGCTGTTTTCGGTGCTGGTGTTTCCGTTCGCGTGGCTGTGGCCGCATCGCGCGTCGCGCCAGTTCGCGGTGACGACCGTGATTCACTGGTTTTTCCGCGCGCTGGTCGCGGTGCTGCAGCGCATCGGCGTGATGGAACTCGAGGTGTCGGGCGCGCGGATGTTGCGCGCCGGCGGTCCGGCGATCGTGGTCGCCAATCACCCGACCTACCTCGACGTGATGGTGCTGCTGTCGCTCACCCCGCATGCCTGTTGCGTGGTGAAAAACGCGCATTGGGGCAACCCCTGTTTCTGGGGCATCGTGCGCTCGGCGGAATACGTGAGCAATGCCGATCCCACCGATCTCGTCGAAGCCGGCGCGCGGCAGCTCGCGGCAGGCTATACGATGATCATTTTTCCCGAAGGCACGCGCAGCCCCGCGCCGAACCGGCTGCACGCGTTTTCGCGTGGTTTCGCGCACATGGCGTTGAAGGCCGGCGCGCCGATCGTGCCGGTGCTGATGGATTGCGACCCGCCCGCGTTCACCAAGCAGATGCGCTGGTACGACGTGCCGGCGCGCGCGTTCCGCATACGTGTGAACGTGCTCGAGCCGCTTGGCGTCGAGCAGTTCGCGGACGACGACACTACACCGGCTCTCGCCGCGCGCAGCGTGACGAGCGCCGTCGAGGCACACATTACCCGGCACCTGTTCGATTATGGATTCTTTAAAACTGGAAATTAAACAGCTTCTGATCGAAGCTCTCGATCTGGAAGACCTGAGCCCTGCCGATATCGACGACGACGCACCGTTGTTCGATACCGACGGCATCGGTCTCGATTCGATCGACGCGCTGGAAATCGGCATCGTGCTGCGCAAACAATACCAACTGACCATCGCGGCGAACGACGAGCGCACGCGCGAGCACTTTCGCTCCATCAGCACGCTGGCCGCGCTGGTGGCGAGTCAGCGCGAAGCGGCGCAGGTTGTCGGCGAAACTACAAAGAAGGGGGAATAAACCGTGTCCGAGGCTGAGATTCTTGAGCGCATCCGCGCCATTTTCAAAGAGAACTTCGCGATCGAGCCCGAGCGTGTCACGCCCGAGGCGCATCTGTTCGAAGACCTCGATCTCGACAGCATCGACGCCGTCGACCTCGCGATCAAGCTGCAGGAAATGACCGGCCGCCGCATCAAGCCCGAGGAGTTCAAATCGGTGCGCACCGTCGGCGACGTGATCGTTGCCGTCGAATCGCTGCTGGCGGCACAGGGCTGATGCATTCCGTGCGTCCGCGAATGCAGGCGGCGTCGGACCGGGTCGCGCAGGCCTCGCCTCGCGCGGGGCGCCATTGGGCCAAAACCGTCTTGCAGGTGCTGTTGAAACTCGCGTATCCCGCGCTGATCCTGTGCGCGTGGCGCTGGGACACGCCGCGCTATGTCGGCTGCATGCTGTTCGCGATCCTGTGGCTGCAGCGCTGGGCCGGCAGCGGCCCGGTCGCGACTTCGCTGCGGCGTCTTTCGACGATCGACTGGACCGTGGTCGGCTTGCTGAGTTGCGCGTCCGCGGCGATCGTCTTCACCAACAGCGAATTGTTGTTGCGCCTCTATCCGTCGCTCGTGAATCTCGGTTTGCTGATCGCGTTCGGCGCGACGCTCGTGCGCGGGCCGACGATGATCGAAAAATTTGCGCGCCTGGGCAATCCGGATCTGCCGCCTCGCGCGGTGCGCCATACGCGGCGCGTGACCCAGGTATGGTGCGTGTTCTTCGCGCTGAACGGCGCGTTCTCCGCTTATACGGCGCTGTACTGGAGCCGCGCGAGCTGGTCGCTCTATAACGGCGCGATCGCCTATGGGCTGATCGGCGTGCTGCTGGTGGCCGAAGTGATCTGGCGTTATCTCGTGGTGCTGCCGCGCGCCGCGCGTTCGGAGGCCGCATGATCGCGCTGCATGATCTGTTGTCCGTCGAGGCTTCGGCGGCGAATGCGCCGGTATGCCGCGATGGCGGTGCCGTGCTCGATCGCACGGCGTTTCGCGCGCGCGTCTCGGCATTGGCCGCGTTGGTGCGGGAGCGGTCCGCGCAGCGCTACGCGTTGTGCGTCGACGATCCGTTCGATTTCTCGTGCGCGCTGTTTGCGCTGTTCGCGTGCGGCAAGGAGCCGGTGATCCCGGCCAATGCGACGCCGGGCTATCTGGCCGATCTCGCCGACGCCTACGATGTGGTGTTGAGCGACGCCGACCTGCCGCCCTTCGTGTGGGATGCTGCTGCCAACGCCAACGCCAACGCCAACGCCAACGCCAACGCCAACGCCAACGCCAACGCCAACGCCAACGCCAACGCCAACGCCAACGCCAACGCCAACGCCAACGCCGCCGATGCGCCGCGCGGCGCACCCACCGCATACACGATCGATCCGCAAGCCCCGCTCACGCTCTACACCTCGGGCAGCAGCGGCCGTCCCAAACCGATCCGCAAGACGCTCGCGCAATTCAACGCCGAAGTGCACACGCTGGAACAGCAGTGGGGCGCGCTGGTCGGCGACGCGACCATGCTCGCGAGCGTCCCGCATCATCACATCTACGGCCTGCTGTTTCGCGTGCTGTGGCCGCTGGCGGCGGGCCGCGCGTTCGACCGCGCGGTCAGCATCGAACCCTTGCATCTGCAAACGCAGATCGGGCACTGCGGCGCGACCGTGGTCGTCTCGACGCCCGCACAACTGTCGCGCTGGCCCGCGCTGCCCGGCTTCGCCGCCTTGACGCCCGCGCCGCGCGCGTTCTTCTCGTCGGGCGGGCCGCTCGCGCTGGAAGCCGCGCAGGAATATGCCGCGGCCTTCGGCGCCGCGCCGCTCGAAATCTACGGCAGCACCGAAACCGGCGGCATTGCGTGGCGTCGCCAGGATCAGAGCGATGCATGGCGACCGGTGACCGGCATCGAAGTGCGCCGCGACGAAGACGGCGCGCTGAACGTCCGCTCGCCGCATCTCGATCACGACGGCTGGCATCGCACCGACGACAAGATCGCGTTCGACGCCGACGGCCGTTTCCGTCTGCAAGGCCGGCTCGATCGCGTGCTGAAGCTCGACGGCAAGCGCGTCTCGCTGCCGGAACTGGAAGCGCGGCTCGCGTTGCATCCGTATGTCGTGCAAGCGGCGATCGTGCCGCTCGAAGGCGCTTCGCGCGAGCGCGTCGGCGCCGTGGTGGCGCTGTCCGAAGCGGGCAGCGCGGCGTTGCGCGACCAGGGCCGCGTGCTGCTCGCGAAAACGCTGCGCCGTCATCTCGCTGAATATTTCGATGTGGTGGTGCTGCCGCGCCACTGGCGGTTTCGCGTGACCTTGCCGTTCGACGCGCGCGGCAAGCTGCCGGTCGCCGCGGTGGCGGCGGCTTTCGAGCCGCGCGCCGAGGGCGTGGAAGTGCTCGCCGAAGCGCGCAGCGGCGACACGCTGCATTACGAGCTGCGCGTGCCGCCGACGCTCGCGCATTTCGCCGGCCACTTCCCCGGTCTGCCGATTCTGCCGGGCGTGGTGCAGGTGGATTGGGCAATGCGTCTCGCCGCCGATCATCTGCCGGCCGTCAGCGCGGTTGCGTCGATCGACCGCCTGAAGTTCATGGCGCCGGTGCCGCCCGGCGCGGTGCTCGATCTCACGCTGGCTCACGACGCCGCGCGCCGGCGTGTGCAGTTCAGTTATCGGCTGAGCGGCCGCGACTGCGCGTCCGGTGTGATCGTGTATCGGGAGCCCGCGTGATGAGCTTCGCTCCGTGCATCGTCATTCCGATCTACAACCACAAGGACGCGATCGGCGCGACCGTCGCCCATCTCGCGGTGCACGGCTTGGCCGTTTTCGTCGTCGACGACGGCAGCGATGAGCCGACCCAGCACGTGCTCGCCGCGCTCGCGCGGCAATACGCGGGGCAACTCACGCTGCTGCGTTTGCCGGTCAACGGCGGCAAGGGCGCGGCGGTGATGGCGGGCCTGCGCGCCGCGCGCGCGGCGGGCTACACGCACGCGTTGCAGATCGACGCCGACGGCCAGCACGACGCAACCGACGTGCCCCGTTTCATCGACGCCGCGCGCGCCGAACCGGGCGCGGTGATCCTCGGCCGCCCGGTCTACGACGAGAGCGTGCCGAAAGCGCGCCTCTACGGCCGCTATCTGACGCACGTGTGGGTGTGGATCGAAACGCTCTCGCTGACGATCCGCGATTCGATGTGCGGCTTTCGCCTCTATCCGCTCGCGCTGGCCTGCGATCTGATCGACCGCGTGCGGTTGCCGACGCGCATGGACTTCGACATCGAGATTCTCGTGCGCCTCTACTGGCGGCGCGCGGCGTTCCGCTCGATCCCGACGCGCGTCACGTATGCCGCCGACGGCGTCTCGCATTTCGACGTGCTGTGGGACAACGTGCGCATCAGCCGCAGTCATACGCGGCTCGTGTTCGGGATGCTGTGGCGTCTGCCGATGCTGCTCGCGCACAAGCTGATGCCGCGCCGCTCTGCAACCGCAACCGCAACCGCAACCGCAACCGCAACCGCGGAAAGCCCGCAAGACTGGTGGCGTATCGCCGAACGCGGCTCTCACCTCGGCATGTCCTTGCTCGCGCTCAGTTGCAAGCTGTTCGGCCGACGCTTCACCTCGCTCTGGCTGCATCCGATCGTCGCGTATTTCCTGCTGACGGGCCGCGCCGCGCGCGAGGCGTCGCGCAACTACTTCAGACGTCTCGGCGAGGCCGCGCCGCAAGACGATACGCCGCGCCCCGGCTGGCTGTCCGCCTACCGGCACATGCTGGCCTTCGCGCAATCGGGCTTCGACAAGCTCGCCGCATGGTCGGGCCGCGTGAATACCGCCGACGTCACCTTCGAGGATCCTTCCGCGTTCGAGGCATTGGTCGCAAGCGGCAAGGGCGCGCTCGTGATCGGCGCGCATCTCGGCAACCTGGAAATGACTCGCGCGCTCGCCGCGCGCGGCGCGTACGCGAAGGTCACGGCGGTCGTCTATACGGAGCACGCGCGGCGTTTCAATAGCGTGCTGGCGTCGGCCAACAGCGAGTTCGCCCGGCATCTGCTCGAAGTCAGCGACTTCGGACCGGAGACCGCGATGATGATGCAGGAGCGTGTCGATGCGGGCGAGCTGCTGGTGATCGTCGGCGACCGCGTTCCCGCGCACGAAGCGGGCCGCACCACCGAAGCGCAATTTCTCGGCTCGGCCGCGCCCTTCGCGCAAGGTCCCTACGTGCTCGCGCATGCGCTGGGCTGTCCGGTCTATCTGTTCTTCTGCCTGAAAGAGCGCGGCGGTTATCGGCTGTATTTCGAGCCGTTCGCCGAACGCATCGAGTTGCCGCGCCGCGAACGCGCGCAGCATCTCGCCGCGTGGGCGCAGCGCTACGCGGCGCGGCTCGAACACTATTGCCGCAAGGCTCCTTATCAATGGTTCAATTTCTTCGATTTCTGGGCCAGCCCCAAGCGAGGCGCGAATGGCCGAACATGATCTGATCGAAACGCCGAGCGCAAGCGCAAACGAAAACGCAAATGCGGACCCGGTGGTGATCGGCGCGCGCAAGCTGACGATCGAAGAGGTCGTCGCAATCGCGCATCGTCGCGCGCCGGTTGCGTTGAGCGCCGATCCGGCGTGGCGCGCGCGCATTCAGCGCGGCGCGGATTTCCTGCGCCGTCATCTGGCGGCGGGCGCGACCGTCTACGGCGTGAATACCGGTTACGGCGACGCATGCGTGGTCGACGTGCCGATGGAACTGGTCGAAGCCTTGCCGCTGCAACTGACGCGTTATCACGGTTGCGGCATGGGCCGGCATCTCGACGACGCGCAAACGCTGGCCGTGATCGCCGCGCGGCTCAACTCGCTCGCCTATGGGTTTTCCGGCGTGCGCCCCGTCTTGCTCGAACGCCTTGCCGACCTGATCAATCATCGCGTGCTGCCGCGCATTCCGTCGGAAGGCTCGGTGGGCGCGAGCGGCGATCTGACGCCGCTCTCGTATGTGGCCGCGGCGCTCGCGGGCGAGCGCGACGTGATGTTCGAAGGCCGCTTGCGCGATGTGCGCGACGTGTGGAGCGAACTCGGCCACGCGCCGCTCACGCTCGCGCCGAAGGAAGGTCTCGCGTTGATGAACGGCACCGCGGTGATGACGGGCCTCGCCTGTCTCGCGTTTGCCCGCGCCGATCATCTGACGCGGCTCACCGCGCGCCTGACGGCGCTCTCCACGGTGGCGCTCGACGGCCGCGCCGCGCACTTCGACGCCATGCTGTTCGAAGTGAAGCCGCACGCCGGCCAGGCCGAAGCCGCCGCGTGGATTCGCGACGATCTGAGCGGACGCGACGATACGCCGGGGCATCGTCTGCAAGACCGCTATTCGATTCGCTGCGCGCCGCATGTGATCGGCGTGGCGCGCGACGCGCTGTCATGGGTGCGCCGCGACGTCGAGAATGAACTGAACAGCGCGAACGACAATCCGCTGATCGATCCCGACAACGAACGCGTGCTGCACGGCGGCAACTTCTACGGCGGCCATATCGCGTTCGCAATGGACTCGCTGAAGGTCGCGGTCGCCAATCTCGCCGATCTGATGGACCGTCAGCTTGCGCTGCTGGTCGACGTGAATTTCAACAACGGCTTGCCGCGCAATCTGTCGGGCGCCGCGCCCGCGCGCGCCGCGATCAATCATGGCTTCAAGGCCGTGCAGATTTCGTCGTCCGCGTGGACGGCCGAGGCGCTGAAGAACACGATGCCCGCGAGCGTCTTTTCGCGTTCGACCGAGGCGCACAACCAGGACAAGGTCAGCATGGGCACGATCGCCGCGCGCGACTGCTTGCGCGTGCTCGAGTTGACCGAGCAGGTCGCCGCCGCGCATACGCTCGCAACGGTGCAAGCCGCGCGTCTGCGTTTGAAGATCGATAGCGCCACGCCGATTCCCGCGCCGCTGCAAGCGTTTATCGACAGCGTGAGCGCGCAGTCGCCATTCGTCGACGAAGACCGCGCGTTGGAAAACGAACTGCGCGCGCTGACCGCGCGCATCGCCGCATGCGAATTGCTGCACGACTATCGCGGAGGCGCGAACGCATGACCCGCTCCCGCAAAACGCTCACGGCAAGCGCGATGGTCGAAGTGCCGTTTCACGATGTCGACGCGATGAACGTGTGCTGGCATGGCCACTATCTGAAGTACTTCGAGATTGGCCGCGCGGCTTTGTTGCGCGCGTTCGATTACGACTATCGCGAGATGCAGGCTTCGGGTTATCTATGGCCGATCGTCGAGGCGCATCTGAAGTATGTGCGGCCCGCGACTTACGGTCAGCGGATCGAAGTCCGCACCGAACTGCTCGAACACGAAAACCGCCTGAAAATAGGCTATGAAATCGTCGATTGCGGGTCCGGCACGCGGCTGACGAAGGGCTACACGATCCAGGTCGCCGTCGACGCCGCGACGCAGGAGTTGCAGTTCGTGTCGCCGCCGGTCGTGTTCGACAAGCTGGAGCGCGTATGGGGACGATGAAGTTGCGCCGCACGTCAGCGGGCCGTTTGATCGCATTGAGCGTGGCAAGCATGGCAAGCGCGGCATGCGTGCTGAGCGTATCGGCCATCGTGAGCTGGCCGGCCACGGCCCGCGCCGCGGAAACAACGCCCGCCGGCAACCCCGCCCTGGTCTCCCAAATCGCTTCACACCTCGCGCAAGCCAAAGGCGTGCGTGCGCAATTCACGCAAACCCAGACGCTTGCCGCGATGAAGCAGCCGCTCGTCAGCACCGGCTCGCTGCTGTTTTTCCGCGAGCGCGGCGTGATCTGGCGGATCGACACACCGTACCAGGCCACCTATGTGATCACCGACAGCGGCGTGACCGAAGTCGACGCCAACGGCCGGCGCGTGACGGCCCGCGGCGCGCAAGGCACGCGCGGCGTCGCGCAAGTTTCGAAGATGATGCGTGCGATGCTCGGCGGCGATCTGTCGGCGCTGTATTCGCAATTCGACGTGCAGGCCGAGGGCAGCGCCGCGCAATGGCGCATGCAGCTCACGCCGAACCAGCCGCAAATCGCGCAATCGATCAAGGGCTTGCAGATGAATGGCGGCGACTATCTGCAAAGCTTGCGCATCACGCTCGCGAACGGCGACATCACGAAGCTCGACTTCGCGAAGAGCGCGGCGGTGACCGAACTCGCGCCGGCTGAGCGCACGCTGCTCGGAGCGCCGTGATGGACATGCTGCAACAGCGATCCGCGAAACAGGTGTGGGGCATACGTGCCGCATGGCTGTTGCTCGCGCTCGTCGCGTCGCTGTATTGCGGCTGGCGTTTCGCGGGACCGTCGCCGTTGCAGACCAATCTGCTCGCCTTGCTTCCCGCGACCGAAGCGGACCCCGTCGCCGAAAAAGCGGTCGATACGCTCGCGAGCGCGCTCGGCGACCGCACGGTTTTTCTCGTCAGCAGCAACGATGACGCGCACGCGAAAGCGGCAGCGAAGCAGCTCGGCGCGTCGCTGCAAAAGAGCGGGGCGTTCGGCTCGGTCACGGCGGAGTTGCCGCCGTTCGATTTGTCGCGGATCGCCGCCTTGTACATGCCGTACCGCTTCGGTTTGCTGACGCCGTCCGACCGCGCGGCCCTGGCGACGAGCAATGCGTCGAGCGCCACGGCGGGCGACGCCTCCAAAGAAGCCCCCAAGGCGCTGGCGGGCATGCTCGCCCAACGCATCTACAGCCCCTTGCGCGGCGGCCTGACCACGCCGCTCGCCGACGATCCGTTCGGCTGGCTCGAACACTGGCTCGGCGGCCTGCCGCTCGCCACGTCGAATCTCGAACTCGAAGACAACATGCTGGTCGCGCATCGCGGCGCCGACACGAGCGTGCTGATCGTCGCCACGTTGCCGGGCTCCGCCTACGAATCGAAAACTCAACACGCCGTGCTCGCCGCGCTCGCCCAAGGCGAAAACGCCTTGAAGCAGGCGTTCCCCGACGTCTCGGTCGCGCGAACCGGCGCCGTGTTCTACGCCGAATCGGCGCGCAGCGCCTCCGAACACGAGGTGCATCTGATCGGCGTCGCGTCGCTGTGCGGCATCGCGTTGCTGATGATGTGGGTGTTCCGCTCGCCGCGTCTATTGCTGCTCGGTTTCGTGTCGACGGCGCTCGGCATCGTCTGCGCGCTCGCCGTGACGATGCTGGTGTTCGGCAAGCTGCATCTGTTGACGCTCGTGTTCGGCGCGAGCCTGATCGGCGAAGCGGTCGATTACTCGATCCAGTACTTCGTCGTGTATCTCGGCGCGCAGCGCGATTGGGATTCGCGCCGCGGCGGGCGCACGGTGCGCCCGGCATTGACGGTCGCGTTGACGACGAGCCTGCTCGGTTACGCGATCCTCATGTGGGTGCCGTTTCCCGCGCTCAAGCAGATCGCGTGTTTCGCGATCGCGGGCATCATGACGGCGTTCGCGTCCGTGCTGTGGCTACTGCCCGCGCTGCTCACGCACGCGCCGAAGCGCAGTCCGCGGCGCCTCTTTGCCGGCGCGGCGCGCGGGCTGACAGTGTGGCATCGCGCGATTGGCGGCAAGCGCGCGTGGTTCGTGGCGGCGCTGTTGCTGATCGTCGCGATTCCCGGCTGGCTGCGTTTGACGAGCGACGACGACATCCATCTGCTGATCGAGCGCGATCCATCGCTCGTCGCGCAGGAGGACAAAGTGCGCGCGGCGGTCGGCGTGGATAACAGCGCGCAGTTTTTCGTCGTGCGCGGCGAGACGCCGGAACGCGTGCTGCAACGCGCCGAAGCGTTGGGCGCGAAGCTCGATGCGTTGAGCGGCACCGCGAACCAGGTCGGCGGCTATCAATCGGTGGCGCAGTTCGTGCCCTCCGCGAAACAGCAGGCTGAAGACCGCGCGTTGCTCGCACGGCACGTATTCGACGATCCCGCCGCGTTGCGCGCCACGCTGCTGCAAGCTGGCTTCAAGGACGAAGTCGCGGATGCGTGGCTCGCCGCGTTCGCGCAACCGCAGCCCTTGCTGACGGTGGATAAATGGCTCGCCGCGCCCTGGTCGCAACCGTACAGGCATCTCTGGCTGGGCGAAGTCGATTCGAACACGCAAGCCTATGCGGCCGTGGTGATTCCGCAAGGCGTCACACCGCGCAACGAAGCCGCGCTGATGGCCACCGCCCAGGCGGTGCCGGGCGTCGCTTTCGTCGACAAGGCGGCGAGCGTGTCGAAGCTGTTCGGCGCTTACCGGGTGGACAGCGGCTGGTGGCTCGGCGGCGCGCTGGCGCTGGTGCTCGTGCTGCTGATGCTGCGCTACGCCCCGCGCGGCGGCATCGCCGTCACCTTGCCGGTCCTGCTCGCGGTGGGCGTCACACTCGCGGTGTTCGGCTACGCGCGCGTGCCGCTCAATCTGTTCAACTGGCTCGCCTTGATGCTGGTGCTCGGCGTCGGCGCAAACTATGCGGTGTTTCTGCGCGAAGGCTGTTTGCGCGCGGACGCGGATCTTGGCGCGGTGTGGACGGGCGTGCTGCTCTCGGCGGCCACCACGCTGCTGTCGTTCGGCATGCTCGGCATGAGCGCGATGCCGGCGTTGAAGAGCTTCGGCGCGACGCTCGCGCTCGGCATCGCGGTATCGGTGCTGCTCGCGCCGATCGGCATGCCATCGGAATCAAGGAGGCTCGCATGAATGCGCCATCGGTTTATTTGCACGCGCTCGGCATGATCAATGCGCTCGGCGGCGACCTCGACCGGATCGTTCCCGCGCTCGCCGCCGCTCGCGCGCCCGGCATGGCGAATGCGCACACGGGCATCGGCGAGGCGTTCGTGGGCAGCGTGCTCGCGCCGCTCGATCTGGCGCCGCCCGCCGCGCTCGCCCGTTACGACTGCCGCAATAACCGCTTGCTGCTGGGCGCGCTCGCGCAGATCGCGCCCGCGGTCGACGCCGCGCGCGAGCGCTTCGGCGCGGATCGGATCGGCGTGGTGCTCGGCACCAGCACGTCGGGCATCGAAGCGGCCGAGGCCGCGTTCGTCTATCAGGCCCAGGCGGGCGATCTGCCCGCCAACTTCAATTACCGGCAAATGGAAATCGGCACGGCCGCGCCGTTCGCCGCCGCCGTGCTCGACCTGCGTGGCCCGGCGTTCACGATTTCGACCGCTTGCACGTCGAGCGCGAAGGCGTTCGCGTCGGCGCGCCGGCTGCTGCAACTGCAACTGTGCGATGCGGTGGTGGTGGGCGGCGTCGATTCATTGTGCGAGTTGACGGTGCAGGGTTTCGCATCGCTGGAATCGACCAGCGGCGTGCGCACCAATCCGATGAGCCGCAACCGTTGCGGGATCAACGTGGGCGAGGGCGCGGCCGTGTTCCTGATGAGCCGCGACGAAGCGGCGGTGCGGCTCGCGGGCGTCGGCGAATCGAGCGACGCGCATCACATTTCGTCGCCCGATCCCACCGGCGCGGGCGGCGAACTCGCGTTGCGCGGGGCGCTGGCCGATGCGGGCATCGCGCCGTCGGCGATCGGCTACGTGAATCTGCACGCCACCGCCACGCGCAAGAACGACGAGATGGAAGCGCATCTGATGGCGCGCGTGTTCCCCGGCGGCGTGGCGACCAGCGGCACCAAGCCGTTGACCGGTCATCAACTCGGCGCGGCCGGCGCGACCGAGCTCGGCTTCGCATGGCTCACGCTCGCGCGCGACGATGTCGCGCTGCCGCGTCATCTGTGGGACGGCGAGGCCGACCCCGCGCTGCCCGCGCTCGATCTCGTCGAGAGCGAACGCTTCTTGCCGCGCGGCGTCGGCGAGCAGTACGTGATGAGCAATTCGTTTGCGTTCGGCGGCAGCAATGTCAGCCTGATTCTCGCCCGATGATTCTTGCCCGATAATGCGCGCGATGAACCCGACGCCAACTCTCCAGGAACTGATCGATCAACCGATCGAAGCGATCATCCCGCATCGCGGCACCATGCTGCTGCTCGACGCGGTGAGCAGTTTCAGCGAAGAGACGCTGAGCGCGCGCGGCACCGTGCGCGCCGACGCATGGTATGCGAACGCCGAGGGCGCGATGCCCGCATGGATCGGCATCGAGCTGATGGCGCAGGCGATCGCCGCGCACGTCGCGTTGCTGGCCATGCGCGGCGGCGGCCGCGCGCGTCCCGGCGTGCTGCTCGGTTCGCGCAGCTACAAGGCGTTGCAGGCGTCGTTCGCGGGCGGCGCGCAATTGCTGATCCACGCCACCGAACTGCTGCGCAGCGAGGAAGGCCACGGCGCCTATGAATGCACGATCCACGATGGCGACGTGTGCTGCGCCGAGGCGGTGATCAAGGTGTTTCAACCGGCCGATTTTCAGTCATTCATCGAAGGGAGTTTCAGTTCATGAGCCGGCGTGTTCTCGTTACCGGCGCAAGCCGCGGCATTGGCCGCGCGATTGCGTATCAGTTGGCCGCCGACGGCTTCGCCGTCTCCGTGCATTGCCGCACGGGACGCGCCGAAGCCGAGGCGGTCGCGACGGGCATCGCCGCGCAAGGCGGCACGGCGCGCGTGCTGCAATTCGACGTGCGCGAGCGCGCCGTGTGCCGCGAGGTGCTCGAAGCGGACGTGGCGGCGCACGGCCCGTATTACGGCATCGTGTGCAGCGCGGGCGTGACGCGCGACGCCGCGTTCCCCGCGCTCACCGAGGAAGATTGGGACATCGTGATCGAAACCGGTCTCGACTCGTTCTACAACGTCGTCCATCCGCTGACCATGCCGATGGTGCGCGCGCGCAAGGGCGGGCGCATCGTCACGATCGCGTCGGTGTCGGGCGTGATGGGCAACCGCGGCCAGGTCAACTACAGCGCGGCCAAGGCCGGTTTGATCGGCGCGACCAAGGCGCTCGCCGTCGAACTGGCGACGCGCAATATCACCGTCAATTGCGTGGCCCCGGGACTGATCGAAACCGGCATGCTCGACGACATGCCGCTCGAACACGCACTGAAAACGGTGCCGATGAACCGCGTCGGCCAGCCTGCCGAGGTGGCGTCCGTGGTCAGCTTCCTGATGTCGGATGCGGCCTCCTATGTCACGCGCCAGGTGATCGGCGTCAACGGCGGGATGGTGTGATGAAGCGCGTCGTCATTACCGGCATGGGCGGCGTGACCGCGTTCGGCGATAGCTGGGACGTCATCGAAACGCGCCTGAAGAGCGGCGTGAACGCGGTGCGGCGCATGCCCGAATGGGATTACTTCGAATCGCTGCATACGCGGCTTGCGTGTCCGCTGCCGGCGTTCAACGCGCCCGCGCACTATCCGCGCAAGAAAACGCGCTCGATGGGGCCGGTCTCCCTGTACTCGGTGCGCGCGAGCGAACTGGCGTTGATGGACGCCGGCCTCGCCGAAGACGCGAGCATCAAGGACGGCCGCATGGGCGTCGCCTACGGTTCGTCGTCGGGCTCGGTGCAGCCGATTCGCGCGTTCGGCACGATGCTCGAAACCGGCTCGATGAGCGACGTCACGTCGAACAGCTACGTGCAGATGATGCCGCACACGGCGGCGGTCAACGTGAGCCTGTTCTGGGACCTGAAAGGGCGGATCATTCCGACCTCGTGCGCGTGCGCGTCGGGCAGCCAGGCGATCGGCTACGCGTATGAAGCGATCCAGGCCGGCAAGCAGACGCTGATGCTGGCGGGCGGCGCGGAAGAACTGTCGGGTCCGGCGGTCGCCGTGTTCGACACGCTGTACGCGACGAGCACGCGCAACGACGCGCCGCATCTCACGCCGCGTCCTTTCGACGCCGCGCGCGACGGCCTCGTGGTCGGTGAAGGCGCGGCCACGCTGGTGCTGGAGGAGTATGAACACGCGGTGGCGCGCGGCGCGCCGATTCACGCGGAGATTGTGGGCTTCGGCTGCAATTCGGACGGCGCGCACATGACCCAGCCGACCGCCGAAACGATGGCGCTCGCGATGCGGCTCGCGCTCGCCGACGCGCAACTGCCGCCGCAAGCGATCGCCTACGTGAACGCGCACGGCACTTCGACGGATCGCGGCGACATCGCCGAAAGCCATGCGACCGCGCAGACCTTCGGCGAGCGCATGCCGATCAGTTCGCTCAAGAGCTACGTCGGCCACACGCTCGGCGCGTGCGGCGCGCTCGAAGCGTGGTGGACCATCGAGATGATGAAGCGCAACTGGTATGCGCCGACCTTGAACCTCGCGAACGTGGACCCGGCTTGCGCGCCGCTCGATTACATCGTCGGCGCGGGGCGCGAGATCGACGCCGAGCATGTGATGAGCAACAACTTCGCGTTCGGCGGCATCAATACGTCGCTGATTTTCAGGCGCGTTCGATGAACGTGGCGGCACAACGCAAATTGCAACGCGTGGTCGTGACCGGCATGGGCATCGTGTCGTGCCTCGGCAATACGCTCGACGAAGTGTCCGCCGCCTTGCGCGCGGGCCGCTCGCGCATCCAGCGGATCGACGCGTGGCGCGAGCGCGGCTTCGCCTCGCAGGTGGCGGGCGTCGCCTCGGTCGCGCACGAGCCGCCGTTCGAGCGCAAGCTCGAACGCTTCATGGGCGACACCGCGCGTTTCGCGTGTCATGCCGCGCGCCAGGCGATCGCCGACGCCGGGCTCGACGCCGCCGCGCTGCATTCGCCGCGCGCCGGCGCGGTGATCGGCTCGGGTGTCGGCGCGATGGCGAGTTACGACGCGGCGATGGCGATCGCCCATGCGCGCGGCGTCGAGAAAGTGCCGCCGTACACGGTGCCGCAGGCGATGAGCAGCACCGCGTCGGCGAATGTCGCGCAGGTGTTCGGGCTCGAAGGCGTCGGCTATTCGCCGTCGTCGGCGTGCACGACCTCGGCGCTCGCGCTCGGCCAGGCGATGCAACTGATTCAGAGCGGCCGTCAGCAGATCGTGCTGGCGGGCGGCAGCGAAGCGCTGCACGACAACATGACGCTGATGTTCGATGCGATGGGCGCGTTGTCGCGGCACTTCAACGACACGCCGCAAGCGGCGTCGCGTCCTTATGACACCGCGCGTGACGGTTTCGTGATCGCCTCGGGCGGCGGCGTGCTGGTGCTCGAAGCGCTGGACCATGCATTGGCGCGCGGCGCGCGCATCCACGCGGAGCTGACGGGCTTCGGCGAGTGCACGGACAGCGCGGGCATGGTCGCGCCGCGTGCGGCGGGGATCGCGCGCGCGATGCGCGGCGCGCTCGACGAAGCGGGCAAGCGGCCCGACTACGTCAACACGCACGCACCGTCGACGCCGCTCGGCGACATCGAGGAACTGCGCGCGTTGAACGAGGTATTCGGCGTGGCGTCCGGTGGCGAGGTTCCGGCGTTTTCGTCGACCAAGGGCATGACCGGGCATCCGCTCGGCGCGTGCGGCGCGCACGAGGCGATCTACACGCTGCTGATGATGCGCGACGGTTTCATCGCGGGCACGGCGGGCATCGAAACGCCGGAGCCCGTTGTCGAACGCATGCCGCTCGTGCGAACGACGCGCGCTGCATGTATCGACACGGCGATGTCGGTGTCGTTCGGGTTCGGCGGCAGTTGCGCGAGCCTGATGTTTGAAGCATGGCAGGGCGGCTGACACGGCCGCATTCGAAAAATCGAGGGTGACAAAAATGAAAAAAGCTTTGGTATGGGGCGCAGTGGCCGCCGTGGTGCTCACGCAAGCGGGCTGCGCGACGCAGGTGAAGTCGCTGCCGCTCGCGGCGGCGGGCGGCGAATCGCCCGGCGGCGTGGCGGTGAATGCCGGCAAGCAGGATCGTCCGGCGGTGAAGAGCCAGGTCGGCGGCGTGCCGGTGTATTTCGGCAAGCAGGATCATCCGGCGGTGAAAAGCCAACTCGGCGACGTGTCGTATTCCGTGCGGATCGCCCGCAAGGTATCGAGCCCGGACGACGCCTGCCATGAAGCGCTTGCCGAGGCGGTGCAGAAGCTGCGCGCGGCGGCACGCGAGCGCAACGCCAATGCCGTGATCGACGTGTCGACGCGTTTTCACAGCAGCGAAAGCAACTCGGCGACCGAGTTCACCTGCGGTGTCAGTCCGAGCGCCGCCGCGATCGCGGTGAGCGGCCGGCTCGTCGTGCTCGAAGCGAACTGAGCCGAATAAAAAACAGAACACTTGACCAACAAAAACCAACGAGGAACCTCAATGAAACGCCATCTGATGTGTGCCGCGCTGTTCGCTTCGTTCGCCGTGCTGGGCAGCGCGCCGGTTTTTGCCCGCGACACGGTCGGCAACTATCCGGTCGAAGAGGCGCTGAAAAGCGAGCCGGGCAAGGTCGGCGACGACATCCCGCTGTATTTCGCGGGCCAGCGGCATCCGGCCGTCGTCAAGACGATCGGCGAGTTCGCCACCAACAAGAAGACCAACGCGTTCGGCAAGAGCGACGTCGCGGCTTGCCAGCACGTGTTCCTGTCGGCGGTGATCGAATTGCAGGACCGCGCGCGCAAGGAAGGCGGCAACGCGGTGATCAACATCAAGAGCAACTACAAGAACGAAGTGCGCGAGAGCGCGACCGAGTTCACATGCGGCGCGGGTGCGGTGATCGCGGGCGTCGCGTTGAAGGGCGATGTGGTGACGTTGCGCAAGTAAGCGCAAGTAAGCGCAAGTGCGGAGGCGAGGCGGTGGCGCGGCTACCGCCTCGTGAGACGTTCCAGGCCGTCAATCCGCCTTGACCGCCGCCACATTGACGAGTGTCTCGCGACGCTTGCTGGGCTGCGGACGGTACAGGCCAAGACGTTCGAGCAGGCCGAAGTCTTTCGCGCGGCTCCACCAGAGATAAGGCAGTGAAACGTTGCGTTGCCCGAACGCAAAACCGCCGCGGCGAATCATATCGAGGTAGCCGTCGGCGCTCTTTTGCACCTGCATCGGATGACGGAACAGCAGCCGGATCACCCACGATTTGATGTACGCGTCGGTGGATTCGGCGAACAGCAGAAGGCCGCCCGGTTTCAGCACGCGGCGGAACTCGGCGAGCGCGCGCTCCTGCTCGACGAGATGATGGAAGGTTTGATGGCAGAACACGATATCGGCGCTTGCATCGGGCAACGGCAATTGGGCGCAGTCGCCGTGCAGCAGTTCGATATCGGCGAGCTTGTCGCGGCACGCGTTGGCCGCATTGGCGGCGAGCGCCAGCGACGGCTCGTGAAAGTCGATGCCGATGATGCGTTGCGGTTTGAACGCGTTAGCGAGCAGGCGAAACGATATGCCTTGCCCGCAGCCGACGTCGACGATCACCGGCGCGGTGGGCAAGGGCGCATCGATCAGGCGCTTGAGGTCGTTGATCGCGACGCGCAGCACATGATGCTCCCACGTATGGGTACGCAGGAACCAGATCCCGAAGGCCGTTTCCGGCACGAAAGGCACGCTGGATGTTTCGGATGGCGACACGCTGGACTCCCGGCGAAATATTTTGTTTTTACGGTCGACGCGAATTGTAACGAGAAGTAAGGATGCAGCGTAACGCTGTTCGCGGCAAGTACATGATTGAGGTTAATTTGGATACACATTCGTCACGGCGCACGGCGGTCGACGTCGCGATCATCGGCGCGGGTCCGGCGGGCGCTGTCGCGGCGGCGTTGCTGCGCAAGGCGGGCCGCTCGGTGCTGGTGCTGGAGCGCCAGCACTTTCCGCGCTTCTCGATCGGCGAGAGCCTGCTGCCGCAAAGCATGGCCTACCTCGAGGAAGCGGGCATGCTGCAAGCGGTGGTCGAGGCCGGCTTCCAGTACAAGAACGGCGCGCATTTCGTCTACCGCGATCAGTCGTCGTCGTTCGACTTCCGCGACAAGCATTCGCCGGGGTGGGGCACCACGTATCAGGTCGAGCGCGCGGTGTTCGACGACATCCTGATTCGCTGCGCGGCGCGGCAAGGCGCCGACGTGCGCTTCGGTCACACGGTGCGCGCAATGCACACCGGCGCGACGCCGCTCGTCGATGTGGTCGATGAAGCTGATCATGCGTATCAGGTCGAAGCGCGTTTCGTGCTGGACGCGAGCGGCTTTGGCCGCGTGCTGCCGCGCTTGCTGAATCTCGAAGCGCCCACGCGCATGCCGACGCGCGCCGCGATCTTCACGCATGTGCGCGACGGCATTCCGGCCGGCGCGACCGACCGCAACAAGATTTGTGTCGCGACGCATCCCGAGCGCCGCGACGTGTGGTTCTGGATGATTCCGTTGGCGGGCGGCCGCTCGTCGGTGGGCTGCGTGGCGGAGTCGAGTTTCCTGGATGTGCCGGAGGCGGAGCACGAAGCCAAACTGCGCGGGTTGATCCAGCAGGAGCCGACGCTCAACCGTTTGATCGGCAACGCGCCGTTCCTGATGCCGGTGCGGCAGATCGGCGGCTATGCGGCGAACGTCGAGCGTTTGCATGGGCCGGGTTATGCGCTGCTCGGCAATGCGGGCGAGTTTCTGGACCCAGTGTTTTCATCCGGCGTGACGATCGCGCTGCGCTCCGCGCATCTCGCGGTGCAGACCTTGAGCCGGCAATTGAACGGTGAGCCGGTCGATTGGTCCGCTGATTACGATGTGCCCTTGCGCAAGGGGATCGATACGTTCCGCGCATTCGTCGAGCGCTGGTACACCGGCGAGTTGCAGGACATCATCTACTACCCGGACCAGACGCCGTCGATCCGGCGCATGATCAGCGCGGTGCTGGCGGGTTATGCATGGGACGAATCGAATCCGTATGTGGCCGATCCGGTGCGTCGATTGAATGCGCTGCATGAGGTGTGCACGCAGCGTTGACCGGGATATACGGCGGGGAAAATGCAAACGGCGCTTCGGAGAAACGAAGCGCCGTTTTTTTACCTGCAAGCGATTTTGCTTCAGGCCGCGATTCTCGCCGCACGCGGCGCAAGCTGGCGCACATCGTCGCGGCGATGCACGCGCCTGCCGGCCGCATAGGTTTCATAAACGGCGCGATCGTCGCCGAGCAGCGCGAACGCAAACAGCAGTTCTTCCAGCGACTCCGTGCGCGCCGTGCGGCGCGCGAGCAGCGGCGTCGCTTGCGGATCGAGCACCACGAAGTCGGCTTCGGACTTCGGCTTCAACGTGCCGACTTTGTCCGCGAGATCGAGCGCTTCGGCCGCGCCCGCGGTGGCGAGATAGAACATGCGTGTGGCCGTCAGATGATGGCCGCCCAAACGCGCGACCTTATGCGCTTCGTTCATCGTTTGCAGCATCGAGAACGACGTGCCGCCGCCCACGTCGGTGGCGAGCGCGATCGGCATGCCGGCTTTGTCGGCCTTGTCGAAGTCGAACAGGCCGCTGCCGAGGAACAGGTTCGAGGTCGGGCAGTGCGACGCGACGGCGCCGGTCTGCGCCATGCGCTTGCGGTCTTCGTCGTCGAAATGGATGCAATGGCCGTACACCGCGCGGCGACGCAACAGGCCGTAGTGATCGTAAATGTCCAGATAGCTGCGGTGGCCGGGGAACAGATCGGCGACCCATTTCACTTCGTCGGTGTTTTCCGCGACGTGGCTCTGAATAAAGACATCGGGATGCAGGCGGGCGAGCGTGCCGCATGCTTCGAGTTGCGCTTCGGTCGAGGTAGGCGCGAAACGCGGCGTGAGCGCGTACATCTGACGGCCCCGGTCGTGCCAGCGGCCGATCAGTTCGGCGCTGTCGTCGTAGCCCGATTGCGCGGTATCGCGCAGAAACTCGGGGCAGTTGCGATCCATCAGCACCTTGCCCGCCACCATGCGCAGATTGCGCGCTTCGCTTTCAGTGAAGAGCGCATCCGCCGATTCCTTATGAACGGTGCAATACACGAGCGCGGTGGTCGTGCCGCAAGCCAGCAGTTCGTCGACGAAAAAACTCGCCGTCTCGCGCGCATGAGCCGAATCGCTGAAGCGGCGCTCGGTGGGGAACGTGTAGGTGTCGAGCCACGGCAACAGCCCCGGCGCCGGCGACGCGATCATGTCGGTCTGCGGAAAGTGGATGTGCGTGTCGATGAAGCCCGGCACAATCAGCTTGTCGCGCATCTCCCGTACTTGCGTGCCGGGCGCGAGCCGCGGCGCGAGCGCCGCATACGCGCCCGCCGCGACGACGTGGCCGTCCTCGACGATCAGCAAGCCGTCCTCGTTGAAGACCACGGCATTGGACGAGTGCGCGGGATCGCCGTTGAAGGTCAGCAGTTGCGCGCGGAATGCTGATTGGGCCGCTGCTTCAGGCGCCGCGTTGGCCGCGTTGGTCGCTTTAGGCGATTGAGTCATGGAAAAACCGTCTCCGAATGTGAAAAGCCGAACAGCGCGGACGGCGGCTTTATCCCGGCTCGCAAGGAACCCCAGCCGCCGCCGGCTGCCGTGCGCTGGCCCGTCAGTGCGAGCCGTTCCGATGCCAGTACGCGTCGAGCTTCGCGATCAGGTCGCGGCGTTCCTCGGGCGTGACGAACGACGCTTCGAAGCCATTGCGGATGATCGTGTAGACCTCGGCATCGTTGAGCTTCAACGCGTCGATGGTGGCGAAGTAGTTGGCGTTCACGTAGCCGCCGAAGTAAGCCGGATCGTCGGAGTTCACCGTCACCGCGACGCCGCTATCGAGCAGGTCCTTCAGCGTGTGCTTGGTGAGGTCGTCGAACACGCACAGCTTGAGGTTCGACAGCGGGCACACGGTCAACGCCACGCGCGTATCCGCGAGGCGCGTGACGAGCGCCGGGTCCTCGATGCTGCGCACGCCGTGATCGACGCGGTCCACCTTCAACAGATCGAGCGCTTCGTAGATATACGAAGGCGGTCCTTCCTCGCCCGCATGCGCGACGAGCTTCAGGCCGAGCGCGCGCGCCCTGGCAAAGACGCGCTCGAACTTGGAAGGCGGATGGCCGCGCTCCGACGAATCGAGGCCGACGCCGATCAGGCGATGCCTGTACTGCTCGAACAAAGGCCGCGCCTCGTCGAAGGTGGCGAGCGCGTCTTCCTCGGACAGATGGCGCAGGAAGCACAAAATCAGCTTGCTCGTCATGCCGCGCTTTTCCGCGTCCGCGAGCGCGCGTTCGATGCCGGCCACGACGGTCGCGATCGGCACGCCGCGTTCGGTGTGGGTCTGCGGGTCGAAGAAAATTTCGCTGTGAACCACGTTGTCGGCGAGGCAGCGTTCCACGTACGCGGTGGTCATGTCGTAGAAGTCCTGCTCGTGCAGCAGCACGCTCGCGCCGGCGTAATAGATGTCGAGGAACGATTGCAGATCGGTGAACGCATACGCGGCGCGCAACGCTTCGATCGAATCGTAGGCGAGCTTCACGCCGTTGCGTTCGGCGAGCGCGAAGATCAGTTCAGGTTCGAGCGAGCCTTCGATATGGATATGCAGTTCGGCCTTCGGTGCGCGAGCGGTTTTCTCGGCGAGCGATGTCGGGGTGGCGGTCGTTGTTTTCATGGTGGTTCAAAAGTTCGTTAGCGTTAGACCGTTTGCGTGGCGTGACGCGGGTTCGCGTTCGCCTCGACGGCCTGCAACAATTGCGCGGCCGCCGAGATCGCGATGATCTCCGGCGACTTGTCGAGAATGCCGTCGACGCCGAGCGGGCACTTCATTCGCGCGATCCGCGACGGGTCGATGCCGCGCGCGGCGAGCCGATGCTCGAACTGCTTGCGCTTGCTGTGCGAGCCGATCATGCCGAAGAACGCGAAGTCGCCGCGCCGCAAGATGCGCTCGGCCAGTTCGAGATCGCGCGCATGGTTGTGCGTCATCACGATGAAGTAGGTGTTCGGCGCGGCCTGATCGATGGCTTCGTCGGGGGCGTCGTTCGGATCGAGCTTCACGTTCGGCGCGTGCAGCGATGCCGCGGAGGGAAACTGCGCATCGCGTTCGTCGACCCAGCGCACGTTGCACGGCAGCGTGGCGAGCACGCGAACCAGCGCGGCGCCCACGTGGCCGGCGCCGAACAGCACGACCGGAAAGTCGCGCGGCGCGATGGTTTCGGTGAGCAGCGCGCCGCTGTCGTCGAAACCGGCGCCGTCCCACAGCAGGCAGTCGGCGGCATCCACACCCGGCTCGGGATCGGACAGCATCACCGCATCCGGGGCGGGGCCGAATGATACGCTACGCACCGTCGAAAGACCGGCGGCCACGCGCTTCGCAAGCGACGTGATCCAGCCGAGGTCGCCGATGTCGAGCCGCTCGAACGCGAGGATCACGGCGCCGCCGCAGCATTGGCCGAGGCTGGGGCCGAGCGCGAAACGTTCGAGGCGGCGCATGTGCGGCGAGCGCATGCCGTCGCGCAACACCTGGCGCGCGGTCTCGATGGCCTTCCATTCGAGGTGCCCGCCGCCGATCGTATGTTTCGCCGAGTCGCGCGTGACGATCATCTTGGTGCCGGCACCGCGAGGCGCCGAACCTTCGACGCGCGCGACCGTCACCAGCACGGCGGCGTCGCCGTGCGCGAGCAGTTGTTGCAGGTCAGGCAGCCAGGCTTGCATCCGGCGGTTCTCCGTGCGTGGCCGTGCGGGGTGTCCGTGCGGCCGGTTGAGTGCGGCGTGACGCGTTCATGTCGCGTCGGGCCTTGGTATCGTTTATCAAGCTGTCGTGTCCGTTGTTGCGGACCGGGTTGCGGACTGCGTTGCGGGTTCGTTCGCAGCGGGCGCTTGCAGTGCTTCCAGGGCATCCAGAATCGCCTCAGGCGTGGCCGGCGCGCGCAGCGGCGGCGCGGGTTGGGCACCGGCCGTGATACCAGGCGCCGCAGCCGCGATCGCGTCGCGAATCGCGAGGAACACCGAGAACGGCAGCAGCAAGGGCGGCTCGCCGACCGCCTTCGAACGGAACACGGTCGGCTCGGCGTTGCGGTTCTGATAGAGCCGCACATGGAAAGCGGCCGGCGTGTCGCTCACAGCGGGAATCTTGTAGGTGGACGGCGCGTGGGTCATTAGACGGCCATCGCGGTTCCACCACAACTCTTCGGTGGTGAGCCAGCCCATGCCCTGAATGAAACCGCCTTCCACCTGACCGATGTCGATCGCCGGATTGATCGATTGACCGGCGTCGTGCAGCAGGTCCGCGCGCAGCAGTTTCCATTCGCCGGTTAGCGTGTCGATCACGACCTCCGACACCGCCGCGCCATACGCGAAATAATAAAACGGGTGACCGGTCAGCGTTTTTGCATCCCAATGCACTTTCGGCGTGGCGTAGAAACCATCGGACCACAATTGCACGCGCGCCAGATACGCGGCGCCGACCAGTTGCTCGAACGGCATCGCACCGCCATTCACCGACACCTCGCCGTGGGCGAATTGCACCGCGTCCGCGGCGCCGCCGAGTTGTTGAGCCGCGAGATCCGCGAGCCGTGCGCGAATCGCGCGAGCCGCGGCTTCGGCGGCTTTGCCGTTCAGATCGCTGCCGGTGGAGGCCGCGGTGGCGGAGGTATTCGCGACCTTCGACGTATCGGTCGCCGTCACGCGCACGCGCGAAAGCGGCAAGCCGAATTCGTTCGCCACGACTTGCGCGACCTTGGTGTTGAGCCCCTGACCCATCTCGGTGCCGCCGTGATTGACGAGCACGGAGCCGTCTTTATACACATGCACCAGCGCGCCGGCCTGATTCAGAAACGGCACGTTGAACGAGATGCCGAACTTGACCGGCGAGAACGCGAGGCCGCGCTTGAGCACCGGACTGTTCGCGTTGAACGCGGCGATCGCCGCGCGGCGCGCGCGATAGTCGCTGGTGGCGAGCAGCTCGTCGGTGAGCGGCGCGATGATGTTGTCCTCCACGCGCTGACCGTACGGCGTCGTGTCGCGTTCACCGATGCCGTAATAGTTGGCCATGCGCACGTCGAGCGGATCGCGATTCAATTGACGCGCGATGCTGTCGAGCATCACTTCGATCACCAGCGCGCCTTGCGGTCCGCCGAAGCCGCGAAACGCGGTATTCGACTGCGTGTTGGTCTTGCAGCACAGCGCGACGATGTCGACGTCGGAGAGGTAGTACGCGTTGTCGAAGTGACAAACCGCACGCGTGGCGACCGCGCCGGACAAGTCCGCCGAATAGCCGGCTCGCAACGCGATCTCGACGCGCGCGCCGAGAATGCGGCCTTGATCGTCGAAGCCCGCTTCGTATTCGTAGACCGCGTCGTGCCGCTTGCCGGTGATCATGAAATCGTCGTCGCGATCGGCGCGCAGTTTGACCGGGCGGCGCAGCAGTTTCGCCGCGAGCGCCGCCACGCACGCGAACAGCGCCGATTGCGATTCCTTGCCGCCGAAGCCGCCGCCCATGCGCCGGCATTCGCACACCACGTTATGCGCGGGCCAGCCGAGCATGTGCGCGACCACCTGCTGCATTTCGCTCGGATGCTGCGTCGAACTATGGACGAGCATGCCGTCCATTTCCTTCGGCACCGCGTAGGCGACCTGGCCTTCGAGATAAAACTGCTCCTGGCCGCCGACTTCGAACCTGCCGCTGATCCTGTTGGGCGCGGCGGCGATTTTCGCCTCGGGGTCGCCGCGTTTCAGATGCAGCGGCGGCAGCACGAACTGCTTCGCCGCCTTCGCGTCGGCGGGCGTAAGAATGGCTTCGAGCGGTTCGTAGCGGATCACGTCGTCGCTTTTGGCGAGCGCGGCGGCACGGCGGGCAAGGTCATGGCTTTCGGCGATCACGGCGAATACGGGCTGGCCGAGATACAGCACTTCGTCGGCGGCGAGAATCGGATCGTCGTGCAGCACGGGGCCGCAATTGTTTTCGCCGGGGATGTCCTCGGCGCTCAGCACGGCGATCACGCCCGGCGCTTTTCTGACCGCGTCCAGATCGAGCGAGACGATGCGCGCGTGCGCATGCCGCGAGAGTCCGAGCGCCGCGTGCAGCGTGCCTTGCAGTTCGGGAATGTCGTCGGTGTAGGTCGCTTCGCCGCTCACGTGCAGCGCGGCGGATTCATGCGGCAGCGAGGCGCCGATCGCCGTCTCGTTGTCCTGAGGCGCGGCGTGCTTTCCTTCCTGCTTTGCTTCATGGTCCGCGGCGGGGTCGACAAAAGCATCGGTCCGGTTCATCACGACGGCTCCTTCGCAACGGCCGCGTCCGGCGCGCCGGCTTCGAACGCGAACGCATTCACGTCGAGGAGGGCGAGCGGCGCGTCATCGCGCGTTTCCAGGTGGAAGCGCCACAGCAGGTTGCGCGCCACCTTCAGTCGATAGGCGCTCGAAGCGCGCATGTCGGTGAGCGGCTGGTAATCGGCGGCGAGTGCGCTCATCGCTTGCCGCGCGGTGCTTTCGTTCCATGTCGCGCCGGTCAGCGCGGCTTCGGTTTGCGCGGCGCGCTTCGGCGTGGCCGCCATGCCGCCGAACGCGACGCGCGCCTCGCTGATCGTGCCGCTGTCGCCGTTCTTGCCGAGGCGCAGCGCGAACGCCGCGCATACCGCGGAGATGTCCTGGTCGTAGCGCTTCGAGACCTTGTAGGTGCGAAAACGCAGATCGCCCGCCGGCCGCGGCACGCGCAGCGCCGCGACGAATTCGCCCACGGCGAGCGCGGTTTTCTGGTAACCGACATAGAACGCGTCGAGCGGCAGCGTGCGCGTTTTCGCGCCGTGGCGCAGCACCACTTCGGCGTCGAGCGCGAGCAGCGCCGGCATCGAATCGCCGATCGGCGAGCCGTTCGCGATGTTGCCGCCGAGCGTGCCTGCATTGCGGATCGGCAGCGAGGCGAAGCGCGTCCACATTTCGGCCAGTTCGGGGTAATCGACGGCGAGCGCCGCGTAGGCGTCTTCGAGCGTGACGGCGGCGCCGATGGTCAGCGTTTGCGCGTCGCGCTCGACCGTCTTCAGTTCGGCGACGTTGCCGATATACAGCATGTCGCCGAGATCGCGGAACTGCTTGGTGACCCACAGGCCGACGTCGGTGCTGCCCGCCAGCAGCCGCGCCTGCGGATGCTCAACGCGCAGCCTGGCGAACGCGTCGAGCGTGAGCGGCGCGTGGAAGGCGGGCGAGCCGAACGCGGCGCCGCGTGCGTCGGGCGCGCGGTATTCGAAGGTGTCGTGGCGCTGCAGTTGGCGCAGCGTCTCGGCGACGGCCTTGCGGTCCAGCGTCACGCGTGGGTAGTGCGGGTAGTCGAACATCTTCTGCGCCGCGTCGACGATCGGCCGGTAGCCGGTGCAGCGGCACAGATTGCCGGATAGCGCGGTGTTGATTTCATCGCGCGTGGGCAGGCCCGCGGCGGCCGGCTGGTTCTCGTATAGCGCCCACATCGACATCACGAAGCCGGGTGTGCAAAAGCCGCATTGCGAACCGTGGCAATCGACCATTGCCTGTTGCACCGGATGCAGCGCGCCGTCGGCGCCGCGCAGGTCTTCGACGGTGAAGAGGGCGCGGCCGTCGAGCGTCGGCAGGAACTGGATGCAGGCATTGACCGCCTTCAGCGCGATGCCGCCTTGCGCGTCCAGTTCGCCGACGACGACCGTGCACGCGCCGCAGTCGCCTTCCGCGCACCCTTCCTTGGTGCCGGTGCAATGCAGGTCCTCGCGCAGATGCTGGAGCACGGTGCGCGATGCGGGCACGCCCGCGACCTCACGGACGGACCCCTGGTGATAGAAGCGGATGGTTTGCGTTGTCATGGCGAATCCGAAAGACAGTGCGGACCGGGCGCGCGTTACGCATGGGGTCGGGCCGAAGCCGGCCTCGCGCACGTAGATCGCCATCCATGTCCGAAGATAGCACTAGCTTGCCCCGAAAATATTTCCCTTCTCGCATGAAGCTTATTCGGAAGCGGTCATGTGATCGGTACGATTCGCGGCAGGCCGCGAAGTTGCGGGAGATTGGGCGAGGGTGCGCCGGTCGCGCTATTTGGCGCGATGCGGCAACGCCGGGGGAATTGGGGGCAAAAAAACGCCGGACCGCGGCCGCCACGGCGGGCGGCGCGGTCCGGCGTTATTGCAACGCGGCAAGCGCGTTCAGACCACCCGGCCGCGATTGCGATACAGGCTCAGCGCGAGCGCGATGAACGCCACCACGAACGCGATCAGCGACCACTGCGGCAGCGACAGGCCCAGAATCGGCGGATACGGCGTTTCGCACAGCCCGGCCACCTTGAACACGCCCGGCAGCCACTGAGCGGGCGGCAAGCCGTCGACCAGCGGCTGCAGCGCGTCGAAACCGCAGCTAAAACCGGGCCGGGCCTGAACATACACATGCCGGGCGGCGGTCACGATGCCGGCCAGCGCCGACAAGCCCGCCAGCACTTCCAGCAGACGCACGCCGCGCCAACTGTTAAAGAACGCGCCGAGGAACACGAAAATCGCGACCAGCAGGAAGAAATACCGTTGGATGATGCACAGCGGACACGGGTCTTCGCGCTTGAAGTATTGCAGGTACAGCGCGCCGGCCACCAGGCCGACGCAGATCAGGCCAAGCAGGACCAGCAGGGTGCGCTCGCGGCGCAGTATCGCTTCGTCGTTATTCATGGATCGTGTGGCTCTCTCTAGACTAAAGGGCGGTGCCCGCGATTCTAGCGCGAACGTCCGCCCGGTCACTGCGCCGTCACTGCACTGCGCCGTCACTGAGCGCCGTCGAGTCCATGCCGACGCTCAACGAATCGCGTTGAGCACCGCTTCCGCGCCGCGGCCGATGGCGAGCAAGGCGTCGTCGGCGTGCGGCGCGCCTGCCAGCATCAGGCCGACCGGCGCTTCGCCGCGCAAGTGGCACGGCAGCGACAGCGCGCACGCATCGAGGAAGTTGAACACGCCCGGATTGCGCAGCATCAGCGCGTTGACGCGGCCAAAGGTTTCGTCGTCGTCGACCAGATCGGCGACGCGCGGCGCGACCACCGGCACGGTCGGCGCGACCACCGCGTCGAAACGCTGCCACAGCGTGCGGGCGGCTTCGTCGAGCATAGCCTGCCGTTCGGCGAGCAGATCCAGATAGTCGGCGGCGCTGGCAGGCTGGCCTTTGAGAATCCGCACCAGCACGCGCGGGTCGTATTGGTCGCGGTGCTTTTCCAGCAGCGGACGATGCCACGCATACGCTTCGATCGGCGCAAAGCCGAAGCGGTTGATCTCGGGCAAACGGTCGAGCGGCGCGAAACGCACTTCGCTGACGATCGCGCCGGCCGCTTCCAGATGCTTGAGCGCGGTATCGATCGCCGCCGCGACTTCCGGCTCGACGCCGTCGGTGACGTAGTGAGTGAGTACGCCGAGGCGCACGCCTTCGAGCGGACGGGCCGCCGGAATGCGCGGTTCGAGGCCGGCCAGCATCCGGTCGACCAGCGCGCAGCACGCCACCGAGACGCCGATCGGTCCGAACGAATCGAGCGTCGACGACAGCGGCACGCCGCCTTGTTTCGGGATGCGCGCGGCGGTCGGCTTGAAGCCGGTCAGCCCGCACAGCGCCGCCGGAATGCGCAGCGAGCCGCCCGTGTCGGTGCCGAGCGCGACCGCCGCCATGCCGTCCGCGACGGACGCCGCCGCGCCCGACGAGGAGCCGCCGGAAATCCGCTCGTCGCCCTCCACGCCGCGCCGGTACGGCGACAACGGATGGCCGTAATGCGGGTTCAAGCCGAGCCCGGAAAACGCGAACTCGCTCATGTTGGTGCGCCCGACGATCACCGCGCCGGCGCGCTTCAGGCGCGCGACCGTGACCGCGTCGGCCTTGGCGGCGGGCGCGCCCGCCAGCACGATGGAGCCGGCGCGGGTCGGCTGGCCCTCGATATCGAACAGGTCCTTCACCGATACCGGAATCCCGGCGAGCGGCGAGAGCACCGTGCCGGCCGCGCGCAGCCGGTCGTGCGCGTCGGCGGCGGCGCGGGCGCTGTCCGCGTCGACGTGCATGAAGGCGACCGCGCCCTGGCCCGCCGGATCGGCGATCCGTTCGAGCGCGGTTTCGACGAGCGCGCGGCTGGTGGTGCGCCCGGCGGCGAGGTCGGCGGCAAGCTGGGCAAGCGGCGGGAAGGGCGTGAATTCGGTGGCCATGATGTCGGTGGAGTCAGGTTGAACCGCGTGAAGCCGGTCGGGTTTCAGGTTCGTTCAGCGTCGTTCAGATGCGATTGAAGAGCGTCGCGCGGAACGCCTCGATGTGCTTTTGCACCGATCGACGGGCGCCTTCGGCATCGCGTTCGCGCAGCAGGCGAAACAGTTCGAGATGTTCTTCGTGCACGTCTTCGAGATGATGCGGCTCGGACAGCGAGATAAACCAGAAGCGCAGCGAGCGTTCATGCAGCCCGCGCAGGATGTCGGCGAGCACCGGGTTGCGCGAGGCCGCCGAGATCGCCAGATGAAACTCGCGGTCGATGTCCATCATGCCTTCGATGTCGTGCGCCGCGACGCACACGGCCGAGCGCTCCAGCAACGCCTGCATCGCATCGTAGTCGTGCTGCTGCGCGTGGCGCGCGGCCAGTTCCACGCAGTGGCTTTCGTTGACGAGCCGCACGTCGATGATCGCGAGCACGTCGTCGAGTGAAACCGGGCGGACCATGATGCCCTTGCGCGGCATGATGGTCAGCATGCCTTCGTGCACGAGCCGGTGCAGCGCCTGGTGCACCGGCGTTCTGCCGATGCCGGTCAGCGCCATCAATTCGGCCTCGTTGAGCACCTCGCTCGGCCGCAGGCGCATCGTGATGATCTCGCGCTTGACGAACGCATACGCCTGTTCGGCGAGGCTCGCGGCGGCGGTCGCGCGGGTGGGCCGGGGAGGGCGGGCAGTCTGCAAAAGCTTCATGTCGAAAGAAAGCGGGCGGGGTCGTCCGCATTGTAGAGCAAGGTTTTGCGGGTGCGGGGTGGAGGGCGCCGGTCGGCTTGGGCGACCGGCGCGCCGCGCGGTCCGCGCAGCGCGGATGTCGCACGGGTCACCCGGATCGCGCGCATCGCGGCCACTCAGGCGCCGCTTGGCGCGATCCCGGCGGCGTGCCGTACCTTCACGCGCGGCATCATCAGCGTGACCAGCCCGCCGACGATCAGCGCGCCCGCGATCAGCACCAGACCGAACGTCACGCTATGCGTCGCGTCCTTGACGATGCCGAGCACATACGGGCTCACGTAACCGGCGAGATTCGCGATCGAATTGATCACGGCGATGCCGGCCACTGCCGCGGTGCCTTGCAGGAAGGTGGTCGACATCGACCAGAAGATGCCGAAGCCCGCCAGGATGCCGATATACGCGATCGACAGGCCGGTCACGGCGAGCGGGATCGAGTTCGTCACCGAGGCGCTGCCGAGCAAGCCCGCCGCGCCGATGAAGCAGCACACCGCGTAGTGCCAGCGCCGTTCGCCGGTCACGTCCGACGAGCGGCCGATCAGGATCATGCCGATGCCCGCGGCCAGATAGGGAATCGCGGTGACGAAGCCATTGGTGACGAGGTTGGTCACGCCGAGGTCCTTGACGATCTGAGGCAGCCAGAACGAAAAGCCCGCGTTGCCGGTGACGAGGCAAAAGTAGATCAGCGTGAGCAGCCAGAAGCGGCCCGAGCGCAACGCCACCGCGAGACTGTGCTCCGCGCCGGCCGCCGCGGCCGAACTGTTGTCACGCGAGAGTCGGCTCAGGATCACGCGCTTTTCGTCGGCGCTGAGCCAGGCGGCTTCGGCGGGCGTGTTGCGCAGCACGGCCAACGCCCAGAAGCCGGTGAGGATCGACGGAATGCCTTCGATCAGGAACATCCACTGCCAGCCGCGCAAGCCGTGCGCGTCGTGCAGCGCCGACATCAGAAAGCCCGACAACGGCGCGCCGATGATGCCCGCCACCGGAATCGCCGCCATGAATACGGCGACCATCCGCGCGCGGCGGTCCGACGGAAACCAGAAGGTCAGATAGAGCACCACGCCCGGCACCAGGCCGGCTTCGGCGACGCCGAGAAAAAAGCGCAGTACGTAGAACATCGTTTCCGAGCGCACGAACATCATCAGGCAGGACAGCAGTCCCCATAGCATCGTGATGCGGGCGATGGTGGCGCGCGCGCCGAACTTCTTCAGCAGCAGATTGCTCGGCACTTCGAACACGAAATAGCCGAAGAAAAAGATCCCCGCGCCGAGTCCGTAGGCCGCGTTGGAAAGGCCGAGGTCGCCGGTGAACTGCAGCTTCGCGTAACCGATGTTGACGCGGTCCAGATACGACAGCACGTAGACGAGAAACAGGAACGGCATGATGCGCCAGGTGATCTTGCGCAGGGCGGCGGCTTCGAGCAATGCGTCTGACGACGCGTCGGCGGTGGCGGAGAGCGAAGGTTGAGTCATGAACGGATGCCTCATTCGACGATAGGAAGCGCTCGCACGCGATAGGCGTGGCGCAGTGTGCGGTTCAGGACGGGATCGTGCAATTCGAGTTCGAGCGCGTCGCCGTCGGCCATGCCGACGATGCCGCCTTGCACGGCGAGGGTGCCGCAGAACATCGCGGCGCCGGGTGCGAGCGGCGCGCGCTCGAGCAAGTCGGCGGCGGGCAGCAGCGTGGCGACGCTGCCTTGCTGATAGACGCGCCGCTCGCCGTTCGTCACCGCGTAGGCGCGCAATTCCAGTCGATCCCAGTGGCCGGCGAGGTCGTCGAAACGCCAGGCGTCGCGCGCGACCGGTTTCGGGCATACCTGCTTGGAGACGGTCACGCCATAGGCTTCGACTTCGCGGTCGGTATGGTCGGAGCCGACGGTGACGAGCAAGCCCGCCTTCGATTGCACCAGCACGCATTCCGCCTCGCCGCTGGACTTCACGCCGACCACGTCGACGAGTTCGGCCTGCGTCAGCAGCTCCGCGCCGAGGCGGTAGAAGCACGGCGTAGTGGAGGGACGCTTCACGCCGAGCGCGGCCAGTTCTGCGATGTGATGCTCGATCGCGGCCTGGTCGCGCCCGGCCCAACCGGCGATGGTCAAGCGATTCACTTCCACCGTTTCGGCGCGACTGTCGCCGGAACGCTCCACAACATTGAAGGACACCTGCCGCATCATTCGACTCCCCTAAAAATATTCGCCAAATATTATGGTGATATTTCACAGGCGTCCAGCGTGTCAAAAACATTCTGCTGCGCGGCATCGTCGGGAGTTCAAGAGCAGGCGGCAATCCCGCGCCCTTCGGCGCTTTCCGCGATTCGGCGCCAGGCGGGCGTTTGCTACACTGCGTTTTCAAGATTACTTTCTGTAAGGAACGCATTCATGCACCACGGCATCGGCTTCATTCAGGATCTGGCGGTCGTGATGGCGCTGGCCGGCGTCGTCACCGTGCTGTTCCATCGCCTGAAGCAGCCGGTGGTGTTGGGTTACATCGCCGCGGGCGTGATCATCGGGCCGTACACGCCGCCGTTCCAGTTGATCCACGACGAGCAGACCATTCAGACCCTCGGCGAACTCGGCGTGGTGTTCCTGATGTTTTCGCTGGGGCTGGAATTCAGCCTGCGCAAGCTGTTCAAGGTCGGCGCGACGGCGATCGTCGCGGCGCTCTCCGAAATCGTGCTGATGCTGTGGCTCGGTTACGAGATCGGCAGCGCGTTCGGCTGGAGTCCGATGGATTCGCTGTTCCTCGGCGCGATCCTCGCGATCTCGTCGACCACGATCATCGTCAAGGCGCTTTCCGAACTGGGTCTGAAGCGCGAGAGCTTCGCGCAACTGGTGTTCGGGATTCTGATCGTCGAGGACATTCTCGCCATCGCGATGCTCGTGCTGCTGTCCGGCATCGCGCAGACCGGTCAACTGAGCGCGGGTATCGCAGTGGTCACGCTCGGCAAGCTGCTGCTCTTCATGACGGTGTCGCTGGTGGTCGGCATTCTGGTCGTGCCCCGCGCGCTGAACTATGTGGCGCGCGCGAGGAGCGACGAGATGCTGCTGGTGTCGGTGCTCGGCTTCTGCTTTGGCTTCTGTCTGCTGGTGGTGAAGCTCGATTACAGCATTGCGCTCGGCGCGTTTCTGATCGGCGCGATCATGGCGGAGTCGCGCCATCTGCACCGCATCGAGCATCTGATTGCGCCGCTGCGCGACGCGTTTTCCGCGATTTTCTTCGTGACGATCGGTTTGATGCTGGACCCGGCGGTGCTGGTCGACTACGCGTGGCCGATCGCGGTGATCACGGTGGCGGTAATCGTCGGCAAGATCGTCTCGTGCGGGCTCGGCACCTTTCTCGCCGGCAAGGACGGACGCACGGCGATGCGGGTCGGCATGACCGTCTCGCAGATCGGCGAGTTCTCGTTCATCATCGCGTCGCTCGGCTTGACGCTGAAAGTGACGAGCGCGTTTCTCTATCCGATCGCGGTCGCGGTATCGGCATTGACCACGCTGTTTACGCCTTATCTGATCCGGGCCGCGGACCCGCTGACGCAGCGGCTGGGTCACGCGATGCCGCGCACGCTCGCCAACGTGTTCGGCATGTACGGCCAGTGGGTGCGCAGCCTGAGCACTGGAACCGGTGAACCGACGTTGTTCAGCATGACGCGGCGAATCATTTTGCAGATCGCCGTGAACCTGGCTTTGGTCGCCGCGATTTTTCTGATCGTGTCGTATAGCGCGCCTTACACCGGCGGCTTGCTCGCGCGCTGGCTGACGGCCGAGCCCATGCAGCGCGTGGTCTTGTGGAGCATTGCGCTGGTCATATCGATGCCGTTTCTGGTGGCCGTCTATCGCAAGACCAAGTCGCTCGCGCTGCTGCTCGCCGAGGTCAGCGTGCAGCCGGCGATCGCGGGGCGCTTCACGCGTGCGATCCGTTACGCGATCTCCGACCTGGTGCCGGTGGTCTCGATGGTCGGCGTGTTCCTGCTGGTCGCGGCGCTCTCGAGCGGCATCCTGCCGCCGACCGGCCTGCTCATCGCGGTGCTCGGTTGCGCCGCGCTGCTGCTTGCGCTCGTGTGGCGCTGGTGCGTGAAAATCCACGCGGCGATGCAGATCGCGCTGCGCGAAACGTTCGACGAACAGCCCGATCCTTGAGTCGGATGGCGTGCATTGCCCGCCGCAACAATGTGACCAATTGTGTGTGGGTTTGCGGGGCTTGGTCCGCTGGCGGATAATCAGGGCATATTCATTCGTTCGCGTGCAAGGCGCCTGTCTGACTGTCATGAGCGAAAACAAACCTGAAAATGCCGGCGAGCCTGGCAGCCCACCGTCGCCTTCGGCGTCGCCGGCCACGCCGGGCGCACAGAAATCCGACATCGCGCCGAATGAGCCGGCAGCCTCGCTGCCTCCCTCGCATGAAGATTCCACGCAATCTCCCATCAAGGATGCGGTGACGCCGCAGGTGTATTCGGGGACGGCGGGCAAGGGCGCGAGTCCTTCAGCGGGCGGGGTTTCACGCGCCGCGGCGTCAGCCGCGGGTGCGGATTCCAGCGCCGGCGCGCCGCGCTCCAGCGTGTTGCCGGAAGGTTCGCCGTCGAGCGCTAGCGGTGCTTCCACCACATCTGCGGCAACTGAGGGAGCCGCCGTCCGGTCATCCACCGACGACCCTGAAAGCGCGTCGGCCGTCACACCCACCGATTCGCAAACGGCGCGGCAACGCGACGCCGAAGAGGCACGCAGTTCAGCGGCGGCATCCACCGCGAAGCAGGAAGCGGCGGCTCACGAGCGTGACGCGCAGCGTGTCGGCACCCGTCCCGTGACGCCGCCACCCATGCCGCCCGCGAGCAGCGAAGCGATCGACGGCGAACTGGTTACCTCTGCCGGCGATACCGCCGCTTCAGGTCAGGCAGCGGCATCCAGCGGGCGCCCGGCCGGCTCGCCGCCGCCCGGTTTCGGCGCCGCGCCCGACTTCAGCGCGTCCAATCCGCCGCCGCCGAACGCATTGCCGCCGTCGCCGCCGCGTTATCTGAAGCAGAACGATTCGGCGTGGACGGTGTTCGGCCGCATCATCGCGGCGCGCGCGCGCCAGTTGTTCGATCGCGCCGGCCAGCGGATCACGCAGCGCACGCTGCGCATCGGCGTGTCGGCGCGCATCTTTCATCCGGAGCCGGGGGCGAGGGGCTTGCGCGGCAAGACGCTGCAGTACCTGGAGGAATCGATCGCGCATTGGGTGATGTCGCGCGACGTGCTGGTGTTCATGATTCCGACGGTCGGTCATCAGGGCATGCTGCACCCGAGCAATATCCGTTTGCGCGATTATGCAAAGCATCTCGACGGCCTGTTGCTGCAAGGCGGCGCGGACGTCTCGCCGCAGTCCTACGCGGAAGCGGCAACCAGTCACGAATGGCCGGGCGACCGTGTGCGCGACATGTACGAGCTCGAACTGCTGCACGAGTTCATCGAGTCGGGTAAGCCGGTGTTGGGTGTATGCCGCGGCTGTCAACTGATCAACGTGGCGTTTGGCGGGACCTTGTATCAGGACATCGCTACCGATGTGCCGACCGCGGGCGCGCACGTCAACGAGAACTATGATCAGCATCGGCACGGGATTCACTTCCCGGACGGCTCCACGCTGGTGAATATGTTTCCGGGCCGGCGCGATGCGATCGTCAACTCGATTCACCATCAGGCGGTCAAGACGCTGGGCCGCGATCTCAACATCGAAGCGGTGTCGGCTTCGGACGGCATCATCGAGGCCGTGCGCTATCGGCGGGCGCCGTTCGTGATGGGCGTGCAGTGGCACCCGGAGTTCCATCGCGCGGGTGGCGAGGAACTGCTCGACTGCACGCCATTGCTCGATACCTTTCTGCGGGTGGCGCGCGAAACGCGGTTTTGACGGTGCTGAGATTCGCGCGTGGTCAAAAGCGCGTCCCGCGAGGTGGATTTGTCGGGGGCGCGTTGCTGTTGGATTTGGCGGCGCGCCTCGCGTTGGTTTCCCGGTCGTTGTCTTTCGGTCCACGCTCCGCAGTCTCACCGAGTCTTGGCTTGTCGATGCAGCAATGCTTTTGTCCGCCGCTTGATTACCGGTCGCTTTTAAGGCGGCGAGGAAGGCGAGTTGTTGATGAACCAAGATCGACGGCACGCGAATTTAACGACAAGCAATCTATCTCCGTATTGCAAGCCCGCATATCGTTGGATTTCCGTCAAATTAACGTGATCCGACCGCAGTCCACAAAAGGCGGATCGTTGCGTTTCGGTCCTATCTGAAATTTTTTATTCCGCGATTACCCGAGTTATTTGGCCAATCCATTCGCCGGCGATTTATCTCGATTTAAAGTCTGTGCGCGCAACATCTGAACGCTTCGCTTAACGACTAATCCGCGCGATAATCCTAGGCTGATCTGGATTTGCATGGAGCATGCACGTATGAAGTACCCCTTGATTGTACGGCGCGCCATGCTGCTCGCGACCTCGTGTGCGCTGTTGCAGCATGGCGGTTTTGTGCTGGCAGCGCAAAGCGACGAGGCCGCCCCTCTGGTCGGCACGCGACCGGCCATGAACACGTTGACACCGGAGCCGGTGGCCGCCGCGCTGCGCAGCGCGGCCTCAGGCACGCCCGCCGCCGCGGACGCGCAAGGCAACGTCGCCGAACTGATGCAGATGATTCACGACGCGAAGCTGAGCGAACTGCGCACCACATATAACGGTAGTTACGGCGCGAGCCTGTTCTTCTATCCTCGGGAGATGGCCTACTACGTCGCATTATTTCAGGACAAACATTTCTGGCGCGTGATCAAGTCGGAGAACGCGGGCCGAGCCGAGGCGATCTATGCGGGCTTCGTCCAGCAGACGGCGCAACTCGCGGAGGTCGAGATTCGTCGCACACAGTTGCAGGCCCAAAAGGCTTACATCGAGGACATCATCGCGTTGTCGGCGGAGCGCGCGAAGCGCTTGCAAGCGGATCTCGACGTCGCGCGCACGCAGCAGGCCAAGGTCAACGACTACCAGCGGCAGACTCAAGGCGAAGCGGCCGCATTGCACGCGGAAAAGGAAAGGGCGCAGGCGCAACTGCGTCAGGTGCAGAACGAAGTGATGCAACTGCAGCGGCAAACGGAACTTGGCCTGCCAGGCCAGAAGTAAGGGTATGAAGGTAAAAAGCCCGGCCATGCATGGCCGGGCTTTTTTTTTGCGCCGCGAGTTCGCGACGGCGTTGCGCTTACCTGGCGAATTGATCCGGGACTTCGGTTACACGGCGCTGCGACATGTGATTCATCCATTCCGTTCCATTCGTTCCAGACGGATGACTTGTGGAAGCTGCGCGCGGCGACCGCGCGATGTCTTGAAGGTGCGTGCCGGCGGACATCGCCACGGACGTGTATTCGTCGACGCCAAGCCGCGATGGCTCCAGTGGCGAATAAGATCCCGCCGCCGATGGTTTCGCGAGCGTGTATTGCGTAGTCGAGGGAGCCGCGATAGGCGGGATGTCATCGTTCGGTGCCGGCTGATACGGAAGCCGCTTTACCGTGCCGTTATGGCTGTTTTGACGGTAGCTCTTGCCGTGCAGGCCGGCAGCCTTCTCGCGAAACTTGCTGCGGCGCTGTGAGACGGCCTTGCCCGCTGGGGCCTGCACGGATGAGACGGTGGCGGCGGTTGCGACACGAGCCGTGATTGCATCGGGAGAAGTCTTTTCGGCATGACGCGACGGAATCGGACCCGTTGGACGCGGTGTGTTGGCCTCCGACGCGGTCGCGACTGCGGACTCCTTGAAAGATCCGGTTGCGTTCGCGGTTGCATCCGTTGGTGAGGCACCTGCGCTCACATGCGCCGACTGCCCACCCGGCGCTCGCCGATTTGCTTCGCCGTTCGCGGCCGCGTGCTGAGTCGCTGCTGCGTCAGCCCTGCGATCATCGGCCGACGGTGAGCCGCGATCGACCGTCAACGAACTGCCGAAAATACTGTCGCCAAGTGTCGGGCGAGGGCCCAACTGACCGACAGCGATCCATGCAAGCATCGCAGCGCCGCCGAGTGCGCAGGCACCACCCGCTATTGCGCTCCAATGTACCGACGATCCATGCGATTCCGGCTCGAATGCAGGCATCCTGATTCGCTCGAAGGGCTGCCCTTCAGCGGTAATGGGCGGGAAGTGGTTGGACGGCGCATCGAATACTGTCGGCGCAGTCGCACGCCGTTCCTCCAGCGGCACCCATTTGCATAGCGAGCGGATGGTCTCTTCGCTCATGCAGAAGGTACGCAGCATCGCTGCGTAGAGCGCCTTGAGTTCCGCACGCAAACTGCGGACCGGCGGCAGCAGCGTCCAGTCGTGACCGAAAGACGCCGGCAAGTGGCCAAGCGGGCGCAAGCGCGGCAGCGCCATGGCGCCTACGATTGGGGTGAGTGGAATGGTGAGCATCGGTCTGTTCCAGCGCCTTTAAGGTAGCCCGCCGATCAGCGGACGCAGGTCTAGGGACTCAGGCTTCAGGACGATGCGAGCGAAACGCCTGGCGTGTGTGGGTGGGTCGACGTTGCAGGGAAGTGCCGCGCTCCGGGGAGCACGTGGGCGCGTGGGCGTTTTACTGTGAAGCCATCGGAGTGGCGAAGATAATGCCAAGAGGCCGCCGAACAAACGATCGGACTGTTCCGAAAAGCAATGCGGATCGACCTTCGCCCGCGATCGTCTGGCCGACGATCAAACGACGCGCGCGCCTGTTTTATCGATCCAGCCGGTACACATAGCGCAAGGCGGTAATATCCACGCCGCCCATATGATCCGGCTCCGCGCCGACGAACTGCCAGCCTTGCCGCTCGTAGAAGCCGATCGCCGACGTATTGCCTTCGAGCACATACAGATATAACTGCGCCTCGCCTTGCGCGCGAGCCCAATCCTCGGCGGCGCGCATCAACAGCTTGCCCGCACCGATGCCCTGGTACGCGGGCAACGCGTGCAGGTTGTCCAGCAGCACGCCCCACGCGGAGTCCGGTTGTCGTTCCACGCAGACGAAACCGATCGGCTCGCCCGCCAACTCGGCGATCAGTACGGCGCGGCGCTCGCCGCCCGGTGCGCTCAGTCGGGCTTCCCAATAGGCGGCACGCTCCCGCGTGACTTCGCCGTCGAGGAAGGCGTCCGGCAGCAGGCCGCGATAGGTGGCCTGCCAACTGGTGCTGTGGATCGATGCAATGAGCGCGCAGTCCGCGAGGGTCGCGGGGCGCAGCGAAAGAGCGCGGGTGGTTTGCATCGGTAGTGCTCGACGAAAGTGCTGGCTGCAAAGTTTACCGCGAGGTTACGACGGCGCTGTTCGGTAATGAAACTGTATGAATTACGCCACAGCGCAATCAACGCTAACATTATGCGGACGGGGTTTCGCGTGATTCACAACGTTTACCCTGATACCACGCAAATGATTTGAATAAGAGAATGCAGCGCCCCCGGCGCGTCCGCTCTTCTATCCGCGCGTGGCATCCGCTTGCCGAATCCCATGGATCGTACCAACTGCCTGATCGCCGCGCGCACGCATGGCGAAGGGCTCATTAGAGAGTGTCATGTCTACTGCGTCACACGCCGCTTCCTCATCGCAAGAATCCAAGTTCAAGACAGTTTTCCGCGTCGTCAGCGGCAACTTTCTTGAGATGTACGATTTCATGGTCTATGGCTATTACGCCTCCGCGATCGCCAAGACCTACTTTCCGAGCGGCAACGAATTCGCTTCGCTGATGCTGTCGCTGTCGGTGTTCGGCGCGGGCTTCCTGATGCGGCCGCTCGGCGCGATTGTCCTCGGCGCCTACATCGACCATCACGGCCGCCGCAAGGGCCTGATCCTCACGCTCGCCCTGATGGCGCTCGGCACGCTCACGGTCGCGGCGATCCCAGGCTACGCGACGATCGGCGTGCTCGCGCCGGTGCTCGTGCTGTTCGGCCGTCTGCTGCAAGGCTTCTCCGCCGGCGTGGAGCTGGGCGGCGTTTCCGTGTATCTGTCGGAGATCGCCACCAAGGGCAACAAGGGCTTTTATTGCGCGTGGCAGTCGGGCAGTCAGCAGGTTGCTGTGGTGTTCGCCGCGCTGATCGGCGTGGTGCTCAACAAGATGCTGCCGGCGGACCAGATGGTCGCCTGGGGCTGGCGCGTGCCGTTCCTCATTGGCTGTCTGATCGTGCCGTTTTTGTTCCTGATCCGCCGTTCGCTGAAGGAAACCGAGGAGTTCGAGGCGCGCAAGCATCATCCGGGCATGGGTGAGATCGTGAAGACGATGGCCGCCAACTGGGGCACCGTGCTCGGCGGCATGGGCATGGTCATCATGACCACCGTGTCGTTCTACATGATCACCGCGTACACGCCGACCTTCGGCAAGGAAGTGCTTAAGCTCTCGTCGATCGATACGCTCGTCGTCACCGTCTGCATCGGCTTGTCGAACCTGATCTGGCTGCCGCTCGCGGGTGCGCTGTCGGACCGCATCGGCCGCCGTCCGGTGCTGCTCGCCTTCACCGCGCTGACGATCGTCACCGCCTATCCGGCGCTGCAATGGCTGGTCGCGGAGCCTTCCTTCGCGCGGCTGCTGGGCGTCGAACTGTGGCTGTCGTTCCTGTACGGCAGCTATAACGGCGCGATGGTCGTCGCGCTGACCGAGGTCATGCCTGTCGAAGTTCGTACGGCCGGCTTCTCTCTGGCTTACAGCCTGGCGACGACGATCGGCGGCTTCACGCCGGCTATTTCGACGCTGCTGATTCACGACACGGGCAACAAGGCCGCGCCTGGTCTGTTCCTGGGCCTTGCGGCGGTCTGTGGGCTGGTTGCGACGCTGGCGCTGTATCGCACGCCGGGATCACGCGATCAGTATCGGACGGCCTGACGGTCGCCCGTTCATTCGGGCAATAGAAGAAAAACCCCGCGTTCGTGAGAACGCGGGGTTTTTCTTTTGCCGCTGCCGAGGCAACGCGATCGCCGCGATCGCCGAACGACGCAGGGCGAACGGCGCGCCTAGCCGCGGCGCAATTCGTCCGCCACCGCCTCGACCACCTCACCCCATGCGCCAGGCCGCGGCTGACGCGCGAGCGTCGCGCCCGGATACCAGGGACTGCGCGTCTCGCCGGCAAACCAGCGCCAATCCGCGGCGAACGGCAGCATCAGCCAGAGCGGCTTGCGCAGCGCGCCGGTAAGGTGAGCGATGGACGTATCCACCGACACCACCGCGTCGAGCCGCGCGATGATCGCCGCGGTGTCCGCGAAATCGCCGATCCGCTCGTCGAAACGATGAATCGACGCCGCCCGCGAATGTGCGTCGAGCGCCGCACGTTCCTCGGCGCTCAGTTCCGGTTGCAGCACGATCCAGTCGATGCCGTCGAGCGCGAAGAGCGGATCGAGCGCGGCGAGCGGCATCGAACGTGTTTCGTTTTGCTGGATGCGTCCCGACCACGCGATGCCGATCTTGCGTTTTGCCTGACCGCCGAGCGAGCCGCGCCATTTGCGGGCATAGGCGGGCGGCACGCTGAGGTAGGGCGTGCGGGCCGGAATGGTGTCGTAGGTGGTGCCGAGCGCGAGCGGCAAGCTCAGCAGCGGGCAGTGCAGATCCGCGGCGGGGCGCGGCGCGCCCTGGGCGATCAGCGTGACGCGCCAGGCTTCCGCAGCCGTCGCCAGCAGCGGCAGCAGTTGCGGCTGCACTTCGAGCACGACGCGCGCCGCGCGCTGCGCGGCCAGCGGGACGAAGCGCACGAATTGCAGCGTATCGCCGAAACCCTGTTCGGCATGAATGAACAGCGTGCGCTGTTCGATCGGCTCGCCGTGCCAGCGCGGCAGCGTCTGGATCGCCGGTTGCGCCATCGTTTGCAGCCGCCATTCGTATTCCGGCAGTCCGCGTGTGAAATCGCGCAATGCGAGCCATGCCAGCGCGCGGTTCATGTGCGCGCTCGCGAGGTCGGGGCGCAAGCGCAACGCCTGGTCGAACGCGCGCACGGCCGTGGCGTGCGCGCCGAGCGCCTGATGCGCGGCGCCGAGGCTCAGCCATGCGAGCGCGAATTGCGGATCGAGACCGACCGCGCGCTCCAGATACGGCAGCGCCTGCGCATGACGCCCCAACGCCGCGAGCGCATTGCCCATGCCGTAGATGGCCGGCGGCAGGTTCGGCTGCAAGGCGAGCGCGGCCTCGAATGACGCGACCGCTTCGGCGTGACGGCCGGTGGCGTCGAAGGTATTGGCGAGATTGAAGTGCGCGGCGACGAAGCGCGGCTCGGCGGCGAGCGCGGCCTGGAAGCACGGAATCGCCTCGTCCGCGCGACCCAGCGCGTTCAGCGACATGCCCATGTTATTGAGCGCGCCCGCGTGGCCGGGACGCAGTTCGAGCGCGCGCTGGAACGACGCGATCGCCTCCGTGTGGCGTCCGAGCGCGTGCAGCGCATTGCCGAGGTTGTTGTGCGACGAGGCGTCGTTCGGTTGCAGGCGCAGCGATTTCGCGAAGGCATCGGCGGCGTCTTCATGACGGCCCGCGGCGGCATAGGCGTTGCCGAGGTTGTAGTGCGCCATCGGGAAGGACGGCGCCAGCGTCAGCGCGTTGCGGAATCGTTCGATGGCGTCCTCGAGTTTGCCGAGCGCCTTCAGGGCGTTGCCGAGATTCAGTTGCAGCGCGGCGTCTTGCGGGCGCAGGTTCACCGCGCGCCGCACGAGCTCGGCGGCTTCGGCGTGCTGGCCTTGCTGGTGGCGCAGAACGCCCAGCAGATGCAACGCATCGACGTGCGCGGGATTGCCGTCGAGCGTCGCGCGGTAGCCGCGTTCGGCGTCGTCGAGGCGGCCGTCACGATGCGCCGCGAAAGCGCGGTCAAATACAGGTTGCATGACGGGGAAGGGTGGGCCGGATGAAACGAACCGCCGCATTTTCCCACACTCGCCGGACCGCGCTGCGATTTGACCGGTCGTCTCAATAATGTATAACGTATGAATACCTGTTCATATGTACGCTCACGCTACCGCCTGTCATGGTTTCTTCCGCGCCGCCGAGCAGCCCTGAAGAGCGTTCCGCGGACACCCTCGTGCCGCTGGCCGATCTGTTCCGCCTGCTCGGCGACCCGACGCGGTTGCGCATCGTGCTGGCGTGCGCCGACGAACGGCGCGCGGTCGGCGCGCTGGCGCAGGCGCTGCGTCTATCGCCGTCGCTGGTGAGCCACCACTTGCGGCTGCTGCGCGCCGCGCGAATCGTGCGCGCGGAGCGGCAGGGCAAGCAGGTGTTCTACCTCGCCGCGGACCGCCACATCAGCGCGATGCTGGCCGGGATGCTCGAGCACGTGGCCGAACCGGCCAGCGAATTTCCTCTGGATTCGACATGAAGAACAACGTTGCCCCGAACCGCCCTGACGACGAGCGCGAGGACGAACACGTCGGCCATAGCCACAGCCACGGTGGCGGTAGCCACAGCGACGGCAGCCACAGCGACGGCAGCCACAGCAGCGGCAGCCACAGCAGCGGCAGCCACAGCAGCGGCAGCCACAGCAGCGGCAGCCACAGCAGCGGCAGCCACAGCGACGCCCACCACGCCCACGCCCACGCGCCCGCCGCCGGCCACGGTCGCGCATTCGCGCTCGCCGTCGCGCTGAACGTCGCGATCGTGATGATGCAAGCCGTCTACGGCGTGATCGCGCATTCCACCGCGCTACTCGCCGACGCCGGCCACAACCTCTCCGACGTACTCGGCCTCCTGCTCGCGTGGGGCGCCACATGGCTCGCCACGCGGCGTCCGTCGGCACGCTTCACGTTCGGTTTCGGGAGCTCGTCGATTCTCGCGTCGCTTGCCAACGCGGCGCTGCTGCTGTTCGCGTGCGGCGTGATCGTCGCCGAGGCGATCGGGCGCCTGATGAATCCGGCGCCGGTCGCCGGACTCGCGGTGTTCGTCGTCGCCACCGTGGGCATGGTGGTCAACGGGATTTCCGCATGGCTTTTCATGCGCGGTCAGAAGGAAGACCTGAACATTCGCGGCGCCTTCCTGCACATGGCCGCGGATGCCGGCGTCTCCGCGGCGGTCGCGCTCAGCGGCCTCGCGATTCTCTACACCAACTGGACGTGGCTCGACCCGGTGATGAGCCTGCTCGTGGTCGCGGTGATCGTGTACGGCACGTGGGGTCTGCTGCGCGATTCGGCGCATCTCGCGCTCGACGCCGTGCCGCCGGGCGTCGATATGCAGCGCATTCGCGACTATCTTGCGGATCAGCCGGGCGTCGTCGACGTGCACGATCTTCACGTCTGGGCGCTGTCGACTACCGGCAACGCGCTCAGCGCACATCTGGTGATGCCGGCGGGCCATCCCGGCGACGAATCGCTCGACGGCATCGTCGTCACGCTGCGCGAACGTTTTTCGATGCAGCATGCGACGCTGCAAGTCGACCTCGGCACGACCGAGCATCGTTGCGCGATGGACCATCCGCCGCATGCGCATTGACGCGCGGCACACGCACGGCATCGCGACGAAGCGCAACAGCCGCACACTTGTCCGCGCCCCCGCGATTGATGCGGCGCACCGTTGAGCAAGCGGTTGGCGGCGTACACTAGAGCGCACCGTTGTCTCCGGAGTTCTGCATGGACGCTGCTGCAAACGACGCGTCGCCGGTGCTGATCGTCGGGGCGGGGCCCACCGGGCTTGCCGCGGCGATGAGTCTCGCGCGTGCCCACATCCCCGTGCGTCTGATCGACAAAGCGATGCGACCGAACCCGTACTCGCGGGCCATCGGCATCCAGGCGCGCACGCTCGAACTACTCGAGCAGCATCGGCTGGTCGAGCGGTTTCTGGAACGGGGTCATCGCGCGCGTGCCGCTAACCTTTTTTCCAACGGCATGCGGCTCGCGCAGCTCGATTTCGATCCGCTGCACACGCGCTATCCGTATCTGCTGTTTCTCGATCAGTCGGTGACTGAACGTCTGCTGACCGAGCATCTGGCGGAGTTCGGCGTGACGGTCGAACGGGGCGTCGAACTGACCATGTTTTCGCAGGGCGCCGCGGGCATTCAGGCGACGCTGCGGCGCGCGGACGGCCACACGGAAACGCTGCGTCCGTCGTACATGATCGCCGCCGACGGCGCGCACAGCGCGATCCGTCATCGGCTGGGTTTGAGCTTCACGGGCAAGACCTTCGAGCAGACTTTCCTGCTCGCCGATCTGCACGCCGAAACCGATTGGCCCGAAGACGAATTCCATATTTTCGCTTCCGGCGAGGGCCTGGTCGCGTTGTTTCCGATGGGCCATGGCCGGCATCGTCTGATCGCGGATCATGCGGCCGAGCCTGCTGGCGGCGTGTCGCGCGCCATGCTCGCGACGCCCGCGGTGCTGGGCGAGCCGCCGCTCAACAGCGTGCCGGCGCCGTCGCTCGAAGCATGCAAGGCGCTGATCGCGCGGCGCGTGCGCGAACGAGTCGACGTGTCGGATCTCGCGTGGTCGTCGTATTTTCATGTGAACAGCCGGATGGTCGAGCGGCTGCGCGTCGGCCGCATCTTCCTCGCGGGCGACGCCGCGCACGTCCACAGTCCGGCCGGCGCGCAAGGCATGAACACGGGCATTCAGGAAGCGTTCAATCTCGGCTGGAAGCTCGCGCTCGTTTTAAAGGGCGCGGCGCCGGACCGTTTGCTCGACACCTATCATCTCGAACGTCATCCAATCGAACGCGACGTGCTGCGGCAGACCGGCTTCATCACGCAGATGGCCGAGGCCGATCATGGGCCGTTGAAGCTGCTGCGCGAGCGCGTGATGCCGGTGCTCGCCGCGCTTGGGCCGCTGCGCGATGCGGCGCGCCTGACCATCAGCGAGTTGTCGATCCAGTACCGGCGCAGTCCGCTTACGTTTGAACGCGTGCTCGACGGCGGCCCGCGTGCCGGCGAAAGGGCGCCCGATGCGCTGGTGCATGTGGTGGACGGACCGCTCGGCCGCGCGCCGGGCGTCGGCTGCATTTACGATCTGCACGACCCGGCGTTCTTCTCGCTGTTCCTGCTGGTGCCGCCGTTGCCCGTCGACGAAACGCCGCTCGATCCCGCGGCGAAGCACGCGCCGCCGCCGGACGCGGAACTGGAGCGGCTCGCCGCCGAAGTGGAGACGTTGCTGCCGGGCGCGGTGCGCATCTGGCGCATCACGGATACGACCGGCGACGGCGGTCCCGCGCTCGCCGAATCGTATGGACGCACGCGGCCGTCGTTCTATCTGGTGCGGCCGGACGGCTACATCAGCGCGCGCGGGCGCACCGGCTCCGATCTACACGGCCTGGCGCGGCACTGCGAAGCGTGGTTTGCGGTGAGTGGCGAGATACCGGAGCAGGCGGCCCTGTGAGGGGCCGCCTCGCGTGCTGGCTGCGGGGTGTTGCGGTGGGTTGCGGTGGGGTGACGGGCGGGCGGCAATTGCCGCCCGCTTGCGCCAAAACATGGCGACAGCCGCGCCTGCTCAGGCCGTGGCGGGCGCAGCCGGCGTCAGCGCCTCACGATGCTTGACGAGCGCTTCCTTGACGATCGCCGACATCGCAATGCCGTCGGCGTCCGGGTGATCCAGCGACGCCAGCAATGCGCGCCGCATGCGCGGCTCCCAGAAGCGGTGGATATGATCGGCGACGCCGGCGAGTGCTTCGTCGTGATCCGGCATCGACTCGAAAAACTCGCCGATCCGGTTCGCCATGTCGATCAGGTTCTGCTTGTCCATGCTCGCCTCACTTGCCCGACGTCACGTTGGCCAACTCGCGATGCTTCAGCAGATCCAGCTGCTCGGTGTTGAAGCGCGAGTAGTCCTTCTGCCATTGCGACGGCTGTTCGACCGGCATCACCTGCACCGCGGTCACCTTGTATTCCGGGCAGTTGGTTGCCCAGTCCGAGCTCTCGGTGGTGATCACGTTCGCGCCCGATTCGGGGAAGTGGAACGTCGTGTAGACGACGCCCGGCTGCATCCGTTCAGTGATTTTCGCGCGCAGCACGGTCTGCCCCGCACGCGATTCGATGCCGACCCAGTCGTCCATCTTGATGCCGCGTTCCTCGGCATCGTGCGGATGGATTTCCAGCCGGTCCTCGTCGTGCCAGCGCGAGTTCTCGGTGCGGCGCGTTTGCGCGCCCACGTTGTACTGCGACAGGATGCGGCCCGTCGTGAGCAGCAGCGGGAACTTGCGCGTGACCTTTTCCGGCGACGCGATGAACTTCGTGATGACGAACTTGCCCTTGCCGCGCACGAAGGTGTCGATGTGCATGGTCGGCGTGCCGTCCGGTGCGTTCTCGTTGCACGGCCACTGAATGCTGCCGAGCTCGTCGAGCTTCTTGTACGAGACGCCGTGGAAAGTCGGCGTGAGACGCGCGATCTCGTCCATGATCTGCGACGGATGCGTGTAGTCCATCTCGTAGCCGAGCGCACGCGCGAGCAGTATGGTCACTTCCCAGTCCGCGTAACCCGGCAGCGGCGGCATCACCTTGCGCACGCGCGAAATGCGGCGCTCCGCGTTGGTGAAGGTGCCGTCCTTTTCGAGGAACGACGAACCCGGCAGCAGCACGTGCGCGTACTTGGCGGTCTCGTTCAGGAAAATATCCTGCACGACGATGCATTCCATCGACGACAGCGCCGCCGATACATGATGCGTGTTCGGGTCGGACTGCACGATGTCCTCGCCCTGGCAGTACAGGCCCATGAAGCTGCCGTCGAGCGCCGCGTCGAACATGTTCGGAATGCGCAGACCCGGTTCCGGCTGCAGCGTGACGTTCCACGCTTGCTCGAACAGCGTGCGCGTGACCGTGTCGCTGATGTGGCGGTAGCCCGGCAACTCATGCGGGAACGAGCCCATGTCGCACGAGCCCTGCACGTTGTTCTGACCGCGCAGCGGATTCACGCCCACGCCTTCGCGGCCGATGTTGCCGGTGGCCATCGCCAGATTCGCGATGCCCATCACCGTGGTCGAACCTTGCGCGTGTTCGGTGACGCCGAGGCCGTAGTAGATCGCGGCGTTGCCGCCGGTGGCGTAGATGCGGGCGGCTTCGCGCACGGCTTGCGCCGGCACGCCGGTGACTTGCTCGGTCGCTTCCGGCGCGTTCTCCGGCAGCGCCACGAAATCGCGCCATTGCTGGAAGGCGCGCGTGTCGCAACGCTCGGCGACGAACGCTTCGTTCAGCAAGCCTTCGGTCACGATCACGTGAGCCAGCGCATTCACGACGGCCACGTTGGTGCCGGGGCGCAATTGCAGATGATGCGAGGCCTTCACGTGCGCCGTATCGACGATATCGATGCGGCGCGGATCGACGACGATCAGCTTCGCGCCCTCACGCACGCGGCGCTTCAGACGCGAGCCGAACACCGGATGGCCGTCGGTCGGATTCGCACCGATTACAACGATGACGTCGGCTTTGTCGACCGAGGCGAAGGTCTGCGTGCCCGCCGATTCGCCGAGCGTGGTCTTCAGGCCGTAGCCGGTGGGCGAGTGGCACACGCGCGCGCAGGTGTCCACGTTGTTGTTGCCGAACGCGGCGCGCACGAGCTTTTGCACGAGATAGGTTTCCTCGTTCGTGCAACGCGACGACGTGATGCCGCCGATCGAATCGCGGCCGTACTTCGCCTGAATGCGGCGGAACTCCGAAGCCGCGTAGTTGAGCGCTTCTTCCCAGCTGACTTCGCGCCACGGGTCGGTGATCTTCGCGCGGATCATCGGCTTGGTGATGCGGTCCTTGTGCGTTGCATAGCCCCAGGCGAAGCGGCCCTTCACGCAGGCGTGGCCTTCGTTGGCCGCGCCGTTCTTGTGCGGCACCATGCGCACGACCTCGTTGCCCTTCATCTCCGCCTTGAACGAGCAGCCGACGCCGCAATACGCGCAAGTGGTGATGACCGAGTGCTCGGCCTGGCCGAGCATGATGACGGTTTTCTCCTGCAGGGTTGCGGTCGGGCACGCGGCGACGCACGCGCCGCACGACACGCATTCCGAGTCCATGAACGGCTTGTTTTCGCTCGCCGCCACGCGCGATTCGAAACCGCGCCCGGCGATGGTCAGCGCGAACGTGCCTTGCGTTTCCTCGCACGCGCGCACGCAGCGATTGCAGACGATGCACTTCGACGGGTCATACGTGAAGTACGGATTCGATTCGTCTTTCTTGTCCTTCAGGTGATTCGCGCCGTCGAAGCCGTAGCGCACTTCGCGCAAGCCGGTCACGCCCGCCATGTCCTGCAGTTCGCAGTCGCCGTTGGCGGGGCAGGTGAGGCAATCGAGCGGGTGATCGGAGATGTACAGCTCCATCACGTTGCGGCGCAGCGATTGCAGACGATCCGTTTGCGTACGGACCTTCATGCCGGCTTCGACCGGCGTCGTGCACGACGCGGGATAGCCGCGCTTGCCTTCGATCTCGACCAGACACAGACGGCACGAGCCGAACGGTTCGAGCGAATCGGTCGCACAGAGCTTCGGCACGTTCACGCCGGCCTCGGCGGCGGCGCGCATCACCGAAGTGCCCGCTGGAACGGTGATCGACTGGCCGTCGATTTCGAGCGTGACGTCGATGTCGGCGTGGCGCGCCGGCGTGCCGTAGTCGGTGTCGTCGTACACCGAGCGGGTCGCGCGTTGTTGCGCTTGCGATTTGCACGCGCAGTTGCCGGAGCCGCAGCCGCCGGCAGGGGAGTTGAGCATGTCGGACATGGTGGGGCTCCTGGGTCAGGCCGCGGCCGCTTTGGGCGCGCTATCGTCTAGGTTGGCGAGACCGAAGTCTTCGGGGAAATGGTCGAGCGCGGAGAGAACCGGGAACGGCGTCATGCCGCCCATCGCGCACAGCGATCCGGACACCATCGTGTCGCACAGATCGCGCAGCAACTGCACTTGCCGCGTGGAGGTATCGCCGTTGCGGATCCGTGCGATCACCTCGACGCCGCGCGTCGAGCCGATCCGGCATGGCGTGCACTTGCCGCAGGATTCGAGCGCGCAGAAATGCATCGCGTACTGCGCGAGTTCGGCGAGGTTCGACGTGTCGTCATGCACGACGAGGCCGCCGTGGCCGACCACCGCGCCGACCGCCGCATACGCCTCGTAGTCCATCGGAATGTCCCACTGGCTTTCCGGCAGATACGTGCCGAGCGGGCCGCCCACCTGCACCGCGCGCGCCGGCCGGCCGCTTGCCGTGCCGCCGCCGTAGTCGTACAGCAGTTCGCGCAGCGTCACGCCGAACGCGAGTTCGACCAGGCCGCCTTGCTTCACGTTGCCGGCGAGCTGGAACGGCAGCGTGCCGCGCGAACGGCCCATGCCGAAGTCTTTGTAGAACGCCGCGCCGCGCGCGAAGATGATCGGCACGGTGGCGAGCGTGATGACGTTGTTGATCACCGTGGGCTGGCCGTACAGACCGACGAGCGCGGGCACCGGCGGCTTCGTGCGCACGATGCCGCGTTTGCCTTCGAGCGATTCGAGCAGCGCGGTTTCCTCGCCGCACACGTAAGCGCCGGCGCCCTTCGCCACGAACAGGTCGAAGCGATGCGCCGAGCCGAGCACGCTGTCGCCGAGCCAGCCGGCGGCGCGCGCCTTGGCGATCGCGGCTTCGAGCGTCGCGATCGAATGCGGATATTCGCTGCGCACGTAGATGTAGCCGACCGTCGCGCCGGTCACAACGCCCGCGATGATCATCCCTTCGATCAGCACGTAGGGATCGCTTTCCATCACGAGGCGATCGGAGAAGGTGCCGGAGTCGCCCTCGTCCGCATTGCAGACGATGTACTTCTGCGCCGCCTTGGCGCCGCGCACCGTGCGCCATTTGATGCCGGCCGGGAAGGCCGCGCCGCCGCGGCCGCGCAGACCGGATTCGATCAAGGCTTCGCAGGCGGCGTCGCCGTCGGTTTGCAATGCGTTGCGCAGACCTTCGAGGCCGCCGTGAGCGGCGTAGTCGTCGATCGAAAGCGGATCGGTGATGCCGATGCGCGCGAAGGTCAGGCGCTGCTGCTTCTTCAGGTAGGGAATGTCGTCGACCACGCCGACGCGCCGCGCATGCTCGCCGCCTTCCACGAAGCCGGCGTCGAAGAGCGCCGCGACGTCGCTCGCCTCGATGTTCGCGTAGCCGATGCGGCCTGCCGCGGTTGCGACCTCGACGAGCGGCTCGAGCCACAGCAGGCCGCGCGACCCGTTGCGAACCAGTTCGATTTCGATGCCGCGGCGTGCAGCCTCGGCCGCGATTGCTTCGGCAAGCGCATCGGCGCCGAGCGCCAGCGCGGAGGAGTCGCAGGGAACGTAGATGCGCGTCATGCCGTCACCTCCACACATTTGCTGGCGGCCGCGAAGATGGCGTCGAACTTCTGCGGCGTGACCCTGGCGTGCAAGGTGCCGTTGAGCATCAGCGCCGGTGACAGCGCGCACTGGCCGAGGCAGTACACCGATTCCAGTTCGACCGTCGCATCATGCTGATGCTCCGCGTCGAATCGACAACCGGTATGCGCCTCGATATGCTGCGCGAGCGCTTCGGTGCCCATGCTGCGGCATGCCTCGGCGCGGCACAGTTGCACCGTGACAGGCGCGGCGGGATGCGTGCGAAAGTGGTGGTAGTAGGTGATGACGCCGTGCACTTCCGCGCGCGACAGGTTCATCGCTCGTGCGAGCGGCGCGACCGTGTCAGGCGGCACGTAGCCGAGTTCGTCCTGAATCGCGTGCAGTACCGCTAGCAGCGACATTCCCGGTTGTGCGTGACGCTGCACGATCTGCTCCGGCGCGATGGCGTTTGAATCGTCCAAGTGGGGGCTCCTCCAAAGTCATATATATGCACTTGTGATTCATAATGCGTGCACGTATGGCTTGTTAGATATATAAGATACCCAACGATATGCGGCAGGAACGGCTTGCGCAATAGGAAATGATTGAGCATATATGATCAGGATAGAGTGCCAGGCACAACTGGTGGTGAAGGGTCCGGACGGCCGGGAGGTAAGCCTGTCGGACGTGGTGCCGCTGCTCGCGTTGGTGGACGAGTCCGGCAGCATCGCGCAGGCGGCGACGCTTAAGGGTTTGTCCTACCGTCACGCGTGGGGTTTGCTGCGTGGTATCGAGGAGCGTTTGGGCGGCCCTCTGATCGCGAAGGAACGCGGCCGCGGCTCCGTGCTCTCCGAACTCGGGCAAGCGGTGCTGCGCGCGCAACGTCTGTGCGGCGAGCGGCTCGACGGCAACATGCGGGCGCTCGCGAGCGAGGTGGCAAGCGATCTGAACCGCTGGCTCGCGCCGCCCACCGAGAACGTGCGCATTCACGCGTCGCATGGCTACGCGGTGGCCGCGCTCGTCACGACGTTGGTCGCCAACGATCTGCCGGTCGATATCAAGTACCGCGACAGCGCCGACTCGGTCATTGCGCTCTCGCGCGGCGAATGCGATCTGGCCGGCTTTCATTTGCCGCTCGGCGAGTTTCGCGCGGTCTGTGCCGATACCTATCGGCGCTGGCTGGATCCGCAGCGTCATGTGCTCGTGCATCTGACGCGGCGCAAGCAGGGGCTCTTCCTCGGCAAGGGCAATCCGAAGGGAATCGGCGGCCTGAGCGATCTCGCGCGCGACGATATTCGCTTCGTCACTCGCCAGCCCGGCTCGGGCACGCGCATGCTGCTCGATCTTGCGCTACGCAAAGTCGGGGTCGATCCGGATCGCGTCAACGGCTATGCGTCGACCGAGCTCACGCACTCGGCGATCGCGGCGTTCGTGGCGAGCGGCATGGCGGATGCGGGCTTCGGCGTGGAGCCCGCCGCGCATCATTTCGGGCTCGACTTCATTCCGGTCGTCGACGAAGACTATTACTTCGCGTGCGACCGCGCGCGGCTCGAGCGCGGGCCGCTCGCGACGGTGATCGAATTGCTGCGCGGCGCGGCGTTCCGGCAGAGCGTCGACCACCTCGAAGGCTACGATCCGCGCGACTGCGGCAAGCTGCTCGACCTGGAGTTTGGACTCGGCGAAGCCGCGGCGTAAGCCGTTGTAAACATAAAGCAGGGTTGGGCACTGCGCGGGGTGTCCGTTTGGGATACTCTCTCAGCTTTCCGCTTTGACCCTAACCGCGCGCGAACGCGCTGAATCGACATGAAAGTATTTCTTCACGCATGCGTTGCCGCCGCGACGGCCGGTGTGCTGGTCGCCACTGCTTCGGTTGCCTTTGCACAGAATTCGCCCGGTGTGCCGGGCGGCATCTTGCAGGACGAGTTCCGCCTCGCGGAACATCCGCAAATGCCGTTCGCCGCATCCGCGCCTTCGGACAAATATCAGCACGGCAACAAGTCGGCCAAGCGCAAGCGCGGCGACATGGGCGACCCGAACGGCTGCAACCTGCAGTGTCCGAAAGACGAGTAAGCGGGGGTTCTGTTTGTTGGCGAAACGCCGGCGTTCTGCCGGCGTTTTGCGTTTGGGCGTACTGCCTGGCTGTTTGGGACTGACGCTCGTTCAGGGCTTCGCCGTATGCCACACGTCCTTGAAGCCGTCTCCCTTCGTATCGCCCGCCTGCTTATCGGCCGCGTAGCGATAGAGCGGACGGCCCTTGTACGCCCACTGCTGCTTGCCGTCGGCGCCGGGAATCAGCGTCCAGTCGCCCGATGGCTTGTCCGATGGGCTAGCTGTTGCCGCGGGCCAATAATTCACGCAGCCGCCAGTGCAGGCGCTCACGCCAGGCGTGGTGTCCTTGTCGAAGGTGTAAAGCGTCATGCCGTCGGCGGTGACGAAGCGGCCGTCGACGACTTTCGGCGCCTCGGCGAACGCCGTCTGCTGCAGTGCGAGAAGGGCGAGGCAGAAGAGAGTCTTGCGCATGTTGTCGGCTCCTGAATTTTGGTGTTGGTCTCGCGCGGAACGCGGCGTGCGGCCGCGCGTGACGTACAAACGATCGAGCGTTGCCGTTTATTCCATTCACTTCTTGTTCGGCGGGTCGAGACCGGTTCCGGCGATGTCGGCGGCGGCTTCGGGCGAGGCGAGAAGCTGCAGCAATTGCCGCGCTTCCTGCGGATGCCGCGTGCGGGTGGGAATGTGGGCGGCGTAGCGCGTGACCGACTGCAGCGGTTCCGGAATCTTGCCGACGAACTGGTGCTGGGTTGGCACCGGAAGCGACTCGCTGACCTGCTGAAAGCCCAAATGATATTCGCCGTTCGCGACGACGAGCCGATCGGGGACACGGTCGCCTTGGGACAGAACTGGAGAATGGACTATGAGAAATGCGTCGTGTGGGCGGCGGCGCGCGCGCGGATGCGGCGCATCTTCCATCATGAGCGGTGTTTTGTGAACCCGGGTTTGTTGCGGCGGCCAGGCAGAGCGGGTGGCCGGCGGGAAGGACAGCGACAGGCAGCAAAAAACCCGCGAAGCAAAAGCTATCGCGGGTTCTAGGACTCTGCTGGAACAGAATTTGGTGGAGGCGGCGGGAATCGAACCCGCGTCCAGAAGCACTCTACGACCAGTTCTACATGTTTAGTTCAGTCTTTTGATTTAACCGCAGCGACGCGGACGAACACGCTGCACTACGGCGATTCACTAGATTTTCGACCCGGACGTCGTGACACCGCCAAGGCTTAACTGACGTATATGACCTCTGTCGGTATTGCTACCGGTCTTGCGACTCTAGCCCGTCAGTGAACTAGGCAGAGGACGGCGGCCCTTAGGCTGCCAGTGCGAACGTATCGTCGTTTGCAGTTACGTTTTTCCCATTGATTAACGAGGTGACGGGTCCTCGACATGCCCTAGCCGCTTCGCAACCCCTGTCGAAACCAGGTCGCCCCCGCGGTTCGTTGCCCAGTACTTATGGGCCAACAGCAATTTTACAATAGTTTGAACGCCGCGTCCTCGCTGATTGTTTGCGGCGCGGCCTTGTGCTGTCGCGGCCGCAGCGCAGTCCGCGCGCATGTTAGCCGATCTCGCGCAGCAGTCTTTGCAATTCAGCCGGTGATTGCACGACGTGTTGTGCGTGCCATTGCGTCGGCGGAATGTCGTCGCCGCAGTAACCGTACGCGGCCGCCACCGTCTTCATGCCGGCGGCGAAGCCCGCTTGCACGTCGCGCAGGTCGTCGCCAACGTAGACAATGCGCTCGGGCACCACGTCCAGTTCGCGCGCGGCGTGCAGCAAAGGTGCAGGGTGCGGCTTCGAATGCGCCGTCGTGTCGCCGCTCACCACGCAGCCCGCGCGCTCCTCGAGGCCGAGTTGCGCGATCAACGGCTCGGTGAGCCGCGCGACCTTGTTCGTGACGACGCCCCAGCGCACGCCTCGTGCATCGAGTTCGTCGAGTAATTCGGGAATGCCCGGAAACAGCGTGGTCTCGATGCACAGGTCGGCTTCGTAGTTAGCGAGGAATTCTTCCCGCATCGAGGCGAACTCGTGATCCTCCGGGCCAATCCCGAACGCGCCGCAGATCAGCCCGCGCGCTCCCGCGGAAGCAAGTGGGCGGAGGTTTTCGAGCGGCACCATCGCGAGGCCGCGATCATGTCGCATTTTGTTGACGGCCGCCGCGAGATCAGGCGCCGTGTCGGCCAAGGTGCCGTCCAGGTCAAACAGTACGGCCTGGCAAAGACCGAGCGCATCGTCGTTGTCTTCGCGTTGGGGCAGGGGCGTGGGATCGCTCATTAATAGTCCAGGTCCGGCGGGTCGGGGCGGATCAGACGTCGCGGCGGCAGGCGAGCATGTAGTTCACGCTCGTGTCGGCGGACAGCGTGAAATGCTTGCTGAGCGGATTGTAGACAATGCCCTTGATATCGGCCGTGCGCAGGCCGGCGGCGCGCACGAAACCCGCCAATTCCGACGGGCGGATGAAGCGCGCGTAGTCATGGGTGCCCTTCGGTAGCATTCGCGCGATGTATTCGGCGCCGATCACAGCGAACAGGTACGACTTCACATTGCGGTTCAGCGTTGAGAAGAACACCCAGCCGCCGGGTTTCACCAGTGTCTTGCATGCCTCGACAATGGCGGCCGGCTGCGGTACGTGCTCCAGCATTTCCATGCAGGTAACGACGTCGTAGGTTCCCGGTTCGCGGGCTGCGAGTGCCTCGGCGGCGATTTCTTCGTAACTAACCGTTACGCCGCTTTCAAGGCTGTGAAGATCGGCGACGCCGAGCGCCTGGTTCGACAAATCGATGCCTTTAACGTGCGCGCCCAGTCCTGCCATGGATTCCGACAAAATGCCTCCGCCGCAGCCGATGTCCAGAACGTTCTTGCCGGGCAAATGTGCATGGGCGTCGATCCAGCTCAGGCGAATCGGGTTAAGTTCGTGCAGCGGTTTGAATTCGGCATTCGGGTCCCACCAACGATGCGCTAGATCGCTAAATTTCTGTAGTTCGTGGGGATCGGCGTTGGTCATGGCGAAAGCTGCCTCGATGAGAGGGTGCTCGAGGATAAACCGTGAGTATATAGGCGGAGGGGCGAGGCGGCAAAATGCCGTCCATCGGCGCCACGAAGCATTTAGAGGAGGCATTGCGCCCGCGTTTCGGGAACCGGCTGGCGCCGCAGAGGGCAGACACAAAAAAAGCCCCGCCGAAGCGGGGCTTTTCGATACTGCGGTAATTTGTAGCTTACTGCTTCGAAGTACCGACAACTTCGACTTCCACGCGACGATCCGGTGCGAGGCAGGCGACGAGTTGCTTGTGGTTCTTCTGGTTGCAGCCGGTCGTGACCGGGTTGCGCTTGCCCTTGCCTTCCGTATAGATACGGTTGGATTCGATGCCCTTGCTGACCAGGTATGCCTTGACAGCTTGAGCGCGGCGCAGCGACAGACGGTCGTTGTACTTGTCCGAACCGATGCGGTCCGTGTAACCCGTTGCGACGACGACTTCCAGGTTCAGGCCTTGGATCTTCGATGCGAGATCGTTCAGCTTTTCCTTGCCTGCCGGCTTCAGGATCGCCTTGTCGAAGTCGAACAGTGCGTCAGCTTGATACGTGATCTTTTGGCTGGTGATGGCCGGTGCGGGTGCGACCGGAGCCGGCGGCGTCGGAGCCTGAGCAACCAGGGCGCCGTCGCACTTGGCGTTGGCCGTTGCCGGCGTCCAGAATGCATCGCGCCAGCAGAGTTCGTTCGTGCCGTTCATCCACACGTATTCGCCGGTACCATTCACCCAGTTGTCGTTCGTAGCTTGTCGCGACGCCGGCACCGACTGTGCCATGGCGGATGCAGCCATAACCGCGGTAGCTGCAATGAACGCGAGCTTTGAAAGTTTATTCATATTTCTCCTCTCGAAATTGAGATTACCGCAGGTTTACTGCGAGCCTGTTGACGAAGACAAGTCATACATTGCTCGAAGTATAACATCGGTGCAGAACAAAAAAGGTGCTGTGTAGACTTCGAGCAGTGTCTAACTCTTTGTGCGTTGGCATTTTGCCATATCGTTCCCTTCCGACGATAAAAAAATCCGCCCCCGATCGAATCGCCCTCCAATTGTGGTGCATGCGCAACAAAAGCAATCGCCTGGACGGGCCGCCAGTCATGGCTCAGCGGCGGATTGCGCCACGCACAATTCGAGCCTGCTTCGGCTCGAAAGTGGGGCGGCGGCGCGCTCTTCACGCGCGCCCGCTAATAGGTATACGTACCCGCGCCAGGGCGGAATACGCGGCATGTTAGAATCGCGTGATGCGTTGCGCCTGCAATGCTTACGCGAAGGCGCGGTTTACTGCCGCCTTGGCACGTAAAAGATACGGATAATGGATCAATTCGCCAAAGAGACTCTGCCAATCTCCCTAGAGGAGGAAATGCGCCGTTCGTATCTCGATTACGCGATGAGCGTGATCGTGGGGCGTGCGCTTCCCGATGTTCGCGATGGCCTGAAGCCGGTGCACCGGCGCGTGCTGTACGCCATGCACGAGCTCAACAACGACTGGAACCGGGCTTACAAGAAGTCGGCGCGTATCGTCGGCGATGTGATCGGTAAATATCACCCGCACGGCGACACCGCTGTCTACGACACCATCGTCCGGATGGCGCAGGATTTTTCGCTGCGCTACATGCTGGTGGACGGCCAAGGCAACTTCGGTTCGGTCGACGGCGACAACGCCGCGGCCATGCGGTACACCGAAATCCGCATGGCGAAGATAGGCCACGAACTGCTGGCCGACATCGACAAGGAAACGGTCGACTTCACGCCGAACTACGATGGCAGCGAAAACGAACCGGCCATTCTGCCGGCGCGCATCCCCAATCTGCTGATCAATGGCTCGTCCGGCATCGCGGTCGGCATGGCGACCAATATCCCGCCGCACAACCTCAACGAGGTCGTCGACGCGTGCCAGCATCTGCTCAAGAACCCGGAAGCCACGATCGACGAACTGATCGAGATCGTCCCGGCGCCTGATTTCCCGACCGCCGGCATCATCTACGGCGTGGCCGGCGTGCGCGACGGCTACCGCACGGGCCGTGGCCGCGTGGTGATGCGCGCGCTCACGCACTTCGAGGAAATCGATCGCGGCCAGCGCATGGCGATCATCGTCGACGAGTTGCCGTATCAGGTGAACAAGCGCTCGCTTCTGGAGCGCATCGCCGAACTGGTCAACGAAAAGAAGCTCGAAGGCATCTCCGACATCCGCGACGAGTCGGACAAGAGCGGCATGCGCGTCGTGATCGAACTCAAGCGCGGCGAAGTGCCCGAGGTGGTGCTCAACAATCTGTACAAGGCCACCCAGCTCCAGGACACGTTCGGCATGAACATGGTCGCGCTGGTCGATGGCCAGCCGAAGCTGCTGAACCTGAAGGAAATGCTGTCGTGCTTCCTGTCGCATCGCCGGGAAGTGCTGACGCGGCGCACTGTATACGAACTGCGTAAGGCCCGCGAACGCGGCCACGTGCTCGAGGGCCTCGCGGTGGCGCTCGCCAACATCGACGAGTTCATCGCGATCATCAAGGCCGCACCAACTCCTCCGATCGCCAAACAGGAATTGATGGCGCGTCCGTGGGATTCGTCGCTGGTGCGCGAGATGTTGGCGCGTGCCGAGACGGAAAACGCGTCGGCCGGTGGTCGCGAAGCCTATCGTCCGGACGGATTGAATCCGTCCTTCGGCATGCAGTCCGACGGACTCTACCGTCTCTCCGATACCCAGGCTCAGGAAATCCTGCAGATGCGTCTGCAACGCCTGACGGGTCTGGAGCAGGACAAAATCATCGGCGAATACCGCGAAGTAATGGCGCAAATCGCCGACTTGCTGGACATTCTGGCCCGCCCGGAACGCATTACGGCGATCATCGTCGACGAACTGACGTCGGTCAAAGCCGAATTCGGCGACGCGCGCCGCTCGAAGATCGAGTTGAACGCAACCGAGTTGAACACCGAAGATCTGATCACGCCGCAGGAAATGGTCGTGACCATGTCGCATACCGGCTACGTGAAATCGCAGCCGTTGTCCGAATATCGCGCTCAGAAACGCGGTGGTCGCGGCAAGCAGGCCACTTCCATGAAGGAAGACGACTGGATCGACACGCTCTTCATCGCCAACACGCATGATCACATTCTGTGCTTCTCGAATCGCGGCCGTGTTTATTGGGTCAAGGTCTACGAAGTGCCGCAGGGTTCGCGGAATTCGCGCGGCCGGCCGATCGTCAATATGTTCCCGCTGCAGGAAGGCGAAAAGATTACGGTCGTGCTGCCGGTCAAGGAGTTCTCGGCCGACAAGTTCGTCTTCATGGCCACCGCCTTGGGAACGGTAAAGAAGACCCCGCTGGAAGCCTTTAGCCGACCGTTGCGCAAGGGTATTATTGCGGTCGGTCTGGATGACGGCGACTACCTGATCGGCGCGGCCATCACGGACGGCCAGCACGACGTGATGCTGTTCTCCGATTCGGGCAAGGCGGTTCGTTTCGACGAGAACGACGTGCGGCCGATGGGCCGTGAGGCGCGCGGCGTGCGCGGCATGCAGCTCGAAGACGGCCAGAGCGTGATCGCGCTGCTGGTGGCGGGCGACGAGCAGCAGTCGGTGCTGACCGCAACCGAGAACGGTTTCGGCAAGCGCACCCCGATCACCGAGTACACGCGTCATGGGCGCGGTACGAAGGGCATGATCGCAATCCAGACGTCGGAGCGCAACGGCAAGGTCGTCGCCGCCACGCTGGTGGACCAGGAGGCGCAGATCATGCTGATCACGACTACTGGTGTGCTGATCCGCACGCGTGTGTCGGAAATTCGAGAAATGGGACGCGCAACCCAAGGTGTTACACTCATCAGCCTTGACGAAGGGACCAAGCTTTCAGGTCTGCAACAGGTTGCTGAGGCGGAAGCGGATGTCGATGTGGAAGCCGACGTCGAAGGTCCAGCCGAAGGCGACAACGGCGGTGAAAATGGCGATGCGGTTTGATCCGCGTCGGCTGCTTTCAGTCTCAGTAACGAGTTGAAAGCTGCGCGGAGAATAATGGCGTGTCGGGCCGATACGCGTCTCGCGCAGCTCGCAGTTCAAGTTCATTTCTATTAGGGAGTAATGATGCAAAAACGATTCAAACAACTGATGTTGCTGGCTGCTTTCGTGCCGACCCTTGCCATGGCTCAAGCGCTTCAGAGCCAGGCTCCGGCGGCGCCGGCTGCTGCCGCGGCACCGGTTGATCCGGCCAAGCAGGCTGCCATCAAGGAACTGCTGGACGCAATCGACGCGCAGAAGCTCGTCGGCGCAATTGGCAACAGCGCGCAGATGCAAGCCAAGCAACTGGTTCCGGCCATCCTGTCGGACGCCCTGAGCGAAAACAAGACGATGACGGACAAGCAGAAGCAGGCTTCCGTCCCGGCGCTGCAAAAAAATGCGGTGCCGAAGCTGGTTGACGGCGCGGGCCAGGTGTTCGCAACCGACAGCTTCCGTCAGGACGCGATGCAAGCTCAATACGACGCATACGCGAAGTACTACAGCACGTCGGAAATCAAGGACCTGACCGCGTTCTACAAGAGCCCGACCGGCCGCAAGTTCATCCAGGTGCAAGACCAGGTTGGCCGCGACGTCGTGAACGGTCTCATGCAAAAGTACATGCCGCAATCGATCAAGGCAACGCGTGACCAGGCCGACAAGGAAGTCGCTTCGGTCAAGCCGGCGAAGTAAGCCTGCCAGGCAAGCTAAAGGTCGAAAGGCTGCGCTGATGTCGCGCTAGCCGCCGCCCGGCAAGCTATACGGCATGCGGGGTTTGGCGGGTTGGCGGCGACAATGCGATAATGGCTGTTTGCGCACAAGCGCGAACGGCCATTTTCTTTTCGGCGCGGAATTATTGGCGATGCGGTCGTCAGGATCGCGTTGTCAGCTTCATGATGGTTGCCTTCGCGGCTCCCAGCTTCGCCGTTTTTTTGCGCGATTTCCCGTTTTCGCGCCTGCTTCCAGGATCTCACGATGCGCGTCTTTAATTTCTCCGCGGGCCCCGCGGCCATGCCAGAAGAAGTGCTGCGTCAGGCTGCCGACGAGATGCTCGATTGGCAAGGCAGCGGCATGAGCGTGATGGAGATGAGCCATCGCGGCAAAGAGTTCATGTCGATCCACGAGGAAGCGCTCGTCGATCTGCGTGAGTTGCTCGAGGTGCCGGCGAGCCATCGCATCCTGTTCCTGCAAGGTGGCGGTCTGGGTGAAAACGCGATCGTGCCGATGAATCTGATGGGCGCGAAGCCGCGCGCGGATTTCGTCGTCACCGGCTCGTGGTCGCAAAAGTCTTTCAAGGAAGCGCAAAAGTACGGCACCGTGCATCTGGCTGCGAGCGGCCAAACGGCCGACGGTTTCACGCGCGCGCCGAAGCGTTCGGAATGGCAGTTGTCGGACGATCCGGCTTATGTGCATCTGTGCACGAACGAGACCATCCACGGCGTCGAAACTTTCGAAATTCCCGATCTCGGCGATATTCCGCTCGTGGCCGACGCATCGTCGCACATCCTGTCGCGTCCCATGGACATCGCCAAGTACGGCGTGCTCTTCGGCGGTGCGCAGAAGAACATCGGCATGGCGGGCGTGACGGTCGTGATCGTGCGCGAAGACATGCTCAATCGCGCGCAAGCGATTTGTCCGTCGGCATTCGAATGGAAGATCGTTGCCGAGAATAATTCGATGTATAACACGCCGCCCACCTATGCGATTTACGTCGCGGGGCTGGTGTTCAAGTGGTTGAAGAAGCAGGGTGGCCTAGCCGCGATCGAAGCACGCAACCTCGAAAAATCGAAGCTGTTGTATGACGCGATCGATTCGAGCAGCTTCTATCTGAACAAGGTCGAGCGCGGCTCGCGCTCGCGGATGAACGTACCGTTTTTCCTCGCTGACGAGTCGCGCAACGAAGATTTCCTGGCCGGCGCGAAAGCGCGGGGAATGGTGCAGCTAAAGGGCCACAAGTCCGTCGGCGGCATGCGGGCGTCGATTTATAACGCTGTCCCGCTCGAAGGCGTCAAAGCGCTTGTCGAATACATGAAGGAATTCGAACAGCGCAGCGCCTGAAACTGTCAGGACATTCAGGCGCGCGCATCTTTCCAGCAGCTACCGGCAAGGCCGTTTTCAAGCATGGACGACGAACTCAATACCCGACTCAAACCTCTTCGCGAACGTATCGACGAGATCGACGCGCAACTCATTGCGCTCCTCAATCAGCGCGCGGCGGTGGCGCTCGAAGTGGGCGAGGTGAAGAAGCACTTCAACGCGCCGGTGTTCCGCCCGGAGCGCGAACAGCAGGTGATCGCGCGCTTGCAGGACATGAGCGAGGGCCCGCTCGCGAGCGAGCATATCAGCGCAATCTGGCGCGAGATCATGGCCGCGAGCCGCGCGCTCGAAAAGACGATCAAGGCTGCGTATCTGGGACCGGTCGGCACCTATAGCGAACAGGCGATGCACGAGTACTTCGGTCAGTCGATCGAAGGCCTGCCTTGCCCGTCGATCGACGAAGTGTTTCGCTCGGTCGAGGCGGGCGCCGCGGAATTCGGCGTCGTGCCGGTCGAGAATTCCACTGAAGGCGCGGTGTCGCGCACGCTCGATCTGCTGCTGCAAACCCAGCTGACGATCGGCGGCGAACTGGCTTTGCCGATTCACCACAACCTGTTGACGCAAAACGGCGATCTCGCGGGCGTGACGCGCGTGTGCGCGCACGCGCAGGCGCTCGCTCAGTGTCAGCGCTGGCTCGCGACGAACGCACCGCATCTGGAGCGCCAGGCGGTGTCGAGCAACGCGGAAGCGGCGCGCATGGCGGCAGAAGATCCCACCGTCGCGGCCATCGCCGGCGATCGGGCGGCAACGCACTACGGTCTGCAAGTCGCGTATGCGCAGATCCAGGACGACCCGCACAACCGCACCCGCTTCGTGATGATCGGCAAGGAGCGCACGGGCGTGAGCGGGCATGACCAGACGTCGCTGATCGTTTCGGTGGCGAACGAGCCGGGCGCGGTGTTCAAGCTGCTCGAGCCGCTCGCTCGCCACAGCGTTTCGATGACGCGTTTCGAATCGCGTCCGGCGCGCGTCGGCACGTGGGAGTACTACTTTTACATCGACGTCGAAGGCCATCGGGACGATCCGTCGGTCGCCGCCGCGCTCGTCGAGCTTGGCGAGAAGGCCGCGTTCCTGAAGATCCTGGGCTCGTACCCGCGCGCCCGATAGCTTCAAACGGCGTTCAGCGGCATTGCAAGGTCAACCGCATACTCATTAGCTAATAATCGTTCGGAGATTTCATGACAGCGTCTTTCGGCCCTTCCTATGTGCGCGCGATTGCGCCCTACGTCGCGGGCAAACCGATTTCGGAAGTGGCGCGTGAGTTCGGCCTCGACGAAGCGACCATCGTGAAACTCGCCTCGAACGAGAACCCGCTGGGCATGCCGGAATCGGCGCAGCGCGCAATGGCGCAGGCAGCTGGCGAACTCGGCCGTTATCCGGACGCGAATGCGTTCGAGTTGAAGGCGGCACTGAGCGAACGCTACGGCGTGCCGGCCGACTGGATCACGCTGGGCAACGGCAGCAACGACATCCTTGAAATCGCGGCGCACGCGTTCGTGGAAAAGGATCAGTCGATCGTCTACGCGCAGTATTCGTTCGCGGTCTACGCGTTGGCCACGCAGGGCGTGGGCGCGCGCGCGATCATCGTGCCCGCCGTCAAGTACGGTCACGACCTCGACGCGATGCTCGCGGCTATTACGAACGACACGCGCCTGATCTTCGTCGCCAATCCGAACAACCCGACTGGCACATTTATCGAAGGTCCGAAGCTCGAGGCGTTTCTCGACAAGGTGCCGCGCAACGTGGCCGTCGTACTCGACGAGGCGTACACGGAATATCTGCCGCAAGCCAAGCGCTACGACTCGATCGCGTGGGTGCGCCGTTATCCGAACCTGCTGGTATCGCGCACGTTCTCGAAGGCGTTCGGTCTGGCGGGCTTGCGTGTCGGCTTTGCGATCGCGCAGCCTGAGTTGACCGATCTGCTGAATCGTCTGCGTCAGCCGTTCAATGTCAACACGCTGGCGCAAGCCGCGGCGATCGCGGCGCTGAACGACACGGCGTTTCTGGAAAAAAGCGCGGCGTTGAACGCGCAAGGCTATCGCCGTCTGACCGAAGCGTTCGACAAGCTCGGTCTCGAGTATGTGCCGTCGGACGGCAACTTCGTGCTGGTGCGCGTCGGCAACGACGACGCGGCCGGCAACCGTGTCAACCTCGAATTGCTGAAGCAGGGCGTGATCGTGCGGCCGGTGGGCAACTATGGTCTGCCGCAATGGTTGCGCGTCACGATCGGCCTGCCGGAAGAAAACGAAGCGTTCCTTGCGGCGCTGGAAAGAACGCTCGCCACCGCCTAAGCGGTAATCCTTGACCCGCGCACCTCATTGGCATCAAGGCGCGCTTTTTCTGTGACCGACGTGGCCGCGTTTTCTTTTAACAAGCTGGTGATTTTTGGGGTCGGCCTGATCGGCGGATCGCTTGCGCGCGCGCTGCGCGAGCGGGGCGCGGCGGTGGGCGCGCGCGCGGTGATCGGTGTCGGGCGTTCGGCCGCGTCGAGCGCGCGGGCTTTGGAACTCGGTGTGATTGACGGCGCCGCAGCGTTGAATGACGACGCCGCGTTGCGTGAAGCGCTGTCCGGCGCCGATTTCGTGCTGCTCGCGGCGCCCGTCGCGCAGACGCAGCCGTTGCTCGAGCGCATCGCGCCGTTTCTCGACGCGGCCACGATCGTCACCGACGCCGGCAGCACCAAGTCGGATGTCGTCGCGGCGGCCCGTGCGGCGCTCGGCGCGCGCATCGGCCAGTTCGTGCCGGGGCATCCAATTGCCGGCCGTGAAGCGAGCGGCGTCGATGCGGCGTTGCCCGACCTGTATGTCGACCGCAATGTCGTGTTGTGCCCGTTGCCGGAGAACGCCCCCCAAGCGGTGGAGCGCGTTGCGGCGATGTGGCGCGCCACCGGCGCCGTCGTGCGTGACATGACGCCGGCGCAGCACGACCGCGTGTTGGCGTCGGTCAGCCATTTGCCGCATGTGTTGTCGTTCGCGCTCGTCGAGCAGATTCTCAATTCGCCCGACGCCGCGTTGAAATTTTCATTCGCCGCCGGTGGTTTCCGCGACTTCACGCGCATCGCCGCGTCGAGCCCGGAAATGTGGCGCGACGTGTGCGTCGCGAATCGCGCCGCGTTGCTGGATGAACTCGACGCCTACACGGCGGTGCTCGCGCGCTTGCGCGCGGCGATCGAAGCCGCCGACGGCGCCGCCCTCGAAGCCGTGTTCGCGCGCTCGCGCGTGGCGCGCACCGAATGGCAGGAACAGCGCGCTGCGGGCGTGAGCAACAGCGACGCGTCGAAATAACCGGAACTGGACACAATCATGGAATTCCTCGATCTCGGACCATTTTCCCGTGCGTCCGGCACGATCCGGCTGCCCGGCTCGAAGAGCATTTCGAATCGGGTGCTGCTGCTCGCCGCGCTCGCCGAAGGCGAAACCACGATCACGAATCTGCTCGACTCCGACGACACGCGCGTCATGCTCGAGGCGCTCGAAAAGCTCGGCGTGCGTCTGAAGCGCGAGGGCGACACGTGCGTCGTGACCGGCACGCGCGGCGCATTCACGGCGCGCACGGCTGATCTGTTCCTCGGCAACGCCGGCACGGCAGTGCGTCCGCTGACCGCGGCGTTGGCCGTGAACGGCGGCGACTACCGCATTCATGGCGTGCCGCGCATGCACGAGCGGCCGATCGGCGATCTGGTGGACGGTTTGCGGCAGATCGGCGCGAGGATCGACTACGAAGAGAACGAAGGTTATCCGCCGCTGCGGATTCGCCCGGCGCAGATTTCGGCCGAGGCGCCGATTCGCGTACGCGGCGACGTGTCGAGCCAGTTCCTGACTTCGCTTCTGATGACGTTGCCGCTTCTGCGCACCGAAAGCGGCGTGAGCACCGTGCAGGTGGACGGCGAGCTGATCTCGAAGCCGTACATCGAGATCACGATCAAGCTGATGGCGCGCTTCGGCATCGAGGTCGAGCGCCACGGCTGGCACCAGTTCGTCGTTCCGGCGGGGCAGCGATATCAGTCGCCGGGCACGATCATGGTGGAGGGCGATGCGTCGTCGGCGTCGTATTTTCTCGCGGCCGGCGCACTCGGCGGCGGGCCGCTGCGGGTGGAGGGCGTGGGGCGGGCCAGTATTCAGGGCGACGTCGGCTTCGCCGATGCGCTCATCCGGATGGGTGCGAACCTGCAGATGGGCGACGACTGGATCGAGGTGCGCGGCGTCGGCCACGACAACGGCAAGCTCGAGCCGATCGACATGGACTTCAACCTGATTCCCGACGCGGCGATGACGATCGCCGTCGCGGCGTTGTTCGCGGACGGCACGACCACGCTGCGCAATATCGCCAGCTGGCGCGTGAAGGAAACCGACCGGATCGCCGCGATGGCGACCGAACTGCGCAAGGTCGGCGCGAAGGTGCAGGAGGGCGAGGATTTCCTCGTCGTCACGCCGCCTGAAAAGCTGATTCCGAACGCCGCGATCGACACCTACGACGATCACCGCATGGCCATGTGCTTCTCGCTGGTGAGCCTCGGCGGGGTGCCGGTCCGGATCAACGACCCCAAGTGCGTCGGCAAGACGTTTCCTGATTATTTCGAGCGCTTTACCGCGCTTGCCCAACCCTGATTCGACCCGAATCGACTGACGTGCGACTTTTTCGATGAAACCGACCCGTCCCTTTCACCAGACGCCCGTCATTACGATCGACGGCCCGAGTGCCTCCGGCAAAGGCACCGTGGCCGCGCTGGTTGCCGCGAGCCTCGGTTTCCACCTGCTCGACAGCGGCGCGCTGTACCGGCTCGCGGCGCTCGCGAGCCTGCGCTACGACATCGGGGCGGATGATCCCGACGCCCTTGTAAAACTCATCGACGATCTGCACATCACGTTTCGCGAGGGGCTGGCGCAACTCGACGGTGTCGACGTTTCCGCCGACATCCGCGCCGAGGAAGTCGGCAGCCGCGCTTCCGCGATCGCCGTGCACGCACCCGTGCGAGCCGCGCTGGTGGCGCGTCAGCGGGCGTTCCGCAAGGAACCGGGGCTGGTTGCCGACGGCCGCGACATGGGCACGGTGATCTTCCAGGACGCCGTGCTGAAGGTATTCATGACCGCCAGCGTCGAGGCCCGCGCGGCGCGACGGCATAAGCAATTGATCCAAAAAGGCTTTTCTGCTAATATAGATGACTTGCTCCGGGATTTGCGTGAGCGCGACGAGCGTGACAGTCAGCGCATTGCCGCGCCGCTCAAGCCCGCAGCGGATGCAAAGCTGCTTGATACCTCCGCATTGTCGATCGACGAGGCGGTTGAGCAAGTGGTGCAGTGGTACGAAGCGTTAGTCCCGCATGCCTGATGAATGTACGCATTGTGCATAAGCAGCGGGCGCAGTAGAAGTAGCGTAATCAGTAGGTGCTCCGCGATCGTCGTGGAGCGTGTTTTAACCCTTTAACCCCGCGTGGCATTCGCCTTCTTCGCCGAAGTTGCTGACCGTCCGGCCAGCCGGGCACCGCGAGAACCATGCAAATTTTGATTTTTATGTCCGACCTGCAAACCTCTACCCCGAATACCGAATCTTTTGCGGCTCTGTTCGAAGAGTCGCTGACCAAGCAAGACATGCGCGCCGGCGAAGTGATTTCCGCCGAAGTCGTGCGTGTCGACCACAACTTCGTGGTCGTCAACGCTGGTCTCAAGTCCGAAGCCTACATCCCGCTCGAAGAGTTCCTGAATGACGCGGGCGAGGTAGAAGTGCAGGCGGGCGACTTCGTTTCCGTCGCGATCGACGCGCTGGAAAACGGCTATGGCGACACGATCCTGTCGCGCGACAAGGCGAAGCGCCTGGCTTCGTGGCTGTCGCTGGAAAAAGCGCTCGACAACAACGAACTCGTGACCGGCACGATCACGGGCAAGGTCAAGGGCGGCATGACCGTCATGGTCAACGGCATCCGCGCATTCCTGCCAGGCTCGCTGGTCGATACGCGTCCGGTCAAGGACACGACCCCGTACGAAGGCAAGACGCTGGAATTCCGCGTCATCAAGCTCGACCGCAAGCGTAACAACGTCGTGCTGTCGCGCCGTGCCGTGATCGAAGCGACCCAGGGCGAAGAGCGCGCAAAGCTGCTCGAAACGCTGAAGGAAGGCGCGATCGTCGAAGGCGTGGTGAAGAACATCACCGACTACGGCGCGTTCGTGGACCTCGGCGGTATCGACGGCCTGCTGCACATCACCGACATCGCATGGCGTCGTGTGCGTCACCCGAGCGAAGTGCTGTCGGTTGGCCAGGAAGTCACCGCGAAGATCCTCAAGTTCGATCAAGAGAAGAACCGCGTTTCGCTGGGCATCAAGCAACTGGGCGACGACCCGTGGGAAGGCATCTCGCGCCGTTACCCGTCGGGCACGCGTCTGTTCGGTAAGGTCACGAACATCACCGACTACGGCGCATTCGTCGAAGTGGAATCGGGCATCGAAGGCCTCGTCCACGTGTCGGAAATGGACTGGACGAACAAGAACGTTGCACCGTCGAAGGTTGTACAGCTGGGCGACGAAGTCGAAGTCATGGTTCTCGAAATCGACGAAGACCGCCGCCGTATCAGCCTCGGCATGAAACAGTGCAAGCCGAATCCGTGGGACGACTTCAGCCGCAACTTCAAGAAGGGCGACAAGCTGCAAGGCGCAATCAAGTCGATCACCGACTTCGGCGTCTTCATCGGTCTGCCGGGCGGCATCGACGGTCTGGTTCATCTGTCGGACCTGTCCTGGAGCGAAACGGGCGAAGAAGCGGTTCGCAAGTACAAGAAGGGCGACGAAGTGGAAGCGATCGTTCTTGGCATCGACGTCGAGAAGGAACGCATCTCGCTGGGTATCAAGCAGCTCGAAGGCGACCCGTTCAGCAACTTCGTTGCAATGAACGACAAGGGTTCGATCGTCGACGGCGTGGTCAAGACGGTGGACGCGAAGGGTGCAGTGGTTCAGCTGTCGGCTGAAGTCGAAGGTTACCTGCGCGCTTCCGAAATCGCACAAGACCGCGTGGAAGACGCTCGCAACGTGCTGAAGGAAGGCGACAAGGTCAACGCGATGATCATCAACATCGATCGCAAGTCGCGTGGTATCAACCTGTCGATCAAGGCCAAGGATTCGGCTGAACAACAGGAAGCGATCCGCGGCCTGGCTTCGTCGGATTCGGGCTCGGCTGCCACCGGCACGACGAACCTCGGCGCGTTGCTGAAGGCCAAGCTCGACGGTCAGAACCAGTAATTGAGGAGCGCCCCCAACCCTGTCGCTTCGTACCAGTCCCGCAAGGGGACCACCTGCGGAACGGAAAAATTGGGGGCGGCCCGGCGTTTTCTTAAGAGGTCTGCTGCAGTATGACCAAATCGGAATTGGTCGCCCAGCTGGCTACGCGATTCCCGCAGCTTGTACTCAAAGATGCGGACTTCGCGGTGAAGACGATGCTTGATGCGATGTCGGAGGCGCTTGCCAAAGGTCATCGCATCGAAATTCGCGGCTTCGGCAGCTTCGGTCTCAACCGTCGTCCCTCCCGTGTCGGGCGTAACCCAAAGTCGGGCGAGAAGGTGCTGGTACCCGAGAAACACGTACCGCATTTCAAACCGGGCAAGGAATTGCGCGAGCGGGTAGATCGCCGTGCGGGAGAGCCGCTGAAGGCTGAAGAGCCGGACGACGATCTCTAAATGCCAGGCTGGGTGATAAGCAGCGTGGCCTTGGTAGCGTCAGCGGCTAGAGCCAGTCGGCAAAAAAACAGAAAAGCGCCTTCGGGCGCTTTTTTTTCGCCCACCGCAAAATAAACCTCGCGTAAGCCCACAATCGGCCAGTTCCTGCCCAGCCGCGAGGGCTTCAATTACAATACGGGTCACTTCGGCGCGGGCAACACCGTGGCGCGACGCGTCATCAAGCCGGCGTCACCCCGCAACTGCCGTCAAGAGACCTATTCATGAAATTTATCGTTTGGCTGATCCGGGTGCTGGTGTTCGTGCTGCTGCTGGTGCTCGCGCTCTCCAATACACAACCTGCTACGCTGAATTTCCTCGCTGGCTACGCGTGGTCGGCGCCCTTGATCCTGATCGGCCTGGCGTTCTTCGTGGTGGGGCTGGTGGCCGGGCTCGTGTCGTCGCTGCCGGCCATGCTGCGCCTGCGCATGGAAAACGGCCGGCTCAAGCGTGAGTTGCGGGTGGCGCGCGAGGCCCCGGTGGTGGTCGAACAGCCGCCCATGCCGCCGCTGATCTAAGTTGTCTTCCGCCGCGCGCCTTGGTGGGCGCGGCTTTCCGTTTTCGCTTTCCCGCACGTTTGCATCAATCGCATGGATCTAGACTTCTGGTGGCTGCTGGTCATACCCGTCGCATTCGCGTTCGGCTGGATGGCCGCGCGCTACGACCTCAAGACGCTGCTGTCGGAAAGCGCCAACTTGCCGCGCTCGTATTTTCGCGGCCTGAACTTCCTGCTCAACGAGCAGCCGGACCAGGCGATCGACGCCTTCATCGAAGTCGTCAAGCTCGATCCGGAAACGATCGAGTTGCACTTCGCGCTCGGCAATCTGTTTCGCCGCCGCGGTGAAACCGACCGCGCGATCCGCGTGCATCAAAACCTGCTGAGCCGTGCCGATCTGCCGGTCAGCGAGCGCGATCACGCGCTCTACGAACTGGGGCAAGACTTTCTGAAAGCGGGCCTGCTCGATCGCGCCGAGGAAACCTTCCGTTCGCTCGAGACGGGCGACTATGCGCTGGGCGCGCAACGCGCGCTTCTCACCATCTACGAAATCGAGAAGGACTGGATCAAGTCGATCGACACAGCGCGTCATCTGGAAACCATGGGTTCGGAATCGCTCGACAAGGAGATCGCGCAATTCCATTGCGAACTCGCCCAGGAAGCGCTGCAACAGCAAAACCCGGATGAGGCGCGCCGACAACTCGGCCTCGCCTTGAAAGCGAATCCGACCAACGTGCGCGCCACGATCCTGTTCGGCGATGTCGACGCGGCCGGCGGTGCGCAAGAAGCGGCCATCGCGCAGTGGCGGCGCGTCGAGGAGCAGAATCCGGCTTATCTGCCGCTCGTCGCCGAAAAGCTGATGAAGGCTTACGATGCGCTCGGCCGTCCTCAGGACGGCGCCGACCTGCTCACCACGTGGGTGGACCGCTATCCCTCGAACGATCTGCTCGACGTTGCGTATCAGCACGTCGCGTCGCTGCGGGGCCCCGATGCGGCGCACGCGCTGGCACGCTCGCAGATGCAGAAGTCGCCGAATCTCGCGGGTATGACGCGTCTTCTGGAGGCGCAGCAAGCCGTCGCCGAAGAGCCGCGGCGCAGCGAACTCGAACTGATGCGCACGCTGATTCGTCAGCGCACCAAGAATCTGCCGCGCTACACGTGCCAGAATTGCGGTTTCAGGGCGCGGCTATTCTATTGGCAGTGCCCCGGTTGCAGCGGTTGGGAAACCTATGCGCCGCGTCGAGTCGAACCGATCACGACGTCGAACTGACGCCCCGACGGGGGCCGTGCCAACGTCGGTGTCTACGTGGGCGCGGCAGCCGTCTCGCCGCGCGCATGGCAGCAGCAGCCGCGCGGGCGGATCTCGCGGCGTGTTCTTGACCGGCTTCATCGCCGGGAATCATCACCGGAATCTTCCACCGGAAAGCGTATGAAAATCACCATTATCGGCACCGGCTATGTCGGCCTCGTCACTGGCGCGTGCCTCGCTGAACTCGGCAACGACGTTTTTTGCCTCGACGTCGATCAGCGCAAGATCGACATCCTGAACAACGGCGGTGTGCCGATCCACGAGCCGGGCTTGCAGGAGATCATCGCCCGCACACGCGCGGCGGGGCGCATCACGTTTTCGACCGATATCGCGGCGAGCGTGGCGCACGGCGACGTGCAGTTCATCGCAGTCGGCACGCCGCCCGACGAAGACGGCTCGGCCGATCTGCAATACGTGCTCGAAGCGGCGCGCAACATCGGCCGTACGATGAACGGCTTCAAGGTGATCGTCGACAAATCGACGGTGCCGGTCGGCACCGCGCAGCGCGTGCGTGCCGTGGTGGAAGAAGAACTGGCGAAGCGGGGGCTCGCGAACAGCGCGCAGCATCGTTTCTCGGTGGTCTCCAATCCTGAGTTTCTGAAGGAAGGCGCGGCCGTCGACGATTTCATGCGGCCCGACCGCATCGTGCTCGGCAGCGACGACGACGAAGCCGGTCTGCGCGCGCGGGAACTGATGAAGCGTCTGTACACGCCGTTCAACCGCAATCACGAACGCACGCTGACGATGGACGTGCGCTCGGCCGAATTCACCAAGTACGCGGCCAATGCGATGCTCGCCACGCGCATCTCGTTCATGAACGAGATGTCGAATCTCGCGGATCGGGTCGGCGCGGACATCGAAGCGGTGCGCCGCGGCATCGGCTCGGACCCACGCATCGGCTATCACTTTCTGTATGCCGGCGCGGGCTACGGCGGTTCGTGCTTCCCGAAGGACGTGCAGGCGCTGATTCGCACCGCCAGCGAAAGCGGCCACAACCTGCGGATTCTCGAAGCGGTCGAGGAAGTGAACCACAGGCAGAAAGACGTGCTGGTGCAAAAGGTCACCGCCACGCTTGGCGAGGATCTGAGCGGCCGCACGTTCGCCGTGTGGGGGCTCGCGTTCAAACCGAATACCGACGACATGCGCGAGGCGCCGAGCCGCCGCGTGATCGCCGAATTGCTCAAGCGCGGCGCGCAGGTACGCGCATACGACCCCGTCGCGGTAGCCGAAGCGCGCCGCGTGTTCGCGATGGATCTGCATGATGCGCCGGACCAGCTTGCGCGTCTCACGTTCACGAATACGCAGGACGAAACGCTCACCGGCGCCGACGCGCTCGTGATCGTGACCGAATGGAAGGAATTCAAGAGTCCGGATTTCGTGCACCTGAAATCGGTGCTGAAGTCGCCGCTGATTTTCGACGGCCGCAACCTCTACGAACCGGATGCGATGACCGAACTCGGCATCGACTATCACTCGATTGGACGCCCTTATGCCCAACCCTCTGGAGTCTCGGCCGATGTCTCAGACGATGCCTGAGGCCGCTGTGTCCTCACTCGCGCCGACGCTGACCGTGGTGCCGCGCAAACAGCTCGGTGCCGCCCGCGTGCTGGTGGTCGGCGACGTGATGCTCGATCGCTACTGGTTCGGCGACGTGAACCGCATTTCGCCGGAAGCGCCGGTGCCCGTGGTGCACGTCCAGCGGCAGGAAGACCGCCTCGGCGGCGCGGCGAACGTCGCGCGCAACGCGGTCGCCCTCGGCGCGCAGGCGGGTTTGCTGTGCGTGGTCGGCCGCGACGAACCCGGCGAGCGCATCGTGCAGTTGCTCAGCGAAAGCGGCGTGACGCCGCATCTCGAACGCGATCCGGATCTACTCACCACTATCAAACTGCGCGTGCTGTCGCGTCAGCAGCAGTTGCTGCGAGTCGACTTCGAAAACACGCCGGCGCACGAAGTGCTGCTCGCGGGCCTCCAGCGTTTCGACGACCTGCTGCCTTCGCACGACGTGATCCTCATGTCCGACTACGCGAAGGGCGGCCTCACGCATGTCACGCAGATGATCGCGAAGGCGCATGCGGCGGGCAAGCCGGTGCTGGTCGATCCGAAGGGCGACGACTGGGACCGCTACCGCGGCGCGACGTTGATCACGCCGAACCGCGCCGAGTTGCGCGAGGTCGTCGGGCAATGGAAGTCGGAAGAAGATCTGATCGCGCGTGTGACGAAGCTGCGCGCCGATTTGCAGTTCAAGGCGTTGCTGCTCACGCGTTCGGAAGAGGGCATGACGCTCTTCTCCGACGACGGCATCCTGCACGCTTCGGCCGTCGCGCGCGAAGTGTATGATGTTTCGGGTGCGGGCGACACCGTGATTGCCACGCTCGCCGCCATGCTCGGCGCGGGTCTCACGCTGATCGAGGCGGTCGGGCTCGCGAATCGCGCGGCCGGCATCGTGGTCGGCAAGCTCGGCACCGCCACCGTCGACTACGACGAACTCTTTCCTTGATTGATGCGGCCCGCCGGTCCCTCGCTTCGCGCTGCTTGACGGCGCGCAAAAGGGATCCGCGGGGCGTCAACCGAAGCTGTCGATCGGGGTTAGCGCTTGAGCGCTGGCTCCGATCCCATGCAAAGCTCATTACCGCAGGCTCATCATGACTCTCATCGTCACCGGCGCAGCCGGCTTTATCGGCAGCAATCTCGTGAAGGCGCTCAACGAGCGCGGCGAGCAACGCATCATCGCGGTCGACAATCTCACACGCGCCGACAAGTTCAAGAACCTCGTCGATTGCGAGATCGAGGATTACGTCGACAAGACCGAATTCGTCGAACGCTTCAAGCGGGGCGACTTCGGCAAGGTGCGCGCGATTTTCCACGAAGGCGCCTGCTCGGACACGATGGAAACCGACGGCCGCTACATGATGGACAACAATTTCCGCTACAGCCGCGACGTGCTCGATGTCTGCCTCGCGCAGAACATCCAGTTTCTGTACGCGTCGTCGGCGGCCACGTATGGCGGGTCGAGCCGCTTCGTCGAGGAGCGCGAGGTCGAGCAGCCGCTGAACGTATACGGCTATTCGAAATTCCTGTTCGACCAGGTGATTCGCCGCGTGCTGCCCAGCGCGAAAAGCCAGATCGCCGGCTTCCGCTATTTCAACGTATACGGCCCGCGCGAAACGCATAAGGCGCGCATGGCGTCGGTGGCGTTTCACAACTTCAACCAGTTCCGCGCCGAGGGCAAGGTGAAGCTGTTCGGCGAATACAACGGCTATGCCGCGGGCGAACAGACGCGCGACTTCGTCTCTGTTGAAGACGTGGTGAAGGTCAACCTGTTCTTCTTCGACAACCCTGACAAGTCGGGCATCTTCAATCTGGGCAGCGGTCGCGCGCAGCCCTTCAACGACATCGCCACGACGGTCGTCAACACGCTGCGCTCGCTGAACAACGAGCCGCCGTTGTCGCTCGCCGATCAGGTGCAGCGCGGGTTGATCGAATACATTCCGTTCCCCGATGCATTGCGCGGCAAATACCAGTGCTTCACGCAAGCCGATCAGTCGAAGCTGCGCGCGGCCGGTTACGACGCGCCGTTCCTGAGCGTTCAGGAAGGTGTCGATCGCTACGTACGTTGGCTATTCGGCCAGGTGTAAATTTTTCGGGTACCTCTTTACACTGGAATCTCCCGGTTGGTGATGGTCGCCAACCGGTTGTACGAGGGAGGTTCCATATGTTTCGAAAAATTCTGGTTACCGCGGCCATGCTGGCCGCTTTCGGCCACGCGTATGCGGCGGTCGACGTCAATACGGCTAACGAGGACGCGCTGCGCGGCGTCAAGGGTATCGGTCCCGCCAAAGCGAAAGCCATTCTCGACGAGCGTACAGCGCATGGTCCGTTCAAGGACCCGGCCGATCTCGGCAAGCGCGTCAAGGGCATGGGCGGGCATACCGTCGAGCGCCTGCAGGCGGAGGGTCTCGCTGTCGGTCCGGCTGGCGCGGCTGCTGGCACGCAGGCTGCGGCGTCTGCACAGGCCAGGGAGCCGGCCGTTTCGACGAATGCGGCTAATGCGGCGAACGCGGGCAACGCCCAAAAGAGCAACGCCGCGGTGGCGGTGAAGAAGTAGCCTGAGGCGGGCCGTGCGCGGGCATGGTCACCCGCGCACGCGGCCCGTCACTGTCGTTCCCTTCATGGTTGGAGTTGGCAAGAGCACTCCTTCAGCTGTCATGCAGATGACTGGCTCCCGCGGTTCTCGGCCGCGGGCTTTTTGCGTGGATCGAGCGGCGGCTTTCCATGGTTTTTTCGGTTCGACGCGGGGCGTCATGCTCGCTTGCCCCGAGCTTCGCGCGCGCTCGCCGGTGAACGCCTGCATCCATGCGGTCAGAAGGGCCGCGCGGCAGCGGCGGGCACGGTAGTTTAGAATCGATGAATCAAGACTCCGCGCATCGACAGTTCAAAATCCATATGGCTTACAAAACGATTGAAGACACGATCGGCAATACGCCGCTCGTGCAACTCGTCCGGCTTCCCGACGACGAGATCCGCAGCCGCAACAACGTGGTCCTTGCGAAGCTCGAGGGCAATAACCCCGCGGGTTCGGTGAAAGACCGTCCGGCGCTGTCGATGATCAAGAAAGCGGAAGCGCGTGGCCGCATCAAGCCGGGCGATACGCTGATCGAAGCGACCAGCGGCAACACCGGCATCGCGCTCGCGATGGCGGCTGCGGTCCGCGGCTACAAGATGGTGTTGATCATGCCGGAGGACTTGTCGGTGGAGCGCCGTCAAAGCATGGCCGCGTACGGTGCGCAGATCGTCTTGACGCCGGTCACCGGCGGCATGGAATACGCGCGCGACCTGGCCGAGCAGATGCAGCGCGAAGGCAAGGGCATCATCCTCGACCAGTTCGCGAATCCGGACAATCCGGCCTCGCACATCGAAGGCACCGGCCCGGAAATCTGGCGCGATACGGAAGGGCGCATCACGCATTTCGTATCGTCGATGGGCACGACCGGCACGATCATGGGCGTGTCGACTTACCTGAAAGAACAGAACCAGGCGATCGAGATCATCGGCGCGCAGCCGGAAGAAGGTTCGCGCATCCCGGGCATCCGCAAATGGCCGGAAGCGTATCTGCCGAAGATTTTCGACCGCAGCCGCGTGGATCGTGTCGAGAACGTGAGCCAGGCCGCCGCCGAAGCGATGGCGCGGCGCATGGCGTCGGTCGAAGGCATCTTCGCCGGCATCTCGTCGGGCGGCGCGTGTGAAGTGGCATTGCGCATCGCGCGTCAGGTCGAGAACGCGACAATCGTATTCATCGTTTGCGATCGCGGCGATCGGTATCTGTCGACCGGGGTGTTTCCGGCGTAAGCGGAGTTGGTTGCGGATTCGTTTGCGCGCGCAAGCACGCCCACATTCCCGCATGCACGTCTGCATGGGTCACACGAGCTCAACAAAAAAGCGCCGGCAAAACCGGCGCTTTTTTTCACAAGCCCGCGGGAATCAACGCCCGCGGCTTATTGCGAAGCCGCACCGGGCACGGCAGCATTGCCATTGCCATTGCCATTGCCATTGCCATTGCCATTGCCATTGCCATTGCCATTCACCGCATCGCTCGAGGCCATCTGCGCCTTGACCCGTTCGCCCAACTGATACACCGCGAGGGCGTAAAAGAAGCTGCGGTTGTAGCGCGTCAGCACATAGAAATTCTTCAGGCCCAGCATGTACTCGGTGCCACGTCCAGGCGACGGCAGATCCACGATCGTTACCGGCGTGCCGGCTTCCGAGGCGACATTCACTTGCGGTTCGTTCAGCAGCAGCCCGGCGCGCAGCAATTGGTCGAGCGGCCAGTGCGGCTCGGGCTGGCCGTCGGCGGCGGCCTGCGCAACGCCCAGGCTGCCGGCGTCGGTGCCGATCTTCCACACCACCGGCCGGCCGTTTTCCCAGCCGTGTTGCCGCAGGTAATTCGCCACGCTGCCGATCGCATCCGCCTCGCTCGTGCGCAGGTCGATGCGCTTGTTGCCGTCATAGTTCACCGCGTATTGCACGATGCTGCTCGGCAGGAATTGCGGAATACCGATCGCACCCGTGTAGGAACCGAGTACCGTGTTGGGATCGATCTGCGCATCGTGCGTCCACACCAGGTAATCTTCGAGATTCTTGCGGAAGGTCGCCTGACGGTCAGCGCGGTTGGCGGTGTCGGGGTAGTCGAAGGTCAGCGTGGTGAGCGCATCGAGCACGCGGAAGTTGCCCATGAAACGCCCGTAAATCGTCTCCACGCCGATGATGCCGACGATCACTTCCGGCGGCACGCCGAACTCTTCGTAGGCGCGTTGCAGCGTTGCCTGATTGGCGCGCCAGAAGCGCACGCCCGCGTTGATCCGAACCTGGTCGAGAAAGCGCGACTGATACGCGCGCCAGTTCTTGACCGAGGGCGTGGGCGACGGCGTCACGAGCTTGACGGCGGTCGCCGAATAACTCACGCCGGCAAAGAGCGCGTGCAGCGCGGCTTCGTCGAAGTCGTAGCGCGCGACCATGTCGTTGATGAACGCGTCGACATTGGGATTGTTCGCGTAGCGCTGCGGGATGATTTCTTCTTCGAAGGTTTGCCCTTGCTGCACCGCGGGTTGCGGTTGGCTTTGCACCAGCAGCGGTGGTTTTTTGCCGGCGCTCTGCGCTATCGCCGGACTGGTTGCCATGAACATGCACGATGCGACGGAGAGTGCGGCGGCGAGAGTCTTGATGCGTAGCCGGTTTCGTGCGGACAGGGCAAGCTTGACGGTCATAGTGAGCTGAGGGCGCAGTGCGAAAGAGACAGGAAAACAGACAGGGAAAACGGTTCGGGGCAGTATACCCGACGCCTTCCGCAAAACTGTGCCGGACACGTCACACCCGCCTCGTGTGGTAAGTTGATAAATGTTGGCGCGCCGAGGGCGCGCGCCCTCTACGGAGACACGCCGCGCGCGCCTCGAGGCGCCGCGCCGCGCAAGAGGATCATGGCAACAGGCTTCTATTCCCACGCCGACTGTCTGCTGCACGATATGGGGCAATGGCATCCCGAATGCCCGGCGCGCCTGCAGGCAATCGAAGACCAATTGATCGCGAGCCGCATCGACTCGCTGATCGAGCGCGAGTCGCCGCCGCTCGCCGAGGAAGCCGCGCTCCTGCGCGTGCATACGCAGGCGCACATCGACTACATCCGCAACTGTTCGCCCGCCGAAGGCCTCGCCGAGATCGACCCCGATACGTCGATGAATCCGCATACCCTGCGAGCCGCGTTGCGCGCGGCGGGCGCCGCGGTGGCCGCGACCGATGCCGTGATCGAAGGCCGTTTCGACAACGCCTTCTGCAGCGTGCGCCCGCCCGGCCACCATGCGGAACCGGCGCGCGCGATGGGCTTCTGCTTCTTCAACAACGTGGCGATCGCCGCGCGTCATGCGCTCGAAGTGCACGGCTTGCAGCGGGTGGCGATCATCGACTTCGACGTTCATCACGGCAACGGCACGGAAGCGGCCTTCTCCGGCGATTCGCGCGTGCTGATGTGCAGCATCTTCCAGCATCCGTTCTATCCGTACACCGGCGCCGAGAACCAGGCGCCCAACATGTGCAACGTGCCGATGCCGGCGCGCTCGAAAGGCATGGCCGTGCGCGAGGCGGTCGACCTGCTGTGGCTGCCGCGTCTCCATGACTTCAAGCCCGAGATGGTCTTCATCTCCGCCGGTTTCGACGCGCATCGCGAGGACGATCTCGGCAACATGGGCCTCGTCGAGGACGACTACGCGTGGATCACCGACCAGGTGCGCGAAATCGCCAAACGCTATGCGCGTGGCCGGATCGTCAGTTGTCTCGAAGGCGGCTATAACCTGTCGGCGCTCGGGCGCAGCGTGGTCGCGCACGTGCGGGCGTTGGCCGGAATCTGACGCGCGGCGGCGCGCGAACCGCGCAAGCCGCATCAACGTAATGAGGAGCGAGCCATGAACGCCGAGATCCGCAGCGCGTCACTGGTGGAGATCGAACGCGACGCATACAGTGTGGCGGGCGTCGTGCGCCTGACGATGAACCGGCCCGATGCCTTCAACGCGCTCTCCGAAGCCTTGCTCGACGACCTGCAACAAGCATTGACCGACATCGCGCGGACGGACGCGCGCGTGGTCGTGATCGCCGGCGCGGGCCGCGCGTTCTGCGCGGGACACGATCTGAAGGAAATGCGCGCGGCGCCGTCGCTGGCTTATTACCAGGCGCTGTTCGCGCGCTGCACGAAGCTGATGCTGACGATCCAGCGCTTGCCGCAACCGGTGATCGCGCGTGTGCACGGCATCGCCACGGCGGCCGGTTGTCAACTGGTCGCGATGTGCGATCTGGCGGTCGCCGCCGAGACAGCGCGTTTTGCCGTGTCGGGCGTCAATCTGGGGCTGTTCTGCGCGACGCCTTCGGTGCCGCTGTCGCGCAATCTGTCACGCAAGGCGGCGCTCGAAATGCTGCTCACCGGCGATTTCATCGACGCGGCGCAAGCGCAGCAGCAAGGGCTCGTCAACCGCGTGGTCCCGGCAGACGCGCTCGACGCCGAAGTCGCGCGGCTCGCCACCCGCATCTGCGCGAAACCGGTGGAAGCGGTGAGCGCCGGCAAGGGCCTGTTCTACCGGCAACTGGAAATGGGCGTTGAAGCGGCTTACCAGCTCGCCGGCCAGACGATGGCCTGCAACATGATGGATGAATCGGCGCTCGAAGGCGTGCAGGCATTCATCGACAAACGCCCGCCCGACTGGAAGCGTTGAACGGCGTGAGCAAGGTATCCGCCGACCTCCGGCGCGGCGGCGTTCAACGCGTTTCGCATCGCAGCCTGTGCTGCGAAAACCATCACATGCTCAGGACTTCGCAACCCGCGCTTCGATCCATTCGATCAATTGCCCGATCACCCGATCGCGATCCATATCGTTCATCGTCTCGTGATAACTGCCTTCGTGCAGCGTGAGCGTCTTGTCCGGCGAGCCCGCGTGCTGGCCGAATGCGCGGCTGCCTTCGGGTTCGGTGAGCTTGTCCGCCGTGCCGTGATAGACCAATAACGGCACGCGCAGGCTCGCGCGGCCGCGTTCGATTCGCGCCATCGCCAGCAGCAGTTCGGCGCCGGTGCGCGCCGGAATCGAGCCGTGATGAACGAGCGGATCGTTGCGATTGGCGTTCACCACCGGCTGAAGGCGCGAGAGCAAGGCGGCGTCGATTTTCATCGCCGGGAAACCCGGCCATACGCGGCTGATCCACTGGCTCAAGCCGAGCATCCAACGCGGAACGTCGTGCCCTGGCGCGAGCGCGGGGCTCGACAAAATCAGTCCGCTCAAGCGACGCCCGCTCGCGTCCAGCCGCTCGATCGCGTAGAGCGCCGCGATTGCGCCGCCCATGCTATGGCCCATCAGAAAGAGCGGTGCGCAACTCGTGGCAGCCGCATCGAGCAAAGCCTGGGCGTCGAGCAGATAGTCGTCGAAGCGGCGGATTCGCGCGCGCTTGCCCGGCGCCAGCCCATGTCCGCGCAAATCGACGGCGACCAGTTCGATGCCGGCCGGGCTTAGCCGATCCGCGAGCGCCGCGTAACGCCCGGCGTGTTCCGCGAGCCCGTGCAGCAGCGCGACCGTGGCGCGCAGGGGCGCGGTGGCCGGCCAGCGATACAACGGCAGGTCGACGCCGTCGCTTGTCGTAACCGTCGAGCGCAGCGCGGCGCCGCCTTTGCGGGCGCCCGCGGCGGGCCTTGCATTACCGGTGGGGATTGTCTCCATGGCTGCCATGTCGTGTCCGAGGTGTGTCCTGCATTGACTCCGTCCGATCATAGCCGCAGCGAATCCGCGCGCGCGATCGTTGCTTATCCGGGGTAGCGCTTTAATGCCGTCTGGTTATGAAAAGATCGTAATTGATTATTAAAGGGGATGTCGGGGCTGCGGTAGAATTGCCGGCTCAAATCCTAATAAAAGCAACGGCGGCCGCTTGCCGGGAGCATTCAACGCTCGCCGACAAACTCCGCCGTTTCGTTTTTCCATGATCGAAATACGCAATATCTCCCAGCGGTTCGCCGGACCCCGGGGCTGGGTCGAAGCGCTGCACAACGTCAATCTGTCGATTCCGCCGGGCGAGGTGTTCGGCATCATCGGGCGCAGCGGTGCGGGCAAAAGTACGCTCGTGCGCACCATCAATCTGCTGACACGGCCCACCGAAGGCAACATCGTCGTCAACGGCCGCGATCTCACCACGCTGCCCGCCGCGCAATTGCGCGAGGCGCGCCGCGAAATCGGCATGATCTTCCAGCACTTCAACCTGCTGTCGTCGCGCACGGTGTACGAGAACGTGGCGCTGCCGCTCGAACTCGCCGGCCTGAAGCGCGACGAGATCGAGGCGAACGTGGTGCCGCTGCTCGACCTGGTGGGCCTGTCGGCGCAGAAGGATCGGTATCCGGCGCAGATCAGCGGCGGGCAGAAGCAACGCGTCGGCATTGCGCGCGCGCTGGCGAGCAAGCCGAAAGTGCTGCTCTCCGACGAAGCGACCTCCGCGCTCGATCCGGAAACCACACGCTCGATTCTCGATCTGCTCAAGCGCATCAATCGCGAACTGAACCTGACGATCGTACTGATCACCCACCAGATGGACGTGATCAAGCAGGTCTGCGACCGCGTCGCGGTGCTGGACGCGGGCCGCGTGGTCGAGCAGGGCAAGGTGATCGACGTGTTCCTTCAGCCGCATCATGACGTCACGCGCGCGCTGATCGGCGACGTGATCGCGCAGGAATTGCCGCCCGCCATGAAGGCGCGCGTGGCCGAGCGCTTGAAGACGGGCAGCGGTCATCTGCTGCGTCTCGCGTTCACCGGCTCGGGCGTCGATCAGCCGATACTGTCCGAGACGATTCGCCGTTACGAGCTCGACTTCAACATCCTGCACGGCCAGATCGACGAGATCCAGGGGCAGGCGTTCGGCTCGCTCGCGGTGCTCGCGGGCGGCCAACCGGAGAAGGTGGCGCAGGCGCTGACGTATCTGCGTGAACAGGGTGTGGTGGTGGAGGAGCTCTCGTATGTTGAGTGAAATGCTGGATATGTTCGTCCAGTCGTTCTGGGAAACGCTCGTGATGGTGGGCATTTCCGGACTGGTCGGCGCATTGGTGGGCTTGCCGCTCGGCGTGCTGCTGTATCTGACGGACCGTCAGGGCGTGTTGCAGAACGTCGCGGTGAATCGCGCGATGGGCGTGGTGGTCAATGCGGTGCGGTCGACGCCGTTCATCATTTTGCTGGTCGCGGTGATTCCGTTTACCCGGTTGGTGGTGGGTTCGTCGATCGGCACGGCCGCCGCCGTGGTGCCGTTGACGATCGCGGCCGCACCGTTCATCGCGCGTCTGGTCGAGACCGCGCTGCGTGAAGTCGACCGTGGCCTGATCGAAGCCGCGCAGGCGATGGGCGCGACCACCAGCCAGATCGTTTTCAAGGTGCTGCTGCCGGAATCGTTGCCGGGCGTGGTCGCCGGTTTGACGATCACGTTCGTGTCGCTGGTCGGCTATTCGGCGATGGCCGGCGCGATCGGCGGCGGCGGACTCGGCGATCTGGGCATTCGTTACGGGTATCAGCGTTTTTTGCCGGAGGTCATGCTGACGGTCGTGGTGATTCTGATCGTCTTCGTGCAACTGGTGCAGTCGTTCGGGGATTGGCTCGTGCGTCGTTTGAGCCATAAATAAACAGGGGCCATCGTTGCCCGCTAAACAGAATCGATAGATTCGGAAGGTCCATCATGCAACGTCGTTTCATCCTCAAGCTGGCCGCCGCGCTCGGCGCCGCCTCGCTGTTCGCCGCCACCACGGCGGCTCACGCTGAAGACACGATCAAGGTCGGCGTCACGGGCGGTCCGCACGCGCAGATCATGGAAGTCGTGAAGACGGTCGCGGCGAAGAACGGTCTGAACATCAAGGTCGTCGAATTCTCCGACTACGTGCAGCCCAACGCCGCGCTCGCCGGCGGCGATCTGGACGCGAACAGCTACCAGCACGAGCCGTACTTGCAGGCGCAGGTGAAGGACCGCGGCTACAAGCTGATTCGCGTCGCCGACACGGTCACCTATCCGATGGGCATCTATTCGAAGAAGGTGAAGACGCTGGCCGAACTGCAGCCGGGCGCGAAGATCGCGGTGCCGAACGATCCGACCAATGGCGGCCGGGCACTCTTGCTGCTGCAAAAGCAGGGTCTGCTGAAATTGCGCGCCGACGCGGGGCTGAAGGCGACGCCGCTCGACATCGTCGAGAATCCGAAGAAGCTGAAGATCGTCGAACTCGACGCCGCGCAGATTCCGCGTTCGCTGAACGACGTGGAAGCGGCCGCGATCAACACGAACTTCGCGATGGAAGCGGGTCTCAAGCCCAAACAGGACGCCATTGCGATCGAAGATCCGAAGGGGCCGTACGTGAACATCATCGCGATTCGCGAAGCCGACAGGAACAAGCCGTGGGTCGCCAAGCTGGTTGCGGCGTATCACTCGCCGGAAGTGAAGCAGTTCGTTGAAGGCAAGTTCGGCGGCGCGGTGATTACCGCCTGGTGAGTCCGGCAGCCATGTGAACATGGCAAGCACGACGGCAATGCAAATTTAGAGTCGTGAATCGGAGCCCGGGGTTGTCACCCGGGTTTTTTCGTGATTAAAATAGAACGATCGTTCGCTATTGCCGTCACGCCGCTGGGGAGCGATATCCTCCTGCTAAAGCACCCGCGACAAGGCTCCCGCAAGGGCAGTCGTTATAATGTTCGCTGGGTTGACGTATTCGTAACTTTGGAGCGTGTGCATGAAAATCCTGGTGCCAGTCAAGAGAGTGGTCGATTACAACGTGAAAGTCCGGGTGAAGTCGGACGGCACGGGCGTCGACATCGCGAACGTGAAAATGTCGATGAATCCGTTCGACGAAATCGCGGTGGAAGAGGCGGTGCGTCTGAAGGAAGCGGGCGTGGCGACCGAGGTGATCGCGGTGTCGTGCGGCGTCACGCAGTCGCAGGAAACGCTGCGCACGGCGCTGGCGATCGGCGCGGACCGCGCCGTGCTGATCGAATCGAATGAGGAACTGCAGCCGCTGGCGGTCGCCAAGCTGCTGAAGGCGCTGGTCGACCGGGAGCAGCCGCAACTGGTCATTCTCGGCAAACAGGCGATCGACGATGATTCGAACCAGACCGGCCAGATGCTTGCCGCGCTCGCCAGCCTGCCGCAAGCGACGTTTGCGTCGAAGGTTGTCGTGGCCGACGGCAGGGCCACCGTGTCGCGCGAAGTGGACGGCGGTGCCGAGACGCTGTCGCTCAAGCTGCCCGCCGTGGTCACGACCGATCTGCGCCTGAACGAGCCGCGCTACGTGACGCTGCCGAACATCATGAAGGCGAAGAAGAAGCCGCTGGAAACGCTCAAGCCCGAGGACCTCGGTGTTGACGTCACGCCGCGCCTGAAGACGCTGAAAGTCGCCGAGCCGCCGAAGCGCTCCGCTGGCGTGAAGGTGGCGGATGTGAAGACGCTGGTCGAGAAGCTGAAGAATGAAGCCAAGGTGCTTTAAGTAAAACGCGGAGACAGGGCAAATGACGAATCTTGTATTGGCAGAACATGACAACGCATCGATCAAGCCGGCGACGCTGAACACGATCGCAGCGGCGCAGAAGATCGGCGGCGACATTCACGTGCTGGTGGCGGGCTACAACGCGCAGGCCGCGGCGGACGAGGCCGCGAAGATCGCGGGTGTGTCGAAGGTATTGCTGGCCGACGCGCCGCAACTGGAAGCGGGCCTCGCGGAAAACGTCGAGGCGACGGTGTTCGACATCGCGAAGGACTACACGCACATCCTCGCGCCGGCCACGCCTTACGGCAAGAACATCACGCCGCGTATCGCCGCGAAGCTGGACGTCGCGCAGATCAGCGACATCACCGCGGTGGATTCGGCCGACACGTTCGAGCGCCCGATCTACGCGGGCAATGCGATCGCCACGGTGCAGTCGGCTGATCCGATCAAGGTGATCACCGTGCGCACGACCGGTTTCGATGCGGTCGCGGCCGAAGGCGGCAATGCAGTGGTGGAAAAGATCGACGCCGCGGCGGACCAGGGTATCTCGCAGTTCGTGAGCCGTGAACTGACGAAGCTGGACCGTCCCGAACTGACCTCGGCGAAGATCATCGTCTCGGGCGGCCGCGGTCTGGGCAATGGCGAGAACTACACGAAGGTGCTCGAGCCGCTGGCCGACAGGCTGAACGCGGCGCTGGGCGCCTCGCGCGCGGCGGTCGATGCGGGCTTCGTGCCGAACGACTATCAGGTCGGGCAGACCGGCAAGATCGTCGCGCCGCAGTTGTACATCGCGGTCGGCATCTCCGGTGCGATCCAGCATCTGGCGGGCATGAAGGACAGCAAGGTGATCGTCGCGATCAACAAGGACCCGGAAGCGCCGATTTTCAGCGTCGCCGATTATGGTCTGGTGGGTGATCTGTTCACGCTTGTGCCTGAGCTCGTTGGTGAGCTCGGCTAAACGCCGCAGCGCCGTAAAAGGCGTCTGACAAAACAGGAAAGGGCGCGGGGCCATCAAGTCCGGCGCCCTTTTTTTATATCAAGGCAGGAGGAGAACTGAAATGAGCTATACGGCGCCCATCAAGGACATGCTGTTCGTGATGAAGGAACTGGCCGGTCTCGAGGAAATCGCGACGCTGCCGGGCTTCGAGGACGCGAACCTCGACACGGCTCAGGCCGTGCTCGAAGAATCGGCGAAACTATGCGGCGAAGTACTGGCGCCGCTGAACGTCGAAGGCGATCGCAATCCGAGCAGTTGGAAAGACGGTGTGGTCACCGCCACGCCGGGTTTCAAGGACGCGTTCCGCCAGTTCGCCGAAGGCGGCTGGCAAGGCGTGCAGCATCCGGTCGACTACGAGGGCCAGGGCCTGCCGAAGCTGATCGCGACACCCTGCGTCGAAATGCTCAACGCGTCGAACCTGTCGTTCGCGCTGTGTCCGTTGCTGACCGACGGCGCGATCGAAGCGCTGCTCACCGCCGGCACCGAAGCGCAAAAACAGACCTATGTGCCCAAGCTGATTTCCGGCGAATGGACCGGAACGATGAACCTGACCGAGCCGCAAGCCGGCTCCGATCTCGCGCTGGTGCGCACGCGCGCCGAGCCGCAGGGCGACGGTTCGTTCAAGCTGTTCGGCACGAAGATCTTCATCACATGGGGCGAGCACGACATGGCGAAGAACATCGCCCATCTCGTGCTGGCGCGCACGCCGGATGCGCCCGAGGGCGTCAAGGGCATTTCGCTCTTCATCGTGCCGAAGTTTCTCGTCAACGAAGACGGTTCGCTCGGCGAGCGCAACGACGTGCATTGCGTGTCGATCGAGCACAAGCTCGGCATCAAGGCGAGCCCGACCGCCGTGCTGCAATTCGGCGATCATGGCGGCGCGATCGGCCATCTGATCGGCGAGGAAAATCGCGGCCTCGAATATATGTTCATCATGATGAACGCGGCGCGTTTTGCGGTGGGGATGCAGGGGGTCGCCGTGTCGGATCGCGCGTATCAGAAAGCGGTGGCGTACGCGAAGGATCGCGTGCAAAGCCGTCCGGTGGATGGCTCCGCGAAGCAGCCGGTGGCGATCATTCAGCATCCCGACGTGCGCCGCATGCTGGCGACGATGCGCGGCCTCACCGAAGCGTCGCGCGCGCTCGCCTATGTCGCCGCCGCTCACTGCGATATCGCGCATCGTCATCCCGATGAAGGCACGCGCGCTGAACATCAGGCGATCTACGAATTTCTCGTGCCGATCGTGAAGGGCTGGAGCACGGAGTTGTCGATCGACGTCGCGAGCCTCGGCGTGCAGGTGCATGGCGGCATGGGCTTCATCGAGGAAACGGGCGCCGCGCAGTATTACCGCGACGCGCGCATTCTGCCGATTTACGAAGGCACGACCGCGATTCAGGCCAACGACCTGATCGGCCGCAAGACCGTGCGTGACGGCGGCAAGGTGGCAAAGTCGCTGCTCGCCGGCATTGCGGGAACGGTGGAGGCGCTGGGTTCGCAGCAAGGGGCGGCGTTCGATTCGATGAAGACGTATCTGGCGCAGGGACATCGCTCGTTGAGCGCGGTGGTCGATTTCGTGGTGGCGAATACGAAGGGCGATCCGAACGCGGTGTTTGCCGGCAGCGTGCCGTATCTGAAGCTCGCGGGCATCGTGCTCGGCGGCTGGCAAATGGCGCGCGCGCTGCTCGTGGCGGCTCAGAAGCGCGATGAGGACCCGTCCTTTTACGGCGCCAAGATCGCGACCGCGCAGTTTTACGCGGAGCATGTGCTGCCGCTGGCGTCGGCGCTGGAAGCGTCGATCGTCAATGCGAAGGGCGGCGAGGGCGTGCTTGCGTTGTCGGAAGACCAGTTCTGACGTTGCACGCTTGAGCTAAACAACAACGGCGCCTTGATTGAAGGCGCCGTTTGTTTTTGGAAGACCGCTGGCGAACCGCCAGGCGTTAAACCTCAAGCATAAGCCGGCCGATGCGCACCGCCGGTCTCGCCGAGATAGCGATGCACCGACAGATCGTCCGCCTTGATGGCCGGCTGCTTGCCCGACATCACGTCGGCGAGCAACTGGCCCGAGCCGCACGACATGGTCCAGCCCAGCGTGCCGTGGCCCGTGTTCAGAAACAGGTTCGGCACGGGCGTGCGGCCGACGATCGGCGTGCCGTCGGGCGTCATTGGACGCAGACCGGTCCAGAAGCTCGCCTTCGACGTATCGCCACCGCCGGGGAACAGATCGTTCACGCACATCTCGAGCGTTTCGCGGCGCGCCTCGCGCAACGATTTGTCGAAGCCGACGATCTCCGCCATGCCGCCGACACGAATGCGGTTGTCGAAACGCGTGATCGCGATCTTGTAGGTTTCGTCGAGCACGGTTGAAACGGGAGCCGCCGCTTCGTTGACGATTGGCGCGGTGATCGAATAACCCTTGAGCGGATAGACCGGAATCTTGACCAGACCGGACAGGAATTGGGTCGAGTACGAACCCAGCGCGACGACGAACGAATCGGCGCGCACCAGTTCACCGCCGCACTGTACGCCCGCGATGCGGTCGCCCGCCAACGCGAGCGCGTCGATCGGCGTGTTGTAGCGGAATTTCACGCCCAGTTGCTCGGCGAGCGCGGCGAGGCGCGTGGTGAACATCTGGCAGTCGCCGGTTTCGTCGCCCGGCAGACGCAGCCCGCCTGTCAACTTGTGCGACACCGCGGCGAGCGCCGGTTCGGCTTGCGCCAGTTCGGCCGGCGACAGCAGTTCGAACGGCACGTTGGCTTCCCGCAGCACGGCGATGTCTTTCGCGGCGCCGTCGAATTGCTGCTGGGTGCGGAACACCTGCAGCGTGCCGCCGGTGCGCCCTTCGTACTGAAGGCCGGTTTCGGCGCGCAGCGCCTGCAGGCAGTCGCGGCTGTATTCGGCGAGCCGGACCATGCGGCCCTTGTTCACCGCATAACGCGACGACGTGCAGTTCTGCAGCATCTGCCACATCCATTGCAACTGGAATTGCGTGCCGTCGAGCCGAATGGCCAGCGGCGCATGCTTTTGAAACATCCATTTGACGGCTTTCAGCGGCACGCCCGGCGCGGCCCACGGCGACGCGTAACCCGGCGAGATTTGCCCCGCATTGGCGAAACTGGTTTCGAGCGCCGGGCCCGCCTCGCGATCGATGACGGTCACTTCATGGCCGGCGCGCGCCAGATAGTACGCGCTCGTCACCCCGACGACGCCACTGCCCAAAACGACGACTCGCATAGATGCTCCAGGAAACGGAAGAGATAGGACGGCGCGCGCTCGCCGATTCGTTTGGATTCGTTCGATTAACGAGGTGCAACGCGGACCAACCAGTGTTAACCGCTATACTATTAACAGTCAGGCAGTTTTTGTTATTGTATTTTCAGGATTTTCAGCAAAAACACCATGCGTACACAACGCCAACCGGTCCGGTCCCTCGACAAACTCGATCACAAGATTCTGCGGCTCCTGCAACAGGACGGCCGGATGGCGATGAAAGACCTCGCGGAACAGGTCGGGCTGTCGGTTACGCCGTGCATCGAGCGCGTCAAGCGAATGGAACGCGACGGCGTGATCACCGGCTACCACGCGCGCGTGAACCCCGCCGAGCTTGGCGCGGCGCTGCTCGTATTCGTCGAGATCACGCTGGATCACAAAAGCGGCAACATGTTCGACCAGTTCCGCCGCGAGGTGCAGAAGATCCCCGAGGTGCTGGAATGCCACCTCGTGTCGGGCGACTTCGACTATCTGATCAAGGCGCGCATCGGCGAAATGGCGGATTACCGCAAGCTGCTGGGCGACATCCTGCTGCAACTGCCCGGCGCGGTGCAGTCGAAAAGCTATGTGGTGATGGAAGAGATCAAGGAAACGCTAACGATCGCGGTCGGCGAATAAACCGCCGCGCGGCGCGCAAAGCAGGGCTCGACAAACGGCGTAAACACTGTATATTTATACAGGTGTTTTTGCGTGCCTACCCATGACCAACTCCCACATCCGCTTCGCATCCGAATTTCCGATTGCTCCGCCCACCCCTCGCAAGGGGCGGGGGGCCGTGACGAATCTGCAAGGCCGCTACGAAGTCGACCAGCGTGAGGCGGTGGACGACGGCTGGCTGTCCGCGGCAGAGGAAGAGGGCGAGCCCAAGGCCTTGCGCACTCAGGTGTTCGAAGAGCGCGCCAAAAGCATTCTCACGCGCAACGCGTCGCCGGACATTCCGTTCGGCGTGTCGCTCAATCCGTATCGCGGCTGCGAACACGGTTGTATTTATTGTTTTGCGCGGCCCACGCATAGTTATCTGGGGCTGTCGCCGGGGCTCGACTTCGAAAGCCGCATTTACGCGAAGGTGAACGCGCCGGAATTGCTCCAGCGCGAACTGTCGAAAAAATCCTACGTGCCGGAGCCGATCGCGCTGGGCGTCAATACCGACGCCTGGCAGCCCGTCGAGCGCGATTTGCGGCTCACGCGGCGGGTGGTGGAGGTGCTTGGCGAGCGCAACCATCCGTTTGCGGCGATCACGAAATCGTCGCTGATCGAGCGCGATCTCGATCTGCTCGCGCCAATGGCGGCGCGTGGTCAATTCATGGCGGCGATCACCGTTACCACCTTGGACGCGGAAATCGCCCGCACCCTCGAACCGCGCGCGGCCACGCCGTCGCGCCGGTTGCGCACCATCCGCACGTTGAGTGAGGCGGGCATTCCGGTCGGCGTCAGCATCGCGCCAGTGATCCCGTTCGTCACCGAACCGGATATGGAGCGTGTGCTGGAGGCGTGTGCCGAAGCCGGCGCGTGCAATGCGAGCTATATCGTGCTGCGTCTTCCGTGGGAAGTGGCGCCGCTATTCAAAGACTGGCTCGCGGCGCATTTTCCCGATCGCGCGGAACGGGTCATGGGCCGTGTGCGCGATATGCGGGGAGGAAAGGACTACGACTCCGACTTCTCCAAACGAATGAAGGGAGAAGGCTTGTGGGCGGATCTGCTCAAGCAGCGCTTCCAGAATGCCGTGCGCCGTCTGGGATTGAACCGGCGTGACCGCGGCATTCTCGATATGTCGCACTTCCGTCGGGTCGAACCGGCGCGTGACGATTCCCAACTGGATCTTTTCTAGCCGACGCGCGGCTGTTATTGCGAGAGTGCTTTAGCTGCTTGCACCTGGCCTTCGAAGTAGGTCTGGAATGAAATGGCGAGGCCTGTCATCAGCAGGAACGCGCCGATCAGCAACGAAAAGATCACGATGAAAATGACGGTCCAGCCGGAGCGGCTTTTGCGCTGGGTCCGCGCGTTGAACTGCGCATCCCATTTCTCGTCGGGACGCAGCCCGTAGACGATCGCGGCAAGAAACGCGGCGAGCAGCGAAACCGCGCCCGGAAACGCCAAGGCCCAGCCGAGCATCGAAGCGCGTTCGCTCGCCACCACCAGCATGGCGCCCGGAATGCCTATCAGCGTGCCGAGCAAATGCGCCCAGCCGTAAATGTCGCGCATGCCGTGGAGATAGAAGCGGTGAGCTCCGAGGCTGCCGAAGAAGAACGCCAGCGCGGCGGTCATTGTCTTGGATTTGAACCGCGATGAAGTCGAAGCAAGGGTGGACATGTAGGCGAGGGCAGAAGTAACGGGGCGGTCGAAAGGAGCGGCGCACCGGTGGGCGCGGACCGGTGCGCATTCTACGCCCGCCACGCGCCGCCGGGCACGTGGCGGGCGGTCGCGCCGCGGCGGGCTAAGGCGCTGAATACGTCACGCGGTAGACGGCGCCGGCGTAATCGTCGCTGATCAGCAGCGAGCCGTCGGGCATCGGCAGCACGTCGGCGGGGCGGCCCCACACGGCTTCGCCGGGCTGGAGCCAACCTTCGGCGAATACTTCCTGGCGGGCGTCGCCGCCGTCCGGGTTGAGCGTTGCCCGCACTACCCGGTAGCCCACTTTCTTGCTGCGATTCCACGAACCATGTTCGGCGATGAAAATATTGTTCCGATAGGCGGGCGGAAACATCGAGCCGCTATAAAACCGCATGCCGAGCGCCGCGACGTGCGCGCCGAGCTTGAACGCTGGCGGCGTGAATGAACTACACGGATGATCCTTGCCGAATTCGGGGTCGGGCGTCCCGACGCCGTGGCAATACGGAAAACCGAAGTCCATGCCGGCGCGCGGCGCACGGTTGAGTTCGTCGTCCGGCACGTCGTCGCCCATCAGGTCGCGGCCGTTGTCGGTGAACCACAACTCGTGGGTCACCGGATGCCAGTCGACGCCGACCGTGTCGCGGATGCCGCGCGCCACGACTTCGTAATGACTGCCGTCCGGGTCCATCCGGCCGATCAGCGCGTACCGGCTGCGGTCCTTCAGACAGACGTTGCACGGCGCGCCTTGCGGCACATACAGCTTGCCGTCCGGCCCGAAAGCGATGAATTTGGCGCCGTGGTGTGTCTCGGCGGGCAATTTATCGGTAACGACGGTGGGCTTGGGCGGATTGTTCAGACGGGTGTCGATCGCATCGAAACGCAAGATTTTCGACACGGCGGACACATACAGCGCGCCATCCCGCCAAGCTACGCCCACGGGCATGTCGAGGCCGGAGGCGAGCACATGGCGTGCGGTCGCGCGTCCGTTTTGCAGTTCGAGCGCGTAGACGCGGCCGTCGAAGCTTCCTATATAGAGAATGCCCTTCGGCGACAGCGCCATGGCGCGCGCGCTTGGTACGGCGTCCGACAAGACCTCGACGTGGAAGCCGGGCGGAACTTTGATACGTTCGATCGGCGGCGCGGCAAGCGCCGGCGGGACTATGGCGGCGAGCCACAGGGCTGTCGCGGAGCGCCGGGCCCGAGCGCGAAGGCGTGAGGAGCGCGCCAGGCCGGCAAGCCGCGCGAAGAGGGTGAATAACGCAAGCAAAAGCACAGTTGGCGGCGGGAATTTCACAGGCGCTCCATCAGGTGGTGCGGGCGTTTGGATATGATCTGGAGCCCCGCGGTATGGCCGGGGCCACGTCGTCGCCCAGTTTATCCGGGTAAGTGTTTGTTAAGGCGTTGGTTTCCCGCTATAATCGCGTGTTTCAGTCGTTCCGAACCCCGGTTTTCAAGGATTCTAGTATGGTCATCATCCGCTTGGCTCGTGGCGGCTCCAAGAAGCGCCCGTTCTACAACATCGTCGCAACCGATTCGCGTAACCGTCGTGACGGCCGCTTCATCGAGCGCGTTGGCTTTTACAACCCGGTCGCTACGAAGGGTGAATCGCTGCGTATCGCTCAAGACCGCCTGACGTACTGGCAAGGCGTTGGCGCGCAACTGTCGCCGACCGTCGAGCGTCTCGTGAAAGAAGCGCAAAAGGCGCAGCCGGCTGCTTAATGGCCGCTCGCATGCGTATCGTCGTCGGTTCGGCCGGCGGCTCGCGCCGCTTGCGTGAGCAGTCCGATGCGCGAAGTGTTGTGCTGAAGCAGACGTCGAAGTTGGCAGCGAGGTTCTCTTATGTCTGAGCGTGATTCCGGTAGTTCAGGTCCCGCCAGGACCGTCCCGCGTGCGAAGACGTCTGATCAGGCGCCGTTCGGTGCATTCGTCCGCAAGCCGGTCGAACGAGCCGAGGGCAAGGCGAAAGCCAAGGTTGCAAGCGCCGCTTCCGGGGCAGCAGAAATGCGCGCGGAAACGGCCGAAAGCTGGCCGGCCGACGCGGTCGAGGTCGGCGCGATCGTCGACGCTTACGGCCTCAAAGGCTGGGTCAAGGTAGCCGCTCATGCGGATGCCGGGCATGGCGGCGACGCGTTGCTGAGCGCTAAGCGCTGGTGGCTGCTGAAAGGTCACGAGCGCAAGTCGGCGCCGTCGTTGCAGGCGAAAATACATAGCGACAGTGTGGTGGCCCATCTGGGCGGCGTCACTGACCGCGATGTCGCATTGGCACTGCGCGGCTCCCGCGTTTATATCAGCCGCAGTGAATTCCCGGCTCTCGAAGCCGACGAATTCTACTGGGTCGACCTGCTCGGCCTGGATGTGGTGAACGTTGCCGGGGTCCATCTCGGCAAGGTTGCGGACATGATCGACAACGGTGCGCACTCGGTAATGCGTATCGAATATCCGGCCGCCGACAAAAGCGGCAAGCCGGTCACCGGTGAGCGCTTGATCCCGTTCGTCGGCGTCTTTGTCAAAACGGTGGACCAGGCGGCGAAGCAGATCGTCGTCGAATGGGAAGCCGATTACTAAATAATTCGCTGAATGGAGAGAGCGATGCAGTTCGATGTCGTCACGCTCTTTCCTGAAATGTTTCGCGCGCTGACCGATTGGGGTATCACCAGTCGGGCGGCGAAGCAGGAGCGCTACGCGTTGCGCACGTGGAATCCACGCGATTTCACCACCGACAACTACCGCACGATCGACGATCGCCCGTACGGCGGCGGACCTGGCATGGTGATGCTGGCCAAGCCTCTGGAAGACGCGATCGGCGCGGCGAAAGCGGCGCAGGCGGAGCAGGGCATCGGTGCATCGCGCGTCGTGATGATGTCGCCGCAAGGCGCTACGCTGAATCACGAGCGTGTCATGCGGTTCGCGGCCGAACCCGGTCTGATTCTGTTGTGCGGGCGCTATGAAGCGATCGATCAGCGTTTGCTCGACCGTGTCGTGGACGAAGAAGTCAGTCTTGGCGACTTCGTGCTGTCAGGCGGTGAATTGCCGGCCATGGCTTTGATGGACGCGGTCGTGCGCCAGTTGCCCGGCGTGCTGAACGACTCGCAATCGGCGGTGCAGGACAGTTTCGTCGACGTGCTGCTGGATTGTCCGCACTACACGCGCCCCGAGGAATACAACGGCGTGCGCGTGCCCGATGTGCTGCTCGGCGGCCATCATGCGGAAATCGAAGCGTGGCGCCGGCGTGAAGCGTTGCGCAACACGTTGAACAAACGGCCCGATCTGATCGTGAAGGCCAGAAAGAACAAGATGTTGAGCCGTGCCGACGAGGCATGGCTCGCGAGTCTCGCGAAGGAAGCGTCGAAGGCGTAAAGCCCCGATCTTTCGAGCGGACATAGGCGGTGCCGCACATGCGTGTACGGCGCCTGATGTGAACCCATCCTCTATCGGGGCCGTAGCCGAGCGCAAACAAACTCCGCGCAAGGCAGGTACGAACGCCGACAAGATGGACCTAGGAGTCAGTGATGAATCTGATTGCAAAACTCGAGCAGGAAGAAATCGCGCGCGCCCTCGGCGATAAGACCATTCCCGATTTCGCCCCCGGCGATACGGTGATCGTCAGCGTGAACGTGGTTGAAGGTACGCGTAAGCGCGTTCAGGCTTACGAAGGCGTCGTGATCGCCAAGCGTAACCGTGGTCTGAATTCGTCGTTCATCGTCCGCAAGATTTCGTCGGGCGAAGGCGTCGAGCGTACGTTCCAGACTTACTCGCCGCTGCTGGCAAGCATCGTCGTGAAGCGCCGCGGCGACGTGCGTCGTGCGAAGCTGTACTACCTGCGCGACCGTTCGGGCAAGTCGGCCCGGATCAAGGAAAAGCTGGTCATGAAGAAAGACCGCGCTGCTCCCCAAGCGTAAATGCTGTAAGAAAAAGCACCCCTCGCGGGTGCTTTTTTGTTTGCCAGGTCAAAATAGCGGCATGTCCCCTATCCGCTCGTTCGAGAGACCCGTTGATCCGCCCCGTCTTTGAACCTGAAACCCTGCCTGTCGAAGCGACGGGCGCCGATCTGCCGCCGGTGTCCGGCGGACGTCTCACGCCCGACGGTCTGCGCGCACGCTTCGAACAGCGTCTTTCATGGGCGCCTGAACCCATTGTCGAAGCGCCCTGGCGCGATACGCACGTCGATCCCCGAGTCGCGGCGGTATTGGTGCCACTGGTGGTCCGCGATCACGGCCTGACCGTGCTGCTGACCCAGCGCGCGGACCATCTGAACGATCATGCCGGCCAGGTGAGCTTTCCAGGCGGCCGTCAGGAGCCATTCGACGCGGACGCCACCGCCACCGCCCTGCGCGAAGCACAGGAAGAGGTCGGCCTCGATCCGTCGCGTGTCGAGATCCTCGGTGCGTTGCCCGACTATCTGACGGGCACCGGTTTTCGCGTCACGCCGGTGATCGGCCTCGTGCACCCGCCGTTCACATTGGAAGCCGACGCGCTTGAAGTGGCCGAAGTCTTCGAGGTGCCGCTCGCCTTTCTGATGAACCCCGCGCATCACGAAGAGCGCGTGTTCCGCTGGGAAAACGGCGAGCGGCGCTTTTTCGCCATGCCGTATCCGCGTACGGCGTCGCTGGAATCCGACGGCGGCGCAAGTGCAAATTCAGTAGGCGGCCACTATTTCATCTGGGGCGCGACGGCGGCGATGCTGCGCAACTTCTATCGCTTTCTCGCGGCGTAAGCCAACGCAGACTGTGCGGTTGTCGGATGTTTGTCGAGGTCCACGCTCAGTCGCATCCGACCCTGTGCTATCGTTATATAACAATCGTAAAACTCGAAAAGCACGGCGCACCGCATGACTTTTTTCTCTGTATTGCTGGCTCTGATCATTGAACAGGTACGCGCGCTATCGCCGAACAATCCCGTATCGGCGTTGCTTCAATACCATGCGGAGTCGGCGGCGCACGGATTCGATGCCGGCAAGCCGAAGCATGGCTTGCTTGCCTGGCTCGTGGTGGTGGTGCCCTGGACGCTGGCCGTCGCGCTCGTCTACTACGTGCTGTATCACATCCATTTTGCGCTGGCGTTCCTGTGGAACGTCGCGGTGCTGTACTTCACGCTCGGTTTCCGGCAGTTCAGCCATTACTTCACGGACATCCACCTCGCGCTGAACAACGACGACGTGCCGCGCGCGCGTGAAATCCTCAGTGAATGGACCGGGCTCGACACCGTCGACATGCCCGTCAGCGAGATCGTGCGTCATACGCTGATTCACGCGGTGGTCGCTTCGCATCGCCATGTGTTCGGCGTGTTCTTCTGGTTCCTGATTCCGGTCGGGCCGGCGGGCGCAGTGCTGTATCGGATCGCCGAATATCTGGCACGCACGTGGGCACGGCCGGTCGACGATCGCACCATCGCGTTTTCGAGCTTCGCGCAGCGCGCTTTCTTCGTGATCGACTGGGTGCCGGCGCGGCTCACGTCGCTGGGCTTCGCGATCGTCGGTAATTTCGAGGACGCGATTTACGCGTGGCGCAATCATGCGCGCCAGTGGCCGGATGCCAACGACGGCGTGTTGCTGGCCGCGGGCAGCGGCGCATTGGGCGCGCGGCTGAGCGGGCCGCTTGCCGAGCCGTCGAGTCTGGACGCGCTCGCCACCGGCGACGGCGGTCCGATGCAGGTCGGTGACGATTGCACGCCTCGCACGCTCCAATCGGCCGTGGGCCTCGTCTGGCGCGCGGTGGTGCTGTGGATGATTCTGCTGTTGATGCTGACGATCGCCGTATGGCTCGCTTGAGGCTCCGTTCGAGGCTTGCCTAAGGGCAGCCCCGAACCGCTTCACCCGTCTCGCGGATCCCGCGCCGTCCCACACTGCCAGCATACGGTGAACTGCGCTTCGAGCGTCTCACCGCACTTGCGACATTGCCACGCAGGCGACCCCGAGGCAGGCCCACGCGAAGCGGCATCGATCAACTGCCGCGCCATCGCCTCATCCCGTTCATCGACCAGCCATAATTCCGGCGCGCACTGATCCGCTGGAATATCGCCGAGCGCGCCGTTCAGGTAGCGGTTGTGCAACTCGCAGGCAATGCCCGCCGCTTCGAGCACATTGACCCAATGCTGTCCGATGATCAGGTTCGGCGCTCGCATCAATTTCATCGTGAGTCCAGGAGGGTGACGGCGACGTGCTTCACCGAACGATCTGGCTGGCTTCATGCACGAGTTGCGCGTACAACGCGTGCCGCTCGCGCCGGATGCGGCCGTCGGCGACCGCTTCGAGAATCGCACAACCCGGCTCGTGCAAGTGATGGCAGTTGTAAAAGCGGCAATTCGGCAGCAGCGGGCGGAATTCGGGGAACGCGCGCTCGAGCCGGCCTTCGGTCAGATGGTGCAGGCCGAATTCCTGGAAGCCGGGCGAGTCGATCAACGCACCGCCGTCGCCGTCCGCGCTGTCACGCAGCGGGTAGAGCCGCGTGAAGGTGGTGGTATGACGCCCGCTGTTCAGCGCGGTAGAAATCTCGCGCGTGGCGACTTCGGCGTTCGGAATCAGCAGATTGACCAGCGTCGACTTGCCCATGCCCGACTGCCCGAGCAGCAGCGTCGAATGACCGTGCAGATGCTCGATCAACGCCGCGCGCGCGGCATCGGGCTGCATCTTGATCGACACTTCCACGACCGTATAGCCGAGCGCGCGATAGCGTTCCAGCCGGGTACGCGCGCCTTCCAGTTCTGCCACAACGTCGATCTTGTTCAGCACGATCAACGGCTTCAGCTCGTGCGCCTCGGCGGCGACCAGCGCGCGCCCGAGCAGGTCCTCGCTGAAATGCGGCTCGGTCGCGAGCACGATCAGCAACTGATCGAGATTCGCCGCGAAGAGTTTCGACTTGTACTGATCGGAGCGGTACAGCAGATTGCGCCGCTCGCCGATCTCGACGATCACGCCCTGATCCGCCGAGGTCGGCTCGTAGATCACACGATCGCCGACCGCCACTTCGCTGCGTTTGCCGCGTGGGAAGCACTGGAGCATGGCGCCGCCGTCTTCCGGCGCGACGAGGTAATGGCGGCCATGAGCCGCCACCACGAGGCCGCCTACGCGCGTGCTGGACGGAGCGCGCGGCGCTTTCGGGGAGCGGCCGCTCATGCGTGCCGCAGCAGGCGGTCGATCCGCTGCGACGCCGGCGGATGCGAGTAGTAGAACGCGGTATAGAGCGGATCGGGCGTCAGGGTCGACGCGTTGTCTTCATAGAGCTTGACGAGCGCGTTGACGAGGTCATGTGCATCGGTTTGCGTGGCGGCGAACGCGTCGGCTTCGAACTCATGCTTGCGCGAACTGAGGCTGCCGAGCGGCGTGACGAAGAAGATGAATACCGGCAGTGCAAGGAAGAACAGCACCAGCGCAAGTCCGTCATTGCCGCCGAGCAGCGACGGCCGCACGCCCAGCCCTTCATAGAACCACACGCTTTCCTTCAGCCAGCCGAGCAGGGCGAGCATCACAAGGCTGATCGCGAAGGTAACGAGCATGCGCTTGATCACGTGACGGCGCTTGAAGTGGCCGAGTTCATGCGCAAGCACCGCCTCGATCTCGCTGCCCGACAGGCGCGCGAGCAAGGTGTCGAAGAACACGATCCGCTTGGCCGCGCCGAAGCCGGTGAAGTACGCGTTGCCGTGCGCCGAACGGCGGCTGCCGTCCATCACGAAGAGGCCCTTGGCGGCGAAACCGCAGCGTTTCATCAGCGCTTCAATGCGGCTTTTCAGCGCTTCGTCCTTGAGCGGCTCGAACTTGTTGAAGAGCGGCGCGATGAACGACGGATACAGCACCAGCACGAGCATCTGGAACACCACCCAGACGATCCACGTCCACAGCCACCACAGGCTGCCGGCGCGGTTCATCAGCCACAGCACGACGAACAGCAGCGGCAGGCCGAACGCCGCGGCGAGCAGCACGCCCTTCAGACGGTCCAGAAAGAAAATGCCCTTGCTCATCCGGTTGAAGCCGAAGCGCTGCTCGACCACGAATTGCCGGTAGTAATCGAACGGCAGGTCGATCACGCTGGTGATCGCGATGACCGCCGCGACCAGCGCGATCTGGCCGGCATAGCCGCGGCCCAGCCAATCGGAGATCGCCAGATCGAGCGCCTGCACGCCGCCGAGCAACGTGAGGCCGATCAACACGGCCGCGCTGACCACGACCTCGATCATCGTCAGACGGGTGCGCTCGACGGTGTAATCCGCGGCGCGCTGATGCGCGCTGAGCGCGATAGTGCCCGCGAACTGGCTCGGCACCTGCTCGCGATGGCCGGCGACGAAGCGGATCTGCCGCGACGCGAGCCACAGTTTGGTGCCGACCATCGCCACGACGGCGACGACGAACAGGACGGTGAAGTACAGGGTAGGCATCCAGGGATTCCGTGGTATCTATGCGAGAATTATATGTTTCTTCCCGCCGCCAGGCGGGACACGCTCAAACCAATTTCAAACGAACATTCGCCGCGGCAAGCGGGCTTCCTGGGAGGCCGTCTGCGCGGATACAGGGCTGCCCTTCATGACTGACATCCTCGCCTCCATCGAACATCCGTCGCTCGTGCGCAGCGACATGAATCTCGTCTGGCTCGACATGGAAATGACCGGGCTCGAACCGGATTCCGACCGCATCATCGAAATCGCGGTGGTGGTGACGAATTCGACGCTCGACAGGATGGTCGAGGGGCCGGTGCTGGCGATTCATCAGAGCGACGAGACGCTCGCCAGGATGGATCAGTGGAACCAGAACACGCATGGCCGCTCGGGTCTGATCGACCGCGTGAAGGCCTCGACGGTGAGCGAAGCCGACGCCACCGAACAGATCCGCGACTTTCTCAGCGCCTACGTGCCGCCGGGCAAATCGCCGATGTGCGGCAACTCGATCTGCCAGGACCGCCGCTTCATGGCGCGCTGGATGCCGGATCTGGAGCGCTTCTTCCATTACCGCAATCTCGACGTGAGCACGCTGAAGGAACTGTGCCGCCGCTGGCAGCCGGCCATCTACAAGGGCTTCCAGAAGCGCGCGCTGCACACGGCGCTGGCCGACATTCATGAGTCGATCGAGGAACTCAAGTACTACCGCGAGCATTTCCTGATTCCGACGGCCCCGCAAGCGCCGGTGGTGATGTAACGCGGCAAGCGCTGTTCGCGAGTCAAGCCTGCCGGGGGGCGCGCACCGCGTTCTTCGGCCGGAACGCCTTCACCACGGCGGCGTTGGTTTCCACATACGGGCCGCCGATCAGGTCGAGACAATAGGGCACCGCGGCGAAGATGCCCGGCACTTTCACGGCGCCGCCCGCTTCGGCGTCGCGCAGGCCTTCCAGCGTTTCCCTGATCGACTTCGGTTGCCCCGGCAGATTGATGATCAGCGCCGCGTGGTCCGCGGTTTCGCGGATCACCGCCACCTGGCGCGACAGGATCGCGGTGGGCACGAAATTCAGGCTGATCTGCCGCATCTGCTCGCCGAAGCCGGGCATTTCCTTCGTCGCCACCGCAAGGGTCGCTTCGGGCGTCACGTCGCGGCGCGACGGGCCGGTGCCGCCGGTCGTCAGCACCAGATCGCAGCCTGCTTCGTCGACCAGTTCGGTGAGCGTGGCGGAAATGGTGGGCGCGTCGTCCTGAATCAGGCGGGTGACCACCTGCCACGGCGAGGTCAAGGCGGCGGCGAGCCATTCGTGCAAGGCCGGAATCCCCTTGTCCTCGTACACGCCGGTGGAGGCGCGGTCGCTGATCGACACGAGGCCGATCACGATTTCGTCGGGGTGCTGACGCGTCAGCTTATTCGTCGCGGTCGTCATCGTCGTCTTCCAGGGCGTCGTCGGCTGCGGAATCGGTGCCGGCGGCGGGGCCGTCCGCATTCTTGATCCACTGGAACAGTTCGCGGAAGTAGCGCGGCGGCTTGCTCTGCTGCGCTTCCTTGCGCGCGTTGCGGATCAGCGTGCGGCCCTGCTGCGGGTCGGCGTTCGGATGCTGGCGGATGAACTCGGTGAGCGCGGCGTCGTCGGCGAGCAGTTTCTCGCGAGTGCGTTCGATCCAGTGGAGCTTGGCCGTTTCCGCCTTGTTGACGCCGTTGTACGTGTCGAGCGCGGTGCGCAGCGCGGCGGTTTCGTCGTCCAGCAGCGAGCGCATGACGCGGCCCACGTATTGCACCTGGCGGCGCTTGCCTTCGTGATCGGTGATGCGGCGCGCTTCACGCACGGCGTCGTCGAGCTTTTCGGGCATCGGCATGCGCTTGAGCGCGTCCTTGGGCAGCGCGATGAGCGCCGAGCCCAGTTCCTGCAGCTCGTGCATTTCGCGCTTGAGCTGGGACTTGCTCGGACGGTCGTAGCCGTTTTCGTCGACTTCCGGCTCGGCGGATTCGATCGGTTGAATGCGGGTTTTGCGTGTCATACCGATATTGTAGCGTGCCGGGCTTGCTGAACCCGCCGTGTTGTCGCCCATACGGCATCGCGCGGGACAACGGGCGGCGTTAAAGCGGCAGCCGGTCGTAACTGAGCCGCGGCTCGACGGCACAGCGGCAGCATCCAGGCCGCATTCGAGCCGCATTCAAGCCGCACCTGGGCGGCACGAAAGCCACAACCAGGCAGTGCCCAGGCAACACCCCGAAGCGGCAGCGAAGCAGCGGCACCACGAGGCCCGGAGAATGCAGGGAAACAGCCGCGAATGCCAGGTACACCAGCGCGTACCTTGCTATGATCGCGGGATGCTTAACGATGCAAATGCGCACGCAAGTGCGTGGCATGTGTGAACCCACAGGGCCGCCCGGCCCCGAACAGGACGGCAACGACAATGGCAGCAGACATGGACGTCAAGCAGCGCTTTTTTCCGCATACCCAGGATGAACTGAAGGAAATCGCCTCGGACATCCTTCGTCACGCGAAGTCGCTCGGCGGCACCGACGCGGCAACCGAGATTTCCGAGGGCGACGGCCTGTCCGTTTCCGTGCGGCGCGGCGAAGTCGAGACGATCGAGCACAACCGCGACAAGATGGTCGGCGTGACCGTATTCATCGGCAACAAGCGCGGCAACGCGAGCACTTCGGATTTTTCGTCGCAGGCCTTGAAGGACACGGTGGCGGCGGCGTACAACATCGCGCGCTTCACCGCTGAAGACGACTGCGCGGGTCTCGCGGAAGCGGAGTTGCTCGAAACCGCGCCGCGCGACCTCGACCTGTATCACCCGTGGAATCTCTCGGCGGACGAAGCCGTCGAAATCGCCCGCCGCGCGGAAGACGCCGCATTCGCCACCGATCCGCAAATCAAGAACTCGGAAGGCGCAAGCGTTTCGGCGCAGCACTCGCAGTTCGTGCTCGCCACCTCGCGCGGTTTCCTCGCGGGCTATCCGTACTCGCGCCACTATGTCGCGTGCGCGCCGATCGCCGGTAGCGGCCGCAACATGCAGCGCGACGACTGGTACACGTCCACCCGCAGCGCGGAAGACCTGGCCGATCCTGAAGCGGTCGGCCGTTACGCGGCGCAACGCGCGCTGGCGCGCATCGGCGCGCGCGGACTCGATACTCGCAAGGTGCCGGTGCTGTTCGAAGCGCCGCTCGCCGCCGGCCTGCTCGGCGCGTTCGTGCAGGCCACGAGCGGGGGCGCGCTATACCGCAAGACGTCGTTTCTGGTCGATAGCCTCGGCAAGCCGGTGTTCGCGCCGCACGTGCAGGTGGTCGAGGATCCGCATGTCGCGCGTGCAATGGGTAGCGCGCCGTTCGACGAGGAAGGCGTGCGCACGCGGCAGCGTTCGGTCGTGAAAGACGGCGTGGTGGAAGGCTATTTCCTCTCCACCTATTCGGCGCGCAAGCTCGGCATGCAGACCACCGGCAATGCGGGCGGCTCGCACAATCTGTCGTTGCGCAGTTCGACCACGCGCGCGGAGGACGACTTCGAGGAGATGCTGAGGAAACTCGGCACGGGCCTGTTGCTCACCGAACTGATGGGCCAGGGCGTGAATTACGTGACGGGCGACTATTCGCGTGGCGCGTCGGGCTTCTGGGTCGAGAACGGCAAGATCCAGTATCCGGTCGAGGAAATCACGGTGGCGAGCACGTTGCAGGAAATGTTCCACCATATCGTCGCAATCGGCGCGGATACGATCACGCGCGGCACCAAGCAAACCGGCTCGGTGCTGATCGAGCGGATGACGATCGCGGGCCAGTAAGCGGTTCTGGTTTTTGGCCGCCGGTTGTGCAGCATGCCCGGCGCTGCAAACGGAAACGCCACGCAAGTGATTGCGTGGCGTTTTTCATGGGCGCCGCAAAAACCTTAAACGCCCTTGCGTTTATAGGTGACGAACGCGTAGTCGAAATCATTCGGCGCATGCGCGCGATGCGTTTCATGCGCGACTTCTTGCCACTCGTTTTCATCGAGCGCGGGGAAGGTTGCGTCGCCTTCGAAGTCGGCGGAGATCTCGGTGACGATGAGCTTGTCGGCCCGACGCAGACCTTCCTCATACAACTGCGCGCCGCCGATCAGGAACGCTTCGGGCGCCTGATCTCGCGCGGCGAGCTTGAGCGCCTCCTGCAGCGTCGTCGCGGTGTCGCAACCCTGAAAACGGCGCGTGGCATCGCGCGTCACGACGATGTTGCGGCGTCCCGGCAGCGGCCGGCCGATCGATTCATGCGTCTTGCGGCCCATGATGATGGGCGCACCCATGGTCGTGCGCTTGAAGAACGCAAGATCTTCGGGAAGTCGCCAGGGCAACTGGTTGTCGCGGCCGATCACGCCATTATTGGCGCGAGCGACGATCAGGGTGAGCGTCGTCATCGAATGGGAAAGGGAACATAACCGGAGCGATTCTACCTGACGCGGTGGCGGGCGCCGCCTCGTCAGGCTCCGGTGCGGCGGCTTGCACCTGTTCGCGCAGTTCGATCCGGTCCGCCTACCTTGTCAGATGATTGGCGGCATTACTCCGTGCGGCGTCCACGGGGATCGGCAGCGGCGAAGGCGGCGCAAGTTCGTCCCATAAGATCACGCGAGCCGGAATATCCCCGGGATCGCGGCGCAAAGCGGATCGCACGATATATCTCCTTGATGGGGATTATTTAGCGAAATGCGTGCCATCGCTGGCAATCCATTGGCGGATAGGGATGGGATCGGTAATTCCTGGCGTGGCAATAAGCGAAACGGGCAGAAATGTTTCAGCATTGAAACGGCAGATGGAAAATACTGCAATGGCTTAATTCGCATGGTATGAACTACATGGACGGCGAACACGAAAAAGCGCTTGCCGGGATTTGTTTAATTCGTCGGCTGAATAAGGGTCTATTGGCGCTCCATCCCTTGCTCCAATGATCCGCTGATTAAATTCGCATAGTTGTTTTCCAAGCGACGCGCGTATAGTAAGCTCTGTAAAAACAGCTTCGCATTTAAAAAAGCCCACTCACGGGCCGTTTCAAACACACACGCCGCTTTTCTTGGGGATCAGCTGTCCGCACGGAATGGAATGGCCGTTCGGTTTTTGCTATTTCGCGAATCCCGGACGAGTCAGCGTGTCTGAACGTGGTTCAGGTACGTGCGTCATCCTTAACGTTCGTTGACGAGAGGATCTGAATAATGGAACCCGCAACGCGGCAACTGATTTACGTTTCGCGCGATCCGAGCGCGGAACTGAATACCCGCTTTCACCAGCGCGGCTGGCAAGTCGAGGTCGTGGGATCGGCGCGCGACGTGCGCCGTGCCGTTCGCGCCGGAATGGCCGCGGGCGGACTGCTCGATCTGTCCAGCCATTTTCAGCCGCACGAAATCGCCGCGTTCGAATCCTGCCTCACCATGCCGAATGTCGGCTGGGTCGCGGCCACCATGCCCGGGCAATTGCAGGACGCCGCCTTGCGCCGGCTCGTGCGCGACTACTGTTTCGACTATGTCACGGTGCCGTATGCGGGCGACAGGATCGTCGATTCGGTCGGGCACGCCTACGGAATGATCTCGCTGGGCGAACCGGCTTCGAACGATGGTTCGCAAGGCGCGGAGGGCGAAATGGTCGGCTCGTGCGACGCCATGCTCGCGCTGTTCCGCTCCATTCGCAAAGTGGCGATGACCGACGCACCGGTATTCATCTCGGGCGAATCGGGCACCGGCAAGGAGTTGACCGCGGTCGCGATTCACGAACGCTCGGCGCGCCGCAACGCGCCCTTCGTGCCGATCAACTGCGGCGCGATTCCGCCGCATCTGCTGCAATCTGAATTATTCGGCTACGAGCGCGGTGCGTTCACCGGCGCCAACCAGCGCAAGATCGGCCGGGTGGAAGCGGCCAACGGCGGCACGCTCTTTCTCGACGAAATCGGCGACCTGCCGCTCGAAAGCCAGGCGAGCCTGCTGCGTTTCCTGCAGGAGCGCAAGGTGGAGCGGCTGGGCGGCCACGGCGCGATCGACGTCGACGTGCGGATCATTTCGGCCACTCACGTGGACATGACCGCGGCGATGATCGAAGGGCGCTTCCGCTCCGACCTGTATCACCGCCTGTGCGTGCTGCAAATCGACGAACCGCCGCTGCGCGCGCGCGGCAAGGACATCGAACTCCTCGCGCGGCACATGCTGGAGCGTTTCAAGAAGGATGCGAGCCGGCGCTTGCGCGGCTTTGCGCCGGACGCCATCGCGGCGCTGCATAACTACGGCTGGCCGGGCAACGTGCGTGAATTGATCAACCGCGTGCGGCGGGCCATTGTGATGTCCGAAGGGCGCGCGATCACCGCGCGCGATCTGGAACTGGCCGAATACGTCGAGATCGTGCCGGTCTCGCTCGCGCAAGCGCGCGAAGCGGCGGAGCGCCAGGCGATCGAACTGGCGCTACTGCGCCATCGCGGAAGGCTTGGCGACGCGGCGCAGGAACTCGGCATTTCGCGGGTGACGCTGTATCGTCTGCTGTGCTCGCACGGCATGCGCCATATGGAAGGCGAACCGCTCGCCGCGCCGCACGGCGGAGACTTGCCGGCTTCGGTGCCGCACCTCTGAGCCTGAGGTCAGCCTGGGGTCCTGACGAGTCCCGAGCGGGTCTCGATGCGTGTCGGCGAGCCCGGCATGCGCTTCATGCGAGTTTGCCGGAGGCCGCCAACGGCCTGGACCGAGCGCGCGTCTCCATCTTGCCCAGCGTTGCCCATAGCGCTCCCTTCCGCGATGTTTTCCTCGATGCACGCCGCGACCGGACGTTGCCTGCCCGCGCTTGCTAAAATCGGTTTTTCGCTCAATCCCCGTGACGCGTACTGACGGCGGCACGCGCCTCGTCGAAGGAAACCGCATGAAACAATACCTGGACCTCGTCCGCATGATCCTCGATACCGGCACGTGGCAGGAGAACCGCACCGGCATCCGCACCATCAGCATGCCGGGCGCCATGTTGCGCTTCGATCTCCAGCAGGGCTTTCCCGCAGTGACCACGAAAAAGCTGGCGTTCAAGTCGGCGGTGGGCGAACTGGTCGGGTTCCTGCGCGCGTCGCGCAGCGCCGCCGATTTCCGCGACCTCGGCTGCAAGGTGTGGGACGCGAACGCCAACCAGAATCCGCAGTGGCTCGCCAATCCGTATCGCCAGGGTCCGGACGATCTCGGCGACGTGTACGGCGTGCAGTGGCGTCAGTGGCCGGCGTACAAGGTGCTGGACGCAAGCGCGAGCGCGCAGCTGGCCGACGCGAGCGCGCGCGGCTTCCGCGTCGTGACCGAATTCGAGGAAGACGGCAGCCGCAAGGTGCTGCTGTACAAGGCGATCGACCAGTTGCGCCAGTGCCTCGACACGATCATGCAGAACCCCGCCGACCGGCGCATTCTGTTTCACGCCTGGAACCCCGCGGTGCTGGATCAGATCGCGTTGCCGGCTTGCCACCTGCTTTACCAGTTTCTGCCGAACGTGGCGCGCCGCGAGATTTCGCTGTGCCTGTACATTCGCAGCAACGATGTCGGCCTCGGCACGCCGTTCAACCTGACCGAAGGCGCGGCCTTGCTGCACTTGGTCGGCCGCCTGACGGGGTACACGCCGCGCTGGTTCACCTACTTCATCGGCGACGCGCATATCTACGAGAATCAGCTCGACATGCTGCGTCAACAACTCGGGCGCGAGCCCTACGACAGCCCGTCCTTCGCGATCTCGGATCGCGTGCCGGACTATGCCAAAACCGGCGTTTACGAGCCGGAATGGCTCGAGAAGATCGAGCCGTCGGATTTCTCGCTGGTGGGTTACCGGCATCACGAGCCGTTGACGGCGCCGATGGCGGTTTGAGCGTCCACCCGGCAGGCAGGCTGATCAAGGAAAAACCCCCGCGACGTGAATCGCGGGGGTTTTTTCTTCCTGCCTATGAGCACGCGGAGCGAAGGGCGCTGGAATTCGGCTGGCGCTCAACCTTTGTGATGCTCATCGCGATTGCCGCCGCCTGAATGCTGCTCGCCGTGCTGCGGCTGGGGTTGCGGGCGCGGCTGCTGAACCTGCTGTGGGCGCGGCTCGGGACGCGGCTGTGGCGCCGGCTGCGGATGAAACTCCGGACGCGGCTGTTGCTGAACCTGCTGCGGACGCGGCTCAGGACGCGGCTGTGGCGCCGGCTGCGGATGGAACTCTGGACGCGGTTGTTGCTGAACTTGCTGCGGACGCGGTTCGGGACGCGGCTGTGGCGCCGGCTGCGGATGGAACTCTGGACGCGGTTGTTGCTGAACTTGCTGCGGACGCGGCTCAAGGCGCGGCTGTGGCGCCGGCTGCGGATGGAACTCTGGACGCGGCTGTTGCTGAACCTGCTGCGGACGCGGCTCTTGGCGAGGCTGCGGTGTCGGTTGCGGACGAGCTTCCTGACGCGCTTGCTGCTGCGCCGCTTGCGCATAAGCGTCCTGGCGCGGCTCCTGCCGCATCTGCGGGACATCCGCCGGACGCGGCACCTGCGCTTCAGGCTGACGTTGCATCTGCTGCGCCGAAGCCATGTTGTCCGCCGGACGCGGCACACCGCGAGGCTGCATTCCGCCGCGCGCATCGGCGCCAGGCTGCGGCGCGAAGCCCGGCCGTGCGGCCTGCTCCTGCGAACCACCGCGCGCCTGTCCCGGTTGCCCGGATTGCGCCTGCTGGGCCATCGGCGCATGCGGCTGCGTCCAGACGGGCTCATGGCGTCCGTTCGCTTCCGATTGCTGCGGCCCGCCGCGTTGCTGGACGAAAGCGTTTGGATTGCCACCAACCGCCGCTTGTGGCGGGCGCGGCACGCCATTTGACGGATGACCCCCGTCGCCAGGCGGCTGGCGCCCGTTGGCGGTCTGCGGCGGCATGCCGGGCCGCCCTTGCGGTTCGCCGGCACGCTGGTTAATCGGTGCTTCGCCAGGCCGAGGCCGCTGTCCAGGCTGCTGCATGCCCGTCGGCCCGCCCGGCGCTCCGGGCGTTTCCCGCCCACCGGTCGTCCCAAGCGCACCGACTGGCGCGGGTCCACCCGGCGCACCCGCCGCTCCCCGCGCACCAGGCGTCCCCGGCGCGGCCGACGAGCCCACCGTTCCACCAGGCGCACCCGGCGCACCCGGCGCTACCCCTGGCGGACGTCCGGGGATATGCGACTGCACGACCCGCACATTCTGCACCGGCAGCGCGCCCGGACCGCCCGCCATGCGCGCCGGGACCGAGGTTCGGACGATCGGCTGACCGGCGCCCGGCACCCGTCCGCCGCCTTGCGCGAAGCGCTGCGCGAGACTGTCGTGGTAGGCGGCCGGCATCGCCGGATTGCGCGTCGCGACCACCGGACGCGCCATCACCCCCGCCGGCGGCCGGTAATTGGCGTTGCGCAGGCCCGGCCCAAAGCTCTCGCGCACCGGCGCGATACCGGGCGCCCCCGGATTGATCCGCGCATTGCGCCATTGCTGCGGATCGACCTTCTGCGCGAAGCGCCCGACCGATTGACCATGCACGAACGCCGTCGCCGGCACCGCGGTCACGCCGCCCGGGGCGCGATAGTTGACGTAGGTGTTGTGAATGTTGGTCACATTCACATTCGTCACGTTGCGGTTGTAGTTGTTGACGATCGTCGTCTGATTCACGCGTTCGTAGTAACGCGGACTCCAATGATCGCGATCTCCCCAGCGCGGATGCCACGGCTCGCCCGGCCCGAGCGGAAACCACGCGACGCCGGCCGCGGCGGCGCCGCCGATGGCCAGATTCACGCCCCAGTCGACGCCGCCGCCACCGCCGCCGACAAAGGCCACCAACGCCGGCGCATACACCGGCGGCTGGCTGACCACCACCGGTCCCGGCACCCATGCCCACGAGTCGTCGACATAGGCCCAGCGGCCGTAGTGGTAAGGCGCGAAGCCCCACGGCGCGTCGTCGACCCACGTCCAGCCCCACGGCGCCTGCCATACCCAATGGCCGTCGTGGTAGGGCGCCCAGCCGGCGGGCGTGGCGCGCGGCACCCACACTTCGCCGTATTCGGGGCTGCTGCGCCACGTGCCGTTGGCGTCGAGATCCTGGTAGCCGGGAATTTCGCGCGATACGTAGCGCGCCGACACCGAGCGGTCTTCCGCGGCGTCACGGCTCGCGGCCCACTGGTCGAAGCCGTCGGGACCGGGCGCGCCGTCGTTGGCGACTTGTTGCAGGTTGGTGCCGGCAAAGCGCACTTGCTGGCCGGCCGCGACCGGCACCTGGCCGCCGTCGCCGTACGCGGTCGCGCTGCCGCTGCGCACGGTGACGGTGGTGCTGCTGCCGTCCGGCGCGACGTCGACCCGATAATCGCCGGGGCCGTTCAGGCCGAGCGCCAGATTCGGCGTGTCGATTTCATACGACGAGCCCGGCGGCAGTTCTCGCACCCGTGCCGACAGCGTGCCCTGCGCGACTTTTAGCTGCGCGCTGTTGTCGTCGAGATTGAGCAGGTCGAGGCTGGTGGACTGGCCGAGGCGCACCGCGGTCGAGCCGATGTGCAACTCCGAGCGCGCGTTCTGATCGTTCCACAACTGGTCGCCCGTGGTGAGGGGCCGATTGATCTGCGCGTACGACCAGTCATTGGCGCCGGCCGGCTCAGTGGTCACGGTGCCGGCCATGTAGTTCAGACGCGCGACGCGTCCGGGCGGATCGGTGTTCTGGCTGGCCGCGCCCTGGGGCGCCTCGCCGGTTTCCTGCGCCAGCGCGGCGTGCGTCGTGAACAGCAATCCCGCGAGACAGGTCGCGAGACAGACCGCCCTGGCGATCGGCGTAGGGCGGGTGGGGCGGCGTTTCGAATGCTGGGGTGTGGTCACTATTCTCATGAGCTCTCTCCGACGGATGGTGCATGTGCAGCAACCGTGAACCCACTGTACCCGCAGCGTTTGTTTCAAGGCCCCCACTTTTGTAAGGCCGCCTCACCAGCGTGTAACAAAAGGTCTCGCCCAAGCCGGAGAAGGCTTCCGGGAAGGTCTTTCGTAAGCCGATTGCGGATTTTCTGTAATCGGAGCGCTCGATGAGCCGTGTTTTTCAGCCGTGATTCAAGCGGCCAGAAACGCATCGAAATGCCGATGCCCGGCGGGCGTGACGCGCAGGATTCGGGGGCGCTCCGTGCGTTCGACCCAGCCGTGCGTGGACCACGAATCCAGCAGGGCCGCGCCGAGCGCGCCGCCCAGATGCGGACGCCGCTCGCTCCAGTCGGGACAGGTGCAGGCAAAGCGCCGCCGCCGGCTCTTCTGCGCGGACAGGTCGATGCCCCAGTCGGCGAAACGAACGGCGCCTTCAGGCGTGGCTTCGAGCGACGTGCCGTGCAGCGTCAGCAGACCTCGCTCGACAAGTCGCGCGAACACCCGCACCGACAGCTCGCCGGCCATGTGGTCGTAGCAGGTGCGGGCGTAGCGCATGTCGAGCGGCACGGTGCGCGCCGCGCGCGGCACGGGCCGCTGCGGCGCGCTGGCTTGTGCGACGTTGACGAGCGCTTCGATCGACGCGGCGATGTCAGCCGAGGCGATGCGGAAATAGCGATGCCGGCCGCGCACCTCGAGGGCGAGCAAGCCGCCGTCGGTCAGCCGCGCGAGGTGCGCGCTGGCCGCCGAGGGCGAGAGCCCGGCGATCATCGTCAGTTCGCCGGCTGGGCGGGCGCTGCCGTCCATCAACGCCCATAGCATCGCGGCACGGCCGGGGTCGGCGAGCAATGCGCCGATTCGGCTCAGCCCCGGAAAATGGTTCTGTTGGTCTGCAAGCGTAGCGGTCATTCGGGTATCTCCGTTGGCGGCGCGGATGGGGCGTCATGCGGTCACTGTATCGGGCCGCGGCATTCGATGTTTCAGCTTAGCGTGAACGATGGAGTGCGGCAGCTACGCAAACGCGTTTCGAACGCGCGGCTTCGGCGTCACGCGAAATCGCCAGGCTAGAATCGAAACCCGGTCCTTGCAGGAACACGCTGTCATGAAAACTCTTTTCGCCGTTGCCGCCGCGGTCATGCTGTTGAGTGCTTGCGCGCATGGCGGCGCCGATTCGGGCCCGGGTGCGGGCACCGGCAGCATCACGATGTACGGCACGATCGACGAAGGAATCACCTTCCGCAAATAAAGACCGGCGCTTTTCCAGGCGGACGAACCGAACCGGCTGGCAGAGAATGATGCATCATTGTCATTTCTGCCACCACCGCTCGTGTGACGATCAGGGCATCGCCATTTTCGCCGCCAGAGGTCTCGCCGATGCCGCCGTCCGCCACTTCGTCAGCTTTCTCCACTTCAGCCGCTTCAGCCACTTTCGCCGTCTCGCCGACGGCCACTCCTCCGGCGGCCTCGGCCGCCGCCGCCACCGCCGAAACCGACGTTCACCGCCCCGACCCGCACGGCCGGCGCGCTGCCCGCGTGCTGGCCGTCTGCCAGGCGCTTTACACGTCGTCGGTATCGATCGATCTGACCTTGACCGGTCTGGTGGGCTACACGCTCGCCGACGACAAGGCGCTCGCCACGCTGCCGTTCTCGCTGATCACGGTCGCCGCCGCGCTCACGACGATCTTCGCGTCGTTCCTGATGGCGCGCGTGGGCCGGCGCGCGGGCTTCATGCTCGGCGCGGGCGTCGGTGCGCTGGGCGGCGCGGTCTCCGTGTGGGCGATCTTTCACCACAGTTTTTGGGCCTTTTGCGCCGGAACGGCGACGGTCGGCGTGTTCCAGGCGTTCGCGCAGTACTACCGGCTCGCGGCGGCGGACGCCGTGGGCATGGACGGCAAAAGCCGTGCGATTTCGACGGTGCTCACGGGCGGCGTGGTGGCGGCCGTGTGCGGGCCGCTGCTCGCCGCGTGGAGCAAGGACTGGCTCACGCCGGTCGCGTTCGCCGGTTCCTACGTGCTGGTGACGGGCTTCGGCCTCGTGTCGATTGCGTTGCTGGCGCTGCTCTATCGCGACGCCGCGCCGTTCGCGCGCGTCACCGCCACCCACGAAGCGGCGCGGCCGCTCGGCGACATCGTGCGGCAGCCGATCTTTGCCGCGGCGCTCGCCAACAATGCGCTCGGCTACGCCGTGATGATGTTCGTGATGACCGCGACGCCGATCGCCGCGGTCGCGTGCGGCCATACGATCGGCGACGGCGCGGCGATCATCCAATGGCACTTGGTCGGCATGTACGCGCCGTCGCTCTTTTCCGCCCGCCTGATCGGGCGCTTCGGCGTGCTGCCGGTGATCGGCGCCGGCATCGGCCTGTCCGCGTTATGCGGCGTGTTCGCGTTGCGGTCGACCGATCTGCCGCATTTCTACGCGGCGCTCGCGTGCCTTGGGGTGGGCTGGAACTTCATGTTCGTCGGCGGCTCGACGTTGCTCGCGCAATCGTACCGGCCGTCGGAACGGGCCAAGACGCAGGCCACCAGCGAATTCACGACCTTCGCGTTTTCCGCGCTCGGTTCCCTGTTCGCCGGCCAATTGCTGACGCGCTTCGGCTGGGCGACGATCAATGCCGCGATCTTTCCGCTGCTCGGGATCGCGGCGCTGGCCACGCTTGCCTACGCGTGGTCGAGAAAGCAGGCAGCGGCGGAGGTGGTGTCGTGATGGCTGTCCGTCATATCGTTTTCGCGGTCGCTCCGGAGCTCGTGCTGCTCGACGCGTGCGGGCCGCTCGAGGCGTTCTGGCGCGCGGAGCTGGCTGCGGCGGCTACCGCGGCGGCTGCGGACTCCGGCGTCAAACCGGCCCACCCGGTGGCCTACCGCACGACGGTCGCGTCGATCGAAGGCGGCGTGCTGCAAACCTTTCCCGGCTTGCCGGTCGTCACCGAACGGCTCGACTCGCTCGACGACCAACCGATCGACACGCTCATCGTCCCCGGCGTGCCGATCGATGAACAGGGCACGCTGCAACCCGAACTCGTCGCGTGGATCAGGCGCCACGCGCCGCGGGCGCGGCGCGTGTGCTCGGTGTGCACCGGCGCGTTCTATCTGGCGGCGGCGGGCCTGCTCGACGGCCGCCGCGCGACCACGCACTGGCGCAGCGCGGCGCAACTCGCACGCAGCTTTCCCAACGTGCAGGTGGATGCCGATCCGATCTTCATCCGCGATGCGGGGCATCGTGAAGGCGAGGGCGTCGTATGGACGTCGGCGGGCGTGACGGCGGGCATCGACCTGGCGCTCGCGCTGATCGACGAAGACCTCGGCCACGCGGTGGCGATGCAGGCCGCGCGCCGCCTGGTCGTCTTCATGAAGCGGCCCGGCGGACAGTCGCAGTTCAGCGCGGCGCTGACGGCGCAGGCCTCGGCGCATGGACCGTTCGAGGCGTTGCACGGCTGGATGGCGGCGCATTTACGCGACGACCTGTCGGTCGAACGGCTCGCCGAGCGCGCCCGGATGACCCCGCGGACCTTCGCGCGACGCTACGTCGACGAGGTCGGCCGCACGCCGGCCAAAACCGTCTCTGCGCTGCGGCTCGAAGCGGCCGCGCGGGCGTTGGCGGAATCGCGCCGGCCGCTCAAGCGGATCGCGCTGGATTGCGGCTTCGGCAGCGAACAGAACTTGCGGCGCGCGTTCGTGCGGCGCTTCGGCGTGCTGCCGCTCGATTATCGGCAGCGCTTCATGTCGGCGGTCGCGCCGCAGCGCGCGGCGGCGTCCGAGGAAGCGAGGGCGGGCTGAGCCGCGATTCGGGCGCGACGCAACCGAGTCATTACCCGAAGCCCCATGCGCGAGCGCGTCCTCGCCCCGGCAAAAATTCCGCGTATCCGACCCAGCCAACCCGCGACGCTGTCAATATTGCGCTCGTATAATCGCCTCCTTTCAATGCATCCGATTGACCGGAGTCAAGATGAGCAGCCATCTCGTAGCGCCGCTGGACCGTTCCGAAACCACTTTCCGCTTTCTCGCCGAGCCGAGCTCGGTCAACTTCGGCGGCAAGGTGCACGGCGGCGCGTTGATGAAGTGGATCGACGAGACCGCCTACGCGTGCTCGGCGGTCTGGTCGGGGCGCTATTGCGTGACGGTCAGCGTGGGCAATATCCGCTTTCGCCGGCCGATCCTGGTCGGCAACCTGGTCGAACTGCGCGCGCGGGTCGTGGCGACGGGCCGCACCAGCATGCATATTCACGTGTCGGTGCAGGCGGGCGACCCGAAGGGCGGTGAGCTGCTGCAAACCACGGATTGTCTGGTCGTGATGGTGGCCGTCAACGAAAACGGCCACCCGGTGCCGGTGCCGGCGTTCGTGCCGGAGACGGATGAACAGAAGCGCCTCGCCAAATACGCGATGGACGTGAAGGAAGCGCTCGATGCGATCGTCGAGCTGAAGCCCGAAGAAGTGGCGCAGGGCAAGGTTTAAGCGGCGCTCGCTTTTGGCGTGGCGCACGGGGCGCTGGCGGCGGGGCCAAGCGCTGAGGCCAAGTGCAAGCGCCGGCCGTTGGGGCGGACCGCTGAGACCAACCGCAACCGCCGCCCCCCAGCATCCTCAACTCGCCGAATGCCCCACCATGTCGTGCGGCCGCACCCATTCGTCGAACTGCTGCTCGGTGACGTAGCCGAGCGCCAGTGCCGACGCCTTCAGCGTGGCGCCTTCCTTGTGCGCCTTTTTCGCGATCTGCGCGGCCTTGTCGTAGCCGATGTGCGGATTGAGCGCCGTCACCAGCATCAGCGATTCGTTGAGCAACGTGTCGATACGCTCGCGGTTCGGCTCGATACCCACCGCGCAGTTGTCGTTGAAACTGAGCGCGCCGTCGGCGAGCAGGCGGATCGATTGCAGCACGTTGTGCGCGATCATCGGCCGAAACACGTTCAACTCGAAGTTGCCGCTCGCGCCGCCGATATTCACCGCGACGTCGTTGCCGAATACCTGCGCGCAGAGCATCGTCAACGCTTCCGACTGAGTGGGATTGACCTTGCCCGGCATGATCGAGCTACCCGGCTCGTTCTCCGGAATTGACAGTTCGCCGAGGCCGCAGCGCGGGCCGCTCGCGAGCCAGCGAACGTCGTTGGCGATCTTGTTCAGGCTTGCCGCCACGGTTTTCAACGCGCCGTGCGCGAACACCAGCGCGTCGGCCGCGGCCATCACTTCGAATTTGTTCGCGGCCGAAATGAAGGGCACGCCAGTCAGCCTGGCGATCGCGGCGGCGACCTGGGTGGCGAATTGCGGATGCGCGTTCAAACCGGTGCCGACCGCCGTGCCGCCCTGGGCGAGTTCATACAGATGCGGCAGCGCCGCTTCCACATGACGGATGCCTTGGTCCAGTTGCGCGACGTAACCCGAAAACTCCTGGCCGAGCGTGAGCGGCGTGGCGTCCTGCAAGTGCGTGCGGCCGATCTTGACGATGTCGGCGAAGGCTTTCGCCTTGCCGTCGAGCGTATCGCGCAGCGTCTTCAGCGCGGGCAGCAGATGCTTGACGATCCCATACGCGGCGGCCACGTGCATCGCCGTCGGAAACACGTCGTTCGACGACTGGCCGCGATTCACGTCGTCGTTCGGATGCACCTTGCGCGCTTCGCCGCGCTCGCCGCCGAGCAGTTCGCTCGCGCGGTTCGCGATCACTTCGTTGAGGTTCATGTTGGTCTGCGTGCCGGAGCCGGTTTGCCACACCGCGAGCGGAAATTCGTCGGGATGCTTGCCGTCGATGATCTCGTCGGCCGCCTGCATGATCGCCTTCGCCTTGCTTTCGTCGAGCACGCCGAGGCCCAGGTTGACCTCGGCGGCGGCGCGCTTGATCACGGCCAGCGCGGTGATCAGTTCGGGCGACTGCTTCTCGGTGGAAATGCGGAAATTCTGCAGCGAGCGCTGGGTCTGCGCACCCCATAGACGAGCGTTCGGCACGCCGATCTCACCGAACGTGTCGCGCTCCATTCGAACATCTTCACTCATGGTTCAACTCCGCTTTTCAAAGTTCTGCGTTGACGGGCAATAGGGAGAATAGCCCGGTTAGCGCATTCCGGTATAACCCGGCCTCGGGGTCGAAAATGTAGGTGCGGCGCGCGCCTTTTTCGATGTCGGTCCACACGAGCGGCGAGGACGGCGCGCCGATCGAGCGCAGATGGGCGACTTGCGCGTCGTCCGCGAGCGTCACGCGATAGCTCACTTCGGGCTTCGTGGTGAGATCGAAGATATGCGCGACCTGTGCGGCGAGCGGCGGGCTATGGATCACCAGCGCCAGCTCGGTGTTCAGGTTGGCCGAGCGCGGATCGAGATTCATCGAGCCGATCACCAGAATCTGGCGGTCGATCACATAGGCTTTCGCGTGCAGGCTCGCGCGCGATTGCGAGCCGGCGAAGCCTGCCGGCGGCCCGTCCTGCTGCTGCGGCTTGAACTCGTACAACTCGGCGCCCTGTTTCAGCAGCGGCACGCGAAACGGACTGTAGCCCGCCTGCACGGCGACGGCGTCGGTCGCGGCGAGCGAATTGGTCAGGATCGCCACGCGCACGCCGCGCCGCGTCAACTGGCCGACCGCCTTGACGCCCGCCTCGTGCGGCACGAAGTAGGGCGACACGACGAGAAGATCCTTCCGCGCGTCGCGCATCAATTCGCCCAGCCGCTTGAACGGCGGACTGACGTAGTCCGGCGACGGATGTTCGATTTTCTCGGGCACGTCCACCTTGAATTCGGCGCGCGCCCAGGTCAAACCGAGTTGCTGCGTGGCGATCTGCGAAGCGAGCGGCGTGGCGTTCAGCGGCTTCGCGTTATACGGGTCGGCGTTGGTGCGCCAGTGTTGGCGCAACTCGTCGCGCGTCTCGTCCAGTTTCTTCGCCTCGAACTTCTGCTTGTTCAGCACGCGCAATGGATACGCCATGCTGCTGTTCCAGTAGTCGTCGAAACTGGCGGAGATGTCGGCGGTGATCGGGCCGGCGGCCAGCACGTCGAGATCGCGAAACTGCAGCGTATCGCTGGCGCTGAAGTATTCGTCGCCGAGATTGCGGCCGCCGACGATCGCCAACTGGTTGTCCGCGATCATCGCCTTGTTGTGCATGCGCCGCGTGAAATGACCGATCTGCGTGAACACGTTCGTCGTGCGCTGGACCAGATTTTCCCGCGCGCTGCCGAACGGATTGAATACGCGGATCTCGATCTTGTCGTGCGAATTCAAGCCGGCCATCAAACGGTCGATGTCCTTGAAGTTCAGATCGTCGACCAGCATGCGCACGCGCACGCCGTGATCGGCCGCGTAAAGCGCGGCGCCGAGCAACAGCTTGCCGGTGGTGTCCTCGTTGGCGATGTAGTACTGCATGTCGAGGGTTTTGGTCGCGGCGCGGGCGAGCGCGATGCGCATCTGCAACGCGTCGGTGCCGCTCGACAACACCCGAAAACCGGACTGATCCCGGTGCGCGGCTTCGAGCGGCGCGAGGGCGGTGCGAAGCGGGGTGGCGTCGCTGGCGGGCAGCGCGTGCGTGACCGGACGGTCGAACGCGGTGGCGGGCGGTTTGTCGGCGCAGGCGCTCAGCAAGGCGGTCGCGCAGGCCAGCAGGAAGAGATGTCTGACGGTGCTGAACGCGCGCTTGTCTCGCTGGGTAGCCCGCTGTGTAACCTCTTGTTGATCTTGATGCCGCGGCACGCTTTATCTCCCTTGTTTTCTGGTTCTAATCGGCAGCGCGGGCGGTCAGCTCACGCTGTCGAGAAATCCATTCTAAGGGGAATCAGGCTGACGGGTTTTTGTCCTTCCATATGGCTGCGGGGTGCGCCCAATGGCCCTGGACCGCGGATGGAAGGGTCTTGCTGAACAGGCAACGGCCAACGAGACCCACGACGATTCGCAGGTGCTCATTGGCCTGACATGATGCCGACGGCGGTCGTTGCCGTCACATAAAGACGCGCGATTAGCGGTGCTGCCAAGACGCCGGCGAACCCACGGCTACGTTTAGCGATCCGGCGCTCGCGCCGACCCGCCAGCCGGCACGTCGGGCGCCGCCGGCACGCGCCGCAAGCTCAGCTTATGAAAACGCAGGGTCATCAGTAGCGCGACGCTCGCGAGGCCCGCCGCGAGCCCCCACCACAAGCCGCGCGCGCCGAGGCCGAAGTGAAACGCCAGCGTGTAGCCGGTCGGAAAGCCGATCACCCAGTAGCCGAACGCCGCGGCGATCATCGGCACGCGGGTGTCCTTCAAGCCGCGCAGGCAACCCGAGCCGACCGTCTGCATGCCGTCGACGATCTGGAAAATCGCGGCCACCCCGAGCAGCGAACTCGCCAGCGCAACGGTGGCCGCGTTGCCCGGGTCGTCGAGATGCAGATACAGGCCGACGATCCAGTGCGGCGCGGCGATCAGCACGATGCCCGACAGCGTCATGAAGCCGACGCCCAGCGCCAGCGCGACGAAGCCCGCATGCCGCGCGGCGAGCGGCTGCCCGGCGCCCGACCAGAAGCCGACCCGCACGTTGGCCGCCTGGCCGATCGCGAGCGGCACCATGAAGGCCACCGAGGCCACGTTCAGCGCGATCTGATGCGCGGCCAGTTGCGATTCGCCGAGCAGCCCGACCATCAGACCGGTGGCGAGAAACAGCGTCGACTCGACACCGTAGGTGATCGCGACCGGCCAGCCGATGCCGAACAGTTCGCCCATCAACGGCACGTTGGGCCGCGTCGCCACCACGAAATGCCGGTAGCGCGGCCGCAAATGCAGCAGCGCCATCAACACCAGTGCGCTCAGCCAGACGGTGATCGAGGTGGCGGCCGCCGAGCCGAGAAAACCGAGGCGCGGCAGACCATACGCGCCGTGGATCAGGCCGTAATTCAGAAAGCCGTTCACCCCCACGCTCACGATCGACACCCACAGAAGCCGCTTCGCCGCGCCGATCGCCGGCAGGAACGAGCGCATCAAGCCGACGCCGATCAGACTGCCGAGCGCGCCCCAGCGCAGCACCGCCGCGTATTCGCCGACGTTGCGCGCGAGCAGCGGCGGCTCGCCGAAGGCCAGCAGGATCGGCGTGGCGAACGACAGCAGGAAGAAGGCCGGCACCGAGAGCAGCACGGACAGCACGAAGCCGGTCCAGTAGATATGCGGAACGCGGCCTTCGTCCTGCGCGCCGCGCGCGTGCGACACGCTCACGCTGACCGAGGTCAGCACGCCCTGCAACAGCGTCACCACGACGAAGAACAGGTTGGCGCCGAGGCCGCCGGCGGCGAGCGCATCGGGGCCGAGCGAGCCGAGCAGGATCGTGTCGGTCACGGCCATCGCCATTTGCGAAAGCTGCGCGATGGCAAGCGGCGCGGCAAGCCGGGCGGTGTCGGCGGCGTGGCGGGTCAAGGTCGGGGGCCGGGCGGCCACCCTCGTAAAGCTGGATTCAGTCATGGAGCGCCTGGCGGCGGAAATGGTGACAGCAGCGGTTGGCAGCGGGCGGCAGCGCGGCCGCGGACGCAAGTCGCACGAGCGCGGCGGCGCTGACGGGCGAGATGCGGCGAGATGCGGCGGCGGCCCGGCCTGATTCCGGCGAGGCTTGCCGTGCCTTGCGGTCCTTCGGCGAGCGCGTAGGGCGGCTGTCAGCCCAATGGTTTGTCTGTGGAAACCGACAGCTTATTGCGATGCCGTCACGATGTCGATGGATAAGGCACGATTTTGGTGCGCGCCTTCCTCCGAGTTCCCGGAATGCACGTCCGACCGCTTGTCACGCCTCGTGGACCGCGATTCGCGTATCGCCGAGCAGCACTACCTGGCCTGCGCGAATTTTGCAGGTCTTGCGCGTTTCGACGCGGCCGTCGACGGTGACCGCGCCCTCCGCCACCATCATTTTCGCGGAGCCGCCGCTGTCCGCGAGGCCCGTTATCTTCAGCAGATTGTGCAGTTCGACATAGTCGCCGGTCAGCGTGAAATCGAGATTGGGCATGGCGTTTGCGCCTTCAGACAAAGGGTTCGCATCATAAGCCACAAGCTTGCCCTGGATGAAACACAGCGTGTAGCGAAGACCTCGCTCAAGCAAATGCAAGCAGTTGTTAGGTTTCTGTCGGAAAGTGAAACCTTGCGTAACACCGGTCGTGTATCGCGGACTTCACTCGTAAAGTTGGATCCAGTAGCAAAGCCTGCTGGATTTTCCGGCAGCAGTAGACCGGGCGAGAACCGGCAGCGGCTCCAGCCTTGCGGCCGCCGCGCTCGATACGACGCCCGCGTCACAACAATCTTAGAGAGGATTAGCCATGACCAAGATTCGCACCCTCCTGATCGGTACCGCCCTCACGGCTTTTGCCGCCACTGCCGCTGTCGCGCAGACCGCGCAACCGTCCGCCGGTGTGAGCGGCCAGGCACAGGTTCAGACCCAAGGGGCCGATCTCGCGCCCGCGGCGCCGGCCGCGCAAGGCGTGCAACCGGTAACACCCGCGCCGACGGTGCTGACCGCGCCGGGTTCAACCGATCCGCTGGTCCAGAAGCGCGACGCCAACGCCAAGGCCAATGCCGAATACCGGGCGTCGAAGAAGGCGTCCAAGGCGGAGTTGAAGGAAGAGCAGAAGGCCGCCAAGTCGCAATACAAGGAACACGTGCGCGACGCCAAGATCAACCAGAAGGCGGACAAGCAGGCCGCCAGCAACGAGATGAAGATGAACATGCAGGGCCAGTCGGTCGAGCAGACCGATGGGGCCGACGTGAAGCACTAAGCCGGAGGCGGCAGGCGTGCCGGCTGATTGGGCCGGCACGCTGGCCGCAACCGGGCGCGCTTGAAAGGATGCGGACCGGATGCTTCGCCCAGCTTGCCGCGTGACGATCTGTCCGATTCGAAGCGCGCTGGCTCGTCCCGCATCGCATTAAACGGAGGTATCGCATGAGCATCAATCAGTCCACCAGGAACCAGCTTTGTGCCGCCCTGATCGCGGCTTGCCTGTCGTCGGTGGCGTTCGCGCAGGCGAGCGATCCCGCCGCCGCGCCCGTGACCCACGCCGACAAGAAGGCGGCCAAGGAACAGGCGAAGGCCGACAAGAAGTCGTCGGTTGCGCAAGCCAAGGCGGACAAGAAGAAGACCGAGGCTCAGGCCGACGCGGATGAGGAAAACGCCGAGGCCAAGCTGAAGGATGCGAAGAAGCAGTAGGGTTCGGCTGCGCGCGGGCGTCAACACACGTTCTGCCGTGCACGAAAAAAGTGGCCTGATGCGCGGATGCGCTTCGGGCCATTTTTTCGGGCGGTCGCTTCATGCTCGCTGGTCGTGAACGGCGTATTCGAGCGAGCGGCGCAGCGTTGAACGGCGCAAGGCACGTGCCGCAAAAAAGGGTCGCTTGTCGGCAGTGGTTGTATGGATATACAGTGTGCGTCGCCGTACCAAATCCAATCCAACGCCAAACGCCAAACGCCAAACGCCATTTTGCCCTCCGTCGCCGAATCTCCGCCGCCGTTCGATACCGCCGCCTGGCTGGCCACGCTCAACGACGCGCAACGCGAAGCCGTCGAATACGGCGCCGACACACCCACCGCGCCGCCGGGCGCGCTGCTGGTGATCGCGGGCGCCGGCTCCGGCAAGACCAATACGCTGGCGCACCGCGTCGCCAATCTGGTGGTGAAGGGCGCCGATCCGCGCCGCATCCTTCTGCTGACGTTTTCGCGCCGCGCCGCACTCGAAATGACCCGCCGCGTCACGCGCATCGCGGGCGCGGCGCTGGGCACGCGGGCCGCATTGGCGCAAGGGCTCACATGGTCGGGTACGTTCCATAGCGTCGGCGCGCGTCTCTTGCGCGAATACGCGGATCTGATCGGCCTTGCGCCCGCCTTCACGATCAACGACCGCGAGGATTCCGCCGACCTGATGAACCTCATGCGCCATGAACTCGGTTTGTCGGCGAAAGAGCGGCGCTTTCCGGCCAAGAGCACCTGTTTCGCCATTTACTCGCGCGTCGTGAACACCGGCGCGTCGCTTGGTCAGGTGCTCGACAAGGCGTTTCCCTGGTGCCGCGAATGGGAAGCCGATCTGCGCATGCTGTTCGCGGCTTACGTCGAAGCGAAGCAGAAGCAGAGCGTGCTCGATTACGACGACCTGCTGCTTTACTGGTCGCACATGGCCGCGGAGCCGGCGATCGCCGCCGATCTGTCGGCGCGCTTCGATCACGTGCTGGTCGACGAGTACCAGGACACCAACCGCCTGCAGGCGTCGATTCTGCTCGCGTTGAAACCGGACGGCCGCGGCCTGACCGTGGTCGGCGACGACGCGCAGTCCATCTATTCGTTTCGCGGCGCGACCGTGCGCAATATTCTCGACTTTCCGGCGCATTTCGATCCGCCCGCGAGGCAGGTCACGCTGGAGCGCAACTACCGTTCGACCGGGCCGATCCTGGCGGCGTCGAATGCGGTGATCGAACTCGCCAGCGAGCGCTACACGAAGAATCTGTGGACCGACAAGGCGTCGGCGCAGCGCCCGCGTCTCGTCACGGTGGCCGACGAAGCCGATCAGGCCCGCTATGTCGTCGAGCAGGTGCTCGAAGCGCGTGAGCAGGGCATGAAACTCAAGTCGCAGGCGGTGCTGTTTCGCGCCGCGCATCACAGTGCCGCGCTGGAGATCGAACTGACCCGCCGCAACATTCCGTTCGTGAAATTCGGCGGGCTGAAGTTTCTCGATTCCGTACACGTGAAGGACGTGCTCGCCGTGCTGCGCTGGGCGGAAAATCCGCGCGACCGCGTCGCCGGGTTTCGCGTCGTGCAGTTGCTGCCGGGCGTGGGGCCGGCCACCGCGGCGAGGGTGCTCGACGAAGTCGCCGCGCGCGCCGGCAACGGTGAGCCGGCCGGCGGTGCGTCCGGCAATGCGTCCGGCAATGCGTCCGACCGCGCGACCAACAGCGCGGCCGGCGCGTTGGCCGCGTTCGCGCCGCCCGCTCGCGCGCAGGAAGACTGGCATCCGTTCGTCAAGCTCATGTCGAGCGTGTATGGGCGGCAAACGCCGTGGCCCGCCGAGTTCGAAATGGTGCGGCGCTGGTACGAGCCTCATCTGGAGCGCAATCATGAAGACGCGGCGATCCGCCACGCCGACCTGTTGCAGATGGAAAGCATCGCGGGCACCTACCCGTCGCGCGAACGCTTTCTGACCGAACTGACGCTCGATCCGCCCGACGCCACGAGCGACGAATCCGGCGTGCCGCTGATCGACGAGGACTACCTGATCCTCTCCACGATCCATTCGGCGAAGGGCCAGGAGTGGCGCAACGTGTTCGTGCTGAACGGCGTCGATGGCTGCATGCCGTCCGATCTCGCCACCGGCAGCGAAGAGGACATCGACGAGGAGCGGCGTCTGTTATACGTAGCGATGACGCGTGCGAAGGAAGACCTGCACATCGTCGTGCCGCAGCGCTTTTACGTGCACAACCAGACGCATCTGGGCGACCGTCACGTGTGGGCGTCGCGCACGCGCTTCATCCCCGCGCATCTGCTGCCGTTGTTCGACGCGTATGCGTGGCCGCGCGTGCCGGTGCCGGCCGCGCCCACGGCGGCGGGGCTGGCCGCCGCGGCGCAGGCGAAGATCGAGATCGGGGCGAAGCTCAGGAAGATGTGGGATTGAGCCCCAAGCGACGGTCTCAGGGTTACCGCGACTGCCGCTGCTGCTGTTGCGGACGCGGCGGCACGAAGAAATTGCGCAGCCATGCGGCCATGCGCGAGAACACATCGTACGGCTCTTCGACGAAAATCTCCGGCTTCAGCAGGCGCAGGTACTCCATGATCTGCTGCGCTTCCTGCTTCTGGAACGAGCCGTGCGAAATGCCCAGGCGCAGCAGCCCGCGCAACTCGCCGAGCTTCTCGCGCGCGGTGCTGCCCACGCCGGTTTCGCACGCCACCTTGGCTTCGTAGACGCGCTGGCGCAGCGACTCCGCCAGCCGCCAGGCCGGCGTCTGCATGATTTCCTCGAGCGCCTGAATGTCCTGCACCGCGCTCTTGATCTGCGCCGCGAGCGGATCGACCAGCACCGCGTCGCCTTCCGCTTCCTTGACGATCGCCGCCGCCCAGTCGCGACATTGCTTGGCGAGCTCTTCCGGCGTCCATTCCGAGCGCGCCGCGAAGCCGAAACCGAATTCGCCCGCCTGCCGCATCAGAATCGCGACCACGTCGGGGAATTCCTTGTCGAGCGTGCGCTTCGCCCACGCGTATTGACCGCCTTGCAACATCCGTTGAACCGCGTGTTCGGTCAACGGCACCATGTTGTCGAGCAGCTTGGCGCGCAAAAAATCTTCGAACGACGGCGTTGCGAACTGCGGATCGAGCTTTAGCGAGACGCGCAGAAAAGCGTCGAAATCCTTGCGCAGCGTCGCAATGGTCTCGTCCTTGAGCGTGAGGGTGATTTGACCCATGTGATATCCCGTTTGGTCCTGCCGCGCGGCCTCGTCGTGTCGTTCGGCCGCGTGCGGACCCGGTGAGACGCGACGCCGGATGCCGGCGCGGTTGATTCCTGCCTGTTGCCGCGTAACCAGCGGGACCTGTATCCCGACGAGCGGACCTCGACTGCATATCGGCGGATTCGACGGAAACTTGAGGGCGCGCCTGCGATGGCGCCGGCTTTGAAGCGATGCGTCGCCCGGCATGCGCGGGTGCCGCACGGCCGGCAGCGCCGGTACGGCGCGCGGTCGGCGTATGCGGCTCACGGTTCGCGCGTTATTTGAGCACGACACATTGCCAGATAAAAAAGACCGTCAGGCCGGCCGCGATGGTCAGCAGCGGACGGCGCGTCAGCGCGCTGACGGCGACGGCGGCCAGCGCGCCGACCAGTTGTGGATTGCGCCACGTCAGTTCGGCGCTCGCGCCGTGCGGCGAAACCGCCATCGGCACGATGATCGCGGTCAGCACGGTCACCGGCACGAAGCCGAGCGCAGTGCGCACGAGCGGCGGGAACACCAGCCGGTCGCCGAGAACGAAGACGGCGGCGCGAATCACCCACGTGATGACCGCCATGCCGAGAATCAGGACGACATAGCTCATTGCGACGCTCCCGCCGTTTTCCGGGCATTGCTTCGCGCGTGTTCCTGGGCCGTTTTCCGGCTACGTCGCGAGTTCGGCCGCGAGAGCGACAGCAGCACGCCGACCGCGACGCCCGCGAACACGGCGGCGAGCAGGCCGAGCTTGTACGGCCACGCCTGCCAGAAAAACGCCAGCATGCCCGCGGTGATGGCCGCCGCGATGTAGCGCAGCGCGACGAGTTGCGGCACGACGATCGCGATGAAGGTGGCGACCATCGCGAAATCGAGCCCGAGCGACTGCAAACCGGGGAACGCCGCGCCGAACAACAGGCCCGCGACGGTCCAGAGCTGCCAGTTCAGGTACATCGCGAGGCCCGCGCCGAAGAAATAGTGCGGGCCGACCGTGCCGGGCGCCCTGTGCCGGTAATGCTCCCACGCGACGGCGAAGACTTCGTCGGTGAGCAGCGCGCCGAGCACCCAGCGCCAGCGAGCCGGCAGATGCGCGACGTGCGGCGCGAGCGTCGCGCTGTACAGCACGTGACGCAGATTGACGACGAGCGTCGTCGCCCAGATCACCGCGAAGCTCGCGTGGCCGGCGATCAGGCCGAGCGCGATGAACTGCGCGGAGCCGGCGAACACGGCGAGCGACATCAACTGACCGTGCCAGGGATGCAGCGGCCCCGATGCGACGAGCGTGCCGAAGATGACGCCGAAGGGCGCCGCGCCGACCATCATCGGGATGATGTCGCGTGCGCCGGCGATGAATTCTTTTCGATGGCCTGGGTGGGTGGGCCGGCTTGGGGTGGGATGGGTCAATCGTTGCCTCCTTGGTTCGGGAAGCATAGCGGGCGGTGGTGGACGAGGCTTGTACGTTCTTGCGGCGGGGGCGGGGGCGGGGGCGGGGGCGGCGGGGGCGGGGGCGGGGACTGGGGCGAGGGCGAGGGCGAGGGGCGGAGAGCGAAGGCCGTAGAGCGAAGGCCGTAGAGCGAAGGCCGTAGAGCGAAGGGCGAAGGGCGAAGGGCGGAGGGCGGAGGGCGGAGAGCGAAGGCCGGAGGGCGAAGGGCGGAGGGCGGAGGGCGGAGGGCGAAGGGCGGAGAGCAGAGAGCAGAGAGCAGAGAGCAGAGAGCAGAGAGCAGAGAGCAGAGAGCAGAGAGCGGAGAGCAGAGAGCGGAGAGCAAAGAGCGAAGAGCGAAGAGCGAAGAGCGAAGAGCGAAGAGCGAAGAGCGAAGAGCGGAGGGCGGAGGGCGGAGGGCGGAGGGCGGAGGGCGAAGAGGACGGCAGAGCGCAACGGGCAACGGGCAGAAGGCGGGGGCAGCAAGCAGCGGGCGAAGAGCGGCTGCGTTGTTGCCCCAAAGGGGGCCAACGCCCACGCCGCTCGCCCGCGCCGCTTCAGCGCCCTTGCCAGCGCCCAGGCGGCACCCCGAACATGCGCCGGAAATGCCGCGTGAAATGGCTTTGATCGGTGAAGCCGCTGGCGGCGGCGACCTCCGTCACCGAAACGCCGGCGCGCAGCGGCGCAAGCGCGCGTTGCAGACGCACCTGATTGCGCCACGCGTGGGGCGGCAGGCCGGTGGCCCGCGTGAAAAGGCGCGCCGCGTGAAACGGCGAGAGGCCCGCCGCACGCGCGACATCGGTCAGCGTGACGGGGGTGACGAGGTCGCCCGCGAGACGCTCTTTCATGATCGCCACGCGGGCGTCGTCGGTAGCGAGCCGCGCAGGCTCCGGCTGCGTTTGCGCGTAGCGGACCAATAGCGTGGACAACGCGTCGAACATGGCGGCCTCGGCGGCGAGCGCGTCGTCGCCCGCCTCCAGCAGACGATGCGCTCGCGCCAACCGTCGTGCGAGATCGGCGTCGCGGATCACGCCGGGTGCGAACCACGGCAGCGCCTTTCGCTTGCCGGCGACTTCATCGGCGAGCGCGTGAATGAAATGCACCGGCGCATACATCACCCGGTAGCGCCAGCCGGCCTCGACGGCTCTCGAGCCCGTGTGCAATTCGCCCGGATTGATGATCGGGACGCTGCCGGCCTCGGCAACATAATCCGTTCCGCGATAGCGATAGCCCTCGGCGCCCGCCACGATCACGGGAATCGTGTATGCGTCGTGCCAATGCGGCGTGAACTCGTGGTCGTGGTATTCGGCCGTGAGCAGGTCCGTGCCGGGCAGAAGCGGCGTGCGCCAGTAACGGGCGGAGTCCTGAAAGCGATGGGCGGCGGTCATGGTGAAGGTCCGGCGAGACTGCCCAGTGTAGCGCGCCGTGACCTGCCGGCGCGTGGGCCGATGCGCGTATCTTGCGTGCGGTTTGCCGTGGATGCGGCGCTTACCTGACCGGGATCGTCGTGCCGGCCGGCATCGGCACCGCGCTCACGCTGTTCTTCGCGCTGCCGCTGACGACCCGGTCGCTGTAGGTCAGATACACCAGCGCGTTGCGCTTCGCGTCGACCACCCGCACCACGTGCAGCGACTTGAAGACTAGCGACATGCTCACGGAGAACACGTCGGCTTGCTGCTTGAGCGGGCCGGTGAAATGGATGGCGCCGACTTGCCGGCAGGCGATGGACGCCTCCGTCGGATCTTCCGCGATGCCGAGCGTGCCTTTGACGCCGCCGGTGCGCGCTCGCGACACATAGCAGGTCACGCCTTGAACCGCGGGATCGTCGTAAGCCTCGACGACCACGCGGTCCGAACCGGTGATGCGGAAGTTGGTATTGACGCTGGCGACTTCCTCGCTGTGTGCCGTCGGTATGAGGACTAGTGCGGCGGCAACTGCGAGCGCGAGGCGCGACGAGATCGGTTTCATAAGAGGGTCGTGAATGAGCGTCGGGATTGGACGCATGGACGGGATGCCGGGACCGGGCGTGACATGCGCGCCGGGAAACCGCCATCGTATAACGGCGTGCCGTCACGGGGGCGAGTGCGATCGACGCAGGCGAGCGCCACGCCAAAACAAAAAGGCCCGCACGGATGCGGGCCTTCCAGAATTTTGGCTCCTCGACCTGGGCTCGAACCAGGGACCTACGGATTAACAGTCCGGCGCTCTACCGACTGAGCTATCGAGGAACAGCAGTACAACCTGATCTACATAAAAAAGCCCGTCTTGGTTAACGGGCCTTTGCAATTCTTGGCTCCTCGACCTGGGCTCGAACCAGGGACCTACGGATTAACAGTCCGGCGCTCTACCGACTGAGCTATCGAGGAACAGAACAACAACAGCAGAGAAACGAAATTGTAGGAGCAGCTTACGCGCCTGTCAATACCTTGTGCTTACGCGCCGCAACGCTCAGCGGACGAGCAGCGCGAGCTTTTCCTTCACGTCCTTGAACTCGTCGGCTTCCGGCAGCGGCGCTTTTGTCTTGGTGATGCTCGGCCAGTTCTTCGCCAGATCGGCATTCAGTTCGATGAAGTTCTGCTGGTCGCCCGGCACGTCTTCTTCGGCGTAAATGGCGTTCACCGGGCATTCGGCCACGCACACGGCGCAGTCGATACATTCGTCGGGGTCGATCGCGAGGAAGTTGGGACCTTCGCGAAAGCAGTCCACCGGGCACACATCGACGCAGTCGGTATAGCGGCACTTGATGCAGCTTTCGGTCACAACGTGAGTCATTCAGGCAGCTCCTGCATGCGGATCAGAGAACGGCGCCAAGCGCCAAAAGCGTTATTGTAACGTAACGTCAAGAGCCGCATGCAGCATCGGATAGCGCCTTTTATACGTTTTCGTGATTAGTTTATGGGCTCCGGCAAGAGCCGCCCGGCGGCGCGCTGAATGGGGGCGCATTCGGGTAACATGCATCAGTCGGCGCGCTCGGGGCGCGTCGCATGCGCATGGGCAAGTCGGGCCTTCCATGTCAGGCCTTCCGTTTCTATCGCGGTCCAGTTCGCACCATCATGATTATTACTTCGCTGCTCGACACCGATCTGTACAAGTTCACGATGATGCAAGTGGTGTTGCATCACTTTCCCGCGGCGAATGTGGAGTATCGCTTCCGCTGCCGTACGCCGAATGTCGATCTCGTGCCGTACATCGGCGAGATTCACGCCGAGATGCGCAAGCTGTGCCAACTGCGTTTCACCGACGACGAACTCGACTACCTGCGGCGCATGCGCTTCATCAAGGGCGATTTCATCGAGTTTCTCGCGCTGTTCCATCTGAACGAGAAATACATATCGATTGAACCGTCGCCCAAGGGCAATGGCGAAATCGACATCGAGATCAAGGGGCCGTGGCTGCACACGATCCTGTTCGAGATCCCGATGCTGGCGATCGTCAACGAGGTGTACTTCCGCAATACGCAGCAGGAGCCGGCTTACGGCGAAGGGCGTGGGCGCCTCGTCGACAAGATGAAACTGCTAGGGGCGCGCCCGGAGTTCGCCGACTGCAAGATCGCCGACTACGGCACCCGCCGCCGTTTCTCGAAGCAGTGGCACGAAGAGGTGATCCTCACGCTGAAAGACGGTCTGGGCGAACAGTTCGCCGGCACCAGCAACGTCTTCTACGCAATGAAACACGGCCTCACGCCGCTCGGCACGATGGCGCATGAGTATTTGCAGGCATGCCAGGCGCTCGGGCCGCGGCTGCGCGACTCGCAAACCTTCGGCTTTGAAATGTGGGCGAAGGAATATCGCGGCGACCTGGGTATCGCGCTGTCCGACGTGTACGGCATGCAGGCGTTTCTGCGCGACTTCGACATGTACTTCTGCAAGCTGTTCGACGGCGCGCGTCATGATTCCGGCGACCCGTTCGACTGGGGCGAGCGTCTGCTCAAGCACTACGAGGCAAACCGCTGCGACCCGCGCACCAAGATCCTCGTGTTCTCCGACGCGCTCGACATTCCGAAGGTGCTGCAACTGTACGAGCGATTCCGCGGGCGCTGCAAGCTGGCATTCGGTGTAGGCACCAATCTGACCAACGACCTGGGTTATAACCCGCTGCAGATCGTCATCAAGATGGTTCGCTGCAACGGTCAGCCGGTGGCGAAGCTGTCCGATTCGCCGGGCAAGAACATGTGCGACGACAAAGCCTATCTCGCCTATCTGCGGCAGGTGTTCGGCATCGCGCAGCCGGTGGAAGAAGACGTGAATTAACGCGGTTCATACGCGGCTCCGACGCGCAGCCTGGCCGTTCGGCCAAGGTGTTCGCGCGCGGGGTGGCCGGTATAATTCTCGTCACATCGCACGGCTGTCGACACGAGGATCTCGCATATGGACACATCGATTGCCCGCCGCAACATCCTGGCGCGCATCCGCGCGGCGCAAGGGCGCGAGCCCGAGCCGTCCGCTTCCGAGCGCGAGGCAGCGGCGGACTATCTCGCGCGTCATCCGTCAGGCCCGCGCCCGGAGATGCCGGCCGATCTGAGCGCGCGCTTCATCGAGGAAGCGCAGAAAATGGCGACCACGGTCGACACGGTTCAGGCATTGAGCGAAGCGCCGGCCGCGGCGCATCGCTACCTTGCGCAACATGCGTTGCCGCTGCAGGCGATCGCATGGCAAACGCTGCAGGATCTACCGTGGGACGAAGCCGGTCTTGCCGTCGAGTTCCGCAAGCCGCGAGACGGCGACGTGGTCGGTCTCACCGGCTGCTTCTGCGCGACCGCCGAGACCGGCACGCTCGTCTTGCTGTCCGGGCCGCAGACCTATGCATCGGCGGGCCTGCTGCCGGAAACGCACATTGCCATCGTGCCGGCTTCGCGCATCGTCGCGGGACACGAAGAGGCATTCGCCTTGATCCGCAGCGAGCGCGGCGAACTTCCGCGCGCCGTCAATTTCATCTCCGGGCCTTCGCGCACCGGCGATATCGAACAGACCATCGTGCTGGGCGCGCATGGGCCTTACCGGGTCCATGTGATCGTCGTGCAGGGCGCCTGAGTGGGCGAGCGGCTGGCTTTCACGGCACCAGTCGCCGTCCGTCATGACAAGGACTTCAAGAATATGAAACGGCATGCCGTGTCGGCGAGCATGATGTTCGCCGCCGTACTGACGCTCGCGGGTTGGCCTCAACTCGCCAGCGCCGCGACGCTCGAGGGCGCGACCTTGTCGGCGCTATGGGGTCTGCCGTTCGCCGGCGTGTTGCTGTCGATCGCGGCGTTTCCACTGTTCGCCCCAAGGTTCTGGCATCACCATTTCGGCAAGATCACGGCAGCGTGGGCGCTTGTGTTTCTCGTGCCGTTCGCGCTCACGTTCGGCGCGGGCGTCGCGCTCGGCACGCTGGTGCATCAGTTGCTCGAGGAATACATTCCGTTCATCGTGTTGCTGAGCGCGCTCTACACGGTGGCGGGCGGCATCTGCGTGCGCGGCAATCTGCATGGCACGCCGCGCCTGAACACGGCGATTCTTGCGCTCGGCACCGTCCTCGCCAGCATCATGGGCACCACCGGCGCCGCGATGCTGCTGATCCGTCCATTGCTGCGCGCCAACGACAACCGCAAGCACGTCGTTCACGTGGTGGTGTTCTTCATCTTCCTGGTGGCGAACGCGGGCGGTTCGCTCTCGCCGTTGGGCGACCCGCCGCTCTTTCTCGGTTTCCTGCAAGGCGTGAGTTTCTTCTGGACCACCACGCATCTCGCGCTGCCCATGCTGTTCGTTTGCAGCGTGTTGCTCGCCGGATTTTATGCACTGGACTCGTACTATTTTCATCGGCGCGAGGAAGAGCGCTCGCGCTTTCTCGATCCCACACCGGACTCGCCGTCGCTCGGCATGGACGGCAAGATCAACTTTCTGTTTCTGGCCGCGGTGGTCGCGCTGGTGCTGATGAGCGGGCTGTGGAAACCGGGCGTGACGTTCGACGTGTTCGGCACGCACGTCGCCTTGCAAAATGCGGTGCGCGACATCGCGCTAATCGGCGTCACGCTGCTCTCGCTGGCATTCACGCCGCGTGCGGCTCGCGCGGGCAACGATTTCAACTGGGCGCCGATCGAAGAGGTCGCCAAGCTGTTCGCCGGTATCTTCCTGACCATCGCGCCGGTCATCACGATCCTGCGCGCGGGCGAGGCGGGCGCCTTCGCGGGCATCGTCCATCTGGTCAACGACTCGACCGGTCAGCCGCACGACGCGATGTATTTCTGGGCGACGGGTCTGTTGTCTTCGTTTCTCGACAATGCGCCGACCTACCTGGTGTTCTTCAACCTGGCCGGCGGCGATGCGCAAACGCTCATGACCACCGGCGCCACCACGCTCGCCGCGATTTCGGCCGGCGCGGTGTTCATGGGTGCGAACACGTATATCGGCAATGCGCCGAACTTCATGGTGAAAGCGATCGCGGAGTCGCGCGGCGTTCGCATGCCGGGTTTCTTCGCGTATCTGGGCTGGTCCGGCGCGGTGTTGTTGCCGCTCTTCGTCGTGACCGGATGGCTCTTTTTTTGACGCAGGCTTTGACGCCGAGACAGTCGAACTCGACGCGCTATTCGGAGAATTGCAATGCAGAAGATCCTCGTCGCCCGTCCGATCTTTCCCGATGTGATCGAACGGCTCAAGCAGTATTTCGACGTCGACTGGAATCAGGGCGACGTATTGCCCGCCGATGAATTCACGCGCCGTCTCGCGGATAAGGACGGCGCGCTGACCGCGGGCGATCCGGTCGGCGCGGCCGTGCTCGCGGCGGCGCCGCGTTTGCGCGTGGTGTCGAACATGGCGGTGGGCTACAACAACTTCGACATGGCGGCGTTCAACGCGGCGAACGTGCTCGGCACCAATACGCCGGACGTGCTGAACGAATCCACCGCCGATTTCGGCTGGGCGCTGATGATGGCGGCGGCACGCCGCATCGCCGAATCGGAGCATTGGCTGCGCGCGGGCAAATGGGAGAAGTGGGCGTACGACGCGTTTCTCGGCGGCGATCTGCACGGTTCCACGCTCGGCGTGATCGGCATGGGCCGGATCGGCCAGGCGCTGGCGCGGCGCGCGAAAGGCTTCAACATGCAGGTGATCTATCACAACCGTTCGCGCGTCGCGCCGGAGATCGAAGCCGAGTTGAATGCCGAATACGTGTCGAAGCAGGACTTGCTGCGGCGTGCCGATCACGTCGTGCTCGTGTTGCCGTACACGCAGGAAAATCATCACACGATCGGCGCGGCCGAACTCGCGCTCATGAAGCCGAGCGCGACGCTCACCAACATCGCGCGCGGCGGGATCGTCGACGACGCGGCGCTGGTCGAGGCGCTGCGCTCGAAACAGATCGCGGCGGCCGGTCTCGATGTATTCGAAGGCGAGCCGAAGCTGAATCCCGACCTGCTGACGGTGCCGAATGTCGTGCTGACCCCGCACATCGCCAGCGCGACCGAAGCCACGCGCCGCGCGATGGCGAATCTCGCCGCGGACAACTTGATCGCGGCGCTGGACGAAGGCCCGCGCGCCGGCCGGCCGCCGAACCCGATCAATCCCGAGGTCATCGGCCGGGCGCGCTCATGACAATGCTTCTGGTGGCGGCCGTCGCGGTGCTGGCGATCGCCTTGGTGATCGCATTGGCGTTGTTGATGCGCGGGCAAGACCGCGTCGACGAGCGCGAGCAGTTCGAGTTGCTTGGCGAACGTATCGACGCCGCCGCCGATGCGCAGGCGCACGCTTACGAGCGGCTCGAACGGCAACTGCGCAACGACATCACCGAGACGGCGCGCGTGTCGCGTGCCGAGCAGAGCGGCGGCTTCGCGCACTTTCAACAAACGCTGGCCTCGCAGTTCAGCAGTATGACGACGGTGCAGGGCGGCAAGATCGACGGTTTCGCGCAGCAACTCGACGCGGTGCGTCACAGCCTGCAGCAGCAGGCGCAACAGGCGCGCGACGAACAGGCGCGAACGCTCAAGCAGTTCGGCGAGACGCTGAGCTTGCAACTCGGGCAGCTCACCGAGGCGAACGATCGCCGCTTCGCCGAGGTGCGCGCGACCATCGAACAGCGGCTGAAGGATATCGAAGCGAACAACTCGACCAAGCTCGAGGAAATGCGCCGCACCGTCGACGAAAAATTGCACGCCACGCTGGAACAGCGCCTCGGGGAATCGTTCAAGCTGGTGTCCGACCGGCTCGAACAGGTGCATCGCGGGCTGGGTGAAATGCAGACGCTGGCTGCCGGCGTCGGCGATCTGAAGAAGGTGCTCACCAACGTCAAGACGCGCGGCACATGGGGCGAGGTGCAGCTCGAGGCCCTGCTCGAACAGATGCTCACCGCGGACCAGTACGCGAAAAATGTCGCGACCGTGCCGAAGAGCGCCGAGCGCGTCGAATTTGCGATCAAGCTGCCGGGGCGGGCCGAGCAGGGGGACGCGGCCACGCCGGTCTGGTTGCCGGTCGACGCCAAGTTTCCGCGCGAAGACTACGAGCGCCTGATCGAAGCGCAGGAGCGTGCCGATCCGATCGCGGTGGAAGAGGCGTCGCGCGCGCTCGAAGCGCGCATTCGCGCCGAGGCGCGCAGCATCGCGGAGAAATACGTGTCGCCGCCGTACACCACCGATTTCGCGCTGCTGTTCCTGCCGACCGAAGGCCTGTACGCGGAGGTGTTGCGTCGGCCGGGTCTCACCGATCTGCTGCAACGCGACTATCGCGTGACGATCGCCGGTCCGACTACGCTCACCGCATTGCTCAATAGTTTGCAGATGGGTTTTCGCACGCTCGCAATCGAGCGGCGTTCGAGCGAGGTGTGGCAGGTGCTCGGCGCGGTAAAAACGGAGTTCGGCAAATTCGGCGACGTGCTGGCGAGGACCAAGGCGCAGTTGGAAACCGTCACGCGTTCGATCGAAGCCGCGGAAACGCGCACTCGCGTCATGACCCGCAAGCTGCGCGATGTCGAGGCGCTGCCGGGCGAAGAGGCGAGCGGTTTGCTCGGTGATGCGTTATCGGGCGTGGAGTCCGAGGAGCACTGAGGTGGTTGGGGTGCTCCTTCGGCTTGGGACGTGGCGCTGAGTCAGGCCGCCACTCCTTGGGCCAGCCGTTCGAGCGCATCCCCCGTCAGCCGCACGACACGCCAATCCGGCATGACCGTCGCGCCCATTTTTTCGTAGAAGCTGATGGCCGGCTGGTTCCAGTCCAGCACGGTCCATTCGAATCGCCCGCACCGCCGTTCCACGGCCAACGCCGCGAGACGCCGCAACAGCGCCGTGCCCAGACCGCTGCCGCGTTGGCTCGGTTGCACGTAGACGTCTTCGAGATACAGCCCGCGTTTGCCGACGAAACTCGAGTAATTGTGGAAGAACAGCGCATAGCCGACGATGCGGCCTTCGTTTTCGGCCACCAGCGCCTCGATCGAGGGCCGCGCGCCGAACAGCGCGTCACGCAAACCGTCTTCCGTCGCGGCAAAGATGTGCGTGAGCTTTTCGAATTCCGCCAGTTCGTACGCCAACGCGAAGATCGCGCCGGTGTCCGCCGGCGTGGCGGGGCGGATCGTTGCGGACATCAGGCTTCTTCCGGCACGTCGGTCAATTGGATTTCGATGCCGCCGAAGCGCGAAGCCACCCAGTTATACGCGTGGCATGCGATCCACAACAAGATGAAACCGAGGATCGCATTGAGCAGCAGCGCGCTGAACACCGTGCTCAGTTCCACCGAGCCGTACCGGATGAACGCGACGAGCACGCCCAGCAGCACGATCGGCACCGAGAAGGTCAGGTAAACAAGGATGAGCGCTTTGGCCGTTTGTCCCGGTGCGATGAACGAGATCTGTTTTTTCATGTAAGTCAAACCCGTATATGTCGTAGTGGTAATGGGTACAGCTGCAAATGACCGGTAATGGACGCCTTCGGCGGGCGAGGCGTCAGATGAGGCCGTCGAACAACATGATAGCGACGCGCTCTCCCTCGGCAATGTCGCCTTCATCGTGCCCGAGCACGATGAAACAATTCGCCTCGCTCATCGAACTCAGCACGCCGGAGCTTTGCGAACCGGTTGGCGCGACGTGCCATTGCCCCTGCGCGTCTCGTGCGGCGACGCCGCGCTGGAATTCGGTGCGCCCGGCGCGCTTGCGGATCGCCTGGCGGCTGGCGGCGTGAATGACCGGCAGCGGCTGCGGCGTCGCGCCCGACATCAGCAACAGCGCCTCGCGCACGATCTGATAGAACGTCACCATCACCGCGACCGGGTTGCCCGGCAAACCGAAGAATAGCGCGGGAAGCCCGAGCCCCGGTCGCTCGCCGGACCAGACACGGCCGAAAGCGAGCGGCCGGCCGGGTCGCATTGCCAGGTTCCAGAAGGCGACGTCGCCGAATGTCTGCAGCAGTTGTTTGGTGAAATCCGCCTCGCCGACCGAGACGCCGCCCGAGGTCAACACCACGTCGGCGCTGGCCGCGGCGCTGCGCAGCGCGGCCTTGAGCGCGGCAGGCTCGTCGCGCACCACGCCGAGATCGAGCGTGTCCATGTTCAGGCGCCGGAGCATCGCGAACAGCGTGTAGCGGTTGCTGTCGTAGACGGAACCCGGGTCGAGCGGTTCGCCGAGCGAGCGCAATTCGTCGCCGGTCGAGAAGAAGGCGACGCGCAAGCGCCGCCGCACGTTGACTTCCCCGATGCCAAGCGACGCCAGCAGGCCGAGATCCGACGCCCGCATGATGCGCCCGGCGCGCAGTGCCGCATGACCGCGCGCGAGGTCTTCACCGGCGCGGCGCCGGTTGGCGCCGGCGGCGACGGCATTCGCCGCGAAGCGGATCGAGGCGGCGTCGGCGGCCCGTTCGACGAGCTCCTGCGGCACCACCGTGTCGCAGTCCGCCGGCATCGAGGCGCCCGTCATGACGCGCACGCATTGCGTCGCCGCATCCACGCGGCCCGCGAACGGATGCCCGGCCAGCGCCTTGCCGACGATCGCCAACTCGACGGCGGACGCATTGCTTGCCAGCGCCGCGCGGTTGAACGCGTAGCCGTCCATCGCGGAGTTGTCGTGCGAGGGGACGTCGATCGGCGACACGATATCGGCGGCCAGCACGCGGTCGAGCGCGTCGCGCAACGGCACGCGTTCGATTGCCGTGACCGGCGTCGCCCACTGCCGGACGATCGCCTGGGCGGCCGAAACCGGTAGCGCGTGGGGATCGTACTGCGCGACGCAGCGGGAAAATTCGTTAAGCGTGGTCATGAAGAGCTGGACGTCGCGGCCGAAGGCGGGAGCGGCTGTTGCCGTGCGGCCGGAGCGGGATTTCAACCGGGGCCTCAATGACGCTCGAGGTCGGCGAGTTCTTGTAACGAATTGATATTGTAAAACGCGCGCTCGTCGGTAAAGGCGACTTCCACCGTCTTGTGGCGCGCGTACCACGCGCGCACCTTGCGCTCACCGGCGTCCAGAAAGGCGGACAGGTCGTCCGCGAGATCGGTGCGCAGCAACGCGAACACCGGATGAAGGGAGACTTGACCTTGCGCGTCGCAGGTCGTGGCCGTGGCGATGTCGGCCTCGCTCGAATCGAGCGCGTGCGCGAGGCGGGTGCCGAGGTCGTCGGGCAGGCCCGGCGTGTCGCACGGCGCGCTGAGCACGTAAGCGCTGCCGGCCGCGCGCAGCCCCGCGAGCAGCCCGGCCAGCGGGCCGGGAAAGCCGGGCAGGGTATCGGCCACTACCGTGGCGCCGAACGGCGCGCCAAGCGCGGCGTACGCCTCGGGATGACGATTGGCGCTGATCAGCAGCGCGCCGGCTTGCGGCGCGAGGCGCTTCAGCACATGCGCGGCGAGCGGTTCGCCATGCAGCGCCTGCAGACCCTTGTCGGCACCGCCCATGCGCATGCCGCGGCCACCGGCGAGCACCAGCCCCGTGATGTGTTCGCGGCCTGGCTTCATGCGCCGCGGCTCAACCGCCGATGTACGACATTTCCACGCGGCGGCCTTCCTGCGCGTGGGGTTCGGCTGCGCTGCTGCCGCGCAGTTGCGAATAACGATCGCCGCGGCTTTGCCAGATTTCGGCGACGGCGGTGGCGATCTCGACGTCGCTCGCCCCGGCGCGCAGCAACGCACGCAGATCGTGACCGGACGATGCAAACAGGCACAGATACAGCTTGCCTTCGGTCGATAGACGCGCTCGCGTGCAACTGCCGCAAAAGGCGCGCGTCACACTCGAAATCACGCCGATCTCGCCGCTGCCGTCGGCATAACCCCAGCGCTGGGCGGTCTCGGCAGCGCTGTGCGCTTCGAGCGGCACGAGCGGGAAATGCTCGGCAATGCGCGCGACCACGTCGGCGGACGGCAGCACCTCGGTCATGTTCCAGCCGTTCGAACTGCCGACGTCCATGTATTCGATGAAGCGCAGCACCGCGCCGGAGCCTTTGAAATGGCGCGCCATCGGCAGGATCTCGCTGTCGTTGGTGCCGCGCTTGACCACCATGTTGATCTTGACCGGCGCGAGGCCGACCGCTTGCGCCGCGGCGATGCCCTCCAGCACGTCCGCCGCGGCGAAGTCGGCGTCGTTCATGCGGCGAAACAGCGTGTCGTCGAGCGCGTCGAGACTCACGGTCACGCGGCTCAGGCCGGCGTCTTTCAGGCTTTGCGCCTTGCGCGCGAGCAGCGAGCCGTTGGTGGTCAGCGTCAGATCGAGCGGGCGGCCTGCCGGCGTGGAGAGCCGCGCGAGCCGTTCGATCAGGAATTCGAGGTTTTTACGCAGCAGCGGCTCGCCGCCCGTGAGCCGGATTTTCTCGACGCCATGCGCGACGAAGAGCCGCGCGAGGCGCTCGATTTCCTCGAAGCTCAGCAACGCGCTGTGCGGCAGGAACGCGTAATCCTTATCGAACACGGCGCGAGGCATGCAGTAGACGCAGCGGAAATTGCAGCGGTCCGTCACCGAAATGCGCAGGTCGCGCAGCGGCCGGGCGAGCGTATCGTGCAACGCGCCGCTGGGCGCCTGCGCCGGGCCGGAGATGACCGGCACCGCGCTGAGATCGGCAACAGGGATGATGCGTCGGGACATGAATGGCCTGGCTCGGTGCTGGAATGAAAAGCGGCCTGTTCATTCTATCGGAAATGCATTGCGCGACTGATGGAGCCCTGGCGCCTCTGCGGGTATACGGGGAGCCGCGTCCGGCGCGGTGTCCAACCTGCTTTCCTCGCGCATAAAAAAAGCCCGCCGATGAAGGCGGGCTTTTCGAGGACGACGGGGCGGCTTACTGCGTGTGCTTGCCCGTTTCCACTTGTTGCATCGGCGCGCTATCGAGCGGCGGCAACGGCTTGCGCTCGCGCACCACGCGGGCCGGCTTGGCGGCCTGCGCAGCGGCTTCCTGCGCTGCGCGCAGCTTCTCGGCGTCGGTGTTCACCCAGACGAGACCGGCTTGTTCCAGCACCGGTTTCAGGGCTTCCGCCGACACGGCGCCATTGCGTACCGCGTGCGGAGCCTGTGTCGCCAACGGTGCGGCGGCGACAGGCGCCTCGGCCGCCGCGGGTTTCGCAGGTTCCGCCGGTTCCGCCGCCGGCGTAACCGCTGCTACGATCGGCTGCGGTTCGACGATCTCGGCTTGCGGCGCCGGCTCGGCGGCCGGCGTCTCGACCATTGCGGCCGGAGCCACGGTTTCCACCGGAGCCGGCGCGGCTTGCGCCTCGACAGCCGGAGCCGGTGCAGGCGTTTCAGCCTGCGCCTGAACCGGAGCTTCGGCACGTGCGACCGGTTCGACCAGCGAAACGGTTTCACTTGCGGCCGGCGTCGCTTGCGCGGCGTCAACGGGTGCCGCGGCGGCTTGCGCAACCGGCGTTTCCGTTGCCGGTTCGATTGCCGCCGGTGCCGCCGGCGCCTCTGCGACCGGAACGACCGTTTCGGTCCTGGCGGCCTTCTCGGCGGCCAGAGCCGGCGTCTCGGTTGCCGCGTGCAGTTCGCTCACCACAGCCGAGTCAGTGGCGACAGCTGCGACCACGACTTCCACCGGCGTCACCTGCTTCGCTTCGTCGGCTTCGGCGCTGACTTCGGCCTTATGCTCGACTGGCTGATGCGTCGTGCGCACCGGCGCTTCGTCGGTCACGCTGACGTTTTGGCCTTCAGCTTCCGCGACATCGGCGGCCAGATTGCCGTTCACGTCTTCTTCACGCTCACGACGGCCACCGCGACGGCCGCGACGGCGGCGGCGACGCTCTTCACCTTCACGCGCCACCGCTTCCTGATCGGCCGGCGCACCGCTTTCGCCCAGTGCGACCTGCTTTTGCGCCAGTTCTTCCGCCGCTTGCGCGTCCGGCTGCGTCGTTAGCGCATCCGTGGTTTCCGCTTGCTGCTTGCGGCGCTCGCCGCGTTCGACACGCTCGCCCCGTTCACGGCGTTCGCCGCGTTCCGGACGCTCGCCCCGCGGTGCGCCTTCGACGGTTTCCGTGCGCTCGGCGCCGCGATTGTCGCGATCACGGTTTTCACGGCCCTCGCGACCTTCGCGCGGCTCACGGCCTTCGCGGCCGGCACGCGGTTCACGCGGCTCACGTGCTTCACGCGGCTCACGGCCCTCGCGTGCCTCGCGGCCTTCACGCGGTTCGCGTTCCTCGCGACGCGCCGACGGCTGCTGCCCTTGAGCCTGACGGCCGCCGCCCGTGCCTTCGCCACGGCCCGCCGCATCGCGGCCGGCTGCGCCGCCACGGCGATTGCGGTTGCGATCGCCGCCGCGTTCGCCGGTGCGCTCACCGCGCTCCGTGCGCTCGCCGCGTTGCGGACGCGCTTGCTTCTCGGCGGTGGCCGGCGCCGCGGGCGCCGGGGCTGCCGGCTGCATGCCGAACAGATTTTTCAGCCAGCCGATGAAGCCGCCGCCAGCGGGCGTCACCGCGACCGGAGCCGGGGCTGTCGCCACCGGGCGAACCGGCGCGCTCGGCGCGGGCTTCTCCGGCGTGATGCCCTTGACCGCCGCTTCCTGCTTCGGCTTCACTTCCTCTGTGCGCTTGCTGTAACCGGTTTCCGATTCCAGTTCGCGGGCCGCTTCCTCGGCCATCTTCCACGAAGCACGCGGTTCGTCGAGGCGTGCATCGTCGTGACGCAGACGCTCCAGCTTGTAGTGCGGCGTGTCGAGGTGCTTGTTCGGCACCAGCACGACGTTGACCTTGAAGCGCGACTCGATCTTGTTGATTTCCGAGCGCTTTTCGTTCAACAGGAAGGCGGTGACCTCGACCGGCACCTGGCAGTGGATCGCCGCGGTGTTCTCCTTCATCGCTTCTTCCTGAATGATCCGCAGCACTTGCAGCGCGGACGATTCGGTATCGCGGATGTGGCCCGTGCCGTTACAGCGCGGGCAGGTCACGTGGCTGCCTTCCGACAAGGCCGGGCGCAGACGCTGGCGCGACAGTTCCATCAGGCCGAAGCGCGAGATCTTGCCCATCTGGACGCGCGCGCGGTCGTGCTTCAAGGCGTCTTTCAGGCGCTGTTCGACTTCGCGCTGGCTCTTGGCCGATTCCATGTCGATGAAGTCGATCACGATCAGGCCGCCCAGGTCGCGCAGGCGCAACTGGCGGGCCACTTCGTCGGCGGCTTCGAGGTTGGTGCGCGCGGCGGTTTCCTCGATGTCGGCGCCCTTGGTGGCGCGCGCCGAGTTCACGTCGATCGCGACCAGTGCTTCCGTGTGGTCGATCACGATCGCGCCGCCCGAGGGCAGCGGCACCGTGCGCGAGTACGCCGTTTCGATCTGGTGTTCGATCTGGAAGCGCGAGAAGAGCGGCACGTCGTCGTGATACCGCTTCACCTTGCTGACATTGTCGGGCATCACGATGTCCATGAAGGCGCGGGCCTGGTCATGGATTTCGGTGGTGTCGATCAGGATTTCGCCGATATCGGGCTGGAAGTAGTCGCGAATCGCGCGGATCACGAGGCTCGATTCGAGATAAATCAGCATCGGCTGGCCGGCCGAACCGCTTTGCGACGCGGCTTCGATCGCGCGCCACAATTGCATCAGGTAGTTCAGGTCCCACTGCAGTTCTTCGGCGGAACGGCCGATGCCGGCCGTGCGCGCGATGATGCTCATGCCTTCCGGCAATTGCAGCTGCGCCATGGTTTCGCGCAGTTCCTGACGGTCGTCGCCCTCGATACGGCGCGATACGCCGCCGCCGCGCGGGTTGTTCGGCATCAAAACGAGATACCGCCCGGCGAGCGAGATGAATGTGGTGAGGGCCGCGCCCTTGTTGCCGCGCTCTTCCTTTTCGACCTGAACGATCAGTTCCTGGCCTTCTTTCAGGGCGTCCTGGATGCGCGCGGAGCGCATGTCGACGCCGTCGCGGAAGTACTGGCGGGCGACTTCCTTGAACGGCAGAAAACCGTGGCGGTCTTCGCCGTAGTTGACGAAACAGGCTTCGAGCGACGGCTCGATGCGGGTAATGATGCCCTTGTAAATATTGCCTTTGCGCTGTTCGCGGCCGGCGGTTTCGATGTCGATGTCGATGAGTTTTTGCCCATCGACGATGGCGACGCGCAGTTCTTCCTGCTGCGTCGCATTGAACAACATGCGTTTCATTGAACGGCTCCAGAGCGGCTTAGCCTGGCCCCTGGCCGCGCGGTTGTCAGTCGCGAGAGCGCAGGGGGCAACGGCATGCCGCGCCTTATTGTGTTTTCACAAGCACGCTGGAGCGGGAAAATTGGCGGGAGAATTGCCTGAGAGGGCCCGGCCCATTGAACATGGGCGCGGTGCCGCAGGGCACATGCGAACACGGCTTCAAATAACGACCCGACACGCCGCGGGTTCTGCCAGCAGACCTTCATAAGCCATTCGTCCACTCGCGCCGGTGCGCCGACTGGGCGCGTGACCGGAGGGTCGAAGGCTGCGGTCATGCCGCAACGGGAAGTTCGCGCAAGCGGCGCGTCTTTTCCTGCTGGGGGTGTCTCGCCTCATTTTGACGTCGCCATGTCTTGTACTTTCTACAAGACGCCTTGGGCGCACGCCGTATTTTCGCAACCGGCAGCTTCGTACAGCAGGGCGTCAGACCGCCCGATACCGAAGCTGAAAGTTAAATTCTTTTTTACCAAAATTCCGTTACCGTCGAAGCCGACCTTGACCGAACGCGCCTGTGGGCGCCGTCCCTGCCGGGCACTGACTTCGTGCGTGCAACTTGTTGCATCTCATTTTGAGGGTGAGCAACCAGACCCCGGCGCAAGTAAAATAACGGTTTATCGCTTGCACCCGCGCAATCCGCCCGAATTCCGGACACTGCGCCGGCCGCCGCAGACTGCTGGGCAAATTATATTCAGAATGAAAGAGTTAGGCAAAATATCCCAGAAATCGGTCGCAAGCGACCAGGTCTCGATGATCGAGATCGACGACAGTGCGGCCGGACAGCGCATCGACAATTTCCTGTTGCGCGTCTGTAAAGGCGTGCCGAAAAGCCATATTTACCGCATCCTGCGCAGCGGGGAAGTGCGGGTCAACAAGGGCCGGATCGACGCGCAGTACCGTCTCGAGCTTGGCGACCTGGTGCGCGTGCCGCCCATTCGGGTCGCCCAGCACAATGAGCAGATCACGCAAGCGGCGGTGCCGTCGGCGCAGTTCAGGATCATTTTCGAGGACGAGCATCTGCTGGTCATCGACAAACCGGCCGGCGTGGCGGTGCATGGCGGCAGCGGTGTCGCCTTCGGCGTGATCGAACAGATGCGCGAGGCGCGGCCGCAGGCGAGATTTCTCGAACTGGTGCATCGGCTGGATCGCGAGACCTCCGGCATCCTGATGCTCGCGAAGAAGCGCGCCGCGCTCGTCGATCTGCACGAGCAGATTCGCGAGAACCGGATGGATAAGCGCTACTATGCGTGCGTTCACGGCGATTGGGCGAGCGATTGGGGCCGCCGCCGCGCGGTCAAGGAACCGCTGCACAAGTACCTGACAGCAGACGGAGAGCGGCGCGTGCGGGTGCAGGCGGATGGCCTCGCGTCGCACACGGTCTTCAATCTGATCGATCGCTGGCCGGAATACGCGCTGCTCGAGGCGGAACTGAAAACCGGCCGCACGCACCAGATTCGCGTGCATTTGCAGCATCTGGACCTGCCGATCGTCGGCGACGCCAAATACGGCGACTTCGCGCTGAACAAGGCGCTGGCGCGCGCCAACGCCAGGCCGGGCTTGAAGCGCATGTTCCTGCATGCCTACCGGCTCAAGCTCACGCACCCGGCAACCGGCGCGCCGCTGCAACTGGAGGCGCCGTTGCCGGCCGAGTGCCGCAGCTTCATCGCGCAGCTCAACGAATTACGAAATGGGTCACACCCGGAGACGTCCACGCATGGCTAGAGAGCAATTTGACCTGATCGTCTTCGACTGGGACGGGACGCTGATGGATTCGACCGCTCACATTACGCGCAGCATCCAGGCGGCGTGCCGCGACCTGGGCTTGCCCGTGCCGGCCGACGAGGCCGCGAGCTACGTCATCGGTCTCGGGCTGCGCGACGCGCTGCAAATCGCCGCGCCCACGCTCGATCCGGTGGAGTATCCGCGTCTCGCCGAGCGCTACCGCTTCCATTATCTGGTCAAGGATCAGACCACCGAGCTGTTCGTCGGCGTGCGCGAGATGCTGCAGGAATTGCGCGACCAAGGTTATCTGCTGGCCGTGGCGACGGGCAAGAGCCGCGTCGGGCTGAACCGCGCGCTCGACCAGTCGCGCCTGACCAGCCTGTTCGACGGTACGCGCTGCGCGGACGAAACCTTTTCGAAGCCGCATCCGGCCATGCTGCACGAACTCACGCGCGAACTGGGGCAGGACCCGCTGCGCACCGTGATGGTCGGCGATACCACGCACGATCTGCAAATGGCGATCAATGCGGGCGTCGCCGGCATCGGCGTGACTTACGGCGCGCATCCGGCGGGCTCCTTGAGCGCTTTGTCGCCGAAATTCGTCGCCTCCAGCGTCAGTGTGCTGTCCGGTTGGCTGCGAGAGAACGCATGAGTGCGGGCGTGGCCGAGGCGGCGCAAGCTGTCCGCGTGTGCGCCGCTGACGAACTGTTGGACGGCGGCGCTGGCGTGCGCCGCGCCGCGCGGCTCGCGAACGACGAGGTCGTAGTGTTTTTCGTTCGCTACGACGGCCGCGCCTACGGTTATCTGAACCGCTGCGCCCACGTGCCGATGGAGCTCGACTGGGCCGAGGGACAGTTCTTCGAATCGTCAGGTTTATACTTGATGTGCGCTACACATGGCGCGATTTACGCGCCCGATACGGGCAAATGCGTCGGTGGCCCCTGCCGCGGCGGCAGATTACGCCCCGTCCAAGTGGAAGAACGCGATACGCCCGAAGGCCGTGCCGTATTCTGGCTGCCGGACGGCGAACTGCGCCCCCTCACGCCCTGATTCCCTTCTCTTTCCATTGCACCGCATGTCCGACAATTTGACTCCCGAGCCGAAGGAACCCTCCCTGACTGGCCGCCCCCGTACCTCCGCCGATGAGCCGGGCTGGGAGCGCGCCGCGCTCGAACGCATTGCGCTCGCGGCGATCCACGAACAGCGCGCGGCGCGCCGCTGGAAGATCTTCTTCCGTTTCATCTTTCTGGCCGTCGTGCTGCTCGCCGTCTGGGGTCTGTTCGATTTTTCCGGCGACAAGGTTGCCGTCGCCGGACGCCACACGGCGATGATCGCACTCGACGGCGAAATCTCCGCCGACACCACCGCGAACGCCGAAGACGTTGCAACCGCCTTGCGAAGCGCGTTCAACGACTCCGGCACGGCCGGCGTGATCCTGCGCTGCAACAGTCCGGGCGGAAGTCCGGTGCAGGCGGGCATCATTTATAGCGAGATTCGCCGGTTGCGCGCCAAGCATCCGTCCACTCCGCTGTACGTCGTGGTGGGAGATATGTGCGCGTCCGGCGGTTACTACGCGGCCGCGGCGGCCGACAAGATCTACGTGGACAAGGCGAGCATCGTCGGCTCGATCGGCGTGCTGATGGACAGCTTTGGCTTCACCGGCCTGATGGACAAGCTGGGGGTCCAGCGGCGACTGCGCACGTCCGGTGAGAACAAGGGCTTTTTTGATCCGTTCTCGCCGGAAACGCCGAAGATGGATCAGCATGCGCAGGAGTTGCTCGACCAGATTCACGCGCAGTTCATCGAGGCGGTGCGCGAGGGCCGTGGCAAGCGTCTTCATGAAACGCCGGACATGTTCTCGGGCCTGTTCTGGACGGGTCAGAAGAGCGTCGAACTGGGTCTTGCCGACGGTTTTGGCGACGCCAATTTCGTCGCACGCGACATCATCAAGGCGCCGGATATCGTCGACTACACGGTGAAGGAAAGCATCACGGACCGCGTCGCGCGGAAGTTCGGCGCGGCGGTCGGCAGCGGCGCCGTGCATGCGATGGCGTTGGGCGGGAAGTTCAACCTGCGGTGATTCGTCGTGGAAAAAGCCCTGCGCAATGCGATTGCGCAGGGCTTTTGCGTGCGGGCCTCAAACGGCCAGAATGAGGAAGATTGCTGGCCGCTTGTGCAGATCGAGCGCTGACTTATTCTTCCAGTCGGCCACGCTGTGGCTGGCGATGGTTTCCGTCTCCAACGTCAGATCGACCGCGACGCAAACGAGCGTCGACGGCGCGCACGTCGCCAGCACGGTGTCCAGCAGCGCACGATTCCGATATGGCGTTTCGATAAAAATCTGCGTTTGCTTACCCTTGCGCGATTGCAGTTCGAGTTCCCTCAGGCGCTTGGCCCGCTCGGTGGGCTCGACCGGCAAATAGCCGTGAAACGCAAAACTCTGGCCGTTCAGGCCGGAAGCCATCAAGGCCAGCAGAATCGAACTGGGTCCGACAAACGGCACGACTTTCACGCCGCGCTCATGCGCGCGGCGCACCAGCAGCGCGCCAGGGTCCGCGACCGCCGGACAGCCGGCTTCGGAGACGAGGCCCGCGTCGGTGCCGGCCAGGAGCGGCGCGAGCAGCTTGTCGATCTCGCCAGCCGGCGTGTTGACGTTCAGTTCGCGAATTTCGATTTCCTGAATCGGCCGTTCGGTGCCGACTTTCTTCAGGAAAGCGCGGGTGGTTTTCGCGTTTTCGCCAATGTAGTAGTGCAGCGACGCCGCGCGGGCGCGCACCGGCGCCGGCAGGACGGCGTCGAGCGCGTCAGCGTCGCCTTCGCCGAGCGTGTTCGGGATCAGATAAAGCGTGCCGGTCATTGCGCCCCCAGGAGTGGAAAGTCCATCGCGAGCAGCATGCGCGACAGTGCGATCAACGGCAGGCCGACGAGTGCCGTCGGGTCGTCGGAATGAATGGCCTCGAGCAACGCGATGCCGAGTCCCTCGGATTTTGCGCTGCCCGCGACGTCGTACGGCGTTTCCGTCCGCAGATAGGCGTCCAGCGCGGCGTCCGGCAGATCGCGGAACCGCACGCGGGTCATCACGTCGGCCGTCTGCGCTGCTGCCGAGCGGCTATCGAACAGGCACAGCGCGCTGTGGAACAGCACTTCGCGGCCGCGCATCGCCCGCAACTGCGCGAGCGCCTTTTCGTGCGTGCCGGGTTTGCCGATCTGCAAGCCGTCGTAGGTGGCGACCTGGTCCGAGCCGATCACGAGCGCGGCCTCGCCGGCGGGGAGTCCCGCCGCCACCGCGCGAGCCTTCGCTTCGGCGAGCCGCAGCGCAGTGATGTCGGGTGTTTCGCCAGCGAAGGCTGTTTCGTCGATTGCGGGCACGGCGACGTCGAACGGCACGCGCAGGCGTTCCAGCAGTTCGCGGCGATACGGCGAACTGGACGCCAGAATCAGGCGCGGCGGGCGATTGGGGGAATCTGGCATGGTCAACCAACGGCTAGAGAGGCGGGACGTACGGGCTTGCGCGGAACTCGCGCGTGTACGGGCTTAAGTGTTTGACTCAAAAAGACAAAACGGATATGATTTTGGGCTTTTCATCGGTATGCTATTGCGCGGGCGGGCTTTTTTACAGAGTTCGCGGGCTGCAATATAAACCCGGTTATCCCGGCGAAATCCTTGCCGACGCAGGAGCGCACATGACTCAACATCCTGGCAACCCTGCTGGTCTGTCCGACCCGCATGAGCTCGATCTGTTCGAATTTGCGCGGAGTGGGCGGCAGGCCGCAGGTGTCGTGCGCGTCTCGCAACTGCCGCGCATGTTAAACGAAGTCCCGGCAGAAGCGCCAGATCGCGATACCGCGTTCACCTGGCAAGCCGAAGGGGCGACGCAGCCGGAATTGCAGGATGACGGCACCGAGGGTCCCCAGCCTTATTTGAGGATGGCGGTTCACGGCGCGGCATGGCTCGAATGTCAGCGGTGCATGACACCGTATTCGCAGGCGTTCAATGTCGATGCAACTTACCGGATCGTCAGCACCGAGGCGGAAGCCGAAGAGTTTCCGCTCGACGAGGATGAAGTCGAGGTGATCGTCGGCTCGCGCCAGTTCGATCTCATCGACTTGATCGAAGAAGAGTTGCTGCTTTCCTTGCCGCTCGTGCCCAAGCACGAGGTCTGCCCCGAAGTGCACGAGAGCCTCGTCTCTGGTGTGGCCGGTGCGGAAGGCGAGGGCGACGAGAGCGCGCAGGACGAGGCTGATGCGGGCGGCGAACCCGAACGGCCCAATCCGTTCGCGGCGCTCAAGGGTCTCAAGCGCGGCGACCCGGACGACAAGAAGCACTGATCAGTTGCATGGGAGCGCGATGCGGGCGCCTTGGCCATTTGGCCAGTGGCGGAGACCGGATCGGGCTGTGTTAGAATTCGGAAAATTTTTAGGAGTTAGTCATGGCAGTTCAACAAAATAAGAAGTCGCCGTCGAAGCGCGGCATGCACCGTTCGCACGATTTCCTGACGGCAGCGCCGTTGGCAGTGGAGCCGAGCACGGGCGAAGTGCATCTGCGTCACCACGTTAGCCCGAACGGCTACTATCGCGGCAAGAAAGTCGTCAAGACGAAGAACGACTAATCGTTTCACTGCGTTGCGCCCCTTGGCGTTTCGCGTGGCGATCGGCTCGCTTGACATTTTCCCGGCTCGGCAAAAAGGCGGCATTCAACTGCCGCTTTTTTGTGTCGATCGCAGTTGGCGCTTCGGCACCTGCCGCGATCCCCAGCAGGGTGCCTGAAATTCGTCGCACTCCATGACAGTAAAGCTCACGATAGATTGCATGGGAGGCGACCACGGCCCGTCCGTGACCGTTCCCGCTGCCGTCAGCTTCGTTCGTTCGCATCCCGACGCGCAACTGCTGCTCGTCGGCATTGAAACTGCGATTCGTGCGCAGCTCAAGAAGCTGAAGGCTCAGGACCTGCCGGCGCTGACCGTCGTGCCCGCTTCCGAGATCGTCGCCATGGACGATCCGGTCGAAGTCGCGCTGCGCAAGAAAAAAGACTCGTCCATGCGCGTGGCGCTCAATCGCGTCAAGGAAGGCGAGGCGCAAGCCTGTATTTCCGCCGGCAACACGGGCGCGCTGATGGCGGTCTCGCGCTACGTGCTGAAAACGCTCTCGGGCATCGAACGCCCGGCGATCGCGTCGGCACTGCCCAATCCCAATGGCTACACGATGATGCTCGACCTGGGCGCCAACGTCGACTGCGAGCCGCAGCATCTGCTGCAGTTCGCGGAGATGGGGCACGCGCTCGTGTCGGCGCTCGAGGGCCGCGACCGGCCCACCATCGGCCTGCTCAACATCGGTGAAGAAGTCATCAAGGGCAACGACACCATCAAACGTGCCGGCGAATTGCTGCGCGCGAGTACACTTAACTTTCACGGCAACGTTGAAGGCAACGACATCTTCAAGGGCACGGTCGACGTGATCGTCTGCGACGGTTTTGTCGGCAACGTCGCGCTCAAGACGTCGGAAGGCCTCGCGCAGATGCTCTCCAACATCATCAAGGAAGAGTTCGGCCGTTCGTGGCTCACGAAGGTGATGGCGGTGCTCGCATTGCCGGTGTTGATGCGCTTCAAGAAGCGCGTCGATCATCGGCAATACAATGGGGCCGCGCTGCTCGGCTTGCGCGGGCTGGTCATCAAAAGCCACGGTTCGGCGGACGCCTATGCGTTTGAGTGGGCTATCAAACGCGGGTATGATGCCGTCAAAAACGGCGTGCTGGAACGCCTTGCGCGAGCAATGGAGGAGAACGCGGGTTCTCTGGAACAGGCCGCGCGCGAAGCAAGCGGTGCGGGTCACGCAAGCCCGATCGCAGGCCAGCCGGCCGAGCCCTACGCTGCGCAATCCTCGAAGGCATAATGGCTCAATCGACAATTTATTCCCGCGTGCTGGGCACCGGCAGCTACCTGCCACCCGCGCGCGTCACCAATCAGGATCTGGCGGACCGTCTCGCCAGGCAGGGCGTCGAGACGAGCGACGAATGGATCGTTGCCCGCACGGGCATCCACGCGCGCCACTTCGCGGAGCCTGACGTCGCCACCAGCGATCTGGCGTTGTTCGCCTCGCAGCGCGCGATCGAGGCGGCCGACATCGATCCGCAGTCCATCGATCTGATCATTGTTGCAACGTCCACGCCCGACTTCGTGTTTCCGAGTACCGCGTGTCTGTTGCAAAACAAGCTCGGCATCAAGAACCACGGCGCCGCGTTCGACGTACAGGCCGTCTGTTCCGGATTTGCCTATGCGGTCGCGATGGCGGACAGTCTGATTCGCGGCGGCCAGCATCGCACGGCACTGGTGGTCGGCGCGGAGACCTTCTCGCGCATTCTCGATTTCAACGACCGCACCACCTGCGTGCTGTTCGGCGACGGCGCGGGCGCGGTGATTCTGCAAGCGTCCGAAGAACCGGGCGTACTCGCTAGCGCATTGCATGCGGACGGCAGCTATTCGAACATTCTTTGCACGCCGGGTAACGTGAACGGCGGCATAGTGGCCGGCAGCGCGTTTCTTCATATGGACGGTCAGGCGGTATTCAAGCTCGCCGTCAACGTGCTCGAAAAGGTCGCGGTCGAGGCGCTCGAGAAAGCCAATCTGTCGGCCGAGCAGATCGATTGGCTGATTCCGCATCAGGCCAATATCCGCATCATGCAAAGCACCTGCCGCAAGCTCCACTTGCCGCAGGAACGCATGGTCGTCACGGTGGGCGAGCACGGCAACACGTCGGCTGCGTCCATTCCGCTCGCATTCGACGTCGCGGTGCGCGACGGCCGCATCAAGCGCGGCCAGAACGTGCTGATCGAAGGCGTCGGCGGCGGCTTCACCTGGGCCGCGTCGGTTATCCGCTACTGATAGCGACGACGAACCACGGGCGCCGTTTGCGTCGCCGTCGCGGCTACCCACATCTGATCAAACCGATTTTGGGGACGATATGAAATTTGCGTTCGTTTTTCCTGGGCAAGGTTCGCAGTCGGTCGGCATGCTCAATGCATTCGCCGATCACGCGGTCGTGCGTGAAACGGTTCAGGAAGCATCCGACGCGCTCAATCAGGACATCGGCAAACTGATCGCCGAGGGTCCCGCCGAAGATCTCAATCTCACCACCAACACGCAACCCGTCATGCTCATCGCGGCATACGCGATTTATCGCGCATGGCAGGCGGCGGGCGGTCCCAAACCCGCGATCGTCGCTGGTCACAGCCTCGGCGAATACACGGCGCTGGTCGCGGCCGGCGCGCTCGCGTTTCGCGATGCCGTGCCGCTCGTGCGTTTTCGCGCGCAAGCCATGCAAACGGCGGTGCCCGTCGGTGAGGGCGGCATGGCCGCGATTCTCGGCCTCGACGACGACGCGGTGCGCGCGGTGTGCGCGGAAGCGTCGGTGGCGGGCGTCGTCGAGGCGGTCAATTTCAATGCGCCGGCGCAAGTCGTGATCGCCGGTCACAAGGCCGCGATCGAAAAAGCTTGTGAGATCGCGAAGGCGAAGGGCGCAAAGCGCGCATTGCCGCTGGCGGTGTCGGCGCCGTTCCACTCGTCGCTGCTCAAGCCGGCGTCGGATCAATTGCGGGAATATCTGGCAAGCGTCAATGTGCAAGTGCCGTCGATTCCCGTAATCAACAACGTCGACGTCGCGGTGGTCAACGAACCGGCCAAAATCAAGGATGCGCTGGTGCGTCAGGCGGCCGGCGCGGTGCGTTGGGTCGAAAGCGTTCAGGCGATGGCGGCGCAGGGCGTCACGCATGTGATCGAATGCGGGCCGGGCAAGGTCCTTGCGGGATTGACCAAGCGAATCGACGGCAACCTGGTCGGCGCGTCGGTGTTCGATCCGGCCTCGCTCGACGAGACGCTCAAGCTGGTGACGGCGGGCTGATCGCCGCGTCATCACCGCCAGAACTCCACATCAAGAACCAATCAGCCCTTCGAAAGGGTATCCGGACCGACAGATGGACAAGACTCTCGACAAGCAGATCGCAATCGTGACGGGCGCCTCGCGCGGCATCGGCCGTGCGATCGCGCTGGAACTGGCGCGCCAGGGCGCGACCGTGATCGGCACGGCGACCAGCGAAAGCGGCGCGACCGCCATCACCGAAGCCTTCAAGGCAGCCGGCGTGAACGGCCGCGGCGCGGTGCTCAACGTGAACGACGCGGCCGCAGCCGAGGCGTTGATCGACGGCACGGTGAAGGAATTCGGCGCGCTGCACGTGCTGGTGAACAACGCCGGCATCACGCAGGACCAACTTGCAATGCGCATGAAGGACGACGACTGGGACGCGGTGATCGACACCAATCTCAAGTCGGTGTTCCGCCTGTCGCGGGCGGTGCTGCGTCCGATGATGAAGGCGAAGGGCGGCCGCATCATCAACATCACGTCCGTGGTCGGGTCGGCTGGCAACCCGGGGCAGGTCAACTACGCGGCCGCGAAAGCGGGCGTCGCGGGAATGACACGCGCGCTCGCGCGCGAGATCGGCAGCCGCGGCATCACCGTGAATTGCGTGGCGCCGGGCTTCATCGACACCGACATGACCAAGAGTCTGCCGGAAGAGCAGCAAACCGTGCTGAAGACGCAGATTCCGCTCGGCCGCCTCGGTAGTCCCGAAGACATCGCGCACGCGGTCGCATTCCTCGCGTCGCCGCAAGCCGGCTACATCACCGGCACGACATTGCATGTGAACGGCGGAATGTACATGTCGTAACCAAATTCGGTTACTATCCGCGCCTTGATGCGTTTGCAAAAGCGTAAGGCGCATGCCTTGACAGGAACCCGATGCGCCGCTTTTTTGCCGGGTCAAACCTGATAAAATGCGCGCACCTGTATTTTTGAACTTCTTTTCCCTTGGAGGGGTAATGGACAATATCGAACAGCGCGTCAAGAAGATCGTCGCAGAACAACTGGGCGTTGCAGAAGCTGAAATCAAGAACGAAGCTTCGTTCGTGAACGACCTCGGCGCCGACTCGCTCGACACCGTTGAACTCGTGATGGCCCTCGAAGACGAATTCGGCATGGAAATTCCGGATGAAGAAGCCGAGAAGATCACCACCGTTCAGCAAGCGATCGACTACGCTCGCGCGAACGTCAAGGCCTAAGGTCATTCGCGCCTGCGTTTCTGCGTTGGCGGCGTGTGACGCCCTGCCGCGTCGGTTGCCGACGTCAGCGGGGTTAGGGCTTTTTGCCGTGCAGGAGCCAGCGATGTTGACAGCGCAACTTTCGCGCGATTGCCGACTTAACAGCCACAGGGCATACAGGGCAGGTTCCTGTGGTCGCTGTGGCTTTTGCTTTTGTCATCTATGAAAAAGGGGTTACCGTGAGCCGCCGTCGTGTTGTTGTTACAGGCCTGGGGCTGATTTCGCCTGTTGGCAATAATGTTGCCGACGGCTGGGCCAATCTGGTCGCCGGCAAGTCGGGTATTGCCAATATCACGAAGTTCGACGCGTCGAACTTTTCCACTCGTTTCGCCGGCGAGGTGAAGGGCTTTAATATCGAGGACTACATCCCCGGTAAAGAGGCGCGCCACATGGATACGTTCATCCACTACGGCGTGGCTGCAGGCATCCAGGCGATGCAGGACAGCGGGCTCGAAGTCACCGACGAGAATTCGGAGCGCATCGGCGTGGTGGTGGGTTCGGGTATCGGCGGCCTGCCGATGATCGAAGTGACGCAAACTGAACTGCTCAATCGCGGCCCGCGCCGCATTTCGCCGTTCTTCGTGCCGGCGTCGATCATCAACATGATTTCGGGCCATCTGTCGATCAAGTTCGGCATCAAGGGTCCCAATCTCGCGATCGTCACCGCGTGTACCACTGGCCTGCACTGTATCGGCGAGGCTTCGCGCCTGATCGAATACGGCGACGCCGACGTGATGATCGCTGGCGGTGCGGAATCCACCGTATCGCCGCTCGGCATCGGCGGCTTTGCCGCGGCGCGCGCGCTGTCGCAACGCAATGACGATCCGGCCACGGCGAGCCGTCCGTGGGACAAGGACCGCGACGGCTTCGTGCTGGGCGAGGGCGCGGGCGTCATGGTGCTGGAGGAGTACGAGCACGCCAAGGCGCGCGGCGCGAAGATCTACGCCGAAATCAGCGGTTATGGCATGAGCGGCGACGCCTACCACATGACCGCGCCGCTCGAAGATGGCGACGGCGCACGCCGCTGCATGTTGGCCGCGCTGAAGAACGCGGGCATCAACTCGGATCAGGTGAATTATCTGAACGCGCACGGCACGTCCACGCCGCTCGGCGACCTGGCCGAAACTACCGGCATCAAGCGCGCATTCGGCGATCACGCCAAGGACATGGTCGTGAACTCGACCAAGTCGATGACGGGTCACCTGTTGGGCGGCGCCGGCGGTCTTGAGTCCGTGTTCACCGTGCTGGCCGTGCATCACCAGGTGTCTCCGCCGACGATCAACATCTTCAACCAGGACCCGGCCTGCGATCTCGACTACTGCGCCAATACCGCGCGCGAGATGAAGATCGACGTCGCGCTAAAGAACTCGTTCGGGTTCGGCGGCACGAACGGCACGCTGGTCTTCAAGCGCGCCTGATCGCCCGATCGTTTGGTGACGACACGCCAGTCCGCGACGCCGGCTCCGCCGGCGGCTTCCCTTGAATCGGCAACGCCCGACGGAGCGTCGCAACGGATCGCGTTGCGGCGCTCCGTTACGCTGCGCACTGCGGCGGCGGTTTTCGTGCTGATCGCGACACTGGCCGTCTACACATGTCTCGCCGCGCGCATGGGCGCGTGGTGGGCGGTTCCGTTTACGCTCGCCGCATGCGCGCTGCTCATACTGGGCGCGGCCAGACATGAGCTTGCGCGGCCCATCACGCTCAAACTTGGGCCGGACGGCTTGTCCGCATGGGATGGCGCTGGAAATCTGCTCGCCCAAGGGCGCATTGCCGGTTGTTCGCAGTGGACCGGTCGTTTGCTGGTTCTGGCCCTCGCGCCGGATCATGGGCGGCCATGCACGCTGATGGTCCCCGTCGATGCGATTCCCGCGTCTGCCTTCCGGGAACTGGCGGTGCTGGGCCGGCGTGGCGCCGGCGCGTGACTGTAACGACTGTAACCGTGTTACCGGCGTAACTTGCCGCAATGTCTGGGGCGCTACAATGGTGCCCCTCCATGCGCCCTATAGTTAACGGATTTATCAGGTGAGCGAAAAAGAAATTGATCAGGTGCTGGTCGAGCGCGTCCAGAAGGGCGACAAGGCCGCGTTCGAGCTTCTGGTCTCCAAATACCACCGCAAGATTCTCCGGCTCATCTCGCGCCTCGTGCGCGATCCCGCCGAAGTGGAAGACGTTGCCCAGGACGCCTTCATCAAGGCATACCGGGCCTTGCCGCAGTTTCGCGGGGACTCGGCCTTTTACACGTGGTTGTACCGGATTGCGGTCAACACGGCAAAGAACTACCTTGCGACCCAGGGCCGGCGCGCTCCGACCTCGACCGAAGCGGATGCTGAAGAAGCTGAAACTTTCTCGGATGCCGACCAACTAAGGGATATCAACACGCCTGAGTCGATGTTGATGAGCAAGCAGATCGCAGAGACGGTCAATGCTGCGATGGCGGTTTTACCGGAAGAGCTGCGCACCGCCATTACTCTTCGTGAAATTGAAGGTTTGAGCTACGAGGAAATCGCCGAGATGATGGGTTGCCCGATTGGCACCGTCAGATCGCGAATTTTCCGCGCTCGCGAAGCCATTGCGGCAAAATTGCGTCCGTTGCTTGACACACCTGAAGGCAAGCGCTGGTAAGTTACCGGCTCGCCGAATGGGCGCGGGTGCAATCTCTGGATTAGTGGTGTCACTACGGGGTATTTGTAAGATGGGGAGCATCATGGGGTCGGTCTCGATGCAATCGCAAGCCAGTTCGCGCGGCGAGCGTCTGTCCGCTTTTGTCGACGGTGAATTCGGCGAAGAGCATCTGAATCTCAACAAGTTTCTTTCCGAGCTGGACGGCGAGGATCGTGCCGGCTGGTCGAGCTATCACCTGATCGGCGACGCGTTGCGTTCCGACGATCTGGCGGTTAGCCCGGCGGTGAGCCGCGCGTTTCTGAGCGGTTTCGCCGCGCGCTTCGAAAACGAACCGCATGTGCTCGCGCCTGAGGCGATGCCGATCGCGCGCCGCTTATTGGCGCTGCGTCGCCGTGTGGTGCCGGCCTTTGCCGTGGCTGCCGCCGCCGCGACGCTCACTTGGATCGTCGTGCCGCAACTACAAGGTGTACCGGGCGGGCCGGGCGCGGCGCAGGTCGCGTCGGTCCAGTCGCAGGGTGCGCTGCAGCGGGTGGCGATGGCGTCCGCGCCGGCGGCTGCCGTTCAGGCCGTCGCACAAGACGCCAACATCATTCGCGACGCCAGTCTGGATCAGTATCTGGAAGCGCACCAGCAATTCGCGCAACAACCGGCCATGCCGGGCTCGATGCCGCTGATTCGTGCCGCGGCGGTCACTACGCAAGGCCAATAGTTTGATGCAGACTCCGCGGTTGAATAAAACGACTATTTGGGGGCGGCTGCCGGCATTTTTATTCTGCGCAGCCGTGTTGTTGTCCGCTACACCGCGGGTTTTTGCACAAACCGACGATCCGCTCGCCGTTCGTCGCACGGCCGCGGATATGCTCGATCGCATCCATCAGGCCGCGCAACAGCAGAACTACGAGGGCGCGTTCGTTTATCAACGCGGCAATTTCGTTCAGACGTCGCGGATATCGCATTATGCGACCCGCGCCGACGGCGAATACGAGCAACTCGAAAGCCTCGACGGCAAGCCGCGCAGGATGCTTCGTCATAACGAGGATCTCTACACGTTTGTGCCGGAGCGGCGTCTGTGCGTAGTCGAAAAGCGCCAAAACAAGGACTCATTCCCGGCGCTGCTCGCGGTAAGCGGCGAGCAGGTGCTGTCGGTCTACGAGCCGAAACTGCTCGGCGACGACCGCGTCGCCGGCATCGACAGCCAGGTGATCGAACTCGATCCGAAAGATGCGTATCGCTTTGCCTACAAACTGTGGGCCGATAAAAAGACTGGCTTGCTGCTGCGGGCGCAGACACTCGACCCAAACGGCCAGGTACTCGAGCAGTTGTCGTTTTCCCAGATTCGCATCGGCGTGCCGGTCGACAAGGCCGCAATCGTCAACGGAATTCGTAATACAGCAGGCTGGACGGTGGTGCGTCCTCCAGTTGAGCCGATTGATATGGCCGCGCAAGGCTGGCAGATCTCGCCGACGGTTCCCGGATTCCGCAAGATTCGCGAGTTGCGTCGTCCGATGGCCGCGCGGGAAGCCGGCCAGCCGACCATTCCCGTGGACCAGGCCGTGTTTTCCGACGGCCTCGCGGCGATTTCCGTGTTCGTCGAACCGGTCGAGAACAACACGCGCAAAGAGGGCGCGGGCAGCAGCGGCGCGACGCATGTGCTCGTCAAGCGGCGCGGCGACTTCTGGATTACCCTGCTCGGTGAAGTGCCCCAGAGCACATTGCAGCAATTTGCGTCTGCCATAGAATACAAGGCTCCGAAGTAATCCCCGAATCCTGAATCCCTCGGCTTTCTACGATATGACGACTTTCTCGGTGCGCAATTTCCTCGCGGCCGCGGTGGTAGCGGCGTGTTTGCCGCTCGTACCGCATACGGCGTCTGCGGCTCCCGCAGCCAATCTGCCCGATTTCACCGACCTCGTCGACAAAGTCGGCCCGGCGGTCGTCAACATTCGCACGACCACGCGCGTATCGAGCAGCGGTCTGCGTGGCGGTCTACCGCCCGGCATGGACGACGGCGACATGTCGGAGTTCTTCCGCCGCTTTTTCGGCATTCCGATGCCGCAATCACCGCAATCCCCCGGCTCACCTCAAACGCCCGGATCGCCGCGCGGCGGTGACAACGGCGGCAGCGGCGGCACGCCGGACTCGCCCGACGGCAGCGATCCGGAACAGAACAGCGGCGTGGGCTCGGGCTTCATTCTGTCGGCGGACGGTTACGTGATGACGAACGCGCACGTCGTCGATGACGCGGACACCATTTACGTCACGCTTACCGATAAGCGCGAATTCAAGGCCAAGCTGGTGGGCGTGGACGATCGAACCGACGTCGCCGTCGTGAAGATCAGCGCCGGCAACTTGCCCACGATTACGATCGGCGACTCGAACAAGGTTCGCGTGGGCGAATGGGTGGTCGCGATCGGCTCGCCGTTCGGTCTTGAGAACACGGTGACGGCTGGCATCGTCAGTGCGAAGGGGCGCGACACGGGCGATTACCTGCCATTCATCCAGACCGACGTGGCTGTCAATCCGGGGAACTCGGGCGGGCCGCTGATCAACATGCAGGGCGAGGTGATCGGCATCAACTCGCAGATCTACAGCCGCACCGGCGGTTTCATGGGCATTTCGTTCGCGATTCCGATCGACGAGGCGATGCGCGTGGCCGATCAGCTCAAGGCATCGGGCAAGGTCGTACGCGGCCGGATCGCGGTCGCGATCGGCGAGGTCACCAAGGACGTGGCCGATTCGCTCGGCCTGCCAAAGGCGCAGGGCGCGCTGGTCAGCAGCGTCGAACCGGGCGGTCCGGCGGACAAGGCGGGCGTGCAGCCGGGCGATATCATCCTGAAGTTCAACGGTCATTCGGTCGATACCGCAACGGATCTGCCGCGCATGGTGGGCGACACCAAGCCGGGTACCAAGTCGACGATCACGATCTGGCGCAAGGGCCAGACGCGCGATCTGCCGGTCACGATCGCCGAGATGCAGCCTGACAAGAGCGCGAAGGCGGACCAGAAGAAGCCGCAGCCGCCGAAGCAACGCGCCACGAACGTGCTGGGTGTCGCCGTCAGCGACATCCCCTCGGATCAGTTGAAGGCGCTCAAGCTGCGCAACGGCGTGCAGATCGACGCGGTGGACGGACCGGCCGCGCGCGTCGGGCTGCAAAAGGGCGACATCATCTTGCGTGTGGGCGATACCGACATCACGAGCGCGAAGCAGTTCGACGAAATCAGCTCGCATCTCGATTCGCAGAAGATGGTCGCGCTGCTGGTTCGCCGCGGCGAGACCACGCAGTTCGTGCCGATTCGCCCGCGCAGCGGCACCAAGTAAGCATGGCGGCACCGCTCACGCTTTACGGGCGCGCGTGGTGCCACCTGTGCGAAGACATGCGCGCCGCGCTCGAGCCGTTGTTGGCCGAGTTCGGCGCGCAGCTAGAAGTTGTCGACGTCGACGCCGATCCCTCGCTGGAAGCGCGTTACAACGAGTTGGTGCCCGTCCTGGTCTGCGACGGCATCGAGTTGTGCCACTATCACCTCGACATCGCACGAGTTCGCGCCGCGCTTGCAATGCGGTGAGGTGCGCTGAGTTCAAACGAGGTTGCAGCAACGCGCAACAGGATCAAGCGCGCGCTTTATGAAAATGTTCGCGCCAAGTTCCACGTCTCTCCTGAGCCGTCTTTCCGCCCCGGCCTCGCAAGATGCGCCGGGCGATAGCCTTTTCGGCTAAAATAGATAGGTTTTTCACCTACTTACAAGGCGTGCTCCGCTATTGTCCGAGCGCGCCTTTTTCGCTTGATCGGTACTGAATGGATCATATTCGTAACTTCTCGATCATTGCGCACATCGACCATGGCAAGTCGACGCTCGCGGATCGCATCATCCAGATCTGCGGCGGCTTGTCCGACCGCGAGATGGAAGCCCAGGTGCTCGACTCGATGGATCTCGAGCGCGAGCGCGGCATCACCATCAAGGCACAAACCGCCGCACTGACGTATCGCGCCCGTGACGGGCAGATTTACAACCTGAACATGATCGACACGCCGGGCCACGTCGACTTCTCGTATGAAGTCAGCCGCTCGCTGTCCGCCTGCGAAGGCGCGCTGCTGGTCGTCGACGCGAGCCAGGGCGTGGAGGCGCAAACCGTCGCCAACTGCTACACGGCGATCGAACTCGGCGTCGACGTGATTCCGGTGCTCAACAAGATCGACTTGCCGGCGGCAAACCCCGAAAACGCGATCTCCGAAATCGAGGACGTGATCGGCATCGACGCAACGGATGCCACGCATTGCAGCGCGAAAACCGGCCAAGGCGTCGAAGACGTGCTGGAAGCGCTGATCGCAAAAGTGCCGCCGCCCAAGGGCAATCCTGAAGCGCCGCTGCAAGCGCTGATCATCGACTCCTGGTTCGACAATTACGTCGGCGTCGTCATGCTGGTGCGTATCGTCAACGGCACGCTGCGTCCGAAAGACAAGATTCGCATGATGGCGACCGGCGCGCAGTATCCGGTCGAGCATATCGGCGTGTTCACGCCGAAGTCGAAGAATCTCGAATCATTATCGGCGGGGCAGGTGGGCTTCATCATCGCCGGCATCAAGGAACTGGCCGCGGCGAAGGTGGGCGACACTGTCACGCTGCTGAACCGTCCGGCCGCCGAGCCGCTGCCGGGCTTCAAGGAAGTGAAGCCGCAGGTGTTCGCGGGGCTCTATCCGGTCGAGGCGAACCAGTACGACGCGCTGCGCGACTCCCTCGAGAAGCTGAAGCTGAACGACGCGTCGCTGCAGTACGAGCCGGAAGTGTCCCAGGCGCTCGGTTTCGGTTTCCGTTGCGGGTTCCTCGGTCTGCTGCATATGGAGATCGTGCAGGAACGTCTCGAGCGCGAGTTCGACATGGACCTCATCACCACGGCTCCGACCGTGGTGTACGAAGTCCTGCAACGCGACGGCACGACCATCATGGTCGAAAATCCGGCCAAGATGCCCGAGCCGTCGAAGATCGAGGAGGTGCGCGAGCCGATCGTCACCGTGAATCTGTACATGCCGCAAGACTACGTCGGCGCGGTGATCACGCTATGCACGCAGAAGCGCGGCAACCAGATCAACATGCAGTATCACGGCCGTCAGGTGCAGCTCACGTATGAAATTCCGATGGGCGAAGTCGTGCTCGACTTCTTCGATCGTCTGAAGTCGATTTCGCGCGGTTATGCGTCGATGGATTACGAGTTCAAGGAATATCGCGCCTCCGACGTCGTGAAGGTCGACATGCTCATCAACGGCGACAAGGTGGATGCGCTGTCGGTCATCGTGCACCGTTCGCAAAGCCAGTATCGCGGCCGCGAAGTCGCGGCAAAAATGCGCGAACTGATTCCGCGCCAGATGTACGACGTCGCGATTCAAGCCACCATCGGTTCGAACATTATTGCGCGCGAAAACATTAAAGCGTTGCGTAAGAACGTGCTGGCAAAATGCTACGGCGGCGACATTTCACGCAAGAAGAAATTGCTGGAAAAGCAAAAGGCAGGCAAGAAGCGAATGAAGCAGGTCGGGTCCGTCGAGATTCCGCAAGAGGCTTTCCTCGCGATTCTGCGTGTCGAAGACAAATAAGACGAACAACGGAACTCTATGAATTTTGCGCTGATTCTTTTTGTGCTCGTCGTTTTGACGGGTATCGCATGGGTGGCGGACAAACTGGTTTTCATGCCGCAACGGCGCCGCGCGGCGGAAGCCGCGGTCGCCGAATTCGACCGTCAGCAGGCACGCATCGGCGAGCGTTTCGCCGACGAAAATGCCGCGCAAACGCGCGCCCGTCTGCGTGACGACAAGCTGCGTCAACCGTGGTGGCTCGAGTATTCGGCGAGCTTCTTCCCGGTGATTCTCGTGGTGTTCGTGGTGCGCTCCTTCGTGGTCGAGCCATTCAAGATTCCGTCGGGTTCGATGGTGCCGACACTGCTGGTGGGCGACTTTATCCTCGTCAATAAATTCGATTACGGCCTCCGCTTGCCGATCACCAATACGAAGATCACCGAAGGCCGTCCGCTGCAACGCGGCGACGTCGTCGTGTTCCGCTACCCGAAAGACGAATCCGTCGACTACATCAAGCGCGTCATCGGCGTGCCGGGCGATACCGTCGCCTATCAGGACAAGAAACTGACGATCAACGGTAAGCCGGTTCCTGAAACGCCGCTGCCGGACTATCTCGACGAAGAGCGCCTCGGTTACGCGAAGCAGTTCGAGGAGAATATCGAAGGACGCAAGAACGCGATCCTGAACAATCCCGCGGTGCCGCCGTTCATCATCGGTGCCGAGGATTATCCATATCGCGACAACTGCACGTACAACGCACGCGGCGTGATCTGCAAAGTGCCGCCGGGCAATTACTTCATGATGGGCGACAACCGCGACAACAGCGCGGATAGCCGGTACTGGGGTTTTGCGCCGGATAAGAATATCGTCGGCCGCGCGTTTTTCATCTGGATGAACTTCAGCAATCTGAAACGCATCGGCTCGTTCAACTGAGTTCGCGTGCACCGATTGCACGACACGTCGCGCGATGGCCACGCATGGTCAATTAAGTCGCGGCGTGTTGTTACACCACTTTAAGAAGCTGCGGTAACGTCGCTTCAGCACGCTTTTTCCGCTGGCCGTCCCGCCTTTTCGCGGGGTAAGGCGCCCGCGTTATACTCTGCCCATGCCCCTATCTCCGTTGGAAAGCCGTTTGCGCTACGAATTTCGCAATGCGGAATTGTTGCGCCAGGCTTTAACGCACCGCAGTCATAGTTCCACGCACAACGAACGGCTCGAGTTTCTCGGCGATTCCGTTCTGAACTGCGCGGTGGCTGCGCTTTTGTTCCAACGCTTCGGCAAACTGGACGAAGGCGATCTGTCGCGCGTCCGCGCCAATCTGGTCAAACAGCAGTCGCTTTACGAGATCGCTCAGGCCCTCAATATCTCGGAAGGTTTAAGGCTCGGTGAAGGCGAGTTGCGCAGCGGCGGCTTTCGCCGGCCCTCGATCCTCGCCGACACGCTGGAGGCGGTGCTGGGCGCGGTATTTCTCGACGGCGGTTTCGACGCCGCCCAAACGGTCATCAAGCGCCTTTACGTGCCGATCCTCGATCACATCGATCCGCGCACGCTGGGCAAGGACTCCAAGACGCTGCTGCAGGAGTATCTGCAGGGCCACAAGATCGCGCTGCCTACTTACACGGTGGTTGCGACTCATGGCGCAGCGCACAATCAGCAATTCGAAGTCGAATGCACGGTGCCGAAGCTGGACGTGAAAGTGTCGGGTTCCGGTGCGAGCCGCCGGGCGGCGGAGCAGGCCGCGGCCAAGAAGGCGCTCGACGAGGTGATGGCGGCGGCGCCCGCCGTGGTCGCCAAGCCGAAGCGCTCGAAGGGCGCCCGCGCGGCGAAGCACGCCGAGCCTGAGATCGTGCCCGGCGTCACCGGCGTGCAGGCCGCGCTCGATCTGCGCAGTCCGGATCGCAAGGGCGAACGCGGCACTGGGCGGACCGAGGCCCGAGCGGTAGCCGCGGCAGCAATGGAGCCGTCCGCCGAACGGCCGTTGCCGACAGCCGCTGCCGCGCCGCTGGCCGTGATTCGCGCCGCGCACGTCGAATATAGCGGGCAAGAGAAGTCCGAGCGCGCCGAGAAGGCGGATAAAGCGTCGGCTCACGGAGCCGACAAGTCGTCTGAGAAGGCGACTGAACAGGCGGCAGCGGACAAGCCAGCCGAGAAGTCCGATACGAAACCGACGGAGGCGAAATCAGCCGACGCGAAACCCGTCGAAGCCGCCAGCGTCCGCAGCGCCGAAAAACAAACCGAAAAACACGCCGACAAACACCGCAGCCGCGACCCCGCAGCCGGCGCAGCCGTGCCCGCGCCCGGCATGCCGGCGTCCACCGAACACGAACCCGGCGTAGCCGACGCGGTGCAAACCCGTGTCGCCGATGCGGGCCATTGATTGCCATCGGCGCGTCCATTCCGCGCGCCGAGTTGAACTTGCCGTAGCCCGAATATGAACGCTCCCACTCCCACTGGTTTCCGCTGCGGCATGGTCGCGATCGTCGGCCGCCCGAACGTCGGCAAATCCACGCTGATGAACGCGCTGGTCGGCCAGAAAGTCAGTATCACGTCGCGCAAGGCGCAGACCACGCGCCACCGCATCACCGGCATTCATACGCTCGAAGACGCGCAGTACATCTTCGTCGACACGCCGGGTTTCCAGACCAAGCACAGCGGCGCGCTGAACCGTTCGCTCAATCGCGCGGTCACGTCCACGCTGACTTCGGTCGATGCCATTCTGTTCGTGATCGAAGCCGGCCGTTTCGGCCCGGACGACCAGAAGGTGCTCGACCTGATTCCGCCGTCGGTGCCCACGCTGCTGATCGCCAACAAGCTCGACCGCGTGTCCGATAAGGATTCGCTGTTCCCGTTCATGCAGCAGGTAAGCGCGCTGCGCGAGTTCAACGAAATCGTGCCGCTGTCGGCGAAAAATCCCGACGACATCAAGCGTTTGATGGCGACCGTCAAGCCGTTCCTGCCGGAAGGCGCGCCGATCTATGGCGAAGACGACCTGACCGATCGCAGCGAGCGTTTCCTCGCCGCTGAAATCCTGCGCGAAAAAGTGTTCCGCTGGACCGGCGACGAATTGCCGTACACGAGCACCGTGCTGATCGACAAGTTCGAAACCGAAGGGCGCCTGCGCCGCATTTTCGCGACCATCATGGTCGAGCGCGATACGCACAAGGCGATGATCATCGGCCAGAAGGGCGCCAAGCTGAAGCAGATCAGCACCGAAGCACGTCTCGACATGGAAAAGCTCTTCGACGGTCCGGTGTATCTGGAAACCTTCATCAAGGTAAAGAGCGGTTGGGCCGACAACGAGGCAGGACTCCGCGCGTATGGGTACGAATGACGCGTCGATGACGCTGAATTCCGACGCTGACCCGGACGACTCCCAGCCGGCCGCGCCGGCGCGCGAGCCGTCCAGACGAACCGCCAAAAAATCCTCCCCGAGCGCCGGAAGCGCGCAGGGCGCCGAGGGCGAGCCGCGCAAAGCGCCGGCGCGCCGCGCGCCCAGAAGCGCTGCGTCCGCATCCGAATACCGGATCGCGGAACAGCCCGCCTTTGTCCTGCATAGTTACCCGTATCGCGAGACCAGTCTGATCATCGACGTGCTCTCGCGCGATCACGGCCGTCTCGCGCTCGTCGCCAAGGGCGCGAAGCGTCCGCACTCCGCACTGCGCGGCGTGTTGCAAACGTTCCAGCCGCTCGCGTTGTCGTGGTCGGGCAAATCCGAAGTGCGCACGTTGACCGGCGCCGAATGGGTCGGCGGAATGCTGCCATTGACCGGCGGCGCGTTGCTCTGCGGCTTCTACGTGAACGAACTGCTGGTTAAATTCTGCGCGCGCGAAGATCCGCATCCGCAACTGTTCCATCATTACGTCGTCACGATGACGCGTCTCGCGCACGACGAGCCGCCCGTGCAGGTGCTGCGTTCGTTCGAGCGCGTGCTGCTGCGCGAAACAGGCTATGCAATGGCGCTGGATCGCACCGTCGCGCGCAAGGCGGTGCAGGCCGAGGGCCGCTACGTGTTCGACCCCGAGCGCGGCGTGCGCGAGGCGTCCGACGATCTGCCCGCGCAATGGCCGGTGGTCGCGGGACAAACCTTGCTCGATATGGAACAGGACGATTACCATCGAGCGCAGACCGTGGCGCAAAGCAAAACGCTGATGCGCTTTCTGCTCAACACTTATCTTGGCGGCACGCCGCTCGCGACGCGCCAGATCCTGATCGACTTGCAGAATCTATGAGCTTCTTTCTTACGTCGCCGACCGTGATCGACCTGGGCGTAAACATCGATCACGTCGCCACGCTGCGCAACGCGCGCGGCACGACTTACCCCGACCCGATCCGCGCCGCGTTGCTCGCCGAAGAGGCCGGCGCCGACGCGATCACGCTGCACTTGCGCGAAGATCGCCGCCATATCGTCGACGCCGACGTCCACAAGCTCCGGCCGCTCCTGAAAACGCGCATGAACCTGGAATGCGCGGTCACGCAGGAGATGCTCGACATCGCCTGTGAAGTACAGCCGCACGACGTTTGCCTCGTGCCCGAAAAACGTCAGGAGCTGACGACCGAAGGCGGCCTCGATGTCGCCGGCCAGTTCGAAGCCGTGCGCGCCGCATGCAGGCAACTCGCCGACGCGAACTCCCGCGTGTCGCTCTTCATCGACCCGGACGAGACGCAGATTCGCGCCGCGCATGAAGCCGGCGCACCGGTGATCGAGCTGCACACCGGCCGTTACGCGGAAGCGCACGACCCCGCCGAGCAGCAGCGCGAATACGAGCGCGTGGTTCGCGCGGTCGAATTCGGCGCGACGCTCGGCATCAAGGTGAATGCGGGCCACGGTCTGCATTACACGAACGTCCAGCAGATCGCCGCGATCGAAGGCATCGTCGAGTTGAATATCGGCCATGCGATCGTTGCGCACGCGATCTTCGCCGGTTGGGACAACGCGGTGCGCGAGATGAAGGCGATCATGGTCGCCGCGCGTCTCGGCGCTCGCGCCTGATGCGATCCGAGGCGGCGTCGCACATGGCGATCTACGGCATCGGCACGGACATCGTTCAGGTCAGCCGCGTGGCCGCGGTCATGACGCGCACCAAGGGCCGTTTCGCGGAAAAGGTGCTCGGGCCTGACGAGCTGCGCGTCTATCACGCGCGCCAGGCGCGTTCGGCGGCGCGCGGTCTCGCGTTTCTCGCCACGCGGTTTTCGGCGAAAGAAGCCTTCTCGAAAGCGATCGGCCTCGGCATGCACTGGCCGATGACTTGGCGCGCGCTGCAAACGCTCAACAAGCCGAGCGGCGAGCCGATGGTGGTCGCCTCGGGCGAACTGGCCGCGTGGCTCGACGCCCGCGGCATCACGGCGCGCGTGACGATCAGCGACGAGCACGATTACGCGGTGTCGTTCGTCATAGCGGAAACGGGCGCGGTGGCGCGAGAGCCCGTCGCACCGCACGCGCCCGCCAGCGACGAATAAATCTCGAAGGCGGCCGCCTTGGCCGCGTCTTTTTTTGCCCTGAGCTTCCTTCTAGCGGAATTCGATGAAAACAACTCCCGGACCGGTCATGCTCGACGTGGTCGGCAAAACGCTGAACCACGACGACAAGCGCCGCCTTGCCCATCCGATGACCGGCGGCGTGATCCTGTTCGCGCGCCACTATGAGAGCCGCGCGCAATTGATCGCGCTGACCGATTCGATCCGCGCGGTCCGCGAGGATCTGCTGATCGCGGTCGACCACGAGGGCGGGCGCGTTCAGCGTTTTCGCACCGACGGCTTCACGGTCTTGCCGTCCATGGGCAAGCTCGGCGCACTGTGGGACAGCGACGTTCTGCACGCGACCAAGGTGACGACCGCGATCGGCTACATCCTCGCCTCGGAGTTGCGCGCGTGCGGCGTCGACATGAGCTTTACGCCCGTGCTCGATCTGAACTACGGGCAGTCGCAAGTGATCGGCGATCGCTCGTTTCACCGCGATCCGCGCGTGGTGGCGCTGCTGGCGAAGAGCCTCAACCACGGCCTTGCGCTGGCCGGCATGAGCAATTGCGGCAAGCACTTTCCGGGGCACGGTTTCGCGCACGCGGACTCGCACGTCGCCATGCCGGTCGACGACCGCTCGCTCGACGAAATCCTGCGCGACGACGTGGCGCCGTATGACTGGCTCGGTTTGTCGTTGGGATCGGTGCTTCCCGCCCATGTGGTCTATCCGAAGGTCGATTCGAAGCCGGCGGGTTTCTCGCGCATCTGGTTGCAGGACGTTCTGCGCAACAAGCTGCGTTTCGAAGGCGCGATTTTCAGCGATGATCTTTCGATGGAAGCCGCGCGCCAGGGCGGCACGCTGACCGAAGGCGCGAGCGCCGCGCTGGAGGCCGGTTGCGACATGGTCTTGATCTGCAATCAGCCGGATGAAGCGGAGAAGGTGCTGGACGCGCTGCGCTTCACGCCGTCGAAGGAATCGCGGCAGCGCCTCAAACGTATGCGGCCGCGCGGCAAGGCGCTGAAGTGGAGCAAGCTGGTTGCCGACCCGCAGTATCTGCAAGCGCAGGCGTTGCTGCGTAGCGCGTTCGCATAAGCCACGCGGTAGCCACGCAGCAATCGCGCAGTGGCATTTAAGCGGACAAAAAAACGGCGCCTCGAATCAATCGAGGCGCCGTTTTTATTCAGGCCGGTTCGCCGGCCCGCAAGATCGCACGACTCAGTTCAAACGCATCCGCTGCAACTTGTTGTACAGCGTCTTCGGGCTGATCCCGAGCAGCGACGCCGCGCGATGACGCGTGCCACCCACCGCATCGAGCGTCGCGCGAATCAGCATTTCCTCGACGTCCGCGAGCGGCGTGCCGACAGTGACCTGCACGCGGCTGCCGTTCAGATCGCGGCCGTTCGCCGAAGCCGTCTCGTCGGCGCGCAACGATTCCAGCACATCGCCCGACGCGTGATACGCACGCCGCACGCGATCCTGGAGTTCCCGCACGTTGCCCGGCCATTCGTAGGCGAGACATTCGCGCAGGAAGTTCGGGCCGATCTGCTTGGCGGCTTCCGAGGTGCCGCGCGCGGCCGCTTCGAGATTCAATTCGTCGACGGTCGCCTGAGCGATCAGCGCCGCATCCTCGCCACGTTCGCGCAGCGGCGGCAGCGTGACCGCGGCGGCTTCCAGCCGCAGCGCGAGATCTTCGTGCAGGCTGCCGTCGGCGACCGCCGCGCGCGGCATTTTGCGCGTCGAGGCGATTAGCCGGAAGTCCGTCACCACCTGGTTGCTGCCGCCGACCCGCATGAAGGTCTGCGAATCGAGCGCGCGCAGCAGCGCTTCCTGCTGGACCCGCGGCAATTCGGCGATTTCGTCGATGAAGAGCGTGCCGCCGCTTGCCTGCTCGAACAGACCCGGTTCGCGCTGCTCCGCGCCGCTGAACGCACCGCGTTCGTGGCCGAACAGCAGGCTGTCGAGCGAGCGCTGCGCGGCGAGGCTGCCCGCGCTGCGGCAATCGAACGTGACGAACGGACCCTTGCGGCGCCGGCTCATGTCGTGCAGCGTGCGCGCCGCAACGTGCTTGCCGGTGCCGGCCTCGCCGGAGATCAGTACGGCGGCTTCAGTCGGGGCGATATGCTCGATCGTGTCGTAGACGTGCTGGATCGCCCCGTCGCGGCCCAGCATCGCGCCGAAACGGCCGAGCTGGCGCAGTGACGCGCGCAGCGTCTGGACTTCCTCGGTGAGTTCATACGGGCGCGGAATACGTGCGAGCAGACTGCGCAAACGCGGTATGTTGACCGGCTTGAGCAGATAGTCCCAGATGCCGTGCCGCAAGCCTTCGATCGCGCTCTCGACCGTCGCGTTGCCGGTCATCACGATCACGGGCAAGGCGCCGCCCGGCGGATGCGCCGGCAAATGCTGCAGCAAATCGAGGCCGCTGCCATCCGGCAGATTCAGGTCGACCAGCACGACGTCGGGAATGAAGCGTGTCAGCGCGGCCCGTGCCTCGGCGATCGTGGTCGCGGTATCGACGGAAAAGCCGTCGGCGGCGAGGATGGCGGACAGACCCGACAGGCTATTGGGATCGTCTTCAACAATCAGGGCGTGTGGCATGGCGAGCGCAATTTTTAATGGGCGGAATACCGTGTGGGTCGCACCAGACAGTCTCTGGCGCGACCCGCGGGCGCGATGGCTGGCCGTTACTGCCGGTCGAATGCGAGGCCACCCGGGCAGCGTTTGCCAATGCGGCGCGGGCGCGGCGACTCGGCCGGCATGAACGCGGCGCACGGCGTGTCCCTCTCCATGCAGGCGAGGCGGCGGCGATTCGACTCATGTAGTTCTGGTCCTTTTTGCTTCTCAGCGGATGCGGTGCCCGGCCTGACGTTTATGACGTGGCCAGACACGGGCACTTTCTTCACAGGGTCGGTCAGAAATCCCGGTTGCTATCGAAGAAGCGGCGTACTTCGAGTTCCGCCTCGTCCCGCGTTTTACCGTAACGCTCCTGGATCAGGCCGGTGAGTTTGTCGGCGCGGCCTTCGGCCCGGATCAGTTCGTCGTCCGTCAATTCGCCCCATGCCGTCTTGGCCTTGCCGATCAACTGCTTCCACTTGCCTTCAGCGATGTCGTTATTCATCTCGCACCTCCCGAGTTGAGAAAAAAATAAAGCCATGCTGGCGTTCTTCGATGGTAAGCAGTGACTGTGCCAGACGCGTTTATCCAAACGAATCAGCGGCTTGGGGCAGGGAGCTGGACGGCGGACGGGCAATTTTGGGAAGGTTCCCGGTAAAGTTTTCCTCAACGATACACGGCGGCGCCAAAAAGAAAAAGCGCCCAGGACGGGCGCTTTTTTTTGCCATTTTTTTCCGGCGCCGGTGTTGCCCCGGCGCCGGAGTCAGGCTTGCAGCGCGCTTAAGCGCGGCTGCGGTATTCGTGCGTACGCGTGTCGATTTCGATCTTGTCGCCGATATTGCAGAAAAGCGGCACTTGCAGTTCGAAACCCGTGTTGAGCTTGGCGTTCTTCAGCACCTTGCCCGACGACGTATCGCCCTTCACAGCCGGTTCCGTATAGATGATCTCGCGAACCAGCGTGGTCGGCAGTTCGACCGAGATCGCCTTCTCGTTATAGAACACGACTTCGCAAGCCATGCCGTCTTCGAGGTAATGCAGCGCGTCGCCCATCATCTCGCCTTCGACTTCGAACTGGTTGTAGTCGGCGTCCATGAACACGTACATCGGGTCGGCGAAGTACGAGTACGTGACTTCCTTGCGCTCGAGCACGACGACGTCGAACTTGTCGTCCGCCTTGTAGACGCTTTCCATGCCTGCGCCGGTCAGCAGGTTCTTGAACTTCATCTTGACGACGGCGGAGTTGCGGCCCGATTTGTTGTATTCGGCCTTTTGCACGACCATGGCGTCTGCGCCGATCATGACGACGTTGCCGGTGCGGAGTTCCTGTGCGGTCTTCATAAAACTGTCCTGTACGAAATAAGTAGCTTCAACTATTGCTCAACGGCATACGGCGCAAGCGGCTTCGGCGCTTCTCGCATTGCGCGCGGCGCGCCGCTTGAAGCGGGCGCGCCGGCAGCGATGCGGGAAACAAGGCCGGCTCGCTGTCGGAATCCACGATGGCGCCGCCTGTGCGCGGCTCATGCAAACCCTGCAATCCGTTACCTGCTTTTTACCCTGTGCGGGCGTGTACACGAGTGGCGCCGATGCGCTGAACACGTCCTTTCCCGATTTTCTTGCCGTTCGCCGCTGCTTACCGGGAATGATGAGAGCGGGTCGTGCCTCTTTCGAGGCACGTTGATCAGGCAGGTCGATCTGGGTAGGTTCGCTGTTGCGATCGGGCCGCGCTTGCGTCGTCGGCCGTTGGATAACCGCTTATTTTAGCTGAGTTTTTGCGAATAAGGCCAGATTTCCCGCGAGGTCGCCCACTTGCGCCAGTTCGCCCGCCCAATCGGCCGCGCGCTGCATGAGCACCGCCCGGTGGCGCTGGAATTCCGCCCAGTCCGGCCGGCCGGCGCCGTTCCACGCATGCCAGAAGCGCGCGAGGGCGTGTCGAGCGTCGGCGGGCAGCGTGCGGGCGTAGTGGGCGAGGGCGGCGTCGAGCTTGGGCAAATGGGCGTCGTCGGCTTGCGGGTAGATGTGCCAGACGAAGGGCTTCGCGGCCCATTGGGCGCGCACGAACGAGTCTTCGCCGCGCACGAAGTTGACGTCGCTTGCCCAAAGCAGCGCGTCGTAGGCGGGTTGCCGGGTAAAGGCGAGGGCGTGGGCGGTCAGACTGCCGAGTTCGGCCCGCGCGCCCGCGGCGAATGAAGGCAAGCCGAAAAAGCGCGCGATCGCACCCGAGATGCGGCCTTCCGGCACCAGCAGCACGACCGGCTCGTCGCTGTCGCGCCACTGTGCGAGCAGACTGTCGACAGCGGGGTTCTCATAGGCGAACAGCGAAACCACGGTGGCCGCGGCGGGCAGCGGCGCGCGGCCGGCGGTTTCCAGCCACCATGCTTCGCGCGCGGACGGCGACGTCTCGAACGCCGTGCGCGCGGCGTCGAGATGCCGTTCTTTCAGCACGCCGCCCGTGCCGGGACCGAGCCCCGGAAAGAAGAACGTCTTGGTGAGCGGGTAGCGCGGGTGCGGCGACGGCCGCAGGTGAAAATCCGCGACCCAGTCCTCGGCGCTCAGATATTCGAGGTTGACCCACACCGGCGCGCGCTCGCGCCGCGCCATCGCGGCGACGTAGATCGGCGGCAGTTCGCAGGCGAACGCTTCGATCACGACGTCGGCCACTTCGAGCGTAGCGCCCGCATGCGCGGGCTCGTGCCAATGTTCGATGACGATGCCGCTCAACGTCTGGCGGGCGCGTTCGAGCGCCAGCGATGGGCACAGCTTCTGGAACGCGTGCAGGTCGTCGACGAACACGCGCACCTGCCAGCCGTGTTCGCTCGCGAGCTGGCGCGCGAGGCGCCAGCACACGCCGATGTCGCCGAAGTTGTCGATCACCGCGCAGAAGATATCGCAGGCGATGGCCGGGGACGCGGCGGGCGGTGCTTCGGAATGGGGCGTGGCGGCGGACATGATGGCGCGGGGCGCGGGGCGCGGAGTCGAACGGATTCGAAGCCACGCGGAATGTTCTAAACTGGCGATTCTAAAGCACTCGTTCGCGGTGCGCGCGCCGGTTCATCGGACCGCGCGACACACGGAACAAGGCTTCGCGAGACCGTCCCATCCTACCGATTCTGCATGACCGAACCCGAAGCAACCGACGTTTTCGAGCCGAAACAAGTGCTCGCCCAATTGCCGCATCTGCCGGGCGTCTATCGCTATTACGACACGCACGGCGCGGTGCTTTACGTGGGCAAGGCGCGCGACCTCAAAAAGCGTGTCTCGAGCTACTTCACGAAGACGCTGCTGTCGCCGCGTATCGCGATGATGGTGACGCGCATCGCGCGCGTCGAGACGACCGTCACGCGTTCCGAGGCCGAGGCGCTGCTGCTCGAAAACAATCTGATCAAGGCGCTGGCGCCGCGTTACAACATCCTGTTTCGCGACGACAAGTCGTACCCCTACCTCAAGCTCACCGGTCACAAGTTTCCGCGCATGGCGTACTACCGCGGCGCCGTGGATCGCAAGAATCAGTACTTCGGTCCGTTTCCGAGCGCGTGGGCGGTGCGCGAAAGCATCCAGATCCTGCAGCGCGTGTTCCAGTTGCGCACCTGCGAAGACTCCGTGTTCAACAATCGCACGCGGCCCTGTCTGCTGCACCAGATCGGCCGCTGCACGGCGCCATGCGTCGCGGCCATCAGCGAGGAGGACTACGCGCGCGATGTCGCCAACGCGTCGCGCTTTCTGCTGGGCCGCCAAGGCGAGGTGATGAAGGAGCTCGAGCAGAAGATGCACGCGTTCGCGAGCGAGTTGAAGTTCGAGCAGGCCGCGGCGGTGCGCAATCAGATGAGTTCGTTGTCGACGGTGCTGCATCAGCAGGCAATCGAAGTCGGCAGCGATAGCGACGTCGACATTCTCGCGGTGGTGGCGCTCGGCGGCCGCGTCTGCGTGAATCTGGCGATGGTGCGCGGCGGCCGGCATCTTGGCGACAAGGCGTATTTCCCGGCGCATGTGGAAAGCGCGTTGACGGTGGACGAGGGCGGCCTCGAGGAAGGCCGCGGCGAGGCGCTGGTGGACGTCGCGGCCAATGCAGGTTTGGTCGCGCAACCAGGCACGGGCGGCGAAACCGGCTCGCCGGACGCCGCCGACGCGCTCGCGATCGCGCAAGACATGCCATCGGAAGAAGAGGAAGACGAAGACGCCGGGCTCGAAACCGAGGCAGATGACCTCGGCGAAGCGGATGCCGAAGCCGGGTCGGAATCCGAACCGTCGAAGCCGCGCAAACGCCGCGCGGCCGGCGGCATCGAGTCCGAAGTGCTCGAAGCGTTCATCGCGCAGCATTACCTGGGCAATCGCGTGCCGCCGGTGCTGGTGGTGAGCCACGCACCGTCCACCCGCGAACTCGTCGACGTGCTGATCGAGCAGGCCGGCCACAAGGTGACGGTGCTGCGTCAGCCGCAAGGCCAACGGCGCGCCTGGCTCGCGATGGCCGAACAGAACGCGCGGCTCGCGCTCGCACGCCTGCTGTCGGAGCAAGGCTCGCAGCAGGCCCGCACGCGCGCGCTCACCGATACGCTCGGCATGGAATGCGACGACCTCGCGCATCTGCGAATCGAATGTTTCGACATCAGCCACACGATGGGCGAGGCGACCCAGGCGTCGTGCGTGGTGTATCACCATCACAAGATGCAGTCGTCCGAATATCGCCGCTACAACATCACCGGCATCACGCCCGGCGACGACTACGCGGCGATGCGCCAGGTGCTCACGCGCCGCTACGAGAAGATGGTCGCGCAAGCCGCCGCGAATGCCGCCGACGAAGCCGCCGAGTTGCAAAGCGACGCGGCCGCCGATCCGTCGCTCGCGTCGGATGCCGCCGAGCCGTCGGCGGCGGGCGGCATCTTGCCGACCATCGTGCTGATCGACGGCGGCAAGGGCCAGGTCGAAATCGCGCGCCAGGTGTTCACGGAACTGGGTCTCGATACCGGCATGCTGGTCGGCGTCGCGAAGGGCGAAGGGCGCAAGGTCGGCCTCGAGACCCTGATTTTCGCCGACGGCCGCGCGCCGCTCGAACTCGGCAAGGAAAGCGCGGCCTTGATGCTGGTCGCGCAGATTCGCGACGAAGCGCACCGCTTCGCGATCACCGGCATGCGCGCGAAGCGCGGCAAAACGCGCCAGACCTCGCGGCTCGAGGAACTCGAGGGCGTGGGCGCGAAGCGGCGCCAGCGGCTGCTCGCCCGCTTTGGCGGACTGCGCGGCGTGGTGGCGGCCAGCGTCGAGGATCTGGCCAGCGTCGAAGGGATTTCACAGGCGCTCGCGGAGCAGATTTATCGGCAATTGCACTGATCCTTTGCGGCCAGATGCGCGGTGGTTGGTGCATGCGTGGGTGAAAAGCGGGTAAATAGGCGGACGAACAGGCGACGAACAGGCGACGAATAAGCGGCGCGCGGGCCCTGTCCGCGCGCCGCTTTGCTTGTGGCAGGCCTTGTGACGCGGCACAATTGCATCTCCCTTGTCAGACGCTGCGCCTGCCCATGCCGTTTAATTTCCCGATTTTCCTGACTTGGTTGCGGATCATCCTGATCCCGCTCGTCGTCGGCGTGTTCTATTTGCCTGACATGATGATGAGCCCGGCGCACCGCAATGTGGCTGCCGCGACCATCTTCGTCCTGGCGGCGCTCACCGACTGGTTCGACGGCTTCCTCGCCCGCAAGTGGAATCAGACCTCGGCGTTCGGCGCCTTTCTCGACCCCGTCGCCGACAAGCTGATGGTGACCGCGGCGTTGCTCGTGCTGGTGCAGCTCGCGCGGATCGATTCGGCGATCGCGCTTGTGATCGTCGGGCGCGAGATCGCGATTTCGGCGCTGCGCGAGTGGATGGCGCAGATCGGCGCGTCGAAGAGCGTGGCGGTGAATTCGCTCGGCAAGTTCAAAACCGCTTGCCAGATGGTCGCGATTCCAATGCTGTTGTACTACGGGCCGTTGCCGTTCGGCGGCGGCATCGTGGTCGACACGCGCGTGTGGGGCCTGTGGCTCATCTATCTGGCCGCGTTCCTGACCATCTGGTCGATGCTCTACTACATGAAGCTCGCATGGCCGCAGATCCGCGAGCGCGGCGGTGCTGTTTGAGGGCTCGTTCACGGCGCGGTTTGTCGCGGGCTCTCGCGTGTGCTGCGTCGTGCATTTCGTCCCGGTAATGGCAAGAAGGACGGGCGTGAAGACCGCGCGTTGCGACGAGACGGTGAGTGAAATCTTTTCGGTTAAAGACATTCGCAAAAGGGGTTGACACGTTTCAGCCGTTTCTCCATAATCTCGTTTCTCCGATGTGAGCAGTTCGAAACGTCGGAAGCAGTAGGCAGGCAGTAGCAGCAAGAACGCAGCAGTAAGCAGCACAAAAGCAGTAATACGCGGGAGTAGCTCAGTTGGTAGAGCGCAACCTTGCCAAGGTTGAGGTCGCGAGTTCGAGCCTCGTCTCCCGCTCCAGTTTTCGAAGCAACGCGTTGTTTGGCGAAGTAAAGGTGCAAGGCGTTGTGAAGCAGTGCAATGCGGGAGTAGCTCAGTTGGTAGAGCGCAACCTTGCCAAGGTTGAGGTCGCGAGTTCGAGCCTCGTCTCCCGCTCCATACCAAGGGGAAGCAACGCTTCCCTTTTTGTTTGGTAGGCCGGTCCCAGAGGTTGGCAGCCAGATAAACCTGCGAATCTGCAGCTAGATTCCAGTCCGCTTGCGGCGCGATAGCAAAGCGGTTATGCAGCGGCCTGCAAAGCCGTTTAGGCCGGTTCGACTCCGGCTCGCGCCTCCAGTAGTTGATGTAAGGAAAAGCCCCGACTCGTCGGGGCTTTTCTTTTTTCGGCGTCTTGTCATGCATGTCAATGCGGTGCGCGCAGTGTGATGCGAGGCGCTTTCCAATTATCGGCGCCAGGTCGATACGGTATTCAGAAGCGTCGGCTATAGGAAATCGCGACGGTGCGGCTGCGGCCATCCCGGCTATAGCTGATGGCCCAGTTGGTCAGCAATGCTCCGGTCAGCGCGCCCGCTACGTCGGCGACCAGATCCTTGTACGAAAACCCGCCGCCGCGGCACGTGCCGTCGATGCCTTCCTTGATCAAGCCAGGTATCGTACCGATCAGCGTGCCGTAAATCACGGGATGCTCGGTGTCGCGCGTCAGGTAGGCGCCCAGTGCGCCGAAAGGCGCCGAGACCGCGAAGTGCTTCAGCTTGTCGCTGTGAAACCAGCTATCCGATGTTTGCATGCGATACCCACCGCGTCCCCCGTTGCAGTCTATGTCCGCATGCGCCGCAGCGCTTACGCTCAGCATCGTGGCAAGCCAGATGCCGTGTCGCCATTTCGTTGACATGTTTTACTCCCCCTTTTGTTTCTACGTTTTCGTTTCGACGTTTTTCTTATCGGGACGCATACCGGGCCGGTACCCGATTTGCGCGTCGCCAATCTGTGTTGTCGTTTTACAGGGGGGGCATGCGTGGGAAACGTCGGTTGCCATACGACCATTCCGCCAACTGTGTGCGCTATGCCGCAGATGCGGATAATGGCGGCTTCGCGTGCGGGTAATCACGCACGGCCAAAGCCGGCATCTCGAACACCGCTGCGTTTTTCCGCTGTTGGGATTGCGCTCGGCGTCACTACGTGAATCGCTCGCTTCTTCGCATCATTTTCCCGTCCGCACCGAGGCTGCATGTATCTACAACTCACCGGCACCCAGGTCCGTCTGCTGGGCTCGATGCATCTGTTCCCCGCGGCGAGCCGCAAGATGCCGCCGTGGATCGCCGAAGCGTACGACTGGGCCGAAGCGCTGGTCTTCGAGTCCGATCCGCCGACGATCCTGCCGTTTCTGAAGGCGCATCCGCACGACGGCGCAAACCGGCTGCGGTCGCTGCTATCCGCCGATGCCTGGCACCGTCTCGAGGCGGCGTGGCCCGTCGAGGGAGCGTTGGCGCCGCTCGCCGATCTGCGTCCATGGGCGGCGTTGATCGTCGCGCCGACGTTGTTCCAGCAGGTGGTCGAAGGTGTCGAGCCGCGCATGCTGCGCTCGGCGATCACGCAAGGCAAACCGTATCGGTATCTGGAGACCGCGCAGGAAGTGGCCGCGTCGCTCGAATCGATTCCGCTCGATGCGATCGGCGCCGCGCTCGGCTTGCTGATGTCCGATCTGGCGGAACCGCAGCGCACGCTCGAGCGGATGCACGCAGCCTGGCTGGACGGCGATCTGGCCGAGGTGCAGCGCATCGCCGCCGAATCACCGATGTTCAATTTACCGGGCATCCGCGAGGCGATTCTCGATGCACGCAATCGCGCCTGGGCGGCGCGTTTGAAGGACTTTCCAACGCGTCCCGAACGGACGTTGGTCGTGGTGGGCGCGCTGCATCTGTGCGGTCCCGGCAACCTGATCGACTGTCTCGCGCATCCCGTCGAACCGGTTTTTGCGAGCACGTAGCGGATTCGCGTCTCGCATGCCTCGCGGCATCATGAGCTGAGCGTGAACGCCTGTATTCGCCCGCACCTGCTCGACGCGCGCAACGCCCAGGCTCAGCGCGGTTATCAGATCCGCCATAGCGTTGGCCAGAAGCAATACGATCCGGTGCGGCATGGCGCGATCGGCGAACTGCTGGCGGCGGCCGATGCCGCGATGTACCGCCACAAGCAGGCGTCGAAAGCGCGCACCGTTCATAGCCGCTGAACGCGGCTCGGGGCGTCAGCGGGACCGGACGTGCTTCATGCGCCGCGAGCGTCTCCCGCTGCTTTTTGCGCATGCATCGTCACGATGCGCGCGCTGCCGCATGGCTTAAGCGCAGCGCGCCCGGCATAATTGCGGATCGCCGCCACCAGGTCCGGCCCACTTCTTTGAGCCTTTCCATGAACGAACCGAAGCACACTGCCGCCGCGCGGCTCGCTGAAATCGAATGGCGCTGGAAAGCCTTCGACGAACTCACGAGCGCCGAAGTCTATGCCATGCTGGCCGCCCGCAGCGCGGTATTCGTCATCGAACAGAATTGCCTGTATGGCGATATCGACGGGCTCGATACCGACGCCTGGCATCTATTAGCCTACGGGCCCGGCGCAACGCGTCCGCCGCTGGCCGGCTATCTGCGCGTGCTGTTGCCCGACGCCGATGATGCCGATATCCGTATCGGTCGCGTGCTGACCACCGCGGATTTTCGCGGCATCGGTCTCGGCAACGCGATGCTCGAACGCGCGCTCGAACACATCCGCGCGCAGTGGCCGCGGACGCCGGTTCGTTTGCATGCGCAGGCGCATCTTCAAGGTTTTTATGGGGCGTTCGGCTTCGCGCCGGTATCGGAAATCCACGAAGAGGACGGCATTCCGCACGTCTGGATGCGCTCGGCCTGAGCGTCGTCACGAAGCCCGGCGCGTGCGCGCCGAACGGCCGGCTCCCGTGCTGGACGCCTGGCTCAGCGTTGGCCGCGCGCCAACGCTTGCGCCGCCAGCGCGCGCCGTTCGCCGCGCAGGCGTCCGCGAGCGGAGAGCCGCATCCAGTGACGCAGCGCCACCAGCGCGCCGATCACGCTCATCATCGAGCCCGGAATCCACAGCAATAGCCCGCCGATCTGCTGATCGCGCATCGGACTCAGCCACGTGAAGGCACGGCCGCAGATCGAATAGATCGGATACAACTCGCGGGGCGTGAAGAAGATGAACGCGCCGAGGATGATTTGCGGCGGTATCGCGGCGATCACCACCAGCACGCGCTTGCCGGGCGACAAACGCGCCGGCGGCGCCGGCCGCGGATCGAGCACGAGCCACCAGAACAGCAGGCCGTCGATCACCATGCTCCAGTTCATCACGCGATAAAGCCGCCAGTCGAGCATCGCGACGAAATGCACCGGCGACATCAGCCAGAAGTAAATCAGGCCGACGAACAACGTGACCGCGACCACCGGATGCATCACGATATCGAGCAGTTTGCGCACCGCCGGGGTTTCGAGCGCGGGCCGCACGAAGCGCTGCCGCCAGTCGAACGGAATCCCCGCGCGCAATGCGGTGCCCGGATACGACAGCGCAATGAAGAACGGCCCGAGGTGATGCAGCACCAGATGCTGCGCGCGATGCATGAAGAACTCATGCTCGAAGAAATAATCGAGCCGCGTATGCAGGGCGACGTATAACGCCACCAGCCCGAACCAGAAGGAAACGCGCCGGGCGACCGACAGCCTCGCCTTGCGCGCGCCGCGCACGAAGAGGATCGCCGGCACCAGCAGGGCGATCACGACGGTCGGCGAAAACTCCCAGGGATCGAGCCAGTAGAGCAGGTTCATCGCGGCGGGTTACTTGATCTGGGCCGGCGATTTGACGGCGAACGGCGCGTCGAGCGTTTCGCCGTCGGAGAACTTCAGCTTGAGACGCACCGTGTCGCCCGGTGCGATCTTGCGCTTCGCATCTTCGAGCATGATGTGATAGCCGCCCGGCGCAATCGCCACCTGGCCGTGCGCGGGCACCGTGAGCTTGTCGACCATCACCATCTTCTGCGACGAACCGTTCGACACGGTCTGATGCAGCATTGCGTCGCCATAATCGCTGCTCGAAATATCGACGAGATCGACCGGCTTATCGCTGGCATTCACGAGCGTCGCGTAGCCGGCGGCGGGCAAGTTGTTGGGCAGCCAGCGGACCCAGGCGTCCTTGACGCTGATCGCCTGCGCGCCGGCGGCTTGCGCGGCCGGAGCGAAACCGAACGAAAGGGCGAGGGTGCAGGCGAGGGCGGCGAACGTTTTTTTCTTGATCGACATAAGTGGAATCGGAAAGGTCAGGAGCGGTCATCGATGATACGGCGCAGGTCCTGCGCGATCGCATCGGGGGTGTCGTGGTCGGTGGCCAGCAGACGCGCGCGGCCTTGCGGATCGAACACGTAGACGGCGGAGCTATGAGTCACTTCGTAGCTGCCATTCGGGTCGCGCTTTTCCATCTGATAGGCGACGCGGTAGCGCTTGGCGAGCGACTCGATTTGCCGGTCGGTGCCGGTCAGCCCTTCGGCGTGTTGCGAGTCGAAGGCGCCGACGTAATCGTGCAAGGCTTGCGGCGTATCTCGCGCGGGATCGACGGTAATGAACAGGATGCGCACTTTTCGCGCGTCGGGGCCGAGCTTGCCGAGCACTTGCATTAGCCGGCCCATCGTTTCCGGGCAGACATCCGGGCAATGCGTGTAGCCGAAGTAGACCAGCGCGGTGCGGCCCTTGAACGAATCGCCGTCGACGGCGCGGCCGTCGTCGGCGGTCAGCGTGAAGTCGAGGTCCGGCAAGTGGCCGGTCACATTGGTTAGGTGCCAGGGCTCGGCGCGTTGCGTGCAGCCGCCGAGCGCTGCCAGCGCGGCGATCGCGACGACCGCGCGCAGCGCTAACCGTTGCACCAGGCGCGGCCGGTCTGACGGTGCGCGATCGGCTTGCCGGCGTCGGGATGAGATGGTCGGGAACAAAGCAGGTATCAATGACTCGATTAAAAAGCGGCGCTTGAAGGGCAGCCGCCATCGCCGCCAAGACGCGCGATCGTGCAAATATGAACGTGACCGCAACGGTCCGCGTGGCAGCGACTGTATCGCAAAATCTCCGGCGGCGTCGTCGAGCGCCCGCTGGCGCGCGGTTTGCGAGGCAATTTGACGCACGCCGATGAAAGCCGGCCGCAGCCTGATCGTTCTCTTTTTGAATGCAATCCGAAGCGGTCTTGCCGCGCGCCGTCAAGCCGAGCCTGTGTCCTCGCTTACTTTCTCGAAAAATTGACTGATGCGCGGTAAGATGCGCACACTTTTCCGGCCGCACAAGGCTGAAAGGCAAAACCAACCGATGCAAGTACTTCCGGCTGTCCTGTCTCCGAGCGAGACGGCATTTTTCTTCGATTTCGACGGTACGCTCGTCGAGCTCGCACCCACGCCGGATGGCGTGCAGGTCGAACCTCGCGTGGTCGAACTGCTGAGCGAACTGCGGCGTTTGACGAACGGCGCGGTCGCGGTGGTATCCGGCCGCGGCATCGACAGTATCGACGCGTTTCTCGGCATGCCCGACCTGCCGATTGCCGGCCTGCATGGCGCCGAGCGGCGCGACGCGAACGGCGACACGCAGCGCATCGGCTTTCACGATCAGCGGCTGTTGCGAATGGAGCAGGTGCTCGCGCAGGTGGTCAACGAACATCCCGGCATGCTGCTCGAAATCAAGGGCGCGGCGCTCGCGCTGCACTATCGCAACGCGCCCGACCGCGAGCCGGTGGCGCGCGAGGCGACCGAGCGTCTGGTGGCCGATTACCCCGGCGCATACGTGCTGCAGCCCGGCAAGATGGTCTATGAAATCAAGCCGAAGGACGTCGACAAGGGCCGCGCGATGCGCGCGTTCCTGGACGAGCCGCCGTTCGTCGGCCGCTTCGCGGTGTTCGCCGGCGACGATCTGACCGATGAGAAAGGCTTTGCCGTCGTCAACGAGCGCGGCGGCCTGTCGATCAAGGTCGGCGTGGGCGAGACGATGGCGCATACGCGCATCGAATCGGTCTCCGCGCTGCTCGACTGGGTCGAATCGATTATCGCGGCGGCGCGCAGGGCATGATCGCCACGCCGCGCCGCTCAACGCACCTAACGCACCGTATCGGGAATCGCGCTTCATGAGCCGACTGATCATCGTATCGAACCGGGTTGCGCCGATCTCGGAGGGCGGCCCGGCGGCGGGTGGTCTGGCGGTCGGCGTGTACGACGCGCTGAAGGAAACCGGCGGCATGTGGTTCGGCTGGAGCGGCGACGTGCTGAGCTCGGGTCAGCCGCGGATCAAGGTCGAGGAGCGCGGGCCGGTGACCTTCGCGACCATCGCGCTGATGCGTCGCGACTACGATCAGTACTATCGCGGCTTCTCGAATGCGACGCTCTGGCCCGCGTTCCACTACCGCGCCGATCTATTGCACTACGACCGGCACGACTTCGAGGGCTACAGGCGGGTCAACGCATGGCTCGCGCAGCAACTCGTGCCGCTTCTGCGCGACGACGACGTGATCTGGGTCCACGACTATCACCTGATTCCGTTCGCGCAGGCGTTGCGCGCGGCCGGTGTGAAAAATCGCATCGGCTTCTTTCTGCATATTCCGTTTCCGGCTTCGCAGGTGCTGCTCGCGGTGCCACCGCATCGGGAACTGGTCGAGGCGCTGTGTTCGTTCGATCTGCTGGGCTTCCAGACCAGGCCGGACTTGCGCGCGTTCTGCGATTACATCGTCAACGAGGCGAACGGCACAGTCGACGCATCGGCGAGCGGTCCGCTCACCGTTCACGCGTTCGGCCGCACGTTGCGCGCGTCGGCGTACCCGATCGGCGTCTATCCGGACGAGATCGCCGAACTGGCGAAAGCCGGCGAGCGCGGTAAACCGGTGCGCACGATGAAGGCGACGCTGCATTCGCGCAAGCTGATCATGAGCGTGGACCGCCTCGATTATTCGAAGGGGCTGGTCGAGCGTTTCCGTGCCTTCGAGCGTCTGCTCGAACATGCGACGGCGCAACGCAACAAGGTGTCGTTCCTGCAGATCGCGCCGCCCACGCGCGCCGACCTGCACGCGTACCAGGACATTCGTCTGCAACTCGAAGGAGAGTCGGGACGCATCAACGGCCGCTTCGCCGAACTGGACTGGACGCCGATTCTCTACATTCACAAGCAATACGAGCGCTCGGTGCTGGCCGCGCTGTTTCGCACCGCGCACGTCGGTTATGTCACGCCGTTGCGCGACGGCATGAACCTCGTCGCCAAGGAATATGTGTCGGCGCAAGACCCGGAGAATCCGGGCGTGCTCGTGCTGTCACGCTTTGCCGGCGCGGCGCAGGAACTGGATGGCGCGCTGATCGTGAATCCGGTCGATATCGACGGCATGGCCGAAGCGCTTGCTCGCGCATTGGACATGCCGCTTGCGGAGCGCCAGGCGCGTCATCGCGACATGATGGTGCAGTTGCGGGAGAACAATGTGTCGGTGTGGCGCGATAACTTCATGCGCGATCTGCAAGGTGTCGACGGCGCGGGGAATGGTGCACGGAGCACCAGAAGCGGGAAGGTGCGCGCCGTGGCGGGGAAAAAGGCGGCGCGCGAAACGCTGGCCGGATAGCGCTTTAAAAAGGCTGCCTTCCGAGGTTCGGAAAAACAGAAAAGCCGCTTTCAGCGGCTTTTCTGTTTGCAGCTTGCTGACGGGTTGCAGCGCGGGGTTACAGCGCGGGGTTACAGCGCGTCGCGCGTGGCTCAGACCACGTGCTGTTCGTCGACTTTCTTGCCGCCGACATGCAGCGTCGCGCCCTTGCCGTACTGCTTCGACAGCAGATCGCGATACAGACCGGGGCGCAGGCGCAGCTCTTCCGGGCTGCCGTCGTCGATTACCTTGCCGGCGCTCATCACGATGATCCGGTCGAAGTTGTTCAGCGTCGACAGGCGGTGCGCGATCGCGACCACCGTGCGGCCCACCATCAGGCGGTCGAGCGCTTTCTGGATCGCTTCTTCCGACGCGCTGTCGAGTGCCGAGGTGGCTTCGTCCAGCAGCAGGATCGGCGCGTTCTTCAGGATCGCCCGAGCGATCGCGATGCGTTGACGCTGGCCGCCGGAAAGCTTCACCCCGCGGTCGCCGACAATCGTGTCGAAGCCTTCCGGCATCGCCTCGATGAAGTCCGTGCAACGCGCCTCGCGGGCGGCGGCGAGCACTTCTTCGCGGCTCGCCTCAGGACGGCCATAGGCGATGTTCTCGTACACGGTGCGATGGAACAGCGAGATATCTTGCGGCACCAGCGCGATCGCATGGCGCAGGCTGTCCTGAGTGATCGTGGCGATGTCCTGGCCGTCGATTTTGATCGCGCCGCCCTGGGTCTCATAGAAACGCTGCAGCAGCGCCAGCACGGTGGACTTGCCCGCGCCCGACTTGCCGATCAGGCCGACCCGCTGGCCCGCCTCGATATGCAAATCGAAGTGATCGAGAATCGGACGGCGGCGCGGGTAGGCGAACGTCACGCCTTCGAAGTCGACCCGGCCGCCTTGCGGCACGAGTTCCGTCGCGCCGTCGCGATCCGGCATGCCGTGCGGCTCGAGCAGCGTGCGCACGGCCTCCGCGAGCCGCGCCACGTGCTGCGTGACGTCGACGAGCGCTACGGCCAGATCGCGCGTGCCGTGCAGAATCGTGAAGCCGAGCGAACTGACGAGCACGATGTCGCCGGAAGTCGCCCGGCCCTGGTCCCACAGCCACAGCGCCCAGCCGAGCAAGCCGGCCGAGAGCAACGCGGTGATCACCGCGTGCAGCAGGCGCAGCTTCTCCAGATACAGCAGGCTCTGCTGGCGCGCCTCCATTTCCGCCTTGACGGTCGCGCCGAAACGCTGCTGCTCGCGAAACGTCATGCCGAACGCGCGCACGAGGCCCATGTTGCTGATCACGTCGACCAGTTCGCCGTCCACGGAGGCCGCCCGGGTGGCGAAATGATGATGACGCGCCGAGCCGCGGCCGGCGAGCTTGTACAGCACGACCGACAGGATCGCCGAGCACAGCATCAGGCCGCCGGCCATCAGCGGATTCACCGCGGTGATCATCACGATCGCGCCGAGCACCGCGATGCACGGCGGCAGCACGTTCCAGGCGGTGGTGTTCTCGGCGGTGTACACCGCGTTCGAGGTGGCCGTGATCCGGCTCGCGAGCATGCCCGGCTGCTTCTCCGAGTAATAGGTCGGCGAGTGTCCGCTCAAATACTGGAACAGATCGCGCCGCAAGTCGCCGGTCACGGCGACGAACGTGTGCGCCGCGACCCAGCCGCCGACCCGCCACAGCAGGTTGTCGGCGGCGATCAGGCCGACCAGGATGGCGAACGCCCCCCACAGCGGACCGGGATGATGCCGGCCCTGGCCGAGCACGTCGATCAGGTGTTTGATCGCGTATTGCGATGCGAGCGCACAGCCCACGGCCGCGAATACGCTGCACACGACGATCGCATGCGCGAGCGGGTGGCGGCGAATAAAGCGGAAAAGAAACGCAAGCGGCCGATGCGCATAGCTCGCGAGCTTTGCGTTCTGGGCGTTGCGCTGGGCGATGGTTAAGTGTTCCAAATTGATCGTGGGTTCGATGGGTTTCGGCTTGCGCATGCAAAGCGCGGGCCATACGGAAAAAAGGGTTCGCCGCGAACCCGATGCTTCGCATTGTAAACATGCAAAAGCGATTACGCCCTGGGTATCCGGGCCGTGACGCGAGTGATTTCGCGATAGAACTGCACAACCTGTAGTTGCTCGACCGCCCAGCACGGCGTGGGGTTCACGCCGGCTGCGAAAAGTTTCGAGATACAATTACAAATTGCCTTCAACCGAGGCGCGTCATTGCTTCAACGCTGCCGGTAAAGTTGACGCGCAAGCTTGCAAGAGCTTGCACATGTCGGGTCGACCGGACCTGTCCAAGGCCAACCGCCACTGTAGAACCGCCTTATAAAACAAGGGTTTGTAAAGTGTTTCCCTCGTGTAACAACGTAAAGACTTTGAAATGTCGTGGCGCGGCAAGGATTCGGGCATCGATAATGCGTGCTCCGTAGGCTCCTGAAATTTCTGACAGTTTGTCAACGTAGGCCGCGCGAGTGCGTTTACCGGCACATGCGCAGACGGTGATCGACTGGTCTGGGCCACTATCCAGGCGACCCATCGCAAGATTTCTCGAAGAATCAGGCCGCGCCGGGCATGTCCGGCAGGCGGCCCGGGCGAGCAAGCGAGTCGCTTTTATCAAACGCAGTACCTTTGCCTGATTTTTTACGAGGAGTTCTTCATTATGCGAATCGCTCAAATCGCTCCGTTGCACGAGGCGGTTCCTCCCAAGCTGTACGGTGGTACGGAACGCGTCGTGTCCTACCTGACCGAAGCGCTGGTCGAACAGGGCCATGATGTGACGCTGTTCGCGAGCGGCGATTCGCAAACCTCGGCAAAACTCGAAGCATTCTGGCCGCAGGCGCTGCGCCTCGATCCGACCATTCGCGACGTGATGGCGCCGCACATGCTGCTGCTCGAGGAAGTGCGCCGCCGCGCGGACGAATTCGACGTGCTGCATTTCCATATCGACTATTACCCGTTCTCGCTGTTCGCCCGCCAGCCGGTGCCGTTCGTGACCACGCTGCATGGCCGTCTCGATCTGCCGGAATTGCAGCCGATCTTCAACACGTTCAGCGACGTGCCGGTGGTGTCGATTTCGGACAACCAGCGTATTCCGCTGCCGCAGGCGAACTGGCTGCAAACCGTCTATCACGGCCTGCCGGAAAACCTGCTCACGCCGATCAAGGACGTGAAGCCGAGCTACCTCGCGTTCCTCGGCCGCATCTCGCCGGAAAAGCGTCTTGACACAGCGATTCGCATCGCCCAGCAAGCCGGCATGCCGATCAAGGTTGCCGCGAAGCTCGACAAGGCCGACCGCGCCTATTACGAAGAAGTGATCAAGCCGCTCATGTCGCTGCCGCACGTCGAATACATCGGCGAAATCAGCGAATCGGAAAAGACCGAGTTCCTCGGCAACGCCCACGCGCTGCTGTTCCCGATCGACTGGCCGGAGCCCTTCGGTCTGGTGATGATCGAAGCCATGGCTTGCGGCACGCCGGTGATCGCGTTCAATCGCGGCTCGGTGCCGGAGGTGATCGAAAACGGCGTGTCGGGTTTTGTCGTCGAAGATGAAATCAGCGCGGTCGCCGCGGTCAAGCGTCTGCACACGCTGCCGCGCGAAACGGTGCGCAAGGCTTTCGAGTCGCGCTTTTCGTCGAAGGTCATGGCGCAGAACTACGTCGCCACCTACGAAGAACTGCTGCGTCAGAAGCATCGCACGGTGCTGCGCGAAGTCAACGCCAGCTAATGCGCCATAGGTAAAAGCAGTCAAGCCGGTTCACCAGGCGCTTTCGGGCGCTCACTGAACCGCGAATAACGCCCCGTGAGCCACTCGCCGCGGGGCGTTGTTGCATGCGCGCCGCGTTTTTCCCGAGGAGCGGCGGAAATGGAGGGTTTCGTGTCTGCAAGAATGGGTCACCCTCCGTAATATCCCTATAATGGCCGTGCCGCAAATTTGGCTGCGGCGCCGCCGACGACAGGAGGATGCCTTGGCGAGAACGAAAGAGACGCGCGCGAACGCGGCGCCCGGCGCCGGAACGATTTTCGCGCTGCGCGCCATCGGTCTCGTGCTTCTGGCTCGCTGGCTGTTTTCGATGGCGCAGATGGACCTGGGCGCGGCGCTGTCGGCGATGGTGTCCTCGCCGTGGGCGTGCATCAACCTCGTGTTCCTGTTCCTGCTGATCTTCCTGCCCGGCGCGCGCGCCGTGGCCGAGCGTCCGTTTCATCCGCTGCCGCAATGGCTGCGCCAGGCGCTGCGTCTGTTTGCTTTCCTTGGATTCCTGTTCGCGGTCTGGTCGGTGGGCGCGTTCGCGGCGAGCGCCGGTTGGCGGCGCACCGTGCAAACGGTGGCGGCCACCAACGGCTGGCTGCTGGCCGCGCCGGCGCTATACGCGGCCGTCCTGTGGATTTGCCGCCCGCGCGCGCTGTGGCGAACCAATGTCGCCGCGCGCCGCTTTGCGATCGGCCGCTATGCGGTTGCGCTCGATCCCGTCACGCGCACAGTGAGCGTGTGGGCCGAGCGTCGCAAGGTGGGGCAGTACGACGCTCGCGAATTGTCGGTGCGTTGGGCCGCCGCGCAAGGCGTGCGCGGCACGCCGGCGGCCGCTCGCACGGTGGTGTTCGCGACGGCCGGCGAGCCGGACGGGCACGCGGCGCCTCGCTCGACCGCTGCGCCGTCGCTGGCGCGCGGCGCCTTCGGCCGCCGTCCGAAAATCGAATTGCTGTGGGACTCGCCGGCTGCTGCCGGCCATAACCGACAGACCGTATTCCGCACCGCGCTGACTACCGAAGGCGATCGGGTCGCCGCGCGTGCGCTCGACACGTCTTTGCAGCAAGTCTGAATCCGACGCTTTGTGCAGTCGGCCACACGCGGTGGCCGAAGCGGGCGTCGTAAAGTATGCGCTGGTCGATAATGAAGTGAGTGCCGCACGGCGCTGCAAGGCCGGCGGGTCAGACGTACACCGATCGTATCGCGTCGTTTGCAGGAGTCGCTATGCTGGTTCGCTGGTTGCTTGCCGCCATTCATCTGCTCGCTTATGGGTTCGCGCTCGCGTCGATTCTCCGGCGTACCTGGGCGCTACGCCGAGCCACTGTGCCCGCGGCCTTGCGATCCCTGTTCCGCGCCGATACCCGCTGGGGCCTCTCCGCACTGGTGCTCGTCATTACCGGCTTGATGCGCGTCTTCGGCACCTACGAAAAAGGCGCGGACTACTACCTGCATGAGCCGCTCTTTCACGTCAAGATGACGCTGCTCGTGGTGATTCTCGTCCTCGAAGTACCGTCGATGCTGGCGCTGATGCGCTGGCGCGCCGCGGTGAGAAAGGGCGCCGCGCCGGATCTTCGAAAGGCGCGTTCGTATGCCCACCTCAGCGTGATCCAAACGGTGCTGCTGGTTTTGATGGTGTTCGCGGCCGCGGGAATGGCGCGCGGCATTGGCTTGTCCGCGGGCGCGGTGTAGCTGGCGCGCCCCAACGATAAAACCGGGCGGGGCGTGCCGTCGCGTTGTGCGGCCAATGCGGTAAGCGTGTGAAACGCCAGCGCAAACCGTTTGCTACCGGTACTTACCGGCGGTCTCCGCTCGACGTTCCACACATTCGTTGCAAGTTACTTCCCCACGAGCAGGCTGGAATCATCTGTCCGGTTTGCCTTGGCGGCCGCCGTTTCGGGCAAGGAATCCGGCTCGCTCAAGCCCTTGATGAGTTCCAGCGCCTGACGTTCGAACAACCGCCGGTACAGCCCCCTCTCGAGCTTGATCAGCGCGTCGTGACTGCCTTCCTCGATGACCTTGCCCTTGTCCAGCACCAGCAACCGGTCGAGTGCCCGCACGGTGGACAGGCGGTGCGCCACCACCAGCGTCGTGCGGCCCATCATCAGCCGTTCCATGGCCTGCTGGATCAGCACCTCGCTTTCACTGTCGAGGCTCGAGGTGGCTTCGTCCAGAATCAGGATCGGCGCGTTGGCGAGGAACGCGCGCGCGATCGCCACGCGCTGACGCTCGCCGCCCGACAGCTTCACCCCGCGTTCGCCGACCAGCGTGTCGTAGCCATTGGGCAGCGCCGCGATGAAGTCGTGCGCGCTGGCGAGCCTCGCGGCGCGCTCGATCTCGGCGCGGCTCGCGCCGGGCCGCGCATACGCAATGTTCTCCGCGAGCGAGCGGTGAAACAGCACCGGCTCCTGCTGAACGATCGCGATCTGGCTGCGCAACGACGCTTGCCGCACGTGTGCGATGTCCTGACCGTCGATCGTGATGCGGCCTTCCGACAGATCGTAAAGGCGTTGGATCAGCTTGATGAAGGTCGTCTTGCCCGAACCCGAATGGCCGACCAGTCCGACGCGTTCTCCGGGCGCGATCCGCACGGAGAAGTTGTCGTAGAGCGGCGTGGCGTTCGCACCGTAATGGAAGGTGACGTGCTCGAAACGAATCTCGCCCTTGCCGATCACGATCGGACCCGCGCCCGGCTGATCCTCGATGCCGAGCGGCTGACGTTCCAGCGACACCAGCTCTCCCATGTCGTTGACCGAACGCTGCAGATTGCGAATGTGCATGCCCACCTCGCGCAGATAACCTTGCAGCATGAAAAACATGGTGAGCGCGAACGTGATGTCGCCGACACTCGCCTCGCCGCGCATCCACAACAGCAGCGCGGCGCCGAGAATCGCAGCCTGAATCGCCACCAGCATGCCGCCCTGCACGCCGCCATTGATGGTGCCGCGCATCCACGTGCGGCGCGTGCGATGACGCCACTTGCCGATCACGCCCGCAAGCAGCGCTTCTTCGCGCTCCTCGGCACCGAACGCCTTCACCACGCCGTTGCAACTGACGGCGTCGGCGAGCGCGCCGCCCATGCGCGTGTCCCACGCATTCGCAAGGCGCGCGGCGGGCGCCACGAAGCCGAGCGACAGGGCCACGGTCACCGCGATATACAACACCGAACCGATGCCGACGACCGCGCCCATCATCGGCCAGCGCCAGCCGAGCAAGGCCGTTGCGCCGACCAGCATGACCAGCGATGGGAACAGGGCGATCAGCAGCGTATCGTTGAGCAGGTCGAGCGCCCACATGCCGCGCGTGATCTTGCGCACGGTCGAGCCGGCGAAGCTGTTGGCGTGCCAGTCGGTCGAAAAGCGCTGCACGCGATGAAATGCGTTCGCGGCGACCTCGCTCATCATCTTGAGCGTGAGCTTGATGATGTGAAAGAACACGCCCTGGCGAAGCAGGGTGGCGCCGAGCCCAAGCGCGCTCAGCAGGCCGAAGGCCGTGAGCGCGGCGTGCCAGGCGACGGCGTTGCCGGCCGAGCCGGACGCGATCGCGTCGACGAGATGCCCGGCGAACATCGGCGTGAGCACGTCCGCCACGGCCGAGAGCAGCACGAGCACCGTGATGGCGACGATGCGCCAGGGCTGCCGTGCCCAATGCAGGAAGGTGAAGCCGAGGACGTCCTTGAAGGCTTGTCCGCGAAAGTCGAGTTTTTTTCTGGTCATTTGCGACGACCCGGCGACGCGTGAGCGCACCGAGGTTCCAGTCAGAAGCGAGAGAACGAGACAGTCGAAGCGTGCCGGAAAGCACCGGCAATGAAACTGTGGACTGTCTAGGGTTTTGCGCGGAACGCCGGGTTCAGGCGGAGCCGCGTAAGCGACGGATTAAGGTCGCGAGACCATGTAAGGGATGGCGATGTGCACTGCAAACATGTGACGCCTCCCTATGGTCGAATGAGGTGAAGAAGATGGACGGGGCGAATGCCCGAGTGCCGACTATATCAGCAAGTGCCTGGCGGCTGCAATCGTACGAAGTTTCGGTGTTGACGCGCAAGCCTGACGAGGCTGGCGCACTGCGGCATGCAATCAGACGCTGAAGCTTGAGCGGCAAATAGAAAAGGGCCTACGCATTTCTGCATAAGCCCTTTAGTCTTCGGTGATCGACACACCAAAATTCTGGTGGGTAGTACTGGGATCGAACCAGTGACCCCTGCCGTGTGAAGGCAGTGCTCTACCGCTGAGCTAACCACCCGAAGAGAGCCGAATTATGTCAGGGTTTTTTTTACGCGTCCAGTATTTTTTAAGCGGCTTGCTCATCCGCTGCGGGCACGGTTTCGAGGCGCCACACGCTCGTGCCCTTGACCGCCTTGTCGAGACCGTCCAGCACGGCCTGATGCGCCACGATTTCGTCGTCGCTGGCGGCGATCACGACCAGTTCGAGCGAGTCGATCGCCACACGCGGCGCATGCTCGTTTCCATTCGCGTGAGACTCGCCGAGCATGTCGATGACGAGGCTTTCCTGGCCGCGCGTCATCGCCAGATAGACCTCGGCGAGCAACTCCGAGTCGAGCAGCGCGCCGTGCAGCGTACGGTGCGCGTTGCTGATGCCGAAGCGATCGCACAGCGCGTCGAGTGAATTGCGCTTGCCGGGGAACATCTGCTTGGCGCGCGCGAGCGTGTCGATGATTTCCCCGCAATAGGTGCTGACGGGCGGCAGACCCAGCAGGGCGAACTCGGCGTCGAGGAAGCCGATATCGAATGGTGCGTTGTGAATGATCAGGTCCGCACCCTGGATGAAGTCGCGGATCTGGTCGGCGATCTCGCCGAACTTCGGCTTGTCGCTCAGGAACTCGGTGGTCAAGCCGTGCACCGCCAGCGCGCCCGGATCGCTGTCGCGTTCCGGATTGATGTAGAAGTGCAGGTTGTTGCCGGTTAGCCGGCGGTTCACAAGTTCGACGCAACCGAGTTCGAGAATCCGGTCGCCGGTGCGTGCGTTCAGGCCGGTGGTTTCGGTATCGAGGATGAGTTGGCGCATGGGGGATTAGCCTGCTTCGAAAAATTGCAGCAAAAAAGACGGTGCGCGCATGGGTGCCGGCGCGGCGGCGGACGTCACAGTTCGGCGAGCGACGCGACGCCGCGATTGGCCAGTTGATCGGCGCGTTCGTTTTCCGGGTGGCCATTGTGGCCGCGCACCCAGCGCCATTCGATTTCGTGTTGCGCGACGAGCGCATCGAGCCGCTTCCACAAATCGGCGTTCTTCACCGGCTGCTTCGCGGCGGTGATCCAGCCTTTCTTTTTCCAGCCGTGAATCCATTCGCTGATGCCCTTCTGCACGTACTGCGAGTCGGTATGCACGACCGCCTTGCAGGGGCGCTTCAGCGCTTCGAGCGCGGCAATCACGCCCATCAGTTCCATGCGATTGTTGGTGGTATTCGCCTCGCCGCCGAACAGTTCTTTTTCCTGGTCGCCGAAGCGCAGCAACGCGCCCCAGCCGCCGGGGCCGGGGTTGCCCTTGCAGGCGCCGTCGGTATAAATATCGATGTGATCGGAAGTCATTGAGTGTGGTTGCGTGTGTTCGGTGTGGCGGCGGGCGCGAGGCCCGGAGCGAGGACGGGTTTCTTCACTTTCAGCGGGCCGACGAGACGCATGCCGCGCACGCGCTTGATCGCCTTGATCATGTAGGTCGCGCCGAAAATCGGCCACCAGCGGTCGCCGGCGGCTTCCATGAAACCGTAGCGGGACAGCCACTGATCGCTGCCGAGGGGCGGACGATAGCAGCCGAAGCGCCCGCGTTCAAGGTCGAAACCCAGTAGCTTGATCCAGTCCTTCAGGCGCGTGAAGGCGATCAGATCGACCGCGGCGGGCACAAAGGGCCGCCCGGTCATTTTGCCGACCGATTGTCGCGCGCCCCATAACGACAGCGAGTTGAAGCCGAGAATGATCAACTGGCCTTCGGGCATCAGCACGCGCTCGGCTTCGCGCAGCAGCCGGTGCGGGTCGCTGGTGAATTCCAGCGTGTGCGGCATCACGATCAGGTCGACGCTTTGCGCTTCGAACGGTAAGTCGAGCAGATCGCACCATACCGCGCTGCGTCCGGCCGGCGCGGTCAGGACGGTGGGCTCGGCTTGCGCGGAACGGTTACCCGCGGAGCCATTGCCGGCCTGCGCCGGGCCACGCGGAAAAGTGTAGGGCGCGCTCGCGCCGCTCGCGGCATCGAGCACCAGCCCGCGGCACGGCATGCGGTTTTCGCGCAAGGCGTCGAGCTGCGGCAGGCCAAGTTGCAGCGCGTGGTAACCGAACACGTCCGACACTACGCGGTCGAGCTGGGTCTGCTCCCACTCGAGCACGTAGCGGCCAGGCGGTGAATCGGTCCAGGCGGGCCAGTCTATAATCGCTCGGTCAGTCATATCAAAATGCGTCGCCTATGAATGCGCTCGAGTACGTACCGGTCCCGGCGTTTGAAGACAATTACATCTGGGTCGTTTCCGACGGACACCTGGCGGTGGTCGTCGATCCGGGCGAAGCCGCACCCGTGCGCGCCTATCTGGCGAAACGAGGTTGGCGGCTGAGCGCTATTTTACTCACGCACCATCATCAAGACCACGTCGGCGGGGTGGCCGATCTGCTGAATGGCCAGGCCGTTCCCGTGTACGGCCCCGCCGGTGAAGCGATCGAGCATCTCACACACCGTCTCCGAAATGGTGATCACGTGACGATCGCGGCCCCCGCGCTCGAATTCAGCGTGCTCGAGGTGCCTGGTCACACGAGCGGACATATTGCCTACTTCCAGGCGGCGGACCCGCGCGGCACGCCGCACGTGTTCTGCGGCGACACGCTGTTCGCTTGCGGTTGCGGCCGGCTGTTCGAAGGCACGCCGCAACAAATGCTTGCCTCGCTGGATTCGCTCGCCGCGCTGCCCGGCGCGACCGAGGTCCACTGCGCGCACGAGTACACGCTGTCGAACATCCGCTTCGCGCTCGCCTGCGAGCCGGACAATGCCGAGCTGCAAGCCTGGCGCGACAAGGCGAGCGAACTCCGCGCGCGCAATACGCCGACACTGCCCACCACCATCGCCCACGAACGCGCCGTGAATCCGTTTTTGCGCGCCGGCAATCCGGCCGTTCAAGCGAGCTTGCAGGCGCAGTTGCATGAGAAAGTCTCTGACCGGTTGGCGGCGTTCACATTGATGCGTGAATGGAAAAACCGCTTTCGTTAACCGGATTCGCATGAGGGTGTTGTTCAGGGGAATAATCCGAAAAATTCGCCAAGCCCTAGATTTACTTGATTTTTTCGTAATTTTCCGATTGACGCGGACGTTGGCGTTTCGTACTATCGGCTCAAATTCCAGCCCTTGTGGAAACCGAGACGTTCATGAGATTTATCTTAAGTGCGTTGCTGGTCCTGACACTCGCCGCTTGCGCGAGCCAGGGACCGACAACGAATAGCCCCACCACCGCAACAAATCCCGCCAGTCAGCAAGCCGTAGCCGACGCCCTTCGCAAGACAGCCACCGCCAAAGAGACGATCAACGTCGATCAGGGTTCAGTCACTCAACTGACCAGCGCGGATGCCGATCTTTGGGGCCGTATTCGCCGCGGTTTTCAAATGCCGGATTTGCAGACCGACCTCGTCGACATGCAGGTCAACTGGTACGCGCAGCGTCCCGATTACGTGCAGCGCATGACCGAGCGCTCGCAGAAGTACCTCTATCACATCGTGGAGGAACTCGAGGCGCGCCATATGCCGACCGAGCTCGCGCTGCTGCCATTCATCGAATCGGCGTACAGCCCGCAGGCTTTGTCCGTGGCGAAGGCGGCCGGCATGTGGCAGTTCATGCCCGGCACCGGCCGCACCTACAACCTCAAGCAGAACATGTGGCAGGACGAGCGTCGCGACGTGCTGGCCTCGACCAGCGCCGCGCTCGACTATCTGTCGCGTCTGCATGACATGTTCGGCGACTGGCAGCTCGCGCTCGCCGCGTACAACTGGGGTGAGGGCAACGTGCAGCGCGCAATCGCGCGCAATGAAGCGGCGGGCTTGCCCACCGACTACCTCAGCTTGCGCATGCCGAACGAGACGCGCAACTACGTGCCGAAGCTGCAGGCGGTGAAAAACATCGTGGCGAACCCGCAAATGTACGGGCTCGCGTTGCCGTCGATTCCGAATCACCCGTATTTCGTCACGGTCACCACCTCGCACGATATCGACGTGGACACGGCTGCCAAGCTGGCGAATCTTTCGTGGGATGAATTCCGTTCGCTGAATCCATCGTTCAGGAAGCCGGTGATTCTCGGCGCGACGCAGCCGCAGATCCTGCTGCCGTTCGACAACGCGAGCGCCTTCGAGCGCAATCTGAAGACGTATTCGGGTTCGCTGTCCTCATGGACTACCTACACCGTCACGGAGCGTTCGGCGCCGGCGGCGATCGCGCAAAAAATCGGCGTCGACGCCGACACGCTGATGGAAGTGAACAAGATTCCGGCCGGCATGCGTCTTAAGCCGGGCTCCACGATTGTGGTGCCGCGCGGTTCGGACGACGACGAGGACATCAGCGCCGATGTTGCCGAAAGCGCGGTTCTGGCGATGGAGCCGGACGTTCCCGATACCCGCAAAATGTTGATCCGCGTGCGCCGCAATCAGAGCATGGCGGCGATCGCCGCACGTTACGGCGTTTCGCTCGGCCAGTTAAAGTCATGGAATCGCACGCATCGTAACGAGGTCTCGCGTGGCCAGGTCATCGTGCTGCACGTGCCGGTGGGCAAGACGGTGCCGAGCGAACCCGGCCCCGAGCGCATTGCCACCAACGTGCAAGGCGGCGGCGTCCAGAAAATCGGCACGCGCGTTGGTGACACGAAGAAGGGCCGTGGCCGTTCAGCGGTGGTCAAGGTGGCCGAGCCCGCGGGCAAAGCCGGCAAGCCGGCGGCATCCGCGAGCAAGGGCAAGGTGACGAAAGCGTCGGCTTCCACATCCAGCAAGGTGTCGAAAACCGCGGCCGACACGAAGAAGAGCAAATAGCGCGAAAAGCCGCTCCGCCTCGGTAGTGAGGCCATGCAGTACTGGAGCACCGCCGCCATAGCGATGCGCTCGCACCGAAGCCTTGCCAACGCCGTCACCTGTGTGACGGCGTTTTTCGTTGTGCGGTTCATCGCGGGCGAGTTCGACGGATTTCCTTTATCGTTCGAGCTTTGGCCGACCGGCCGCTCCGATCGAAGCTTATGTCGTCGACCCAACTGCGCGTCTTTCTCCTGTTTTCCGCCGGTTACTTTGTTTCGTACGTGTTTCGCGGCGTCAACCTCGGCTTTGCTCCGTTCATCACGCATGACCTGGGCTTGTCGGCAACCGACCTCGGTTTGCTGACCAGCCTGTATTTCCTCGGCTTCGCGGGCACGCAAATTCCGGCCGGCGTGTTGCTCGATCACTTCGGCGCGCGGCGCGTGACCGCCGCGACCCTGCTGTTTGCCGCGCTCGGAATAGGGGTGTTCGGCGCCGCCCATAGCGTCGGCGTGATGATGGTCGGGCGGCTCCTGATCGGCGTCGGCGTGTCGGTGTGCCTCGGCGCGGCTTTCAAGGCGTTGGCGCAGCACTTCGCGTCGGCGCGCCTGCCGCTGATGAACGGACTCGTGATGGCGATCGGCGGTTTAGGCGGCGTGATGGTGGGCTCGCCGCTCACGTGGGTGCTCGGCTTCGCGAGTTGGCGCACGGTCTGCGTGGGACTGGTTCTGCTGACGGTGCTGGTGGCGCTGGCGCAATGGACGCTTGCGCCGGACGCGCACGAAACGCGCCGACAGGCGAGTCTTGGCACTCAATTCAAAGGCACCTTGCATATCCTGGGCAGCGCCGCGTTCTGGAAAATCGCTTCGTTCTCGGTCGTCACCCAAGGCGTGTTCTATGCGATGCAATCGCTGTGGGTGGGGGCCTGGTTGCGTGACGTTCAGGGCTTCGAGCCGCCCGAGGCGGCCGCGCTGGTGTCGATTCTGGGCTTTGCGATGATGGCGGGCTGCGTGGGTTTCGGCGCGGCGGCGCGCGTCCTCGAACGCCGCGGCGTCTCGCTGTATGCGTTTTGCGGCGTGGGCATGGCGCTTTACGTTGCGACGCAAATGCTGATCATGTTCCGCGCGCCGCTGCCCGCAGGTCTGCTGTGGGCGGCGTATGGGATTTTCGGCGGCACCGGCATTCTCAGCTACGCGGTGATGGCACGGCATTTTCCTGCGCAGATGACCGGCCGGGTGAACACCACGCTCACGCTCATCATCTTTCTGCTGATCTTCGGTTTTCAGATCGGCGTGGGTGCGGTGCTGTCGCGCTGGCCGGCGAGCGGCGGCCACTATCCGGCGGTCGCGCATCTGACCGCCTGGGGCATTCTGGTGGGGCTGCAGGTGTTGAGCGCGGTCTGGTACGTATTGCCTGGCCGCACGCCTGTTCGGCCGGTCGTGCTGCATGCGGAGCACGAGGCCTGAGACTGTCGCGCGGCGCTGCGCCGGTCCGAGCGCGTTTGCCGACGCTATCCCGATTCCGCTCGCCGCAGGTCTTGTCCGACGGCGGCAGCGCTCCGCCCAGCAAGGGTTTCGCCGATTTCTGCGGACGCGCGCCCTGGTTCGCTCCCCATCTCGGATTTGGAGAGAAGGGCAGTTTCCGGCTATAATTACAAGGTTTGAGCTTATCAACCCGCACCCTAGCGCCTACCTCTCCCATACCGTTCATCCGCCGCGCGCCGTTTGCGTAGCAAGAAGGGCCACGCACCCAGCCGATCCGTCCAGACAATGGGCTCATCGCGCCCCTTGCAACGTCGACGGCAGTACGCGAGCGAGTCTGCGCGCGCATCCCGTGGATGCTTTTCGCTGCGGCTCTCAGTCGGATAGACAGGTCGGCAACAGGGTGTTCCCCAAGGAGTCTCCCGTGTTGCCGTCATTTTCTCCCGCTCTGCTCGCGCTCGCCGACGGCACGGTCTTTCGTGGTTATTCCATCGGCGCCCCAGGGCATACGATCGGCGAAGTCGTGTTCAACACCGCTATCACCGGCTATCAGGAAATCCTGACTGATCCGAGCTATGCGCGCCAGATCGTGACCCTCACGTATCCGCACATCGGTAACGTCGGTGTGAACGCTGAAGACATTGAAGCTACGAAAGTCCATGCCGCCGGCCTGATCATTCGCGATCTGCCGGTTCTCGCGTCGAACTTCCGCATGGAGCGCACGCTCTCGCAGTATCTGCAGGACGAAGGCGTGGTCGCCATCGCCGGCCTCGACACCCGCAAGCTGACCCGCGTTCTGCGCGACAAGGGCGCACAGAACGGCGCGATCCTGGCCGGCTCGGACGACGAGGCCAAGGCCATCGAACTCGCGCGTTCGTTCCCAGGCCTCTCGGGCATGGACCTCGCAAAGGTCGTGTCCACGAAGGAAGCCTACGAATGGACCCAGACCGAATGGCGTCTTGGCACGGGCTACGGCAAGCAGAATGCGCCGAAGTACCGTGTGGTCGCGTTCGACTACGGCGTCAAGTACAACATCCTGCGCATGCTGGCCGAGCGTGGCTGTCACGTCACGGTGCTGCCGGCGCAAGCCAGCGCGGCTGATGCGCTCGCGCTCAACCCGGACGGCATTTTCCTCTCGAACGGTCCCGGCGATCCGGAACCGTGCGACTACGCGATCGCGGCCACGAAGGAGCTGATCGAGCGCGGCATTCCGACGTTCGGCATCTGCCTCGGTCACCAGATCATGGGGCTCGCTCTCGGCGCGAAGACCCTGAAGATGAAGACCGGCCACCACGGCGCAAACCATCCGGTGAAGGATCTGGACGACGGCCGCGTGGTCATCACGTCGCAGAACCACGGCTTCGCGGTCGACGCCGACACGCTGCCGGCCAACGCCAAGGTCACGCATGTCTCGTTGTTCGACGGCACGCTGCAAGGCTTCGCGCTGACCGACAAGCCGGCGTTCTGCTTCCAGGGGCACCCGGAAGCATCGCCTGGTCCGCACGACATCGCCTATCTGTTCGACCGCTTCACCGGGTTGATGGACGCGAAGAAGGCAGGCAGGACCGCGGCGGCGTAAGAGGCGATAGAAGCGGCCTGTGAAGCGCCGTTGCGGCGCGCGCGGCCGAGCCGCGCCGCGCACTCGGCGCACTCACTGTGCTCAGCGCCTGTCGGGCGAGCCGCACAAACAGAGCGCGCGCAGCGTAGCAACGACGCGCGCCGACGGAAAGAATTCAGGAATACATTAGCGAGAGCGTTATGCCCAAGCGGACAGACATCAAGAGCATCCTCATCATCGGCGCGGGTCCGATCATCATCGGCCAGGCGTGCGAGTTCGACTACTCGGGCGCGCAGGCATGCAAGGCGTTGCGTGAGGAAGGCTACAAGGTCATTCTCGTCAACAGCAATCCGGCGACGATCATGACCGACCCGAACACGGCCGACGTGACCTACATCGAGCCGATCACGTGGGAAGTGGTCGAGCGCATCATCGCGAAGGAGCGCCCGGACGCGATTCTGCCGACCATGGGCGGTCAGACCGCGCTGAACTGCGCGCTCGATCTGCATGCGCACGGCGTGCTGGACAAATACACGGTCGAGTTGATCGGCGCGTCGCCGGAAGCGATCGACAAGGCGGAAGACCGTCAGAAGTTCAAGGACGCGATGACGAAGATCGGCCTCGGTTCGGCCAAGTCGGGCACCGCGCATTCGATGGAAGAAGCGCTGCAGGTGCAGGCGAAAATCGCGGCGGAAACCGGCAGCGGCGGCTATCCGGTGGTGATCCGCCCGTCGTTCACGCTGGGCGGTTCGGGCGGCGGCATCGCCTACAACCGCGACGAATTCGAAGAGATCTGCAAGCGCGGTCTCGATCTGTCGCCCACTCGCGAATTGCTGATCGAAGAGTCGCTGCTCGGCTGGAAAGAGTACGAGATGGAAGTGGTCCGCGACAAGAAGGACAACTGCATCATCGTCTGCTCGATCGAAAACCTGGACCCGATGGGCATCCACACCGGCGACTCGATCACCGTCGCGCCGGCGCAAACGCTCACCGACAAGGAATATCAGGTGTTGCGTAACGCGTCGCTCGCGGTGCTGCGCGAAATCGGCGTCGATACCGGGGGCTCGAACGTGCAGTTCTCGATCAATCCGAAAGACGGCCGGATGATCGTGATCGAAATGAACCCGCGTGTGTCGCGTTCGTCGGCGTTGGCGTCGAAGGCCACCGGCTTCCCGATCGCGAAGGTCGCGGCGAAGCTCGCGGTCGGCTACACGCTCGACGAACTGAAGAACGAAATCACCGGCGGCCAGACGCCGGCGTCGTTCGAACCGACGATCGACTACGTCGTCACGAAGATCCCGCGTTTTGCGTTCGAGAAATTCCGCGAAGCCGATTCACGCCTCACCACGCAGATGAAGTCGGTCGGCGAAGTGATGGCGATCGGCCGCACCTTCCAGGAATCGTTCCAGAAGGCGCTGCGCGGTCTCGAAGTCGGCGTCGACGGCCTGGACGAAAAGACCGGCAACCGCGACGAGATCATCCGCGAGATCGGCGAAGCCGGTCCGGATCGCATCTGGTACGTCGGCGACGCGTTCCGCATCGGCATGAGCGCCGCGGAAATCTTCGAGGAGACCTCGATCGATCCGTGGTTCCTCGCGCAGATCGAACAGATCGTCCTGAAGGAAAAGGCGCTGACGGGCCGCACGCTCGCGAGCCTGTCGAAAGAAGAACTCAAGTATGTGAAGCAGAGCGGCTTCTCGGACCGGCGTCTCGCGAAGCTGCTCGGCGCGAAGCCGGCCGAAGTGCGTCAACGCCGGATCGAGTTGAACGTGCGTCCGGTGTACAAGCGCGTCGACACGTGCGCCGCCGAGTTCGCGACGAAAACCGCCTACATGTACTCGACCTACGAGGAAGAGTGCGAAGCGAACCCGACCAGCAACAAGAAGATCATGGTGCTGGGCGGCGGCCCGAACCGGATCGGCCAGGGCATCGAGTTCGACTACTGCTGCGTGCACGCGGCGCTCGCCATGCGCGAGGACGGCTATGAAACGATCATGGTCAACTGCAACCCCGAAACCGTTTCGACCGACTACGACACCTCCGATCGTCTCTATTTCGAATCGCTGACGCTCGAAGACGTGCTCGAAATCGTCGACAAGGAAAAGCCTGTCGGCGTGATCGTGCAATACGGCGGCCAAACGCCGCTGAAGCTCGCGCTCGATCTCGAGGCGAACGGCGTGCCGATCATCGGCACCTCGCCGGACATGATCGATGCCGCGGAAGACCGCGAGCGTTTCCAGAAGCTGCTGCAGGATCTCGGCCTGCGTCAGCCGCCGAATCGCACGGCGCGCGCCGAAGACGAAGCGCTCAAGCTCGCCGACGAAATCGGCTACCCGCTGGTGGTCCGTCCGTCGTACGTGCTGGGTGGCCGGGCGATGGAAATCGTCCACGAGCCGCGTGATCTCGAGCGCTACATGCGCGAGGCCGTGAAGGTGTCGAACGATTCGCCTGTGCTGCTCGACCGCTTCCTGAACGACGCGATCGAATGCGACGTCGATTGCATCTCCGACGGCGAGGCTGTGTTCATCGGCGGCGTGATGGAGCACATCGAGCAGGCGGGCGTGCACTCGGGCGACTCGGCTTGTTCGCTGCCGCCGTACTCGCTGTCGAAGGAAACCGTGGCCGAACTGAAGCGTCAGACGGGCGCGATGGCCAAGGCGCTGAACGTGATCGGCCTGATGAACGTGCAGTTCGCGATCCAGCAAGTGCCGCAAGCGGATGGTTCGAAAGAGGACGTGATCTACGTGCTCGAAGTGAATCCGCGTGCATCGCGCACGGTGCCGTACGTGTCGAAGGCAACCAGCCTGCCGCTCGCGAAGATCGCGGCGCGCGCGATGGTCGGCCAGAAGCTCGCCGAGCAAGGCGTGACGAAGGAAATCGATCCGCCGTACTTCAGCGTGAAGGAAGCGGTGTTCCCGTTCGTCAAGTTCCCGGCAGTCGATCCGGTGCTCGGACCGGAAATGCGCTCGACCGGTGAAGTGATGGGCGTGGGCCAGACGTTCGGCGAAGCGTTGTTCAAGTCGCAACTCGCGGCGGGTTCGCGTCTGCCGGAGTCGGGCACGGTGCTGTTGACCGTGATGGACGCCGACAAGCCCAAGGCCGTCGAAGTCGCGCGCATGCTGCACGAACTCGGCTATCCGATCGTCGCGACCAAGGGCACCGCTGCCGCGATCGAAGCGGCGGGCGTGCCGGTCAAGGTCGTCAACAAGGTGAAGGACGGCCGTCCGCACATTGTCGACATGATCAAGAACGGCGAGATCGCGCTGGTCTTCACGACCGTCGACGAGACCCGCGCGGCGATTGCCGATTCGCGTTCGATCCGCATGAGCGCGCAGGCGAACAAGGTCACGTACTACACGACCATGTCCGGCGCGCGGGCCGCGGTGGAAGGCTTGCGCTATTTGAAGGACCTGGAAGTCTATGATTTACAAGGACTCCACGCTCGCCTAAACTAAGGCTTCGAATACCTGTCCAAGACGTAAGTGCCGCGGTTAAGCGGCGTTTCGCAGGTGCCTCGGCCCGGGTCTCGCCCGGCGCTCTGGTCCGCGCGAAATGCACTTAACCGCGGTGATTTTTTTTACGGCCGTTTTTTAGCCTCTAGAGTTGTTTATGAGCACTATTCCATTGACGAAGCGCGGCGCAGACATGCTGCGCGATGAATTGCAGCGCCTGAAATCGGTTGAGCGTCCCGCAGTGATCAACTCGATCGCGGAGGCACGCGCCCAAGGCGATCTGTCGGAAAACGCGGAATACGACGCGGCGAAGGAAAAGCAGGGCTTCATCGAAGGCCGTATCGCCGAAATCGAATCGAAGCTGGCCGGCGCGCAGGTGATCGACCCGTCCAAGGTGGACGCGGACGGCCGCGTGGTGTTCGGCGCAACGGTGGAACTGGAAGACCTGGATTCCGGTGCGCCGGTCAAGTATCAGATCGTCGGCGACGACGAAGCGGACATCGACCACGGCCTGATCTCGATCAGCTCGCCGATCGCCCGCGCGCTGATCGGCAAATCGGAAGGCGACGTGGCATCGGTGCAGGCGCCGGGCGGCGTGCGCGAATACGAAATCATCGCGGTTAGCTACATTTGAGGGCGGCTCCGGTGTCCTTGATGCCGCATCGATTTTTCCGTCTGCTGACGGTGGTGTGGGTCGGTAGTCTGCTGACTATCGGCTATGCTGTCGCGCCGGTGCTGTTCACGTCGCTCGATCGCACGACGGCGGGCGCGGTGGCCGCGCAGTTGTTTCGCATCGAGGGCGTGCTGGGTGCGGTGTGCGGCATTTTGCTGCTCGTTCTCGCCAACGTATTGGTTCGCCGCGGCGGCGACGCGTATCGTCGTCTGCGCTGGCTGATCGCGGGCATGCTCGTGTGCGTGCTGGTGGGTTACTTCGCGTTGCAGCCGTTCATGAATGCAATGCGCGTGGCCGCGTTCGAAGCGGGTAGCGATGTCGGCCATTCGGCTTATGCGACGCGCTTTGGCATCCTGCATGGCGTGTCGAGCCTGTTCTATCTGGTCGAAAGCCTGTTGGGCGTGGCGCTGGTGTGGAAGCTGCCGGCGGGCGCCGGCGCAGTCATGGCTGAAGCAGATGGCGGCGGTGCCGCCGGGCGCGTAACGCGCTGATTATCGGTTCGCGCGCCGCGCAGTTTCGTGTTCGAGCAGCCCGGCAGGTCCGCCCAGGCATCAGCCCGAACGCGCAGTTCAAGCCGCGGTTCAAGAATTCGCCTCGCGCAATCAGCGTTAAAGCAAACCAGAGTGCGGACCTGGCCCGCACCTCCACCCTCATTCGCTTATTTCGACGACTGATGCGAGCGCTTCGCGCTGGTCTGGCGCTTCTTGGCCCGCTTGATGTTGCCGCCTTGCGTGACGCGTTCATTGCCGCGCACCACGACCGCTTTTGCCTTCGGCTTGCGCATCGGGATTTCGCTGGGCTTCACCACGGTTACCACGCGCGGTGCGCGACCCTTGCCCGGTTTGGCATCCGCGGCGGCTTCCCGGGCGCTCGGCAAGGTGCCGCGCCTGGTCTTCACCGCCGGTTGCGCGGTTTCAGGCTTCCAGATCACGAGCAGCTTGCCGATGTGCTGGATCGGCGCAGCGTTCAGCTTGTCGCAGATTTGTTCGTAAATCGCGATGCGTTCTTCGCGTTCGTCGCCGAACACGCGGATTTTGATCAGCTGATGGGCGTCAAGGTGCACCTTGATCTCGGCGAGCACAGCGTCGGTCAAGCCTTCGGCGCCGACGAGCACCACCGGTTTGAGCGCGTGTGCCTGGGAGCGCAATTCGGCGCGTTGGTCGGAAGAGACTTTGAGGGCTGGCATGGAAAGTGGGAGACTCGACTAAAATGGCGGCGCCTGCATTCCCGATCCACTCGCTCGATTAGCGGCGATTGGGTTTTCGATCGATCAGCAGGACGGCGCGTCAGAACAACAGAATCGCGGATGACCGCCAGTTTTGGCGGTGGCCGCGCGAAATTAACCGCGTATTATCCGCTAAAGCGCGACATGGCGCAGCAAGAGTTCAACGTTTAATGGCAAAAAACAAGTTCAACACGGCATGGCTGCATGACCATATCAACGACCCGTACGTGAAAATGGCGCAGCGGGAGGGCTATCGCGCCCGCGCCGCCTACAAGCTCAAGGAAATCGACGAACAGGACAAGCTGATCCGTCCGGGGCAGGTGATCGTCGACCTCGGCTCGGTGCCGGGCAGCTGGAGCCAGTACGCACGCAACAAGCTCGCGAAGGGCGCGCAGCGCGACGCCGAACGCGAGGGCGGCATCGACGGCACGATCATCGCGCTGGACATGCTGCCGATGGAGCCGATCGCCGACGTTCACTTCATCCAGGGTGACTTCCGCGAGGACTCGGTCCTCGGCCAACTGGAAGAATTAGTCGGAGAACGCCAGGTTGATCTTGTAATTTCGGATATGGCGCCCAACCTGTCGGGGGTGGCGGTGGCGGATGCCGCGCGAATCGAGCATTTGTGCGATCTCGCATTGGAGTTTTCGCAAAATCACCTGAAGCCGGATGGTGCCCTTTTAGTCAAATGCTTTCACGGCAGCGGTTACAGCCAGATTGTCGAAAAGTTCAAGCATCAGTTCAAGGTGGTGGCGGCCCGCAAGCCGAAGGCGTCGCGGGACAAGTCGTCAGAAACGTTTATTTTGGGTAAGCATCTCAAGCGGCCCGCGTAGGGCGCTGCAGGACGGATCCGCATCTGCCGATAAATAGTCTGCCGGCGCCGGAAATTGGCGCTGTAACAGCCGGTTACGCTATTTCTGTGGTAGTGAAACCTTATGGCAGGGGTCTGCGGACTGGATTAGAATGCTTTCGTGGTGCCGCAAGGCAAGTGTAGGCGCCCGTCTAAGTGAAGGAGTGGTGCTTTGAACAACAATATGTTTTCGAAGGCAGCAGTGTGGCTGGTTATCGCACTGGTGCTGTTTACGGTGTTCAAGCAGTTCGACAAGCCCCGTGTCCAGGAAGGCGTTTCCTATTCGCAGTTCATGGACGACGCGAAGAACGGCAAAGTCAAGAACGTCATTGTCCAGGGGCGGAACCTCACGGTCACTCCAGCAGACGGCCAGAAGTACCAGATCGTGTCGCCGGGCGACATCTGGATGGTCGGCGATCTGATGAAGTATGGCGTTCAGGTGAGCGGCAAGGCTGACGACGAACCTAATGCGCTGGTGTCGGCGCTGTACTACCTCGGGCCGACGATTCTGATCATCGGTTTCTGGTTCTACATGATGCGACAGATGCAGGGGGGCGGGAAAGGCGGTGCGTTCTCGTTCGGCAAATCCCGTGCGCGTCTGATCGACGAAAATAACAACGCGATCAATTTTACCGACGTCGCCGGTTGCGACGAAGCCAAGGAAGAAGTCTCCGAACTGGTCGATTTCCTGCGCGACCCGCAGAAGTTCCAGAAGCTGGGTGGGCGCATTCCGCGCGGCGTGCTGCTGGTCGGCCCGCCGGGAACCGGCAAGACGTTGCTCGCGCGCGCCATCGCCGGCGAGGCGAAGGTGCCGTTTTTCAGCATCTCGGGTTCGGACTTCGTTGAAATGTTCGTCGGCGTCGGCGCGGCTCGCGTGCGCGACATGTTCGAGCAGGCCAAGAAGCACGCGCCGTGTATCGTGTTCATCGACGAAATCGACGCGGTCGGCCGTCATCGCGGCGCCGGCATGGGCGGCGGTAACGACGAACGTGAGCAGACGCTGAACCAGATGCTGGTCGAGATGGACGGCTTCGAGGCGAACTCGGGCGTGATCGTGATCGCCGCAACGAACCGTTCGGACGTGCTCGACAAGGCGCTGCTGCGTCCGGGCCGTTTCGATCGTCAGGTGTATGTCGGTCTGCCGGACATCCGCGGCCGCGAACACATCATGAAGGTTCACCTGCGCAAGGTGCCGATCTCGAACGACGTCGATGCGGCGGTCATCGCTCGCGGCACGCCGGGCTTCTCGGGCGCCGATCTGGCGAACCTCGTGAACGAGGCGGCGCTGTTCGCGGCTCGCCGCGGCAAGCGCATCGTGGAGATGACGGACTTCGAGGACGCGAAGGACAAGATCTTCATGGGCCCGGAGCGCAAGTCGGCCGTGATCCGCGAGGAATCGAAGCGCGCCACCGCGTATCACGAGTCGGGCCATGCGGTGATCGCCAAGCTGTTGCCGAAGGCTGATCCGGTGCACAAGGTCACGATCATTCCGCGCGGCCGCGCCCTCGGTGTGACGTGGCAGTTGCCGGAGCACGACAACGAAACGTATTCGAAGGACTACCTGCTCGACCGTCTCGCGATCCTGTTCGGTGGCCGTGTCGCCGAGGAATTGTTCCTGAACCTGATCAGCACCGGCGCGTCGGACGACTTCAACAAGGCGACGCAAACCGCGCGCGCCATGGTGGCTCGCTTCGGCATGACGGACGCGCTGGGACCGATGGTCTACGTCGACGACGAAAACGACGCAACGCCGTTTGGCCGCGGGTTCACGCGTACCATTTCGGAAGCGACGCAACAAAAGGTCGACGCGGAAATTCGTCGCGTGCTTGACGAGCAGTACAACCTTGCGAAGCGCCTGCTGGAAGAGAACCGCGACAAGGTCGAAGCGATGACCGCCGCTCTGATGGAGTGGGAGACGATCGACGCCGATCAGATCAACGACATCATGGCCGGACGTCCGCCGCGTTCGCCGAAGAGTTCGCCGCCGCCGGCAAGCGACGCCTCGTCGGGCGGCAGCCCGGGCACCGAGGTCAAGCCGGGCAGCGCTACCGCGCCGGCCTGATAGGCGACCAGTAGAAAGTGCGGGCCGGTGTGTTTCACACCGGCCCGTTTTGCATTTATCCGTTTTATATGAAGCGCTGCCACGTGTCGAAAGTCGACTTTCTCTCTTTTCCCATTCCCGAGCCCCTTCAATGCGGCCGCTTCAAGCTGACCTTTGAACGCCCGTTGGTCATGGGCATCCTGAACGTCACGCCCGACTCCTTCTCCGACGGCGGCCAATACGTGATGCGCGGCGATGCGCTGCGCCAGGCTGAGCGCATGCTGCTCGACGGCGCGGACATCATCGACATCGGCGGTGAGTCCACGCGTCCCGGCGCGCCGCCGGTATCGCTCGACGAGGAACTGGAGCGCGTGATCCCACTCGTCGAACAGTTGCGCGGCGCGAATGTGCCGTTGTCGGTCGATACCTATAAGCCGGAAGTGATGCGCCAGGCTTTGAGCGCGGGCGCGGATCTCATCAACGACGTCTGGGGTTTCCGGATGCCCGGCGCGATCGAGGCGGTGCGCGATAGCGAATGCGGTTTGTGCGTGATGCACATGCTCGGCGAACCGCAGACCATGCAACGCGGCGAACCTGTTTATGTCGATGTGGTGAGCGAGGTCCGGCGGTTTCTGGAGGAACGGGTCGCGGCTCTCAAGCAGTCAGGCATCGCTCGTGCGCGCATCAGCGTCGATCCGGGTTTCGGTTTCGGCAAGGCGGTGCTCGAGCATAATTACGCGCTACTTGCGCATCTGCCGGATACGGCGCCCCGAGCAGAGCCGCCGTATCCGATTCTCGCGGGCATGTCGCGCAAGTCGATGATCGGTGCGGTGGTCGGGCGCCCGGCGCCCGAGCGCATCGCGGGCAGCGTCGCCGCGGCGGTGTGCGCGGCCGGGCGGGGCGCCGCGATTGTGCGCGTGCATGACGTCGCGCAAACAGTGGATGCATTGAAAGTATGGACGGCCATGCGCGACGCGGCGAATCACGGCCGCACGCGCGGCTGAACGCAAGGAAGGAGGAAAATAAAATATGGCACGTCGTTTTTTCGGCACGGACGGAATTCGGGGCAAGGTCGGCGAAGGGCCCATTACACCGGAGTTTGTTTTGCGGCTCGGCTATGCCGCCGGCAAAGTGCTGGCGGGCGCGGACCGCTGGGCGAGAACGGGCGCGAGGCCCACAGTGCTGATCGGCAAGGACACCCGCGTGTCGGGTTACATGCTCGAGGCCGCGCTCGAAGCGGGTTTTTCCGCGGCCGGTGTCGATGTGATGCTGGCCGGCCCGATGCCCACTCCGGGCATTGCGTATCTGACGCGTGCGCTGCGGCTCGCCGCGGGCGTGGTGATCAGCGCGTCGCACAATCCGTACTACGACAACGGCATCAAGTTTTTCTCCGCCGACGGCAACAAGCTGCCCGACGAAGTGGAAGCGCAAATCGAGGAGCAACTGGACCTGCCGCTCGCGTGCGCGGCTTCCGAGCAGCTCGGCAAGGCACGGCGTCTCGACGACGCGGCCGGTCGCTACATCGAGTTTTGCAAGAGCACGTTTCCGGCTGCGTTCGATCTGCGCGGCCTGAAGCTGGTGGTGGATTGCGCGCACGGCGCCGCGTATGACGTCGCGCCGCATGTCTTCCACGAACTCGGCGCCGACGTGATCCCGATCGGTGTCGCGCCGAATGGCTTCAACATCAACGACGGCGTCGGCGCGACCGCGCCCGACGCGCTGATGCGCGCGGTGCGAGCCAACCACGCGGATCTCGGCATCGCGCTCGACGGCGACGCCGACCGTCTGCAAGTCGTGGACGCCGCCGGCCGCCTGTATAACGGCGACGAACTGCTGTACGTGCTGGTCAAGGACCGCATCGCCACCGACGGCAACGTGGAAGGCGCGGTCGGCACCTTGATGACCAACATGGCTGTCGAAGTCGCGCTGCAAAAAGCCGGGGTGAAATTCGTGCGCGCGGCGGTGGGCGACCGCTACGTGCTGGAGCAGTTGCGTGAGCACGGCTGGCAACTCGGCGCCGAAGGCTCCGGCCATATTCTCTCGCTCGACCGCCATTCCACCGGCGACGGCATCGTCTCGGCGCTCCTCGTGCTGGCGGCCATGAAGCGCAGCGGCAAGACGCTCGCCGAGCTGCTCGACGGCGTCACGCTGTTTCCGCAGAAGCTGATCAACGTGCGGATGAAGCCTGGCGCCGACTGGAAGGGCAGCGACGCGATTCGCCGCGCCATCAGCACGGCCGAGGGCGCGCTGAATGGCCGTGGGCGCGTGCTGATCCGCGCCTCGGGCACCGAGCCCGTGCTGCGCGTGATGGTCGAAGCCGAAAAGGTCGACGACGCGCTGCTACATGCCGAATCGATCGCCGGCGCGGTCAAGGAAGCGACCGCCTGAACCACGGTTTCCTGCACGGCGGTGGGACGATGCTCGGATCGTCCCACCGCCCACCGCCACCTAAAAACTCCCCCCGCGCACACGCAAACGTTCGCGCCCCATCTTTTTCGCCTAATCTGTAGAGCGATGCAAAACCGGCGCTTTCACCGAACAAAACGCCTTTCACATCCGTAAACAGACTGTCACGCGAGTTTCACGGTCGGTCACGTTACTGTCACAAAGAGACCCTAAGCTTCGCGGTGTTCGTGTTACTCGCTCACACCGCTCACACCTTGGAGGTCTCATGAAATTGATGCAAACCGTGTTCGCTGGCGTCGCTGGCGCGCTTTTCGCGATCGCAGCGCAAGCCGCAGACATCACCGGCGCGGGCAGCACCTTCGCAGCACCGATTTACACGAAATGGGCCGACGCCTACCAGAAGTCCGGCGGCGGTAAGGTTAACTACCAGGGCATCGGTTCGTCGGGCGGCGTGAAGCAGATCGTCGCGAAGACCGTCGACTTCGCCGGTTCGGACGCTCCGCTGAAGGACGAAGAGCTCGCCAAGGAAGGCCTGTTCCAGTTCCCGACGGTGGTGGGCGGCGTGGTGCCGGTCGTCAACGTGCCGGGCGTGAAGCCGGCTGAACTGACGCTGTCGGGCGAAGTGCTCGGCGACATCTACCTGGGCAAGATCAAGAAGTGGAACGACCCGGCGATCGTCGCGCTGAACCCGAAGGTCAAGCTTCCGGATACCGACATCGCCGTGGTGCGCCGCGCCGACGGTTCGGGCACCAGCTTCATCTGGACGAACTATCTGTCGAAGGTCAACGCCGACTGGAAGTCGAAGGTCGGTGAAGGTTCGACGGTCAACTGGCCGACGGGCACGGGCGGCAAGGGCAACGACGGCGTCGCCGCCTTCGTGCAACGTCTGCCGGGCGCAATTGGCTATGTGGAATGGGCGTATGCCAAGCAGAACCACATGACGTATGTCGCACTGAAGAATTCGACGGGCACTGTCGTCGAGCCGAAGACGGAAACCTTCAAGGCAGCGGCAGCGGGCGCGGACTGGTCGAAGTCGTTCTACCAGATCCTGACGAACGAGCCGGGCAAGAACGCATGGCCGATCGTCGGCGCGACGTTCGTGCTGGTTCATACGACGCAGGAAAAGGCGCCGCAAGGCTCCGAAACGCTGAAGTTCTTCGACTGGGCATTCAAGAACGGCACGCAAGCCGCCAACGATCTGGACTACATCTCGCTGCCGGAGTCGGTGGTATCGGAAATCCGCACGCAGTGGAAGTCGAAGGTGAAGGACGCCGCGGGCAAGCCGCTCGCGGAGTAATTAAAGCGGTAGACAGTCGCATCGCGTAACACGTTGGCCGTCCTCGCGCGAGGACGGCCAACGGCATTGACCGGCAACATCGCCGCGCGACAAGTGTCGTACGGCAACTGGAAACAGATCCATCAGGCTCTCATGTCCGATATCCATTTAGCGTCCGGCTCGTCGCGTTCGACCCCGCCCGGCAGCGCGTCGCAGCAGAAAGCGCCCAGCCGCGCCGGCGATATCATCTTCGGCGGCCTCGCACGCCTTGCGGCCATCGTCACGTTGCTGCTGCTCGGCGGCATCATCGTCTCGCTGATCGTCGCCTCGTTGCCCTCGATCAAGCAGTTCGGCCTCGCCTTCCTGTGGACCGCCGAATGGGATCCACCCAGCAAGCAATTCGGCGCACTGGTGCCCATCTACGGCACGGTCGCGACCTCGCTCATTGCACTCATCATCGCGGTGCCGGTCAGCTTCGGCATCGCGCTTTTCCTCACCGAACTCGCGCCCGCGTGGCTGCGCCGGCCGCTCGGCATCGCAATCGAACTGCTCGCCGCGATTCCGTCGATCGTGTACGGCATGTGGGGCCTGCTGGTATTCGCGCCGATCTTCGCGACGTGGTTCGAGAAGCCGCTCGGCGCGGTGCTCGGCGGTATTCCGGTGGTGGGCGCGTTGTTTCAGGGCGCGCCGATCGGCATCGGTATTCTGTGCGCGGGTGTGATTCTCGCGATCATGATCATTCCGTACATCGCCTCGGTGATGCGCGACGTGTTCGAAGTGACGCCGGTGCTGCTGAAGGAATCGGCGTACGGCATCGGCTGCACGACATGGGAAGTGATGTGGAAGATCGTGCTGCCCTTCACCAAGAGCGGCGTGATCGGCGGGGTGATGCTCGGCCTCGGCCGCGCGCTCGGCGAGACGATGGCGGTCACCTTCGTGATCGGCAACACCAATCTGCTCGACAACGTCTCGCTGTTTTCGCCGGGCAACAGTATTACCTCGGCGCTCGCCAATGAATTCGCCGAAGCCGATCCTGGCCTGCATACGTCGGCGCTGATGGAACTCGGCCTGATCCTGTTCGTGATCACCTTCATCGTGCTGGCGATTTCGAAAATGATGCTGCTTCGCCTCGAGAAAGGGGAGGGCGCGAAATGAGCCAGTCCAGTTTGAACATGCCCGGCTCGAACGACGCGGTCGCGCTCGAAGCCATGCGCGTGCGCCTGCAGGGCCGCCGCCGCATGAAGAACGCCGTCGCGCTGACGCTGTCGCTCGCGGCGATGGCGTTCGGCTTGTTGTGGCTCGTGTGGATTCTCTATACGACGCTGCGCCTCGGCATCGGCGGTTTGTCGGTCGAACTGTTCACGCAATCGACGCCGCCGCCGAACACCGATGGCGGCGGGCTCGCCAATGCGATCGTCGGCAGCGTGATGCTGGTTGTGCTCGCGACCTTCGTCGGCACGCCGATCGGCATCCTGGCGGGCGTCTATCTTGCCGAATACGGGCAGAAAGGCTGGCTCGCCAGCGTCACGCGTTTCATCAACGACATTCTGTTGTCGGCGCCGTCGATCGTCGTGGGTCTGTTCGTCTACGCACTCGTGGTCGCGAAGATGGGCCACTTCAGCGGCTGGGCCGGCGTGTTCGCGCTCGCCTTGCTGCAGATTCCGATCGTGATCCGCACGACCGAAAACATGCTGAAGCTGGTGCCGAACGCGCTGCGTGAAGCCGCTTTCGCGCTCGGCACGCCGAAATGGAAGATGGTGCTGTCGATCACGCTGAAGGCGTCGGTCGCCGGTATCGTCACCGGCGTGCTGCTCGCGATTGCGCGCATCGCCGGCGAAACCGCGCCGCTGCTTTTCACGGCGCTGTCGAACCAGTTCTTCTCGCTCGACATGGGCCAGCCGGTCGCGAATCTGCCGGTCACGATCTACAAGTTTGCGATGAGCCCGTTCGCGCAGTGGCAATCACTCGCGTGGGCCGGCGTCTTCCTGATCACGCTCGCGGTGCTGGGATTGAACATCCTCGCGCGCACGATCTTCTCGAACAAGTAAGGGCGGAGTGTAATCCGATGAATATGGCAGAAACTCAACTCAATCCGATTTCGCGCCCGACCGCGCCCGCCGGTTTCGATCCCGCCCAGAGCGGTCAGGCTCAAGCTCAGTCGCGCCCGAAGATCGAGGTCAACGACCTCAACTTTTTCTACGGCAAGTATCACGCGCTGAAGAACATCAACCTGCGGATTCCCGAAGGCAAGGTGACCGCGTTCATCGGCCCGTCGGGTTGCGGCAAGTCGACCTTGTTGCGCACCTTCAACAAGATGTATGCGCTCTATCCGGAGCAACGCGCCGAAGGCGAGATCCTGATGGACGGCGAGAACCTGCTGACCTCCAAGCGCGATATCTCGCTGCTGCGCGCGCGGATCGGCATGGTGTTCCAGAAGCCGACGCCGTTCCCGATGTCGATCTACGACAACATCGCGTTCGGCGTGAAGATGTTCGAAACGCTGCCGCGCTCGGAGATGGACGACCGCGTGGAATGGGCGTTGACCAAGGCCGCGCTGTGGAACGAAGTGAAGGACAAGCTCGGCCAGAGCGGCTATGGGTTGTCGGGCGGTCAGCAGCAGCGTTTGTGCATCGCGCGCGGTATCGCGATCCGTCCCGAAGTGCTGTTGCTCGACGAACCGTGCTCCGCGCTGGACCCGATTTCGACGGGCCGTATCGAGGAACTGATCGCCGAACTGAAGAGCGATTACACGGTGGTGATCGTCACGCACAACATGCAACAGGCGGCCCGCTGTTCGGACTACACTGCCTATATGTACCTTGGCGAACTGATCGAGTTCGGCGACACCGAAAAGATCTTCATCAAGCCGGTCCGCAAGGAAACCGAGGATTACATCACTGGCCGCTTCGGCTAAGCCGCCGAGCACAATAACGGAGTACGACATGTCCGATAAACACCTGTCCAGCCAGTTCGACGCCGACCTGAATCTGGTTTCCTCGAAGGTGCTCGAAATGGGCGGCCTCGTCGAATCGCAGATCGTCAACGCCATGCGGGCGCTCAACGAATTCGATCTCGACATCGCCGAACAGGTGATCGCCGCCGAAGAGCGCCTGAACACGATGGAAATTGAAATCGACGAGGAGTGCAGCAACATCATCGCGCGCCGCCAGCCGGCCGCGCGCGACCTGCGCCTGTTGATCGCGATTTCCAAGACCATCACGAATCTCGAACGCGCCGGCGACGAAGCCGAAAAAATCGCCAAGCGCACCAAGCGGTTGATGGAAGACGGCGCGTCGCGCACCATCAATATCGCCGAGATCAAACTGTCGGGCGAAATGGCGGTGTCGATTCTGCGCCGCGCGCTGGACGCGTTCGCGCGTCTCGACACGGTGGCCGCCGCGCAGATCGTGCGCGACGACAAGGCGATCGACGAGGAATTCCGCGCGTTCGTTCGCAAGCTGATTTCGTACATGACCGAAGATCCGCGTTCGATTTCGGTGGGCCTCGATTTTCTGTTCATCGCCAAGGCGATCGAACGGATCGGCGACCACTCGAAGAACATCGCCGAATTCATCATCTACATCGTGAAGGGCACCGACGTGCGCCACAAGTCGCGCGACGCGCTCGAACGCGAAGCGCTCAGTTAATCCAGAGATAAGGACCAGAGGTGCCGATGCCCAGCAGCATTCTCGTCATTGAAGATGAGCCCGCCATTTCCGAACTGATTTCGGTGAATCTTCAACACGCCGGACACTGCCCGATTCGCGCGTACAACGCGGAGCAGGCGCAAAACCTGATCAGCGACGTGTTGCCCGATCTCGTCCTGCTCGACTGGATGCTGCCGGGCAAGTCCGGCATTGCGTTCGCGCGCGACCTACGCAGCAACGAGCGGACCAGGCACATTCCGATCATCATGCTGACCGCGCGTGGGGATGAGCAGGACAAGGTGCTCGGCCTCGAAATCGGCGCGGACGACTACGTCACCAAGCCGTTCTCGCCCAAGGAACTGATGGCGCGCATCAAGGCGGTGCTGCGCCGCCGCGCGCCGCAGCTTACCGAGGACGTGGTCGCGATCAACGGCCTGAAGCTCGATCCGGCGACGCATCGCGTGGCCGCGCATGCGGAAGGCAGCGAGATCAAGCTCGACCTCGGTCCGACCGAATTCCGTCTGCTGCACTTCTTCATGACGCATCCGGAGCGCGTGCATAGCCGCACGCAACTGCTCGATCAGGTGTGGGGCGATCATGTATTCGTCGAGGAACGCACGGTGGACGTGCACATCAAGCGCCTGCGCGCGGCGCTCAAGCCGGCCGGGTGCGATGCTATGATCGAGACGGTGCGCGGCAGCGGCTACCGGCTTGCGAAGAGCGCCTGAACTCGCCGCCCCGGCGCATACGTCCTTCCTCTCGATCGCTAGACCATGAACATCATCTGGGCGCGCTCCATCGTGTCGGTCGTGCTGCTGGCTGTTCTGTGCGTGGTGGTCGGCGCGCTCGTGAACGTCAAGGCGGCACTCGTCCTCGCGATCGTCTTGCTGCTCGCGCAGAGCTTCTTCAGCACTTTCCACAAGCAGCAGCTCTGGCGCCTGCTCGACGCGCCGGTTTACGGCGAGGTGCCGAGCGCCCCCGGCATCTGGGGCGAAATCTACTACCGTCTGCATAAGCTCGCGAAGCGCTGGCACGCTCAGGTGCGCCAGGTCGAGCAGCAGCATTCGCGTTTCATCCAGGCGATCCAGGCGTCGCCGAACGGTGTCGCGATGCTCGACGACCACGACCAGATCGAATGGTGCAACGCCATCTCCGAACTGCATTTCGGTCTCGACGCGAAGCGCGATCTGCGTCAGCACATCACGCATCTGGTGCGTCAGCCCGACTTCGTCCGCTACCTGAATTCGCATCGCTACGAAGAAATGCTGATCATGCGCGGCATGGGCGATAAGCGCCAGAACGTGCTGTCGGTGCAGGTGTTTCCCTACGGCGAAAACCGCAAGCTGGTGCTCTCGCAAGACATCACCGAACTGGAGCGCACCGACGCCATGCGGCGCGACTTCGTCGCCAACGTCTCGCATGAACTGAAGACGCCGCTCACGGTGCTCTCCGGTTTCCTCGAGACGATGCGCGAATTGCCGCTGAACGAAGCCGAACGCGGGCGTTATCTGGAACTGATGGAGCAGCAGGCCTCGCGCATGCGCCACATCGTCAATGATCTGCTGGTGCTCGCCAAGCTCGAGGGCGACAACAAGCCGCCGAGCGATCAGATGATCGACATGCGCGCGGTGCTGCGGCATCTGAAGCACGATGCGGAAAGCCTGTCGAGCGATCATCACAAGATCGCGTTCGAGGTGGACGAAGGCCTCACCGTGACCGGCGTGGAAACGGAAATCCTCAGCGCGCTCGGCAATCTCGTGACGAATGCGATTCGCTACACGCCGGACGGCGGCGCAATCAGGGTGAACTGGCAGGCGAGCGGCGGCGGCGCGGTGTTCTCCGTCACCGATAGCGGCTTGGGCATTCCGGCGGCGGACATTCCGCGGCTGACCGAGCGCTTCTATCGCGTCGATCGCAGCCGCTCACGCGACACGGGCGGCACGGGCCTGGGCCTCGCGATCGTCAAGCACGTGCTGCAACGGCACGATGCACAACTCGAAGTGAAGAGCGAGGAAGGCCGCGGCAGTACCTTCACCGTGCGCTTTCCGACATATCGCACGGCACGCCGGCAACCGGCGCCGGCTTGAGCGGCGCGCGCAGCGGCTGAAAAGACAAGCCCGCCTGGCAAGAACGCAAGGCGGGCTTTATATCGCGTGTGGCCCGCGTATGGCCGGTTCACGCTCACCGAAGCGAGCGCCACGACCGTCAGCTCACGGGCAGAACTTCCCCAGCAAACTCATCTGCGCATTGCGCGACGATTTTCCCGGCCGGCGACGCCGATAGTGACCGTCGCTTTGCATCAGCCACGCGGACTGGTTGTCGCCGAGAAACGCCGACAGACCTTCGGCGATCACACGCCGCTTCAGGCGCCGGTTGTTGATCGGAAACGCGACTTCGACACGACGGAAGAAATTGCGGTCCATCCAGTCGGCGCTCGACAGATAAACCTGTTCCTTGCCGCCGTCGTAGAAGTAATAGATACGATGATGTTCGAGAAAGCGCCCGACGATCGAGCGTACCGTGATGTTCTCCGACAGCCCCGGCACGCCCGGCTGCAACGAACACACGCCGCGCACGATCAGATCGATCTTCACGCCCGCCTGTGACGCTTCGTATAGCTCGGCAATCACGGTGGGTTCGAGCAGCGCGTTCATCTTCGCGACGATGCGCGCCTTGTTGCCGGCGCGCGCATGCTCGGCCTCGGCGCGAATCGATTCAACGAGTTTTGGATGCAGCGTGAACGGCGATTGCCACAGTTCGTGCAGCTTCAGTTCGCCGCCAATGCCGGTCAGTTGCTGGAACACGTGGTGCACGTCTTCGCAGATCTTCTGATCGGCGGTCATCAGGCCGAAGTCGGTATAAAGACGCGCGGTGCGCGGATGATAGTTGCCGGTGCCGAGGTGGACGTAGCGCTTCAACGTGGTCTTGCCGCCGGCCGACACGCGCCGCACGATCAGCATCATCTTCGCGTGGCACTTGTGGCCCACCACGCCATACACCACGTGCGCGCCCACCGCTTCGAGCTGCGCCGCCCAGTTGATATTGGTTTCCTCGTCGAAGCGAGCGAGCAGTTCGACCACCACCGTCACCTCCTTGCCGTTGCGCGCGGCTTGCATCAGCGCGTCCATGAGCGGCGAGTCGGTGCCGGTGCGATAGATGGTTTGCTTGATCGCCACCACGTTCGGATCTTTTGCCGCCTGCAACAGCAGTTCCAGCACCGGCTGAAAGCTCTCATACGGATGATGCAGCAGCACGTCGCCCTGATCGATCACGTCGAACAGGCTGGTGCTGTTGGCGATCTGCGGCGGAATCGAAGGGATGTGCGGCACGAACTTCAGGTCGGGCCGGTCCACCATCTCCGGCAATTGCATGAGCCGAACGAGATTGACGGGGCCGTCGGCGAAATAGCAATCCTTGGTGGTGAGGCTGCTCTCGTCGAGCAGGCGCCGCACGACGTGCGCGGGCGTTTCCGCCGACACTTCCAACCGCACCGCATTGCCCAGATGGCGCGCGGGCAATTCGCCCTGCAACGCGACGCGCAGATTGGTGATCTCGTCTTCGTCGACGAACAGTTCGCTATTGCGCGTGATGCGAAACTGATTGCAGCTTCGCACCACCAGGTTCGGAAACAGCTCGCCGACAAAGCGCTGCAACAGCGAACTGAGCAGCACGAAACCATGCGGATAGCCCGACAGTTCCTGCGGCATGCGTACGAGCCGCGGCAGTGCGCGCGGCGCTTGCACGATGCCCATCATCGCCTGGCGGCCGAACGCGTCCTTGCCTTCGAGTTCGACGACGAAGTTCAGGCTCTTGTTGAGCACACGCGGAAACGGGTGCGCGGGGTCGAGCCCGATCGGCGTGAGCACCGGCAGCAGTTCATTGAAGAAATAGTCGCGCGCCCATTCGGTCTGCGCTTCGTTCCATGCTTCGGTGCCGTGAAAGTAGATGCCTTCCGCTTCGAGCGCGGTCAGCACCGTATCGTGCAGCATGGTGTATTGACGATGCACGAGCTTCTGCGCGCGCTCGACCACGAGGTCGTAGACGTGCTGCAACGACATGCCGTCCGGCGACAACGCGCCGGGGTTGTCGCGCATCTGTTCCTGCAGTCCGGCCATGCGGACTTCGAAAAATTCGTCGAGATTGCTACTGGTGATGCAAATGAAGCGCAGGCGTTCGAGCAAAGGAACGGCGGGGTCGGCTGCTTGCGCCAACACACGCTCGTTGAAACCCAGAATGCCCAGTTCGCGATTCAATAACGGGTAGCGGATGGACATCGGCAGCGAGAATGGAGGATCAGGTAGAGACGCGAAAAGACGCTCGGAAATTCTCACAGTATGATGACAAGGTTATGACATTCTCGATGTTATAAATTCTACGCCGTATTCGCCGCGTGTCGTCAATATGACGCAGTGCATATGGGACCATGGGGCACCCCCATTGCTGCGAGGTGACATCGTGAGGCCCCGTACGCTTAGAATGGCGTCTTTGAACAGCGCGGCCGGCCACAAGACGCCCAAAGCGCCGGGTGAGCATCCGGTGTCTTCCGCATCCACCGCCGCCGCGCTCGCGCGCATGGAGTCCGCTTACCCGATGGTCAATACGCCACAACTCCTCGCCGCCGTCGACCTCGGCTCCAACAGCTTCCGTCTGATCGTGGGCCGGGTCGAGGAAACCGACGCGGGCAGCCAGATCTATCAGGTCGACGCATTGCGTGAGCCGGTGCGTCTTGCCGCCGGTTTATCGCGCGACAAGATGCTCGATCGCGCCTCGCAAGTGCGCGGCTGGGACGCGCTCAAGCGGTTCGGCGAGCGGCTGCGCGACTTTCATCCCGACCACGTTCGCGCGGTCGCCACCAATACGCTGCGCATCGCCAAGAACGCGGGCGAATTTCTCGGTGAGGCGCAAGCCGCGCTCGGCTTCCCGATCGAGGTGATCGCCGGGCGCGAGGAAGCCCGCCTGATCTATGCGGGCGCCGCGCACTCGGTGCCCGCCAGTGCCGGCAAGCGACTCGTGGTCGATATCGGCGGCGGCTCGACGGAATTCATCATCGGTTCGCATTACACGCCGATCAAGATGGAGAGCCTGTACATCGGCTGCGTGAGCCATAGCCGGACGTTCTTCCCGGCAGGCAATGTCGACGAATACACGATGCGCCAGGCCGAACTCGCCGCGGGCCGCGAAATCCAGATCATTTCCGCCGAATACAAGAAAACCGGTTGGGAGCAGGCGATCGGTTCGTCCGGCACCGCGCGCGCGTTGGCCGAACTGGTCGAGGCCAACGGCTTCAACGATCCGGGCGTCACCCACGGCATTTCGCGCGGCGGGCTGGAGCGGCTCAAGCGCGCGTTGATCAAGGCGGAGAACGTCAATCGTTTGAAGCTCGTCGCGTTGAAGAGCGATCGCGTGCCGGTGCTGGCCGGCGGCCTGTCGATCATGATCGCGGTGTTCGACGAACTCGGCGTCGATTACGTCGATACGACAGACGGCGCACTGCGTCTCGGCGTGCTGTATGACCTGCTGGGCCGTTCGCAGCACGAAGACATGCGCACGGTCACGGTGGAGGGCTTCATGCGCCGCTATGGCGTGGATCGTGCGCAGGCCGGGCGTATCGGCGAACTCGCGGTGCGCTTTTACGACCAGTTCGCGGAGCCGGACGAGGAGCGCCGGCTGGAAAACCGCATGTTCCTCGGTTGGGCGGCGGCGCTGCATGAAATCGGGCTATCGATTTCGCACAGCGCGTATCACAAGCATTCGGCCTATATCGCCAGCAACGCGGACATGCCGGGTTTTTCACGCACCGACCAGGCGCGGCTCGCCGCGCTCGTGCTCGGTCACGCGGGCAAGCTCGGCAAGCTCTCGCAAACGCGTGAAGTGGAATGGCCGCTGCTCTTCTGTCTGCGGCTCGCGGCGCTGTTGTGCCGTCGGCGTGCGGATGTCGGCTTGCCGAATATCGCGGTTGCGCAGGCCAACGGCGGCTATGAGGTGCGTCTGCCGAACGAATGGGTGGCGAACAATCCGCTGACCGATTACAGCCTGATCCAGGAAGCCGCGGAATGGGAGAAGGTTGGCATCCCGTATCGGGTGGTTTATACCGACGATTGAAGCGCGTCTCATCGTCGGTGAAAAGAGCAAAGCCCGGTCATTGCCGGGCTTTGCTTTTGAACATCGCTGCTGCTCAGCGCGGCATCGCATCGCCGAGGAAATGGCGGGCGTAACGCGCATTGATGTCGGACAGACGGAACAGCGTCAGGAAGTCCGCGGTGTTGAAGTCGGGATCCCATGCGGGCGCGCCGCAAATCTTCGCGCCCAGACGCAGATAACCCTTCACGAGCGGCGGCGGCGCGACATCGGCGCCCGTTTGCAATTCGTCCACGGGCAACGGCGTGTGCGGGAACGCGCGATATTCCGGCGCCGTCATGGCGCTATCGCGCAGCGAGCAATACAGATTCGCCGCGTAGTGGCCGCCGTCGACCATCGCGACGCTCGCGCAGCCGAGCATCGTTTCGTAGCCGTTGTGTTTCATGTACCCGGCGAGCCCGGCCCACAGCGACATGATCACCGAGCCGCTGCGATAGTCGGGATGCACGCATGAGCGGCCCACTTCGACCATCTTCGCGCGCAGGTGCGTGAGACGCGACACGTCGAATTCGCTTTCCGCATACAGGCGCCCGATGCGTGCCGCCTGGTGTGGCGGCAACGCGCGATACGTGCCGACCACTTTCAGCGTGTCGAGATCGCGCACCAGCAGATGATCGCAGTAGTTATCGAATGCATCGACGTCGAGACCTGCGGGGCCCGTCAGGCGCGCGCCCATTTCGTCGGCGAACACGCGGTAGCGCAGACGCTGCGCCTCGCGCAGCTCTTCATCCGTGCGGGCCCACGTGACTTGCAGGCGATGCTGGGCGGTGACCGTCTCTTCGGCGCGCGGCAGACGACGCAACTCGAAGATCGAAGCGAGGGGCAGGGTAGGCGTCGGCAGTTCTCGCATGGGGCGTCCTGGTCGAAAAAAGGGAGAATTCTTTTTTCGCCAATGTAGTAACGCCCGGTGACGCTCGCATGGCAAAGCCGTGACGATTGGATGACTGCCCGTCAGCATGCGGAGCTTGCGGCTCGCCATGCCGCGCTTTCGCGCGCGGGTTTTGCGCTGGCGGCACGCGTTGTTGCGCGGGCTTTGAACGCCGTGTTGCCTAGATCAGATCGGGACTGATCGCGGCGCGCAGCACGGCCTGTTCATCACCGTCGCGTTCACGGCTCGCGATCCACCATACGCCGGCTTTTTTCAGTGGCCAGCTTGCCTCGCTGTTGCCGACGAGCCGCGCGGCGACGTGGCCGAGCGTGGGTTGATGGCCGACCACCACCACCGTTTGCGCGATGCCCTTGGGCCAGCCGGCCGCCTCGAGCACGTCATTGGCGCTGGCGTTGGGCGCGAGTTCGCGCATCACGCGATACTGGTCGCTCAAGGTCTCCGCGGTTTGAATGGTGCGCACGGCCGGACTCGCGAGGACCACGGCGTCGTCGGGCAGCCGCGCGCGCAGCCATTTGGCGACGTTTTGCGCCTGCTTGCGGCCCCGGGTAGTGAGCGCCCGGGACAGATCGCTGGCGGCAAAGTCTTCGGCTTCGGCGTGACGCCAGAGAATCAGGTCCATGCATGTCTCCTTGATTCTGGTTGCTGGGGTTTGCTCCGGTTGGCGGCCAGGATGGCTGCGCGGGTTTTTGCCCGTTTTTCACTCACTGTCGCATGCGGCATTGTGAGTCCGCAAGTCGATGCCCTCATCGATTCCTAAGTGAAATGCGAAATGCGAAATGCGCGATAGCCCGATAGCAAATGCAACGCCCAAAAGCAAAAACCCGCGAAGCCGGAGGCGACGCGGGTTTCGTATTGCTTTTCGTGGTCGGAGCGAAAGGATTCGAACCTTCGACCCTCTGATCCCAAATCAGATGCGCTACCAGGCTGCGCTACGCTCCGACGAATCCGAGATTCTATCTGGCATTGGGTGCCAGAGTCAATCACGAATTGCGCCGGCGCGAAAAGGCAGCGCGCGGCCATGCTTCTATAGCCGCCCCATCACGAGCAATGCGATCACGATGATCAAGACGACGCCGATCACGCCGGTCGGCGCATAGCCCCAACCGCTGCTGTACGGCCAACTCGGCAATGCGCCAATCAGCAGAAGGATGAGCACGATAAGCAGTATGGTTCCGATGGTCATTCGAGTTCTCCTGTCCGGCCCTCAGAGGCTGGGCCACATGGTCTGATGGTCGGCGCATGCACGCCGGGACGATCGGCGCGCGGCATGCGCGCCTTCAGGTGTGAGTGAGCAAGGCACGTGCCTATCGGGGAACAAGGCGGGGAGGGCAAGCCGCCGGGCGTGTGGCTGCGCGTTGTGGGGCGACGGCGTTTTCATGCCACTGCAGGCAGGAAAAACTTGCGCGCACGGCGCCTGTATCCGGGGCGGTGTTTGATGGGCGACGGCGTGCATGCAAGGCATTGCAGCCGGGGCGGGCCGATAACGATCGTAGCCGGCGCGCGGTAGCCGCGGCGACCCGGTCGTCGTAGTGGTCGAAAGAATCGACGGGCGCAAGCGCCGCGCCGTCGGGTGCGGTTCCCGCTTGGCCTAGGAGTCGCTGCCGCGTTGTCAACCGAATCCACGAAAAGGCCGAACGAGCGCGAGTACCCTGTTCAGTGCCGGCGACGCATCCAGTGCGGCATATGCATGTGCTGATGGGTGACCCAGTGATGCAGCATGCCTTCGCCGTGGTGCTCGCGCTTGTATTCCCGCGATTCGAAAATCGACAGCGCCAGCAGCACGAGCAGACCTATTGCGAGCCCGACCAGACCTGCGATCGATTCAGCGTCCATGGCAGTCTCCTATGACGTGCGCCTGTGACATCAATAGTAGGTCACGCCCGGCGATTTGGGAGCCGAAGAGCGTTTGCCGCAATACGGGAAACCGAAATCCGTCGCGGTGTGTCCAGGCGTCTTTCAGGGATGTACCTCGCTTATCGCGGCGGCGAGGAATGTGCTTTGCGGGTAGACTCTCGGCGCCTGGTTGGAAGCGCGTCAGGTTTGCGCTTGCTGCCGCTACTTCATTCTGTTTCGAGAGAGATTGGTGTCCATGATTCGCGTCCCATTGGTTGTGCTGCTGCTGGTCGCTGGCCTCGCCGGCTGTGCGAACGGTCCCGGCCGTCACGGCGGTCCGCCGCCGCAAGATCCCGCCGACTATCACGGGGTGCCCACCGACAATCGGCCGCCCTCGATGGTGCCCGCGCCGGTCTCGCCTTGAGCGTCGACTGAAGATCAAAGCGAAAGCGCCGACGCGCGCGCGCTCACAGTTACGCATGCAGTTCGCACGGAGCGCGCGGGCTGCGGTCATTCCAGAGCCCGTCTCATGCGCGACATGCATGCGCCTGTTTCAAGCCATCACCGCGCCGCGGTCGGAATGCATGAGATCGCTGCGCGTCACGTCTTGGCGACAGGTGCAAGGCACCGCCTCGCGTCAGATTCGCGTTGCAACAAAGGCATGCCACGCGGACGCACAATCGACGGCTAGCCGTTCGCACCCGCCATGCCGCGCACGATGCCCGGCAGATAGCGCGCGAGCGTCACGCCCCGCGCGGCCATGAAGATCAGCATCGCGGCCCACAAACCGTGATTGCCGAAGAGCGCCAGCAACAGCCACGACGCCGCCACGAACACCGCGAACGACACCACCATCGACATCATCAGTTCACGCGTTCGCGTCGCGCCGATGAACACGCCGTCGAGCACGAAGCCCCACACCGACACCACGGGCGACAACGCGGCCCAAGGCAGATACGTTTCAGCGGCGGCGCGCACCGCGGCCTGATCGGTCAGTCGCTCGACGATCCATGCGCCCGCGCCCCAATACACGAGCGAGAAACCCAGCGCGCCGAGCGCGGACCACAGCGCCGTCACGCTAATGGCCTGTCTGAAGCCGTGCCGGTCGCGCGCCCCGATCGCCGCGCCGACGAGCGCTTCGGCGGCGTGCGCGAAGCCGTCGAGTCCGTAGGCCATGAAGGTTTGAAAATTCAGCAGCAGCGCGTTGGCGGCGAGGATGGCGTCGCCCTGGCTCGCGCCGAGATGCGCGAACCAGCCAAACGACAGAAGCAGGCACAGCGTGCGGACGAAGATGTCGCGATTGAGCACCACCAGACGCCTGAGCGCCGCCGCGTCGAGCAAGGCCGCGCGGTTCAGCGCGGGCAAACCGCGCGGCCGGCCGCGCCACAGCAGCGCGGCGCCGAGCACGAAGCCGAGCGCGTCGGCCGTGGCGGTCGCGGCGCCGATGCCGGCCACACCCCAGTCGAATCCATGCACATACAGCAGTACCGCCACAATGTTCACGCTGTTGATGAACACTTGCGAGAGCAGCGCGAGTCGCACTTGCTGCGTGCCGAGCAGCCAGCCGAGCACGACGTAATTGCCGAGCGCGAGCGGGGCCGCCCAGATGCGCGCGTGGCAGTAGATGCGCGCTTGATGCTGCACGGCCTCGCTGCCGCCGATCGCGCGCAACGTGTACTCGATCAGCGGCATTTGCAGCGCCAGCACCGCCGCGCCGATGGCGGCTGCGAGCAGCAGCGCGCGCACGACGTCGTTGCGCAGCCCGGCCTCGTCGCGCGCGCCATGCGCTTGCGCGACGAGGCCCGTGGTCCCCATGCGCAAAAAGCCGAAGCCCCAGAACACGAAGTTGAAAAAGACGCCGCCGAGCGCCACGCCGCCGAGATACGACGCGCCGTCGAAATGGCCGGCGACGGCGGTGTCGACCGCGCCGAGAATCGGCTGCGTCAGATTGGCGAGGACGATGGGAAACGCCAGCGTCAGCACCCGGCGATGCCAGTGCGCCGGCACTGCGGGCGTGGCCGTGCCCGTGCCGTCCCCCGAAGGGGCTTCCTTCGGGCCGTGCGCGGGTTCGCTCAACCGCGTTCCTGCACGCACACCCAAGGAGAGACGACCACCGCCCACAGATCGGGATCGCGCGCGGCGAAATCCGCGGCGGTCTCCGCCTGCACGCGTTCGACGAGGCCGGCGGACAGCCATTGCGTGACCTGCGTGGTGTCGTCGCTGGCGATGGCTTCGGCGACGCTGACCAGATCGAGGTCGCGTGCGACGCGCAGCAGCATGCCGCGCGCGAAAAAGCGTTCGAGTTCGGGCCAGCCGATCTTGGCGGTTTCGGCGAGCAGTTTCGCGTACAGCGGGCTGTGGGTGGCGTCGTTGGAAGTCATCGTTCGCGCGTTTTTGACGGGCCGTCACTATAAACCATTGGCGCGGACCGCCAGGGCGGCGCGCATTCCGGTAGGCTTTGGGTCTTGCGAAATTCTGATTCTGAACCCTCATGTCACTGGATTCAACGGCGCCGGCTGCGGGCGCGCAAGCTCATCAAGTGCTCGGCGCCACGCTTGCGCGGGCCGACGTGGAGCGCCTCATCGCGGCGAATCGCGCGAGCGATAGCGAGCCGCCCCGGCAGCCGCTTCATTTCGCCGACTGCGATTTCGAAGGCGCCGATCTGTCGCGGCTCGATCTGCGCGGCGCCGAATTTCATCGCTGCACGATTGTGGAGACCTCGTTTTTCGGCGCGGCGCTCTCGCAGACGCGCTGGGTCCGTTGCCGCGGGCGCGAGGCGGATTTCGCGTCCGCCGACCTGGTCGACGCGGCGTTCCAGTCGAGCGATCTGAACAACACCAGTTGGCGGCGCGCCAAGCTCGCGTCGGCGTCGTTTCACGGCTGCAAGCTGACGGGCGCGAATTTCGAGGCTTGCGCCGCGCTTGGCTTGAGCTTCGTCGAAAGCTTGCTGGTGGGCGCGCATTTGCGCGGCCTGTCGTTTCGCAAGGCCACGCTCCAGCAACTCGATTTCTCGGATGCCGATCTCGCCGGCGTCGATTTCCGCGAGGCGATCTTCGAGGGCGGCAGCCTGAAGGACGCGCATCTGAAGGGCGCACGCTTCGACGGCGCCGATTTGCGCGAAGCCGATTTGAGCGGCGTGCGGCTTGTCGATGCGGCGCTCTTCAAGGGCGCGACGATTTCGCATCATCAAGCTGCGGTGCTCGTCACCGAACTCGGTTTGCGAGTCATGTGAGCCGGGGTTTTAGCCGGCCCGGCGAGACCAATGGCCGGTTCGAATCGACGGGCGACGCGCATATCATTCCATTGGTAGAATGAATAATGGTTTGATTTTAAAACTTCGCAATTTGTATGTTATTGCCAGATTTTAATTATTTCGCCATTCGCGAATTTTTCCTGTGACGAAATTCCCTCGATTTATTCGTACGGATCAACGCGGATTAAATGCCCGCATTGGTGTGTTTGCGCACCAAGTCTGAGCGGCGCGAAATGCGCCACGATTATGCCGGGGTGCGCCTCGCCAAAATCGGTTTTTAGTCTTTCTTCAGGGTTTTTGAACGCGCTTTGGGTATAAGCCTGGGTGCCCCGTCTGTCGGGCGATGCACGGATTTTCTTCGGCGCGCTTAATCGCTTTGCCTGACGAAACGGTGGGCGGATTGAGCGTGGTTATTGCCGGCGTTTCTGGTTCACATAATGCGGAATCCGTACGCCGCATCACATTGCGTGAGAAATTAATATATTGCGCTTGTAAAAGCGAGTTGTTAGATTTCGTTCTGGCGCATGGTGAACCGGTCCTTTGCCGATATGCGCCGAACCCCCGTTAGCCCGGCCTCGCGCCGGGCTTTTTTTTGCTCCGATTCATACGCCGTCGATCGTGAAAGTGACATCCCTTTTTGTCGCTCACGATGTGCTTGATTTTTTTGGGCGCCTCGCCAAGGGGCGTCGTCGCGCGCGCGGTTTGGATTTCGCTGCGGCCTCCGTCCGCGCTCGCGAAGGCGGCGGAGGCGCTAATGCCTGCCGGTTCCGGCGGATCTGCTGCCAGTGCCTGCGGTGCCGCTTGTTGCGGGCCGGGCCGTCATTGTTTGCAGCGAATCACCATCGACCGGTTCTTCACATTCGCGCCGAAAATCCCGCCGACCGAGCCGCCGGAAGTGCCGCCGCTGTCGACGTCTTTTGAAACGACGTCGTAGCCGTAATTGCCGCAGACTTCGCCGGCGCGCTTGTAGCACTCGCCCCAACTGGAACTGGCGTCGCTGCCGCTGCAGTTGATTGCAAAGCCGGTTTCGCCGCTAGGCAGGTACGTCATGGTGGTGGTGCTGGAGCAGCCGCCGAGGCCGCCGAGCGTCAGCAGGCCAAGACCGATCGCCGCCGCGGTCGCGACGGACGCAAATGCGCTCTTCATGACAGATTCCTCACAGATGACGGGAAAGACGTGGCGCACGGCCACGTCGCGTGTCGGAAAGAGCGTAGCACGCGAGAGGTTCCCTCGACCGCGGATGCAGGGCGCGTGCCAGCGCTTTAGACGCGCCCCTATCTGGGCGGCAGCGCCTTCGACGGATCGATCGAGCGGCCCTGATAGCGCAACTCGAAGTGCAGCATGACACGATCGGTATCCGTGTTGCCCACCTCGGCGATCTTTTCGCCGCGCGCGACCGATTGGCCTTCCTTCACCAGCAGCACGCGGTTGTGCGCATAAGCGGTCAGGTACTCGGCATTGTGTTTGAGGATCAGCAGATTGCCGTAACCGCGCAAACCGTTGCCCGCATACACGACCGTGCCGGCCGCCGCGGCGACCACCGGTGTGCCCGCGGCCGCCGAAATATCGATGCCCTTGGAATTGGCGCCGTCGAAGCGCCGGATCACGGTGCCGTCGGCCGGCCAGATCAGCGAAATCGCGGAAGCCGGCGCGGACGACGGCGCGCTGTCCTCCGAGGCCGGCGCCGGGCGCGGCGACGCCGAAGCGCTCGCACCGCCGTTGCTGCGTGTCGCGCCGCTCGTCGATGCTCCGCCTGGCGGCACGACGCGCAGCACCTGGCCGACCTCGATGCTGTCCGGGTTGGTCAGGTTGTTCCAGCGCACGATGCTTTGCACCGATTGCCGGTTGCTGCGCGCGATTTTCGACAGCGTATCGCCCCGTTCGACCCGATAGAAGCCTGGCGCCACCGGCGCCGACCCGCACGCGACGAGCAGCGCCACCAACGACGCGCAGGCGAGCCGTTTGATCATTCTTGTTGTTCCCCGCATTGGACCTCGCAAAGCGCTGCCGCGCGCCGATCCCGATCACGCGGCAGGTGGATGCAAAGCGTCCGATTCTAACGGTTTTGCGTTGCAACACGCGAAAAACGGGCAGCGACAAGACCACGCGCGGCATGAAACGCGGCGCAACGCGGCCCCATCCACCGCGCGTCGCTCGACGTGAAAGCCGCCATCAGCGCAGCTTGCCGACGTTGATACGCAGCGTGGCCGCCTCGGTTTGTCCCGGTTCGAGCCAGCGCAAACCCATGCCGTTGTGGATCGCGTCCGGCAGTCCCAGCCACGGCTCGACGCAGTAGAAGTCGGAATCAGCGGCTTCGGTCCACGTGGTGACGGCGTACCAGGGCACCGAGTCCGGCCGCTGCAGATCGATGGTGACGAGCCGGTTGAGCCTAGGCGCGATGAGCCGCACCGGTTGATCCGGTTCGCCGACGAGGCAATGGAACCGGTCATGAATGCGCGCCTCGTCGAGCGTGTAGCGCGCTTCGCCCGGCTCGGCGGCGCTGATCGAACCGTCGTCCTGCTGATGGCGGCGTTCGGTGCGCGGCAGTTCCAGCGAGGTCTCGCCGCGCTGCGCGTGCGGCAGCGTGAAGTAGAAGTGATGGCCGGCGTAGTAGGGCAGCCGCGCGTCGCCGGTGTTGGCGGTGCGCAGCGTGACTTCGAGCGTGGCTGCGTCGATCAGGGTGTAGACCGCCTCGAACCGGAAGCCGAACGGATAGAAGACGCGCGTCGCGGCGTTGTCGGTCAGCACCATGCGCAGGCCGGCGCCATGAACGTCGGCATGGGCGTCGAACGGCAGGTCGCGCGCGAAGCCGTGCATCGGCAACTCGCGCACCGCGCCCGCGGCGTCGCGCCAATAGCCGATCTTGCCGTCGACACGATGGCGGCCGAGAAACGGAAACAGCAGTGGATTGCCGCCACGGATCCGCGCGGGCTGACTCCAGTCGGCGTGCTCGGGCCAATGAATCACGGCCTCGCCGTCGATCGTCCACGACAACAGACGGCCGCCGGCTTGCGGCGCGAAGCGGAGCACGGAGGCGTCCTGGGCGATTTCGAGAATGTCCTGTTGCGGGGAAAGGGGCATGGTCGATGGGCTGGTTGGTCAGGTTGAGTGAAGGTTGGCAGACGCATCCGACGCATACCTCACGAACGTGCCGGACGCCCGACAACGCCGAATATGTGCGTTGTCAGACGAAGATTTTGCGCCGCTTTGTGCTACGGGGAAACCCTTCTGGGGAAATTGCGGGTGTCGCACAAGGGGCTTCCTTGCAGATAATCCGTCTCACTGCCCGGTGATCAGAACACCGGGCGAGACCGGCTCAGGAGGGCGTGATGGATCTCGCAATGGCAATGGGTGTCGCACTGTTCGGCATGTTCGCAGCAAGCACGGTCTACTTTTTCTACCAGCTCGAGCGCTGATCCCACCTTTCGTTTCGCCTGCCGGCCCGCCACTGCGCACTGGCGTGAAGCCGGTCGCTTGAAGCTCACGAATTTCTCATGATGACAGGGTCGCCGTTCGCGGCGGCCCGTTTCTTTTTCCGGCGCGTAACAACGGTTTCCAGTTGTGACGCAGCGCATCAATATTTCCCCGATCGAGGCTCAAACGCTTGGCGCTGACATTGCAGCCAGGCATAATCGACGCGCTTTTGACGCGCCGGTCACTCCCTTGCGGCGCGCTGTTCCCCGACACTTTCCTTACAAGGACCGCCGCGTGAACCTGTCGTTTCTGATCTTTCTGAGCGTGCTGCAAGGCGTCACCGAACTGTTTCCCGTGAGCAGTCTCGGTCATACGCTGCTGGTGCCCGCATTGTTCGACATGCATATCGACAAGCACGCGCCGCAGTTGCTGCCGTTTCTCGTCGCGTTGCACCTCGGCACCGCGTTCGCGCTGCTGTGGTACTTCCGCGAGCGCTGGTGCGCGCTGGTGCGCGGCTTCTTCGCCTCGCTCGGCGGCCGCCGCAATGACGACGCGCACATGATGTGGGCGCTCATCATCGGCACGATTCCGGCGGGTATCGTCGGACTGCTGCTCGAGAAGCGGCTCGAACTGATTTTTCACGACCTGCGCATCGTCGCGATCGCGCTGATCGTCAACGGCGTGCTGCTGTGGTTCGGCGACCGCCTGCAACGCTCGCGCGCGCATCAGCCGCCGGAGAAGATGACGTTCCGCCAGGCGTTTCTCGTCGGGCTGGCTCAGGTCGGCGCGCTGATTCCAGGTTTTTCGCGCAGTGGTCTGACGATGATCGCCGGCAATGCGGCCGGCTTGACCACCGAGAAGGCCGCCGAGTTCTCGTTTCTGCTCGGCACGCCGATCATTTTCGCGGCGGGCCTGCTCGAATTGCCGAAGCTCTTTCATGCGCCCGGTCAACTGGCGGACGCCCTGCTGGGCGGCGTGCTTACCGCGATCGCCGCGTATCTGAGCGTGCGTTTCCTGATGCGCTATTTCGAAGGTCGCGGACGTCTGGCTTCGTTCGGCGTGTACTGCGTGATCGCGGGGATCGTGTTTCTCGGCTGGTTCCTGTTGCATCCGCAACCGGTCTGATCGCGTTCGAGGTCCGTCCTCGTTGCGCGCCCGCGTGCTGGCGCGCAAGGAGCGATCGGTTATAATCCGGGCCCGGCTCAACCCGCCGGGCCTGTTTGTTTTCCGGCGTGGCTATGACGAATGCCGACGACCCCGCGGAGCGAGATTTCCAGTCTCCGCGCCGGTCAGTTAGAATTTCGATATGCCACGACCGTGTGTGGCGCGATCCCACACAATTCCAATTCCCGATCGCGGGTTCTCATTGCGGGTGATGCACGTTGTACGCCGTAGCCTGGCGTAGCATCGCCTCTCTTCATTACGGCAGTAGCTCAGCTGGATAGAGCATCGGCCTTCTAAGCCGAGGGTGGTGGGTTCGAGTCCCTCCTGCCGTACTTCAAATCTTGCGCGCATTCCCGCGCATTGCCTCTCAAGCTACCGGCCGCACGTCGATCGAATCGACCCGGTCGGGATAGAACGCGAGATGTCGCGCGATCTCCTTCACGGCCGCATAAGGCGACTCATACGTCCATACCGCATTCACCGCGCGCTCTCCGCCGATCGCAATGCTGTAGTAAGCGCAATCGCCTTTGTAGGGACAATAAGTTGCGTGATCGGTGCGCTCGAGCAGCGCCATGTCGACGTCGTCGCGCGGAATGTAATACACCGCCGGATACGACGCTTCACGCAGCGCCAGCGCTTTGTTCGTATCCGCGATCACGCGGCCGGCCACGGTCACGATGACGCGCGCGTTGGCCGGTTCGACGGTGATTGGATGGTCGGGGCCGGGGATTTTGATGGTTTTTTCAGTCATGCTGTCGGGCTCCTGGAAGAGTGGACCAAGCTGCGACGCATTGCCGGGAATTCAGCGCCGCCGCCGCTCGCGACGACACGATGATCGCGCCTTCGGTCGAAGCATACGCTGTATTGCAAGCCCCGTTGTGTCGCCACGCGAGCACGTCGGCGAGCGGGCGTGACGACGTCGCCGGTGCGCGCGCCGAAAACAAAAAAGGGGCAGCCGGAGCTGCCCTGTCAAAGCCTCGTCACGAGGCCGACTGTTGCTTACTGTCGGTGGCCGCGCGCCGGATTGCCGAGCGCTTTCGTCGGACATTCATCGCTGAACGTCCGACGCCGGCGCGAGTGCAGGGGACTCGAACCCCCACACCCCTCGCGCTGCTACGCTACTCATTGCCGGATGTTCAAAGCCGCGGTGAGGTCGCCCATCGGCTTGCCACCGTTGCTCGCGAGCGCCGCGTCGCGCGCGGCGATGCCCGGCAGCGTCGGCAGCGAGAAGCGGTGCGTGATGAAGCGCAGGATCGATGTGGTGTCGTACTGCGTGTGATCGACGTAGCCCTTCTTCGCGTACGGCGAGATGATCAACGCCGGAATGCGCGTGCTCGGGCCCCAGCGGTCGGCCTTCGGCGGCGCGACGTGATCCCAGAAGCCGCCGTTTTCATCGTATGTCACCACCACCAGCATGTTGTTCCACTGCGGGCTCTTCTGCAGATGCGAGATCACATCGGCGATGTGCTGGTCGCCCGACGCGACGTCCGTGTAGCCGGGGTGCTCGTTCAGGTTGCCTTGCGGCTTGTAGAACGTCACTTGCGGCAGCGTTCCGTTATCGATCGCCTTGATGAACTCCGAGCCGGCGAGGCCGCCGTCGAGCAGATGCTGTGCGCGGTTCGCGGTGCCCGGCGCCAGGTCGGCGAAATAATTGAACGGCTGATGATGCGGCTGGAAGTTCGGCGCCGACAGATTCGCGCCGTAGATCACGTTCGACGTCCCGGTTTGCGCCGCCGACAACGCTGCGCCCCACGCGCCGCCATACCACGCCCACGATACCTTGGCGTTGTTCAGCAGATCGCCGATGTGCTGCTGCGTTTGCGCCGGCAGCGTGGTGGCCGCGGCCGGATCGGCGAGGTTCGCGTCGCCGCCCGCGGCCGCCTTGTTGCCGCTCGGCTGATACGGCGGCTGCATCGTGTTGATCGCGTAGAAGTCGGGCGTCAGGTTGCCCGACAGCACGTATTTCGGCGGCCCGCTCAACGCGGACGCGGGCGAGTTGCTGGCGAGCTTCAGCGTGATGCCGTCGCTTTCCACCGCGGAAATCGAAGCCGCCGCCGGGCTCTTGTCCGCATTCGGATAGACCGGCGTGCATGCGCACACCAGCCACTGGTGATTCAGGAACGAGCCGCCGAACGCGCCCATGAAGAAGTTGTCGGCCAGCGTGTACTGCTGTGCGATCTTCCACAGCGGCAGCTTGTCGGCGTCGAGCGTGTAGTGGCCCATGACGAGGCCGCCCGAATCGGCCCACGCGGCGAACTTGTCGTTCTTGCCGCCGTCGATCTGCATCTGGTTTTCGTAGAAGCGGTGATACAGGTCGCGCGTGGTCGCGGTGATCGGCGTGTTGAAGCCCTTCGGGTCGTCGATCGCGAACGGGCTGTTCGGCAGATTGGCCGTCATCGCCTGCGTCACCACCGGCGTCACGCCGGTTTGCGTCAGGCCGTTCCAGACTTGCGGCAGCGTCGCGAGCGGCGTGCCGTCACGATCCACCTGCGTCGCGCTCGCGCTCGACACGTTCTGCAGACCGTTCGCGCCGGGGAAGTTGCCGTACAGGTTGTCGAAGCTGCGGTTCTCCGCGTAAATCACCACGACCGTCTTGATCGATGTGATGTCCGGCTGCGTGATCTCATTGCCGCCGCACGCATACAGGCTCAACGCTGCTGCGATCGCCAGGGGCGCCGCGCAGATCAATTTCTTGTTCATAAGATGTGGGTTCTCTCTCGCGTTGGGGACGGGCCGCGTGATGCCTTGCATGGGTGGCCGTCCGGGAAAGTTTCGCAAGGAAAGTTGACAGCACGATGTGTTTCGCCTTACGAACAGCTTGGTTCGAGATGCTTTTGGTCGGCCGCATGTCATGTGAGCGACATATGCATGAAATACGCTCGCGGACTTCGATATCGCGAACTCACATCATTCCTATGCGGCTTGCCTTGACGGGGATTCGGAGCGCTGTGGCGCGGGCGCGGCGATGCGTCGGATCGACGACGATGAAGGCGCCGCTGACGGCGTTCATGCTCGCCGGAATGACGATGACGTTGGCCGCATGCGATGCGGGGAAGTCGGCTGCGGGTGCTGCGGCGACGCTCGCTGCCGCTGCAAGCGCCGCGAGTGGCGCGAGTGGCGCGAGCGCTGCCGTCAGCGGATCGCGCGCGGCCGCGCCAACAGCGGCTTCAGCCACGCCGGTCGCCGGCCAGCCAGCCGGTCAAAGCCGCGCGCAAGTCTACGAATCCGTGCGGCAAATGACGGCGCTCGGCAAACAGCTTTTCTTCGATGCGTCGTTATCCGGCTCGGGCAAACTCGCCTGCGCGTCGTGCCACAGCCCGGACCACGCGTTTTCGCCGGCCAATGCGTTGCCCGTGCAACTGGGCGGCAGCGACATGCACCGTACCGGCATGCGCGCCGCGCCGACGCTCAAATATCTGCAATCGGTGCCCGCGTTCGCCGAGCACTATCACGAGTCGGACGACGAAGGCGACGAAAGCGTGGACGCGGGGCCGACCGGTGGTTTGACATGGGACGGCCGCGTCGACCGCGGCGCCGACCAGGCTCGCATTCCGCTGCTGTCGTCGTTCGAGATGGGCAGCACGCCGGCCAGGGTCACGGCCGCGGTGAAAGCCGCGCCGTATGCCGACGCTTTCCGCGCGGCGTTCGGCGCGCGCATTTTCGATAGCGACGAAGCGACGTTCAAAGCCGTGTTGCAGGCGCTCGAAACGTTCGAGCAGGCACCCGGGATTTTCTATCCGTACACCAGCAAGTACGACGCATTTCTGGCGGGCAAGGCGCAACTGACTCAGGCCGAACTTCACGGCCTGCAACTGTTCAACGACGAAACGAAGGGCAATTGTGCGAGCTGCCACATCAGCCAGCGCACGCGGGACGGCGCGCCGCCGCAGTTCAGCGACTTCGGCCTGATCGCGATCGGCGTGCCGCGCAATCGCGCGTTGCCGGTGAATCGCGATCCGCATTTTTACGACCTCGGCGCGTGTGGGCCGGAGCGTACCGATCTGAAGGGCCGCGCCGAGTTTTGCGGCCTGTTCCGCACGCCGACGCTGCGCAACGTCGCGTTGAAGAAGCGCTTCTTCCACAACGGCATCTACGACTCGCTGGAACAGGTGCTGCGCTTTTACGCCGAGCGGGACACGCATCCCGAGAAGTTCTATCCGGTCGTCAACGGCCGTGTGCGGAAATTCGACGATTTGCCGCGGCGCTACTGGGACAACCTGAATACCGAGCCGCCGTTCGACCGCAAGCCGGGCGACAAGCCGGCGCTCGACGAGGCGGAAATCAAGGACGTGGTGGCGTTTCTGAATACGCTCACGGATGGATATGAAGCGGGCGGCAAGGTGGTCGCCGAAAAGACCAAGGCAGTCGCCGCGAACTGAACCGATGAAAGAGGAAAGCGGCCGCCAGGCCGTGGTTACCAGCCGGTGCCGGCCAGAATGTAATAGCAGGCGACGAGCAGCAGGACAAAGGATGCGAGGAGGCATACGAGCCCGGCGCGGGTCAGCAGAGCGGGCCAGCGCATGCCGGGCAGTCTGTCCAGTGGCACGATGCGTCGCGCGAGACCGGTATCGATGCGGATAGAGGCCGGCATGAGCGCCACACAAAGCAGCGCAAGGGCGACGGCGAGCGTTTCGAGGGTGAGATAGACGTTCATCTGAAGTGTTGAATAGGGCTCGCTGGCGCGCTGCGCGCAATAGAGCGATCTTAGGAACACGCCCGATAAAAACATACTTGACGGGTCCGAAAACACGGAGCGCCAGCCCTGCCGATCGTTCGTGTGCCACGGCGGCGCGTGGGCCGGGGCGTCAATGAATGCGGCGAATTTCGCCGCGGCATGGTCACTGCTTCGGCGGCGCATCGAGGGCGGCATGCTATGCTTTTGGGGTCCAATCACGAGCCGCGACAAGCGCGTTCGAGACCGCCCCAAACACTTCTCGAGGAGAATTCTTCATGTCGATGCGAACTCGCGTCCTGCTTCATCTGACCGCCGGCGCCCTGTTGATTGCCACCGCAGTGGGCGCGCAAGCGGCGAATCTCGGGTTTCTGAACGACACGCCGGTCAGCTACATGAAGCAACGCGACGTCGATTCGATCAAGAAGGCCGTCTTCGCCGTGCTGAACGACAAGCAGGACGGCGAAAGCGCGAACTGGCTCAACGAAGGCACCGGCAATAGCGTGAAGATCGACGCCACCATCACCGCCGGGAACACGGCGAAGATGGGTGAGCGCACCTGCCGCGACGTCGGCGTCGTGCTGAATGCGAAGGGGCAATCCATGAACCTGCGCCCGCAATTCTGCAAGCAGGGCAGCGGCAACTGGCAGTTGCAGAAAAAGCACTGAGCATGCGAGCCGGCATGACAACGCGCGTCGGCTTGCCGCGGGTGCGTCCCGGCGCGGGTCATCCGGCCGGCGCGGTGCGCCGATGATGGCCGCGCGGGTCGTCTCCTGCGGCATCGTGCTGCTCGATCCGGACGGGCGAGTGCTGCTTGCGCACGCCACCGAAACGTCGCACTGGGACATTCCGAAAGGACATGGCGAGGAGGGCGAGGCGCCGCACGTCACGGCGCTGCGCGAGATGGTCGAGGAGACCGGCATCGCGATCGAGGCCGGGCGTCTGAAAGACCTCGGCCTGTTCGTCTACCGGCGCGACAAGGATCTGCATCTGTTCGCGGCACGCGCCGAGGCATGCGAACTCGATCTGAGTTCATGCACCTGCACGTCGCTGTTTCCGCGCCGCTCCGACGGCACGCTGATTCCCGAGATGGATTCATACCGCTGGGTCGCGCCGCACGAAGTCGAGAAATATGCGAGCCGCAGTCTCACGCGGCTCTTTCAGACCACGCTATCGCTGGCGGAACTGCATCGGTCGTTATAGGCCGCGACGGCGCGCAACCCCGGCGCGCCGGCAGTCGCAAGTTCAATCGGTGTCGATCGCAGCCGGACGCCAGCCGGCCTCAGTCCAGCGCGCGATCGTTCGGATGAGCGAACAGCGCGCGGTTCTGCTCCGACAGCGGGAAATTCAGGTTGATGCCGTGCGGCGGAATTGGCTGCGTGAACCATTGTTTGTACAACCGTTCCGCGTCGCCGGAAATTTGTCCGCGCGCGATCACGCCGTTCACGAGCTTGCGGAGCGGCTCGTCCCCCTTGCGAAACATGCACGCGTAAACCTCGTAGCCGAGCGGCGTGCCGGTCACCACGAAGTCGCCGGGACGCGGGTCGGTCGATTTGAAACCGTAGACGATCGGCTCGTCCATCACGAACGCCACCGCCCGGTCTTCCTTGAGCGCCGCGAATGCTTCCGCGTGATCGCGCGCTGCGGTAATGCGCAGGTTCAGATGCCTGTCTGCATTGAGACGGCGCAGCAGGCGTTCGTCGGAGGTGCTCGCGGTGGTCACGACCGTCTTGCCGGCCAGGTCCGCAAAATCGCTGATGCCGCTGCTCTTGCGCACGATCATGCGCACCGCGTACTGGAAGAAACTGTTGGAAAAAGCGACCGCGTTTTCGCGTTCCACCGTATGCGTGGTCGAGCCGCATTCCAGATCGATCTGGTTGTTCAGCAGCATCGGCGTGCGGTTCGACGAGGTCACGGTGACTTCGTGCACTCGCAGTTGCGGCATGCCGAGCGTCTTTCTGATCTCGTCGACGATCTGCAATGCGATGGTTTGCGAATAGCCGACTGTCTGCTTGCCGTCGAAGTACGAGAAGGGAATCGATGCTTCACGCACGCCGAGTGTGACGACGCCGTCGTCGTGGATCTTTTTCAGCGTTCCGGTGAGCTCTTCGGTGTTGGCGGCGCAGGCGAGCGACGCCGCGCCCAATGTCGCCAACGCCACGAGCGCGCGGCGCGCGCGATGCGCGAAACGTGCGGCACGGGATGAGCGCGCGAGGTGTGCGGCGGCAACGGCGCCCGCATGACGATGCGGTCCGCTTGCCGTGTTCCCTGGAGTCGCTTCGCGGCGGGCTGCAACTTTCATCGGATCTCCGGGCCGGCGCGTGAACATGGCTGCGCCGCGTTTGTCGATAGAACTCTGGTAACGAAACGGCGTGCATCCCGTGAGCGGAATGCACGCCGTCGATCAGCGCTGGTCATGCCGCGAGCGGCATCCGCTTCAGCTTACGCCGGCTTGCCCCAACTGTCGCGCAAGCTCACGATGCGATTGAATACGGGTTTGCCCGGCTTCGAATCGACACGGTCGGCGACGAAGTAGCCGTGGCGTTCGAACTGATAGCGCTGCTCGGGCAGCGCGTGGTGCGCGCCCTGCTCGAGGTACGCGTTGACCACGCGTTTGGAATCGGGATTCAGCGCTTCGAGGAAGTCGCGGCCGCCGGCGTCCGGTTGCGGCTCCTTGAACAGACGGTCGTAGATGCGCACTTCGGCCGGGTACGCGGCGGCCGCGCTGACCCAGTGAATGTTGCCCTTCACCTTGTAGTTGTTCGCGCCTTCGGTGCCCGATTTGCTGTCCGGGAAGTAGTTGCAGTGGACCGCGACCACGTTGCCGTTCTCGTCCTTGTCGGCGCCCGTGCATTCGATCACGTAGCCGTAACGCAGGCGCACCTTGTTGCCGGGGAAGAGGCGGAAGTAGCCCTTCGGCGGCGTTTCCGTGTAGTCGTCGCGCTCGATCCACAGCTCGCGCGAGATCGGGAATTCGCGAACGCCCTGTTCCGGATGATGCGGATGGACCGGCGCGCTGCACGGCTCGGTGAGACCCATCGGGAAGTTGTTGATGATCAGCTTGACCGGATCGAGCACGGCCGCGACGCGCGGCGCTTTTTCGTCGAGATCGTCACGCAGCGCGCCTTCGAACACGCTCATGTCGATCCACGAATCGACCTTGGTGACGCCGATGCGCTCGCAGAACAACTGGATCGACGCCGGCGTGAAGCCGCGCCGGCGCACGCCGACGATGGTCGGCATGCGCGGATCGTCCCAGCCGTCGACATGGCCTTCGTTCACCAGTTGCAGCAGCTTGCGCTTGCTGGTGATCGCGTAGGTCAGATTCAGGCGCGAAAACTCGATTTGCTGCGGCAGCGGACGCGTGAAGATGCCGGCGTCGGCAAGCTCGTTCAGGATCCAGTCGTACAGCGGACGATGGTCCTCGAACTCGAGCGTGCACAGCGAATGCGTGATGTTTTCCAGCGCGTCCGAGATGCAGTGCGTGTAGTCGTACATCGGGTACACGCACCACTTGTCGCCGGTGCGGTAGTGATGCGCGAAGCGGATCCGGTAGATCACGGGGTCGCGCATGTTGAAGTTCGGCGAGGCCATGTCGATCTTCGCGCGCAGCACGTGCTCGCCTTCCTTGAACTCGCCGGCCTTCATGCGGCGGAACAGGTCGAGGTTGTCCTGCACCGAACGGTCGCGAAAGCGCGACGGCGTGCCGGCCTCGGTTGCCGAACCGCGGTTCGCGCGCATTTCTTCCGCCGACTGGCTGTCCACATACGCCTTGCCGCGCTCGATCAGCAGTTCGGCGAATTCATAGAGCTTGTCGTAGTAGTCGCTCGCGTAGTAGAGCTGCGATTTGCCGTCCTTTTCCCATTCGAAGCCGAGCCAGCGCACGGCGTCGATGATCGAGTCGACGTATTCGACGCTTTCCTTTTCCGGGTTCGTATCGTCGAAACGCAGATGGCACACGCCGCCGTAGCTGCGCGCCACGCCGAAATTCAGGCAGATGCTCTTGGCGTGGCCGATGTGCAGATAGCCGTTCGGCTCGGGCGGAAAGCGCGTTTCGACGCGCTGGCCCCACTTGCCGCTGCGGTTGTCGTCGTCGATGATGTTGCGGATGAAATTGGATGCCGCTGGCGCGTCGTTGCGTTCGGTATTCATGCGAGAAGGTGAAAGTCTGTCGGGGGTGCGCAATGCGCCCACTTATCCGTTAATTCTACCTGACGAGGCCCTTCGCGGCAGGCGAGTGCGGCGCGCGGCCCATGTTCGGGCGGTTTGCGCGGAAATTCAAGGGCGGGGCCGGCGCTGTAACAGGAGGTAAAACGTTTTGTCGACGCGCGCGCCGCCGACTTAGGATGCGAGCGGCGCGGGGCGCGCAGTTCGGGATGCGAGCCGCGCGGGAAGCGCCGCCGCCTTTGAATTTCCGCACAAGCCGCACCGCGCGGGAAGCACGGCAGCCGCTGTTGCCAGAAGCACCGCCCATTTGCCACCGCGCCCGAATCCTGTCTGCTCGCGCCCCGTGGCGCCCTTCGTTTCCGGAGTTTCTCGGATGTCAGTCCCGACGCACGACGCGCCTCGCGCGCCTTTCGCTTCTGTCTCCTTCGCCCGTCTCGTCATGGTTTCGGCCTTGGTCGTCGCGTTCGCCGGCAGCGTCGTCACGCCGGCCCCGGCGCTCGCGAAAACGCCGCCGCCGAAGGCCGCGCTCGACGCGTCGGCGGTTGCCGTGCCCGATCGCTACAGCGCGGACACCGCGCAGCAGATCTTCGCCGCCGGGGGCAACGCGGTGGACGCCGCCGTGGCGATCGCGTTCACGCTCGCGGTGACTGCGCCGGACGCGGGGAACCTCGGCGGCGGCGGATTCATGACCGTGTTCATGGACGGCAAGCCGTACTTTCTGGACTACCGCGAGCGCGCGCCGCAACAGGCGACCCGCGAGATGTATCTCGACGACAAGGGCAACCCGGTGCCGGGCATGAGCGCCGTCGGCCATCGCGCGGTGGCCGTGCCGGGTACGGTCGACGGCATGTGGCAGGCGCAGCGCCGTTTCGGCAAGCTGAAGTGGAAGCAGGTGCTGGGGCCCGCGCTCCGTTATGCCACCGACGGCTTCCAGGCCGAGCCCTGGCTGCAGCAGCGCCGCGACGCCGTGGTGAAGACCTTCGCGGGCAAGACCAACTTCGACGCCTACTTCTCGAATCTCAAGGCGGGCGTGACGTACCGCCAGCCGGAACTCGCGCAAACCCTGGCGCGTATCGCCGACGACGGCGGCCGCGAGTTTTACGAAGGCCGCACCGCCGAACTGATCGCCCAGCAAATGTACGGCCACGGTCTCGTCACCAAACAGGACCTGATCCAATACAAGGCCGTGTGGCGCCAGCCGCTCACCGCCGACTGGAACGGCTACCGGGTGGTCACGGCGCCGCCGCCGAGCTCGGGCGGCGTGGGCCTGATCCAGATGCTGAAAATGAAGGCCGCGCTGAAGCAGGCGTTCGACGGTGTCGAGTTGAACTCCGCGCCGTACATCCATTTGATCGCGCAAATCGAGGACCGCGTGTTCGCCGATCGGCAGCAATACATGGGCGATCCGGATTCGTTCAAGGTGCCGGTCGACAAACTGCTCGACGACGCCTACCTCGCGCAACGCGCCGACGAGGTCAAGCCCGACGAAGTGCCGGGCGCGACGCCGGTGAAACCCGGCCTCGGCGACGCGATGCCGGAAAAGGCGCAAACCACGCATTTCTCGGTGGTCGACAAGTGGGGCAATGCCGTCTCGAACACCTACACGCTGAACGGGCCATTCGGCTCGGGGGTGGTGGTGGACGGCGGCGGCTTTCTGCTGAACGACGCCATGGACGACTTCGTCACGAAGCCGAGCGGCGCGAGCACTGCGGGTGCAAGTCAGCCCGGCGTGAACAGCCTCGACACCAACACCATTGCGCCGGGACGCCGGCCGCTCTCGTCGATGACGCCGACGATTCTGTTGAAGGACGACAAGGTGTCGCTCGTGATCGGCACGCCGGGCGGCTCGCGTATCCTGACGTCGATTTTCCAGGTGATGACCGATCTCTACGACTTCAACATGACGCCCACCGATGCGCTCGCCGCGCTGCGGTTCCATCATCAGTTGCTGCCACGGAAGACGATCTACTTCGAGCCGTATCATCCGATTACGGGCGAGCTGGCCGAGCAGCTGCAAGGCACGGGCTACGCGCTGGAAGGGCAGTCGTTCAACGGCGACGTGCAGATGATTCGCATCGACGGCACGCTGCCCGAGCCGGCGGCGGATCCGCGCGGCGCGGGTGTGGCTCGCGTGATCCGTTGAAGCGGGCGCCGGCCGCGCGAGCGAAACGAACTGCAAAGCCAACGGCCAGAAAGAATGGCAACGAAGATCGTCGCAAACGGCGGCGGGGAACGCAATGACACAACACGCAACCACACAACAAAACATGACCACACTGGTCCTGCCCGGTTATCAAAACTCCGGCGCCGGTCACTGGCAAACGCGCTGGGAAGCCCTCGATGCCTCGTGCCTGCGGGTGCCAATGCCCGACTGGGATCATCCGGTGCGCGATGCCTGGTGCCGCACGCTCGACGCCGCCGTGGCCGCGGCGCGCGCGCCGGTGGTGTTGGCCGCGCATAGCCTGGGCTGCCTGACGACCGCTTTCTGGGCGGCGCGATATGCGAGCGCGAAGCAGCTTGCGAAGGTGGCGGGCGCGTTGCTGGTGGCGGTGCCCGATCCGTCCGAGGCTCATTTTCCAGAGGACGCGAGCGGCTTTGCGCCGGTGCCGCTCACGCGCTTGCCGTTCGCGAGCATCGTCGTGGCGAGCAGCGACGATCCGTACGGCGGCGTGCCGTTCTCTCAGACCTGTGCGTACGCTTGGGGCAGCCGCTGGATCGACCTCGGTCCGCGCGGCCACATCAACGCCGATAGCGGGCTCGGCGATTGGGAAGAAGGGCGGCGCTGGCTGGCTTCATTCGGCGAGCGAGGTTGAGCCCGACGTTTGTGCCCGCGCCGCGCCGGCAAGCTCAAATCACCGACTGCGCCCGCAGCGCCGCGATCCTTGCCTCGTCGTAACCGAGTACGTCGCGCAAAATGCTCTCGGTGTGCTCGCCGAGCGTGGGCGGATGCGTCAACGCCTCGGGCGGCGTGCCCGTCATATTGATCGGGTTGCGCACCAGCTTGACCGTGCCGCCCGACGGATGCGGCAGATCCACCTGCATGCCGCGCGCCACCACCTGCTCGTTCTCGAACACCTCGCCCAGATCGTTGATCGGCCCACACGGCACGCCCGCCGCCTCCAGCGCCGCGATCCACTGCTGTTTGCCCTGCAGTCGAACCATTTCCGCGAGAATCGGCACGAGAACTTCGCGATGGCGCACGCGAGCCGGGTTGGTGGCGAAACGCTCGTCGTCGGCCAGTTCCGCGCGGCTGCCCGCTTCGACGAATTTGCGGAACTGCCCGTCGTTGCCGACCGCGACGATGATCCAGCCGTCGCTCGTCTGGAAGGTCTGGTAGGGCACGATGTTCGGATGCGCATTGCCCCAGCGCACCGGCGGCTGGCCGCTGGCGAGGTAATTCGAATTCATGTTCGCGAGCATCGCCACCTGCACGTCGAGCAGCGCCATGTCGATGTACTGGCCTTCGCCCGTGCGGTCGCGGTGTGTGAGCGCGGTGAGCACGGCGATGGTCGAATACATGCCGGTCATCAGGTCGGCGATCGCCACGCCGGCCTTTTGCGGACCGCCGCCCGGCTGGCCGTCGCGTTCGCCGGTAATGCTCATGAAACCGCCGATGCCCTGCACGATGAAGTCGTAGCCCGCTCGCTGCGCATACGGCCCGGTCTGCCCGAAGCCGGTCACCGAGCAGTAAATCAGATCGGGCTTCACTTCCTTGAGCGACGCGTAATCGAGGCCGTATTTCTTCAACTGGCCGACCTTGTAGTTCTCCAGCACCACGTCGCTTTGCGCGGCCAGTTCGCGAATGATCCGCTGGCCTTCGGGCGATGCGATGTCCACGGTGACCGAGCGCTTGTTGCGGTTCGCGGCGAGGTAGTACGCGGCCTCGCGGGTATCCGCGCCGTCCGGCGCTTTGAGGTATGGCGGCCCCCAGTGGCGCGTGTCGTCGCCGACTCGCGGGCGCTCGATCTTGATGACGTCGGCGCCGAAATCGGCGAGGGTCTGCGCGCACCACGGTCCGGCGAGCACGCGTGTGAGATCCAGCACGCGGATGTGACTGAGAGCGCCCATATTCGTCGTTGTCTCCTGGTAGCCGAGGCGGCGCATCTCGCGCCGCGGATGTGAGGCGATCTTAAGCGATTCCGGCACGCGGGTGGAGTCAGCCGAACGTCATAGGACGAACGACGCGCCGGCGATGTCCGATCCGGCTCGACGAATCCTGGCCGAACGGCCAACCCGCACGGCGCGCTGCCGCGCAGGCGCGCCGATCCCGTATAATCGGCCGATTAAGAAACAAACAGTTGGCGCATCCTACGATGCCGCCGGTAACAGCCAGGGAACTGGCAAACCCGTCCCCCGCACGCTATGAAAGCCGCCGAAATCCGCGAGAAATTCCTCAAGTTCTTCGAATCGAAGGGCCATACGATCGTTCGCTCGTCGAGCCTTGTGCCCGGCAACGACCCCACGCTGCTCTTCACCAATTCGGGAATGGTGCAGTTCAAAGATGTGTTCCTCGGCGCGGAGTCGCGTCCGTACTCGCGTGCCACGACCGCGCAGCGCAGCGTGCGCGCCGGCGGCAAGCACAACGATCTGGAAAACGTCGGCTACACCGCGCGTCACCACACGTTCTTCGAAATGCTGGGCAACTTCTCGTTCGGCGACTATTTCAAGCGCGACGCGATCCACTACGCGTGGGAATTGCTGACGGGCGTTTATCAGTTGCCGAAAGACAAGCTGTGGGTCACGGTCTATCAGGAAGACGACGAGGCGCACGACATCTGGGCGAAGGAAGTGGGCGTGCCGGTCGAGCGCATCATCCGCATCGGCGACAACAAGGGCGCGCGCTACGCATCGGACAACTTCTGGCAGATGGCCGACACCGGGCCGTGCGGCCCATGCTCGGAAATCTTCTACGACCACGGTCCCGAGGTGTGGGGCGGCCCGCCGGGATCGCCTGAGGAAGACGGCGACCGCTACATCGAGATCTGGAATCTCGTGTTCATGCAGTTCAACCGCGACGCCCAGGGCAACATGACGCCGCTGCCCAAGCAGTGCGTCGACACCGGCATGGGCCTGGAGCGTATCGCCGCGGTGCTGCAGCACGTGCACAGCAACTATGAGATCGACCTGTTCCAGGCGCTCATCCAGGCCGCCGCGCGCGAAACCGGCGTGAGCGACCTCACGAACAACTCGCTGAAGGTGATCGCCGATCACATCCGCGCGTGCTCGTTCCTGATCGTCGACGGCGTGATTCCTGGCAACGAGGGCCGCGGCTACGTGCTGCGCCGGATCGTGCGCCGCGCGATCCGGCATGGCTACAAGCTGGGCAAGAAGGGTTCGTTCTTTCATCGCATGGTGGCCGACCTCGTCGCGCAAATGGGCGGCGCCTATCCTGAACTGAAGCAAGCCGAACAACGCGTGACCGACGTGCTGCGCCAGGAAGAAGAGCGCTTCTTCGAAACCATCGAGCACGGCATGTCGATTCTCGAAAGCGCGCTGGCCGATCTCGAAGCGAAGGGCGGCAAGACGCTCGACGGCGAACTCGCATTCAAGCTGCACGACACCTACGGCTTCCCGCTCGATCTGACGGCGGACGTGTGCCGCGAGCGCGAAGTCACGGTGGACGAAGCCGCGTTCGACGAAGCCATGGCGCGCCAGCGCGAACAGGCTCGCGCGGCGGGCAAGTTCAAGATGGCGCAGGGCCTCGAATACTCGGGCGCGAAGACCACGTTCCACGGCTACGAGGAAATCGTCTTCGACGACGCGAAGGTGATCGCGCTGTACGTGGACGGCGCGTCGGTGCGGGAAGTGAGCCACGGCCAGCAAGCGGTCGTCGTGCTCGACCACACGCCGTTCTATGCCGAATCGGGCGGCCAGGTCGGCGATCAGGGTTTGCTCGCCAACGCGAGCGTGCGCTTTGCCGTCGCCGACACGCTGAAGGTGCAGGCCGACGTGGTCGGTCATCACGGCACGCTGGAGCAGGGCACGCTGAAGGTCGGCGACGTCGTGAAGGCGGAAATCGACGCGGTGCGCCGTGCCCGCACGGCCCGCAATCACTCGGCGACCCACCTGATGCACAAGGCGCTGCGCGAAGTGCTCGGCTCGCACGTGCAGCAGAAGGGCTCGCTGGTCGATCCCGACAAGACCCGTTTCGACTTCGCGCATAACGCGCCGATGACGGACGAACAGATCCGCCGCGTCGAGGAAATCGTCAACGCCGAAGTGCTCGCGAACGCCCCGGGTATCGTGCGCGTCATGCCGTTCGACGAAGCGGTGAAGGGCGGCGCGATGGCGCTGTTCGGCGAAAAGTACGGCGATGAAGTGCGCGTGCTCGATCTGGGTTTCTCGCGTGAGTTGTGCGGCGGCACGCACGTGCATCGCACCGGCGACATCGGCTTCTTCAAGATCGTGATGGAAGGCGGCGTGGCGGCGGGCATTCGTCGCGTGGAGGCGATCACGGGCGACAACGCCGTGCGCTTCGTGCAGGACCTCGATGCGAAGATCAATGCGGCAGCGGCCGCGCTGAAGGCGCAGCCCTCGGAACTGACGCAGCGGATCGTGCAGGTGCAGGACCAGGTGAAATCGCTCGAGAAGGAACTGAGCGCGCTGAAGTCGAAGATGGCGTCGAGCCAGGGCGACGAACTGGCCGGTCAGGCGATCGAAGTGGCCGGCGTGCATGTGCTGGCGGCAACGCTCGACGGCGCGGACGTGAAGACGCTGCGCGAGACGGTCGACAAGCTGAAGGACAAGCTCAAGAGCGCGGCCATCGTGCTGGCCTCGGTCGAGGGCGGCAAGGTGAGCCTGATTGCCGGTGTGACGGCCGATGCGAGCAAGCGGGTCAAGGCCGGCGAGCTGGTCAACTTCGTCGCGCAGCAGGTCGGCGGCAAGGGCGGCGGCCGGCCGGACATGGCCCAGGCGGGCGGCACCGAGCCGGCCAATCTGCCGGCGGCGCTTGCCGGCGTCAAGGGCTGGGTCGAAGCCCAGCTTTGAGTCGAGGTTGATTTGTGCCACGCGGGCGCTGCGGTTTTAGCGTCCCGCGTGGTTTGCGATCAGCCGGCATCAACCGCTGTAACCGCTGTAACCGCGGGCGATTCCACCGCATCGTCGCGAGCCAGCAGCGTCTGCTTCAACGCATTGAGCGCCGGCGAAAAATGCCCGCGCCGCCACACGAGAAGCGTCTCGATCACGCCGATATCCGGTAGCGCATGAACCGCGATATTGCTGGCATCGGTCTGCAAATTCAGTACTGACCGTGGCGCCACGGCCACCCCCGCGCCCGCGGCCACGCATGCCACGATTGCGTGATACGAACCCAGCTCCAGCACGCGAGCCGGCCTCACGCCATGTTCCAGATACCAATTCTCGATGTAGCTCCGGTAAGCGCATCCGCGCTCGAACGCGATCAGCGTCGATAGCGCAATGTCCCGCACCTCGTGAATCGGCCGATGCCCGCGCGGCGTCAGCATCACCAGTTCTTCCCTGAACACCGACACTGTCTCGAACATTTCACCGAGCAACGCCGGATCCGGCGGCGTGGCCACCAAAGCCGCATCCACCTCGAACTCGAGCACCCGTTCGATCAGCTTGCCGGTCGTGCCGGTCTCGAGTTCCAGCGCGACAGCCGGCCACTGCTGGTGATAGCGCGCGAGCAAGGCCGGCAGACGCGTTGCCGCGACGCTTTCCATCGTGCCCAACCGCAAGCGTCCGCTCGGACGGTCCTCGCGAACCGCATGACGCGCCTCGTCAGCGAGCGCGAGCAGACGTTCCGCGTAGGGCAGCAGCGTCTCGCCGGCGGGCGTCAGCACGAGACGGCGGCCGTCGCGGATGAACAGGTCGGTGCCCAGTTGCTGCTCGAGCTGCTTGATGCGCGTGGTGACGTTCGATTGCACGCGATTGAGTTTGGCGGCGGCGCGCGTCACGCCGTTTTCTCGCACGACGGCGCGAAAGATGGTCAAGGCGGCCAGATCCACGATTCTCTCCTGGCGATGGTTGGCATCCAAATTATTCATTTTTCATGATCCAAAGGTCAAGCTAATATGCTTTGAGACCGGTGACCGCCGGGTCCGATATCATTTTTCGCCTGCTCATGAACGATCTCGCTTCCCCCACGCAGCACGTTTCGTCCGAACGGGACGCCGCCCGGCGCGCGGCGCTCGCCTGCATGGTGACGCTGGCCGTGGTCCTCGGTATCGGGCGCTTTGCCTTCACGCCGCTGTTGCCGCTGATGCTCCACGGCGGCGCGTCGGGTCAGCCGCAGATCGATATCCAGCACGGCGGCTGGCTCGCGTCGTTCAACTACGCGGGCTATTTTGTCGGCGCGGTGACCTGCGCGGCGCTGCGGGTCGAACCGGCGCGCATGGTGCGTGCGGGGCTCGTCGCCACCGCCCTGCTGACCCTGGCAATGGGCGTCACGAATCAGTTCTGGGTGTGGGCGGCGGTACGCTTCGTCGCCGGCGCGGTCAGCGCGTGGAGTTTCGTTTTCGCCTCGCAGTGGGGCTTGCGGCGGCTCGCCGAACTGGGCGCGCATGGCTGGGGCGGGGTGATTTATACGGGGCCGGGCTTCGGGATTGCCGGGACGGGTTTGCTGGTCAGCGCCGCCGGCGGCTACGGCGCCACGGCCGGGTGGATCGGCTTTGGGCTGATCGCGGCGGTGCTGTCGATCGTGGTTTGGCCAGTTTTCGGAGCGGCGGCGGGCTCGTCGGCGCGCAGTGGGAGCAGTGCGGGCAGTGCGAATGCGCGCGCGGCCGCTTCCGCCGGCGCAACCGATGCAAACCAGCGTGTTGCAGACCGACACGCCACGAGCCAATACGTTGTGGGCTCAAGCGTGGCGAATCCCGCTCTGGCGAATCCGACGCCGGCGGTCCCGGCCTCGGCGAACCCGACTGCGGCGAATTCCACTTCGGCAAACCCGACCTCGGCGAACCCGACTGCGGCGAATTCCACTTCGGCAAACCCGACCTCGGCGAACCCAACCTGGGCGAACGCAGCCTCGGCGACCCCAACCTCGGCGACCCCAACCTCGCCGACCCCAACGTCGCCGACCCCAACGTCGCCGACCCCAACGTCGCCGACTCCAACGTCGCCGACCCCAACCCCGCACCGCGCCGACGCCTTCTGGCTGATCCTGCTCTACGGCGTCCCCGGCTTCGGCTACATCATCACCGCGACTTTCCTGCCGGTGATCGCGCGCCATGCGCTGCCGGGCTCGTCGTGGCCCGATCTGTTCTGGCCGATGTTCGGCGCGGCGCTGATGGTCGGCGCACTGCTCGCGGCGCGCCTGCCGGTGCATTGGGATAACCGCACGCTGCTCGCCGGCTGCTATGTGCTACAGGCCCTGGGCATCGCGCTCGGTATCGTCTGGCCGACGGCGGGCGGCTTTTCGCTCGGCAGCATCCTGATCGGCCTGCCGTTCACCGCGATCACGCTGTTCGCGATGCGCGAGGCGCGGCGTCTGCGCGGCGACGACGCGGCCGGTCTGATGGGCTACGCGACGGCGGCCTACGGCGTCGGTCAGATCGTCGGTCCGCTTGTCGCCGCGCCGATCGCTGAACGAACCGGATCGTTTTCGCCCGCCTTGTGGCTGGCGGCGGGCGCGTTGCTGCTGGGCGCGGCCGGGCTGATCGTCGTGACGCGGATGTCGCGCGGACGCGGCCGGATGCCCGCCTGCAACTGCGGTTGAGGGAAGGATCGAGGCGACCGGAGAGGGCATGTTCGCGACCACCGCCGGTTGCCCGCCTGCCGCTGCAACGTATGGCGTGCCGAGCTAAGGGGCGCTCGCCGTAACTGTCCTGGGTGGCCGCTTGCAACTGCGATTAATGGGCGTATCGACGCGTCCGTAGCGGACATGTTCGCGACCACCGCCGGTTGCCGCTGCAACGCATGGCGTGCCAAGCCAGGGGCGTTCGCCGTAACCGTCACCGGATTGCGATTAATGGGCGTATCGACGCGTCCGTAGCGAACCTGTCCGCTGTCACCGCCGGTTGCCCGCTTGCCGCTGCAACGAATGGCGTGTCGAACCCGCCGCAAGGCCCATCGCCGCAACCATCGCCGAATGCGCGATTGATACTGCTGCCGACCGCCGCCCCTAAACCGTAAGTGGCCGCGCGCCATCGCCGCGATGGTCGACGCATGCCCCCTCGGCCGCAGCGACCAACGCATCGACCAACGGCAAGTCAAACCGCCACCGGACCGCCACCCAACCCACCGCCAAAAAAACAAATCACCCCGCAGCGCTCTAAAATGACCGCTTTTCCGCCATCTCAGCGCGCCCGTCGCCGGACGCGCCGCCATCCATGCAACATTTCGCGTCCGACAACTACGCCGGCATCTGTCCCGAAGCGCTCGAGGCGCTGATCGCCGCCAACCACAGCGGCCACGAACCGGCCTACGGCGACGACTCCTGGACCAACCAGGTCTGCGACCGTCTGCGCGAACTGTTCCAGACCGACTGCGAAGTGTTCTTCGTGTTCAACGGCACGGCGGCCAATTCGCTGGCGCTCGCGTCGCTGTGTCAGTCGTACCACTCGGTGATCTGCCACGAACTCGCGCACATCGAAACCGACGAATGCGGCGGCCCGGAATTCTTCTCGGGCGGCTCGAAGCTGCTGACCGCGCCGGGCGTCGGCGGCAAGCTCACGCCGGAGGCGATCGAAGCGGTCATCACGCGCCGCGCCGACATCCATTACCCCAAGCCGAAGGTCGTCACGCTGACCCAATCGACGGAAGTCGGCACCGTCTACAGCGTCGACGAAGTGCGGGCGATCACGGCAACCGCCAAACGGCGTCATCTGAAAGTGCATATGGACGGCGCGCGTTTTGCGAACGCGGTCGCCGCGCTCGACGTGCATCCGTCGGAGATCACGTGGCGCGCGGGCGTCGACGTGTTGTGCTTCGGCGGCACCAAGAACGGCTTGCCGGTCGGTGAAGCGGTGGTGTTTTTCGACCGGACGCTCGCCGACGATTTCGCCTACCGGCTGAAGCAGGCCGGCCAACTGGCCTCGAAGATGCGCTTCATCTCCGCGCCCTGGCTCGGTCTGCTCGATAACGACGTGTGGCTGCGCAACGCGCGTCATGCGAACGCAATGGCGCAATTGCTGCAGACGCGGTTGCGGGAAATCCCCGGCGTGAGCATCATGTTCTCCGCGGAATCGAACGCGGTCTTCGCGCAGTTGCCCCCGCAAGCCGCGAGCGCGATGCGCACGCGCGGCTGGAAGTTCTACGAGTTCATCGGCGCGGGCGGTTGCCGGCTGATGTGCGCGTGGGACACGCAGCCGGAAACCGTCGAGCGTTTCGCCGCCGAACTGCGGGACCTGTGCGCGGCGTGAGTTCGTATTGGAGTTGGACGCCGCATCGGTGCCGCGCTCGCGTTGGGATCGCGCGCCGACCGCGGTGCTGAAGCCGCATACCGAGCGAAGTGCGATAGCCGCACGTTGAAGTCAGGCGTAAAACCAGCCACGGAACCACCTGCTGAACACCCGCATCGCACGACCTGCACGACCTGCACGACCTGCACGACCTGCACGACCTGCACGACCTGCACGACCTGCACGACCTGCACGACCTGCACGACACGCAAAAACCTAGCCGGCCCAACACCACGAACTACGCCACGAAACGCGCCCACTCGCCATGACCGAATACCGATTTTGTCCGCGCTGTTCCACGCCGTTGATCGAACGCGCCGATGCCGAGCATGAAGGCGGCCGCATCCGTCAAACCTGTCCCGATACGGCATGCGGCTACGTCCACTGGAATAACCCGCTGCCGGTGGTCGCGGCGATCGTCGAGTACGAGGGCAAGATTCTGCTGGCGCGCAACGCGGCGTGGCCGGAGGGCATGTTCGCGCTGATCACCGGCTTTCTGGAGAACGGCGAGACGCCGGAACAAGGCATTGCGCGCGAAGTGCTCGAGGAAACCTCGCTGCACACGGAGACCGTCGAACTGATCGGCGTGTATGAATTCATCCGCAAGAACGAACTGATCATCGCGTATCACGTGAAGGCGTATGGAACGATCGCGCTGTCGCCGGAATTGCTCGAATACCGGCTGGTGGAGCCGGCGAAGTTGCGACCGTGGCGAGCGGGCACCGGCCAGGCGCTCGGCGAATGGATGCGGCGGCGCGGCTTGCCCTTCGAGTTCGTCGACAAGCCGGGGCAATAACGCCCCCGCCCGGCGCACGCACACGCAGCCCAAACGCGGCCGCAACGCAACCCAAACGCAGCCCAAACGCAGCCCAAGCGCAGCCAAAACGCAACCCCACCCCCGACGCCACGCCACCATGAACAAACCCGCCCCCGCCGCCCGCGCCGCGTACCCGCATTTCCTGCCGATCACCACGCGCTGGATGGACAACGACGTCTACGGTCACGTCAACAACGTCGTCTATTACAGCTACTTCGACACGGTGGTCAACGACTATCTGATCCGCACCGGCGTGCTCGACTTCGAGCATGGCGCGACGATCGGGCTGGTGGTCGAGACGCACTGCAATTACTTTGCGCCGCTGGTGTTTCCGGATCGCGTCGAGGCCGGCTTGCGGGTCGCGCGGCTCGGCACGTCGAGCGTGCGCTATGAAGTGGGGCTCTTCAAGGAAGGCGACGACGAGCCCGCCGCGCAGGGCCACTTCGTGCACGTGTATGTCGATCGCGTCACGCGTCGTCCCGTGAGCTTGCCCGCCGATCTGCGCGCGGCGCTCGAACCGCTAAACGTAGCCGGGCAGGCGGGCTAGGCGCGTGCAGTCGTTCGTCATCAATCTGCTCAACGGTGTCAGCTACGGCTTGCTGCTGTTCATGCTGTCGGCCGGCTTGACGCTGATTTTCAGCATGCTCGGCGTGCTGAATTTCGCGCATGCGAGCTTCTACATGCTCGGCGCTTACGTCGGTTTCTCGGTGGCGGCGCATGCGGGTTTCTGGAGTGCGCTCGTGATCGCGCCGCTGATCGTCGGCGCAATCGGCGCGGCGCTCGAGCGTTGGCTGTTGCGTCGCGTGCGCGTGCACGGCCACCTCCCCGAGTTGCTGCTGACGTTCGGCGCGGCGTATCTGCTGGGCGAACTGGTCAAGCTCGGCTGGGGCTTGAGTCCATTGAGCGCGACGGTGCCGCCCGCGCTCGACGGCCCCTTGTTCACGCTCTACGGCGCGGCGTTCGCGCGCTATCGGGCGTTCATGATGGCGGTGTCGCTGGTGATGCTCGCGCTGCTGTACGCGGTGCTGCGCGTCTCGAAGACGGGCCTCATCGTGCGCGCCGCGCTCACGCACGCGAGCGCGGTCGAAGCGCTCGGCCACGACGTGCCGCGCGTATTCACCGGCGTGTTCGCGGCCGGCACGGCGCTTGCCGCGTTGGCCGGCGTGATCGGCGCGCCGCTCTTCGTGATCGAGCCGGCGATGGCGGAATCGCTCGGCTCCATCGTGTTCGTGGTGGTCGTGATCGGCGGCCTGGGCTCGTTGAGCGGCGCGCTGGCGGCGTCGCTGCTGGTCGGCTGCGTGCAGACCTTCGCGGTGTCGAGCGACGTGTCGCTGGGCGGCGTGCTGGCGGCGTTCGGCGCATCGCTGCCCGCCGAATGGGACGCCTTGACGCTCGCGCAACTCGCGCCGCTGATTCCCTATCTGCTGCTCGTCGCAATGCTGGCGCTGCGTCCGCGCGGACTCTTCGGGCGGCGCGACGAGCATGCGTGAGCCCTTCGGACCGTCCGCGTTGACCGCCACCTCCGCCTCGGCGTCGCGCCGCATGTGGCGGCTGATCGCGCCGTGGCTCGCGCTCGTGCTGTTCCTCGCCGTGCCGCCGTTCATCTGGCCGCAAAGCTGGCTGCTCGCCTATCTCGCGCAGACCGCGACGATGATCGTGTTCGCGCTCTCGTACAACCTGCTGCTCGGCGAAACGGGCTTGTTGTCCTTCGGCCATGCCGCTTACTCGGGACTCGGCGCGCTCGTCGCCGCGCACGTGTTCAATCGCGTCGGCGTGCCGCTCGTCCTGCTGCCGTTGATCGGCGGACTCGGCGGCGCGCTGTGCGGCGTCGTGTTCGGCTTCATCTCGACGTGGCGTGCCGGGACGGCCTTCGCGATGATCACGCTCGGCATCGGCGAACTCGTGTCGGCGGCCGCATGGACGCTGCCCGACTGGTTCGGCGGCGAGGCGGGCGTGGCGATCGATCGCGCGAGCGGCCACGCGCTCGGAAGCTGGAGCTTCGGGCCGGCCCGCGAGGCGTATGCGCTGATCGCGCTGTGGTGCCTGCTGGCGAGCGCCGCGCTGTTCGCACTGTCGCGCACGCCGTTCCTGCGCCTTGCCAACGCCGTGCGCGACAACCCGGCGCGCGCCGCGGCGATCGGCTGCTATCCGCGTCGCGTTCGCCATGGCGTCGTGGTGTTGTCGGCGTTTTTTGCGGGCGTCGCGGGCGCCCTGGGGCTGATCAACGTCGAACTGGTGTCGAGCGAAAGCGTCGGCATGATGCGCTCGGGCGCGGTGCTGATCGCGACGGTGATCGGCGGCACGGCGGCGTTCTTCGGACCGGTGGCGGGCGCGGTCGTGCTGACGTTTTTCAGCGTCGCGGTGGCGAGCGTCACGCGGGCGTGGCTGTTCTATCTCGGGCTGTTCTTTGTCGTGGTCGTGGTGATATCACCCGATGGCATCGCGGGCTTCATGCAACGGCATATCGCACGCGTCGCGGCATGCGGTTGGCGAATGTGCCGCGCCATGTATCTATGGGGCGCGGCTGCCGCGTTGCTGTGGACGCTCGCTGTCGTGCTCGCGGTGCAATGGGCATACGCGGTGCAATTCGGCATCGATGACAGCGCGTCTTTCGGCGTCGACGGCCTGCCGCTGTGGATGGCGTCGTCGGCGCTATGGTTCAGCGGCGTCGTATTCATGCTGGCCGCGTTGGGCGCACTGTCGGCGCGCTACGCCGTTCGCGCGCAAGCGCGCCTTGCGATGAACTCGCGCTCCACGCGAATCGCCGGAGACACGCAATGATCCCGGCGCTCGCGCTGTACGGCATCGAAAAACGCTTCGGGTCCACGCGGATTCTGCGCGGCGTCGATCTCGCGATCGAGCCGGGCGAGCGCCATGCGTTGATCGGCCCGAACGGCGCGGGCAAGTCGACGCTCTTCAATCTGATCGCCGGCGGCGCGCGGCCGAACGCGGGGCGCATCGACCTGTTCGGCGCGGAGATCACGCGACTCGCACCGGCCGCGATCACGCGCCGCGGCCTCGCGCGCAGCTTCCAGACCACCAGCGTGTTTGCCCGGCTGACGGTGTTCGACAACCTGCGCTGCGCGGCGATGCTCGCCGAGCGCGACCGCACGCGCTGGTGGCAGCGTTTCACCGGCTCGGCCACGGTGAACGCGCGCGCCGAGCAGGTACTCGACGCGGTGGGCTTGAGCGCGCGCCGCCACCTTCAGGCCGGCACGCTCAGCTATGCCGAGCAGCGCGCGCTCGACCTCGGTCTCGCGCTCGCGGGCGGCGCGCACACGTTGCTGCTCGATGAGCCGACGGCCGGCATGAACCGCGCCGAAGCGGCGCGCGCGATCGAGCTGATTCGCGCGACCACGGCGGGCCGCACGCTGCTGATGGTCGAGCACGACATGGACGCGGTGTTCGCACTCGCCGATCGCATTTCGGTGCTGGTACAAGGGCGCATCATCGCGACCGGCACACCGGCGGCGATTCGCGCGGATGCGGCGGTGCGCGCCGCCTATCTCGGCGACGGATTCCGCGCATGACGGCCTTGCTCGACATTCGGCAACTCAACGCCTGGTACGGCGCGAGCCAGGCGCTGCACGGCGTCACGTTGCGGATCGAGGCGGGCGAGGTGCTGGCGCTGGTCGGGCGCAACGGCTCGGGCCGCTCGACGCTCGCCCGCGCGATCATGGGCCTCGTGCGCAGCGAGGGCGGCTTGCATTTCGCCGGTCACGCGCTCGGCGGGCTGCGCACCTTCGAGATCGCGCGTCTCGGGCTTGGCTACGTGCCCGAACAGCGCGACGTTTTCCCGACGCTGAGCGTCCACGAAAATCTGCAACTCGGTGTCGTGCCGCATGCGCGCGCCCGCATGCCGCGCTTTAGCTTCGACGATGCTTACGCGCTGTTTCCCGTTTTGCGCGAGCGGAAGCGCACGCGTGCCGGCGCGCTGTCGGGCGGCGAGCAGCAGATGCTGACGCTTGCCCGCGCGCTGCTCGGCGACCCCGATTTGCTGGTAATCGACGAGCCTGGCGAGGGTCTCGCAAGCCAGGTGATCGCGCAGGTCGCGCAGTGTCTGCGCATGCTGCGGGATCGCGGCGTCGCGATGCTGCTGATCGAACAGCGGCTCGTGATCGCACAGGACATCGCCAGCCGGGTCGCGGTGATGGGGCACGGTGAGATCGTGTTCGACGGCGAGCTCGCGGTATTTTTGCGGCGGACCGAGGTGGCGAGGGAATGGCTTGGCGTGGGGTGAGGGTGGGGTGGTGCCTGGCTGGTTTATTGCGGTGTGGTGTTTGGGGTTTGTTGTCGTGACATGGCGTTCGCGTTGGCGTTGGCCTTTCCTTGATTTGTTAGTGGTCTATTGGCGTTGCCCCTGTGCGGGGCGGCACCTACTTTTCTTTGCCGGCCGCAAAGAAAAGTAGGCAAAAGAAAGCGGCTTACACCGCTAATTCTTAAGTGGGTCTCCTGGCTTGGAGGAGGCAGTGGTGCATCTGGAATCCGTGTTCTCGCGCACTCCGCGTTCGTGACACAGCAGTCATTCTTCCGGCGGCGCTGCGCGCGCCGTCGCGGTACTTTTGGCGATCTTCGGTGCTGGCTCGAGGGGAGCGCTAGTACTCCATCAAGAGGCATTGCCGACGCGAAGCTTCGCCCTCTGGATAATGCTTAACACCTTCGCCGGGCTCCGCGGGTAGATGTGACTCAGCAGGCTTAGCTCTCCGCTTCGGAATAAGAGGACAGCCCCCTGTGGCAAAACAGTGAACTCCTGGCGCGCACGGTTGCTGTGGCGTTCGTGCGTACGAAACGTGTTGCGAGCAGGAAATCGATCCCGTCCAGCCTTTTGCACGGGCTCCTTTCGTCTGCATGGCCTTGGCACATGAGCTACGTGTAAATGTCCGTGTTCGTCCTGGCGATACTGTGCCTGCAACTTGCCGGTCGGGTCCGCGAACACCAGAAAATGCTGCGAGCGCTGGTCGTATGCGGTCACCAGAAATCCTCCCCAACTGATCGCAGTGGGCGCAGCCTGGCAATTCAATGTTGTGTCGACGACGTCAGCGTCGGTGACCGGCTGCTCGCCGGAACTGAACAAGTTTCCCCATAGACTCCAGCGAGCATACTCATGCAACCCTTGGCGCATTGTCTCGCTGACTGGCGAGGGGAACCTCGCTATACACACCGAATCGCCGTCCGTGTACTCGATCCATTTCGATGCGTCGCAATCCACTTCGGTCACTGAATCCGCGATATCGGGCGTGCTTAGAATGGCGTAGGTCATAACTCTTGGGTTAAGCGCGCTATTGGCGCATGGCGAGCCGACAATGTCGGGCGACGTCATAGGCAACGGCGGAGGAAATCAGCGGCGCGGATAACGTCGGTGCCTGCACGGCCGACCTTTCATCTGAGCGCAATTCGCTTCTCTGGCCCTTGCCACGGCGGATCCGATCTGAACATGAAGCGACGCCTTCAGAGATTCTCGACGTTCCCGACGAGTCCGCGCACCGGTCGTTTGCCTGAACGTCGCCTCATGTGGACGTTGAGGCTTGCCGAGAACGAACCAACCCTTCCAGACTTTGCGCTTGTCTCTCTGATTCGAGAGCGCCCCGTAGTCGGCGGCGATCCGGTTTCTTCCGAATCGATAGCGCCAGCTCGAATAGATGTGCGCCTCGTGACATACGATCATGACGTTGCGGATTTCGAGCGCGAATGCCAGGGATTGAGCTAAATAAACAATAAGGTCCTTGGGCCGTAAACCGTGCCATTTCCGCGTCAGCGAACGAAAGAGGTCTTGCCCTCCGGCAGACCGATCCGGGCCTTGCACACATCCGATCAAGAGCCGGGGTCGACAAATCCATCCACCTATGTGCGCGAGCGAGAATGTGCATGAAACCAGGCGCCATCCTCCAATATCACGGATGCTGAGCGTCCAGTCGCCCTCCTTCTGGAATCGATCAAGCGATTCAATGAGCACATGCCAGTTCTCGGACTCGACTTCGAACTTGGCTATGCGGTGCCCATGGCCGGCAGCGAGACTGTTCACGACCCCCGGAATCGAAGTCCGCGTAAATGCCTGGTGTTGCGCGCTTACGATAAAAGCCTGCTCCGCGGTAAAACTGCCATGCAGAAAAGGACGGTGCATTCGTTCGAGCATGGTCGGGCAGTGTCGCGCCAGGTGTGCCAGAGGAGGTTGGGTGCACAAGCCAAGCCAACTGACAGTAGGCCGCCACCACAGCAGTGATCTGCAAAAGAACCGTAGACGCCTCAAGCGTTCAAATGACGATGAGCCGGGATAGGCCTGCTGCGCACTCGCGGTTATGAGCGAAATTGAGCGCAGCAGTGTCAGAGGATTGGCGGAAATACGTTGGAATGAAAACTGAAAAGTGTCCGCCTTCGATGTACCGGTGGGCACTTCCAATCTTCGCCGAGTTAGTTGCATACGTAACGCCCTTTAGTCTGGTCTGCCCCGTAGCAACGGGGGTACTGCGGAATTAAAAATAGGACTCAGTTTTCTACGGCGTTGTTCGATGCAGCAGCATCAACTGCTCGCTTCTCGCCCCAGTACTCAGCGAGATAATCCACGACGTCTACCGTGGACACGATGCAGGATGTCGTCGCATCTGGGCGCTGCTTCATGGGATAGCCCAACGGTGACCTGCCTTCCAGTGCTTGTCCCGGTTTGCAGAAAGGCTCGTCGCCCGAATCGTGGCCGTTGTATGCCGCGGAGCGGTGGCCGCGTGTCAACCAGCGCTCGTATTCTTGCCTTGTTTGCGGGACGTTAACGGCTAACGTGCTCGACTGTACGCCAGCCGATCTCTCGGAGAACAGCACGACCCTTGCGCCAGTGACACGCCCCTGTGCCAACGCGTCTTCGAGGGCCCATCCGTACTTCGATTCCCTGAAAACAGATTGGCCGATCTGAACCATGTTGCGGGCTTTCAGTTCATTACGGCGGCTCTCTAACGCTTCGGTTGCGACAAGTTCCGGCGAATTTTCGAAGTCCGGCAGATACGTACCGTGATTGGCGAACTGCCGGTAGTGATCCGCAAATGGGTTGGAGCATCCGCTAAGCGCCGAAACAAGCAAAGGGGCAATTACCGCGTGGATCGACTGCCGCGCCGTGAATAGCGCATTCATACGCATGGCCTTTGATAGTCGCTTAATCGTGGAAGAATGGCCGCGAGATCGATCACGTCTGCGTAGCTTCCTGGAAACCATTAATCGCGAACAGGGCATCCAGATACCTGAGACCAAAGAGTTCTGCGTCTGACTCCACGCCCAGCTTTCTCATCGCCTTCGATTTGTGGGCACTGACTGTCTGCTTGGCGCGGTGCAGCTTACGGGCGATCTCGCATACCGGAAGGCCGGATAGGAACAGCCGCAGGATTTCCGTTTCCCGTGCGGTCAGTACGCAAGATATGTCGAGATTGCCCGCCATTGGCTTTAGACACTGAAGAGCGGGAGATACGTAGATGGCGCCGGCGTGTGCCGCCTGGATTGCGTGCGCCAGGTGGTTGACGGCATCGCATTTGTGCAACACTGCGCCGATGCCTAAGCGCGACATCGTTGCCAGCAGCGCGGCGTTGTGCATGCAGACCTGCACGACCATTTTCAAATGAGGGTGAGCGGCACGAAGCGCGGACATCAATGAGCCGAAGCCGTCCCACCTGCACGAGCAGTGATCGATAACGAGCACGTCGCAGGGAGTGTCAGCGGCCAAAGTAAAGAGTTCGCTACTACTGTGTGCGATTCCGACCAGGTCGACGTCGTCGCATTTGCTGAGCGCGGACTCGATTCCCAGCGTAAAGAGCGGATGGCTATCCGCAGCGATGACTTTTATTGCCATGGGTCGTGCTCCAAAGCTGGTTCAGTTAACACGGGATGACGAGGGCGCGTAGCACGAACGGTCATTGGAAGACCGGGTGCATGACTCGATAGCCTGCTAAGGTATTCCATAAGCATGGCGTGACTCAATTGGACGCGTCCTGTTTTTGCCAATGTTTTTGGCCGAAGCAGGCGTCTCGATGTCAGCCATGAGATTGGAAATAACATGCGACGACCGCATGTTGAAGCGATAAAGCGTCGCAGTATTCGCAGACGCGTACCCGCGGAAACGCGGCGCGCACCGTCGCCAATCAATCGATTCACGACGGAGCATCGCCGAGGCGAAGCCGATGGCCCCCAAAGGCGCACAAACGCCCCGCCCCGTTGGTTTCCCTGGCAGCCCCATCCGCGACGCACGTAGTGCGGAGTGGGAGCTAATGACGGCTTTGTCACTAATGCGGAATGTGCGAGAACACGGATTCCAGATGCACCACTGCCCCCTCCGAGCCAGGGGACCCGTTTAAGAGCTAGCGGTGTGAGCCGCTTTCTTTTGCCTACTTTTCTTTGCGGCCGGCAAAGAAAAGTAGGTGCCGCCCCGCACAGGGGCAACGCTAATAGACCACTAACAAATCAAGCAAAGGCCAACGCTAATAGACCACTAGAAAATCAAGCAAAGGCCAACACCATAAAACCACAACCCCAAGCGCCGAGCAGGCAAAAACATCAACCTTCCTTCCCAACAATCCACTCATGCGCCGGATCATTCCGAAAATGCCAAACCCTCCGCGCCCCGGCCATGACATTCAGGTAATAAGAGTCATACCCATAAGGCACAACGACCGGATGATACCCACGCGGCACCATCACCACGTCATGATTCTCAACGGCCATCGACTCATCGATATCCCGCATGTCCGTATACACGCGCTGAAAAGCAAACCCCTGCGGCGGATCGAGCCGATGATAGTAAGTCTCCTCGAGCGAACTCTCATGCGGCACATTATCCGTATCATGCTTATGCGGCGGATAGCTCGACGCGTGCCCGCCGGGCGTCCTGACCTCGACGACAAGCAAGGACTCGGCAGGCTCCGTCTGCGGAAGAATATCGCATACGTATCGCGTATTCAGACCCTTGCCCCGCGTGGAGCGCTTCATCGAGGAAGGTTCGATCAACCTCGCGGCATGCTCGCCCTTCGCCGGCGCGCTAGCCACGCCAATCTCCGCATCCCGGCAGGCACGCACCGTCGCGCGCACGCCGGGCGGCAAATACACCGCATGCGGCGCGGCATCCTCGAACACGCTATCGCGCGAGCCCAGCGAGCTCCACGTCCGCTCCGCGGTTTCGATATCCACCGAACCCGTGAGCACGACAATGCACATCTCACGCGACGGCTCGAACAGATGCACCACCTCGCTCGTGCCCATCCGGTAGGCGGCGAATCCCACATACCGCCAGCACGCCGATTCCGGCGTCACTCGCGCGATCGTCTGGCCTTCGCGCTGCGCCTTCACCAATAAACTCATGCTGCCCTACCTTTGTAAGTGCTGTTTCGACAGTGCCTGACAGAAGCATTCCGTTGCGCAAGAATGTGAGTCAGGCGGCGGGAGGGGATGGTTTTCATGCTAGCTGCCGTCCATGGCTCCGGAGGCGTATCCCCCCTCTTCGCCATCCCTTTTTGACCACTGATTAGGCGCTGCGGATCATCGCTATGTAGGGCAGGGTTGGCATAAAAGGGTCGCCTGTAATTCGTAGAAGGAGAACCACCATGACCAACGTTGGTATTGACGTTGCCAAGGAGGTGCATTGGGTTTGCGCGGTAGATACGCAGGGTGTTCTGTTGCTCAATCACAAGCTCCTGAATACCCCGGCTGACCTGCAGGCTTTGGTCGATGAACTGCGAAGGCTGCCGGCGCCGGTACGCGTCGGCATCGACATCCTTGGCGGAATCGCCTCGTTGATTCAGGCAGTCATTCTGGAAGCCGGATTTGAGTTGCTGCACATTCCTGGTGTGGCCGTGAACCGTGCCCGCGAAGGAACTGCGGGTGGCGAAGCCAAGAGCGATCCCCGTGATGCGCGAGTTATTGCCGATCTCATCCGTACCCGGCGGGATTTGCGCAAGGTAACGGCGGATAGCGAAATCGATATCGAGCTTCGGTTGCTGGTCTCCCGGCGTCGTGACCTGACGGAAGAACAGACTCGCAGGTTGGCCCGCATGCATGACCTGCTTGCAAGCATCTTTCCAGAGCTCGAGCATTGTCTGGATTTGCGCAGAAAAACGGATCTCTCCCTGCTGCGCTGTTGGGTCACGCCGGAGGAGTTTCGTGCTGTTTCCAACGACCAGATTTTTGCTGAGCTGAAAGCGGGAAAAGTCCAGGCATTTGCACGCAAGCTCATGACACAGGTACGAGCCTGTGCCGGTAAGCAGACGATTGCATTGCCCGGCGAGCGATTGACAGCGAGCCTCATCAGGGAACTGGCTGATGAGGCGCTTCGCAATCGCCAGCGGGAAGCAGAACTGGACCGCGACATTGAAGCAAGGCTGACTACACACCCTGACGCCGCCCTCATTCGCAGCCTGCCCGGCATGGGGGCGCTGTTGACGGCAGAATTCATCGCCGTGGCAGGCCCAACGGTCCGCTTCAGATCGCCTGATGCATTGGCTTCGGCCGCTGGCCTGGCTCCCGTCCTGAAGCAATCGGGCAAATCCAGCTGGCTCAAACGACCTCAGAAGGGCGACAAGCGTCTCAAGCGGATCTTCTATCAGTCCGCATTCGCATCGATGCGCTGTCCCGAGAGCGCCGCGTTCTACGCACGCAAACGCAAAGAGGGCAAGCGACATCATCAGATCATCATTGCTCTGGCCAGACGACGCGTGAATGTGCTGTGGGCCATCCTCCACAACAGGACACCCTATGCCCCTAAACCGCTGCCGGTTGCTTGACAAAATCATTAGGCCGCCTCCTGATCAGTCTTGCTTGCGGCGCCGAGCGGTGCGTCGACCAACGTCCGCAATGTTCTGTAGCCCTTCTGCGCATACTCGAACGAGGGGGCCACCACCGGGTCCTGTTCCGCTTCCACCACGAGCCAGCCGCGATAGCCGTGCCGCTTCAACCGGTCGATGATCGCCGGGAAATTCACCGCGCCGTCGCCCGGCACCGTGAAGGCGCCATTGATCACCGCGTCGAGAAAACTCCAGTTGCGATTGCGCGCGAGCCTGGTCACCGCGGGGCGCACGTCCTTGCAGTGCACGTGGCATACGCGCGCGATATGTTTGTCGAGCACCGCGAGCGGATCGCCGCCGGCAAACGTGATGTGCCCCGCATCGAACAGCAGGCCGACAGCATCGCTCGTGCGCGACATCAATTGATCGACGTCGGCGGGCGTTTCGACATAAGCGCCCATGTGATGGTGGTAAGCCAGCCGCACGCCGCGGCTCTGCGTGTAACGCGCGAATTCATCGACACGTGCGGCATATTCAGCCCATTGCGCCTCGCTGAAAAAACGCGGGCGCTGATACAGCGGCTGCGGCGCGCCCTGAATCGAATCGGCGACTTCGCCGTATACCATCGCGGTCGCGCCGTTTTGCGCGAGCAGTTCGAGATGCGGGCCGACCGAGGCGATTTCTTCCTCGACGCTGCGCCGCGCGAGCCGGCCCGAATACCAGCCGGATACCAAGGCGAGGTCGTATTGCGCGAGCAGCGTCTTCAATGCCCGCGGTTCGCGCGGAAACTTGTTGCCGAGTTCGAAGCCTTGATAGCCGATCTGGCGGCCTTCCGTCAACGCCAATTCAAGCGGCGTCTCGCCGCCCAGCGAAGGCAGATCGTCGTTCATCCACGAGAGCGGATTGATGCCGATGCGTACGTCGAAAGTGGTCATGCGGGTGTCCTCATTCCTTGTCGGTGCGCTCGGCGGCGGCCATCGGTTCGGCGCGTGCCGCGAGCTGTGCTTCGTATTTCGCACGCGCCACGCGCACGCTATCGCGCGTCGACACCTCGGGCACGGCCACTTCCCACCACCAGCCGCCGTCGTCGGTGGTGCGGGCGGGGTCCGTGTCGATGCTGATCACGTAGGTGCGATCGGCGGCGCGCGCGCGTTGCAGCGCGGCTTCGAGTTCAGCGATGTTCGCGGCGTGCTCGGCCTGCGCGCCGAGCGCGCGGGCATGCGCGGCGAAATCGATTCGCGGCGCGCCGAGCGGGCCTTGCAGGCAGTCGTCGAGCAGGTTGTTGAACGGCGCGCCGCCGCAGGCCTGTTGCAAGCGGTTGATGCAACCGTAGCCGCGATTGTCGAGCACCACGACGATCAGCTTCGCGCCGAGCATCACCGAAGTCGCGATCTCGCTGTTCATCATCAGATAGCTGCCGTCGCCGACCATCACGATCACTTCACGCTCGGGGCGCGCGAGTTTCACGCCGAGACCGCCGGCAATCTCGTAGCCCATGCACGAATAGCCGTACTCGACGTGATACGCGCCCGGCCTGCCGGCGCGCCACAGCTTGTGCAATTCGGCGGGCAAGGTGCCGGCCGCGCACACGACGATATCGTCCTTATCCGACGCCGCGCTCGAACGCTGCACCGCGCCGATCACGTCGCCCTCGTAAGGCAGCACGGTCTCGCGTTGCGGCGCATGCGTGAGCGTGCTCACCGTGTCGCGCCAGCTCGCCGCGAGTTTGTGCGCGCGTGCCGTCCACGCGCGGTCCGCGTGCCAGCCTTGCAAGCGTTCCGCGAGCGCCTCCAGCGCGAGACGCGCGTCGGCTTCGACCGTCAACGTGCGATGCTTGACGCCGTCGAAGGCGTTGGCGTTGATGCCGATCAGCTCGGCCTGGGTGAACAGCGTGTTCGAGCCGGTGGTGAAATCCTGCAAGCGTGAGCCGATCGCCAGCACGCAGTCGGCGTCGAGCGCGAGCGCGTTCGCGGCGGGCGAGCCCGTCACGCCCAATGCGCCGGCGTTCAACGGATCGTTCCATGCAAGCGAACTCTTGCCGGCCTGCGTTTCCGCGACCGGAATGCCGTGCGTGGTGGCGAAGCGGTGCAGCGCGTCGCTGGCGCGGCCATACAGCACGCCGCCGCCCGCGACGATCAACGGACGCCTGGCGCGCCGCAGATGCGCGAATGCGGCGTCGATCTCGTCGTCGCGCGGCGCGGGCGAATGAAAAGTCACGACACGCGGCGCGAAAAAGTCCGCGGGGAAATCCCATGCCTGCGCCTGCACGTCCTGCGGTAACGCAAGCGTGACGGGACCGCACAACGCGGCGTCGGTCAGCACGCGAAGCGCGCGCGGCAGCGCGGTGAGCAACTGCGCCGGATGCACGATGCGATCGAAGTAACGCGACACGGGTTTGAAGGCGTCGTTGGCGGACACGCCGCCATCGTTGAAATCCTCGACCTGCTGCAAGACCGGATCGGGCGCGCGCGAGACGAAGATGTCGCCGGGCAACAGCAGCACCGGCAGACGGTTCACGTGCGCGAGCGCGGCCGCCGTGAGCAGATTGGTCGCGCCCGGCCCGATGGAAGTCGTGACCGCCATCATGCGGCGGCGGAAATGCGCCTTCGCATACGCAATGGCGCTGTGCGCCATCGCCTGCTCGTTATGCGCGCGCAGCGTGGGCAATGCGTCGCGGTGCTGATACAAGGCTTCGCCCATTCCCGCGACGTTGCCGTGCCCGAAGATCGCGAACACGCCGCCGAAGAGCGGCTCGCTACCGCCGCGGTCCTCGGTCGCGACGCGTTGAGCGGCGAGATAGCGCACGAGCGCCTGGGCGGTCGTCAGCCGGACGGTGCCGGTGAGGCGCGAGCTTGCCTCGCCGGTGCCTCGAGCGGACGCCGCATCGTCATGATGCAATACGCGGTGGTTCATGCCGCCTGCTCCTGGTGATGGCTCGCCGTGGCGGACTGCGCGGCTGATGTGCCGCGAGCCGCCCGCCACGATGCGATCAGTGTTTCGAACGTGCGGCGCACGCGTGCGATCAGTTCGTCGTCGCCGATCTCGCCGGCGAGCCACGCATGGCTCGGCTCGTGAAAGATCGTGCGGCCCACGGTGAAGCCGCGGCACGTCGCGGATTGCGCCGCCGCGCGAAAGCCCTCGTTCAACTGTTCGACGCCCGCCGCCAAACCGAGCAGCACCACGCCCCGGCAATACGGATCGCGCTCGGCGATCAGCGCGTCGACGGCTTGCCATTGCGCGGCGTCCATCGGTTCGAGCTTCCACCATTCCGGATAGATGCCGATGTTGTAGAGGCGCTTCAACGCGCGATACACGATGTCCGGCCCTTGCGGCAGATGGGCGTGCTTCGGCGGAATCACTTCGAGTAGCAACTCATGCCCGCTCGCTTGCGTCGCGTCGTAAAGCGCGCGCAATTGCGCTTCCTGTTCGAGGCGCTGTTCGATCGGTTCGTCGGGATGAAACTGCACGAGGCACTTGGCGATATGCTCCCGCGGCCACACGACGAGCGTCGTGCCGATCGAGCGGCCATGATCGAACACCAGCGGCACGGAGCCCGGCAATTCCACCGGACGCCCGAGCCACCAGCCGCGGCCGGTCGCGGCGTTCAACGCGTCCTGACCATAGCGGTCGTCGATCAATACGGCGATGCGGCCTTGCAGACCCAACGCGCTTTCGGTCTGCGCCACCGCTTCGACGAATAGCCCCTTTAACCGCGCGATGCGCGCTTCGTCCGCGCCGGTTTGCTGCGCGAGTTCGAAGAACTGGTTGCGATGATCGAACGCGAAGCCGAGTACTTCGTTCCATTGCTTGCGCGCGGGCGAGACGCGATGCAAGCGCGCCAGCGTCGCGTCGCGATCGGGGCGGCGCATGCGCTGCGGGTCGGCTTTCGCTTCGCGCAGGAAGTAGTCGAGCTCGGCCGGCGTCGGCATGGCGGGCGCGCAGCCGTGGCGCGAAACCACCAGCGCGCCGCTCGCGTTCGCGGCGCGTGCGCAGGCTTCGAGCGGCTGATCGCGCAACCATCCCGAGAGAAAGCCCGAGGCGAACGCGTCGCCCGCGCCGAGCACGTTCAATACTTCGACTTCCACGCCGCCATGAACCGGCAGGTCGTCGAGCGAGGCGGGCACCTTGCCGTCGATGATCTGGCAACCCATCGGCCCGCGCTTCAACACCAGCGTGGCCGGCGTGACGGCGCGCACCATCGCGAGCGCGTCGACCAGTTCGGTTTTGCCGCCGGCGATGCGGAATTCCTCTTCCGTGCCGATCACCAGATCGAACAGCGGCAGAATGCGCTGCAAATGCGCGGTCACGCCTTCGCTCGCGACGAAGCGGGTTTCGCCGTCCGCCTTGCCGGTGAGACCCCACAACACCGGACGGTAGTCGATATCGAGAACCGTGCGCACCTGGTTGCGTCGCGCGTAATCGAGTGCGCGGCGGCTCGTGCGGTTCACCTGCTCGGTGGAAAAGTGCGTGCCGGTAATCAGCAGCGCTTTCGACGACGCAATGAACGCCTCGTCGAAATCCGCTTCATCCACGGCCATATCCGCGCAGTTCTCGCGATAGAAGATCAGCGGGAAGGTATCGCGATCCTTCAGGCCGAGCAGCACCAACGCCGTGAGGCGTTCCTGATCGACGCGCACATGGCTGACGTCGCAGCCTTCCTTCGTCAAGGTTTCGGTGAGAAAGCGGCCCATGTGATCGTTGCCGACGCGCGCGAGCATCGCCGAGGCGAGGCCGAGGCGCGCGCAGCCGAACGCGATATTCGCCGACGAACCGCCGAGGTACTTCGCGAAGCTCGACACGTCTTCGAGCCGCGCGCCGACTTGCTGCGCGTAGAGATCGACGGCGAGGCGGCCGAGGCAGACGATGTCGCGGCCGCGGTCCGGCGCGAAGCGGCTGGCCGCCGTCCCGACTCCGGTTGCGGCGCCGCTGGATGTGCTGGAATGATCCATGAATGTTCCTGAGTGGCTGTACGCGGCGACCGGCGCGGCAAGCACCGGAACGCCGCGCGAATGAATCAGATCTCCGCGCCTTCGAGTTCGCCGATCATCTTCTGCATCTCGGCGCCGCCGGCCATCATGTCGAGCACTTCGTCCTTGCTGATGGTGTCCTTGGTGAACGTGCCGAGCGATTTGCCGCGATTGAGCAGCGTGAACGAGTCGCCGATCGGATACGCGTGGTGCACGTTGTGCGTGATGAAGATCACCGAAATGCCCTTGGCGCGCGCCTTGTGAATCAGCTTCAGCACGTTGAAGCTCTGCTTCACGCCGAGCGCGGCGGTAGGTTCGTCGAGGATCAGCACGCGTGCGCCGAAGTGAATCGCCCGTGCAATCGCGAGGCACTGTTTCTCGCCGCCCGACATGGTGCCGATCGGCTGATGCGGGTCGCGCACGTTGATGCCCATTTCCGCGAGTTTGTCGCGCGCGGTGGTTGCGCTGGTTTCGAGGTCCATCACGCTCAGAAAGCCGAACAGTTTCTTTTGCGGCTCGCGTCCCATGAAGAAGTTGCGCGCGACCGAGAGCAGTGGCACCAGCGCCAGATCCTGGTAGACGGTGGCGATGCCGAGATCGAGCGCGTCTTTCGGCGACTCGAACAGCACCGGCTTGCCGTCCACCAGATACTGGCCGGAAGAGGGCTGATGCACGCCGGCGAGCGTCTTGATGAGCGTCGACTTGCCCGCGCCGTTGTCGCCGAGCAGGCAATGCACTTCACCGCGTTTCAGGCGCAAGGTCACGCCGCTCAACGCGATCACCTTGCCGAAGTACTTGCTGACGTTCTCCAGCGCGAGAATGATGTCGTCCTGCGCCGCGCTTGCGGTGCTTACCGTATTCGTCGTATCGGACATGTTCGTCTCCTCGTTACGATTGCGCGACGCGGCGGCGCACGTAGTGATTGAACAGCACGGCGATCAGCAGCATCACGCCGAGGAACACGCGGAACCAGTCGGAGCTGACGTTGGTGTACGTGATGCCGATTTGCACGACGCCGAAGATCAGCGCGCCGAAACAGGCGCCGACCACCGAGCCGTAACCGCCCGTCAGCAAGGTGCCGCCGATCACCGCGGCGATGATCGCCTCGAATTCCTTTTGCAAGCCGCGGTCCGCCGCGGCCGAGCCGATGTCGCACACTTGCAGCACCGCGAACAGGCATGCGCAGAACGCGGTCAGCACGAACAGCGAGATCTTCACGCGGCGCACCGGCACGCCGACGTTTTTCGCGGCGTTCGCGTCGCCGCCCACGGCGAGAATCCAGTTGCCCGCGCGTGTCTTGGCGAGCACGAAGGCGCAGACAGCCGCGAGCGCGATCCACCACAAGATCACTTTGGGAATGCCGGGCACCAGCGCATGACCGTTATCGAGCATGGTGCCGATGCCGTGTTGCGCGAGCATCGTGAAGAAGCCGTTGAACGCCACGCCATGAAACAGCGTATTGGCGAGCCAGTCGTTTTGCGCGAGATCGCCCACGCCGGAGACGATGGTGCGGTCCGCGAACATGATCGACAGCGCCAGCGTGAGGCCGCGCAGGATGAACAGAAACGCGAGCGTGACGATGAACGACGGCAGGCGCGTGCGCATCACCAGATAGCCGTTCAGCGCGCCGAGCAGCATGGAGCCGGCGAACGCGAACAGGATCGCGAGCGAGATCGGCCAGTGAAAATACACGGACGGAATCGCGACCATCATCCCCGAGAAGCCGATCATCGAACCGATCGACAGATCGAACTCGCCGGCGATCATCAACAGACATGCGCCGACCGACAGTATCCCGAGATAGGCGGACACTTGCGACCAGTTCATCACGCCGTCGAGATTGAACATGCCGGAACCGCCGGCGGTCAGCGCGAAAACCAGGAACACCAGCACCGCGCCGGAAATCGCGGCGAATTCCGGCCGGTTCAGCAAATGACCGAACCATGATTCCTTGCGCACGCGCTCATCGGAATCCGAATGCGACGGCGCCGCATTGGTGTTGCTCGTTTCGACAGGCGGGGGAAAGTGTTTGCCGGCTACACCCATGACGTCTCCTTGGAGCCCGGCTGTGTCTCGGTTCACGCGCGAAGGCGGAGTGAGAACGGCAGCCGGTGAAATGCGCGGTGGAGGCGGGCGTGCCGCCCGTATCGAAGCGGCCGCCCGCCGCGCGCGTGACTAACTAGAGGAAAGAATCAGCGATACTGCCCTGCGTACTTGATGACCTTGTCGAGGTTGTCTCTGGTGATGAAGCCCGGACCCGAGCGGATGTTCTTCGGTCCATACGACGGCGCGAGACCGTAGGTATCGAGGCGCGCCTTGAACTTCGGATTGGCTTCGAGAATCTGGCGGATCTTCGCCGGATCGGTGGTGTGCTCCTTCTTCACGATCGCGAGCACCGCCACCGGGATATAGCCTTGCAAGTACGGCTGCTGGTCGATCGCGAACTGGATCGTGCCGGCCTGGATCGCCTTGGCGATGTCGTCGGAGAAGTCGAACGTGGCGAAATAGATCTTGCCCGCGAGGCCCATCTGCTGAACCGCTTTCAGCGTGGCCGAAGCGGGGGTCGGTCCGAGCGTGAGGATCGCGCCGGTGTTCGGATGGTTGCGCAGATAGGCGCTGACCTTCGACTGGATTTCGGTCGGGTCCTGGCCGGAGTCGATCGTGGACGACTTGTAGTCGACGCCGAGCGCTTCGGCGAAACCGCGGCAACGGTCGAACGAAACCGTGTTGGTGGCGATGTGATTGACGCACAGGAACGACTTCACGCCGGCTGCTTTCGCTTTCTCGCCGGCCGCCTTGCCGGCGACGTATTCGGGTTGTCCCACGTGCATGATCGCGCCCAGTTGCGCGCTTTGTTCCTCGGTGCCCGAGTTGATCGTGACGAGCGGAATCTTCTTCGCGGTCACTTTGCTGATCGAGCTTTTCAGCACGTCGTAGTCGGCGATGGTGACGATCACGCCGTCGTAATTGCGCGCGGCCGCCTGTTCGACCAGACGCGCCATGTCGGCGATGTCGCCGTTCGGCGGATTGCGATAGTCGGTCTCGACGTTGAAGTCCTCGTCGGCCTGCTTGATCGCGTTCTTGATGGTGTTCCACCACGAATCCGAATCCGGCGCGTGGCTGATCAGCACGAAGTGGGCGTCAGCCGCGCGGGCGGCCGAAGCCGCGCCGAATCCCGTCGCCAACGTCAATGCCGTTACCAGAATCCTGAGCGTAGCCTTGCCCTTGCAAAGTCTCATTGTCTCCACCTTTTCTCGGTCTGTCGTTATTGAAGGGAGCCTCTGGCGGGCGGCTTTTCATCCGCTTGCGGCCGGTATGGGGTCGCCCTTGCACCATTGCTCACGACCAAGATTAGGCCATCTTCCGAAGCGTTGCAATGAAAATTTCATGATAAATAAAAATGGAAAATACGTTCCATTTGCTCGGCGCCCTGCCTATAATCGGCAGCGTCAGGAGGCAGTGTGGGCGGGCGTTGCAAGCGTCTGTCGCACTGCAATAAAGCACCCGAGAGAGAGCCATGGCGGAAGAGAGCACCGAGGAATTGCCGAGCGTCGATGAATTGATGCAGCGCATCGCGGAAAACTACGAAGCGTTGCCGCGTCAGTTGAAAAACGTGGCCACGTATATCGAGCAGCATCGGTCGAGCGTGATGGTGGATCGCACTAGCGACATCGCGGCGAGTTGCGGCGTGCATCCGTCCGCCGTGGTGCGGTTCGCGCAGCGCTTCGGCTTTTCCGGCTTCTCCGATTTGCAGGCGGTGTTCCGTCAGGCTTACACGGGGCAGGGCACGTCGTCGCCGAGTTATCAGCAGAGGATTCGCAAGCTGATCGACGAGAAGCCCGGCGCATTGTCCGGCGGTTCGGTGGCGCGCGAATTCATCGCGGCTTCGCGCGGCGGTCTGGAGGAACTCGAAGCGGGACTCGACGACAAGCAGTTCGACGCCGCCGTGAAAATGCTGCAGCAGGCCGACAACATCTACGTGGTCGGCGTGCGGCGCTCGTTTCCGGTGGCGAGCTACATCGTCTACGCGTTGCAGCACACGCCCAAGCGCGTGCATCTGGTGTCGGGATTCGGCGGCATGTACCGCGAACAGATTCGCAGCGTGAAGAAGGGCGACGTGGTGATCGCGATCAGCTTCGCGCCCTATGGCAAGGAAACGCAGTATTGCCTGCGCGTGGCGCACCATCATCAGGCGAAGACGCTGGTCATCACCGATAGCCAACTGTCGCCGCTCGCGCGCTACGCCACCACGCAACTGTATGTGAAAGAGGGCAGCGCGTTCGCGTTCCGCTCGCTGACCAGCACGATCTGCTTGTGCCAGGCGTTGTTCATCGCGCTGGCGTACAAGCTCGAATTGAACGTGGAAGAATCCAAGGACATGGGAGGATACGATGACTGACGCGGTAAGGACGATCGACGTAGCGGTATTCGGCGCGGGGCGCATCGGCAAGATTCATGCGGCCAATCTCGCGCGGCAACCGGGCGTGCGGCTCAAGTACGTGGTCGACGTGAATCGCGAGGCGGCCGCGGCGCTCGCGGCCGAACACGGCGCGCAGGTTGCGGATGTCGACGGCGCGATGGGCGATGCGTCGATCGGCGCGACGGTGATCTGTTCGAGCACGGACACGCATGCGGACCTGATCATGCAATCGGCCGCGCAGAACAAGCACGTGTTCTGCGAGAAGCCGGTCGATCTCACGCTGGAGCGTGCGCGCGCCTGCGCCGAAGCGGTCGCGCGCGCGGGCGTGGTGTGCATGATCGGCTTTCAGCGCCGCTTCGATCCGACGTTCTCCGCGCTGAAGTCGCGTATCGATGCCGGCGAGATCGGCACGCCGGAAATGCTGGTGGTGACGAGCCGCGATCCGGGCGCGCCGCCGGTGGAGTACATCAAGCATTCCGGCGGCATCTTCAAGGACATGCTGATTCACGACTTCGACATCTTCCGCTGGATTCTCGACGACGAAGCGGACACGCTACATGCCACCGGCAGTTGTCTGTCCGACCCGGCGATCGCGGAAGCGGGCGATATCGATTCGACCGCGGTGACGATCCGCACGAAGCGCGGGCGATTGTGTCAGATCAATACCGCGCGCCGCGCCGCGTATGGTTACGACCAGCGCTTCGAAGTGCTCGGCAGTGCCGGCATGCTGCAGGCGGGCAACGTGCGGCCCACGGAAGTGACCGCGTACTCGAGAACCAAAGTGTCGAGCGACGTGCCGGAAGCGTTTTTCCTCGAACGTTATCGCGCGGCTTACGCGCTGGAAATCGCGCATTTCTTCGACGCGGTCACGCACGGCAAGCCGGTGCGCACGACCGTCGCCGATGGCTTGAAAGCGCTCGAACTCGCCGACGCCGCCACGCGTTCGTGGCGCGAGGGCCGCGCGGTGAAACTCGGCGAGGCGTCGTGATGAAGGAGGCCGCGGGGCGGGTTCGATTGGGTGTGGTCGGTCTTGGGCGGTTGGGCAAGCGTCATGCGGAAAATCTCGCGTATCGCGTGCCCGGCGCGGTGCTCGTCGCCGCTTGCAGCCCTCTGGAGGAAGAGCGGGCGTGGGCGCGCGAGGCGCTGCCCGAACCGCGTCTTTATGACGATTACGCCGACCTCCTCGCCGATCGGGAGGTGGATGCGGTGTGGCTCGTGACGCCGTCGTCGTTGCACGCGCAGCAGATCGTGGATGCGTTGCACGCCGGCAAGCATGTGTTCTGCGAGAAGCCGTTGTCGCTGGACCTCGCCGAATGCGAGCGCGTGCTGGCCGAGGCCGCACGCTATCCGCATCTTCAGGCGACGATCGGCTTCATGCGGCGTTTCGATCCGAGCTATAGAAACGCATTCGACATGGTCGAAGCCGGCAAGATCGGCAGGCCGTTTCTCGTGCGCTCGCAGACCACGGACAAGAACGATACCGATGGTTTCTTCGTGCGCTTCGCGGCAACATCCGGCGGCATTTTTCTGGACTGCACCGTGCACGATATCGACGTCGCGCGTTGGCTGCTGGGCAAGCCGCGCGCGAAGCGGGTGTTCGCGGCGGGCGCGATTGCGCTGCACGAGGGGCTGCGTGAGTTCGGCGATGTCGACAATGGCGTGGCGATTTGTGAATTCGAAGGTGGGAAGCTCGCGATGTTCTATGCGTCGCGCACGCAGGCGCATGGGAATGACACGCATAGCGAGGTGATCGGCACGGGCGGTGCGCTGACGATCGGGCGCAATCCGCGTGCGAATCGTGTCGAGATTTATGATGCGACCGGTGTTCGCAATGAATGCACGCCGAGTTTTTTTGATCGGTTCGAGGAGGCGTTTTTGCATGAGGCGCGGGCGTTTGTCGCGGCGGTGCGGGGTGGGGGGAAGGGCCGGGGGCAGGGCGGCGCCACATTGGAGGATGCGGTTGAGGCTACTCGGATTGGGGTGGCTATGCGGGAGTCGTTGGTGAGCGGGGAGGCTGTTGTGGTTTGATGGTTTTTGGTGGTTTGGCCTGCTCGGCGCTGTTGGTGGTGGTTGTTGCTTTGTTGGCCTTTGCTTGATTTGTTAGTGGTTTATTGGCGTTGCCCCTGTGCGGGGCGGCACCTACTTCTCTTTGCCGGCCGCAAAGAGAAGTAGGTGTACAGACCGGAGACATGGTTGACGAACGTGCGAGGACATCGTTGACACTTTATGGTCAGCGGTTTTCGCTCCTCAGGTCAAGGGTGAGGATGCGGTGATGGGCAAACCAGAATTCAAATACGCCGTCTTCGCCGTCCTTTGCGCGTGCTGCAACCGGCAGCCGGTAAAGTGCTTTCGAGACCTTCAGGCGCCGTCCTTCAAAGCGTAGCTCGCCATTTGCCTTGACCCGCAGCACCACGTCATCCGGGCCGTACTCCGGCTCGCGCAGGACCGATGGAAACGCCCGCGGGCTCGGCTGGTAACGGCTCATCGGAGTGTCCATGCCGATCGCCTCGTGCGGGCGCTCGCAGTTATAGATGGTGCGCCAGCGGTCCAGTTCGCGTTGCACGTGCTGCTGGGTGGCGAAGCTCCGTTCGTTCAGCACTTCGGCCTTCAGCGTGCGGTGAAACCGCTCGTCCTTGCCGTTGGTCTGCGGATGGTAAGGCCGGCTGTAGCTGATGCGGATCCCCAGCCGGATCAGCCAGACGGCCAGTTCGGTGAGCTGCCCCGGGCTGCCCGGTGAACCCCATGGCGAACCGTTATCGGTGTTGATGCGCAACGGCAGGCCGTAGTGGCCGAATGCCTCGCGCAGGCCCGCCTGCACCGTGGCCGTGTCGGTTGGCCCACAGGCGCGCAGCAGGATGCTGAAGCGCGAATGGTCGTCGAGCACCGTCAGGGGGCTACAACGCCCCTGTTCGAGGGTATCGAAGTGTCCCTTGAAGTCCATCTGCCAGAGGACGTTGGGCTGCTCGTGCTCAAAGCGCTTCCAGGGTTCACTCATCGCTGAACCGGCCGGCAGGATCAGATTGTGCCGGTGCAGGATGGCTGTCACGGTGCTGGGCTGCGGCACCGCTTCAAAGCCCAGATCCCGCAGGCGCCGGCTGATCTTGCGGCCGCCCCAGCGCGGGTGTGCCTGACGCAGGCGCACCACCTCCTGCTCCATCTCAACCGTGGTCTTCGAGGGACTGCTGGCAGGGCGCCGCGACTGATCCGCCAGCGCGTCCTCGCCACGTCTGAGCCATTTGTAGCCGGTCTGCCGGCTGATGTTAAAGCGCTCGCACAGTTCGGTGACCGTGAGCGTGCGCTGACTGGCCAGATGAACAAATTCCTGTCTGAGGCTCATGGTGTCTCTTGCGTTCCAGGGCATGGTCGGGACCGGGCGTTTTCGTACCCGGAAGTGTCAACCATGTCCTCGCACACCTGTCAGCTATGTCCCCGGTCTGTACACGGCCGGCAAAGAGAAGTAGGTGCCGCCCCGCACAGCAATGCTCTCAACTTAAGCCTCAAAGAGCTTGTAAACGAGGCATTGCCCCTGTAAACTTCATCGCATAACTCACTGATAAATCAACGATATGAACTCAAATACCAGCGTCCTCGCGGCTTCTGGCTGAGTTCTCCGATTTCCTGCTCGATCCGGCGCTCGCCGATCGCGTGCGTCGTTCTCCCACTGCCTTTACCCGCAATCGCACACTGACCTTGCCGCGCATGGCCGCGCTGATGATGTCCGGCATGTGCGCCAGTGTGCAGGCCGAACTTGACGCGCTATTCGGCGCACTGGGAAGCAGCGGCGGGCGCACCCGCGCTGTCAGCGCACAGGCCTTCAGCAAGGCGCGACGGGGAGTGTCTGCCGAACTGTTCGAGCTGGCCCGCGCCCGCCTGATCTCGCTGGCCCAACCCCATATCGATTCGATGCGCTGGCACGGCCTGAGGCTGGTCGCCGCTGACGGTAGCCGCCTGCGTGTGGGCACGCGTCGCGGCCATGAACTGCGCGCCGATCACTACGCGTTTGCGCTGTTCCTGCCGGGTTCCGAACTGACCCTGCACGCTGCACTTCATCCCGCCGACGGCGGCGAGCGGCAGATGCTGTTCGAAGCCCTCGATGTACTGCAACCGCATACCGACCTGCTGCTGCTCGATCGCGGCTATATCGGCAACGCGATGGTGGCGGCGCTCGCACAGCGCGAAATCCCGTTCTGCATGCGCGTCGATGCGCGTAACTGGAAATGCGTCAGCGCCTTTACCCGCAGCGGTAAAGCCGAGCATGTGGTGACACTGGAAGCGCCCAGCGAACCGGATGCCCGCGCCTATGAACTGGCGCGTACGCCCACGACTGTGCGCCTGATCCGCGACGTCACGCCGGGCGGTCGCGTGCGTGTGCTGATGACCTCGCTGCTCGATGGCGGGCGTTATCCGGCGGCATCGTTCGGCGCGCTCTATCACCAGCGCTGGCGGGTCGAGGAAGCATTCAAACGACTCAAGCACCGGCTGCGGCTGGAAGCCGTCACAGGCCTCGATTACCTGGCGTTACAGCAGGACTTCGGCGCAAAAATCCTCGCCGACAACCTGTGCACACTGCTCAGCGATCTCGATGCGCCGCACGACGACAGACATGCCAGCCGTCCTAACCGGGTGTATGCACTGGGCGCACTCAAGCCCATCCTCGGCGCGTGTCTTCTGCGCATCCAGCGCTGTCTGGACGGCCTCGCCGGTGTGCTGGAAATGATCCACCAGACCCGATGCCGGACACAGCCCTCACGCTCCTATCCAAGACCACCCAGAAAAGCCAAGCCCCACTTCCATCTCGCGTACAAACTCGCTTGATGCAGCGGGGCTTAAGTTGAGAGCATTGCCCCGCACAGGGGCAACGCTAATAGACCACTAACAAATCAAGGAAGGGCCAACAAATCAAGCAAAGGCCAACAAATCAACAACCACAACCATCAAACCCCGCCGAGCAGGCCAAAACCAAACCCCACCCGCAGCGCCGCTTATAATCGAACATTCTCCGCATCCACCAGCCGATCAACAAATGAGCGACACCCCGAGCGATACCACCTCCACGCTTGCCAAAAGCTTCGAGCCCCACACGATCGAAGCCCACTGGGGCCCCGAATGGGAAAAGCGCGCCTACGCCGCGCCCTCCTTCGACGCGAACAAAAAAGACTTTTCGATCCAGTTGCCGCCGCCGAACGTCACCGGCACGCTGCACATGGGCCATGCGTTCAACCAGACGATCATGGACGGCCTCACCCGCTACCACCGCATGCTCGGCGAGAACACGCTGTGGGTGCCCGGCACCGATCACGCGGGCATCGCCACGCAAATCGTCGTCGAACGGCAACTGGACGCTCAAGGCGTCTCGCGTCACGACCTCGGCCGCGAAAAATTCACCGAGCGCGTGTGGGCATGGAAGCAGGAATCCGGCTCGACCATCACGAATCAGGTGCGGCGTCTCGGCGCTTCCATCGACTGGTCGCGCGAATACTTCACGATGGACGACAAGATGTCGGCCGCCGTGCGCGACGTGTTCGTGCGCCTGTACGAACAGGGCCTGATCTATCGCGGCAAGCGCCTCGTGAACTGGGACCCGGTGCTGCTCACCGCCGTCTCCGACCTCGAAGTGGTCAGCGAGGAAGAGAACGGCCACCTGTGGCACATCCAGTATCCGCTCACCGACGGCTCGGGCCATCTGACGGTCGCCACCACGCGTCCGGAAACCATGCTCGGCGACACTGCGGTGATGGTGCATCCCGAAGACGAACGCTACGCGCAGTTGATCGGCAAGACGGTCACGCTGCCGCTTTCGGGCCGCGAAGTGCCGATCATCGCCGACGATTACGTGGACCGCGAATTCGGCACCGGCGTCGTGAAAGTCACGCCGGCGCACGATTTCAACGACTACCAGGTCGGCCTGCGCCACAAGCTGCCGCAAATCGAAATCCTCACGCTCGACGCGAAGATCAACGAGAACGCGCCGGAAAGATATCGCGGCATGGACCGCTTCGAGGCTCGCAAGCTCGTGGTGGCCGATCTCGAAGCGCTCGGCGCGCTCGAATTGGTCAAGCCGCACAAGCTGATGGTGCCGCGCGGCGACCGCACGGGCGTCGTGATCGAGCCGATGCTCACGGACCAATGGTTCGTCGCGATGAGCAAGCCGGCGCCGGAAGGCACCTTCAATCCCGGCAAGTCGATCGCGGAAACCGCGCTGGACGTGGTTCGCAGCGGCGAAATCAAATTCGTGCCGGAGAACTGGACCAGCACTTACTACCAGTGGCTGGAAAACATCCAGGACTGGTGCATCTCGCGTCAGCTCTGGTGGGGTCATCAGATTCCGGCGTGGTACGGTGAAAACGGCGAAATCTTCGTCGCGAAGACCGAGGAAGGCGCCCGCGAAAAGGCGGCGGAAGCCGGCTACACCGGCCCGTTGCGGCGCGATGAAGACGTGCTCGACACGTGGTTCTCGTCGGCGCTGGTGCCGTTCTCGTCGCTCGGCTGGCCCGCCGAGACGAAGGAGTTGAAGCACTTCATGCCGTCGTCGGTGCTCGTTACCGGTTTCGACATCATCTTCTTCTGGGTCGCGCGCATGGTCATGATGACCACGCATTTCACCGGGCGCGTGCCGTTCGAGACGGTCTACGTGCACGGTCTCGTGCGCGACGCCGAAGGCCAGAAAATGTCGAAGAGCAAGGGCAACACGCTCGACCCGATCGATATCGTCGACGGCATCGGCCTCGACGCGCTGGTCGCCAAACGCACCACCGGCCTGATGAATCCGAGGCAGGCCGCGTCGATCGAAAAGAAAACCCGCAAGGAATTCCCCGCGGGCATTCCGGCATTCGGCACCGACGCGCTGCGCTTCACGATGGCGTCGATGGCCACGCTCGGGCGCAACGTCAATTTCGATCTGGCACGCTGCGAGGGCTACCGCAACTTCTGCAACAAGCTGTGGAATGCCACCCGCTTCGTGCTGATGAACTGCGAAGGCCACGATTGCGGCTTCGGCAAGCCGGCGCAGTGCGGCGAATGCGGTCCGGAGGGCCACCTGAATTTCTCGGCGGCCGACCGCTGGATCGTCTCGCGCCTGCAACGCGTGGAAGCGGAAGTCGCGAAGGGTTTCGCCGACTATCGTTTCGACAATGTGGCCAACGCCCTATACAAGTTCGTATGGGATGAATACTGTGACTGGTACCTCGAACTCGCCAAGGTTCAGATCCAGACGGGTCAGCCGAACCAGCAGCGCGCCACGCGCCGCACGCTGCTGCGCGTGCTCGAGACGGTGTTGCGCCTCGCGCATCCGGTGATTCCGTTCATCACCGAGGCGTTGTGGCAGAAAGTCGCGCCGTTGGCCGGCCGTTACCCCGAAGGCAAAGCCGAGGGTGAAGCGTCGATCATGGTGCAGCCTTACCCCGTTGCGGAGCCATCGAAGATCGACGAAGACGCCGAGCAATGGGCGGCCGACCTGAAGGCCGTGATCGATGCGTGCCGGAACCTGCGCGGCGAAATGAATCTGTCGCCGGCGGTCAAGGTGCCGTTGCTCGCGACCGGCAACGCGGAGCGTCTGCGCACGTTTGCGCCGTACGCCCAGGCGTTGGCTCGCTTATCGGAAGTGCAGATCATCGCCGACGAGGCAGCGCTCGATGCACAAGCGGATGGCGCGCCAATTGCTATCGTAGGCAGTGACAAGCTGGTGCTGAAGGTGGAGATCGACGTGGCCGTCGAGCGCGAGCGCTTGTCCAGGGAGATCGCGCGGTTGAGCACGGAAATCGTCAAGTGCAACGCCAAATTGCAGAACGAGAGCTTCGTGGCGAAGGCGCCGCCGGCAGTCGTCGAGCAGGAGCAAAAAAGGCTGGCGGAATTCGAAGCCACGGTCGGCAAGCTGAAAGCGCAGTTCGCGCGCTTGCCGGCCTGATCGAGGCTCGTGCCCGCCCCTCGTGCGGCGGGTACGGACTCATAGCAAACCAGAGGACTAGGGTAATCACATGCTAAAAGTTACAAAGGCGGTATTTCCGGTGGCAGGTCTCGGCACCCGGTTCCTCCCTGCCACGAAGGCGAGCCCGAAAGAGATGCTGCCGATCGTCGACAAGCCGCTGATCCAATACGCGGTGGAAGAGGCGATGGCGGCCGGCATCACCGAAATGATCTTCGTGACGGGCCGCAGCAAGCGCGCGATCGAGGACCATTTCGATAAGTCGTATGAAATCGAGGCCGAACTGCAGGCGCGCGGCAAGGACAAGCTGCTCGAACTGGTGCGCAGCATCAAGCCGAGCCACGTCGACTGTTTCTACGTGCGCCAGCCGGAAGCGTTGGGCCTCGGCCACGCGGTGCTGTGCGCGGAAAAGCTGGTGGGCGACAACCCCTTCGCCGTGATTCTCGCGGACGATTTGCTGTACGGCACGCCGCCCGTGATGACGCAAATGATCGAGGTGTTCGACCACTATCACAGCTCGGTGATCGGCGTCGAAGAGATTCCCGCGCAGGAAACCAAGTCGTACGGCATTGTCGACGGCAAGGAGTGGGAAGACTCGATCATCAAGATGTCGGGCATCGTCGAAAAGCCGGAGCCGAACGTGGCGCCGTCGAATCTCGGCGTGGTGGGCCGCTACGTGCTCAAGCCGCGGATTTTCGATCACATCCGCGCGCTCAAGCCGGGCGCCGGCGGCGAATTGCAGCTGACGGACGCGATTCAGTCGCTGCTCGCCGACGAGCAGGTGCTGGCGTACAAGTATCACGGCACGCGTTTCGACTGCGGCAGCAAGCTGGGTTATCTGAAGGCGACGGTGGAGTTCGCGCTGCGTCACCCGGAAGTAGCCGCCGATTTCGAGGAATATCTGCGCACGCGTTCGCCGGTGCTCGAAGGCTGAACGCGCAGTTGCGTTCCCGGCGCCCGGTTATTTATTGGTCTTGCCGGGCATGAAAAAGGCGCTGTGACCCGCATTCGCGGGCACAGCGCCTTTTGTTTTGGGTGCGAGCGTTCGGGAGCGCGCGTGAATCAGCGGCGCTTCATCAGAAACGTGAAGACCTTGTCGTGCGCTGAGCTTTCGACGATTTCATTGCCGGTTTGCTTCGCGAACGCGGCGAAATCGCGCTGCGAGCCGGGATCGGTGGCCAGCACCTTGAGAATCTGGCCGCTTTCCATGTCGGCGAGCGCCTTCTTGGCGCGCAAGATGGGCAGCGGGCACATCAGCCCGCGCGCATCGACTTCCTTGTGGATCTGAATTTGCATCGACGATGACCTTCGGGATGGGGGCGCCGGTTGCGGCGCCGGGCAGAGGGTCAAATTCTACCGCAGGGAGTTGTTTGGTGTTTTGGCCTGCTCGGCGGGTTTGGTTTGGTTGGTCTTAGTGGTCTATTAGCGTTGCCCCTGTGCGGGGCGGCACCTACTTTCTTTGCCGCCGTGTACAGACCGGAGACATGGCTGACAGGTGTGCGAGGACATGGTTGACACGTCCGGGTACGAAAACGCACGGACCTATCCGTAATTTCGTGGGCGAGGCATATCATGAAGGATCAAAGTCATGGATATGCCGATGAAGAAGAAACGCACCGTCGCTTCGCAGGCAGCGGCCCGAGGGCCGCTGCCTGCCCTGCCTGAAGCGCTGCTCGATGAACTGGTCAAGGGGCCGATGACGCCCGCCGAGGTCCAGGACCTGATGCTCGCGTTCAACAAGGCGCTCATCGAGCGCGCGATGGGCGCCGAGATGAACATGCATCTGGGCTACCGGCCCGGTCAGCCCAAACCCTCCGAGCAGACCAACGAACGCAATGGCGCCAGCGGCAAGACGGTGATCACCGAGCGCGGCCCGCTCAGGGTCGATCTGCCGCGCGATCGCGAGGGGAGTTTCGAGCCGCTGCTGATTCCCAAACACGAGCGCCGTTTCACGGGCTTCGACGAACGCATCATCGCGATGTACGCGCGGGGCATGAGCGTGCGCGAAATCCAGGCGTTCCTGGCCGAGAGCTATGGCACCGGGGTCTCCCCCGACTTCATCAGTTCGGTCACTGACGAGGTGATGGCCGAGACGCTCGCCTGGCAGAGCCGCCCGCTCGAGGCGATGTATCCGGTGGTGTTCTTCGACGCGCTGCGCGTGAAGATCCGCGACGACGGCGTGGTGAGCAACAAGGCCGTCTATCTGGCGCTGGGCATCCAGGCCGATGGCCAGCGCGACGTGCTCGGCCTGTGGATCGAACAGACCGAGGGCGCGAAGTTCTGGCTCAAGGTGTTCAATGAACTGAAGACGCGCGGCTGCCAGGACATCCTGATCGCGGTGGTCGACGGCCTGAAGGGCCTGGCCGGGGCGATCGGCACGGCGTACCCGCGCACGACCGTGCAGACCTGCATCGTGCACCTGATCCGCAACAGTCTGGAGTACGCGAGCTACAAGGACCGCAAGAGCGTCGCCGCGGCGCTGCGTCCGATCTATGCAGCCGCGAGCGAACCGGCCGCCCTGCAGGCCCTGGAGGCCTTCGCCGAAGGCCCATGGGGAGCGAAGTACCCGACGATCGTGCAGTCGTGGCGACGAGCGTGGGAGAACGTCACGCCGTTCTTCGTGTTTCCCCCGAGATACGCCGGGTCGTGTACACCACAAACGCCATTGAGAGTCTGAACATGCAGCTGCGCAAGATCATCAAGACCCGCGGCCACTTCCCCAACGACGAGGCCGCCATCAAGCTGCTCTGGCTGGCGCTGCGCAACGTGCTGGCAAAATCAGTACGGGCGGCATTCGACTGGTCATCCGCCATGAACCAGTTTGCTATCCTGTTTGGTGAGCGATTCACCAACGCACGCGGGTAACTCCGCCCATCGCCTCGCACACAAAAATGCGGACAGGTTCAAACGCCCGGTCCCGACCATGCCCTGGAACGCAAGAGACACCATGAGCCTCAGACAGGAATTTGTTCATCTGGCCAGTCAGCGCACGCTCACGGTCACCGAACTGTGCGAGCGCTTTAACATCAGGCAGACCGGCTACAAATGGCTCAAACGTGGCGAGGACGCGCTGGCGGATCGGCAAGGACGAGGCGAGGCCGACGGCGGCCCCCACGGCGCAAAAAATTACCGCTGTCTTCCCTGGCAGACCCATCCGCGACGCACGCAGTGCGGAGTGGGAGCTGATGACGGCCTGGTCACTGACGCTGGCTGTGCGAGGGATCATCCGTTTATCGCACCACTGCGCCCTCCAAGCCAGGAGACCCGCTTGAAAGCTGGCGGTGTGAGCCGCTTTCTTTGCCTACTTTCTTTGCGGCGGCAAAGAAGGTAGGTGCCGCCCCGCACAGGGGCAACACTAATAGACCACTAACAAATCAAGAAAAGGCCAAAAAGCAAGACCAACCAAACCAAAACCCCGCCGAGCAGGCCAAAAATCCCACTCCCCGCAGGGGCATATAATGACGAACGAACCGCCGTCCCTCCAGAAAAATGCCCGATCTGCTAGCCAACCTAAACCCCGAACAACACGCCGCCGTCACGCTCCCCAATGAGCCGGCGCTCATTCTCGCCGGCGCGGGCAGCGGCAAGACCCGCGTTCTGATCACCCGCATCGCGTGGCTCATCCAGCATGGGCTGGCCTCGCCCGCCACGATCCTGGCGGTGACCTTCACCAACAAGGCCGCGCGCGAAATGATGTCGCGTCTCTCGGCGCTCCTGCCGATCGACACGCGCGGCATGTGGATCGGTACCTTCCACGGCCTGTGCAACCGCATGCTGCGCGCGCATCATCGCGACGCAGGTCTGCCGGCCACGTTCCAGATTCTCGACACCGCCGACCAGCTCTCCGCGATCAAGCGTCTGATGAAGGGCCTCAACATCGACGACGAAAAGTACCCGGCGAAAAATCTCCAGTACTTCATCAACAACGCGAAGGAACAAGGCCTGCGCCCGAAGGACGTCGACGCCACCGACAACTTCAACCGCAAGTTCGTCGAACTGTACGAAGCCTACGACCAGCAGTGCCAGCGCGAAGGCGTGGTCGATTTTCCGGAACTGCTGCTGCGCTGTCATGAACTGCTCGCGCACAATCCGCCGCTGCGCGCCCACTATCAGGCGCGCTTCAGGCACATTCTGGTGGACGAGTTCCAGGACACCAACAAGCTGCAATACGCGTGGCTGAAGCTGCTGGCGGGCCAGGCCAACTCGATCTTCGCGGTGGGCGACGACGACCAGTCGATCTACGCGTTCCGCGGCGCGAACGTCGGCAACATGCGCGACTTCGAGCACGAGTTCAACGTGCGGCATCTCATCAAGCTGGAGCAGAACTACCGCTCGCACGGCCATATTCTCGACGCCGCCAATCAGTTGATCGCCAACAACTCGCGGCGGCTGGGCAAGAATCTGCGCACGGACGCCGGCCACGGCGAACCGGTGCGCGTGTACGAATCCGCCACCGACACGCAGGAAGCCGGCTGGATCGTCGAGGAAATCAAGGCGCTGATCAGCACCGGCACGTCGCGCAGCGAGATCGCGATCCTGTACCGCAGCAACGCGCAGTCGCGCACGATCGAACACACGCTGGTGAACGCGGGCATCGCGTATCGCGTGTACGGCGGCTTGCGCTTTTTCGAGCGCCAGGAAGTCAAGCACGCGCTGGCCTATCTGCGCCTGATCGACAATCCGAACGACGACACCGCGTTCGCGCGCGTCGTCAATTTCCCGACGCGCGGCATCGGCGCGCGCTCGATCGAACAACTCGCGGACGCGGCGCGCCTGTACAACTGCTCGATGGCCGCGGCGATTCCGTATGTCGCGGGCAAGGCGGGTTCGAGCCTCGCGGCGTTCGCCAATCTGATCGGCAGGATGCGCGCGGAAACGCAGCAGATGAGCTTGCCGGAAACCGTCGAGCACGTGGTCCGCACGAGCGGTCTCGCGGAGTTCTATCAGAACGAACGCGAAGGCCAGGACCGGCTGGAAAACTTGCAGGAACTGCTCAACGCGGCCGCCGCGTTCGTCAGCGAGGAAGGCTACGGCATGGATACGCCGGCGCGCTCGATTCCGCTGCGCCCCGGCGCGACCGCCGCGCCCGAACTGGCCGTCGCCACCGACGATCCGAATACGGTCGTGTTCGACGCGCCCGGCATCGCCGACCCGGCGCAAAACCCGGACACGATGACGCCGCTCGCCGGTTTCCTGTCGCACGCGTCGCTCGAAGCGGGCGACAACCAGGCGCAGGCCGGCCAGGAAGCGGTGCAACTGATGACGGTGCATGCGGCCAAGGGTCTGGAGTTCACGGCGGTGTTCATCACCGGTCTGGAAGAGGGCCTGTTTCCGCACGAGAACAGCGCGATGGAGTCGGACGGTCTGGAGGAAGAGCGGCGCTTGATGTACGTGGCGATCACGCGGGCGAAGGAGCGGCTGTATCTGTCGTTCGCGCAAAGCCGGATGCTGCACGGCCAGACGCGCTACAACATCCGTTCGCGTTTCTTCGACGAATTGCCGCAGGAAACGCTCAAGTGGCTCACGCCGAAAGTGGAGGCGGGCGCGCGCTGGGGCGGCCGGTCCGACAACGCCGGTTACGGGCGCGACTGGTTCGCGCGGCCGGGTTATACGGGCGCGGCGTCGTCCACGCCCGCGCCGCTGCCGGCCTTCGCCAACGAACAGCGCGCGGCGGAAACGGGTTTTCGCGTCGGTCAGCAGGTGTTCCACACCAAGTTCGGCGAAGGCACGATCACCGCGCTCGAAGGCGGCGGCACCGACGCGAAGGCGCAGGTCAAATTCAAGCGGCACGGCGAGAAGTGGCTGGCGCTCGCCGTCGCCAAATTGCAGGCGGTCGAATGAGCGCGGCTGGCGCTGCTGGGGCGGCGGGCGGTGTCGATCCCGATCGCGGCGGCGCGAGCGCGTCGCATCGTCCGCTCGGCATTCTCGCCGCCTTGCCGCAGGAACTCGGCGATCTGATCGAGGCGATGCGGGCCGAATCCAGTCTGCGCACCATCACGCATGGTCAGCGTGACTATCACCTCGGCACCGTTCACGGTGCGCCGTGCGTGGTGACGCTGGCGCGCGTCGGCAAGGTCGCGGCCGCGGCGACGGTCAGCGCGCTGATCCATGCGTTCGACGTCGAGGCCGTCGTGTTCACGGGCGTCGCGGGCGGCGTGGGCAGCGAGGTGCGGATCGGCGATATCGTCGTCGCCAATGCGCTGCTGCAACACGATCTCGACGCGTCGCCGCTGTTTCCGCGTTTTGAAGTGCCGCTGTTGGGCGTGTCGCGTTTTGCCGCCGATGCGGCGCTTGCCGATCAACTGGCCGCCGCGTGCGAGCGTTTCGTGGCCGAAGCGGGCGCGGCGTCCGCGGCGCGGTTTGGCACGCGCGAGCCGCGCGTGCATCGCGGGCTGATTATCAGCGGCGATCAGTTCATTGCCAGCGCGGTGGGCGTCGAAGCCTTGCGCGCGGCCTTGCCGGACGCGCTTGCCGTCGAGATGGAAGGCGCGGCGATCGCGCAGGTGTGTCACGAGTACGGTGTGCCGTGCGCCGTCGTGCGCACGATCTCGGACACCGCCGACGATCACGCGCCGGAGTCGTTCGTGTCGTTTCTCACCGAGATCGCCGGAGCTTATTCGAATGCGATTCTGGCGCGGCTTCTGGCGGCGCGTAGCGGGGGTTGACTCGCCGCGGGTTGGGTCGTCGGTTACGTCCGATCGGGTTCCCCCAGCGCGTCGCGCACCTGCTGCAACGCCGCCGGATCTTCGATAGTCGGCAAATCGCCCGGCTCGCGTCCCTCGGCCAGCGCCGCGATCGCGCGGCGCAGCAGCTTGCCCGAGCGGGTCTTCGGCAGCATCGACACCACCACCACCCGCGCCGGCCGCGCAATCGCGCCGAGCTGGCGATCGACCGTCGCGATGAGTTCGGCTTCCAGCTTCGTGCGCGCCTTGTCGTTCGCGTGGGCTTGCGCGTCGCGCAGCACCACGAAGGCCAGCGCCGCCTGACCCTTCAACGCGTCCGTCACGCCGACCACCGCGACTTCCGCAACCGCCGCGTGGCTCGACAACGCTTCCTCGATTTCGCGCGTGCCGAGCCGGTGGCCGGCGACGTTGATCACGTCGTCGGTGCGGCCGAGGATCGTCACGTAACCGTCCTCGTCCTGAATGCCCCAGTCGAAGGTCGAGTACACCTGCTGATTCGGAACGCTCGACCAGTAGGTGCTCACGAAGCGCTTGTCGTCGCCCCATACGGTCGACATGCAGCCGGGCGGCAGCGGATAGCCCAGCGTGAGCACGCCCTTTTCGCCGGGCGCGCAAGGCTCGCCGGTCAGTTCATTGCGCAACTTCAGATCGAAGCCCGCCGACGGCACGCCCGGCGAACCGAGCCTGGTCGGCAGCGCCTCGACGCCGCGCGGAATCGCCAATATCGGCCAGCCGGTTTCGGTCTGCCAGTAGTTGTCGATCACCGGCTTGCCGAGCGCATCGGCGATCCATGCGGCAGTCGGTTCGTCGAGCGGCTCGCCCGCGAGGAACAGCGTGCGCAGGCTCGACAGATCGGCTTTCCTCAACAGCGCCGGGTCCTGCTTTTTCAGCACGCGCAACGCGGTCGGCGCGGTGAACATCAGATTGATCTTGTGCTGTTCGACGAGGCGCCACCAGATGCCGCCGTCAGGACGAATCGGCGTGCCTTCGTACATCACGGTGGTCAGGCCCGCGAGCAACGGCGCGTAGACGATGTAGCTATGGCCGACCACCCAGCCCACGTCCGACGCGGTGAACATCGTGTCGCCGGGCCGGCCCTCGAAGATATGTTCCATCGATGCCGCCAGCGCCACCGCATAGCCGCCCACGTCGCGTTGCACGCCCTTCGGCTTGCCGGTCGTGCCCGACGTGTAGAGCACATACGAAGGCTCGTTCGATTCGAGCCATTCGCACGGCACGTGGGCGTCGAAGAACTTCCCGCGCAGCGGTTCGTAGGCAACCAGATAGTTCGCGTTCAGGCGCTCGGGCGCGAGTTGCCGGTCGATCAGCAGCACGTGCGGGGTCTTGTGGGCCGCGCGCGCGAGCGCTTCGTCCACCAGCGGCGTGTAGTCGATCACCTTGCCGCCGCGCGCGCCGGCGTCGGCGGTGACGATCAGCACGGGTTTCGCATCGTCGATGCGGGCGGCGAGATTCGGCGCCGCGAAGCCGCCGAACACCACCGAGTGAATCGCGCCCAGCCGCGCGCAGGCGAGCATCGCGAAGAGCGCTTCGGGAATCATCGGCAGATAGAGCAGCACTACATCGCCGCGCTTCACGCCGAGCGAGCGCATGACCGCCGCCATCCGGTTGATTTCCGCGTGGAGCTCGGCGTAGGTGTAGCGCCGCTCGATGCCGGTTTCCGTCGATACATAAATCAGCGCGTTCTGCTGCGCGCGCTCGGCGAGATGCCGGTCCACCGCGTTATGGCACAGGTTCGTGCGCCCGCCGACGAACCAGCGCGCGAACGGCGGATTCGAGCGGTCGAGCACGCTGTCGAACGGCGTCTCCCAGTGAATCCGCCGCGCTTCGTCGCGCCAGAATGCCTCGGGGTTCTCGATCGAACGGCGGTGGAAGTCGCGGTAGGTGGTCATCTGCGGCGATCCTTCTGCTGCGTGAATGGACGGACGTCGAGTCGGCATGCGGCCGTATTGACGAATGTGGCGCGGCGCGAGTGCAAGCGTGTGTCCACGCAAGCATAGGGTACGCCCGGCACGGCGGACAACGCGGGTTCACCATGAGCGAGACGCGGGCCATGATGATTGCGTCGAACCGAGCCGCGAGCCGCGAGCCGTGAGCATCGAGCACCGAGCACCGAGCCCCGAGCACCGAGCACCGAGCACCGAGCACCGAGCACCGAGCACCAAGACGAGCACCGAAACGACCCGCCGCGCCACCCGCCAGCACCAAAGAAAAAGGCGCCGCAGCGCCTTTTTCCTCATGCAACTCCCGAAAACAAACGCTCACGCCTTCGCGCGCTTGCCTTCGACGTCCGGCAGAAACACCGTCAGCACGCCGATCAGCGGCAGGAACGAGCACACCTTGTACACGTAGGTGATGCTGGTGGCATCGGCTAATTGCCCGAGCACCGCCGCGCCGATCCCGCCCATGCCGAACGCGAAACCGAAGAACAGCCCCGCGACCATGCCCACCTTGCCGGGGATCAACTCCTGCGCGTAGACCAGAATCGCCGAGAACGCCGAGGCCAGCACCACGCCGATGATCACCGTCAACACGCCGGTCCAGAACAGGTTCGCGTACGGCAGCAGCAGCGTGAACGGCGCGACGCCGAGAATCGACACCCAGATCACGTACTTGCGGCCGATCCGGTCGCCGATCGGCCCGCCGATCACCGTGCCCGCCGCGACCGCCGCGAGGAATACGAACAGATGGACCTGCGCGGCCTGCACCGGCAAATGGAACTTGTCGATCAGATAAAAGGTGAAGTAGCTGTTGATGCTGGCGAGATAGAAGTACTTCGAGAACACCAGCAGGACCAGCACGCCCATCGCGAACATGACCTTGTTGCGCGACAGCGTGGCGTGAGCGGTCTGGCCGCGCGCCTTCTTCACCGACGGATGCTGCTTGTACCAGCGGCCGATCTGCGTCAGCACCACGATCGCGACGAGCGCGGCGACCGAGAACCACGCGATGCTGCGCTGCCCGTGCGGAATCACGATCAACGCGGCGAGCAGCGGCCCGAGCGACGAACCCGCGTTGCCGCCCACCTGGAACAGCGACTGCGCGAGACCATGACGGCCACCCGAAGCCATGCGCGCCACCCGCGACGATTCCGGATGGAACACCGACGAACCGCAGCCGACCAGCGCCGCCGCCACCAGCAGCACGCCGAAATTGGGCGCGACCGACATCAGCAGCAGGCCCGCGAGCGTGAAACCCATGCCGACCGGCAGCGAGTACGGCTTCGGATGCTTGTCGGTATAGATGCCGACGAGCGGTTGCAGCAGCGACGCGGTGATCTGGTAAGTCAGCGTAATCAGGCCGATCTGCCCGAACGACAGCGCAAAGTTGTCTTTCAGCATCGGGTAGATCGCGAGGATCAACGACTGGATCATGTCGTTGAGCAGATGCGAAAAACTGATCGCGCCCAGCACGGAATACACCGTGCGTTGCACTTTGGCGGGCGCTTGCGCGCCGGCGAGGGCGCTTTTGTCGAGGCTCGTTTCCATACGTGAGTTCAGAAAAGAAAGGGTGGCGGCCGCGTTGCAACGCCGCGATGCCTGGGAGCGGGGCGTCGCGGCATATCGACGCGGCCTTCGGCGTTGCGAGCTAATTGCCGAAGTTTAATGTGGCTTGAGTGAATTGTAAGGACAAGCTTTGTCGAGAATCGGACATGCGCAACCCTAAAGAGCATCGAAAAAGGCGCCCAGACGCGAGCGGGTCGCACCGCCGCGGTGCTCGCCGCAGATCGGCTGCCATGACCGTTCGGGTGTGGCAAGTGGCCGGATAAATGCGCCTGGAGTGCGCTTGGAGCGATTTTTGGCCGTGTATAAAACGGTCGCGGACGCGCCGCTCATCTGACCGGCGCGCCAAAACCGGGCGGCACGCAAGCGGCTTTTTCTCGACGCGACGCTAAAGATCGCGGAGGTTGATGCCGTAGACCCGGAGAGATAAGCAGCAATGAAGCAGCCCTGCCGGAATCGACCTTTCCGGCAGTCCGAACTCGTGGGGACGGGAAAATATGAAAGTCATTTCGCCAGGCGGCCAGACGGGCGCGGGGTTCGTACCGGATGCACAAGCGGCTGGCAAGTCGCCGTCGCGTGGACAGGGCGGCCGCTCGCGCGCCGTGCGGTTCAAGGGCTTGCCGGTGAGGATAATGCTGCGCCTCGCGTTCGCGGTGCTGCTAGTCGGCACGCTGCTGATCGGCGTATTCTCGCTCACGCAGATCAGCCGCCTGAATGCCTCCACGCAATCGATCTACGACCAGGGCCACGTCGCCAGCCGCGCGGCTGAGGAAGCGCGCGGCTACATGCTGCGCGCGAGCCGCGCGCAAAAAACGCTGCTGACCGCGACCACCGCGAAGGAGCGCGACGAACTGGGCGCCGACATCGACAAGGGCCTCGCCGGCCTCGGCGCGCAACTGGGCACGCTGCAGCAGTACGTCGATTCATCCGACGCGAAGGCGGTCGATCAGCAGAAGAAATTCGCCGCCGCCGTCACGACATGGAGCGGCCACCTGCGCGACTTCGTGACGCTCGTGAAGGCGCAGCCGCTCGATCTGTCGCAGATGAACTGGCAGGTCGGCACGCAGGACGTTTCGCTGCTGGTCGAGACCGGCAAGCTCGAAAAGCTCGTCGACGAACTCGTCGCGCAGCGCGGCACGGCCGCGAAGGCGACCATCGACGCGTCGGGCTTCATCTATCACTCGTCGTTCGTGATGATCGCGGTGATGACGCTCGGCCTGATCGTGCTGGCGTTCGGCATCAGCGAATGGGTGGTGCGGCGCCTTGCCCGTCAACTCGGCGGCGAACCCGCGTATGCGAAGGAAATCGCCAGCCGGATCGCGGCGGGCGATCTGACGAACCGGATCGCGCTCGGCCGCAACGACAGGTCGAGCATGTTGTACGCGCTGCACGACATGCAAGGCGGTCTCGCGACGACGGTTTCCGACATTGCCGCGAGCGCGGACGCGATTGCGACCGCCTCGGGCGAGATTTCGATGGGCAATCAGGACCTCTCGCAACGTACCGAACAGCAGGCGATGGCGCTCGAGCGCACCGCGAGCAGCATGGAGCAGTTGACGTCGACCGTGCGTCAGAACGCCGACAACGCGAAGCAGGCGAGCACGCTCGCCAACAACGCGTCGGAGATCGCGGAGAAGGGCGGCGAGGTGGTGAGCCGCGTGGTCGCGACGATGAACGAGATCAACGACAGCGCGCGCAGTATCGGCGACATCATCGGCGTGATCGAGGGCATTGCGTTCCAGACCAACATTCTGGCCTTGAACGCGGCGGTCGAGGCGGCGCGGGCGGGCGAGGAAGGGCGCGGGTTTTCGGTGGTCGCCGCGGAAGTGCGCAACCTGGCGCAGCGCAGCGCGGCGGCCGCGAAGGAGATCAAGGGGTTGATCGGTGCTTCCATCGAGCGGGTGAGCAATGGCTCGACCCTGGCGCAGGACGCCGGGCAGACGATGGACGAAGTCGTCAAGGCCGTGAAGCGGGTTACGGACATCATGGGCGAGATTTCGGCGGCGTCGTCGGAGCAGAGCGCCGGGATCGAGGAGATCAACCTCGCGGTGACGCAGATGGATTCGGGCACGCAGCAGAATGCCGCGCTCGTTGAACAGGCGACGGCCGCTGCGCGGTCGCTGGATGATCAGGCGCGGGGGTTGAAGGAGATGGTGGGGAAGTTTAGGTTGTGATTGTGTTTTTGGGTTTTTTGCCTGCGCGGCGCTGTTGGTGGTGGTTGTTGCTTTGTTGGCCTTTGCTTGATTTGTTAGTGGTCTATTGGCGTTGCCCCTGTGCGGGGCGGCACCTACTTCTCTTTGCCGGCCGTGTACAGACCGGAGACATGGTTGACGAACGTGCGAGGACATCGTTGACACTTTATGGTCAGCGGTTTTCGCTCCTCAGGTCAAGGGTGAGGATGCGGTGATGGGCAAACCAGAATTCAAATACGCCGTCTTCGCCGTCCTTTGCGCGTGCTGCAACCGGCAGCCGGTAAAGTGCTTTCGAGACCTTCAGGCGCCGTCCTTCAAAGCGTAGCTCGCCATTTGCCTTGACCCGCAGCACCACGTCATCCGGGCCGTACTCCGGCTCGCGCAGGACCGATGGAAACGCCCGCGGGCTCGGCTGGTAACGGCTCATCGGAGTGTCCATGCCGATCGCCTCGTGCGGGCGCTCGCAGTTATAGATGGTGCGCCAGCGGTCCAGTTCGCGTTGCACGTGCTGCTGGGTGGCGAAGCTCCGTTCGTTCAGCACTTCGGCCTTCAGCGTGCGGTGAAACCGCTCGTCCTTGCCGTTGGTCTGCGGATGGTAAGGCCGGCTGTAGCTGATGCGGATCCCCAGCCGGATCAGCCAGACGGCCAGTTCGGTGAGCTGCCCCGGGCTGCCCGGTGAACCCCATGGCGAACCGTTATCGGTGTTGATGCGCAACGGCAGGCCGTAGTGGCCGAATGCCTCGCGCAGGCCCGCCTGCACCGTGGCCGTGTCGGTTGGCCCACAGGCGCGCAGCAGGATGCTGAAGCGCGAATGGTCGTCGAGCACCGTCAGGGGGCTACAACGCCCCTGTTCGAGGGTATCGAAGTGTCCCTTGAAGTCCATCTGCCAGAGGACGTTGGGCTGCTCGTGCTCAAAGCGCTTCCAGGGTTCACTCATCGCTGAACCGGCCGGCAGGATCAGATTGTGCCGGTGCAGGATGGCTGTCACGGTGCTGGGCTGCGGCACCGCTTCAAAGCCCAGATCCCGCAGGCGCCGGCTGATCTTGCGGCCGCCCCAGCGCGGGTGTGCCTGACGCAGGCGCACCACCTCCTGCTCCATCTCAACCGTGGTCTTCGAGGGACTGCTGGCAGGGCGCCGCGACTGATCCGCCAGCGCGTCCTCGCCACGTCTGAGCCATTTGTAGCCGGTCTGCCGGCTGATGTTAAAGCGCTCGCACAGTTCGGTGACCGTGAGCGTGCGCCGACTGGCCAGATGAACAAATTCCTGTCTGAGGCTCATGGTGTCTCTTGCGTTCCAGGGCATGGTCGGGACCGGGCGTTTTCGTACCCGGAAGTGTCAACCATGTCCTCGCACACCTGTCAGCTATGTCCCCGGTCTGTACACCGGCCGCAAAGAGAAGTAGGCAAGAGAAAGCGGCTCACACCGCCAGTTCTGAAGTGGGTCCCCTGGCTTGGAGGGGATTGTGGTGCATCTGGAATCGGTGCCCTCGCACACTCCGCCCTCGTGACACAGCAGTCATTCTTCCGGCGGCGCTGCGCGCGCCGTCGCGGTACTTCATCAAACCGCAGGCGGCTTCCTCGGTCAGCAGTCGTTCTTCAAACCGTAGGCAGCTCCTGCGGTCGGCAGTCGTTCTTCGGACCGCAGGCAGCCTCTGCGGTCAACAGTCGTTCTGCAAACCGCAGGCAGCTTCCTCGGTCAGCAGTCGTTCTTCGGACCGCAGGCAACTTCGTGGTCAGCAGTCGTTCTGCCACCGGTAGCGCTGCGTGCGCCGAGCGCGTCGGTGCGAGGGGCCGGACCGTTAGCGCCGACCCGCAACCGCCGCCCCGGAACCAGCGACACGTTCGAAACAGCCGCCTGTTTTCGGCGCCACGTCGAGGCGAAGCCTATGGCCAACACCGCGCCCAAGCGAAGCCGCTGGTGTGCCGACGGACCCTTCCGGCGAGCACGCAGTGCAAGGCGGGAAGAATGACTGCCTTGTCACGAACGCCGAATGCGCGAGGGCACCGATTCCAGATGCACCACTGTCCCCTCCAAGCCAGGAGACCCGCTTCAAAGCTGGCGGTGTGAGCCGCTTTCTCTTGCCTACTTCTCTTTGCGGCCGGTGTACAGACCGGGGACATAGCTGACAGGTGTGCGAGGACATGGTTGACACTTCCGGGTACGAAAACGCCCGGTCCCGACCATGCCCTGGAACGCAAGAGACACCATGAGCCTCAGACAGGAATTTGTTCATCTGGCCAGTCGGCGCACGCTCACGGTCACCGAACTGTGCGAGCGCTTTAACATCAGCCGGCAGACCGGCTACAAATGGCTCAGACGTGGCGAGGACGCGCTGGCGGATCAGTCGCGGCGCCCTGCCAGCAGTCCCTCGAAGACCACGGTTGAGATGGAGCAGGAGGTGGTGCGCCTGCGTCAGGCACACCCGCGCTGGGGCGGCCGCAAGATCAGCCGGCGCCTGCGGGATCTGGGCTTTGAAGCGGTGCCGCAGCCCAGCACCGTGACAGCCATCCTGCACCGGCACAATCTGATCCTGCCGGCCGGTTCAGCGATGAGTGAACCCTGGAAGCGCTTTGAGCACGAGCAGCCCAACGTCCTCTGGCAGATGGACTTCAAGGGACACTTCGATACCCTCGAACAGGGGCGTTGTAGCCCCCTGACGGTGCTCGACGACCATTCGCGCTTCAGCATCCTGCTGCGCGCCTGTGGGCCAACCGACACGGCCACGGTGCAGGCGGGCCTGCGCGAGGCATTCGGCCACTACGGCCTGCCGTTGCGCATCAACACCGATAACGGTTCGCCATGGGGTTCACCGGGCAGCCCGGGGCAGCTCACCGAACTGGCCGTCTGGCTGATCCGGCTGGGGATCCGCATCAGCTACAGCCGGCCTTACCATCCGCAGACCAACGGCAAGGACGAGCGGTTTCACCGCACGCTGAAGGCCGAAGTGCTGAACGAACGGAGCTTCGCCACCCAGCAGCACGTGCAACGCGAACTGGACCGCTGGCGCACCATCTATAACTGCGAGCGCCCGCACGAGGCGATCGGCATGGACACTCCGATGAGCCGTTACCAGCCGAGCCCGCGGGCGTTTCCATCGGTCCTGCGCGAGCCGGAGTACGGCCCGGATGACGTGGTGCTGCGGGTCAAGGCAAATGGCGAGCTACGCTTTGAAGGACGGCGCCTGAAGGTCTCGAAAGCACTTTACCGGCTGCCGGTTGCAGCACGCGCAAAGGACGGCGAAGACGGCGTATTTGAATTCTGGTTTGCCCATCACCGCATCCTCACCCTTGACCTGAGGAGCGAAAACCGCTGACCATAAAGTGTCAACGATGTCCTCGCACGTTCGTCAACCATGTCTCCGGTCTGTACACGGCCGGCAAAGAGAAGTAGGTGCCGCCCCGCACAGGGGCAACGCCAATAGACCACTAACAAATCAAGCAAAGGCCAACAAAGCAACAACCACCACCAACAGCGCCGCGCAGGCAAAAAACCCCGCAAAACCACTACCTAACCGCCGACTTCCCCCCACCAGCCACCGGCGCCCCATCCTCCGCAGCCGCGTCCCGCGTCTCCGGCATCGCCGCCCACACCAGCAAGACCGCCAGCGCCCCGGCTGCGGCCAGGCCAAAAAAGCTAACCGCATTGCCGAAATGATCGGCCACGAACCCAGCAGCAGTCGTGCTCAAAGTCGCCCCAATCCCCGCCGCCAACCCGAACAACCCGATACACAAGTTATACCGGCCCTTGCCGCCGGCCACGTCGGCGGCAATCAGCGGCAGCATCACGCCGAACACCGCGGCGCTCAGCCCATCCAGCATCTGCACCGGCACCAGCAGATAAGGGCTGCTGATCCCCGCGAACAGCAACGCCCGTATCGGCAGCGCCGAAAAGCCAAGCAGCAGGATCGGCCTGCGTCCCCAGCGTTCGGCCGAGCGCCCGACCCACGGCGACATGATCGCCACGATCGCTTGCGGCACGATGATGCACGCGGCGATCACGAGCTGCACGTTGTCGCCCATGCCGGCCGTCACTTCGCCCGCGGCAAGATTCAACATCGCCGCATTCGACAAGTGGAACAGCACGATGCACGCGGCGAACAGCAGCATCCGCTTGTCGCGCAGCAATTCGCGGAGGCTCTCGCGCCGTTCGATCTGCTGCGGCGTCGGTCCGGCCTTGGGCAGTTCGATCGTGTCGGTGCGCTGGATCATCGTCAGCGCGATCAGCGCGGGCACGGCGAGCCCGGCGGTCAGCCAGAACACCGCGCGCGGCGAATAGTATTCGCCGAATACGCCCATCAGCCCGGCCGCGACCGCGCTGCCGATCGACGCCCAGCGCGCGTTGCGGCCCAACCGGTCGCCGAGATTCGCGCGCCCCACCAGCGCGAACGAGATCGCGGCGAGCGCCGGCGTCAGCATGCAACTGGCGAAGCCGTGGAACACCTCGGCGGCGATCACCGGCAGCACCGTCGGACTGGCGGCCAGCAGCACCGCGCTCAGGATGATCGCGATGATCGCCCACGCAGCCGCGCCCTTCTTGTTGCGCAACGCGTCGACGGCGGCGCCGCCCGGCACCTGGCTCACCATCGCGCTGATGGTGCCCACCGAGAGCGCCATGCCGATCTCGCCCTGCGTCCACTTATGCGACGCGAGATACGACGCGATGAACGGCCCAAAACCCGTTTGCACGTTGGCGACGAAAAAATTCAGCCAATCGAGCGCGCGCAGACTGCGCGCGGTTACCAGAGTGCGGCCTGTCATCGGGCCGCCCGTGCGTTGGAAACCGCGATGGCCGTGGCCGCGGAGGCAGCCGCCGCCGGAGCCGCGGATGCGGCAGCGGGCGGCGCGGGTGGCGGCGCGGGCGACACCGCGCGAATCGGCTTGTCGCTCGCGTAGGGCGGCGTCGCGTTGATCTGGGCGTCGCTCAGATCCAGCAGCGGATGCAGTTCCTTGTCTTTCGTGACGAAACGCAGCGCCGACCAGTTCGCGGCAATCGTGCGCCGCTCGGTGCTGACCATGCCGTTGACGTCGAGCACGACCGCTTGCGGCTGCGCGTTGGCGTCGATCAGCACGTCGATCACGCGGCCGACCTTGCCGCCGTTCGAACGCTCGACGGTCGTGTCGATCAGCGGCAATTGCACAGGGGAGGCCTTCGCCACGGGCGTTGGCGCGGCCGTCGGATTGAGCGTGATGGGCGCGCTCTTCGCGGTCGGCGTGAAGCGGAACGCGCCCCACGGGAAGATCACCTTGCGATCGCCGACGCCGAGGAAGCCCTGCAGATTGACGACGATCTCGCGCGGCTTGCCGAGCGCGTCGGTGGTCATGTCGACCGCGCGGCCGACCACCTTGCCGTCGGGCTTCTGCACTTCGCTGTCGAGCAGCGCGCGCGCGTCGTTGCGCTCGATCGTGCGCAGCACGATCAGCGGCGGGGGCGGTGGAGGCGGCGGCGCGGGTGCGGCGACGGGCGGCGGCGGCTCGACCTTGTGCGGCTTGACGACCGGCTTCCTGGGCTTTCTCGGCTGCTCCGGCCCGGCCGTCTCGGTTTCGACCGGTTCGGGCTCGGACGCCGCCACGGGCGCGCTCGCCGGCTCCACGGGCATGATCGTGGCCTCGACGATCGGCGCCTGCTGCGGGCCCCACAGCAAGCTGCCGCAACCGGACAGCGCGAACATCGCAAACACAGCAAGAAGCAGAAGACGCCAGGCAGGACGCGAAAAACCGCCGCTCATCAAGAAGGACTCCGTGGGCCGGTGCGGGCGGGCGCTGTGGACCGCCGCGGTTAGACAGGTACGGGCCAGAGTGTAACCCGCGGCGTCGGCCGGTCCCGGTTTTGCCAGGCTGCGTCTCTTCCCCAAGCCCACAACGGCCTTTCACGCTTTCATGACAAACCGTAGGTGTAAACGCGCGGACCGCCGACGCGCTTCGCCGTCGCTTGGACGATATAAGCGTCGCGACATGTCGGGCATGCCATTCATGCGATGGGAGACATATTTGTGTTGGCCTACATTTCGACACGACAAGAGCCGCACACATTGAACCAACGCCACGAGACGAACCTGACGACGCCCGCATCGGCGGCCGTTTCAGCACGCTGATAAAGGAGGCATTCATCATGATGGAACCCCACGCCCAGCCGATTTCCGAAGTCGGCGCCGAATCATTCGACGGTAAAGGCTTGCTCGACCGCTACTTCGAAATTTCCTCGCGCGGCAGTTCGCAGCGTCAGGAAATCGTCGCCGGCATCACGACCTTTCTCGCGATGGTCTATTCGGTATTCGTCGTGCCGGGCATGTTCGGCAAGGCGGGCTTCGACACCAGCGCGGTGTTCGTCGCCGTGTGCCTGACCACGGCCTTCGGCTCGCTGCTGATGGGCGTGTGGGCGCGTTTGCCGATCGCGATCGGCTGCGCGATTTCACTCACTGCGTTCACCGCGTTCGGCCTCGTGCTCGGCAAGGGCTTGCAGCCGAACGTCGCGCTCGGCGCGGTGTTCCTGATGGGCGTCGTGTTCACCGCGATTTCGGTGACCGGCGTGCGTTCGTGGATTCTGCGCAATCTGCCGACGGGCATCGCGCACGGCACGGGCATCGGCATCGGCCTGTTCCTGCTGCTGATCGCCGCCAACGAGGTCGGCTTGGTCGTGAAGAATCCGGGCGCCGGTCTGCCGGTGTCGCTCGGTCATATCACGGCGCTGCCGGCGTTGATGTCGGTGGCGGGGCTCGCGGCGATCTTCGGTCTGGTGCGCCGCCGCGTGCCGGGCTCGATCCTGATCGTGATCGTCGCGATCTCGGCGCTCGCGCTGCTGATCGATCCGGCGGTGTCGTTTCATGGCGTGTTCGCGGTGCCGTCCCTGAGCGCGCCGGGCCATGCGTCGCTGATCGGCGCGATGGACCTCAAGGGCGCGCTCTCGATGGCCGTTCTGCCGAGCGTGCTGGCGCTCGTGATGACCGCGGTGTTCGACGCCACCGGCACGATCCGCGCGGTCGCGGGACAAGCGGGCCAGCTCGACCAAAACGGCCGCATCATCAACGGCGGCCGCGCGTTGACGGCCGATTCGTTGAGCTCGATTTTCTCGGGCCTGCTCGGCGGCGCGCCGGCCGCGGCCTACATCGAATCGACAGTGGGCGTGGCGGCCGGCGCCAAGACGGGCATGGCGGCGGCGGTGGTCGGCCTGCTGTTCCTCGTCGTGATGTTCTTCTCGCCGCTCGCCGGCCTCGTGCCTTCGTATGCGACGGCGCCCGCGCTGATGTACGTGGGTCTGCTGATGCTCTCGAACGTCAGCAAGCTGCACATGGACGACATGGTCGACGCGATGTCGGGTCTGATGTGCGCGGTGTTCATCGTGCTGACCGCCAACATCGTGACGGGCATCATGCTCGGCTTCGCGACGCTGGTGATCGGCCGCGTGGTGAGCGGCGAGTATCGCAAGCTGAATGTGGGCACGGTGGTGATCGCCGTGGTGCTGGCGGGTTTCTATCTGGGCGGTTGGGCGATCTGAATTCCGCTCGAGCCCTTGCACGGAGTTTGCTGGTTGTATTGCAGTGACGTGAGGGCAGGACGCTTGCCGTTTTGCTCCAGCATGTAGCCGGTTGTTCTCCATCTCGATGCGGCGCGTTGCAGCGCCTTGTTTGCGACGCGCCGCATGTCTTTTATGCCGCGTTCTCCTTCCCGCGTTCTCGCATGTTTCGATAAAGTGCGGACCTGTCCTTGACATCCGCATTCGCGTTTCTATACTTAACCTCATGGTTAAGTTTAACGAAGCGCTACTCGATCGCACCTTCGCCGCGTTGTCGGACCCCACGCGGCGTGCGCTGGTCGCGCGTTTGTCGCGCAACGAACTGTCGGTGAGCGAACTCGCCGAGCCGTTCGCCATGTCGTTGCCGGCGGTGATGAAACATCTCGACGTGCTGTCCGACGCCGGTCTCGTCACGCGCAGCAAGACCGGCCGCACGGTTGCGTGCCGGCTCTCCGCCGGACCCATGGAAGAGGCGATGGAGTGGCTGCGCCGCTATCAGCACTTCTGGTCCGAATCGCTCGATCGTCTCGCCGCTTTAGTCGAAGAGGAGGCAGCGCCACCTCCGCCCAGTCCGGCTTCATCTCGCGGTGGCGGCTCGACGCCACGTCCGCGAAAGTCTTCCGCGCCAGGACGGAACAGGCGCAAATCATGAAGCGGATGCATGCGGGCGGCGCCGAAGCAGTCCTTGGACCACGAATTGCTGGAACGCTATTTCGCCTGACATTGCGTGAAATCGCGCAACTTGCGTGATGCGAATCCGCATCGCGCAGAGTCATTCTGAAAAGGAGACGCACATGGACCCGCAACATCGAGTTGGCACGAGAGAAGAATGGCTGGCCGCCAGCAGGGCGTTATTAGCCGAAGAGAAAGCGCACATGCGCGCCGGCGACGAGCTTGCGCGCAAACGCCGCGCGCTGCCGTGGGTGAAGGTCGATAAGACCTACGTGTTCGATACGCCGCAGGGCCGTAAGACCCTCGCCGATCTGTTCGACGGCCGCAGCCAGTTGATCATCTATCACTTCATGATGGGACCGGACTGGGAAGAAGGCTGCGTTGGCTGCTCGTTCCTCTCGGATCACATGGTCGGTATCGTCACGCATCTCGAACATCACGATGTGTCGTATGTGACCGTATCGCATGCGCCGCTCGAAAAAATCGAAGCCTTCAAAAAACGCATGGGATGGACGTTCCCGTGGGTGTCGTCGAGCGGCAGCGATTTCAACTTCGACTATCACGTGTCGTTTACGCCCGAGGAACTGGAGAGCAGGAAGGGTTTCTACAATTTCACCGAACAGGACGTCGGCATCGACGAGCAACACGGCCACAGCGTGTTCTATAAGGACGAAAAGGGCGACGTGTATCACACGTATTCGTGCTACGGCCGCGGCGACGAGCGCTTCATCAACACGTATGCGCATCTGGACGTGACGCCGAAGGGCCGCAACGAGGCGAGCAATCTGACCGACTGGGTCAAGCATCACGATCGCTATGAGGAGAAAGCGCACGGCGGTTGCGCGGCGTGCGGCTAATGCGGGAAGCGAGATGCAGGAAAAGCGCGTGATGTCGTGCACATCGACGCCACGCGCCCATCGTAAAGCTGGCGCGAATAAGCCGGATTGCGAGTCGATATGGCTCAATGGCCGCTCAAAGCGCCATGTCGAAAGCGGGCCTGAGGAACAGTTCGATCGCCATCACGACGAGACCCATCGCGGCCGCCGACAGCGTCAACGTGCCGTATTCGTCGTAGCGTGCGTCGTAGAGGCACGCCACGACAAAAAGAATCGCCAGCAGGTTGGTCAGCCAGTCGAAGTTCAGCGCCAAGGTCATCGTTGCAATCCGGGCTCACGTGCGAGACGGATTGTCGAATCGCACTATCGGGTGAGCGCGATTCTATCGAGTGGAGCTTACGGATTCGCAACGCCGACGCTTACACAGCTTACGTCCCTCAAGCCTCTTGCGCCCCGAAGGAAGCCCCCTTGGGGGACATCATGTCGTGCTCGATCCACTCGATCACCGAAGTGCGTTTCGGCTCCCAGCCGAGCAGTTTGCGCGCACGCTCGCCGCGCACGCGGCTGTTCGAACCGAGGCCATACGAGGCCATTTCATAGCCCCATTCCTTTTGCGCTTCTTCGAGCGGCCAGGCTTGCGGCTCGCCCAGTTTCATGACCCGCGCGATCGCGGCGCTCATCTCGCGGAACGACGCTTCGCCGCTTTCGACGAAATAGAACGTGCCCGCCGGCGTTTTCTCCAGCGCGAGGCGATACAGTTCGGCGACGTCGTCGATATGCACGTTCGACCAGATGTTGCCGCCGCTGCCCACGTGCCGCACCACGCCGCTCTTTTGCGCCTGACGCACGAGTCGCGGCAACTGCACGCTCGCGCTGTCCGCCACCGCGCCGTGACCGTAGATCAGCGTGTTGCACAACACCGCCGAGCGGATGTTCCGCTGCGCCGACTCGAGCACCTGCCGATCGATCGCGACGCGCGCCGCCTTGTCGGCGCTCGGTTCGGGCAGCGCGTCCTCGTGATAGACGCGCGCCTGACCCGCCTCGCCGCCCGACGCATCGCCGACGATGCTCGAACCGCTCGTATGCAGGAACGGTTTGCCGGACCCGGCGAGGCCTTCGATCAACGCGGTTACCGCGCCTTCGTGATCGCTGCTCGCGGCGTTGATGACGGCGTCGGCGGCCTTTGCCTCGGCGATCAGCAGCATGCGGTCGTCGAGCGTGCCGATAACGGGTTCGATACCGAGGCGTTGCAGCTCGGCGCTATGTTCGGACTTGCGGATCAAACCGCGCACCTGATGGCCGGCGCGCACGAGGTGCGCCGCGATCGAACCGCCGATAAAGCCGCTTGCGCCCGTGATGAAAATCTTCAAGACGTTCTCCTGGGAGAAATGGAGGGAACACGAATGACAGGCCCGCAGTATCCGTCGTCTCGATTCTCGCAAAAAGCGTGTTAGTCTCAAATCAATCTTGATTTGAAATCAACAATGAAGACTTCCACCGACGAACTGCTGGTGTTGGTCACCGTGATCGACAGCGGTTCGATCACGGCGGCCGCCGAGAAATTGCAGCAAACCGTGTCCGGCGTGAGCCGCGCGCTCACGCGCCTCGAAAAGAAACTCGACACCGCGCTCGTGCGGCGCACCACGCGCCGTCTGCAATTGACCGAAGAGGGCGAGGCTTTCCTGCGGCGCGCCCGCGCGATTCTCGACGCGATGGAGGAGGCCGAGGAATCGGTCACGCGCGGACGCGAGCGCCCTTCGGGGCGCCTGCGCGTGGATGCCGCATCGCCGTTCATGCTCCATTGCATTGCGCCGCATATGAAAGCGTTTTCGGCGTTGTATCCCGAGATCCGGCTGGAGTTGACCAGCAACGAGCGGATCGTCGATCTGCTCGAACAGAAGGTGGACATCGCGATCCGCATCGGCGCCTTGCAGGATTCGACCTTGCATGCGCGAGCGTTGGGCAGCAGCAAGCTGCGGGTGGTCGCGAGTCCCGCGTATCTGGCCGAATATGGCGAGCCGCGCTCGGTGGAAGCGTTGCGCGCGCATCGTCTGATCGGCTTCACCGCGCCCGAGCATCTGAATCGCTGGCCGCTGCGCGAAGGCAGAAAGGGCCGCGCGGAGTCGCTGAAAATCGAGCCGGCGATCACCGCATCGAGCGGCGAGACGCTGCGGCAACTGGCGCTTTGCGGATGGGGCATCGCCTGCCTCGCCGATTTCATGACCGCGGCCGACATCCGCGAGGAACGGCTCGTGCCGATTCTCGGCAACGTGCTCGTCGACGAGCGGCAGCCGGTGAGCGCGGTGTATTACCAGAGCGCGTCGTTGGCGGGGCGCGTGCAGTGCTTTCTGGATTTCATGGCGGCGCGGGTGAGGCTGTAGCGGTTCTTTCGCGAGAGTGCGTCTGAAGAAGCCCGCGGCTCGCCTGAGCGCGGGCTTTTTTTCGCCGCGAGCGGGCTCTTCTATAACTCTCTAAACGGGTGAATCCGCGTGACGGCGCGGCATCGAATTGATTGACCGGCTGGCGCGGCGTATTTTGGACGTGTATATACAAGTTGACGCCAATCTCGACCAAAGGCCATGAGAACGGCAATGCCGAACGAAGCGCCGGTTCAAGGACCCACATGCCTTGTGAACATCGCACCCTAATGGAAACTCCCAGGCCGGCAGCTTTAAAAACAGGTTGTATATACAAGACGGCGCAGCTAGACTTCTCTCAAATTGTATAGACAGGACAACCCAACCATGATGACTCTGAAGCCCGGCCACCTGACCCTCCCGCAACTGCGCCGCATCGCCCGCGAACACGTCGCGCTGCGGCTCGATCCCGCCAGTCACGCCGCGATCGACGCCTGCGCGCAAGCCGTCGCCGATATCGCCGCGAAGGGCGAGCCGGCCTACGGCATCAACACGGGTTTCGGGCGTCTCGCCAGCACGCATATTCCGCACGACCAGCTCGAACTGTTGCAACGCAATCTGGTGCTCTCGCACGCGGTGGGCGTGGGTGAGCCGATGTCGCGGCCGGTGGTGCGTCTGTTGATCGCGTTGAAGCTGTCGAGCCTCGGTCGCGGTCACTCGGGCATTCGCCGCGAAGTGATGGAAGCGCTGATCGCGCTGTACAACGCCGATGTGCTGCCGGTGATTCCGGTCAAGGGTTCGGTCGGCGCATCGGGCGACCTCGCACCGCTCGCGCATATGTCGGCGACGCTGCTCGGCGTCGGCGAAGTGTTCGCAAAGGGCGAGCGCATGCCGGCCACCGAAGGTCTCGCGCTGGTCGGCCTGAAGCCGCTCACGCTGCAAGCCAAGGAAGGGCTCGCGCTGCTCAACGGCACGCAGGCATCCACCGCGCTCGCGCTTTACAACATGTTCGCGATCGAGGACCTGTACCGCACCGCGCTGGTGGCGGGCGCGTTGTCGGTGGACGCGGCAATGGGTTCGGTCAAGCCGTTCGACGCGCGCATTCACGAACTGCGCGGCCATCGAGGTCAGATCGACGCCGCGGCTGCTTACCGTTCGCTGTTGCAAGGCTCGGGCATCAACGTTTCGCACGCCGATTGCGACAAGGTGCAGGACCCGTACAGCCTGCGCTGCCAGCCGCAAGTGATGGGCGCGTGCCTCGACCAGATGCGCCATGCCGCCGACGTGCTGCTGCTCGAAGCGAACGCCGTCTCCGACAATCCGCTGATTTTCCCGGACACGGGTGAAGTGCTGTCGGGCGGCAACTTCCACGCGGAGCCGGTCGCCTTCGCCGCCGACAACCTCGCGCTTGCCGCCGCTGAAATCGGCGCCCTGGCCGAACGCCGCATCGCGTTGCTGATCGACGCCACGCTGTCGGGTTTGCCGCCGTTCCTCGTGCGCGACGGCGGCGTGAATTCGGGCTTCATGATCGCTCACGTGACGGCCGCCGCGCTCGCGTCGGAGAACAAGACGCTCGCGCATCCGGCGTCGGTCGATTCGCTGCCGACTTCCGCGAACCAGGAAGATCACGTGTCGATGGCGACCTTCGCCGCGCGCAAGCTTGGCGACATCGCGGAAAACACCGCGAACATCCTGTCGATCGAATTGCTTGCCGCCGCGCAAGGCGTCGATCTGCGCGCGCCGCACAAGACCAGCCCGAGTTTGCAGAAAGTGATGGACGCGGTGCGCAAGGACGTCGCGCACTACGAAATCGATCATTACTTCGCGCCCGACATCGCGGCGGTGACGCGTCTCGTGCAGAACGGCACGATCGCGAAGCTGAGCCCGTTCTCGTTCGCCTCCGAGCAATAAGCCATCACTTCACCCGCCATCGAGCGACTTTCAGGCACGCGGACCAAGCCAAACATGAACGCACCGGCTTACCAGGGCATCAAGGACTTCATCCTCGCGCGCATTCATGCGGGCGAATGGGCCGAAGGCGACCAGGTGCCTTCCGAGAACGAACTCGCGCGCGAATTCAACGTCGCGCGCATGACGGTGAACCGCGCGTTGCGCGAGCTGACCTCGGAGCAGGTGCTCACGCGCGTGCAGGGCTCCGGCACGTTCGTCGCGCGCCCGAAGTACGAATCGACGCTGGTGGCGATCCGCAGCATCTCGGACGAAATCGTCGCGCGCGGTCATCGTTATCAGGCGAAGGTGCTGCACATCGGCGCCACCATCGCCGACGAGGCGCTCGCCGCGGAAATGAACCTGAACGCCGGCAGCCCGGTATTTCATTCGCGCGTGCTGCATTTCGAAAACGACGAGCCGGTGCAACTCGAGGAGCGCTGGGTCAACCCGGCGGTCGCGCCCGAGTACGCGTTGCAGGACTTCACGAACACCACGCCGAATCAGTACCTCGTGCGCGTCGCGCCGTTGCAGCGCGTCGAGTACCGCATCGAGGCATTGGCCGCCGATGCGGATACCCGCGAACTGCTGACCATGGACGAACTGGAACCCTGCCTCGTGCTGCATCGGCGCACGTGGTCGCAAAGCCAGGTTGCGTCGATCGCCAACCTCTGGCATCCCGGCAGCCGCTATCGCTTCACCGGACATTTCTGATTTCGCTACTTTCCGCACATCTCCTGAACATTCTTCAAGCATTCCGAGGGCCACCATGAACAACCCCAAGCACATCGATCCGCGTCTCGATCCCACCCGTACGATCCGCGCGCCGCGCGGCGCGGAAAAGACCTGCAAGACCTGGATCGCGGAAGCCGCGTACCGGATGATCCAGAACAACCTGGACCCGGAAGTCGCCGAGCATCCGCATGCGCTGGTCGTGTACGGCGGCATCGGACGCGCCGCGCGCAACTGGGATTGCTTCGATCAGATTCTGGCCTCGCTGAAAGACCTGAACGAAGACGAGACGCTGCTGATCCAGTCGGGCAAGCCGGTCGGCGTGTTCCGCACGCATGCCGACGCGCCGCGCGTGCTGCTGGCGAACTCGAACCTGGTGCCGCATTGGGCGACGTGGGAGCATTTCCACGAACTGGATCGCAAGGGCCTGATGATGTACGGGCAGATGACCGCGGGCAGTTGGATCTATATCGGCAGCCAGGGCATCGTGCAGGGCACGTATGAGACGTTCTTCTCGGTCGCGAACCAGCATTTCAACGGCGACCCGAAAGGCCGCTGGATTCTGACCGGCGGTCTCGGCGGCATGGGCGGCGCGCAGCCGCTCGCCGCGACGATGGCCGGCTTCTCGATGATCGCGGTGGAGTGCGACGAGACGCGCATCGACTTCCGTTTGAAGACGCGCTACGTCGATCAAAAAGCGCGGACGCTCGACGAAGCGCTCGCCATGCTCGATGAAGCGAAGCAAGCGGGCAAGCCGGTGTCGATCGGTTTGCTCGGCAACGCGGCCGACGTGTTCGCCGAGTGCGTCGCGCGCGGCATCACGCCGGATTGCGTGACCGACCAGACCAGCGCGCACGACCCGATTCACGGCTATCTGCCGCAAGGCTGGAGCGTCGAGGACTGGCGCGAGCGTCAGAAGACCGCGCCGGATTCGATCGTGAAGCCGGCCAAGCAGTCGATGGCCAAGCAGGTTCAGGCCATGTTGACCTTGCAGGAACGCGGCGCGGCCACGCTCGACTACGGCAACAACATCCGTCAGATGGCGCTGGAAATGGGCGTTGAAAACGCGTTCGATTTTCCGGGCTTCGTGCCGGCGTACATTCGCCCGTTGTTTTGCGAAGGCAAGGGTCCGTTCCGCTGGGTCGCGCTGTCGGGCGACCCCGAGGATATCTACAAGACCGATGCGAAGGTCAAGGAACTGATCCCCGACGATCCGCATCTGCACAACTGGCTCGACATGGCGCGCGAACGCATCGCGTTCCAGGGTCTGCCGGCGCGCATTTGCTGGGTCGGCGTGAAGGATCGCTATCGCCTGGGTCAAGCGTTCAATCAGATGGTCAAGAACGGCGAACTGAAGGCGCCGATCGTGATCGGCCGCGATCACCTGGACACGGGTTCGGTCGCGAGCCCGAATCGCGAAACCGAATCGATGAAGGACGGCTCGGACGCGGTCAGCGACTGGCCGTTGCTGAACGCATTGCTGAATACGGCAGGCGGCGCGTCGTGGGTGTCGCTGCATCATGGCGGCGGTGTGGGCATGGGCTTCAGCCAGCACTCGGGTGTCGTGATCGTCGCCGACGGCACGGACGAAGCGGACAAGCGCCTCGGCCGCGTGCTGTTCAACGATCCGGCCACCGGCGTGATGCGTCACGCGGATGCGGGCTATGAACTCGCTCAACAAACCGCGCGCGAGGCGGGTCTCAATCTGCCGATGCTCGGCCGTTGATCGTGGCGCTTCGCAGCCCGCCCGCCGGCAGCATGGCAAGCATCGCACTGATTCGCGGCGCCGATCTCGTGGCGGCGCCGTGGAAGAACGGCGGCGGCGTCACGCGTGAAGTGGCGGTCTTTCCCGAAGGCGCCGCGCCCGACGATTTCGTGTGGCGGGTCAGCGTCGCGGATGTCGCGCAGGCCGGGCCGTTCTCGCGCTTTGCGGGCATCGATCGCACGCTCGTGCTGTTGTCCGGCGCGGGCATGTTGCTCGACGAAACGGACGGCGCAAACGCGCATGCCGCGAAGACGCATGCGTTGGCGCAGCCGCTCGATGTCGCGCGTTTCGCCGGTGAAGCACGAATCGACGCGCGCCTTATCAACGGCGCGACGCGCGACTTCAACCTGATGGTGCGGCGTGGCGCGGCGGTGGGCGAGCTTGAAGTGTGGCGCGGCCGGATGCAGCCACGCAGCTTATCCGCGGACGTCGCGTTGCTGTTTTGCGCCAGCGGTTCGGTCGAAATCACGCTGGCCGACCGGCAAGCGCTGACGCTCGAACAGGACGACACGCTGCGTATCGATACGCCCAACGCGCTGCCTTGCACGATCCAGGGCGCGGGCGCGGTGCTCGCGACCAGCATCCGCTATAGGTCTATACGTAACGACGCGCGACGATGACGACGATTCGCGAGTACGTCCCGGCACTCCGCCACGCGCACACGCGAATCACCACGGAAACGCAACGAGCTGCAAAGAGCACGCGATGAAGCAAACCGTCTGGCATCACCTGAAACTTTGCCCGCAGGGCGATCCGCAGCACACGCTGCCGGATGCCGCGATAGCCGTTGAAAACGGCAAGATCGCCTGGCTCGGCGCGGCCGCCGACCTGCCCGCCGACTACGCCGCCTGGCCACGCGAGGATCTGCACGGCGCGTGGGTGACGCCGGGCCTCGTCGATTGCCACACGCATCTCGTGTACGGCGGGCAGCGCGCGGACGAATTCGCGCAACGGCTCGCGGGCGTCAGCTACGAGGAAATCGCGCGGCAGGGCGGCGGCATCGTCTCCACGGTGCGCGCCACGCGTGCCGCCGATGAAGACTCGCTATTCCGCCAATCGGCCGCACGTCTTGCGCCCTTGCTGGCCGAAGGCGTGACCGCCGTCGAAATCAAGTCGGGCTACGGCCTCGATCTCGCCAGCGAGCGCAAGATGCTGCGCGTCGCGCGCCGGTTGGGCGAGCGCTATCCGGTGACGGTCTATACGACGTTTCTCGGTGCGCATGCGTTGCCGCCCGAATTCGCCGGCCGCGCCGATGCGTATATCGACGAGGTGTGCAACGTCATGTTGCCCGCGCTTGCCGACGAAGGTCTCGTCGACGCGGTCGATGTGTTCTGCGAGCGCATCGGTTTTTCGCTGGCGCAAAGCGAGCGCGTGTTCAACGCCGCCGAGCGCTACAAGCTGCCGGTGAAGATGCATGCCGAGCAGTTGTCGAACGGCGGCGGCGCCGGCTTGGCGGCGCGTCATCGTGCGCTGTCCGCCGATCACCTGGAATTCCTCGACGAAGCCGGCGTCGTCGCGATGAAAGAAGCGGGCACCGTCGCGGTGTTGCTGCCGGGCGCGTACTACTTCATTCGCGAAACGCAATTGCCGCCGCTGGACTTGCTGCGGCGCCACGAGGTGCCGATCGCGATTTCCACCGACAGCAACCCCGGCACTTCGCCCGCCACCTCGCTGCTGCTGATGATGAACATGGCGACCACGCTGTTTCGCATGACCGTGCCCGAAGTGCTGCAAGGCGTGACATCGCATGCGGCGCGCGCGCTCGGCAAAGCCGATACCCACGGCGCGCTGGAAGCAGGGCGCGCGGCGGATTTCGCGGTGTGGCCGGTCGACTCGCTGGCCGAGCTGGCTTACTGGATTGGGCGTCCGTTGTGCGCGCGAGTCGTGCGCGCGGGCGAGACCGTTTATACGCGGCGTGAATTGAGCTAAGGCCCGAGCGATGACGCAACCGAAGCAATCTGAGCAACCCAAGCAACCGGCACAGTCCCTATTCGCGGACCACGCGTACTTGCCGGACGGCTGGCGCCGCAACGTGCTGTTGGAGTGGGACGCGAACGGCACCTTGCTATCCGTGACGCCCGACACGGCGGTTCCCGAAGGCGTGCCCCAAGCCGCTGGCCCCGTGCTGCCCGGCATGCCGAATCTGCATTCGCATGCGTTCCAGCGCGCGATGGCGGGTCTCACCGAATACCGCGCCGCATCGGGCACGGGCGCCACGGACAACTTCTGGAGCTGGCGCGACCTGATGTATCGCTTCGCCGCGCGCATCACGCCCGAAGGGCTCGCAAGCGTCGCGCAGTGGTTGTACATCGAGATGTTGAAGGCGGGTTATACGTCGGTGTGCGAGTTCCACTACGTGCATCACACGCCCGAAGGCGGCCGCTATGCGAATCAGGCCGAACTGGCGCAGCGCGTGGTGGATGCGGCATCGGCGAGCGGTATCGGCATGACGATGCTGCCGGTGCTGTATCAGTACAGCGGCTTCGGCTCGCGCGCGCCGCGCGACGATCAGCGGCGCTTCATCAACACGCCGGAGAGTCTGCTCGACTTGCTCGGCACGCTGCGCGCGGCGCGTCCGGAAAGCGCGGCCTTGCGCTATGGCGTGGCGCCGCATTCGCTGCGCGCGGTGTCGGCGGATTCGTTGCGTGCGTTGCTTGATGGTATCGAACGGACCGCGCCGGTTCATATCCATATCGCCGAGCAAACCGCCGAAGTCGACGCGTGCCTCGACACCGAAGGCGCGCGTCCGGTGCAATGGCTGCTCGATCGTTTCGACGTCGACAGCCGCTGGTGCCTCGTGCACGCCACGCATGTCGACGCGAATGAAACGCTGGCGCTCGCGAAGAGCGGCGCGGTCGCCGGTTTGTGCCTGACCACTGAAGCCAATCTCGGCGACGGCATTTTTCCGGCGCAGGAATATCTCGACGCGCGAGGGCGCATCGGTGTCGGTTCGGATAGCCATATCGGCGTCGACTGGCGCTCGGAGTTGCGCTTGCTCGAATACGGCCAGCGTTTGACGTGCCGTCAACGCAACGTGCTGGCATCGGCGCAGGCCACGCATGTCGCCGACCGTTTGTTCGACGCCGCGCTCGAAGGCGGCGCGCAGGCAACGGGCCGCGTGGTCGGCGCGTTGCAAGCCGGCCGCCGCGCGGACTGGCTCGTGCTCGACCCGAATCATTCGAGCATCGCCGAGCATGCGCCGAGCGCCTGGCTTTCGGGCGTCGTATTCTGCGAGCATGGCGAGACGCCGATTCGCGACGTGTATGCCGGTGGCGACAAGGTCGTCGAAAACCGCCGGCATCGCGATGAAGAGGGCGCTTATGCGCGCTATCGCGTGGCGCTCGCTGAGTTGCTCAAGTGAGTTGCTCAAGTGAATAACCGACTCTTTTCGATCCCATCGATTCGGGACTGACATGACTGCTTCGAACATTCCGCCGGTTTTCTCGCTGCATCAGGGAAGCCTGCCGCTGCTGATCTCGATCCCGCATCTGGGCACGCAGATTCCCGCCGACATCGCCGCGACGATGACGCCCGTCGCGCAACGCACCGACGATTGCGACTGGCACCTCGACCGTCTCTATGCATTCGCGAAACGCATGGGCGCGTCGATTCTTGCGCCGACATACGCGCGCTATGTGATCGACCTGAACCGTCCGCCCGACGGCGCGAATCTCTACCCCGGCCAGGACACCACCGGCCTGTTGCCGGTCGACACCTTCGACAAGGCGCCCTTGTACCTGGAAGGCCATCTGCCCACCGAGGCCGAAGTCGCGCGCCGTCGCGATGCTTACTGGAAGCCTTATCACGATGCGTTGAAAAACGAACTGGCCGCGTTGAAGGCGAGGCACGGCAAGGTGCTGTTATGGGAAGCTCACTCGATTCGCTCGCACGTGCCGCGTTTTTTCGAGGGACGTCTGCCGGATTTCAATTTCGGCACGTCTAATGGCGCAAGCGCGGTGGCGGGATTGGCCGAGGAATTGGCCGCCGTGGTCGAGCGGCATGGCGAATATTCGGCGGTCGCCAACGGGCGCTTCAAGGGCGGCTATATCACGCGGCAGTACGGTCAGCCGTCGCAAGACGTGCATGCGGTGCAGCTCGAACTGTCGCAGATCACGTATATGGAAGAGCGGTTTCCCTATGCCTATGACGAACCGCTTGCCGCCAGGGTCGAGCCCTTGCTCGAAGCACTCGTCACGACGGCGTTGGAGCGGGTCGAGGCCGCGTGACGGTGCGCTCGCCGTCGCTACTCCTTCGCTACGCCTCCACCCGTTATCCCTCTTTCTCCACGCGGCTGATGCTGCTTGCGTCATTCCGCGAGCGGCAACTTCGCGTCGGCTCACACCGCCAAGGTGTAACAGCATGTGTCCGTGATTGCGCGCCGACGTTTTCGCGCCGAACGTAGAGAGCGTCGCGGCATGTCACGGCCCGCGTCCGCCTGGTCAACCTGAAAAAAAGCCCCGCGTCGAGCGGGGCTTTTCGATGCACGCCGTCGCCGGTCGCGCATGACCCTCAATGGCAGCGCTTTTCCCAATGATGGTGAACGTGCACCTTGTGGCATACGCGGTGATGATGCTCATAGGCTTGAGCGGGAGCGATCGCGCTCAGGGACGCCACGGCTGCGGCGAGGGCGAGAATGACTTGCTTCATTACGAAATCCTTGAATCGGTGATGGCGGTCTTGTTACGGCAATGCGGTCGCGTCACGGTGTGTGCCGCAACCACCGCGACGAGTGCGCGCGGGGATTGCATGCGCTGCGTTCAAGCGGCTACGCTTTCAAAACGATGACGCGTGCAAGCGTGACGCACGCGCTATCCTACATCGGGCGAAAAAGATGGAAGACCCAGCGATGGAAGATTCCGACGAATTGCTGCTCCCGGTCTGGCGGGCGAACCTGGTGCTGCTGACTCGCGAGGTCGGCGCGGCGACTCGCCTCGCGCGCATGATGACCTTCTCCGCGAGCTACCTGAAGTTGATGCTGTCCGGCCAGCGCGAATTCAGCGAGGAGTTCGTGCGCGGCATCGAAGCGGTCACGGGGCTGCCCCACGGCTGGATGAACGCGCCGCACGGCGAAGCGGACATCCCCGCCGAGGCGCGCGAGGCGATCGACAACGAGCGGCCGCTCGCGCGGTTTCGCGGCACGGCGCATCCGGTGCGCAAGAAAACGGTGCTGCGGCCGCCCGAGCCGATATTCGGCCAGTCGGGTTCCGCCAAACGCGCCGAGGAGGAGAGCGTCGACGCGGAAGCGCATCGGCGTCAGGCGTATTTCCGCAAGGTCCGCGATCTGGCGATACAGGACGTGCGGCGCTTCGAGCGGCATCTGAGTCACGCGCCGGTGGAACTGGCGTCGATGCGCTCGAAGGTGGAGGACGTGATCGCCGCCGCCGATCTCGACGATCCGATTCATGCCGACCTCGCGGGCCGGCTGGAACAGATCGAGAAGCATCGGCATTTGCTGCTCAGGCATGTGGAGAGGTTGCAGGCCTTGCTGAGCCAGTTAGGGGAAAGCGAATGATGCCGGCGACGCGGGCCTGTCGATCCGCGTTTGCAAAGCGGTGCTCACTTCGCCATCGACGCACCCTTGCGCCGTGCATGAAACTCGGCTTCTAGCGTCCACGTCACGCCGTCGTTTGCCAGCGCGACGCCGGTCCAGCGGAACGAATCGCGCGTGATGTCGGTGAAATTCCATCGAATCGGCGTGCCGTCGGCGTGCGTGCCGATCTGCACCAACTCGCCGCCGATGCGACGGCCCGTTAGCTCGTCCCGCTGGCCGGTGCGCGGATTGAGGTAAGTCACGCGCCACGCACGCAGTGTAGGGTCCCAGACGCGCAGCGTGGTGCCGTACATCGTCGCGTTCACCGTGAGCCCGTCTTGGCGTTCGCCGCGTGGCGGCATGATCCATACGTCCTGCACGGCGCGGCCTTCCAGCACCCAGCCGAAATGAATCTCGCCGCGACGGCGCGCGTTGCCGAGATCGACGCGGTAGTGCACCACGTCCATGTCCCAACTGCCGATCAGCCAGCCGTAGACGTCGTCGGCGGCGTCGATGTCGGCGGCTCGCGCGGGGGCGCTCAACGCGGCGTGAAAGCCGTCTTGCAGGGCGTTTTCCGGGTGTTGTTCCAGTGTGTTCATCCTGTGTGCTCCTTCGGTTTCTGATCGGATCGGCATCGGCGAAATGGGCGAAAACCGGCAAAACCGCGCCGGCCGCCGATGTGCTAAAACCACGATACGGACTCAGCCGAGGTGCATCTTGGGGAAAATTGCCGTCACCTTGCAGCAGGCGCTCGCGCGGCGCGAACAGGAAGGCGCGCGCGGCGGCACGAACGCGCGCGGGTTGGCCCAAGGCGCGAGCTGGGACGTCGCGGATGTCCTCTGCACGCTGGGTCCGCGTGACCAGCCGTTCGAGGAGCGGCACGGCGGCGTGTGCATCGCGATGGTGGTGGCCGGCTCGTTCGGCTATCGGGCCGCGCCGGGCCGCGAACTGCTCACGCCCGGCGCGCTGCTGCTCGGCAACGCCGGCGACTGCTTCGAATGCGGCCACCGGCATGGGGCGGGCGACCGCTGCATCGCGTTTCGCTATGCGCCGGCGTACTTCGAGCGGCTGGCCGCCGATGCGGGTGTGGCGAGCGGCAAGCTGAACTTCAAACGGGCGCGCCTACCGTCGTTGCGCGCGTTTTCACCGCTGATCGCGCGGGCTTGCGCGGGCGCTTGCGGTGACGGCAGCGGCGCAGCGGCGTGGGACGAACTCGCCGTTGAACTGGCCGCCGCGGCGCTCAACGCGTCCGGTGCGCTGACGCGGCCGGAACCGTCCGCGAGCGCCACGGCCTGGTCGCGCGTCGCGCAAATCGCGCGCGTGATCGACGAAATGCCCGGCGCGCCGCATACGCTCGCGAGCCTGGCCGCCGCGGCGGGGCTGAGCGAATTCCACTTCCTGCGCACGTTCCAGCGCGTGGTCGGCGTGACGCCGCATCAATACCTGTTGCGGGCGCGTTTGCGTGCGGCTGCGCTGCGTCTGCGCGAGGTCGAGGACGAGCGCGCCGGCGGCGCGAAGGTCGTCGATATCGCGCTCGATTGCGGCTTCAATGATCTGTCGAATTTCAATCACGCGTTTCGTGCGGAGTTTGCTTCGAGCCCGCGCGCATGGCGCGCGCGGGGCGGGGCGCGCCGCCCATGATGCGGGGCGGCGCGTTCGTCTCTTTCGTCGGGCGGGCCGCGAGGCCGACGCCCGGCGCGCTATCCGGCCAGCTATTCGGCGCGCTATCCGGCCAGCTATTCGGCGCGCTATCCGGCCAGCTATTCGGCGCGCTATCCGGCCAGCTATTCGGCGCGCTATCCGGCCAGCTATTCGGCCCGCTATCCGGCCAGCTATTCGGCCCGCTATCCGGCCAGCTATTCGGCCCGCTGTCCGGTGCGCTGTTCGGCCCACTGTTCGGCGCACTGTCCGAGGCGCTGTTCATCGCATCACTCTGCCTATGCGCAGCCACCGCGTTCGCCGAGGACAGCCCCGCCGCGTTATCCGCCAACGATCTCGCGCCCGCCACGATCGAGCGCGACGTGCATCTCTTCACGATCCAGAAAGACGGCTCCATCGAGGAGCACGACGACACGGTATTGCGCGCAAATACCACGAGCGGCGTCGACGATATCGCGCAACGCTATATCTGGTTCAACAAGGACATCGAGCAGGTGCAATTGCTCGGCGCCGAAACGATCGACCCGAACGGCGTCGCGCATCCGGTCGGTCCCGAGGCGATCCGCGACGTGCAGGAGCCGCGCTCGGCGGGCGCGCCGAGTTTCCAGAACGGCGTGTTGCGCACGGTGATCTTTCCCGGCGTCGAATCCGGCTCGCGCGTGCATCTCGCGTTTCGCAAGACGCGCACGCGGCCCTTGCAGGCCGGCACGTTCGCGTACCTGGTGGAACCGACGCGCGAACCGGTCGAGATGCAGCGCCTGATCTTCGATCTTCCGTCGGATATTCCGCTGTACGCCGACGCGCGCGGCTACGCCGCGCTGCCGCCGGTCACGGCGAATGGCCGCACCCGCTACGAGTTCGACTACCGGCACGGTCCGTATGCGCGCATCGAGGCGGGCGCGGTCGGCTACGCGAACTGGGGCGATCGCCTGATGATATCGACGGTGCCCGACTTCGCGAGCTTCGCCGCTCGCTATCGCGGCCCCGCGCTCGACGCGACGATGAGCGACCCCGCGATCGTCCGCCTCGCGCAGGGTCTCACGGCCCAAGCCGCCGACCCGCGCGCGAAGGCGCAGGTGCTGTACGACTGGATGCGTTTGAACATTCGCTACGTGGCGCTTTTTCTCGGCGAGACGGCGGCGATCCCGCACAAGGCGATCGACATCCTGCGCAACCGCTATGGCGACTGCAAGGACCACGTCGCGCTCTACAGCGCGTTGCTGGCGGCGGTCGGCATCCGCAGCGAGGCGGTGCTGCTCAATCTCGGCCCGTATTACGGTTTGCCCGACGTGCCCGGCTACGGAGCGAGCGCGATCAATCACGCGATCGTCTGGATGCCCGAGCTCTCATTGTTCGCGGATACGACCGCGGGCGGCGTGGGTTTCGGCTATCTGCCGCCGGGCGCGATGGACCGGCCGGTCTTGCTGGTGAACCAGGGCGTGGTGTCGCGCACGCCGGCCGCGCAGTCGCGCGAACGCACGGCGCGGTTGCAGATCGACATCGACGAGCGCGGCGCGGCCAACTATGCGTACCGCGTGGAGGATGCGGGCTTCACCGCCGAGCTCGAACGCAATACGCTGCGGCGCGCGACGCGGCAGCGCACCCAGCAGATTGCCGCGAGCCGTCTATTGCAGACGGGGCTGCATGGCACGGCGCAATTGCGCGCCGGCGACGTGGCGGCCACCGACGGACCCTTCGCCACGTCGATGCAGGGCAAGGTGGAGCATTTCGTGTGGACGGATGGAACCACGGCGGTGCCGGCGCTGACCAGTTTGGCGGGCGGCATGGGCACCCAGGTCGAGGCGTGGCTTGCCGAGCCTGCCCGGACGCAGCCCTGGACGTGCATCGGCGGCGAGTTCGACGAGACGCTGGAAATGACGTTGCCGCGCTTTGTCCGCGTGACGGATTTGCCGACCGATACGGCGGTGAAGAACCGCTTCATCGAGTTCTCGTCGCGTTACGTCTTCGATCCGGCGGCGCGGGTGTTGCAGGTGAGGCGGCACCTTCGTGCCGTCTTCGGACATCAGATGTGTTCCGCCAACGAATTCGCCGAGATGAAGGACGACCTCGTGCGAATCGAACGCGACCTCGATACGGCGCTGGTGCTCAAGGTCGCCGGATAGCGCGCGCTGGCGTTGCCCGAGCCTTGGCTCAAGTGCCGCTCTTGGTCACGATCGGCACCCACGTTCCGTTCTTTACCTGATAGAGCGTGGACGCACCGCTCTTCAGCGCGCCGGTGTTGTCGAAGGAAATCTTGCCGGTAATGCCTTCGAACTCGCTCGCCTTCAGCACCGGGCGATACACCGCCGGCGAACTGGATTTGGCCTGCTGCATCGCCTTGATCGCGGCCCACGCGCCGTCGTAGCCGAACGGCGCGTAAGACAGGATGTCCGCCCCGAAGCGCTTCTTGAACTTCGCGGAGAAGTCCTTGCCGCCCGGCAATTCGGCCAACGGCCGGCCGTATTCCCAGGCCATCACGCCTTCCGCCGCGTCGCCGGCGAGCTTGATGAATTCCGGGTCCTCCACGCCGCCGCCGCCCACCAGTTGCGCGGTCATCCCCAGTTGCTTCATCCGCCGCGCGAAGCCCGCGGCCTGCGTATCCAGACCGCCGAAGAAAATCAGATCGGCGTTGGCCGCCTTGATCTTGGTGAGCTGCGTGCTGAAGTCCACCGCGTGGTTATCCGTGTATTCGCGCGCCACGATGTTGCCGCCGCGCGCCTTCACCGCCTTCTCGAACTCGTCGGCCTCGCCCTGGCCGAACGCGGTGCGGTCGTCGATGATCGCGATGCGCTTGGCCTTGGTCACTTCCACCGCATAGACGCCGGCGTTGCCGGCGTTTTGCGCATCGGTGGAAATCACCATGAAGGTGTTCGCGAAGCCGCGCCCCGTGATGGTCGGATTGGTGGCGGCCGGGTCGATCACCGGAATGCCGGCCTGCTCGTAGACCTGCGAGGCCGGAATCGTGGTGCCCGAGTTGAAGTGGCCGACGACCACGGACACGCCCGAGTCGACCAGCTTCTGCGCGACCTGCACGCCGATGCGCGGATCGGCCTGATCGTCCTGCGAGACGATCTGGAATTGCGCCACCTTGTCGCCGATCCTGATCTTCTGCGCATTGGCTTCCTCGATGGCAAGCCGGACGCCGTTCTCGAGGTCCTTGCCGTAGCCGGCGTTCGCGCCCGTGAGCGGCGCGGCAAAACCGATCTTCACCGGCAGGTCGTCGGCGAAACTGGCCGGCGGCGCGATCGCGAAGACGGCGCCGATCAACAAGGCAAGCGGTTTCAGCGTGTTGCGAAGACTCATGGTCTCTCCTTCCATCGACAGTTTCAGGGTGTGAAAACGGCAAGGCGGTAACGCGGGATCGACGTGCGGACATGGTTCGCCCGATCCGCGCATCGAAAGACTACGGATGACCGGCCGCTGTCGACAATGCTCGATTGCGTGTAATGCGTGCGTCAGGGTTTGAAAGCCGGTCAATCTGGCGCGAATATAGAAAGCCAATTTGCGGACGTCTTGGCAGTTCGCGGCGCTTTGAATGAGGATTTCGGCATAGACCGCGCGGCGCGGCTGCTGGCGGCGCATGGGCTGCGGTGCGGCGTGTCGATGGTGGGTGCCGATTGCGGCACATGCTTAAGAAGGGCGGGGGGCGCTGCGGGAGCGGGGGGAAGAACTTTTGCATGCGCCGTGGGGGCGCGTGCCGGGCAAATATAACTACTGCGGCGCACTGCGGAGAAAGCGCGCCGCGAATGCGCCCGAAGCGGGATCAAGAAGCGGGCAATAAGCGGGGACCAATAAGGCGACCACTAGCCGCCCATAACAACGCCCTCAATGCTCGCCTTGCTGGCGCAGCAACTCCTCACGCAGACGCAGCAGCGGCGCCTTGGTTTCCTCGTCGGCCCATGTGTCGAGGTCGTCGATCGCGCGCTGGCAGCCGTCGAGCACCAGGTCGAGGTCCACCGGCACGCCGTTGTTCAGCGCGAATTCGATGGTCTCGGCGAACTGTTGGCATTCGTCCTCGCCGTAGGAGATGTCGAGGTTGTCGGCGATCACTTCGGCGATGTTGCTGCGCGCCTTGTCGTCGGGCGTCACCATCTCGACGATGCCGCGCGCCACCGCCGGCGAGTAGTAGAGCGCGATGTCGAGCCACTGTGCGGGATCGAAGTCGGCCTGGTCGAACTGGCTTTCGAAGTACTCGATCGCTTCCTGCTCGTGCGCTTCGTCGGCGTCGACGCTGATGCACAACTGCTCAAAAAATTCTTCCCGCTCGCTGCGGATATAACCGTCCATCGATGCCTCGTCTGCTGAATGCTGAACTGGATGCGCGAAAAAACACTGCATGCGCGAATAGGCGCCCCTTTCACGCGGCACGCATTATAGGACGGCGTGCGCCGCAGCCTATGCCGTATCCGCGACCCACGCGTCGAACCATTCGCGCGGCTGCGCGATTTCGTTCTGCGCGGCCACCAGTTCGAGCTCGTAACGACCGGCCTGCCAGGTGGTCTTGACCACCGCGTTGACGGCGGCGAGCGTATGCTCGAACGCCGCGCGGATCGAGTCGCCGAGCAGCGTGCGCGCGACGAACACCGCGCTCGTCAGATCGCCGACGCCCACCGGCTGCCGCGCGAACGGATAAAGCGGGCGCTGCCCCATCCACGCCTCGCGCTCGGTGACGACCAGCATGTTGAAGCGGTCGGCGGGACTGTTGCGGTCGAGCAGGTGCTTCACCAGCACCAGCTTCGGACCGCGCGCGAGCAGTTCGCGGCATGCCGCCACGGCTTCTTCCAGCGTCTCGATCTCGCGGCCGACCAGCCGCTGCAACTCGCTGTGATTCGGCGCCATCGCGTCGGCCATTTCGGGCATCGTGCGCACCAGAAACTCCTGGATGCCCGGCGCGGGTTTGCAACTGCTCGCCGCGCCCATCACCGGATCGCAGAAGTACCACGCGCGCGGATTGGCGGCCTTCACGGCCTTGACCACTTCCAGTACCGACTGCGCCTGTTCGGGCGTGCCCAGGTGGCCGGAGAGCACCGCGTCGCAGCGCGGCAGCATGCCGATCGCGCCGATGCCTTCGACCAGTTCTTCCACCTGCGAGCCCTCGATCGCACTGCCGGTCCAATGGCCGTATTGCGTGTGGTTCGAGAACTGCACGGTATTGAGCGGCCAGACGTTGACGCCGAGCCGGCGCATCGGGAACACCGCCGCGCTGTTGCCGGCGTGCCCGAAAACGACATGTGACTGGATGCTCAAAACATTTTTCGTCATGGTGTCGCCCGCGCCAACGGTCGTGCGCGATCAAGGAAACGGGAAGGATGGGCCGCGACGGCCAACCGGCTTCGGGCCGGGCGCCTCGTGCGGCGTGACTGCTTCAGATGATGCAAGAAAAGTGCACGGTCTGCGTAGTCAGGAAACAATACATGAGTTTGCCGCGCGCGAGTTGGCCCGGCCAACGGGTTGTTGCGCTGAACCATCAAACGCCGCGCAGTGATGGCGGGCGACGGGAGGCCGTCAGTCAGTCGGTGAGGCGTGCGTGAAAACCGGCGCCTCGCGAGCATGGCATGCGTTGCGCGAACCTGGTGCCGCGCGCATCAATGCGGTCGATCGTGCACGGAACGCGGTGCCGGCGCGTCGGCGCCTCGCTCAGCTTAACGTCGCGGCGCCGACGCTCACGCCAACTCGCGATACAGCGCCAGGTAGCGCTCGGCCGACGCGCCCCAGCCGAAGTCCTGGCGCATCGCGCGCCGCTGCGCCGCTTTCCATTCGGTGCGCCGGCCATACAGCGCGAAGGCGCGGCGGATCGCGGCGGCAATGCCCTTCGGCTCGAAGCGCTCGAAGACGAAGCCGGTGGCAAGGTCGTCGGCGAGATTTTCGAGCGAGGCGTCCATCACCGTGTCGGCCAGCCCGCCGACGCCGTGCACGAGCGGCAGCGATCCATAAGCCAGCGCGTAAAGCTGCGTCAGCCCGCAGGGTTCGAAACGCGACGGCACGGCGATCACGTCGCTGCCCGCGACGATGGTATGAGCGAGCGTCTCGTCGAAGCCGAGTTCGACCGCCACCGATTCAGGATGCGTCTGCGCGACACGCTTCAAGCCGTTCTCCAGCGCCGGGTCGCCGCTGCCGAACACCACCAGTTGCCCGCCGCGTTTGACGATCTCGGGCACCGCCTCCAGCAACAGGTCGAGACCTTTCTGTTCGGTAAGCCGGCTCACCACGCCGAACAGCAGCGCATCGCTTTTCTGCGCGAGGCCGAAGCGCTTTTGCAGCGCCTCCTTGCACGCCTCTTTGCCGGCGAGGCGCGTGGGGCTGTAGTGATTGTCGATGAGCGCATCGCCGGCGGGATTCCACACCGTATAGTCGACGCCGTTCAGAATCCCGCTCAGGTCGTGCGCGCGATGGCGCAGCAATGCGTCGAGTCCGCCGCCCTGGGCGAGCGTCTGGATTTCGCGCGCGTAGGTCGGACTGACGGTGGTGATGCGGTCGCTGTAGTAGAGGCCCGCCTTGAGGAACGACAACTGTCCGTAGAACTCGACGCCGTGCATGTTGAAAAAATCGTCCGGCAGCGCCAGTTGGCCAAACTGGTGCGCGGGAAATATGCCCTGATACGCGAGGTTATGCACCGTGAAGACGCTGCGCGCGAGCGGACGGCCATGCTGGCGCTCGGCGGCTTTCAGGTAGGCGGGCGCGAGCCCCGCATGCCAGTCGTGCGCGTGGACGATTTGCGGCGACCACGCCGGATCGAGCTGCTGCGCCAGTTGCGCGGCGACCCAGCCGAGCAGCGCGAAGCGCTGCGCGTTGTCGCCGTAGGGCACGTGCTCGTCGTTCAGATACGGATTGCCGGGGCGGTCGTACAGCGTGCCGGCGCGGATCACGTAAACGATCAGACCGTTCGACGCCAGCGTGCCCTGTTCGAGCGTGACTCCCGGCGCGTCGAAGCGCCGGCCCAGTTGCGCGATCTGGCGCAAGTCGCCCAAACCGGCGAGCACCGCCGGAAAGCCGGGCAGCAGCACCCGCGCGTCGGCGCCGCGCTCGATCAGCGCGGGCGGCAGCGCGCCCGCGACGTCGGCGAGACCGCCCGTTTTGAGGAGGGGATACAGCTCGCTTGCGACGTGCAGGGCGCGAATCGTCATAGGCTCGATCTATTCCTGTCGGTTACTGTTCAAACGTGGCGGAGCCCGCCGGCTGCCTTGAAGCGCCTTAGCGCACGTCCTGCCGCAGCGCCTCGGGCGTGACCAGCACGACGCCGTCGTCGGTGCGATAGAAGCGTTCGGCGTCGCGCGCCGGATCCTCGCCGATCACCGTGCCGTCCGGAATGGCGCAGCCGCGGTCTATCACCACTTTCTGCAGCCGGCAGCTCGCGCCGACGGTGACCTGCGGCAACAAGACTGCCTCATTGATGTTACAGAACGAACTCACCTTGACGTTCGACGACAGCACCGAGCGCGAAATCTGCGAACCCGAAATCACGCAGCCGCCGCACGCGATCAGATTGGTGGCCGATCCCTGCAAGCCTTTCATGTCGCGCACGAACTTGGCGGGCGGCAACTGCTCCTGATATGTCCAGATCGGCCAGCTGCGATCGTAGAGGTCGAGCGTGGGAATGGTGGACGCGAGATCGAGGTTGGCGGCCCAGTAGGCGTCGATCGTGCCGACGTCGCGCCAGTACGGCTCCACGTTCGGGTCCGACGACACGCACGACATGCTGAATGGATGCGCGATCGCCATGCCTCGGGTGACCACGCGCGGCAGGATGTCCTTGCCGAAGTCGTGATCCGTGTCGACGGTCGAGATGTTTTCCTCGAGCAGCGCGTACAGATAATCGGCGTTGAACACATAGATGCCCATGCTGGCGAGCGCCGTATCCGGGCGGCCCGGTATCGCCGGCGGATCGGCGGGCTTTTCGACGAAGCCGGTCACGCGGCGGTTTTCATCCACCGCCATCACGCCGAAGGCCACCGCGTCCATGCGCGGCACCTCGATGCAACCCACCGTGCAATCCGCGCCGCTTTCCGCGTGGTCGGCGATCATGCGCGTGTAGTCCATCTTGTAGATGTGGTCGCCCGCCAGCACCACCACATATTTCGGCCGGATCGAACGGATGATGTCGAGATTCTGGAACACGGCGTCGGCGGTGCCGCGATACCAGTGGGCGCCTTCCACGCGCTGCTGCGCGGGCCACAGGTCGATGAATTCGCCGAATTCGCCGCGCAGGAAGCTCCAGCCGCGCTGCATGTGGCGCAACAGCGAGTGCGCCTTGTACTGCGTGACCACCGCGATGCGGCGGATGCCGGAGTTCAGGCAGTTGGAGAGTGCGAAGTCGATGATCCGGTATTTGCCGCCGAAGTGCACGGCCGGCTTGACGCGCTTGTTGGTGAGCGGCCCGAGCCGCGTGCCCCGTCCGCCTGCGAGGACGATGGCGAGGGTGGTGCGTTGCAGATCGTTTAGCCGTTCCGGGGTACTCATATCTGTCTCCTGTGTCGATCAGAGTTGGCGCTTTAGCGCTTACTCCGGTCCCATGCAACGCGGTCGATCAGAGTTGGCGCTTTAGCGCTTACTCCGGTCCCATGCAACGCGGTCGATCAGAGTTGGCGCTTTAGCGCTTATGTCGATCCGGAGTTAGTGCTTCAGCACTTACTCCGGTCCCACGCAGCGCGCTCTGATCCCATGCAACGCGGTCGATCAGAGTTGGCGCTTTAGCGCTTATGTCGATCCGGAGTTAGTGCTTCAGCACTTACTCCCGTCCCACGCAGCGCGCTCCGATCCCATGCAATCACTCGCCTGTTTCTCTGCCCCGGATGGTCTGCTTGCTTGCCCTCCATTCATGATTCGCACTGTCAGGCGGCCCCGTCTTCGCGGAGCGTGCGCTACTTCTAACCCGATTTGCCGCGAGCGAATAGTGTGAATTGTGCGGATGCCGGGCGCTCGCTCGACTCGCGCACGATCGACCGTTGCACCGCGGCGATCCGTGCGCCACGCCACATAGCGCGCGAAGTGAGGCGGTCGCAATATGCGTGCCCAGCCGGGCAAGGCAGCGGCCTGCGCGCCGATGCGCCGCGCCCGCGCGGCTGCGCAGTCCGGCGGCGCGTCGTAGAATCGTCCGCACCTCCACGGTCCAGCGCCGGTTTGCCCGCGCGTCGGTGCCGCATGCTTCTTTCTTTTTGCAAGAAAACCTATCGATGAATTTCCGTCGTCATTCCCTGATCGCTTTCTTGAGCGCCTGCGTGCTGAGCGCGGCGCCGGCTGTTTTCGCCGCTTCGGCTGGCGCCTCCGCTGGCTCCGCTTCCGCGCCGGGTAGCGCCGCCAGCACCACCATCGCCACCATCGCCGCCGCCGACAACGCCGGTCCCGCTTACGGCCCCGAGTTGCAGGGCTTCGATTACCCGGCGCCGGTCGAGCAGTACGACTTCACCTCGCAAGGCGTGGCGCTGCACATGGCGTATATGGATGTAAAGCCGGCGCGCGCGAACGGCCGCACCGTCGTGCTATTGCACGGCAAGAACTTCTGCTCGGCGACGTGGGATGCGACCATCCATCGGCTGAGCGACGCCGGTTATCGCGTGATCGCGCCGGATCAGATCGGCTTTTGCAAGTCGAGCAAACCGGAACACTATCAGTACAGTTTCCAGCAACTCGCGCGCAACACGCATGCGCTGCTCGCATCGCTCGGCGTGAGCGACGCGACCGTGATCGGTCATTCGACCGGCGGCATGCTCGCGATCCGCTACGCGCTGATGTATCCGCGCGAGACGCGGCAACTGGTGCTGGTCAACCCGATCGGTCTCGAGGACTGGAAGGCGAAGGGCGTGCCGTCGCTTTCGGTGGACCAGTGGTACGAGCGCGAACTGAAGACCACCGCCGACGGCATTCGCCGCTACGAGCAGACGACGTATTACGCGGGCCAGTGGCGCGCCGACTATGAACCGTGGGTGCAGATGCGGGCGGGTTTGTATCGCGGTCCGGGCAAGCAGATCGTCGCGTGGAATTCGGCGCTGCTGTACGACATGATCTACACGCAGCCGGTGGTGTACGAACTCGGCCAACTGAGCATGCCGACGCTCTTGCTGATCGGCCAGAAGGATACGACCGCGATCGGCAAGGACGCCGCACCGCCCGACGTGCGCGCGAAGCTCGGTCGCTACCCGGAACTGGGCAAGGCCACGGCGAAGGCGATTCCGCACGCCACGCTGGTCGAATTCGCCGACTTGGGGCACGCGCCGCAGATGCAGGATCCGCAGGCGTTTCATCAGGCGCTGCTGGATGGGTTGGCGGGGGTGGGGAGTCGTTGAACTCCGGCTGAGGCCGGGGTGGGGCGAGAACTTCGTTTTGGACGCTGATTATCCGAACATCGTGCGCGAGCCCTGGCGTGGAGCGTTTCGATGTTCGTGTCGCGGATAGCCGTCGAATCGGCAAAAGAGAAAACGGCCGTTGCCGATACGGCCGTCCTCTTTTGATAGCGCCGTTAGTCGCCGGCGCTCAGCTCATCGCGCACTTGCGCGCCGATTTCAAACGACCGCAGCCGCGCCGCGTGATCGTAAATCTGCGCGGTGAGCATCAATTCGTCCGCGCCGGTTTGATCGATGATCGAGCGCAGTCCTGCGCGTACCGCATCGCGATCGCCGAGCACGGTGCAGGCGAGCGAATGCGCGACGCCGCTCAATTCCATCTCCGACGCCTCGAGCCGCTCGACCGGCGGCTGCAATTGACCGGGTGTGCCGCGCCGCAGGTTGATGAACTGCTGCTGCAGCGACGTGAAGAGGCGCTGCGCTTCCTCGTTGCTATCGGCGGCGAACAGGTTGACGCCGACCATCGCATACGGTTTGTCGAGCGCCGCCGAGGGCCGGAATCGCGAGCGATACACCCGCAGCGCCGTGAGCATATGGTCGGGCGCGAAATGCGACGCGAACGCGAACGGCAGACCGAGCGCCGCGGCGAGTTGCGCGCTGAAGAGCGACGAGCCGAGCAGCCACAGCGGCACGTTCAGCCCGGCGCCGGGCACCGCGCGAATGCGCTGGCCCGGCACCGGGTCGGCGAAATAACGTTGCAGCTCGACCACGTCGTCGGGGAAAGCCTCGGCGCTGTTTTGCAGATCGCGGCGCAGCGCGCGCGCGGTGCTCTGGTCGGTGCCTGGCGCGCGGCCGAGGCCGAGATCGATCCGGCCGGGATAGAGCGAGGCGAGGGTGCCGAACTGTTCGGCGATGACGAGCGGCGCGTGATTAGGCAACATCACGCCGCCCGAACCGACGCGAATCTTTTGGGTGCCTCCGGCCACGTAACCGATCACCACCGAAGTGGCCGCGCTGGCAATGCCGGTCATGTTGTGATGTTCCGCCAGCCAGTAGCGGTGGTAGTGCCAGTTTTCCGCGTGCTGGGCGAGGTCCAGCGTGTTCCTGAATGCGTCGGCGGGTGTCGCGCCAGCGATGACCGGCGATAGGTCCAGGACCGAGAAGGGGATCATTGTCTGCTCACATGCCATTTCGGGCGCTTTCGCGCGATGGGGCATTGTGGCAAAGGTTCTGGTTTTCTGCTGACGGCGCGGCGATGCCCACGTTCGTCGAAGGGGGTTCGCACGCGGTCAGCGAACCCGCACCGCGTGCTGTAAACAACGCGCCGACTCACATGTTCGGATAGTTCGGCCCACCGCCGCCTTCGGGCGTGACCCACACGATGTTCTGCGTCGGGTCCTTGATGTCGCAGGTCTTGCAGTGCACGCAGTTCTGCGCGTTGATCACGAGGCGCTCGCCGCCGTCGTCGGTCTTCACGAATTCATAGACCGCGGCCGGACAGTAGCGCGCTTCGGGACCGGCATAGGTCTGCAGGTTCACGTTCACCGGCACGGTGGGATCTTTCAGCGTCAGATGCGCCGGCTGGTTCTCTTCGTGATTGGTGTTCGAGATGAACACCGACGAGAGCCGGTCGAACGTCAGCCTGCCGTCCGGTTTCGGATATGTGATCGGCGTGCATTGCGACGCGGGCTTGAGCATCTCGTGATCGGCGTGCTGGTGATGCAGCGTCCACGGCACGTTGCCGCCGAACAGCTTCTGCTCGATGCCGACCATCAGCGTGCCGAGGTACAGGCCCTTGCTCATCCACTGCTTGAAGTTGCGCGCGCGATGCAGTTCGGTGTGCAGCCACGATGTGCGGAACGACTCCGGGTAGGCCGTGAGTTCATCGTTCCGACGCCCGGCCTGCACCGCATCGAACGCCGCCTCGGCGGCCAGCATGCCGGTCTTGATCGCCGCGTGACTGCCCTTGATGCGCGAGGCGTTCAGGAAACCGGCATCGTCACCGACGAGCGCGCCGCCGGGGAACACCAGTTTCGGCAGCGACATCAGCCCGCCCGCGGTGATCGCCCGCGCGCCATACGAGACGCGCTTGCCGCCTTCCAGAAACCCGCGGATCGCCGGATGCGTCTTGTAGCGCTGGAATTCCTCGAACGGCGACAGATACGGGTTCGTATAGCCGAGGCCGACCACAAAGCCCACCACCACCTGGTTGTTATCCATGTGATAGAGGAACGAGCCGCCATAGGTATCGGTGTTCAGCGGCCAGCCGGCGGTGTGCATCACCAGACCCGGCTTGTGTTTCGACGGCTCGATTTCCCACAGTTCCTTGATGCCGATGCCGTAGACCTGCGGATCGACGCCGTCGCGCAGCCGGAATTTCTCGTCCAGCTGACGGCCCAGGTGCCCGCGCGCGCCTTCGCAGAAGAGCGTGTATTTCGCATGCAGCTCCATGCCGAGCTGGAAGTTCTCGGTGGGCTGGCCGTCCTTGCCGATGCCGAGATTGCCGGTCGCGACGCCCTTGACCGAGCCGTCGTCGTGGTAAAGGATCTCGGCAGCCGGAAAGCCCGGAAAGATCTCGACGCCCGCCGCTTCGGCCATGGTGCCCAGCCAGCGCGTGACGTTCGCGAGGCTGACCACGTAGTTGCCGTGGTTCCTGAAGTTATCCGGCAGCGCCCAGGCCGGCACGCTCTTCGAGCCGGTTTCGGTGAGGAACAGGAAGCGGTCCTCGGTCACGTCCACCGTGAGCGGCGCGCCTTGTTCCTTCCAGTCGGGAATCAGTTCGGTGATCGCGCGCGGGTCCATCACCGCGCCCGAGAGAATGTGCGCCCCGATCTCCGAGCCTTTTTCCAGCACGCACACGCCAAGCTCGACGCCTTTCGCAGCCGCCAGCTGCTTCAGGCGGATCGCCGCCGACAGGCCGGCCGGGCCGCCGCCGACGATCACGACGTCGTATTCCATCGACTCGCGCGGGCCGTACTGCTCAATGAGACTTGCGGGGGTCATTGATGCTCCTCTTACCGTTAGAATGCTTTTTTCGGGTTCGTATTGTGGGTGATGACCTGAACCACTGCAACCTGACGAGCCGACATTAGCACGATCGTTCTATTAATGGGATACGGTATCGACCCGCAGCGATGGTCCTACCGCACCTGTCAATCGTATCTGCAACCACAACCGAACAAGGAACGACAATGGGCCGTTCGATCAATCTGGAAGGCAAGGTCGCGCTGATCACCGGCGCCTCGAGCGGGTTGGGAAAGCGCTTCGCTCAGGTGTTGTCGCAAGCGGGCGCGAAGGTCGTGCTGGCGAGCCGGCGTACCGAGCGTCTGAAGGAATTGCGCGCCGAGATCGAGGCGTCCGGCGGCGCGGCGCACGTCGTTTCGCTCGACGTGACCGATTATCAGAGCATCAAGTCGGCGGTGGCCCATGCGGAAACCGAGGCGGGCACGATCGACATCCTCGTGAACAACTCGGGCGTCTCGACCACGCAGAAGCTCTCCGAAGTCACGCCCGCCGACTTCGAATACGTGTTCGACACGAACACGCGCGGCGCGTTTTTCGTGGCCCAGGAAGTCGCCAAGCGCATGATCATGCGCGGCAACAGCGCGCAGAAACCGTCGTACCGGATCATCAATATCGCGTCGATGGCGGGTCTGCGCGTGCTGCCGCAAATCGGCCTGTATTCGATGAGCAAGGCGGCCGTCGTCCATATGACGAAAGCGATGGCGCTGGAGTGGGGCAAGCACGGCATCAACGTGAACGCGATTTGCCCCGGCTATATCGACACCGAGATCAATCACCATCACTGGTCGACCGAGCAGGGGCAGAAGCTGGTGTCGATGCTGCCGCGTCATCGCGTCGGCAAGCCGGACGATCTCGACGGTCTGCTGCTGCTGCTCGCGGCCGACGAGTCACAGTTCATCAACGGCTCGGTGATCGCCGCCGACGACGGCTTCGGGCTCGCCTGAGCGCGCTTCACGCCGGTCGGTGCGCCGGCTTCAACCTGGTTTCAATCCTTCAAAGAAGTACGATGAGCGATTTCCACGCAGTCTTCGAGATGTCGATGCCGATCCGTTGGGGTGACATGGACGCATTCGGCCACGTGAACAACACGGTCTATTTCCGCTACATGGAGCAGGTGCGCATTTCCTGGTTCGAGCAACTGGGTCTTGCCGGCAGCAACGCCGACGGGCAGGGGCCGGTGATCGTCAACGCGTCGATGGAATTTCTGAAGCAACTGCACTATCCCGGCGAGGTGATCGGCCGGATGACCGTGGCCACGCCGGGGCGCAGCAGTTTCGATACCGGTTTCGAGCTCGTGCGCGCCGACGACCCGAACACCGTGTACGCGCGCGGCGCCGCGCGCTGCGTATGGATCGATTACGCGGCCGGAAAGTCGGTGCCGGTTCCTGATCTGCTGCGCGCCACGATCGAGCGCGCCGCGCTCGTCAACGCGGCTTGAGCGCGAGGTTTCGCGCCCGCGTTTTCAATCAATGCCCGAGCAGTCTCTGCAATAGCTCGGTGGCGTTGCCCGTATCGTATTTGCGCATCAGCCGCGCCCGGTAGACGTCGACCGTGCGCGGGCTGATATCCAGCACCCGGCCAATCTGCTTGCTGGTTTTCCCCGTCACCAGTTGCGCGGCGATTTCGCGTTCGCGCGGCGTCAGTTCGACCGCCACGCGCCGCGTCGCGCTCAAGTCCTCGAAGGTCCAGACGCCCGCCGCATGCGGATCGGCGCGCCGCTGCGCGCGGCCCGTCACGTGGCACCAGAACAGTTCGCCGTTGGCCCGCTTCATGATGCGGTCGTCCGCGTAACTGCCTTGCGCGGTCATGATCGGCGGAATCCGCGCGCCGATCCGCTCGAATTCGTCCGCCGACGGATACAGCACCTGGAACGACTGGCCGAGCAGCGCCTCGCGCGGGCAGCCGAAAATCGACGCGAGTTCGTCATTGCAGTCTTCGATAATCCGTTCGCGTGACAGCACGAGCCCGATCGGGGCGAGGTGAAAGGCGGTTTGATAATCCAGTGCGGGCATGGGTTGGCGGCAAGTACTTATGTATTTTTGCGTATTGTGCCGCATGGCGCGCGCAGCGTACCCTTTCGGGCACATCACAACGCGGCGAAGCGATCCGCGGCAGGCATGGGCGTGAGGCACCTCCGGTGCTGAACGCACGGTCCGCCGCGGATGACTAGAATGACGTGTGGGTTTTGCCCCAAAACGTCATGCCGAGCGCATTGATCCGGTTTCGGATTTCCATAAAGGAAGGGACATACTGATGAACAAGGTCTATCCAGGCGCCGCCGAGGCGCTGAAAGACATCGTCAAGGACGGGCAGACGTTCGCCGTCGGCGGCTTCGGATTGTGCGGCATTCCCGAGGCGCTGATCGCGGCGCTGCGCGATTCGGGCGTGAAGGGCATCACGTGCATCAGCAACAACGCGGGCGTGGACGGTTTCGGCCTGGGCCTGCTGCTCGAGACGCGCCAGATCAAAAAGATGATTTCCTCGTATGTCGGCGAGAACAAGGAGTTCGAGCGGCAGTATCTGGCCGGCGAGCTCGAACTCGAATTCACCCCGCAAGGCACGCTCGCCGAGAAGCTGCGCGCCGGCGGCTCGGGCATTCCGGCATTCTTCACGAACACCGGCTTCGGCACGCTGATCGCCGAGGGCAAGGAAACCCGCCAGTTCGGCGAAAACCACTACGTGCTCGAACATTCGCTCACAGCCGACGTCGCGCTCGTCAAGGCGTGGAAGGCCGACAAGTCGGGCAACCTGATCTACCGCCGCACCGCGCGCAACTTCAATCCGATGTGCGCGATGGCCGGCAAGATCACCGTCGCGGAAGTCGAGGAAATCGTCGAGGTGGGCGAACTCGATCCGGACGCGATTCATACGCCGGGCATCTTCGTGCAGCGCATCGTGCTGAATGCGCATCCGGAAAAACGCATCGAACAACGCGTCGTCCGCGCGAAAGGAGACTGATCATGGCATGGACTCGTGACCAAATGGCCGCGCGCGCGGCGAAGGAATTGCAGGACGGCTTTTACGTGAACCTCGGCATCGGCTTGCCGACGCTGGTGGCGAACCACGTGCCGGCCGGCATCGAAGTGTGGCTGCAGTCGGAGAACGGCTTGCTCGGCATCGGCCCCTCGCCGACCGAGGAAGAAGTGGACGCCGACCTGATCAACGCCGGCAAGCAGACGGTGACCACGCTGCCGGGTTCGTCGATTTTCTCGTCGGCGGATTCGTTCGCGATGATTCGCGGCGGCCACATCAACCTGGCGATTCTCGGCGCGATGCAGATCAGCAAGAAGGGCGATCTGGCCAACTGGATGATCCCCGGCAAGATGATCAAGGGCATGGGCGGGGCAATGGATCTGGTCGCGGGCGTGAAGCGCGTGGTCGTGCTGATGGAGCACGTCGCGAAGGGCGACCAGCATAAGATCCTCGAGGAATGCACGCTGCCGCTGACGGGCGTGGGCGTGGTCGATCAGATCATCACCGACCTCGGCGTGATCGAGGTGACGGAAGACGGTTTGAAGCTGACCGAACTGGCGCCGGGTGTCACCATCGAGGAAATCAAGGCGAAGACGGGCGCGCCGCTCGATGTGAGCGCGGTGAGTTGAACGGCTTGTCGCTGCGTTGCCGGTCGACGTGGCCGGCGCGCGGCGGTGGCGCGGCAAAAGCAGGCGGGCGAGGCGTGAGTCTCGCCCGCTTTGTCTTGGCGCAATCGGATTGTTCCTGGCCAGTCTCGGCCAGTCCTATGCCGTTTGGCCGATCCGTGCGGCGCGGCAAAGCGGTTTACAATCGTTCGCAGATTGGACGCCGATTGATTCCCGCTTTGCCCACGCCAGATCCGCAGCGCTTTTGCAAGGAACTCCAATGACCGCAACGCCCGCTTCCGCCGCTGCGCCGCTCGCGCCGCGTCAACGTTATGTGCAGTGCGCGAGTCCTGGTGGCTTGCACCGCATTGCCTACACCGAATGGGGCGACCCGGCCAATCCGCGCGTGCTGCTCTGTGTGCATGGATTGACGCGCTCGGGGCGCGACTTCGACCGCGTCGCGGCGCAGTTCGCCGGCACGTATCGCGTCGTCTGTCCCGATGTGGTGGGGCGGGGCTTGTCGTCGTGGCTTGCCAACCCCAACTTCTATGGCGTGCCGCAATACGTCGCCGACATGGTCACGCTGATCGCGCGCCTGAACGTCGAAACGGTCGACTGGTTCGGCACGTCGATGGGCGGCCTGATCGGGCTCGCGCTGGCCGGCTTGGCCGACACGCCGATCCGCAAGCTGTTGCTCAACGACGTGGGTCCGCATCTGGAACCAGTGGCGGTGCAGCGCATCGGCGACTACCTCGGCAAGCCGGTGCGCTTCGAAACGTTGCAGCAAGGCATCGACTACGCGGGTTTGCTCGCGCAAACGTTCGGCCCGCTCACGCCGGACGAGTGGCGCGAAATCAATACCCCGCTGCTGCACGAGCAGAACGGCGGCTGGCAATTCCGCTACGACCCGCGCATTGCGCAGCCGTTTGCCGCGACCACCGAGGAAGCAACGAAGCTGGGCGAAGCCGCGCTATGGCATTCGCTGGCCGCGTTCCAGGGGCCGGTGCTGGTGGCGCGCGGCGAGCAGTCCGATTTGCTGTCGCGCGAAACCGTCGCGAAGATGGTCGAGGTCGGGCGCGCCGTATCGAGCGTGGAGATTCCCGGGGTCGGGCATGCGCCGGCGTTTCTGTCGGCCGATCAGATCGAGATTGCCAGGCGGTTCTTTATCGGCCCGCCCGCCGACGCGTCATAATATGCAGTTCCGCGCGGCGTTCATCGCGGCTTCGCCCATCGGCCGCAACGCGGAACGCATCTTCGATCAATTTTCAACGAACCTCGGGATTCTTCATGGCAGTCATTCGTCATCACGTCGGCAAGCGCCTTTCGGAAATCGCCGTGCATAACGGCACGGTGTACCTGGCCGGCCAGATCGCCGAAGACACGGATCAGGACATCACGGGCCAGACGCGCGAGGTGCTTGGCCACATCGACCGTCTTCTGGCTGAGGCGAACAGCGACAAGTCGCATTTGCTGTCAGTGCAGATCTACATCTCGGACATGGTGCACTTCGCCGGCATGAACGCAGTGTGGGACGAGTGGGTCGCACAAGGCGCCACGCCGCCGCGCGCAACCGTCGAGGCCACGCTCGCGAACCCGAAGTGCCTCGTCGAAGTCGTGGTGGTCGCGGCTCAGCGCAGCTAAGGCCGGCCAGTTGTCGTTGTTGAAATTCCGTTGATCCGTCTGGCCCGGTGGGCCGCCGCACCATGACTACCGAAATCGTTACGAGCACGCCGACACCCCTTCCTTCTTTCGACGAAGCGGTGGCGTTCGTGCGCGAGCATGCGGGCGAGGTGCGCTTCTCCTCGGGCGAGTTGCTGGCGGATCACGCGGCGGGTACGGCGTCGATCATGCTCACGCTCAACGTCGACCCGCCGGCGGTGCTGGCCGCGGCCTTGTTTGCGTTGACGCCGCACCTGCAAGACCCGGAGCGCATGATCGCCGAGAAGTTCGGCGACGAGGTCGCGCAACTGGTCGGCAACGTGCGCAAGTTGCTGCGCCTCGGCTCGGTCAGCTTGCGCGCCTCGCAGAATACGATGCCCGAAGCCGGGCGCGATGCGCAGGCCGCGCGCCGTGCGCAGGTCGAGGCGCTGCGCAAGATGCTGCTCGCGTTCGCGCAAGACATTCGCGTGGTGCTGATCCGGCTCGCTTCACGCTTGCAATCGCTGCGTTATTACGCGGCGGCGAAACTCTCGCCGTCGCCGGACGTGGCCCGCGAGACGCTCGATATCTATGCGCCGCTCGCCAACCGTCTCGGCATCTGGCAACTGAAGTGGGAGCTCGAGGATCTCGCGTTCCGCTTCGAAGAGCCCGAGACCTATAAGCGCATCGCGCGGCTGCTCGACGAAAAGCGCGTGGAGCGCGAGAGCTATGTGGCGCAGGCCATCGAACGGCTGCAGCAGGAACTGGCCGCGGCGCACATTCGCGCCGAGGTCAGCGGCCGGCCGAAGCATATTTACAGCATCTGGCGCAAGATGCGCGGCAAGGAACTGGATTTCGCCGAACTGTACGACGTGCGAGCGTTTCGCGTGATCGTGCCGGACATCAAGGATTGCTACACCGTGCTCGGCATCGTGCACAACCTGTGGCAACCGGTGCCGAAAGAGTTCGACGACTACATTTCGCGGCCGAAGCCTAACGGCTACAAGTCGCTGCATACGGTCGTGATCGGCGACGACGGCCGCGCGTTCGAAGTGCAGATCCGCACGCACGAAATGCATCAGTTCGCCGAGTACGGCGTGGCCGCGCACTGGCGCTATAAGGAAGCGGGTACGCGCGGTTACGGCGGTCAGTTCGCCGCCAACGAGAAGTACGACGAGAAGATCGCGTGGCTGCGTCAACTGCTCGCCTGGAAAGACGATGTCGCCGAGGGCGAGCACGGCGAGAAGCGCGCCGCGCAGCCGTGGGAGCAACTGCGCCAGGCCACGCTCGACGACGACCACATCTACGTGCTCACGCCGCAAGCGCGCGTGATCCCGTTGCCGCACGGCGCCACACCCATCGATTTCGCGTATCACCTGCATAGCGAACTGGGGCATCGCTGCCGCGGCGCGCGCGTGGACGGCGCGATGGTGCCGCTCAACACGCCGTTGCAGAACGGTCAGACGGTGGAGATCGTCGCGGTGAAGGAGGGCGGTCCGTCGCGTGACTGGCTCAACCCGCAGCTTGGCTATCTGCACAGTCCGCGCGCGCGGCAGAAGGTGCGCGCGTGGTTCAACGCGGTCGAGGTCCAGGAGCACATCGCGAGCGGTCGCGCCATGGTCGAAAAGACCTTGCAGCGCGAGGGCAAGACGTCGGTCAATCTCGATCAGCTTGCCGCCAAGCTCGGCTTCAAGACGACGGACGATCTGTTCTCGGTGGTCGGCAAGGAGGAGTTCAGTTTGCGGCTCGTCGAGCAGGCGCTCCACGACGCGCCGCCGCCCGAGCCCGTTGTCGAGGCGCCCGAGCAGTTCGAAAAGCGCAGCAGCGGTGCGAGCGTTGCGCGCGGCGCGTCCACGGGCGTGCTGGTGGTCGGCGTGGATGCGTTGCTCACGCAGCTTGCGCGCTGCTGCCGGCCCGCGCCGCCCGACGATATCAGCGGTTTCGTGACGCGCGGCAAGGGCATGTCGATACATCGCAGCGATTGTCCGACCTTCCTGCGCATGGCCGAGCGCGCGCCGGAGCGTGTGTTGCAAACGGCGTGGTCGGCGGACGTGATGAGCGGGCGCGGGCAGTCCGTCTATCCTGTCGACCTCACGATCGAGGCAACGGATCGGCAAGGCCTGTTGCGCGATATCTCCGAAGTGTTCGCGCGCGAGAAGATGAACGTGATCGGCGTGAAAACGCAGACCCGCAGGAACGCCGCGTTCATGCAATTCACCGTCGAGGTGTCGAGCGCCGCGCAGATTCAACGCGCATGCACGCTGCTCGGCGAGGTGACGGGCGTGGTGCGCGCCTCACGCAAAAATTGACGGACAGGTGCCGCGGCTCACATCGCCGGGGCAGCCGTTCGCTGGCTGTTTAGGCGGTCGTTGGAAATTTAAAGTCGGTGCATAAAAGTACTTGCCAAGCAGTGTGGTGCTCCATATAATCTCGTTTCTTCAGGCTCGTAGCTCAGCTGGTTAGAGCACCACCTTGACATGGTGGGGGTCGTTGGTTCGAGTCCAATCGAGCCTACCAACGAAAGAGAAATTCCGGCTTGCGCCGGGGTTTCGCAAACTGCAGCAAGCGCCCTGGCGCAAAAGGCAAATACGGTTATGGCACCGCGAACGTTGACCGAAACCACTTCGGAGCGACGCTAGTCGAGGACCACTTTCGCCACTGTAGTTTGCAGGAAATGTGAATGCGGCCCCTCGAAAGCGGGGCCGCATTTTTTTTGGCTTTTTGACCTGATTGCATGTGCCGCCGCCGGTCGGCAACGGAGAACAAAATGGTTTCGATACGTCTGCCTGACGGTTCTGTTCGACAGTACGAGCATCCGGTCACCGTCGCCGAAGTGGCGGCCTCGATCGGCCCCGGCCTCGCGAAAGCCGCGCTCGGCGGCAAGATCGACGGCGAGCTCGTCGATACGTCCACGCTGATCGATCACGATGTGGCGCTTGCCATCGTCACGGAAAAAGACGCAGACGGTCTCGACATCATTCGTCACTCCACGGCGCATTTGCTCGCGTACGCGGTGAAGGATCTGTATCCGGAAGCGCAAGTCACGATCGGCCCGGTAATCGACAACGGCTTCTATTACGACTTCGCGTACAGCCGTCCCTTCACGCCGGAAGACCTCGAAAAGATCGAAAAGCGCATGCAGGAACTGGCGAAGAAAGACGAGCCGGTCTCGCGCCGCGTGGTGTCGCGCGGCGAAGCCGTGGACTACTTCAAGAGCATCGGCGAAAAGTACAAGGCCGAGATCATCGAATCGATTCCCGCCAGCGACGAAATCAAGCTGTACTCGCATGGCGGCTTCACTGATTTGTGTCGCGGCCCGCACGTGCCCTCCACGGGCAAGCTGAAAGTCTTCAAGCTGATGAAGGTGGCCGGCGCGTACTGGCGCGGCGATTCAAAGAACGAGCAATTGCAGCGCATCTACGGTACGGCCTGGACGAAGAAGGAAGACCAGGACGCGTATCTGCACATGCTCGAGGAAGCGGAGAAGCGCGACCACCGCAAGCTCGGCAAGCAACTCGATCTGTTTCACATGCAGGACGAGTCGCCGGGCATGGTGTTCTGGCATCCGCGTGGCTGGACGCTATGGCAGCAGGTCGAGCAGTACATGCGCCGCCGCGTGAACGATGCCGGCTACCTCGAAATCAAGACGCCGATGATCATGGACCGCTCGCTGTGGGAAGCGTCGGGCCACTGGCAGAACTACCGTGAAAACATGTTCACGACGGAATCGGAAAAGCGCGACTATGCGATCAAGCCGATGAACTGTCCGGGTCACGTGCAGGTGTTCAATCATGGCTTGCGCTCGTATCGCGACCTGCCGTTGCGTTACGCGGAATTCGGCTCGTGCCACCGCAATGAGTCGTCGGGCGCGCTGCACGGCCTGATGCGCGTGCGCGGTTTTGTGCAGGACGACGCTCATATTTTCTGTACCGAAGACCAGTTCATCAGCGAGTCGATCGCGTTCAACACGCTGGCGATGAGCGTCTACAAGGACTTCGGTTTCGACAATGTCGAGATCAAGCTGTCTCTGCGTCCGGATGCGCGCGCCGGCACGGACGAGACGTGGGACCGCGCGGAGCAGGGTCTGCGCGAGGCGTTGACGGCATGCGGCGTGACGTGGGAAGAATTGGCCGGCGAGGGCGCGTTCTACGGCCCGAAGGTCGAATATCACATCAAGGACGCGCTCGGCCGCTCGTGGCAATGCGGCACGCTGCAACTGGATATGGTGTTGCCGGAACGTCTGGGCGCGGAATACGTCGCCGAGGACAATAGCCGCCGCCGGCCGATCATGCTGCACCGGGCAATCGTCGGATCAATGGAGCGTTTTCTCGGCATTCTGATCGAGCACCATGCCGGTGCAATGCCTGTCTGGCTCGCGCCGATGCAGGTCGTCGTGATGAACATTGCGGAAAGTCAGGCCGAATACGCACAGTCGCTAGCCCAATCGTTGCAAAAACAAGGGGTTAGAGTAGAGGCCGATTTGCGCAACGAGAAGATTAGCTATAAAATACGCGAGCACACGCTGGAAAAGGTGCCGTACCTGCTTGTGGTCGGCGACAAAGAGCGTGAAGCCCAAACGGTAGCCGTGCGTGCCCGTGGTGGTGTCGATCTTGGCGTCATGCCTCTCGATACCTTCATTGAGCGTCTGCGTCAGGACGTGCAGTCGTTCAACTGAGCCACTTGGCAGCCCGGCTCGTTTTTTTAATTTTTAGAGGAAACGTAACATCGCTACTGATAAGTCTGCGCACCGCATCAACGGTGAAATTACGGCACCCGAGGTGCGTCTGGTCGGAGTCGAGAACGAACCGCTCGGCATCGTGAAACTCGCTGATGCGTTCCGCATGTCGGAACAGCAAGACGTGGATCTGGTCGAAATCGCGCCGCAAGCGGTTCCGCCGGTTTGCCGCTTGATGGACTACGGCAAGTTCAAGTACCAGGAAGCGAAGAAGCAACACGAGGCCAAGCTCAAGCAGAAGGTCATCCAGGTCAAGGAAGTCAAGTTCCGCCCGGGTACCGACGACGGTGACTACAACGTCAAACTGCGCAACCTCATCCGCTTCCTCGAAGACGGCGACAAGACGAAAATCACGTTGCGTTTCCGTGGCCGCGAAATGGCTCACCAGGAAATCGGTATGCGCATGCTCGAGCGCTTGCGCACGGACCTCGACGAAGTGGGTCAGGTCGAGCAAATGCCGAAAATGGAAGGGCGCCAGATGATCATGGTGCTCGCTCCAAAGAAAAAGAAGTAAGCGGCTGGAGTGGCGGCGCGCCATGTGGTGTGCGCTCCGGTTGTCAACGGTTGAATTGAAGGCTGTGCCGGGTGTCCGGCGCGGCATCAGCAGTTTCGGAACGGCGCCTATGCAATGCGCGCCGCTTCCTGAAAAGCGGCTGCCGGCAGTATCGGTGGTCTGCATACCAAGTGGAATGGGTTTCGAAGGGCGGGTTATGGCCATCTGGCCGACCGCACACCCATATCCATCTAATAATGGAGTTGTCATGCCGAAGATGAAGACCAAGAAGAGTGCTGCAAAGCGCTTCGTGGTGCGTCCGGGCGGTACCGTCAAGCGCGGTCAAGCCTTCAAGCGCCACATTCTTACCAAGAAGACCACCAAGAACAAACGCCATCTGCGCGGTTCGACGGCAGTTCATGATTCCGATCTGAACTCCGTGCGCGCAATGCTGCCGTTCGCTTAACCCTTAACCGAAACTCATAGGAGCGAAACATGCCTCGAGTAAAACGTGGGGTTACCGCACGGGCCCGTCACAAGAAGATCATCAAGCTGGCCAAGGGTTACCGCGGCCGTCGCAATAACGTCTATCGCATCGCCAAGCAGGCGGTCATGCGCGCAGGCCAGTACGCCTACCGCGATCGCCGCAACAAGAAGCGTGTGTTCCGTGCATTGTGGATCACGCGTATCAATGCGGCGGTGCGTCAGCACGACATGACGTACAGCGTGTTCATCAACGGCCTGAAGAAGGCTTCGATCGAACTCGACCGCAAGGTGCTGGCCGACATGGCTGTGTTCGACAAGGCTGCTTTTGCTGCGATCGTTCAGCAGGTGAAAGCCGCCGTTGCAGCCTGATTGCGCTTTGGGCAATTAACACTGCGTGGTTCGTTGCAGCGAACATCCGGTAGTCTCGGTGACGCTGCAGCAAAAACGGGGCTCCTCACCGAGCCCCGTTTTTGTTGGTAGAACCAGTTTTGCATCGATTGAACACTGACGTTGAAATGATGGGATCAATGGATCTGGACCAGATTGTCGCCGACGCGCAACAAGCCTTCGCAGAAGCCTCCGACGTCACCACCCTCGAGAACGAGAAAGCCCGCTTTCTCGGTAAATCGGGTGCGCTGACCGAGTTGTTGAAGGGCCTTGGCAAGCTCGATCCTGAAACGCGCAAGGCTGAAGGCGCACGGATCAACCTCGTCAAGCAACAAGTGGAAGCCGCGTTGACGGCGCGCCGTCAGGCACTGGCCGACGCGTTGCTGAATCAGCGTCTCGCCGCTGAAGCCATTGACGTCACGCTGCCCGGTCGCGGCACCGGAGCCGGCAGCCTGCACCCGGTGATGCGCACATGGGAGCGCGTCGAACAGATTTTCCGTACGATCGGATTCGACGTGGCCGACGGCCCCGAAATCGAAACCGACTGGTACAACTTCACCTCGCTGAACAGCCCGGAAAACCATCCGGCGCGTTCCATGCAGGACACTTTCTACGTCGACGGCAAGGATGCCGACGGCCGCCAACTGCTGCTGCGCACGCATACGAGCCCGATGCAGGTGCGCTACGCGCGCACCAACACGCCACCGATCAAGGTGATCGTGCCGGGCCGTACATATCGCGTGGATAGCGATGCAACGCATTCGCCGATGTTCAACCAGGTCGAAGGTCTGTGGATCGACGAGAACATCAGTTTCGCGGACCTGAAGGGCGTCTATACCGACTTCCTGAAAAAATTCTTCGAGCGCGACGATATTCTCGTGCGCTTCCGTCCGTCGTATTTTCCGTTCACGGAACCGTCGGCCGAAATCGATATGCTGTTCGAAACGGGCAAGAATGCCGGCAAGTGGCTCGAGATTTCGGGCTCAGGCCAGGTTCATCCCACGGTGATCCGCAACATGGGTCTGGACCCCGAGCGCTACATCGGCTTTGCTTTCGGCAGCGGGCTCGAACGGCTCACGATGTTGCGTTACGGCGTGCAGGATCTGCGTCTGTTCTTCGAGAACGATCTGCGTTTCCTGCGCCAATTTGCGTGAACCGGCGCGTACGAACGCGACAAGCATAGAGCGCGGCACCGCACACAGTGCATGCCGCCAGCGTCCCCGGCAGTGTGGATGAATCACTCGATCAAACGCACCGCCGGACGTGGACCTAACCTGATCAGAACGTACACAGAACCATGCAATTCCCGGAATCCTGGCTGAGAACTTTTGTCGATCCGCAACTCACGACCGATGAACTGTCGCACGCGTTGACGATGGCGGGTCTCGAAGTCGAAGACCTGCGGCCGGCCGCGCCGCCGACCTCGAAGATCGTCGTGGGCCAGGTGCTGGAAGTCGTCAAGCACCCGGACGCGGATAAGCTCAACGTGTGTCAGGTCAATGCCGGCACCGGCGAAACGCTGAACATCGTATGCGGCGCGCCGAATGTCGCGCCGGGCATCAAGGTGCCGGTCGCGCTGGTGGGCGCGCAATTGCCGCCAGCCGAAGCGGGCGGCGCGCCGTTCGCGATCAAGCTCTCGAAACTGCGCGGCGTGGAAAGCCAGGGCATGCTGTGCTCCGCACGCGAACTGAAGCTCTCGGAAGACCATAGCGGCCTGATGATCCTGCCGGAAGATACGCCGATCGGCCAGGACATCCGCGAGACGCTCAATCTCGACGACACGGTCTTCGAAATCAAGCTGACGCCGAACAAGGCCGACTGTCTGTCGGTGTTCGGCGTGGCGCGCGAGACCTCGGCGATTACCGGTGCGCCGTTGCGCCCGCTCGAGATCAAGCCGGCGCCTGTCCAGCTCAACGAAACGCTGCCTGTGAAAATTTCGGCGCCTGATCTGTGCGGCCGCTTCTCGGGCCGCGTGATCCGTGGCGTGAACGCACGCGCGAAGTCGCCGCACTGGATGGTCGAGCGCCTCGAACGTTCAGGCCAGCGCAGCATCTCCGCGCTCGTCGACATCTCGAACTATGTGATGCTCGAACTCGGCCGTCCGTCGCACGTGTTCGACCTCGACAAAATCCACGGCGGCATGGACGTGCGTTGGGGCCGCAAGGGCGAAACGCTCAAGCTCTTGAACGGCAACACGGTCGAACTCGACGAAAGCGTCGGCGTGATTGCCGACGAACAGCATATCGAGAGTCTCGCCGGCATCATGGGCGGCGACAGCACCGCCGTCACGCTCGACACGACCAACATCTATCTGGAAGCCGCGTTCTGGTGGCCGGACAGCATTCGCGGCCGCTCGCGCAAGTACAATTTTTCCACCGACGCGGGCCACCGCTTCGAGCGCGGCGTCGATTACGCGACCACGGTCGAGCACATCGAGCGCATCACGCAACTGATCCTCGATATCTGCGGCGGGCAAGCCGGCCCGGTCGACGATCAGATCGTCAATGTGCCCCAGCGCGAGCCTGTGAAGATGCGCGTCTCGCGCGCGAATCGCATCATCGGCATCAAGATCGACGCGGACGAAATCGCGCGGATTTTCACGCGCCTCGGCCTCACGTTCGAACGCGTGGGCGATACGTTCTCGGTGATGCCGCCGTCGTACCGCTTCGACATTGAAATCGAAGAAGATCTGATCGAGGAAGTCGCGCGTATCTACGGCTTCGAAAAGATCCCGGCGCGTCCGCCGGTCGCCACCAGCGAAATGCGCGCGACCCATGAAACGCAGCGCTCGATCCACGTGCTCCGTCACGCGCTCGCCGCGCGCGATTACGCGGAAACGGTCAACTTCAGTTTCGTGGACGCCGAGTGGGAGCAGGACTTCGCCGGCAACGACAAACCGGTTCGTCTGCTGAATCCGATTGCAAGCCAGTTGTCGGTCATGCGCACCACGCTGTTCGGCAGCCTGATCCACGTGTTGCGGACCAACTTGAACCGCCGCGCGGCCGACCGCGTGCGCGTATTCGAAGCCGGCCGCGTGTTCCTGCATGATCCGTCGATCAAAGCGGGCGAATTGACGGTCGAAGGGTTCGCGCAGCCGAAAATGATCGGCGCGCTCGCATACGGCGCCGCGCTCGAGGAGCAGTGGGGCGCGTCCACGCGCACGGTCGATTACTTCGATGCGAAGGCAGATCTCGAAGCGGTGCTCGCGCCAGCAGTGGCGCGCTTCGTGAAAGCGGAGCATCCGGCATTGCATCCGGGCCGCTGCGCGCGTATCGAACTGAATGGCCGCGCAGTCGGCTGGATTGGTGAATTGCATCCGCGCTGGATGCAGAAATATGAATTGCCGCATGCGCCGATTCTGTTTGAAATCGAAGCGGACGCATTAATGCAGCGGGTATTGCCCACGCCGGTGGAAGTGTCTAAATTCCCGCCGGTGCGTCGCGATATCGCGGTGGTCGTCGACCAGAAAATCGAAGTTCAGGCGCTGCTGGACGAGCTTGGGAACGCGCAATCGGAAGAGGCCTGCAAGACCGTTCAGAGGGTTGCAATTTTCGACGAATTCCGTCCAAAATCAAACACTTCCGGTGGTCTGGCCGTGCACGAGAAAAGCCTTGCGTTCCGTGTGACCTTGCAAGATACTGGCGGAACCCTTCAGGATGAAACGGTCGATCTGGCCATTCAAACTCTGGTGGAACGTCTGGCTCGAGCATTTGGCGCAAGGTTGCGTGGATAACCCGCATTTAATATTTGCACGGCATTTTTCCGCAACTTCTGTTTCTGCTTGGCGCGCCATTTGATAGATATGAATGAAATGAACTCGAGTGATTTCGAAGCCCTTCTTACGGCGCAACGCAGCGCCATGATTCGCGATATTCCGACATCACCCGCGGCCGTTTCCACCGAAACGCCCACGCTCACCAAGGCGGAACTTGCCGAGTTGCTGTTCGACAATGTCGGGCTCAACAAGCGGGAAGCGAAAGACATGGTCGAGGCGTTCTTCGAAGTGATTCGCGACGCGCTGGAGAGTGGCGACAGCGTGAAGCTGTCCGGGTTCGGCAACTTTCAGTTGCGCGACAAACCCCAGCGTCCCGGCAGAAACCCGAAGACCGGCGAGGCGATTCCAATCGCCGCGCGCCGCGTTGTGACGTTTCATGCAAGTCAAAAGCTGAAGGCACTGGTCGAGAACGGCGCTGAAGCGAGCTTCACGCGCTGATCGACTGGCGCGTTCCTGCGCAACCCACCACGACGGCTAACTGACGATGACAGCGACGATCGAAAAAGTCGTCTTGCCTCCGATTCCGGCGAAGCGCTACTTCACCATCGGTGAGGTTAGCGAACTGTGCGGCGTGAAACCGCATGTGCTGCGCTATTGGGAGCAGGAGTTCACGCAGTTGAGGCCGGTCAAGCGGCGCGGCAATCGCCGGTACTATCAGCATCATGAGGTGCTGTTGATCCGGCGGATTCGTGAGTTGTTGTACGAGCAGGGCTTCACGATCAACGGTGCGCGCAACCGGCTCGACTCACATGGTGGTGGGGCACACGCTGCGTCGGCGGAGATGGTCGGAGAAGGCGAGGGCGTCGCGATGCCGGCAGCGGCAACAGCCACCCCCACGGTTGATGTCGAGCAGTTGCGCAAGGAATTGCTGCAGGTGATCGACCTGTTGGGTCGCTAGGTCGCTTTGTTGGTGTGCGGCGGTTCTAATCGAATAAAGTGTCTGTTATAATTTCTTGCTGTTCGGGGCGTAGCGCAGCCTGGTAGCGTACCTGCATGGGGTGCAGGTGGTCGGAGGTTCAAATCCTCTCGCCCCGACCAAGAGACATAGCCCGGTAAGTCAAGCCAGTATTGGGAAAGCCAATGCTGACAAGGCTCACCGGGCTTTCTCGTTTACGGCTGTGTCTATGGAGTGTGTCAATCCGCTGTGCGAAACTACGGAGATGACAGACATGCCCGTTACCCTTCCGGCTGGAGTTAGCCTTCGCGGCTCCGTGTACCACTTGCGCATCGGAGTACCGACGGAGGTCCAGAATCTCTGGCCTCGGCAACGGAACGGCAAGCTCGCCGTCGATGCCTACCGCGCAAGCCTCAGGACCTCGGACCGCAGCGAAGCCGCCGCTAAGGCACACGCGATAATCGCTGAATATCAGCGTCGGTTCGCGAAGCTCATAGCAGATAAGCAGCCCATGCCATACACCCCAATAACTGATGAGTTGGTGGTGTACATCGTGCGAAAGACCGAGCAGGCCATTCTTGCGATGGACGACGTTTTGCGCCATAACCCGGATCAATTCGCGCAGTTGTTCGGTACGCGGAGATGGAAGGGTTATTTCACTGGTCGAACCGTCAACCCGACTTGGAAAAACACCGGAGCGTCGCTTACGCGCGAGCAGTTCGAGGACGTCGAGCGGATTCACAACGAAATCACGCTTGAGTTACAGACCGATCTAAGCTTAGGCAACCTCGATGCTGCACAGCGCCAAGCAGAATTCGCATGTGGGGCGCTCGCTCAATCGCTTCGTGTGGACTGGACCACGGATGAAGGCCGCAATGCTTTGCAGAAGGTTCTCCGGGCGATGGTGCGGGCATGGAAGGGTGTTCGTGAGCGCAACAAGGGTGAGCCCATCGAGACCCCCAGTGAGCCCGAAAACCCTGCAAGAGTCACAGCTATGCCTGTGGAACCAGCCGCTCCTTCCTTGACTCTGCGCGAAGTGGTTCCGCTATGGGCGCGACATCGTTCTGCGAATGCCGAGGCAATCAAACGGACAAATCGCGCCCTCGATCTATTCGAGCAGGCCGTAGGCAAGCTGCCACTGGAAGAATTGACTCGCGCGACGGGTGCGCAGTTCGTCCGTTTCCTGCTCGACGCCGACGCTCGCGGGTTCGGCAATACGACAGCAAAGCATCAAGGCACGTGTATCACTGCGCTGCTGAATGTCGCAGTCGATGAGGGATTGATTGAAAAGATCCCGTTCACCATTAGGATCGACCGGAACGTCGGGGCTAGGAGGCGCGAGCCATGGACAGACGAGCAACTGAGGTTAATGTACTCGCACGCGTTATTCACCGGGCGCATGAGCGACACGCCCAGATGGCAAGACGTCGATCCGACTGATGGCCGCGCGTTGCTGCTATTACTCCAACACACGGGCGCACGTATCGGCGAGATCGCACAGCTTCGACGTGAGGACTTCCAGACGCGCAGCAGCGTCACCTCGATTCGAATCACCGCCGAGGCCGGCACGGTGAAAACTCAGGAATCAGAGCGCGTCGTTCCGCTGGCGGCGCATCTCCTGGCTGATCCATGGTTCGCCAACTGGCTCGAAGGCGTCATGGTCGGCACTGGCAATGCTATGCCGACCCTGTGCGGTCGTGCTCGGGGGCCTGGCGACACGGCTGGGCAATGGTTTCGACAGTTTCGTGCAGCAGTTGGTTTGCCTCCAGGCGAACTCGAAGGGGCGCACAAGTTTCGACATTGGATTCGCACGTCACTCGCGGAAGTTGATGTCAGCACTGAGACCGCCGATTCAATCACCGGGCACTCTGCGACCGGCTCCAGCGGGCGCAAAGACTACACCGCTCGAGCGAGTCTCAAGATTATGAAGGATGCACTGGACCGTCTGACGTACCCTGCAACATTCAGCGACGCTTGACTAACACTAGATTTCCACCATGTCTAATCGACCGGGACTGCAATGGGCACCACTCCGCTAATCGACAAAGAACCTTTCGCAGACGATAAGCTGCATCGAAAACCGGCTGCAATTTTTTTGACTAATTTTTGGTCGGGCGTCATAGAGTTTCTAGCTCGGTCAAAGAGAATGCATCGTTCGTATTGAACCTGAATGCTGAATGGGGACTGGGAAAGACCTACTTCCTCAAGGAATGGGCAAAAATGCTCCGAGCGGAGGGCCACCCGGTGGTCTACTTTGACGCTTGGGCGAATGACTACGCACCAAACCCTTTCGTTGGGTTCATGGTTCAAATCCAAAAGGAACTGACCAGCAAGTTGGACGGCGGCGCACGTGTAAAAGCGAGGGTTCGCACGATGGTCGCGCGAGGGAAGGCAGTGGTGAAGGCTGCGGCGCCTGCCATTGCGATATCGCTAGTAAAACATTATACGGGCGTCGAAACTGACAAAATTACTCAGACGGTTAAAGACGCGTCCGGTGATGTTTTAGATGAATTGAAGCGGGATTTATTCAAAGAAACCGAGGACCTCCACGCGACGATAGAAGCGTTTAAGAAGTCCCTTCGTGATGTCACCCAAGCCGTCTTCGAAAGTAAATCACACAAACTGCCTATTTTTTTGCTAATAGACGAATTAGATAGATGCCGCCCGATTTACGCTATCGAATTGTTGGAGAACATTAAGCACATTTTTCGGGTTGAAAACGTCTATACAATAGTCGCAACAGACTCGAAGCAACTGGCACACTCTATTAAGGCAATTTACGGCGAAGGCTTCGAATCCGACAAATATCTGCGTCGTTTTTTCGACCACGAATCGAGGCTGCAAACACCGAACTTCGAGGATATCGCTCAGTACATGTTGGATAGTCGCGATCTTGCACGTGACGATGCTTTCGTAAATCCATTGATGCTGTTGCTAAAAGAGAATGCACATTCTAAAGTGTTGTCCCAGATGGCAAGGGCTCTGAAATTGAGTGTTAGGGACTTTGAGCGCGTCATCGATATAATTGATTCAATAAGGCTTACTTATCCAGAGAGGCTCGAAGTAATACTCATTGGGTTCTTCACGATGATCTATGTTGCCCATGCAGAGGCTTACGCAGCATTTAAAGAAGCGCCATCGAGCACTGCGCTGCGTAATGCACTGAAGGGGCGAGCCGATTTCTCAATAAATTTTCCCTACCAGCAGGCGTTAGACATATCTTCGTTCCCGTCATTTCGTGAGAATCAAATTCCATGGTTTGATTTCGTTGGCAACTACATAGACATCGTTCGGAATGACGATCCCCAGCGCATGGCTGCTAGTGACCAAAACTCCACGCTCCGAGATTTAGAGCGAGCACTACGGCAAAACCCTCCGCATCTCAAAAGCAGACGAGAGTATGTGGATCTAGTGGCGGTGGCGGGATCGTTCAGCGCCTAAGCGTTTTTAGCCGGGACTTGGCGCATCTTTGCTCTGCGATAGGCGATATTCGGCCGAGCCCCGCCTGTCGCTTTTTCTTCACTCCATACCGTCGATCATCTTGACGCGGCTTAGCCAAGCGGGACGCTGGAAGCGGGCCTGTGACCAACGGATATCTTGAGTAGCGCACGGGGCCTTTCACGATCGTTCTGTGCGCCTAGTTGATACTCCGCGATTCGTCACAGTGAGCGATACTGACCATGAGTGGGGCATTTACAAACCTCGCTGAATACGACCCGCACCCGTCTATAACGCGGGGCCGCGATGCGTGGGCGACCATCAAGGCATCCCGAAGCGTCGAGCGCCGCTCATGGCACGACGTAGGTACCGCGCTGCGTCTCGGGCGTCGTAGTTGTATCGGCGAAAACGAGTTCGGAAACTGGTGCGATGCCAATGGTTTCTCAGAGATTGGGGCGACCGCTCGCGACGCCGCCGAGCAATATGCGCGGACGAAATTTTCTCCAGGTGGCTACGGGCGACTTCCGCTAGGACTTCGCGAGTGGTACTGGAATCGCGACAAAAAACCCACACAGCGCCCGCGACGCGCAAAGCAAATTATCCCAAGTATGGTCGTTGTAGTCCCGGAGACACCGAGCGCCGCCGTGAGCACTCCGGATAACCGCCAGATTGCAGACCTGATGCGGGAAGCCGCTGCGAGCCTTCAGCGCGGCGCAGAACTCATGCTCGAAGTGGCGCGGCGAATCCAGCAGGAAGAGGCGGCACCCAAAAATGCACGGGCACTTATCGACCCGCTGATCAAAGCGTTGGAGGGTATGCGCGACTAACTCCGCACAGGGTAGAACCCTACTCCAACATAACGGCCCCTCCGGGGGCTGTTTTCCGTTTACGACCGCGACAATCATGACGACAACCGAAGAACTCGCCCCTACTGAGTTAGCGGGCTTCCCCGCGCCTGGTATGCAACTCACCAGTCTTGCCCTGGACATCCTATGCACCCGCCTGGAAGCCTATGGGAACCGGCTGGGCTCGGACCATCGCAAAGCCCTCAATATGATGCTGGACGGCTTCACCCGCCTCGCGGAGGGCTCCCGGGACCGCCGAGCATTCGGAGCTCCCACCGGTAGCGGCAAGTCGCAAGCGATAGTCGCCTGGTGCGCCGCCGCGCATCGCCTTGGGCGTCTCGGGAGGCTCTCCGTCGCCATTGCCTGCGAGCAGGTTGAATCGCTCTGTGATCTGGTTCGCGAAATGGTGAGGGCCGGTATTCCACGCGAGAGCATTGGTCTGTTCCATAACTACGCTTTGGACCCGGCAAGTGAAACCTGGGACTGCCACGCTCCCTCGCCCGGTTATTGTCCGCCCGATGGTAAAGCCAGCATGGCTCCAGATGCTGACCCGCATACCCAGCCCATCTTGTTGTGCACGCACATGCGAGTAAAGAACGGAAACGCTCTAGACTGGTATCACTACCAAGGCGCTCCACGGTCGCTGCTCATTAACGACGAGGCCATGTTTCGGTCGGAAGGGAAGGCCATGACGTGGCTCGACCTCGCGGATGCCATCGACGCCGCCAAGCGACGCTTGGACGCTGGTGCCGCGCGTGACTTCCTAAACGGCGTTGAGCGCACCGTGGAGTCGGAATTGGGTCGCCAAGCCAAGGCCGCCGACGCGGGCAAGGCATGCGAGCCGAAGCCGTTCCGTATTGAGCTATTGGACGAGGAGCGCGAGCAGTATCTCCGTGAGGTTACCGAGGCCCTCCGCAGGACATCCGGGTCCAAGTCCGTAAAGGACTTACGGGCGCACACCCAAACCCTGCGTGACTTCATCGAAATGTGCGGTACCGACACCATTGTGACGGGCATAGGCCACGCTGATGCGCTCCTGACTTTCCGCCCGTGCCTCGATGACGGTATCCAGGGCGTGGCGGTCCTGGACGCTTCGTTCCGGGTGCGCATGCTGTATCAGTACGATCGGACGCTCAGGGACGCCTTGGCTGGCTATGACGCCCGCATCAAGACCTTTGAGAACGTCACTATTCGTCACACGCATCTCGCCGCAGGCCGCGAATCCGTGACCGCCGACCTAGACACGAAGGGTCCGGGGCGCTTCATCGAATACGTGGTGAACGCCGTGAAGTCCGCGCCACCCGATGAGCACGTGCTGGTGTTCACATTCAAGACGCGGGAAGGCCGGAATGCCATGGATTATGAGGGCATTCTACGAGACGGCTTGCGCCGCGCTGGCATTGATCCCGATGAGCGAATTCCGCTGAAGGCAGAAGTGGACCGAGCAAACGCGGGGAGTCTCAGGCCGCGCATCAACTTCCTCACTTGGGGACAGGAGACGTCACGCTCTGACCTGAAGTTTTGCACGACCGTGGTGTTGGCAGGGCTGCAATTTCTGCCTCGGGAAGCGGTCCACGCGCAGATGCGCGGCCAAGCCCGGGACATCTCGCTCGCGACGACCACCGCCGAGGTTTCCGCCGTCCACCTGTCGGAGACCATATCAGCGATCTACCAGGCGAGCGCCCGAGGGTCCAGTCGCACGATGGACAACGGCAAGGCGTGCCGCATGGTCATGCACCTGCCCAACGCGACCTCGACCCGGAAGGTCCGCACTTGGTTGCGCGAAGTGATGCCAGGAGTCCAGTGGGTCTCCGCGCCCGATCCCGTGATTGATGTGGCGGAAGCACTGGAGCAGTATCTGACGAACCAGCCGAGCAACGTCAACAAGGTCTCGCTCAAGAAGCTGAACGACGACGCGTTGACGAGCGCGGTGCAACGCTGGGGAGACCGGTTGACCCGGCGCGTCATAGAGACGGGACGTGACGCCATGGAGCGCGAGTGCGGCACTTGGCGCAGAGAGGGGCGCTCGATGGTCCGCGTATAGCGTTGACCTTTCTCTATAGGACTATGTTCGTTATCTTTTGATGGCCCGCAAAGCCTTGCCCAGTAAGAGTTTCATGGATAACGCACACGACCCTATAGAGCAGGAGAGACACTATGTGTGACTAAGAGAACCTCACGGAGACGACCTGACGCTTCATGAGAAGCGGAAGACGTCCCGTGCTGTCTCGACCACATACCCCTTGGATCGACCCAATGTTTGCTTCTGGGTGGTGTAACCAGCGACGGCTTTGAGACTCCATAGACAACAATATCTGGGCGCGAACCCTTGCCCAGCAAGGCTCGCGAAGATAGCGCACATAGTCCTATAGAGAAAGGCAGACGCTACGTATGGTCGATACCAGAAAGTATCAGTGGGGGTGAAGGTGAACATACAGCACGGAAAGCACCGCGACCATGCCCGCGAATGTCACGGCCCCGGCGATAAATGCCCCGAAGTCTCTCAAGAAGCCCCAAGGAGACTTATTGCGTTCAAACGTCCTCATCGTTTCAGCGTGAATCTTGTCGATATCGGCTTCAAGCTGCTTTATGTTCATGGGCCACTCCTGAGAGGCGCGCGCGTTTGCTTATTGTTTGGGTTGCTGGATAGTCGGGCTCATTTTACCCACGAAAATTCGTGACAGGGTGTTCGTCGCCGCCGAGCCAGAATTCCCCCGCACCCTCTCCGACGGTCTTGAGGAAGGTCAAGGGATTCCATGCTGTCGCTGGGCGTCGAACCTCACGCCGTGCCCCGCTCATCGAACCCCGGCAAGTAGCCCAGTGGCTTCGCTTCGCCGGATTCGAGAGCCCGCCAGCGATCCACGAGCTTCGCTGTGAACTGCGGGGATAGCTGGGCGACGATCACGTAGGAGAGTCACGCTCGCCTACGAGGTATTCCTTTCCTGTGTTAGTTCTCGTCGGAATCTCCACAATTTGTGGAGATTCGATGACGGCTTGGGCTACCAGCGTGTCGATGGTCCGCTTCACGTTGTCGTGGCGCTTGCCCGTGAGGCTCGCGATCTCTTTACTACTCATCTTCATTTCGTTCATGGTGTCAGTTCCAGTCAGCGTCGGACTAAAAACTGCCCCAAAAATGCGTGACAGGGTGTTCGCCGCCGCGCGAGCCAGGTTCCCCCCGTGCCCCTCCCCGAGCGGTTCCGGGGGCGGGCAAAGGAAGCTCCCGCAGTTGCTGGGCGCAAAAAAAGCCCGCCTTGCGGCGAGCCTGGGTCACTTCGAAACCGGGTGAAGCTTTGCGCGGTCTTAGTGCCTTACGCGCTCAAGCAAAGTCCACTCTTCAGCCCTGGTGAGTAGGCGCACTGAAGTAGGCGCGGACTTCGCGGCGTCCACGTAGTGCTCCGTCAGTGCTTCGACCATCGCTTCCTTTAACTGGGCTGCGCGGTCGGGGTGCGGGTGACGCCCAGTCAAGGCGCTCTCCTGGCTGGCAATCGCGATACCCTGCACCTTCAGGCGGCCTGCGGTGACCGACACACCGTAATCACGCTTCAAGATGCGTGAAGCGGCACTGGCGGCGCTGGAGATCGCAGCGACGACATGGGCGGGAAGTTGATTAGTGTTGGTTGCGTTCATGATTCGTCCTTTAGTGGTTAGTCGTTCGCTGCATTCAGTGCGCGGGAAATGGTCGCCACGCCTACGCCAAAATGTTCCGCAAGCGAGCGCACGGAGCCCCCGTGTTCCGCGTGGTACGCCCGTACCTCTGAGTAATCCACGGCAGGCTTGCGGCCCTTGTACTTCCCCTCGTCCTTCGCTATCGCTATGCCTCGCGCCTGCATGTCGCGCCGGTTCCGATAATCCGCCTCGCCCTGTGCTGCCATGAAGGCAAGTAGAGCCTCGCGCACCGCCTTACGTAGCGGGTCCGTCTCCTGCCCATCGAACACCATTGCGTTGAGCGTGCATTCGACGCGCACACCCTTTTTCATGAGGCGCTGCATCGTGTCGTGCAGTTCGTCGTAGCGGCGCGAGATTCGGTCGAGCCACCGCACAACCAGCACGCCGCCCTTCCGCAAATCACGCTCTACGTGCTGCCACTGTTTTCGCTCCAGTGGCGGGACGTGATACCCGCTCACCCCCTCATCAATGAACACGTCATCTTTCTCTATGCCGCGTTCGGCTGCGTCCGCGTATTGGCTCGCGGCGGTCTGTCCATCGAGCGTGGATACCCGCCCGTAATAGATGCGTCTCATGTTTCGCTTCACCCCGTTCCGTTGAATTGGTGTTCCGAATTATAGGTGTTCCGAAAATACTGTCAACCCTAATGGAACTATTTTTTGGACTTTAAGATCGTTTCGCACAGGTATACCCCTGGGGAACGGCCCCTCGCCCTTGATGTACGCGCCGGTCCACTGCGACATGCCGTTGTCGGTGCGCATTCCAAGGGATTCGCAGGGTTCCCCGCGACCTGGACGGTGCGGAGGGTCATGTTCGGGGCAAACCCCACCGCTGCGGGCGAGCGACCGGACTTAGCGCCACCGCCACGCCAAATGCGCGTGCACTCGCACGCGTCTACACCTAATCCATCATTCCATATTATGAAATGTTGACCCGTATCTCCACGGACTGGAAGCCCCCAGTGACACTCCTATGTCGCACGTGCCGCACCGAGAAACACGTGAGTTCGTTCTACCGCAATGTGAAATACCCGCTGTGGACGAAATCCGCGTATTCGCTGGACTGCCGGGAGTGTTTCCAGCGCAAGGCCCGTGAGGCTCGCGCACGGAATCCCGAGAAGTCACGGGACGCCAATCGACGCGGCTATGTGAAACGTAAGAGCCTAGCGAGCGACACCTACTGTCTCCAGAACTTCCGCATGAGCGCTGCTGACGTCGCCAAGCATCGCGAGGGGCAGAAGACACGCGCTGAAGAATCCCGGAGGCGCAACCTCAATATCCGCGCATTCCGCGCGAGTGCCCCGAGACGCGAAGGGCCTACCTGGGTCGAGCGGAAAATCCAGGACTGGTATCGAAAGAAGGTCAAGCGCAGTGTGGCCCGTTTAGTGGATCGGCATGACAGTGATGATGTGCCGCCGAGCCGTGATTATCAGGCTGACCTGTTGCGGGACGAATCGTTGAGCCCCATGGAGCGCTTGATGAAGCTCCGCGAATTCAATCAACGGCGGAAGGACGAGTAACTCGGCACACGATAGAGGACTGAGTATTTCGCGCTGTGCCCATAAACCTTCGCGAGCCGGGGAGGAATAACTCCGCACAGGGTAGAGGACCCTATACAGCATGCGGTACCTTTGAACCCCTTGCGTTAGGGTTTGATCTGTGAGAGTTGGCCGGTGAGAGCGGGTCCTTCACCACGAAAACCGTGAAGGAGCCGATTGTTGCGCGTCTTCTCTCTCGGTGTCCTGCACACCTCACCGACTACCGATATCCTAAACAGCCTGAGCGCGGTCGATTGGGCTGCCAGGATGCCGCCCGTGAGACGGCTTCTGCAAGGTGAGGCCTGCAAATTTCCGACGGCTCCAAGTCGATCGTATCTAGCTTTTCCCGATGGACTTCCGGTACGCGTTCATCGCTTTGATGTAGTGCGAGCAACCGCCGAGATTGCCCTCGAACTCTCCACCCACGACCAAGCCCGCGTCACTGATTTGCAAGTCTATGTTGCAGTGATATTGGACCGGCATGTATTGAGTCGTGGTTGTCGTACCGGAATATCCGAACGAGGTCGTCCCGGCGTAGCCACTCCCGGAATTCTGCGAGACGCTCGTGAACGGCATCAATCCGCCCGTGCGTTGGCCCCAGTGGACAATGCGCATACCAGCTACCAGCCGCTCGCCGGAAGGGTAGCCGAGCACTCGAACCGCAGTTTCGATTGTCCGGCCTTGTAGTTCCTGCATCCCCGCATCCATTTGCCCGAACGTGACGCATCCAGCCAGAGCCGGGACCGCGACTGCGGCAGCTATAAGCGTTCTTTTCATGTAATCCCCGAGGTGGTCTGTAAGAGTTATGCCAATGAGCATATCACCGGCCCTTAACAGAATTCCGCTAGCGGATAACCCAAGTTTCACGTGACCATCGTATTCCCATCGTCGTTGGATGGTCACGTTCATCATGTCTGTCGTTCGTATGTTGCGCCTCTCTTTGAGCGGGTCTCTGGTAGTCCAGGCGATCCGCTTTTTGTGGGGGGGAACATCCACTAGGCGACGGCTGTCCTGTTTCATCAATTCACTATTCGAAACCAACTTGTGAACACCACCCCCTATCAACGCGCATCTATGAATCTCCCCGACCTCAACGCTCTCGCAAGCCGCGAGGCGGAGGACAAGGCTATCGGCAAGGCCCTCCACGAGATCGCCAGCGACCTTCGCGCAGCGGTCAGCGTGAAGGTTTCGGCCCTACAGGCCGTCACCAAGAAGCTGGAAGCCATGAACCAACCCAGCAGGGCCGAAGCCCTGACGCTGGCTGCTACGCGGCTCACGGCAGACCCGCTCGATTTCAATGCCGTGGCGACGCTCCGCAATGTAGTGGATGCCCTGGTACAGTCCGCACAGATGCTCGGCTCGGTGCACCATACCACTGAGTCCACGCCCGGAGCAGTCGCCGCCCCGTGCCCGGCCCGCCCGGATGACTACGAACGCTCTACGCGCCGGTACGAACAGGAGTACGCGGACTACCTTCAACGCCGAGAGGCCGCTATGCATCCTATCGACGCCACTGCGTCCCGTAACGGCCTGCGCTAATCGTTCCCAATTCAAACGGAAATTTGCATATGTCCACAATCATTCGTTATCTGAACCCCCACACCGGTCAACCCGCAACCGAAGCTGACCGTATGGCGGGGCACGCCCATTACGTCGAATGCGACCACCAAGGCGTACCGCTACGTGACAAGGCCAACCTGTGTCGCGCCTATGGCTCCCCGGACGACCTGAGCCCAGAAGAGAAGCACGCGGTATGGCGCGACTCAGACCCGCACGTGACCCAAACGCAAGCTCCCGCCGCCGCCGAGACCGCAGCGATCCGCGCGGAGTTGGCAAAGAGATACCCGGGCGTATGACGGTGACCGCTGGCTACCTCATGCCTGGCGAGACGCTCGACCAGGCCATCATGCGCAACGGTCCCGCTTGCGGCCTCATCGAAACCTCGCTTGGCTTTGAGCCTTCGCAGGAGGCCGAATCGTTCGCCTCGTCTCCCAAGGACGCTCGGGCACTTCTGACGGCGCGTCTGCAAGCCGATGAGGCCACGCTGACCCAGATACAGGCCGACATCATGACGCACGAAGGTACGCTCGTTGGGCTCCGCGATGCCGCAGCGCTTTATGCGTCGCTGGTCGATGCTACGCGCAAGCTAATCGACCCCGAGGCAACCGATTGACTGCCGGTCTTCAATGTTTCGATGAGACAGGATTCTGCTACTGGGACACCGCCGACTACACGACGCGAACACTCGGTTATGTAGACGCTACTACAAGCGCAGGGTCGATCACCGATGAGCGCCTCACGACGGGAACCCCTTGGGCCTTCCCCGTGATGTCGGCAAACGTTAACACATACACCAGCGCAACCTCAGGCATGGTGGATATCAACTTCTGGGCGACAGCCCCAGCAATCTCCTTCTCAGGGAACCGGATGACGTGGAACCGCGATGCGAATAAAAACCCCGGGTTCTGGACTAACTCGGCATGTCGCATCTATTACGGAGTTCGGTGAGTGGCTGCGGGACTTCAAGTATGGAACGATGCGTTAACGTTCCAGATCGACGGCTCGACGCCGATGGTTACGTTAGCCCGCAAAGGGGCGATGAGCAGCGTGGCGACGGACTTCCCGGTCAACAGTGCGGCGGGTTCGCTCTGTGCGGTCCGTATCCCGACCTCTCCTAACGAAATTTTGGCGACCGACTGCGGGTACGCCTTTCACATGACAGGCATACGGAACGGCTCTGCCGAGTTCATTATCGTCGGCACAACCGGAACAACGATGGACTACTGGGTATTTGCGCCGCACACGCCGTCTGGAACCAACGTGGGGCTGGAGGTCTACTCCGAGACCGGGGCGCTCATCTACGACACCGGGCGACCACCCATGCGCGTCGTGGGGACCGTCGAGGGCTCCGGGACGTTCGGGGGGTTCCCCACGGGGCGCAGGCTCGCTCTCGTAACGTGGGTACAACACACGAACATCTTCCGCCAAGTTCTCGGTGGCGGTATAGGGCTCACGTCGGTGTCGGGCAACTTTTCCCGGTGCAACCAGGACGGCACTGTTTACACCAGTCCCGATACCAGCTATGCGCTGCACGAGGTGGCGCTGTCCCCAAGTGTGACTTCCTTCGCAGGAACGTGGGACAACGGTATTCAAAACAAATTCACCGTCCTCGACGTGACTGGCATGTGACCCACCAACCATCAACCATCAACACCCAAACATGTCCTTTGATTTGCGTTCGGCGCTGTCGCAGCAAGGCACACCGCGCTTCTGTACATCCTGTGGCGTTCTGCTGTACCCCGAGCAATATTCTGACTCACAGGGCCGCTGTGATTACTGCGTATCCATCCAGGAAGTACGCAGCCAGATCGCCTCAGACTCACCCGAGTCAATGCATCTCGAATAGCACGGTCATCGGATGGAAACACATGGAGCAATACGCCGACACATTGCGTCGCCTGTGCTTCGCCGGGGTCACCGAGCCCTCCGGGCTACACGCATTGTCGCTTCGCCTCGTCGCCACGGCACCGGACGCGCGGGCGAGGCATGAAGCCCATCGGCTGAGCCAAGAGGCGTTCGACAAGAGTCCCAGAGCTTTCTGTGACCGCCTATGGCGTCTGTGGAATTCATTACCCGCCGCCGACAAGCCCGAATTGATGCCCGCAACAGTTGGCGCCAGCCTCAAGCATTTTGCCGCTGAGGTCGAACCGGACACCACCGGAATGACAAAGCATCTCCCGCGCCGCTAGGCGCTTCGTTTTCTCTGGTAAATCACTTTTATGCAAATCGACATCGAGAAAGCTGTGTCCGCTTTGGCCGCCCTGAACAACGCGAGCGTCAACACGATTATCGCGAACTCCGTGACGCTATCCGCCGCGCTGGCGGGCGGAAACCTCACAGCGACTCGCGATCAAATCCAGACCAAACAGGTCCCGATTGTGAGCACAGGCGGTCAAATCACAGGCTGGCAGACAGTCGCGGGCTAAATCTGAGCCTCCCGCGCGGGCCCTGACAACTCCCGCCCGATTCAAGAAACCTAAGGAGCATCTAACATGACAATCCACCCAGACGCCCCGGCGACGCTGGACATCAAAATGAAGTTCTGTCGCGCCTGTGGGTGCGCCCATCCCGTAACTGAGTTCTACACCGACCGCTGCCGCACCGATGGTCTCACGCGCTATTGCAAGAAAGCAGACGGCGTACGCCGCGTGGAACGCGCTCGACGGTCCCGCGCGAAACTGAGAGACGCGAAGGCGCACGCCTCGGCGTATGCATTCAGACTCGCACAGGCTCGGAGCAACGTGCAGCCAGGAGAATCGAAATGAAGCGCAATAAAGCGCCCGAGAAAGTACCGGTTGCCGGATTGCCACGAGGAATGCTGGCGACCTACGCGTTCCACCAAGGCAATCTCGACGCTCCCGTCTACAGCCAGATTCAACGAGAAGCACGGGAGGCGCGTGAGCAGCAGCAAGAAGCCCAGCAAAAGCGGGATGTCCTCAACGCCCGCCGACGCCGCAACGCGGCCATGCAATTCCGCCGGTCAGGTTCCACAACCTTGGTGCCGCTCAGGAACGTCGCGGTCTCCGTCAGAATCCGCACTGAAACCCATCAGCGATTGATGGTGGACGGGTTTTGCGGGTCTGACTGGGCGTATGACGATGAGTCGGGTTGTATCCGGTGTCGCCGCCGCAACATCGCGAAGAGTCACCCCGATTACGGCGTATGGTTTGATGTCGGGGCCCTAGTGCTCGGATTGAACGATGGCGACGAGTATCGTGTAGACGACCCGTTAGACCTGACGACCATTCGGTTGGCTCGGTGACTTCTTGGGGCGCTAGGCGATCCCCCTCCGCTGTGCCGAACTGGAAACATGCTGACCGCATAGCAGGCGTGCGCTCTATGTGATGCGGACAGTGTCTGCCCTTTCGCTATCGCCTGCGCTGTAAAATGCGCGTGTTAGCAATCCGAAACGGCGTGCAGCCAAAAACATAGAACCGGGGATTCAAAATGCATGCGACCCTAGAGGCAATTTGCGTTGAGTTGGACCAACTCGCGGCACAGGTTAAGAGTTCAATTCCGAATGATGAGCCGTTTGCCATCGCACAGGGGAACTGGAGTTTCCCGGGGCTCACACGCCCGGAGCTGGTCGAAGCGGCAGAGTCTGTCGCAACCTTGATTCTGGAGCGTGGTGGCGATTCGCTGGGGGATAGCGAAGCGCGACTAAGCGACTATGTACGGCGACTCCAGTATCTCAGGGCGAGTACAGTCCCAAATATCTGGGGAAATGCCGCACAAGGCGCCACAGCATACATGCTCACGCTGGACGGCTTGCAGCGTGCGCTTGCGCCCGTACTCACAAACGATCCAACTCTTGAAAATGCGGCGGCGGTTAGGCGGGTAGCTACGCAGGTACGGGCAATGGAAGTGCGGGTCAAGGGGCTTGAGCCAAGGTCGGCGGCCCTGGCCAACATGGTCGAGCGAATTGAAAGCGCGTACAACGCCGCCGACCAATTACCGACCGATCTGGAAACGCTGGCTGAATCGCGCCAAAAAGTGCAGGAGTTACTCAGGGAGGCCGAACGGGATCGCGCACATCTCTCGGCGACTCGCGAGGAAGCGGACGGACTCAGTACAGAACTCAAGCAAAACGCAGGCGAAGCGGATGCTGTCCTCGCTAGATGCGAGTCGGCGTATTCGGCGGCAACCAGCCAAGGCTTGGCGGCGGCATTTGCGGAGCGATCAAAGGCGCTCGACAAGTCAATGTGGGCGTGGGTTCTCGGATTGGTCCTAGCCTTGATATTAGGGGGATATCTCGGATCGCGGCAGCTTCACCAGCTATCGGAACTTATCAAGGACCCGGCGACGAAGGGGAGCCTCTTATCACTTGACGTTGTTCTGTCGCTCCTGTCGGTGGGCGCGCCTGTGTGGTTTGCCTGGTTAGCGACGAAGCAAGTGGGTCAGCGCTTCCGGCTCTCCGAGGACTATGCATTTAAGGCCTCGATTTCGCGGGCGTATGAAGGCTATCGGCGTGAGGCTGCCCGCATTGATACAGACCTCGAAGCGAGCCTGCTAGCGTCTGCGCTGAATCGTCTTGATGAACTGCCACTACGATTGGTTGAGACGACGACGCACGGCAGTCCGTGGCATGAACTGATGGCTTCGGACGTGGTCAAGGATGCGGCCAAGACTGTGCCGGGGTTCGCCGGGAAGGTAGTCGATTTAGCAAACGACGCGCTTGCGAGATTAGGCAAACCTAAGGGCGAAAAAGTTGCGTCTAATGCTTTTACCAAGGAGCCACCTGAAGGCAACGCGTGATAGACTGCGAGCACTGTGTCAATTGGCGCTGCGGATCGACGCGACACACTTCCGGGAAAGCCTTATTCTACCGTGGGGTCACAGAGGTTCAAATCCTCTCGCCCCGACCAAAGATCAAAGCCGCACGCCGAAAGGCGTTGCGGCTTTTTCATTGGCGCCTGAAATTCGAGCCGCCTTCAAGGCGCATGAGACGCTTCCATATCCACGTTGCGTTACCGCGTTGAAAGCACAGCATGACGGTCTACAGGCGAGACGATGCCCGTCATTACCTCACGGCCCATCAAGCACGCTCCACGATTCTCACTCAGACGTCCCAACGGCGGCTCTATATTGCTCGATGAAACGAAGGATTGCCTTGGACTGGTAATTCTTCGCCAACTGGCAAAGGTGATCGGCGAAAGGGCGATAGCGCTCGTCGAGTTCAATCAGGTGCGCGGCGTGTTGCGCGATGGCACGCATGTCGCCGAGTCGCGCCAGGTAGTGCAGCGCTTCGACCTCCTCGGGCAGTGGCGCGATCAACGCCTCGGCGGCGGAGTCGGCGGCAGGTACTGTCGTTCGGCCCGATGCAATGGCCCGCGTATTCGGAACCTCGTCACACCACTCGATCTTCAGGAGGGCCGCGAGCTGTGACAACAGCCCGCTGAAGTCGATCGGTTTGGGCAGGAAGGCGTTCGCACCCGCTGCCAGGCTTTCCGCCGCATCGGTCCTCGATGCGCTGGCGGAAACCGCGACGATGGGCAGATCGCGGAACTCCGGCATCTGGCGCAGGCGGCGCGTGACTTCCAGCCCGTCCATCCCCGGCATGACGACATCCATCAGGACGAGCGCCGGCCGCAGCGCTTTGGCTTTCTCCAGGGCTTCCAGTCCATTGCCGGCCTCGGCCATGTCGAATCCGAACTGGCCGAGCATATCGACGGCCACGGCACGGTTTTCCGCCACATCATCCACGACCAGCACAGTCTTGCGCGGCCCCTTGTAGCCGCTTGCCGCCCACTCGGGCGGGACGACAGCCGCGATGGGCGCAACCACCGGCACGTCCAGTTCGAACCAGAAAGTGCTGCCAGCACCGCGGCGGCTTTCGACGTGGATCTCGCCGCCCATCAAGCGCACGAGCTGCCGGCTGATGGCGAGACCCAGCCCCGTGCCGCCATGCCGATGCGAAACGTCGCCCACTTGCTCGAAAGCCCGGAAGATCGCCTCCAGATGTTCCCGGTCTATGCCGATGCCCGTGTCCCGCACTTCGAAACGCAACCGCCCCGGCGGGGAGAAACCGACGCATAGACGCACGCTTCCCTCGTCGGTAAAGCGGATTGCATTCGAGAGCAGGTTGAGCAGCACCTGGCGCAAGCGTTTTTCGTCGACTCGTACGCCCGCGGGAAGATCAGGTGGCATTTCAAGCGCGAAGGCCAGGCCCTTTTCCGTTGCCTTCACCCGGATCGTCTCGGCAACGAAGTTGATGAACCGGTCGAGCGGAATGTCGGACATGTTGAGCTCCACCCTCGCGGCGTCGATCTTGGCCATATCCAGGATGTCGTTGATGAGCGCGAGCAGGTATTCGCCGCTGCGCTGGATCACCGTGAGCCCGTCGATCTGGCGTTGATCGAAATTCTTGTCGCGCTTGAGGATCTGCGCGTAGCCGAGAATCCCGTTCAACGGTGTGCGCAGTTCGTGGCTCATGTGCGCAAGAAAGTCGCTCTTGGCCTGGTTGGCCGCGTCGGCGCGCTCCTTGGCGACGGCCAGTTCGGCCGTTCGTTCGCGGATCATGTCCTCGAGGTGCTCGCGATAGCGCCGCAGTTCCTCTTCGGCGCGCTTGTGCTCCGTGATGTCGCGCGAGATGCCGAGCAGGAACTTCGGTTCGCCATGCACATCGACGATCGGGATCTTCATCGTATGCACGAGGCGCGTTCCGTGACGCGTGTGAACCAGTTCCTCCGGCACGTCGATCATCTGCCGCGACTCGAGCACGGCACGATCCTTCTGCGCGAAGAAACTGGCCTCCCGCGCCGGAAACAGGTCGTGGACGGACTTGCCGATGAGTTCCTCGCGCCGGTAGCCGAGCAGTTGCTCTCCCGCCTTGTTGAAGCGCACGAAGCGCAGGGTCGCCGCATCCTTGACGAAGATCGTGTCCGGGATGTGCTCGACGATGCTGTTCAGGAAGTGCTCGCTTGCTCGCGCGGCCTCTTCCGCGTGCTGACGTTCGACGATCTCGGCGGTCCGGCCCGCAAGCGCGGTGCTGAGTTCGGCCGTGCGTCGCGCGACGCGCGCCTCCAGTTCGGCATTGAGTTCCTTCAGCGCGTCCTCGGCTTGCCTGCGCTGGCGCCGGTCTTCCAGGAACTGCTCGACCGCGCGCGCCATGTCGGCAATTTCGTCGCCGCCGTGCACGGGCACGCCGGCTTGCGCGCTGTCGACATCACCGTGCCGCAGCGAGTGGCTGACCTGGCGCAGTCGCGCCACGACGTGGCGTCCGAGGAATGCGCTGGCTATCAGCCAGGCGAGCAGCAGGCTTATCGCAACCTCGCCGATGACCCATCTGCGCGTGCGGTCCGAGTGCTCGGCCAGATCCTGCACCGCTTCGCGGTACTTGTGCGTGAAATAGTCCGACTGCCGGCGCGCCGCGACGGCGAGGGTGTCGGCCTGGCGGCGCAGATCGTCGTCCAGGCTGGCCAACGACGCGCCGGGCTGCGAGGCGGACATCGGCGTGGCGCTGGCGCTCAACGCGGTCTCGCGCACCTGCGCCTCGATGTTGACCGTGTTGCGGAAGTGCTGGCTCGATCGGCGCAGCGCGAGCGCGTCGATACCGACGTCCTCGCCCGTGGTCGCGGAGGCCACGCGGTCCATCAGGCGATCGAAGGAGGACAACTCGTCGAGGATGTGCCGATGCGTCTCGCGCACGGCGTCGACGGTATCGTCGCTCGACAACTGCAAGGCCATGCGTTCGATCATCAGGGTGTGCTGTGCGAGGCCCTGCGCATCCTCCAGGCGCGCGAGCCGCTGCTCGGCCAACTGGCGGATCGCGTAGGCCGAACCGGTCAACGAATAGATGGTCGTGGCGCCGACCACGACCACCAGGGCCGCGAGGCACGAAACCACGAGCGCGAATTGCGCGGTGAGCGACTGTGGGAGCGGTAGTTTCACGGGCGTTGCCAGATGCGGCGATAGATGTCGCGATAGCCGTTGGCGGGATCGTAGATCAGACGGTCGCCGCCGTCCGCGGCGATGTTGTCCGCCGTCACGAGATGCACCGGAAACACGTAACCCGTGACGGCTTCCCGGGCCAGGAGCCGGTTCATCTCGTCGATCAACTGCCAGCCGTGCAGGTTCAGCGGTTCGGCCACCGTGCCGGTCTGGAACGTGCCCGTCCGGATGCGCAGAAAGGCGGACTCGCTGCCGTCGCCGGCCGAGAGCATGACCATGGCGGCGTTCGATAGCCCGGCCTGGGTCAGCACAGGGGCGGCGTAGTCGAAGTAGATGTCGTTGATCGCCAGCGCATGCGTCCAGCGCTTGCCATAGTGCGCGAGCAATGCGCGTGTCGTGCCCGGCATCAGTTCCTGATTGCGCGAGATCGCCACGTCGCGCACTTCGAGCAACGTGCAGCCGCCGCACGCGCGCACGACGGCAGCCATTGCATCCGCCTTGCCTTGCGCAACCTCGAAATTGGTGTCGGTGAACACGACGGCTCCCGCATGCCCGCCGGACTGCGCGATGGCTGCCAGCGCGGTGACGCGCGCGACCTCGAGCGGATCTGTCGACACGTTCATCGCCACGGGCGTGCCGGGTACGGGCCCGGCCTGGGCCGCCACATGCCAGCCGACGATCGGGATGCCCCGTTCCGCGAACGGCTGCAGCCCGGGCAGCAATGCGCGTGCGTCGCCGCCGACGATGATCAGCCCGTCCGGACGACTTGCCAGCCCGTTGGCCAGCATCTTGAGCCGCAGATTCGGGGTGCCGCCGCTGTCGAATATCTTCACGCTCCAGCCGATCGCCTTGGCCGCCTCCAGCACCCCGTCGACCACGCCGAGGATGCCGCCGTTGCGCAAATCCTCGGCGACGACGGCGATGTATTTGCCGGCCTGGGCGCGCGGTCCCTTGCGCGGCCCGTTCCAGGGCGCGGCGGGTTGCGTCGCGGCCTCGACAACGCGCTTCGCTTCCTCCAGGTAGTCCCTCGTGGCGACGACCGAGGCGGCGGACACGGGGGCCGTCAACACACCCTGCGCCGTGGCAACCCACGGCATACACACGCATGCCAATGCCAGAAGCAAGCCCCTCATGCTGTTCCCCAAGGGCACTATCGGGGTCGTTGGACCCGCCGTTGAAGATGTACCCAGATGCAGCCCGCAGCGTGACCCCGCGAACGACATACTATACCCCGGGCCGCATGGCGTCGGTCGTGCGTTGGCGAGCAAAACGACGCCTGGCCGTGGTGACAGCCAGAGCGCGCAGCGCCGGTAAAAGCCTGTGAAACGGCTGCGATTCGTGCCTCCGGGCAGCTTGCCGGGACGCGCGCTCTCGCTGCGCGGAGCGTTAATCGACTTCTTCGAACGTTCCTGTGCGCACCGCGCCGTTGCGCAGGTAGCGGGTGATCAGCACGCCGTGAGGGGTGCTGGCCGAGTGCGCCAGAGTCAACGCGGACGCTGCCGCGTCGTCGCCGAACAGGCGCTTGCCGCGCCCCAGCATGACGGGATAAATCAGAAGCCGAAGCTCGTCCACCAAACCGGCCGCGAGCAGTTGGCGCACCATGTCGCCGCTGCCAAACGTCAGCAGATTGGCGCCGTGCCGATCTTTGAGCGCGCGTATCGCGTCGGCAAGCTCGCCCTTAAGCGCATGACTGTTCTGCCAGTCGAGGGTGTCGGATCGATGCGTGGCCACGTGCTTGGGTACGCTGTTGAACAGGTCGGCGATGGCGCGGCTGTTTGAATCGGCCGGTACGCGCGGCCAATACGACGCGAATATGTCGTAGGTGCGGCGCCCCAGCAGCAAGTCGAACGGCTGCGAGAGCAGGTCGTGCAAGTGTTGGCCGGTGGCTTCGTCCGCATAGGGAACGATCCAGCCGCCAAGGCGGAATTCGCCGCTGGGATCTTCTCGCGGCCCGCCAGGCGATTGAATGACGCCATCCAGACTGATGAAAGCGGAAACGATGAGCTTGCGCATGATGCTCTCCTGGTCCACGAACCCGATCGGTTCGTAGATACGACGAACGAGTCGCATGGGGATCGACAACCGCCCAGCCGCCTGCACGTGCCGGCCGCGCTCCGAGCGCCCGCGCTTAACAAGCGTCGCTCGATGTACCGGTTCCAGGTGTCGCGCCGATCTGATGAAGCCGGCTAATGACCCGTGTTGAGCGAGCCGATCCAGCGAACTTCAGACGCCTTCAGATGCAACCGCATGGCCGTTTGCGCCTCCAGCGCGTCGCGCGCGATCAGCGCGGCGACGATCATTTCGTGCTCGACGAGCGCCGCATTCCAGGTCGATGCGTTTTCCGTCTGACGTCTTAACTTTTCCGCGATGGGTGCGTGACGCTCGTCGAACAGTTCGCCGACCACACGTGTCAGCACCGCGTTCTGCGCCATCTCGGCAATACACATATGAAATTGCCGATCAGCCTCGACGGGCGAACCGCCTTCCGCGATCGAGCGCCGCATGTCCGCAACGAGTTCTTGTAGACGTGACAGGCCCTCGTCGGTCAGACGCGCGCACGCCAGCGACGCAACGCAACCTTCGATTGCCGCGCGCGCCTGCATGATGTCGCTTGGACTATCGCCGATCTTGTCGCGTAGCGCCTCGGAGACCGGTGCGGCGGAGCACACGAAAACGCCGGCGCCCATTTTGATCTCGACCACACCCTGAATTTCGAGCGCGATCAGCGCCTCGCGCACGGAGGGCCTCGAGACATTCAACTGCTGGGCCAGGTCGCGTTCCGGAGGGAGACGGTCGCCCGTCGAAAGATGATTCGCCGCGATATACGCGCGAATCTGATCGCCGATCAGATGATAAAGCCGGCGCGGCTGTACCGATTTGAGTTCCATGGTCTGAGGTTTCATGCATCGGTTGGGTTTAAATTGGCCTGACCGCAATGGGGCGCCGAAACGCCACATATGTACGGGTTTACACCTAAAACACGCGTGGATTCGCCCGAAACATCTCGGTATTTACCCGCGAATCGGCAAAGTGGCTTGACCAATTCTTATTGAGAAAACTATTCTACGCCCAACAAACGCGTCGGGCTGCTGCTCTGATTTGCGCAGTGTGCGGCGGCTTCGGGTAGTCAGCGAGTCTTTTCCCGCTCATTCACGAGCCCGCGAAAAGACAGCGTGGAGGCAGAGAACGTCTCTGTCCGATCCATGACGAATCGTCAATAAAGGCCACTTAATCATGCTTACAGTTATTTGTGACAACCCCGGAACGCTCCGCTCGGAGATGCGCTCGATTCCCGAACGCGCGGCGGGCGAGGTTCTGCTCAGAGTCAGGCGCGTGGGTGTGTGTGGCACCGACATGCACATCTTCACGGGGAATCAGCCCTACCTCCAGTATCCCCGCGTGATGGGCCACGAACTGTCGGGCACGGTCGAAGAGGCCGACGACAGTTCGGCTTTGAACATTGGCGATGCCGTGTATGTGATGCCGTATCTGTCGTGCGGCAAATGTATTGCGTGCCGTAACGGCAAGACCAATTGCTGCGTGAACATCCAGGTCCTCGGCGTTCACCGGGACGGCGCGATGACCGAGTATCTGAGCGTGCCGGCCCAGTTCGTGCGCAAGGCGGAAGGCGTGACGCTCGACCAGGCCGCCATGGTCGAATTTCTCGCGATCGGCGCGCATGCGGTACGGCGCGCGGACGTCAGCGCCGGACAGCGCGTGCTGGTTGTCGGCGCCGGGCCCATCGGCATGGCGGCCATGATCTTCGCCAAGCTGCGAGGCGCCACCGTGACCGCCCTCGATTCACGAGCGGATCGCCTGGCCTTCTGTTCCGCGAAGATAGAAGTGGCGGCGTCGGTTGCCCTCGGCGAGGGGGATGTCGAGCGCCTGAGCGAACTCACGGACGGCGAATTCTTCGACGTGGTATTCGATGCAACCGGCAACGCGGACGCCATGCGGCGCGGTTTCGAGTTTATTGCGCACGGCGGGAAATACGTCCTCATCTCTGTCGTCAAGGACGTCATATCGTTCTCCGACCCGGAGTTCCATAAGCGCGAGGCGACGCTGCTGGGCAGCAGAAATGCGACGCTGGAAGATTTCGACACCGTCCTCGACGCCATGCGCGCGGGGAAGATTCCCGACGCGGCGCTCAACACCCATCGTCTGCAACTGTCGTCCCTTCCCACCGAATTCTCGAAGCTGCTGGCGCCCTCCGCGGGTGTCGTCAAAGCGATTGTCGAATGCTGAAGGGCGAGCTCTGCGAATGACAATCACGACCTGTCCGATTCTTCAGTTTGGAACCAGCCGATTCTTGCAAGCGCATGTCGACCTGTTCGTGTGCGAGGCGGCGCGCCGTCATCCAGACGACGCGTTGGGCAAGATCGCCGTCGTGCAAACGACCACGAGCCCGCAAAGCCGCGCGCGTATCGAGGCGCTTCGCGCAACCGGCCGATATCCCGTTCGCATCCGCGGTTTGCAGCGCAAGCAGACAGTCGACCTGACCATCGAATGCGATAGCGTCGCGCAAGCGCTCCACGCCGACGATGACTGGCCCGCATTGCTCGAGCGCATCCGGGACCAGGTGGAGGTGATCGTGTCGAACACGGCGGACAACGGCTATGCGCTGTTCGCCGACGACACGGCCTCCACGCTCGCCGCGGGCTCCGCGCCGCGCGGCTTCGCGGCGAAGCTGGCCGCTTTGCTGCACGAACGTTATCGCGCGGGAGGCAAGGCGATCACCGTGCTGCCCTGCGAACTGATTTCGCGCAATGGCGATGTCCTGCGCGATCTGGTGATGTCGGTCGCGCGTGGCTGGCACATGGAGCCAGGCTTTCTTCACTACCTGGCGCATGACTGCATCTGGGTCAACTCGCTGGTCGACCGGATCGTCTCGGAAGCCATCGATCCCGTCGGGGCGGTGGCCGAGCCCTACGCGCTGTGGGCCATCGAGCGTCAGGAGGGCATGGTGTTGCCGTGCCGGCACGAGAGCATCATCGTCACCGACGATCTGGCCCATTTCGAACGTTTGAAGCTTTTCCTGCTCAATCTCGGCCACACGATGCTTGCGGAGTTCTGGCTTGGTTCGCGAGGAGAAGCCGGCACCACTGTACTGGATGGCATGCGCAACGAATCCTGGCGTGGAGCGCTTGAATCGACATGGAAGGATGAAGTGCTTCCGGTTTTCGAAGCACTGGGCCAGTACGAAATCGCCAGCAAATATCTCGACGACGTGCGCGATCGTTTCGAAAACCCGTTTCTCGCCCACCGTCTCGCCGACATCGCCGGCAATCATCAGGAAAAAAAGCAGCGCCGACTGAAGCCGGTCGTCGATCTCGCGAGTGAACTAGGCGTCCGGGTCGAGCAGAAGCGGCTGAGGCTGGCGCTTGGGGGCGGCACTTAAGGCGGCACCTAAGTTCGCAGCTAAGTTGCACCTCAGCGACCGGAATCAGTTCCTCGCTGTCCTCAATCCAAAAACAATCGGTCCAGCGGAAAAACCGGAGACCGTCAACTCAGAAGCATAGGAGACGAATATGCGCAGTATGCGTTGGGTAGTGATATTTCTCTGCTTTCTCGCCATCGCGATCAACTACGTCGATCGCGCGAATATGGCCGTCGCGGCACCGGCAATCCAGAAGGCGCTCGATATCGGCCCGGCTCAGATGGGACTCATCCTGAGCGGATTCTTCTGGACCTATGCGCTAATGCAAATGCCGTTCGGTTGGTTCGTCGATCGCATCGGCGCGCGAATCGCGTTGCCGCTGGCGGTCGGCTGGTGGTCGCTTTTTACGGCGCTCACCGCCGCGGCGACGAGCGTCACCGCCATGTTCGGCTGCCGTCTGCTGCTTGGCGTGGGCGAAGCGGGGGCCTATCCGTCCTGTGCAAAACTCGTGAGCCAATGGTTCAAGCCGGCGCAACGCGCGCTCGCCACGAGTATCTTCGATAGCGGATCGCGCGTGGGCTCCGCGCTTTCGATTCCGCTGGTCGCACTGATCATCAACGCGCTCGGCTGGGAAGCGTCGTTCATCATCACCGGCGCCGTCGGGTTCGTTTGGGTGCTCGGCTGGTTCCTGATCTATAGAAGTTCATCGCGCGGGGATCTCACCGGCGAGGCCGACGCCGTTGCGCGGCAACAGGCCGCGCCGAAGAAGAAGATTCCGTGGCTTTCGCTCTTCAGGCACCGGACGCTGTGGGGCATGATGCTCGGCTTCTTCTGCCTGAACTTCGTCATCTATTTTTTCATTACCTGGTTCCCTAGCTATCTTGTTCAGACGCGCGGCTTCTCGCTGAAATCGCTGGGTACGCTAGGCATGATTCCCGCGCTCATGGCGATTCCGAGCGGCTGGCTCGGCGGATATGTGTCCGATGCGCTGTATCGCCGCGGCTGGAGTCTGACCAGGGCTCGCAAGACCTGCATGGTGGGCGGCATGCTTCTTTCGTCGATCATCACGCTCTGCGCGTTCACGACGAATATCTATCTGATGCTGGCATTCTTCGGCATCGCTTATGGCAGCCTGTCGTTTGCCGGGGCGAGCATCTGGTCCCTGCCCGGCGATGTCGCTCCCACGCCCGATCACGTCGCGTCCATCGGCGGGATTCAGAACTTTGCGTCGAATCTCGCCGGCATCGTGATCACGACGTTCACCGGCCTGATGGTGTCGCTCACGCACGGGTCGTTCACGATTCCGCTGTGCGTGGCGGGCGGCTTCTGTGTGCTTGGCGCGTTCAGCTATCTGGTGATCGTGAAAAAAATCGAACCGTTGTCCGTGGACGACGCACATTCCCCCGCAGAGAGCCCTGTTCAGTCAGCGGTATAAACATCATGCCTTCGATCTCGACCGTATCCGATCTTGCAGCCATTCGTCTCCACGACAACGACGATGTCGTGATCGCAACCCGGCAATTGATGTCCGGCGCGCGCATCGCGTCGGAGAATCTCGTGGTCGCCGGGCTCATTCCGCCCGGCCACAAGATCGCGACACGCGATATGGCCGCCGGTGAGCCGGTGAAACGCTACAACCAGATCATCGGCGTGGCCAAGGAACCGATCTCTCGTGGTCAGCACGTCCACGTTCACAACCTCGGCATGGCTGAGTTTTCACGAGAGCATGCGTTCGGTATCGATCTGCATCCGACTGAATACGCGCGCGAGCCCGCGACCTTCATGGGCATCCGCCGCGACGACGGACGAGTCGCGACGCGCAATTTCATCGGCATTTTGACGAGCGTGAACTGCTCGGCCACCGTCGCGCGCGCCATCGCCGATCACTTCCGGCGCGACGTGCATCCGCAAGCGCTCGCGCCTTACCCCAACGTCGACGGCGTGGTCGCATTGACGCACGGCCTCGGCTGCGGCATCGACACGATGGGCGAAGGTCTCGCGGTGCTGCGGCGCACGCTGGCCGGCTATGCGATTCATCCGAACTTCCACTCGGTCTTGTTCGTCGGTCTCGGCTGCGAGACGAACCAGATTTCGGGCGTACTGGAATCGGCCGGGTTAAAAGCGGGAGAGCGGCTGCGCAGCTTCACGATTCAAGACTCCGGCGGAACGAGAAAGACCATCGAACGCGGCATCGACATGGTGAGGGAGATGCTCGCCGATGCCAATCGTGTCACGCGCGAACCGTTGCCGGCCTCGCATCTGATCGTCGGTTTGCAATGCGGCGGGTCCGACGGCTACTCGGGCATTTCGGCGAACCCCGCGCTGGGCGCGGCGGTCGACCGGCTGGTACGGAACGGCGGCACGGCGATTCTCTCGGAGACACCGGAAATCTACGGCGCCGAGCATTTGCTGACACGTCGCGCCGTCAGTCGCGAGGTGGGCGAGAAACTGCTGGCACGCGTTGCCTGGTGGGAAAACTATTGCGCGAGGAACGGCGCGGCGCTCGACAACAATCCGTCCGCGGGCAACAAGGTCGGCGGTTTGACGACGATTCTCGAAAAGTCCCTCGGCGCGGTGGCCAAGGGCGGCACGACCAATCTCGTCGAGGTGTATCAGTACGCTGAACGCATCGACGCAAAGGGATTCGTCTTCATGGACTCGCCGGGCTACGACCCGGTTTCGGCGACAGGGCAGGTCGCGTCAGGCGCCAATCTGATCTGTTTCACGACCGGGCGCGGTTCCGCATACGGCTGCGCGCCATCGCCTTCGTTGAAACTCGCGACCAATACAGCGCTGTGGGAAAGGCAGGAGGACGACATGGACATCAATTGCGGCGGCGTGGTGGACGGCAACGCCTCGGTTGCGGAACTCGGCGACCTCATCTTCGAGCGCATGCTCGAATGCGCATCCGGGGCCCCGTCGAAAAGCGAAGCGAACGGTTATGGACAAAATGAGTTCGTGCCGTGGCAATTGGGCGTCATCACCTGAACGATTCGCGCCCCAGCGCCACGAATCTCTCCAGATGATGGTCCTCATCGCCTAGCTGATGATCGATCATCACGAGGCGCTTCGCATAGTGAGCGAGCGGCAGTTCCCACGTCATGCCGATTCCGCCATGCAGTTGAATGCACTCCTCGGCGACCAGCGTGCCGATCCGGCCGATACTGTATTTCGCCGCCGAAAGCGCTCGCTCGCGAACCGTGCGCGCCGCGCCCAACGCCGCCGCCGCATTGATCACCGCCGAGCGCGCCTGCTCGATTTCGAGCAGCAAATCGGCCATGCGATGCTGCAACGCCTGGAAGCTGCCGATGGGCACGCCGAACTGCTTGCGCGTGCGCAGATACTCGAGCGTGTGCTCCTTCGCGACATCCATTGCGCCGACCGCTTCGGCGCACAGCGCCAGTACCCCGCGGGCAATCGCGTATTCCAGCGTGGCGTAACCCTCGCCGGATAGGCCGAGCAGCGCGCCGTCGTCGAGCGACACGTTGTCGAACGTCACTTCGGCCGCGCGCCCGCCGTCGATCTTGCGATAGCCGCGCACGCCGACACCCGCTGCATCGCGCGGCACGAGAAAGAGGGTCACGCCTTCTTCTTCGTCGTCGGCGCCGGCGGTGCGCGCGGAAACCAGAAAGAGCGAAGCATTCTCGCCGTGCTGAACGACCGCCTTCGCGCCGCTCAAGTGCCATGCGTTACCGTGGCGCTCGGCACGCGTCGTCACGCGAGCCAGCTCGTAGTGGCTGTCCGGCTCGCCATGCGCGAGCGCGACGATTCGCGAACCGTCGATCAATTCGACGAGCAGCGCTTTCTGCGTCTCGTTGCCGCTCTTCGCAATCGCCTGGCCGACGATCAACGTATCGAGAAACGGTTCGACGACGAGGCCGCGGCCCAGGCACTCGAACACCACGGCGATATCGAACCCGTCGCCGCCAAAGCCGCCGTTCGCCTCATCGAACAACGCGCCGATGATGCCTAGCTCCGCGAAGCGATGCCACAGTTCGGCGCTGAAGCCCTGTGCCGAGGCCGCAATCCGGTCGCGCGTCTGGAAGCCGTATTGCTCGCTGATAAAACGGTTGAGCGTATCGGCCAGCATGCGGCGGTCTTCGGTGTGCTGGAAGTTCATGAGTTGCGCCCCTTACAGTCCCAGGATCATTTTGGAAATGATGTTCTTCTGGATTTCGTTGGAGCCGCCGAAAATCGACAGCTTGCGGTTGTTGAAATACGAAGCCGCCGCGCTCGCGGCTTCGTCGGGGCCGACCGGCTTGCCCGCGAAACCATCGTGCAAGGCTTCTTCGATGAACGGTTGCGCGTATGCGCCCATCGCGCGGCGCGTGAGCGACGAGATCTCCTGGCGAATCTCCGTGCCGCGAATCTTCAGCATCGAACTCTCCGCGCCCGGCACGCCGCCGCCGGCCACCGCCGCGATCACGCGCAGGTTGGTGGTCTTCATGTTCTCCAGGTCGATCTCGACGCGCGCCATGCGCGCCGCGAACAAGGGATCTTCCGCCAGCGGCCGGCCGTTGCGCCGCTGTTTCGCGGCGATCGTGCGCAAGCGGTTGAACGCGGCCACGGAGAAACCGACGCCCGCGATATTGGTGCGCTCGTACGTGAGCAGATACTTCGCGTAGGTCCAGCCCTTGTTCTCTTCGCCGACGAGATTCGCGGCCGGCACGCGCACGTCGGTGAAAAACACCTCGTTGACTTCGTGCTCGCCGTCGAGCGTGATGATCGGCCGCACCTCGACGCCCGGCGTAGTCATATCGATCAGCAGGAAGCTGATGCCGTCCTGCTTGCGCACGTCGGTCGCGGTGCGTACGAGGCAGAAGATCATGTTCGCGTAGTGGCCGAGCGTGGTCCACGTCTTCTGGCCGTTGACGATGTAGTGCTCGCCTTGCGCGTCCATGCCGCGTACCGAGGTGGTTTTCACCGAGGCCAGATCGGAACCCGCGCCCGGCTCCGAATAGCCCTGGCACCACCAATCGGAGCCGTCGAGTATGCGTGGAAGCCAGTGGCGCTTCTGCGCGTCGCTGCCGTATTTGATCAGCACCGGGCCGAGCATGTTGACGCCGAACGGCACCACGCGCGGCGCGCCCGCCAACGCGCATTCGTTTTCGAAGATGAATTTCCGCACTGCATCCCAGCCTGGGCCGCCGTATTCCTTCGGCCAGTGATTCGCGAGCCAGCCTTGCGCGTTGAGAATCGCGTGCCACTCGGCCATGTCGTCGCGCGTGAGGCGGCGTCCGCCGTGCACCTTGCTGGCGAGACGTTGCGGGAGCTTGTCGCGCAAAAAGGCCAGCACGTCGGCGCGAAAGGCTTCTTCTTCGGCAGTGAAGTTCAGATCCATGACGAGGGTGTCCGTGAAGGTTGAGTAGAGCAGCGGTGCGCGGGCAGGCCACCGCCGGCCGAGATGTGCTTACCGCAACGAAGCTCGATGACGTGGCAAGTCAAACCTTTTGATCGAGGCTCGCAAAATCCGCGCCGCGCAATTCGCGCGTCACGGCGTCGGTCGAAAGATTGAGGCTCATGGCTTGTCTCCTGATTCTGATCGGGTGTGCCGAGTCCGGTGAATGCCCGATTGTCGGTCGGTCAGGCTTTATTGACAATCACATGGAGTAGATGCTGTATAGGCCGAACCACATCACACGCGGGCGGCGGCGACTTTCATCGAGCTTGTTCTGAAGCAGGCGTGGGAAAGCGGAAGAGAATTACGGCTTGAGCGGTCGCGGGTATGCTCAACAAAAACGAAGAGCCGTGCGCCATCGGGCGACACGTGAAACCCAGAGGAGACGCGGATGAAATGGGCCATCGCCTTTCTGGCGCTGCTTGCAAGCGCCATTGTCGTCGTACTGGTCGCGCGCCTGCCTGCCGAGCAGGCCATCCGTTTCGCCGGCTATGCGGGCACCGCGCTCCTTGCCGCGCTGGTCAGCTTGCTGTTTCGCTGGCGCGCCGCCAAACGCGAGCAACGAAAGGCGCCGCGATGAACCAACAAGCCGACGTGTAAAGCGTCGCGCGCGACAATCAGGCATGCAGCGATAGACCCTTGACCGCCTTGTCGACGGCCTTCTTCGCGCCGCGCACCGCGAGCCCGGCGAGATCGGGCGCATCGGCGGGTTCGGCGGGTCCGGCGCGGAACACCTCGCGGTTCGCCTGATCGTGGCCGGTCGAGAACATCGCGCGCACATAGACCGCGCGCGGCAGTTCACGCTCGATGCGCTGGCGAAAGGCCCGCAACAAACCGGCGTTGTCCGCCTGGTACACCATCATCGGTTGACCGAGCAGCCGCACACGCGTGCTACGATGCTTCGCTCATTGCGCAGAGCGTCGGAGACACCCATGCGTCCACAGAATGCCGCCCGTTTCGATGAACAGTTCGCGCCGCGCATCGCCGAGGCCATCGCCGCGTGTTTCGCCACCACCGTGCATACCGAAGTGCTGCCTTACGGCGGCCACGGGCATCCGACGCGCGTGCGGATTCATGCCGCGCCGATCGACGATATCCGCCACTACGCGCATCCGTTGAATCTGTATCTGACGTGGGACAGCGACGAGATTGAAAGGTTGGTGAGCGCGCGAGAGCCGGCGCGCTTCGACAACTATCTGGCCGCGTTGCCGCGCAAGCTCACGGCCTGGCGGCATGCGCGCGAACTGGATTTTCTCTCGCATACGCAGGGCGAGCCGGTGATGTTGATCGGCGGGCTCGACTTCGAGTCGTGACGGTGGTGCGGCTCGAAGCCGCTCGAAGCCGCTCGCGGCGCGCTTGCGAAGACGAATGAAAAGCGGCCGCTGCTCGCTTCGCAGCGGCCGCTATCTTTCCCGCGGACGTCTGACTGCTTCGGCCGAATCCTGAACGAGCGTCAACCGCCCAGCGCCGGATCGCTCATGCTGCTCTTGCCGGTTTCCACGTGGCCGGCAAAACGCCGCGCGAACAGCGCATCCTTCTCCACCGTGATCGCCAGGTCGTACCAGCCGTAGGCGTTGCGCAGGTCGAGGTAGATCTGGTCCGTATCGCCGCCGCGCACCCAATGCTTGATTTCATGTTTCGGGTCATAGGCGTTGACGATATGGAAGCGGCAACGCTCGCCGCCCACATTGATGAGCCGCAACTGCAGATTGCCGTTCGCGACATCGTAGCCTTCCTCGACTTCAGGACGCGCGATGCCCGATCCGTCCCACCAGCTACGGGCGACCGGCCGGCCCGCAAAGCGCCGCAGATAACCGTTCGGGCCGTGCACGGTGAAGTCGTAGGTGCCGTCGGCATTCAGCGGCAACTCGTCCTGCAAACGCTTGCCCGCTTCCACCGTATAGGTGCGCGGCGCGGCGAGACCGTTCGCGGTGTAGACCAGGAACACCGCGCCGGTGCTGCCCGTGTTGACGAAACGCATCACGAGCTTATTGAGCGAACCTTCGCCGTGAACGCGCACGAAGAGTTCATATGGCAGCGCGCGAGCCGGCCGCACGCCGGGCTCCTGCTTCGGCACCGCCTGCACGGCCGGCGGCAGCGGCACGTAGTCCGGGTGGCGATTCTGATCGGGCGGCACATAGCCGCTCGTGCTCGGCAGCTTCGGGAACGCATCGTTGGGGTTGCTGAAGTTGAACGCCGACGTCAGGTCGCCGCATACCGCGCGGCGCCACGGCGAGATGTTCGCTTCGCCCAGATTGTTCTGCGCGCCGAAGCGCTGTTCGATGAAGCGGATCACCGACGTATGGTCGAACAGTTCCGAGCACACATAGCCGCCTTTCGACCACGGCGAGACCACCAGCATCGGCACGCGCGCGCCCAGTCCGTAGGGACCGGCGGGTCTTTTCGCATCGCCGGGATAGATCTCGTTGACCGTGTCGACGGTGGACAAGCCATTCGCGCTCGAAGCGGGCGCGAACGGCGGCGAGATGTGATCGAAGAAGCCGTCGTTCTCGTCGTAATTGATCAGCAGGACCGTCTTGCTCCACACCTCGGGGTTCGACGTGAGAATCTGCAAGACCTGATCGATGTACCACGCGCCGTAATTGGCGGGCCAGTTCGGATGCTCGGAATACGCCTCGGGCGCGGTGATCCACGAGACTTGCGGCAGCGTGTTGTTCTGCACGTCGCGCTTCAGAATGTCGAAATAGCCGTCGCCCTTCGTGGCGTTCGTGCCGGTGCGCGCGTTGTCGTACAGCGGGTTGCCCGGCTGCGCGTTGCGGTACTGGTTGAAATACAGCAGCGAGTTGTCGCCGTAATTGCCGATGTACGGATTCTCGGTCCAGCCCCATGAGCCCTTCGCGTCGAGTCCCACGCCCACGTCCTGATAGATCTTCCACGAGATGCCCGCGTTTTGCAGCACTTCCGGGTAGGTGGACCAGCCATAGCCGAGCTCGGAATTGTCGATCACCGGACCGCCGCCGCTGCCGTCGTTGCCCACCCAGCCGCTCCACATGTAATAGCGGTTCGGATCGGTCGGGCCGATCAGCGAGCAGTGATACGCGTCGCAGATCGTGAAGGCGTCGGCGAGCTGGTAGTGAAACGGAATGTCCTCGCGCGTGAGGTAGGCCATCGTCGTGGCGCTCTTCGCGGGCACCCACTGATCGTAGCGGCCGCCGTTCCATGCCGCCTGCGAGCTGTTCCAGTCGTGCGGGAGATCCTGCAGAAACTGCATGCCGAGGTTGGACGCGGTGGGACGAAACGGCAGCACGTAGCCGGCATCCGCGGCGAGCGGCTGATACCACACCGGTTTGCCGTTGGGCAGATTGATCGCGCGCGTGTCGCCGAAACCGCGCACGCCCTTGAGCGTGCCGAAGTAGTGGTCGAACGAGCGGTTTTCCTGCATCAGCACGACGATGTGCTCCACGTCGCGGATGGTGCCGGTTGCGTTGTTCGCCGGAATGGCGAGGGCGTTGCGAATGCCCAGCGGCAACATGCTCAACGCGGTCACGGACCCGGCGGCATGCGCGGCGGAGCGCAGAAAATCACGGCGATTTTTTGATGTCATGGTTTTGGCCTTCGATCTCGGTAGAGGAACGAACCACGCGACGCGCGAGTATCAACCCGCGCATTGCGTGGACGCGGAACTCAATCAACGGTATGAATGACGGGTGGGGCGAGCGGCGTCGACGCGGCGGCGGACAGTGCCGGGTCGGCGCTTGATGCGGGCAGTGCTGGGCTTTGAATCGTGACTGCTGCGGGTGCGGGTGATGCGGATGACGGATCGGCTGAGAGGACCGCCGGGGTGTTGCTGTTATCTGCCGAAGCGTTGTCTGAACGTCGGGCAGCGCCGGCCTGGCTCGGGTCGCGGCCCTCGTCGCCGCATGCGCCGATCAGCGCGCACAAGGACGCTGTGACCAGCGCGCCCGCCAAACGTTTGCGATAAACAGCAAGGGATGGCTTCGGCACAACGGACATGGCAACGACTCCGGCACAGGGAAGGGGTGCGAGGGCATCCGTGTGCCCAGGTCAGCGATGCAGAAGCATAATCGCTTACCTGTGTAAGTTTTGTGAAGAGGTAGTGAGGGGTTTTTATTGTCGGCATGCCGCTGCACTACGAAAGGGCAGCGGCAACGGCATGGCAAAAGCGGTGCTTACTTGTCGAGATTCAGGAACGGCAGCGGCGCGCCCGCGCCGAGGTAGGTCGGCAGCTTGCCGTCCCAGCGGTTGATCGCCTGCAGTTGCAGATACTCCTTGCCGCCGTTGGTCTTGACCGCTTGCGCCTGAATCGCGATCGATTCGGCCTCGCCGCGCGCCTTGGCGATCTGCTGATCGGCTTCGAACTTCACGCGCGCGAGTTCGCGCTCCGCCTGCTCGGCGCGCTGGCTCGCGGTGACCTTGGCTTCAATGGCCTGGTCGAACGCCGCGCTGAACTTGAAATTGGTGATGTTGATATCCTGGATCAGGAAGCCATAGCCTTTCAGTTTCGTAATCAGTCCGCTCATGATGTCGGTGGAGACCTGCTGGCGCCTGGTCACCAGCTCTTCCGCGGTGTAGCGCGCCGCAACCGCCTTGAACACCTCGAACATGGCCGGCTGCACATACGAGGCTTCATACTGGAGCGACGGCGCCATGGCATACAGCGCACGAACCTTGTTCGGATCGACGCGGTAGTTCATCGTCAGATCGGTGTGCACCGACTGCAGATCCTTGGACGCCGCCTGCGCGCCTTCCACCTTGGCGACGTCGAGCCCGATGAAAACTTCGTGCAGGCGCGATACCGGGCTCACCAGGTGCGGGCCTTCGGGCAGCGTTTCCGCCTCGATATGTCCGAAGGTCGTCACCACGCCGATGTGCGATTGCGAAACCTGCACGAAGCTCGAGAACAACGCGCCAACGGCCACGACGAGAACGAAGATGATTACGCCATAGCGCATTTGCGGCTGATGATCCTTGCGCAGCGATTTCGATGCGAATACGGCTGCCGCGCCGATAATGACGGCAAGAAAAAGAATAAAGATGATTTGGCCCATGTCGATATTCTATCAGGTGAAGTCATACAAACAGAAAATGGCGGGCTGAATTATCCGCATTGCGCAGCCGGCCTTATGAAAATCTGCAACAGCAAACGGGGAAGCGTGTTCCTTTGCGTTGAAGCAGTGTGAAATCGTTAAGCAAATTTGTGTTTTTAATGTCGCCGGCGATTAAAGGCGCCGGCGAATGATCGCGAAGTCTACAAGCATATTGAACGCTTGCGCAACGGGATCTTTTAGAGCGGAAAATTGAAACGCGAATGCGCGTGGCGCGGTTTTTAACGTTGCGCCGTTGTCTCGCCGTTGTTTATTTGAACCGCATGAGGAAACCGCGCCGGCATCGCGCAGTTATGTGATGCCCCAACGCCGAAGTTCTACTGGCGCTGTTGAACAATGAACGCGGCAATGGCCTCGTTCAACGCCCGCGGCGCATCGCGATGCGGCGAATGTCCGCAAGCGTCGAGCTTCACGAGCCGCGCATGCGGCACGCGCTGCGCGATCGTCTCGATCTGCGCCATCGTGCCGTAATGGTCGTCGTGACCTTGCACCGCGAGCAGCGGCTCGCGGATCGCAGGCAGTTCCTCGGCAATGGTCCACTGCCTGAAGGCCGGATTCAGCCAGATGTCGTTCCAGCCATAAAACGCCGAATCGACGTCGGCGTGATAGCGGCTGAGTTTGCCGCGCAGGTCGGTGGTTTCGTAAAGCTGTTTGGTCTGCGCGATGCTTTGCACCGAAATGTCTTCGACGAATACGTGCGGCGCGATCGCCACCGCGCCGGCCAACGCCCCGGGGTAGAGCGCCGCGTACAGCAGCGCGATCGAGCCGCCGTCGCTATGGCCGACGAGCCACATGCGTTGGCGCTGACGCATGTCGATATTCAGTGCGTCGAGCAAGGCGGGCAGAATGTCGCGCGCCTGGGCGGTCATGAAATCGACCGGCCATTTCACGTCATGCGCGCGCGGCGTGGAGCGTCCGTAACCGGGCCGTGAATAGACGAGCCCGCGCATGCCGAGTTGCTCGCATAAGGATTGCGGCCAGTCGCGCCACATGGCGAGCGAGCCGAGTCCCTCGTGCAGGAACACGGCGAGCGGCGCGTCGCCCGCAGCCTCGTTCACCCAGCGATATTCGATGCGCAACGGCCCATGCGGCGCCGTCGCGGGCAGGTCGGCGAAATCGCTGGCGGCGCTTGCGGCGGCGGGGTTCTGCATGGATTACCTCATGACTGTTCGCGCAGTTTGAAGCGTTGAATCTTGCCGGTGGCGGTCTTCGGCAAATCGTCGAGGAACACGATATCGCGCGGGTACTTATGCGGCGCGAGCCGTCCCTTGACGAAGGCTTTCAGTTCATCCGCGAGTATCTCAGAGGCGGCGAACTCACGCTTCAACACGACGAACGCGCGCGTCTTGACGAGCCCGCCGTGATCCACGCCGACCACCGCCGCTTCCAGCACCGCGTCATGCTGCACGAGCACCATCTCCACTTCGACGGGCGACACATACTGGCCGCTCACTTTCAGCATGTCGTCGCTGCGCCCCGCGTACACATAGCAGCCGTTCGGCAGACGGCAGTACTTGTCGCCGCTGCGAATCCATTCGCCGAGAAACGTGGCGCGCGACTTCTCGCGATTGCTCCAGTACATCAGCGCCGAGCTCGGCCCCTTGATAAACAGATCGCCGATTTCGCCGTCGGGCACCGGCTGACCCAACTCGTCGCGCAACGCGACTTCATAGCCCGGCACGGGACGGCCCGTGGTGCCGTATTCGACCGCGCCCGCGCGATTCGACAAGAAGATATGCAGCATTTCCGTCGAGCCGATGCCGTCGAGTATCTCGCAGCCGAAGTGCGCGGTGAAGCGCTCGCCGATTTCGCGCGGCAAGGCCTCGCCCGCCGACGCGCACACGCGCATCGCGACATCGGCGCGCGCGGGCAGATTGGGCGAGACCAGCATGCTCGCGTAGAGCGTCGGCACGCCGTAAAAGATGGTGGGGCGATGCTGCACGAGACACTTGAAGATCGCGTCGGCGGTGGGGCGCTCCGCCATCAACACCGCGGTCGCGCCGACCGACAGCGGGAACGTCAGCGCATTGCCGAGCCCATAGGCGAAGAACAGCTTCGCCGCCGAGAACACCACGTCGCCCTCCACAATGCCGAGGATCGGCTTCGCATACAGTTCGGCGGTCCAGTAGAGATTGGCATGCGTGTGGACGGTGCCCTTCGGCTTGCCGGTCGAGCCGGACGAGTACAGCCAGAACGCGATGTCGTCGCAACCGGTGGCGGCGGATTTGCCTGCCGGCGTCGCGGCGTCGAGCAGATCCTTGAGTAGCGGCGTCGATAGCGCGTCGCCTTCGCGCGGCTGCGAGACGATCAACTGACAGCCGTCGTGCTCGGTGGCTTCCATCGCCTGCGTGACGTTCGCCAGCAGCGCGCCCGATGCGATCACGGCGCGCGCGTGGCTATGCGTGAGCATGTACACGTAATCGGGCGCGGTGAGCAGCGTATTCGCGACCACCGGCACGACGCCCGCGAGGAGCGCGCCGAGAAACGCGATCGGCAATTCGACCGTGTCGAGCATCACCAGCAGCACGCGTTCCTCGGGATGCACGCCGAGCGTGCGCAGTACGCTCGCGAAGCGCCGCGCGCGGTTCTCCAGTTCGCCGTAGGTGGCCGCGCCGGTGTCGTCGATATAAGCGGTTTTGGCGGCGCGCGCCTGGTTCAGTTCAAACAGGTAAGCCGCGAAATTGAACAGCGCGGGCGGCGGCTCGACCGTCACGGCGGGCTGACTCGCAGCCGGTTCCAGCAGGGCTTCCATATGTCTCCTCCAACGGGTGAGGGGCGGTCCGGCTGTTATCTGCTCTTGATCCGCTCGATGCTTGCGTGCTTGCTGCCTGTGTATGTCTCGTGCGCTCCGCGTGCGGCTTGCGCGTGTACTTCCGCGGGTGGCTTCCGCTATGCCGCGGGCAAGTGGGTTGTTCGCGTCAGCGCGTCGATTGCCGCGCTCGATGCCTGAACCGCCGAGCGCCGGTGATAGAAGCCGAGCGCGCGATATCGACCGCCGAATCGTTGCGCGTGGTGCCCGAGTTCCCGATGGCGATTGCGTAGTAGTCGTCGCGCCTGGCTTGCGGCAGCTTGACGATTTTGGTGAGGCGCGCGGCGCGCTGCGCATAGGTCAACGCGCGCAACGCGGCGCCTGCCTGTTCGCGGGCAAAGCCGAAGGCACGCGCCAGGTCGAGGCTCTCGCTTGAGACGCGCACGAGCGCCTCGCCTGTTAGCGGATCGGTCAGCGTCACGCCGTCGCCGCTGCCCGCGACCCATTGGCCACCCACGTAGTTCTTCAAAAGTTCGGTCATGGCTGTCTCGGTGCGTCAGGCGGAAGCGGGGGCGTGGTGAATTCGATCGCGCCTTGCGGCAGCAGATACAGCACCAGCGCCTGACCGTTCGCCACGGTCGGACGATGCGCGCTGCCGGGACCGTACACGCACCAGCCGGCCGGATGACCGTCGAAGGTGGCGCCTTCGGTGAGCGGCATGATCAGGTCGATCTCGCCGTGAGGATGAACGTGATGCGGACCGGCAATGTCCTTCATCTCCACCACGTCGACGGAAAAGCCGTGAGTGTCGGGCAGCGCCTTGAAGATGCGCCCGTAGCGAATGCCGCCGCCCTCGCGATTGCACAGCCAGCCTTCGGCCACGCCGGTGCGGCATGCGTCGGCGAGCGCGCGGAACGTCTCGCCATCCGCGGGCCAGGTGTTGTTCAACCACGCGGCGAGTTCGCCGTCGAGCGCTCGGCCGGCGAGTTGCCCGGTCACGCCCGCGATCAGGCGCTGGAATTCATGTGGGGACATGCGAGCCCTCCATATCGACCCGCGCACGCACGTTAGTTCATGCGTGTGGTCGAGCCGTCTCCGTGACGCGGCCGAAATATCTCGACGGCGTTTGTGATTGGATCAATATTTGGCGAAAATTAACCGTTCGCTTGGGTCGTGTCAAGCACTATAGTACATACATCGCAGTCGTGAGGTAGTAAAACATGAATCAAAATAACACTCCAGCGCCATTAGGCGACGCCGCCAATGACGACGCAAGCCGCGCGGATCGGCCCGACAGCGCGACCGAGCGCGGCGGCGAGCGTGAGGAACGCGATCCCTTTCTCACGGCGATGGGCGAGCGCGTGCGCCTCTTGCGCGCGCGCCGCGGCATGACCCGCAAGACGCTGGCGACCGAAACCGGTTTGTCGGAGCGTCATCTGGCGAATCTGGAATCGGGCGTGGGCAACGCGTCGGTGCTGGTGTTGCGGCAGATCGCGACGACCTTGAACTGTCCGCTCGCGGAGGTGATCGGCGACGAAACCACGGCTTCCGCCGAATGGCTGCTGATCCGCGAACTGCTGCACGGCCGCGATCAGGCGGCCTTGCAGCGCGCCCGCGTGGCGCTCGCCGAGATGTTCGCGCAGGCCCCGCGCGACCCGCATCGCAAGGACCGGATCGCGTTGATCGGGTTGCGCGGCGCGGGTAAATCGACGCTCGGGCGCATGCTCGCGCAGGAGCGCAAGGTGCCGTTCGTCGAGTTGACGCGCGTGATCGAGCAGCTTGCCGGCTGCCCGCCCTCGGAGATTCATTCGCTGTACGGCGCGAGCGCTTACCGGCGCTACGAGCACCGCGCGCTCGAGGCGGTGATTCAGGAGCACGAGCGCGCGGTGATCGCGTCGCCGGGCGGCCTGGTGTCGGAGTCGGGCACGTTCAATACGCTGCTGTCGCATTGCTTCACCGTGTGGCTGCAAGCCACGCCGGAAGAGCACATGCGCCGCGTGGTCGCGCAAGGCGACCTGCGGCCGATGTCGGGCAACCGCGAAGCGATGGACGACCTGAAGCGCATTCTGGCGGGTCGCGGCGAGCTGTACGGCCGCGCCGACATGAGCTTCGACACCAGCGAGAAAACCTTGGCGGACGCCTATTTGCAGCTACGCGACCGGCTTGCCGCAAGGCTTGCGGCGGAATCGCCGGACGACGCGCGCGCGATTTGACATGCATTTCCACGCCAGGGTTTACCAACAAATATGAAGTAAAGTGCTTTACATGGGTATGATGATGCACTATTGTTCAAAAACAGGTTGCATCGTCCAAGTCAGGAGACGCCCATGTCCACAGCAGAAACCGCGGTCGCGCCGGTCGACTACCGCACCGATCCCTTGCAGTACAAGCATTGGAAGCTGAGCTTCAACGGTCCGGTCGCGACGCTCGGCATCGATATCGCCGAGGACGGCGGCATTCGCGACGGCTACAAGCTGAAGCTGAACTCATACGACCTCGGCGTCGATATCGAACTGCACGACGCGATACAACGCATCCGCTTCGAGCATCCCGAAGTCAAAACGGTGGTGCTCACCAGCCTGAAAGACCGCGTGTTCTGCTCGGGCGCCAACATCTTCATGCTGGGCTTGTCCTCGCATGCGTGGAAGGTCAACTTCTGCAAGTTCACCAACGAGACGCGCAACGGTCTTGAGGATTCGTCGCGTTACTCGGGCTTGAAGTTTCTCGCGGCGGTGAACGGCGCATGCGCCGGCGGCGGTTACGAACTCGCGCTGGCTTGCGACGAAATCTATCTGGTGGATGACCGCTCGTCGTCGGTGTCGCTGCCGGAAGTGCCGTTGCTCGGCGTGTTGCCCGGCACCGGCGGCCTGACGCGCGTGACCGATAAACGCAAGGTGCGCCACGATCGCGCGGATATCTTCTGCACAGTGGTGGAAGGCATTCGCGGCGAGCGCGCGAAAGCCTGGCGTCTCGTGGATGAAGTCGTGAAGCCGAATCAGTTCGATCAGGCCATCCAGGCGCGCGCGCTTGAACTCGCGGCAAAAAGCGATCGTCCCGCGGACGCGCCGGGTGTGATGCTCACGCGCGTCGAACGCACCGACCGCGAAGACGGCCTGACGTACCAGACGCTCGACGTCACGATCGAGCGCGCCAGGCGCATCGCGACGTTCACGGCGAAAGCGCCGCCAGCCGAACAACCCACGCAGATCGACGCCATCGTTGCAGCCGGCGCGCACTGGTGGCCGCTGCAATTCGCGCGCGAGCTCGACGACGCGATTCTCTCGATGCGTACCAATGAGCTCGAAGTCGGCACCTGGGTGTTCAAAACCGAGGGCGACGCGCGCAACCTGCTCGCCACGGACGCCACGCTGATGCAGCACCGCGATCACTGGTTCGTGCGCGAAACGATCGGCCTGCTGCGCCGCACGCTCGCGCGCATCGACGTCTCGTCGCGCTCGCTGTTCGCGCTGATCGAACCGGGCTCGTGCTTTGCCGGCACCTTCGCGGAACTCGCGTTCGCCGCCGACCGCGCGTATATGGCCGCGCTGCCGAGCAATGAGGACGAGGAGCCGGCCATCACGCTTTCGGAGGTCAACTTCGGGCTTTATCCGATGGTGACGCATCAGTCGCGGCTCGCTCGCCGGTTCTATGAAGAAGCCGAACCGCTCGACGCCGTGCGCTCGAAAATCGGCCAGCCGATCAAACCGGTCGACGCCGAGCGCCTCGGACTCGTCACCGCCTCTCCCGACGATATCGACTGGGCCGACGAAATCCGCATCGCGCTCGAAGAACGCGCGGCGATGTCGCCCGATGCGCTCACCGGCCTCGAAGCGAATCTGCGCTTCAACGGGCCCGAGACGATGGAGACGCGCATCTTCGGCCGTCTCACCGCATGGCAGAACTGGATCTTCAACCGGCCGAACGCAGTGGGCGAGAAAGGCGCGCTCAAGGTGTACGGCAAGGGCAGCAAGGCGCAGTTCGATGCTTCGCGTGTGTGATGCGTGTGTGATGCGCGTGTGAATGCGCGCGCCTGAAAAGCACCCACGCCATTAACGCGATTTAACGCAACGCGGCCCGCCGGATACGCGCGGCACTGCATCCGCTCAAGGAACCGACCATGTCGACGATCAACTACAGCGAAAAGATTCCGAACAACGTCAACCTCGCCGACGACCGCACGCTGCAACGCGCGCTCGAACAATGGCAGCCGAACTTTCTGTCGTGGTGGGGCGATATGGGCCCGGAAGGCTCGCAGGGTTACGACGTGTATCTGCGCACGGCGGTGAGCGTGGATGCGGGCGGCTGGGCGCATTTCGATCACGTGAAAATGCCGGACTACCGTTGGGGCATTTTTCTGACGCCCGGCGAGCACGACCGCAAGATTCACTTCGGCGAGCACAAGGGCGAAGCGGCGTGGCAGGACGTGCCCGGCGAGCATCGCGCGAATCTGCGCCGCATCATCGTGACGCAGGGCGATACGGAGCCGGCTTCGGTCGAGCAGCAACGTCATCTCGGCTTGACGGCGCCTTCCCTGTACGACTTGCGCAATCTGTTCCAGGTGAACGTGGAGGAAGGCCGCCATCTGTGGGCGATGGTGTATCTGCTGCATCGTTATTTCGGCCGTGACGGCCGCGAGGAAGCCGAGGCATTGCTCGGCCGCCGCTCGGGCGACGACGACAATCCGCGCATTCTCGGTGCATTCAATGAGAAAACGCCGGACTGGCTCGCGTTCTACATGTTCACGTATTTCACCGATCGCGACGGCAAGTTCCAGTTGTCCGCGCTCGCCGAGTCGGGTTTCGATCCGCTCGCGCGCACCACCAGGTTCATGCTGACCGAGGAAGCGCATCACATGTTCGTCGGCGAATCGGGTGTGTCGCGCGTGATCCAGCGTACCGCGCAAGTGATGAACGAACTGGGCACCGACGACGTCACGAAACTTCGCGCGGCCGGCGTGATCGATCTGCCGACTATCCAGCGCTATCTGAACTTCCATTACTCGGTGACGATCGACCTGTTCGGCGCCGATCATTCATCGAATGCGGCTACGTTCTATAGCTCGGGTTTGAAGGGACGCTATGAAGAGAACAAGCGCGACGACGATCATCAGTTGAACGGGCAGCGCTACAAGTTGCTCGACGTGCAGGACGGCAAGCTGGTCGAGCGCGAAGTGCCGATGCTCAACGCCATGAACGAAGTGCTGCGCGACGATTACATCAAGGACTCGATGGCGGGCGTGGGGCGCTGGAACAAGGTGCTCGACAAGGCCGGCATCGATTTCCGCATGACGGTGCCGCATAAGGCGTTCAATCGCCAGATCGGCACGTTTGCCCGCACGCGCGTGTCGCCCGATGGCCGCGTGGTGAGCGAAACCGAATGGGCCGCCAACGAGGCGAAGTGGCTCGCCACGCCGGAAGACCGCGCGTATGTCGCGTCGCTGATGGGGTGCGTCACGGAACCCGGCAAGTTCGCGAACTGGATTGCGCCGCCGGCGATGGGCGTCAATCGCCAGCCGGTCGATTTCGAATACGTGCGCTTTAACTGAGCGCACGAGAAGCCGGGATGCGCGTGGCGCGCATGCGCCGCAATAGAGGGTGGAGGTAGTGATGAACGGCCCAGTGTCGATCGAGGTTCTCAGGCAGCATCTGATCGATCCGGAAATCTGCATTCGCTGCAATACCTGCGAAGAGACTTGCCCGGTCGATGCGATCACGCACGATGACAACAACTATGTCGTGAAGGCCGATGTGTGCAATGGCTGCATGGCATGCGTGCCGCCGTGTCCGACCGGCGCGATCGATAACTGGCGCACGGTATCGAAGGCCGATGCCTATCCGGTCGACGAGCAGTTCACGTGGGACGTCTTGCCGGAACAGAACACGATGGCGGTTCCCGCCGCCGATGAAGCGCCGGGAGATCCGGCGGCGGACGCGAGCGGCGTCGAAGTGGACACCGTGCGCGGCTCGGTGGTGCCGCCGTGGTCGGCGGCGAAGCCTTACGTGAATCTCTATACGCACAAGGCGCCGACCACCGCGACGGTGGTCGGCAACTACCGGCTCACGGACGCTTCGACCGATAGCGACATTCATCACATCGTGCTCGATTTCGGTTCGATGCCGTTTCCGGTGCTGGAAGGCCAATCGATCGGCATTCTGCCGCCGGGCGCGAGCGCCGATGGCCGAACGCATCACGCGCGCCAGTATTCGATCGCGAGTCCGCGCGACGGCGAACGGCCCGGCTATAACAACGTGTCGCTGACGGTAAAACGTGTGTCGCAACAGCACGGCGATGCGCTCGACGGCGTGTGCTCGAACTATCTGTGCGATCTGAAGAAGGGCGACGTGGTCAACGTGATCGGCCCGTTCGGCGGCACGTTCCTGATGCCGAACCATCCGAACTCGCATCTGCTGATGATTTGCACGGGCACCGGTTCGGCGCCGATGCGCGCGATGACCGAGTATCGGCGGCGTCGCCGGCTGAAAGGCGCGACGGGCAAGCTGATGCTGTTCTTCGGCGCGCGCACGAAAGAAGAGTTGCCGTATTTTGGGCCGCTCACGAATCTGCCGAAGGATTTCATCGATACGAATCTGGCGTTTTCACGCACGCCGGGGCAGGCGAAGCGCTACGTGCAGGACGCGATGCGCGAGCGCGCGGTCGATGTCGCGCAGCTGCTCAAGGACGACAACACGCATATCTACGTGTGCGGGTTGAAGGGCATGGAAGAGGGCGTACTGCAGGCGCTCAGGGAAATCGGCGAGCAGCATCGGATGGATTGGGACGCGCTGTGGGCGAAGTTGAAGCGGGAAGGGCGGTTGCATCTGGAGACGTATTGAGCGTCTTACGTTTCCACGCGAAGCGGCTCGCGCGCTTGCGAGCCCTGCGTTTTTTACCAGATGGTCACTGTGCGGTCTCCCAGTCGTCTTCTTCGATAGGCGAAGCTGACTCGTCATAACGCACAACTGAGCCGCGCAGCACTTCGAGCGGACTGCGCTCTGCACCGTGGTAGGGCCGTACTTCCAGCGCTGGTTTGCCGTGATCCGTGACGATCATGCTTTCGCCGGAAGATTCGATTTGCCGAAAAAATTCCAGCGCCTTGGCTTTGAACTCGGACTTGGATACCCGCTTGTCTTGCATGACTTTTTCCATAGCCATCTGCCCGAAGGCATCATCCTAAATGAAATTCGGCGATTTCCACTACCTGTTCTAACGCGAGCCTCCAGCCTGCCCAGGCGACACCGCCCCGCACGCCCGAATCACCAACTGCACCACTTCTTCCGTCGTCGCCTCGAACGTTTTTTGCGTCAGCGCGCGCTTGCCCCTGAGCGCGCGAATCTGCGCGTCGAAGTCGGCGTAATGCTGCGTGGTCGCCCAGATCATGTACATCAGCGTTTGCGCATTCACCGGCGCGAGCAGGCCGCGCGCGATCCAGTCGTCGATCACTTTCACGCGGCTGTCGAGCCACGGCTTCACGCGTTGCGTGAGTATGTCGTCCATGTGTTCGGCGCCGTGAATGATCTCGCTCGCCCACACCTTCGAGCCGAGCGGCCGGCGCCGCGACAGTTCCATTTTCGCGCGTACATAGCCGCCGATCGCCTCGACCGGATCGTCGCTGCATTCGAACGTATCCGCCGCGCGATACCAATCCTCGAACAGATCTTCCAGCACGCGCCGGTACAACGCGAGCTTGGTCGGGAAGTAGTAATGCAAGTTGGCTTTTGGTAAACCCGCACGTTCGGCGATCATCGCGGTGCTGGCGCCCTCCAGCCCGCGCTCGGCGAAAACCGCCTCGGCGCACGCCAGAAGATGCGCTTCATTCGACTCGCGAATGTGCGCCTTGCGCCGCCGCAAAGGTGCGCGCGTTTCTTCGTTTTCGGTGATGTCGGCAGCCACGTGGTCGTCTCTCATGTTCACCCGCAGCGGCATGTGTGCCGCGTCGCGCTTCATTCTAGTCGTTTGGCGGCGCGTGGACATGCGGATTCGCCATGCGCATCGAGCGCGTGCTGCGATGCAATGGCACGCTTCTCGCTCTGTTTGTCACCGCACGAAAGGCATTGATTTGGCGGTCTTAATCGTCTACAACCTGTCCAACTGGACAGGATTGAGAGAGCGGGCGATGCCCCAGGGTTTGCCCTTTCCCTAAGGGGCGAGCGAAGCGATCGAATGTGCACCGCCGCCGTGCGGCCACGCCCCGGAATTCGCCGTCAATGCACCAGTTTCATGTCGGTTCACCGAAAGGAGCGAGACGAATGAACGCGGTATCCGAAGCGCTGAAGAAGGCCCACCGAGAACCCGCTACGTCGATCAAGGTCGACGGCCAGCGGCTGTGGGACAGCCTGATGACGATGGCGAAGATCGGCGCGACGCCCAAGGGCGGCGTTTGCCGTCTCGCGCTCACCGACCTCGACAAGCAGGGGCGCGATCTGATCGTCGGCTGGGCGAAGGAAGCGGGCTGCACGGTCAGTGTCGATCAGATGGGCAATGTGTTCATGCGCCGCGCCGGGCGCAACCCGGATGCGCTGCCGGTGATGACTGGCTCGCACGCGGACTCGCAGCCGACCGGCGGCCGCTTCGACGGCATCTATGGCGTGCTCGGCGGTCTCGAAGTGATTCGCAGCCTGAACGATCACGGCATCGAAACCGAGCACCCCGTCGAAGTAGTGATCTGGACCAACGAGGAAGGCTCGCGCTTCGCGCCGGCGATGGTCGCGTCGGGCGTGTTCGCCGGCGTGTTCACGTTGGAGTATGGCCTCTCGCGCAAGGACGTGGACGGCAAGACCATCGGCGAGGAACTGCAACGCATCGGCTATGCGGGCGATGTTCCGTGCGGCGGGCGCGCGTTGCATGCGGCTTTTGAACTGCATATCGAACAGGGGCCGATTCTCGAAGCCGAGCAGAAAACCATCGGCGTGGTGACGGACGCTCAAGGTCAGCGCTGGTACGAGATCACGCTCACCGGACAGGAGGCGCATGCGGGGCCGACGCCGATGCCGCGCCGTCGCGACGCATTGCTCGGCGCCGCGCGCGTGGTCGATCTGGTCAATCGCATCGGGCTCGATAACGCGCCGTTCGGCTGCGCGACGGTCGGCATGATGCAAGTCCATCCGAACTCGCGCAACGTGATTCCCGGCCGCGTGTTTTTTACCGTCGACTTTCGTCATCCCGACGATGCGGTGCTCGCGAAGATGGATGCCGCGCTGCGTGAAGGCGTGGCGAAGATCGCGAGCGGCATCGGTCTCGAAACCGAACTGGAACAGATCTTTTACTACGCGCCGGTCGCGTTCGACGAAGCCTGCGTGACATCCGTGCGCGCCGCGGCCGAACGTTTCGGCTATCCGCATCGCAACATGGTGTCCGGCGCGGGACACGACGCCTGTTATCTGTCGCAAGTCGCGCCCACTTCGATGGTGTTCGTGCCTTGCGTCGACGGGATCAGCCATAACGAAATCGAGGACGCCACCTTCGAATGGATCGAGGCGGGCGCCAACGTATTGCTGCACGCGATGCTCGAACGGGCGTGCGAGCCGGTTTCATAACGCTTTTTGCGGCTTCACCGTAGTGCCCATGAAACACGCCGTCCCGGCTTCGCTGAAACGCAGCCGGCAGGTACGGCTACGTCCTCACAACGAAGAAGGAACGTGTATGGCCATCAAGCAAACCGGCGACATTGCCGCCCAGCGCCTGTCGCCCGAGCAGTTGGCGTGCGAGTTCTCCGACATCGCGCCCTTGCTCGACGCAAGCGCCGCAGCCGCGGCGGCGAGCCGCTGCCACTACTGCTACGACGCGCCATGCGTGAATGCGTGCCCGACGCGGATCGACATTCCCAGCTTCATCCGCAAGATCGGCAACGGCAATCTGAAGGGCGCGGCTGTCGATATCCTGTCTGCCAACCCGATGGGCGGCATGTGCGCGCGCGTCTGCCCGACCGAGATTCTTTGCGAGGGGGCTTGCGTGCGTAACCACCAGGACGCGAAGCCGGTGGCGATCGGCGCGCTGCAACGCCATGCGACCGATTGGGCGATGGCGCGCGGCGAGGTGCTGTTCAAGCGCGCGGCGGAAACAGGGCGGCACGTCGCGGTGGTCGGCGCGGGGCCGGCGGGGCTCGCGTGCGCGCATCGGCTCGCGCTCGCGGGGCATCGCGTCACCCTCTTCGACGCCCGCGCGAAAGCGGGCGGCCTCAACGAATACGGCATTGCCGCGTATAAAACCGTCGACGATTTCGCGCAGCGGGAAGTGGCGTGGCTGTGTTCGGTCGGCGGCATCGAGATCGAATACGGCGTGGCGCTCGGGCGTGACGTCACGCTCGACACGCTGCGCAAGAACCATGACGCCGTGTTTCTCGCGATCGGCCTGACCGGCGTGCGCGCGCTGGCGATGGAAGGCGAGGACCTGAGCGGCGTGATGAACGCGGTGGATTTCATCGAACAGGTGCGCGGCGCGAGCGATCTCGGCACGGTGCCGGTGGGCCGCCGCGTGGTCGTGATCGGCGGCGGCAATACGGCGGTGGACGCCGCCGTGCAGAGCCGCAAGCTCGGCGCGACCGCCGTGACGATGGCGTACCGGCGCGGCGTGGAAGCGATGAGCGCGACGTGGGCCGAGCGCGAGTTCGCGCAGACCAACGGCGTCACGCTCGTCACGCATGCGAGGCCGGTGCGGTTGATCGGCGAGGGCGGCGTCGTCACCGGTGTCGAATTCGAACGTACAGCGGACGAAGGCAATCAGGCGCAGGAGCGCTTCGTGGTCGAGGCCGACATGGTGCTCAAGGCGATCGGTCAAACGCTGGTTGCCGTGGGTATCGAACGGGAATTGCTGACGCTCGACGGCAGCCGCATCGCCGTCGATGCGAACGGGCAGACCTCGCTTGCAGGCGTCTGGGCGGGCGGCGATTGCGCGGCGACCGGCGGCGTGGATCTCACGGTGCAGGCGGTGCAGGACGGCAAGCTCGCCGCCGCGGCGATCGATGCGCAGTTCGCCCGCATGGCGATCAAGGCCGCCTAGCGGCGGCCGCGAAGCCACGCATCACACCAGACAAAAACAGCAGTCCCCAAGGAGCCGAACATGGCCGATCTGCGCTGTACGATTGCCGGCATCATCTCGCCGAATCCTTTCTGGCTCGCTTCCGCGCCGCCGACCGACAAAGCCTATAACGTGAACCGCGCGTTCGAAGCGGGCTGGGGCGGCGTGGTGTGGAAGACGCTCGGCCTCGACCCGCACGTCGTGAACGTCAGCTCGCGTTACGGCGCGGTGCAATGGAACGGCCAGCGCATCGCGGGCCTGAACAACATCGAACTGATCACGGACCGTCCGCTCGACGTCAATCTGCGCGAGATCGCGCAAGTCAAACGCGACTGGCCCGAGCGCGCGATGATCGTCTCGCTGATGGTGCCGTGCAACGAACGCGACTGGAAATGGATCCTGTCGCTCGTCGAGGACACCGGCGCCGACGCGGTGGAATTGAATTTCGGTTGTCCGCATGGCATGAGCGAACGCGGCATGGGCGCGGCGGTGGGCCAGGTGCCCGAGTACATCGAGATGGTCACGCGCTGGGTCAAGGAAGGCACGAAGCTGCCTTGCCTCGTGAAGCTCACGCCGAATATCAGCGACATTCGGCTCGGTTCGCGCGCGGCGTATCAAGGCGGCGCCGACGGCGTCTCGCTGATCAATACGATCAACTCGATCGTCGCGGTCGATCTGGACGCGATGTCGCCGTTGCCGATGGTCGATGGCAAAGGCACGCACGGCGGCTACTGCGGCCCGGCGGTGAAGCCGATCGCACTGAACATGGTCGCGGAAATCGCCCGCGACGTGGAAACGCCGAATCTGCCGATCTCCGGCATCGGCGGCATTTCGACGTGGCGCGACGCCGCCGAATTCATCGTGCTGGGCGCGGGAAGCGTGCAGGTCTGCACGGCGGCGATGCACTACGGGTTTCGCATCGTCTCCGATCTGGCCGATGGCCTTTCGAACTGGATGGACGAAAAAGGCTACGCGACGCTCGACGAGATTCGCGGCCGCGCGGTGCCGAACGTCACCGACTGGAAATACCTGAACCTCAAATACGACATCAAGGCGCGCATCGATCAGGACAAGTGCATTCAGTGCGGGCTGTGCCATATCGCCTGCGAGGACACCGCGCACCAGGCGATCATGAAAGAAAAAGATGGCGTCCGGCATTTTGAAGTGATGGACTCCGAGTGCGTCGGCTGCAATCTGTGCATGCACGTATGCCCGGTGGAGCAGTGCATCACGATGGAACGCGTGGACAACGGCGAGTACGCGAACTGGACCACGCATCCGAACAATCCCACGAGGGCGACGGCGCAAGAGAGCGACACATCGAGCGCGGCTGAAACCGCCGAACACGCGCAGGCTCATGCGGCCAAGGCGGCTTGAAACACGCAGTCCCCATCGAGGAAGCGCCTGTACTGAACCTGAGTGTCCCCAAAGACCCGACGCGCCACGAGAAGCCGCGCGGGCCCCAACGATCCAGTGGAGATCTTTCGATGAAGCAGACAGCGCATCCCGTCGATCCGCAGTTCGCGGCCGGCGCGCAGGGCAGCAGTCTTTACAACGACGACCTGGCGCCCACCGGCGTCGCGCAACGCACGTGGAGGTGGTATCACTTCGCCGCGCTGTGGGTCGGCATGGTGATGAACATCGCGTCGTACATGCTCGCCGCCGGCTTGACGGAAGAGGGCATGTCGCCCTGGCAGGCGGTGTTGACCGTGCTGCTCGGCAATCTGATCGTACTGGTGCCGATGCTGCTGATCGGTCACGCGGGCGCGAAGCACGGCATTCCGTACGCGGTGCTGGTGCGCTCGTCGTTCGGCACGCAGGGCGCGAAATTGCCGGCGATGCTGCGGGCGATCGTCGCGTGCGGCTGGTATGGGATTCAGACCTGGCTCGGCGGCAGCGCGATCTATACGCTGCTGAACATTCTCACCGGCAACGCGCTGCACGGCGCGGCATTGCCGTTTCTCGACATCTCGGCGGCGCAACTCGCGTGCTTTCTCGTGTTCTGGGCGCTGCAAATCTACTTCATCGTGCATGGCACCGATTCGATCCGCTGGCTCGAAAGCTGGTCCGCGCCGATCAAGATCGTGATGTGCATCGCGCTCGTGTGGTGGGCGACCTCGAAGGCGGGCGGGCTCGGTTCGATGTTGTCCGCGCCGTCGCAGTTCGTGCCGGGCGGCAAGAAAGAGGGCTTGTTCTGGGCGACGTTCTGGCCGGGCCTGACTGCGATGGTGGGCTTCTGGGCCACGCTCGCGCTGAATATTCCCGACTTCACGCGCTTCGCCAAAACGCAGCGCGACCAGATCATCGGCCAGTCGATCGGCTTGCCGGTGCCGATGGCTTTGCTCTCCGTGATTTCGGTGGTGGTGACGTCGGCGACCGTGGTGATCTATGGCAAGGCGATCTGGGATCCGATCGATCTGACGAGCCGCATGACCGGCATCGGCGTTGGCCTCGCGCTGATCATCCTGACGCTCGACACGATGTGCTGCAATCTGGCGGCGAATCTCGTCGGTCCGGCTTATGATTTTTCGAGCCTGTGGCCCAAGGGTATTTCGTATCGCGTCGGCGGCATGATTACCGCGACCATCGCGATCGTGATGATGCCGTGGAAGATTCTCGCCACCACCCAAGGCTATATCTTCACGTGGCTGGTCGGCTATTCGGCGTTGCTCGGTCCGGTGGCGGGCATTCTGATGGTCGACTACTTCCTGATTCGCGGCACGCGGCTGGACCCGCGAGAATTGTTCGACGAGCATGGCGAATACAGTTATACGGGCGGTTGGAATATCGGTGCGGTGGTCGCCTTGGTCATCGGCGTGCTGCCGAATTTGCCGGGCTTCCTGCACACCGCGTTTCCCGCGGCGTTTCCGAACGTGCCGGCGATCTTCAATACGCTCTACACGTATGCATGGTTTGTGGGACTCGCGCTGGCGTCGATCGTGTACAGCGCGTGGATGAAGCTGAGCAAGGGAACCAGCGCGCGCGTGGCGAGCGCATGAACAGCCGCGCGCTCGAACGAAGTACGCGGCATGAAACCAGCAATGAGGAGGCGGCAACATGACGACCCTGATTCGCGGCGGGACCATCATCGACGCGCAGAACACGTATCGCGCGGACGTGTTGTGCGCGGACCCGCAGGACGGCGGCACGATCCTGCAAATCGGCGCGGACCTGGAGGCGCCGGCGGGCGCGACGATCGTCGATGCCGGCGGGCAATACGTGATGCCCGGCGGCATCGATCCGCACACCCATATGGAACTGCCGTTCATGGGCACGACGGCAAGCGACGATTTCTACACCGGCACGGCCGCGGGTTTGTCGGGCGGCACGACGAGCATCATCGACTTCGTGATTCCGAGCCCGAAGCAACCGTTGATGGATGCGTTCAACGCGTGGCGCGGCTGGGCCGAAAAAGCCTCGGCCGACTACGGATTTCACGTCGCGGTGACGTGGTGGGACGAGTCGGTGCATCGCGACATGGGCACGCTGGTGCATGACCATGGCGTGTCGAGCTTCAAGCATTTCATGGCCTACAAGAACGCGATCATGGCCGACGACGAAGTGCTGGTGAACAGCTTCTCGCGTTCGCTCGAACTCGGCGCGCTGCCTACCGTGCATGCGGAAAACGGTGAACTGGTGTTTCAGTTGCAGCGTCAGTTGCTGGCGAAAGGCTTGACGGGACCGGAGGCGCATCCCTTGTCGCGGCCGCCCGAGGTGGAGGGCGAGGCGGCCAATCGCGCGATCCGCATCGCGCAGGTGCTGGGCGTGCCGGTGTATATCGTGCACGTGTCCGCGAAAGACGCGGTCGATGCGATTGCCCGCGCGCGCAGCGAGGGCCTGCGCGTGTTCGGTGAAGTGCTGCCGGGCCACCTGGTGATCGACGAGGCCGTGTATCGCGATCCCGACTGGACCCGCGCCGCCGCGCACGTGATGAGCCCGCCGTTCCGCTCGGCCGAGCATCGCGAGGCATTGTGGCGCGGTCTGCAAGCCGGCCAGTTGCATACCACGGCGACCGATCACTGCGTGTTCTGCGCGTCGCAGAAGGCAATGGGCCGCGAGGACTTCACGAAGATCCCGAACGGTTGCGGCGGCGTGGAGGATCGCATGGCCGTGCTGTGGCATCACGGTGTGAATTCAGGACGTCTCACGCCGAATGAATTCGTGCGCATCACGTCGACGAACGCCGCGCAGATTTTCAACCTGTATCCGCGCAAGGGCGCGGTCCAGGTCGGCGCGGACGCCGACCTCGTGGTGTGGGACCCGAATGCGAGCAAGACGATCTCGGTCAAGACGCATCATCAGAACGTCGACTTCAACGTATTCGAAGGCATGACGGTGCAGGGCGTGGCGATGCATACGCTCACGCGCGGCGCGCTCGCGTGGACCGACGGCGAACTACGCGCGGTGCGCGGCGCGGGGCGCTACCTGAAGCGCCCGCCGAACCCGGCGTATTTCGAGGCGATTCGCGTGGCCAACAAGTTGAAGGAACCGCATCGCGTGGAGCGCTAGATTCTTGCCCATCGCACGACGGGCGGCCTTCGGCGCAGCCCGTTTCTCAATGCCGCGCGTTCGCCGCGGCAGCACCTCGCCCGCGTTTTCCCCGATGGCGCGCGGCATGCGTTCCATGTTGCGATGCATGCCGCGTTCGCCCTATCTGCTGTAGAGTGGAATTCCATGTCGCACCGGAGGCCGCCGCTGTCCGCTTAGCACGCGTGCGCATATTGATCGCAAACCTGATCCTTTGTAAAAAGGCGGACCGTTTGCTACAGTCCGCCCACTCCGCCCGGCGCGACCCAGGCGGGAATCTGTCGAACAAGACCATGCAACCGACGTAGCAAACTTTACGGAGCCACCTGATGAAGTCGATTCGTTCCATCCTGCTGATCGCGCTGTTTCAAGCGGTGGCCGTGAGCTCCGCGTTCGCCGCCGATGAACTCGCGCGAATCAAATCCGCCGGCGTGTTCAAGATCGGCACTGAAGGCACCTATGCGCCGTTCACGTATCACGACGAATCGGGCAACCTGACCGGCTTCGACGTGGAGATCGGCACGGCGATCGCGCAGCGCCTCGGCGTCAAGCCGCAATTCGTCGAAGGCAAATGGGACGGCCTGATCGCCGGCCTCGATGTGAACCGCTACGACGCCGTGATCAACGAAGTGGCCGTCACCGAGGCGCGCAAGGCCAAATACGATTTCTCCGACCCGTACATCACGTCGCACGCGGCGCTGATCGTGCGTTCGGACAACAGCGCGATCAAGAATTTCGACGACCTGAAGGGCAAGAAATCCGCCAACACGCTGACCAGCAACTTCGGCAAGATCGCGGCGGCGCATGGCGCGGAAGTGATTCCCGTGCAGGGCTTCAACGAATCGATCGACCTGCTGACCTCGGGCCGCGTGGATGCGACCGTCAACGATTCGCTGTCGTTCCTCGACTTCAAGAAGCACAAGCCGGATGCGAAGGTGAAGATCGCCGCGCTCGATACCTCGCCGGATAGCAGCGACAAATCCGCGGTGCTGATCCGCAAGGGCAACCCGGAGTTGCAGGCGGCGATCAACAAGGCGCTCGCCGAGATCAAGAAAGACGGCACCTACGCGAAACTCTCGCAGAAGTATTTCGGCAAGGACGTCTCCCAATAAACACCACCTGCGAGTCTGAATCATGCCGGCATGGTTGGAACTGATGGCGCACTCGCTGAGGCCCCTGCTGTACGCGGGGCTCGTCTTTACCGTGCCGCTCACGCTGGCATCGTTCGGCATCGGCCTCGCGCTCGCGTTCGTCGTCGCACTGGTCCGGCTGTTCGGGCCGAAGTGGGCGATCGCGATCGTGCGCTTTTACGTGTGGCTCTTTCGGGGCTCGCCGCTGCTCGTGCAACTGTTCGTGATCTTCTACGGCTTGCCGAACGTGGGCATCGTGCTCGACCCGTTGACGGCGGCGATCATCGGCTTTTCGCTGAACGTCGGCGCGTATAACTCCGAAGTGATACGCGGGGTGATCGAGTCGATTCCGAAAGGGCAGTGGGAGGCGGCGTATTCGATGGGGATGACGCGCGAGCAGGCGCTGCGTCGCGCGATCCTGCCGCAAGCGGCGCGCGTGGCGCTGCCGCCGCTCTCCAATTCGTTTATCGCGCTGGTGAAGGACACGTCATTGGCCGCGGTGCTGACCGTGCCCGAGGTGTTTCAGGCCGCGCAGCGGATCGCTTCGGTGACTTACGAGCCGCTGATTCTTTATACCGAGGCCGCGCTGGTTTATCTGGTCTTCAGTTCGGTGCTGTCGTCGGCGCAAGTCAAACTCGAGCGCAAGTTCGGCCGCCATGCACTTTTTCAGGCGGGCAACTGATGATCCGACTGGAGAAAATCGACAAGTACTTCGCCGAACATCGCGTGCTCAGTTCGGTGGATCTTCAACTTGCGTCGGGTAACGTCACCGCGTTGATCGGCCCGTCGGGCAGCGGCAAGAGTACCTTGCTGCGCTGCGTGAACCTGCTCGAAATTCCCGAGGCCGGTTCGCTCGAACTCGGCGATCAACGGCTCGAATTCAGCCGTGAGCGCAAACCCTCGCGCGAAACGGTGCTGACGATTCGCCGCCGCACGGGCATGGTGTTTCAGAACTTCCAACTGTTTCCGCATCTGACGGTGCGCCAGAACGTGATGGAAGGGCTCTTGACCGTGCTGAAGTGGGACAAGGAAAAAGCGCATGCACGCGCGGACGAGTTGCTGGACAAAGTCGGCATCGCGCACAAGGCGGATGTCTGGCCGGCGACGCTGTCGGGCGGGCAACAGCAGCGTGTGGCGATTGCGCGGGCGTTGGCGCCGTCGCCGGAAGTGCTGTTGTGCGACGAGCCCACGTCGGCGCTCGATCCCGGTCTCGCGGCCGAGGTCGTCGAAGTGCTCAAGCAACTCGCCGCCGAGGGCATGACGATGTTGATGGCGACGCACGACTTGCGGCTCGCCGCGACGATCGCGCGCGACGTGGTGTTTCTGAATAACGGCGTGGTGGTAGAGGCCGGCCCGTCGCGCGATATTTTCATGCAACCGCGCGAGCCGGAAACCGCGCGTTTCGTATCGACGCTGACGCACAGCTTGCCGGACGCATGGACCGAATAAGAGTGGACGTGAAGCGATAGACCTGAGAGAAAACTGGGAGAGAAACAATTCGCCCGGCAAGCCGTGAAGCTTGCCGGGCGAATTTTTTTAGCGTCGAGGAAAGGGCGTCAATCAGCCGTTGCGGTTTCGTCGTTCATCGCGGCTTCAAAGAACTGCGCTTGCGCGGCGCCGTTCGCTCGCGCGTAGGCACGATTCACACCGCTGATCACGGCTCGAATGGACGCGGTCACCAGATTCGCGTCGATGCCGACGCCGAACGCGCTGCCCGCAATGTCGTTGCCGGCCATTTCGGCAATCGCAATCGCCCTGGCGTCGGCGCCTTGGGTCAGCGCGCGCTCTTCGTAATGCTGGATTCGCACCGGCACGCCCATCGCGTGCATCAATGCGTCGAGGGGACCGTTGCCCGCGCCGTTCAGTACGCGCCGCTGGCCGTTCACGTCGACGGTCAGCGTGATTCGCGCGCCATTGCCCTGTTCGGACAGGCTATGTCCGATATAGCGCACGGGCGCATGGCTCTCGACGTACTCCTGCTGGAACAGGGCCCAGATTTGCGAAGGCGTGACTTCTTGCCCGCTGTCGTCGGAAAACCGCTGCACCGCCGAGCTGAAATCCACCTGCAAGCGGCGCGGCAACACCACGCCGTAACCCTGTTCGAGCAGGTACGCAATGCCGCCCTTGCCCGACTGGCTATTGACTCGAATCACCGAATCGTAAGTGCGGCCGAGATCGCTCGGATCGATCGGCATATAGGGCACTTCCCAGACCGCGTCCGGTTTCTGCACGGCAAGGCCCTTCTTGATCGCGTCCTGATGCGAGCCCGAGAAAGCGGTGAACACCAGATCGCCGACATACGGATGCCGCGGATGCACCGGCAACTGCGTGCATTCCTCGGCCGTGCGCGCGACTTCGTTGATGTTCGAGAAGTCGAGTCCCGGATCGACGCCTTGCGTGTACAGATTCAACGCGAGCGTGACGAGGTCGACGTTGCCGGTGCGTTCGCCGTTGCCGAACAAGCAGCCTTCGATTCGATCCGCGCCCGCCATGACGGCGAGTTCGGCGGCCGCCACCGCGGTGCCGCGGTCGTTGTGCGGATGCACCGATACGATCAACGCATCGCGGCGCGCGAGATTGCGATGCATCCACTCGATCTGATCGGCGTAGACGTTCGGCGTCGACATTTCGACGGTGGCGGGGAGATTGACGATCGCCTTGTGTTCCGGCGTCGGTTGCCAGATCTCGAACACGGCGTCGCATACTTCCTTCGCGAATTCGAGTTCGGTGCCGCTGAACACTTCCGGGCTGTATTGCAGCGTGAAGTGCGTTTCCGGCGCGGCGTCGGCGAGACGCTTCATCGTGCGCGCGGCGTTTTGCGCGAGTTCCTTCACGCCGCTCTGGTCGAGGCCGAATACGATGCGGCGGAATTCCGGCGCCGTGGCGTTGTACAGATGGACGATCGCGCGCGGCGCGCCGCGCAAGGATTCGAAGGTGCGCTCGATGAGATCGTCGCGGGCTTGCGTCAACACTTCAATGGTGACGTCGTCGGGAATGTGGCCGCCTTCGATCAGCTCGCGCACGAAATTGAAATCGGTTTGCGACGCGGACGGAAACGCGACTTCGATTTCCTTGAAGCCGATCTGTACTAACGTCTTGAACATGCGCATCTTGCGCTCGGCGTTCATCGGCTCGAACAAGGCCTGATTGCCGTCGCGCAGGTCGGTGCTCATCCAGATCGGCGCACGCGTGATGCTGCGCGACGGCCACTGACGGTCCGTCAAATCGATCGGCTTGAACGCGTGGTATTTGCTAGCGGGGTTTTTCAACATTTTCATCATCCGTGGGTTCGACAAGCGGGTGGTCGACCGGACGACGAAAAGACAAAGCATGCCGCCGGTCGGAAACCGGGGCTGGGTCAGTTACTGGGGAATCAAGCGGTGCTTCGGTGTATCAGATGGAAGCGCGCAGCAGCAGACCTAGCCCGGTAGAGCGGGCTAGTAGTAGCGAGGAGGTGGTCTGGGCGCGGTACATAGGGCGCAATGGGAACATATTATTGGGACGACGTCAAGCGCCGCGTGCTCGCCGTCTGCTCGATCAACGCGCCGGTTTGCAGCCGATCTGTAAGCTACAATTGCCGACGGTTTGAAAAACGGAACATCAATGAAGATTCGGATTCTCTCCCTCGCTTGCGTCATGACCGCTGCCGCGCTGCTGGCGGCCTGCACTGCCGTCTACAAGAACTCGGACGCATGCGAGCGGTTGATGCGAAGCAAGCTGGCCGAGAAGTCGTCGGATACGCTGAAAATCGCCAATCGGGGCGTTGGCATCGACGGCTCACGGGTGGTGGTGGAAGGCTCGATCGAGCACGTTCCGACGGCTTCGGAAGTGGCCGCCGTGGCTGCTTCATCCGTGGGTGCGGGTTCTGCAGCCTCAGCGGTGTCCGCTGGCGGCGCATCCGGCGTATCAGGTGCTGACGCGTTGTCGCTCAAACCCGCCAAGCCGAAAAAGGTCGTGCAGCCGGCGGCTGCGGAATGCACGTTCCACGGTTCGACGTTGAATGCGTTCAACTGGCTCGCGCCGGCCAGGCTGGCCGCGTCGGCCGATGAAAACCACGGCGAAGCCGCGCAATAACGTTTTTCGCCGCGCTCGGCGCGCAAGCGAGCGCTCTGCCGGGAAGTGCATCGAGCACATCGAGCCGCGCCCGCTTGCACGGCATGATCTCGACTAGCCTGAACCGTACCTCAAGCCATCGCCTCCGCGCGGTGGCTTTTGCTTTTGGTTTCGCGCATCAGCTTCAGCACGCTTTCGCCGAATGCCTGCGGCCGTCCTTCGAAGCAACGCTGCACGGCGTGCGTGTCGAGTAGCCGCTGGCGCAGTGCGATGCGTTCATCATGCCGGTCGATCATCCGCAGCGCCGCGGTGATGTAATCCTCGACGCTGGCGGTCGTGGCCCACGACGGCATGCCCGTGCGCTCGAAGAGCGCGCCGTCGATTCGTTCGAACACTTCCGGACCACGTTTGCACACGCCGGGCAAACCGAGCGTGAGCGCGTCGACAATGCCGTTGGTATTGCCGAACGGAAAGGGGCTGAGAAACAGATCGGATTGGTTGACGCGTGTCAGATAGTCCGCGTAATCATGAAAGCCGTGCACGACGGCGCGCGGCAGCACGCGGCCGATCACGTCGCGCATCCGGTCGAGCTGCAGGCCGGACGGCACGCCGCTCATGAAATGAAACTCGACCGGCGTGGCGGCGCGTTCGCCGATCTCACGGCAAGTATCGAGAAAGACGGGGTTGAGCTTCATCGCGCTTGCCGTGATGATCACCTCCACCATTTCGCGGCGCGGCGGAATTTGCGCGACGATGTCCGGCAGCGACACCGACGGACGGTACGGCTGGCCGTCTTTCGGCAGCATCATCAGGCGTTCGCTGAAGCAGGCCGGGTCGCCGACGTAGTCTTCCTCGACGCTGACGTAGTCGATCTTGTCGGAATGCGTGGTGGCCGGGTGGCCGAGTCCGGCGATCTGCAACGGCGCAACCCGCAGGTTCGACATGAACACGGTCAGCACGAACATGCCCACGCTCGGCATGTAGAGCACGTCCGGCTTCTCGGCCTCGGCGAAGTCGCGGATCGTGCGCAGGCATTCGCCGATGTAGTCCGGGTCCTCGAGTTCGATGAAGCGGTCGAAAACGGCCCGCCCGACGTCGTCGACAGCGTAGCCCAAGCCGAAGCCCACCACCTCGAAATGCTCGCGCGCGGCCTCGATCGTGCGTGAGTGCGTGCGGTAGATCGAATGAGCGCCGCCGAACCATTCCAGCACGACGATCATCAGCGGTTTCTTGCCGCGCCGCGCGCCGCTCTTCGCGGGCGACGGCTTCGGCGCCTGAAGATCGGTCAGACCCAACTGGTCGAGCTTGCGGCGCACCAGCACGTTGATGTCGCGCTTGAGTTCATGACGACGCGGCGTATTCGCGTAGCTGCAGAACATGTATGCGTTGTGCAGCAAGGCCGTGGGCAGGTCGTCGAGGTCGTCGATCTGCCGCAGCTTGCCGGGCAGCCATTCGATCAATGCTTCACGCTTGATGTGCGCGCTTGACGAGCCCTTGAAGTTTGGCGCCAGCAGGACAAGGGCGAGACTCGCGGCGAGTTTTTTGTCGTACGCCCATAGCGCGCCGAAGTTCAGTTCCAGTTCGGAGTCGGTCGAATAAAGCACGCATAGCTTTTCGATGAACGTGTCGCCGGCGAAAAATTCCGGGTTGTCCGGGCCGCGCGGATTCAGGTGACAGGTCACGTGGTCGGCGGTGCCGAACGCCGTGGCCGAGAACACGACGCCGACCCATTCATGAAGCGTGAGAAACAATCTGAAGCAGTCGTTCGGCAGTTTGAAGCCGGGGTCCGCGAACAACGTCGACGTCGCGCTCGCCAGGCGGGTGCAGAAGCGCACGCGCTGCTCGGCGGGAGAGAGGTCGGCGATGCCCGAGGCGAGAAAACTTTCGTCCAGCTTGCCGCGCTTGTGCTGAAGGAGCGCGAGCGCGGAAAGTAGCTGCAGCGAGGCTTTCACATGCTGCCGTGTGTAGACGAGCTGCTCGAAATGATCGAGCGAAAAAGTGGCTTCTTCCATCGTTTAACTATTCTAGGATATGTATGACTAATCATCTTGGAAAGATGGCGGGTCGCGGGTTTGGATTATGCCGGCCGATAATTGCCACATTTGATCGATGTCCGAATTAGGGAATTTTCCGCGTAAAAAGAAGCCCGCTTTAGAAGGCGTAGTACGGACCCGGCCCGGCCGATGTCGCGCGCGATGCGATCGCGGTGTAGACGCGCCGTCCGAAAAAGAACGGCAGGCCCCAGCCGAAGCCGCTGCTGGCGATGCCCGCGAGATTGTTGAAGGCGTTGTTCGACGACGCGAACAATGCGCTCGAGTTGCCGATTGAGAACGACGTGGGAGTCGCGGCGCCATTCGTGCCGATAATCGAGGCGCTCGCGGTTTGCGTCGAACTCGGGCAGTACCAGTAGCCGCACTGCGGCAACTGCGTATTGCGAAAAAAGAGACCGTTGGAGCCGCTGTCGATATAGCTTTGCGAGTAACTCTGGCCGCCGCTCGTGGTGACCACGTAGCCCGTCTGCGAATTCGCCTTGACGATGCTCGCGCTGCCGAGCGTGTTGTTCGCCTGGGTGCCGATGCCGAAGATCATCGAGCCCGATACGGTGGGCGCGCCTGCGTCGGGTATCGCCGGCAGATCGATCACCACGCCGTTGTTGTCGAGCGCGAAGCGGCTGACCGGATTGGTCACTTGCCGCACGAGGGCCTGGGCGCTCGCGAGGCACGCGCCGCTCGCGTCGCAACTGTAATACCAGCGGGGCAACGCGCTACTGACGCAGCCGCCGCCGCAGTCGGTCGCGAACAGGCCCACGCCGAGAATGCCGTTGGAGCGCAGGCCGTCGACGGTCATCATCGCCCGGCCCGAGCCCGTGCAGTCGGTCGGCACGGTGGGCAGCGCCGGATCGGCGATCAACTGAAGCGGAATCGACTCGGCCAGTTGGCTGGCCATGCGCACGTCCGCGCTGCGCACCGCACCCCACGTGTACCCGCCGCCGAACACCGCGCACTCGCCCGCGATCCCGTTGCCCGAAGGCACCACCGGGAGCGACAGTGTCGCCGGCAACGCGGAGGCGAGAATCCGCAGGCCATGCGAGCCGGTGTCGACCTGAATGTTGTCGATGGTCGCGCAATTGCCGGTGCCGGGCTGGCAGACGGTGACGCTCGTCGTCAGCATGTTGCGCGTGAGAAGCGGCGCGGTAGTGACCATGATCGGGTGGACATTCGGCACGTTCGACTGCGGCACGGACGTGCCCGCATCGGAAGCCGGAGACGGCGCCGCGCCGCCCGGCGCGCTGGCGGCGCCGGGGCTGCCGGCCGGGGCGGCGGAGGCTGACGGGCTGCCGCCGTCTCCGCCGCCGCCGCAACCGGCGAGTGCGATGCAGACGAGGAGCAGGGCGCTGACGTGAGAGAAGGTCTTCATGGCGTGGTGGCGATCGATCGTCGAGGCGGTTTTCGGATGGTTTGTGTGCTTCAGCGGATGTCGTCGGCGGCGACGCCGGGCGGCAAGGCCGCCGGCAGCCATGCGCGTCCCACGTAGCCGCGCATCGGGCCGCCCGATTCGACGACCACGTCCGCCCGCACCACCCGCGAAGCGTGCAGATTGCCGTCGGGCGGCAGCGCGGCGGCGCCGTTCAGGTAGGAGCCGGCGTACTTGCCGAGCAGCGCGCGCAGATTCGGCATGGTTGGACCTTCCCACGCGTAGGCGATGATCTGGCCGGTGTTCGTCGCGTATTCGTTGATAGTGGTATTGCCGGCGTCGGTCGATGTGCGAAGGCGCAGCGCGCCGTTCAGCAATGTTTTCGGCGCTGCTCCGGTCGAATTCGCGGCGAGGGGCATCGCGCCGCCTAGTTGGGCCTGCGCATCGGCACTGGCGCACAGCACGATGAACGCCATCGCCAAAGTGGTGAAGGTCGGGGAAAAACGGGGATTTCGCATGGCTGTCCGTCTCGCGATGGGTGCGTTGGAGTTTTATTGAGATCTCCATTTCAAGATAACACTCAGGTTTCCTGATCGTTATCTGGCGTGACGTTGCGCGCTTCACGCAATCCCAAAATGGTCAGTCATGTGAGCGGGAAGTGTCTTTTAGATCAATGATCTGACAGACAGAAGGAGCGCGTCCTACAAGCGATTGGGAAATGTTGTCAACTGTTAAACGCGGCGTGCACGAGCGCTTCCCGGGACCGTGGAGCGACGGCTTTTCTTGCGCGGCGGGATTTCGGCGAGGCGCAATCCCGCGCACGTCAAATGGCTTGCCGCGATGGCTTCGGCGCGCGTCGCGGGTCGCCCGATTCACGCGCCAACCCCGGTTTTTGCACACGGCTCGCCGGGATCGGTAAAATGTTGGGTTGATCCACGGAAACTTGCCGTGGCGTAGCGGAAGGATTCCCCGAACATGACTGATCTTCGTCTTACCAAGCGGTTTGCAGTAATGCTGATGGCAGGCGGGCTGGTCGCCGGCTGCGGCACCTCGTCGCCGACCAAAATCGACTACAAGAGCGACTCGAAGTCCAGGCAAGTGTCACTTGCCGTACCGCCGAACATGATCGACGAGACGCCCGATCAGCGTTCCTTGCCCCCGCAAGGCGGCGAAACCTCGTTGTCCACGCTCAAGCAGGTCCGGGCGCAAGCGCCGGCGGACAATGCCGTGGCTGTCGTGCCGCCGGTCAAGGGCATGCATATCCAGCGCGACGGCACCGAAAGCTGGCTCGTGATCGACAACAAGGCGCCCGCACAGGCGTGGCCGCAGATCCGCCGCTTCTGGCAGGAACAGGGCTTCCTGCTGGTGGTCGACCAACGCGACAAGGGCGTGATGGAGACCGACTGGAACGAAACGCACGCGCAGATCAACGACGGCCTGATCCGCAGCACGCTGTCCAAGGCAATGGGCAACAGCTACGTCACGTCGGAGCGCAACAAGTACCGCACGCGTCTCGAAGCCGCGCCGAACGGCGGCACCTATGTGTTCGTCAGCCAGAAGGGCATGCGCGAGGCGCTTACCGGCACGAATAACGATTCGAGCAAGTGGGAACCCAAGCCGAACGATCCGGGCCTCGAGCAGGAATATCTGAAGCGGCTGATGGCGGCGCTCGCGCTGGCCGATTCGCGCGCGCAAGGCGGCGGTACGCAAAGCGCCGAGGTTTCGCCGGCCGGCGCGCAAACCGCGCCGGGCGCGGCCACGGCGGGCGCGAAGTCGGCGGCCGCGGCTACGGCGGCGCAAAACGTCGCGCTGTCGGCGCAGCAGCCGGTGCGCGACCCGGATTCGGCGAACGCGCCGTCGCAGCTCGCCTCCAGCGAATTGACGCTCGGCGAGCCGTATGACCGTGCATGGTTGCGCGTGGGGCTCGCGCTGGATCGCAGCAACTTCACCGTCGACGATCGCGATCTGACGCGTGGGCTGTACTTCGTGCGCTACGTCGATCCGAAGGATATGACGTCGGCGGAGCAGGGCTTCTGGAGCCAGGTCTTCCACGGCAAGAAGGAAAAGGTGGCCAAGCAGTATCTGGTGAACGTCCGCGCGATCACGCCCAACGAGACCCGCGTGGCCGTGGTCGACGACAAGGGCAATATCCAGGACGGCCCGCAGGCCAATCAGATCATGAGTCTGATGGCCGATCAGTTGCGCTGAGCGAAGCCGCGGCAGGCAAACGCGCCTAAATGAAAACCCGCCCGGAACCATTCCGGGCGGGTTTTTTTATGCGCGCTTTTTGTCGCGTTCGAGCGGTAACGGCGAATTCGGTCGGCATGCCGGCGGCGCGGCGTTTAGAGGTGGGACCAGCGCGCGGCGGCGGGTTCGCCCCGCACCGCCCAAAGAGTTGATGCCGGCCCGATGACGGCCTGCGCATGCACGGCCCCGGTGACCCCCGTCGTCTATCTTCGTAGGGCGACGGTTTCGCCCGCACTCAGTGGAGTGCGGGCTACTGTTGATGCTTTAGTTCGGTCCCCGCGTGCGGAGCCGGACGGACGGATCAGGGAGAAGCAGCGCCCCCGGAACGCATCGCGCCAAACGCCGCTCAGGTGTCGGCGCGTCGTGTGCCGATCCACGGCAGGCGTTTAATCACGCCGGTGGCGAGGGCGGTGCCCACCAGAATCACCCCGCAGCCTTCCAGCATGCCCGGCGACACGCCTTCGCCGAGAAACAGCGCGCCCCACAAAATGCCGAAGATCGGAATCACGAAGGTCACGGTGATCGCGCGCGCCGGTCCCGCCACCGCAATCAAATGAAAGAACAGCATATAAGCGACGCCGGTACACGCGACCCCGAGCGCAAGCACCGCGCCCCATGCCTGCAGCGAGACCGGCGCGGCCGGCCAGTAGATGACGGCAAGGGGCAGCAATACGATGGTCGCGCCGGTCATCGTGCCGGTGGCGACGGTCAGCGCGTCGACGCCGGTCAGGTGGCGCTTCGTGTAGTTGGCGGCAATGCCATACAGCAAGGTTGCGCCGAGCGCCGCGCCGGCCGCGAGCGCGGTGCTGAGCGGCGTGGCCGCCGAGCCGTTCGGCGTGACGATCTGATCCCAGACGAGCATCAATACGCCCAGAAAGCCGATCACGAGGCCGAGCGTGCGCAGCGCGCTCAGGCGATCACGCAGCCAGAGAAAGGCGACCAGCGCGCCCCACAGCGGCGTGGTCGCGTTGATCACCGACGTGACGCCCGCCGACAACGTCAACTCGGCATACGCGAACAGGCAGAACGGCGCCGCCGAATTCAGAACCCCGACCACCAGCAGCGGAAAGGCGCGGGTGCGCAGGATCGTCGCCGATTGAGCCAGCGGCCGCCGAGCGATCAGCACGAGCACTAGAAAGACCGCGCCGATGCCGACGCGCAGCGCCATCAACGGCGCGACGCCGAAGTCGGTCACGCCGACGCGAATGAACAGAAACGATGCGCCCCACAGGGCGGCGAGGATAAGCAACTGCAGCAGGTTTTTAGTATTCATCGGGAGGGCGCCGGGCGCGGTTGAGTCGAGACGTCAATGCATCCTAGCAGCGCAATCGCGCGAAACGTTTCATGCTGGAATGAAACGGCAAGATTCGGGAATAAAGGCGTCTGACGGACGTCATCGTAAGCGCCGTGGCGGACGCGCGCCAAGCGAGCAATTTTCACGCTGATGTGAGAAAAATTGCGACTTCGACCATGCACAGGGAGGCACCCGACGCCTCGCACCGCGCATTCGTTCAGTGATGGTAGCCGCGTCCGCCGCGATGCCCGCCCCAACCCCAGCCGAAGCCGATCGACAGCGAAGGCGCGTACCAGCCTGGGTAGCCGTATCCGTAATAGGCGGGATACGCAGGATACACAGGCGCCGGATAGTAAGCGGGATAAGCCGGCGCGACGTACACGGGCGGCTGGGCGACCACATAGGCGGGCGGCGAACTGGGCGGTCCGGCCTGCCCCTGTTGCGCCGGCTCGGTCTGTTGCGGCTGGCTGGCCGAGTCGCCGACGGTGCCGAGCGGCACTTCGCGTTGCGCCATCGTGGCCGGCACTGTCGCGTAGTACGGGTAGTACGCCGGATAGTAGCCGTAGGGGTAATAGCAACCGGATAACGCCAGCGCACACGCGGCGGCGCCGAGCGCGAGTCCCGTTCGCGGAAGACGGAACAGGCTGCGCGGCGGCCGCTGGCCGATCGCACCGAGAGGATTAGTGACGCGGGACTTCATGACGCGCTCCTGGTTTGCATCCGACGCCCCCGTTCGGGGCGTAACGCCATGAGCTTACGCTGCCCACGCGATAACCGGATTGCGAAACCGTAACGGCGTATTTCGCCTCGTTGCTGCGAGGCGATGTGACGAAGCGGCTTGACTGGAGACGACGCTCGTCTCCTCAAAAGCGCTTCGCAAATCAGACGCGGGCGGATTCTTCAGCCCCGCCCGCGTTCAACCCAAGCCATTTACTCGACGCACAAGCGTCGCTCACTTGCCAACCTGGTTGCCAATCACGCCGCCGACTGCCGCGCCGCCCAGTGTCGACAGCGCGTTGCCGCCGATCGCCGCGCCCGCGACGCCGCCCACGCCCGCGCCGATTGCCGTATCCCGTTGACGCGTGGTCATGCCTTCACACGCGGTGAGGCTCGCGACGACCGCGACAATGGTTGCGAAGGTGCCCATCCGACGAATCGTTTTCATGATGTCTACTCCCCTGACTGAGGTCCGAAACGAATTTCGAAGCCGTTATTCGGAAATGAACGGTTCTCCCCGTCCTTGCATTTGATCTTATCGCCGCAGCCCGTATCCAGATGTGTGCGCTTGTCAGCGGACTGCCGGTTTCGTAATCAAATGTTTCCCCATGTCCAGCATGACGCGTGCCTGCTGCGCGCGCCAATGCAAAAGCCCGCCAGCGGCGGGCTTCGATGCTGCGATGCAGCGCGTCGATGCAGGGAACGACGCGCGCGCCGCTCCCTCTGTTCCTCGACGCTTACTGCCGCTGATAAATCTCAGCGCCTTTCTTCATGAACTCGATCGACTTCACTTCCATGCCTTTCTTCAGCGCTTCGTCGTCGGTGACGCCTTGCTGCGCCGCGAATTCGCGCACGTCCTGCGTGATCTTCATCGAACAGAAGTGCGGGCCGCACATCGAACAGAAGTGCGCGACCTTGGCCGAGTCCTTCGGCAGCGTTTCATCGTGGAATTCGCGCGCCTTGTCCGGATCGAGACCGAGGTTGAACTGATCTTCCCAGCGGAATTCGAAGCGCGCCTTCGACAACGCGTTGTCGCGCACCTGCGCGCCCGGATGGCCCTTCGCCAGATCGGCGGCGTGCGCGGCGAGCTTGTACGTGATGATGCCGGTCTTCACGTCGTCCTTGTTCGGCAACCCGAGGTGTTCCTTCGGGGTGACGTAGCAAAGCATGGCGGTGCCGAACCAGCCGATCATCGCCGCGCCGATGCCCGACGTGATGTGGTCGTAGCCGGGCGCGATGTCGGTGGTCAACGGTCCGAGCGTGTAGAACGGCGCTTCGTCGCACCATTCCAGTTGCAGGTCCATGTTCTCCTTGATCAGCTGCATCGGCACGTGGCCGGGGCCTTCGATCATCGTCTGCACGTCGTGCTTCCACGCGATCTGCGTGAGTTCGCCGAGCGTCTTGAGTTCGCCCAGTTGCGCTTCGTCGTTCGCGTCGTAGATCGAGCCGGGACGCAGGCCGTCGCCAAGCGAGAAGGCCACGTCGTACGCCTTCATGATTTCGCAGATGTCTTCGAAATGCTCGTACAGGAAGCTTTCCTTGTGATGCGCGAGGCACCACTTCGCCATGATCGAGCCGCCGCGCGAGACGATGCCCGTCATGCGCTTGGCCGTGAGCGGCACGTATTGCAGACGCACGCCCGCATGGATCGTGAAGTAGTCGACGCCTTGCTCGGCCTGCTCGATCAGCGTGTCGCGGAAGATTTCCCAGGTCAGATCCTCGGCCTTGCCGTTGACCTTTTCCAGCGCCTGATAGATCGGCACCGTGCCGATCGGCACCGGCGAGTTGCGGATGATCCACTCGCGCGTTTCGTGAATGTGCTTGCCGGTGGACAGATCCATCACCGTGTCGCCGCCCCAGCGGATCGCCCACGTCATCTTGTCGACTTCCTCGCCGATCGACGACGTCACCGCCGAGTTGCCGATGTTCGCATTCACCTTCACGAGGAAGTTGCGGCCGATGATCATCGGCTCGCTTTCCGGGTGATTGATGTTGTTCGGAATGATCGCGCGGCCGCGGGCGACTTCCTCGCGCACGAATTCAGGCGTGATCTCCTTCAGACCGTCGGGGCCGAACGCGCTCGCGCCGAACGCCTGGCCCGGATGCTGGCGGCCCATCATCGCGGCGAGTTTTTCGCCGTTCGGGCCGCTCGTCTTCAGGCTTTCCAGATAGGCGGCGCGCTGCTGGTTCTCGCGAATCGCGATGTATTCCATTTCCGGCGTGATGATGCCGCGACGCGCGTAGTGCATCTGCGACACGTTGGCGCCCGCCTTGGCGCGGCGCGGCGTGCGGTGCAGGCCCTGGAAGCGCAACTCGGCGGTGGCGGGATCGGCGGCGCGTTCGCGGCCGTAGTCGCTCGTGAGACCGGTCAGCGCTTCGGTGTCGCCGCGCTCTTCGATCCAGGCTTGACGCAGCGCGGGCAGACCGGCGCGGATGTCGATCTTCGCCTCAGGATCGGAGTAGGGGCCCGACGTATCGTAGACATAGACCGGCGGATTTTTCTCGCCGCCGAAACTGTCCGGCGTATCGGCCTGGGAGATCTCACGCATCGGCACGCGGATGTCGGGCCGCGAGCCGGTCACGTAGACCTTGCGCGAATTCGGCAGCGGGGCGACAGCGGCGGCATCGACGTGGGCGTCGGCGGAAAGGAACTTCGGATTGGCGTTCATGCTTATCTCCTGTGTCGACCAGAGTTGGCGCTGGTCCCATGCAAGGCAATGTGGGGCCGCTAAGCAGGAGATGAGATGAATGTCGTCGGAAATCGCGAGAAATGAAACCAGACCCGCTGCGAAATCCGTACGCTTCCCTGCGCTGGCATTATCCAGATCAGGTTCAAAGGGTATTTCTCACCCACGCAACACGGACCTCCAACCTCCGTGCGACGCAGGACCCCCGCGTTAGCAGCGCACACAATACACTGCGCGAGCGCTGCTTGGCAACCGTCTCGATAATTCGAACGCCGGTCGCCGGCGTACTATTCCATCAAGACCGCGGCGCGGCCGGACATGATGCGGCGCAACAGTGGCGCCTCGCACGCGTGCCGCTTACAACATGAAATCACAACGTGAAATCGTCGGCGGCTTCCGGTTGAAACAGGATTTTGTCGAGCTTCAGCACCTTCGGCGTGCCGCTCGGCGGCGTGAAGCTGATGCGTTCGCCGCGTTTGGCGCCGAGCAAGGCAAGTCCGACCGGCGAGAACACGTTCAGGCGGCCCTGCGCGAAGTCCGCATTGGGCGGATAGACGACGGTCCAGGTCATGTGCTCGCCAGTGCTTTCGTCGATCAGCGTGGCTTGCGAATTCATCGTGACCACGTTGGCGGGAATCTCGCGGGCGTCGACGATCACCGCGCGTTCCAGCACGTCGTCGAGCATGTCCTGCATTTTCGCGTCGGCGCCCGGCGCGGCCGCATGCTTCTCGAGACGGGCGACGTCGAGTTCGGTGAGGTAACAGGTTTTCGTCTTTTTCATGACGGGTGCTCCAATTCAATTCAATCTGCAGGTGAGGGGACAGCGTGCGGATGAGATCGGCCCGGAGCCCGACGATGCGGCTCCGGTATAGGAGGGAGCAGCGTTAGATCGGGCGCCGGGCGGCGGGAAGCGGGAGCGTTCGGGACGGCTCGCCGGCATGGCACCGTGCGACGTCCGCGCGCGCGCACCCGGTCGCGCCGCGGCGGCGCAAACGGGTGAAGGCACGGTAAGTCGGAAAGCGCATGAGAGTAGCCGGCAAGGTCGAAAGAAAGAGGTTCGCACAAGCGCCGCAAGACAGGGAACCGGCGCGATGGAAGACCCATGTTAGCACGGGCCATGCGCCCCTCAGTCTCTCAATTCGATGTCGGGCGATGCGCGGCGTCAGACAAAAAAATTCAAAACGGGGTGTCATAACCCACCGCATCGTTCGACAAACGTGCAGACCCTGTTGGCGCACGTCATGCAAACCTTCCGCCGCGCGGCAAGCCGCGGAACTCGCCGCTTGCCGTTGATCGCGCCGCGGCCTTCGTTCACGGAGAATCTCATGGCAACTTCTCATGCATTGCGCGAAAGCGCGCCGCCCGCCAAGCCGCAAAGCGGCGCGATTCATCCGCTGTGGGTGCGCGTCACGCATTGGCTCAACGCACTCGCGGCCATCGTGATGATGCTCTCCGGCTGGCGCATCTACAACGCCTCGCCGATGTTTCCGGGCTTTCGTTTCGCGCCGGAAATCACGCTCGGCGGCTGGCTCGGCGGCGCGCTCCAATGGCATTTCGCGGCGATGTGGCTGCTGGTCTTCAACGGTCTCTTGTATCTCGCGCTGAATCTCGCGAGCGGGCGCTTCGTGCGCAAGTTCCTGCCGATCTCGCCGCGCGCCGTGCTGCACGACCTCATCGCCGCGCTGACCGGCAAGCTCTCGCACGCCGATCTGCGCGTCTATAACGCGGTGCAGAAATTCGCCTACCTGTTCGTCGTTTGCGACCTGATCGTGCTGGTGCTGTCGGGCCTCGCGATCTGGAAGTCGGTGCAGTTTCCGCTGCTGCGCGAACTGATGGGCGGCTACGACAACGCACGCATCGTCCACTTCTTCGCGATGTCGCTGATGGCGGCGTTCATCGTCGTGCATCTGGCGATGGTGGCGCTCGTGCCGCGCTCGCTCGTCGCCATGCTGCGCGGACGTTGAGCCGCTTACGCCAAGCCCGAGGATACCGAATCATGAACAAGCCCAATCCAGAATCCGCTCGGCCGACCGGCCAACGGCTCGACCGCGAGTCGATCCTGATCGACGCCCGGCGCGAACTCGCGATGCCCTCGCGGCGCCTCTTCGGCAAACGGCTGCTGACGCTCGGCGGTTTGTCGATGCTGACCGGCTGCTCGCTGACCGACGACGAATCGGTCAACACGTTCCTCACGGCCGTATCGCGCCTGAACGATCGCGCGCAAGCCGCGCTGTTCGATCCGAAGCAGCTTGCGCCGACCTACACCGAAGCGCAGATCACCCGGCCGTTTCCGTTCAACGCGTACTACGGCATCGACGAAGTGCCCGAGGTCGACGGCGCCGGCTACAAGCTGAAGATCAGCGGACTCGTGACCGGTCAGCGCGTCTGGAGCTTGCCCGAGCTGTATGCGCTGCCGCATGCGGAGCAGATCACGCGGCACATTTGCGTGGAAGGGTGGAGCGCGATCGGCCGCTGGGGCGGCACGCCGTTCGCCGATTTTCTGCGGCGCATCGGCGCGGACACCAGCGCGAAATACGTCGGCTTCAAATGCGCCGACGACTACTACGAAAGCATCGACATGCCGACCGCGCTGCATCCGCAAACGCTCCTCACGTTCGAATACGACGGCGAGCGTCTGCCCGCGAAATACGGCTTCCCGATGAAGCTGCGCATGCCGACCAAGCTCGGCTACAAGAATCCGAAGCACATCGTCGAGATGTTCGTCACCAACACGTATCCTGGCGGCTATTGGGTCGACCAGGGCTACAACTGGTTCGGAGGCTCCTGACGCGCGCGGGTCGCCGCATGCCGCATCCCGATGCGCGACCCCAGGCGGCAGAAGCTTCGGAAACACGCCGGCATGAGCAAGGCGCCGGCTCTATTCATTCACGACAACGGAGTCACCCCATGAAGAAGTTTGCAATCGCAGCAATCGCCGTCGCTTTCCTGACCAGCGGCGGCGCGGCGTTCGCGCAGGCAAGCGGCGCGATGTCCAACGATTCGATGTCGCACGACGCGATGTCGAAGGATTCCATGTCCAAGGACGGCATGAAGAAGGACGGCATGAAGAAGAAGCACGACAAGATGAAAAAGGACGGCGACGCGATGGGCATGAAGCACGAAGCGTCCGGCGCAATGGCGAACTGAGCGCGCTGTTCGATGCCCGCCGCATAGCCCGAAAGGGCTTGGGGCGCGCGCGCTGAAAGCCGGGGAAACGTCCCCGGCTTTTTTGTTGCGGGCACGCAAAAATTACGATTCTTTCGCACGGCGCGGTGGGCGCTTACTGCATAATGCGATGCGCGCCCAACATTGGACGCGTGTCAGCCGTGGAGCGATTTCCTTCGACCACCACGGCGTTGTGGCCCCTTTGGCCATCTATCGTCTTCTCGTTCCACCAACATGTCCGCCAGCCTCGCCCGTCAGACCGCATCGCCGATGCGGTGTCCGCCATCCCGCCACGGGGTCTTCAGCGGGGGCGCGGCGCCTCGAGCGGCATGGGCGGGTTGAACGCATGTCGTCGCAACTTCCCAGCCTTTTTTCGCGCCTTGTCCCGGGTGGTTTTTCCATCCGTTTGCCGCAGTCGCGCAACGGACAGATCGCGCTCGCGCTCGCCGTCGTCTACCTCGTGTGGGGCTCGACGTATCTCGCCGTGCACGTCGCGCTCGGTTCGTTTCCGCCGCTGCTGCTGTCCGGTCTGCGCAACCTGTTTGCCGGCGTAGGGCTTTTCATCTTCGCGGCGCGCCGCAATCCCGTCTGGCCGAGCGCCGCCGAGATCGGCAATGCGGGACTCGTCGGCACGATGCTGGTGGGTTTGTCGAGCGGCATGCTGGCCTATGGGATGCGCACGGTCGGCACCGGCACTGCGGCGGTGATGGTCGCGACCGTGCCGCTGTTCGCGACGGTGATCGCGGCGGTGGCGGGGCGCAAGATCGGCCGGGGCGAGTGGTTCGCGGTCGGCCTCGGGCTGGTCGGCATCGCGATCCTGAGCCACGGCGACGAAACGCCGGGCTCGGCGGGCGGCAGTCTCGCGATTCTGTGCGGCGCGCTGTTCTGGGCCGGCGGCGCGCATCTGGCCGGGCGGCTGAAGCTGCCCTCGGACCTGTTCCTGTCTACCTCGCTGCAAATCGGCCTGGGCGGCGCGATGTCGACGCTGGTCGCGCTGGTTTCCGGCGAACGGATGCTCGAAGTGCACGTTCTGCCGCTGCTGGCGTTCATCTACCTGATGCTGATCGGCACGATGACCGCGTACGTCGCGTATGGTTTCCTGATCCGGCACACGAGCCCGATCATCGCCAGCAGTTGCATGTACGTGAATCCGGTGGTGGCGGTGGCGCTCGGCGCGCTGCTGCTCGGCGAGCCGGTCACGCGCTCGACGGTGATCGCGACCATCGTGATTCTGGCGAGCGTGGGCCTGTCTTTCTGGTTCGATTACCGGAAGAAGGCGCTCGCCTGAGCGTGTGCGAGGCACCGCCGCAGTGGCGCGGCGGCGCGAACACGACAGCACGACAGCACGACAGCACGACAGCACGACAGCACAAACCACGGCGGCGCACTCCCTTCAGCATCAAAGCGCCGCCGCTACTTCCGCGCCTTCGCGAATCGCGCGTTTGGCATCCAGTTCCGTCGCGACTTTCGCTCCGCCAATCACGTGATAGCGCGGACTCTGTGTCTCCACCGACCTCTCCGCCGCAACCACGCCCGCCGCCGCGGCCTGCGGCAGCAGATCGCGCAGCGATTCCTGCCCCGCGCACACCACGATCGTGTCCACATCCAGCCATGCCTCGACGCCCTCACGCGCGATCTTCAAACCGCGCGCGCCGATCTCCAGATACGACACGCCGCCGAGCGTCTTCACGCCGTTCCTGGCGAGCGTCGCGCGATGCACCCAGCCGGAAGTCTTGCCGAGCCCCATGCCGAGCTTGCCGGCCTTGCGCTGCAACAGCCAGATTTGCCGCGCCGGCTTGGGCGGCGCCGGCGCTTTCAGACCGCCGCGCTCGCGCACCGCGAGATCGACGCCCCATTCGTCGAGCCACGCGTCGCGCGGCATCGGCAACGGCTCGCCCGGACGATGTAGCAGGTACTCGCTGACATCGAAGCCGATGCCGCCCGCGCCGATCACCGCGACGCGTGCGCCGACCGGCGCGCCGCGCAGCACGTCGACGTAGGACAGCACGTTCGGCCCGTCGATGCCGGGAATCGCCGGCCGCCGCGGCACGATGCCGGTGGCGACGATCACGTCGTCGTAAGCGCCCGTGGCGAGCAGCGCGGGATCGACGCGCGTATCGAGCCGCACGTCGACGCGATGACGCTGCAACTGGCTCTGAAAATAGCGGATCGTCTCGCTGAATTCCTCCTTGCCCGGCACGCGCATCGCCAGATTGAACTGGCCGCCGATGGTTGGGCTCGCATCGAACAGCGTCACGCGATGCCCACGCGAGGCCGCCACCGTCGCCGCCGAGAGTCCCGCCGGACCCGCGCCGACCACCGCCACCGAGCGCACCGCCGGTCCTGAAACGGACCGGTAGACCAGCTCGGTCTCGCGTCCGGCACGCGGGTTCACGAGGCACGTCGCGCGCTCGTTCCTGAACGTGTGATCGAGGCAAGCCTGATTGCAGGCGATACAGGTGTTGATTTCGTGCGCGCGTCCCTCGGCGGTCTTCACGACGAACTCGGGATCGGCCAAGAGCGGCCTCGCCATCGAGACCAGGTCGCCGGCTCCCTGCGCGAGCAGTTCCTCGGCGACCTCGGGTGTATTGATGCGGTTCGACACGATCACCGGCACCTTCACGGCGGCCTTCAAGCGCGCGCTGAGCGCGGCGAAGGCCGCGCGCGGCACCGAGGTCACGATGGTCGGCACGCGCGCCTCATGCCAGCCGATGCCCGTATTGAACATCGTCACGCCGGCCGCTTCGAGCGCCTTTGCAACCTGCACGGTTTCGTCCCACGTGTTGCCGCCTTCGACCAGATCGATCAACGAAAGACGGTACACGACGATGAAGCGCTCGCCGCACACCGCGCGCACCTGTTCGACGATCTCGCGGGCGATGCGCATGCGGTTCTCGATGCTGCCGCCATAGCGATCGTCACGACGATTGGTGCGCGGGCAGAGGAACTGGTTGAGCAGATAACCTTCGCTGCCCATGATCTCGATGCCGTCGTAACCGGCGCGCTGCGCGAGACGGGCGCAGCGCGCATAGTCGCGCACGGTGCTCGCGATGCCGGCGAGACTCAGCGCGCGCGGCTTGAACCTCGAGATCGGCGATTTGATAGCGGACGCCGATACGACGAATGGCTGATAACCATAGCGGCCCGCATGCAGGATTTGCAGCGCGATCTTGCCGCCTTCGGCATGCACGGCCTCGGTCAACAGCCGATGATTGCGCAGATCGAACACGCTGTTCAACGTGCCGCCGAACGGCAGCAGCCAGCCTTGCCGATTCGGCGAGATGCCGCCCGTGACGATCAGCCCCACGCCGCCTTTCGCGCGCTCGCGGAAATAGGCGGCCAGCTTCGGGTAATGCCAGAAGCGGTCCTCCATGCCGGTGTGCATCGAGCCCATCACCACGCGGTTGCGCAAGCGGGTGAAGCCCAGGTCGAGCTCGGCGAGTAAGTGTTGGTAAGACATGCAGGGCGCCGTGTAAGTATTGGATGCGCACGAACAATACACCGCTCGCGCGGCCAACCTTCCGAGGAAACTTTCTAATCCTCGCAATGCGTTGCCCCGTAAGACATTCCCAAGCCGCCGTAAGCCATGGCGTCCCCTGCGGCACACGCATTGCTCGTTGCGAGCGTCCATCGACATGGACCGCGCCGTTCGAAAAACAGGCGCGATGTGAGACAGGGATAGGAGGGGCAGCTTCGTTTCGACAGAGCCGGCGAGAACCATTCCAACGATCAACGAGCACGGTTGCGCACGGCGTGACATTCGAGGTGGCACGCCCGCAAATCAATGGGTCCAGCGCCCAACATCGATATAGGTGAATACAAATGAAACTAATCCGAACCATGACGGCCCTGGTTGCCGTCGCAGCAGTTCTGAGCGCATGCGGAGGCGGCTCCGACGACGTCGGCAAGGAACTCGGACTGACCAATCCGCAGATCCATTTCATCCACGCGATTCCGAGCGGGCCGGCATTGGACTTCATCGTGAACGGCACGGCGCCCTCGGGACAGACCAACGTCGCCTATAAAGGCGTGACCAATTTCACCAACATCAACACGGGTTCGACCTCGGTCGCCTACGCGGCGACGGGCACGACCACCGCGCTCGCGAGCGGCACCTTCCCCAATGTCGCGAAGGGTCACGAATACACGGTGCTGGCTTTGCCGGGCTCGAGCGCGCCGGATATCGGCCTGATCGACGATCCTTTCGACAAGGGCCTGCTGTCCAATAGCGCGCGTTTGCGCGCGTTCAACGCGTCGGCGAACGCGACCAACCTCGACCTGTATCTGGTTCAGTCCACCAACACCAACATCGCCGGCATGTCGCCGACGATGGCGGGTGTGGCATTCAAGAACGCGGTGCCGCCGACCGGCCAGGATTCGATCTATGTGTCCGGCGGCACCTACGTGCTGATCGCGACGGTGGCCGGCAGCAAGACGCCGATCTTCCAGTCGACGTCGTTCACGCTGTCGAACAATGCCGACTGGCTGGTGACCTCGGTGCCGATCGCCGGCACGCTGAGTCAGCTCGTGCCGGGGCAGATCCATCTGCTGGTGGCGCAGAACGGCAACACGAGCACGCCGAGCGTCGAGTTGACGAACACGCTGACGGGGCAATGAGCGCGCCAAACCTGCGCATGGCCGCGGCCGATGTGAACTAACACACGCGGCGAACGCATGCGACAGGCGACAAGCGCCAGGGGAGGACGGGGCGGCGATCCACGCGAGTGGATCGCCGTTTTGTTTGCAAGGCCGCCAGCGAATGCAACGGCGTGCTGCGTACTGCGCGCTGCCATAAAAAAACCGCCGCGGTTTCCCGCGGCGGACTCTGGAGATCCTGCATGACCCGGCGCCGCTAGACGCCTGGCGCTCGATCCATTGCAAGCTGCTTATTTGGCTTTTTCGGCCGAATTCGTAATGGCGCTGCCGCCCTTCGAAATGTCCTCGCCGGCTCCCGAAATGGTGTTGCAACCGGCGAGTGCGGCCGTCCCTGCAATGAGAAGCAAAGCGATCAGTCGATTCATGAAAGTTCTCCTTGTCGAGAATGCATCGGTTGATGTTGTCGTCCGACGGTGGCGTGAGCCAGTCGGTCCGGTCTGATTGCATGTTAAAAAATGAGCGGGGACGGCGCTGTCGGTTGCGCTGCGATTTTGCTGTAGGCGTGCTCCGGTGTTTGCGTCGGCGCACTCCTACAGAAGTTCTCGCGTCTCCCGCAGCGCGTGGCTACACCGCGGTTTTCGACGGCGCCGCCGCGCTGGCGTTGGGCATCACCACGTGGATATCGGTGCCGTTCGGCACACCGCGCCGGATATCGAAGCGTCCGCCATGCGCGGCGACGCGCTGACGCATGCCGAGCAGCCCGTGGGTGTGCGTGCGTTTCAGATCGGCGGGCGTGATGCCGACGCCGTTGTCGGCAATGTGCAGCGCCACTTCACCGTCGCCGACCTGCAACGCGATCGACACCTTCGAGGCGCGCGCGTACTTGGCGGCGTTCGTGAGCGACTCCTGCGCGACCCGGAAGAGCGCGATCTCCGTCTGCTCGTCGAGCTGGATATCGTCGGCGGGCAGGTGCAGATCGAGCATCCAGTTGTTGCGCTGCGCGGCTTCGTCGGCGAGCGTGCGCAGCGCGGTGACGAGCCCGAAGTTCGCCAGCACCGTGGGTCGCATGTCTTCGATGATGCGGCGCTTGAGCGCGATGCCCTGGTCGAGATTGGCGAGCGCGCGCTTCAGCTTCTCGGAGACATCCGGCTCGCTGTTCTTCAGCTTGCGGTTGGCCCACGCCACGTCCATCTTGCTCGCGGTCAGAATCGCGCCGAGTTCGTCGTGCAACTCGCGCGCGAGCTGGGTCTTTTCGTTTTCGCTGACCGCCTGCAAGTGCCAGCCCAGCGCTTCGAGCTGACGGGTGCGTTCATTGACGAGCTGATCGAGTTCTTCCTGCTGCGTGATCAGTTGACGCTGCACGCGCGCCTGACGGTCGATCTGTATGCCGAGATTGCGAAACAGCAGGATGAACAGCACGATGTTCAGCGCCGACAGACCGGCCGCGCACAGCGTGGAAATGCGCTGATCGGCGCGGCTCGCGGCGAGCGCATGCTGCGCGCGACGCTCCTCGTTATCGCGCAGCAGCGTGAGCGTGCTGTCGATCAGCGAGGCGTCGACGGCGCCGGCCTCGCTCGTGCTGCCGCAAGCGTTGAGATCGAGGGGATGCGGCGCGGCCTGTTGCATCGCGGCAGCGCCCGCGCCGATGCGCGCCTCGATCAGCACCGCGACCTGCGCGAAGCTCGCCGACTCGGCGCTGTTCGCCTTGCCGCCGTGGTAGAAGCCGGTCAACTGCCGCCCGCTCTGGCGAATCCGTGCGGCGGTCGCGCAAAAATCCCGCGCGGGCGCGTCCTGCTTCGTCAGAAGAAACCGGTCTTGCTGCGCGCTCAGATGCGCCACCTGGCTCGCGAGCATGCTCAACTGCACGGTGACGTCGCGCGCCTCGAGCGCGGTTTCGTATTCGGCGGCGATGCGCTCGCGCGCCGTCTCGAGAATCACGAGGCCGCCCACGGTGATGACGATCGCGACCGTCATCGCGATCGCCCAACTGCGATTGCGCATCCAGGCGCTGAGCCGCGCCGCGGCGCCTGCGTGCTGCCCGTTCGACACGTTCCGCATATCTGACACGTCGGGTTCCTGGCTGGGAGCTTCAGTGTAACGTCGCGCGGCTCAAGGCTGGCGGCGTAACGCTGCCGTAATCGAATGTCAGCGGATTCTCACACGAAAACCGGAGCGCGTCGGAATGCGCGCGCCGTCGACGACCGATAGGATGAACGTGGTCGTTCAACCGTTTTGCAGGAGGAAGCCATCATGCTGAAATGGGCGTTGTTCTTCGCCGTCGTCGCGGTGATCGCCGGCCTTCTCGGATTTACCGGCGTGGCGGCAGGCGCCGCGGCAATTGCGAAAGTCCTGTTCGTGGTGTTCGTGATTCTGTGTGTGGTGTTCCTCGTGCTGGGCTTCGTGGTGACGAAAAAAATCATCGATTAGCGACGCTCGACGCACGCTTTGCACGCCGCGTCTTTTGAAATTGAAGCGCGGTTCGTTCGATACGAATACCAACAGGAAGGAGAGTTGCCATGCTTCACTATGCCATCGTCTTTTTCGTCATCGCGCTGATTGCCGCCGTATTCGGCTTCACGGGCATCGCGGCGGGCGCGGCCGAAATCGCGAAGATCCTGTTCTACATTTTCCTCGTCGTGTTCGTCGTCACGCTGCTGCTCGGCGTATTCCGAACGTAGACGAAATGCACTTGCTCGAAGGACGCATCGGGTGCGCTTCGTGCCCCGCTTCGTGCCCACTTAATGCCCGATTGGTACCCGATGCGTCATCCCCACCGTACCGGATAAAGGAGAGACTCAATGGCGAACTCACCTGGCGCCCAAGGCGCGGCATCCCAATCGCGCGATCCATTCGTGATGGACGTCCGGAAAATCCGCGAGGACGCGCGCAAGCACATGTCTGACGGACCAGTCACGCAAAGCTATGGCGCGGACCGCGAGACGGTGCTCAAGCTGCTCAACGACGCACTGGCGACCGAGATCGTCTGCACGCTGCGTTACAAGCGGCATTACTTCATGGCGAAGGGCATCAACTCCGAGGCCGTGGCCGCGGAATTCGCGCAGCATGCGAAAGAAGAGCAGGAACACGCCGACCGCATCGCCGAGCGCATCGTGCAACTGGGCGGCGAGCCGGATTTCGCGCCGGACGGTTTGCGAACGCGCGCGCATTCGGAATACAAGGAAGGCGGGAATCTGACGGATATGATCCGCGAGAATCTGGTCGCCGAGCGTATCGCGATCGACACGTATCGCGAGATCGTTCGCTATCTCGGCGAGAAGGACGTGACCACGCGGCGTCTCTTCGAGGAAATCCTCGCCGTTGAAGAAGAGCATGCCGACGACATGGCGGACCTGCTTCAGGGTCGCGAGTAGCGAATAACGAATACTCGACGAAGAACCGACGAATAACCAACGAATAACCGGTGTGCGAAAGCCCCCGAGGGCGGCCGACGCATGCCGGAGATCATTACAATGTCTGCTTCGGAGCGTTCTCCCTGGCACGGACACCAAAACGATGATTCGAGTGCTGATAGCTGACGACCATGCGATCGTCCGAGGCGGTTTCAGGCAGTTCGTCGCGGACGAGCCGGACATGTGCGTCGCGGCGGAAGCCGCCACCGGCGACGAGACCATCAGTCTCGTGCGCGAGCAGGCGTTCGACGTGGTGCTGCTCGACATCGCGATGCCGGACAAGAACGGCATCGACACCTTGCGCGTGATCAAGCAGATTCGTCCCGAGCAGGGCGTGCTGATTCTGTCGGGTTATCCCGAGAGTCAATACGCGATCAACCTGCTGCGCGCCGGTGCGAACGGTTATCTGAACAAGGACTGCGAGCCCGAGGAAATCGTGCGGGCGATTCGCGCGGTGGCGCGCGGGCATCGCTATCTGTCCGAGGCGGTGGCCGACACGCTCGCCGACAACCTCGACAAGCCGGCCGCGGGCAGGCCTCACGAAGCGTTATCCGAGCGCGAATTCCAGATCTTCTGCAAGCTCGCGGCGGGCCGGATTCCGACCGAGATCGCGGAGGAACTGCATTTGTCGGTCAAGACGGTGAGCACGTACCGCGCTCGCGTGCTGGAGAAAATGCGGTTGGCGAACAATGCCGATCTGACGTATTACGCGATCAAGAACGGCTTGATCGAATAGTGGACGATCGAGATACTCCGATGAACAGCGAATCGAACCTCGTTGACGACCCGGCCCGCCGCGCGCCGTTGCGGGTGTTGCTGATCGAGGATTCGCCGCTGATCCGCAGGAGCCTGGTGGAAGCGATCGACGCGTCCGGCTTGCTGCGCGTGGCCGCCTACGCCGATTCCGCCGACGAGGCTATCGCGCTGCTGAACGGCGAGGCGTTCGATGCGGTGATCGTCGACTTGCAGTTGAAGCGGGGTTCGGGCGTACCCGTGCTGGCGTACCTGCAGCGCGAAGGGCTGATCGATTCCGTGTTTGCCGCGGTGCTGACCAATCATGCGTTACCGGCTTATCGGGAACGATGTAAGCAGTACGGGGTGCGGCATTTCTATGACAAGTCGTTCGAATTCGATCGGGTGATCGATGCGCTGCATGAGTATGCGTCCGCGCGGCAGCGGTAGCGGTCGGGGAGACTACCGCGCGGCCGAGCAGCCGCATCCGCACGGCAAATAGCAACCTCAAGCGGCAACGTCCGCCGCCGGCACCCCGCTCAAGGCATTCCGAATCGCATCCGCCAACTCCCCGGCGGCAAACTTCGCCACATACCCGTTGGCCCCCGCATTCCTCACGTGCGCCTCGTTCGCGGCTCCGGTCAGCGACGAATGAATGATCACCGGAATATCGCGGGTGCGCTCATCGGCCTTGATCTGCCGGGTCAGCATGAACCCGTCCATCTCCGGCATCTCCAGGTCCGTCAGCACGAGGGCGATACTATCCTTGACCCGCGTCCCGTTAGCCTCGGCTTCGCGCGCGACTTCCTGCAACGTGTGCCAGGCCTCTTCACCGGTCTTGGCCATCACGAAGTCGGCGCCGATCGCCGTCAACGCCTGCTCGATCAGCTTGCGGGCGAAACCGGAGTCGTCGGCGGCAAGAATTTTCGCGCCGCGCCGAATGCCCAGCGCTTCGCCGACGGACGTCGGGTCCACGCTCGGATGCTGCGACGGAAACACGTCGCGCAACACCTGCTCCACGTCGATCACCTGAGCGAGCCGCGAGTCGCCCGTGTTGCCGTCGATGCGGGCGATGCTCGTGACGAGATTGCCGCCGGCCGCGCCCTCGGCGGACAGCACCTGATTCCATTCGAGCCGCACGATGTCGTCCACTTCCTCGACCGCGAACGCCTGCGTCGAACGCGCGAATTCGGTCACGAGCAGGATGTTCAGCCCGCGCGTGGGCTCGCAGCCCATCAGCCGCGGCAGGTCGATCACGGGAATGATCTGCCCGCGAATGTCCACCGCGCCCATCACGAACGGCGATGAACCGGCGATCGGCGTGACCGGCGGCATGGTCGAGATTTCACGCACCTTGAACACGTTGATGCCGTAAAGCTCGTGTGCGTCGCTGCCGGGCACCGAGCCCAGCCGGTACAGCAACAACTCGAACTTGTTGGAACTGGTCAGGTTGCTGCGTTCGTCGTTCGCGCGGTGATCTACTGCCATCGAATCTCTCCAGGATTGCGTGCGTGTGGTGCGCCATGCATACGTTGCGTGTGGCCCTGGCGCGCGCCTTACATCCCTGTTATCGGCGCGATGTCCGGAAAGTTCAGCGATTCGTGCTTGTTTACTCGAATTCCCATGGTTAACACGCATGCCTTTGATTGGTGACCAAAGCGGCAGCGTCGCTGCGACCGCTTGCGGTCATTCATCTGAGCGTTACCTGCCGTTACAGAAGCGACAGCGTCGTTTCACATGGTGCGCCGGGCGGCTCCTAGAATTCACAGCGATAAAAGCGTGGCGCCGCCAGCGGCTCGCAAGCCGCCTGCGTAAGTTGAGCGCAGCCCACGGCATCCGGGGCGCGCACGCATCGCTGTTGTTTCGCTTCACTCCAAGGAGAAAATATGATCCGCTTGCCTCTCGCAACCCTCACCAGTGCCTGCGTCGCCAGTCTGCTCGTCGTCGCCACCGCGGCCAATGCTCAAACCGCGCCGGCCCCCGCTCCGACCACCGCCGCCCCGGCCACAGCGGCGGCGGACGCCACCCGTCTGCATGCCGCCGATCAGACCTTCATCGCGGACGGCACCAAGGCCGTCGCGACCCAACGCGACGCGGCACGCATCGCCACCGCGCGTTCCTCCGACCGCGACGTCAAGGCATTCGCCGAACGCATCTCGGCCGACAACGCGAAGATTTCGGACGCGTTGCGCGCGGCCAGCCCGCGTGGCGTCGACGTGCCGAAGAACGATCCCGACACGGCGGTGCTCGCGAGCATCAACAATCTGCGCGGCGCCGAATTCGACAAGGCCTATATCGAGCAGGTCGCGCTCGCCGGCCAACAGAAGGCGTTGTCGGCGTTCCAGGCGGAAATCGCTGCGGGCCGCGACGAGCAATTGAAGGCCGTCGCGAAGAAGTCGTTGCCGATCATCCAGGAGCACTACGCGCTGGCTCAGGCACTCGCCAAGCGGAAGCATCTGTCCGTCGCGGCGCAGTAAAGCAACACGCGGCACCCCACGCGGCATCGGCATGTGCACCGTCGAGCCGCGATAAAAATCCACGGTCACGCCTCGTCTTTGCAACACCTCAACGCCAGAATCCTTGTCAGCCTGCCGGCGCGATTGCGCCGGCGCGCGTAGACTGAATGCCCGTTAATCGACGGGCCAGGCCAAGGAGTTCATCAATGGAATACAGACATCTGGGTGCGTCCGGCTTCAAGGTGCCGGTGCTGAGTTTCGGCACCGGCACGTTCGGCGGCAAGGGCGAATTTTTCGAGGCGTGGGGCGCCACCGACGTCGCCGAAGCGCGGCGTCTGATCGACATCTGTTTCGACGCGGGCGTCACCCTGTTCGACACCGCGGACATCTATTCGAACGGCGCCTCCGAGTCGGTACTCGGTGAGGCGCTCAAGGGCAAGCGCGACAAGGCGCTCATTTCGACCAAGGCGACCTTTCGTTTCGACGACGCGCCGAACAGCGTCGGCTCGTCGCGCTTTCATCTGATTCAGGCGGTGGATTCGGCGCTCAAGCGCTTGCAAACCGATTACATCGATCTGTTCCAGTTGCACGGCTTCGATGCGAAAACGCCGATCGCCGAAGTGATGTCCACGCTCGACGATCTCGTGCGCGCCGGCAAGATCCGCTATACCGGCGTGTCGAATTTTTCCGGCTGGCATCTGATGAAATCGCAGGACATCGCGGACCGCTACGGTTATCCGCGCTATGTCGCGAATCAGGCGTATTACTCGCTGGTGGGCCGCGATTACGAATGGGAGTTGATGCCGCTCGGCATCGATCAGGGCGTGGGCGCGGTGGTGTGGAGTCCGCTCGGCTGGGGGCGTCTGACCGGCAAGATCAAACGCGGCCAGCCGCTGCCGGATACGAGCCGCTTGCATAAAACCGCCGACATGGGACCGCCGGTGCCGGACGAGTATCTGTTCCGCGTGCTCGATGCGGTCGACGAAGTCGCCGCCGAAACCGGCAAGACGGTGCCGCAGATCGCGCTGAACTGGCTGTTGCAGCGGCCTACGGTGTCGACGGTGCTGATCGGCGCACGTAACGAGGAACAGTTGCGGCAGAACCTCGGCGCGGTGGGCTGGAATCTGACGCCCGAACAGATGGCGAAGCTCGACGCGGCCAGCGCCGTGCGTCCCGCTTATCCTTACTGGCATCAGGAAGGATTCGCGGAGCGTAATCCGAAGGCGGTGTAAGCGGCGCGCGCTCCGGCTCCGCGTCTCCTTTCGCGAGTTCGGCCGCAGCGGCGCACAGTCCGCTGCGGTGACGGCGGACTGCATCGGGATACGAACGCCGGCAACCGGTTTTCAGGCCACGCCGCCGTTCGCACGCAAGACCTGTCCATTGACCCAGCCCGCGTCGGGACCGGCGAGGAACGACACGACCGAGGCGATATCGTCGGGCTGGCCGAGGCGTTGCAGCGGCGGCATGTTGACGAAGGTCTGGATCTGTTCGTCGGTCTTGCCGTCGAGGAACAGCGCCGTGGCGACCGGGCCAGGCGCCACCGCGTTCACGGTGATCTTGCGGCCGCGCAATTCCTTGGCGAATACATGCGTGAAGGCTTCGACGGCGGCCTTGGTTGCGTTGTAGATCGCATAGCCCGGCATGTTCAGCCCGAGCGTGGTACTGGAGAAGTTGACGACGCGTCCGCCGTCGTTCATCCGCGCAGCGGCTTCGCGCAAGGTATTGAAGGTGCCGCGCACGTTGATGTCGAAGTTATGGTCGTACAGCGCGTCGCTGGTGTCGGCGAGCGGCATGGGCTTGAGCACGCCCGCGTTGTTGACCAGCACGTCGATCTTGCCGAGTTGTTGTTCGGTGACCTCGAACATGCGGCGCACGTCGTCCGCATTCGACACGTCGGCCTGGATCGCGATCGCCCTGGTTCCCGCCGCCGTGAGTTCGGCGACGAGCGCGTCGGCTTCGTTTGAACTCGACGCGTAGTTGACGGCGACCGCGAAGCCGTCCTTGGCGAGACGTCGTGCGACCGCCGCGCCGATACCGCGGGATGCGCCGGTCACGATGGCGATTTGTGCGTTTTTGAGCATGTTCATGATCCGTTTCCTCGATCGAAATGAGTAGGTGAAACGAATCATGGACGCTTTCGTCGCTGAGATAATCGGGCTAGACTGCGCATCATCATTCCATTTGCTTTAACAGTAGGCGGGTTAGCCCGCGCCAAGGGCCGTCGAACATGGATCGTTTCGAGGAAATGCGGGTGTTCGTGCGGATCGCCGAGCGGCAAAGCTTCACGCGCGCTTCGGACGATCTGCAAATTCCGCGCGCCACCGTCACCAATCTGATGAAGCGCATGGAGCGGCGGCTCGGCGCGCGGCTGCTCGAACGCACCACGCGCACGGTGCGGCTCACGCACGACGGCGAGGCGTACTACCGCCGCTGCGTGCGGCTGATCGCCGATATGGAGGAAGCGGAGGGCTCGTTTTCGAACGCCGCGCCGAAAGGACTGTTGCGGGTGAACCTGCAAGGCACGCTGGCGCGGAACTTCGTGGTGCCGGCGCTGCCGGCGTTTCTCGCGCGCTTTCCGGGCGTCGAACTGACGATCGGCGAGGACGATCGCCTGGTCGACCTCGTGCGGGAGGGCATCGATTGCGTGCTGCGGGCGGGCCATTTGCAGGATTCGTCGATGGTCGGGCGGCGCGTCGCGCAACTGCCGCAAGTGACGGTGGCGAGTCCCGCGTATCTGGATGCGTATGGCGAGCCGGCCGATCCGTCGGCGCTCGCTGCGCATAGGGCGGTCAATTACGTATCGAGCGCGACCGGCAAGCCGGTGCCGCTCGAATTCAGCATCGACGGCCGGCAGGCAGCGATGGTCCTGCCGTCGGCGGTATCGGTGACGGGCGCCGATCTCTATACCGGTTCCGCGGTGGCGGGGCTCGGCATCGTGCAGGTGCCGCGGTATCGCGTGGAGGGGGAACTGGCCGCCGGGCGGCTGAAGATCATCCTCGCGGACTTTCCGCCGCCGTCGATGCCGGTTTCGGTGCTGTATCCGCAGAACCGCCAGTTGTCGTCGCGCGTGAGGGTGTTTGCGCAATGGTTGCGCGACATCTTCGAGGCGGCTGGCGCGGCGACGCGGGCTTCACTGTGAACGGACGCGTTCAACCGCGCGCGCCGTGGTCCGAAGACGTTGATCAGGTTGCCTTCGGGATCGCGCAGCATGGTCGAACTGCGCGCTTCGTTGAGCGGCTGATTCGCCCACAGAAACTCGACGCCGTGTTGCGTCAGCGTGGCGGTGGCCGCGGCCAGGTCGTCGGTTTTGAACACCACGGCCTTGTAGCCCAGCACGTCCAGATGATTCGGCGGCGGCGTGCGATCGACCCGTTGCGGATCGGCATGCGGACGCGACACCAGTTCGATGCGCACCCCCGCCGCCTCGATCATCGCGTAGTCCGCGCCGACCGCATCGAAATGCCCGCGTTCGGTCACGACGAAGCCGAATACTTTTTCATACCACGCGATCGCGTTGTTCAGATCGCCGGTGGCGAGCGCCACGTTGTTGATGCGCAGTCCGCTGACGGGCGGGGTGGTCACGGTATGTGTCGACACGAGATTGACTCCTTCACGCTGGCCATGATGGCCGAAGTATCGAGGTGCGCGCGATCATGCGGCGCGCTCGCCGTCATGCCGCTTCGGGTTGCGCACGCAGCACTCATGCGGATTTTTCGAAATCCCGTCGTCATGGCATTTTGGCGAGACGTCAGGGGCTGATCGCCATGGTGGACTCGCGTCGCCCCTTTGCCGTACTATTTTCCCGTCGAAACCGTTCGAAGGAATGGAACATGTTGTCGGAAGACGAACTGGCTTTGCTCGACGCGATTCGCGAGACCGGCAGTCTGTCGCGCGCGGCGGCGCGTCTCGGCAAGGCGCCGTCCACGGTCTCGCACGCCGCGCGGCAACTGGAAAGGCGCTTCGACGCGCTGCTCTTCGACCGCCGCCGCTACCGCCTGCAACTCACGCCGGCAGGCCAACTGCTCGCCGACGAAGCCGCCCGCTTGATGCTCGACATGGCGCGCATGACGCAGCGCGTGCGTCAGATCGCGAGCGGCTGGGAAGACCGCCTCTGGGTGGTCACGGACGAGATTCTCGAATTCGAATTGCTGATGCCCGTGGTGCGCGCCTTCGACGCGCTCGGCTCGGGTGTCAAGCTGCGCTTCACGCACGAAGTATTGAGCGGCACGTGGGAAGCGTTGCGCGACGGCCGCGCCGATCTGATCGTCGGCGCGACCAATGAACCGCCGGCGATCCCCGGCTTGCGCTGGTTCGAGCTCGGCGTGATGGAGTGGGTGTTCGCGGTCGCGCCGCGGCATCCGCTGGCGAGCGTCGCGGGACCGCTCGCACGCGAACGGATACTGGAGCATCGCGCGGTGGTGGTCGCCGATTCGTCGCGCGCGACGGCGGGGCGCGCATACGGCGTGATCGGTGGACAGGCGTCGCTCGCCGTGCCGAGCATGCGCGCCAAGATTCTGGCGCAGCGGGACGGGTTGGGCGTCGGGTGGCTGCCGCGTCAGCGGGTGGCTTCGTTGCTGAAGAAGGGCGAGCTGGTGGAGAAGGCGACCGCCGATCCGCGCGAGCCGAACGTGTTGTACGTCGCGTGGCGCGGCGATCATGAAGGGCGCGCGTTGCAATGGTGGCTCGAACAGTTGCGGCAACCGCGCCTTGCGAAGCGCCTCGTGCGTGGCGTCGATCTCACGATCGCCGGCTGACGCGCGAACGATGTTTCATGCGGGCCGCGCGGTCTCTCGTGGGATCATGCGAATCGTGCTGGGCAATCCTGCTTTTTGCACGGGTTTTTGCACGGTAAGCAACAACAGGAGTAGGGCGATGATCGAGGGACTGGTGGGCGGACGGCTGTACGGCGAGGCGCAGATTCGCACGGGGCAGAACGGCAGGCGGTTTGTCACCTGCAAGGTGCGGGCCGCCACCCATGACGGCGACACGATTTTCGTCAACGTGATCGCGTTCGACGACGACGTGCAAACGGCGCTGCTCGCGTTGGGCGATGCGGACAGCGTCGCGCTCAGCGGGACTTTGACGCCCAAGGTGTGGACCGACAAGAACGGTCTCGTGAAACCGGCCGTGGACATGGTCGCGCACAAGATGCTGACGGCTTACGAGGGCCGCCGCGAAGCTGACGATTGAAGTGACCCTCGCGGCCTCCATGCCGCGCTGAACGCGAAGAAATTGTTATTTTCGTGGTTAACCCCACGTCATACTCCCTCGACATAATGTCATCCTCAAGCGCGAAAAAGCCGCCCGGCATCGAGGCGGACGAAGAGGATCGGAACAATGTCGGGGGAAGTCATCATGAATCGCTATCGTTCGCTGGGCGTCGTCACCGGGGCGGCGCAGCTTGCCAGCGCCGACGTCCTGAGCAGAATGGCCGCCATCTGCCGCCGCGGCGCGCGGCCCATCGATCTCGTCCTCGAACAGCGGTCCTGGCCGGGACCGGCTTCGCAGAGCACGGCGAACGCGCAGTTCAAGATTCACGTATTCGACACGATGCGCGCGTTCGAAAAGCGCGGCGTCGATGCGATCGTCCTGCCGTGCTTTCTCAGCCATGTCTTTATCGACGAGCTCTCCGCGAACGTGGCCGTGCCCATCGCCAACCTCATGAGCGCGCTGTCGGCGCATGTGCGGCAAGCTTATCCGTTGGTGCGCCGCATCGGCGTGCTGACGTCGGACGCGATTCGCGATAACGGTCTCTTCGAACGCTATTTCGACGCCGGGCGCTACGAGGTGCTGCATCCGCGCAACGAAGCGGGCGTCGATTGCGTGACGAATGCGGTGTACGGCGAGAACGGCATCAAAAGCGGACATCTTCATGGCCGGCCCGTGGAGTTGCTGCGCGCGGCATGCGCGGATCTCGTCGCGCAAGGCGCGGAAATCATTTTGCCGGGGCTCGCCGAAATCGCCCTGGTCGCGCGCGCGCTCGGCACGCTGGACATACCGCTCGTCGATGCGAACCTGGTGTATGCGCGCTACGTCACGGCGGGGCAATACTCGCCGCCCAGGCGGCGCTTCAAGCTGGGCGTGCTGGGCGGCGTGGGGCCGGCCGCCACCGTCGACTTCATGGGGAAGCTGGTGCGCAACACGCCCGCCGCATGCGACCAGGATCACATCAAGGTCATGGTCGAGCACGACCCGCAGATTCCCGACCGTACCGAGGCGCTGCTCGGCGGCGGCGACGATCCGACGCTCGCGCTCTACGCCGCATGCAAAACGCTCGAAGAGGGCGGCGCGGATCTGATCGCGATTCCGTGCAATACGGCGCATGCGTTCGTCGAACGGATTCAGCCTTCGCTCGGCGTTCCGATCGTCAATATGCTGACCTGTACCGCGGATTATCTGCGCGAGTCGTTTCCCGGCTTGCGCGAAGTCGGCGTGCTGGCGACCTCGGGCACGCTCGCGAGCCGCGTCTACGAGAAAGCGCTCGAGGCGCGCGGCTTCGTGCAGATCGCGCCGGCCGCAGCCGCCCAGGCGCGGCTGATGAGCGCCATCTATGGCGCGAACGGTGCGAAGGCGGGCCATCTCACGGGCGAATGTCGCGACGACGTCGACGCGGCGGTCGATGATCTGGTCGCCCGAGGCGTGCAGGTGATCGTGCTGGGGTGTACCGAATTGCCGCTGCTGCTGCGCGGCTCGACGCTGGCGGGCCCGGGTGGACGGATGGTGCGGCTCGTCGATCCGACCGAAGTGCTCGCGCGACGCTGCGTGGCTGATGCGCTGGCGGCGAGCGGGTCCAGGCTAAGCGCGGCGCCGCTTGCGGCCGGTGATCATGGCGGCGATGAGGTTCTCACGAGTCCACACGCTCATTGCGACAGCCGCGACGATGTGAACGACAACGCAGCCCTGCAATGCCACCGATAACCAATAGTGGACGGTTTGGGGCCATTCTTCTCCCCAGAATGCATCGAGACGCATGACGAACCCGCTCAGCGCGAGCGCGGCAATCAAGAACCACAGCGCGGCTGCCATCAAAGCGCCAAGCGGATTGTGCGACGCGTGGTGTAGCGCCTGTCCCGCGGCCAGCGAACGCAGATAAGCGACGAGTTGTGCGCGTGTGGGCCACCAGCTCGAGAACCGTGCGGGCCGTGTGCCGATCACACCCCACACGAGACGTGATGCGACGAGCCCGGCCGCACAGTACCCCAGCACCCGATGTATCTGATCGGTCGGGCCGAACAGATTCCACAGGACGATGCCCGCTACCGTCCAATGCGTGAGACGAACCCAGATGTCCCAGGTCTCGACTCGCGCGCCGTGCGATGAGTGCATGGTTCGCAAGCGCTGCCGCTTACTCGATTTCCGATTTCACGACGGCCAGCGTCTTGGTGTCGTAATAGATCTCGACCTTCTTGCCGTCCTTATTGTGGCCGTAGATCTCGTAGCAGTTGCCGTCGACCTTGAACTTCTTGATCTTGTAGCCCTGCGCTTCCAGTTGAGCGCGCGCGTCCGACTCCTTGATCCATTCGCTCTTCGGATGCGCCGTGCAGTCGGCCTTCGCGAAAGCCGCATTCGACGCGGCTACGGCCGCCAGCAACACCATAAGCTTGAACATGAATATCCGTCTCCTGATTGAAAATGACCGATGACGCCGGGAAATCGATTCCTGAGCTTGCCGGGCGGCAAAAGCATGAACGGCAATCGCGGGGACCGTTCACGGCGACCGCCAGTATAACGGCGCCCGCCGCGACGGAAAGGGTTTTGAAAGCAGGTGCGAGCGAAAGTCGCACCCTGCGGAACGCGGCATCACGAGCGTGCGGCGTCGTGGAAAACTGTATGAATATACAGTATAGTATCCCGTCGTAACCAGGCCTTCGGCGTGTGTTCCCGCCGGCCCGGCTGCATCGAACTTGCGCGGTCGCGAGGCGTCCGTGAGAGGTGGCCCACTCATTCAGACGGTCGAAAAAATTGTCATCCAACGGCACTATCAAGATCCGCGGCGCACGCCAGCACAACCTCAAGAACGTCGATCTCGACGTAAGAACCGGCGAAATGACCGTCGTCACCGGCCCGTCCGGTTCCGGCAAGTCGAGCCTCGTGTTCGATACGCTGTATGCGGAAGGGCAGCGGCGCTATGTCGAGACCTTCAGCGCCTACGCGCGCCAGTTTCTCGACCGCATGGACCGGCCGCAAGTCGACCGGGTCGACGGCGTGCCGCCCGCCATCGCGATCGACCAGACCAACCCGGTGCGCAGTTCGCGCTCCACCGTCGGCACCATGACGGAACTCAACGACCACTTGAAGCTGCTTTATGCGCGCGCGGCCGAACTGTTCGATCGCAAGACGGCGCGCCAGGTGCGTCACGACACGCCGGAAACGATTTACGCCGAGTTGCTGGAGCGCACCGCGCAGCATGATCCTCGGCTGGTGGTCACGTTCCCGGTCGAGTTGCCGGAGTCGGCGTCCGAGCAGGAAGTGGAGCAGTGGCTCTCGGCCAGCGGCTATACGCGCGTGCAGGCGCAACGCGAAGTCGATTCGCCCACCGGCAAGCGCAAGTTGCTCGACGTGGTGGCCGACCGCTTCCGGCTGCGCGCGGTCGACAAGCAACGGGTGGTCGAGGCAATCGAGGCGTCGCTCAAGCGCGGTGTCGGGCGCGTCAACATTTACGTGTTGCCCGCCGCGCCCGATGCATCCACTGCGCCCAATGCGCCTGAAACGACCCCGGCCGAGCCGGAAATCTGGCGTTTCTCCACCGGTTTGCACAGCCCCGAAAGCGACCTGCGTTATGCCGACCCGCAGCCGGCGCTGTTCTCGTTCAACTCGGCATACGGCGCGTGCGAAGCCTGCCGTGGCTTCGGCCGCGTGATCGGCGTCGACCTGGGCCTCGTGATTCCCGACGCGCGCAAGACGCTGCGCGAAGGCGCGATCAAGCCGATGCAAACGCCGGCCTGGAAGGAATGCCAGGACGATCTGATGCGCTATGCGGCCAAAGCCGACATCCGCCGCGGCACGCCGTGGGGCGAACTGACGGATGCCGAGCGCGACTGGGTCATCAACGGCTCGCCGGAGTGGAACGGCAAGTGGCAAAGCCACTGGTACGGCGTCAAGCGCTTCTTCGAGTATCTGGAATCGAAGGCGTACAAGATGCATATCCGCGTGCTGCTGTCCAAGTACCGCAGCTATACGCCGTGCGAAACCTGCGGCGGCGCGCGCCTGAAAACGGAATCGCTGCTGTGGCGCCTCGGCAGCAAGGCGAACGCGGACCAGGTGCTTCCGGCCGCGCAGCGCTTCATGCCGCGCGGCGTCGACTGGTCGCGCGCGCAACTCGAGGCCTTGCCGGGCCTCACCGTACACGATCTGATGCTGATGCCGATCGAACGCATCCGGCGTTTCTTCGACGAAATCAGCCTGCCGAGCGCCTTGCTCGACGACGCGCTCAAACTGCTGCTCGCCGAGGTGCGCACGCGCCTCAAATATTTGTGCGACGTCGGCCTCGGTTATCTCACGCTCGACCGGCAAAGCCGCACGCTCTCGGGCGGCGAGGTGCAGCGCATCAACCTGACCACGGCGTTGGGCACCTCGCTCACCAAGACGCTGTTCGTGCTCGACGAGCCGAGCATCGGCCTGCATCCGCGCGATCTGAACCGGATCGTCGAAGCCATGCACCGCTTGCGCGATGCGGGTAATACGCTGGTGGTGGTCGAGCACGATCCCTCGGTAATGCTCGCGGCGGACCGTCTGATCGACATGGGGCCGGGGCCGGGCGAGCGCGGCGGCTCGATCATTTACGACGGCGCGCCCGAGGCGATCCGCTCGTCCGGCACGCTGACCGGCGAGTACCTCGGCGGCCGCCGCCATGTGGCGGATGCGGCGCACTGGTCACAGCGTCCGGTGAATGACGACACGCCGCGCATCGTGCTGGAAGGCGCGACCGAGCACAATCTGCGCGACGTCACGGTCGAGATTCCGTTGCAGCGGCTCGTCTGCGTGACGGGCGTGTCGGGCTCCGGCAAATCCACCTTGCTGCAAGACGTTTTATATCCGGCCATGGCGCGGCACTTCGGCATCGCCACCGAATCGCCCGGCGCATTCAGAAGCCTGAGCGGTGCCGACCAGGTCACGGACGTGGTGTTCGTCGACCAGTCGCCGATCGGCAAGACCGCGCGCTCGAACCCGGCCAGCTACGTCGGCGCATTCGACGAAATCCGCAAGCTGTTCGCCAGGGCGCCGCTCGCCCAACAACGCGGCTACGGTCCCGGCATGTTCAGCTTCAACTCCGGCGACGGGCGCTGCCCGACCTGCGGCGGCTCGGGTTTCGAGCACATTGAAATGCAGTTCCTGAGCGACGTGTACCTGCGCTGCCCCGATTGCGACGGGCGTCGTTACCGCGCGGAACTGCTGGAGGTGAAGATCGAGCGCGGCCAACCGGCGCGCGCGTTGAGCATCGCGGACGTGCTCGAATTGACCGTGAGCGAAGCCACCGCCTACTTCGCGAACGACGCGGAGGTATTGCGCGTGTTGCAGCCGATCGTCGACGTGGGCCTCGAATACGTGAAGCTCGGCCAGCCGGTGCCCACGCTGTCCGGCGGCGAGGCGCAGCGGCTCAAGCTCGCGGGCTTCCTCGCCGAATCGGCCCAGGCGCGCAGCGCGCGCGCTGCGAAACAGGCCGTTGCGAAACGCCTCTTCATGTTCGACGAGCCCACCACGGGCCTGCATTTCGACGACATCGCCAAGCTGATGCAGGCGTTCGGCAAACTGCTCGCGAGCGGTCATTCGCTCATCGTGATCGAACACAACCTCGACGTGATCCGCGCGGCCGACTGGCTGATCGACCTCGGCCCGGAAGGCGGCGACGGCGGCGGTCGCGTGCTGTGCGCGGGCACGCCGGAAGACGTCAAGCAATGCGCGGAATCGCATACCGGCGAGGCGCTGCTGCAATACGACCGTGCGATGAACGCGGCGGCCGAACCGGCGTCGCAAGGCATTCCGCTGCAAAAGGCGCTGAGCGCGGCGCGGGCGCGCCGGGCGATCGAGGGCGAGGACGTGGTGCGCATCGTCAATGCGCGCGAACACAATCTGAAATCGCTGGACGTCGATATTCCGCACGGCAAGTTCAACGTGATTACCGGCGTCTCCGGTTCGGGCAAGTCCACGCTGGCGTTCGACATCCTGTTTCACGAGGGGCAGCGCCGTTACCTCGAATCGCTGAACGCCTACGCGCGTTCCATCGTGCAGCCGGCCGGGCGGCCTGAAGTCGACGCCGTGTACGGCATTCCGCCCACGGTCGCGATCGAGCAGCGCCTGTCGCGCGGCGGTCGCAAGAGTACGGTGGCGACCACCTCGGAAGTGTGGCACTTCCTGCGTCTGCTGTATGTGAAGCTCGGCTTGCAGCATTGCATTCACGACGGCACGCCGGTCACGTCGCAAAGCGTCGAATCGATTGCCGCGCAGTTGCTGCGCGATCACAAGGGGCAGCACGTCGGCTTTCTCGCGCCGCTCGTCGTGAACCGCAAGGGCGTCTATACGGATCTCGCGAAGTGGGCGAAATCGCGCGGCAACACGCATCTGCGCGTGGATGGCGAGTTCGTGCCGGTGGACCCGTGGCCGAAGCTCGACCGCTTCCGCGAACACACGATCGAACTGCCGGTGACCGACCTCGTCGTGTCGCCGGACAATGAAACCGGATTGCGCGAGGCGCTCGACCAGACGCTGGAAATCGGCAAGGGCGTGATGCACCTGCTGGCGCCGCTCGACGGTTTGCACGACGCGATCAACGGCGGTCATCCCACGGCGAAAGTGGGCGACGTGAAGGTGCTGTCCACCAAGCGCGCGTGCCCGACATGCGGCACGAGCTATCCGGAACTCGATCCGCGCATGTTCTCGTACAACAGCAAGCATGGCTGGTGCACCACTTGCGTCGGCACGGGTCTCGCGCTCACGCGCGAACAACGCGCCGCCTACGACGATACGATCGTCGTCGTCGACGACAATCGCGGGCGTGAGCAGAGCTTGCCGTCGGAAGAGCAGGAACCGGAAGGTCTCGTCGACGAACCCTGCGCGGATTGCGCCGGCACGCGTCTGAACCCCACCGCGCGCGCGGTGACGTTCAACGCGCAGTCCATTGTCGACGTCGCGCAATGGACCGTGTCGGATACGCGCGCGTGGATCGACTCGCTGGAGATGAGCGGGCGCGACGCGGAAATCGCGCGTGACGTGGTGAGCGAAATCGGCAGCCGTCTGCAATTTCTGGAAGAAGTCGGGCTCGGCTATCTGAGTCTCGATCGTGCCGCGCCGAGTCTGTCGGGCGGCGAAGCGCAGCGTATCCGCCTCGCCGCGCAACTGGGCAGCAATCTGCAAGGCGTGTGCTACGTGCTGGACGAACCCACCATCGGTCTGCATCCACGCGACAACCAGATTCTGCTGAGCGCCTTGCGCAAACTGGGCGAAAAGGGCAATACGCTGGTGGTCGTCGAGCATGACGAAGACACGATCCGGCGTGCCGATCACATCATCGATATCGGGCCGGGCGCGGGCAAGCGCGGCGGCACGCTGATCGCGCAGGGCAGCGTGGCCGATCTGTCGGCGCAGCCTGATTCGCTAACCGGGCAGTTTCTCGCGCGGCCGATCGTGCATCCGTTGCAGCCGCGCCGCGCGGTGGTCGCGCCGGCCAGGCGCGCGGCCGCGGTGCCGGAAAACTGGCTGACGGTGCATGGCGCGAGGCTGCATAACTTGCGCAACGTCACGGTCGGCATTCCGCTGTCGCGCCTCGTCGCGGTGACCGGCGTGAGCGGCTCGGGCAAATCGACATTGGCGCGCGACGTGTTGATGGCGAATCTGCTGGATGCGGTCGGGCGCTCGGTGCTGTCGTCGCCGGCCACGCGGCGCGCGCGCGCGGCGGCCGAGCAACAGCCGGCCGCGAACCGGCGTTCGAGCGTGCTGGCGCGCACGGCGCCGCGCGCTCCGCTGAACGTCACGCATGCGTGGCAGGGCTGCGATTCGATCACCGGTTGGGAAAGCATCGACCGCGTGCTCGAAGTCGATCAAACGCCGATCGGCAAGACGCCGCGCTCGTGTCCGGCCACGTATATCGGCGTGTGGGACGCGATCCGCAAGCTGTTCGCGGGCACGCTCGAAGCGCGTGCGCGCGGCTACACGGCCTCGCGGTTTTCGTTCAACACCGGCGAAGGCCGTTGCCCGGCTTGCGAGGGGCAGGGCGTGCGCACCATCGGCATGAGCTTTCTGCCGGACGTGAAAGTGCCCTGCGATGTGTGCCACGGGCAACGCTTCAATCCCGAGACGCTTGCGGTCACCTGGCGCGGCAAGAATATCGGCGACGTGCTGACCATGGAAATCGACGAGGCCGTCGAATTCTTCGCGCCGATCTCGAACATCGCGCATCCATTGCAATTGATGAAAGACGTCGGGCTCGGCTATCTCACGCTCGGCCAGCCGTCGCCTACGTTGTCGGGCGGCGAGGCGCAGCGGATCAAACTCGTCACCGAGTTGAGCAAGGTGCGCGACGACATCACGCGGCGCGGGCAGAAGCCGCCGCATACGCTGTACGTGCTGGACGAACCCACCGTCGGCTTGCATATGGCCGACGTCGCCAAGCTGATCCGCGTGCTGCATCGTCTCGCGGATGGCGGCCATAGCGTCGTCGTCATCGAGCACGATCTCGACGTGATCGCCGAGGCCGACTGGATCATCGATCTCGGTCCTGAAGGCGGCGTGGGTGGCGGCGCCATCGTTGCGGCAACCGATCCTGAAGGACTCGTGCGTGTGCGCGAGAGCCACACGGGTGCCGCGCTGAAGCCGGTGCTCGAACGCACGGAAGCGGCACGCGTCGTCGCGCCGGTTGAAGCAGGCGAGGGCACCAACGGGTAGCGCGAGCCGTCCTCTCGCGGGCATTCATGCATGAATCCACGCACGGCCTGCATCGCGAGAAGCGATGTGGGCCGTGCGCGTTTTTATCGCGCTATTAATGTTTAGTGCGCGGCGCGCGTTGTTTAGTCGCCGCGATTCGCGACATAGTGGGATTCGCCGGGAGCGCCTCGACAATTAGAGGCATCTATCTAATGAGGCCGGTGTACCAATCAGGTCTTCATTCATCAAAAAAAGTTTGACGGCCGTTTTTGGTTTGATATTGTCCCCTTCCATCAAGCGCCTTCATCACGAATAGCGCCTGGCCGGCGAGACATCCGCACGCATTGCGCTGCTATTTGTCTTCAGGCTTTCCATGCCGATTTTGAAGTCATGCGACCGCATTTAGCGGCCGCGGTTTTCGCTCGCGCTGGATTTCTCGCCGTCGCACGATTAAGCGGCGGCGAGCGCCGCCCTTTGACCTCCGTTTTTGAGCTTCATACGCCACGGCACATGAAAACTTATTTGCTTATATCAAACAAATTTTGACGAAGCGATTCTGTCTTGCTATGTTTCCGCCACCCGATAACAAGGAACAAGCCGCCGCGACAACGCGGACGACAGGGCGTTTCCCGAGGAGCTGGTGAGACAGTCGCCGAAGATGTCGACTGTCCTGGCTCGCACCTCAGGTTGTCCCAGTCGAACCAGCACAGCAAAAGTTCTAAAGCAATCAAGAAATAAATATTTAGGTATTCAGAAGGTGCGTCTTGTGATTACGCAGGATATCGCTCGCGGAAAAAACATTATTCCGCCGAGCGCCTGCATTTGCGGCGATCGAAATGAATTAGAAAGCAATGGGTTTACTGTTCTGTAAGAAATCACGATCGCGATTTTAAGAAAGCTTAAGTGCCCTTGTATTGCCGAATCATTTATATGCATTTGCTCGTTTTAGTGCATTGCACAGATTCGGGGCAACTTTTGCAAAAAGTGGTGCGTCGTCGCTGTAAATCGAGCGGAGAAGTTCACAAGACTTTTCTTTGCACAACAGGGTGTGGTCTTACTGACGAGTGAGAAGGGGAAAATGAAACAAAGGGCATTGGCGTTGGCCATCAAAAGAATACTTTGGGCTGAACTTGCGTTGTCGGCGGCTATCGCCGCTCCCGCGTTCGCGCAAAGCCAGCCGGCCACGACCGGTGGCGCCGCTGCAACGACGACATCGGAAGCCGCACCGGCCGCGACGGACACGGGCAACGTGACCAAAATGGAACGCGTGGAAGTCACCGGGTCGCTGATCCGCACGTCGGACAAGGTCGGCAACACGGAAGTGCAGACCATCACGCCGAAGGAAATCGAGCAGAGCGGCTACACGACGGTGGCGGACTTTCTGCGCGGCACGTCCGCGAACTCCGGCAGCAGTTGGGGACAAACGACGATGAACAGCTCCGCGCAGGGCGGCGGCGGCATCGCGTTGCGCGGGCTCAGCGAGAAGTACACGCTGGTGCTGGTCGACGGTCAGCGGGTGGCGAACTACGGCAAGGCGGTGAACTTCACCGACACGTTCTTCGACGTCAACTCGATTCCGCTCAACATGGTCGACCACATCGACATCGTGAAGACCGGCGCGGTGTCGGTGTACGGCTCCGATGCGATCGCAGGTGTGGTCAACATCATCACGAAGAAGAACTTTCAGGGCTTGCAGATCGACGGCCAGCTCGGCAAGGCGCAGCATCCCGGCGACGCGCAAGGGAGTTTCAGCGTGCTCGGCGGCATCGGCGATCTGAACTCGGACCGTTTCAACGTGACAGCCGCGGCCAGCTATTACCGCGACAGCGGCTCGTCGCTCGCCGATCGCTCGCTCACCGCCAATCAGGACTTCAGCCAGTTCCCCGGCGGCCTCGCCGGCCCGCTCGGTCCGAACCAGCAGTCGTACTGGACCGCGCCCGACGGCACCAAGGTCGCGCTCAGCCCGTGCCCGCCCGGCAGCGTGTCGGCGAACGACGGCTCGACGTGTAAATCGAATCCCGCCAGCACCACTTCGCTGGTTCCGGGCATCACGCGCCTGAACGCGAAAGTGCGCGGCACCTTCAAGATCAACGACGACGTGCAGGCCTACGCCGACTTGTGGGTGAGCCGCAACGAAACCGTGCAGAACGAAGGCCCGGCCGCGCTCTCCAGCACGACCAACGCGTTCAATCCGGCGACCGGTTCGGCGTTGCCGCTCTCGCGCACCGTCTCGGCGAGCAACCCGTACAACCCCTTCGGCGTCGCGACGCCGATCAGCTACACGTTCCCGAATACGGTTTCGGCCGATACGGTATCGACGTTCTGGCGCGCGTCGACCGGCGTGAAGGGCTCGTTCACCACGCAGAAGTTCGGCGACTGGGACTGGTCCGCGGATTACGGCCATTCGCAAAGCACGGTCGACACCACCTACCGGAACGTGCTGAACGTGGCGGGCGTGGAAAGCATCCTGCAGAACGGCGGCTTCAATTTCTCGAACCCGTCGGCCACGCCGAATGGCTTGAACGGCGTGTTCCAGAACGACTACGAGCAGGCGATCTCCAAGCTCGACAGCGTGACCGCCAAGACCTCGACCGGCAACCTGTTCAATCTGCCGGGCGGCCCGGTCGGCGTCGGCTTCGGCACGGAGTTCCGCCACGAGAGTTCGCTGATCAACTCGCGCACCTATAGCGCGCAGGGCATCACCGCGCCGGCCAACATTCAGACGGTCGACGGTTCGCGCAACGTGGCCGCCGTCTACTACCAGGTCGATATTCCGATCATCCGCAACCTGACGTTCACGCAAGCGGGCCGTTACGACCACTACAGCGATTTCGGCGGCGCGTTCTCGCCGAGCTTCGCGCTGCGTTTCCAGCCGGTGCAGGCGCTCACGACCTACGCGTCGTACAGCCGCGGCTTCCGTGCGCCGACGCTGGTTGAAAACTCGCAGGCGGTGTACCTCGGTCACCAGAACCTGGTCGATCCCAACGATCCGAGCGGCGTGCCGACCAAGCACTTCACGACCGAGCAGACCAACGGCAATCCGGATCTGCAGCCTGAGCACACGAAGAACTACAACATCGGCTTCCAGCTCTCGCCGGACTCGTCCACGGATATCGGCGCGGCGTTCTACAAGATTCACATCGACGGCGTGATCGGCACCAACGATCCGAACGCGGTGATGGATGCGAACAACCCGGCCACGGTGATCCGCAATCCCGACGGCACGGTCGCCTACATCAAGCAACAGTTCGTCAACCTCGGCTCGCTCGACACCGACGGCTTCGACATGAATTTCCGCAAGTCGGTCGGCACGAAGTACGGCACCTTCACGCTGGCGGGCGACTGGGTGTACGTGTGGCACTTCAAGCTGAACAGCCCGGGTGCGCCGACCCAGGACTTCGCCGGCAACAACCTCGCGCTGCTGCAACCGTTCGGCGCCAGCAATCCGCGCTGGAAGGGCAACACGAGCCTGAGCTGGGACTACCGCAAGTTCACCACCACGCTGACCTGGCAATACACCGGCCCGTACACCAATGCGGTGGCGGCCGAGTTCGGCGACGGCGGCACGTTGTCGGTCGCCTCGTATAGCCAGTTCAACCTGATGGCGACGTATCGCGGCTTCAAGCACTGGACGATCTACGGCGGCATCAACAACATTTTCGACCGCAAGCCGCCGTTCGACGTGGAGTGGCAGGCCACCCCGGATATCACCGGCTACGACCAGTCGCTTTACACCAACATCGGCCGCTTCTTCCAGGTCGGCGCGACGTACCGTTTCTGATGCATCAGCAGTCCGTTTAGTCAGTCGGCCGCTCCGGCTCCGTCATCGAGACCGGAGCGGCTTGCCTTTGTTCGACACGTAATAGGGAGTTCCCCGTGCTCAATACCCTTATCAACTATTCAGTTCAATCGATGGGCCTGATTCCCCTGCTGGCCTTTATCTTCCTGCTGGGCATCTCGATCATCGTCGAGCGCTTCATGTTCTTCTCGCGAGCGGTCAAGGCGGGCAAGACGCTCGAACATGATCTGAAGATGGTCGAGCCGGCCAATCTGGGCGACGCGCGCAAGGTCGCCGAACACTATAAGCAAACCGTGCAGGGCGAACTCGTCAAGAGCGCGCTGAAGGTGCAGGGCAAACCGGAAGCGGTGGTGGAGCGCGAACTGGAGGAAACCATCATGTTCCAGATGCCGCGCCTCGACCGCAATCTGTGGATTCTCGATACGGCCGTGACGCTCGGCCCGCTGCTCGGCCTGCTCGGCACGATCATCGGCATGGTCGAGTCGTTCAACGTACTGGGCGCGAGCGGCACCTCGAACCCGAACGGCGTGACGGGCGGCATCGGCCACGCGCTGACGGCCACCGCGTGCGGGCTCACCATCGCGATCATCTGCGTGATCTTCCTGAACTACTTCAACAAGCGCATCCGCATGACGGTCAATCAGTTCGACCTGATCAAGTCGCTGCTCGTGTCGCGCTTCGCCGCCTGAAGAACCGTCAAGGAGAAGGATCATGCGTAACCATCGCAGCCATTACCTGGGCGCGGAAGAGAAGGCGCGCATCGAGATCATTCCGATGATCGACATCATGATGTTCCTGCTGGTGTTCTTCATGCTCGCCACGCTGAAGATGATCCAGGGCGCGGGCATCAAGCTCGATCTGCCGCAATCGAGCACGGCCGAGCAGTTGCAGCAGACGGTGAAGGTGTCGATCGGCGTCACCAGGAGCGACGAGATTTATCTGGACGCGAAGCCCGTCACGCCGACCGAATTGACCGCGCATCTGGAAGGGCTCGTCCACGATTCGAAGAAGGTCGACGTGGCGATCGCCGGCGACGAAGGCACGAGCTACAAGAACATCGTCAAGGTCATGGACCTGGTGCGCGCGGCGGGCATCAGCTCGGTAGCACTGGCGACCAATCCGACGACATGAGCTCTCCGGTACTCGACATGAAAGACCCGCGAAGTCGCCTGAACGGCGCACTCTGGGCAGAGTCCACGCCGGCGCAGCATGGCCGCATGTCCATGAAGACGGCCGTGGGAGTGGCGCTGGTGGTCGAGCTGCTGATCGTCGCCGGACTTTCGCAGGTGAGCTTCAGACAGGAGCCGCCGCCCGCGCGCAAGGTGATGCAGGTGGAGATGGCGCCGCCGCCGCCGCCGCCGCCGGAAGTGAAGAAGCTCGAGCCGCCGCCCGCGCCCACGCCGGTCAAGCCCGTGCCGAAGCAGGTGCAGCCCAAGCCGCTGCCGACGCCCAAGCCGCCGCCGGCGATGCCGTCGCCCACGCCGAAGCCCGCCAACATCGCGCCGGCTGCCAATCCGAACGCGAATGCGCCCGCCCTCGCGACGGCGAACGCCACGCCCGGGCCGGCCACGGCCGCAGCCGCACCGCCCGTGCCCGCGGCGCCGCCCGCGCTGCATGGGGTGGTCGACGGCCGCGGCCATTGTCAGGCCGTGCAACCGCAGATTCCGCGCCGCGCGTTGCAGGAGGGCATCTCGGCGACCGTGATCGCGCATCTGTCGATCAGCCCGGACGGCAGCGTGAACGACGTGAAGATCATGCGCGTCACGCCGCCCACCTCGGTGTTCAACGAGGCGGTCATCAGCGCGGCGAAGTCGTATCGATGCGAGAAGAACGCGGAGGCTTACGTCGGTGAAGTGGCGTTCTCGTTCAAGACCGCCGCGAGCGACGACGAGTAAGCACGGCGCGCGGCGGCAACGCGCGTTTCAGGAAGGGAACGCGAGCGACGGCCGCAAGCCGTCCTCGCGCCGGTTCGACGTAGTGCGTCACGTATCGCGCGACGTAGTGCGTGACATGCCAGGCCGGCCCGCGAGTCGGCGTCTATCCACACGCAATCACACGCATCCACACGCATTCCGAAGATGAGACTTGTGAAGTTTCGCTGGCCGCGCGCCGTGCCCCCGCTGACGCGCGCGCCACTGCCGAGCCTGAGCACGGCATGGACGATGGCGCTAGCCGTGACCCTGGCTTTGAGCGCGGCGCCCGCGCAGGCGAGGCCGTCGATCGCTCAATACGACGAGCCCAAATACCCGGCCGATTTCACGCAGTTCGACTACGCCGATCCCAGCGCGCCCGCCGACGGCACGCTCAGCTTCCAGAACTACGACGAGCTGCAAACCTACGATTCGCTGAATCCGTTTCTGGTGCGCGGCGCGCCGGCTCCCGATATCCGGCGCCTGATGTTCGATACGCTGATGCAGCGCAGTTGGGACGAACTGGCCTCCGAGTACCCGCTGATCGCGGATGACGTGGAAGTCGCCGCCGACCTGGGTTCGGCGACCTTCCACATCAACCCGGCCGCGCGCTTTTCGAACGGCGACCCGATCACCGCGGCGGACATCAAATATTCGTTCGACACGTTGACGAGTCCGCAGGCTTCGCCGATGTTCAACGCGGAGTTCGCGGTGATCAAACGCGCCGTCGTGGTGGACAACGCCACCGTCCGCTTCGACTTCAAACATGCGGAGCGCTCGGCGCCGCTGATTGCCGGCGACCTGCCGATCTTCTCGCGCAAGTGGGGCATGCGCGCCGACGGCACGCGCCCGCCGTTCGATCAGATCGCCTCGGAGGCGCCGATCGCGAGCGGCCCGTATCTGATCGAGTCGCGCAAGAACGACAAGCAGATCACTTACCGCCGCAATCCGAACTATTGGGCCGCGAATCTGCCGTCGCGGCGCGGCATGTACCGTTTCGCGAGCATCACGTTCAAGCTGTACCGCGATCACTACACGCAACTCGAAGCCTTCAAGGCCGGCGACGCCGACGTGGTCGTCGAATACAGCGCGACGCAGTGGGCGCGCAAGTACGTCGGCAAGAACTTCACGAACGGCATGCTGAAAAAGGGCGAATTCGCCGACGGCCCCGCGCAGATGCAGGGCTTGCTGATCAATCTGCGCAAGCCGATGTTCCAGGACGTGCGCGTGCGCCGCGCGCTGAGCATGGCCTTCGATTACGACTGGATGAACCGCATGATGTTCCGCGGTCAATACCGGCGCACGCATAGCTATTTCGACGCGAGCCCGTTCGGCGCGACCGGCCTGCCCGGACCCAAGGAACTCGCGCTGCTCGAACCGTATCGCGACAGCGTGCCGCCCGAGGTATTCGGGCCGATGACGAAGCAGCCCGACACCATCGCGCCGAATTCATTGCGCGGCAATCTGCGTGTCGCGCGCGACCTGCTTGCGCAAGCGGGCTGGCACTACCGCGACGGCGCGCTGCGCGATGCGAAGGGCACGCCGATGACCATCGAGATCATGGACGATCAGCCCGGCATGGATCGCCTGATCCTGCCGTACATGCAGGCGCTCGGCGTGCTCGGCATCGAGGCGCACATGCGCGAGATCGACAGCGCGTTGTACCAGAAGCGCCTCGACAATTTCCAGTACGACATGACCACCTTCATCTACCCGCCGGTGACGATTCCCGGCGCGGAGCTGCAACGCCGCTTCGGCAGCGCGGCGGCTTCGCAGATCGGTTCGGAAAACTATCCGGGCATCCGCTCGAAGGCGGTCGACGCGCTGATTCGCGCCGCGCTTGCCGCCACCACGATCGACGACCTGCAAGCGGCGACCCGCGCGCTCGATCGCGTGCTCATCAACTCGTATTACCTCGTGCCCGAGTACTACGCGCCGGGTGCGCGCATCGGCTACAAGGCCACGATGGGCTTTCCGAAGATCGTGCCGGCGACCTACCAGTACGAGGATTGGGTCATCAGCTACTGGTACGCGAAGCCGCAAGCGGCGCAGAGCCTGGTGCAGACCCAACCGCCCACGGCGCATTGAGCGACAGAGGAACAGCATGCTTGCCTACATTCTCAGACGATTGCTGTTGATGGTGCCCACGCTGCTCGGCGTGGTCACGCTGACCTTCGTCGTCACGCAGTTCGTGCCGGGTGGGCCGGTCGAACAGGTGATGACGCAACTCCGCCACGGCACTGGCCGTGGCGGAGAGGCCGGGGCGGGCGGCGGCGGTTATCACGGCAGCCAGGGCGTCGATCCGCAGCAGATCGAGCAGATCAAGAAACAGTTCGGTTTCGACAAGCCGCCGCTCGAACGCTATCTGCTGATGCTCAGGCACTACGCGACGTTCGACCTCGGCCAGTCCTACTACCAGCACGACAGCGTATGGCAGGTGATTCGCTCGAAGCTGCCGGTCTCGGTCACGCTCGGCCTGTGGACCGTGCTGCTCACGTATCTGATCTCGGTGCCGTTGGGGATCGCCAAGGCGGTGCGCAACGGCTCGCGCTTCGATACCGTGACGAGCGTGCTGGTGCTGGCCGGTTACGCGATTCCGGGCTTCGTGCTGGGCGTCCTGCTGCTGATGCTGTTCGGCGGCGGCACGTTCTGGCAGGTGTTTCCGATGCGCGGCCTCACGTCGGATAACTTCGGCGAGTTGAGCGCGTTGGGCAAGGCGCTGGATTATCTGTGGCACATCGTGATGCCGGTCACGGCCTCGGTGGTCGGCAACTTCGCGATCGTCACGATTCTGACCAAGAACACTTTTCTCGAAGAGATCGGCCGGCAGTATGTGCTGACCGCGCGCGCGAAAGGTGCGCCGCAGCGCGACGTGCTGTGGAAACACGTGCTGCGCAACGCCGCGATTCCGTTGCTGACCGGCTTGCCGGCCGCCTTTGTCGGCGCGTTCCTGAACGGCAATCTGCTGATCGAAACACTGTTCTCGCTCGACGGCATGGGCCAACTCTCCTACGACTCGGTGATTCGCCGCGATTACCCCGTGGTGCTCGGTTCGCTGTTTCTGTTCACGCTGATCGCCCTCATCACCAAACTCATTGCTGACGTCTGCTATGTCCTCGTCGACCCCCGCATCCAATTCAACCGCCTGGACCGCTGACGCCTCCGGCGCGGCGCACGCGGCCTCGCCGTCGCCGTGGCGGCGCACGTGGCTGCGCTTCAGGCGCCAGCGCCTGGGCTACTGGAGCCTCGTGATCTTCGCGTCGCTGTTCGTGGTGAGCCTGCTCGGCGAGGTGCTGTCCAACGATCGCCCGCTCGTCGTGCGCTACGACGGCCGCTACTATTTTCCGATCGTGAAGGACTATTCGGAGACCCTGTTCGGCGGCGATTTTCCGGCGCGTGCGAATTACCTCGATCCGTATATCCGTTCGCGACTCGAATCGAACGGCAACTTCGCGATCTATCCGCCGAATCACTTTCACTACGACACCATCGACTATTTCGCCGCGCATCCGTATCCGGCGCCGCCCACGTCGAGCAACTGGCTCGGCACCGATCAGTACGGCCGCGATGTGCTCGCCCGTTTGCTGTATGGCTTCCGCTTGTCGGTATTGATGGCGCTGGCGTTGACCGTCTCCGGCGTGGTGATCGGCGTGACGGCGGGCGCCGTGCAGGGCTTTTACGGCGGACGCACCGATCTGATCGGCCAGCGTCTGATCGAAATCTGGAGTTCGATGCCCGACCTGTACCTGCTGATCATCTTCGCGTCGATCTTCGAGCCGACGTTATGGCTGCTGTTCATCCTGCTTTCGTTGTTCGGCTGGCTCGTGCTGTCGGACTACGTGCGCGCCGAATTCCTGCGCAACCGTTCGCTCGATTACGTGAAGGCGGCGCGCACGATGGGCCTCGGCAACTGGCAGATCATGTGGCGTCATGTGTTGCCGAACAGTCTCACGCCGGTGATCACCTTTCTGCCGTTTCGCATGAGCGCGGCGATTCTCTCGCTGACGAGCCTCGACTTTCTCGGCCTGGGCGTGCCGCCGCCGACGCCGAGCCTCGGCGAGTTGCTGCAGGAAGGCAAGAACAATCTGGACGCGTGGTGGATTTCGATGTCCGCGTTCGCCGCGCTGGTGATCACGCTGCTGCTGCTGACCTTCATGGGCGACGCGTTGCGCAATGCGCTCGACACGCGCTCGCGCGGTTCGGCGTTCGGCGGAGGTCCGCGATGAGCGATGCAGTGCCGAGCCGCCCCTTGCTGGAAATCGACCGCTTCTCCGTGCGTTTCGGCGACACGATCGCGGTGCATGAATTGAGCCTTTCGATCGCGCGCGGCGAGCGCGTGGCCCTGGTCGGCGAATCGGGTTCGGGCAAGAGCGTGACCGCGTTATCCATCTTGCGTCTCGTGGAGCAAGCCGAATTGAGCGGCCGCATCTTGCTCGACGGCGACGATCTGCTGCGAAAAACCGAGCAGCAGATGCGCGGCATTCGCGGCGCCGATGTGGCGATGGTGTTTCAGGAGCCGATGACGGCGCTCAATCCGCTCTTCACGATCGGCAAGCAGATCGCCGAAAGTCTGCGCCTGCACGAAGGCTTGCGGCCGAACGCGGCGCGCGAGCGCGGCATCGAGTTGCTCAGGCGCACGGGCATTCCCGAGCCGGAACGGCGCATCGACAGTTTTCCGCATCAACTGTCGGGCGGCCAGCGGCAGCGCGCGATGATCGCGATGGCGCTCGCGTGCCGTCCGCGTTTGCTGCTCGCCGACGAGCCGACCACCGCGCTCGACGTCACCGTGCGCCAGCAAATCGTCGATCTGTTGCTCGCGTTGCAGGAACAGGAAGCCGCCGACCGCGGTATGGCCGTACTGCTGATCACGCACGATCTGAACCTGGTGAAGCGTTTCGCGCAGCGCGTCGCGGTGATGGAGAAGGGCGTGCTGGTCGAAACCAATACGACCGAAGCGCTGTTCGCCGATCCGCGGCATCCGTACACCCAACGCCTGCTCGACAGCGAGCCGCAACGCGCAATCGAACCGGTCGAAGCCGGCGCGCGGCGTTTGCTCGAAGTGCAGGGGCTCGCCGTCGACTACAGCACGTCCGCGAAAGGCTGGCGTTCGATGTTCAGGCGCTCGACGTTTCGCGCGGTGCATGAGGTCGATCTGAGCGTGCGGCGCGGCGAGACGCTCGGCATCGTCGGCGAATCGGGGTCCGGCAAATCGACGCTGGCCGCCGCGGTGCTCGGCCTCCAGCAGCCGGCGGCGGGCCACGTTCATATCGACGGCATGCCGTTGTCGACGCTCAAGAGCGCGACGTCCCGCCGGGCGCTCTATGCGCGCATGCAGGTCGTGTTTCAGGACCCGTTCGGCTCGCTGTCGCCCCGCATGACGGTGGAGCAGATCATCGGCGAAGGGCTTGCCGTGCATCGTCCCGAAGTGAACGCGAAGGCGCGGCGAGCGCGCGTGGGCAGCTTGCTGGAAGAAGTGGGCCTGCCCGCCGACGCGATGCTGCGCTATCCGCATGAATTCTCCGGCGGGCAGCGTCAGCGCATTGCGATCGCGCGCGCGCTCGCGGTGCAGCCCGAACTCATCGTGCTCGATGAACCGACCAGCGCGCTCGACGTATCGATCCAGAAACAGGTGCTGAACCTGCTGACAAATCTGCAGAAAAAGTACAAGCTAAGCTTTTTGTTCATCACGCACGATCTCGCCGTGATGCGAGCCATGGCGCATCGCGTGATCGTGATGAAGTCGGGGCGCATTGTCGAAGCCGGCGACACGCTCGACGTACTGCACGCGCCGTCGCATCCTTATACGCGGTCTTTGCTGGCGTCCTCGCTGACCGTCGCGCAGCCGGGCGTGATGGCGACTCATACGGAAACCGCCAATGATTGACGAACGTTGGGCGCAAGCCGCCCGCACGCTGACGAGCCGCGCGGCCTTCTGGTCGCTGCGCATTGTCGACGAACAGATCGACGACCACGAGATTCGCAACGACGTCGCGCAGCCGCTGCGCTCGGTGCGCGACCGCGGCGCGATGCTGATCGCGTGGGTGGGCGCGGGAGCGGGCTACGCGGCCACCGCGAATCTCTCGGCGTCCGGCTTGCAAGCCGCGCTCGACATCGCCACCGCGCGCGCCGAGGCGAGCGCGGCGGTGTCGCTGATCGATCATCGCGAGGTGGCGCGGCCCGCGGCGAGCGGGCACTACCTGTCGCCGAACGCGCAACGTGCGCTGCCGGGCCGCGCCGAATGGCTCGACCGTTTGGGCGCCGAATGCGCGAGCGCGAATCTCGATGCACGGATCGTCGAGCGCGTGGCGTCCGTGCAGATCATCCATACCGACCAGCTTTACATGACCGGCGACGGCGTACGCATCGACCAGCAGTTCCGCTTCCTGATGCCGCAACTGAGCGTGGCCGCGCACGCGAACGGCGATACCCAGGTGCGCACGCTCGGCGGCAACTACGGCACGCTCGCGCAGGGCGGCGTGGAAGTGCTGGCGCGCTTCGGCTTCGACGGCGCGGGCGTGCGCGTCGCCAGCGAGGCGCTGCAATTGCTGGCCGCGCCGAATTGCCCTTCGGGCCAGCGCGATCTGCTGCTGATGCCAGATCAGATGATGTTGCAGATTCACGAGTCGATCGGGCATCCGCTCGAACTCGACCGGATTCTCGGCGACGAGCGCAACTTCGCGGGCTGGAGCTTCGTGAAGCAGGAGATGTTCGGCTCGTATCGCTATGGCTCGGAATTGCTGAACGTCACGTTCGATCCCGAACTGCGCGAGGAAGCCGCGTCCTACGCATTCGACGACGACGGCAGCGAGGCGCACAAGCAGTATCTGATCCGCAACGGCGTGCTCGAACGTCCGCTCGGCGGCGCGCTGTCGCAACAACGCGCGCGCATGCCGGGCGTCGCTAATTCGCGCGCGTCGAACTGGAACCGGCCGCCGATCGACCGGATGGCGAATCTGAACATCGAGCCCGGCGCGAGTTCGCTGGACGAGATGATCGGCAACATCGAGCACGGCATTCTGATGCGCACGAACACGTCCTGGTCGATCGACGACCATCGCAACAAATTCCAGTTCGGCTGCGAATTCGGCCAGTTGATCGAGAACGGCAAGCTCACGAAAGTGGTGAAGCAGCCGAACTATCGCGGCATCTCGGCGAATTTCTGGCGCAGCCTGAGCGCGGTGGGCAATGCGGCCACGCGCGAGGTGTACGGCACGTCGATGTGCGGCAAGGGCGAACCCGCGCAGATCATTCGCGTGGGCCATGCGTCGCCGGCTTGCGTGTTCAGCAACGTCGACGTGTTCGGAGGCGCATGATGAGCCAGTTCATGTCCTCGCGCGCCGCCACGTCGGTGGATTGGCAGCGGCACTTCACGTTGCTCGCGGATGCGATCGAGCGCCTGCGGCAAGGCGCGGAAACCACGCTCAGTTCGTTCGCGGGAGAACAGTCGGACTTTATCCGCTTCAATGGCGGCAAGGTGCGGCAGACGGGCAGCGTGTCGCAAGGCAAGCTGACCTTGCGCCTGATCGACGGCGCGCGCCAGGCTTATTCGACGCTGACCGTATGCGGCGATCCGCAACAGGATCTCGACGAAATCAGCGCGGCGCTCGCCGCCTTGCGTGAAGGCTTGCGCGGCGCGGCGGACGATCCGCATCTGCTGTTCGATAGATCGGCATGGCAGCGAAGCACGCAGCGCTCCGGCAAGCTGCCGGACCCGGACGGCTTGTTGCGCACGGTTGCCGAATGCGCGCGGGGGCTCGATTTCGTCGGCTTCTATGCGGGCGGCACGATCGTGCGCGGCTTCGCGTCCACGAGCGGCAGCCGCGGCTGGTACGAAGTGGACAACTTCAATTTCAGATGGTCGCTCTACGATCCGAGCGGCCGCGCGATCAAGACCGCTTACGCCGGCGACGACTGGAGCGATGCCGTGTTCGCGCACAAGCTCGAACAGGCGGCAAGCCGTCTCGGCGTGCTCGCGCGCACGCCGCGCGCCTTGCCGCCGGGGCGTTACCGCGCGTATCTGGCGCCCGCGGCGCTCGCGGAATTGCTCGGCACGGCTGCATGGAGCGGCTTTTCCGCGCGCGCCCAGGCGAGCTCGCGCAGCGAGTTGTACAAGCTGCATGTGGGAGAAATCGCGCTCGACCCGCGCGTGACGATCAGCGAGGATCTGACGCTCGGCATCACACCCGGTTTCAACGACGACGGCTATCTGCGCGACACCGTGCCGTTGATCGAGGCCGGCCGCAGCGCCGAATGCCTGACCAACGCACGCAGCGCGCGCGAATACGGTTTGACGCCGAACGGCGCCTTGGCGAGCGAATCGCCGGCGGCGCTGTCGATGCAAGGCGGCGATCTGCCCGAAGACGACGTGCTGGAGAAACTCGGCACCGGCCTTTATATCGGCAACCTGTGGTACGTGAATTTCTCCGACCGGATGAATTGCCGGCTCACCGGCATGACGCGCTTCGCGACGTTCTGGGTGGAGGACGGCGAGATCGTCGCGCCGCTCGAGGCGATGCGCTTCGACGACAGCCTGTACCGTTTGCTCGGCAGCGAACTCGAACAACTCGGCGCGCAAGCGGAATTGCTGCTGAGCGATTCGACCTGGGGCGAGCGCGCCACGGGCGGCATGCAATTGCCCGGCATTCTGGTGAGATCGTTTGAATTGACGTTGTGAGCGTATGGATCAACACCTCGAAACAGAAAAACCCGAGAGCACACCCGAGGGCTTGACGCTGCGCGCACTGCGCCCCGCCGACGCCGAGCAGTTCCACGCCATGCAGCAGTTGCCGGCGGTGGTCAACGGCAATCCGCACGCGCCATTTCGAACGCTCGCCAGTACCCGCGAGTACCTCGAAAAACTGGAGCCCACGGAGATCGCGATCGCGGCGATCATCGGCGACACGCTGGTTGGTGAAGCGGAATTGACGCCTTTGAAGGGACGCCGCTCGCATGCCGGTTCGATCGGCATCGGCGTGCACGACGCATGGCATCGGCGCGGCATCGGCAATGCGCTGATGAATGAACTGCTCGATCTGGCTGACAACTGGCTCGGCCTGCGCCGCGTCGAGTTGCACGTATTCGCCGACAACCACGCGGCGCTCGCGCTGTACCGCAAGTTCGGCTTCGAGATCGAGGCGCGGCAGCGCGGCGCGGTGTTGCGCCGCGGCGTGCTGATCGACTGCTATTTCATGGCGCGGTTGCGCGACGCCGCGCCGCTGATGTCGATGCACAGGGCGACGCAATCGGCGACCCCCATCGCAGCGGAATAAAGCCATGCAAGAAGAAACGTTGCAAGCCACTCATGCAGCGGTGAAGAACCGCATCACGGTGCGAGCGCTCGAACCGTCCGATATCGACGAATTTGCCGAGGTCATGAGTCAACCCGAGGTGCGGCGCGGCACTTTGACCATCGGCTATCGCAGCGCTGAAAACCTGCGCGCCTGGCACGAGCGCCGGCTGAAAGACACGCTGAATGTCGGCGCGTGGCTGGACGGCCGCATGGTCGGGCAAGCGGGACTCCACATTTACAGGCCGAGCCGAGCGCACAGCGCTGAACTGGGTCTCGTCGTGCACGATGCGTTCCACGGGCGCGGCGTCGGCACCGCGCTGCTGCGGGCGCTGACGGAAGCCGCCGACGGCTCGTTCGGATTGCGGCGCATCGAACTGAGGGTGTTCGTCGACAACGCACCGGCGATCGCGCTGTATCGCAAGTTCGGCTTTGTCGAAGAAGGCCGCTCGCGCGCCTATGCCCTGCGCGACGGAGTGTTGGCCGACGCGCTGCATATGGCTCGCCTCGTCGACGCCCCGCGCTTCGAGCCGCCCATCCCGGACCGCTAAGTGCCTTTCTTCTTCATCGACCGCCCGGTCTTCGCGTGGATCGTCGCGCTCGCCATCGTCGTGGCGGGCGCGCTGGCCGTTCCGCTGCTGCCGGTCGCGCAGTATCCGCGTCTTGCGCCGCCGCGCATCGTCATTGCCGCGACGTATCCGGGCGCGTCGACCGAAGTGGTGGACGCCAATGTCGGCAGCATCATCGAGGAAAGCCTCGATGGCGCCGACAACATGCTGTACTACCAGACAACCAGCGACAACCTCGGCGAGCTCGAAATCGACGCGACCTTCGCGCCCGGCACCAATCCCGACCTCGCGCTCGTCGACATCCAGAACCGCCTCAAGCAGGTCGAGCCGCGCTTGCCGCAGCAGGTCGTGCAGCAGGGCATCACCGTGTTCAAGTCGGCCAACACGTTCCTGATGCTGGTCGCGCTCACCTCCACGGACGGCACGCGCGACTCCGTGCAACTGAGCGACTATCTGAGCCGCTATGTGTTGCGCGAACTCAAGCGCGCGCCGGGCGTGGGCTCCGCGCAACTCTGGGACGCCGACGAAGCGCTGCGCATCTGGCTCGATCCGATGAAGCTGCGCGAGTACGGCCTCGGCGCCGCCGAAGTCAACGCCGCGATCGCCGCGCAAAACGCGGCCGTGACGGCGGGCACGCTGGGCGACGCGCCGTTCGTGCCGGGCCAGCAATTGACGGCCTCGGTGAGCGTGAAAGGGCACCTGATCTCGCCGGCCGAATTCGGCCAGATCGTCATCAAGGCGCGGCCCGACGGCTCGGCGGTGCGCTTGCGCGACATCGCGCGGGTCGAACTCGGGCGCGACAACTACGCGTTCTGGTCGCGGCTGAACGGCAAGGCCGCGGCAACGGTCGGCATTCAACTCGGGCCGCGCGGCAACGCGCTCGAAACGTCGAACGCGATTCGCGCGCGTCTTGCCGAACTATCCAAAGGCTTGCCGCCCGGCGTCGCCGTCGAAATCCCTTTCGACAACGCGCATTTCGTGCAGATCGCGATTCATGAAGTGCTCGTCACGCTCGCGCAAGCCGTGGCGCTGGTGTTCTTCGTGATGTGGCTGTTCCTGCGCGATCTGCGCTACACGCTCGTGCCGACCGTGGTGATTCCGGTCACGCTGATGGGCGCGTTTCTCGCGATGTACGCGTGCGGCCTGTCGATCAACGTGTTCACGATGTTCGGCCTCGTGCTCGCGATCGGCATTCTCGTCGACGACGCGATCGTGGTGGTCGAGAGCGTGCATCGCGTGATGGAGGAAGAGCATCTGCCGCCGCGCGAGGCCACGCGCAAGGCCATGTCGCAGATCGGCGGCGCGATTGTCGGCGTGACCGCGGTGTTGACGGCGGTGTTCGTGCCGATGGCGTTCTTTCCGGGCGGCGTCGGCGGCATTTACCGGCAGTTCGCGGTGGCGATGATCGCGTCGATGCTGGTGTCGTCGTTCATGGCGTTGTCGCTGACGCCCGCGTTGTGCGCGAATCTGCTGAAGCCGCAGCGGCAATCGGTTCGTCAGCGCGACGCGCGGCGCGGTGTGGCGGGCCTCGCCGCGCGCGCGGCGAGCCGCTTTACGGCGGGCTTCGATCGCGCCGCGAACGGCTATCGCGGCCTCACCGCGCGCACGCTGCGCCGTATCGGGCCGATGCTCGCGATATACGCCGTGCTGGTCGGCGTCTGCGGCGTGCTCTATGCGCGGATGCCGGGCGGTTTCCTGCCGAGCGAAGATCAGGGCCAGTTGCAGGTGATGGTGCAGTTGCCCGCGGGCGCGACGCAGGCACGCACGCTGGCCGTCGTGCAGCGCATGGAAAACATCCTGCACGGCGAGCCGGGCATCGCGAACGTCACGAGCGTGATCGGCTGGAGCTTCTCCGGCAGCGGGCAAAACGTGGCGATGGCCTTCGTCGAACTGAAGGACTGGGACAGGCGCGGCACCGGCGCGCTCGCGCTGCGCGACAGCCTCAACGAAAAGTTCGACAAGATCATGGATGGCGATGTGCAGGCGCAACTGCCGCCTTCGGTGCCGGGCCTCGGGCATTCGGACGGTTTCGTTTTCCGCCTGGAAGATCGCGGCGGAGTCGGGCTCGACGCGCTGAAGGCCGCGCGCGAGCAACTGTTCGCGCAGGCCAGGGCGAGTCCCGTGCTGGCCTCGGTGCACTCGGAGGCGCTGCCGGACGCGCCGCGTGTGGAACTCGTCGTCGACCGCGCGAAGGCGTATGCGCTCGGCGTCTCGTTCGACCGCATCGCCGAGGTGCTCGGCAGCACCTTCGGCTCCACCTATATCGACGACTTCCCGGCAGGCGGCCGGATGCGCCGCGTGATGATCGCCGCCGACGCGGCCGCGCGCATGAGCGACGACGATCTGCTGGCGCTCGCCGTGCCCAACGCGACGGGCGGCATGGTGCCGCTCTCGGCGATCGCGGCGCGCCGATGGACCATCGGTCCGGTGATGCTGACGCGCTTTAACGGCTATCCGTCGCTCGACGTGAGCGGCCACGCCGCGTCCGGCTACAGTTCCGGCGCCGCGATGGCGGAGATGGAGCGGCTCGCCGCCGCGTTGCCGGTCGGCATCGGCTACGACTGGGTCGACGCGGCCCGCGAGGAAACCGCGGCCGCGCGGCTCACGCCGTTGCTGATCGGCCTGTCGCTGCTGGCGGTGTTCATGGCGCTGGCCGCGCTCTACGAAAGCTGGACGATCCCGCTCGCGGTGCTGATGGTCGTGCCGCTCGGCGTGATCGGCGCCGTCGCCGCGGTGCTGTTGCGCGGCCTGCCCAACGACGTGTACTTCAAGGTCGGCATGATCACCGTGATCGGCCTCGCGGCGAAAAACGCGATCCTGATCGTGCAGTTCGCCCGCGATCTGCATCGGCGCGGCGCGCCGTTGGCGCGTGCCGTGACGGACGCCGCCGGCGCGCGTTTCCGTCCGATCGTGATGACCTCGGCGGCGTTTCTGCTCGGCGTCGTGCCGCTGGTCGTGTCGAGCGGCGCGGGCGCCGAGAGCCGCCGCTCGATCGGCACCGGCGTGTTCGGCGGCGTGCTGGCCGCCACGCTGTTCGGGCTGGTGTTCGCGCCGCTCGCGTTTCATGCGGTCGCCTCGCTGACGCACGGCCGGCAGCGTCTCGCGCAACTGCGTCGCAAGCGCGGCGAGCGGCGCGCACGCCACGAGGCGGCAGAAGGCGCGGCGCTCGACGAATCGCGCATGACGTGACGGCGGCATGCGGGCGCAGGATTTTGTCGATCACCGCCGCGCCCGGATTTTTCGTCTGACCTTATTTGCGCCGCCGATTAATCAGACTTGAAAACGCCGGATGTTTCATTTTAGAAACGTTTTTGATCGCTCTGAAAATATTTCCGAAAATGCCCGATTCCCGTGATTCGGTAATAAGCGGAGCGAGGGCAATGATAATGCCGATAAATTCCTGATTTGCGAATAAGCGCCGGATTGAATCGCTATTAATCGCCGGATTCCGGAGTTCAGATGTGAAACACTTTTCGATGGGCCAGGTGAGCCGGCACTGTCGCGCGCGGCGTGCTTCGGTGGTATGCGAGCCGCCCGGATGATGGCGCAAAGCCACGCGCCATGCGGCTCTCCGGGTGTGGTCCGAAACCAACGCAAGACCAACGGCCGCTGTCGCGCCATCAGCCCCGGCCGGCTATATCCAACGCCGGATCAAGGTTTTCTTCATACATTGCGTTTGCCGATGGTGATTTGATTTTAAGTTTTACTATAGCCATTCGTTCCGCTAACATCACGCATAATCCGCTAATCGGCTTTGCCCGCGGTTTAAGCCGTCTAATTCATTTGGACGTATAAGCCGGCGGCGGAGCAATGGGTCCACAACGAACGACAGTTTGAGGAAACATCATGCCGCATATGCACCTTGATACTGCGAGGGTTACCTGGTTACATACGCCGGCTCCGAATTTGCGGAGTGTGGCGCGGCGAATCGGCGTGTTGCTGTTCGACGGTTTCTGGCTGCTCGGGCCGGGCACCGTCGTCGAGATGTTCCAGACCGCCAACGAACTGGCGGACTCGCATGCCGGCGAGGAACCGCCCTACGACGTGCAGTTTCTGTCGATGGAAGGCGGCAGCGTCGCCAGTTCCTCGTTGGCGCGAATCTGGACCGACCGGATCGACACGCGCTACGGCAGCGGTTTCGACGTGCTGTTCATCGCGGGCGGCTACGGCGCACACGCGGCGGCGCGCGACGAGCGCTTGCTGGGCTGGCTGCGCTCGGTGCAAATGCGCACCCGCGCGATCGAAACGATCGGCGAGGGCAGGCTCGTGCTGGAAGCCGCCGGCCCCACCGACCACGACGCGCTGCAAGCGGCCCGCTATCTGGGCGGCGTCGCGGCCGAGGCCGCGTCCAGCGATCGCGACGAGTGCGCCCGCAGCGCGCTGATGTTCATCAAGCGCGATCTCGGCGCGGAGCTGGCCCGCCGGGTCGCCGACCGCGTGATGCCCGGCATGGCGGCGACATGGGTGCCGCTGCAGGCGGAAGGCGGCACGCTCAGCGTGGCCGAAAAAATTCGTGCGGCCGCGCGCTGGATGGAGGCGAACTGCGACCGTCAGGTGTCCGTTGCCGACGCCGCGCAGGTGGCGGCGATGAGCGAGCGCAATTTCCTGCGGCGCTTCAAGCACGAAATGCACGTCACACCCTCGGACTATCTGCTGCAGGTGCGGCTGCGCATTGCTTGCAACTTCCTGACGGAAACCGAATTGCCGGTCGATAAGATCGCGCGCCGCAGCGGCACGGGCAACGGCGATCGTCTCGCGAAGATCTTTCGCAAGCGCATGGCGCTCTCGCCCACCGAGTATCGGGCGCGCAGCCGCGTGGCGACCGAGGTGTAATTCGCGAGGCAGGCGCCGCGTCGGCGGCGCGCTTCCTGACTGCTTCATGACTGTTTGCACGCGGCCCCCCGGGGCCGCATTGTTCGCCGGGCAGGCTTCTTACGAGCACAGTGGCAATGGGCAACAACGTAATGTCGACGGCGTTGCCCGAGGTCAAGCTCATCGAGCCCGAGGTGTTTTGCGACGAATTCGGCTTCTGCTTCGAGAGCTTCAGCGCGGACGAGTTTATCGAGGACGTCGCGCCTGATTTCAACTTCGTGCAGGACCGTCATTCGCGCGCGGTGCACGGCGTGCTGCGCGGCTTGCACTATCAGGTGCAGCGTCCGCAAGGCCGCCTCGTGCGCGTGGTGATCGGCGAAGTGTTCGATGTCGCGGTGGACGTGCGGCTCAATTCGCCGAACTTCGGCAAATGGTCCGGCACGTATCTGAGCGCGGCCAATTATCGGCAGGTATGGGTGCCGCCGGGCTTCGCACACGGTTTCGTGGTGCTCTCCGACGTCGCCGAATGCCTGTGGAAGACCACCGAATACTGGTTCCCGGAACTCGAGCGCTGCATCCTGTGGAGCGATCCCGACATCGGCATCGAATGGCCGATCGATTTCGAGCCGATCCTCGGCGCGAAAGATGCCGCGGGGCGGCGCATTTACGAAGCGGAAAACTTCTCCTGAATCCGGCGTCGGGTCAGCGGCCCGAGCCGTACTGCGGCGTGAGGTTCAGCGTCGCCGCGCTCGCACTCCTCGCCACTCCACACGCTCCGCACTCATCGGAATACCGCTATTTCCCGCGCGCATGGCGGGCGCGAAACGGTAAAACCCGGCGCGGGCGGCAGCTATTGCAAGACCGTGTGGCAAATATTGCAATGCGGCCACCGCGAGCCGCGCCGGCGCAAGCGCTTCGCGCCCGCGCGGCCGACGCGGTCGTCAGCGTCGGATCAAGCCCATCAACAAGGTGACGAGGAAGATCACCACGAAGATGAAGAACAGAACCTTCGCGATTTCCGCCGCGCCCGCGGCGACGCCGCCAAAGCCGAATACAGCGGCGATGATCGCGATCACGAAGAAGATTGCAGCGTATCGAAGCATGGGGCCTCCCACCGGTGGATGTGCTGGATTGAGACTTGAAAACGGCGACTCGTCCTCGGCATCGTGTGCCTCGACGGGTTGTTTGCCGGCGAACGAAGAGCAGCAATGGCTGTGCCACGGCCCGCTGCGCGATTCGCGAATCCAGTGAAAATCCGCCACGGAAACGGCGGAAATACGCGATAGAATTCCTCCGCAGTACGCCTGCGGTATCCATGCATCGCGCCTGGTGCATCGCCCTCCATCCACCGAGTTCAACAAGAACGAGGACCCATGCCAACGCGAATTCTGTCGATTTTCGGCACGCGGCCGGAAGCCATCAAAATGGCGCCGCTCGTCAAGCAACTGCAAGCGAGCGCCGACCTCGAATCGGTGGTCTGCGTCACCGGGCAACATCAGCAGATGCTCGATCAGGTGCTCGATCTGTTCGAGATCGTGCCGCATCACAATCTCGCCCTCATGACCGGCAACCAGACGCTCAACGGCCTCGCGTCGCGTCTGATCGCCTCGCTCGACGAGGTGCTCGCCACGGTCAAGCCGGATCGCGTGCTGGTGCATGGCGACACGACCACGGCGTCGGCGGCGGCGCTTGCCTCGTTTCATCGCCGCATTCCGATCGGCCACGTCGAGGCGGGGCTGCGCACCGGCAACCTCGTGCAGCCCTGGCCCGAAGAGATGAACCGCCGCGTGGTCGACCTCGTGAGCGATCTGATGTTCGCGCCCACCGCGAGCTCGAAGGCGAACATCGCGCACGAAGCGCTGCACGGTAAGGTGATCGTAACCGGCAATACCGTGATCGACGCGCTCAATCTCACCACCGCGCGCATCGCCGCGAACCCGGCGTTGCGCGCCGAACTCGACGCGCGCCTGCCGTTTCTCGACGGCGCGCTGCCGTTGCTGCTGGTCACGGGCCATCGGCGCGAGAGCTTCGGCGCGGGCTTCGCCAACATTTGCGCGGCGCTCGCCGATCTCGCCCGAACCAATGCGGTGCAGATCGTCTATCCGGTCCATCTGAATCCGAACGTGCGCGGTCCCGTGCAGGAAACGCTGGGCGCCGCGCGCAACGTTCATCTGATCGAGCCGCTCGATTACCTCGGCTTCGTGCGCCTGATGCAGCGCGCCACGATCATCCTGACCGACTCGGGCGGGGTGCAGGAAGAAGCGCCCGCGCTGGGCAAGCCGGTGCTCGTGATGCGCGACGTGACCGAGCGGCCGGAAGCGGTGGCGGCGGGCACGGTGCGCCTCGTCGGCACGGCGCGCGAGGCGATCGTGCGCGCAGTGACGGGCCTGCTCGAAGACGCGAGCGAGCGCGACGAGTTCGCGCATCGCGTCAACCCATACGGCGACGGCCATGCCTCCGAGCGGATCGTCGCGGCGCTGAGCGGACGTCCGTTCGAGGAATTCGCGAGCGGCGGCATCGGCGAAATGCCTTATGTGCCGCGCGTGCCGCTGCCTGGCGTTGTGCAGTAGAGAAGAGAAGCGGGACGCCGCTGTTCGAGCGCGAGGCGCGAGAATGGCGGCCGGTGTTCGCTGTGCGTGTGCATGTGCGTGTGCATGTGCCGGCGTATATGCCGAACGCGGCGCATCTCGCGAAGGCAAAGATACGCGCCGCGTGCGCGACGGGGTTCAGGAAACGCCCCGCGGTGCCGTTATTGCAGGGATTCGCTCGCCGCCCCGGTAGCGCCGCGAGCGAGGACATCCAACGCAAAGCCTGGCGCAGCGCCGGGCCGACCGTTCCAGACTAGTTCCAGACTATCCATGCCGCGCAATCCGGTTTCGCCGCTTGCGCGCCAATCAAGAGACAAAACCAGGTGATCTCCGACGTGACCTCCGATACGCCCATGCGCCGTTTCACGCGCGCCCGCCCGAACGCGCTCGCCGCGCTGCTGTTGCTGGCCGCCGCCGCGCACGCCCAACAGCCGGCCGACGTCGCGGGCAGTTTCGCGCAACTCGGAAGCGGACGTCTCGCGACACGCACCGTATCGCTGGCCGATCTCGGCATGCGCGATCCGGTCGTGCTGCATGCGCCGGACGCGCGTCAGGAACTGTATCTGCCGGTGCCGGCCGGCGTGCCCTTGAGCGATGCGTCGTTGCAGATCGACGGCGGCTATCTGCGCGGCAACGGCGGGCGTACCACCCTGCTGGTGTCGCTCGACGGCTCGCCGGTGCTCTCGCGCAGTCCGACCCAGGAGCAGGGCGACGCCTCGGCGAGCCTCGGCGTGGACGGCGCGGCGCGGCCGAGCGGTTTCGTGCGTGTGGGGCTCGACTGGTCGTCGGTGTTGAGCGACGACGTGTGCACTGACCAGACCGCGATCGGCAACCTCTGGCGTATCGCGCCGACCTCGCGCCTGACCTATCGCTACGATCCGAACGCGATCGTCGATCTGCGCGGCGCGTGGAGCGCATTGCCGCAGAAGCCGGTCGTGATGCTCGGCGCGCGCACGCTGGGCGCGCCGGCGTTCGATGCCGGCTGGCGCGTCGAAGCGCTGCTGCAACGCGAAGGCCGCGCGCCGCTGACCCGCGCCTGGCCCGCCGTGGGCGACACCGTCGATTTGAGCGACATCGAGGTGCCCGCGCCGCTGCGCGCGATTCCGGCGTTTGCCGCGCTGGCCGCGGGCGGCTCGCGCAAGCTGGCGAATGCGGCGGAAGCCGGCGCGCTGGTCGCGCTCACGCCGCGCGCGGCGTTCGCGCCGGACGTGATCGTCGTCGACGATGCGCTGCGCGGCACGCTGAAGAGCACGCTCGATGCGTTGCGCGAGCAGGTGGCGAGCGCGGCCCCCGGCGCGGCCGAAGCATTCGACGCATGGCGTGCCCGCGCGCTCGACGCCGTTGCCAAGCCGCTCTCGCCGGGCGAAGTGCGGGTCGCGCACCTCGGCGGACAGACCGCGATCGTGCTCGGCGACAAGGACGCCGTGGCGCTGCTCGCGCGCACGTGGCGGCCGATCGACGTGGCGAGCCGTCTCGTGGTCCATCAGATCGACACCGCGCCGAATTCGCACGGCGATGAAATCGCGCTGTCGCTGCTCGGCGGCCAGCCGCGCACGCTCGACGTGCAAGGCCGCGCCACCTGGGACGCGAATTTCGACCTCGGCGCCGCGTCCGGCAACGGCAAGCTGCCGTCGACGGTGGTGCTCGACGTGGCCGCGTCGCCCACGCCCGGCAACAGCGCGCAGACCGCCTCGGTGTATTTCAACGACGTGCTGATCGGCTCGCAACTCCTCAGCGCCGACGGCAAGCCGCAGCGCATCGAGGCGCGCGTGCCGCATTACGCGCTCGCGCCGAACAACCTGCTGCGCGTGGTGTTCCAGCGCCAGCCGGAAGCCGGCTGCCAGCGCGGCCTGAGCCATCCGGTCGCGGTGTTGCCGAGCAGTCATCTGACGCTCGCCGCCGCCAAGGTCGACGACGACTTCACCGGCATGGTGGCGCGCTTCGCGTCGGAGGCGAACGTGATCGTGCCGGCCTCGTATCTCGACGACGCGACCCTGGTGCTGTCGCGTGTCGCGCGGCTTGCGAACGCGAGCGGCATCGCGCCGACGCGCGCGAGCTTCACCGTCGCGCGCGAGGGCGAGGCGGTGAACCCGAAGGGCGCCTTCCTTGCCGCCGACGTCACACTCGCCGACGAGAAGAGCGTCGCGCGTCTGTCGAAAGACCGCCTGTCGCTCACCGACGCATCCGGCAAGATGCTCGCCGACGTGTCGGGTCTGAACCGCGTCGGCGTGATCGAGGCGGTCAGGTCGGGCAACGTGTCGGGCATCGCGTATCGCACGGTGGGCGACACGGCGGCGATCCTGCCGGCCTCGCTGCGGCTCTCGCGCGGCGACCTCGCGATCGTCGACGCGAGCGGCACGCTGCGCCAGTTCGACACGCGCCATCCGGGCGAGGTGGTCGACGCGAGCGACGTGCACGGTCCGTGGTTCATGCAGGGCTGGGTGCGCTGGGGCGTGCCGGCCGCGCTCGTCGCGTTGCTGCTCGTCCTGCTGCTGATCGCCAACGTGGCGCGCCGCAGGCATCAGGACAAGTCGTGAGCCTCGCGCTGATCGAATGGTATGGCGGCTATGCGGTCGCCCATTACTACCACGGGCTCGAATACGCCGCGGCGGCGGTGGCGTTCATCATCCTGCTGTCCAGTCTCGACGATCTGTTCATCGATCTCTGGTACTGGACCCGGCTGCTTTATCGCCGCCTGACGGTGCAGCGCGCCTATAAGCCGCTCACCGCCGCGCAGTTGTATCAGCGCGACGAGCAGCCGATCGCGATCATGGTGCCCGCGTGGCACGAGTACGACGTGGTCGCGGCCATGATCGAGGACATGGTGCGGGTGATGGACTACCGCAACTATGTGGTGTTCGTCGGCACCTATCAGAACGATCCGCAGACCATCGCCGAAGTGGAACGCATGCGCCGCCGCTACAAACAGTTGCGCCGCGTGGAAGTGCCGCACGACGGTCCGACCTGCAAGGCCGACTGCCTGAACTGGGTGATCCAGGCAATCTTCAAGTACGAGAAGGAAGCCGGCATCGAGTTCGCGGGCGTGGTGCTGCACGACAGCGAGGACGTGCTGCATCCGGTGGAATTGCGCTTTTTCAACTACCTGCTGCCGCGCAAGGACATGATCCAGTTGCCGGTGGCGTCGCTCGAGCGCAACTGGTTCGAACTCGTGGCCGGCACCTATATGGACGAGTTCGCCGAATGGCACGCGAAAGATCTCGTGGTGCGCGAGAGCCTGGTGGGCTCGGTGCCCTCGGCGGGCGTGGGCACCTGTTTTTCGCGGCGCGCGCTGCTCGGGCTGATCGCCGAGACCGACAACCAGCCGTTCAACACGGAGAGCCTGACCGAGGACTACGACGTCGGCGCGCGTCTGGGCAAGATGGGCATGCAGTCGATTTTCGCGCGCTTTCCGGTGCAGTTCGCGACGCGCCGCAAGGCGTGGTTCGGCTTCGGCAAGGAACGCGACATCACCGTGACGATGCCGCTGTGCGTGCGCGAATTCTTTCCCGATACGTTCCGCACCGCTTACCGGCAACGCGCGCGCTGGACGCTCGGCATCGGTTTGCAAGGGTGGAAGCAGACCGGCTGGACCGGCTCGCTCACTAACCGCTATCTGCTGTTCCGTGACCGCAAGGGCATCGTCACGGCCTTCGTCGGCATTCTCGCGTATGTGCTGGTCGCGCAGTTCCTGCTGTTCGCCGGCGCGGGTCTGCTCGGCTGGATGCCGGAACTGATCGCTTCGCCGTTCGCCGATTCGGCCTGGCTGCAAGGCCTGTTGTGGGCCAACGGCTGTGCGCTCGTGTTGCGCGTCGTGCAGCGGATCTACTTCGTGACCCGGCTGTACGGCTGGGAGCATGGCGTGTTGTCGGTGCCGCGCATGGTGGTGGGCAACTTCGTCAATTTCATGGCCGTCTCGCGCGCATGGAAGATGTTCATCACGCATCTGGTGACGGGCAAGCGGCTCGCATGGGACAAGACCATGCACGACTTTCCGTCCGCGGAGGGCTTCAATAATCGACGCCAGCGCCTGGGCGAATTGCTGCTGTCGTGGCAGGCGATCGACCCGGACAAGCTCGAACAGGCGCTCGGCGAAAGCCATGCGCGCGAGGCGCCGCTCGGCCGCGTGCTGATGGCCAAGGGCTGGCTCGACGAGGAAACGCTCGCCGAAGCGATCGCCTTCCAGTCCGATTTGCCGCGTGGCCGGCTGGACGTCGAACGCGTTCAGGCGGACGCCGCGCGGCTGCCGCTCGAGGCGATCGTGCGGCATCGCGTGTTGCCGCAGGCCGACGAGGCGGGCGGGCGCACGATCTTGCTGACCGCGAGTCCGCTGGCGGAGCCGGTGGTCGCGGAATTGGGCGCGCTGGCGGGTGGGCCGGTGCAGCAGGAGATCGTCCGCGAAGGCGAGATCGCCGCGGGGCTGCGTCTGTTGCGCGGCGTCGCGATCGGCTGGCCGGAAGGCGAGGGCGCGGCGGCACGCGGCGCCGCGGGCGAGGCCGCGGCCATGCCCGTGCCGGCGCGCAGCGTGCCGTTGATCGGCGATCTGCTGATCGAGAACGGCCACGTGCGCCGCGAGGCGTTCGAAGCGGCGATGCAGGACTACCGCCCGGACCGGCACGGCCGGATCGGCGACTACATGGTGGCGCGCGGCGTGATCTCGCCCGACGCGCTCGACAACGTAATCCAGCAACAGCGCCGCCTGCAGGGCGCTCTGGCGGCCTCCGAATGATCGATTCATTTTTCAACCGGCGTGCGGGGATGGCGCGGGTTTCGTCGTCGTTTTCGGCTTCAGGTTCGGTGGTTTTGGCGGGGGCTTTGGCTGATTCTTTGGGTCGGTCTTTGGGCGGGTCCTTGGGTCGGTCTTTGAGCGAGTCCTTGGTGGCGGCTTATGGCGCATTGGTTCCGGTTTCGGCATCGGCTCAAGCTCCGGCCTTCACCCTGCGTGCGGTCGCGGCCGCGATGCTGGCCGGCGCTTTGTGCGTGAGCGGCCCGGTCTGCGGGCAAGGCGCGGCGAACGCGCCGCGCCCGGCTGCATCCGGGCAGGACACGCTGCCGTTGACCGGCGCGGCCTATCGCGTCGCCCAGGAAGCGTACGACGCCTACGGTCGCGGCGACTACGCGGGCGCCGTCGCGCGCTCGCGCGAGGCGATTCGTCAACGGCCCGACGTCGTATCGCTGCGGGTGCTGCTCGCCAACGCGCTGGCCGCGCAACGCCGTTATGGCGAGGCGAGCCGCTCGCTCGGCGACGCCATCGCGCAGCTCGGCGGCGATCCGGCGCTGGTGGCGCGCCGCAAGCAGATCGACGCGCTCAACGTGTCGACGCGCGCGGTCGCCCGTCCGGCCCGTCGGCAACCGGGCGATCCGAACGCGTTGAGCGGGGCCGCGCTCAACGCCGCGCAGCAGGCTTACAAAGCGTATGCGGCGAAGGACTTCGCGGGGACCGTCAAGTATGCGAATCAGGCGGTCGCGCTGCGTCCCGATCTGCTGCGGCTGCGCCTGCTTCTCATCGACGCGGCGAGCGCGGCGGGTCAGGACAGCGACGCGTGGAACGCCGATCAGGATGCCGTCAAGCGCTTCGGCGACAGCGACGAGTTGCGCTTGCGCCGCGGCTTTATCGGCAGCCGGCTTGCGCCGAGGCCGTCCGCGGCGTCGCAAGCGGCGCGACAGCAGGGCGACGGCGCAGAGGCCGTGGCGCGCGCGCGCGAGGCCGTCGCTTATGCGCCGGACCACCTCGGCTATCGTCTGCAACTGATCGACGCGCTGTTTGCCGCGAACGATCTGCCGGGTGCGCAGGCCGCGGCAAGCGCGGCGGTCGCGGCCAACGATACGGCGATCATGCCGCTCACGCTGCGCGGCTACGCGTTGGCCGCGCAAGGCAGGACGGTCGAGGCGGAGGCGGACTTCGACAAGGCATTGCATCTCACTGGCGCCACGCAGCGCGATCAGCGCGTGGCGCGCGCGATCATCGCCGATGTGTGGATCGCGCAAGGGCAACCGCGGCGCGCGCTCGATCTGCTCGCGCCGCTGAAGGCGGGCGGTGACGACACGGATGCGGCGATTGCGCTGCGTCGCCAGCGGGCGCGGCAGGCGTTGGGTGGGGTGGGCGCGGGTGGCGAGGCGGCGGGCGGTGCTCGCGCAGCGAGCGGCTTTGTTGGGTCGAACGCACCGACCGCACCGAACGCATCGAACGCATCGAGCGCACCAAACCCCCCACAACTTTCCCTCGACCCCGCCCGTCGCCCGGTGATCGACTGCGTCGTCGACCGGTTCGGCGCGAGCTGCGACGTCTACGCCGCCGATCCCGGCTTCGCGGCGGCGCGCGCCGCGACGTTGGCCGCCGCCGCAAGGGACAAAAGCGCTGCCGTAGCCCACGCACGCGACGCGGTGAAGGCCGCGCCCGACGATCCGCAACATCGCGTGCAATTGATCAACGCACTGAGCGCGGCCGGCGATCAACGCGGCGCGACGCACGAAGCCCAACAGATGCTCGCGGCCGGCATGCTCGACGCGCTGCCCGACATGAGCGCCGCGTACATCGCGCAGCGCGCCGGCAACAACCGCGTCGCCTACCAGCGCTTCAGCATGGCCGACGAGGCCGGCACGCTGCCGGCCGCCGCCCACGCCGACGCGGGTTATGCGGCGCTCCACGCGCATCGCAATCGCGAGGCCGCGCGCTACTTCGAGCAAGCGATCGACGCGAGCGCGAGCCCCGCCGGCGACACGCCGTCCCCGACGCCCGTGCAACTGAACGACATGCGCAGCGCGCACGCCGAAGCGACGCGCGACTGGGGCTTCAATACGTCGCTCAATTATCGCGGCGCGGGCATGCAGCCGGGCTATGCGTCGTCGCCGACGCCCGGCACCTCAAACAACTGGCAAGCCGGCGTGGAAGCGTACTGGCGTCCGTTCGGCAGTCTCGGCGAGCGGATGCTCGAACTGTACGCGCGCGGCTACGAAAGCTTCGGCGTGAAGAACGGCGGCGCGAGCGGGGTGGAGACCTTGCAGGCCACCGTCGGCGCGCGCGCCAAGCCGTTCTCGCAGATCGACGCGATCGTCGCCTTCGAACGGATCATTCCGATCGGCTCGCGCGTCAACCCGGACTGGCTCGCGCGGCTCGCGTATTCGGGCGGCTTCGGCATCGAACGCCGCGTGGACGTGCCGTCATGGTGGACCGCGAAGCTCTATGCCGAAACGGGCGCCTATCTGAACACCGGCTCGGTCTACGCGACCACCAATCTGCAACTGGGCCGCACCTTCCGCATGGACAGCTACAGCCCGAAGTGGACGGTGTTCCCCTACGCGGTGATCGGCGCCGACTACGACTCGAGCGTCAATCACAGCATTCCGTTCGGCGCGGGCGTGGGGATTTCGACGCGTTACTGGTTCCGCGACAGCCAGTACGACGCGCCGCGTTCGTATGTCGATCTGTCCGTGCAGTACCGCCTGAAGATCGCCGGCGACGAACGCGCGCGCGGCGTGTTCTTCGGGATGATCTACTCGTATTGAGCCGAAGGACTTCAATGCCGGCGATGTGCGTGGATAATCCAGGTGTCTCGACCCTGCGCGGCTGGCGCGGAGAACATGGTGGCTTTCATTCCAAACGGCAGCGGCAACTCGATGCGTAATTCGCCTCACGTTCAGGCGCAAGGCGGCGAACCGGCATCGCCGCGCCGGCGCACGCTGCTCGCCGTGAGCGCGTGCGCGGCGTTCGTCCATGGTTGCGCGACGCCCGCATCCGGCGACACCGGCGCATTGGCGCAAGGCGTCGTCTGGCAGCTCGACGAGGACCACGTGGATCCGCGCGGCGATTGGGATCGCCTCGGCGTGACCGATTTGCTGGTGCAATGGACGGCCGTGGACGACACGTCGTTTCTGCCGCTCGGCAATCCGCAGGGCACCGCGTTGCGCACGGCCCGCCGTCTGCCGGACTGGACGCGGATCGCCGGCGAGCCGTGGGCGCGCAATGTGATCGTCGGTCTCGCGGGTCGTTTCGACGAGAAGCAGGCGCGCGCGCAAGCGGCGCAACTGGTCGAGCGCTCGAAGAAACTGGCGGCGGTGCGGCCGCCGGTTCGCATCGACGGGTATTACTTTCCGGTGGAAGTCGATCCGACCTGGCAAGACGCCGCATCGCTCGCGCCCTTGCTCGATCAACTGCCGCGGCCTCTGTGGATCAGCGTCTACGACAACTCGAACATCGGCGGAGCGGCGCTCGCCGCGTGGCTCGACGGCTGGCTGCCGCGCGACGTCGGCGTGTTTTTGCAGGACGGTTGCGGTGTTTATGCACGCGGCCCGGCCGCCGCGCGCGGCTATGCGGATGCGCTGGCCGCGCGGCTCGGCAAGCGTCGCGTGCGGATCATCGCCGAGGCTTTTCGTCCCGCCGGGGGCGGCGCGTTTCGTCCGGCGCGCGCCGAGGAATTGACGCCGCAACTGCTCGCGTATCGCGGCTATCGGACCTATCTGTTCGACGGCCCGCATTACGTGTCGGCGCAACTCGTGCGGGAATTGCTGGACATGCAGGAAGCGCGGAAGTAACAGGGCAGTGAGAGGCGCACCCGTGCCCGCGCCTAGCGCAACTGCGTCACCGCGAGCAGCAACACCATGCTGCCGATCGCGCCGTCCAGAATGCGCCATGCCGTTGCGCGGCGAAACAGCGGCGCCAATGCGCGCGCGCCGTAACCCAGGCCGACGAACCAGACGCCGCTCACCGCCATCGCGCCGAGGGCGAACACCATCCGCGCGTCGGCCGGTTCGCGCGCGCCGGCTGTACCGATCAGCAGGAAGGTGTCGAGATAGACGTGCGGATTGAGCCATGTGAGAGCCAGCGTCATCAGCATGACCGGCACGGCGCGCTGCGCCTGTGCGCCGGAGGCCGCACCGTTTGCATCGGCATCCAGGACCGCATGGCCGGGACGCACCGCGCGCCGCAGCGCACTGATGCCGAACCACGCCAGATAAGCGAGCCCGACGTACAGCATGGTGTGCACGAACAGCGGGTAGCGCTCCACCAGAACCGACGCGCCGCCCACGCCCGCGCCGATCAGAATGCAATCCGACAGCGCGCACAGCAGCACGATCTTGCCGACATGCGAGCGCATGATGCCCTGGCGCAGGACGAAGGCGTTCTGCGCGCCGATCGTGACGATCAGCGATGCGCACAGGGCGGCGCCGTGAGAAAAAGACAGCCAGTTCATAATCGATCCAGTAGACGAGTGAAGCGAACGGGGCTAGTCTGCGGTTTCGGCTTCCATAAGAGAAGCTAATTTACTTAACGCTGACTAAGGAACGCTAATGCTCGACTATGCGTTGCTCGACGCCTTGGCCGCCGTGGTGCGGCACGGTTCGTTCGAGCGTGCGGCCGGCGAACTGAACGTGACGCCGTCGGCGGTCTCGCAGCGCGTCAAGCTGCTCGAGGAGCGGGTCGGCAGCGTGCTCGTCAAGCGCGGCCAGCCGTGTGTCGCGACCACCTCGGGCGCGCTGCTGTGCCGCCACACCGAACGCGTGCAATTGCTCGAAGCGGAGTTGACGGGTCGCTTGCCGGCGCTGCCCGGCGCGCTGGTGGAGCCGTGGCCGGCGTTGCGCGTGGCGGTCAACGACGACAGCGTCGGCACCTGGTTCATCGACGCGGTCGCGCAGTTCTGCGTCGAACGGGAAATGCGGCTCGATCTCGTGATCGACGATCAGGACCACACCGCGCAGCGGATTCGCGACGGCAGCGTGCAAGGCGCGGTGACCACGCAAGCCGAGCCGGTGCAGGGCTGCCGGTCCACCCGTCTGGGGCGCATGCGCTATCTGGCGGTCTGCTCGCCGGTTTTTCTTGCGCGCCATTTTGCCGACGGCGTCACGCGCGAGAGTTTGCGGCGCGCTCCGTGCATCGATTTCAATCCGAAGGACCAGTTGCAAAAGCGCTTCATGCGCCGCATCACGCGCGCGGAAATCGATCCGCCGCTGCACTGGATTCCGCACGTCGCCGGTTTCTTGCGCGCGTGCGTGACGGGGCTAGGCTGGGGCATGTGCCCCGAACGGATGATCGCCGCGCATCTGGCGAGCGGCGAACTGGTGGAGATGGCGCCCGGCAAGCACATCGACGTGGATCTGTACTGGCAGAGCTGGCGTCTGTCGATCGGCTGGCTCGACGATTTCGGCGCGGTGCTGCGCAAGCGGGCGGCGGAGTGTCTGGATTGACGCCGCGCGGGAACGACCGTGGGAACAACCGCGGGAAAACCGCGGGAATAACCATCAGCCCGGTTTAACGACAACCGTGCAGGTAATCCCCGCCGCGAGCACGATCCCGTCCGGCACCGAGTCGATCTTCACGCGCACCGGCACGCGCTGCGCGAGGCGTACCCAGTTGAAGGTCGGATTCACGTCTGCCAGCAACTCGCGGCTTTGCGGATTATCGCGGTCATAGATGCCGCGCGAAATACTCTCGACGTGCCCCTGAATCGTGCCGCCGCTCATCAGCCGAACCTCGGCTTTATCGCCGACCCGCACGCGCGGCAGCTTGGTTTCCTCGAAGTAGCCATACACCCAGAACGAATGGCTATCCACGATCGCCAGCTTGGCGATGCCCGCTGTTGCATAGTCCCCGCGGAACACGTTCAGGTTGGTGACGTAACCGTCGACCGGCGAGACGACCCGCGTGCGCGCCAGATTCAGCCTGGCCGCATCGAGCGCGGCGAGCGCCTGCTGATACGAAGCCTCGGCGGCGGACGCCGTATGCGTCGCATTCTCGCGGCTCTCGCGCGAGACGACGAGCGCATCCATGTCGGCGCGCCTGCGGGCGTCGTCGCGCTTCATCTGCAATTCGGCCTTGCGTGCCGCCACGGCGGCCTGCGCCTGCTCCACGGCGATCTGGTAGTGCGACGGATCGATCTGCATCAACAGATCGCCTTTCTTCACCAGTTGATTGTCCTTCACGGGCAGATCGACCACGGCGCCCGAGACGTCCGGCGCCACGTTGACGATCTCGGCGCGCACGCGTCCGTCGCGCGTCCAGGGTTCATCCATGTAATGAACCCACAACACGCGTCCAATCAGGATTGCGACGACAAAAATAACGGCTGTCGCGATGAAGCCCACGATATTTCGGATGGTCATGTTTCGACTCTGATCAACGATAAACGGCGAGACCGAGCACGCCGCACACACACACGAGCAAGCTGGCCCGGAACAGGGACGGGTGCCACACCACGCGATACAGGCCCGTATAGGCGATCGCGCGATCCAGCATCCAGGTGAGCAGCGCGCCCGCGATGAACAGCAGCACGATGGCCGGCACGTAGGCGTCGAAAACGGCGATATCACGCGGCATGGCGAACTCCTTCTGACGACGCGCCGGCAGTTCCGCTCATCAACGCTTCAAGCGGCGATTGCGGATCGAGCAGCGCGGTACGAATGAAATGCAGGTGACTCAAAATGCGCTGCAACCGATGCCGCTCCTCACGCGGCGGCGTGAAGGCGGCCAGCGTCTGCTGAACGGCGGCGATCGCATCGGCGGTCGCCGCGAGCGCGCGGTCGAAACGGTCCGCGCGCGGCGCGTCGAACAGCGCGGTCAGCGCGCCGCGCATCGCGCGCAGCGAGACGCGCCACGGCATCGACCTGGCGTAGCGCGCGTCGGCGGGCAGCGCCGCCACTTCGCGGCGCAGGTCGATCACTGCGTTGCCGACTTCCAGCACCGAGAAGAGCCAGCGCAACGTGTCGCGCTTGAGTTCGGGTTCGTTCGGCGCGAGCGAGTTGATCTGGAACATCAGATCGCGCGCGCCGCTCTCGAAGCGCGAACGCACGCGACCGAGGCTCGCGCGGCTCGCCAGCGCCACCTGACGGCGCAGATCGACGAGCAGGCGGTTGCGCAGCCACGGCGTCGACGGCGGCAGCAACACGGCGAACGCCACCGACGACACCAGCATCGACAGCACGAGCGCGAGCGCGTCGTTCATGAAGCCGCTCGGGTCGTAGTGAATCACGTTGTCCGGGCCGGCCAGGAAGCAGAAGAAGATGCAGTAGCCGACGCCGTAGCCCGCCAGCGCCGGCCGCGTCGTCATGAACACGCCGAGCAGCAGGAACGGCGTGAGCGCCGCGCACAGCAGCGGGAATCCGTCGATATGCGGAAACACGCCGTACACCGCGATCATGCCCATGACCGCAGCGGCGAGCGTGCCGCCGGCCATCTGGAACACGGTGCGCTTCGGGTCCGGCGACGACGAGGCCAGCGCGCACACGGCGGCCGCGTTCAACGTCAAGGTCGAGCCGCTCGGCCAGGCGGTGGCGATCCAGAACGCGCCGAGCACCAGCATCACGATGGCGGCGCGCAGACCCGACACGCCCGCCGCGATCGCGTTGGTTTTGGGCTCGTAACGCTCGATCCAGCGCTCGCGCTCGTGGCTGTCGACGGCGAGCGACGCATAGGTGGCCGCGTAGGCATGCAGATCGTCGATGAAGCGGTACAGCAGCTCCGCGCCGGTGTCGAAGTCGAGCAGCGGCGCGTCGGGGTACACGTCGAGCTGCGCGCGCGTCGCTCGCACGCGTTTCGGCAACTCGGCCTTGTAGGCCTCGAGTTGCGCGGCGGCGTGAGCGGCGTCGGCGGCGCTCAGCACGGGCTCGCCGGACTTCGCGAGCAGCGGCGCGATTTCCTTGAAGTACGGTTCGAGCGCATCGATCGCGACGGCCGCGCCGCTCGTGTCCGCATCGCGCAGCCGGTTCATCAACTGATGCAGCGCGTGAAAGCGCGTCGACGCCGTCATGAACTCGCTGTTCAGCCGCGCGAGCCGGCCGCCGCGCATGCGCGAGTCCGGTCCCTCGAACACGGCCACGCTGCGCGCCGCCTCGAACCCGACGATGTCGGCGACGAAGCGCGCGTTGGTCGCCTCGATTTGCGCGCGATCGTTGCGGCCGGCCAGCGACGCCGACACATACTCGACGAAGGCCGAGAAACGCGCGCGCACGGTGCCGCGCATCTGCAAGCCGGCGTACTGCGGGAACACGAGGCCGCTCACCGCGCCCGCGCAGACGATGCCGAGCACCACTTCGGCGACCCGCGTGAGCGCGCTCAGAAACGCGCCGTCCGGATGCTGCGAGGCGGGGATGCCGATCAGCGCCGCGGTGTAGCCGGCCAGCACGAAGCCATACGAGCGGAAGTTGCGGTTGCGCGCGGCGCCCGCGGTGCAGATGCCGACCCAGATCGCGGTCGAGACGATGAACATTTCCGGTTGCTGCGCGAACAGGCCGAGCAGCGCGAGCATCACGACGAGGCCGACCAGCGTGCCGCAAATCCGGTAGAAGCTCTTGGCGAACACCATGCCGCTTTGCGGCTGCATCACGATGAACACGGTGGTCATCGCGGTGCGCGGCTGCGGCAGGTCGAGTTTCATTGCGATGCCGAGCGCGAGGAAGCACGCGGCGAGCGCCTTGAACAGATAGATCCAGGTGAGGCCGTCGGTGCGCGCCCAGTCGGCGGCGGCGGAGCGGAGCGGGCCGAGCGGCATCGGGCGTGGCGCGGTTGACGAAGAGAGGGGCATGATGGTCCTCACTCGGCCGCGGGCGCAGCCGCGTTGGCGGATCGCGGCGGTGTGGCTGCCGCGGCGTTTATGGGTTGCGCGTTGGCCGTGGCCGGTGACGGCGTGTCTGCCGCGGCGCTTATGGGTTGCGCGTTGACCGCGGCCGGTGACGGCTTCGCCGGCGTGGCAGCGGGGCTTCGCGTGTGGACCGCATCACGCGTGGCGGGCACGTTGTTTTTCGTGCGACCGGTTGAACCCGCTTGCGACGGCGTGAGCGCAGCCGCAGCGTTCGAACCCGCCGCCGCCTGGCTGTTCGCCTGGCTCTTGCCCTTGCCATGCCCCGGCAGCGTCTCATTCGCCTGCGGACCGTTGGCCGGCTCGTCGAGCCCGCCGCCCAACGCGGTGACGAGCGACGCGTGCGCGCCGAGGCGCTCGGCCTGAATCTTCGCGACGCCTTCCTGGGCGTGCAGCAACTGGTTTTGCGCGATCAGCACGTTCAGGTAGTCCGTCAGGCCGCGCCGATAACCTTCGCGCGACAGGTCGTAGTTCTTGCGCGCCGCCGCGACCGACCGCTCGGCGTCGGCGGCCTGGGTCGCGAGCGAGCGGATGCGGATCACCTGGTCGGAGATGTCCTTCAACGCGCCGACGATCGCCTGGTTATAGCGCTCGACGGCCTCGTCGTATCCGGCCGAGGCCGCGCCGAGCTGCGAGCGCAGGCGCCCGCCGTCGAGGATCGGCAGCGACAGCGCGGGACCGGCCGTCCAGCTATGCGACGGACTCTTCAGGAACTGGAACAGCGGGCCCATCGCCGCATAACCGCCGATCGACGCCAGCAGGTCGATGTCGGGATAAAAGCCGGCCTTGGCGACGTCGATGCCGCGCGCCTGCGCCGCCACCGTCCAGCGCGCGGCGACCACGTCCGGCCGATGGCCGATCAGATCGGCGGGCAACGCGCTCGGCAGGCCGGCGGGCGTGGCGAGCGACAGCGCCGGGCGCTGGATCGAGTCGCCCGCGCCGGGGCCCTTGCCGGCCAGCGCCGCCATCTGATTGCGGCCGAGCGCGATCTTTTCCTCGAGCGCGTCGATCTGGCGTTCGTATTCCGGCATCGGCGTTTCGGCCTGGCTCACTTCCAGTTGCGTGCCGAGGCCGCCTTTCAAGCGCCGGTTCGCCAGGTCGACGATTTGCTGCTGTTGCCGCAAGGTCGCTTGGGCGATGTCGAGCAGCGCGTAGTTCATCGACATCTCGATGTACGTGCGCACCACATTGCCTTGCAGTTCGAGTTGCGCGGCGCGGGCGTCGGCGGCGCTCGCGTGGGCGGCGTCGAGCGCACGCTCGGCGGCGTTGCTGTCCTTGCCCCACAGGTCGAGGTGATACGCCAGTTCCAGCGTGCCCGTGTTGTTCCACGATTGCTCGCCGGCGAGCGGCCCCGGCCCGTAGTACAGGTTGTCGGCCCACTTCTGGCGCTGGATCGACAGATTGCCGTTGACTTGCGGCGACAGCGCCGCGCGGGCGACGCCCGCCATCGACGCCGCTTCGCGCACGCGCGCCTGAGCGGCCGCGAGGCTCGGATTGCCGGCCTGCGCGGCCTCGATCCACGCGTCGAGCTGCGGATCGTCAAAGGCGCGCCACCAGTCGGCGGCCGGCCATTGCGCGTCGGCATTGGCGGCCCGGATGGCGTTGCCCGCGTCGAGCGCGGCGGGCTCGATGCCGCGCGCCTGCGGCGCGATGCCTCCGGTGCTTGCACATCCCGCGATTGTTAATAGGATCGTAAGAACAGCGGTTGCGGCGATCCGTTTTGGCACCGGAGACTGCACGATTCCTCCAAAAATTGGCTATAGAAGCTTGTGCGTCATTATATTTTTTGATCGATTGCGGAATAACCCGTAACGGTGCAAGGCATTTTTACGGAATTTGAGATAATCGCCGTTACGAATCGTGAAACAATCGGTCCGGATTACCAAGGAAAGGCATTGGATACGCTTCAAAACATGCGCGTATTTGTCCGCGTCGTCGAAGCGGGCAGTTTTACGGGTGCCGCGCAGCACCTGAACACGACCACGGCGTACGCGTCACGCGCGGTGTCCGATCTGGAAGCGCATCTGCGCACGCGCCTGTTGAACCGCACGACGCGCCGCATCGCGCTGACCGAGGCGGGCGAACGTTACCTGCAGCGCTGCGAACAGATCCTCGCCTATGTGGATCAGGCCGAAGCGGAGGCGGGCGATGCCCACGCCCGCCCCGCGGGCAAGCTGAAAATTCACGCGATGACGAGTTTCGGCCAGCATTACGTGGTCCCGGCGGTCGGCCGCTATCAGCAGCGCTATCCGGACGTGCACGTCGAACTGACACTGGCGCAGCGCATCCCCGATCTGCTCGACGAGGGCTTCGACGTCTCGCTGACGCTGGCCACCAGCCTGCCCGATTCGGGACTGGTGTCGCAGCGTCTCGGCAGCGCCTTCAGCATCGCCTGCGCATCGCCCGCTTATCTCGAACGGCACGGCGTGCCGCAGACGCCCGCCGATCTCACGCATCACACCTGCCTGCAAATGGTGGCGCCGGTGTTTCCGTCCGACAAATGGACCTTCGACGGCCCGAACGGCGAGGAAACGATCTCACTCGGACCCACCCCGTTCCAGGTGAACGTCGCCGAGGCGATGGCGGTGGCGGTGAGTAATGGCATGGGCATCGGCCTGATTCCCATCTATTCGGCGATCAGCGGTTTGCGCAGCGGCGCGTTCGTGTGGTTGCTGCCGCAATACACGTCGCAGGAAATGAATCTGTATGCGCTGTATCCGTCGCGGCAGTACCTGGACGCGAAAATCCGCACGTGGGTGGAGTTTCTGCGCGACGAACTGCCCGCCACGCTGGCCGCCGATCAGGCGGAATTGCGCCAGTTCGCGCGCGGCTGATCCCGCCTGACGGGGTGGCGCGCCGCGCGGTGACAGGCTGTTACACAACCGCCGCGCCGCAACATTTCCTTACTTTCGTGCTCAAGTCGATTTGCTAACGTGTGGTTCACGCGCTGCCGCTTCGGCCGCACGCGCTCCATTCACCGCCGCTCGGCAAATCGCAACAACTGGAAGGACGAGGGATTCATGGATACGCATCTGATGATCGGCGTGGCCGTCATGCTTGGACTGATCGGAATCGCCGCATCGCGCGATTTGCTGCGCCGCCTGCGCGAACAACAGCCGCAACTCGTGCCGATCAAGATCGCGCGCCCCGATGCGCGGGGACAACGGCACGACCGTTGAACGTCGTTCTCGCGTTGGATAGTGCGGGCCAGCAGAGGTGTTTTTCTTGAGCGGCGCCTGTGCGCCTTCCGCTGTTAATCCAGCGCTTCGATCAGGCCCGGCTCGTCGTTGAGCACGCGATCGACGCCGGGACCCACCCGGTGCCAGCGGAACCGCCCGGCCGCGAGGCAGGCGCTGCGCGTCAGATGTTCGAGTTCGTCGGCCGGCAATGCGGGGTCGAGCCAGCGGCGCGCCGCCTCGGGCCCGAATGCCAGCGGCCGCCGGTCGTGCACGTCGACGAGACCCGCGTCGGCGTTGGCGGTCACGATCACCAGTCCCATGCCTTCGGTTTGCGGCTCCGTGCCGCGCACGCTCGATAGCGCCGCCAGATACATCGGCGCGTCGCTCTTCAGGTGGACGTAGTAGGGCTGGCGGACCATGGCGGCAACCTCCGCGGCGGGGCCCGCGCTGTTACTGCTTTCGGGCGCCGTTTCCGCGTGCCATTCGAACCAGCCGTCCGCGGGCACCAGCACGCGTCCGGTTTTCCACAGTTGCTCGAAGTAACGCGCGTTCGGCGCGGTGGCGGCGCGCGCGTTGATCGTCTGCGGCAGATGCTGCTCGCGCGCCCAGTCCGGGCAATAGCCCCAATGGATCGCGCGCAGCGTCTGGTCCGGGTAGATCGCGAGCGGATGCGTGCCCGGCGCGAGGCTATAGCCGGGACGGCGGTCGGCGGCGTCGAATAGCATCAGCGGATCGGCGAGGCCGAGATGCCGGGCGTACAGATGCGGATCGCGGTACTGGCTGATTCGACCACACATGAGCGACCTCCACGGACCAGCGCCTCGCCGGCACGGCGATCTCAACAGCGTAGTGCCGCGAGTGCGGCGGCGCTACACCTCGACGACCTTATCCCACGCGAACTGTGGGTTCTCCCACTGTCCGCTGCGCCGGTCGAAGTAGCCGCGCGGATTGCAGACCACGCGTGTGCCGTTCACCGTGTAATCGAACGACGTGTGCGTGTGCCCATGAATCCACAACGCGACGGGCGAGCGCACCAGTCCCGGCAAATGATTGACGAAGCCCGCCGACGCGCGGTCTTGCGCGTAATGCTCGGCGAGACTCAGCCGATGCGGCGCGTGATGCGTGACGACGATCGTCTTGCCGGCGAACGGCCTGGCAAGCTCGCTTTCGAGCCAGGCGCGCGCGCGGCGGTGCAGCGCGAGCGAGTCGTCGGGCGTGAAGTCGCGCGGGGAGTCGTGGGGGTCGTGCGGCCAATTCATCTGGATCGGGCCGCGGAAGTCGAGCATCACCCGGCGCGACGCGTCGATCGATCCGGCGAGCGTGTCGGGGTCCGCGCCGTAGAGCTCGAAGTCGGTCCACAAGGTGGTGCCGAGGATGCGCCAGCCGCCCTGGCGGTCGACCAGCGCGGCGTTGTTCAGCACGTGCACGTTGTCGACTTGCGCGGCCGCGTCGTACAGGGCGGCTTCGAGCGCGCCGAATTCGCCGTCGTAGTATTCGTGATTGCCGGGCACGTAGACGACCGGCGCGGCGCCGTCGAAGATCTGGGCGGCCCAGCGCGGACCGGCCGCGTGATTGTGAATGTCGCCCGCCAGCACGATCAGATCCGCCTGCGCATGCGGGATCAGATCGGGCTCGTCGTTCTCCAGATGCAGATCGGACAACACTCGAATCTTCACGGCTACGGCTCCTGCGATTTATAGCGTTCAGACGCGTTCAGAAACGCGGCGGCTTCAAACCTTAGCGTAGCACCTTGCCGGGGTTCATCAGGTTAAGCGGATCGAGCGCGAGCTTGACGGCGCGCATCAACCGCACCTCGACGTCCTGCTTGTACTGCATCGCTTCGTCGATCTTCAACTGGCCGAGCCCGTGTTCCGCGCTGATGCTGCCGCGATGCCGATGCACGCTGTCGTAGACGATCTGGTTGATCGCGCTCTGGTACTGGTCGAGAAACGCCATCGCGTCGCCGCCTGCGGGCGCCTGCACGTTGTAGTGCAGGTTGCCGTCGCCGAGATGGCCGAACGTCACCATGCGCGCGCCCGGCACCGCCTGGGCGATCGCGGCGTCGGTTTCCTCGATGAAGCGGCCGATGCGCGAGATCGGCACCGCGATGTCGTGCTTGATGTTCAGACCTTCCTCGGCTTGCGCGAGCGGAATGTGTTCGCGCAGATTCCAGAAAGCGCGCGACTGTGCGAGGTTTTCGGCGACCACCGCGTCTTGCACGAGACCTTCTTCCAGCGCCGTTTCCATCAGACGCTCGAACAGCGCGCGGGCGTGTTCCTCGCTTTCGCTGTCCGACAATTCCAGCAGCACGATTTGCGCGTGCGATTCGGCAAACGGATAGCGCATCTGTTCGAAGTGCCGGCCCACCAGCCGCAGGCAGAAATCCGACATCAGTTCGAAGCCGGTCAGAAGCGGCCCGGCGACGCGTTGCGTGAGCGCGAGAAAGTCGAGCGCCGCATCGGGCGAAGCCAGCCCGGCGAGCGCCGTGACGCGCGCGGCCGGTTGCGGATGCAACTTGAGCACCGCCGCCGTGATGATGCCGAGCGTGCCCTCCGCGCCGATGAACAGATCGCGCAAGTCGTAGCCGGTGTTGTCCTTGCGCAGTCCGCGCAGGCCGTCCCACAGTTCGCCTTGCGGCGTGACCACTTCCAGGCCGAGGCATAGCTCGCGCGTATTGCCGTAGCGCAGCACGGCGGTGCCGCCCGCGTTGGTGGCGAGATTGCCGCCGATCGTGCAACTGCCTTCGGCGGCGAGGCTCAAGGGGAACAGGCGGCCGGCTTCCTCGGCATGTCTTTGCACTTCGGCGAGGACGACGCCGGCTTCGACGGTGATCGTGTTGTTGTGCGGATCGATGTCGCGCACGCGATTCAGACGCCGCAAGCTGATGACCGCCTGCGCGCCGCTTTCATCGGGCGTGGCGCCGCCGGCGAGACCGGTGTTGCCGCCTTGCGGCACCAGCGCGACGCGATGTTCGCCGGCGAGTTTGACGAGCGCCGCGACTTCGGCCGGCGTGGCCGGGCAGAGCACCGCGCAGGCCGCGCCGGTGTAGCGGCGGCGCCAGTCGGTGAGGTAGGGCGCGGTGTCGTGCGGATCGGTGAGCACCTGGTTGGGGCCGATGGCGTCGCGGCAGGCGGAGAGGAAAGCGGCTTGAGTCATGTGGGTCGGTCGGTGTGTTCGGACGAAGAAATCAAGGCGTGGCGCGCGGTTTTCGTCAGGTGAGGGTTTTGGCCTGCGTGGCGGATGGTTCCGTGACTTGTTCGGCGGCTGGCTTCGCGGTTACTTCGGCGGGCGGTTCAGCGGCTGGTTCGGCAGCCGGTTCGGCAGCCGCCTGGGCTTTGGTGTGCACCTTGGCGCGTGCTTTGCCGTCGACTTCGCCGCGCACTTTGGCGCCCGCTTCGCCGGCCACTTCGCTGTCCATGTCGCCGCCGACTTCGCCACCCACTTCGTCGCCCGCTTCGCCACCCGCTTCGCCGCCGACTTCGGCGGCCTGCTGACCGGCCCGCTTCGCGGCTACCTTGGCCGCGCGCTTGAACGGCGCGACATGGGCGATCGCGCAGACGAAAAAGACGACGGCGAGTACGGCTTCCAGCCAGCCGAGGCGCGCGCTCAAACCGCGCTCGCTCCAGCCGCGGACGACGCCTTCGGCAAAGTACAGCAGGATCAGCATCGACGCCCATTGCAGCGTGTACAGCCGGCGCCGCCACACGCCCGGCAGCGCGAGCAGCAGCGGCACGGCCTTGAGCAGCAGCGCCGAGCCGCCGGGGCGCAGCGGCGCGAGCCACCCTTCGCAGGCGGCGCACAGTACGATCAGCGCGAGCAAGGCGGTGGTAGCGCCGAGCGCGGCGCCGGTTTTTTGCCGCACGGGCAGGGCGGTTGTGGCGCCGCGTGCCCAGGCATTGCCTTGCCGCACGTGCGCGGCGGTTGCGGGCATGGGCGAGGTGCCTGTGGCCGAGGTGCCGACCGTTTCGGCATCGTGGTCGCGATCGGACGGTTTCGCGTTCGGAGCATTGGCTGCGACGCGCATGCGCGGCTCGTTGGCGGTGGGCCGTGCAAGCGGCGCGCTCGCGACCGTTCGCGCATCGACAGCGTCGACGGCCGCGGGCGCATCGGGCGCATTGGACGTACCGGGTTCACGCCGCTGCGTTCCGGCATCCGGCTCGTTCACGGCCGTTCGCTCATGCAAGCCGCCGTGCGCGCGACGCGTGCGCCGAGCGCGACGGCGAGCGTTTTCTCGTCGGCGGAGATGCCTTGTTCGGTGGTGCCCGCGCGCGCGAAATGCGACGCGCCGTATGGCGTGCCGCCGCTTTGCGTGGTCGTGAGCGTGCTCTCGGTGTACGGAATGCCGACGATCAGCATGCCGTGATGCAGAAGCGGCAGCATCATGGAGAGCAGCGTGGATTCCTGGCCGCCGTGCAAACTGCCGGTGGACGTGAACACGCAGGCCGGCTTGCCGGCGAGCGCACCGGAGAGCCATTGCGGCGTGGTGCCGTCGAGAAAGTATTTGAGCGACGCGGCCATGTTGCCGAAGCGGGTGGGCGAGCCGAGCGCGAGACCCGCGCATTCCTCGAGGTCGCGCAGTTCGACGTAGGGCGGACCTTCGGCGGGAATGTCCGGCTGCGACGCCTCGCAGACGGTGGACACCGCCGGCACCGTGCGCACGCGCGCCTGCATGCCGGGAACGCTGTCCACGCCGTGCGCGATCGCCAGCGCAAGCTCGCGCGTGGCGCCGTGACGGCTGTAATAGAGCACGAGAATGTCTTTCATAAGCCTCATCGGTGAACGGGTATTATAGGGGCTGGGTCCGCTGGAGAGGCCATGCATGGCCGTTCGGCCAGGTCTTCGTCCTCTCCTGAAACACCGGTTCACGAAGCAAGGAGGCAGGTTTGTTGTCCAGGGTGCGTTTCGATCTCGACACGCTCAAACGGCTCGCGCAGTTTGCCGCGAAGCGCAGTGGCGAAGACCGCATTCCGCAGGTGGCCGGCAGCCTCACGTTCACCACCATGCTCGCGCTGGTGCCGCTCGCCACGGTGGCGTTCGCGCTGTTCACCGCGTTTCCGCTCTTTGCCTCGTTTCAGGAGTCGCTGCAGTTTTTTCTCGCCGACCACCTGATGCCCGCGCAACTGAACAGTCAGATCTTCAAGTATCTGAACCAGTTCGCCGCAAAGGCCAAGGGGCTGACCACGATCGGCATGATCGTGCTGTTCGTCACGGCGGTGATGACCATGATGACCGTCGAATCCGCGTTCAACGTGATCTGGCGCGTGCGCAAGGCGCGGCCGATCGCGCAGCGCATTCTCGTCTACTGGGCGATCATCACGCTCGGCCCGATCCTGATCGGCGTGAGCCTGTCGATTTCCTCCTACCTGTTCACGCAATCCATGACCTTCACGGCGGCCCAGCGCATGACGCCGGTCATCGAATGGGCGCTCACGGGCGCGGCGCTGCCGTTGACGGCGCTCGCCTTCACGATTCTCTACGTCTATCTGCCGAACTGCCGCGTGGAATGGCGCGATGCGGTGATCGGCGGCGTGACCGCCGCAATCGCCTTCGAACTCGCCAAGCGCGGCTTCGGCTACTACGTGCGCCGCATTCCCACCTACACGGCGGTGTACGGCGCATTCGCGGCGGTGCCGCTGTTTCTGCTGTGGATGTACCTGTGCTGGTTCATCACCCTGGCGGGCGCGATGATCGCCTCCGCCTTGCCGGCGATTCGCATCGGCCAGTTTCACCGGCCCACGTTCGAGGGCAGCAATCTGTTCGATTCGCTCGAACTGCTTGCGCGGCTCGCCGAGGCGCGCGACGCCGGCGAGCGCGGCTACACCGTGCCCGACCTGTCGCGAATGCTTCGCCGCGATCTGGACACCACGATCAACCTGCTGCAAAAGCTCGAGGAAATCGAATGGATCGCGCAATTGCAGGAAGACGGCGTGCGCCCGCATTTCCTTCTGCTGGCGAATCCGGCGCAGATCACGGTTGAGCGATTGTTCGACCTGTTCATCATCGACCGCGCCGAACTCCAATATCAGCTTGAACTCAACTCCACGCGGGTGGACGGCGCAACGCTTCTGGCCGCGCTGCAAAACGACAAGCTGAAGGTGACGCTCGCGGCGTTGCTGGCCGCACGCGCGGCCTCGCGCGCGGCGCGTGCGCAGGAGAGCGTGCAGGGCGCTTCGTCCATGCCGCATCAGGCGGCGTAGCGGCCCGGCGGGCGATGCGTCGGCGGCATGAAAACTACAGCGAGATCTTGCCGACGCAGATGTCCTTGAACATGACCCAGTCGCCCATCAGGCTATAGAGCGGATGACGGAAGGTGGCCGGCCGGTTCTTCTCGAAGAAGAAATGCCCGACCCAGGCAAAGCCGTATCCGCAGACCACGGCCACCGGCAGCCACAGCCAGTGGCCGGTGGCGAGCGCCATGGCGAGACAGCCGATCACGCCGAGCGAACCCACGAAATGCAGCCGCCGCGAAACCGTGTTGCGATGCTCGCTCAGATAGAACGGATAGAACTCCGCGAAACTCGCGAAATGATCGGTGTGTGCGGTATGACCCATCACGGCCTCCGAATTTCCATGCTTCCCGATTCCGTGCCCGTCGCTTCGAATGGCTTCGCCGCGTGCCGCAATGCCCGAAAGCGCACGGCAAACAGGACAGGCTCGATCCATTGTGCGGCTATCGGCGCATGCGCGCAACCTGGCCGTTCGGCCGATGGCGCGCATGTTTCGCCGCGGCTATCGTGATGGCTCCGCTCTCGTTTGCCGGTCGTTATCGGGCGACGCGAGGCGGGCTGGAAGCGAAGCTGAAAAGGGCGTCGAGCGTGGCGTCGGGCTGCTCGGTCATGAGCGCATGGCCGGCTTCGAGCGTCACGGTGTCGATCGCCACGCCTCTTTGCGCGAGCGCGTCGGCGAGCGCCCTGGCGGCGCGCGGCGGGGTCATCGCATCGCGCCGGCCGACGATCAGGCGCACCGCGCAACGCACTTGGGCGGCGCGGGCGAGGCCGTCCGCGTAGGTATTGCAAGCCGTGAAGTCGGTATGGAACAGGTGCGGTTCGCCGGTTGCCGCGACGCGCTCCATCAGCCGCTGGTTCATGCCGTGCAACCAGAAGCCGGGGCCGGGGCAGGAGGGCTTGGCCGCGAGCGTCGAGTGCGACCAGTCGTTGACCATGGCGATGGCATCGGGCTCGCGATGCAGCGCGCCTTCGAGCAGCGTGTCGGAGACGGCCATCGGCATGGCGGTGGCGAGTAGCGCGAGATGCGTGGCGCGCTCGGGATAGCGGCCCGCGAAGTCGAGCGCGATCAGCGAGCCCATGCTGTGGCCGGCCACGAACGCGCGTTGCACGCCGGCGGCATCGAGCAGCGCGGCCAGCCAGTCCGCCATCGCCGTCACGGTGGTCAACGCGGGCCCGGCGCTGCGGCAATGTCCCGGCAAGTCCACCGCCAGCACGCCGAAGCCGTGATGCGCGAAGTAGCGCGTTTGCAGCGCCCAGACGCTATGGTCGTGCTCGGCGCCGTGGATGAACACGGCGCTCGGCAGGCTCGCATCGAACGGCTTGCCGCCGGTGTACACGTAAGCCGGCTTGCCTTGGACGGTGAGGATCATGCGGACTCCGGGCGGGGTTTGGCGGCAGGGGCGGCAGGGGAGGCATCGGTCCTGGCTTCAATCGCGCCTTGGCCGGATGCGCCGGTTTTGGCATCCCTATGCGCTGGGCCCGATGCGCCTCCTGCGGATGCGCCCGACCCGCTCGCCTTCTGCGCGGCCTTCAGCGCGCGCTTGAGGTCGTCGATCAGATCGTCGGGGTCTTCGAGACCGATCGACAGGCGGATCGTGCCTTCGGCGATCCCCGCCGCGGCGAGCGCGGCGGCATCCATGCGAAAGTGCGTGGTCGATGCGGGGTGGATCACCAGCGAGCGCGCGTCTCCCACGTTCGCGAGGTGCGAGAACAGCGAGAGCGCTTCGATGAACGCGCGTCCGGCGGCGCGGTCGCCGCGCAAGTTGAAGCTGAACACCGCGCCCGCGCCGCGCGGCAGCAGACGCTTCGCGAGCGCATGGTCGGGATGCGTCGGCAGTTCGGGATAGGCGACCGTTTCGACCGCTGCGTGAGCGGCGAGGAATTCGACCACCCGGCGCGTGTTGGCGACGTGCCGTTCCATGCGCAGCGGCAGCGTTTCGATGCCTTGCAGCAGTTGCCAGGCGGCTTGCGGATGCAGGCACGCGCCGAAGTCGCGCAAACCCTCGCGGCGCGCGCGCAGCAGGAACGGCGCGACGGTGCTTTCCTCGCTGAAGACCATGCCGTGAAAGCCCTCGTAGGGCTCGGTGAATTCGGGGAAGCGCCCCGAGGCGACGAAGTCGAAGGTGCCGCCGTCCACCAGCACGCCGCCGATCGTCGTGCCGTGCCCGCCGAGAAACTTGGTGGCCGAGTGATAAACGAGGTCGGCGCCGTGCTCGAACGGTTTGAGCAGGTAGGGCGTGGTGAAGGTGGAGTCGACCAGCAGCGGCACGCGGTGTTCGTGCGCGATCTGCGCGAGCGCGGCGATGTCGAGCACGTCGAGGCCGGGATTGCCGAGCGTCTCGCCGAACAGCAGGCGCGTGTTCGGGCGCAGCGCGGCGCGCCATGCGTCGAGATCGCCGGGTTTGACGAAGGTCGTCTCGATGCCGAAGCGCCGCAACGTGTAATGCAGCAGATTGTGCGAGCCGCCGTATAGCGCGCTGGAGGCGACGATATGCGAGCCCGCGGCCATCAGCGTGGCGATCGCCAGATGCAGCGCGGCCTGGCCGCTCGCCGTGCCGATCGCGCCCGCGCCGTTCTCCAGTGCGGCGACGCGCTCCTCGAACACGGCCACGGTCGGGTTGGAGATGCGCGAGTAGACATGGCCGGCGCGCTCCATATTGAAGAGCGCCGCGGCGTGGTCCGAATCGCGGAACGAAAAGGAGGTAGTCTGGTAAATAGGTGTGGCGCGCGCGCCGGTGGCGGGGTCGGGAGCGGCGCCGGCGTGCAGCGCAAGCGTATCGAAACGGTTGGCGGACATCCTGGGCGGCGGGGCCACGGACGGCCTCGCGAAAGGTGAAAGTGGCGGCCATCCTATCACCGGCACGAACCGCATCAAGCGCGGTTTTCCCGATGCGCGCGCGAGCACTCATGCGGGTTCGGGCAGGCGAACACCCGCCGCGCCTTGGCGGGCGGGCCGCTTTCCTTTTATGGGCCTTTCCGCTAGGATCGAAAGTCATTCATGCATTACGAGCTTAGCGGGTATCACGGGAGACGATCATGCGAGTCAGCGACATTCTTAAAGTCAAGGGCAACACCCTTTTCACGGTTACGCCGGATACCACGCTGCACGACGCAGTCAACACCATGGCCGAGCACGATATCGGCTCGCTCGTCGTGATGGAATACGGCGACCTGGTCGGCATGCTCACCTTCCGTGAAATCATTCTCACGCTGAGCAAGCATGGCGGCAGCGTCGGCACGTCGACGATCCGTAAGGTCATGGACGACCATCCGCTCACCTGCACGCCCGAAACGGACGTCAACGAAGTGCGCCGCATGATGCTCGAGCACCACGTGCGCTATCTGCCCGTCATGGAAGCCCGCACGCTGATGGGCGTGATCTCGTTCTACGACGTCGCGAAGGCGGTGGTCGAAGAGCAGGGCTTCGAAAATCGCATGCTCAAGGCATACATCCGCGACTGGCCGGAAGAGCAACAGGAGCAGCAGCCGGCGCGTTGATGCGCGGTGGCTCGCCGCGGCGTTCGGCGTTGCCGTGAGCGCGAAAATGCAGTCAAGGCGCGCGCGAAAGCGCGCGCTTTTTTTGTCTCCGGGCCCGCGTCTCTTTCCCTCTCGTTGCCCGTTCAACCCGTTCCCCGACCTTCATGAGCGATCGTCCGATACCTGCCGGCCGTCGTGCCGCGCGCCCGCACGAGGCGCACGAATCGCAGTTCCGGCTACTGCGGCAGCGCCGCTTCGCGCCTTTTTTCTGGACCCAGTTCCTCGGCGCGATGAACGACAACGTCTTCAAGATCGGCTTCACGTCGCTCGTCACGTATCAGGCGGCGCGCTTTTCCGGCGTCGATCCGAAAACGGCGGCGTTTCTGATTTCGGCGATCTTCATCTTGCCGTTCGTGCTGCTGTCCGCCACCTCCGGCCAGATCGCCGACAAGTACGACAAGGCGATGCTCACGCGCTTCGTCAAGAGCTTCGAGATCGTCGTGATGCTGATCGGCGGCGCGGGTTTTCTGCTGCATAACGCACCGTTGCTGTATGCATGCACGTTTCTGATGGGCGTCCATTCGACCGTGTTCGGACCGGTCAAATACTCGTACCTGCCGCAGCATCTGTCGAAGGCGGAACTGGTGGGCGGCAACGGCATGGTCGAGATGGGCACGTTCGTCGCGATCTTGATCGGCACGATCGTCGGCGGCGCCGGCGCGGGGTTCGTCGAACATGGCGCGATCGTGCTGGCTTGCGCCTGTGTCGCGGTTGCGCTGGCGGGGCGCTTCGTGTCGAGCTTCGTGCCGGTCACGGCGGCGCCGCAGCCGGATCTGCGCATCAACTGGAATCCGGTTAGCGAGACGTGGCGCAACCTGAAGCTGGCGCGCGAAAACCGCACCGTGTTTCTGAGCCTGCTCGGCATATCGTGGCTGTGGTTCGTCGGCGCGACTTTTCTGTCGTCGTTTTTCAGCTTTGCGAAAAACGTGCTGTCCGCCGACCCGGACGTGGTGACGGTGCTGCTCGGCACGTTCTCGATCGGCATCGGCATCGGTTCGCTGTTGTGCGAAAAGCTCTCGAAGCGGCGCATCGAAATCGGCCTGGTGCCGCTCGGCTCGATCGGCATGAGCGTGTTCGCAATCGACCTGTTTTTCGCGAGCCGCGCGCTGCCGCCCGCGGGACATCTGCTCGCCGTCGGCGAATTTCTCGTGCGGACCGCCCATTGGCGCGTGCTGGCCGACCTGTTCCTGCTCGCCATGTTCGGCGGGTTCTACAGCGTGCCGCTCTACGCGCTGATCCAGAGCCGCAGCCAGCCGAGTCACCGCGCGCGCATCATCGCCGCGAACAATATTCTGAATTCGTTGTTCATGATCGTCTCGGCGCTGATGGCGATGGCGTTGACCGCGGCGGGCTTCGGCATTCCGGCTATTTTTCTGGTTACGGCGTTGCTGAACATCGTCGTCGCGACCTACATCTATTCGCTGGTGCCCGAGTTTCTGCTGCGCTTCATCGCATGGGTGCTCGTGCATACGTTTTACCGGATGCGTCTCGTGCATGCCGAGCGCATTCCCGAGGAAGGCGCCGCGGTGCTGGTGTGCAACCACGTGAGCTTTGTCGACGCGATCGTGATCATGGCGGAGAGCCCGCGGCCGATCCGTTTCGTGATGGACCATCAGATCTTCGGGTCGCCGTTCGCCGGCTGGGTGTTCCGTCATGCGAAGGCGATTCCTATCGCGCCGGCGCATCAGGACGCCCAGTTGCTCACGCAAGCTTATGAGCGATGCGCGCAGGCGCTCGCCGAGGGCGAACTGGTCTGTATTTTCCCGGAAGGCAAGCTTACGAGAACCGGTGAAATGAATCCGTTTCGCCACGGCGTGACCGAAATCATCCGGCGCACGCCCGCGCCGGTGATACCGATGGCGCTGCGCGGCCTGTGGGGCAGCGTGTTTTCGCGCGCCGACGATGCGCGCTGGCCGCGGCCGATACAGAAGGGCGTGATGAGCCGGCTGACCCTGGCGGTGGGCGAGCCGATCGATCCGGCGCTCGCGACGCCGGAGATGCTGCAGCGGATCGTCACCGAATTGCGTGGGGCGCGCAAGTAAGGCCCCGTCGGCGTCGCGGCGCTCACGGCTTGTCCTCAAGTCATAAGCGCGCGGGCGACCCGCCCTCGCGCCATGCGGGCTGGCATAATAACGCTTCCCCCGCATTTCTTTTGGACGACGCCCATGTCCGGCAACACGCTCGGTACGCTTTTCACTGTCACGACCTTCGGCGAATCGCACGGTCCCGCTATCGGCTGCGTGATCGACGGCTGCCCGCCGGGCATGGCGCTCAACGAAGCCGACATCCAGCTCGAACTCGACCGCCGCAAACCTGGCACGTCGCGCCACGTCACGCAGCGTCAGGAAGAAGACAAGGTCGAGATCCTGTCCGGCGTGTTCGAAGGTGAGACCACCGGCGCACCGATCGCGCTGCTGATCCGCAACACGGACCAGCGCAGCAAGGACTACGGCAACATCGCCGAGACGTTTCGCCCAGGTCATGCGGACTACACCTACTGGCAGAAATACGGCATTCGCGACTATCGCGGCGGCGGCCGTTCGTCGGCGCGTCTGACGGCGCCCACGGTGGCGGCGGGCGCGGTCGCGAAGAAGTGGCTGCGCGAGAAGTTCGGCATCGAGATTCGCGGCTACATGGCCGCGCTCGGCGAGATCGACGTGCCTTTCGTCGACTGGGCGCAAGTGCGTGAGAATCCGTTCTTCGCGCCGAACGCCGAGATCGTGCCGCAATTGGAAGCGTACATGGACGCGCTGCGCAAGGAGGGCGACTCGATCGGCGCGCGCATCAACGTGGTGGCTTCCGGCGTGCCGGTCGGCCTTGGCGAGCCGCTGTTCGACCGTCTCGACGCGGACATCGCGCACGCGATGATGGGCATCAACGCCGTCAAGGGCGTCGAGATCGGCGCGGGCTTCGCCAGCGTCGCGCAACGCGGTTCGGTGCATGGCGACGAACTGACGCCGGAGGGCTTCGTCGGCAATCACGCGGGCGGCGTGCTCGGCGGCATTTCAACCGGGCAGGACATCACGGTGTCGATCGCGATCAAGCCCACGTCGAGCATTCGCACGCCGCGCCGTTCGATCGACAAGGCGGGGCAGCCGGCCATCGTCGAAACGTTCGGGCGGCATGATCCGTGTGTCGGCATTCGCGCCACGCCGATCGCTGAATCGATGCTCGCGCTCGTGCTGGTCGACCACGCGCTGCGCCACCGCGCACAGTGCGGCGATGTCGCGGTCAGCACGCCGAAGATCGCGGCGAGTGCGCCGTAACGGGCGTTTCCCGCGCGCCTTCGTTTTCATGCCACGCGGCGTGGCGCCTTCCCGATGAACGACCTGAATACCCTGCCCCCCAGTAGCCCACTGGCGGACTTGCGCGCGCGTGCCGCCGCGCCCAATGCGGGAGCCGCCGAGTGGCTCGCGTTGGGCCAGATGCTGCTGCAGCACGCAGGCCGTGACAAAGCGGGCCAACGCGAGGCGCTTGCCGCGCTGGTGCGCGCCTATCAACTCGATCCTTCCCGCGAAGCCACGCTCCTTCACACGAACACGCAGACGGCGTTCGTCATGCGCGATTGGGCGCTGGTCGAGTCCGCCACCGGACTGCTGCTCTCGCAAAACGTCGAAAACGGCGACGCGCTGATCTGGCGCGCCGCTGCCATCCAGCAGCGCGACGACTTCGCCACGGCCGAGCGGCTGCTGCGCGAAGCGGTGCGCGTCGTGCCCGGCAACCCGGTGGCGCTACACAAGCTCGCGCTGTGCGTGAAGGAGCAGGCGCGTTTTGCCGAAGCCGAGGCGTTGCTCAGGCACGTGCTGGCGCTCACGCCGAACAACGCGCATGCGCTGTTCGACCTGTCGGAACTCGAACTTCGTTCCGGGCGTTTCGCCGAGGGCTGGGCGCATTACGAAGCACGCGTCGCGTTCGCCGACGATCTCAACAACGCGCAGCATGCGCTCGCGGCAATCAGCGCGCATTGGCGGGGCGAATCGCTGGCCGGCAAGACGCTGGTTGTCTATGGCGAACAAGGCAATGGCGACTGCCTTTGGGCGGTGCGCTTTCTGCCGCTTTTGGCGCAGCGGGCGCGACGCGAAGGCGGCCGGGTCATCTTCGGTCACGACGGGCCGTTGCGGCATTTGTTCGAGCGGATATTGCCCGCCGATTTACCGCTCGAAACGAGCCTCGAAACACGGCCCGATTTCCACTGCGGCCTGATGAGCCTGCCGCTGCGGCTCGGCGTTTTCGAGGCTGCCGGATGGGGCGCGCCGTACCTGAGCGCCGAGCCGTCGCTCGTTCAGGCATGGCGCAAGCGGATCGACGCACATGTCGACGCGCGCGTCGCCGGTAACAAGCGCAATCGCACGGTCGGGCTGGTGTGGAACGGCAATCCCGAGCATATCCGCGACATGCGGCGCTCGGTGCCCGCCGGGCAATTCGAAGCGCTATTGAATGTGCCGGGCGTGAGCTATTTCGCGTTGTCGCCGGGACGCGGCGAGACGGTCGCGCAGTGGCGAGCCAAGGGGCTGGAAGTCGTCGACCTGACGCATCATTTTCGATCCGGATTCGACGATGTAGCGGCGTTGCTGGCGAATCTGGATCTGGTCGTCACGATCGACAGCGGGCCCGCGCATCTGGCCGGTGCGCTCGGCGTGCCGACCTGCCTGATGATCGACCACGTATCCGCATGGTTCTGGGGCGATGCCTCGCCGGTCACGGCCTGGTACGATTCCATCGCGTTGTTTCGACAGCCGCGGGTCGGTGACTGGGCGCCGGTGATCGCGCAAGTCAGGAAGCGGATTGATGGGTTGGGGCGCGGCTGACGGCCAAGCCGCGCCTCGCGTGACTTCTTCTCTTCAATATCTCGCGCTCGGTTTTTAGCGCGATCACCTGTGCCTCGCGCGCACGGCTACTTCCGCGGTCAGCCATGCTCCGCGCGTCATCCATTCGGCGTTCCGCCGCCCCGGGTTGCGGGGCTTTGCGACCTTCGCAAACAGATCGCCCTGCGCAACAACCAGTTGGCTCTCTCCGCCTGGAATACATCCGGGCCGCCGAGCTACCACGCGCCGCAGGGCCGAAACGCCAAGCCTCATTCCGCCCAAACCCGATAAACATATCGCCGATCAATATTTAACAAGCGCATTCAGCGCTGCTACCTTAACTCCCCTGAGCAAACAGCAAATGCGTCGAACAAGAACCGCCGCCGCCCAGCCGAGCCTATCCACGCCGGGCGCACACCCATCCATTCCGGGAGACCCCATCGTGTCCATCGAATTCATCGGCATGATCCAGACCCGCAAGGTGTCTGAAACGCACGCGCCGCAAGGTCCGGCGATCGACATCGAGTACGTCGGGCAATTCGCCCGTGCTCACGAAGCCGCGGGTTTCAACCGTATCCTCGTGCCGCATCATTCCACGAGCCCCGACGCGCTCCTGACCGTCGCGCACGCGGCCAGCGTCACGAGCAAGGTGCATTTCATGCTCGCGCATCGCCCCGGCTTCGTCGCGCCGACGCTCGCCGCGCGTCAGCTCGCAACGCTCGACCATTACTCGGGCGGCCGCCTCGCCGTGCACATCATCTCCGGTGGCGACGACGCCGAACAACGCCGCGACGGCGACTTCCTCTCGCACGACGAACGCTATGCCCGCACCGACGAATACCTGCACATCCTGCGCCGTGTCTGGACCGAAGCCGAACCGTTCGACCACGACGGCCAGTACTACCGCTTCGAACAGGCTTTCTCCGAAGTGAAGCCGGTGCAGCAGCCGCACATCCCCGTGTATTTCGGCGGCGCGTCGGCGCCCGCGCTGGAAATCGCCGGCCGTCACGCGGACGTCTACGCGCTGTGGGGCGAATCGAAAGCGCAAGTGCGCGAGCAAGTCGCCCGCGTGCGCGCCGAAGCCGCCAAACACGGCCGCAGCGTGCGCTTCTCCGTGTCGTTCCGGCCGATTCTCGCCGCCACCGAAGCCGCCGCGTGGGAGCGCGCGGACCATATTCTCGAAGAGACCCGACGGCTGCGCGCGGCGCAAGGACTCGGGGTCGGCGGGCCGGCGCAGAGCGAGGGCGCGCGCCGGCTGCTCGCGGCATCCGGTGAATCGGACCGCGTCGACGAGCGCCTCTGGACCGGCATTGCGAAGGAAATCGGCGGCCGCTCGAATTCGACGGCGCTGGTCGGCACGCCGGACCAGGTCGCCGAGACGCTCGCCGAGTATTACGCGCTCGGCGTCTCGACCTTCCTCGTGCGCGGCTTCGATCCGCTCGAAGACGCGATCGACTACGGCCGCGAACTGATTCCGGCGACCCGCGAGCGCATCGCGCGCGTCGAGCGCGTGGCGGCGTGAACGGAGGCGCGATGACCGATCTCTCACTAGCCCCGCGACGCACCCGTGATTCGTCCACGCTCGAACGTCACGCGCCGCTGCGCAAGTTCTGGTTCGACGACGTCCCGCCGCGCGAAAGCATCGCGGACGAACGCCGCTACCGGCAGGAACGGCTTGCGGTCGCGTTTCGTCTGTTCGCGCGCCACGGCTTCGATCAGGGGCTCGCCGGGCACATCACCGCGCGCGATCCCGAGTGGCCCGATCACTTCTGGGTCAATCCGTTCGGCAAGCATTTCAGCCGCATTCGCGTGTCCGACCTGCTGCTGGTGAATGCGCAAGGGGACATCGTGGTCGGCGAAGGTCCGGTGAATCAGGCGGCCTTCGCGATTCACGCGGCGATTCACGAAGCGCGTCCCGACGTGATCGCGGCGGCGCACACGCATTCGCTGTACGGCAAGGCGTGGTCGACGCTCGGCCGCACGCTCGATCCGCTCACCCAGGACTCGTGCGCGTTCTATCAGGACCACGCGTTGTTCGACGACTTCCGCGGCGTCGTGCTCGATACCGACGAAGGCGCGCGCATCGCGGCGGCGCTCGGCCAACGCCGCGCGGTGATCCTGAAGAATCACGGCATTCTCACGGCGGGGCCGAGCGTCGAGGCCGCGGCCTGGTGGTACATCGCGCTCGACAACGCCTGCCACGCGCAACTGCTTGCCGAAGCCGCCGGCACGCCGCAGCCGATTGCGCACGACGTCGCCACGCTCACGCACGAGCAGGTGGGCCGCGCGGGCGGCGCGCTATTCGCATTCCAGAGCCTGCTGGAAGGGTTGGTCGAAGCCGAGCCCGACGTCCTCACCTGAACCTTCCCCCACGATGACCCAACCTACCGATTCGCCGGCGTCGCTCCGGCGCCGCCGGCTCGTGGCCGCGTTGCCGGCCGCCGCGTGGCTCACCGCCAGCACGGGCCTGATCGCCGAAGCGGCCTCCACCGCAAACGCCACCACAAACGCCACCGCAAACGCCGCCGCAAACGCCACCACAAACGCCGAGCCAAACGACAAAACCGATCCCCGTCTCGACCTGAGCCAGGTCCGCTTGCGCGTCGCGACCTACAAAGGCGGCGACGCCACGCTGCTGAAAACCGCGGGCCTCGCCGACACGCCGTACACGATCGACTGGTCCGAGTTCCAGTCCGGCAACGCGATGATCGAGGCGATGAACGGCGGCTCGCTCGATATCGCCTCGGGCAGCGAGATTCCGCCGATTTTCGCGCGGCTGCAAAACGCGCAGATCCGCGTGATCGCGGTCTACAAGGACGACGTCAACAACCAGGTCGTGCTGGTGCCGAAAGGCTCGGCGATCCGTTCGATCGCCGATCTCAGGGGCAAGCGCGTCGGCTATCTGCGCGCGACCACCACGCATCACTACCTGCTGCGCATGCTCGAGGAAGCGGGGCTGTCGTTCAACGATATCCAGGCGGCCTCGCTCGCGCCGCGCGACGGCTTCGCGGCCTTCAACGCCGGTTCGCTCGACGCCTGGGCGATCTATGGCTACAACGTGCCGCTCGCGATCTCGCAAGCGGGCGCGCGCGTGCTGAAAAACGCCAACGGCTACCTGTCCGGCAACTACCTGTATTACGGGCATCCGGCGGCGCTTGCCGATCCGCCGCGGCGGGCGGCGTGCGCGGATCTGCTGGTGCGGCTGCAGCGCGCGTGCCAGTGGTTCGCCCGGCATCAGGACGCGTATGCCAAAGTCCTGTCCGCCGAGTTGCGCGTGCCGGAAGCGGCGATCCTCTCGTTGTACCGCAACCAGAGCCAGGCGCGCCGCGTCACCGGCGTCACGGCGGCGGACATCGCGAGCGAACAGCAGGTGGCCGACACGTTCGCGCGCGCCGCCGTGATCGAGCGGCATGTCGATGTTGCACCGATGTGGACCGACACTTTCAATGCGGCGCTCGCTCGCGGTGCGTGAATAGTTCGCCGCGCCTTATCTTCTGACCTATTCTTTCTAACCACCGATGACCCGAATTTCGAGGCCCGACCGCTTGCGCGCGTTCGTCGGCCGGATCGCGTCGCTCGTCGACGAAGCGGCGCCCGAAGCGCATCTGCTCGAAGCCGGCGGCGCCGCGCTGCGCGAACTGATCGCACACGACGACTGGCTGCCCGACGCGTTCGCGCAACCCGATCCCGAGCGCTATCGGCAATACCTGTTGCACGCGGACGCGCGGCAGCGTTTTTCGGTCGTCAGTTTCGTGTGGGGGCCGGCGCAGTCGACGCCGGTCCACGATCACACCGTATGGGGTTTGATCGGCGTGCTGCGTGGCGCGGAAATTGCGCAGGCATACCGCATCGCCGCGGACGGCGCGCTGGTGGAAACGGGGGCGGCGAAACGCCTCGCGGCCGGCACGGTGGACGCGGTGTCGCCGCGCATCGGCGATATCCATCGCGTGAGCAACGCTTTTGGTGACCGTACGTCGATCAGCATTCACGTGTACGGTGGAAACATCGGCGCGGTGACGCGCTCGGTGTATCCCGCCGGCGGTGGCCGCAAGGCGTTTGTCTCCGGCTACTCGAACGACGTGCTGCCGAATATCTGGAATGTTTCGAAGGAGTCCGTGATCCCATGAGTTTCGTTAAAGAGTTCCGTACCCGGTCATTCGAAGACGTGCGCCGCGCACTGTTCGAACGCGAGGAAATCGCGCTCGTCGACGTGCGTGAGGAAGATCCGCACGCACGCGGTCATCCGCTGTTTGCCGCCAATCTGCCGCTGTCGCGCCTCGAACTGGATGCGCCCGTGCGCTTGCCGCGCCTCGCCGTGCCGATCGTCGTGCTGGACGACGGCGAGGGCCTCGCCGAGCGCGCCGCGCGCCGTCTGGATGAGTTGGGTTATACCGATGTCACGCTGCTCGAAGGCGGTTTGCGAGGCTGGCGCGCCGCCGGCGGCGAGTTGTTCAAGGACGTCAACGCGCCGAGCAAGGCCTTCGGCGAACTGGTGGAAAGCAAGCGTCATACGCCGTCGCTGACGGCGCCCGAGGTGCAGGCGCTGCTCGATCGCGAAGCCGACGTGGTGGTGCTCGACGCGCGCCGCTTCGACGAGTACCAGACCATGAACATTCCCGGCAGCATCAGCGTGCCGGGCGCCGAACTGGCGTTGCGCGCGCGGCAGCTCGCGCCGGACCCGGCCACGCGGATCATCGTCAATTGCGCGGGGCGCACGCGCAGCATCATCGGCGCGCAGACGCTGATCAACGCGGGCGTGCCGAATCCGGTCGCGGCGCTGCGCAACGGCACGATCGGCTGGACCCTTGCCGGTCAGCCGCTCGCGCATGGCAGCTTGCGCCGCTTCGATCCGGTGCTCGACGACACGCTTCGGCTGGCCGCCGCCGACGCCGCGCGCGAGGTGGCCGAGCGCGCGCGAGTGGGCCGCACCTCGCGTGACGAAGCGCGCCGCTGGGCCGACGAGGCGGTACGCACCGTCTATCGCTTCGACGTGCGCACGCCGGAAGAGTACGAAGCGGGCCACGTGCCCGGCTTTCGCAGTGTGCCGGGCGGTCAGCTGGTGCAGGAAACCGACATGGTCGCGCCGGTGCGCGGCGCGCGCGTGATTCTCGCGGACAGCGACGGCGTGCGCGCGAACATGACCGCGTCGTGGCTCGCGCAGATGAACATCGAGGTGTACGTGGTGGACGGTTTGACCGCTGCGGACTTCAGCGAAAAAGGCGCGGCGCCGCCCGCGGCTCGCCATGCGCCCGCGCCGCCCGCCGTCGACGAAATCACGCCGGCCGAACTGGTCACGCTGCTGCAGTCGCCCGGCACCGTCGTGCTGGATTTCACGACCAGCGCGAACTATGTGAAGCGGCACATTCCCGGCGCGTGGTTCGTGATTCGCAGCCAGCTCGAGACGGCCCTGCACGACAAGCTGCCCGACGCGCGACGTTATGTGGTGACCTGCGGCAGCAGCCTGCTCGCGCGTTTCGCGGCGCCCGAACTGGCGGCGTCGACCGGCAAACCGGTGCAGGTGCTGAGCGGCGGCACGAGCGCGTGGATCGAGGCGGGCTTGCCGGTCGAGAGCGGTGAGACGCGGCTGGCGTCGCCGCGTATCGACCGTTACCGGCGTCCTTACGAGGGAACGGATAACGCGCGCGAAGCGATGAACGCCTATCTGGAGTGGGAGTATGGCCTCGTCGAGCAACTCGGCCGCGACGGCACGCACGGTTTTCATGTGATCTGATTTGGCGCGTGTTGGTGTTCGTTCGCGCATGCTCGCGCGAGCCGGGCGAGTCAAGCGAGCGATGCGGGGCAGGGCGCGGGAAAGCGGCAAAGCGGCAAAGCGGATAAGCACGGTGCGCGGTTCAAGCCGCGCGCCCGCGCTGCGCCGCGCGCGCGAAATCGCTTCACGGTGAACCTCGCCGTTCGATAAAAATCCGCGTATTTGCTTAGAAGAATAAGGCGTTTGTCTTATGCGGACGCGTCCCTTATCGTCAATGACCCATCATCTCGATGCCATGACGTAAGCGCCGCTATGACGACTTCCCGTTCTTCGTTTTCGCTCCCATCCGTTGCGCGATTCCCGCAATCCCTGCTAATCAAACCGTTCGTCGCCGCGACGCTCGCGATCTGCGCGATGCTGTGCGCGGCGCCTTCGCGTGCCGCTGATCTGCCGGTGCTCAAAGTGGGCGACCAGTCGTTGCAAACGCGCGGCATTCTCGAAGCGTCCGGTCAACTGAAAGACCTGCCGTACAAGATCGAATGGTTCAATTTCCCGGCCGCGCAGCCGCTCGGTGAAGCGTTGAACGCGGGCGCCGTCGATGTCGGCGGCCTTGGCGATGCGCCGCTCGTGTTCGCGCTCGCCGCCGGCGCGCGAGTGCGCGCGGTCGCGGCCACCCGCTCGACGCCGCTCGATCTGGCGATCGTGGTCCGCGAACATTCGCCGTTGACCGACGCCGCGAGTCTCAGGGGCAAACGCATTGCGACGACGCGCGGCTCGATCGGCCACTATCTCGCGCTTGCCGCATTGAAAAGAGCCAACGTGCCGCTGACCGACGTCACCTTCGTCTTCCTCGCGCCGGCCGACGCCAAGGCGGCGCTCGCGTCCGGCAGCGTGGACGCGTGGTCCGTGTGGGACCCGTACACCGCGCTCGGCGAAGCGCGCGATCGCGACCGCATCATCGCCAACGGCGTCGGCCTGTCGGAAGGACTCAGCTATCAGGTGGCGACCGAGCGCGCGATTGCGGAGAAGCGCGCGCAACTCGCCGATTTCCTGAAGCGCGTGGCGATCGGCCAGCGCTGGGCGCTCTCGCATCCCGACGAAGTCGCGGCGATGCAATCGCGCGTCACGGGTTTGCCGACGGACGTATTGAAAACGGTCTACCGACGCGGCCAGGTGCATCCCGTGGCGATCGACGACAGCGTGGTCGCCGCGCAGCAGCGCACCGCCGATACCTACGAAGCGGCCAACGTGATCCGCGCGCATCTGGACGTGCGCGCGAGCTTCGATCGCAGCTTTCCCTTGCCATGAAGGCCATGAAGGCCGCGAACTTTCCGATGCTTTTGCCGCCGCCGTCATCACCCTGCAGAGCCCTCGCATGAATGCCCCGCTTGCCGATCCCGCAGTGACGCGCCGTCATCCGCCGCTTGACAGCGATGCCTTCGACGCATTGCTCGCGCAACTCACGAGCGAGTTCGCCGCGAGCGCCGCGCACTACGATCGCACGGCGCAATTTCCGCATGCGAACCTCGCGCGCCTGCACGAATTCGATCTGCTCTCGCTGACGGTGCCCGTTGCGCTCGGCGGCGCGGGCGCGAGCTTGCCGCACGCGTTGAAGGTGGTGCGCGCGGTGGCGCGCGGCGAGCCGTCCACGGCGCTCGTGCTGGTGATGCAGTATCTGTTTCATCATCGCTTGCAGGGCAATCCGCATTGGCCGGTCGAACTGCGCGAACGCGTCGCGCGCGAAGCGGTGCGCGACGGCGCGCTGATCAACTCGCTGCGCGTCGAACCCGAACTCGGCACGCCGGCGCGCGGCGGCTTGCCGTCGACGATCGCGAGGCGCGGCGCCGACGGCTGGATCATCGACGGCAGCAAGCTGTATTCGACCGGCAGTCCCGGCCTCGCCTGGCTCGCGGTGTGGGCGCGCAGCGACGAGACGCCGCCGCGCGTCGGCGTCTGGCTCGTGCCGCGCGATGCGCCCGGCGTGCGCGTCGGCAGCGAATGGAACCATCTCGGCATGCGCGCGACCGGCAGTCACGAACTGGTGTTCGACAGCGTGTTCGTGCCCGCCGCGCACGCGGTGGACGTGCATCCGCCAGGCGAGCCGGGCGCCGGGTTGGATGCGCTGGGTTTGGCGTGGATGAGCGTGCTGCTGCCGGCCGTTTATGACGGCGTCGCGCGGGCCGCGCGCGACTGGTTCGCGCGCTGGGCCGTCGAGCGCAAGCCCGGCAATCTCGGCGCGCCGCTCGCGAGCCTGCCCGCGTTCGAACAAACGCTCGGCCGCATCGACGCGCTGCTGTTCAACAACCGCGTCGTGCTCGACGCCGCCGCGCACGCGCGGCACATGACGCTCGACGAAGCGCCGCTGGTCAAATACACGGTGACGAATCAGTCGATCGAGGCGGTGCAACTGGCGGTGGAGGCGAGCGGCAATCCGGGCTTGAGCCGCGACAATCCGCTCGAACGCCATTACCGCGACGTGCTGTGCGCGCGGATTCACACGCCGCAAAACGATTCGGTGCTGCAAGGCGCGGGTCGCGCGGGCTTCGCCGCCTTCATGCGCGGATAAGGAACGCGCGCGTTGCCGCTCGCGGCGCGGCCAAGGTTGTCACGGAACGCAAATCCTCTGCCAATTCGGTGTAAACGCGCTCTCGTCTAAAGTGTCCAATCCGTTTAGATTAGCTGCACTTGGAAGGCTTTTCGAGGGACCAGGGCGGCCAAACCAGCAGCGGTCCGTTCATTCCGGCGATGGCGCAAGGTCAGAGGCCAAGGTCTCTCACCGCTTCGTCCGGAACCTGACCGCTGCGCGTCGTCCGCGGTGCTTCGTCTCAGGCGGCCACCTGGCCGCTGTCACTTCCGGTTGACCGTATCGACCGACCTGGCGACGCTTGCACAGCGTCGCCTTTTTGCTTTTCAGGCCACCCGCTTTTCATCCCGCCTTTCATCCTCTTTCATGTCGAGCCGGCTAGCGTGACTGCACGCGCTGGCTCGCGGCTCTCGCTCGCGGTTTTTTCCTTGCGCGGTTATCCTGTAGCAGACACTACACAACGAGATGCGGACGGGCGTGGCCTGACCCGCATCACTACAGGAAACTCGCTGTGAGCCTCAAACTGCTTATCGTCGCCATGCTGGCGGGATCCGTCGCGCTGAGCGGCTGCGACCAACAACAGAGCGACCGCGCCGTGCAAAAACTCAAGGACTTGTTCAACGCCGTCAAACCCGACGCGCTCCTCCTCAAGAACATGACGCCGGGCGTCACGACCGAGGCGCAGATTCGCGATCAAATGGGTAAACCGGAGACCGAGCGCACATACACCGACGGTTCAAAACGCTTCGAATATCCACGTGGCCCGCAAGGGCTGAACACCTACATGGTCGACATCGACCGCGACGGCAAATTGCAGGCGATCACGCAGGTGCTGACCGCCGCCAACTTCGCGAAGATCCGCATCGGCATGAGCGAGGACGAAGTGCGCCGCCTGCTCGGCAAGCCGGGCGAGATCGCGGTGTTTCCACTGAAGCCGGAAACCGTGTGGAGCTGGAAGTGGCGCGAGGGCGGCGTGACGGAAGAAGGCATTTTCAACGTGCACTTCGACCAGTATCAGAAGGTGTACACCACATCGCGTTCGGACGTGGTGCGTGGTCGATAGACGAGAAAAGACGCAGGACAGAAGACGGGGGCAAGCATGATACGTCGACGTCGGTACAGCCGCATCGGGCTGGTATTGGGGGGCGGCGCGGCGCGCGGCTGGGCGCATATCGGCGCGATTCGCGCGCTGCACGATGCGGGCATCAAGCCCGACGTGGTGTGCGGCACGTCGATCGGCGCGCTGGTGGGCGCGGTCTACGCGAACGGCGACCTGGACTGGCTCGAGGAGTGGGTGTCGCGCCTCACGTGGCAGACGGTGGTGCGGCTGCTCGATCTGCGCCTGTCGGGCGGCTTGCTCGGCGGGCGCAAGGTGATTCAACTGTTCGCCGACAAATTCGCCGGCCGCTCGATCGCGCAGTTGAACATGCCGTTCGCGGCGGTCGCCACCGAACTCGATTCGGGCCGCGAAAGCTGGTTGCAGGACGGCAGCGTGGTGGACGCGGTGCGCGCGTCGATCGCGATTCCGGGCATCTTCACGCCGGTGTGGCACAACGGCGTCTGGCTCGTGGATGGCGGGCTGAGCAATCCGGTGCCGGTTTCGGTGGCGCGCGGCATGCGGGCGGACTGCGTGATCGCCATTGATCTGAACAACGACATTCTGAACGGCCGGGACTTCGGCGGCGCGGTGGTCGACACGCCCGCCATCGATCCGAATGCGCCGCCGCCGGTCGCATTGCGCCGCAACGGCAAGCCGTGGCCGCGCTGGCTCGCGCCGGCCGACGCGCGCTTCACCACCGACGTGCGCGTGCCGCCCGCGCCGAGCGCGCGCGTGCCGTCCATGCTGAGTTCGATCGCGCAGAGCATCGACATCATGCAGGTGCGGATCACGCGCAGCCGCCTGGCGGGCGAACCGGCCGACATTCTGATTCAGCCGCGGCTGGGCGGCATGGGGATTTTCGACTTTCACCGCGCGGCGCCGGCGATCGAAGAGGGACGCGCGGCCGTGGAGCATATGCTGCCGGCGATCCGGTCGCGGCTGGGGCTCGAGTAGGTTTTTTTTCGGACCGCCCGGGGTCGCGAGCGTTGTATCGTGTCGGCCGTTCGCAGGGAGGTCGACCTCAAGAAGCGGTTCATCGATGAGTCACGAAAGGGCTTCGCGACTCATATACGAACCATACGGGTACTTTTCGGCCGGTCTCCGCGCCGTCTCCAACCGTTCCCATCTATCGAAAAAGCGACCCGAAACTTGCTAAATCGCCCCGGCGCGCGCGGTGCGCGTGGGGGCCCGTGAATCCCCGCCGCCCGCAGCACCAAGCGCTGCAAGCCTCCCGCGTCCTCACCGCCCGCCTTGATGCGCCGCAACAAACCGCGCGCCCGCCTTTGAGCATTTAATTTTCGCTTGCGAGACTCCGCGCCATGCTACGACGAGCGGCCAAGGCAAGCCGGCGTCGTCCATGACATCCCAACGAACCTGGATGGAGACACGCGTGTTCCTTTACGGCTTTGGCCCGGTGCTGCTCGCCGGCACGATCCAGACGATCGAGCTGTCCGTCCTCTCGCTGGCGGCCGCCGTGCTGCTCGGCCTCGCGGGCGCGGCGGCGAAACTCTCGTTCAACCGCCCGCTGCGGGCGCTCGCCACCGGCTATACGACGCTGATCCGCTCGGTGCCCGACCTCGTGCTGATGCTGCTGCTGTTCTATAGCATCCAGATCGCGGTCAACAATCTCACCGACGCGCTCGAGCTGCCGCAGTTCGACATCGATCCGTTCGTGGCCGGCGTGCTGACGCTCGGTTTCATCTACGGCGCGTATTTCACCGAGACCTTTCGCGGCGCGTTTCTCGCGGTGCCGCGCGGCCAACTGGAGGCGGGCAGCGCCTACGGCATGAGCGGCGCGCGCGTGTTCACGCGCATCCTGTTTCCGCAGATGATGCGTTTCGCGCTGCCCGGCATCGGCAACAACTGGCAGGTGCTGGTGAAGGCCACGGCGCTGGTGTCGATCATCGGTCTCGCGGACGTGGTCAAGGCCGCGCAGGACGCGGGCAAAAGCACGTTCAACATGTTCTTCTTCATCCTGGTCGCCGCGCTGATCTATCTGGCGATCACCACCGTATCGAATCTCGCGCTGATCTGGCTGGAACGGCGCTATTCGATCGGCGTGCGGCACGCGGAGCTCTGAGCCACCATGATCGATATCCTCAACCAATTCTGGCGCGCGTTCCTGTACTGGGACGGTCAGCGCATCTCGGGCCTCGCGGTCACGCTGTGGCTGCTGGTGGCGTCGGTCGGCATCGGCTTCGTGATGGCGATACCGTTGGCGGTGGCGCGCGTGTCGAAAAAGCGCTGGCTGTCCACGCCCGTGCGCCTCTACACCTATGTGTTTCGCGGCACGCCGCTGTACGTGCAATTGCTGCTGATCTACACCGGCATGTACAGCCTCGAATTCGTGCGCTCGCATCAACTGCTCGACGCGTTTTTCCGCAGCGGTTTTCACTGCGCGATTCTCGCCTTCGCGCTGAACACCTGCGCGTACACCACCGAGATTTTCGCCGGCGCGATCCGTTCGACCTCGCATGGCGAAGTGGAAGCGGCGCGCGCCTACGGCATGAGCTGGTTCACGATGTACCGCCGCATTGTGATACCGTCCGCGCTGCGCCGGGCACTGCCGTTGTACAGTAACGAAGTGATCCTGATGCTGCACGCCACCACGGTCGCGTTCACGGCCACGGTGCCGGACATCCTGAAGGTGGCGCGCGACGCGAATTCCGCCACCTATCAGTCGTTCGACGCGTTCGGCCTCGCGGCGCTGATCTACCTCGTGGTGTCGTTCGCGCTGGTGGCGCTGTTCCGCCGCGCCGAGCGTCACTGGCTGGGTTACCTGGCGGTGCGCACGCATTGAGCGAACCGGGTTCGCATGAGCGGCGCGACGCATGCGCCGTCACCAAGATTGATCCGTATTTTCCAAGGGAGAGCATCTTGCTCCACACGACTCAAACCGAAGCTTGCAAGCTCGCCGTTCAGGACATCCACAAGCGCTACGGCGACAACGAAGTGCTCAAGGGCGTCTCGCTGAACGCGAACAAGGGCGACGTGATCAGCATCATCGGCGCGAGCGGATCGGGCAAGAGCACCTTCCTGCGCTGCATCAATTTTCTCGAGCGGCCGAACGCCGGGCAGATCGTCGTCGACGGCGAAACGGTCAAGACCAAGGCCGACCGCCACGGCAATCTCGAAGTGGCCGATCACAAGCAGCTGCAACGCATCCGCACCAAGCTCGCAATGGTGTTCCAGCACTTCAACCTGTGGGCGCACATGAACGTGATCGAGAACATCGTCGAGGCGCCGATTCATGTGCTCGGTTTGCCGCGTCGCGAGGCGGAAGATCGCGCGCGCGAATATCTCGAGAAGGTCGGTCTCGCGCCGCGTCTGGAAAAGCAGTATCCGTCGCATCTGTCGGGCGGTCAGCAGCAGCGCGTGGCGATTGCGCGCGCGCTCGCCATGAACCCCGACGTGATGCTGTTCGACGAGCCCACCTCCGCGCTCGACCCTGAACTGGTCGGCGAAGTGCTGAAGGTCATGCAGAAGCTCGCGGAAGAAGGCCGCACCATGATCGTCGTCACGCACGAAATGGGCTTCGCGCGCAACGTGTCGAATCATGTGATGTTCCTGCATCAAGGCCGCACCGAGGAAGAGGGCTTGCCCGCCGAGGTGCTCACCACGCCGCGCAGCGAACGGCTCAAGCAGTTCCTCTCCGGCAGCCTGAAGTAACGCGCGGCTCGCGCTGCGCGTTTCATCGAGCGATGGCCCGTCCCTCCAATCCGGCTCGCACCACGCAGGTTGCAATCGTCGCGTTGCCGCCCGTATCGATGTCGGGCGTCGGGCCGATTGTCGACGCGCTCAATCTTGCCAATGAAATCGACGGCCGCGCGCTGTACCGCGTCCAGGTGTGTTCGTGGGACGGCCGCGCGGTGCCGCTGTCGGGCGGCGCGCACTGGCCGGCCGATGCGGCGTTCGGCGATGCGATTGCGTGCGACTGGCTGATCGTCGTCAGCGAACGGTTTCAGCAATTCGCCGACTACCGGCTGTTTCTGGCGAGCCTGTCGCGCGTCGGGCAGCGCACGCCGCTCGTGACCGGCATTCATCACGGCGTCTGGTGGCTCGCGATGGCGGGGCAGTTGTCCGGTTATCGCGTGAGCGTCAACTGGGAAACCTATCAGCAGTTCTCCGAGCAGTTCGAACGCTCGATCGTCACGCAACAGATCTTCGAAATCGACCGCGATCGCGCCACCTGCGCGGGCGGCCAGGCCACGGTCGATTTCATGCTGGCAATGATCGGCCGCGATCATCGGCCCGAACTGGCCGACCGGATCGCGGACACGCTCGGCGTCGGCGTATTGCGCGCGGGCGAGGAGCGCCAGCGCATTCCGTTCGTGACGGCGCCGGGCGAGCGCCATCCGCGTTTGAACGACGCGTTGCTGCTGATGGAAGCGAATGTCGAAGACCCGCTCACCACCGACGAAATCGCGGGACTCGTCGGCGTGTCGCGGCGGCAACTGGAGCGCCTGTTTCGCCAGTATCTCGGCTCGATGCCGTCCAAATACTACCTGGGGCTGCGGCTTTCGAAAGCGCGCACGCAATTGCAGCGCACCAGCAAATCGGTCGTGCAGATCAGCCTCGCGTGCGGGTTTTCATCGGCGGCGCACTTTTCGAATGCGTACCGCGAACGTTTTGGTGTCACACCGCGCGAGGATCGTCGCAACTGGATCGACAAACAGACCGGCGCGACCGGCGTGGCGGCCAGCGAGCCGCGCGCGGGCGCGCTGATCGAGCGGCCGGAATAAGCCGCGATGGGGTTGCAGTAAGCCGCAACGAGCCGCAATAAGTCGGCACAAGCCGCGATCGAGCGTGACGCATCGCTTGCGGCGCGTGGAAGCTCATAGAAAGCGTCGCGTATGCGCAAGACGTATCGCCTGCGGTTTCCTACACTAACGGTATTACCTCTCACCTGTAACGAGGATTTGCCATGAACGACCTGACTGTGACACGACAGACCTTCGACGAAGTCATGGTGCCGGTGTTTGCGCCCGCGCCCTTCGTGCCGGATCGCGGTCTCGGCTCGCGCGTCTGGGATACGCAAGGCCGCGACTATATCGACTTCGCCGGCGGCATCGCCGTCACCGCGCTCGGTCATGCGCACCCCGAACTGCTGAAAGTGCTGCACGAGCAGGGCGGCAAGCTGTGGCACATCGGCAATGGCTACACCAACGAGCCGGTGCTGCGTCTCGCCAGGCGTCTGGAAGATCTGACGTTCGCCGACCGCGCGTTCTTCGCCAACTCGGGCGCCGAAGCGAACGAAGCCGCGCTGAAGCTGGCGCGCCGCGTCGCGTTCGAGCGCCACGGCGCGGATAAATTCGAAATCGTCTCGTTCACGCAGTCGTTTCATGGCCGCACGTTCTTCACCGTGAGCGTCGGCGGTCAGCCGAAGTATTCGGAAGGCTTCGGCCCGGTGCCCGAGGGCATCATCCATTTGCCGTACAACGATATCGAAGCCGCGAGGAAAGCGATCGGCGCGAAAACCTGCGCGGTGATCGTCGAGCCGATCCAGGGCGAGGGCGGCGTGATCCCGGCCGATCCGGCGTTCCTGAAGGCGCTGCGCGAGGCCTGCGATCAGCACGGCGCACTGCTGATTTTTGACGAGGTACAAACGGGTGTGGGCCGCAGCGGCTATTTCTACGCGTACCAGGAAACCGGCGTCACGCCCGACATCCTCACCACCGCGAAGGCGCTCGGCAACGGTTTCCCGATCGGCGCGATGCTGACCACCAACGAACTGGCCGCGCATTTCAAGGTCGGCGTGCACGGCACGACGTATGGCGGCAATCCGCTGGCTTCGGCGATCGCCGAGAAGGTGGTCGAACTGGTCAGCGATCCCAGGCTGCTCGAAGGCGTGCATGCGCGCAGCGATGCATTGAAGAACCACCTCGCGAAACTCAACGAGCGCTTCGGTTTGTTCAAGGAGGTGCGCGGCAAGGGTCTTCTGATCGGCGCGGAATTGACCGATGCGTTCAGAGGGCGCGCGAAAGACTTCGTCACCGCGGCGGGCCAGCACGGCGTGATCATGCTGATGGCGGGGCCGGACGTGCTGCGCTTCGTGCCGTCGCTGATCATGCCGCTCGACGACATGAACGAAGGCTTCGCGCGTCTCGCGAAGGCCATCGAGCAAATCGTCGGCGTGAAGGCCGAAGCGCCGTTGAAATAACCCACGCCATCATGCGTCACATTCAACAGGAACGATGATGCTCTTCGTACGCCCCGGCCGCCTCGCCGATCTCGATGCGCTCGAACACATGGCGCGCACCGCGCAACCGGTGCTGCATTCGCTGCCGCACGACCGGGCTGCGCTCGAAGCGCGCGTCGCATTGTCGGAAGACTCGTTTCGCGCGGAGGTCGATTTTCCGGGCGAAGAGTTCTACCTGTTCGTGCTCGAAGACCCGGCAAGCGGCAAGCTGATGGGCACGGCGAGCATCGTCGCCGCGGCCGGCTACTCGGACCCGTTCTACGCGTTTCGCAACGACGCGCTGATTCATGCGTCGCGCGAATTGCACGTGAACCGCAAGATTCACGCGCTCACCATGTCGCATGAACTGACCGGCAAGAGCCGGCTCGCGGGCTACTACATCGACCCGTCGCTGCGCGGCGACGCGGCCGCGCATCTGATGTCGCGGGCGCGCATGATGTACATCGCCGCCAATCGCAAGCGCTTCACGTCCGAGGTGTTCTCGCTCCTGCTCGGCGTCACCGACGACGCGGGCGTGTCGCCGTTCTGGGAAGCCGTGGGCCGCAAGTTTTTCGGCCGCGATTTCGCCGACATCGAAATCGAATCGGGCGGCCGTAGCCGCACCTTCATCGCCGAAGTGATGCCGACCTATCCGATCTATGTGCCGCTGTTGCCGGAAGCGGCGCAACGCGTGCTCGGCGAACCGGACTCGAAGGCGTTGCTCGCCTACGAGATCCACCTGGAAGAAGGTTTCGAAACGGACCGCTACGTCGATATTTTCGATGCGGGCCCGGTGCTGACCGCGCAAGTGGACCGCAGTGCGTGCGTGGCGCGCAATGAAACGCGCGTGGTCCATGAAGCCGCGGCCGCTCCCGACGGCGCGACGTATCTGATCGCGCACAACGGCGCGGACGGGGAATTTCGCTGCGTACTCGGCGACCTCGCCGCGGACAAGCAAGCCGGCGCGTCGTTGTCTCACGCGGCGCGCGCGGCGCTCGGCGTGGAAGAGGGCGATACCGTGCGCTGCGTGCCGCTGCACCAGCCGCATCGGCAAGAATCGGGAGACGCACGATGATCGTCGTTCGCGTTGTGCAACGAGGCGATGTGGACGCGCTCATGCGTCTCGCGCAGGAAACCGGCCCGGGCCTCACCACGTTCAAGCCGGATCGCGAGGCGCTTGTCGCGCGCATCGAACGCGCGCGCCGCACGATGGAAGACAAAGCGGCGCCGCACGAGGCCGGCTACTTCTTCGTGATGGAAGACACCGACACGGGCGACGTGGCCGGCGTCTGCGGAATCGAAACGGCGGTGGGTCTGCAGCAGCCGTTCTACAACTATCGCGTGAGTACCGTGGTGCACGCGAGCCAGGACCTCGGCATCTGGACGCGCATGCGCGCGCTCAACATCTCGCACGACCTCACGGGTTACGCCGAAGTGTGCTCGCTGTTCCTGAGCCCGCGTTATCGCACGAGCGGCGTCGGCGGCTTGCTGTCGCGCTCGCGCTTCATGTTTCTCGCGCAGTTTCGCGAACGCTTTCCGCAGCGTCTATGCGCGGAATTGCGCGGCCATTTCGACGAGCAGGGCACGTCGCCGTTCTGGCGCGCGGTCGGCTCGCATTTCTACCAGATCGATTTCAACGCGGCGGACTACCTGAGCTCGCACGGCCGCAAGGCGTTTCTCGCGGAACTGATGCCGCGCTATCCGGTGTACGTGGAACTGCTGCCGGAGGAAGCGCAGCAATGCGTCGGCCTCACGCACAGCGACACGATTCCGGCGCGCCGCATGCTCGAATCGGAAGGGCTGCGCTACGAGAACCACGTCGATATCTTCGACGCGGGCCCGGTGCTCGAATGCCACATCTCCGACTTGCGCACCGTGCGCGAGAGCGTGGTGGTGCCGGTCGAGATCGCCGACGTGCCGGCGGGCGCGCCGCAGGATGCGCCGCGTTCGCTGGTATCGAATACGTCGCTGGGCGATTTTCGCGTGGGCGCGGCGGCGGGCGTGCCGCAAGACGGCGTGTTCCGTCTGTGCGCCGCCGAGGCCGCGGCGCTCGACGTCAAGGCAGGCGACCCGGTGCGGGTGCTGCCGTTGAAACATAAACAGGGATGATCATGAGCGAGCTTTTCATCGACGGCGAATGGGCCGCCGGCACGGGACCCGCATTCGCGTCGCGCAACCCCGGTACGGGCGCGACGGTGTGGGAAGGCAACAGCGCGTCGGCGGACGACGTCGATCGCGCGGTACGCAGCGCGCGCCGCGCGTTTGCGGCGTGGTCCGCGTTCAGCCTCGACGAGCGTTGCGGCGTGGTGCGCCGCTTCGCCGCGCTCGTGACCGAGCGCAAGGAGGCGCTGGCCGAGGCGATCGGCCGCGAGACCGGCAAGCCGCTGTGGGAAGCGCGCACCGAAGCCGCTTCGATGGCGGCGAAAGTCGAGATTTCGATTCAGGCCTACAACGAACGCACCGGCGAAAAGCGTTCGGCGATGGCGGACGGCACCGCGGTATTGCGGCATCGTCCGCATGGCGTGGTGGCGGTGTTCGGGCCGTATAACTTTCCGGGCCACCTGCCGAACGGGCACATCGTGCCGGCGCTGATCGCGGGCAACGCGGTCGTGTTCAAGCCGTCGGAACTCGCGCCGGGCGTGGCGGCCGTCACCGTGCAGATCTGGCGCGACGCGGGCTTGCCCGCGGGCGTGCTGAATCTGGTGCAAGGCGAGAAAGAGACCGGCATTGCGCTCGCGAACCATCGGCAGATCGACGGTTTGTTCTTCACCGGTAGCTCGGACACCGGCACCTTGCTGCACAAGCAGTTCGGCGGGCGGCCCGAGATCGTCCTGGCGCTGGAGATGGGCGGCAACAATCCGCTCGTGATCGGGCCGGTTGCCGATCTCGACGCCGCCGTGCATCACACGATCCAGTCGGCGTTTCTGTCGGCGGGGCAGCGTTGCACGTGCGCGCGCCGCATCTTCGTGCCGAACGATGCGTTCGGCGACCGCTTCATGGCGCGCTTCACCGAGGTCACGTCGCGCATCAGCGTCGGTGAATACGACGCCGATCCGCAGCCGTTCATGGGCGCGGTGATTTCGGCGCGCGCGGCTGCGCGGCTCGTCGCCGCGCAAGAGCGTTTGCTGGCCGACGGCGCACAAGCGTGGCTGAAGATGGAGCAGCGCGATCCGAAGCTCGGCTTCGTCACGCCCGCGATTCTCGACGTGAGCGCGGTGCAGGATCTGCCCGACGAGGAACATTTCGGCCCGCTCGCGCAAGTCATCCGTTACGGCAACTTCGACGAGGCGCTCGACAAGGCCAACGACACCGAATTCGGTCTCTCGGCGGGCCTGCTCGCCGACGACGAAGCGCTGTGGACGCATTTCCAGCGCACCATCCGCGCGGGCATCGTCAACTGGAACCGGCCGACCAACGGGGCTTCTTCCGGCGCGCCGTTCGGCGGTCCGGGGCGCTCGGGCAATCACCGGCCGAGCGCGTATTACGCGGCCGATTACTGCGCGTATCCGATGGCGTCCGTCGAAAGCGCGCAACTGCACATGCCCGCGAGCGTCTCGCCGGGCCTTCAATTCTAAGGATCGACGATGCAAGCCACTGAAGCCAATTTCGACGGCCTGGTCGGCCCGACCCACAACTATGCGGGGCTCTCGTTCGGCAATGTCGCGTCGCAGAGCAACGAGAAGTCGATTGCGAATCCGAAGGCGGCGGCCAAGCAGGGCCTGCGCAAGATGAAGCAACTGGCCGACCTCGGCTTTCATCAGGGCGTGTTGCCGCCGCAGGAGCGGCCGTCGATGCGCCTGTTGCGCGAGCTCGGTTTTTCCGGCGACGACGCCACGGTGATCGCCCGCGTGGCGAAAGACGCCCCCGAGTTGCTGGCTGCCGCAAGCTCTGCGTCGGCGATGTGGACGGCGAACGCGGCCACCGTGAGCCCGTCCGCCGATACGCACGACGGCCGCGTGCATTTCACGCCGGCCAATCTGTGCAGCAAGCTGCATCGCGCGATCGAACACGAATCCACGCGCCGCACGTTGCGCGCGATTTTCAGCGACGACGGCCGTTTCGCGGTGCACGAAGCGCTGCCAGGCACGCCGGCGCTCGGCGACGAAGGCGCGGCGAATCACACGCGCTTTTGCGCTGAATATGGCGCACGTGGCGTCGAATTCTTCGTCTATGGGCGCAGCGAATATCGCCGTGGACCGGAGCCGAAGCGCTTCCCCGCGCGTCAGACTTTCGAGGCGAGCCGCGCGGTCGCGCAGCGCCACGGTCTCGCGGATGCGGCCACCGTCTATGCGCAGCAGAACCCCGACGTGATCGACGCGGGCGTGTTTCATAACGACGTGATCGCGGTTGGCAATCGCACCACGCTGTTCTGTCATCAACTCGCGTTCGTCGAACAGAAGGCGGTGTACGACGAGTTGCGCTCGAAGCTCCTGGGGCTGAAAGCCGAGTTCAACGTGATCGAAGTGCCCGACGCGCAGGTGAGCGTGGCCGACGCCGTCACCTCGTATCTGTTCAACAGCCAGTTGCTGACGCGCCCCGACGGCAAGCAGGTGCTGGTCGTGCCGCAGGAGTGCCGTGAGAACGAGCGCGTTGCCGCCTACCTCGACGGTTTGACGTCGCGCACCGGTCCGATCGACGACGTGCTGGTGTTCGATTTGCGCGAGAGCATGAAGAACGGCGGCGGCCCGGCGTGTCTGCGGCTGCGCGTGGTGCTCGACGACGCGGAGCGCGCGGCGGTGAACGGCGGCGTGTGGATCGACGACAAGCTGTTCGGCCGTCTCGATTCGTGGATCGAAAAGCACTATCGCGACCGCCTCGCGCCGGCCGATCTGACCGATCCGCAATTGCTCGCCGAATCGCGCACCGCGCTCGACGAACTGACGCAGATTCTCGCGCTGGGCTCGCTGTATGACTTCCAGCGCTGAGCACGGCATGCCGGTTGCGCTGCTCGACGATTTCCTCGCCTATACGCTGGCGGGTTCGCGGCCTGCCGCGCAGGAGGCGCAGGGTACGTGTGCCCACGGCGCGCGCTGGTCGTGGCTCGATGATGGCGTGCTCGTCATCGAGCCCGCGGCGCAGGAGCGCGATACGCGTAGCGTGCTCGCCTCGGCCGGCATTCACGGCGACGAGACCGCGCCGATCGAACTGCTGTCGCGTCTCGTGCGCGATATCGCGCACGGCGATGCCGCGCTGACATGCCGCTTGATGGTGATCCTCGGCAACGTCGACGCCATGCGCGACGCGTGCCGTTATCGCGACGACGATCTGAACCGCCTCTTCAGCGGACGGCACGAACAACTGCCGCACAGCCACGAAGCGCCGCGCGCCGCCGCGTTGGAACAGGCGGCGATGCGCTTTTTCGCCGCCGCGTCGGATAAGCCGGGCGCGCGTTGGCATGTCGACATGCATACGGCGATTCGCGCCTCCGCCTTCGAGCAATTCGCGTTGTTGCCGCATACCGGCAAGCCGTTTTCGCGCGCGATGTTCGCATGGCTCGGCGAGGCGCGCATCAGCGCGGTGCTGTTGCATACCACCAGGGCCAACACGTTCTCGAACTTCACGGCTGAGACTTGCCGTGCACAAGCTTGCACGCTGGAACTCGGCAAGGTGCAGCCGTTCGGCCAGAACGACCTGACACGGTTCGCGGGCGCGGATGAAGCGCTGCGTCATCTGCTCGCCGGGACGAACGGCAACACGCAGGCGGCGATGCCGCGCGTGTTCACCGTGATCGATCAACTCACCAAGCACAGTGAAGCGTTTGAATTGCTGCTGGCCGAGGACGTGCCCAACTTCACGCCGTTCGCGAAGGGCACCCTGCTCGCGCGCGACGGCGACTATCGCTACACCGTGCGTCACGATGAAGAGCGCATCGTGTTTCCGAACGCCACGGTCAAGCCGGGTTTGCGCGCCGGTTTGCTGGTGATCGAAACCACCGGCGAGACGCTGTCGCAACTCGTCTAGCCGCGCGTCGCTTTAGTTGTTTTATGTTCTCCGCCTTGCGTGAACGCGACACGGATTTGCACGTTCGACGTGCATCGATCCGGCGTCGCGCGACGCTCGCGCTTGCCTCGCCCCGTCAGTCGTACGCAACCCGGCCTGTACAATCGCCGCCTCGCGGCTGTTGCGTTGCACCACACCGGCCGCGCGAGTTTGAATCGCCTTTTTGGCGCGGCAATCATGTTTGCCCGGATTCGGCTCCGTCTTATTCAATACCGTAGAGGAACACCCGTAATGAAGATGAATTGGCGAAACATGGCTGCGCTCGCGCTGTTCGCGGCGTCGGCGGTCACGGTAACGGCAGGCACCCCGTCGGCGGCGGACATCAAGGAAGTGCGCTTCGGCGTCGAGGCGTCGTACGCGCCGTTCGAATCGAAGTCGCCGTCGGGCGAACTGCAAGGTTTCGATATCGACGTCGGCAACGCGGTGTGCGCGAAGCTCAAGGCGAAATGCGTGTGGGTCGAGAATTCGTTCGACGGCCTGATTCCGGCGTTGCAGGCGCGCAAGTTCAACGCGATCAACTCCGACATGACGATCACGGATCAGCGCCGCCAGGCGGTCGACTTCACCGATCCGATCTATTCGATTCCGAATCAGATGATCGCGAAGAAGGGCAGCGCTTTGTTGCCTACGCCGGCCTCGCTCAAGGGCAAGCACGTCGGCGTGCTGCAAGGCACGATTCAGGAAGCGTATGCAAAGGCGCGCTGGGCGCCCGCCGGTGTCGACGTCGTGCCGTATCAGACGCAGGACCAGATCTACGCCGACCTCGCCTCCGGGCGGCTCGACGCCGCGTTCCAGGACGCGGAAGCGGCCTCGAAGGGCTTTCTGAAGAAGCCGCAAGGCGCGGGCTTCGAGTTCGCCGGCCCGGTCGTCACGGATGAGAAACTGCTCGGCGCGGGCGTCGGCTTCGGCATCCGCAAGGGCGATACGGCGCTGAAGAACGCGTTGAACGAGGCGCTCAAGGAACTGAAGGCGGACGGCACGATCGACCGCTTCGCGGCGAAGTACTTCGACGTGAAGGTCGTGTTGAAGTAATGCCTGGTGAGGGTTTCTTTTGAAGTAAATGCAAGCGGCCGCTGATCGTGAACAGCGGCCGTTTGCATATTGAAAGCCCGGAAGCGATACCGGCCACGGCGCGAGTCGGAGCGCCGGCGGCCCTCTCCATGCGCTCTTCAGAGCGATGTTTTGCAGGGAGTCGCGCGCCCCTTCAAGCATTGTCTATTGCTGGCCGGTTATCGTTCAGGCCGCTCGCCAAATATTTCCAGATATTGCTTCACAGGCATGTCCGCCGATAACGGCGTGAGATAGAATCGCCTGGCGCATCGCGGGCGAAACGGCTCCTGGGCTTCAGACCTTGGGCCGCGCGCTGTCGATGCAGCAAAACCAAAATACAGCAGGAGGCGCCGGGGTGGCGCTGAGCGGGGGATCGGAATGAGCACCACCATCGCAATCGAAAATCCGGGCCATACAGGCGCCACGGACGATACGCAATTGAACGCCAGCTTTGCGCGGCAACCGATTCTGAATCGGGACGGCATGCTGTGCGGCTATGAGATCAAGGTCCGCGCGCCGGCATGGCCCGACGCCGCGGCCAACGAGCCGGCTTCGAACCCGAACACCCAGGCGGAGCCCGACGCGGCGCCGGGCCGCGCGCCGAGTCCCGCGCAACAGGTGGCGAACGCGATCGTTCGCGGCCTCGTGCAAGGCCACGTGCGCGGCGCGCTCACCGGGCATCCGGCTTACGTGGATGTAAGCCGCGAGTTGCTGCTCGACGACGCAATCGAGCGGCTGCCCGCCGAGCGCTTCATGCTCGAACTGTCGCCCGCAATCGAAGTCGACGAGGCGCTGATCGAGCGCATCGTGCAGTTGCATGGCCGGCGCTACCGCTTCGTGCTCGACGAAGTGACGCAGCCCAACGAGTGTTTCGCCAGGCTGCTGCCTTACGCGGACGTGGTCAAGATCGACGTGACACGCGCGCCGGCCGCGCTGTTGCCCAAGCTCGCGAGCGTGCTCAAGTCGGCGGGCAAATTATTGATCGCGTCGGGCGTGGACACGCAGGCCGGTTTCGAGGCGGCGCTGGCGCTCGGCTTCGACCGTTTCCAGGGGTATTTCTTCGCGCGTGCGCAGACCTCGTTGACGCGCCGTGTCAGCGCGCCGCGGCATGCGTTGCTGAATCTGCTGCAACTGCTGGCGGGCGATCCGACCGTCGCGCAGCTCGAAGCCGAGTTGAAACTGAATCCGGTGCTCGTGATGCATCTGATGAAGCTCGCGAATTCGAGCGGCCTCGCGGTCGGCCATAAGGTGACGACGCTGCGCGAAGCGATCAACGCGACGGGCACCGACCGCATCGCGCGCTGGACGCAATTGCTGCTCTACGCCGACGGCCGCAAGGTCGCGCTGGAAGACGATCCCTTGCTGCAACTCGCGGCGACCCGCGCGCGCTTCATGGAACTGGCGATCGAGCGCTTGCCGGAAGCGGGGCGTGACGAGGCCGACGCGGCGTTTCTCACCGGCGTGTTTTCATTCGTCGATGCGGTGTTCGGCGGCTCGCTCGAAAGCACGCTCAATGTGCTGACGCTGTCGCGGCCGATCCAGGCGGCGATTCTGCATCGCGAGGGCGTGTTGGGCTTGCTGCTCTCCGCGGTCGAAGCGCTGGAGCGCGGCGCATGGGATGACGTCGAGGCCATGTGCGCGCGCCTGCAGCCGTTGACGGTGGAAGAGGTCGCCCAGTTGGGCTTGATGGCGGGCGCGTGGGCAGGGGTGGCGGATCGCGGCGCGGAAGGGTTGGAGCGGATCGAGGATTGAGGATTGAGGCTTGAGGCGTGTATCCGAAGGGCTGCGGCATGCAGAACATGCCGCGCTCCGCACGCGAGGCGTCGGGCAAATGCAGAACCGGTAACAAGTGAAGCGCCGCGATCAACGATCACGCCACGTCTTCACATCGTCTCCATTTCCCGCATCTGCCCCAGACCAAAAAAACGGCCTAACTCCTTGGCCAGTTCGTTCAACACGCTCATTTCCTTCTGCGAGATTCTGCGTGGCTCCTGAGTATGCGACCAGTCGCCGTACAGCAGCGCCACCGTCTGCCCGGTTTCGTCGACCACCGGCAACAGAACGAAGGCGCGGGCGTCGTCGAACGAGCGGCGGAACCACTCGGGCAGCCGCGCGACCATCTTCGGATCTCGCGCGTTCTCGATGAAAATGCCGACCGAGTTCGCAATCGCGAGATGAAACACGTCGGGCTCGAAGGCGGTGTTGAACGTCAGCCGGGGCAGCGCCGCGTCGATCTTCGGACCGAGACCCAAACGCGCCTTGAAGGTGCCGTTGCTGTGCTTGACGAACACCACGGTGCGCGCAAAACCCAGTCCGGCAAGCACGGTTTCCGAGGCCATCGCAAGCGCCGGCGCGAGCGGGCTGCCGGTGGGCAGACCGCGCAGATCCTCCACGCCCGCGGCGATGCGCGCTTCCGGATTGAGCGCCTCGCGCGCGATCGCGTCCGCGTTGGCGCGCAATTCGACGATCTCGCGCATCACGCCGTCGCCGCCTTCCTCGCGGGCCAGCGCCACGCTCATCTCGAGCAGCACTTCGGGATCGGTGTTCAGCACGCGGCTATATTCCTGCGCCAGTTCGCCGATGCGCGCCTCGCGCTCCTCCTCCGGCATGCCCGACTGGGTGAGCACGTCGGCGACGGCCGTGGAGTAATTGGTGATCGCGCGCAGCCATTGCACCTGGCGCGGCTGCTCGGTGTCCTGCGGGTCGAACTCGCCCATGCCGGAGCGGATCATGTCGGGCAGCCGCCAGCGCACCGCGGCTTCGGCGCCGATCTCGTCGAACGTGACGCCGAGCACCAGCACGCAGGCGTCGGTCTCGAGCGCGCCGTCGTCGATATGCCGGCGGATCTGGTCCCACTCGGCGTCGAGATAGAACACCACCAGCAGCTTGCCGATCTGCCGCATCAGCGTGCAGACCACGGCTTCCTCGCCGGCGCGCAGATCGCCGCGCTCGGTCAGCTTGCGCGCGACGCAGCCCGAGAGCAGGGTGCGGTTCAATTCGAGTTTCGCGTCGATGCGGCGCGGCGCGCTGTGATGAAAGTGATCGACGATCTTCAGGCCGACGACGAGGTGGCCGACCGCGTCCATGCCGAGCACCATCAGCGCGCGCGAGACGGTGGTGATGTTGCCGCCGAACGCCATGTACATCGCCGAATTGGCGAGCCGCAACACTTTCTGGGTCAGCGCGAAGTCCGATAACACCACCTGGACGAGGCCGGTGAAGTCGAGGTCGTCATTGTTCATCGCCGCCATGGTGCTGCGCAGCGACTGCGACAGCATCGGAAAATCGCCGCGCTCGCTCATTCGCGTCCAGAGCCGGTCGAGCACTGCCGCCTTTACCATGTGAATCCCGCAGAAGCCATACCTGTTCCAATGAATGCCACGCCGGCCATGAGCCGGCTTGTTTCGCCGCGTGAGCGCTGGGACCGCATCGCTAGACGGTGTGCAGGTGAAGCGAGCGCGCCTCGAAACGCTGCGCGAGTTCCTCGGAAGGCAGCGCCTGGCAGACGAGCCATCCCTGTATGTGGTCACATCCCATTTCGGTGAGCAGCGCGCGCTGCGCTTCCGTTTCGACGCCCTCGGCCACCAGTTCGAGATCGAGTGTTTGCGCGAGGCCGACGACGGCGCTCACGATGGCCTGATCGTTTCGCGAGGTTAGCAGATTCTCGACGAAACTCCGGTCGATCTTGAGCTTGGCGAGGGGGAATCGTTGCAGGTAAGCCAGGCTCGAATAGCCGGTGCCGAAATCGTCGACGGCAAAGCGGATGCCCATCGCGGTCAGATCCTCGAGCAGCACCTTGGCGTGCGCGGGGTCGTGCATCAGCAGGCTTTCCGTAATCTCGAACACGAGGCGGCGCGGATCGATGCCGGTCAACTCGATCGCCTCGCGCACGGCGTCCTTGAAGCGCGGGTCGCGGAACTGCTGCGGCGAGACGTTCACCGCCACGTATTGCAGCGAGATGCCCTGCGCATCCCATTGGATCAACTGCATGCAGGCGACCTTCAACACCCAGTTGCCGAGGAAGTTGATCAGGCCGATCGACTCCGCGAGCGGAATGAACATCGACGGCGGCACGAGGCCATGCACCGGATGCGACCAGCGCATCAGCGCTTCCACGCCGACCACGCCGTGCGTGCGGCTGCTCGTGATCGGCTGGAAGTGCAGCGAGAACTCGCCGTTGCGCACGCCGTCGTAGAGATCGGCCTCGAGCTTCAGGCGCTCGGCGTCGGCGGGGTTGTCGTCCGGCACGTAGAAGGCGAGCGTGTTGCCGCCGGCCGCCTTGGCTTGCAGCAACGCATGGTCGGCCCAGCGCAGCAGATGGGTGTCGTGGCCGGCGGTGTCGTTGGCATGGCGCACGTCGGGATAGAGCGCGATGCCGATGCTCGCCGACAGATGCACCTGCTGGCCGTTGAACGCATACGGCTGCTGGATCGCGGTCAACAGCCGCCGCGCCAGCGCTTCCGCGGCGGCGGCCGCGTCGGTGCGGCTGGCGGCGGGCTTGACGAGGATCGCGAACTCGTCGCTTGCCACGCGCGCGACGGTCTCGCTCGGGCTCGTCATGTTCAACAGACGCCGCGCGGTGTCGCGCAGCATCTCGTCGCCGGCGTCGTAGCCGAGCGCGCGGTTCACGCGCTGATAGTCGTCGATGTCGAGCAGCAGCAGCGCGGCCGGCGTGCCGTGCGCGTCGGCTTGCTGTTGCGCGTCGAGCACGGCGGGGATCAGCGCCGGCTGATTCGCCAGATTGGTGAGGCGGTCCAGATGCAGCGCCTGGGTCAGGCGTTCCTCGCTGGCGCGCCACGCGGAAACGTCGAAGCCGGCGATCGCGTAGCCGTCGATGCCGTCGTGATTGCTGCGCACCACGCGCAGTTCCACCGTGATCGGATAGGTCAACGACTTGATGAGACCGAGCGTGGCCTTCTCGACGTTGCCCGACGCGGCGGCGCGCGCGAGCAGGGCGTCGAGGCGCGCCACGTCGGCGGGCGCGACGAGTTCGTGCAGCGTGACGGTCTCGAGATACTCGCGGTGGTAGCCGATGAAGCGCAGGCTGGCGTCGGACACGTAGATGAAGCGCAGTTCGCGGTCGACATGCGCGAGCAGATCGACGGCGCCGACCACCTGTTCCAGTTGCGCGGCGCGGCTATTGGCCATCCGCGGCTTGACGTCCGCGCGCCGGCCGAACGCCCGAAGCCGGTCCACGACCGTGCGCAAGGAGCCCCGGCGGGGCGCGGTGATCCTGTTCGCTTCCATGTTTGTCGCTGGCAACCTGTGTTCGTCTGCAGGCGGAGCGGCTCGCGGTCCGCCGTGCTCGGGCGGGTCGAGAGGTATCAGGCCGCCCCATCAGAACAAGATAACGACCCGCGCCGGCAAATCTTTAGCGATTGATGCAAGAAACATGCTGTAAGGGAGCCGTCGTGCGCGCTGGCCGTGCTTCTGGACCCGTTCGGTTAAAGCGCGACGGCCCGGTGTCCGTTAATACGGCAAACCTGTTATGCAGTGCCGGTTGTGACGCCGCTGCATGGCCTTTCCGAACCCTTGCGCCGATGATCCATGTCTGAACGTCACATTGTCAGGGCTATTTCCCGGCGTTGCGGGGTGCTCGATCCGTCTGCCGCGGGCGCCGATGCCGGGGCCGATGTTAGGGCCGATGGTAGGGCCGATGCCGCGGGCCAGTTCGTCTACCTGGGCCGCCAGCCGATTCTCGATCGCGACGGCGCGCTGCATGGCTACGAATTGTTGTTTCGAGCGGGCGCGCATAACTATGCCGAAGTCGGCAACGACGCCCAGGCCACCGCGCACGTGGTGGCGCGCACCATCGGCGGGATCGGTGTGCCGGCCGTGCTCGGGCGGCATCGCGGCTTCGTCAACATCGACCGCGCGCTGCTCTTTAACGACATCGTCCATCTGATGCCGCCCGAGCGCTTCGTGCTCGAAATCCTCGAAACCGTGAAGTTCGATCCGCAACTGACGCGGCGGCTGACCGAATTGCGGCGCGCCGGTTTCGAAGTGGCGCTCGACGACGTCAGCGAACTGTCGGACGAACTGTTCGCGGCGTTGCCGTATGCGGACATCGTCAAGATCGATTTTCTGCTGACCGCGCGTGACGCGCTGCCCGGGTTGGCGGCGGCCGTGCGCGCTCACGGCAAGACGCTGATCGCCGAGAAGATCGAGACGCGCGAGGACTTCATGCTTGCCCGCGAGCTCGGCTTCGATCTGTTCCAGGGGTACTTCTTCGCGCGGCCGCAGGTGTTGACCGCGCCGCGCAACCGCTCGCTGCGGCCAGGCCTGCTGCGTCTGTTGGGACTGCTTTCGCGCGATGCCGGCATCGTCGAGCTGGAGGCCGAACTCAAGCTGAACCCCGGCGTGGTGGTGCAACTGCTGCGCCTCGTCAATTCGAGTGCGTTCGGCCTCGGGCGCAATATTGCGTCGCTGCGCGAGGCGATCATCGCCGCGGGCACGCGGCAGATCGCGCGCTGGGCGCAACTGCTGCTCTACGCGGACAGCGGCGATCTGCCGTGGCGCGCCGATCCGCTGGTGCACCTCGCAGGCACGCGCTCGCGCTTCATGGAACTGGCCGCAAGCCGGCTGCGCCCGGCCGATGATGAATTCGCCGATGCGGCTTTCATGACCGGCATTTTTTCGCTGGTGCATGTGGTGGTCGGCAGCACGCCGGCTGCGGTGCTGGAGAAACTCGGCCTCGCGCCGCGGATTCGCGAGGCGATCGTCTCGCGCGGCGGCACGCTCGGCGCCTTGCTGCGTGTCGCGGAAGCGGCCGGCGAGGGCGCCGATGCGGCGTCGATCGCGGCTGGCCCCGATGCGCCGCCCGGCTTCGCCGCGCTCACGCCCGACGTGCTGGCCGAGCTGAATCTGTGCGCGGCGCTGTGGTTTGGCGCGCATGTCGAGGAGGCGGCCGCCTAAGGTTGCGGGCGGCGGCTCGCGTTCCCGTCTTGAGCGGATTCCGACGCCGCTTGTTCATACGTGGTCCAATGGCATGGGAGGTCGCCACGACCTTCGAGTCATTGGACGAACCGCGTGCATTCACGCCAGGAGGAACTGCGGATGAACAGAAAATTCGTATCGGCGGCGCTGGCCGCCGCGATGTCGGTGGGAATCGCCATGCATTCGCTGACGGCCTCGGCGACGCTCAAGCCGGGCGACGCCGCGCCGCCGTTTACCGCGCAGGCATCGCTCGGCGGCAAGACCTACACCTATTCGCTCGCCGACGAGTTGAAGAAAGGGCCGGTGGTGCTGTACTTCTATCCGGCGGCCTTCACCAAGGGCTGCACGATCGAGGCGCACGAGTTTGCCGAAGCCGTCGACGAGTACAAGAAATATGGCGCGACGGTGATCGGCGTGTCGCACGACAACATCGACACGTTGACGAAGTTTTCGGTCAGCGAATGCCGCAGCAAATTTCCGGTGGCGGCGGACGCCGATTCGAAGGTGATCGGCGCATACGACGCCGGCATGCCGATGCATGCGTCGATGGCTAACCGCGTGTCGTACGTGATCGCGCCGGACGGCAAGATCATTTACGAGTACACGAGCCTCTCGCCGGAGAAGCACGTCGAGAACACGTTGAAAGCGGTGAAGGAGTGGGCGGCGGGGCATAGGCCGTAGGGGTTTCGCGCCGCGACTGAATTGGTCAGGTCGCCGCCGTTCCCCCCCGCCGCGCCTTCCTCGCCTCCCACCTCACCCGAACCCGATCCATGTAGAGATAAACCACCGGCGTGGTATAGAGCGTGAGCATCTGACTGACGATCAGGCCGCCCACGATCGCAATGCCGAGCGGCGCCCGCAGTTCCGCCCCTTCGCCGCGGCCGAACGCCAGCGGCAATGAACCGAGGAGCGCGGCGAAGGTGGTCATCATGATCGGCCGGAAGCGCAGCAAACAAGCCTGAAAAATCGCATCCCGCGACGACAGCCCTTGCCGCGATGCTTCGATCGCGAAGTCCACCATCATGATCGCGTTCTTCTTCACGATGCCGATCAGCAGGATCACCCCAATGAGCGCGATGATGCTGAACTCGGTCTTGAACAGCAGCAAGGCGAGCAACGCTCCCACGCCCGCCGAGGGCAACGTCGACAGAATCGTCAGCGGATGGATATAGCTTTCATACAGCATCCCCAGCACGATATACACCGCCGCCAGCGCGGCCAGAATCAGGATCGGCTGATCGGACATCGACTGCTGGAACGCCTGCGCCGTGCCCTGGAAGCTGCCGTGGATCGTGGCCGGCATGCCGATCTGCGCCATCGTCTCGTAGATCGCCTGAGTCGCCGTCGATAAGGACACGCCCGGCGGCAGATTGAACGAGATAGTCGAAGCCACGAACTGGCTCTGGTGATTCACCGACAACGGCGTATTCCCCGGCCCGAAGCTCGCGATCGCCGACAGCGGCACCATCGTTTCCTTCGAGGTCGACACCGCCGCGCCCGCCGAAGCACTCGACTTGCCGCTCGTCGCAATCGAATTGATCGCCTGGTTGCGCGCGGAATCGGCGGCGATGGTGGCCGCGCTCGATGCGGTGGTGCCCGCCGTGCCGCCCGCCGACGCGCTGGTGCTCGTGCTCGACGAAGTGGCGGTCTGCGTGGTGACCGTGCCCGCCGGCGCGTTCGTGGTCTGCGCGCCGCTCGCGCTGCCGCCCGACGTGCTGATGTAGATCTGCTTCAGCATGTCTGGGCTCTGCCAGTACTTCGGCGCGACTTCCATCACCACGTGGTACTGGTTCAGCGGGTTGTAGATCGTCGACACCTGGCGCTGGCCGAACGCGTCGTATAAGGTGTTGTCGATCTGCGCCGGCTTGATGCCGAGCCGCGCCGCGCTGGCGCGGTCGATCGTCACCATCGCCTCCAGGCCGCCTTGCTGCTGGTCGGAATTCACGTCGGCCAGTTCGCGGCGCGCCTGCAGCGCCTCGGTGAGCTTCGGCCCCCACAGGTACAGGTCGGGCGTGGAATCGGCCAGCAGCGTGAACTGGTACTGCGCGTTCGATTGCCGCCCGCCCACGCGAATGTCCTGCACCGCCTGCAGGAAGGTGCGCGCGCCGGCCACGTCGCCGAGCGGCGCGCGCAGTTGCTGGATCACCTGGTCGGCGGAAATCTTGCGTTCGCTCTTCGGTTTGAGCGAGACGTACATGAAGCCGGCGTTGGTCTGCCGGCCGCCCGTGAAACCGACCACGCTGTCCACCGCCGGGTTGTTGCCGACGATCTCCATCATCTGCGCAAACTTGCCCTTCATGGCCTGGAACGAGGTGCTCTGATCGGCCTGAATGCCGCCGATCATCCGGCCGGTGTCCTGCTGCGGAAAGAAGCCCTTCGGCACGATGATGTACAGCCAGATGTTCAGGCCGATCGTGAACAGCAGAACGGTGACGATCAAACGCGGATGCAGCAGCGCCCAGCCGAGCGTGCGCTCATAGCCGCGCAGCATCGACGCGAAGCCGCGTTCCAGCCAGCGGCCGAAGCGGCCTTCTTCCTTTTTCTCGTGCGGCTCGCGCAACAGGCGCGAGCACATCATCGGCGTGAGCGTGAGCGAGACGATCAGCGACACGCCGATCGCGAGCGACAGCGTCAGCGCGAACTCGCGAAAGAGCCGCCCGACGATGCCGCCCATCAGCAGAATGGGCAGGAACACGGCGACCAATGAAATGCTGATCGACATCACCGTGAAGCCGACTTCGCGCGCGCCGAGGAACGCGGCCTTCATGCGCGGCACGCCGTTCTCGATATGGCGCGAGATGTTCTCCAGCACCACGATCGCATCGTCGACCACGAAGCCGGTGGCGATCGTCAACGCCATCAGCGAGAGGTTGTCGATCGAGAAACCGAGCAGGTACATCGCGCCGAACGTGCCGATGATCGAGATCGGCACGGCCACGCTCGGAATCAGCGTGGCGCGCCAGTTGCGCAGGAACAGGAACACCACCATCACCACCAGCGCCATCGCGATCACCAGCGTGAGCTCGGTGTCCCTCAGCGAGGCGCGGATCGTGGTGGAGCGGTCGGCGGTCGGCGTGATGTCGACATCGGCGGGCAGCGACGCGTGCAGTTGCGGCAGCATCGCCTTGACGCGATCGATGGTCTCGATGATGTTCGCGCCCGGCTGGCGGTACAGGATCACCAGCACGGAGCGCTTGCCGTTGAAGAGGCCGAGGTTGCGCAGATCCTCGACGGAATCGACCACCTCGGCCACGTCGGAGAGCTTCACGGCCGCGCCGTTGCGATAGGCGATCACGAGGTCGCGATATTGCGACGCCTTGCTCGCCTGGTCGTTGGTGTAGATCTGCACGCGGTTCGGGCCGAACTCGATCGCGCCTTTCGGGCTGTTCGCATTGGCCGCGGCGAGCGCCGCGCGCACGTCCTCGAGACCGATGCCGTAGTGGAACAGCGCCTGTGGTTCCAGCTCGACCCGCACGGCCGGATTGGCCGAGCCGCTCACGTCCACTTCGCCGACGCCGTCCACTTGCGAGAGCGACTGCTGCAGCACCGTGGCGGCGGAGTCGTACAACTGGCCGGCGGTCAGCGTATTCGACGTGAGCGCGAGAATCATGATCGGCGCGTCGGCCGGATTGACCTTGTGATAGGTCGGGTTGCTGCGCAGGCTCGTGGGCAGGTCGGCGCGCGCGGCGTTGATCGCGGCCTGCACGTCGCGCGCGGCGCCGTCGATGTCGCGGTTCAGGCCGAACTGCATCGTGATGCGCGTCGAGCCGACCGAACTCATCGAGGTCATTTCGGTGACGTCGGCAATCGAGCCGAGATGCCGTTCGAGCGGACTCGCGACGCTGGTGGCGACGGTATTCGGACTCGCGCCCGGCAGCGAGGCCTGCACGGAAATGGTCGGAAAATCGACCTGCGGCAGCGGCGCGACCGGCAGTTGGGTGAACGCGAAAATACCGGCCAGCGCGATGCCGATCGCGAGCAGCGTGGTGGCGACCGGGCGCGAGATAAACGGACGCGACAGGTTCATCGGTCAGCTTCCCGCGTCGGTGGCGGGCGGCACCGGCTTGCCGCGATTGAAGCGCTCGCGCATGCGGCGCGCGAGCGCGTCGAAGCCGAGGTAGATCACCGGCGTGGTGAACAGCGTCAGCAACTGGCTCACGATCAGGCCGCCGGCGATCGCGATGCCGAGCGGCCGGCGCAACTCCGAACCGGCGCCCGTGCCGAGCATCAGCGGCAGCGCGCCGAGCAGCGCGGCGAGCGTGGTCATCAGAATCGGCCTGAAGCGCAGCAGGCACGCCTGGTAGATCGCCTCGCGCGGCGCCTTGCCTTCCTCGCGCTCGGCGTAGAGCGCGAAGTCGATCATCATGATCGCGTTCTTCTTCACGATGCCGATCAGCAGCACGATACCGATGATGCCGATGATGTCCAGATCGTGCCCGGTGATCAGCAGTGCGAGCAGCGCGCCGACGCCGGCCGAGGGCAGCGTCGACAGAATCGTGATCGGGTGAATGAAGCTCTCGTACAGCACGCCGAGCACGATATACATCGTGACGATCGCCGCGAGGATCAGGAACAGTTCGTTCGACAGCGACGCCTGGAACGCCAGCGCCGCGCCCTGGTAGCGCGTCTGGAACGAGGCCGGCAAGCCGATGTCTTTCTGCGCCTGCTCGATCGCCTTCACGGCCGCGCCGAGCGACGAACCCGGCGCGAGATTGAACGAGACGGTGGTGGCCGGGAACTGGCTCAGGTGCGTGACCAGCAGCGGCGCGGGCTTTTCGATGAACCGCGCGATCGCCGACAGCGGCACCTGGCCGCCCGTCGCCGTGGAAGAGGGCAGATAGATCGAGTTCAGCGACTCGGTGTAGTGCTGCATCTGCGGCTGCGCTTCCAGGATCACGCGGTACTGGTTCGACTGCGTGAAGATGGTGGAGACGATGCGCTGGCCGAACGCGTCGTACAGCGCGCTATCCACGGTGGCCGGCGTGATGCCGTAGCGCGACGCGGTGGCGCGGTCGATTTCGACGTAGACCGACTGGCCGTTGTCCTGCAAGTCGGTGGCGACGTCGGCGAGTTCCGGCGACTGCCTCAACCGCTCGACGAGCTTCGGCACCCACGTCGTGAATTCGCCGATGTTCGGATCGGTCAGCATGAACTGGTACTGCGTCGGGCTGACCGTCGAGTCGATGGTCAGGTCCTGCACCGGCTGCATGTACAGCGACGCGCCCGGAATATGCGCCACGTCCCGCTGCAACTGGCGAATCACCTCGCTCGCGGTGTTGTCGCGGTCGTCGCGCGGCTTCAGGTTGATCAGCATGCGGCCGCTGTTCAGCGTGATATTGCTGCCGTCCACGCCGATGAACGAGGTGAGGCTTTGCACGTCCGGGTTCTTGAGAATCTGCGCGGCGAGTTCCTGCTGGCGCTCGGCCATCGACGCATACGACACCGACTGCGGCGCCTGCGTGATCGCCTGGATCACACCGGTGTCCTGCACCGGAAAGAAGCCCTTCGGAATGAACACGTACAGCACGCCGGTCAGCACCAGCGTGAGAATCGCGACGACCAGCGTGGAGCGCTGCCGGTTCAGCACCCATGTGAGCGCGACCGCGTAACGGGCGATCACCCAGTCGATGAAGCGGTGCGCCCGCGCTTCGAAGCGGTGGCTCTCAGGCGGCGGCGAGTGGCGCAGGAGCTTCGCGCACATCATCGGCACCAGCGTGAGCGACACGATGGCCGAGATCACGATGGTCACGGCGAGCGTGATCGCGAATTCGTGGAACAGGCGGCCGACCACGTCGCCCATGAAGAGCAGCGGAATCAGCACGGCGATGAGGGAAACCGTCAGCGAGATGATCGTGAAGCCGATCTGTTTCGAGCCTTTCAGCGCCGCTTCCAACGGCGATTCGCCTTGCTCCACGTAGCGCGCGATGTTCTCGATCATCACGATCGCGTCGTCGACCACGAAGCCCGTCGCGATGGTCAAGGCCATGAGCGACAAGTTGTCTAGCGAGAAGCCGCACAGGTACATCACGGCGAGCGTGCCGATCAGCGACAGCGGCACCGACAAGCTCGGAATGATGGTCGCATAGACGTTGGCAAGGAACAGATACATCACCAGCACCACCAGCACCACCGACATCGCCAGTTCGAATTGCACGTCGCGCACCGAGGCGCGGATGGTGGTGGTGCGGTCGGTGACGATCCGCACCTCGAGCGCGGCGGGCAGCGACTGCTGCAACTGCGGCAACAGCTTCTTGATGCTGTCCACCACCTGAATCACGTTCGCGCCCGGCTGGCGCTGCACGTTCAGGATGATCGCCGGCGTGTTGTCGACCCATGCGCCGAGCTTGGTGTTCTCGGGGCCTTGCACGATCGTGGCGACGTCGGTCAGCATCACCGCGCGGCCGTTCTTGTACGCGATCACCGCGCTTTTGTAGGCCTCGGCGTCGGTCAACTGGTCGTTCGCGTTGATCGTGTAGTTGCGCGTGGGGCCGTCGAAATTGCCCTTCGGCGTGTTGACGTTCAGGTTCGAGATCGTGGTGCGCAGATCGTCCAGATTCAGGCCGTATGCGGCGAGCGCGCGCGGATTCGCCTGGATTCGCACGGCGGGGCGCTGGCCGCCCGACAGGCTCACGAGACCCACGCCCGCCACCTGCGAGATTTTCTGGGCGAGACGCGTGTCGGCCAGGTCCTGCACCTGGGTCAACGGCAGCGTTTTCGACGTGATCGCGAGCGTGAGGATCGGCGCGTCGGCCGGATTGACCTTCGCGTAGATCGGCGGCGCGGGCAGGTCGGAGGGCAGCAGGTTGCCGGCTGCGTTGATCGCCGCCTGCACTTCCTGCTCGGCGATGTCGAGCGGCAGGTCGAGGCTGAACTGCAGCGTGATGATCGACGAGCCGGCCGAGCTTTGCGACGACATCTGGTTCAGCGACGGCATCTGTCCGAACTGCCGCTCGAGCGGCGCGGTGACCGACGAGGTCATCACGTCCGGGCTCGCGCCCGGATAGAACGTCTGCACCTGGATGGTCGGATAGTCGACCTCGGGCAGCGCGGAGAGCGGCAGGAAGCGCAGCGCAACGAGACCCACCAGCATGATCGCCGCCATCAGAAGCGCGGTGCCGACAGGACGCAGAATAAAGGCGCGGGATGGATTCATGCGGTAATGGCCGTGCCTTTACTTTATTGCGAGGCTTGCGCCGCGTGTTTGCCGCGATGCGCGCGTGCGCCGGATGCGCCCGACGCGAAGGCCGCGCCGCTTGCGCCATGCGCGCCCGATGCGCCGCGCGGCTTTTCGGCTGGAATCGTGATCTTCGCGCCTTCCTTGAGCCGGTCGGAACCGTCGATCACCACGCGCTCGCCGACTTGCAGACCGGATTTGATGCTGGTGCGCTCGCCGTCCACCGGGCCGACCTTGACGGGCCGCACGCTCACCGTGTTGTCCGGCTTCACGACATACACGAACTGTCCCATCGAGCCGTTGAGCACGGCCGGCGTCGGCACGATCACCGCGTCCTTGATCGTGTTGACGAGCAGACGCGTATTCACGAACTGATTCGGGAACAGCAGGCTCTTCGTGTTCTGGAACACTGCGCGCAGCTTGACCGTGCCCGTGGTGGTGTCGATCTGGTTGTCCAGCGTTTCGAGCGTGCCGCCTTCGAGCGACGTGGTGTTGCTGCGGTCGTAGGCGGTGACCGAAAGCTTCGCGCCGGTTTGCGTTTGCTGGAGGATCTGCTGAAGGTTGTCTTCGGAGGTGGTGAAGATCACGCTGATCGGCTGCAACTGCGTGATCACGACGATGCCGTTGGTCAGGCTCGGCGTGACGTAATTGCCGGGATCGACCTGGCGCAGACCGACGCGCCCCGACACCGGCGCGGTGATGCGCGCGTAGGCGAGGTCGAGCTTGTAGGTGTCGATGTTCGCCTTGTCGGACTTCACGGTGCCCTCGTATTGGCGCACGAGCGAGGCTTGCGTGTCGACCTGCTGGCTCGCGATCGAGTCTTGCGCGAGCAGCGTCTGGTAACGCTTCAGATCGAGCCGGGCGGTTTGCAGCAAGGCCTCGTCGCGCGCGAGCGTGCCTTGCGCGTTGTCGAGCGAGATCTGATAGGGGCGCGGGTCGATCTGGGCGAGCACGTCGCCCTTCTTGACCATCTGGCCTTCCTTGAAATACGCGTCTTGCAGCACGCCGCTCAACTGCGGCAGCACCGTGACGCTGGCAAGCGGCGTGACCGTGCCGAGCGCCGTCAAGACCACCGGCATCTCGCCTTGCGTCACCGTTGCGACGTGCACGGGCTGCGGCATGTTGGCCATGCCGCCGGGCCCGCCGCGGCCCGCGCGGCCGCCGCTTCCACCGCTCGCGCCGCTTGCACTGGAAGCGCCGCTTGCGCCGCCGCCGGGGCCGCCCCACGGATGCCAGCGCCACAGCACGACCCCGAGAATGACGAGCGCCGCGACCAGCAGCGCGAGGTTGCGGCCGCGGTGGCGCTTTACCGCGCCGGGCGCGCCGCTCGCGGACGGTGGCGAAGCCGGGGCGGCGGGGCGTGTGGTTTCCGAATGCTTTTGTTGTTCGTCCATCGGTTCGTCAGGTGGCTGGCTTTTGATGTGAGCCGCTCGCATACGAGCCGCCGGGACAGTTCGGCGGCCCGGCTCGCGCGGCGTAACAGGCGGTTTCGACAGTGCGGGCGCTGCGCGTGTTCAGCGCGATGCTACCCGAGGCGCGGGACAGAGATGCTAACCCAACGTGGCATCACGACGGATCGCCCGGTGCGCTATCGAAACACTGCCGATGCAATGTCGACGCAGTGGCAACGAGCCAGGGCGAGCGTCCGCGACGGGAATGCATGATCCTACGTCGCGGGCTCTGTAACAGTCCACCCGTGTATTTTTCTTTTGGTTACGAGGGTTACAGGACGTCTGGTTGCCGATGGCCGCCGACCGGCGAGCCCTCGGGCATCTCAGTTGTCGAGTCGGCGCCCCGGCGTGCCGCCGATTTCCAGAACGATCCGGGAGACGCATTCGAGCAGGGCCGGCGCCGCGCGCGATATCAACCAATCGCGCGGGCACTGGTCGGCGGAGCCGCCGCAGTTGACCGCATAGCGTTCGCCCGACGGTCCGATGAAGCCTAGGGCGATGGCGTTCAGGCCGTCGTGCCACTCGCCGGTGGCGATTGCGAAACCTTGCTCGATGGTTTCTTGCAATGCGCTTTCGAGCCGGCTGCCGACGTGACCCCAGTCGTCGCCTTCCGCGGCTTGCAGGCCGATCAGCAGCTTTTCGCGCTCCGGTTCGGCGAGCGCCGCCAGATAGGCGCGGCCGATGGCGGTGCGGCTCAGGTTCATGCGCGAGCCGATCTCGAGGCGCGACACCAGCACCGCCGAGCGCGGCCGGATCGCGTCGATCACCACCATGTCGAGACGGTCGCGCACGGCCAGATGCACCGAGAGCGCGGTCCGTTCGGCGAGTTCGATCAGGAACGGCCGCGCGCGCGCCCGAATGTCGAAGTTGCGCAGAAAGCCGTTGCTCAACTCCAGCACCGACGACGTCAGCACGAAGCGCTCGCTGTCGGGCAAGCGGAACAGAAAGCCCGCGCTGACCAGCGTGGCGGTGATGCGCGAGACGGTGGGCTTGGGAATTCCGGTGATCTCAGTCAGTTCGCGATTGCTGAGCGGGGCGTCGGCGGCGGCGACGGAGCGCAGCACGGTGAGGCCGCGTGCCAGCGCGGTGACTTCCTCGCCGGGACCGTCTTTTTCTTTGGCCTGGTCGGCGGCGATTCGGGAGGACGTGGGTCGGTTCATGGTTTTTTTGGAACTATATTTCAGTTTCTTTACGCGCCGGCTCGCCGGCGACTCACCCGCCAAGGCCTTGGAACAGCCCCATGTTGGGGCATTGCGTTCTTATTTCTCCGAACATTTATTGTATCGGAACATTTTGCCGGAACGGAGCGCGTGTGTTTAGATTTTGCTTGACTTAGTCAGCATAACCATAAAAAATGGAACCTCATTTCGAAAGACGGGTTCGGGTCCTTGCGTTTGAAATCTCCCGATACCTACCGTGGTCCGCGTAGTGTCTGGTCGAGTGCCTTTCCACAGTCCACGGTAACAGTCCGCCGCTTAGGCGCTTGAGCTAAGTGCTCGAGTCCACGTGTTGCGCGCCGTTCAGGGCGCAGCCTCGCCGGCCGAACTTTCGAATGCCGTCTCTCAGGTTCTAGCACGGCCCTCGGAATGGCTAGAACTTTTTAAGGCGTCACGGAAACGTGACGCCTTTTTTTTGGCGTGATTCATCCACGCGAATTGAGCGTCGCTTGGTGGATTCTCGCGGTCGATAGGGTGCTGTGTTCTCCGGCTTCTCCGGTCAGCCTCGGCGCCGCTCTGAATCCCGACGACGCGAACCGGCCGTATTCGGTCGCGGTCAGGGTGTACCAGCTCAAGGACCGCAAGCGCTTCGATGCCGCGTCATACGACGATCTGCTGAAGAACGACCAGACCGTGCTCGCCGACGACCTGCAAGCGAGCATCGCGACGGTGGTCAACCCCGGCCCGGCCGCAAGCGTGTCGCAGCCGATGCGGCGCGACACGCAGTACGTGGCGGTGGTGGCGTTTTATCGTGAGCCGGACGCGAATGGAACGTGGCGGCGCGTCGTGCAGAGAAAACACCTTTCCGCGGACGCACCGCTGAAGTTCGATCTGGTCGAGAACGAACTCCTCGCTTCCGCCGGCGTACCGGCCGAGCGGCCGGCGCGGTGAATGCCGTGTTCCGGCGTTATTGGCCGGCGGCCGGCGACTTGGTGCTTGGGGTCGCCAGCGTGTTGTTGCTCTTGGGCGCGCTGGTGCCGGACTTCGAGCTGTTCGTGCTACTCGGCAAACCCGAGTTCGGCGACCCGGCGACGTTCCCGCTGTCCGAACCGGTGGCGCCTGGCGTGCCGTAGCCGCTCGTTGCACCGTTCACCTGGTTCGCCGGGCCAGCCGTGCTGCCTGACGTACCGTCGCCGCTCGAGCCTCCGCCCGCCTGTGCATAAGCGCCGCCCGACAGCGCGAGTGCGGTGACGGTCGCGATCAATATGCTGGTTGCCTTGTTCATCATCCGTTCCTCCTTGATTGAACTGGAATGTCGACGCAGACGACCGCCGTCTGCTTGACCATGAGGGTTCAGCAATCAGCGTGCCGCGCGCTTAATGCGCACAAGCGTGAATTCCGCAAGATTCGGCAAGATTCAGCCACACCGTAAAGCTACCCACGGTGAAGTAAGTGGCTTTCCAGTGTTGAGCAAAGTATTGTTTTTCGTTCTCTTTCTTTGGTAGGCCGTGGCGGATTCGAACCGCCGACCAACGGATTAAAAGTCCGCTGCTCTACCAACTGAGCTAACGGCCCGGAGAGCCGGCAATCGACAGCCGCGATCACGCGCCGCGATGCCGAGATGCCGAGATGCCGCGACGCGCTCGGCGCGTGACACGAGTCGTCTGCCTGAGCGAATTCCAGGTTAGAACCCTGTGACGAAAATTTCAAGCCGGCGCGGCGCATGACCACACACACGTCCCCGGATCGCTAATCCGGCGCCTGCGGATAATGCAGTATCAACCCCGGCTGCGGCGACGCCCCCGGCGTCATCGTCGCGGGGCTCGTATGCCGCGCGTCCATGATGTGCTCGACCGTCTCGCCGTGCAGCAACAGGTAATCGGTGATGATGCGACGGTGACACCGCCACCAGACCGCTTCCGAACACATGATCGCCGTGCGTCGCCGATGCCCCAGTTCGAGCAATTCCGCGAGACCCGCCTGGAACGCCTCGCTCATCGCGTAATCCGCGTAGTTGCGAAAGGCCGGATGCGTCCAGTAAGCGTTCGGCGACGCGCCCTCCGCTTTCGTGCGGCCGCGCCGGCCGCCGAGCCGGGCGAGGTGCACATAGTCGATGCCGGCGTGCGCGAGCGCCTGCGGCAAGCTCTCCTGGTTGAACTGCGGATTCGTGCGGGAACGCGGAATGCTCCGCACGTCGGCCAAGGTCTGAACCCGCGACGCTGCCAGCAGGGCGATGAATTCTGGCAGCGGCCGCGTCGAATGACCGATGGTGAAGAACGGTAGCTGTTCCATTCGCCTCGCTCCTCCTCGCCAGCCGCGTCAGTGCGGCTTGTCATGCAGCTTATGCGTTGGCGGCAATCTCCGGGCCCGCTCCATGAGCCAACGATTTTCACGCGACATGCGACACGCGAACGCCGCGCGGAAAATCCGCGCGTTCCGCTCGCCGCCGGCATCGCGGCATGACGTCGCTACTCCTGCATCCGCGACGGCGCGCCGGGAGCGCTCTCGTCGAGCGCTTCCACGCTGCTCGCCGCGGCGAAGCGGAAGGTGCCTTTCCCCGCGGCCTTGGCTTCATACAAGCCGGTATCGGCGCGCTCCAGCAGCGATTCGAGCGTCTCGCCGTCGACGGTGAGCGCGATGCCGACGCTGGCGCCGATGGTCACCGTTCCGCCGGACGATAGCGGGTACGGTCTGGACAATTGCTCGATGAGTCGCCGCGCAAGCGCGGCGCACGCGGCGGGCGTCGTACGTTCGATGACGATCGCAAATTCGTCGCCGCCGAGCCGCGCCACCGTCTCGCCGTGCCGCAAGCCTTTTTCGAGCCGATGCGCCACGGCCTTCAGCACTTCGTCGCCGGCATGGTGGCCGAGGTTGTCGTTGATGCACTTGAAGCCGTCCAGATCCAGATACATCACCGCCGACGCACGATGGGCGCCGCTCGTCTGCCGCAGCAACATCTGCTCCAGTTGCTCACGCAGGCGGCGGCGGTTGGACAAGCCGGTGAGCGGATCGTGACTGGCCCAATGCAGGATTTCCGCCTCGGCTCGCCGCCGCTCCGTGACGTCTTCGATAATGATGACGGCGCTGCCGTCCGGCACCACGTTGCGGGACATCTCGAGCTTCCGTCCATTGCCGAGGTCGAGTTCGAGCGGGCCGCGCCCCTCCGACAGCCACGCCCGCGATTCGTCCACCCATTGTCGTGCGCGCGGCTCGCCCAGTTTTTTTACGCCGACGTACCAGAGGAAATCGGGAAACGGCACATTGAGCAGCAGCGCGTCCGCCTTCGCGCCGAACAGTTCGGCTGTGCGGCCGTTGGCGATGATGACCTTGCCCGCTTCGTCGATGGTGCACAGGCCGTGCGGCATGTGCGTGAGCGCGGCATCGAAGCGGGCGGCGAGTTGCGCGTGATTTTCCTCGGCGGTCATCAATGCGCTGAGCGAAAAATAGTGACGCCGGACAATCGACGCCATCGCGGTGCTGAAGATGAAAAGCGGCGGTACGAGAATCCAGTAATCGCGCGATGGCGCGAGCAATGCGCCAATGCCGATCGGCAATGCGCCGAGACAGATCTGCGAAATCGCAAGGCGCGGTATGGCCGCGTTTTTCGATGCGATGCCGCCGAGAATGCCGGCCGTCACCATGATGGCGAGCGAGGCGAGCGCCGCGTCTCCCGACATCACGCAAAGCATCGTGCCGCCGCCGAGGAACGCGGAAGCCAGCAGCGAAAGCGGCACGTAGAACGTCAGCGGCCGGCGCAGATGCGCGAGCGCGGGAGCTCGCTGCGAGACGAGCGCCTGAGCGATGGTCAGCCGGGCGGCGAGAACGCACGCGTCGCTGAGAAGCCAGGCCAACGTCCACGCCTCATGCAAGCGCGCGAACGCGACCAGCGCGACGAAGGCGGTGGCGAAGCCGGACATGAGAAGCGAGCGCCGATCCGCGAAGATGGACGAGAGCAGCGAGATGCGCACGCCCGTCGTCACGGGGTGGTCGGCCGCCGTCGGAGTCGCGAGAACGGATTTGAGAAAGGGTGTATCGGCTGGCATGCTGGGGCCGTGCTATGGAGTCTCCGGGCCTATTCCAATGGACGGCTACTGTCTGCATTAACGGCGTGAGCAGGACGTTTCTTGAGTAGTGGAAACACCGCCTTTGCCGCCTGTGCCGCCACCGAATGGTTCGGCATGCAAGCCATGTAAATGTTGCCGACGCGGCTATCGATCCGAGCGCGCGCGGGTCGCCAGGAGAAGTTCGCGACGGCGTGGGATAGCGACACTGTCCGCGTGGCGGCACGCGCATTGCTGCGACCGGGGTGTCACGCTCAACGGTTTGCCACGCGCCATGAACAACGCCTCTTCTTTCGACACGAAACACGCGCGACTCGACGGCCGGATGCTGATCGTGGGCTTCGGATGTATCGCGAGTTCGTCGCTGCCGCTGCTGCTGCGGCACATCGACATGGACCCCGGCGCGGTGACCGTGCTTTGCCTGCCCACCGACGACATCGCCATCGCGCAGGAGTACGGCGTGGCGATCGTGCAGGAGGCGCTGACCGAGGAAAACTACCGGACCGTGCTTCAACCGCTCGTCGGCGAAGGCGACTTTCTGCTGAATCTCTCCGTGAACGTGTCCAGCGAAGCGCTCGTGCGGTATTGCTGGGAATGCGGCGCGCTGTACCTCGATACCTCGATCGAACCGTGGAGCGGAGGCGGCGCGAGCCAGAAGGGGCCGCCGTCGCGCCGCAGTAACTATGCGTTGCGAGAAGCCGTGCTCGCATTCCGCCTCGACAAGCGCGACGGACCCACGGCCATTTTGACGCAAGGCGCCAATCCCGGACTGATCTCGTCACTCGTCAAGCAGGCGCTGGTCAACATGGCGGTGGACAGCAATATGCCGGTGGGACGGCTCGCGAGTTTCGAGGACTGGGCAACGCTCGCGCAGCGGCTCGACATCCGGGCGATCCACATCGCCGAACACGACACGCAGATCGCGGCGGCGAGGAAAGCGCCGAATGAATTCGTCAACACGTGGTCCGTGCAGGCCTTCATCGAAGAAGGCTTGCAGCCGGCCGAACTCGGCTGGGGCACGCACGAACGGCATTGGCCCGCCGACGCGTGCCGGCACGGCTTCGGCTCGGACGCGGCAATCTATCTGACGCGCCCGGGCCTCGCCACCCGGGTACGTAGCTGGACGCCGTTGGGCGGACCGTATCACGGCTTTCTGATCACGCACGGCGAGTCCATCTCGATCGCGGACCATCTCACGCTCAGGGAAAGCGGCGAGGTCGTCTATCGGCCGACCGTCCATTACGCGTATCGACCTTGCGACGACGCGGTGCTTTCAATCGACGAACTCGCCGGCCGCGGATGGGTGCCGCAGGAACGCGAGCGGATCTTGCGCGAGGAGATCACCGAGGGCATCGACGAACTCGGCGTTCTGCTGATGGGCAACGAGCGCGGCGCTTACTGGTTCGGCTCGCAGCTCGGCACCGAGGAAACACGCCGCATCGCGCCGCATAACACGGCGACGAGTCTGCAGGTGGTGGCCGGCATTCTCGGCGGCATCGTGTGGGCGCTGTCCAACCCTCGAGCGGGGGTGATCGAGCCCGACGACATCGACTATGAAACCGTCATGCGCATCGCGCGCCCGTATCTTGGCGAGGTCGTCGGCGTCTACGACAAATGGACGCCGCTCACGCAGCATTCGCGGCTCTACGAAGAGCCACGGGACGATAGCGACCCGTGGCAGTTCCTCAACATACGGGTTGCCTGACGGGTTGCCTGACTGCGAGCGCGCGAGGAGGCGCCTTGATGGCCGGATTACTGCAAAAAGAGCTGGGCGTTCTGGAGAAGTCGTACTACGAGGCGAGCGTGGTTCGCGCGCCGCTCTGCGCGCCGCTCCAGGAATCGATGGCGGTGGATGTGTGTGTGATCGGCGCGGGCTACGCGGGCCTCTCATGTGCGCTGGAACTCGCCAGAATGGGTTACACGGTTGCGCTGCTCGAAGCCCATCGCATCGGCTGGGGCGCATCGGGAAGAAACGGCGGCCAGGCGCTCGTGGGCTTCGGCGCGGAAGGCGAGCATGCGATCGAAACGCAGTGTCCGCGCGAAGTGGCGCGGGCCGCGTGGGACGCGTCGATCGACGGCATGCGCCTGCTCAGGCAGCGCATCGGCGACTACGGCATCGATTGCGACTACATCTCGGGCTACCTGACGCTCGCGTTGCGCAAGCGCAAGTCGGAGGCGCTGCGTCGTTGGGTGGAGCACATGGCGCGTGTCTACGATTACCCGCTGCAATGGCTCGATCGCGCGCAGATCGCCGGACATCTGAATAGCGATCGCTTTGTTTCGGGCGCCTACGATGCCGGCTCGGGCCATTTGCATCCGTTGAAGTACTGCCTCGGACTGGCCGCCGCCGCGCGCCGCGCCGGCGTGCGGCTATTCGAAAACACCGCCGCATTCCGGCTGGAGCGAGGGCGGGAGCCGGTCGTCAAGACCGCCGAGGGAGAGGTGCGCTGCCGTTACGTGGTGCTCGCCGGCAATGTCTATCTGGGCGAGTTCGGCGACGAACTGGCGCCCGAACTGAGAGGCCGCATCATGCCGGTCGGCACCTATATGGTCGCCACCGAACCGATGGGACAGGCCCGTGCCGATGCGTTGATGCCGGGCCGGGCGGCGGCGTCGGACAATAACCTCGTCCTGGATTACTTCAGGCTCAGCGCCGACCATCGGTTGCTGTTCGGCGCGGGCGAAACGTATAGCGCCAAGGCGCCGCGCAATCTCGTCGAGCGCATGCGCGTGCGCATGACCGACGTGTTCCCGCAAACCGGGGATCTCGGCGTGGAATTCGCGTGGGGCGGGTTCGTCGACATCACCATGAACCGCGCGCCCGACCTCGGGCGGCTCGGCAACAACATCTACTACGTGCAAGGCTTCTCGGGTCATGGCCTGGTGTTCGCGGGCATGGCCGGCAAACTGATGGCCGACAGCATCGCGGGGGAAACCTCGCGGTTCGAGGTGTTCAATCGCATCCGCCATCGTCGTTTTCCGGGCGGCGCGATGCTGCGCGCACCCGGCCTTGTCCTCGGCATGTGGTACTACAAGCTTCGCGACCTGTTATGAAATGCGGGAGGCGTAGCGTCAAGGAGCAGCCATGACCAACTTGCCCGAGGCACGCGAGTTGATGGTCGAGCGTCAGATCGCCGGGCGCTCCATCGGCGACCCGAACGTGCTGGCCGCGATGCGGCGCGTGCCGCGAGAAGAGTTCGTGCCCGCGCATCTGCGTGAATTCGCTTACGACGACACACCGTTGCCGATCGCCGAGCAGCAGACCATCTCGCAGCCCTACATCGTGGCGCGCATGATCGAGGCGGCCCAGTTGCGCCCCGGTGACCGGGTCCTGGAGATCGGCACCGGATCGGGTTACGCCGCCGCCATCGCCGCCGCCATCGCCGCGCATGTCGACACGGTGGAGCGCCACGCGGCGCTCGCGCAGTCCGCGCGCGAAACGCTCGCGCGCCTGGGCATCGACAACGTCACGGTGCATACCGGAGACGGCACGCACGGTTTGCCGGAAGGCGCGCCGTATGACGCGATCTTCGCGTCCGCCGGCGGTCCGCACGTGCCGCGGGCGTGGCGCGAGCAACTCGCGCTCGGCGGACGGCTCATCATGCCCGTGGGCCACGAGCGATACCATCAGCGGCTCGTGAAAGTCGTGCGCCGCACCGAACACGACTACGACGAACGGACGCTCGGCGCGGTGATGTTCGTGCCGCTCATCGGCGACGACGGCTGGCCGGCCGAAGACGTGATGCTCGATCCGCCGGCCGTCGCCGACAGTCCGACGCAACACGCTCGTGCGCCGGATGATCTGGCCGCGGCGATCCGCGCCGCCGCCGAGCCGTTCACGGACTTCGATTCCGCGATACTGGAGTATTTCACCGACCGCTTCGCCGCGCGGCGCGTGGTCCTGCTCGGGGAGGCGAGCCACGGCACTGCCGAGTTCTATCGCTTGCGCGCGGCCATCACGCGGCGGCTGATCGAGGAGCATGGTTTCTCGATCGTCGCGCTGGAAGCCGATTGGCCCGACGCGGCGGCGCTCGACCGGCACGTGCGGAATCGGCCGCCCGCCAGCGGTCGCGAAGCGCCGTTCCGGCGTTTCCCGACGTGGATGTGGCGCAATACCGATGTGAAGGCGTTCACCGACTGGCTGCGCGGCCATAACGCCACTCTGCCGCAGGAGCGTCAGGCGCGTCTTTATGGGCTCGATATCTATAGCCTCTCCGAGTCGATCGACGCCGTGCTGCGCTACCTCGACTCCGTCGATCCCGCCGCGGCCCGTATTGCCCGCGAACGCTATGGGTGCTTCGGTCCGTGGCAGAAGGACCCGGCCGTGTACGGACGCGCGGCGCTCGAGGGCGGCTATGCGCAATGCGAGCAACACGTCGTCGCTCAATTGCAGGATCTGCTGAGAAACCGGCTCGACTACGCGGAGCATGACGGCGAGACTTTCTTCGACGCGTCGCAGAACGCGCGTCTCGTCGCGTCGGCCGAGCGCTACTACCGCGCCATGTATTACGGCGGCGCGCACAGTTGGAACCTGCGCGACACGCATATGTTCGAGACGCTGCGCCATACGCTCGACGCGCGCGGCCCGCACGCGCGCGCGGTGGTGTGGGCGCACAACTCGCATATCGGCGACGCCAGCGCGACCGAGATGGGGCGCATCTCGCGAGAGATCAACGTCGGGCAGTTATGCCGCGAGTACTTCGGCGACGAGGCGGCGCTGATCGGCTTCGGCACGCACGCGGGCACCGTCGCCGCCGCAAGCGACTGGGATGGTCCGATGGAGGTGAAGGAAGTGCGTCCGGCGCTGGATGACAGCTATGAATACTGGATGCACCGCGCGGGGCAGCCGCGCTTTCTTCTGGATCTGCGCCCCGGTGTGCACGACGCGTTGCGGGCGCGCTTGAGCGAACCGCTGCTGGAACGTTTCATCGGCGTGATCTATCGGCCGGACACCGAGCGTTATAGCCACTATGCGCAAGCGTCGCTCGCCGATCAGTTCGACGCTTATGTCTGGGTCGATCGCACCAGCGCCGTTGAACCGCTTCCGACGCCGATGCGCGAAGGCACGCCCGATACGTTCCCATTCGGCGTGTGACGGGGCACGCCGCGGCGTTCTCAGCGCGACAGCAACGAGACCGTGGCGATACCAAGCACGGTCATGACGAGCGACGCGCCCACGTGAATCACGATCTCGCCCGCGGCCCAGCCGAGCCGGCCGTCCTGCAGGCGCTGCACGACTTCGGCTGAAAACGTGGAGAAGGTCGAGAGTCCGCCCATCATCCCGGTGATGACGAAGAGCCGCCATTCCGGCGCGATGTGCGGCGCCCGCGCGAAGCCCGCGACCGCGACGCCGATGATGTAGCCGGCGATCACATTGGCGGCGAACGTGCCGAGCGGCAAGCTGACGAACAAGCCGTTCAGGCGGATGCCGAGAAACCAGCGGAACAGCGAGCCGAGCGCGCCGCCGACGGCGACCGCGAGAATGGACCAATACATGGGAAGAGGCCTGGCAAAACCGGAAGGTCGACAAACCGGGCTGAGCGGGAGACGCGCTGCCGCGTCCGCGGTCACCCGGGCGAAGCAGGCATCATCAGCCGCCACGGCGGTTAAGGGAGAATGCCATTTCCAGCGCGCAAGTCTAACACCGGCTAGCGCATGTGGGGACAGGTCGGGGCGGCGGCGCGGGGTAGTCGCGCGGGTCGTTGGCTAGCGTTGCGGGCATCACGTGGGCGTGACCTAGAATGAAGTCAGCGCCTGCCGACGTCGAGTGCGGGTCCGCCAGGCTTCAACAAGGAAGGCCGACATGAAGAAAGGCTACCAGCTGACGTTTTATAGCGAGCAAAACCGGCGTCATGATCATCAGCCGGTCGTGGAATGGCTATTGTCGGTCGCCAAACAGGCCGGCATTCGCGGCGCGACCGTCGTGGCGGCCGCCGAAGGCATTGGTCACGCCGGCGCGCGTCACGCGGCGCGTTTCTTCGAATTGGCGGATCAGCCGGTGCAGGTGATTTTCGCCGTCACCGAAGGGGAAGCCGAAACGCTGCTCGCCGCCGTGCGGCAAGGCAGCGTGCCGGTGTTTTATACGCGTTGTCCGATCGAATTCGGCATCGTCGGCGGCAACGCGGACGCGGTGGATTCATCGTCCCGCTAGGAGCGGCTCGCGCGGCAAGCGCCGGCGCATCCTCGGGCCTTGCTCGCCACTGAACCGTCGAAGGCTGCCGCGCGGCGAACGCGTCAGCCGACGCTCTCGCGCTCCGGCGTCGCCGAAATTCTGTGGATCGACAGGTCCGCGCCGTTGTATTCGTCCTCCTGGTCGAGCCGCAGGCCCACCGTCAGGCGAATCGCGCCGTACACGAGCGTGCCGCCGAGCGCCGCCACCGCGATGCCGCCCAACGTCCCCACCAGTTGCGCCCCGAGCGACACCCCGCCGATGCCGCCCAGCGCAGGCAAGCCGAAGATGCCCGCCGCAATGCCGCCCCACGCGCCGCACAAGCCGTGCAACGGCCACACGCCGAGCACATCGTCGATGCGCCAGCGGTTCTGCACACAGGTGAACATAAAGACGAACAGCACGCCCGCGATGCCGCCCGTCAGCAGCGCGCCGAGCGGATGCATCAGATCGGAGCCGGCGCACACGGCGACCAGCCCGGCGAGCGGGCCGTTGTACGTGAAGCCGGGATCGTTGCGGCCCGCGAGCCAGGCTGTCAGCGTGCCGCCGACCATCGCCATCAGCGAATTGACGGCGACGAGGCCGCTGATTTTGTCGATGGTCTGCGCGCTCATCACGTTGAAGCCGAACCAGCCAACCGCCAGCACCCAGGCGCCCAGCGCGAGAAACGGAATATTCGACGGCGGATGCGCGGCAATGCCGCCGTCGCGATGGTAGCGGCCATGACGCGCGCCCAGCAGCAGCACGGCGGGCAACGCGACCCAGCCGCCGAACGCATGGACGACCACCGAGCCGGCGAAATCGTGGAACGGCACGCCGAACACGCCGGTCAGCCAGTTCTGAATGCCGAAGCGGTTGTTCCAGACGATCCCTTCGAAGAGCGGGTAGATGAAGCCGACCAGCACGAAGGTGGCGAAGAGTTGCGGATTGAATTTCGAACGCTCCGCGATGCCGCCCGACACGATCGCCGGAATCGCCGCGGCAAAGGTCAGCAGGAAGAAGAAGCGCACCAGCTCGTAGCCGTTATGCGCGGCCAGCGTTTGAGCGTTGCCGAAGAACTGCGTGCCGTATGCGATCGTGTAGCCGATGAAGAAATACGCGATTGTCGAGACGGAGAAATCCACCAGAATCTTGACCAGCGCGTTGACCTGATTTTTCTTGCGCACGGTACCGAGTTCCAGAAACGCGAACCCGGCATGCATGGCCAGCACCATTGCCGCACCCAATAAGAGAAAGAGGGTGTCGGTACCGGTTTTAAGACTTTCCATCGATGTTTCCTGCGTATGCCAAAAAAGCGGGCAACGAATGCAAGAAATGGGCCAATGTTGTGCGTAAAGCGTCTATTCGGTGCGGCGCGCACCGAAATTGGTGGCTAGCGCTTGCGCGACTTCGGGATCTCGGAACGAACGGCTTTGATTTGTGCGACTTTAAGCACAATACAGGTGCATTCAGGTTCTATTTTGGGCGTCATGTCCCGAAATTGTGCGTCATCCGATATTTTCGAGTGCTCGCCTGCCGAATACCCGCCGCCCGATGCGCAACGCATGTGCGCGCAGGTTGCCATGGCCGATTGCGCCCAATAAATGGCGCGCCCCTTTATTTTCCGCTGGAAACGTCGACATAATGTGCGCTCCCCGCGCATGATCTGCCGGCCCCCGACTTCCGATGCGCACGCATGAGACTCACCACCAAAGGCCTGCTGCTGATCGCGATTCCGGCGCTTTTCGAACTGGCGCTGCTGTCCGGACTGGTCAAGGCGCAATCCGATTCGGCGCAAGCGGAGCGCTGGGCTCTCCATAGCCAGGAAGTGCTGCGGCAGACCACCGCGATTCTCGAGCCGGTGCTCGGCGAATCGGTCGCGCTGCGCGGCGCGGTGCTGGAAAACGACAGCCGTTTCGCCACGCCGCTGGCACTGTGGATGGACGTCGACCGCCGCATCGACCAGCTTGCCGAACTGGTCGCGGACAATCCCCGGCAAGTCGCGCGCGTGGTTCAGTTGCGTCAATCGGTGCAAGCCTATCGCCAGTGGTCCGACCGCATGCAGGACATGCTGCATTCGCGGCGGCGGCCCGACGTGCTGGAGCGCTTTCGCGACCTCGCTCAATCCGATGTGCTCGATCGCTTCCGTCAGCAGGTGGTGGCATTCCAGAGCGAGGAACGGCGCCTCGACATGCAGCGCCTGAACGCCGCCGATGCCGCGCGCGAACGGCAGCAGATGCTGGTGGGCGCCGCCGTGTTCGGCTCGCTGCTGTTCGTCGCGCTGGCCGTCTGGCTGTTCACGCGCGGCGTGCGCGGCCGGCTCGCCGTGCTCTCCGACAACGCCGGGCGCCTCGCGGGCAACGAGCCGCTGGCGCCGATCGCAGCAGGCGGCGATGAAATCGCCCGGCTCGACCTGACCTTGCATGAAACCAGCCGGCGCCTGCTCGAGGCGGAGCGCATCCAGGCGCGTTTCCACGCCGACCTCGCGCGCCGCGCCGCCGAACTGGCGCGCATCAACGAGAGCCTGCGGCAGCAGACCCAGGAGAACGAGATGTTCATTTACAGCGTGTCGCACGATCTGCGTGCGCCGCTCGTGAATCTGCAGGGCTTTTCGAAGGAATTGATCCGCGCGTGCGACGAACTGCGCGTCGCGGTGCGCGAGTCGTCGCTTGGCGCCGGGACGCGCGAGCGCATCGAACGGGTGGTCGACGAGGACATCGGCGAGGCGTTGCATTATCTGCAAACGGCCGTGCTGCGGGCATCGCATATCATCGACGCGCTGTTGCGGCTGTCGCGTGTCGGCCGCGTCGAATACCGTCAGCAGAAGGTCGAGGTGCACGATATCGTGCGGCGCGTGATCGATGCGATGCAAGGCTCGATCCGGGCGCGCGGCGCGCAGATCAGCGTCGACGCGTTGCCGGCGGTGTGGGGCGACGCCACCGCGCTCGAGCAGGTGTTCGCGAATCTGATCGGCAACGCGGTCAATTATCTGGATCCCGCCCGCGAGGGCAGGATCGAAATCGGGACCACGCCGCCGCCGCTCGGCGTGCATTCGCTGCGGATCTTTTACGTGCGGGATAACGGGCTGGGGATTCCGGTGGTCGCATTGCCCCGGCTATTCAATGCGTTTCAGCGGCTGCACGGCAATGTGGTGGCGGGCGAGGGCATCGGCCTCGCGCTCGTGCGGCGCGTGGTGGAGCGGCACGGCGGGCGTGTCTGGGTGGAGTCGAAAGAGGGGGAGGGCACGACGTTCTATGTGTCGCTACCCGAAGCCCGGCCGCGCAATGCGCAGGCGGTTGCCGATCCGCGGGTTCCGCTGGAGGCGGGCGGCGTTGATGCGATGCGTGATGTGCGCGAGGCGCGCATGGGCTCGGATGAGCGTGACAGCCAAGGTTCGGGTGGCGGCGCGGCGCTGAATGCCCCCAATGCCGAACCCGGCGTCGGTGTCCGGTGATCAGCAGGCGTTAAAGAGCCGCCGCGGTTTGAGCAGCTTGCTGCCGCGAATCAACCAGTAGCAGGCGCAGACGATCAGGATCATGACGCCGGTCAATGCCTCGAGCGGCGCGGGATGCAAGCCGAGCACGCCGTCCAGCGCGAACAGGCCACGTGCGGCGAGCAGCAGCGCCGCCCACAGCGAGCATGCGGCTAGCACCAGCATGCGCGCGCCGGCCAGACGCCGCGCGCGGTTTTCACGCGACCAGTTGGCGGGCGTGCGCCCGCAGAAAAAAGCGATCGCCATCAACGTGACGACGAGCACGACGATCCAGTCAGTCAGTTCCATCGAAAGGCACTCCAAAGTCAACCGTTGACTATAGGAAGCCGTTTCGCTGCGAACTATCGGATTACTCTCAAAATGTGCGCGGTTTAGGTCAATGCGCGAGGCCATGAGGGCATGGCGCTCGCCTTGACCCGGAGTCGGATCATGGCCGGATCAAAGCCGGATGGTGGCATCCGGCTCGATCGGACTTCGACTGGACTTCGATCAGAGTTCGATCCGGGTGCCGAGCAGCACGAGGAACTGGCGCAGCCACTCGGGATGCGCGGGCCATGCGGGCGCGGTGACGAAGTTGGCGTCGGTGATCGCGGCGTCGACGGGAATGTCGGCATAGTCGCCGCCCGCCAGTTTCACTTCGGGCGCGCACGCCGGGTAGGCGGAAATGCGTTTGCCGCGGATCACGTCGGCGGCGGCCAGCAGTTGCGCGGCATGGCAGATCGCGGCAATCGGTTTGCCCGCTTCGGCGAACTGCCGCACGACTTCGATTACCTTGGGATCGAGCCGCAGGTATTCCGGCGCCCGGCCGCCCGCGATCGCCAGCGCGTCGTACTGGCGGGGATCGGCATCGTCGAAGGTCGCGTTGAGCGTGAACTGATGACCGGGCTTCTCCGTATAAGTCTGGTCGCCCTCGAAATCATGGATCGCTGTCTTGATCCGGTCGCCCGCCTTCTTGTTCGGGCAGACCGCGTCGACCACGTGGCCGACTGCCTGCAGTGCCTGGAACGGCACCATCGTTTCATAATCCTCGGCGAAGTCGCCGGTCAGGAACAGAATCTTCTTTGCTGCCATCGTATGCCTCCAGTTGATCAACGGAACACACCAAGCGCTCGTCACGCTCATTCAAGCGAAGCCAGTCTACCCCAACGCGTTTGACAGAACCGCGACGCCGCGCCAATGAGCGGGTTCGAATGGCGCGGAATGCCAGCAGATGCGCCCGCGTTCGCGGCGCGATCCGGACGATCGGCCGACGCTGGGCGAAAGCGCCACGCGACGGCGTATCATTGGCGCGTTTTCGCATGCGGAAGCCGCTTGGCGCGGCTCACACTCAAACATGATTTCATCCATCCGTTCGCCTTTGTTGCACCGTGTCGTTCTGGTTCTCGCCGTGTTCGGCGGCCTCACGGCCTGCCAGAAAAACGATGCGTCCGCCGGGCAGGTCGCCGGCAAGCTCAACGACGCCGCGCAAGCGGCCGGTCAAAAGCTCGATCAGGCGGCTAGCTACATCGGCCAGCAGGTCGACGCGACCAAATCCGCCGCGCAGCAGAACCTCGATTCGGCCTCCGCGCCGTCGGTCACTATCGACCCCAAGGCGCTTGCTTCGGGCGCGCAGGCCAATCTGCAAGGCGCCGCGAGCGCGGCCAATGCGCAACTCGGCAAGGCCGCCGCGCTGACCGGGCAGAGCCTGGAGACCGCGGGCCGCAAGCTGCAGCAGTGGTCCGCGCAAAGCACCGCTTCATCGACGAACGCTGCGGCGTCTTCGTCCGCAGCGGGCGATTCCGGCGACGCGCAAAAGCAGATGGACAAGTGACCGTCGTGACCGTCCGTTCGGTCCCCGGCGCGCGCGAACGTTTGACGGCCCGGTCAAATGTAATTAATATGGTTACATATTGTGGTCGCCGGGCAGGGTTGTTGTGAATACGAGTAGCCGGTTCGCATTTGCGGTGCACGTGCTTGCGCTGCTGTCGTTGCAGCAGGGCGTGCCGCTTTCGTCGGAGATGATTGCGGGCAGCGTGAACACCAATCCCGCACTGATCCGGCGTTTGCTGAGCATGCTGGCGGAGGCGGGCCTCACCAGCTCGCAGCTTGGCGCGGGCGGCGGCGCGCTGCTCGCCCGGGCGCCCGGGAATATCAGCCTGCTCGAGATATACCGTGCGGTGGAAGATCCACGTTTATTCGGGCTGCATCGGGAAGAGCCGAATCCGGCGTGCATGGTCGGCCGTAATATTCAAGGCGTGCTGAGCGGCATCATCGACGAAGCGCAGCAGGCCATGGAAGCATCGCTCGGCGCCCGCACGCTGGCCGATGCCACGGCGGATGTCGTGCGCGCGGAGCGGGTCAGGGAGCGCAAGCGGCGTTCGCATCGATAAGGCATGAGCAAGCAGTCCGGGAATGCGCGTGTTTGTCAGTCAGCACGCGCGCCCGATAATCAAGGGGTATCCACCCCTCTTTTTTTCGTCTTATATGTAATCAATATAGTTACATATAAGCTAATCAAAGGAGCATCGAAATGAGCAAACAGTTGAAGATTGCGTTGTTTGGCGCCACCGGCACGATCGGTTCGCGGATCGCCGCGGAAGCGGCCCGTCGCGGGCACGAGGTGACGGCGCTGGCGCGCAACCCGGCGCGGGTGCCGGCCGACGTGGCGAACCTGAAGGCGGCGCAAGCCGATCTGCTCGACGCCGCGAGCGTCGGCGCAGCGGTGCGCGGGCACGACGTCGTCGCCAGCGCCTACGCGCCGCCGCAAGGTGACGAGGCGGCGCTCGCCACAGCGACTCGCGCGCTGGTCGAAGGCGTGCGCGCGGCGGGCGTGAAGCGCCTCGTGGTGGTGGGCGGCGCGGGTTCGCTCGAAGTCGCGCCGGGCAAGCAACTGGTGGATACCGAGGGTTTCCCTGACGCTTACAAGCCGGTCGCGCTCGCGCACCGCGACGCATTTGACTACTACCGTGGCGTCGCCGATCTCGACTGGACTTTCTTTGCGCCGGCCGCGCTGATCGCGCCGGGCGAGCGCACCGGCCAATTCCGCACCGGCACGGGCGCGCTGCTGGCCGACGCCGAAGGCAATAGCCGCATTTCCGCGGAAGACTACGCAATCGCCTTCGTCGATGAACTGGAGCACGGCCGCTTCGTGCGTCAGATCGCGACAGTCGCCTATTGAGCCTGAATGGCGCGGCCTGGCCTGTCAGTCAGGCGCCCGCGGCGCGGTGGGTAGGGCGGTCCGCGCACCCGCTGCCGAGTGCAAGCGCCCTAACATTCCGTTACGCATGTTCGGTCGCGCCCGATAAAAGTGCGGCTACACTGGCGTCTCCCGTTTTTTCACGGATCGCCATGCAGTCACGCTCTTCGCGGCGTGAGTCCGAGGCTGCGCCGTTCAACGGCGGGCAACCGGCGACTCGCGCCACCTTTCATCTTCCTTCTCCTCATGCCGGGGGCGACGTCCACCCCACCTCGCCCACGCGCGTCGCGGCGTGGCTCGGCGCATGGGTGGCCGGGGCATTCCTCGCGCTGATCCTCTACGCCGGCTGCACGCCCGCCAACGCCGAGGCCGCCGGCAGCAGCACGCCGGTCATCCCGGCCTTGCAGAGCCTGATCAACAGCGCCACCGCGACGCCCGCGTCCGCCGCTTCGGGCGCATCCGCGGCGCAGGCGGCGTCCGCGCCGTCGCCCGCGAGCCAGGCGGAACTGGCGCGCTCGCTCGACAGCGTGATCGCCACGCTCGACAACGACCGGCAGCGCACCGCGCTCGTCGCCCAGCTCAAGAAGCTACGCGACGTCTCGCAGAACGTCGGTCCACCGGTGCCGGCGCAGACGCAGGCCAGTGCCGGCCTGCTGGGCGCGATCGCGTCGGGCATCGCGTCGTTCGAATCCGACATGCATCAGGGCCGCACGCCGGTGCGCTATTGGGGCGGCCGCCTCAACGCGGCCGGCAACGAACTCTTCACGATCATCTCGGGCCAGGGGCGCGAGAGCTTCGGCCGCGTGCTGTTTTCGATGATCGCGATGCTCGCCGGCTGGGGCGCGTGCGCCGGCGCGCTGATCTATGGACAACACCGGCTGTACCGGCGCTTCGGCATCGTCATGGGGCTGAATCCGAATCCCACCACGCGCGAGCTGCTGATCTTCGCGCTGCGCCGCGTCGGGCCGTGGATCATCGCGTTTGTCGCGGCGCTGCTGTTCGTGCGTGCGATGCCCGATGCGCTCGGACGAACGCTCGGCATGGTGGTCGCCTACGCGATCGTGGCGGGGGCGGTGTTCTCGGCGATCTGTTTGATCATGTTTTCGCTGTTCGGCTCGGGGCATCGGCGCATCGCGGTGCGTCTTCTGATCGATCATGCGCGGCGTGTGCTGTTCGTGATCGGCATATGCGGCGCGCTCGGCGATGCGGCCGTCAATTACGACGTCGCGCATCAACTCGGAACGAATCTCGCGGCGCTGATCTCGACCGCGGCCAACATGACGGCCGCCGTGCTCACCGGCTACTTCGCGCTCGCGTTTCGCCGGCCGGTCGCGCATCTGATTCGCAATCGGCCTTACGAGCAGCGCAACGATCACAAGGCGGCGACCGACGCCTTCGAGGTCCTCGCCGCGCTGTGGCACGTGCCCGTGCTGGTGCTCGCCACCGCCTCGGTGATCGCCACGCTCGGCGGTTCGGGCACCAGTGAGAACGTGCTGCAGATTTCGGTGGTGACGGCGCTGCTGCTGGTGCTGGCGTTCTTCCTGTCGGCCATCGTGCTGCGCATGACGCGTCCGCGCAGCGCGCGCGCCCGCCGCCGCTCACCGTATCTGACGCGCCTGCTGCGCTTTTGCGGCACGCTGCTCACGCTCTTCATCTGGCTGTTTTTCTTCGAACTGGCGGCGCGTTTGTGGGGCGTGTCGCTCGCGGCGGTGATCGAGGAAAACGTCGCGGCGCGCGGTATCGCCCATGCGGTGACGGCGATCATCGCGACCGTGTTCATTGCGTGGCTGCTCTGGATCCTGGTCGACACGGCGATCACCGAGGCGCTCAATCCGGGCGGTCCGCGCAACAAGTCGCGCGCGCCGAGCATGCGCGCGCGCACGATGCTGCCGCTCGTGCGCAATGTGCTGCTCGTCTCGATCATGACCATCGCCGGGATCGTGACCGCGGCGAACCTCGGCATCAACGTGACGCCGCTGCTGGCGGGCGCCGGCGTGATCGGCCTCGCGATCGGTTTCGGCGCGCAGTCGCTCGTGACCGACCTGATCACGGGCCTGTTCATCATCATCGAGGACACGATCTCCGTGGGCGACTGGATCGACGTGGACGGCGGCCACGCGGGCACCGTCGAGCACCTGTCGATCCGCACCGTGCGCCTGCGCGACGGCCAGGGCGCGATTCACGCGATTCCGTTCTCGCAGATCAAGATCGTCAAGAACCTGTCGCGCGATTTTGCTTACGCAGTGTTCGAAGTGCGGGTGTCGTTCTCCGCGGACGTCGATCAGATCACGCAGCTGATCCGCGAAGTCGGCGCCGATCTGATGGCGGACTTCCGTTACCGGCGCGAGATGCTCGGGCCGATCGAGGTGTGGGGGCTGGACCGTTTCGATCCGAACTGGATGGTCGTAAAAGGGCAGATCAAGACCCGGCCGCTGCAGCAATGGAGCGTGGCGCGCGCGTTCAATCTGCGGCTCAAGCGCAAGATGGATGAAGCCGGGATTGAGATTCCGCTGCCGCAGATGCGCTTGTTCACGTCGTCGAAGGATAGCGAAGGTCAGCCTTTCGGGGACGACGCGTTGCCTGAGCCCGGTGCGCACGGCCATGCCCATGCGCAGGCTCAAACGGCGTCGTCGGTGCGGGCCGCGCATGCGGCGGTCGCGGTGGCGCGCGATGTGTCGCACGAACCGCGTCCGGCGCCGCCGCCGACCGGACAGACCGCGCCGATTCCACCGCAGATTCCGACCGCGGGAGAAGCGGGCGGCAAGAGTTGATTGCGCTGGCGGTGCGCCGCTGCCTGCGCGGCGCACGCAAGGCGTGAGCTTTCAAACGCGCGCCGGCGCCTCGGCCACGCGCACGATGTCGTTGACATGCGTGGCGATTCGCGCGCCCGGCACGCCGTAGACATGCAATGAGACGGCGGGCGCAAGAGTGCCATTGCCCAGCCGATGAATGGCGCCGCGTCCGCCGCGTGCGAACGACACCGCGCCGCGATTGCGCGCTTGCGTCCGCGCGGCGCTCGCGCATTGCCGCGCGCTATTCCATTCGAAGATCGTTTCGTTCAAGCTGCCATCGAGCACAGCGTAGCCGCACCACGTGTGATGCGCGTGCACGGGGCTCGCCTGTTGCGGCAGCCACACGAGCGCGGCAATCGCATAGCGGCCATGCGGGTCGGCGGCGAGCAGATGACGACGGTAATTCTCCGCCGCGCCTTCGCGTTGTGCCGGCGTCAGCAAGTCGGGGGTGGCCGCGGCTTCAGCGAGGGCGACACGCATACCGCGCGCGAACAACGCCGAATCCGACGGCTCGGGACATGTCGAACAGGCTTCGAAGATCGCGTCGAGCGCGTCGCATAACTGTTTGATAGGCGCGCTGCCGTGGTCGTGCAACGGCGCGGCGGCTCGAATTCGGGCTTGAACGTCCGAGGCGGTTCGGGCCGCTTCAGCCGGTTGCCCGCCGTGGGCCTGGAAACGATCGCGGGGCGTCGAAGAAAGGTTTTGGCTCATGATCGTTGCGCGGCTGCGCTGCCGCTTGTCGGTTATTTCGAATAGCGACATTTATACCGATTTCCCCGGAGAAAGAGTTTCCATATAATTCCCCTCGAAGTCTTAAAAGTAGAATAATTTCCTACAGAGGCGTCAGAATGGGAATGGACATCATCGATCGGAAACTGCTCGAACTGCTGCAGCAGGACGCAACCATGCCGATCGCCGAGTTGGCGCAGCGGGTGAATCTGTCGCAAACGCCTTGCTGGAAACGGCTGCAGCGTCTGAAAGAGGCGGGCGTGATTCGCGCGCAGGTGGCGCTTTGCGATGCCCGCAAGCTGGGCGTGGGCACGACCGTGTTCGTCGCGGTGCGCACCAACCAGCATACCGAGGCGTGGGCGCAGAGCTTCACGCGTGCGGTTCAGGATATTCCGGAGGTAGTGGAGGTGTACCGGATGAGCGGCGAAACCGATTACCTGCTGCGCGTGGTGGTGTCCGACATCGACGACTACGATCGCGTCTACAAGCTTCTCATTGCCGCCGTGCCGCTGTACGACGTGAGTTCAAGTTTTGCGATGGAACAGATCAAGTATTCGACGGCGCTGCCGGTGCGCTTCTCCCTGTAACCCTTGGTAGACGGCGATATCCTTTACTGGCGTGGCATTGACGCCGATCGATGCACCTCTCGTTTGCTCGGGTGGTCTCTCGTTTCCTCTTGTTTTTGCGGTGCCAAGGCTCCAAAATGGGTGCCATTTTCGCGTGGCACCACACTACAGGCAAGTGAGCAGAGATGGGCACAATTACACCAAGAGAGAACAAGGACGGTAGCACCTCGTATAAGGCACAAGTCCGCGTGCGTAAGGCCGGCAAGGTCTTGCATCAGGAAACCAAGACGTTTGAACGTCGGCAGGCGGCGCAGATCTGGATTAAGCAGCGCGAGGCGGCGCTATCGCACGCCGACGGTTTGAAGGCCGCGCTGCAGGAGAACCCACCAGTCAAGGAAATGATCAAGCGATACATCGCGGAACTGGGCAAGCCGTTAGACCGTACGAAGAGAATGATCCTGAACCAGATCTCCGGCTCAACCTTGGGCGAGGTGAAGGCGGCGCAGCTCGAAAGCGCGGACATCGTTGCCTACATGCGAACGGTTGAGGTCGCGCCATCGACGCGTGGCCACTATCTCGCGCACCTGTCCAGCGTGATCACCTTGGCCCGGCCGGCCTGGGGTTATCCGGTCGATGCTTCGGTGGTCGCGGACGCGCGCATCGCGCTGACGAGAATGGGGCTTGTTGGCCGATCAAAGCATCGTGAACGTCGCCCAACGCTAGATGAGATGGATCGCTTAATGGCGGAGTTCGGTAAGGTGCGGGACGGAACGCCCGACAGTATTCCGATGCAGGCGCTGGCAGCCTTCACGATTTTTTCGCTGCGAAGAATCAGTGAAATCTGCCGGCTTCGTTGGGACGACCTCGATGAGGACGGATGTCGCGTTATGGTCCGCGACCTGAAACACCCAAACACAAAAGTGGGAAACGACACCTGGGTGGATCTGACGCCAGAAGCATTACGGATCGTCAAGGCGCAGCCGCGAGTGGACGATCGTATCTTTCCGTACCGCGCTCTTACGGCGAGCACCGCATTCACGAACGCAGTGCAGCTATTGGGGATTGACGACCTGCATCTGAACGATCTACGGCACGAGGGCGCGAGCAGGTTGTCGGAAATGGGATGGACGATCCAGCGGGTGGCCGCAGTCAGTGGCCACCGCAGCTGGAATACGTTGAAGCGTTACACGCACGTGCGCAAGGTGGGCGACAAGTACGAAAACTGGAAGTGGCTGGATGTGATTGCGCCATCGCAGGATTACGCGATGCCGGTGAGCTGATCGCATTCCTTCTTTGCTGCTGCGCGGCGCTCGTCGATGTAGTTGGCTAGGTCCTGCACGTATACGCCCTTTGCGCTTTTTTGCGATGATTCGATCCGAACGAGAGGTAGCTTGATTTCTCCGTAAGTGATCTTTCGAAGCAGCTTGTCCACTTCAAGGTGCGGGAAGTACGAGCGGCAGACTTCATCAATCGGAATGACCGCACGTGCGCCGAACTGCGCCATCAAAAGAAAAACAGTATTCATTTGACACTCTATGTCGGGTCGTTACTACGACATCGGATTGATCGCTCGGTCGAGCTGCATCAACCCTGTTTCGATGGATAGACGCGCTTGTTCCGCCCACGTGCGTGCCTCTTGCGCAGCTTTATGCCGGCTATAGCTGCCGACCTCGTCGCGCATGAGGTCGAGCAGTTCGATATCCGCGCCAAGTGCGACGACCTCGACCAGCTTGCGGATTTCGAGGCGCAGGGCTTCGATTCGCGCGATCGTTGCGAGTCGGGTAACCGACTCGCTTTCCTTCTTCTGGATAGCTTTTCGCCGCGCGAGCGGCGCTTCGTTCGTCTGGATCGCTTTTGCGGGCGCCAGCCCGCTGCTGTTGACGTCGTCGTTCGATGCGTGCGCCGGGACGGCGCCAGCGAAGGAAAGCCGTGGGCGTTTGTCCGCCGCACCCCGCTTACGCGGCAGCGGACGTGGGGTAGAAGTGGCCGGGAGAACCATCATTTAGCGGACTCCTTTGCCATTTCTTCGGTCCAGTCCGGGTCGGGCATCGTCCAGAGCTTGTCCAGCCATTTGCGCACTGTCGCAAGCTCCTTTGCACCCTTAACATTCGGTCGCTCAAGCAGGGCCGTGAATTCACTCACGGCTGCCCGTATGGCTTGGCCGCGCGTCGGAAACGTCGCGTCGAAGTGGCGCATCGAGGGCAGTCCAGTTTTCGCGCAATGGCCGATTTGCGCGCTGATCGAATAGATCCAGACGCCAACGTCGGGCTGTGCAAGGTGAATTTGCGCGGGGTGAGTGCCATAACGTCCGGTGATCGGAGCCCGGATATTCTCGCAGTCTGCAAAGGCACCGTGCTCATTCGGAACATGGATGGGATGCACGGTCTGCCGGGTCGGCACGGCATCGAGCAAGTCCGCATGCGGAGTAAGAGCGGTATGCACGGCTGCGATCGTGCCGGGCGAGAGCTTGCCGAACACAGGGTCGTGCAGAACCGACTGCAGCGCCTGCAAAAGTTGCTTTGCATGCGCCTCGGTGACCTTGTGGGCCGTGGGTTTCGCGAGCGCCTTCTTGGTGACCTTCGCTTTCCCGCCTGCCTTAGCCTGCGCTGCGGCGCTTTGGAGCCGCTCAAGGGCTTTCTCGCCGCCGTGCGCCCGGATTTCTTCGATCGCCAATGTCGACGAAACGACCTTGTTGCGGACCAGTTCCTGCACGGCTACTGGCGCGTTCGCCAGCAGCAGGACGTCACGGATGGTCTGGTCGGTGACGTTGAGCCGCTTGCAGATGGCGGCGTTGGACTCGCCGAATTCCTGCAGTTCCACGACTTTTTCCGCAAGCTGCAGCGGCGTCAGCTTCTCGCCGTCGTTGTTCGTGATGCCGGCGTAAATCAGGTTGACGCGATTCACCGACTTCGCTTCATCGATCACGACCGGCAGGCGCTCGATCTCCTTGTCCTTCGCGACCCCGCCTTCCCTGATGGCGAGCAGGGCAGCGTGATAGCGGTGCTGGCCTTCATACACGAAGATCCGGTCCTGACCGTCGACCTTGCGCACGAAACACCCGAGCGGTTTCTTCCGGTCGTAGCCGTTCGCCTTCATCAGTTCCGCGAGGTGCCGCACGCGGTCCTGATCGAGTGGGCGAACGTTGTCGCGCGGATCGTAGTGAATCTGGTCGGGCGGGACAGTCCAGAGATCCGACGATCCACCGCCGGCTGCCTTGACCGCGGCCTTTGTGTTGCCGGTGACAATCGCTTCGGCTTCCAGTAACGAGCGCGCGTTAGCCATTGCTGACCTCCCGCCTCGGCGGGATACCGCCGACATCGGCAAATGTCGCGTCCGGCGCGTAGTGAAACAGCGTGCCGTCGAACGGCGCGATCGCAATGCCTGCGAGCCAGTACACGAGGCGTTCGTCCGACCGCCGGATGGCCTGCCGCACGACTGTGGCGCACACCAGCAGGTGCAGCTCCAGGCGGAGCGCCTGCCGGTCGGCGTGCGGCAACGCTGCTTCAATGTCGTCGATCGTGAGCGGGTCGCGCTGGCCGGCGAAAAACGCGATCAGCGCCTTGCAGATCGGGGAGAGATTATTTGACATAGTGTCTCCTGATTCGCGCGTAGCGATAGCTGCGCAGGAATGGTCGCACGAAGCAGAGCGCGCAGAACGCGGCGATGGCGACGCGTGAATGTGCTGTGGGCCATCCTCCACAACAGGACACCCTATGCCCCTAAACCGCTGCCGGTTGCTTGACAAAATCATTAGGCCGCCTCCTTCACGCGCATCGGCCGCGCCTGCCAGCCTTTCCTGGCCGACTTTTTCGCCTTTGCAAGCGCACGCGCGGTTTCCGTTCGCGCGTTTGCGGCGGCCCGGATAGCACCCTCGCAGTCGGCCACACTTGGATAGGAGATCTGCGTACGGACGACGTCGCGGCCGTCCATGATCATGTAAAGGGTGTGAACGCTATCTGCTATGGGCTTTCGCGCGACGACATATTTTCCGACGAGGATGGGCGTCGTCGGACGCGCAGCCATCGGGTCGTATTTGACGATGGTTCGAAGGCGGATCGTATCTCTACGTCCGGTCCCGATCTGGGAAGTTGACATCAGACTGTGCATTTGGCGTTAGTCCGGATCGCCAGAGGCAAGACGTTTGCCGTCTGGCGTGGGTTGGTCAGCGTGGAGCTGTTTTTTCCGCAACTCGGCGCAGTTCCTGAGGCACAGGCGCAAGGCGGGATTCCTGAGGGCGTTGATGGCCGGACCGGCGACGCGGCGGAGCCGAAACTCACGGGCGATGTCGACGTCGGTGACGGAAATTCGCTCGGCCATCGCAGCGGCTTACGCGGTCGCCCTTGCCGGGGCGGTGGCCGAGGGCGCGTCGGCGGGCGCGGGCTGGAACAGCGCAACACCCACGGCAATCGCCGCTGCGATGAATACCGCCCGCCAGACCCTGGACTTCTCAAAGTCACTTTGGCGCACCACGGTGTAGCCGTCGGCCGGCTCAGCCGGCAAGCCCTGTTCGCTTCGAAGCCACGCGCGGCGGGCCTCGGCATTCGATTCGATGCTGCTTATCGTTTTCATGCAGACCTCCGGATTAAGGAAGGGCGCGCACGCCGCGCCCGTGCCGAAGTATCCCGCAGGGGATATTTACATGTCAATCCTCTTGAGGATATCTTTTTGCGGAAAGGAGAGGCCGGCCGCGATCAAGGGGCCGGCGTTGCCGGGCGAACTACCCGCTGCGGGATTTATGGGGCTTTTGTTTGGCGAGCAGCGGTCCGACGGTCACCTGACTGAGCAGCATCAGAGCGACGTCAAGCCACGCGTTCGTATTGATGTAAGTCGCCACGAGAAAGGCAATCGAGATGGCTGGGGCGAGGTGAAAGAAACCCCGTTGTAATGAGCGCGCGCGTCTCGATCGGTGGGCGTGCCGCCGGATGACGTTCGACAGTTCGTTGAGCTCGTCAGCGATGCATGCGGCGATTTCCGGATCAATACCTTTTGCAGCTAGCCCGACCGTTCCGTCCGCACGAAGCAGGACGGTTGCGGCAGCAATTGGCGGGCTGCGCTCAGTCTGCTCAGCGAGATCGAGGAGGTGCTCCCGGATCGCATTTTGCCGAGCGCAGAGCGCATTGTTTTCGCGAGATGGGAAGGAGTAAACGTTATCCGCTTCGTTTTCTCGCCCTTCGTTTTTTGGTCGTGTCGTTATGTGTTTCATCGATGCCCAACGATTCGTCTGATAATTGTCGTTGGGCGGCTCGACCGGCGCGCAACCGCTGCTGCTTGCTCGGTGCCACTTCCTTTGAGACGGTCAGGGAGCCGTCCTCCTCGATTTTCGCGTCGCCGGCCTGGCTGAGCACGAAGTCGATGTAACTTTTGATCTTGGCCTGTTCTGTCACAGGCAGCGCTGCGAAACGCGCCCGGTCGTAATGCAAGGATGTCTGGGCGTCGGCTTCATCCTCGAGCAGCTCGGCTGCGGTCACGCCAATGGCAATGGCGAGAGATTCGACGATGCTTACCTGCGTGTCGACATTGCCCGCCAGGACGCGCGCCACGGAGCTTTGCGAAATGCCTGCTCGCTTGGCAAGTTTCACCTGTGTGTCGACCGCTGGCACGGTGCGCATATGGCGGCGGATATTTGCGGCGAGAACTTCGCGGATGGGCTTCTTGGTCATGCGCAAAATATTGCCCAAAGTGAAATTCCCCTGCGGGATAAATGGGGTTGCTTTCCGGTTGCGGAAATATCCCCGCAGGGATATGATTCGCCTACAAATCGACCTTTGAGGTATTCCCGTGCGGATAAACCAGGAACCAATGCTTTCGACCGTCCTGCGTCGTCTGGATCAGGCAAAAGGCGCGTGGCCGGAGATTGCCAGGGCAAGCGGGGTGCCCTATCAGACCCTGACCAAGATCGCCTGCCGGATCGTGTCCGATCCGCGCGTCTCCACCGTTCAAACCCTGTTCGATTACTTCGCGGCCAACGCGGAGCAACCGGCGGCGGCCGATTGCGCTCACACGACGCACTGACGGTTTGCTGAGCATGGCGTTTATCGCTGGTCGGGTCATGTTCGCATCGTACGGATGCCGGGTCGCGGTAAACAGAATGAAAAACACCCAATCCAAAGAACCGGGGCTGCAATGACGTGCCGATACAGTGGTACCGAATGGCTCGACGTCCTCTACACGTCGGTCCGCAATACGCCGGGTGGCGTGGCAGACGCGGCGAACTTCCTGACCCTGCGTCGTGGCAAAGGGATCGCCACCGAATCGTTGCGGCTGCGTCTGCGCGGGGAGGGCGAAAACCGCCTGTCGATGGAGATGTTCGAGCTGCTCATCGAATGGATGCAGGAAAAGAAGGAAAGCGCGCCATTCGCGCTCGACCCGTTACACGCGCTCAATGAGCGCTTCGGCCTGATCGCCGAGCGTAGTGTCGATGCGGCCGAACACGCCACCGATGACCACCACGATGTCGAATCGCTCACGCGCGCGACGCTGCATCTGCAGGCGCATGTCGGCGAGGTCGCGTCGGAAGTCGTGCGCGCGGTCGCCGACCGTCGTATCGACATCAACGAGGCGGAACAGCTGACGGTGGTCAGCCGCAAGGGCCAGCGCCTCTTCGAGCGCCTGATCCGGACGGCCGGCCGTCTTGCCAAACTGGGCCGCAGGTAAGTGGCGCCGCGCTTTCCGATCGAGCGTTGCTGCTGCAACCCCGAGCGCGCCCGCATCCAGCTCGCGTGCGACGACGACCGGCGCCTTGCCTGCGCGATGCGGCAGCTCGGCGTCGTGGCGCGTACCGATCCCCAGCAGGCCGCCGCATTCCTGCAACCGCTCTTTTCCCCCTTTGCCGCCGACATGCTGCTTCAGGCCTGCCGGTCGCTCGGGCTTGTCGACGTCTGGATTTCCTGCGCGGCCCGTTACTGCGCGGCGCGGCCGACCCGCGACGAGCGGCGCAACTTCTTCGGCTACATCCGCTGGCATGTCGACGATGCGGAATACACCCTGCTGACGGAGCGCCACGCCGCCGAATGGCATCACCTGCGCGCGGGCCGCGCCACGGAGACAAAGTGACTTTGCACAGTGCCAGTTCATTGCTGCGCCGCCGCCATCCGGCATCGCGCCGGGCGTCGTCGGGGCGACAGATCTATGTCGCCGGACGGGCCGCCTGGCGCTCCTTCTCTCATCAACGCGAACTCGAAAGGAGAATTCTCGAATGTCTTCGCTAGACCAGATCATTTCGCAGCTCCAGTCGGCAGGGCATCCCGCGCTGCCCGACGGGCATCCCGTCGACGACGGCAAGCCGCATCGATACGGTCCGGGCAGGAAGTACTGGTACTCGCTGCACAGGATCGAGCGCGGTGGTCTCATCCTCGGCTATACCGGCGCATTCGGCCGGTGGTCCGGCAACGACAACGGCGCACAGGCTTTCCAGTGGCAGGGCGAGGCGCTGACGCCTGAAGACATCGATGCGGCCCGGCAGCGCCAGGAAGCAGCCGAACGCGCCGAAGCCGAAAAACGCGCGCATGCCGCGAAGATGGCGGCCAACCGCGCGCGCAGCCAGTGGCACCAGGCACGCGACGAGGGCGCGTCGGCCTATCTGGAGCGCAAGCAGATCACGCCAGAGGCCGTGCGCTTCGACGACGAGGGGACGCTGCTCGTGCCGATGTTCCAGTATGCGGACGGTATCCGCCTCGTCGGCCTGCAGAAGATCACGCCGGATGGCGCGAAGCGGTTCAACAAGGGCATGGAAAAGAAGGGCGCCTCGTTCATCCTCGGCGACATTGCGGCGGACGACAGGGTCGCGATGATCGCCGAAGGCTACGCGACCGGGCGCTCGATCCGCATGGCAACGGACGAGGCGGTGCCGCTGTCGGTGTGTTTTGACGCGGCCGGCATCCTGCCCGCTGCGCGCTACCTGCGCGACACCTATCCGGACCTGCATCTGCTGATCTGCTCGGACGACGACTGGAAGATCGAACAGCGCCTGCGCGAGCACCTCGCCGACGAGTTCGGCTATGGCGGCGAACTGGTGATCGGAGCCGACGCCATACGTATCGAAACGAAGCAGACGTGGTACAGGGTGCGCGCGCAGTTCAGGCGCGACGATCATGGCGTGGGTTTCATCGAGCTGAGCTATGGCAATGACGTCATGCCTGAGCGCAAAAGGCGTTTCGAGAACACGGGCCTGAAGTACGCGTATGAAGCGGCAGCCGAAGTCGGCAATGCGAGCGTCGTGTTCCCGCGGTTCGCCGATCGCGGCGAGCGGAAGCTGACCGACTTCAACGATCTGCATTGCGAGGAAGGGCTCGACTTGGTCAGGCAGCAGATCCAGTCGGCCCTGCTCACCGCTATTACGCCAGCCGGGATTGTGTCGCCGATGGCGGCGAACGGCACGCGCTCGGTGACTGGTGCGGAAGGTGCTCCGCACCCGACGTCCGCTGGCGCTGCACCGGAGGAATGGGACGGGCGGGAGGCAGAGAACGGCGCGCATACGTGGGAGATGAAGCTCGCGCGCTCGGAGAAAGGCACCTTGCTCCCCACGCTCGGCAACGTGCACCTGATCCTCGCGAACCATAAGGCGTGGCAGGGCGTGATCGCCCAGGATGACTTCGCGGGTCGCGTCGTCAAGCGCAGGGTGCCACCCTTTCAGCAGGGCGAACTCGGCGAATGGTCCGACATGGACGATATCCGCTGCGTACTGTGGCTGTCCCAGTCGTACGGGATCGCAGTGCGGCAGGACATTGTCATGAGCGCGGTGCTGCTCGTCGCCGACCAGCATCACTATCACGACGTGCGCGAATACCTCGAAGGGCTGGTGTGGGATGGCACGCCGCGCGTGCGCTCGTGGCCGACGAAGTACCTGCATGTCGCCGACAGCGAATACGTGCAGCTTGCCGGCATGAAGTGGATGATTGCCGCCGTCGCGCGTGTCATGCAGCCCGGCTGCAAGGCCGACAACGTGCTGATTCTGGAAGGCAAGCAGGGGTGGGGCAAGTCGACGGCGCTCGAGGTGCTGGCCGGCAAGCCGTGGTACACGAACTCCCCGATCCGCATCGGCGAGAAAGACACGTACGCGGTGATGGCCGGCAAGTGGATCATCGAGCTGGCCGAGCTCGACTCGCTGAACAAGAGCGACTCGTCGGCCGCCAAGAGCTTCTTCGCGACCGAGACGGACCGCTTCCGGAATTTCTATGGCAAGCGCGCGACCGACGTGCACCGGCAGGGTGTTTTCGCGGGCTCGGTGAACTTCGATACCTACCTGAAGGACGAGTCCGGCAACCGGCGTTACTGGCCGATCCGCGTCGGTGGTCCGGTCGATATCGAGGCGCTGCGGCGCGATCGCGACCAGCTGTGGGCAGAAGCCGTGCACCTGTATCGCAGGCGCGTCATCTGGCACGTGACCGAGGAAGAGCGGCCCCTGTTCGAGATCGAGCAGACCGAACGCTACGAGGGCGACGTGTACGAGGACAAGATCGCCCGCGCGATCGAGTATTCATCGCGCACGACGATGGAGGAGATTCTCGCCGATGTCCTCAAGCTCGATACGTCCAAGTGGACGCTCCCTGAGCAGCGCCGCGTGGGCAAGGCGCTCAAGTCCCTTGGTTGGGTGCGCAAGCGGGAGTCGACGGGCAAGCGCGGCTGGTACTACGTCCCTGAAGAAGAGGCGCCGGTCGCCGCGGAGGCGGTCGCGGCGGTCGCGGTGGCAGCCGGTGATGACGATGACAGCCCGCTCTGACCGTATGGCGACGCGCGAATTCATGGTTGTGTCCCGCGTTGCGCAGCGCGCCATGTCCGACGCCCTGGCGCGCTGCTGCGCCAGCGTCGGCGCGCGGTGGGGTGTGCCTGGAGCCGGCCCATGTCCCAACGTCCCAAGGGTCGCCCTCACGTGGGTGCGCAGGCGGGCGACATGCGCGACGTGTGCAGGACGCATGTCGCGCGCCGCGCCCGCGCGCCTGACCTTTTTCCCTTGGGACATCAGGACATTGGGACATAAAGGAGTTGATCGATGAGCGAACTGAAGGAAAGAGCCGGAATTGCGATGAATGTGCGCGTGCAGCTTGCCGATGTCGCGCCGGACCGACAAGTAACTTTGGGTGCGCTCGCGATGGTCGACGAGCTCGGGAACATGCTCTGGCACATGAAGTACGGGCAGGATTTGCGGCGACGTGCGTTGCATCGTGCGTCGCTACTGCTTGCGTCGAGAATCGCGGACGGCAGTCGGTACCGGCGCGGCAAGTCCGCCGGCGCAAAATTTCGCGACGCAAAGTTCCGTGACGCGAAGCGCGATGGCGAAGCGACATCGGATGGTCCGTCGTTGCTTGTGCGGTTCGCCGAGCGTGCGATCGTTGAATGGATTGCTGACCAGTGTTCTGCATGCGGCGGTCGGGGCATGCGCGGCGGTGGCGGCAGGATCGTGCGGCGCGTTGATTGCAGATCATGCCGGCCGGTACGCGATGCGATCGATGCGCGTCTGCGTTTCTCGCGCTGGCCGATCAGTGATCGCGAGCCCTGTCCCACGTGTTACGGAAAGGGCTTCTATGAAGAGCGGCCATTCGCGGAAGTGCCGCATCTGTGTACGCATTGCAACGGCAGCGGAAAGGAACCGGTCAACGCCGCGAAGCGGGCGCAGGCACTCGGCGTGCCGCTCGATCAGTATCATCGTCGGTGGGCCGCGCGCTTCGAATGGCTCGGCGCAGTGCTCACGCAGATTGATTCGATCACCGAAGCGCAGTTCAGGCGAGGACTGCGTGGTGCCTGACGCTTGCATTTCAGAATACACACGACTAGACTCGCGTTCGTTTGATGAGCAAATGAATTCGCTGGCACCGCGCGTGAGTCGTGCAACCTCCTCGGGACAAAAGAAGAATTAGCGGAGCCTGTTGAGTACGGTGGAGTCGTTCGCCCTGAATTTCTGTGAAGCCCTGAGTGCGTGAGCCTCGGGGCTTTTTCATTTTGCGACTCTAGTACTGTTCGTTAGCTGTGCCTGATTCGCCAGAGAGCACCTGCGGGTCTACATACGTTGCCGTTACAAGAACGCAAGGCGCTTTTTTGGCTCCGTTGTTGTAGCTGTAAACGACGGCAAAGTGTTTTCCCCGCGAGTTGACTTCCTGCAAGACGATGGTTCTTCTGCTTTCATCTTCGTCTCTCGGTGTTGCGACATCACCAACTTGAGCGCGGATGGATGCGGCAAGTTGACGGGGTGTCTCGATGCCGCGATTGGGCGCTCGTTCGCTCACATGCGTGAAGAAGTGTCGGTTGAAATTACGCCAACGTTTAGGAAGCATTCGCCTCCATTCCGTGTAAGTAATGCTGGCCCAAGGTGTATCGATTGCCGCGCCGTGAACGGTGAACGGTATTGGGCATTCTCCGTCTGCTAGCGCGGGCGCAGAAAGAACGCTTAGCGTGCACGCGATGACGGTCAGCAAATAGTTTTTGGAAAGCATGTATGGCCTCTCGTTTTTGACGCGACGCGACATTGCGGCGCGTGTTTCAACGCTAGTGCTGGCCATGCAGTCTGGAAATGGACCGGTGGTGATAGCTGCGGTACCGTGCCGTCCGATATAGAACCGAAGGCGGGGACCCTGTGGGTACCGCAGCACACGGGGGCTCGCACCCGCGTTTTTTCTCTACTGGTGATTCCCCAGGGGGGGTCATATTCATGCCAACCCAACAGCAGATCGCCGATCACCTGGACCTCGACCAGTCGGCCGTGTCACGCCTCGTCGACAAACTCGGCATCGACTACCGGCAGGCGTCGGTGGACGACGTGCGCATCGCGTACATTCGCCACCTTCGTGAAATGGCGGCTGGTCGTGGCAGTAACACCGGGATCGATCTCGTCGCCGAGCGCGCGATGACGGAGCGGGTCGATCGCGAAATCAAATTGTTGACCCTCGCGGAAAAGAAAGGGCAACTCGTCAACGCGGAGCAGCTGGAACGGGCCTTCGGCCAGATGGTCGGCGCGTTCCGCTCGGACCTGCTGTCGCTGCCGGACAGGATCGCGCACGAGTTGCGCACGCTTTACGGGATCGACGTCGACGTCGAACTGCTGAATGAACACATCAATGGATGTCTCGAGCAGATGGCTCGATACGACGCAGACAGTGCGCGCAGTGATGCGGCGTCTGGCGAACCTGCTGAAGCCCGCCGAGAAGATCGGGACGACGCAGTGGGCCACGCGTTACCGCCGTCTGAGTGCGAAGGCGACGGCACGGCCCGGTAAATACAATCCGGACATCACGCCCTGGGTGCACGGCATGCATGCTGCGCTGGACGATCCGCGCGTGCAGAAGGTCGTGTGCATGAAGTCGGCGCAGGTGGCATGGACCGATGGCGTGCTGCTGAACTACATCGGCCGGCGCATCGACATCGATCCGTGCCCGATGATCATCATGTTCGCAAGGGAGAAGTCGGCGAAGGACTTCAATGATGAGAAATTCAAGCCGATGGTCGAGGTCACCCCCCGATTGCGGGACAAGCTGCCGGCGCATGCGGGTCGCGCCCGCGACGAACGATGGGACAACAAGGTATTTGCGAGCGGCTTTCTGAAATTCATTACGTCGAACTCGGCGTCGAGCGTGAAGTCGACGCCCGCGCCGGTGGTGGCCGTGGAAGAGCCCGACGAAACCAACGAGAACGTTCGCGAGCAGGGCGATTCCATCACGCTGCTCGAGGAGCGCACCAAGAGCTATTCGAACAGCCGTCGCAAGGTCATCTTTGGCGGCACACCGACGATCGAGGGCTTCTCGCGCATCGCGCAGGCCTATGAGTCGTCGGACCAGCGCCGGTATCTGGTGCCGTGTCCGGATTGCGGCGAAGAGCACGAACTGGCTTGGGATAACGTCACGTGGTTGGAGAATGCCGAGAAGCCGCACGAGGTGTTCGGGCTGGCCACGCCCGAGTCCGCGCGTTACGCGTGCCCGTTCTGCGGCAGTCTGTGGGATGACACCGCGCGCTTTCGCGCGGTGCGGCGCGGGCGGTGGGTGGCGACCGCCGCGTTTCACGGCGTCGCCGGCTTCCGTCTGAACGAGCTCGTGTCGCCGTTTCCCGGCTCGCGCCTCGCGGAGCTCGTCAAGAAGCGGCTCGTTGCGGAAAAAGCGCTGCGCGCGGGCGACGACACGAAGATGCGCTCGTTCGTGAACAACACCGAGGGGCGCCCGTACCGATACGAGAGCGACATTCCGGAGATCGATCTGCTCGCCGAGCGTGCGCTCGACTACGACGTCTTCACCGTACCGGCCGGCGCACTGGTGCTCACCGCCGGCATTGACGTGCAGCACGACCGGATTGCGATCGTGCTGCGCGCGTGGGGGCGCGGCGAAGAAAGCTGGCTGGTGCTGTGGGATGAAATCTACGGCAACGTGCTCGAGCAGGGCACCGATCCGATGGTCGGTGGCGTATGGGGCGCACTGACCGATCTGATCACGCAGGGCTACCGGCACGCGAACGGCTGGGTGCTGCGCGTGAAGGCGGCGTCGATCGACTCGTCGGACGGCTCGACGTCGGATGCGGTCTATCGCTATGTGCGCGTCGCGCAGAAGCGCGGCATCAACATCATGGCGATCAAGGGCGCAAAGCAGATCGATGCGGAAATATTCAGCGTGCCGAAGGCGCCCGTCGACTCGGTGCGTAATAACAGCAAGGCGGCGAAGTACGGGTTGCGCCCGTACATGGTCGGTGTGAGCAAGGCCAAGGATCTGATTCTCGACAACCGGCTCAAACTCGAAGACGACGGCGCCGGCCGCATGCACTGGTACCGGGGCGTGCGTGCCGACTACCTGCAGCAGCTCACCGCCGAAGTGAAGGTGCCGGGGCGTACCGGCAGCAAACGCATCTGGCAGAAGAAGGCCGGTGCACGTAACGAGGCGCTCGATTGCGAAGTCTACGCGTTGCACGCGGCGCGCAGCATCAAGACGCACCTCATGACCGAAGCGCACTGGATGATCGAGCAGCATCGACTGTCGCAGGTATCGCTGTTCGACACGGTGCCGGTTGCCACCGGTTTGCCGGCGGTGGCAGAAATGGAACCGCCACCGGATCCGCCGACGGCCGCAGCCACACCCACACGCGCACCCGCACCACGCAACACACCCGAAACCCCGCCGCCGAGCGGGGTTTCGCGCATTCAGGGCCGGCGAACGGCGCGGTCAACGTATCTGAAGCGCCGGTAGCAGCACATCACAGGAGCACGGTATGGCCTACACAGCGGCGGATCTCGCCCGCATCCAGTCCGCGATCGCGAAGGGCGAACTCGAAGTCCAGTACGCAGACCGCAAGGTCCGTTACCGGTCGATCGCGGAACTGCGTGAAGCGCAGACCGAGATTGTGCGCGCGCTCGATCGTGCGAATCCGCGCTCGCGTGTGTTTCGCCTGCGGCACGGCGGCAAGGGGGTGCGATGAAGCCTTCCTATCCGTCACTCGCGAAGCGCGGCTTCGTGATGCCGACACGCCTGAAGGCTGCAGCGTACGAGGCCGCCAGCTCGGCCGGTGCACGAGCCCGATCGTGGCAGACGTCAGGCGCCGGACCGAATGCGGCGGCGGTGCAGAACCTGCCGCTCATTCGCAGCCGGGCGCGGGACGCGATCCGCAATGACCCGTGGGCGAAGACGGCGATCGCGCGGCTGGTGTCGAACACGATCGGCACAGGCATCCAGCCGCATCCGCAGCATCCGGATCCCGCTGTCCGGCGACAGCAGAAGCAGCTGTGGGACGACTGGATCGGCGAGTCCGACGCGGACGGCCTGCTCGATTTTTATGGTCAGCAGACGCTCGCGGCGCGCGCATTCTTCGGCGACGGCGAGGTGCTGGTGCGCCGGCGCATGCGTCACCCCGACGACGGGCTACCGGTGCCGCTGCAGCTTCAGGTGATGGAGGGCGATCTGTTGCCGGTCGAAAAAAACGAACTGCGGCCGGATGGTGGCGAGATCATCAACGGCGTGGAATACGACGCGGATGACCGACGGGTTGCCTATCACCTGCTGCGTCGTCACCCGGGCGAATACAACCGGATGGCGAGTGGGGGTCTCATGACCGTGCCGGTTCCGGCGGACGACGTGGCACACGTATTCCAGCCGCTGCGCGCCGGGCAGGTGCGCGGCGTGCCGGAGCTGTCGACCGTGCTGCTGCGGTTGCACTCGCTCGATAACTTCGACGACGCGGTGCTGTTCCGGCAGGAAATCAGCAACCTGTTCGCGGGCTTCCTCGTCAAGCCGAACGCAGAGCCCGGTCTCACCGGCGATCCGGTGACGGGCGAGGGGCTGGTTTTTGATTCGGACGGTTTCTCGCCAGTGGTGTCACTGGAACCCGGCACGGTGCAGGAACTGGCGCCGGGCGAGGACATGCGGTTCGCAACGCCGCCCGGCGCCGGAGCCGATTACGGCCCGTTCATGCGTCAGCAGCTGATGGCCGCCGCGGCATCGGTCGGCATGCCGTACGAGATTCTCACGGGCGACCTGCGTGAGGTGGGCGACCGCGTGCTGCGGGTGCTGCTCAACGAATTCCGGCGCTCGATCGAGCAGCTGCAGTGGAACATTTTCATTCACCAGTATTGCCGCCGCGCGTGGGCGTGGTGGGTTGATGCATGCGCACTGTCGGGCGCCATGCCGATGCCGGACTTTCATCGCACACGGCGTGAATACCTGCGCGTGCGCTGGGTGCCGCAGGGCTGGCCGTACATCCACCCGGTGCAGGACGTGAACGCGCAGAAGCTGGCGATCCGCTCGGGGCTGACGAGCCGCTCGGCGTCGATCCTCAAACAGGGCGAAGACCCGGAACAGGTCGATGGAGAAAACGCCGCTGACAACGCGCGGGCCGATGCGCTTGGCCTGCGTTACGACACCGATCCCCGCTCGCGCGACATCGCGGGGGATATCGCACATTCAAAGGCAGGAACCGTAGATGAAAAACCGTAAGTGGTGGGACATCAGGGCGATGACGAACGCGCAGGGCGCCGCCGTCGCCGAGATCCGGATCTATGACGAGATCGGATTCTGGGGCACCGATGCAAAGACCTTTATCGCGCAGCTAGATGCCGCCGCAGCGAGCGCGACAGAGCTGATCGTCGCCGTGAATTCGCCGGGTGGCGACGTGTTCGATGCCTTCGCGATTTACAACGCGCTGAGACGGTACGCCGGCAAGGTCACTGCGCGCGTCGATGGCGTGGCGGCGTCCGCAGCAGGGCTGGTGGTGATGGCGGGCGACCAGGTCGTGATGCCTGAAAACGCGATGCTGATGATTCACATCCCGTGGACGATTGCGCTCGGCTCGGCGGCGGATCTGCGCAGCACGGCCGACATGATGGACAAGGCGCGCGACGGGATTCTCGCGGCGTACCGGCGCAAGAGCGGCCAGACGGACGAGGAGCTGACCGCGATGATGGATGCGGAGACGTGGCTCACGGCGCTTGAGGCGCAGTCGCTGGGTTTCTGCGATGTGATCGAGGAGCCGGTGCGACTCGCCGCGTCGACGAATGCGGCCGGCCTGCTTGCCCGCTTCAGGAATCCGCCCGAGCCGGTGCAGGCGCTGGTCGAAGGCGATGGTGATGCGCCACCTGCAGATCCACCGGCCAATGATCCGCCCGTCGATGATTCTCCGCCGCCGGAGTCGGCTACTACGCCGCCTCCGCCCGAACCCGCGCCCCCTGAGCCGGCGCTGACGCAGGAAGAGCCGGGCGTGCTGGCCGCCCACGTGTTCAACGCCTGCCGTGCGGCGAACCTGTCCATGTGCGCGGAAAGCATCGTCACGCTCACCGCCTTGAAGGACCGCGCCACGATCGACGCAGCAATCCGGAACGCGACCGACATTGCCGGCCTGTGTCTGGCGGCGAAGCTGCCGGAGCTCACCGCGCAGTTCGTGGGCGATGGGCTCAATCCGGACCAGGTGCGTGCGCGCCTGTTCGATCGCGTCATGCAGAGCCAGCCGCGTGTGAATAACCGGCAGCAGCCGGTCCCGCATGACGCCGGCCGGTCTGTGCTGGGTACGACGCAGGGTGCGACGCCGGGTCCGAAGGCGTCGTCGATCTACGCCGCCCGCAAGGGCGTCGCAAAGTCACTTTGATAACGGCCTATTCATATCAGGCGCACACAGGAGCAACGGTATGACCACCATCAAGACGCAGGGCATGAACACCCGCGAGTTTCTTCTTTCTGAAGGCGCGGGCCGCATCTCGCGCGAGCAGATCGTCGTCGTCAAGGGCGACGCACTGCCGGCGGGGCAACTGCTCGGCACGACCGGCACCGGCGAATATGCGCCGTATGACAACACGGCAACCGATGGTTCGGAGATCGCGACCGCGATCCTGTACGGCCCGCTTGCGGCGTCAACGGACCCGCGTCCGGCCGTCGGCATCGTGCGACTCGCGGAGGTCGCCGAAGCCCGCCTCACGGGACTCGATGCCGCCGCGCGCAGCGATCTCGCCGCGCACTACGTGATCGTCCGCTAAACCCCGCCGTCCTTTCGACAATCCGGCCGTCGCTGAACCTCGACGGCTGCCTGCATACACATTCCAGGAGAACCCTTATGGCGGATATCGCCCTTCTCAACGACGACGCGTTCTCGCTGTCGTCGCTCAGCGCTGCGATCAACGAGCAGCCGCAGGTGCCCAGCCGGCTCGCTACCCTCGGCCTCTTCGAGGAAGAGGGCATCACGACTACCGTGGTGCAGATCGAGCGCGACGGCGACACGCTGGCACTGGTGCCGACCGGCCAGCGTGGCGCTTCCGGCGCTGTCGTCGTCGGCAGCAAGCGCAACATGATTCCGTTCAATACGGTTCACCTGCCGCAGCGCGCGACGATCGGCGCCGACGAGATCCAGAACCTGCGGGCGTTCGGCTCTGAGACCGAGCTCGAAGCGATCCAGACCGTGATCAACAAACGCCTCGCCAAGATGCGCCGCCAGCTCGACGCGACGCACGAATTCCACCGCATCGGCGCGGTCAAGGGGCTGATTCTCGACGCCGACGGCAAGTCGGTCGTGGCGGACCTGCTCGAGCGCTTCGGCATCCAGCAGACGGTGATCAGTTTCGAACTGGGCAAGGCCGACACCGAGGTGCGCCTCAAGTGCGCGGATCTGCTCGATGCGGTCGAGGATGCGCTGGGCAATACGCCCTTTACCGGCGTGCGTGTGCTGTGCGGCCGAAACTTCTGGAACCGTCTCATTGTGCTGAAATCGGTGAAGGAAACCTACCTCAATACGGCGATGGCCTCGGCGCTGCGAGGCGACCCGCGCGACACGTTCGAATTCGGCGGCTGCACCTTCGAGCGCTATCGCGGTCGCGTCGGCGACATCGGCTATGTGGCTGACGATGAAGCGTGGGCCGTGCCGGAGGGCGTGCCGGATCTCTTCATTACGCGTTTTGCGCCGGCGGACTATATGGAGACCGTCAACACGAACGGCCTGCCGTATTACGCGAAGCAGGAGCTGATGGATTTCGGCAAGGGCGTCGAGCTCGAAGCGCAGTCCAATCCGATCCACCTGTGCACGCGTCCGAAGGCCGTCATCAAGCTGACGGTCTGAGGAGACACATATGGCGTTCCGTGATCTGGTCGCGGACCTCGATGATGCCGTGATCCGCGATCTGGCCGACGACGACATCACCGTCGACGGCGAGCCGCTGCGCGGCATGTTCGCCGCGCCGTGGCTCGGTCCGGATCTCGGCCGGCAGCGCACGCAGCTCGAGCATCCGCAGGTGAGCGTGCGCGATGCGGACGCCGTCGCGATCCGCGAGGGCAGTATCGTGACGGTCGGCGTCGACGAATATGTGGTGTTCGAACTGCAACCTGACGGCACCGGCTGGACCGTGCTGCTGTTAAGACCCCGTTGATGAGGCTGCGTTGATGGATGCACTGAAGGTCGAGATCGATATCAGGGAAGTGACCGCCGCGCTGCAGGGGCTATCCCCGTCCGCCATGCAGGCTGCGTGGCGTCGCACGCTGCGCAAGACTGCGACGTGGATCAAAAGCCAGACAGGCAAGGAAGTGTCCCGCGGCACGCAGATCCCGCAGAAAGTGATCCGCAGCCGGCTGTACTTCTTCATGCGTTCGGCCGATACCGGCAAGGTGTGGCTCGGGCTGAATCCGGTTGAGGCCCACCGGCTGGGTTCCGTACGCGAAACGAAAAAAGGCATACGTGCGGGGCGCTTCACGTTCGACAGCGCATGGCGGCAGACGAAGGCGAAACCGGACGGGCCGATCTACCAGCGCACCGGCAAGGCCCGCACGCCGTTCGAGGTCGTGACGGTGAACTGGTCGAAGACCGGCGACCCGGCGTTCCGCCGGGCGGCCCAGATGTGCGAGGCGCGACTGATGGTCATCCTGAAGCAGGAAGTGAACTACGAAATCCACAAGGTCATTGGAGGTATCCGGCGTGCCCGATAACCTGAAAACGCTGCACGACGCGATGATCGCGGGCCTGCGTACCGCGCTGCCCGATATCTCGCCGATCGATGCGTACCCGCGCATCGGCCGGAAGATTCCGACGCCGAGCATTGCGCTCGAGCTGTCGGAAATGGAGCCGGGACATGATCCGGGTACCGGTCAGACGTCGCTGATCGGGCGCTTCCAGGCGCGGGCGATCTGCGATCCGCTTGGCGCCCATGCGGATCTCGCGGTGCGCCAGCTGGCCGCGCGTATCGCGTGTGCGGTGCACGCGCAGACGTGGGGTGTGCCGGTGACGCCGGCGAGGCTCGTGCAGATCGGCGACGATCCGTTCAAGCCGGAGCTCGACGCGTATCTCGTCTGGCTCGTCGAGTGGACACACGAGTTTGATCTTGGCGATGTGGCGGCGCCGTTTCCGTCCGCGGGCTCCGCTGTGCTGTGGGGCGTCGATCCTGACACGGGCACCGCGCCGGGCGCAGAGTACGCGGACCCGGCACAGGATCTTTCCGGGGAATAGCGAGGCATGAGCGACTACGAGATTGGCGAGATCGATCGCCTGATCGCGAGCATCGTGCAGGCGGGCTATATCGACGATGTGCAGTACGATCCGCCGCGCTGCCGGGTTCGCAACGGCGAGTGGGTCAGTGCGCTCCTTCCGTGGAAGACATTTGCGGCCGGGCGGGTCAGGACGTGGTGCCCGCCCTCGGTCGGCGAGCAGGCCGTCGTGCTCGCGCCGTCGGGCACGCTTGCCGGCGCGTTCGTGCTGGCCGGCTTCTACAGCGACACGCACGGCGGGGCCAACGGCAGTGCCGCGAACCTGACGGCGACCGACTGGCCGGACGGCGCGCACGAACACTATGACCACGATGCGCACGAATACGTTCTGTCGGTGCCGGCTGGTGGCCGGATCGTTTTCCGCATCGGTGACACGCAGATTGAACTGACGGCGGACGGCATCACGCAGAGTGCGCCGAAGCTGCTCGTCGATGCGCCGGATTCAACCTTCACCGGCAACAGCACGACACAGAAACGCCTGACGTTCCTGGGCGGCATGACGGGCAGCAACGCGACAGGCGGTCCCGCATCCGAGATCGACGGCGACGCGAGCTTCACCGGCACCGTGAAATCGAAGGGCGTTTCGCTGCCGGATCACATACACATGGTGAAGCAGGAGGGTGCGCCGACGGACCCGCCCTTGAAAGAGTAGGGCGCCACACCGAAGCGTTCATGAAAGTTACTTTGGCCTCGCCTTTGCGCGAGGCTTTTTTGCTGGAGTTTCGATATGCCGCAAGACGAAGCAAATCCGTTGCCGGCCCGGCTCGCCTCGGCAAGCGCCACGGCCGGCAGGGTGTCCGTCACTTTCCGCGACAAAGCGTTCAGGTCGCGCACGCTGGTGTTTGCCGACGACAGCACGCTTGCCGTCGAAAAGGGTCACGTAATGGCTACCACGCAGGAACACGTGGTGGCACTTGACCGCCATCCCGACTTCGAACGCGTCGCGGACGGAGCCTGACGATGGGCGTAAGCACAGGAACAGGTCCGGCGCTGGTCGGCATGGACCGGCACACGGGGCGGCCCATCACGGGACTCGCGCACCTGAAGCAGAGCATCGGCGACATTCTCTCCACCCGCAAGGGCACCCGGCGCGAACGGCCCGAATACGGCTCCGATATTCCCCGAATGGTCGATCTGCCGGTCTCGCGCGGGTGGATCTCGGCCGTACAGGCGGAAGCCGCGCGGGCCATCGGGCGGTGGGAGCCGCGCCTGACGTTATCGCGCGTGAGCGTCGTGTCCGTGATCGAGGGCAAGGTGACGTTGCGCATTCAGGGCGTCTACGAGGGCGACGGGACCCTCTTCGAGGTAAGCACATGACAACCATTGACCTGACCGCGATCGAAGCACCGGATGTCGTCGAGACGCTCGACTTCGAGGACATCTATGCGGAGCTCGTCGAAGACTTCAAGGGACGTTATGCCGACTGGAATGCGGTGCTCGAGTCCGACCCGGTGGTGAAGCTGCTGGAGCTGTCGGCCTATCGCGAGGTGCGTTTCCGGGCACGGGTCAATGATGCGGCGCGCTCGGTCATGCTCGCCTTTGCATCGGGCACGACGCTGGAACATCTGGCCGCGCTCTTCGGCATCCGCCGGCTGGCGATTACAGCCGACGCGCAGACCGATGATGCGCAACTCGAGCAGGACGACGACCTGCGCGCGCGCACGCAGCTTGCCCCACAGGGCTATTCGGTGGCGGGGCCGGAGGGCGCGTACCGCTCGCATGCGTTAAACGCCGACGGCCGTGTGCTGTCGGTGTCGGTCATCAGTCCCGCGCCGTGCGAGATTCTCGTCACGATCCTTTCGCGCGAGGGCGACGGCACGGCGAGCGACGAACTGGTACAGATCGTCAGCAACGCGCTGCGCTCCGATGACGTGCGACCGCTCGCCGACCGGGTCACGGTGCGCAGCGCCGAGGTGATCCACTACGCGATCCGCGCGACGCTCAGGTTCTTTGCCGGTCCTGACCGGGCGGTCGTGCTCGCGGAATCGAAGCGGCGTGCGAAGAAGTATGCCGACGACATGCACCGGCTCGACATGGAGGTGACACCGGACGGGCTGTACGCGGCGATCCGCGTGGCCGGTGTGCAGAAAGTCATTCTCGAAACACCCGCTGACGGCATCCCCGTGACGAAACAGCAGGCCACGTTCTGCACGGGCATCGAGCTGATCGACGGTGGCGTGTATGACGGCGCGGTGACTGGCGAAACACAGAACGGAGGTGCCGGTGAGTAACCTGCTGCCGTCGAACGCGACGCCGCTCGAGCGCAGCCTCGCGGCGACCAGCGCGCGCGCCTTCGAGGTGCCTTCGCCGCTTGCCGACCTGATGAATCCCGACACGATTCCGCTTGCGCTCCTGCCGTGGCTTGCGTGGCATCTGGGCGTGGACACGTGGAAGGACTACTGGCCCGAGCAGGTCAAGCGCGCGCGGGTAAAAGCGGCGATTCCGATCGCGCGCAGGAAGGGGACGGCGGCAGCGGTGCGCGAGGTCGTGGCGACCTTCGGCGCGAACATCGCCATGCGGGAATGGTTCGAGATGGAGCCGCCAGGCGCGCCCGGCACGTTCGAGATTGTCATGACGGTCAGCGCGCGCGACGGGATGCCGGCGACGGCCGCCTATGTCGCGGACATCATCGCGGAGATCGAACGCTCGAAGCGTGCGAGCGCGCATTACACCTTCACGCAGGGTCTGTCGATGCAGGGCACGCAGCAGGTCGCGGCGGCCGTACAGCCGGCCCTCTATCGACGTATTCAACTGACTGATCAATCCACCGATAGCTGAGGATAGCTGAGCATGGCCGGAAGCCTCATTACCATTACCGACGCCGGGCGCGCAGCACTGGTCGCCCCCGGCAACGCGGGCACCAGAGCACACAGGATCGTCGAGATCGGACTGGCGAGCGCCGCTTTCGTGGCCGACCGGTCGATGAAAGCGTTGCCCAGCGAGCGCAAGCGCATCACGACGTTTGCCGGCGAAAACGTCGCGCCTGACACAATTCACGTGACACTGCGCGATGACACGACGGACCAGTATCCGCTCTACGGGTTCGGCCTCTACCTCGAAGACGGCTTGCTCGCGGCGCTCTACGGTCAGGCGACGCCCATCATGGAGAAGTCGCCGGAGGCGCTGGTGCTGCTTTCGGCCGACATCCAGTTCACCACGATCGACGCGGCGCAGCTCGTGTTTGGCGAGACGAGCTTCACGAACCCGCCCGCGACGACTGAACGGCAGGGCGTGGTGGAGCTGGCGACCAGCGCCGAGACGATCGCGGGTACGGATACGCAGCGCGCCGTGACGCCCGCGGGCCTCACGGCAGCAATTGGCCCGGCCATCGCGGGCAAGTCCGACAAGGGTCACAAACACGTCATTTCCGATGTCGACGGGCTGCAGAGCGCACTCGACGCCCGGCTTGGCGTTGGCGGAGGCGAAGTGAGCGGCGCTGTGCGGTTGAAGTCGGCCAGCCAGTACAGTCCGCAACTGATCCTCGACGCGAACGGCTACGCCCCTTTTCTGCGCTCGAACTCGATCGCAAGAACGCTTGAAGCGGTGAATGCGGCAAATACCGCACTCAATGTGAGCCTGGACGATAACGGCGTGCTGTCGCTGCCGCGTGCGCGCCCGAGCTGGGCGGGCTATACGCCCTGGGATAGCGGCAACCTGAACCCGTACACGAAGGCGGGTGGCGAACTGAATGGTAATGCCGCCTTCCAGACGCGATCGGGTTATGGCGTTGACGTGTTCCGCGCGCTCGCGGCTGATGGTACCGGCATCGGCGGCGCCTACGCTGCATGGAACACGACGCGCGCACCGGCGCTACAGATAGACGCGCCGGCCTCGACCTCGGCCTATATGGGTCTGCGCTGGACGCGTCAGGGCGGCCGGCACCTCGCGGCAATCGACGCCTATGAAGGCGGTAGCGCCACGAGCGCGCCGCGCATCGACTTTCATGTTGATGGCCAGCAGAACGCCTGGTCATTTGGCCGCACGGACATTGCACGAGGGGCCGGCGGCACCGTCTACGGCACATGGAATTTCGACCCGGCCACGCGCGTGTACAAGGAAGGCGACACGATGCGCAATGTGCTGAATGTCACCAACTCGAACAACGATCTGAATGGGTATCAGTCGACGATCTATCCCGGCGCGGTGAAGCTTAACCAGTGGGATTACGGCCCTTACATTGATATGGCACGCGCTCGCGACCAGGACTATCGCTGGCGCATGCACTACAACATCAGCAATGAAAATCTGGAGTTCCTTGCAAACGGCGGGCAAAACGTCCAGTTCACGCGTGACGGCAACATCTATAGCGGCGGTCGCGGTTATGTGTGGGACGCAATCACCGCACGCGCGCCGATCCGCAACGGCAATGCCGGATACGGCTATGTCATTTCCGACACTGGCAATGTCATAACGATTAACTGGGACGGCAACTTCAATTCCTATGTTGATGGCCAGTATCAGGGTGCGCTCATCACGCACACCAATTTCGGTAACTGGTGCGCGCCTCGCTCGATCGTTGATTACGGCGGGGTCGGTTCTTACACGATAAGCACGCAATACCACACCCCGACGCAAAACGGCCTCTATAACCTCACGGGATTCGGTGGCACATGGCGTTGCATGGGGCCGGGCCTCGGCGGGAGCAATAACGACGCGCTCTATGTGCGTATCAGCTAAGGAACGAAACGAATGTCTATCCCTGTACTCGTCGACGCAACACCACCGGGCGATACACCGATGCCTTTCGCAATCGGCACCGTCGCGGACCCGCGATGGGAGAACGCAGAAAAGACCGCCATTACATGCCGCGTCACGTTTCCGAATCATCCCGCCGGCGTCACTGAGCCGATGCCTTTCACGGCTTACCCGAATGACGCAGAAGCCCACGGCCGCGAGATTTTCTATCGCTGCGTGCAAGGCGATTTCGGCCCGATCGCCGACTGGATGCCGCCCTCGGCTGACGAGCTGGCGACGAGGGCCAGAAGCGAGCGCGACGCGCTGCTGTCCGGCACGCAATGGCTCGTCGACCGACACCGCGACGAGCTGGACGACGGTGCTGCGACGACGCTTTCAGCCGACCTGTTCGCGGCCCTGCAGGCGTATCGCCGGGCCTTGCGAGGCATCACCGGCCAACCCGGTTTCCCGGCCTCGATCACCTGGCCCGTTTCCCCGCTTTAACACCCAGGCTTTAACACCCGATACCAACCCGGAGCAACAGACATGGCACTGAAGAAAACCGTATTGATTGCCGCTATTGGCGTGCCGGCCTCGCATCACATTGTGCGACGTATTACCGCCGACCTGCCCGGCAAAACGAGTGCGATCGAGGTCGCGAGTTTCTACAACGCGGAAGTCGCCGAACGTGGCGCCCAGTCAATCGGCACTGCGACCATTCTCGTCGACGAACTGCCGGCCAAGGGCGACGAGCTGACGGCATTCGCCGAGCGCGCGCTGTCGGCGCCGATGCCGACCGATCCGGCTTACGCCTCGCAGGCACAGGCGAACCGCTACCTTTTTGCCGACGCGGAAATCGTTTAAGCCGCAGCGTTCCCTTCCGGTTTAACCGGATCCGGTAGTAGCAGGGGAAACCGCCGCTCATCACACTGAGCCCCACCATCATGGACCGCCCTGGAGAGCTTTCAGGGTGGTCCATTTTTCCATCGAGGGATTTAATGGGTGCAACATCGTTTTTCCACGGCGTGACCGTGTCGCTGGTCGACACCGGGCCGCGCACCATCGCCGTGCCGAGCTCGTCGATCGTCGGCATGGTCAACACCTACACGCCCGGCGCGGATCGGGCCGCGCCCAATGTGCCCGTCCAGCTGACAAGCTACCGCGAGGCGGTCGCCGCGTTCGGCGAAGGCAGTGCGATTGCGAAAGCGGCCCGAGCAATCTATGCGCAGAGTACGGCGGTGATTGTTGCCACCGGCGTGCCTGCCGGCGGCGAGCCGGCAGCGCTTACTTCGGCGATCATCGGTGGCGTGAGTGCCGGTGGCGCACGCACCGGCCTGCAGTCGCTGCTCGATGCGAAGTCGAAATACAACGTGCAGCCGCGCCTGCTGCTGACACCTGGCTTCTCGTCGACGCAGGCGGTCGCGACCGCGATGGATTCGCTGGCCGGCAAACTCCGCGCGATCGGCATCATCGACGGACCGAACACCGACGACGAAGCGGCGATCGCCTACGCGCAGAACTTCGGCAGCAAGCGGCTCTATATGGTCGATCCCGGTGCGACGATGTGGGACACGACCGCCAATGCCGACGTCGATGCACCGGCTTCGTCGTATGCGGCGGGTCTCTTCTGCCAGACCGACGCGAACATCGGTTTCTGGGCGTCGCCATCGAACAGGGAAATCACCGATATCACCGGCACGAAGCGGCCGATCGAATTTCTCGACGGCGACGAGACGTGCCGCGCGAATCTGCTGAATAACGCGAACATCGCGACGATCATCCGCGACGGCGGCTATCGCCTGTGGGGCAACCGGACGCTCTCAAGCGACGCGAAATGGAAGTTCGTCACGCGCGTGCGCACGCTCGACATCGTGATGGATGCGGTGCTGGCCGGCCACAAGTGGGCGGTCGACCGCGGCATTACGGCCACGTACGTGAAGGACGTTACCGAAGGCCTGCAGGCGTTCATGCGCGATCTGAAGAACAAGGGCGCGCTGATCAACTTCGAGGTGTATGCGGACCCGGAGCTCAATACCGCGACGCAGCTCGAGGACGGCAAGGTGTACTGGAACATCCGCTTCACCGACGTGCCGCCGGCCGAGAACCCCAACTTCCGCTTCGAGGTCACCAACCAGTGGCTGACCGAAGTGCTCGATACCAATCCATGAGAGGTGATGCGTGACTCCGGAAACACTTTATAACTTCAACGTCTACAGCGACGGCAAGGGTTTTGCCGGCCGCGCCACGCAGTGCACGCTGCCGAAGCTGAAGATCAAGACCGACGACCATCGCGCCGGCGGCATGGATGCGCCGGTCAAGGTCGATCTCGGCATGGAGGCGCTCGAGGCCGCGTTCCAGATGTCGACGATGGAGCGCGACGTGCTGAAGTTCTTCGGCCTCGCCGATGCGACCGCATTTAACGGCGTGTTTCGCGGTGCGTTCCGCGACATCAAGGGTGCGACCAAGGCCGTCGCCGCGACGTTTCGCGGGATGCTCTCCGAGGTTGATGGCGGCGACTGGAAGCCGGGCGAAAAGGTGGACGCCAAGTTCACCGTGTCGCTGACCTATTACAAGCTGGAGATCGACGGCGCGGTCGTGCACGAGATCGACGTGCTCGGCATGGTGCGCATCATCGACGGCGTCGACCAGCTCGCCGAGATCCGTAAGGCGATCGGCATGTAGCAGTGGGTCGGGCGGCAAAGTGACTTTTTAACCTGAACGGCGGGCCGTACGGCTCGCCGTTTCTATTTGAGGCGGGACAGATGGACAGCAATGTGGATAACAACGCGGCGAGCAACGTAGTCAGTAACGCGACCGATCGCGTCGACAGCGTCACCGTGAAGCTGAACTATCCGGTGGCATTCGACGGCGTCGTGCGTGACACCCTGACGCTGCGGCGCCCGAAGGTGCGCGACATGCGCGCGGCGCAGAAGATCGCCCCCGGCGATGAGGAAGGGCAGGAACTGGCGATTTTCGCGGCGCTCGCGGGCGTGTCGCCGAACGACCTGGAGGGCATGGATCTCGGTGATTACCACCGCGTCCAGGATGCCTACTTTCGCCTCACATCCGCTGGCACGCATCAGCCAGAAAACGCTCAAGGCGCTGGCAAAACGGCTGCTTAAGGAGCACGGCGTGCAGCCGGCCTCGATCGATGCGATGACGCTCGACGAGGTGATCTGGTGGCTCACCGACTAGCGGGGAAACCAGATGGGGGAATCTGATGGAGGAATGTGATGGCAAGCGACATTGCACTCGGCATCGTGATCGGCGGCGCCGTGTCGGCGACGTTCGGCCGCGCGATCACCGAGACAAGTTCGCGGATCGTCAGCCTGCGCAAGACCGCGAACGAAACGCGGCTGTGGCAGCGCACGATCGGCGAGACGGTGAAACTGCAGGACGAATTCCGCCGGCTGCACGCGGCGGGCGACCGCGCAGCGGACGGTATCCGCCGCAGGATCGAATCGAACCTGCGCACGCTGCGCGAGAACGGCATCGAGGTCGACCGGCTCGAGCGGGCGTATACGCGCCTCGGTCGCACGGTGCGCGGACTGGAGCTGAAGGCAGCGGGCCAGGAGCGGATCGCCGCCGGCCGCGAGGGCGCGCGTGGCGCGATCGGCGACGCGGTGAAATTCTCGGCCGCCGTCGCGGTGCCGGCGACGATCTCGGCGGACTATCAGGCGATCATCCGCGACATCGCGATCAAGGCCGGCATTGCCCGCACGGCGCAGGAAGCGTCAATGGGCGAGCGCATCCGCCGCGACGCGCGCGATAACGGCATCGGCCGCAACGAGCTCGCGGATGCGGTCAACCAGATGGTCGCGGGCGGCATGGAGGTGAGCCGCGCGCTCGACTTCGCACCGCTTGCCGCGAAGTTCGCGATCGGTCAGGGCGCGACCACGGTCGAGACCGCGCGGATGATCCAGGCGCTGCAGCAGAACGCCAGGATCACCGACCCGAAGCAGATGGCGAAGGCGTTCGAGGCGATCGCGTTTCTCGGCAAGGAAGGCTCGTTCGAATCGGCGGACATGGCCCGCTGGTTTCCGGTGCTGCTCGCCGAAATGCAGAAGATTGGCATCACCGGGCAGGACTCGGTCACGCAGCTCGGCGCCATGCTGCAGGTGCAGATGAAGACGGCCGGCACCGCGGATGAAGCGGCCAACAACCTCAAAAACTGGTTCTCGAAGATCGGATCCAATGAAACCGCGAACAACTATAAAAAAGCCGGCGTCGACTACGAAGCAAAAATGCGGGAAGCGATCGGCAAGGGCTGGTCGACGCTCGAGGCTTCCTTCGTTCTCGCGCGCGCGTATATCGAGCGTACCGACCCCGCGAAGGCGAAACAGCTGGCCGACGCCGCAACGCGCATAAACGGCGAAGCCGATCCGGACAAGCGTCGCGCGCAGATCGCCGCGTTCGAGGACACGATGAAGACGGGTGACCTCTTCAACGACATGCAGGTGAAGGCGGCGCTCACCGCGTACCTGCAGAACGCGGACCTGTACCAGAAGCTCAAGCGCGAGTCGGCGCAGGCAAGCGGCGAGATCGCGAAAGATCTCGCTGACCGGCGCGATGCGTCGAAGCAGGTCTGGAGCGAGGTCGGCCAGCAGTGGAACGATGCGATGCGCAGCATCGGCGACGCGTTGCGGCCGGTGACTGACGCGGTTGGTCACGCCACGAAGACAGCGGGCGAGGGGCTCACGAAGATCACCGACGCCGCGCCGAAAACCACGATGGCGGTCGCGGGTGTCGCAGCGGGGCTGATCGCGTATCGCGGCGCAAAGTCACTTTTCCAGATCGGTCGTGGCGCGCTCGACATCGCGCGCGGGTCGATTCTCGTCGCGCGCGGCGGGAAGGCCGGGGGCGCGGCCGGTCCCGTTGGCCGTGCGATCGAGGCGCTCGGTAGCGCGGCGGCGTCGGCCGGCGTACAGCGTGTCTTTGTCGTCAATATGCCCGGCGGTAGCACCGGATTCGGAGGCGCCGCTGGTGCGATTGCCGATGAACTGGCTGCGGCGGGAAAGCGTGGATCGGCCGGTGGCGCCGCAGCGCGGGGCGGTCGCTTTGCCCGTGTCTTTGGCGCCGCGCGTGGCGTGCTTGGTCGCGTGATGCCCTATGCCGGCAAGCTGGCGATGGCGGGCACGGTGCTCAAGCTCGGGCTCGCGGCAAACAATGCGTATGCGGTCGCGACCGGCGACGACACGCGGGCGGCGAAGGCGCAGGGTTTTGCGGGTATCGCCGGCAGTCTCGCCGGAGGCGTGCTGGGCGCGAAGGTCGGCGCGATGATCGGCGCGTTCGGCGGGCCGGTCGGCGCGGCCGTCGGCGGTCTCGCCGGCGGGGCGCTCGGGACCTTCGCGGGTGAAAAGGCGCTGGGTGCGGTCGCGAAACTGGCGCTTTCGTATAACGCTTCGCGCAACGACGCGCAGCCGCCGGCGGTCGCCGAAGCACTCGCGAAAGCAAAGGCCCTCGAAAAGCCGTCTGGCGCTGACAAGCCCGTTGCGAAGATCGACCAGCAGAACACCTTTGCGCCGGTCTTTCACGTCACGTTCCAGGGCGAGCCGGGCAGCGACGCCGCTGACCGGTTTCTCGCGAAGGTGTCGCCGCAACTGCAGCGCCTGATGAAAGACGAACTGGCGAAGAACAACCGCTCGGCGATGTTCGACAGCCCCCATCTGTAGGAGGCGAGATGGATTTCACAAGACAGGTCACGCAGGCCGCGACGCAGGCGAGTATTGCGACCGAGCGCGTGCGCAACATGAGCCGCGTCTATGAACGCAACCGCGCGGCAAGTGCGAACACGGTGGCGGTGTTGCAGAAGCTCGCCACCGGCAACCTGACGAGCGCAGCCGATCTGCTTTCCGGAGCGGGTAGTGCGCTGTCGGTGGCGGGCGATCTGGATCCGAAGGTCGGCACGGTGGTGCGCAGCTTTAACGCCGTGCAGTCGTCGGTCAGCAGTGTCCTCAAAATCGCCACCGCATCGAATCATCCGCTGGTGAAGTCGGCGGCTGACTCGGTGAACACGGCGCTCGGTGACGTGCGCACGAAGTTCAACGCGTGGGCGGGCATCAGGGAGACGCCGTCGGTAGCATCGCTCGCAACGTCGACCGGCGCCGGGGCGTTGCTGTCGGGTCTGCTCGGCGGTGCAACGGGCGCCACGCCCCACCTGATGACGCTGACGTCCGATGCCGGCGATACGTTCCACTTCAACCTGTCGACCGCAGCGTTCGACAGGCTGCGGCGCACCACGAAGTACAGGGTCGCATCGCAGGAGCGTCTGAACCGGCAGGAGGCGCTGCAGGCGGTCAGTCAGGGCGGCGAGACCATCACGCTCTCGGGCGTGGTGTTTGCCGCCTCTGGGCCGGGAGCCCGGCAGATCGATGCGCTGCGCGCAATCGGCGACCGGATGGTGCCCGTGCAGCTCACGACCGGCTACGGCGAGGTGCTGGGCCGCTGGTATCTGCAGGGCGTCGACGAGGAGCAGGAGGCGCTGATGTCGGACGGTGCCCCGCGCAAACAGACCTTCAGCCTGGAGTTCGGCCGCTATGGCGAAGACTATAAGAACCTCTGACGGCGACGTGCTCGACGAGCTCTGCTACGCGTTCTATGGATCGCTCGCGGGTGTGGTCGAGGCGGTGTACGAGGCGAATCCGGGGCTCGCCGCACGCACGCAGCCGTTTGCCGCGGGAATCCTCATCACGCTGCCCGATCTCGACGTGCAGCGTGATGAACCGGTCCAGCTCTGGACATAGGGAAGACTTATGCAGGCCATTTTCCAGATCGTCGCGAACGGCGACGACATCACGCGCGTGATCCAGGATCGCGTGCTGCGCATCCGCACGGTGGACAGGCCGGGGCTTGAATCGGACGAGTGCGAGATCGAGCTCGACGATCGCGACGGCAGGATCCAGTTCCCGCCCAAGGGCGCGACGCTCAAAATCTCGCTCGGCTGGAGCGGCAGGGGCCTGTCGTTCCTGGGCGAGTACGCGGTCGACGAGGTTGCGCTGAAGGGTCCGCCCGCATCGGTCGTGATCCGCGGCAAGCCCGCGAACATGCGCGCCACCGCGAAGACGCACCGGTATGGCAGCTGGGAGAACGTGAAGCTCGCGGACATCGTCGGCGACGTGGCGCGCCGCAACCGGTGGACAGCCGCATGCGGCGTCGACGCACCGGTGCCGCGTGCGGACCAGTTCGGCGAGAGCGACCTGCACTTCATCACGCGGCTCGCGCGGCAGCACGGCGCCACGGCGACGGTGAAGGCGGGCAGGCTGATCGTCGCGGGTCGCGGCGCTGGCAGAAGCGTGAGCGGCAAACCGCTGCCCACGATCACACTCACGCCGGACATGCTGCTCGACTACGAGATCACGTTTCCCGACCGCGCGAGCTTCGTCGCCGTGCGCACGAAGGTGCACGACACGAAGACCGGCAGGAAGATCGATCTGACGATCCCGAACCCCGATGCGCCGCCCGGTGCCGCGGCGGTGCACACCGAGCGGCATGCGTTCGCGAGCCCGGAGGCCGCGAAAGCCGCGGCGAACGCCCGTCTGCAGAAGCTGAATCACCACACCGCGAAAAGCACGATGACGATGACCGGCCGGGCCGATTTCGCGGCCGAGAAGACGGTGACGCTCAGGGGCTTCAAGAAGGAAGCGGACGGCGACTTCCTCGTCGAGTCGGTGACGAACACCTACGCGGGCCGAAGCTGGGAAACGCAGGTCGAGCTGAACGCGGGCAACAAAGGCAAGGCAAAGGTCGGGCACGGGAAAAAGAAGGGCAGGAAGGTCAGTCTGGTGGTGCCGGCGCCACCGCACTGACCGACAGAAGCGCACTGACCGGCAGAAGATAACCACCAGCATCACCACAGACCGCCCGCGCCCGCATAGGGGACGCGAGGCGGTTTTTTTATTGGAACGGACGGCCCGATGGGTGAACAGCACAACAACGATCTGGCGGTGCAGATCGCGCGTTTCGGCGAGCAGCTGCGCAGCGTCGCGGCAAGCCTCGAGGACATCAAGACATCGGTGCAGCCGGTCGCCGCACTCGATCGTGCGCTCGCGCAGATGTCGATCCATAACCAGAACGCGCGCAAGGACATCGAGCTGCTGTGGGCGCGCGTCGACGAGGGAAAGAAGGAGCGCGATGCGCTCGAGGCGCAGATCGGTGGCGTCGACGACCGGGTGGCGGCGATGAAGAACACGGCGAGGGGCGCGATGTGGGTGCTCGGGATCGTGCTCGGGATCGTGCAGACCTTCCTGGTGGGTTCGATCGTGTGGGTGTTCACCCATATCAACGAAGGCGACATCCTCAACCGGTTGCAGCAGCAGCGCCTCGAGGTGCTGGAACAGACCGTGACAAGAGAAACCAGACAGGGAACGAAGCAATGACACTTGATGAAAAAATCGATGCGCTGATCGGCCGCGAGGGCGGCTACGCGAACAATGCAGCCGATGCCGGCGGCGAGACGATGTGGGGCGTCACCGCTGCGGTTGCCCGCGCGTTCGGCTATACCGGCGCGATGCGCGACATGCCGCGCGCGACCGCCGCGCAGATCTATCGCAGCCGCTACTGGCAGCAGCCGAAGTTCGATCTCGTCGATGCGGTGTCGCCGGCGCTCGCGGAGAAGCTGTTCGATATCGGCGTGAACGCCGGGCCGGCGACCGGCGTGCGCTTCCTGCAGCGTGCGTTGAATGTACTGAACCAGAACCAGCGTGCGTTTGCCGATCTCGCCGTCGACGGCGGCATGGGCGCCATGACGATCGCGGCGCTGAAGGCGTTTCTCGCCGCGCGGGGTGCGGACGGCCATCGGGTGCTGCTGGGCATGGTGACCGCCCAGCAGTCTGTCTATTACATCGAGTGTGCCGAAAAGCGTGTCGAGAACGAGACGTTCGAATACGGCTGGCAGCTCAACCGTGCATTGGGGGTGAGCGCATGATGGATGTCCTGAAAACGGTCGCGCCGTGGCTCGTCACGGCATTGACGGGCGGGGTGCCGGGCATTGCCGCAATGGCCGCCTCGGCGATCGCCGGCAGGCTCGGTCTGGCCGATGGCTCAGTGGACGCCGTCAAGGCCGCACTGACCGGCCAGCAGATGACGCCCGAGCAGCTACTCGCGCTGAAGCAGGGCGACGACGACTTCGCGCTGAAGATGCGGCAGGCCGGCTTCACGCACGCGGAGAACATGGCCGGCATCCAGGTGCAGGCCGACCGGGTGGCGGCCGACGATCGCGCGAGTGCCCGCAACTTTGCGGCGGCGGAGCACGACCATACGGCGCGGAACCTCGCTTATATGTATACGGTCGCGCTGTTCGCCGTAATCGGGCTGGAATTCATGCTGGCGGCCAGACAGATCCGGCTCGATGACGGCGTGATGCGCGCGCTCGATACGCTGTTCGGGATTCTGATCGCGATGGTGCTCGGCTCGAAGGAGTATTTCTTCGGCTCGTCGTCGCGTGCGGACAGGCAGGCCGCGGCGATCACGCAGTTCGCGGTGTCGCCGGATACAGTGGTCTCGCGGGCGCAACTGCCCGGCGAGGGCGAAGCACGATAGGTCACCTTCTCCACAACACATCACTCATGTAGCCGTCCATCGCGGGCGGCCAAAGTCACTTTGACCGCGCCTCACCGCGCGGGAGAAGACAGGGCGACGTCAGGCATGTTCGCGCATTCCCGACGCCACCTTTCCACTGAACCAGCCAGTGAATTAGCCAGGGCCCTGACACCTACCGGTAGGCGGGCCGAATTCTAACTTAAAAAAGAAAAGGCAATTCCAGATATGGCAAATCCTATCGTTCCATGGATCGGCGGCAAGCGCCGTCTCGCGGACCATCTGATTCCGCGGTTTCCTGAGCACGACTGTTACGTCGAGGTTTTCGCAGGCGGGGCCGCGTTGTACTTCATGCGGCCGCCGGCGAAGGTCGAGGTGATCAACGACATCAACGGCGAACTGGTAAACCTGTACCGTGTCGTGCAGCATCACCTCGAGGAGTTCGTGCGCCAATTTAAGTGGGCGCTCACCAGCCGGCAGGTGTTCAGGTGGCTGCAGGACACGATCCCGGAAACGCTCACCGATATCCAGCGGGCGGCCCGCTTCTACTATCTGCAGCAGAACTGCTTCGGCGGGAAGATCGAAGGGCAGTCGTTCGGCACGGCGACGACAACGCCGCCGGGCCTGAACCTGCTGCGGCTCGAGGAGACGCTGTCAGCCGCACACCTTCGCCTGTCCAGCACGTTCGTCGAGCGGCTCGACTGGAAGGCGTGTATCGACAAGTACGACCGGTCGCACACGCTGTTCTATCTGGATCCGCCGTACTGGGAAACCGAGGGCTACGGCGTGCCGTTTCCGTACTCCGAATACCTTGAGATGGCGGCCCGCCTGCGGTCGCTGAAGGGCAGGGCGATCGTGAGCCTCAACGATCATCCGGACATCCGTCGGGCGTTCGACGGATTCCATATTGAGACGGTCGACATCAGGTACACCGTGGGCGGCGGTGGCCGGGAGGCCGCGCGCAAGGAGGTGATTATTTTCAGTTGGGATGATGCGGCACAACCGGCAGGGCTTTTCTAAGCCGCGGCGATTACGGGAACCCTGTCGAGGGTTCCGAATACCTCTTGCTGGCAGTTACAAGCCATCAACATGGATAGGCTTTTCTTGTTTGATCGAATATCCTAGGATTAAACAATCGAGGCGTTACACTCGGTTTGCGAAGCGACGACAAGGAGTGACATGTCATGCACGCTGATCCCGTGGAATACAAGACATCTACGATCATGCCTCTCGCCCCGGTTTCCCTTCCAGGTTATGCAGCAACCGCGATAGTCACGCACCGGAACGGCAAGCGCGAGGCATTGGGCATCCTCGGCTACTTCGCATCTGAGAACGCGGCATGCACGTTTGCGATTGAATACGCCAAAGCCCATATCGACGGCCGGCGATACCCGAGGCCGCCGTTTTCCCTCCGGTAGGTCTTCACCGGCCGTTTGTGCCGTCGACGTTGGCGGTAGCGCATAGCTCGTGCAAACGCCAGAGATTACGGATGCAAAAAAGGGCCGCAGACGGTGCCTGCGGCCTAAACACACACGTCGAGCGAGGGCGCTGACGCTGATTTTCAGCTTACACTTTGGTTTTTCGAAGGCAACCAGGTGTTGTCTGGAGGCCGTAGCGTCGCTGGACGATCCCACCCATTTTCAGTGCGATTCAAGTTTCCGCGGCTTCCTGCGCTTCAGCATATGGGCGGCAATACACACGATGCAGAACGCAAGGACGAAGCTGAACAAAAGCAGCAACGCGACGATGACGTTCTCTTCGCCTTCAGCGCCTATCACGCCAAACAGGCGAAATATCGGCAACAGCGCTTTCCAGGCCATATCGGTCTGAATCCATGCCACCAGTGCATCGATTCGAGTCAGGCCAACGTACATCGGCACAGTCAGCAGGGCGGCAATTGTTAACTGCGGTAGGCGTTTCATCGGACGTCGACGGTTCCGAAGTACTGGATGTTCGTTCCGGGAATAGTTTGCGGCGGCTGCGACGTAAGGAAGTCATGCAGGCGGTCGAACTGCGACTGGGACATGAGCGTGATACATCCGTCGCTGATGCCGAAGCGGCCGTTGGGATGCAGCCGGAAACTGCCGCGCTTCACGCCGTTGATAAACGTGGTGTCGTCGATTGCACCGTCGTTCCGGTACAGGGCGAACCAGTTAGCGCGTTGGCTGTTCGACAGCTGGTCCATGAACCAGTCGCGCAGCCACCCCATATGGCCGCCGCTCTGGCGGCCCACGATGTAATATCTGCCTGTTGGAATCGGTCCCTCGCCGGCCTTGGCGGTATCTGCCCGCTTGTTCACGTATGCGGGTCGTCCGGAGAAGGCCGCAATGCCGCCGAATCCCGAACAGACAAACGAGGACATTTTCTGACCGTTAAGTGTGAAGTAGCAGGATGCGGGCATTGCCGACCTTTGGTTGCCGTGAAGGAGGTAATTTATGACACAACCACTTCACATTGCAACTCGGTCGCTGCGTGTGCTTGTCGCTATGCGAAATAACTAGAGCGTGTCAGAGCCTGCGCTTGTGAGCGGTTTGTCCTTGCCTGGTGGCACGGTCTTGCGCGTAGCCCGAGTATGGAAAGACTACTTGAAGGCGGAGACGCTGCATCAGCAATGTGTGTCTAGGCAGAAGTAAAGTCACGTACTTCTAATGCAGCGTCGCTTTTACCTCGTCGTTCCAGATCCTCGGCAAGCAACTCCTTGAACGGTGCTACTTCCTCATCCCCATACAGGTTGCGAAACTCACCGATGACCTCGCTGATCGCCCGGGTACGCGTATCAGGTGTAAGCATACTGCTGACATGTGAACAGCCCCGAGCCAGTTCGAGGAAGTAGATTGCTCGAACTGCGATAGCAGAGGTCATGACGCCGCCGCGGGATTTTTCTTTGGGCATGGGATTCACCTCTCCTTTGTAACTGTGTTGCTCCGTCCGGGCGGCCACTGCTCTTGCCGTTGATGAACGGAACCTACGACTCTAACCAATCTAGCATCCGCAACTGAGCGAAAGCTTAAGCGATCGGTGAAGCGGGGCCGGTGGTTCGAGCTCGTCGTGCAGGAACACCCCAGTAAGCGAGGCGTCGCGATCGGAAAATGACCGGTTGCGTAATCAGTGAATGATGTCTACCGCCGCGCCGGCAAGTGGAGTCGTTAGTGGCGACACAGGTCGGCCTGATTCACGACCTGCCTCACGAAATCGCTGATGTAAGGGGGGGCGGATTGCTGGCCTACGCGTCGTGACGTCACTTCCTCGATACGACGAATGCGCAATCAACGAAGGTATACGCACGACGCTGACCGTAGCCGACGGCCTCCTCGGGACACGAAAATTCAAGTGACTCTGCATGACTTGCAACCACATTTTCCGGAATGAAGTGAGCTTTCTTATGCACATACCAGGTGACGGTATAGCGCGGCTCGGCACCGTTGAAGGAAAGTGCTGTAGTCTCGTCGACGCGTACGTGTACGCCGAGATCCCGGTATGGTTGGCAGATATGGTCTCGCACTGTCTCCTCCTTAGTTCTAGCGCAGCGAATAAAACACCTCTTTGCCACGTCTGTTCCCAGAGGTGTATGGCTCCCATTGCGTCACAGGCCGGTTTAATTCATAAGACCTGTACCTTGCCGCGGCACTATAAAAGCAATGCGGGCCAGCTGCGCTAGCAAAAAAATATGTAATACGAAATGATTAATGGTGATCGCCACTGGATGGCATGACGAGACGTGACGATATCGTTCATCGTTCTGCAGTTCAAGACGAAGAATTTACGTTTGTAACAGGTGCCCAAGGTATTTTTTGCAGCGCACTGGGATGCGCCCCAAGCAACGAGGCGACGGTGCAGCGCCCGGGTCGCGGGCGCCGATGGACCTTGTAAATTTACAAACCGATAAATTTCTTACAACACTGCTGGTTGCCTGGACTAGGCGCGGGAACGGGGCCATGTGCCAAAAGTAGGGGCGGCGGCACGGTTTCGTTCAATTTGCGAATGTCTGATCGCGCACAGTGGTGCATCCGAACTGCCGCTACGCTTGTTCCGCCGTACTCTCGGGTTGGTTTCCGGAATGGCGACACGTGATGTGGCGCCACAACAGCGGCGTTTGATGCAGAAGCGCGCGATGGGCAGCGACTATAAAACGGGTTTCATGAATGAGGCCTCGGCGGCCTTGTCGAGATCTAAACTCACTATCTGTACGCTCCAGCCGATTGAATCCTTGTGGCTGCTTGCGACTGTTACGCTGGTACCGTGAACATGGTTAACGAAGACGTCTCCGTAACGCTGATGCCTGCACCACGAATCGAATTCGACCGAATGCGCACCGATGTGAGCAACGCCAGGACAGCGGTAATCCACGCTGCCCGCGCCGGTCTGAACGAGCGCTCGATTTTCCATGAGCCCTGGTGGCTGGATATCGCGACCGGGGGCAACTGGAAGCTCGCCTCGGTTCATGACCGTGGTCAACTGATCGCTGAAATGCCATACACCGTGACACGCAAGGGCATCTGGCGCCTCTCGACCTTGCCCGCGCTAACACGCACGCTCGGTCCCGTGATTCCGGCAGCAAAAAGCACGAGCGACGATGACTGGCGTCATTGCTTCGGTGCAACGCAAGCCCTGGTCGAGCAGTTGCCGGAGTGCGCGCTGTTTCACCAGCGGTTCGACCCGCACGTCTCGGATGCCGTTGGATTTGCGTTGCTGGGCTTCGGGGTCGCCGTAAGCTATACGATGCGGATCGAGCCCGGCAGGGCCGAGCCGGAGGTGTGGGCCGGACTTCGGCCGAATACCCGCAATCTGATTCGCCGTGCCGGCGAACAGCACACCGTTCGTCAGATAACGGACGCGAACCTGTTCGTCAGCTTCTACGATGCCAATTTGACGCGCCGCAGTCGGGACAACGTATACGGCACTCACGTCATGAGGCAACTCGTTGATGCCTTCGTCTCGAGGGGCTCGGGTATGGTGCTTGGCACCTACCAGGCGGACGGCAGCCTGTGCTCAGCGATCGCGGTGATATGGGATAAGCACACGATGTATTACCTGCTGTCGTCGAGAAAAGACGATGCCCATGGCGGTGTCATCGGCCTGTTGTTATGGAACGCCATGCGCAATGCCAGGGAAAAAAATCTCACTTTCGACTTCGACGGCATTTCCAATGTCGGCATTCTCAAGTTCCTCAGCGGCTTTGGGGGAACCCTGGTTCCCCGGCTCGAGGTCACGCGGGCGAGTGCGGACTATGCCGCGATGCGCGGCATCGTGCATCTGGGGCGATCTGTATCACGGTCGGTACGCCAGCGCGTGACGCGACTGAAACGTGGCGGGTGACGTCTATTGCGACAACACGAACATCTTCCTGAACATAGGAGCGAGGAAGCGTACGTTCGTCTGGTCAGCATCAGCAGGCCCAGTCGAAGCGGCTCAATCTGGTCAAAGGAACCTCCAGTGCTTCACTCGCCAACTTGGTCAATCAGGAGGTATGGCATGGAATACGCGCTTATGTGCTGAAGAACATTAATGCAGACGTTTTTTGATCACCGGTCGCGGCCTGAGTCCGGACGGCTGCGGATACGTTAGTTGCCGCAACCACTAACAAAAAACCTCTGGATAACGGCCAAGCCTCGAGCAAAGGAACCGGGTCCGCCTCCATGATTTCTCGAACCGTTGCTTCCCGCGCACGATCCCGATCGCAGAAGCATCGCTTGAGCTTGCCTTAAGCTTTACGGGGCTGGCTATGCTAGAGTTTAGCAACCGCATTGCAGCAATCTGCACGATGCAGTCTCAGTAGGGCATGGCACTACGCGTAGCCGTCCGTGCATTCTACGAGCTGGAACTGGCTCGGGGCTGCTCTCGTATCCGCAGCATGCTCACTCGCGCCATACGGACCTGCGGCATCGTCAAAATCCTTGGCGAATTCCGCCAATTGAACGGCGATTCGATTTGCCAGTGTTCCAGCGACTTCTGGCAGAAAACCACGTCGACAAGGCAGCGAGGAAGCCGCTTCAGCGGTGCAAGACTTCAAAACCCTCCAAGGTCATTAAATAGCTCCGAATAGAATTTGGGCAAATCGTTCGTAAGATTTACTGCAGAAGCCATGAAGATCCTCATTGTCGACCGCCAGATACGGGCGGGCCGAACCGTCGCAGGGCAAGTTATGTCTATGGGACACGAGGCAGCAATCGCTTGGACCGCCGCTGACGCGATCGAAGCGGCCGCCGAATGGATACCCGACGCCGCGCTCCTCGATATCGAGCTGGGCGAGAATGACGGCCATGAGGTATGCCGCATCCTGCGTAGCAACCCGGACTTATCTCGCTGCAAAATCATCGCACTGTCGGGCACATCGACTCTTGACTTCCTAGCCCTCAGCCTATTTGATGCAATTCTGGAAAAGCCTGTAGACGCGCCCATGCTCGTCAGTCTTCTTGGCAGCGGATCCGATGACAGTTCCGGCGAGGGATGAGGGATGCGCTTGCCATCGGTATTGGACATATCGCTTGGAACGACAGTTATTCTGAGCCACGAAATCGCGCGCCTGCCCTCGAAGACAAAAGACACGCGCAAGCATCGTCTGGATCACATAGCGGTTTGGGTCACTGCATTGGGTGCTCGTCTCAGCGTTACATCCGGCACCATCTTGGAATCGATTCTGGGAGGCCTGCGTGGCTGAAGACACCAATCTCGATCGCGATGCGCGAGCCGAACTCCTTTGCTATCTGGTTGTTGCTCAGCTCGCGGCGCATGCCCGGACGGGAGAATGGCTGCGTACGGACCATCTCGTCGAGTCCGCCCGCATGTGGACGGATTCCAACGGCGCGCACGGGGCATGGTTGGCGCGGTCCGAGCTCGGCCAAGCTTCAGCGACTATCGCCCCAGACTTTCTCAAGGTCTCAGCGCTTTGCGACTCTGGCTCGCTTGCAATGCTCTTCACGGATGGCTGGCGACTGGACTATCGATGTCGACTCGTACGTTGGTTGCATGACGTTTGCGACGCGCACCTACACGGGAGCGGAGAGCTGCCAACCCTTGGCGGGCCTGTTCATAACCCTCCGTAAGTGATTGATTTTATTAGGACGTATCAGGCCGTTTTTCCAGTGAATTTCGACTCAAAAATCCACTGTAAGCCAATGATTTCTAGGCGAAAATTGGCGGTGCGGGGGCTATATCATTTCGTCAGACGCTATTGACACGACCGTTTTGGAGGCAGAGCAGCCAGTCAACCTCCGCATTGGCCCCGGCACAAAAGACTTTTGTTGCTGGTGAATTTCCCTGCGCTGCCTACCGTAACTCGCACAGTGCCTCCCCCGACCTGCGGCAATCAGACTGTGAAACGCTAGGCATTCCTATTTACGACACACTGAGCTCGCAAAGGCCGTTTGCTATGCCGCACTTCTCTTAACGCCAAGATGCGTAAATTGCGGAAATTCATTAAAAAATCAGTAATTCAATTCAGACCTGACACTGTCAAAACGGAGATGGGTCTGGACGACGCGTGGCCGCGCCAGTGATGGCGTGCTTCAGCCCAGCAACGGCTGGCCGGGCCGAACGCCGTGACGTGGACGGCGCCACTACCGTCATCGTCGAAATGTTAAATCTTGTGAGACACATAGCTCTCAACGGCTTTCTGTAGACAAACGTAAAGCCTTATGAGAAAGTTCCCGCCAACAAACTTTCTTTTTGTTACATGCCCGGCAATCGAATTCAATTCGAACAAGCGGGGCCGTCGCATTAACACGATAGAAGAACCGGCGCCTTGCTGCGGCATGAACCAGTTGTCAGCCATACGCCGAACGAACGGACGTAGCGCACTCAAGAAGAGATTGTCAACTATGAGTAAGGGGCGCATAAGATTGTCAGGCTTGTGCCACGCGAAAAGCGATTATCGGCGAGTGCGTCGTCTGGCACTCCATCAGGTAATGACCCTCATGGGGCTTCGGTCCGGACCTTCATAACGCATCACTCGCGTCGGTGCAGTCCGATGAGTCGCCGGACGCACGTTAGCCGCATTGCCCGCCATCGATTGATAGCCACGCACCGTCCCAGGTGGGGATGGCGGGGTCTGCTCACGTCAGTTTGACGTTCACCGCCGCAGGTCGCAAGCGCTGTGGCGTCTGGTGGGTAGGGCGCCAGCAATCGAACACATTGAATTATAGATAGCTAGTAATCCTAACGAAAGGATGAATCCACACGCTCGCGGTTGTCAACTGCCATCTTTTATTTACAGGACGAGTCATGAACACGGTGTACCGGACAATCTGGAATAAAGCGCTCAGCGCGTTTGTGGCCACATCGGAACTGAACGGGTCGTACGGCAAGGGCCGATCAGGCGCGGCTGCCTCGATATGTGATGGACGCAACGGAGAGCCGGGAAAGTGCCGCTCTTTGGCACTGAGCGGCGCGCACCCGCGCGCACTAGCTATAGTGTTGGCGATGGGCGCGGGCGGATGGGGTGCGCAGGCGCAGGCGCAGGCAAGCTGCTCGACGGCGCCCTACAACTTTTATAGCGGCAGCACGACGTGCGTGGGCCTTGCGTCAACAGCCACTGGTGGCGGAGCCACCGCGGTCGGGTATGGCGCGAGCAGTACGGGACTTAACGCCGTGTCGTTCGGCTTCCAGGCGATTGCGTCCAACACCAACACTATTTACGTGGGCGCTCGCACTGCAGCGGGAACGGGCGCGACTGCGCAGTCGGCAATTGGCATCGGTACGGACGTCACCGCGAGCGGGTCGGCGGCAATTGGTATTGGCGTCGACGCGGTTTCCAGCGGCAACCTCTCAACGGCCGTCGGTCCCCTGGCGAAAGCAACCGGGGACCACGCCATCGCACTTGGCGACTCTTCCCAGGCAGCGAGCAGCTACACGACCGCTATAGGTGAAGGTTCGCAGGCAACGGTCGGCAATGCCACTGCGCTAGGTGCAGGTGCGCTGGCAACGGCCGGCAATGCCACAGCGCTTGGCGTCAGTGCAAACGCAAACGGAGGGAATGCGACCGCCGTCGGTGAGAACGCTACGGCCGGCATCGGTTCGACTGCATTAGGTGGCAGCACCAACGCCAACGGCAATGGTGCGACCGCGGTAGGACTATCGACCCAGGCGACCACAACCCACGCGACGGCGGTTGGGTGGCAGGCCTATTCGACTGCCCTCAACGCCATTTACGTCGGCGCGCGCACGACCGGTGTGGGGGCTTCCGCAGAATCGGCAATTGCCATCGGCACGGACGTGCAATCTTCCGGTGTCTACGGTATCGGAATGGGCATTCAGGCAAACGTAGCTGGGACAAGTGCCGTTGCTATCGGCCCCTTCTCAAATGCGTCCGGCAATTTTGCGCTGGCTTTCGGTAATCAGGCTATTGCGTCAGGCGTGGCCGCCATTGCGCAAGGATCGGGTGCTCAAAGTGCGGGCACGGCCGCCGTGGCGATCGGTAACGGTGCCACTGCGAGTGCTGCCGAAGCCGTTGCGATTGGCCGTTTATCCAACGCCCTGGCTGCTTCGACGGTGGCCATCGGCGACAGCAACATCGTTGCGGCGGCGGCCGGTGCCGGTTCAATAGCGGCGGGCCACAATTCTCAGGTCACCAGCGGTACCGGCGCGGTCGCGCTGGGCGAGGGTCAAACGGCAAGCGGCAATGGCGCGGTGGCGATCGGCGATCCGAATTCGGCCATCGGGAATGGCGCCGTTGCCGCAGGTGCAGACGATACGGCGAACGGCCAGGGCGCCTTGGCGATGGGCAATGGCAACACCGCGACAGGCCAGGGGTCCGTCGCGCTAGGCAACGCCTCACAGGCCAATACAGCGGGTTCTGTCGCGATTGGCGATGCCGCAGTAGTGCAAGGCGCAGCAACGAAGAGCCTCGCGCTCGGCTCTGGTGCGACGGCAAGTGTCGCGAACAGTGTTGCGCTTGGTGCGGCTTCGACCACAACAACAGCCACGCCGACTGCCGGCGCGACGATCGGCAGCGTCAACTACAGCTTCGCGGGGGCAGCGCCGGCGGGCGTTGTGAGCGTCGGCGCGCCTGGCGCCGAGCGCCAGATCCAGAACGTCGCAGCCGGCCAGTTGAATGGCACGAGCACGGATGCGATCAACGGCTCACAGCTCTACGCGACCAATCAGCAGGTGACGGCAAACTCGACGGCTATCACGAATATCGAGAATGGCGCGGGGATTAAGTATTTCCATGCCAATTCGACGCTGGCCGATTCGTCGGCTTCCGGCACGGATGCCATCGCTGTCGGAGGCAACGCGCAGTCTACTGCAGCAAATGCGGTAGCCGTGGGCACCGGGGCAGTGGCAAGCGTTGCCAACAGCGTCGCGCTTGGCGCGGGCTCGACAACAACAGCCGCTACGCCGACGGCAGGCGCAACGATCGGCAGCGTCAACTACAGCTTTGCGGGTTCGACACCCGTGGGCGTCGTGAGCGTCGGGGCAGTGGGCGCCGAGCGCCAGATCCAGAATGTCGCGGCTGGCCAGTTGAGCGGAACCAGCACCGACGCGGTCAACGGCTCGCAGCTTTATGCGACCAACCAGCAGGTGACGGCGAACTCCACCGCGATCAACAACATCGAGGCTGGTGCCGGCATCAAGTACTTCCATGCCAACTCGACCGCCGCCGACAGTCAGGCGACGGGTACTGATAGCGTTGCAATCGGCCCGCTCGCGGTCGCGAGCGGCACGGACAGTTTCGCGGCGGCCAACGGCGCGCAGGCTCAAGCCGCAAGCGCGCTTGCGCTTGGCGCGCAATCGACGGTCTCGGTGGCGGGCGGCGTGGCTATCGGCTCGGGCTCGCTGTCCAATCGCGCGGTTGCGTCTGGCACCGGTTCGATTGCAGCAGGCAGCTACTCAATCCCATTCAACACGACCGATGCGACGCTGCTAGGTGCCGTTTCATTCGGCAATTCGACCGCAGGCAGCGCGACCTACCGGCAACTGACCAATGTCGCCGATGGTACGCAGGCACAGGATGCGGTTACGGTCAGGCAGCTCGCAGGAGCGCTACAAGCGTTCGCAGTCACGCCGACGCTGTACTTCCATGCCAATTCGACCAAGCCCGACTCGTTAGCGATCGGTACCGATTCCGTTGCTGTCGGTCCGGCCACGGTCGTCAACGGTGACAATGGCATCGGGATGGGAAATGGCGCGACCATCGATATGAACGCGCCGGGGGCAGTGGCCATTGGCGAGAGTGCGCATTCCGGCCAGGCCGACGCCATGGCGCTCGGCAGCGGTGCCTCGGCACTCGGTGCCCAGTCGATCGCTCAGGGCGCCAACGCCAATGCGACGGCTGCCGGCGGCATTGCACTCGGTTCGGGCGCGAACAGCAGCGCGGTTGATGCCGTCGCCGTGGGTGCCGGTGCAACGGCTTCTTTTGCGAACAGTGTCGCGCTAGGTGCAGGGTCGCTGACCACGGTCGGTGCATTGAGCAGCTACATCGCCTATGGATTGAGCAGCCCGCAGTCGTCAGCTGGCGAAGTAAACGTCGGCAACCGCCAGATCACCGGCGTTGCTGCCGGACGCCTCGGCACTGATGCCGTCAACGTCTCGCAACTGGCCGCGGTGACGACCCAACTGACCACGCTGATCGATCAGCGCACTAGCAACAATGGCGGAAGTTATACGTCGACGCCGCCGGGCGGCACAACCGTGCCGCCGTCGTCTACTGGTGCGAACTCGTCTGCGGGCGGCTCAGGCGCGGTTGCATCGGGTTCCAACAGTACTGCAGTCGGTAACGGCTCGCAGGCGACGGGCAACGGATCTACGGTAGTCGGCACTGGCGCAACGTCGACGGGATCAGGTTCGGCTGCGGTCGGCGCCGGCAGTAACGATGGCGGCCGCTCCAACGTTGTCGCTGTGGGCTCGACCGATTCGACGCGGCAGGTCATCAACGTGGCAGCGGGGACGGCCCCCACTGACGCAGTGAACGTTGGCCAACTGAACGCGAGTGTCAGCAACATGCTGACGCAGGCAAACAGCTACACGGACAGCCAGGTCGCGGGGCTGCGCAACAGCCTCGACTCTTATCGTCACGACGCCGATGGCGGGACGGCCACGGCAATGGCCGTTGCCGGTCTGCCTCAACCCTCAGGCCCTGGCAAGAGCATGGTGGCGATAGCGGGTAGTGTCTATCGCGGTCAGTCGGGACAGGCGCTTGGCGTCTCGACGATTTCAGAGAACGACCATTGGGTTTACAAGGCCGCCGTGTCAACGAATACGCGAGGGACATACGGCGCGGTAGTCGGCGCCGGCTACCAGTGGTAAGCCGGCGGCATGACGGCATCGCGCGAACAGACGCGGTGCGCTCAACCGCCGCTGCAGCCTCTAGGCCTTACAACGTTTGGACACTTATTATGATGAACATCAGATTGGTCCCGGTTTCATTAGCCGCAGTTTGCTGCCTCCTTGGTCTTGCCGCGTGCGTAGGCCCGGTTGGCGGCGATACCGCGTTTCCACAGCCGGACACATTGACGTGGCCGGAAGGCTCCTTTCCTAACACCGACAACCTGAGCAAGGTTGCGCCAGGCATGACAAAGCACCAGCTGTACGAGCTGGTAGGGCCGCCACATTTCCATGAATCGGTCTTCCATGTGCGCGTCTGGAATTACCTGTTTCACTTTCGCACGGCGGACGGGATAGCCAACTGCCAGTATCAGGTGCAGTTCGACGACAAGAGCCGGGTATCCAGCTCACGGTGGGAGGATCAGGCCTGCGAGAAGTACAGCGGTGCACGCAACAGCGCCGTGGATAAGAACGCAGCCAAGCCTCTGACGCTCAACGACCTCGACTGAACATAGTGAGAGCTGCGCCTTTCGCTGCCAGAACGGCGCGGCGACATCCGCCGGGGAAACTTGGATGAAAAGTAGCCCACGTCTATACATAATTGCTGGCGGCTGCGTATTGTCAGCCTGTGCCGCGTTTGCGATGGTGGCCAAGCCGGCGCGTCGGCAGGCCAGTTGCTCGACGCTGCCGCGCAGGTGGGGACTTGGATTTCCCATTGTCGGCTTAGCGAACCGCAGCTGCCGCAGGAACGACGGTGCAACGACGACACGGAACGGCGGCAACTGGCCCGATAGCGGGCGGACAGGAAATCAGTAGGCGTAGCAGATGGCGTAATTCACTGCTAAAAGCCTTGTCTGGCAGGGCGCAGGTACTGCTGCATCATCAGCATATGTTACCAGTCATGGCCTGGATGGCAGAGGGGCGGCCGAACGCGCACTGAAGCCGACGATTGGGTGTCTCTCTAAGCGCGTCAGCGAATGGCGGAAAGTGGCCCAGACTGTGTCAAAACGGCTGGCCACTGGGAATTGACAGAAACCTGTCTCGGCGCAGGTCGCGGCTTTTCGATTGCGGCAACCCGAACGTCAAATCACAGCCGAACACATCGCAAAGGCTCAACGACCCCGTACGGGTCTCAGGCCCGCATCGCCGTCATAACCGCTTCTGAACCGAGTAGCTTGATGACCCGCTTCATGTTGTACGCCAGCACGTGCAAGCTCATCTCCGTGCTCACCCGCCCGATGGTCCGTGTCAGGAAATGAGTGGCGCCCATCCATGCCTTGATCGTGCCGAACGGGTGCTCGACAGTCTGTCGCCGGATGCGCATCATCTCAGGGGCATGATCAAGTCGCGCCTGCATCTCATCAAGAACAGCTTCGTGTTCCCAGCGTGTCACGCGACGTTGGGGACCTGGTGTGCAGTCCCCTTTTAGCGAACATTGCTGGCAATTTGAACTCCAGTACTTACTGATCTTCAGGCCGCGCTCAACGGTCGAGAATCGCCAGATGAGCCGTTCGCCGGCCGGGCACCGATATTCGTTCGTCTGTGCGTTGTAAATGAAGTCATCCTTGCCGAAGCGGCCATGAGCCGTTGCGCTCGATGTCACCGTCTTCGGAACGAACACGCTTATTCCAGCCTCATGGCATGCGAGTATTTCTTCGCTCTTGTAGTAGCCGCGATCCGCAACGGCGGTGAGCTTGTCGACGGCCATCTCTGTACGGGCAAGCTTCGCCATCGACGTCAACTGATCACGATCAATGCCATCATTGGTAACGACGTGCGCGACGATCAGATGGTGCTTTGTGTCAACCGCCGTCTGGACGTTGTAGCCGACGACTCCCGTTCCTCGTGTCTTCATTGAACGGGCGTCGGGATCCGTGAGCGATACCTGGTTGTCGGGTGCCGCGTTGAGTTGCACCTCGATCTCCTTGAGGCTTCGCATCTGTTCCTTCAAGGCCGCAATCTTGTCCTGCAGTCGCGCTGTTCTGGCCTTCGCAATCGCAGGCTCCTGACGATCCGCTGTGTCCATCGCCTCGAGATAGCGAGCAATACTGGACTCGATGTCGCGCATGCGTCGTTCGAGCTTGGCGCTCGTGAAGTTGCGGTCGCGATGGTTCACCGCCTTGAACTTGCTGCCGTCGATCGCAACGATCGCTTCGGCGAAGAGGTCCAGACGCTGGCATAGCACAACGAACTGACGGCAGACGCTGCGGATCGCTTTGCCGTTGTCCTTACGGAACCGCGCAATGGTCTTGAAGTCAGGCGCCAGGCGGCCGGTGAGCCACATCAGTTCGACGTTGCGCTGGGCCTCGCGTTCAAGGCGACGGCTGGATTGAATACGGTTCAGGTAACCGTAGATGTAGATCTTGAGCATCACCTCCGGATGATACGAAGGCCGGCCGGTCAGCGCTGGCTCAACACCTTCAAACCCGAGCTTCTGAAGATCGAGCTCATCCACAAAGACATCCACCACGCGCACAGGATTGGTGTCGGTCACGTAGTCATCAAGCGCTTCGGGAAGGAGAAAGCTTTGCGTGCGACTATCGCCTTGAACGAACCGCTTCATCTTGCTCATCCTCCGCTATCGGATGAAGAATTCTAGCGCTTCAAAAATGCGTTTTGACACAGTCTGGGCCGGTTGTCGCCGGACGGGCCTGCGGGGCGGTGGGGCTGCGCACAGTCGCTGAGATGCTAAGACGGGATTTTTGTGTGCGACAACAGGTTTGCTACAGCAACGGTAGCAATCCATATCTGACAGGCCTTGCGCCTGTCATTCCACCCCCTGAATTATCGCCGCCCGCGAAAATCCGGCAAAGTGACTTTGAACGGCTCAGTACGGACCCCGTTGGCGTCACCTGCTGAACGCCCGTGGCGGCTGTACAACATAGCTTGTGGCGGGTTTCCTCACCGGTGGTGACGTCATTTTCCAGCCGCTTCTCCCGCTGCTGTCGCGCTTCTTTCCCAGCAGCGGGAGACAGCCAAGTTACTTACCAGCGGTAACCGACGCCAGCGCCTGCTCCAACCGAGCCGTGACCCGAAACAGCGGTCGTGATCGAGCCCTTGACCATCCACTTTTGCGTCGCGACAGAGAGGCCCACTGCCATTGCCGACTGACCGCCGTAATTGCCTGCGCCAAGCGCGACAACCTTTTCGCCCGGCAAGACAGCCTGCGGCAAATTCGCCATCGCGATAGCGCTCGCCGTACCAGCAGCAGCATCCTTGCGATTTTTCGACATTTCATCGCGCACCGAACCGATGGCGCCGTCCAGCTGGCGCTTGTTGACAGCGTCAGTGGGAGCCGTACCGTCCGCAACGTTGGTGATCTGACGCTCAGCACCCGGCGCACCGACCGAAACGGAGTTGTCCCGGTCTGCGACTGAATTTGCACCCAAGGCAACCGAATTGTTCGCGGTAGCTTGCGAGTTCGCGCCAATTGCAGTTCCGTTTGCGCCCGTGACGTTCGAGCCGTCACCGATTGCGGTTCCGTTCGTGGCTGCGACTTTGGAACTCGTGCCAATGGCAGTTGCACGTGCAGCCGTAACAGTCGTGTTGGCGCCGATCGCCGTACCGTCCTGACCCGAAACGTTCGAGCCGTTACCGACCGAGGTTCCGTTGGGAGCGGACACCGCAGTGTTTGTACCTACCGCCGTACCTGTTGGGTCCGCAACCGTTCCGGTCACACCGTTTGTCGTGATCGTGTTGACTGTCGCGGTAACTGTGTCGACTTTGGTCGACAGAGCAGAGACTTGTGAAGCAATCGAGAAAAGCTGAGAGCCGTTAACCGCGTCAGTACTGGTCGCACTGATCTGGCCTGCGGCCACATTCTGCAACTGATGCTCCTGACCGACCGCGCCGATACTCACGACACCGGTCGGCGTCGCGCCTGCGAAGCCACCAAACGTGACCCCGTTCAATGTGACGCTACTCACGTTCGTGGCTGCACGTGTAACCGCACCGGAGCCCAGCGCTGTCGATTCTGCAGTCGAAGCCACCGCCGCGTTACCGATCGCGATTGAATTGGCGCCCGTCGCCTGTGTGAAACCGCCCAGTGCAACCGTACCCGCTACGGCCGCATTGGCTCCAGTTCCCATGGAAATGGAGCCGTTACCTTGCGCTACGGCGGAGTTTCCCAGAGCGGTGGCTTCGCCGTTTAGTGCCTTGGCACCTGGGCCGATGGCAATAGGCGAGGCGGGTGTGGTCGACGTTGCAGTCGCGTTTGCTCCGATCGCAATTGCAGAGCTGAAGGCGGCCCCGCCATTTGCGACTGCGCCCACCCCTGCTGCAAACGCACCGTTACCGGTTGCAGAAGCGTGATTACCTACCGCGGTTGAATTTGCTCCGGCGACCGACGCCTGTGCGCCCAAGGCGGTTGCGCCTGACCCTACTGCACTCGCTCCACCGCCATATGCTACTGCGTTATTTCCTGTCGCGACCGAGTTTGCGCCGACTGCCGTGGCATTCTGGCCGTTCGCCGTAACCGAATCGCCCAGAGCCGTTGCGGCCCCGCCCTGTGCTGACACAAAGACACCGACAGCGGTATTCTGGCTTGAGCCGTCGGCACCGGCGACTGCGGGGAATGTGCCGCCCGTGGTCGCTGTAGGCGCCGCCGCAGCGCCCCCGACCGTCTCATTAATACCCGCGTTTTGACCGCCGACTGCAAGGTTATCTGCGTAGGCTTGCCCCACCGGCAGCAGCACCAGCGCCGTCAGTACCGCGAGCGACACCTTTGATTTCAGCGGGATACCACCGCGTGTCATTTCCGTTTGCCCCGGCTCGCCCTGCATGCCGCGCTGCGACTCGGCGGCCGCTACCAGTGTCCCAAGTCGACGGTTCCAAACCAACTTATATCGGCTGCTGTTCATTGCTTTTCCTTAGTTAACTGATCGAAAAAAAGAGTACTCATGTCTGGTCTCCGTCATAACGCCTAATCCCGCATATTAGGATTACTAATTATCAATTATGTTTTGTGCAGACGAACGGTAATTGGAAAGATCTAACAAACGGGGTCCCTGGTTAATAAGGCGAGCAGCATCGCCGCGAGGGTTAATCGTCGCAGACAGAACAGCTCAGTGTTAGCCAAGGTTACGGCAGTTGGAGCAGAAACTTTAGGTAATATTTTTCTGAGACTTGTGTGCGGAAATCCTTCCAGAAGTCGAACCCAAAGGCGGTCCAACGGTTGCACGCACCAAAAATTCGGCTCCTGCCCAGTGAATTCCGGGCTGGGCCCGCCGCGACAAGGTAAGACAATGTAAGTTCCCGCAATTCGTCGTCGAGACTTTCTCATAGGCGAATTGACTTGTCTACATAAACCCATAAAGAGTCGGATGGCCTTGCGATATTTAACAATTACGCAACAGCAAAAAATCCTCACTTCGTCGTGAGCGAGGGTGATTGGCTTTCGCGGTATGTCGACAGCATGACAATGGCTTGCGACTGGCTCAGAATCGCAGCGATCCCGAATAAGGCCAGACCGGGGGCGCATGCACCGAGCGTCCTTCCGCTGTTCCGTGTGCGTTCCGGCGTCCTGCGCAAGAACGTTCAGGCGGCATCGCCGCCAGCTGAAATCTGTTCGCTTGTCGCGAATTGCGAGCGTTGACGGGCAAGATGAAAAACTCGTCGGAAACGTTCGCTCCAACGAGCGCGCCGACGAGCAACACCTATACATGCCCGCATATCCCGGAAGGGCATTGGTCAGCGATTTGGTCCACGCGTCGACGCGTGCGAATCTCATGCAGACGAGCGATATTCAAGTGTTCCGAACAATCGAATGTCTCAATCGCCGCGATGGCCAAGGACAGGAACTGGCCGGTCGCTGCTTGTCGTCGAACGAGTTATGACGATCCGTGGCAATGGCCGCGGTGCCATGGAGGTGCCATGCACGTGGATTCCGACGCCGGGTGATTGATCTGAAAGAATATTTGTCTGAAATGGAGCGGATCAAGTATTCGACGGCGCTGCCGGTGCGCCGTCTCGGGCAAATGCCCGACTGATCTCATCGGTCCGCCGGGCGCGACTTCTGATCTCGTTGCGAAACAGATCGGACGGTCTTGGAATGCAAACCGCTGCAGAGGTTTGCTTGACCAGAGAGGTATGTCGTGTCCGAATTGCGTGCGAGGTATTGGGAACAATTTTGTGGATTCCGCCGTTGTTCACAACGTCGATATTCCATCTCCAGTCTTCATAGCCGATGTTGTTCTTGAGGTCGGTTCCGGTGTTGGGAACAGCCCTCAAAAACTGCCTGGACGTGAAGACCAACGAAGTCCATGCGTTCGTGTATGCGAGATGAGCCAGATGGAAACTGGGGTCCTCCATATCCACGTGCAAGAAAATATGGGGCGTTACGCCAAAGTAGACATTGACCTCCGGGTGCCACGCGACGTTTCGCGGGTCGGCTTCGGCTGCTTTATAGGCCTCAAGTAGCCAGTTGGCCCCCCAAATGTCGTCCGCGTCGAGGAACCCGATCCATTTGCCTCTGGCTTCGTTTGCAGCGGTGTTGCGGGCATAGCCGGTATCGCCGTGCTGCACTGTCACTACTCTCAGGTCGGCGCGTTTGGCGGCGAACGATTCGAATACGTGCAGTGTCACCTCGGTCGGCCTATCGAGCACCGCGAGCATCTCCACTCGCAATCCCGATGCAGCAGCAATGTCAGCGCACCTGCTTAGACTGTTGAGCGAAGCGTTTGCCAAAAGGCCTTCAGAATGGCCGTTTATGACGGCTGTGATATCAAAATTGGTCATGACTTAATCGAGAAACGACGGAGACACAGACAAGGTCTTGCAAAAGTGGTCCCACGAGTGCTCTTGCCTGACCCAAGCCATCATTCGCCTGGCGCGCTGGCGGGCCTCATCGGGGGAACGGCGAATTTCGCGAAGCGCGTCCACGTAGGGAGCCGCGTCCTTATATTCCCGGATCAACCAGCCGGTTCGCTCAGTGACAAGGTCGGGAATTCCGCCGACAGCGGACGCGACGACCGGTATGCCCATGCAAGCTACGTCAGCCAAGGTGAGCGGCAGGCCATCCCAGAGCGAGGTGTACAGAAAGGCGTTGTACTCATCGACGGGTAATTCCGATGTAGCGGAAAACGGACCCTTGATGGTCAGGTTGGGCAGCACGTTGGCAAAGGTTCTGAGCTTCTTCAGATAGGCGTCGTCGCCGTAGCCATAGATGTCGAAATGAAAGTCTGTTGCCAGTTGGGCGATCTCTATCAGCAGATCCACGTTTTTCTGCATGCAAAAACGGCCGGCCCAGATAACCCGGTTGCCCCGTGGCGAACCGGTTTTGAATTTCCCGATAGACACGTTGCCAATAGGTTGATGAAGCGTGATCATCCTGGCGCGCAGGCTCTCCGGTACGCCATAGTCGTCCGCGAGTTCATGCATGAAGCCGGCGTTGTCAAAATAGACTTTCGTGAGAAATGGCAAGCTGTCTCGGAAGTGTGTGTCCGCATACCCTGCCGCTCGGCCGTCGGCGGTGTAGTCCCGGCAAAACAGGCAGGCGTAGAGATTCGTCACTTTGCCAAGAGCGGCACCCTTCTGAACAATGCTGTCCCAGCACGCGCCGCTGTTGACGTTCAATACTGACTTCGGACGCAAAGCCAGGATTAACGACTCCACCATCTGAATCCTGTCTGACCGCGTTAGCGACGATCCAAATTCCGATAGGACACGAACATGTGCTCCGACCGGCAGCCAGTCGATCGACTCACTCCGGTCGTGATCTGTAAGCACGACGAGCGTCGAATCATTGCCATGTTGCTGAATGGCGGCCCGCACCGCGTTCGCCGCGGCCAGATCGGCGCCGCCGCGCACGAGCCACGGCACAAAGACGATGTGATCGAACGCGTGAGGCAGCGAATCGAAAAGCTTTTGCCATGCAACGATTCCCGGCCAGGACTGGCCGCCGTAATTGAAACCCAGCAGCGCGGGCTCGACCAAGGTAGCGTCAAGCAAGATCGTGCTCTCGAGTTCCCCGGCTTCCGCCACCATCTTTTCGACTTTGTCTAATATGCGCGGCTGCAGTCCGCATCGGCGACCCTCGGCCTTGCCGATCGTGATGTAGTGCACGAGCGGTTGCAAACCGCTCTGAGCCACGTCCCGGTAGGCCGATGCGTACCAATGGCCATCGAAGAGCCGGTGTGCGCGCCGGCCTTCGAAGCTTCCATGCCGGACGTAGTGATCAAGGGGATCAGGCAGGATCGCCAGATCGGGGTAGAGCTGAAGATACAGGTCACGGTCAAACAGCCCTGACTGAGCGATAATTTCCCTCGCCTTCTCGACGGATAACCCAGGTTAAGCGCCAGTGTGCGACGTGGCGCGGTTGGTTTTCCGATCAGCCCTCGGTAACGTGACGGCGTGCGTTTGACGGCCTTCCGAATCGCCGAATTTGATGTAATGGACCAGCGGATTCACGCTGGCGAGCCGAACGTCCGGGTAGTCTTCCAGATAGCGGTTTCCGTCGAACATCGGGCCGGGTTGACGACCTTCTTTCCATCCGTGACGTACGTAATGGATGGCTGGGTCGACGGCCGCATCCGCGACGTCCGGGTTTTCATTCAGGTAGTACGCCGCATCGAAAAGCGACGACTGCCGAACTAGCCTGGCATGGCTGCGAGGCAAATTCAATGCATAGGCCATGGGCTCGACAAAGCTGCCAGCGCGTTTTCGTGCAATGCGAAATAGATCAAGAACCATGGCGATATTTAATTTGCCCGACTTGAAAATTAGATTGTCTATCGGTTGATATTGGAGTTGGTCACGAGGGAATCGATTACCGCTTGCTTGTTCTCGTTATCTTTTTTGTACGCTTCCCATTGCTGCTCGAGCCACGCTTTTCCTTCCGTCAGCAGGTTGATCTGACCGTTGAGCGTCGCTATCACTTCTTCTAGATGCTCGATGCGGTCCCTTTCCTGCGTAAGGGACTCCGTCAAATCTTGTTTCTCGCGTGCTAATGCGGAATTGGCGGAATACATTTCTGCCGACGTTTCCACCAGCAGATGCGTGGCGGATGCGAGCTGCTGTGGAAAGGCCGCCATATTTTTTGCGAGAGTTAAGACCGCCGCCGATCGCATGTGCGCCGAGTCCTTACTCATCGAACGGGCATGGAGCCGATAGTAGGCAAGTTCACGCGAATGAAACCTTGCGTTGAACCCGGCGGCAGCAATGCGGAGCCACATATCCCAATCACAGCATCCCCCCAATGATTGATCGAAGCCTCCGACCATGTTTAGTGCCGATGCTCGGACCATCACGCAGACCGGCGGGAAATATCCGCCCAATAGAAGCGACGCTAAAATATTCCCGCTTAACTGATCCCTCGCATGCTCGATCTTATGAGCGTCTGCGATTTCTCCTTCCTCGCCAACGCGAACGATGTCGCTGTAAGCCATGCCTGCATCTGGCGCCGCGGCGAGAATATGCTTCAGATCCTCAAGCATCGTTGGCGCCAGCCAATCGTCGGCATCGAGAAACACGAAATACTCGCCGTTACTGACTGCGATTCCAGTATTGCGCGCCGTCGCCACACCGGCGTTGGTTTGCCGGATGAGCCTGATACGTGGGTTGTTCAGCGAGCGCACGAGGTCCGACGGATCTTCGTCGGAGCCATCGTCGACGACGACTACTTCGAAGTCAGTGTGGGTTTGCCTGAGAACGCTTTCCACACTTTGACGAAGAAACCTTAATTGATTAAAAAAAGGTATTACCACCGAAATTAAAGGCATCGACGTTATCAAGTGAGTTGGACCTGTGAAACCAGTTGTTTCGAAAAGTAATCGAGCATTTTGCTCATGCCATCTCGCAAGCCGGTAGTCGCGGTCCAGCCAAGCAACTGTTCAGCGCGCGATACTTCGAGGACGTTGACCGGAACATCGAAATATCTCGACGATTCATATTCAACACGGATCGGTCGCCCCAGAATGTCGCTGATCGTTTCGACGATTTGCTTCAGGGACGTTCCATGCCCCGATCCGATATTCAAAATGGGCTCGCTCGAGCCGAACGCGTCGGGATCGACTTTTATCGCCGCGGAAAATGCGCTCACCACATCGTCGATATAAAGATAATCGCGGACGATTGAACCGTCGCCCCAGATCCGGATTTCGTGTCCGGTCAACGCGCGCCAGGCGAAGATCGACGCCGCCCCAAGTTGTCCCTCGACATTTTGGCCGGGTCCATAAGGGTTGCTGATACGCAGGATGCGAGCATCGACACCGAATTGGCGGCGGTAAAGCATCGCGTAAACCTCCGCTGACACTTTCGAAGCGCCGTAGAGCCCCAGCGGCCTCAAGGGATGCGCTTCCGAAACCGGCGTTGTTTCTGGGGCGCCATAAACGGTGCCGCCCGACGAAGCGAAAACCATTGGGAGGCCGGGGCGTCGCCGAAGTGCCTCCAGCAAACCCACCGTGCCCACCACGTTGGTTGTGACGTCGTCCAATGGCAGCCTGTCCGCTGTCTTGGGAACCGTTGACCAGGCGAGATGAAAGACGCCATCGACACCTTCCAGCGCGTCATGCCAAGCGTCGACTGACGCGCCAAGAGGGCATTGGACGTTGAACGCTCCCGGCACCATGCGCCTTACCGCGCGACGAACGTCGTGCCCCTCCAGCCGAAGGCGGTCAACGAGCGCCCGACCAATGAAGCCGGAGGCGCCGGTCACCAGATAGGTTTTCTTTTTCAATTCGATGAGGATTGCCGAGTGCGAGCCGGGTGACAAATAAAACTCGTCAGGGCGTGCACTCTAGCATGGGCATTTTCTGCGTTTTTTCGCAAAAGTCGGCTGCGGCTGATATTAAATGCCGGTTTATTACTGCGCGCGCAATAAATCGGGTTCTGCTTACAAAGCGCCAGAGTCTCTAGCGTGCAATTGAGGAATATTCCCAATGTATGAGGCGCAAATTCTCGGTCCGCGAGACGCCCTGCGATCCGCTTCGGCTAGTAAGACAGGTGATTCACGCAAGCTACGAGTTGCGGATGGGCGCCGCCTCGGTCGCAGCATGCGCTTGTCCGCCGGCTGCAAGCCGAGTGCAAGCTCGCTGGGCGTAGAATGCCGCCTTTCCCGACCTATCCGCGACAGCCTCGCGAACCGAGCCCGCCTCATGAACAAGCCACCGCACAAGAAGAACCCGACCTTCGGCATCGCCGTTTTCATCGTGGTCGCGGTATTGCTCGTGATCGCCACGCTTTTCTATAACGCCATCACGGAAAAGCGCGATTTCGACAATCAGAATGCGACGGCGCCGTCGATTTCCTCCACGGCAGCCGCTGCGGCTACCGTCGCCAGGCCCGCGAGCGGGCAGGCGCAATAGGGCGGCACGGTTCATCGGTTCGACAACCACGCCCGAATCACCGGCGACCTGCCGCGCACGCTAAAAACCACAACGCCCTAACGGTTGGCGCGGGTGCGCGACGCGACCTCTGCCGAGGGTTGGCAGGTGCGCGACGTTCTTCCCCCGCGCGTCGCCGTGTCAGCCTTCCGGCAGGCGAATCACGCTCGCGTCCTTGCGAATCTGCGCCGACGCGCTCAGCATCTGTTTGCACTGGTGGGCGAGCAGCTTCATGTCATTTACGGCGTCCGCCGGATAGTCCGGGGACTTTTCGGTTTCGACCACCATCGCATCGAGCTCACGGTTCAACAGTTTGATCTGTTCGCCCTGGTCGGCGGGCAGCGCCGTGCCGGCCTCGGCTTCGGTCAGATTGTCGCGAACCACGCTCAGCGCGCGTTGCAGCGGCTGTAGCGAAACACCGTCGTTCTGCTGCGCCGAGGTGCGTAGCAAAGGCGCGACCACGGTGATCTGCGAGGCGAGCACGTGGCTGCGCACCAGCAGGTCGTTCAGTTCAGGGACGAACTTTTGCGCGGACTTCGGTTCGAGCATCATGCGCTGAAACGCCTGGCCCAGATTGGCGAAGGCCACATGCACGTTCTTGCGCGCGAGCCGGTAGCGATAGTCGCGATCGAGCGCCGTGGCAGCGGCCGCGGCGGCAGGGGAGGCGCCAGTCGCCGGCGGTTTGGCGGGCGCGTTGGCGACGGCGGCCGCACCGGCATGCGCAATCGCGTTGGTGTTCGTTTCCGCACCTGTTCCGCTGCCGGTACCACTACTCACACCACTACTCGCTCCGCGACTTGTTCCAACATCGACCCCGCCGTTGGCGGCGGCCAGCGCCGGTCTGGGGATATCGATCGCCGGATCGGCCATTGCCGCGGCCGGCGCGCGCGCACCCGCCTCGGTCACGGTGGCGATCACGGCGGCGGCCGGCTTGCCGCTCCACCACCAGCTCGCTTCCAGATACTGCCGCGTGGCGCTGATCATGTTGTTGACGAGCTTGCCCATCAGCCGGTATTCCCAGTACGGGAACAGATGGCTCGCCGCGATGGCGATCGCGCATCCCACCACCGTATCGATCGCGCGTTCGCCGATGATGCGCATGCTGCCCGGCGCCAGCAGATGGAACATCAAGAGCACGTAGGAAGAGGTGAACACCACGCTTGCCGCATAGTTGAACAGCAGCAGGCTGTAGCTCATCACCATCGACGCGAACATCACCACCAGCAGGATGTGCGGTTCCTTGACGAAGATGATCAACGCGATGCTGGCCGTGCAGCCGATCAACGTACCGACGATCCGCTGCCCATTGCGCTGCTTGGTGAGCGAATAGCCCGGCTTCAGAATGATGACGGTGGTCATCACGATCCAGTACGCGTTGGTGAGCGGCAGCAGGCGGCCGAGCCAGAAGCCGACGGCGACCGCGATCGTCACCCTCAGCGCATGGCGGAAGCTCGGCGAGGCCATCGTCAGGTTCGAGAAGATCTGGCCGAACGGCACGCGGCGGCTCGAGACGAAGCGGCTGAGCGCCTGGTCGAGGCGCAATTCGGTTTCGGTCGCGCTCGGATCGCCCGACAGGCTCTTGCGCATCTTGTCGATCAGCCGCGTGGCGCTCCAGATGCGCCGGAACGTGGACGACACCGCCGAATACGCCTCGGGATTCTTCGCCGGCAGGTCCTGCTTGCGCATCAGTTCGATCTCGAACTCGATGGCGCGCAATTCCGCCTTCACGTTGACGCGCATGCGCGGCGCCTGATTTTGCAGCACCGCGAGCCCGATCTCCTCAAGATCCGCGGCCGCCTTGCGAATCAGGTCGCGGTAGAACACCAGCAGATCCGAGCCGCCGAACGTATTGCGCACCAACGGGTAATCCGTATGCGTGCCGACGAACAGTTCGTGAAGATCGACCGTATTGATGAACAGATTGAACAGCATGGCGCGGCGCGGTTCGAGCTTGCCGCTCTTGAGCCTGGGCAGGTTGCGCAGCACCATGTCGCGCGCGGCGTCCTGACGCTCCACCGCCGCGATCTGCTTGTCGACCAGATTCCGATAGCACTCGTCCAGATCGTTGTCGAGATCGTAGAACGCGGCCCGCGCGAGCAGATAGTCGGCGCACGCGAACACGCTTTCGGCGAGCGCCTGCTGCTCGATGCGATGCATCATCCAGCGGCTCACGAAGGTCGACCAATACGTGTACCAGAGACCGCCCACCAGGATCCATGACGCGTTGACGAGCGCCTGGATTGGCGTGAAGCGCTCCTCCAGCGTCAGGATCATCATGAAGAGCGTGGCGAAGCTGATCTGCGGCCAGCGGTTGCCGTACACGACGATCAGCGAGAGCACGAAGGTGAGCGGCACCACCGTGCACCACAGCGCCACCGAATTGACCGTGGCGAGGCCCGTGGCGAGCGCGGCCAGGAAGCCGATCACCGAGCACGCCAGCATCTCGTTGTGTTTGTACTTGAGCGGGCCTGGCATATCGACCACGCAGGCACCGAGCGCGCCGGTCGCGATCGTGAAGCCGAGTTCGCGATTGTTGAACACGACGAGGCACAGTACCGCGGGTAAAGAGACGCCGACCGCGATGCGCAGACCGCCGTAAAAGTACTGGCTGTAAAGGAATTTTTTTATTTCAACCGAATAGCGCATCGACTGCCTGGATTCCATTCGCAGAGAAAACGGCGTTGCAGGGACAGACCCAAACCGCCGTCGAGTCTAACTGATTTTGCGCCCGATCTGACCTCGTCCATTCGGCCGGGTTCTGCGTTGGGAGCGCCTTTGTTATGCTGTCGCTTCACTTTCTGTCGCGGCCTGGGCGTTTCGCTCGCGCCGCACGCCGGCCTCCCCATCCATGCTCCAGCTCTTCTACTCGAATCGCTACGAAACGCTTGTCGGCGCGCTGCTCGACGACCTCGCGCAAGCGCCGTCCGATCCGTGGACCGCGCAGCCCGTGATCGTGCCGAGCGCGGCGGTGCGGCGGCGGCTCGAACTGGACATCGCCGCGCGCCAGGGCATCTGCGCGAATGTCGAGTTCGGCTATCTCGCCCAATGGCTGTGGGCGCGGATCGGCGGGGTGATCGAGGTGCCCAGGCATTCGCCGTTCGCGCCGGACCGGCTCGTGTGGCGCTGCTACCGGCTGCTGGGCGAGGCGGATGAAGCCTTGCCCTGGAACGCGTCGCCGCGTCTGCGTACCTATCTGGATGCGGCGGACGCGTCCATGCGCTACGAACTGGCGCGACGTGTGGCCACCGTGCTCGACCACTATCTGACCTATCGCCCGGAATGGCTGCTGCAATGGCAAAAGGGCGGTTCGATCTTCGCGAGCGGCGCGGCGGACGACAACGGCCCGCGTCTCGTCGGTGCGAGCGAGGCGGCGCGCGAGGACGAGCGCTGGCAGGCGGCATTGTGGCGCGCGGTGCTTGCGGAGGTGGCGGGCGACGCGCAAACGCCGGCTGCCGCATTGCCGCCCGCCTATCGTTTCCTCGAGGAAATCGGCACGCTCGATCTCGATGCGATCGCCAGGGCGGATTGGCCCGAAGCGGTGAGCGTGTTCGCGCTGCCGACCATGCCGCCGTTGCACGTCGCATTGTTGCGCGCGCTGTCGCGCTGGGTCGACGTGCGTCTGTACGTGATGAACCCGTGCCGCGAGTTCTGGTTCGACGTGGTCAGTGAAGGGCGCATCGAAGCGCTCGACGCCGCCGGGCAGCGTGACTATCAGGAAGTCGGGCATCCGTTGCTGGCCGAATGGGGCCGTCAAACCCAGGCGCAGTTGCATATGCTGCATGAGCTGACCGAGAGCGCGGCATCCGGCGAGACCGGCGACTTCACCGAGAATCCGCAGCCGAGCTGGCTTGCCGCCGTGCAGAACGGCATCCTCGATTTGCGCGTGGAAATCGATCCCGACGCGTTGCCGACCGAGCGCGGCATCGAAGTCCATGTGTGCCACAGCCTGTCGCGGCAGCTCGAAGTGCTGCATGACCGCCTGCTCGGCTGGTTCGACGAGTTCGACGATTTGCAGCCGTCCGACGTGCTGGTCGCCGTGTCCGATCTCGCGACGGCCGGCCCGTTGATCGATGCGGTGTTCGGCACGGCGCCGCCCGGCGATACGCGCCGCATTCCGTATCGGATCACCGGCTTGCCGCCGTCGCAGGCCAACCCGGTCGCGCGCTTGCTGCTCGATTGGCTGGCGCTGCCCGAGCGCAGTGTGAGTGCGCCGGACCTGATCGAATGGCTGCGCGTGGACGCGATCGCCGCGCGCTACGGCATCGACGCAAGCGCGCTCGAAGCCGCGCAGGAGTGGCTGGCCGCGGCCGGCGCGCGGCGCGGGCTCGCGCCGGTGGAGCCGACCGGCGAACACGTGCCGGTCGCCCGTCACACGTTCGCCGACGCGCTCACGCGTCTTTACCTGGGTTACGCGATGCCGGACGGCGGCGAACCGGTCGACGCCTGGTTGCCGGTCGAAGGCGCCGACGGCTCGGACGCCGAATTGCTCGGCCGCCTCTCGCGTTTCGTCGACGACATCGACAGCTTCGCCGCGCGTTGCGCGGACGAACGCACGCCGGCCCAATGGACGCAACTGCTGCTCGAAACGCTCGCGCAGTGTTTCGACGGCGGCGTGGCATTCGCCGATTCGCTGGCGGCCGTGCGCGACGCGATCGACAAGATGGGTGAAGCCATGCAAGCCGGCGCGCACGAGGTCGCGTTGCCGGCCGCGGTGGTGCGCGGCGCGCTCACGGAAGCGCTCGACGACCCGGCGCGCGGCGGCGTGCCCTGGGGCAGCGTGACGTTTTCATCGCTGACGAGCTTGCGCGGTTTGCCGTACCGGATCGTCTGCCTGCTAGGCATGGACGACGGCGTGCTGCCGAGTCTCGCGCGCGCCGACGAGTTCGACCTGATGGCCGCGTTCGGCAAGGCCGGCGACCGGCAGCGCCGCGACGACGAGCGCAATCTGTTCCTCGATCTGCTGCTGGCCGCGCGCGATCGCCTGTTCATCGCGTATACGGGGCGCAGCATTCGAGACAATGCGCCGTTGCCGCCAGCCGCATTGGTCGACGAATTGCTCGACCATCTCGCGCAAGTGTCGGCGGGCGAGGGCGCGAGTCCCTCGCAAGTCGAAGCGGCGCGTCATGCGTTCATCGTCGACCATCCGCTACAGGCGTTCGCATCGGACTATTTTTCGCCGCGCGGCGAGCTGTTCACTTACGACGCCGATCGCGCGGAGCTGGCTACCTTGCTGGCCGCGCCGCGGCATCCGGCCGCCGCGCCGTTCTTCGATCAACCATTGCCGCCGGAAGACGAGGCGCCGGTTGCCTTCGACGAATTCGTGCGCTTCTGGCGGCATCCGGCGCGGGCGTTGTTGCGCGACCGCCTGGGCATCGTGCTGTCGGATGCGCAAGGCGAACTGCTCGACACCGAACCGTTCGAACTCGACTACGCCGGGCGCGACGCGTTGGCCGAGCGTCTGTTGCCCGTACTGCTCGACAGCGATACCGAAGACGACGTGCTTGACGAACGCGTACGCCGCGTCGCCGCGGCCAGTCCCGAATTGCCGGGCGGCGCGACCGGCGCGGTATGGCGTGCGCGGGAGCTCGGCGCGCTGCGCCAGCTTGCCGACAGCGTGCGCCGCGAAGTGGCCGCGGGCGTCGAGCGCATGCCGTTCGTGCTCGACATCGCGCCGCGCTGGCCCGACAGCGGTGAGATGGCGGGTACGCTCTTCGGTCCACACGACCCGGCGCTGCGTGAAGCCGCCGAAGCGCCATTGCAATTGCACGGCACGTTGAATTTGCTGACGGAAACCGGACAAGTGATTTTCCGCTACGCCAAACCCACCGCGCGCGACTATCTGTCCGCGTGGCTCGCGCATCTGGTCTATTGCGCCGCGCAGCCGGATGGCCCGCGCCGTACTGTGTGGCACGGCAGCGGCGAGAGCTTCGAACTCGCGCCGGTCGCCGCGCCGCTCGATGAACTGGCGCCGCTTGCCGCCTTGTTCAGAGCAGGGCGCAGGTTGCCGCTGCGGTTTTTCCCGAAGAGCGCCTGGACCAAGGTGAGCGAAAGCGATTCGGCGGCTCTGGGCGTGTGGGTCAATGATCGCGTGCGCGGCGAATCCGACGATGCGGCGTTGCGCATCGCGCTACGCGGCACGCCGCTCACGCTCGACGAACCGTTCGGCAATCTCGCGTCCATCGTTTTCAGGCCGCTCGTGCAGCATCTGCGGAGCGCGTCATGAACCGCGCCCTTCAGCATCACGCGCTGGTCGCCGAGGAACTCGACGTATTCGCCTGTTCGCTCGACGGCGTCAACCAGATCGAGGCGTCGGCGGGAACCGGCAAGACCTGGAACATTTGCGCGTTGTACGTGCGCCTGCTGCTCGAAAAGAACCTGAACGCGGATCAGATTCTCGTCGTCACGTTCACGAAGGCGGCCACCGCTGAATTGCACGAGCGCATTCGCGGCCGTCTCGCTGAACTGCATCGGGCAATCGACCTGGACGACGACGGCGGCGATCCGTTCATCCAGCGTCTCTTTGAAACGACGCTCGCGCCCCAGGGGGGCATCGAGCGTGACGCCGCATTGAAGGTAGTGCGCCGCGCATTGCGCACATTCGACCAGGCCGCGATTCACACGATCCACGCATTCTGTCAGCGCGCGTTGCAGGAGGCGCCGTTCGCCGCCGCCATGCCGTTCGCCTTCGAAATGGAAGCCGACGACGCGGCGTTGCGCTTCGAGATGGCGGCTGATTTCTGGCGCGAGCAGGTCGAGCCGGTGGCCCATGCGCATCCCGCGTTCGCCGCCTGGCTGGTGGCGAAACGCGCGGGCCCCGCTTCGCTCGACGAGCAGCTCGCGCGTCGTCTGAAGAAGCCGTTGGCGCAGTTGCGCTGGGGCAAGGCCGATCCGGGCGCAAGCGGTGCCGATCCGCAAGCCGGTTTCGATGCGGCCTGCGAAGTCTGGTGTGCGGAGCGCGACGCGATCGTCGGTCTGCTCGCGCAGGCGCAAGAGCGTCTCAGCAAGACCACACACAAGCCGGATCACGTGAGCGCGGCGATCGCCGCGTGGACCGAATACTTCGCGCAGGGCGATTGTCATGCGCCGCCGCCGCGGGCCGCGTTGAAGCTGACGGCGTCGGCATTGAAGAAGGCCACCAAGGTGAAGTTCGAACCGCCCGAGCACGCGTTCTTCGAACATGCCGAAGCATTGGCGGCCGCGGTGGTCGCGGCCGAAGCCGCGCAACGCGCGCGTTGGCTCTCGCTCGTTCAGGCCTGGCTCGATTACGCGCCCGCCGAACTGGCGGCGCGCAAGCGCACGCGCCGCGTGGTCTCGTTCGACGATCTGCTGTCGAACCTCTACCGCGCGCTTGCGGCGCACCCCTGGCTTGCCGATGCGTTGCGCACGCGTTATCCGGCCGCGCTGATCGACGAGTTCCAGGACACCGATCCGTTGCAGTTCGCGATCTTCAGCCGCATCTTCGCGCCGGCCGGGCCGCTCTTTCTCGTCGGCGATCCGAAGCAGGCGATCTACAGTTTTCGCGCGGCGGATCTGCATACCTATCTGACGGCGCGCGCGGCGGCTTCGGCGTGCTACACGCTCGCGGTCAATCAGCGCTCCACCGCGCCGATCGTCGAGGCTTGCAACCGGCTCTTCGAAGCCAATCCGCAGGCGTTCGTGCTCGACGGTCTCGACTATCAGCCGGTGCGCGCGGGCGAGCGGCGCAGGCCGCCTTTCTCCGACCCCGACGCGAGCGCCGGCGACTTCCGCATCTGGAGCCTGCCGCAAGGCGACGCCGCATTGACCAAGCGCGAGGCTCAGCGCGAAGCGAGCGAAGCGTGCGCGGCCGAGATCGTGCGGCTATTGCGCGGCGCGCGTGAAGGCGCCGTGACGATCGGCGACGCGCCGCTTGCACCGGGCAACATCGCGGTGCTGGTGCAAACGCATAAGCAGGGCAGTCTGATCAAACGCGTGCTGGCGGCGTGGGGCGTCGGCAGCGTGGAACTGGCGCAGGCCTCGGTGTTCGCGACGCTCGACGCGGAGCAGATCGAACGCGTGCTGGCCGCGGTCGACACGCCCGGCGATCTGCGCCGCCTGCGCGCCGCGCTGGCGACCGACTGGCTCGGGCTCGACGCCGCCGCGTTGTGGCGTCTCGAACAGGCCGCCGACGCGCCCGCACCCGCCGACGACCCCGCGCATGCCGCGGACGCGATGGGCTGGGTCGAGCGTTTTTCACGCTACCGGATGCTGTGGCACGAGCGCGGCTTCGCCGTGATGTGGCGCACGCTGATGCGCGAACTGCGCGTCGCGCAACGGCTGGTCGCCGGAGCCGACGGCGAGCGTCGTCTGACGAACGTGAACCACCTGGCCGAACTCGTGCAGGCGCGCGCCGCCACGCAACCCGGCATCGCGCCGACCTTGCGCTGGCTCGCCGCGCAACGCACGCAAGGTGGCGGCGAAGACGCGCAGTTGCGGCTCGAGTCGGATCGCAACCTCGTGCAGATCGTTACCGTTCATAAATCGAAGGGGCTGGAGTATGCAGTGGTGTTCTGTCCGTTCCTGAACGACGGCGCGCTGCGCGAGCCGCCGTCTTCCGGCTTGCCGGACGCGCGCGAGTATCACGACGAAACGGGCGACGCGGTGCTGCATTACGGTTGCGACGACGAGGAGGCCGAGCGCGCGGCGCGTCACGCGGTGCGCGAACAGGCGGCGGAGCGGGCGCGGCTCGTCTACGTCGCGTTGACGCGCGCCGTCTACCGTTGCTATCTGGTTGCGGGCACGTATCTGTCGTCGCGTTCCACCCGGGAGTCGCGCCGCAGCGTGTTGAACTGGCTGGTGGGCGGCAGCGGTCACGGCTTCGACGACTGGCTTACCGATCCGCCCGACGAAGCCGCTTTGTCGGCAAGCTGGCAAGCGCTGGCGGGCGGTCCGATCACGTTGCAGGCGTTGCCGAAAGTGGCGCGCCGCGTACCGTTGGAAAGCATCCAGGACAGCGGCGCGCGGATGCAGGCGCGCGCCAATCGCCGGCCCTTGCGCGATCAGTGGCGCATGGCGAGCTTCAGCGGTCTGATCGCCGCGGGAAGCAAGACCGAGGAGATGCACGCGCCGGTGGAAGAAGTGCGGCCCGATCACGACGAGATCGCCGATGCGCTCGTGTCCGCGCCGCCGCTCGTGCCAGTGCGCGCGCAGCAGGCGCCGTCTTACGCCGAGGACGACATTCTCGCGTTTCCGCGCGGCGCGGCGGCGGGCGACTGCCTGCATCGCATGTTCGAACTGGCGGATTTCACCAAACCGCAAACCTGGCCCGACGCGATTCGCGGCGCGTTGCGCGAGCGCCCGGCGCCGGCCGTGCCCGAACTCGCAACGCGTCTACCCGCGATGATGCACAAGCTGATCGCGGACGTCGTGACCACCGAACTCGTGCCCGGCATGGTGCTGTCCAAACTGGACCCGCGCCGCCGAATCAATGAACTGGAGTTTCTGTTCGCGGCGCCGTCGCTCGATTTCCCGGCATTGCGCGAGTTGCTGATCGAACACGGCTATCCCGACGTCGCGCTGGAACCCGGCGTGTTGCGCGGTTTCGTCAAGGGATTCATCGACATGATCGTCGAACACGACGGACGCTTCTGGATCGTCGACTGGAAATCGAACCATCTGGGCGACAGTGCCGCCGACTACGCCGACGCGCCACTCCAGGCGGCCATGGCGAGCCATGCGTATCACCTGCAAGCGCTGCTTTATACGGTCGCGCTGCATCGTTACCTGAAAACGCGGCTGCGCGACTACTCGTATGACACGCACATTGGCGGCTATCTGTATCTGTTCGTGCGCGGCGTGCGTCCGCAGTGGCGCGATGCCGACGGCCCGGCGGGCGTGCATGGGCGCAGGCCCCCATTCGAACTGGTCGCGCTGCTCGACGCGGCGATGATCGGAGGTGCCGCATGAGCACGCTCGAACACACTAATTCAACGCCGCCGGAACTCGATGACATCGACATCGGCGTGAATCTGCCTGCGCCGGCCGATTTCAGCATCGCGCTCGCGGAGGGTTTCGCGCGCCGCATCGGCACGCTGGCGCGGCGCGGCGGCGCGTCGGCCGAGGCGGTGAAATGGGCGGCGCGGGGCGCGTTCGCCGCGAGCCGCGCGACGGCCGAGGGGCACGTATGCGTGCCCCTCGCGGTGCTGGCGCGACGCTTCGAGGCATCGAGCGCGGAGGTGCGCGCGGCGCTGTTCGCGAGCGGCATGGCGAGCGACGGTTCGCAGAGCGCCGCGGCGTTGCGTCCGTTGGTGGTCGATGGGCAAGGGCGGTTGTATCTGGCGCGCTACTACGACTACGAGCGGCGGCTGGCGCGCTCGCTGGTGGCGCACGCGGGTGCGGAGGCGCAGCGGGTGCGCGAGGACCAGGCCCGGAGTCGTGATCATGTTGCGGGCGGTGGCGACGCCGCGACAGGCGCGGATGCGAGCGCCGACGCCAACGCCAAAACACTGCACGAGCGCCTGCTGCGTTATTTCGGTCCGCCGAAGGACGACGAACTCGACTGGCAGCGCGTCGCGGCCGTCATGGCGCTGTCAGGATGGCTCACCATCGTCAGCGGTGGACCGGGCACGGGCAAGACCACGACCGTGGTGGGCGTGCTTGCCTGCTTGCTCGATGCGCGCGCCGATCTGCGAATCGCGCTCGCTGCGCCGACCGGCAAGGCGGCGCAGCGGATGCAGGAAGCCTTGCTCGCGCGCGCCGGCGAATTGCCGCCCGCGCTCGCCGCGCGCTTGCCGCAGACTTCGTACACGCTGCATCGTCTGCTTGGCTCGGGACCGGGGGGGCGTTTCCGGCATCATCGCGACAATCCGCTGCCGTATGACGTTGTGGTGATCGACGAGGCGTCGATGATCGACGTCGCGATGGCTGCGCATCTGCTCGATGCGATCGCCCCGCGCACGCGTCTCGTGATGCTCGGAGACAAGGATCAGTTGGCCGCCGTCGAGGCCGGCGCGGTGTTCGCGGAACTCAGCGCGCGGCCGGACTTCACGCCAGCCGGGATGCAGCGGATCGCCGCCGCGTTGGGTATCGCGGAGGCGCGGCTCGCGCAAGCATTGCCGCGTGCATCGCGAAGCGTCCACGAGGAGCGAGGCGGTCGGTCCACTCGTGAAGAAGTGCCGGACCATTTTCATGCGCCGTTCGACGATCTGTTCGCGCGTGCCGATGCGCCGGATGCTGTCGTTGCGCGCTCCGATGATGATCTGTTCGAACACGCCGTCTCGTCTGCCTACGCGTCGGCGATGGGATCGGCGGCATCACCGCTTCAAAGCCCGCTAGCCGACTGTGTCGTCTGGCTCGAGCGCAATTATCGCTTCGGCCTCGAATCGCCGATCGGCCGCTTGTCGCTCGCGATCCGCAACGGCTCGGCGAACGCGGCGCTCGACGTCATGAGCCTCGATCCGCTCGAACCGTGCGCCGCGGCGCTTCACGAAGATACCCACGCGACGCTTGCCGAGCGCACGGTCGCGCGGCTGGCCGCGGGCTTCGCGCCGTATGCGGACGCGCTCGCCGCGGCGCTCGCCGCCGAAACGCCGGACCCGTTGCCGCTTTTCGATGCGTTGAACCGCTTCCGCGTGTTGTGCGCGACGCGTTCGGGGCCGCGTGGCGTCGATCAGGTGAATGCGGTCATGGCGGCTCAAGTGAGACGCTCGTCCGGCGTGACGCTCGCCGTGGGCGCGCAATGGTTCGCGGGACGGCCGGTGATGGTCACGCGCAACGATTACGCGCTGGGCCTGTTCAACGGCGATATCGGCATCGCGCTGCCGGGCGCGGGCGGTGCGTTGCGGGTGTACTTTCGTACCGGTGACGGCGGTCTGCGGGCGGTCTCGCCGGCCGCGCTCCCGCCGCACGATACGGCGTTCGCGCTCACGGTCCACAAGTCGCAAGGCTCCGAGTTCGAACACGCGGTGCTGATGCTGCCGTCGGCGTTCAGCCGGGTGTTGTCGCGCGAGCTCGTGTACACGGCGATCACCCGGGCGCGCGAGCGGGTGGAAGTGATCGGTTCGCGGGCCGTGCTGGCGCAGGCTATCGAGACGCCGACGCAGCGTGACTCGGGGCTGGCCGCAAGAATCGCGGAGGCGTCGGGTAACGCGTAGCGGTGCGGCATGGCGGCGGCGCTATCGATGAAGCAGCCATGCCGACGGCGCAAGCGATTTTCGGCGTCGCGGCCGCTGTGTACACTTGCATCTCTTTACGCAATCGCATGCCATGACATCCCGCTATCCGATGCCGCCGAACGAAATCGAATTGACCGCGGTGCGCGCGCAGGGAGCGGGCGGCCAAAACGTCAACAAGGTCTCGAGCGCCATTCATCTGCGTTTCGACGTGCGCGCGTCTTCGTTGCCGGAAGTGCTGAAAATGCGTCTGCTCGCGCTGTCCGATCACCGGCTTACGCGTGACGGCGTGGTCATCATCAAGGCGCAGGAGCATCGCACTCAGGAGATGAATCGCGCGGCGGCGCTCGCGCGGCTCGACGAACTGATCGAAAGCGTCAGCGTCACGCGCAAGCCGCGCTTCGCGACCCGGCCGACGCGCGCGTCGAATCTGAGGCGTCTCGACAGCAAGGCCAAGCGCAGCGAGATCAAATCCGGCCGCGGGCGAGTGGACGATTAACGCTTGCCGCTGCGTCCGCCGGCGCGTGCAATGGCGCTCGGGCTCGTCGGCACGAAGTCGACGCAAAGCACATGCATGCCGTCATGCTCGAACGCGATGGCCGCGGTGTAGCAGTCCTCGCCGTCGGCCAGCGAATAGTGCGGACCCATCATGGCGACGCGCCCCGGCGCCGCGAGCGCATGCTTGAAATAGGCGCGCCGCGACCAGTTGCTGCGCGTGTTCGTGTAAAGCGGCGCGAGCCGCAGCGGAGGCGGCGGCACGCTAACGGCGGTGATCGACGGCTGGGTCTGCTCGCCGCGACTGTCGGTGATGAACACCCGGCGCGCTTCGCGCAGATGCGACACTTCTTGCGCCGCGTCGCGCAGATCGCCGCTGAGCTTGTAGGCGTCGGCCGCGGCCAGCACCGCCTCCGCAAAACCTTCAAAACCGATCCGCTGATGGCGCGCGTGCGCGCGTTCGTAGTCGGCGAATTTGCCCCACATCGACTCGAGCAACGCGGGCACCTTGGCGCACGCCGCCTGCACCGAACTCTGCGGCTGACCGAGCCAGAAACCCTGCACGAAATCCACGTCGGCCTGCATCAGGATCATCAGTTCCTCGTCGGTCTCGACGCCTTCGGCCAGCACCAGCGTGCCGGATTGGTGGAGCATCGCGATCAGGTGGCTGATCATCGAATCGTCGCCCTCGCGCTTGCCGGCGCGCGCGACCAGCGAACGGTCGAGTTTGACGATGTCGGGGCGGAAGCGCCACACGCGGTCGAAATTCGAAAAGCCGGTGCCGAAGTCGTCGATCGCGATCAGGAAGTCGCGCGGTTGCGAGGCGGCCAGCATGCTGGCGACCGCGGATTCATCGTCGGCGGGCTGTTCGAGCACCTCGATCACGATGCGCTCCTGCGGCAGGCCGAAGTGCGCGGACAGCTCATCGATGAAGGTGCGTTGCGGCCAGTCCGTCTCGAACACCTGCGGGCGCGTGTTCAGGAACAGCCAGCCGGTGCTGATGCCTTGCTCCATGAAATTCGCCACATGCAGGCAGCGCGCGATGCGATCGAGCTCGCGCGCGTCGGCGGCAGAGCGCGTGCCGGAGAACAGCACTTCCGGCGAGACCGGCAAGCCGACCGGATCGAAGGCGCGCAGCAGCGCTTCGTAGCCGACCACGCACTGGTGCGTGACCGAGAGCACGGGCTGGAACGCGCTATGCAGAGTCAGCGCGCGCCACGTCGCGGTCCAGCCGGACTCGTCCCGGACCAGATGCGGGAGCAGGCCGCTCAGGGTCAATTCGCTGACGGTTGGCATAAGGGCAGGCATGAGAGCGGGCATGGTGGCATCGCGGCAAGCGGATGACCGGGTGCGCAGACCGATTCGGCGCGCGTTTCAGCGCGCCACGAAAGCACAGCCCAGGCGTCGGCGGGGTGGGGCGCGAAGCGCGCGGGAACGCGGAGAACGATGCCAGCCATGCTGGACTCCGGCGGATTGGTCAAACCAGTCTAGCAGTTTGCGATTTGCATGAATGTGCGGGTTATCACAGACGCATAACGTCATTTGATCACCCTGCGACCAGCTGCGGCGAGGCGCCCGGCATGACTTCGCGCGAGAGCATGGCGCGCGCTTGCCGTGCGCGACACATTCATCGCCGCCGTCGCGGCCCGTCGTGATCTGCCGTGTGCATGAGGCGAGCGTAGCAGGGTGGCGAGTGGCCGCCCGCCAAACTCCAGGCGAGACGGTACTCAGACGTTATGCGCTTTTCCACGCGCTTTTCGTCAGCCCATACGACGCGCGCGAATGGCGGCCAGATGCACGCGTGAGCCAGCCTGCAGGTTTGAAAGACGGCGGGTATGCTGCTGTTTTTCGTGAAAAGGGGGACGGTATGTCGGAAATCGCGGTGGTCGCAATCTCGGTGGCGAAGCCGGGCTACGAAGAGCAACTGCGCGAAGCGCTCGAAGGCATCGTCGGGCCGACGCGCAACGAACAAGGCGCGCTGCAGTACGACCTGCACCGCGATGTGCAGGAGCCGCGCCGGTTCGTGTTCGTCGAGCGTTGGGAAAGCCAGGAGGCGCTGGCGGCGCATGCGAAATCCGCGCACATCGAGGCTTACGGGAAAGCCGTGGCGGATTGGGTGGAACACGCGGAAATCCGCGTGGTGTCGAAGATCGCCTGAGCGTTCGTGAGCGGTGGTGAGCGCCGCGCGACGGCGGGCGCCGGGCGGTGCGTGCCGTTTGTGCTCAGTGGGTCGCCTGCGGGACGTCGAGAATCAGGATGATGGTCCAGTCGGCATCGCCATCGTGGTGATACTGGCGTTCGGCGACGATGAACGGTTGCTGCTTGCCATCCGGGCCGAGAAACAGCACGTCGCCTTCCATCGGCAGGCATTCGACGGGCGGCAGCGCGAGGAACGCTTCCTGACCGCCGCGCGGCATCAATTTTTCGATCTTGCGGGATGCTGCTTCAGTCCATTCGATATCTAGCTGGATGTTGCTCATGCTGTCCTCCGCACCAGGGTGCGCACGGGTTAGGGATGCCGGCTGGGCGCCGGTCGGTGCGCGACTTTAGCATACCGCCGGCCGGATGCAGCGGGCTTGGAGCACCCGCATGGGGCTCTTGCGGCGCGGCGTTGGCTGCCTTCAGCGCCTCGGTGGTGAAGGCAGCGGCAGGCCGTCGGTGCCTTGTCGAACGCCTGTGAGTACGTCGCAATGTCCCTTTGCAAGTCCGAAGGTCATTAGACAACAAAAAGCCGAAACCGGCGTGCCGGCTTCGGCTTTCAATCTTCACGGCGAGGCAGCGGGCGATGCTGCCGATGACCTGGCTAGCCGCGCTTACGAACTGGCGGCATCGGCCTTGGCGGCCTTCTTCTTGTGATGCGGCGACATTTTGTGGTGTTGGGCGGGTGCTGCCGGCGCGCTGTCCATGGCTTGCTGCCGGTTTTGCAAATCTTGCGCGCGTTGTTCGACGTCGGCGGCCTTGGCCGGATCGGTGCTCATCGTGACGCCGCTGTCTTGCGCATAAGCTGCGCCCGTCACGGCACTGAGGGAAACCAGGATCGCCAGGGACACTTTCTTCATCGTTACCTCCGCAGAGTGGTTTATGGACCCGAACATTTGTCTACCCAAATGGAAAGACAGTGCATTCTAGCCAGCAATATCCGCTCCAGCAGACGCTTTGTAACGACGATGACAATTCGTTACATCCTGTTACTGCCGTCCAAGGACTGTTGTCAGGTTTACAGTTGATTTCTGCGCTATCCAACACGGTGAGCTGTCGCGGCGAATATTCGCATCTCTAAATAACGTGGCTTTTGCGATGTCTCGCATTTCAGAACCATCCGATTGCGCGATAAATCTGAAACTGTGCGATTCCAATCAGCTCGTGCAACGCGATCTCGGCATTCACAAGATTTTCATACCGCGGGAGTACACCGACATGGGCGCGCCGCGCGCTCGAGATGACAGGCTGCGGTGAGAGACCGAACAACTGGAAGTTCATTAATGCGCGCGGCATGTGATACGCGGATGTGACGAGTATCAAGGAATCGTAATGCGATCGCTCGAGAATGGCCGACACGTTGCGCGCGTTTTCGTAAGTCGTTCGGCTGCTGTTTTCCAGCACGATGTCCGCGCGGGGCACCTGCTTGTCCAGCAGATAGGGCAGATAGGTGTCGGCTTCGGTCGCGCGATGCCGCTGCGGGTTGCCACCGCTCACGATCACCTCGCAGATAAGCGCCATGCGTTTGCAGTTCGCATAGTTGGCCGCGCTCACCGCGATGCGCGTGAGCACGTCGCGTGGCGGCACGAGCACATCGTGGGCGTCGTAAATCGTGCCGCCGCCGAGCAGGATGATCGCGGTGCGCGGCGCGAACGTGGCGGGCGCAGGGGATTGCCGGTGCGGTTGCGCCAGTTGCAGCAATGGCGCGGCGAGCCAGCCGGCCGAGAGCAGCCAGAACAGGGCGAGCAGACAAACGGCGAGCGGTCGGCGGGCGCTTTTCCATAGCACGATTGCTGCAAAAAAAAGCGCTAATAAAGTGAATAGAATCAATTTAGATGGGGTAACGTATGACTTTCGGGACAAATCCACGAACCTGCTATCGCGCCGCAGCGGTTGCATCGCCGGCCGTGGACAGAACGCTAACACGCTGTTCAGACGGGGGTTCCGAAAACGAGACCAGGCAGCACCTGGCGGAAATCCGGCTGCATGACTTGCAGCCCGCTTCCAGCCCAGGGCGGGTGCTACGCGCGTCACTGGTGGCGCGGTGACGTGTTGGGCATAAATGTGTCATGGCTGCACTTTAAGAAAGAAGTGAGATGACCACGTATTCCAACGAAGCGGTACTTGAAGCGCTGCGGCGGGCGCAATATCGCCAGGTCCCATGGGCCAGACGGCCGGGCGTTTTCCAATATCTTCGCGCGCTTGGCCTGATGGATACCGTTCGGCAGCGCACCGTCGCGCCGGCTCCGGGCTTTCACGCACCTGTCGACATCGCCGTGCTCACCGAGCGCGGCAAGGCTGAGTTTGCGCGGCTCGCACATGACGAGCGGTTGCTTAGCTGGACGGACCAGCGAATGAACGACTACGTCGTCGCCACCGCCGACTCGCGGCCCACCGCCGCGCTCGAAGTGCGGCCCTAGCTTCGGCGCACGGCTAACGCTGGTTTCCGGACCGCTGCACGAGGCTGGCGATTATTTCGTTGTTCTGCAAACTGCGGGCATATTCCGGCGCTTTCCGCCGAAGTGGCTCGCGCGTCGGCTCGTGTCCGGTCATGAAAAAAAAGCCCGTATCTTGAGGATACGGGCTACCGGAATTACTACTGCCACGCTGTGCTAATGGCGTTGAATGAGACTGTTGGCGGGATCCAGTGGTTCCCCAATCGATCCGCTTCGCACTGCCGCAATGGGCTCACGGCTACGGCGAAGTCACAGCAAATCATTCGGTATTAGCAAACGGGGCGGATGACTCAGCGGGACGCTCGGGCTTCCATTCGAATTCTGATCGACGCTCCCTCCCTAACGCCGGCGCGCTGGATCCTCGCGGGGCGGTTCCGGCCGAGTGCGCACGTTGCTTGCGATGTCGCCACGCAAATCTCCGCGCGGCGCGGGTGGCGTGAAGTCACGACTGCGCGCGTCGCGCTGCTGCCAGGCTTGAAGGCTGGCGGTGCGGTCAGGCCGCCAGTTCCAGCCTTCCGGCCGTTGCTGTGCAAGCGCCGCTGCGGCCATCGATGAAACCACAATGCCGCACAGAAGCAGTGACATTGGTTTCATGCTGGAGCTCCCGTCAAGCCGATCGACTCAAGGCCTGTTTTCATACCCCTAAGGTAGGCCGACCGACGAAAGCACGCTGTAAGTAATAGTAAATGGATGTTTCACCCGCAACGCTCTCGCTGCATCGGACGTCTGAAGCAGCGCGCAGGCAGGGTGAAAAGGGACGACTGCGTTGGGCGCGCCGGCGAGCGGTGCCCATGACGAGTCAGGCGGGCGTCGAGAGGCGACGCACGAAGGCCTGGACAGGTGCCGGGCGCCCGTCAGGGGCCCGGGTGAAACGATTCGCGTCAGGCCATCTTGACCGGCGCGCGCCACGATTCCGGATTGGTCCAGAATGCGCCGCGCAGACGGTCGCGGCTCGGCGGTGCTGGCGGTTTCGCAGCGGTGGCGCCGATCCGCCCGCGCAGCGAAATTTCGCGGCCGCTCGTTCCGAGTCGCTTGACTATTTCGGCGAGCGTACCATCGGCCTGCCACTCGTCGAAGCGGCGGCGGCAAGTCGGCGGCGACGGATAGCGGCCGGGCAGCTTGGACCAGCCTTCGCCGGTCGACAGCACCCAAAGCACGGCGTTGACGACCGCGCGCGCTTCCACGCGTGGCCGACCGCGCCGTTCGCTCCGTGCAGGCTCCGCACAGAACAACGCCTCGACCAGCGCCCACTCGTTGTCTCTCAAATCGTCGAACAGCATCATGTTTCACCTCAGCGAAGCTAACTCCGGTGCGCTGCCCCGCGCCGCGCACTCTCCATGCACTCGATAGGCGAGTGCCAAGGGGGTCGGGCTTGCCACGGTCCTGTATGCAGTCAGAACTCATGGCGCCGATCCTGTGTGCATGTAAATGCAGGAAGTGTGCCAACATAAGTCCAACAGCCTGAAGCCCTGTAGCGGCGGGCCAGCGCGGGCGCTAGCTAGGGGCGTATGAGAATCCAAAAAACCCATCACGCAAATCGGGACAATCACCAATCTTGTGCAATCAGGCCCGGCCAGCGTGCGTTTGCGCCTTCCCGCTGCATTGCAGCGAAAGCCGCTGCGCCGCTGTGACGCGAAGTTTGCGAATACAATGCGCATCAAAATGCGTCATTGATGAGGTTGGTAAATGAATGTCACGCTGCGCCAGCTCAGGGTTTTCATTGAGGTCGCCCGCTTGCAGAGCTTCAGTCGGGCGGGCGATGAAATCGGCCTGACGCAATCGGCCGTTAGCCGCTGCGTGCGCGAACTGGAGGGCGAAATCGGCCTCAAGCTGATCGACCGCACGACGCGCGAAGTGCAACTGACCGATGTCGGCGGCAATCTGGTTGCGAGCGTGTCGCGTCTATTGAACGACCTCGACGACGCGCTGCGCGAGATTCGTGAAATCGGCGAGCAGCGCCGTGGACGAGTCATGGTGGCCGCCAGTCCGACGGTCGCCTGCCGGTTGATGCCGGGCGTGGTGGCGTCGTGCGGACGGCAGTTTCCGTACATCACACTGGGTTTGCGCGACGACGTGCAAAGCGACGTGGTCCGCAAGGTCAAATCGGGCGAGGTCGATTTCGGCGTGATCATCGGCCCCTTTTCGGCCGACGATCTGCTCAGCGAATCGCTGATGACGGATTCGTTCTGCGTCGTTTTGCGCGGCGACCATCCGTTGGCGGCCCGCAAGCAGGTGGCATGGACGGACCTCGAGGGCCAGCATCTCGTCATGCTCGATTACGCGTCAGGCAGCCGGCCGATCATCGACGCCGTGATGCAGGAGCACGGTGTCAACGCGACGGTGGTGCAGGAACTGGGTCATTCCGCGACCGTCTTCGGGCTGATCGAGGCGGGCGTCGGCGTGAGCGTGCTCCCCTGGCTCGCGTTGCCGCTGCCGGCGGGCGCCACGCTGGTGGCGCGGCCGCTGGTGCCGCGTGCGCAACGCACGGTCGAACTGGTGCGGCGGCGCGACCGTTCGTTATCGCCGGCGGCCGAGGCGGTGTGGGAACTGATTCGTCAATTGCCGGCGCGGGCGGAGGAGCTGGGCTGATGCGGGTCGCGGTTCGGCTCGGCGCCTGATTGACCGCCGACTTCGCCGTCCTGACGACAGGCGCCACGCTACACTATCGCCTCTGCGCAATCTCAACCCCTAGCCGACACCGTCTGGAAGCCTCGATGAGCGAATCGGATCTGCCTGTGCCATCCATCCCGAATGCGCGCGATGCCGTGCGCGCCCTGCGTCCTTCGCAGATCCGTGAAGTCGCGAACGCCGGATTCGGCGTCGACGACGTGCTGCCGTTCTGGTTCGGCGAGTCCGACCGCGTCACGCCGTCGTTCATCCGCGATTCGGCCAGCGCCGCGCTGGCCGCGGGCGCGACTTTCTACACGCACAACCTGGGCATCGCGCCGTTGCGCGCGGCGCTCGCCCGCTACGTCGGCGAATTGCATGGGCCGACGTCGCCGGACCACGTCGCGGTGACGAGCGCGGGTGTCAATGCGCTGATGCTGGCCGCGCAACTGGTGGTGGGCGCGGGCGACCGCGTCGTCGCGGTCACACCGCTGTGGCCGAATCTGGTCGAGATTCCCAAGATTCTCGGCGCGCATGTCGAGACCGTTGCGTTGGGCTACGGCGAGCGCGGCTGGCAACTCGACATCGAGCGGCTACTGGCTGCGCTGACGCCGGACACCCGAATGCTGCTCATCAACTCGCCGAACAATCCGACCGGCTGGGTGATGAGCCGCGACGAGCAGCGCACCGTGCTTGCGCATTGCCGGCGCCACGGCATCTGGCTCGTCGCCGACGAGGTTTACGAACGCCTTTACTACGCGGACGCCGATCCCGGCGCGAGCGGCACGCACTCACGCACCGCGCCATCGTTTCTCGACCTCGCCGGTCGCGACGAACGCGTGATCTGCGTGAACTCGTTCTCGAAGGCGTGGCTGATGACCGGCTGGCGGCTCGGCTGGATCGTCGCGCCGGCCACGCTGATGGACGATCTGGGCAAGCTGGTCGAATACAACACCTCATGCGCGCCGGCGTTCGTTCAGCAGGCGGGCATCACGGCCGTCGAGCAGGGCGAGCGCTTCACGCAGGAACTCGTGCTCGACCTGAAGGCCTCGCGCGACCATCTGGTGCGGGCGCTGTCCGCGGTGCCGGGTGTCGACGTGAAGGCGCCGCCGGGCGCCATGTATCTGTTCTTTTCGATGCCCGGCGCCTCGCGCAGTCTTGAGCTGTGCAAGGCGATGGTGCGCGAGGTCGGCCTGGGTGTGGCGCCTGGCAGCGCGTTCGGCCCGCAAGGCGAGGGTTTCGTGCGGTGGTGCTACGCCTGCGACACGGCGCGGCTGGATGCGGGTGTCGAACGGCTGAAGCAGTTCCTCGCGCAACGTGCCGCACCGTGATGAGCGAAGCCGAGCGGGCGGACCGGACGGAAGCTTAAAGCTCTTTTGCGCAAAGCGGCTTCCATCCGTTTGCACGCGTCGTTGCGCTGAAGTGCGCCGATCAAGGCGGGACCGGATATGCGCGGGGGATTTCGCCTTTACGCACTGATTGTTTTTGCGTAATATGGCGCTCAGTCACGCGATTCCTTTCAGGAATATCGCTGCTCCGTCCGGCTGGGTTTGGCTCGATGCCTGTTTCGCCTCCCCCCGGTGCGTGCTCCCATCAATATGACCGATCAGAATCGGGCGAGCGCGTCTTCAGTTCCACATCGTCTGTTTGATCCGGTTCTTTGACCCTAACTCATAAGGTCGACCTGGCTGCATGAATACCCAAGAGGCGAAGATCGTCCTCGAGACTGCCTTGATCTGCGCGCAGGAGCCGTTAAAGCTCGGCGAGTTGCGCAAGCTCTTTGCCGACGGCGTGTCGGCAGACACCGTTCGAACTTTGCTCGAGGACCTCAAGCGCGATTGGTCCGGGCGCGGTGTGGAGCTGGTCGGGTTGGCGTCGGGCTGGCGATTTCAAAGCAAGCCCGCGATGCGTTCGTACCTGGATCGTTTGCATCCCGAGAAGCCGCCGAAATATTCGCGCGCGGTGCTCGAGACGCTCGCGATCATCGCCTACCGGCAACCGGTCACGCGCGGCGATATCGAGGAGATTCGCGGCGTCACCGTGAATACGCAGGTCGTCAAGCAACTCGAGGACCGCGGCTGGATCGAGGTGATCGGTCATCGCGACGTACCGGGCCGTCCGGCGCTGTATGCGACCACGCGGCAGTTTCTCGATGACCTCGGTTTGACGGCGCTCGACGAATTGCCGCCGCTCGCCGATCCGTCCGCGCAACTGAACGCGGATCTTCTCGGGCAGCACGCAATCGAGTTTTCGGATGTGGAAGCGGCTCAGGCATTGGCTGCGAGCGAAGAGGCCGTGATCAAAGAGCCGGCCGACTCCGGCACGACCGAGGCGGTCGACGAATCGCATGGCGCGAGCGTTGGCGGCGAACCGCACGAAGCCTTGCAAGCAGCGAACGAAGCGCCGCTGGCCGGATCGGCGGACACAGCCAGCCATGAAGACACCGGCCATGTCGAAGAGACGCCTGGAACGGCGGGAACGGAAATAGCTGAAGAGTATCAAGCGCCGCATGCTGAACACAGGGAGTCAGCGGAGACGGCGGTTAAAGCGGCGGATATCGCAGCGGCGTCCGAGTCGCAAAACGACGCTGCCGGCGCACCGGCCGCGCAAGAACATGCTGAAGAAGCGGCAAAGGTTGTACCGCAGGCCGGCGCCGCCGAGCCTGCACTGAATCACGATCCGGTCTCCCAGGCCGATCCCGCAATACCCGCGCGCGACTCGGGCGCGCTCCGCAATACGGAGCGCGCCGCCGAGCCGAACCCGACCACGGCGGCGCACGGCGATCGTAAAGATCGTCGCGATGCCGCACAGGACGCAGGCATTCTGACCGACGACGAACCCGAGTCGCGCAGCGCCTGACGTAACCGAACTTTTTTGCCGCGCCCGCAATGGGCGCGCGCGACCTGACATTTTGAGGTTGTTTTGACACATACCCACGACACCGATTCGTCCGAATCCGAGCGCGCCGTGCCGTCGGCGCGCGCTGACGAGACGCACGCCACGCAAGCATCGGCAGGCGAGGGCGAGCGCCCGGCGCAGACCACGGAAGCAGACGGCGAGGACCGTCCGCGCCGCGGCCTGCGTCGCGGGCCGCGCAGCCTGATCGCGCGGCGCCGCGCCGGAGCGAAGACGAAGGGCGCCGAAGGCGCGCCCGCGCAAGGAGCGCCGGTCGTCACCGAGGCCCCGCCTGACGGCGAGGTGGTCGCGCAAGTGCGCATGCCGCGCAAGGAAGCCGGCGCCAAGGGCCAAGGTCCGCGGCGCAATGCCGGCGGGGCGAAACGCGAAGGGGGTCCACGTGAAGGCGCACCCCGCGAGGGCGGCGCCCGCGAAGGTGGGCGCGGCGAGCGCCAGCCGCGTGAAGGCGGTCAGCGTCAGAACCGCCGCGGCGCCGAAGCACCGGCGGCCGCGGCCACGGAAGCCGGCCAGGACGATCTGTTCTCGTACGTCACCTCGCCCGCATTCGATGCCGACAACAGCGCCACCGGCGGCGTGCGCGCGCCGATGCTGCGCCGTGGCAAGCCGGCCGCGCCCAAGCGCGTGCTGGCGGCGGACGACGACGCGCCGAAGCTGCACAAGGTGCTGGCCGAAGCCGGCATGGGCTCGCGCCGCGACATGGAAGAGCTGATCGTCGCCGGCCGCGTGTCGGTGAACGGCGAGCCGGCTCACATCGGACAGCGCATCATGCCGACCGACCAGGTTCGCATCAACGGCAAGCCGGTCAAGCGCAAGCTGGCCAACAAGCCGCCGCGCGTGCTGCTGTATCACAAACCGACCGGCGAAATCGTCAGTCACGCCGATCCGGAAGGCCGTCCGTCGGTATTCGACAAGCTGCCGCCGATGAAAACCGCCAAGTGGCTCGCGGTCGGCCGCCTCGACTTCAATACGGAAGGTCTGCTGATGCTGACCACGTCGGGCGATCTGGCGAACCGTTTCATGCACCCGCGTTATAGCGTCGAGCGTGAATATGCGGTGCGCGTGGTCGGCGAACTGGCCGAAGGCATGCGTCAGAAGCTGCTGCATGGCGTCGAGCTGGAAGACGGTCCGGCGAATTTCCTGCGTATTCGCGACGGCGGCGGCGAAGGCACTAATCACTGGTATCACGTCGCGCTCGCCGAAGGGCGTAATCGCGAAGTGCGCCGCATGTTCGAAGCGGCCGGCCTGATGGTCAGCCGTCTGATCCGTACCCGTCACGGCCCGATTTCGCTGCCGAAGGGTTTGAAGCGCGGGCGCTGGGAAGAGCTCGAGGACAATCAGGTTCGCGCGCTGATGGCGTCGGTCGGCCTGAAGGCGCCGACGGAAGAAAAGGGCGGTCGCGGCGCGGCGCCGGAGCGCAAGCAGCCGGATCCGATGCAAACGTCGATGGGCTTCATCAATCGTGAGCCGGTGCTGATGTCGCACGGCCGTTTCGAGCAGCAGCCGCGCGGCCAGGGTCGTCGTGGTGCGGCGGGCGGCGGCGGCTTCGGCGGCGGTGCGGGCACCGGCTTTGGCGGCGGCTATGGCAGCCGTGGAGCGGGGCGTGGGGCCGGCGGCGGCTTCAGCGGCCCGATGGGCGGCGGCACGGGCGGTCCGCGTGGCGGACGTGACGTCGACGGCAATCGTGCGCCGTCGGGCAATAGCAATCGGGCGGCAGGAGGCGGCAAGCGCGTCGGCGGCGCTGGCGGCAATCCGGGCGGCGGCGGTCGCGGGCCGGGCGGCAATCGCGGCGGCAGTGGCGGTGCGGGCAACCGTGCGGGCGGCGGCAATGCCAATGCGGGTGGCGCCAATCGCGGCGGCGGCGCGCCGCGCGGCCGCTCACGTGGCCGTTAAGCGGTAACGAAGTCGCGCGTGGCGGGCTGTCGCGTATCGCGCTCCCTAATACGTGCGGCCCTCGGCGGAATCGATCGACGAGCGCCGCGCATTTCATGCGGCGCATAAAAATCGCGGCGTGAGCGCAAATCGGGGCAGAGTCGCTCTGCTTGCTCGCCAAGCCAGGAGCGGGCCGCGCAAACCGCCTTGCAAAAGGCCCAAAGCGTCGCCATATCGTTCGAACGATTTCCCATGAAATCCAGCGGAAATGCGCTTCACGCGGCGTTCTGCGGGTTTGCGTTTGTCCCGAAAAATGGCTACAATCGCGAAGTCGCTGGGCGTGCGGCTTTTCATGTGCGGCTCAGGTGCGACCACCGGCAATAAGATGATGGGCGTTTAGCCCATTTTTTTTTGCCGCTCAGTTTATGTGGTTTGGCATCTCGGGTAGCACGAACGTGCGCCGGCTTGGCGCGCGGCCCGCATTGGTTGTTTGCAAAACAGGCGGCAGGCTCGCTGCGCGAACATCTAAGAGGGCACTGTGCAACTGACGGAACTGATTGAAACCACGGTCGTGGGACTCGGCTACGAGCTCGTCGATCTCGAGCGCACCGGGCGCGGCATGTTGTGTATTTATATCGACCAGCCGGCCGGCATTGCGATCGAAGACTGCGAGAAAGTCACGCGTCAGCTCCAGCACGTTCTGACGGTCGAAAATATCGATTACGAGCGGCTCGAAGTGTCGTCGCCGGGTCTCGACCGCCCGCTGAAAAAACTGGCGGATTTTGAACGCTTCGCAGGCAGCGAAGTGGTAATCACATTGAAAAAGCCATTGGACGGACGGAAATCGTACCGGGGCATCCTGCATGCTCCGCAAGGCGAGACGATCGGTCTGGAATTTGAAGGGAAGGAAGGCGCCGCGATGCTTGATTTCACGCTCGCGGACATGGATAAAGCACGCCTCGTTCCGAAAGTTGACTTTAGGAGCCGCAAACAATGAGTCGCGAAGTGTTGATGCTGGTGGATGCGCTGGCACGCGAGAAGAACGTCGACAAAGACGTGGTATTTGCCGCGCTCGAGGCGGCTCTCGCTTCGGCCTCCAAGAAACTCTTCGAAGAAGACGCGGATATCCGCGTCCATATCGACCGTGAAAGCGGCGAACACGAAACGTTTCGCCGCTGGCGCGTGGTGCCGGACGAAGCCGGTTTGCAGGAGCCGGATCAGGAAATCCTGCTGTTCGAGGCGCGTGAACAGAAGCCCGACATTCAACTCGACGAATACATCGAGGAACCGGTGCCGTCGATCGAATTCGGCCGCATCGGCGCGCAGGCCGCCAAGCAGGTGATCCTGCAAAAGGTGCGCGACGCGGAACGCGAACAGATCCTGAACGACTTCCTCGAGCGTGGCGAGCACATCATGACCGGCTCGGTGAAGCGTCTCGACAAGGGCAACTTCATCGTCGAAACCGGCCGTGTCGAAGCGCTTTTGCGCCGCGATCAACTGATTCCGAAGGAAAACCTGCGCGTGGGCGACCGCGTGCGCGCCTATATCGCCAAGGTCGATCGCACCGCGCGCGGCCCGCAGATCGAACTGTCGCGCACCGCGCCCGAATTCCTGATGAAGCTGTTCGAGATGGAAGTGCCGGAAATCGAACAAGGTCTGCTGGAAATCAAGGCGGCGGCCCGCGATCCGGGTGTGCGCGCCAAGATCGGCGTGATCGCTTACGACAAACGTATCGATCCGATCGGCACTTGCGTCGGCATTCGCGGCTCGCGCGTACAGGCGGTGCGTAACGAGCTCGGTGGCGAAAACGTCGACATCGTGCTATGGTCGGAAGATCCCGCACAGTTCGTGATCGGCGCGCTCGCGCCGGCAGCCGTCCAGTCGATCGTCGTCGATGAAGAAAAGCATTCGATGGACGTCGTCGTCGACGAAAACGAGCTGGCGGTCGCGATCGGCCGCAGCGGCCAGAACGTGCGTCTTGCCAGCGAACTCACCGGCTGGCAGATCAACATCATGACGCCGGACGAATCCGCGCAAAAGCAGAATCAGGAACGCGGTGTATTGCGTGACCTGTTCATGGCGCGTCTCGATGTCGACGAGGAAGTCGCCGACATCCTGATCGACGAAGGCTTCACGAGCCTCGAAGAGATCGCTTATGTGCCGCTCAACGAGATGCTCGAAATCGAGGCATTCGACGAAGACACCGTTCACGAACTGCGTAATCGCTCGCGCGATGCATTGCTGACGATGGCGATCGCGAACGAAGAAAAGGTCGAAAATGTAGCGCTCGACCTGAAGAGCGTGGAAGGCGTCGACGCCGACCTGCTCGCCAAGCTGTCCGAACACCAGATCCAGACGCGCGACGAACTCGCCGAGCTGGCTGTGGATGAACTGGTCGAGATGACCGGAATGGAAGAGGATGCCGCTAAGGCGTTGATCATGAAAGCACGTGAACACTGGTTCCAGTGAGAAATGACCATGGCGCACTAAATTGAACGCGGCCGTCAGGCCGCATGACCCGATGCTAACCGCAAGGAATCGGTCCTTGCATTAAGAGGAATGAATGGCGAGTAACAACGTAGCCCAATTTGCCGCGGAACTGAAAATGCCTGCAGGCGTGCTGCTCGAGCAGCTGCAGGCGGCGGGCGTCACCAAAGCGAGCGAAGACGACACCCTGTCCGAAACGGACAAGGCGCGTCTGCTCGACCACTTGCGCAAGTCTCACGGCTCGACTGATGCGGACAAGCGCAAGATCACGCTGACGAAACGGCATACGTCGGAGATCAAGCAGTCCGACGCGACGGGCAAGGCTCGCACCATTCAGGTCGAGGTGCGTAAGAAGCGCACTTTCGTCCGCCGCGACGAAACCGTCAGTGAAGGCGCGGAAGCATCGAATCATGTGGCCGAGGCCGACGTCGACGATCTGGAACTCCAGCGTCGTGAAGAGGAAGCGCGTCACGAAGCCGAGCTGCTCGAAAAGCAGGCTCAGGAGCTGAAAGCGCGTCAGGAACAACTCGAACGCGAGGAAGCCGAACGTCAGGCGCGCGAGCAGGCTGCTGAAGCCGAGCGCCGCCGTGCCGAAGAAGAAGCGGCGAAGAAGCGCGCGGCGGCTGCGGCCGAAGCGGCGGCTCGCGAGAAGCCTCAGCAGCCGGCACAAGCTGCGCAGCCGGTCACGGCGAAAGCCGAACCGGCGGCTGCCAAGGCTGCGCAACCCGCCGTCGAGCAGGACGACGAACGTGCCGCAGCGGAACGCGCGGCGCAACGCGAGGCTGCGAAGAAGGCGGAAGACGCGGCGCGTCAAGCCGCTGAGAAAGCGCGCGCCGAACAGGAAGAAATCGCCAAGCGTCGCGCAGCGGCTGAAGCCGAGGCGCGTGCGATTCGCGAAATGATGAACACGCCGCGCAAGGCGCAGGTCAAGGCGCCGGAGCCGGCACCGAAGCCCGCTGAGCCGGCCAAGGCCGCCGAAGCCAAGGGCACGCTGCACAAGCCGGCACGTCCGGCAGGTGAAGCAACGGCACGCCCGGCCGCCAGGAAGCCGGCTGTCGCGGCTCCGGCCGCCACGACGGCGCCGTCGGCGGGCGACAAGAAGAAGCCGGCGGGCAAGGGCAACTGGCAGGACGACGCAGCCAAGCGCCGCGGCATCAAGACGCGCGGCGATACCAGCGGCGGCGTCGATCGCGGCTGGCGCGGCGGCCCGAAGGGTCGCGGCAAGCATCAGGATCAAAGCACCACGTTCCAGGCGCCGACCGAACCGATCGTGCGTGAAGTGCATGTGCCGGAAACCATCACGGTCGCCGATCTGGCGCACAAGATGGCGGTGAAGGCGTCGGAAGTCATCAAGTCGATGATGAAGCTCGGCCAGATGGTCACGATCAACCAGATGCTGGACCAGGAAACGGCGATGATCATCGTCGAGGAACTGGGCCACCATGCGGTCGCGGCCAAGCTGGACGACCCGGAAGCGATGCTGGTCGAAGGCGAAATCAGCGATGCGGAAGCATTGCCGCGTCCGCCGGTCGTCACGGTCATGGGTCACGTCGACCACGGCAAGACCTCGCTGCTCGACTACATCCGCCGCGCCAAGGTGGCAGCGGGTGAAGCGGGCGGGATCACGCAGCACATCGGCGCCTATCACGTCGAAACGCCGCGCGGCGTCATCACGTTCCTCGATACGCCGGGTCACGAGGCCTTTACGGCCATGCGTGCCCGCGGCGCGAAAGCAACCGACATCGTGATTCTGGTGGTCGCAGCCGACGACGGCGTGATGCCGCAAACGAAGGAAGCGATCGCCCACGCGAAGGCAGGCGGCGTGCCGCTCGTCGTCGCGATCAACAAGATCGACAAGCCGGATGCGAACCCGGAGCGCGTGAAGCAGGAACTCGTCGCGGAAGGCGTCGTGCCGGAAGAATACGGTGGCGACTCGCCGTTCGTGTCGGTGTCGGCGAAAACCGGCGCGGGCATCGACGACCTGCTCGAAAACGTGCTGCTGCAAGCCGAAGTGCTGGAACTGAAGGCGCCGGTCGAAGCGGCGGCCAAGGGTCTCGTCATCGAAGCGAAGCTCGACAAGGGTAAGGGTCCGGTCGCAACGATCCTCGTCCAGTCCGGTACGCTGAACCGTGGCGACGTGGTGCTGGCGGGTAGCGCTTACGGCCGCGTGCGAGCCATGCTCGACGAAACCGGCAAGCCGACCAAGTCCGCCGGCCCGTCGATCCCGGTCGAAATCCAGGGTCTGTCGGAAGTGCCGCAAGCCGGTGAAGAAGTCATCGTCATGCCGGACGACCGCAAGGCGCGTGAAGTCGCGCTGTTCCGTCAAGGCAAGTTCCGCGACGTCAAGCTGGCCAAGCAACAGGCCGCGAAGCTCGAAAACATGCTGGAACAGATGGGCGAAGGCGAAGTGCAGTACATGCCGCTCATCGTCAAGGCCGACGTGCAGGGTTCGCAGGAAGCGCTGGTGCAGTCGCTGCTCAAGCTCTCCACCGACGAAGTCCGCGTGCAGATCGTGCACGGCGCCGTGGGCGGCATCAGCGAGTCCGACGTCAACCTGGCAACGGCTTCGAAGGCGGTGATCATCGGCTTCAACACCCGTGCGGATGCGCAGGCGCGCAAGCTGGCGGAAGCCAACGGTGTCGATATTCGCTACTACAACATCATCTACGACGCAGTGGATGAGGTGAAGGCCGCGATGTCCGGCATGCTGGCGCCGGAGAAGCGCGAAGTCGTGACGGGCACCGTCGAAGTGCGCCAGGTCTTCAAGGTGCCGAAGATCGGCGCGGTGGCCGGCTGTATGGTCACGGACGGTTTCGTCAAGCGCTCGTCGTCGGTGCGCGTGCTGCGCAACAACGTCGTCATATTCACGGGCGAGCTCGATTCGCTCAAGCGCTTCAAGGACGACGTGAAGGAAGTCCGTCAAGGCTTCGAGTGCGGTATGTCGATCAAGAACTTCAACGATATCGTCGAAGGCGATCAGTTCGAAGTCTTCGAGGTCACCGAAGTCGCGCGTACGCTGTAATTCACGCGACACGGCTCAACGGGCGGAGCGGGCTTTAGCGCCCGCTCCGCCCGTTGTTTTTTGAGCCACGGCGGCGCGCCTGTCGCCTATGGCGCCCGCAGCCGCCCACGGTCATCGAGCCGCTCACATGCCGCCCGCATGACGAAGACCGCGGCTACGCGATCAACTTTTTGCATCCGTCATAACGGATCACACAACACCATGCCTAAAAAACGTTCTTCTCCCAATCGCAACGTGCAGATCGCCGATCAGATCCAGCGCGACCTGTCCGAGCTGCTGCGTGAGGTCAAGGATCCGCGCATCGGCATCGTCACGATTCAAAGCGTCGAGCTGACGCCGGACTACGCGCACGCGAAGGTCTATTTCACGACGCTGACGGGCGACCCGCAGCAGACGCTGGAAGCGCTCACGCATGCGGCCGGTCATCTGCACAATCAGCTGTTCAAGCGCTTGCATATCCATACCGTGCCGACGCTGCATTTCCACTACGACAAGACGATCGAGCGGGCCGTCGAAATGTCGCGTCTGATCGACGAGGCGAATGCCAACCGCGCGAAAGAAGACTGAGCAGGCGTTACCCGCTGCCGTGCCGTTGACTGCACGCCTGGCGCCGCCTTCCGTTTTGCTTTCCGTTTACCTCGAAGATCCGTCTTTCTGACATGACCGCACCTCAACGTCCCCGCGTGCCGCGTCGCGCGCTCGACGGCGTGCTGCTGCTCGACAAGCCGCTCGGCCTGTCGAGCAACGACGCGCTGATTCGCGCGAAACGTCTCTATCTGGCGAAAAAGGCGGGCCACACCGGCACGCTCGACCCGCTCGCCACCGGCTTGCTGCCGCTGTGCTTCGGCGAAGCCACCAAGTTCTCGCAGGATCTGCTCGAAGCCGACAAGACCTACGAGGCCACGATGCGCCTCGGCATTCGCACGACCACCGGCGACGCCGAAGGCGAGGCCATCGACACACGCGAGGTGACGTGCGATCAGGCGGCGGTCCTTGCGGCTTTGCCGACGTTTCTCGGCGACATCATCCAGGTTCCGCCGATGTATTCGGCGCTCAAGCGCGACGGCAAGCCGCTGTACGAATACGCGCGCGCCGGTCAGACGGTCGAACGGGAAGGGCGGCAGGTGACGATCCACGCGCTCGAATTGCTCGCCTGCGCGCTGCCGGACGTGACCTTTCGCGTGACGTGCAGCAAGGGCACGTATGTGCGCACGCTCGCCGAGGACATCGGCGAAGCGTTGGGTTGCGGCGCGCATCTGGTGGCGTTGCGGCGCACCGGCGTCGGCGCGCTGACGCTGGAACATGCGGTGACGCTCGATGCTCTGTCGAACGCGCCGGAAAGCGAGCGGGACGCGTGGCTGCAACCGGTCGACGCGCTGCTGTCCACGTTCCCGCTCGTCAGGCTGGATGAGGACGCGACTCGCCGCTTTCTGCACGGTCAACGCCTGAAGCTGTCGGAGTTGGCGATCACCGGCGACGCGGTGAATGCGCCGCGCGTGCGTGTGTATGACGCGGAAGGCCGCCTGCTCGGTGTCGCGAAACAAGGCGAAGGCGTGCTCGCACCGGAACGGCTGGTGGTGACGACGTCGAGCCAGGCCGCGCTAAAGCGCTAGAAGCCGAAGCCCAAGCCGAAGCCGAAGCAAGGGAAAAAGGCGGGACCGCTCGAAAGCGGCCCCGCCTTTTTCCATTCCACTTCGCCGCGCCCGGAAAGACGCAACAACGTCAATGCGCGGCCGCCGCCGCCGCGCCGGCGTCACCGCCTGCACGCTCCGGCCTGGTGATCCAGATCAGCGCGATTAGCGCGACAAAAATGCCGGCCGACACGAAGAACAGATCGTTCACGCCCAATTGCGCGGCCTGTTGCGTGGCCATCGTGTTGAACAGTCCATAAGCTTGCGGCTGACTGAAACCGGCCGCACCCATTTGCCGGATCGACTGATCGAACACCGGGTTGTACGCGCTAGCCTGTTCGGCCAGTTGCGCGTGATGCATGATGGTGCGGTGATCCCACGCCGTCTGGAAGATCGAGGTGCCGATGCCGCCGCACATGATCCGCACGAAATTCGACAAACCCGACGCGGCCGGAATCCGGTTGCCGGGCAAGCCCGAAAGCGTGATCGACACCAGCGGAATGAAGAACCCGGCCATGCCGATGCCTTGAATCAACGTGGGCAGTAGCAGCGAATACGTATCGACGCCGGTCGTATAACGCGAGCGCATCCAGAAGCACAACGCGAATACGAGGAACGACAGCGTCGCGATATAGCGCGGATCGGTACGCGGCAAGATCTTGCCTGTGATCGGCGACAGCAGCACGGCGAACAGGCCGACCGGCGCCATGACCAGTCCCGCCTCGGTTGCCGTGTAACCGATATCGGTTTGCAGCCACAACGGCAGCAGCACGAGATTGCCGAAGTACAGGCCATAGCCGACCGACAGCGCAACCGTGCCGCCCGTGAAATTACGCTTGCTGAAGAGCGACAGATCGACCACCGGATGCTCGGCCGTCAGCTCCCACACCACGAAGAACGCGAGCGCGATCACCGCGACCAGCGTCAGCACGACGATGGTGGTCGACGAAAACCAGTCGAGGTCCTTGCCTTTGTCGAGCATGATCTGCAACGCGCCGACCCAAAGAATCAGCAGGCCGAGACCGACGCCGTCGATCGGCGCTTTTTTAATGACCGAATCGCGATTGCGGAAGATCATCCACGTGGCCGCGGCGGCAATCGCGCCGACCGGAATGTTGACGTAGAAAATCCACGGCCAGGAGATGTTGTCCGAGATCCAGCCGCCGAGAATCGGCCCGGCCACCGGCGCGATCAACGTGGTCATCGCCCACATCGACAACGCCATCGGCGCCTTGGCGCGCGGATAGCTGGCGAGCAGCAGCGTTTGCGACAGCGGAATCATCGGGCCGGCCACGGCGCCTTGCAGCACGCGCGAGGCCAGCAGGAACGGCAGCGTGGGCGCGAGGCCGCACAGCCACGACGAGATCACGAACAGCACGATCGACGCCATGAACAGGCGCACCTGACCGATGCGGTCGGTGAGCCAGCCGGTGAGCGGCACGGAGATCGCGTTCGCCACCGCGAACGAGGTGATTACCCACGTGCCCTGGTCGGACGACACGCCGAGGTCGCCCGAAATGGACGGAATCGAGACGTTCGCAATCGACGTGTCGAGCACGTTCATAAAGACGGCGAGCGACACCGCAATGGTGCCGATCACCAGTTGCGCGCCCTCGAGCGGCGGATGAGGAACTTGCGCCTGAGCCTGAGCCATTAAGCGAAAAACCTTGTAGGAATCGTTGCGCGGCTTACATCAATTTCGCGGCCGCGGCGGTAGCGGCGGCGGCGGGCTTCGCGCCGCCGGCTTGCGCCGACTTCTGCGTGCCGCCGTTCGGGCCCGCGTTTTCCGCGATGATGCGGGCGATTTCCGCGTCGGCTTCGTCGCCGTACTTCTCGAACACGGTGGTCTGATAGACCGTGTTCGGCGCCTGGCCGAGCTGGCCGCCCTGGTCGTCCTTGATGGTCACGTCGGCTTGCATCGACAGGCCGATGCGCAGCGGATGCTGTTCGAGCTCCTTCGGGTCGAGCGCGATCCGTACCGGCAGGCGCTGCACCACCTTGATCCAGTTGCCGGTCGCGTTCTGCGCGGGCAGCAGCGAGAAGGCCGAGCCCGTGCCCGCCGAGAAGCCGACCACCTTGCCGTGATACACCACCGACGAACCGTACACGTCGGCCGTCAGTTCGACCGGCTGGCCGATGCGCATGTGCTTCAACTGCACTTCCTTGAAGTTCGCGTCGACCCACACGCTGCCGAGCGGCACGATGGCCATCAGCGGCGTGCCCGGAGAGACGCGCTGGCCGACCTGCACCGAGCGCTTGGCGACATAGCCCGTGACCGGCGCCGGCAGGTTGTTGCGCGCGTTGTTCAGGTACGCGTCGCGGACCTTCGCGGCGGCGGACAGCACGTTCGGGTGATTCGCGATCGAGGTGTTGGCGGTCAGCGCGCGGTTCGAGGCCAACTGCTGCTGGGCGGCGTCGACGGCGGCTTGCGCGCTCTTCACGGCGTCGCGCGCGTGCGAGATTTCCTCGAGCGACACAGCGCCGGTTTGCGCGACCGTCAGACGGCGCTTCAGGTCGTCCTGAGCGCGCGACAGATCGGCCTGGCGGACGGCGACTTGCGCCAGGTATTGGTTGTCGTCGGCGAACAGGCCGCGCACCTGGCGCACCGTTTGCGCGAGATTCGCTTCGGCCTGTTCCAGCGCGACGCGCGCGTCCGCCGGGTCGAGCACGACGAGCGGGTCGCCGGCCTTTACGGTTTGCGTGTCGTCCGCATTCACGGCGACGACGGTGCCGGTGACTTGCGGCGTGATTTGCACGACGTTGCCGTTCACGTACGCGTCGTCGGTGTCTTCGTGGAAGCGCGCGACGAGGAAGTAGTACAGGCCGTAGGCGATCGCGGCGATCAGGATCACGATGACGAGCAGCGTCATCATGCGCTTGCGTTTGCCGTTGTTCGCCGGTTGTGTGGGGGCAACGGGCTGCTGGGGGGTGCTCATTGATGTGCTCCGGGTTCTCTCAAGCGTCGTCGTTTATTCGGGTGTGCGTGCGGGTCTGGTGCCGATGCCGTGTCAGTTCGCGGCGGCGGTCGCGGCGGTGGCCGACGCCGGGGCATCGGTCGGCGCCACGAGGCCGGTCTGCGTCGCGTCGAAACCGCCGCCGAGCGCCTTGACGAGACCGATCTGCATATCGCGGCGGCGCATCTTCAGGCTCGTTACCGTCTGTTCGGCGGCAAGGCGGTTCTGGTCGGCGGTCAGCACCTGCAACTGCGGCGACAAACCGGCCTTGTAGCGGATCACGGCCAGCTGATACGCCTTGGTGGACGCGTCGAGCGCGCGCTGCGCGTCGCCCGATTGCTGGTCGATCGAACGGATCGACGACACTTGCGTCGCCACGTCCGAGAGGGCGTTGATCAGCGTCTGGTTATAGTTCGCCACATCCAGATCGAAATCGGCGTAGCGTCCCTTCAACTGCGAGCGCAGCGCGCCGGCGTCGAAGATCGGCAGGTGGATGGCGGGGCCGAATTGCATCTGGCGGCTGCCCGCCTTGAGGAATCGGCCCCAGCCGAACGCGTCGAAACCGAAGCCGGCGGCGAGGTTGACGTCCGGGAAGAACTCCGCTTTCGCTTCCTTCACGTCGTGCATCGCGGCTTCGACCTGCCAGCGCGCGGCGACGATGTCCGCGCGGCGCGCCACGAGATCGGCCGGCAGGTTGTTCGGCAGCGCCACGGTGTCGCCGGTGGTCAGGACCGGCTGGGCGATCTGCAGGCCGCGGTCGGGACCCTTGCCCAGCAGCGCGCCCAACTGATAGCGCACCACGGTGATCTGGCCGTCGAGGTCGGTCAGCGTCGACTGGCTGGTTGCGATGTTGCCGTTCGCGGTTTGCCGCTCGACGTTGGTGTCGAGACCGGCGGCGACGCGCCCGTTCGTAATTCGGCCGATTTCCTGACGGTTGGCGATTTCACGCGCGGCGATGTCGCGCAGCGCGTACAGCTGCGCGAGCTGGTTGTACGTGCTCGCCACCGACGCGGCGAGCGTCACGCGCGCCTGCTGCATGTCGGCTTCAGCGGCTTTTTCCTGCGACACCGCCTGGCCGAGGCGCTGGCGGTTCTTGCCCCACAGGTCGAGATCCCATGACGCGCTCGCGAGCACGTTGTTTTCGCTATACCAGGTGCCGCCGTAAGGAGGCGGGTAGAGCGCGTTGCCCGAGAACAGCTCGCGGGTCCACGAATAGCTGCCGGTAACCTTCGGATACAGCGCCGAGCGTGAGCTCTCGATATACGACGAAGCCTTGGCCACGCGCGCCTGCGCCTGGGCGATCGACGGACTGCCTTCGAGCGCCTCCGCGATCAGCTTGGGCAGTTGCGGGTCGCCGAACTGGTTGGCCCAGTCGAGCGACGGCCATTGGCCGCTCTCGCTGGGCAGACTCCGAGCGGACTCGTACTGAGCCGGCGACGACATCTGCTTGTCGCTTTTCATACCGAAGTAGTTCGCGCACCCCGTGAGGGCGAGCGCCGTCACAGCGGCGGCGACAGCGGCCCGGCTCGAAAGTGCGGGCACGGACAGGGAAAGGGATTTCATTCGCTCGACTCTTTGAGTGAAGATAATGATGGACACTGCAAGTAAATTCTTACGATTTGCTGTCGGGTTTGCTTGCTGCATCACGGGTAACTCCCGTTTGTTCGCCGGCGTTGACCAGCACGCGGCGCAGCATGCTTTTCAGAAAGCCCACTTCTTCGGGAGTGAAACCGCCCAGCAGGCTGTTCAGCACGCCAGTGAAAATCGCGGGCATCCTGGCGGCGATCGCCTGGCCTTCGGGCGTCAGCGCGAGACGAACCACGCGTCGGTCTTCGTTGCTGCGCACTCTCGTCAGCAGGCCGCGTTTTTCCAACCGGTCGACCAGACGCGTGACGGCGCTTGCGTCAATGCCGTATTCACGGGCCAGTTCGGCCGCCAGCAGGCATTTGCCGCTGGCCACCATGAACAGGATGCTGCCTTGCTGGCTGGTGATGCCCAGTTCGGCCATGCTGCGCTGCGTGACCAGATTCGACATGGTCGATCTCACTCGCGTGATCAGGTAGCCGACGCTTTCGCCGACCTGGTATTCGCTGATCTCGGGCGGCGGGGTGGGGGACGGCTTCGTCATGACTCTCGTGCGAATGCAATGGTTGACTAGGCAGGATTATAAGATGCGGTTGATTGACGCGGCAAGCGTTACCGCAGCTTAGGCAAGGAACTTTTGCTGCTCAAGGTTATACGTTGACCGGTTTTGCGTGGGATTTTCCCCGCGTAAGTCGCATGGTTTCCTACGCTTCGCTGCGCCGAAGATGCTCGGTCTGTCAGGGAATACCAGAAAGCTTCATTCGTGCGTGCTATAATGTTGGGTTCCCAAAAGTGCGCTTTGGGCTTGTCGTGGTTCATGAGAAGTAACCAAGTAACCGGCATGAGCATTCGGCGCACTCCAACTGTCCCCAGGTTTCCTATGACCCGCGCCCTACGCAACATCGCCATCATTGCCCACGTCGACCACGGCAAGACCACGCTCGTCGACCAGCTCCTCCGCCAGACCGCCACGTTCCGCGAGAACCAGCAGGTCGTCGAACGCGTGATGGACTCGAACGACATCGAAAAAGAACGTGGCATCACGATTCTGTCGAAGAACTGCGCGGTCGAATACGAAGGCACGCACATCAATATCGTCGACACGCCGGGCCACGCCGACTTCGGCGGTGAAGTGGAGCGCGTGCTGTCGATGGTCGACTCGGTGCTGCTGCTGGTGGATGCCGTCGAAGGCCCGATGCCGCAAACGCGCTTCGTGACCAAGAAAGCGCTGGCGCTCGGCCTGAAGCCGATCGTCGTGATCAACAAGGTGGACCGTCCGGGCGCGCGCATCGACTGGGTGATCAACCAGACCTTCGACCTGTTTGACAAGCTGGGCGCGTCGGACGAGCAGCTCGACTTCCCGATCGTCTACGCATCGGGCTTGAACGGCTACGCTGGCCTGACGCCGGACGTGCGTGAAGGCGACATGCGTCCGCTGTTCGACGCCGTGCTGCAACACGTGCCGGTTCGCCCGGCCGATCCGGAAGCGCCGCTGCAACTGCAGATCACGTCGCTCGACTATTCGTCGTATGTTGGCCGTATCGGCGTGGGCCGCATCACGCGCGGCCGCATCAAGCCTGGCATGGCCGTAGCCGTGCGTTCGGGCCCCGACGGCGCGATCCTGAACCGCAAGATCAACCAGGTGCTGTCGTTCAAGGGCCTGGAGCGCGTGCAGGTCGAATCGGCCGAGGCCGGCGACATCGTGCTGATCAACGGTATCGAGGAAATCGGCATCGGCGTGACCATCTGCTCGCCCGAACAGCCGGAAGCGCTGCCGATGATCACCGTCGACGAACCCACGCTGACCATGAACTTCCTCGTCAACTCGTCGCCGCTCGCTGGCCGCGAAGGCAAGTTCGTCACGAGCCGTCAGATCCGCGACCGTCTGATGAAGGAGCTGAACCACAACGTCGCACTGCGCGTGAAGGAAACCGGCGACGAAACCACGTTCGAAGTGGCCGGCCGCGGTGAATTGCACCTGACCATTCTCGTGGAAAACATGCGCCGTGAAGGCTACGAGCTGGCCGTGTCGCGTCCGCGCGTGGTGATGCAGGAAATCGACGGTGTGAAGCACGAGCCGTACGAAAACCTGACCGTCGACATGGAAGACGCCCACCAGGGCGGCGTGATGGAAGAACTCGGCCGCCGCAAGGGCGAAATGCTCGACATGGCGTCGGACGGCCGTGGCCGCACGCGTCTCGAGTACCGCATTTCGGCACGTGGCCTGATCGGCTTCCAGTCGGAATTCCTCACGCTCACGCGCGGCACGGGCCTGATGAGCCACACGTTCGACTCGTATCAGCCGGTCAGGGAAGGCGCGGTCGGCGAGCGTCGCAACGGCGTGCTGATTTCGCAGGACGACGGCGCGGCAGTCGCTTACGCGCTGTGGAAATTGCAGGATCGCGGCCGCATGTTCGTGTCGCCGGGCGAGCCGCTGTACGAAGGCATGATCATCGGCATTCACAGCCGGGACAACGACCTGGTTGTGAACCCGATCAAGGGCAAGCAATTGACCAACGTGCGTTCGTCGGGTACCGACGAAGCGGTGCGCCTCGTGCCGCCGATCCAGATGTCGCTGGAATACGCGGTTGAATTCATCGACGACGATGAACTGGTCGAAGTCACGCCGCAATCGATCCGTCTGCGCAAGCGCTATCTGAAGGAACACGAGCGCCGCAGCGCAAGCCGTAAGGGCGCCGTGGACTGATTGACCGCGCCTTGCGCGGCATGATGGCAAGGTAAGACAGGCAAAAGCCACCTCCGGGTGGCTTTTGCCGTTTCTGCTGGCGCGCGAATCGCGTTGTGCGTAGTTGCTAGTGGTTGGCAAACCGTTGATGCGCGTTTGTCCACGTTTATCGCAGAAAGACCGTTGCGCGCACTGGATACAGGCCGCAAAGCCCGTCGCGGCGGGCTTGAGCGGCAAACCGTCGGCTATCTGGACTATTTGATCTGTGCTATGCTCCCCGGGTGCAAAGTTTTAGGTCCTTCCAAGCAAGACTTGATTCGCGCAATCCGCTAAACGGTCAGGCCGTGTCGCGGAAGGTTCTGTAACCCGCTATTTCTCGAGAAACTCGAAGAAAGGTGAGCGTAAAAATGATGAAGCAATTCCAGTCGAACTCTTATCTGTTCGGCGGCAATGCTCCGTACGTTGAAGAAATGTACGAAGCATATCTCGACAATCCGGCGTCAGTGCCCGAGAACTGGCGCAGCTATTTCGACGCGTTGCAGAACGTCCCTGCATCGGATGGCACCAGTGCCAACGACGTGGCCCACGGCCCGATCGTCGAATCGTTTGCTCAACGGGCCAAGGCCAATGCCTTCATCCCGCGCACGGCAACCGGTGGCGAAGATCTCGCCACTGCGCGAAAGCAAGTCTATGTGCAGTCCCTCATCGGCGCATATCGCTTCCTCGGCTCGCAATGGGCCAATCTCGATCCTCTGAAGCGCCGCGAACGTCCCGCGATCCCCGAACTTGAACCCGCGTTCTACGACTTCACCGAAGCCGACATGGACCAGGAGTTCAGCGCAACGAATCTGTATTTCGGATTCGAGCGCGCTTCGCTGCGCGAGATCGTCAAGGCATTGCGCGACACGTACTGCGGCACGATCGGCGCCGAGTACATGTACCTCAGCGATCCGGAACAGAAACGCTGGTGGAAGGAGAAGCTCGAGTCGATTCGCTCGACGCCAAACTTCTCCAACGAAAAGAAAAAGCACATCCTGAATCGCCTGACGGCGGCCGAAGGCCTCGAGCGCTTCCTGCACACCAAGTACGTCGGCCAGAAACGCTTCTCGCTCGAAGGCGGCGAAAGCTTCATCGCGTCGATGGACGAAGTCGTGCGTCATGGCGGCGCTCGCGGCGTGCAGGAAATCGTCATCGGCATGGCTCACCGTGGCCGTCTGAACGTGCTGGTCAATACGCTCGGCAAGATGCCGGCCGATCTGTTCGCCGAATTCGAAGGCAAGCATGTCGACGACCTGCCGGCCGGCGACGTGAAATACCATAAGGGTTTCTCGTCGGATATCTCGACCGACGGCGGCCCGGTTCACCTGTCGCTCGCGTTCAATCCGTCGCACCTCGAAATCGTCAACCCGGTGGTCGAAGGTTCGGCGAAGGCGCGCATGGACCGTCGCGGCGACGACAACGGCCTGCAAGTGCTGCCGGTGCAGATCCACGGCGACGCGGCCTTCGCGGGCCAGGGCGTCGTGATGGAAACGCTGAACCTCGCGCAAACGCGTGGTTACGGCACGCACGGCACGCTGCATATCGTCATCAACAACCAGATCGGTTTCACGACGTCGGACCCGCGCGATTCGCGCTCCACGTTGTACTGCTCGGACGTCGTCAAGATGATCGAGGCGCCGGTGCTGCACGTGAACGGCGACGATCCGGAAGCGGTCGTGCTGGCCACGCAGCTGGCCATCGACTTCCGGATGCAGTTCCACAAGGACGTCGTCGTCGACATCGTCTGCTTCCGCAAGCTCGGCCACAACGAGCAGGACACGCCGGCTGTCACGCAGCCGCTGATGTACAAGACGATCGCCAAGCATCCGGGCACGCGCGCGCTGTACGCTGAAAAGCTGACGCAGCAAGGCGTGATCACGGCGACCGACGCGGACGAATACGTCAAGGCTTACCGCAAGGCGATGGACGAAGGCCATCACACCGTCGACCCGGTGCTCTCGAACTACAAGAGCAAGTACGCGGTGGATTGGGTGCCGTTTCTGAACCGCAAATGGACCGACGCAGCCGACACGGCCGTGCCGCTCGCCGAATTGAAGCGCCTCGCCGAGCGCATCACTACGATTCCCGAAAACTTCAAGGTTCACCCGCTGGTCGAGCGCGTCATCAATGACCGTCGCGCAATGGGCCGTGGCGAAGCGAAGCTCGACTGGGGCATGGGCGAACACCTCGCGTTCGCGTCGCTGGTCGCCTCGGGCTACGCAGTGCGCCTGACCGGTCAGGACTCGGGCCGCGGCACGTTCACGCACCGTCACGCGGTGCTGCACGATCAGAATCGCGAACGCTGGAACGACGGCACCTACGTGCCGCTGCAGAACATCGCCGAAGGTCAGGCGAAGTTCACGGTGATCGACTCGGTGTTGTCGGAAGAAGCGGTGCTCGGCTTCGAATACGGCTACTCGACCGCTGAGCCGAATACGTTCGTCGCATGGGAAGCGCAGTTCGGCGACTTCGTGAACGGCGCGCAAGTCGTGATCGACCAGTTCATCTCGTCGGGCGAAGTGAAGTGGGGCCGTGTGTCGGGCCTTACCATGCTGCTGCCGCACGGCTACGAAGGCCAGGGCCCTGAGCACTCGTCGGCGCGTATCGAACGTTTCCTGCAACTGTGCGCGGACCACAACATGCAGGTCGTTCAGCCGACCACGCCGGCGCAGATTTTCCACCTGCTGCGCCGTCAGATGATCCGCCTGTTCCGCAAGCCGCTGATCGTCGCCACGCCGAAGTCGCTGCTGCGTCACAAGGAAGCCGTGTCGGATCTGTCGGAACTGGCCAACGGTTCGTTCCAGCCGGTAATCGGTGAGATCGATCAGGCCATCGACGCGAAGAAGGTCAAGCGCGTCGTGATTTGCTCGGGCCGCGTCTATTACGACCTGCTCGCGCACCGCCGTGAATCGAAGTCGAACGACGTCGCGATCATCCGTATCGAACAGCTCTATCCGTTCGCGCATAAGCAGTTCGAAGCGGAAATGAAGAAGTACGACAACGCGACCGAAGTGGTGTGGGTGCAGGACGAGCCGCAGAATCAGGGCCCGTGGTTCTACATCGAGCACCACCTGAAGGAAGGCATGAAGGACGGGCAGAAGCTGGCATACAGCGGTCGTCCGGCTTCGGCTTCGCCGGCAGTCGGCTACTACGCGAAGCACTACGAGCAGCAGAAGGCGCTGGTCGAAGGCGCTTTCGGCCGCCTCAAGAGCGCGTCAATCGCTAAATAACGAAAACAGACGAACCGGGAAAGCGCCACGCGCTTTCCCGTGCCGCATCCAGTGACCATTGAGGGTTCATTCGCGGCAGACATGGTTCGCAGGCGGTCGTCGAGTCCATGGATCGCGCGCCGTCACCCGATACGTATTCAGGATATTCATAATGGCTATTGTTGAAGTCAAGGTTCCCCAGCTTTCCGAGTCGGTTTCGGAAGCCACGATGCTGCAGTGGAAGAAGAAGCCCGGCGAGGCTGTGGCTCAAGACGAAATTCTCATCGAAATCGAGACCGACAAGGTCGTGCTCGAAGTGCCGGCACCCTCGGCCGGCGTGCTCGCGCAAGTCATCGCGAACGACGGCGACACCGTCACCGCCGATCAGGTCATCGCCAAGATCGACACCGAAGGCACGGCCGGCGCCGCTGCTGTCGAAGCCGAAGTCAAGCCGGCGCCTGTCGCCGCACCGGCTGCCGCACCGGCGGCTCAAGCCGCATCCGCAACGGGTGCGAACACAGCTGCTTCGCCGGCTGCCGGCAAGCTGATGGCCGAGAAGGGTCTGTCGTCCGGCGACGTCGCCGGCACGGGCCGCGACGGCCGCATCACCAAGGGCGACGTGCTGACCGCGGGCGCTCCCGCCACCAAGGCCGCGGCACCGGCACCGGCCGCCGCACCGAAGGCTGCCAAGCCGTCGCTGCCGGACGTCAAGGCGCCGGCGTCGGCTGATCAATGGCTGAAAGACCGCCCGGAACAACGCGTGCCGATGTCGCGTCTGCGCGCGCGTATCGCCGAGCGTCTGCTCGAGTCGCAGCAAACCAACGCCATCCTCACCACGTTCAACGAAGTGAACATGGCGCCGGTGATGGACCTGCGCAACAAGTACAAGGACAAGTTCGAGAAGGAACATGGCGTGAAGCTCGGCTTCATGTCGTTCTTCGTGAAGGCGGCCGTTCACGCGCTGAAGAAGTTCCCGCTGGTGAATGCGTCGATCGACGGTAACGACATCGTCTATCACGGCTATTTCGACATCGGTATCGCTGTCGGTTCGCCGCGCGGTCTGGTGGTGCCGATCCTGCGCAACGCGGATCAGTTGAGCCTCGCGGAAATCGAGAAGAAGATCGCCGAATTCGGCCAGAAGGCGAAAGACGGCAAGCTGTCGATCGACGAAATGACCGGCGGTACGTTCTCGATCTCGAACGGCGGTGTGTTCGGTTCGATGCTGTCGACCCCGATCATCAACCCGCCGCAATCCGCGATTCTCGGCGTGCACGCCACCAAGGAACGCGCCGTGGTCGAAAACGGCCAGATCGTGATCCGTCCGATGAACTATCTGGCGCTGTCATACGACCACCGGATCATCGACGGCCGCGAAGCGGTGCTGTCGCTGGTCGCCATGAAGGACGCGCTGGAAGACCCGGCGCGCCTGCTGCTCGACCTGTAAAAGCCGCTCCGGCCGGCGCCGGTTGCCATTGCGCAAACTGGCGCCCTATAAGCATCACGTCTTTCGCATTCCGCAGTACAGGAACAGGGCGCGCCACGAAACGTGGCCGCGCGCCGTTCCGTCATAAAAAGGATTGTCATGTCCAAAGCATTTGACGTCGTCGTGATCGGCGCAGGCCCCGGCGGCTATATCGCTGCAATTCGCGCCGCACAGCTCGGCAAGACGGTTGCATGTATCGAAAAATGGAAGAACCCGGCCGGCGCGCTGAAGCTCGGCGGCACGTGTCTGAACGTGGGCTGCATTCCGTCGAAGGCGCTGCTCGCCTCGTCGGAGGAATTTGAAAACGCGCAGCACCATCTCGCCGATCACGGCATCAACGTGTCGGACGTGAAGATCGACATCACGAAGATGCTGGCCCGCAAGGAAGGCATCGTCGAGAAGATGACGAAGGGTATCGAATTCCTGTTCCGCAAGAACAAGATCACGTGGCTCAAAGGTCACGGCAAGTTCACCGGCAGGACGGACGCCGGCGTGCAGATCGAAGTGAGCGGCGAAGGCGAAACCGAAGTGGTCACGGCGAAGAACGTGATCATCGCGACGGGCTCGAAGGCGCGTCATCTGCCGAACGTGCCGGTCGACAACAAGATCGTGTCGGACAACGAAGGCGCCTTGAGCTTCGACACGGCGCCGAAGAAGCTGGCCGTGATCGGCGCGGGCGTGATCGGTCTGGAACTGGGCTCGGTGTGGCGCCGTCTCGGCGCGGAAGTGACCGTGCTCGAAGCGCTGCCGGAATTCCTCGGCGCCGCCGACCAGGCGCTCGCGAAAGAAGCCGCCAAGCAGTTCAAGAAGCAGGGTCTCGACATTCACGTCGGCGTGAAGGTCGGCGAAGTGAAGACCACCGCGAACAGCGTCACGATCGCTTACACGGACAAGGACGGCAACGCGCAAACGCTCGAAGCCGACCGCCTGATCGTGTCGATCGGCCGCGTGCCGAACACCGACAACCTCGGTCTCGAAGCCATCGGCCTGAAGGCCAACGAACGCGGCTTCATCGACGTCGACGATCACTGCGCGACCGCGGTGCCGAACGTGTACGCAATCGGCGACGTGGTGCGTGGCCCGATGCTCGCGCACAAGGCCGAGGACGAAGGCGTGCTGGTCGCGGAAATCATCGACGGTCAGAAGCCGCACATCGACTACAACTGCGTTCCGTGGGTCATCTACACCGAACCGGAAATCGCATGGGTCGGCAAGACGGAGCAGCAACTGAAGGCGGAAGGCCGCGAGATCAAGACGGGCCAGTTCCCGTTCATGGCGAACGGCCGCGCGCTCGGCATCAACAAGGCGGATGGTTTCGTCAAGATGATCGCCGACGCGAAGACCGACGAACTGCTCGGCGTGCACATCATTTCGGCGAATGCATCGGACCTGATCGCGGAAGCCGTCGTGGCGATGGAGTTCAAGGCGGCGTCGGAAGATCTCGGCCGTATTTGCCATCCGCACCCGTCGCTGTCGGAAGTCATGCGCGAGGCGGCGCTGGCCGTCGACAAGCGCGCGCTGAACATGTAATGACGCGCACGCCTGACTGATCGCAGCACTTTCGCATCACCACAAAGGCGGGCGGGTTCAATCCCTCCCGCCTTTCTTTTTGCAGCAACACAATGAACGTCACCGAATACTACGAAAAAGAACTGCAGACGCGGGGTTATCAATCGGACCCGGCGCAGCGCGCGGCGGTCGACCGTCTGCAACGGTGCTATGAAGAGTGGGTCGAATACAAATCGCGCCGCTCCAATGCGTTCAAGAAACTGATCATCCACCCGGACCGGCCGCGCGGCGTGTACATGTGGGGCGGCGTGGGGCGGGGCAAGAGCTTCCTCATGGACAGCTTCTACATGATCGTGCCGGTGCAGCGCAAAACGCGGCTGCATTTCCACGAGTTCATGCGCGAGGTGCATCGCGAACTGGAAGAACTGAAGGGTCGGGCCGATCCGCTCGACGAACTCGCGCTTCGTATCGCCAAACGCTACCGGCTGATCTGTTTCGACGAATTCCACGTGTCCGACATTGCCGATGCGATGATCCTGTACCGTCTGCTCGACAAGCTGTTCGAGAACGGCGTGCAGTTCGTGATGACGTCCAATTACGCGCCGGACACGTTGTATCCGGACGGCCTGCACCGTGATCGCATGCTGCCGGCGATCGAACTGATCAAGGAGAAGGTCGACGTGATCAACGTCGACGCCGGCGTCGACTACCGGCAACGCACGCTGGCTCAGGTCGAGGTGTATCACACGCCGCTCGGCGCGGCCGCCGACAAGGCGTTGCGCGACGCCTTCGCGCGTCTCGCCGCCGTGCCTGACGAGAGCCCGATCCTGCACATCGAAAAACGCGAGCTGAAAGCGCTGCGCCGCGCGGACGGCGTCGTGTGGTTCGATTTCGCCACGCTATGCGGCGGGCCGCGCTCGCAGAACGATTACCTCGAATTGGCGAGCCGCTTTCACGCGGTGATTCTCTCCGGCGTGCCGCAGATGTCGGCGCGCATGGCCTCGGAGGCGCGCCGCTTCACCTGGCTGATCGACGTGTTCTACGACCACAAGGTCAAGCTGTTGATGTCCGCGGCGGTGCCGGCCGAGCAGTTGTACGTCGACGGACCGATGGCTAACGAATTCACGCGCACGGTGTCGCGCATCGTCGAAATGCAGTCGAAGGAGTATCTCGACGCGCCGCGCCGGATCGTCGATACGTCGTTGACCTGAAGCGCTGCCGGGAGCGGGCCGTGATGCTTTCGCGATAGATCACGATCCGCTACGCGAATACACGCGGTCCGGCGGCGTATTTTCAAGATTCGGACTCGTCTTATATTCCCTCACCGGACGACTGGATATCTTTTGTCGTGATTCTGACAAAGGAGAAACCATGAATCCGTACCGTGACATCAATGACGAAGAATGGCAACGCGTCGCACCGTTGTTGCCCGAACTGCGTCCGCGTTCCGAACTGCGCGGCCGGCCGCTTGCCAATACCCGTTCCGTGCTCAATGGCGTACTGTGGGTGATGTACAGCGGCGCTACCTGGTCCGCCATGCCGCGCAAATACCCGTCCTACCAAACCTGCCATCGTCGCTTCAAGGCGACCGCAATCGGCTTGGGCATTGTACAACAAGGCTTTGCGGGCGACGAAGTGAGTGATTCTCAGCTTGGATTGGTACAGAATTGGTACGAGCGGCGAACGGTGCTACCGGCGTAACCGTGCGGGCGAAATGCCCTTTACTACCGGCCCCACTTTTAGTTTCCGGTGGCACCCCTCGCACCAATGCGGCAGTGCATAATGGAGTGTTAAAGCATTCTATGTGCCGAAAGGCCCGGTGCGCCTTTTGCAGCAAATAAATGAAGCGAACAATTACTAAACGAACTCGCCCGAGCTTTGTCGGCTTGTTTTCGGGATGCGGCGGATTCGATCTCGGATTCGTCCAAGCCGGTTTTCATTGCGTTGCGGCGTTTGACTATGATGCCGAGGCTGTGGCAACTCATCGCAAGAATCTGGGTGGCAATGTGTATTGCCTAGATGTAACGCAGAACAGCGATCAGGTGGTGACAGCAGTCTCGCAGGCGGATGTACTAGTTGCAGGACCGCCTTGTCAGGGCTTTTCAACCATTGGAAAGCGTGCGTTGAACGACCCGCGCAACTCCCTGCTGTTATTCGTTGCCGATGTCGCGTCGGTGGCCAAGCCCAAAGTGGTTGTCGTTGAGAACGTTGCGGGCGTGTTATCTCCCCCGCACGATCGGTATTGGCGTCAATTAGAGTCTCGTCTCCGTCGGGCGGGATACACATGCAAGACAATTAGGTTTGCCGCGTCCGATTTTGGCGTGCCGCAGACTCGCGTGCGGGTGATGCTTATCGGCACGCTTTCTGGCGCTGAATTGCACATCCCCTTGCATGGTGGCGCAGCACCGACCCTTCGAGACATCCTTCATGGAGCGGAGTCTTTCTCGAACCATCACCCATCGGTGCTTCAACCCGGGTCGGCGGCACTAGAAATTGCGAAACGGATTGGGCAGGGCCAGAAATTGTGCAACGTCCGGGGTGGCGAACGTTCCGTGCATACTTGGCACATTCCAGAAGTGTTTGGTCACGTCAGTGACGTGGAGCGGGAAGTTTTGCAAACGCTGATGCGCCTTCGCAGGCAACTTCGCGTCCGTACGTTCGGAGACGCCGACCCTGTATCGGCGGAAGCGCTTTCTGAAGCCTTAAACCGGCCGTGCAAACGCCATCTGAACAGTTTGGTGAGGAAAAACTTTGTGCGCCGAGTCGGAGACTTGTACGACTTGACGAACTCGTTCAACGGCAAATACCGCCGTCTTTCGTGGACTGATTTGGCGCCAACCGTGGATACCCGATTCGGACAACCGCGCTTCTTTCTGCACCCCGAGCACCATCGCGGTTTTTCCGTTCGCGAGGCAGCGCGCATACAAGGGTTTCCGGATGACTTCGAATTCGAGGGCTCGGTTGAATCGCAATTTCGGATGGTTGGGAATGCAGTCCCGCCGCCGTTGGCCGCCTCGGTTGCGCGCAGTATTCGGGATAGTGAGTTTTAATCATGCCGCAAAGCCTTAACGAAAAGTTGCGCGACTGGGGGCGACAAGTGGACCTTGACCCGGAGCTAATTGACATCGAATCGCGGATCCGGTTTCTGCAAACGATGCTGTTCGACGAATTCGAACCAACGCGAACCCCACCACATAAGACATTCAATGATCGTTTAGAGGATTGGGTCAATAACGCCGCGTCAGATGCTGATCAACAAACTTTGCTTCGCGCCGTTCTTAGGATCTTTTTTGCGGGATCTAAGGACATGGAGGCTCTGCTCGTTTCGGCGTTTCGACAACACGTCGTCCAATGGATCGTTTCGACCCGAAATCTCGCACTGACATCTCCGACCCTGAATGAAGAAATTGAGCGGGAAGTTCGCAGCGTTTGGTTTACCGCACTAACAGATAGCGCGCCACTCACTCGTTTTTATCACGTCAACAATGTGGAAGGCGTTGATTGGCGGCCTGATTGGCGTGGGCTTGTACACGCGCAGACTGATCCGCAGGTGATTGCGCATCGCATGGCACAGAACGGGCTGTCTTCGATCGTTGTAATCGAAGATTTTGTTGGATCAGGAACGCAACTGCTTGAATCCATCACTCCCGCGTTCACCCTTCCTGCTGCTCCGCCAATTCTGTTTTGTCCGCTGATAATTTGTCCGGCGGGCGCGGAGGTTGCGGAAAGGATTGCGGCCGTTGAGCCGCGCTTTCAGTTTTCGCCAGTTTTAAGACTGTCACGTGACTCATTTGTCCACGATGCAGCGGATCCTCACGAGTCGCAATTGATCTCGGCGCTTCGGGAACTCATAGTTCGCCTCAATGCAAAAGTACAGGGCACTAATCCGAAGCACAATTACGGCCCATTTGGTTTTGCACAGCCAAATCAACCCGTTATGGGGGGGCTCGTAGTTATGCATACAAATTGTCCGGATAACACAATTCCTGCAATTCACCGCACGTCCGATGGCCCATGGGCTGCGCTTTTCCCACGATCAGCGAGGAATTGACATGATTACTCGTCAAAATCCTTTTCACGAAATCTACTTAACTGAGAATGCGACGCCTGAAGGGTTTATTAAAGTCTTCAGCCCGGCTCTGGTGGGTGATGCGCTTGCGCTGTTTCAGCCGGGCAACGTCGTACTTATGGGAATTCAGGGTACGGGGAAAAGTGCCTTACTGAATTTATTAAAGCCGGAACAACGCATTGCGTATCTGGAGGCTGGTGATGCAGGTAATCCCTTTCCAGTCCCGGCTCCATTCTCAAAATTTATCTGTGGCGGGATAAATCTCACTCGAAGTGGTGCGATTGATTTTGGTCAGCGATCAATCGAAGATGAAGGGGAGTCCGAGGAGGCCCGCGTTCCGGCTTATTTCTCCGACTTTCTAAATTATTGGATTGTTCGTGACGTTTACCGGTCATACACTACTCTCGTCGCTAACGACCTTGCACGAGTCGAATTGGGCTTGGCGGCGAATGACAATGAGGCGCTCTTAGATGAATTTGCTCGTACGGTTTCGAGTAAGGACTGTTGGGGTGGCTATCTCGATGGCGTTGAGTCAATTGCCGAATTCTCTAAAAGAATTGATTACCGCATAAGACAATACCGGGATTTTCTCAATTACAACATTGATCAACTAGATCCTTTCGTAAAGCGAACGAAGACCAGTGCTGGAATTCCGATCTCGGTTTTCGCGGAAACGATGAAGCGATGCAAGTTGATACCAAGCGATTTGCAGGTATTCGTTCGAATCGACCAATACGAAGAACTCGATAGGCTGGAAGACTGGAGCAGCGGCAAAGGTCTGTATCAAAGTTACAAAGGCGTCGTAAATAAAATGCTTGGGTCCCGAGATCCGCACGTTTCATACAGAATCGGGACGCGTAGACACGCTTGGGATGACGCGCCGCAAGTTTATGGCACTGCAACTGTCATTGAGGAGTTGCGTAATTTTAGAATCATAGATATTGATGAACTTCTGCGCCGAAAGGAAAATCGGCCGTGGATGTTTCCTGCATTTGCTGAAGATGTCTTTAAGCGACGCGTCAATTCGTTTAAGTACGTTTTGAATGGCAAGGGCAGCGATTACCTGAAGACATTCTTCGGAAAGAGCCCGACGCCTGACGACTTGGCGAACCTCTATGTAAAGAGTAATCCTGAGGGTACGCTTCGCATAGACCCCGGTTGGCCGATGCAGTTCTCCGTCTACCTTTCGGCACTGGCCGCTGAGAGTCCGCTGGAAGGACGGTTGGCTGAAGCTTGGATCCGGCAGAAGTTTGCTTCGGGAGCGGAGGTGTTCGATTTAGGCGGATGGTCGAGCCTGTCTAAACGTTATTGGGTAAAAGAGCGGATTGACCAGGCGTTGATGCAAATCGCGGCATCGAAGAAACAAAAATTGCTTTGGGCGGGCGCGGCTGACGTCCTGAATCTCTCCGGGGCTAACATCCTCGTGTTTGTGAGTATCTGCCAATACATTTGGGACGCGTGGCTGCGAACAAGCCCGGAAGCGGCGATTTCATCTGGGGACGAGCAGCCGTTGCCTGTGCCATCGATTGAAGACATTTACATTCAAGACGAAGGCATTCAACAGGCAAGTAGTTATTGGTATCGCAAGCTGAGAGCGGACCCCAGCGGCGACAGCCGGCAGCGATTTGTTTCGGCTCTTGCGACGATGCTTCGTGATCGAATGCTGAACGACAGAAAGATGAGCAATCCGGGACAGAATGGTTTTTCGCTATCGCGAAAGGAGCTTGATCATCACCCGCAAGTCGCGAAGTTTCTCAATGAGGCGGCTGCGTTTGGCGCTCTGTATGATCGTCGGCATACGTCCAAGACGAAGTCGCGAGGAGAGAGTACCAAATGGTATCTCAACCCGATCCTTAGCCCATACTTTCAATTGCCAGTCAGCCATACCAAAGAGCCTTATTACGCTGATGTATCGGAGATTGTAGTGTTGCTGCAGGAATCGCATGCGATCGTCGGGGAGAAGACGCCATCCGAAAAATCGAATGTGGCTAAGAATGGCCGTCAACAAGACCTTTTCGGCGAGTAACACTGGTGCCAACTATTGAATACCGCCCTTGGGGCATTTTGCCTGCCCTCCTTCCGAAGATCGGCCCTCTAAATTGGTCGTTATTGGGAGCAATCTCGACAGAGGACCGCTGCCTTGCTGCGTGGGAATTCTTGCGGGATAGCGGCAGCTTGGGCTACTGCCGGATGCTGCAAATTGACGACGATAAGTCTGCTTACCAAGCTGAAGTCGCGGCCAAGACTGCCGCTATGAGCGAACGATTTGTACGGGAGGGCGGATCATTAGACAGCCGAATCCAGTTAAGTCTATTTGCCCGTTTCGGAGATGTCGTAGAGATTGCGCAGGACTTTGCGGCAAATGGCGGAGACAACCTGATAGTAGACATTTCGAGTCTGCCAAAGCGCTTCTTCTTTGCGTTCATACGGTTTCTTCGCGAGCGCTGCACCGCGCCGAACATCGTCGTGACATGCTCAATGCCTAGTCGCTACGCGACGGATGGCAAACCATTAGCGGAAGATCCGGAACCGTGGAGACATCTACCCGGTTTCATGCAAGCTGATCCCGAGCCGGAGAATCCGCTTGTGATCATTGGCATTGGCTATGAGTCTCTAGGGCTCACTACCATCTTCGAATCCGGCGGTTTCCGGAACTCCGACATCAAGATGCTGCTGCCATTTCCATCGCAGCCGTCCGGCGTCGAAAGAAACTGGGAGTTCGTTCGCGAATTGTCAGCGTACGTCAATAATACGGCTTCAACAGTTGAGCGCGTCGATGCCCGCGACGTGTCGGAAACCTTTCAATACATTCGCCGCCTTGCCAACCATGGCGAACGTTACGCAGTGCTGGCACCGTTCGGACCGAAGAGCCTGTCCCTTGCGATGTGTCTTTATGCAACGGCTCCAGCGACTCGCCCACACTCAACGGTCTTCTACACGCAGCCACGGGCCTATCACCCCGCGTATTCAAGCGGCGTGGCGCAAGTGGGGCAGTATCCCGAGATTTACGCTTACTGCGTTCGCCTTGCCGGACGAGATCTTTACGAATAAGTTGAGCGGCCTAAATCCGGAGCGGTCTTTCTAAGTTTGATTCCCTCTTCAAACCGAGCAATTCGGCGCCGAGGTAGATCTCGCATGATGTGTCTTCAAACTTGCCAGCGGGCGCAAGAACTGTAGGGCGGTGACCGCAGCCTTAATCTTGGCCCACAGCCGAGATACGAAACGCATTTGGGATCGGAGGCTTCGCGTTGCCGCCGCGTCATCTTATGGCTCGGCAAACGCATTTCAGACCTTTTGTTTATGGCGCTATGCACTCTCGTGCACCGGAGCTAATTTTGATCTGAATTTTTACGGGGCACTACGCGGCACGCCCGCGCTCGCATCTCCCCCTGCCGCCCTCCGTAAAAATCAAACGGCGATGCCGCTGACTTGAGTGCGATAGGTGTCATTTGCGAAGTGCGAACAAGCGGGCCGACGAGAGTGGGATTTGATTCGTCACGATGCGACGCCGACAGCCGGTGCTGGTCCGAAAAGGTGTACAAAATCGAGCTAGGTGCGGCATCTCGAAAAGATGGCTCGAAATAGTTGACGGATGTTTCGAGCTAAGGCAAGATTCGAGCCGTCAGCCATTTCGAGCCAGCTAGGAGCAAGCATGCGACGCATCTACTACGGACGGATCAGCACGACAGACGGCCAGAGCAGCGCGAGCCAGTACGCCGACGCAGAGGCGCGAGGTATTGACCCGCGAGACGTTTTCATTGACGAGGGGATCAGCGGGTATCACGTCGCGCCTATGGACCGTCCGCAGTGGCAGCACGTGGAGCGCGATCTACGGCATGGCGGCACGCTGGTAGTGCGCTGGCTGGATCGGATCAGCCGCCGGTACGACGAGTTACACGCCACCATGCGGCGATTAATGGCCGGAGGCGTTAGGGTGGAGTGCACCCTTAACGGCATGGTCTTCGACGGCACCGCTACGGATGTGATCAGTAAGGCCACGCGGGATGCGGTACTTGCATTCATGGCGGCACAGGGCGAAGCGGACTATCTGAATAGACGCGAGATGCAGGCGCGGGGCATTGCCGTAGCGAAGCAGGACGGAAGCTACGCAACGGTCGGACGCAAACGGAAGGCCGACTATGCGGAGGTTAAGGCGTGGCGGGCCGAGCACGGCGCAAGCATCGCGCAGACGGCTGCGCAGTTCGGGATCAGCATCGCAGCAGTCAAGCGGGCATGCGCGGCAGGGACAGCTGCATGACGCGCATGTACATCAAGCCAGAGAAGCCCGCCACATGGGGCGGGAAAAATCCAGCAGGCAAGCCGGTTATGTCTGGCACATGGAAGCCGACCACAGGAAGTGGGAACCGAGGTGCGCGAGTTCCGAATGAGCGGGGAGAGAGACCGCCGACAGAGTTGCCCGCGCCCGCAGAAACGCCTGCCGATGAAGCTTCATAGAAGACGGAGCAGCAGGCGGGACGGCGGCCTCACATGAACAGACGTGTGCTCATCGAGCAGACGCGTTTGAGCCGCAGACGCGGTGCGGTACAGCACGGCACGTCGGGCGTGACCGCTTCTGAAATGTTGAGGCAGCGTCACGACAGGCCGTATGGTCACGTGACGTGAAAAGAAACCCGGACGCCTCCCAAGTCACCGTGTTCGCTATGTCGGAATCAGGTTCGATAAATCGCTATGAGTGCAGTATAGCGAAATAGTTGTTGACTGTGATTTACGGCTCCGATAGTATCGACGGTGTTGTGACGGAAGGAATGCAGCAGGTAGAGCGGTAGCGATTCGCCGGGTAGCCACCGAGTTGGCCAATAGCGAACGTACTGAACTAGCCGCAGACCGTGCGCCCGTCATGGCCCGCCATCGCACCATTACTCTGCGATGATTGGATTTGAAGCCCGCACAGTAGTGAACATTCAAGCCGCCCGTAACGGGTGCGAGTGTCCACCACTGTGGCGGGCTTTTTGCATTGGTTCGCAGGAGTGCAGTAAGCGGAGTTGATTGGCATGGCGTCCGGTCAGCGGTTGCGGGTTGAAGTTGGTACGGTGCAGGTACGTTCTGAGATCACGTCAAGGGGCGGGCAAGCATCTACCGGTGGCGGGTCGGGTGGGTTGAAGACGCATCGCCGCGCCGGGCTCAGACCGACTGAGGAACGCAGGAACGCACGATCTTTAACCCTGTTGCCACGTTAAGCCGAGGTCGTGACGGTAATAAGCAGTCCGAGGCATTGCGCGGAGTAACGACGGTGCCCGGTTCTGACAGCATCCAGCATCGGGCCGGGTGTTGTCTCAACCGAGAGGAGATTGCATTGGAATTTTGTATTGAGTCGATGGCCGAAGGCGAGCATCGAGCAACCGCTCGCATTGGCAGAGAGTTAACGCAGGAACTTGCTCGGTTGAAGCGCCGTGTAAGCCGGATGCAGGCGCCGACGCCTGAGAGGGTGGCTGATCTGTTTCGCGCCGAGCTGCAGGCTTGGATGCGCGAGCAGCAGAAGCTGGCACGCATGGCAGTGCGAGAGTTGTCTGTATGAAGCGCGACCTGCCCACCTGTACTGGGTGACTGCGGGCATACCCCTTTCATTTACGGTAACTACCCGTGTTTTAGGGGTAGCCCCAAAAAATGTGCAGTGGTTATCTGTTTAGCTGAGTCAATTTAGGCATTTTGATCGTAGGAGGTTTATGGAGCAATCGTGGAATTCTCGATCGGTGATTGAGCAAGCCGCAGCCGGTAGCGAGGGCGATAAATGGGTCGCGGCAATCGCTGCCGCCAATCTCGTAGAAGCGGGGCGCATCGAGCGTGAGTCAGCAGCCGACAAAGGTACGAGGATCAAGGTCCGGCAGTTTGTGAAGTTGCTGGATGGTTCCGAGAATTGGCAGTTCGTGTTGACGGAATTGCTGATTGAGTCGCCGGAGTTGGCTTCAAAGGACAACGCCACGCTTTGCATGCTTGTCGGTCAGAAGCTAGGCGTCGCGTTCGATAAACAGCGCTTGTCGCGCAAACTGCCGAATCGGGTTCGCACCGTCGTGTCACGCAAACTGACCGATGCAGGTTATGACGGCTCCAACGTGCAGCTAGGAACCGACATCAAGCGCGCCGTGGCCGGGATCAGGAAGTCGGCTGAGATTCCATTCGCGGGCAACACTGAATTCTATGCAGACGGTGTGCGGATCGACAGGTCCAAGCTGTCTTACATGCTGCGACCGCGTGCGACTTGCACTGGCAACGCGTGGCAGGACTTCTGCGTAAAAATCGCCGGTGATTTGGTTAGCCTGACGGTGCTGCTGCGCATGCGTGCTGTGTCGATTGGTGAATTCCAGGCCGCTGACGAGATGGCGCTTGCGAATGCCGATCCTGACTCGCTGGCTCGCCGGAATGCACTCCAGCGCGCAGCGCAGGCCGCGCCGTCACGCATCGAGCCGGTGCCGACGGACGCATCAGGATTGATCGCGCTGGCGCGAATTTGGTGGCACGAGTTGAGCCCCGCGAAGAAGTCCACCGCTGGATTCTGGGACATGGCGCATTACCTCCGCTCGCAATCGGGCGACCGGGAAACGGCAGCGGATGCGGCGCGCTGGTTAGACGTGTGGGCGGAGCGTCAGACCGCGTGGCATGCCGAAATCTTGCAACCGGCGAAGAGGGGCGGCGCTTACGTCGATGGGCACGACGGCGCGCTGACCAAGATCGACGTGTACGCCAATCCCTACGGTGACACAGACGAATTCGAGGCGAGTGCAGAATGACGAACGCACCATTCGCAGAGTCTTTGACCGGGCGCAGTGGGTACCGGGAGCCTTTAACGCTTGATCGGGAGTGGCGATAGTGGCAGGCCCAACAGGTTACAAGAAGGGATTGCAGGGCGGGGCGTGGCATCTATCGCCATTCGCCAAGAAGCTGACACGCAGGCACAGGGACGCGGCGCGGGCTGATACGGTTTTCGAGCAGGCGTTACGGGCGCAGACGCATTATCCGCAGCGGATTGACGCGCTGATTGCAGGCGGTACGTATTTCATCGGCAAGCCATGCGAACGGTGTAGCAGCGTCAAGCGCCGTGTGTTCGATTGCGGATGCTGGTCATGCAAACAGGCGATGCGACCGATTGTGCTGGACTACAGGAATCGGCTGGCGAAGGGGTGGCTGTCGGTACGCTCTCGGGACGGCCACGCGGCTATCCTGGACGCCAAGCGCAGGGAGACCGCTGGCGAGTCTTACTGCATTGATGCGGGCGACTGGTCGGCACAGGTGTATCCGACCGGCAGGCTGGCGGTACATTGCCCTAGATTGCACATCGAGACGCCGGATTTGCGTACGGTTCCGAAAGCTCGACTGTTCGAGCTAGGCATGGCAAATCCGGAGCTAGTCGAGATCATGCGACGGGCGGGCTGGTCCGTTGACTGAACGGTAGCGCGTACGCGCTTGTCCGTAGCTGTGTCGTCAGGACGGGGGGGGCGTCGGGGTATGTCGGATCGCACGCTCGATTAGTCGCCGTAGTTCATCGGTCAGGTGTTCAATTGCCCCTGCGTTGATTGCGCCGTCTATCGGCCCGTCTAGACGTCGGGCCACATCCTCCAGTTGCAGATGGGTGTACCGTTCAAGCATTGTCCACGTCTTATGCCCGGTGATCCGGGCGACTTCGGGAACCGTCAGTTTACGCTCGAAGAACCGGGATGTGGCTTCATGTCTCAGGTCGTGGAAGCGGAGGTCTGCCAATTTTGCACGTCTGACAGCGCGGATGAACGAGCGCTTTACCGCTTCGGCGGTCACTCCTGAGAACACAAAGCCGATCCGGTTGCCTGCGATGTCACGACTGGCGGCCGTCCCTTCAAGAATCTCGATGGCGCGGGACGACAGGGGCACACCGCGTGACGTGCCATTCTTCGTCATGGGAAGGAGCGCAGCGCGACCGGCTAGGTTGATGTTTTCCCATTCAAGCCCGACTATCTCTGACTGTCTCATCGCTGTCTCTAGCGCGAGTTCAACCACAGGTCGCAAGTATGGCGCTCTGGCTTCATCGCATGCGGCGAGTAAAGCCGGTTCTTCTCCGGCGTTGAGCCGTCTGTTTCGAGGAGAGGACTCTTTGGGGCGGCGTACAAGGCGGAAGGGGTTCTGCGCGAAAGATTCGCCCCATTCATCAGTTGCGATTTTCAGGACGTGCGCAAGCACGGTCATGTCGCGTTTGACGGTCGAGCCGCTAACCGTCTGTAGACGGGCATCACGCCACTCCGCCACCCGTTGTGGATTAAGGCCAATGAGAGGGCAGTCTGCGATTTCGTGCTTTAGCAGTCCCTTCAGTCGCAGTGTTTCTTGTGCTGCGGAGCGTTTATGCGGCGTGACAGCACTAAGGTAGCGACGCATCAGGTCGCCCAGCGTGTGGTACTCGGGCGCGCATTCGGTCGCTATTCGAAGCCGCTCGGCTTCCTTCTTAGCAGCGTGTCTCCGGGCTCGCATCAGCCCTTCTTGCTCATGAACCCACGCCTCTGCTTCGGCACGGGTCAGAAATGTGCGCGACAGAGTCGGAAAACCCTTTATCCGAATCCTCGCTTGATACATGGCTGCGCCGCGATTGTCGTCGCGCAATTGGATGCTGCCCATACCTGTACCTCCATAACGGAATCACAGGTACTGGGCGATCAGGGCCGCCGTTCCTCAGGAGCGAGCAGTATGCCATGATAGGTATCTCTCATCTGCTGCTTGTTCCCGTCAGGCGAGCTACTGAAGGCAGGCAAGGCTCTCAAGCTAACGCTGTAGGGTCGGACAGGGCCGGTAGATGGAGCCGCTGTCGTGCCGAATCTCACGGCGTAGAATGCTCTCACGAGACACTTCGCTGACGGGGGCCGACCGTGGACACAATCAAGATGGAAGTCGAGATCGAGAAGATGCGCGTCGAGATCAGCAAGCTCTTGGCCGACGTTTATAAGACGAATCGCGAGAACCACTGGATACCCGTCACCTACGGCGCGGCCCTGTTCGGCGCGGCCTGTGCGCTCGTGATCGGCATTGCTACGGTCGTGAAGTTGTTCCTTCACTGACCCGGCTTCGGCAAGCGGCAGGGAGTGTAAATGCCATCTGTTGCGCACGGGCGTCAGCCGAGCGAGGTGAAGCCGACGCGAGCCGTGCGAACCTCAGGCGAGCTTGGCGAGCAGGTGATCCATCGACAGGTGCGAGTACCGCCGCAGCATCGCGAGTGTCTTGTGCCCTGTGATCGAAGCAACTTCCATCGTGTTCAATCCCTTCTCGAACAGCCGCGACGTGGCTTCATGGCGCAGATCGTGGAATCGCAGATCGGGCATCCCGGCCTTGTTTCTGGCCCGCATGAAGGCATGGCGGATAACCGTCGCCCCGACCCAGTGGAACGGGCCTTCCGTCGTGTGCTTCGTCCACTCGTACACGCGTACCTGCTTCATGGCCTCTAGGGATGCGACAGCGCGCCGGGTAAGCGGCACTGCGCGAGCGTCCCCGTTCTTCGTGTCCGTGAGCCTAGCCACGCGCTTATCCAAGTCGATGCGATCCCACGTAAGAGCCAGCATCTCGGACTGCCTCATGCCCGTCTCAATGGCGACGATGACTGCGTGCTCCAGATAGGGCGCTCTGGCAGCGCGGCACTTGGTCAACAGGATGGCCTCCTCACCGGGATGTAGGCGCCGCTCGCGTGCGGCGTTCTCCTTCGGTAGCCGGACCGACCGCAGTGGATTCTCAGCGAGGTACACGCCCCAGTCGCGCCGTGCGTGGTCGATGACGAGGGCGAGTAGCTGCATCTCCTTCCGGGCCGACGAGCCGCTAACAGTCCGCAGACGCTCTTCCCGATAGCCGGTGACAGCGGTGCGGGTGAGGTTCGCCAGAGAGTAGCCGCAGATCGGATGCGTGAGTAGCTGGCGGATGCGGTAGCCCTCAGTCTCAGCGCCCTTGTGCAGTGGAGTGACCTCAGCGAGATAACGCCGCAACGCATCGCCGAGCATCATCTCGCGGGCGTCGCGTTGGTCGATGGCGTGGCCCTTGTCGTACTCGACCTCAACGTCGCGTGCCCATGCCTCGGCTGCTGACTTCGTCGGAAATGACTTGGTCTGCGTTGGGAAGCCGGTGCGCCGCACTCGGGCCTGCCAGCGACGCTCATGCCGCATGTCTTCTCGTTTCGTAATCGTGGCCATACGGTCTCCAATTGGTACAGATTTGGTACAGAGACCGATTGCAGCGCCTTTCGGCGTCGAAAGCTGTGGGTAATACAGGAGGGCGCGGGAAGCTGTAACCCGCGCCAGACGGAGTGGCGCTACCTGGTCGGCCATGCCGCGCAAGTACCCGTCGTATCAAACCTGTCATCGCCGCTTCAAGGCCTGGCACGAATCCGGCGTGCTCAAGCGTGTAATGGAGCAACTGTTCGGCGCGGCAAGCGAAGAACTCTGCAATTTGATGGAAGCCCGCATGCGTACCCACGCGAGCGCGGAACAGAAGAGCGTTGAAGCACAAGAGGCTACGACCCAGATTGCGGCCCCCGCGGGGTACAGTCCGGCACCGTCCAAACCACAGCCGTCCTCGCCGTTCGCGTATGCGTCGCCCTTCAAGCACGCTGCATGACAACTATACCTAGCCGATTTCAGGCACAAAAAACGGCCGAACGATAATGATCGTCGGCCGTTTTCTTTTCTATCGGGGCTGCGGCACGTAGGCGGCTCCAACGTCCAACTGGCTGCCAATCCGTCTTAACAGGCGATCAGGCGTCGGCGCCTGGATTGTCCGTGGGCTATTGCTGACGTACCCAGGTCTGCGAGCGGCCCAGCAGCGAAACGCCGATATAGCCGCGCACCACCAACTTGTTCCCGCCATCTTCCAGGTGCATCTTGCACTTGTAGACCTTGCCGTTTTCCGGATCGAGAATCTGGCCGTGGTCCCAGCCGTCGCCGTCCTTTTTCATATCGTTGATGATCGTCATGCCGAGAATCGGCTGATCCTTGCGCGCGTCCGTGCATGCGGTGCACCGGCGACCCGGCTGGTCGTTCGGGCCTAGTCCCTTGATCACCTTGCCGTTGAGCGAACCGTCGCCGTCCTGAGCGATCTGCACGAGCGCTTTGGGCTGACCGGTGTGATCGTCGATGGTTTGCCAGGTGCCGACCGGGCTGTCGGTCTGCGCCATTGCCGTGACGGCGCCGGCGAGCAGTACGCCGGCGAGCGCCGCATGCCTGGCTGCGCGAAGCGCGATTGCACGGGTGCGTTGGGTGAACTGCGTCATTGTCTTCCTCCTTGATAAAAGACGGCGCGATCATGAGCGCGCGGCGTGATTGGCATCTCGGGCGGACTTGAGTCACTCGCCGCCGTGATGCCTGATATGGCGCTTGGGTTTTTGCTTCAGGGGTATTGACTTGCCACTTGCAACTCGCGACTCGCGGCTTGCACGCCGCCGGTCGAGAGCGTTTGCGCAGAATACGTGAAAGCGCGTGCGTCGTTTGATAGTGGAACCTCTAATCAGCACGCCGCGCCGTGCGCATCGATTCAGTTGGTACGAGAAGGTCGCGTTGATGCGCGGGCTGCGCGATGCGCCTTCCAAAGACGCGTCGCCGATCGCTTTGGCCACTGCAAGATCCCAGGCTGTAGTACTTCGCGTCCGAGATCCTTAAACCGAGCGCAATCGACGCAAGCCTCGACCGCGAAGTGGTACTCGCATGCACACCGACACGCGCCGTGTCGAACGAAACATAGGGCGTGAATGTGCACCGATACGTGAAGCTCGGCGTGAACGAACGGTTGCCTGCGAACATCGCTCCCAATCGGAATCGCCTGACGCTTCGCCCGGTTGATGGCCTTGCGCAAAACGCTGCGCGCCGAACGACATCTGTTCAAAGGTCGCGAGCGGGACCGCGCTGTATTGACCGGTGAGTGCGATGGCGGTGCCGATTTTCAGCGGCCACTCGTTGGTTAGCGAAAAGCTTGCACCTGTACGCACGAAGTCGATCGACGCCGGATTGATGACCCGCCAAGTCCGGAACGTTCGAGTCGTCGGATTCGACGCCCTCGGAATATCGAACGCCTTCGCCACATTGAAACTCTCAGGCGCACGTAACCCGATTGCACACTGATGTAGTCGGCCTGCAATTGCATCGCCCGCGCTTGCGAGCGCAAGCCAGCCGGTGCCGGCCGAAAGCGCCGCGCAAGCGTGGGTGGACCGCGGCAAATGGGACATGGCGGAGCCCAACCGCGTGCTTGCGCCGCTCGACGCAACGGCTGGCGCCGCCAGGATACAGCGCTCAATCTGGGCATCAGCCGCAAGATGTTGTGGGGAAAAATGCGCAAGTACCAAATTTTTGACGAAGAGCCCGAAACACGCGAAACTGAGTAATAATGAGACGGTTGTACTAAAACAAAAACTGTTTAAGCAGGATTTACATGGACCACAAGTCGAAACTACGACAGATTGCCTTGGCCGCACTGGTCACGATGGGGGCCGTGCAAGGCGTCGCCGCGCAGGCGATGACGGATAACGGCGCGAGCGCTGGCGTCGTTTCCCAGCCGGGCACCGCACAGGCTGACCAGCCTGCTCAGTCTGGACAAGCGCAGACCACCGCGCTGACGCCGGACGAAGCGAAGCAATCCGCCGCGGGGAACGTTGCGGAATTGCAGCAGATGATCCGTGGCTCGGACGTGAGCGAATTGCGCACGACATACAACGGCAGTTACGGCGCGAGCTTGCTGTTTCACGGCAAGGAGATGACGTACTACGTAGCCTTGTTCCAGCAGAAGAATTTCTGGCGCGTCATCAAGACGCAGGACGCGACGCGCGCCGACATGATCTACAAGGATTTCGTGCGTCAGACGCTGCAACTGTCGGACGTCGAGATTCGCCGCACGCAACTCGAGGCGCAGAAGGCGTTCACGGACCGGATGATCGCATTGTCGCAAGACCGCGCGAACCGCCTGCAAGCCGACCTCGACGTGGCGCACCGGCAGCAGACCATCGTCGCGAGCCAGCAACAGCAGACCCGCGCCGAAGCAACGGCGCTCGCGCAGCAAAAGGCCGCCGCGCAGGAGCAACTGCGCGCCGCGCAACGCCAGGTGCGCGATCTGCAACGTCAATTGGAAAGCGGCTTGCCCTCGCACTGAGCGCGATGGTTTGAAGGCTGCCAGAGGTAAGGCGGCGGCATCGATCGCCGCCGCTCGAGTCACCGCGGATGCACTTCGCGCGGGCTGTTTCTAGCCGCGCTCGAATCGCGGGTCCATAAGCGGCTACCGCCGCTGTTTTCCGCGGCACACATCCCACAACGAATCGGCGCGGCAGGTTTGCCGGATGAACGATAGCGCGTGAGCGTGAGCCGCTGGTTTTCCGCTGCGGCTCCGAATAATTCCCCTCAACTTACGGCGGATCATCTTCCGGGTTCGTGCTCGTCTCGCCAGCGCGCACACGCTGTGCGCGAGAGGCGGCGACTCGCCGACTCGCCGACTCTAATGCCGCTTCTTGCCCGCCGACGACACCTCTTTCACCGACACGTGATGCGGATCCGTCATATCGACGGCGATCGGATCGCTGGCGGGAAAGCTTTCCTCGAGTGCTTCGTCAAGCCGGCTCTCGGCGGACTGAACCGGCTCGGCGGACGGCCGCGCTTTCATGGGATTGCGGGGTACGGGCTGTTTCTGCCTGGTCATGACATGCTCCGTTGGACGCGAGTCAATGATTTCAGCATAACGCAAAGCGAGTCGCGGCGAGTTAAAAGCATGCTGCATTGACTCGTTCTCCGAGTGTCGCGGGAAAGCAGAGCGGGAAGACCTATACATCCGCCGCATGCCGTGAACCCGGGGTTGTCCAGTCGGGAAGGGAGCAGGAAAGGACCAGCGAACGACAAGGCAGCGAACAGCATGAATCGAAAGGACCCCGCACGCACGCGGCGCTTTAACGCGTCACACGTCGTGGAAGCTGAGTTGGAACACCTGGAGTGGGCAACGAGACAACCGGCGCTGCGCATGCTGAGCGCCGGTTACTGGCGGCGCCGCGTGCTGGCGGTTAAAAGCGGATTTGAGTTGACGGAACGACAGGTGATGCGTCTGGAGAAGATCTTGCAGCGGCTCGGTCATCCGGCGGACTAGCGGGCCGCCGCGGCGGCCGTTTATTCGTTGGCGCCGTTACCGCCGTTCCCACCATTGCCGCCGTTACCACCATGATTGCCGCCGCCGTGATTACCGTCGCCGCCGGTGCCGAACAGACGCCGACGGCGCGTGACGACCACGGGGCCGTCGGACGTGCTGTTGCCGCGCTCGGACGACGAACGCTCCGAAGACGGCGCGCCATACGACTCGCGCGGTTCACGCGGTTCGCGCGGCTCACGATGATCGCGTGGTTCGCGCGATCCATGCGGACCACGCGTGGTGTGCTCGCCGTGCGAAGGCCGCCCCGCGCGCGGTGCCGGACGCGTGCCGGTGTCGAGCTGGATCGTCGAGATCGCGCGCTTGTAGATGCCTTGCAGGCCGACAGGCGTGCGCAGCATCACCAGATACTGATCGAACGACTCGATGCACCCGGTCAGGCGAATGCCGTTGACCAGATAGATCTCGACGCGCTTTCGTTCTTTGCGCGCAGCGTTCATGAAGTCGTTTTGCGGATGCGATTCTGCGGAAGCCATGGACAATTCAGGTTAGAAAGACGGTTGTTCGCCGCGATTCTACCCTGTATGAGGGTGGAACGCGTCGGCGGGCGAACTGCGACCACTATAACGGCTTGTGCGCAGGGAAGCACCTGATAACTATTGACTGTAACGTTGAGTTACGAATCTGCCGACGAATCGCGCTTTCTTCCGCCATGCGCGGGCCGGCGGAATAGGTGTGGCGGAAAAAGATAGCCGGCGTGACGTTCGCGCGGAATAAATCACCACGTGCCAGCGTTAAGTCAGGCATGGCGGCGTTACATCGCACATAACGCATAACGCATTTCGCATCCCGCACGCAATCGGACGGATTGCAGCCGGCGGCCCACACTCCCTTCACGCGCCCGCCTCGAGCCGGGCGCTCATCAGGAGACTCATATGAACGCATCCCGCATTTTTTCCACCCTCTTCGTGATGATGGCGCTCGCACTCGGCACGCTCGCGACGAGCGCGTGCACGACGGCGGACAACAGCGCGTCGAGCACCAGCGGCGGCAGCAGTAGCGGCGGCTACTGAGCGTTTGCGCGCCGGGTGAGCTTCGAAGCGGAAGTGGTTGCGTGGCTCCCGCAGTTGCGCCGCTATGCGCGCGCACTGACGGGCGACCGCGCGTGGGCCGACGACCTCGTGCAGGACACGGCGGAGCGCGCGCTCGCGCGCTGGTCGGCGTTCCGGCCCGACAGCAATCTGCGCGCCTGGCTTCTGACGATCCTGCGGCATCTGTATATCGATCAGTTGCGCGGCCGCCGCGAGATCGCCGTCGACGACGAAAGCGCGCCGTGGCGCAATCTCGAAGCGCCGCATGGCGAAGTCGACGGTCTGGTGCTGCGCGATCTGCAGCGCGCGCTGTATTGCCTGCCGGTCGAGCAGCGTGAAGTGCTGTTGCTGGTGTGCGTGGAGGAACTGTCTTATCAGGAAGCGTCGAAGGCGCTCGGCGTGCCGATCGGCACGGTGATGTCGCGTCTTTCGCGCGCGCGCGAGCACATGCGCGTGTTGCTGACGGTGGGGCCGGCCGACGGGGCGGCCGCGGGAACGGCGCGTAAGAGCGCGCCGTTAAAAGTAGTGAGAAATCCGTGATGAATAACGACGACCACGATTCCAGCTTGCCCGGCGGGCTCGATCTGCGAGCGCTGTCGGCGTTTATCGACGGCGAATTGCCGGACGCGGAGCGTGCCGCGGTCGAGGCGCAACTGCGGGAGCACCCGCAGGCCGCCGCGCGCGTGGCCGCGTGGCGCGCGCAGAAAGCCGCGTTGCGGGCGCTGTGCGGCGCGCCGCGGCACAGCGAAGCCGACGCGCGCCAAGAGCGCAACGAGGCCGACGAGCCGGCCTTCATCGTGGTGCGCCGGCCTGCGCCGTGGTGGCAGCGCGCCGGCATCGCGGCATGCTGGCTCGCGGCCGGCGCGGGGCTTGCGCTTGCCTTGGGGCCGCTCGCGCCGCGCCTGACGGGCGGCGCGTGGAGCGGCTTGGGCGGGCAGCCGCCGAGCTTCGCCGAGCGCGCCGATATCGCCTACGCGGTGTACACGCCGGAGCGGCGTCATCCGGTGGAAGTGGCCGCGAGCGAGGAAGAACATCTGATTAGCTGGCTGTCCAAACGCCTGAACCGGCCGCTCTCGGTGCCGTCGTTGCAGGAGTACGGCTATTCGCTGGTGGGCGGGCGTCTGTTGCCCGGCGAAGCGGGACCGGCCGCGCAATTCATGTACGAGAATCAGAGCGGCGCGCGGCTCACGCTGTACGTGACCGGCAGCGCGCGCGACGAAACCGCGTTCCGCCTGTTGCGCGACGGCAACCGGCGCACCTTCTACTGGGTCAACGACGGCATGGGCTACGCGTTGTCCGGGCCGATCGCGGAAGGCAAGCTGCGCTCGATCGCCGTCGAGGTATGCAGCGCGCTCGGCGGCAAGCCGGAGGCGTGGCAGTGAGGCGCACGCCAATGCATCGTCGACATCTCACGAGGGACACACCTTGACCCGCAGCCTGCCGCCGAACGTCTCCGCCGCTCAGTTCGACCGCGCGCTCGCCGGCTGGCGCGCGATCGTCGGCGAAGCGCAGGTGGTGAGCTCCGCGGCCGGACTTGCCGCGTATCTCGATCCGTTCGCGCCTGGCGAGCCCGCCGCGTTTTCGGCGAGCGCCGCGGTGTTGCCCGCCTCCGTCGACGAGATTCGCGCGGTGCTACGGATCGCCAACGAATCCCGCATTCCGTTGTGGACGGTCTCGACCGGACGCAACTTCGCCTATGGCGGCGCCGCGCCACGGCTGCCGGGTTCGGTGGTGCTCGATCTGCAGCGGATGAACCGCATCATCGAGGTGAACGAGACGCTGGCCTACGCGCTGGTGGAGCCGGGCGTCAGCTACTTCGAGCTGCACGTGCATCTGCGCGAGAAGGGCTACAGGCTGTGGGTCGATCCGCCGGCGGCGGGTTGGGGCAGCGTGGTCGGCAATACGCTCGAGCGCGGCTTCGGTTACACCGCTTACGGCGATCACGCGGCGACGCAATGCGGCATGGAAGTGGTGCTCGCCAACGGCGACGTGTTGCGCACCGGCATGGGCGGGATCGACATCGGCACGGCATGGCAGTTGTATCAGCCGGGCTATGGGCCGTCGTTCGACGCGATGTTCATGCAGTCGAACTACGGCATCGTCACCAAGCTGGGCGTCTGGCTGATGCCCGCGCCGCCCGCGTATCTGCTCGGCGAGATCCAGTTTCGCCACGAAGCGGATCTCGAAGCGATCGTGGACATCCTGCGGCCCTTGCGGCTCGATGACACGATCCGCAATCACGCGGTGATCGAGGGCGGCGTGCGCCGTGCCGCCGGATTGTCGGCGCGCGCGCACTGGTACGAGGGCAAGGGCGCGATGCCCGAGAGCGCGGTGACGGCGATGCTGGAGAAGCTGAACGTCGGCCGCTGGAACCTGCATTTCGCGCTGTACGGCACGCCCGAACTGATCGACGCGCGCTATGCGATCGTGCAGCGCGCGTTCGCTCGCGTGCCGCAGGCAAGGCTCTTCGCCGCGCGTTACGCGGGCGACGCCGAGCCCACCGCGGGCGGCGATCGCAACCTCGCCGGCATTCCGGCGATGAGCGCGTTTCGCATGCTCGACTGGCGCGGCGGCGCGGGCGCGCATGTGGACTTCGCGCCGATCTGTCCGGCGACCGGCCGCGACGCGCTGCGCCAATACACGATGGTCAAGGCGCGCGCCGCGGAATACGGCTTCGATTACTACGGCGGCTTCACGGCGGGCGTGCGTCATCTGCATCATATTTTCGCGGCGATCTTCGACCGCGACGACGCCAGCCAGGTCGAGCAGGCCGGCTTGCTGCTGCGCTCGCTGATGAGCGACGCGCGCGCGGCCGGCTACGGCGAATATCGCGCGCATCTCGCGTACATGGATCTGGCCGCGGCGCAGTACAGTTTCAACGACGGCGCGTTGCTGCGGCTCTCGGAAACGATCAAGGACGCGCTCGACCCGAACGGCATTCTCGCGCCCGGCAAGCAGGGCATCTGGCCGGCGGCGTGGCGCGACCGGCGCGGTTATACGTGAGGCGCGTCCGCGCGTGGCACAACGCACGCGCGGCCTGAAACGGCAAGCGGATCGAACAATGGACCGACGCACGTTCGTATTGACAGGCGCATGGCTGTCCACCACGGCGGGTGGCGCATGGCCGTGGCTCGCGCAGGCGGCCGCGCGCATCAACACGCTGGCGGTGGTCGATTCGACGCTGGCGTGCGGCCCCGCGTTCGCCGCATACGCCGCGCGCATGAAGCTGCCCGCGTTCGACACCGGCGACGACATCGGCGCGCTCTGGTACACGACACTGGCGCCGCTTCTCAGCCGCACGCTCGCGCCGGCGCCCGCATCGCTGATCGGCCTCACGCGCGCGTCGGATTACTTCGTGCTCAAGGAACTCGCCGTGCGCGCCGGGCAGATGGTGGAGCACAGCCATGAACAGAGCGCGGGGCGTGATGTGGACCAACGGGTAGACCATCGGGCAGGCGGCGCGCAAGCACCCCACGTCGCATTCGTGCTGGCCCCGCGCGCGATCCGCTAGAACTTGTACGCCTTGTTCTTCGGATCGAAGGTCGAGTCGTCGAAAGTCTTCGGCGTGATGGTTTCGAAAACGATTCGTTCGAAGATCTTGCCGTCGTTGTCGTAAGACTCGACGCTGCGGAAATACGGATGCCGCAGATCGAGCCCGAGCGTCTCTTTCTTCGCGTAGAAGCGCGGCTGGCCGATCGGCGTTTCGAACGTGAAGGCCACCACGCGCACGCCTTCGATCGTTTTGACTTCGAGCTGAACCGAGCGCGGCAAGCCGGCCTCGATGTATTTCTTGCCCTCGGCAAGGTACTGCCTGGCGATGTACTCGGTGCCGAGATCGCGCACGTGATGATTCGATTGCGAACGGGCGAGGGCGCCGTTCAGCGAGGTCCACAGCGGCATGACGTTCAGCATGCCGCCGAGGTGCCCATACATTTCGTCGGCGCGTTTGGACTCGTCGTAGATGATCTCCTGGCCCGCGTGCGCGCCGTCGGGCAGCCACTTCGCGTAGATTCGCAGCGGGTCGCGCGCGAGGCGCACGAGCATGTGATCGGGCTTATCGGGCCATTGACCGCGAATGCGTTCCGAGCGCGACATCGTGAACTCGTAGGACGCATAGCCGTTCGGCCCCGCCTTGATGTAGCGCGGCAACGCGAGCGGATCGAGCGACTGGAACAGCGCGACCAGTTGCGCGTCGTCAAGCGCTGCGAGCGCGCCGCTTTGTTGCGCGGCGCGCAGCCATTTGACCTGCTGATCCAGCGTGAGCTTGCCGACCTGCGAAGCCGGCGTGGCCGGCGCCTTGACGGCGCTCGCGGTTTCCAGCGGGGGCGGCGTGTCGTCGTTTTGCGCGAGGGCCGGCGGCATGGCCAACGCCGCGAGGCAGGCCCCCAGCGCGCCGAGCAAACATTGCCGCGACAAGCCGGCAAGCAACGGCCGCCATGAACGCATGTTGCTCAATCGGCGCAAGCTCACGGACATACTCTGCTTCACGAGTCTCTCTCCACGAATAGAGCGCCAATGTGCATGAAGCTTGTGCAAGCAGCGCCTTACCTGTCAGGCAGGTTTTTGCTTCGCGAGTTCCTCGTCTCGCAGCGCGCGGCGCAGAATCTTGCCGACGTTGGTTTGCGGCAACTCATCGCGGAACTCCACCTGCTTCGGTATCTTGTAGCCCGTCAGATTCTTGCGGCAATGGGCGATCACCTGTTCCTCGGTCAACGACGGGTTGCGTTTGACGATGAACACCTTCACCCGCTCGCCTTGCGCCGCGTCGGGCACGCCGATCGCCGCGACTTCGCGCACGTCGGGATGCGCCGCGATCACGTCTTCGATCTCGTTCGGATAGACGTTGAAGCCCGACACCAGGATCATGTCTTTCTTCCGGTCGATCAGACGAATGTAGCCGCGCGAATCCATCACGCCGATGTCGCCGGTGGCGAGCCAGCCGTCGCTGTCGATCGTCCTCGCGGTTTCTTCCGGGCGGTTCCAGTAGCCTTTCATCACCTGCGGACCCTTCACGCACAATTCGCCCGCTTCGCCGATGTTCGCCCACGTGCCGTCGTCCTTCCTGAAGCGCACCTGGGTGGAGGGCGCGGGCAAGCCGATCGAACCTTCGAAGTCGCGCAGATGGATGAGGTCGACGGGATTCATCGAGACGATCGGCGAGCATTCGGTGAGCCCGTAGCCTTCGATGATCGGTTTGCCCGTCACCGCCTTGAAGCGCTCGGCCACCGACTTTTGCGTCGCCATGCCGCCCGCCATCGCGAGCTTCAGGTTGGAGAAATCGCGCTGGCGAAACTCCTCGTTTTCGAGGAACGCGTTGTAGAGCGTGTTCACCGCCGTCATGCCGGTGAACTTCTCGTGACGGATGATCATCATCACGCGCTTCATGTCGCGCGGATTGGCGATCAGGATGTTGCGCCCGCCGAGTCCCATGAAAATCAGCGCGTTCACGGTGAGCGAATAGATGTGATAGAGCGGCAGCGGCGTGAGCACCGTTTCCGCGTCGCCGCTCAATTGCCCCTCGGCCCACGCCTTCGCCTGCAGCAGATTGGCGACGATGTTCCTGTGCGTGAGCATCGCGCCCTTGGCGACGCCGGTCGTGCCGCCGGTGTATTGCAGGAAGGCGATGTCGTCATGCGTGGGGCGCACGGGCGTCAAGGGCCGCGAGTAGCCGATCGCGAGCGCTTCGAGCAGCGGCACCGCTTTCGGCAGGTTATACGCGGGCACCATCTTTTTCACGTGACGCAGCATGAAATTGAGCAGACGTCCCTTCAGATTCAGCCCGTCGGCGAGCAGATCGCCGAGACCCGTCACGATGACGTTCCGCACCTTCGTGCCCGGCAGCGCCTCCTCGACCACCTTCGCGAAGTTCTCGAACACGACGATGGTTTGCGCGCCGCTGTCCTTCAGTTGATGCGCGAGCTCGCGCACCGTGTAGAGCGGATTCACGTTCACCACCACCGCGCCGGCCTTCAACACGCCGAACAGCGACACCGGATACTGGAACGTATTCGGCAGCATGATCGCGACGCGCTCGCCCGGCTTCACGCCGATACTTTGCAGATACGCGGCGAACGCGGTCGCCTTGCGGCCGAGTTCGCCGTAGGTCAGGCTCGCGCCCACGCTCACATACGCCACGCGCTCGCGGAACTTCGCGATGCATTCGTCGAAGAACTGCACGAGCGACTCGTATTGCGTGACGTCGATTTCGTGCGGCACGTCGGCGGGGTAGGACGCGTACCAGATGCCGTCGGTGTTGGGCGCCTGGGCGGGCGCGTTGGCCGATGCCGGATTCGGCGCCTGAGGGGGAACCTCGCTCGCCGCGTTGGCCGATGACGCGGACTTGGTCGGCGTCGAGGGCGGGGCTGGGTTGGGCTGGGTCATCGGTCGTCTCCTGAAGCGGTGGCTTCGTCTATTCGTGTGCTGGTCTCGCGGCCAGTCATTGAAGCAATCAAGGCAAATCTCGTGATAGCGTTCGAAGCGAAAACATGCGGTGAAACAAGTGCTAAAACAAGGTTGAAACGGAGCGACGCTCAGCGTTCGAGAATCGCCACCACACCCTGGCCGCCCGCCGCGCAGATCGAGATCAGCCCGCGCGCGGCGCCGGCCGGCTTGTCGAGTTGCGCGAGCATTTTCGCCAGGCCGGCGACGATGCGCCCGCCCGTCGCGGCAAACGGATGACCCGTGGCGAGCGAACCGCCGTTCACGTTCAGTTTCGTCCGGTCGATCGCGCCGAGCGGACCCGGCAAACCGAGCTGCGTGCGGCAATATTCATCATCCTGCCACGCCGCGAGCGTGCACAACACCTGCGCCGCGAACGCTTCGTGGATTTCGTACAGATCGAAGTCCTGCAACCGGAGCCCGGCGCGCGCCAGCATGCGCGGCACCGCGTAGGCGGGCGCCATCAGCAGCCCTTCCTGCTTGTCGAAATAGTCGACCGCGGCGGTCTCCGACCAGCTCAGATAGGCGAGCACCGGCAAGCCGTGTTGCGCGGCCCATTCATCGCTCGCGAGCAGCACGGCCGAGGCGCCGTCGGTGAGCGGCGTGGAGTTGCCCGCGGTGAGCGTGCCGGCGTCGCGGTCGAATGCCGGCTTCAGGCCGCTGAGTTTTTCGAGCGTCAGGTCAGGGCGCAGATTGTTGTCGCGCGCGAGGCCCCGGTACGGCGTCATCAGATCGTTGACGAAGCCGCGCGCATACGCGTCGCTGAGCTTGCGGTGACTCTCGTAAGCAAGCACGTCCTGGGCTTCGCGCGAGATGTTCCAGCGTTTGGCCATCAGTTCGCAATGCTCGCCCATCGAAAGCCGGGTGCGCGGCTCGCCGTTGCGCGGCAGCAGCGGCTTGAAAAACATGCCGGGACGCAGCTTCGCCAGCGCGCCGATGCGCTGCCCGGCGCTCTTGCCGCGATTCGCTTCGAGCAGGATCTGGCGCATCCGTTCGTTGACGGCGATCGGCGCATCGGAGGTCGTGTCGACACCGCCCGCGATGCCCGCGTCGATCTGCCCGAGCGCGATCTTGTTAGCGACCAGAATCGCTGCTTCGAGTCCCGTGCCGCAGGCCTGCTGCACGTCGTAGGCGGGCGTTTCCTTCGCAAGCGTGGTGGACAGCACGGACTCGCGCGTCAGATTGAAGTCGCGCGAATGCTTGATGACCGCGCCCGCCGCGACTTCGCCCAGACGTTCGCCATGCAGGTCGTAGCGGTCGACCAGGCCTTGCAGCGTGAAGGTCAGCATGTCCTGATTCGACGCGCTCGCGTAAGCGGTGTTCGAGCGGGCGAACGGAATCCGGTTGGCCCCCACGATGGCGACGCGGCGCACGGCTGGCAGCGGGTTGGACATGCTCGGCTCCTTTGGGTCGTGCCCGGGTGGTTCGATGATGCGAACGGCGATCGGTTCAAGGCGTCCTGATTCAACAACGATTCGCGGCGGCGCGAATTCCATGCATGGATGAAATCCCGCGCACGCCTGCGTGCGTCATTGCAGCCGCCACTGCATGCGGCCGCGCAAATGCGGTTTGTCTCCGGCGATATCCCGCACCTCGATGTCGCGTTCGATCAGCGAGGGCGACGCGCTCCACAGCGACGCTTCGCCCGGCAGCAGCATCGGCACCTTGAATTCGGCGCTCAGCGTGGCCTCGGCGAGCGGCTTCGGCGGTTGCAGCGCGGAGGCCGCGCGCGCGAGCGTCCACATGCCGTGCGCGATCGCGCGCGGAAAGCCGAACGCCTTCGCGGATAGCGCGGTGAGGTGAATCGGGTTGTAGTCGCCGGACACGCCCGCATAGTCGCGGCCGAGTTGCGGCGCGAGTTGCCAGCGCGCGATGCGCTCCAGCGCGGCGGGGCCGAGTTCGAGCGGATCGAGCGGATTGCCGGTCGCCGGCACGCCGCGTTTCAGATAGACGCTGTCGCCGTCCCACACCGCTTCGCCGCGGCGATACATGCGCGTATGCAGCACGAACGCCTGGCCCTTGTCGTGCCGCAGCAGCGCGCCGAATTCCACCTCGACGCGCAATACGTCCTTGTACGCGAGCGGCCGGCGCAGCCGCACATGATTGGCCAGATGCACGAGGCCGAGCGCGGGCCAGGGAAACGCCGGGTCGGTCAGCATCAGCAGATGCAACGGAAACGCAAGCAGATGCGGATAGGTGAGCGGTACGCCGTGCTCGGGGATGAAGCCGCACACGCGCGCGTAACGCCAGATCGGCCCGGGGTCGAGCGCGACGGCGGGGCGCACGAGGCGCAGCGCGGGCAGTTGCGTGGCCCGAGCGCGCTTGACGATGCCGGTCAACGCGCGCGCATAGAGCTTGGCCGGCGCGGGCAAGGGTTCGACGACCACGGTTTTCGGGCGCGCCGCGCTCACGGTAAGACCGCCCCCGAACGGATCACCCGGCTCACGCATGGTCACGCTCCAATCAGGCTTTGTCCGCACACGCGCACGACCTGGCCGGTGATGCCCGCCGAGCCCGGATGCGCGAGCCATGCGATGGTTTGCGCGACGTCGACCGGCTGGCCGCCCTGGCTCATCGCGTTCATGCGGCGGCCGGCCTCGCGCAGCGTGAACGGCATCCTGGCGGTCATCTGCGTTTCGATGAAGCCCGGCGCGACCGCGTTGATCGTGATGCCGCGTGCGCGAAGATGCGGCGCCATGCCTTGCACGCGGCCGATCACGCCGGCCTTCGAGGTCGCGTAATTGGTTTGCCCGAGATTGCCCGCGATGCCGCTGATCGACGACACGCCGATGATGCGCCCGTCGTCTCGCACGATGCCGGCGGCGAGCAGCGCGTCGTCGATCCGTTCCTGCGCGCACAGGTTGATGTCGATCACGCTTTGCCACACGGAGGCGGTCATCTTCGCGATGGTTTTGTCGCGGGTGATGCCGGCGTTGTGCACGACGATATCCACACCCTGTTCGTCGAGCGCCGCCGCGATTTGCGCGGGCGCTTCGGGCGCTGCGATGTCGAAGGCGAGGGCCGTGCCGCTCAACTGACGCATGGTCAGATCGAGCGCGTCGCGCGCGGCGGGAATGTCGATGCCGATCACATGCGCGCCCTCGGCGGCCAGCACGCTCGCAATCGACGCGCCGATGCCGCGCGCGGCGCCCGTCACGACCGCGCGCCGGCCCGCGAGCGGCGCTTTCCAGTCGAACGCGGGTGCGGCGGCTTGCGGGTCCGCGCCGGCAGTGCTGCCGATGCGCACGACCTGGCCCGACACATACGCGGAACGCGGCGACAGAAAGAATCGCAGCGAGGTTTCGACGCCGCTTTCCGCGCCTTGCTCGACATAGACGAGATTCGCGGTGATGCCGCGCCGCGCTTCCTTGCCGAGCGAACGCGTGAAACCTTCGAGCGCGCGCTGCGCGGTCCATTGGCGCGGGCTCGCGCAGCTTTCCGGCGGACGCCCCAACACGACGATGCGCCCGCACTTGCCGAGCGAGCGCAAGGTGTCGTGGAAGAATCCGTGCAGCGGTTCGAGCTGGCTGCTGTCGTCGATGCCGCTTGCATCGAACAGCAGTGCGGCGAGCCTGCCGGGCGAGCCGGAATCCGCCGGTTCGAAACGGCCCGTCATCAAGCCGTGGCGAGTCGCGAGCGGCACCCACAGCCCGGCGCTTTCATGCGCGACGCTCGTCACGCCGATGCTCGCCACCAGATTCGCGAGCGCATCGAGCAACTGCGGTTCACGTCCCGCGCCGATCGCCACCACGCCGCCGAACTCGGGCTCGTCCGCGCGATGGCGGCGCAGCACCTCGGGCTTCGGCAAGCCGAGCGAGCGCGCGAGGCGCGCGCCGAGCGGCGAGTTGACGAAGTTCAGATAAGAGTCGTTCATATCGGTCGTTGCTCCGCTGACAGCGCGCCGCGGGAAGTGCCCCTTGCGGGCGTCGGACGTGTGTCAGTGTGCACTGAGTTGGACGCATCCGGGGTGCCTCGCCGGGATGTTTTTTGCAGGCGCTCGTCAAGACGCTCGCAACCTTGTCAGGCTGCGGCTTCCAACGCCTTGTCGAGCGCCTCCTTGCGTTGTTGCAGACCGGCGAGCATGTCGAAGTCGGCCGCGAAATCGTCGACCTTCACGACTTCCGCGCCGTAACGCGCATAGTCGTCGAGCACGCGGCGCTCGTCGGCGTCGAGCAAGCCTTTCTGCTCGGCGGACGCGGTCCACCCGGGCAGTTGCACGAAGCTCTGCGGCATCGGTTCGAGCAGCCCTTGCTTGACCGCTTCACGCAGCTTCTGCTCGATCCGCATGAAGCGCGGGTTCAACTGGAACGCCAGCTCGCCGTAGCCGAGCGCATCCACATCGGGACGCGGTACATACGAATCGGCCACGAGACGTTCGCGCGCCGCGCCGGGCGTCTGCATCAATTCGGCGATGTCGCTGCCGAGCCGGTCGGACGGCTCGCGGTACGGCAGGCCGAATGGAAATGCCAGCGCGCGCACGAGGCCGGCGGCGAAGCGGTTCGGGTAGTTCGCGAGCACGCCGTCGAGCGCGTGCTGCGCTTTGTACAGCGAATCCTCGACGCCCCAGCGCACCAGCGGCAAGTCTTCTTCCTGACGGCCTTCGTCCTCGAAACGCTTGAGCGTCGCCGAGATCAGGTAGAGCTGCGAGAGCACGTCGCCGAGACGCGCGGAAATGCGTTCGCGCCGTTTCAGATCGGCGCCGAGCACGAACATGGAGACGTCGGCGAGCAACGCGAACACGGTCGAGAGGCGGGTCGCCGCGCGGTAATACGGCAGCAGCGGACCGTGCGCCGCGCGCGGCCTCGCGATGAACGCGCCGCCCGTCACGCCGTGGACGAAACCGCGCACCACGTTGGAGAGCGTGAAGCCCGCATGGCCGAAGAACGCCGCGTCGAAATCGCGCAGCGCGCGGGCGCGATCCGTTTCGCGCGTCGCGGCCATTTCCTTCAGCACATACGGATGGCAGCGAATCGCCCCCTGGCCGAAGATGATCAGGCAGCGCGTCAGAATGTTCGCGCCTTCGACGGTGATCGAGATCGGCACCTGCTGATAGGCGCGCGCGAGAAAGTTCGACGGCCCCATGCAAACGCCCTTGCCGGCGACGACATCCATGCCGTCGTTGATGACCGTGCGCGCGCGTTCGGTGATGTGATACTTGGCGATCGCCGAAATCACCGAGGGCTTCTCGCCGAGGTCCACCGCCTGCGCGGACAGGCGGCGCGCGGCATCCATCACGTACAGATTGCCGCCCATGCGGCCGAGCGCTTCCTGCACGCCCTCGAATTTGCCGACGGCGGTGCGGAACTGGCGGCGCATCGCGGCGTAGGCGCCGGTGCCGCGCACGGCGATCTTCGCCATCCCCACGTTCGACGAGGGCAGCGAAATCGCCCGGCCCGCCGCGAGACATTCCATCAGCATGCGCCAGCCGTTGCCGACCTGCGCGCGTCCGCCGATCACCCAGTCGATGGGAATGAAGACGTCCTTGCCCGAGTTCGGGCCGTTCTGGAACACCGCGTTCAGCGGCCAGTGACGGCGGCCGATATTGACGCCGGGGTGGCGGGTCGGAATCAGCGCGCAGGTGATGCCGGGTTCGTCATCGGCGCCGAGCAGATGGTCGGGATCGAGCGCGCGAAATGCGAGGCCGAGCACGGTCGCGATCGGGCCGAGCGTGATATAGCGCTTGTCCCACGTCACACGAAAACCGAGCGTTTCGCGGCCTTCGAAGGCGCCCTTGCAGACGATGCCCACGTCGGGAATCGCCGCGGCATCCGAGCCCGCGTAGGGGCTGGTCAACGCGAAGCAGGGGATGTCCTCGCCGCGCGCGAGGCGCGGCAGGTAGTGGTTCTTTTGTGCTTCGGTGCCGTAGTGCATCAGCAGTTCGGCGGGGCCGAGCGAGTTCGGCACCATCACCGAGACGGCGGCGGCCGAGCAGCGCGTGGCGAGCTTCATGATGACCTGCGAATGCGCGTAGGCGGAGAACTGCTTGCCGCCGTACTGCCTCGGAATGATCATGCCGAGAAAGCCGCGCTCCTTGATGTATTGCCAGCTTTGCGGCGAGAGGTCCTGCCACACCATCGTGGTTTCCCAGTCGTTCGCGAGGTCGCACAAATGCTCGCATTCGACGTCGAGAAACGCTTGCTCCTCGGCGGTGAGCGTGGCCGGGCCGTAGCCGAGCAGCGTGTCCCAATGCGGGCGCCCCGAGAACAGTTCGGCGTCCCACCAGACGGTGCCGGCTTCGATCGCGTCGCGCTCGGTCGGCGACATCTCCGGCAGGATCTTGCGGAAGAGCTCGAGCAGCGGCTTCGCGAGCCATGCGCGGCGCAGCGGTTTGATGGTCAGCACGAGGGCGGGGAGGACGAACAGAACGGCAAGCAAGACCGTCGCGGCCGGACCCGCGGCTCCGCTGACCTGCGCGGCCGCTACCCAGACGAGCATGCAGGCGAGCCACCATGACGCGCGCGCCTGAACGTAGACGAGCGCGAGCGCCGCAATGACGAGCACCAGGATGAACCACGGCATGACGTTTCCTCCCTTTTCGCTGGGTCTTTTCGCTGCGTGCGAACGCATCGACGGGCGCGGATGTGTTCGCCGTCATGTTGTTTTTTTAAAGCTGACGCTTCGGTTCGGCTGCTTCGCCTGGACGCCTGGGCGACGACTTTGCCGGGCGGCCTGCTCGCGGCTTCGGGTCGCGCCTGCTTGCGCTTCGCGTCCAATCACCAGTTCGGCAGCGTGACATCGCTGAGATGCGGGACCTGGATGTGCGGCGCGGGTAGATGGCGCTCACGGCGTTCGGCTGTGGACCGGCGGGTTCCTTAAGGTATATCGCCCGCATTCTCCGTGCCGCTTCCTCGCTAAGCCGCCCCTTGCGACGCATGATGAAACGAGTTCGCCGGAAGATTGCCGCCAGGGCGCTCGGCTTCCGGCATGGAAGCAGGTGGCGGTTGCTTACCGCCTTGCGTCTGCTGCGCGTCTGCCGCCGCAGCCGCAGCGGCGGCATCCGCACCAGCACCAGCACCAGCATCCGCATCCGCATCCGCACCCGCACCCGCACCCGCACCCGCACCCGCACCCGCACCCGCACCCGCACCCGCCGCACCCGCAATCGGGCATTCGCCTGTATCCGTCAGGCCGCTTTCGGTGGCGTCGCCCAGCACCGCCGCGAACGCGGCCAGTTGCGTGCTGTCCGGCAACGGCGCCTTCAGCGCGGCGACCATCAGCGAGGCGAGGCGCGCGATCAGTTGCAGGTCGTTCATCGACTTGCGCTGCGAGAACTCGGCAATCAGGTCGTCGGTATCGGCGCCCGCCAGCACGCCGGAGAGCGCGCCAATCGCGAAGTGCAGACGCCAGCCGAGTTCCTCGCGCGGCAGATGCGGCAACGCGCGCTGGAACGCATCGAAAAAGCGCACGGCCACCGACTCGTAGTGCGCCTTCAGAAAGTCGCGGATGAACGCCGACGGATCGGTATAAGCGCGCCCCAGCAGCCGTAGAAACGCCTTGCCGCCGGCGCGCGGATCGCGTGAGAGCCGCAGCGCCGGAATGAACATCGCGCCGAGCACGTGCTCGCAGGTGAGCCGCGCGCCGAGCATCTGGTCGAAGCGGTCGAGCAGCTTGAGCCGCTCCTGGTTGAGCCGGTCGAGCCGGCGCGACAGCATCGCGTGAATCAGCGATTCCTTGCTGCCGAAGTGATAGTTGACCGCCGCGAGATTGACTTCGGCACGCGAAGTGATCTGACGCAGCGACATCGCCTCATAACCGCATTCGATGAAGAGCGTTTCGGCGGCGTCGAGGATGCGGGACTTCGTGTCGCCGGCATGCCGGCCTGTCGTGCGAACTGCCATGGGCGTCTCCTGGTTGCCGGCCGTGCGGCCCGCGAACAAGCGATTCAAGTGCGAATTTGAAACAGGCGTTTTTTTGAGGATAAGAAGGATGACGATGGCGATCAAGGCCGTCCGTGGACTAACTCCTCTAGAGGACCCGACGAAGGCCGGTCTTGTCGTGACGCGCGGCGCGTCGGAGCGCGCGGAAATAAAAAGGCCGTTCCGATCGTAATCGGAACGGCCTCATGGGGCTTGCTTCTCCCAGGCGGACTGTTTCAGGTGACGCGTGCCGCGACCTGTCGTGCCGACTGCGTCATGTCGATGCCGCGGCGCTCGCGGCTGAACGGAATCAGCGCGGCGATCACCAGCGCCACGATGCCGATCACCACCGCCATCACGAGCGCGTAGTTGTTGCCGTGCGCTTCGGCGGCGCTGGCTTGCAGCGGGCCGTTGACCGAGGCGATCAGATTGCCGAGTTGATACACGAGGCCCGGGAACGTCGCGCGAATTTCGTCGGGCGAGATTTCGTTCAGGTGCACCGGAATAACACCCCATGCGCCTTGCACCGAAATCTGCATGAGAAAGGCGCCTGCCGCGAGCAGAACCGGCGTGCTCGAGAAAGCCCACAGCGGCAGCACCGGCAGCGCGATCAGCGCCGCGATGAGGATCGCGCGCTTGCGGCCGATCCTCTCCGACGCGAAACCGAAGAACAATCCGCCGATAATCGCGCCGACGTTCAGCGTGATCGTGATCCACGACACGGTATGCGCGTCGAACTGATGCTGCACGCGCAGGAAGGTCGGATACAGGTCCTGCGAGCCGTGCGAGAAGAAGTTGAACGCGGTCATGAGGACGATCGCATAGAGCGACAGCCCGACATTGCGCTTGAGCGTGGCGACGAGGCCCGGGCGCGCCCGCTTTTCGAGCGTCTGGAAGGCCGGCGACTCCGGCACGTGCGCGCGCACGTACAGCACGAGCAGCGCGGGCAGCACGCCGACGAAGAACATGCCGCGCCAGCCGATGTATTGATAGAAAACGCCGAACACGACCGACGCGAGCAGATAGCCGCTCGGATAACCGGCTTGCAACAGGCCGGAGACCACGCCGCGCGACTTCGGCGGCACGGTCTCCATGGTCAGTGCGCCGCCCACGCCCCACTCGCCGCCCATCGCGATACCGAACAGCGCGCGCAGCACCAGCAGGGTGATGAGATTCGGCGAGAAGCCGGACAGCAATTCCAGCAGCGAGAAGCACGCGATGTTGACCATCAGCGTGGGGCGACGGCCATACTTATCGGCGAGCCAGCCGAAGATCAATGCGCCGACGGGACGCATCATCAAGGTCAGCATGATGCCGAACGCGACCGCCGGGATATTCGTATTGAATTCCGCCGCGATATCTTTCAATACGAACACCATGAGAAAGAAATCGAATGCGTCGAGTGTCCAGCCGAGATAGGCGGCGATCGTGACGTTTCTTTGTTCCCGTGTCCAACTCATTGATTGTTCTCCAGAGTCCCCCAGATACCCGTTCAACCGCGGGCGGCTATGCGGGCCGTATGCCTGTGGCATTGGCTTCGAGCGAGTGTACGCCGACTGTCAAGCGCTTGCATTGAATCGAACAGGCGAATATCCGGATTAATCGCAGCGCAATTGACTTACACAATCTCAATGCAGGGTGAATGTCGGAGAGATGTAATTATCGTATTAATGGCGTTGAATTCTAGTTTGGTTTTTGTAATGTATTTCTTTGGGGTGTCGCCAGCTATTCCGGTAAGGCTGACCTGAGCTTTTGGCAGGGGGCAATGCTTCGCGCGTATTCCAGCGCCTCGACCAGCACCTCGACTTCCTGCCGTGTTTCATCGAGCTTCTTGCGAAGCAGCCGATTCTGTTGAAGCGCTTCCAATAGATTCATACTCTCGGCCAGATCGTTGCTCCGCAGCGCATCTGTTTGGTCCAGGTTCGACGTCCACGCTTTCCAGCCGGAGAGGACGCTGCCCGCCGAACCCGAGCCAGGGACTTCGTTGGGCCGCAAGCCCCCGCGAGCAACATTCCGGCTGTCCATGCGGTCGCTTTCCGCGCTCGCGTCGAAGGTGGCGTGGCAACGCTGTGCTGAGCGAGACGGACCAAACAGCATCGAGCTGCTCCTGTGAAATGCGAAGCCAGGCGCGAGGCCGCTAAAGGCAAGCGGCTGCGTTTGGCCGGGTTTGAGCGAGTCTGAGCGGGTTTGAGTCGATAACGAGCGTGCTCCGGCGGCCCAAGCGCCGGACCACGCGACATGACCGGCTTTACTTGAATTGATACATGTAGCCCAGCCGGGCCGCGGGAATGAAACGCTTGCCGACGAGCGGGCTATCGGAAATGCCGCCGCCGAGATGGGTGACCTGCAGATCGAGGCTGACGGACTGCTGCTGCGTGAGCCGGTAAGCGACCCGCGTCCCGATGGTGGTGTTCAGCGTGGATGTCCCGTCGTAAGCCGGCCGTCCCGCACGCGCCTCCGACTGCGTCACGCCATAGTAGTAGTCGACGTATTTGTCGCTCAGCCACTTGGTGTCGACATGCGGTTCGACGGTCCATTTGCCGAATTCGAAGGCTTTTCTAAAGTCGACGGCGGCCTGCTGCCCTTTGTTTCCGCCGACGAGGTAGCTGGCGGTCAGCGTGCCGAATCCGCTCTGCCACCCGAGTGCCGGGCCGTACCAGAAGGTGACGCTCTTCCGGTTCTCCATGCCGTTGAGGATCGGCGCGTCGGAGCCCTTGTAGCCCTCCAGAATGCCCACTTTGCCCCGCAGGGCCAAGGTGACGCCGTTCCATTGCCCGACTTTCAGATCGAGCGTCGTGGCGAACGCGCTGATCCATTTGTTATCGACGTAGAAAAGCGGAATCGGCGTGATCCTCGCGCTGTCGCCTTTGTACGGCGAGGGTTCGATACCGACGCCCGCGCCCAGTCCCCAGTGGGTGACGTTGGTGGCATTGCTCAGGACGGTGAAGCCGGAATCGTCGGGGTTGGTCGCGTTCTGCGCCCGGACGCTGCCGGAACCCAGCATAAGCGAGGCGGCGGCCAGCAGTGCCCGGTATTCGCGGCGACGATTTTTTCTCGCGGCATGCGCCAATGCGGCGCCTTCACGCCGCGCCGTTTTCGATGAAATTGCCATTCAGGAACCTCCAGTCGGGGAGCCCGAGATTACGCAGGAGATTCAACGGCATGATGTGCGGTTTTTTACGGCGCCGATACAATGTGTCGCCCCTGAAATACTGGGGATGAACGGCTGACATCAATCGTCGGGCCGCTCCGGTTAGCATTTGGGAATGACTGATATGCCGCACGTACTGGTGGTTGACGACGAGGAGGACATCCGGTCCTTGCTGACGGGCTTTTTTCGCAAGCATGGCCACGAGGTGAGCATCGCGACCGACGGACACAGCCTGTTCGCGGCACTCGATGTCCAGCACGTCGATATCGTCATTCTGGATGTCATGCTGCCGGGCGAGGACGGCTTCAGCCTGTGCCGGCGGATACGCGCAACCTCGAAAGTGCCGGTCATCATGCTCACCGCGGTGGCGGATCACGTCGATCGGGTAGTGGGTCTCGAGATGGGCGCCGACGATTACCTGGTCAAGCCATTCGATGCAAGGGAACTGCTCGCGCGAGTCAAGGCCGTGCTGCGCAGGACGACGCAAACCGGGGCCGCGGTGGTGGGCACCCATACCAGACCGGTACTGTCGTTTGGCGGGTGGCGTCTGGATATCGCCCGGCGCGAACTGCGCTCGGCCGACAACACACTGATCATTCTTTCCAGCAGCGAATTCGATCTGCTGCTCGTGTTTGCCGAGCATGCTCAGCGGGTGCTGACGCGCGATCAACTGCTCGACCTCACGCGCGGGTCGTCGCACGAGGTCTACGATCGGAGCATCGACGTGCAGGTCGGCCGTCTGCGCCGAAAACTCGACGCCGACGCCGAAACGCCTTCCGTCATTCGCACGGTTCGCGGCGGCGGCTATATGTTCACGCCAGCGGTTCGACGCGGATGAGCATCCGGTTGCGTCCGCCGGACACCATCGCGTGGCGGATTGCGCTCACGGTCGGCGCGGCCATCATCGGCGTGCTCGGGCTCACCGTGCTCTTTAACCAGCTTGCCGGTCCGACGGCCCGAGAGACCGCGTTGCTCGACCGGGCCGACGACACGGTCCGCATGATCGATGCGGCGTCGGCGATCGATCGCCCGCGACTGGCCCGCGCCGTGCAGATCGAATCCAACCGGGCCGAATGGTATGCGGCCAACTCGACGGTCGCTCGCCGCCTGGCCGTGGCGCAACCGCCCGATGCGGATTCCGATCTGTCCAGGTGGTTTCTGATCGAGGGTCGCCAGCGTCCTCGCGTATTTTTCAGCTCGGACGATCCGCTCTCCGCCGGCATCCAGTTTGATCGCGGTCAACATTCCCGCGCCTATTTTCTTGCCGTTGAACTGCGCGACGAAAGCTGGGTTGTCTTCATCGCCACACAGCGTGATTGGGGGTTGCTGCAACCCCGCCAGATCGCCGTGGCACTGGGATGTGTCGGGTTGTCGATTCTCGCGGCGTCGGTGCTTGCGACTTACTTTCTCTCGAAGCCGATCCGGCAGTTCGCGGACGAACTGCGCCGCATCGGCGGCGATCCGCGCGCCGGTCCCGTCCGCGAAACCGGGCCGGGAGAACTGCGCGCGGCGATCGCGGCGTTCAACGCATTGCAGGCGCAAGTGCGCAAATTCGTCGAGGACCGAACGGTGATGCTCGCCGCCATGTCGCATGATCTGCGCACGCCGCTCACGAAGATCCGGCTTCGCGGCGAGTTCATCGAGGACGACGAGCAACGGGCGCGCCTCTTTCGCGACGTCGACGACTTGCAGGCGATGGCGGACTCGGCCCTGTCCTTTTTCAGGGACGACTACAAGGACGAGGAGACCACGGTTTTCGATTTCGCGGGACTTCTGCGCACCATCACCGACGATTATGGCGACCAGGGGCAGCCCGTCTCTTATGCCGGCCCCGATCGCCTCGCGTTCAACGGGCGGCCGTTCTCACTGCGGCGGGCGTGCATGAACCTCGTCGACAATGCGCTGAAATACGGCAATAGGGCGGAACTGCAACTGAACCATTCCGCGACGGAAATCGTGGTCGAGATCAGCGATCGAGGCGCCGGCATTCCGCCTCACGCGCTCGAGCAGGTATTCGCGCCGTTCTTCCGCCTCGAGCAATCGCGAAACCGCAGCACCGGAGGGATGGGCCTGGGACTGACATCGGCGCGCGCCGTCATCCGCGCTCATGGCGGCGATATCGCGCTTCGCAACCGGGAATGCGGAGGATTGCAGGTTAGTGTGACCTTGCCGCTGATATCGTGATTGCGGGGTGTCATACTCGAATCGACGTAGGTGCGCCCGAAGCGTGACGACAGACGAGGTAATCGGCACGACCGTGCCGGCAATGAAGACAACCGTCCGATATGTTCAACAGGAGCACGCCATGATTTCCAGCCGCAGTGAAGTGACGCAGATGATCGTTTCGGCGAAAGTCGCGCGAGGTCTCAAATGGAGCGGGATCGCGGAGCGCATCGGCGCGAGCAAGGAATGGACGACGGCCGCGTGTCTCGGGCAGATGACGTTCACGAAGCAGCAAGCGGAGATCGCCGGCGAGATCTTCGGTTTGTCCGACGAGGCGGTGGCGTGGCTGCAGATCGTGCCGTACAAGGGCGCGTTGCCGACCGCCGTGCCGACCGATCCGCTCATCTACCGGTGGTATGAAATCGTCAACGTCTACGGCACGACGATCAAGGAATTGATCCACGAGGAATTCGGCGACGGCATCATGAGCGCGATCGATTTCTCGATGGACATCCAGCGCGAAGCCGATCCGAAGGGCGATCGCGTGAAGGTGCTGCTGTCCGGCAAATTCCTGCCTTACAAGACCTATTGACGGCCTGTTGACAGTGAAGCGGTCCATGCCGCGTACACGAATCGCCGCGCTCACGACGCTCGCCATGATCGCGTTTGCGGGGAACTCGTTGCTGTGCCGCCTGGCGCTGAAAGGCGCCGGGATCGATGCGGCGACGTTCACGTTGGTGCGGGTGGTATCCGCCGCGCTCACGCTCTGGTTGATCCTGCGAATACGTGGTGCGCCGCGCGGCATCGCAGGCAACTGGTATTCGGCATTTGCACTTTTTGTCTATGCAGGCGGATTTTCGTTCGCATACCTCGGCCTGCCGGCCGGCACCGGCGCGTTGCTGCTATTCGGCGCCGTGCAGGCGACGATGATCGGCTACGGCCTTTGGACGGGAGAGCACCTGCGCGTGCCGCAGTGGGCCGGGTTGGTGTTGGCGCTTGGCGGTCTGGTCGGGCTCGTTCTGCCGGGCATCTCGGCGCCGCCTCTGGGTTCGTCCCTGTTGATGCTGGGCGCGGGCGTCGCGTGGGGCGTTTATTCGCTGCGCGGCAGACGGTCCTGCGATCCGACAACCACGACCGCCGGGAACTTCCTGCGCGCCGTGCCGTTCGCGGCGGCGGTGAGTGTGTTCACGCTCGCGCACACCTCGTTCGAACAATCCGGACTGATGTACGCGATCCTTTCTGGGGCAGTCACCTCCGGCGTCGGCTATGTCGTCTGGTACACCGCCTTGCGGGAATTGAAAGCGGCTACCGCGGCCACCGTGCAATTGAGCGTACCGGTCATCACGGCGATGGGCGGTATCGCGTTGCTCGGCGAACCCTTGACGCCGCGCTTGCTGGTCGGTTCGGCCGCCGTCCTCGGCGGCATTGCATTGGTGGTGGCGAAAAAGCAGACCGTCAGATAGCGACACTTGCGTGTCGATCGGCCTCGCGCATGAAGATCCGCTCGAGCGCTGTCGGCGGACCTGAGACGGATGCGGTCCGGCGCCGGGTTCGGGCAGGTGATATTCTTTCTGCTCACCGCGTTTCCACATGTGGATGCTGTGTGGAACATCCCTTCGTCAGTCGCTCGCGAGGCGCGACATCCTCATTCTTTTCCGCATGGCGCGGCACGGCGCGATGCGTCGACTCGAAGCGAAGGCGAACGCCAACACAGGATTGAAAGTGATGCACGACAAGCGAGATGTGGCGCCGGACAGCACGGCAGCGCGCGTCGCGTTGTGGCGCGCGCTGCATGTCGAGGCCGATCCGCCGCCGCATGTGCTGGAAGACCGGATCGGCCTCGCGTTGCTGTCACCGGACGAGGACTGGCGCAGCCGCGCAGAGAGGGACCCGCGATTCACGTCGTATCTCGGCGCACGATCTGACGCAACGCTACTTCGCCAGCAGGACAGTTGAGTTGCGCCCGCCAAGGAATGCGGAGGCATTGCTGGTGGTAAGCACCTGGCTGGGGGGCCGTGTCGATACGTTTGCGCTGCAAAACACCGGGTTGTGGTTCGGGCACGGCAATGCGGAAGGACCGCGCCGAGCACGACAGAAGACGTCGACGCGGCCATGCTCACGCCGCGCGCTTCGGCTTCCCGTTTACAAGTCATATAGCGAGTCATAGCGATCAGGCGTTCGCGAGAGCGCCTTTCAGCGGAGAGGTCAATGAAAACAGGGAAACCAAAACGGACTCGTCGGGATGCGGACGATCTGTTCCCCGACTTGCAACAGAGCGGCGCCAATCGGGCGAGCCGCCCTGATAACCCGTTCGGAACTGAAACTTTGCAGCGGGCCGCTCGCACCGATCGTGACGAGGCCTCACTCTGGAAAGACAATCTCATCACGCTGCCCATGGCGATCGAGTTGCCCCCTGGCTATAAGTCGGTGTCTCATGTGCGCGACGTGATGGCGCGCGTATGGCGGGTGAAATGGCTTAGGGAAACCAGCAATGAAGTCGTTGCGGATTTCCCCGAGGGTTGGTCCGCCGTTCGTCCGAAAAGCGGACCCGTGGAGTTGCGCGATCCGGCCGGTATCGTTCGAGGCGTCCATGGTTGGGCGGAAGACGCCGAACTCAGGATCTTGCCGAGGTATCGGGTGGAATCGCAGGAGAACAGTTCGAGCGGGCTCGGCAGTTTGCTTGTTCGCGACCGCGAGACTGGGCAGATTCTCGAACGGTCGTCGCAGTGGTCGGCGCAGACCGGCACCCATCATCCGGACTGGGCGAGGCTCTCCGCATGGCTCGACTCGCACTATCCGCTTCATCGCGATCCGCTGCGGTTATGGACGGACTGCGAAAGCAATCCTGGTTGAGCGGGGAAGTGCCTTGCCGGTCGTTGGCGTGTCTAATGAAAGCCGATGTGTTGTAAAAAGGTTCGCGTGCCGTGACTTCTCGCCGATTACCGAGGCCGTGCGCTCGCGCTGTGTCGGCTTTTAGAAAGCTTGAGCGGAGCGCTTGAACGCACTTGCGATGTGGCGTATGCCTCGCGCCCAAAGGCTCGATCAATCGTATCGACTCGCTCACGTTTCATTGCGTTGCCCGAACTAACGATTGGATGCGGGACCTTGCGCCTCGTTTGATAATCATCCGATTATTGCGGCCATTATTTGCGAAGGGCGCCTTGGCGCATGACGTGCGTTCACCTAATCCTTGACCGAGGCGCGAGTTGTTTACGTTTGCCCTTCATCGGTAATATTCAGAAACAAATTTATTACGGCCAGTAACGCAACGCGCAATTGATGCGCCGTTATGCGTATGGAATGATAGCGGCTCTCATTTAGACACCAGCCAGCCATCCCGTCGTCCTCAACTTTGTGGAAGACCGGCAGCCAGCCAAACTGCCGACTTGTCATCGATACCGTGCTTTTCATGCGGATCTGGCAAGCACACATCTGACGGGATTTCCAATGTTCAACCACACGCCGCTCGCGACTGCGTTAGCGCTAGCTTTTGCCGTTCCATTCGCCTCGCCTGTACTCGCACAGACCGCTTCACCCTCTCCCGTGCAATCGTCTCCGTCCACCAAGGCGGCTGACACTACGACGCTGCCCGCCATCGGCGTCGCCGCCCAAGCCGAACAACAGGATTTCCAGGCGGAACGCTCGACCGTGGGCGCGAAGACGCCGACGGCCTTGCGCGATATTCCGCAAACCGTCACCGTGATCAACAAAGCCGTGCTGCAATCGCAAGGCGCCACCTCGTTCCAGGATGCGCTGCGCAATGCGCCGGGCGTGACCATCGGCGCGGCCGAAGGCGGGCAGATCGGCAACAACGTCAATCTGCGAGGCTTTACCGCGCAGAACGACATCTACCTGGACGGCTTTCGCGATCGCAACCAGTACTACCGCGACACGTTCGATCTCGAACAACTCGAAGTGCTGTACGGTCCGTCGTCGATGCTGTTCGGCCGCGGCTCGACCGGTGGCGTGATCAATCAGGTGAGCAAGAAGGCGAATCTCAAGGACTCGGCGGAAGTGTCGGCCATGATCGGCACCGACGAGCGCTATCGCACGACCGTCGACGTGAATCACAAGCTGACGGACACCGCGGCGATTCGCGTCAACGCATTCGGTCAAAGCCTGGGTTCGACGCGCGACGCGATGAAGAACAAGGACTATGGCATCGCGCCGCAAGTGCGTTTCGGCATCGGCACGCCGACCGAAATCACGCTGTCCGCGCTGATCCAGCACAACCGCGACATGCCCGATTACGGCGTGCAGGCGTTGAACGGCCATCCGGCGCCGGTGCCGAAAAACACCTTCTACGGCCTGACCACCGACCGCACCGTTCAAGACGTGCAGATCTTCACCGCCGGCATCAAGCACAAGTTCTCGGACAGTCTCACGCTGAGCAACCAGACGCAGTTCTCGCATTCGACGACCGACGCGCGCGAAACCGCGCCGCAAGCGGTGTTGACCGGTCCGCTCGCCACCAGCCCCGCGCTGAGCAAGGGCAATTACACGACGTTGTCGCCGTCGCAACTGTTCATCAAGTTGCAGAGCCATGATCGCGTGATCCAGAACCGCTCGGTGTACAACGACACGATGCTCGAATACAAGTTCGACACCGGCCCGCTCAAACACGATCTGATCGCCGGCTTCGAACTCGGCCACGACAGCTATTCGAACCAGGCGTATACGCGCAACAATTTGCCGGTCGTGTCGATGGTGAATCCGGCGTATCTGTCGTCGCCCGCCGGCGTGACCACGATCACCGCCAACCACGCCGACTCGGGATCGAACGAGATCGGCGCCTATCTCAACGACACCGTTTCGATCGGCCACGACTGGAAGCTGATCGGCGGGCTGCGTTGGGATCGCTTTCAGGCGCAGATTCACAACACGGTCAGCTTGCCGGGCTACGCGACGCAAACCAATTTCTTCACCAGCGTGCGCGCCGGCGCGATTTATCAGCCGACCGACTGGCAGTCGTATTACGTGTCGTATGGCACGTCGTTCAATCCGTCGCTCGAGGCGCTGACGGTGACCAATCTGACGCAGAACCTCGCGCCCGAGTCGACCCGGTCATATGAAGTCGGTGCGAAATGGGATCTGCTCGGCGGCAATATCTCGGTGACGTCCGCGTTCTTCCGCGAGGAAAAGACCAACGCGCGCACCCAGGTCTCGCCGACCGAATACGAGCTCGACGGCAATGTGCGCGTCGACGGATTCCAGGCGGGCGTCACGGGGCACCTCACCGACAAGTGGCAAGTGTTCGGCGGCTATACGTACATGGACGCGATCATTCTCAAGGCGCGCGACGGCAACCAAGGTCATGTCCCGGCGAACACGCCGCGCAATACGCTGACGTTCTGGACCACGTATGCATTGACGCCGCATTGGGAGATCGGCGGCGGGCCGATTTATATGTCGCCGCGTTATGCGTCGAACACGAACTACGTGCGGGTTCCCGGCTATACGCGCTGGGACGCGACCGCCGCTTATCATGCGAAGAAATTCGACGTCAGGCTGAATCTGCTGAACCTGACCAACAAGCAATACTACGACGCACTGATTCCATCGGATGGCGGCCGTTCGGTGCCGGGCATCGGGCGCACGTTACTGGCGACGTTCGACTACCGGTTCTGACCCGGCTCGATTGAAACCGCGGGCTTGCGCCGCTGCATGGGCAAGCCCGCATACAGGACACTCAAGATGCTGCTGCATATACCGAATGTGCTGGATGCCGGGCGATTGCGCTTTCTGCGCGAGCGGCTCGACACGGCGGGCGACGCGTGGGTCGACGGCCGCGCGACGGCGGGTTATCAGGGCGCGCCGGTCAAGCGCAACCAGCAGATCGCCGAGCACTCCCCGGTGGCGCGTGAACTTGGCGACGTGATCGTCGCGTCGATCGAACGCAATCCGCTATTCATCAGCGCGGTGCTGCCCAACCAGGTGTACCCGCCGCTCTTTAACCGTTATGAAGGCGGCATGCAGTTCGGCAGCCACGTCGATGGTGCGGTGCGGGTGCTGCCCAACGGCGTGAAGCTGCGCACCGACGTATCGGTCACGCTCTTCATTTCCGCCCCCGATGAATACGACGGCGGCGAACTGGTGATCGAGGATACCTACGGTGTGCAGCAAGTGAAATTGCCGGCCGGCGACATGATCGTCTATCCGGCCACGAGCCTGCATCAGGTCACTCCGGTGACGCGCGGCGTGCGCGTCGCGAGCTTTTTCTGGGTGCAGAGCCTCGTGCGCAGCGATACGCAGCGCGCGTTGCTGTTCGATATGGACACGGCGATTCAACGCCTGAATGCCACTCAGGCCGACGACATTGCGCGCCGCAGTCTCGTCGGTTGCTATCACAATCTTTTGCGGGCCTGGAGTGAAACCTGAGCGATCGCTCAAGGTTTGTTTGCGACCACCTGAGCCGACAAAAAATCAAATAGGCGTTCAGACTGACGTTCGGCCAAGCCACTCGCGAACGTAGCGGGAGTGCGGCGGCCGCACCGCCGCGTGCTCGCGAGACTTCGGCTTGCCGACGAATAGAAAGCCCAGCACGCGCTCCGACGGTTCGAAGTCGAGCGCGGCCTGCAAGTTCGCGTCATAAGCATCGGCGCCCGTTGCCCAGAAGCCCCCATAGCCGAGCGCGTGAATCGCGTTGAGCATGTTCATCGCGGCCGCGCCGACCGAAAGCAACTGCTCCGTTTCCGGAATGTGCGAGTGCGCCGAAGGCGCCGCGGCAATAACGATCACGAGCGGCGCCGTATATGCGAGCTGCCGACGATGCTCGTGCTCCGCGCGGGGTTTGCCGGGCTCGCGGCGTGCCGCCACATCGACGAGCACATCGCCGAACTCGGCGCGCGCGTCGTCGCGTATCAGCGCGAAGCGCCACGGACGCAGCGCGCCATGATCCGGGGCGCGCATCGCGGCATCGAAGATCAGATCCAGTTCGGTATCGTTCGGGCCCGGTTCGGCCAGCGGCCAGTATGACTGGCGCGAGAGCAAGGTGTCGAAGAAAGCTTGCTGCGATGGTGAAGCGGTGTCGCCGCTAGGGCGGATCTGCGAGGTATCCATAACGGTCGGCTCCGAGTTTCGATCAGCGAAATCATGACGACAAACCCGCGATAATGCAAATGATTCTTATTTGCTTGTCTGACGAAAGATTTTGTCTTAAGCTTCGTTTTCGATTGCGGCAGGCACAAAAGATCCGCATTTGCATGCGTGTTGAATGACGCGTGAATCAACGCGAACCGGTGGCGAATCGGTGGCGCTTGCGCAAAGCGGAGCGGCAAAAAGGCGGCTGAAGTGCCTTCATCCATCAACCAGACGCAGACAATTTCCACTCGGAGGCGCAATGAGCTGGGGTGACGAAAACAGCAATTTCGTTGTCGTTGTAAATCATGAAGAACAGTATTCGATCTGGCCGGACTACAAGGCCATTCCGGCCGGCTGGCGCGAGGCGGGGAAGTCCGGCAAGAAGGACGAATGCCTGCAATGGATCGACGAGGTATGGACGGATATGCGTCCGCTGAGCTTGCGCGAGGCGCTGGCCGACAGCGCGGCGCAAGGCGTCACTAATGCGTGAGCCGCGCGCATCCAGCCGATGACCACGCCGAATCGTCCAACGCACGCGCCGAGCGCGCTAAACCTGGTGTGCCTCGCGCACGCCGGCGGCAGCGTGGCGCTGTATCGGGACTGGCAGCGTCGGCTGCCGCCGTTCGTGCAGGTGCGCACGCTCGAATTGCCCGGCCACGGCATGCGCCGTTCGGCGCCGCCGCATACCGAATGGCCCGCGCTCATCGCGCAACTCGCGGATGAACTGCTCGCGCTCGTGGCCGGCGGCGCGCCGTTCGCGTTGTTCGGTCACAGCATGGGCGCGCTCGTCGGACTCGAACTGATGCATGCGCTGCGGCAACGCGGCGCGCGTGCTCCCGTCTGGTTCGGCGCATCGGCCACCGTATCGCCGGCGCGGCGCAAGCACGAAACACACTGGCTCACCTGTTCGCGAACCGAAATGATCGACTGCCTGCGCGAGCGCGGCGGCACGCCCGCCGAACTGCTCGACGACGCCGATTTCATCGACTTCATGCTGCCGCTGCTGCGCGCCGACTTTCACTTGTGCGGCGCGCATCCGGCGCGGCTCGCCGGGCGCGTCGTCGCAGAGGCCTGCGCATCAGCCGCGCTCGACTGTCCCATCGACGTATTCGTTGGCCGCGACGACCCCGCCACGTCCAACGCCACAGACGTCGGCGCATGGGCGCAACAGACGCGCGGCGCATGCGCGGTGCACGAGTTCGACGGCGGGCATTTCTTCATCGACACAGCGCGCGAAGCCGTACTCGCCGTCGTTGCAAACGCGCTCGCGCAACATGTACGACATACGCCGAGCGCCGATCATGACGAAACCGTTGACCGGCGCATGCGCGTGAGTTCCTCGCGCGAGCCGCTTCGCAACCATCACTCGCAGTATTGAGGCAACCCGGATAAGGACCGAATGACCATGAGCACCATGAGCCAGGCTTCGCTGCCGATCTTCGATTTCTCACCGTTCGTTGGCCAGAGCGAGCGCTACGTGGCGCTCATCAAGCAGTTCGCCGCCGCGGAGCCGTTCCGCAGCGCGACCGTCGACGAACTGCTGCTCGACGACGATTTCCATCGCCGCCCGCTGCGTCCCGAGGACTTCGAGTTCCTCAAGTTCATGAAGCCCGTGCGCCGGCACAACGTGAGCCGTCTTCCGGCGCTCGCGTCGGGCCGCACGCTGATGTCGATCTACGAGCTCGACGTCGCGCGTGCCCCCGCGAGCGGCGAGCCGGCCGAATGGCAACGCTTCGCCGATTTCTATCGTGAAGCGACGCGCGTGCTCGGCGCGCAGATCGCGCCGTTCCTTGAAGCCTACGCGTTCGAATATCTGACGAACGACATCGACACCAACGAAAGCGTCGATGCGGTGAGCGCGCGTCTCGCGCACATCGTCGACGAGGAACTCGCTTTCTGGTCCGCCACATTCGAGCGGCTGATGCGCAACGACTACCTCGAGGAAGGGCTGCGTTTCAGCATGGTGCAGCGCTGGTCGCTCGCCGTGTCGAAGCGGCGCGCGCTCGCACGCGCCGCTGCGAGCGGCTTTTTCGACATGCTCGCGCCCGACGAACGCCCGAGCCTGCACCGCGAGGCGCCGGACGACGCGCTGCTCGAACGCGTCGCGGCGGCGGTCGGCGTCACGCGCCGGCAGCACGCCTACTGGCAGTTCTATCTGCCGACCAGCACCGCGAAATGCAACCTGCTGTATGCGCTCGCGCGCCGTCCGGATCGCGCGTTCGGCCTGATCGGCGCGGCCTTCGCGGCCGAGGCCGAGTGGCTCGCGTTCGGCCTCGCGCTGGAGCGCGCCTGCGCGCATCTGCAACCGGCCGGCCGAGCCCCGGCTGATCCGTCAGCACTGAAAGCCGCGCTCGAACAGCGCTGTGCGCGCGCGTTGCGGCGCATTGCCGACGGTTCCGGCGACGCCGCGCGCGCTCAGTGCGTGCAAGGCATCGTCGCGGGCGGGCGGCTTGCCGAACGCGGGCGCTGGGATCTCGGCGAGCAACTGCGCTGGCTCTCGTCGATTCGCGACTACGTGGCTTTCGCGCACCGCATCAGCTCGCGCATCGACGCGGAGTGTCCCGGCATCGACCGCGAGACCTTCGTCGAGCCGCACGAAATGTGCTCGACGACGCACGTTCACAACGATCACCGTCTCGTCACGATCGAGGAGGGCGACATGCTCTTCTGGGGCAACGTCGGCATGCAGCTCGCGATGCACAAAGGCGACATGGTGCTGATTCCCGATGGTCGTCTGCACGGCTCGACGGTGGTCTCGGGCGAATGCACGTATCACCAGCCGATCATTCCCGACGACTGGATCGAGGCGCTCGTCGCCGAGCTGGACGAACCGGTGGCAGCCTCGACCTGATAGCAGGCGCGGTTTGGTTGCAAGTTGCACAACGCGGCACAACGCGGGCGCTCACGACGGAGATCGACAACAAAGGCGCCTCTTCCCCACGACAGCAGTATCGACGTCCCGGCCGATCGGCCTGGGATGCCTCGCGCGTTCGACGCGCGCAACAGTGGGTCAGGAAGAGAGAGCGAACGATGGAAGCAGGCAATAGTGCTATCGCGCAGGCCGATCGATTCGAGGTCAGCGACTGGAAAAGCCGGATCATCGCCGGCAGGGCGACGGGTGCGGCGGTGTCCGCGCCCGCGTGGCTGGACGCTTCATATGCAACGCTGCGCGAGCAGGTGCTCGATCCGGCTTATCCGTGCTTCTTCGGCACGATGGCCGAGCGGCGCGGCGAGATGTTCTACTCGTTCGTCGACGGCCGCGATCTGCGCGATCTGCCCGCGACGATGCAAACCTTCGCGGAGCTCGCGCTGCAACCGGAATACAGGAGAAACAACATCGCCGTGTTCTTCGAGCCCGATCCCGAGCCGCTTGCGCACGAGGCGTACCAGGCGCTTTTCTGGCGCATCCTGCAGCGGTTGCACGACGTCGACCCGGACCCGGCGGCGGACCAGCAGCCGGACCCGATGGACGAAGCCTGGGAGTTTTCATATGCCGGCGTGCAGATGTTCGTGGTGTGCGCGTGCCCGTCGTTTCGCGCGCGCCATAGCCGCAACCTCGGTCCCGGCATGGTGCTGCTGTTTCAGCCGCGCTCCGTGTTCGTCGACACGATCACGAACAAGGTCATCGGCCGCGAGGCGCGCAATCAGGTGCGCAAGCGTCTGGAAACGTGGGACGAGATTCCCGCGCATCCCGATCTCGGCTTTTACGGCGATCCCGGCAATCTCGAATGGAAGCAGTATTTCCTCGACGACGCCAACGCGCCCATCGACGACCGCTGCCCGTTCCTGAAACGGCGCAGGCAGGCACAGCAGGCGTCGCCCGCCGACGCACAGCCGGCGCAGACAGCCTGGCGGCATGCGTCGCGGGACGAGGCTTCGGGCGCGCACATGGCGCCTGTCGCGCACAGGCCGCATGAGCCGCACGTGCCGCACCCGCCGCACGACGGGCGCAACGAACACGAAAGACCCTTCGCGCATGCGGGCGCCGCGCGAGGCGACGATAACTGACGCGGCCGGCGCGCGAGGATGTTTGCTGGCGCCGGTGGCATTCGCTACCATGAGCCGGCCCGCGGTCCTCCCGCACCGACGCCGCAACGAAAGGAGCTTCATGTCCGTACTTTTGCAACTGGTCAGCAAGTCCCGCTGGATGCTCGCCGCCGCGCTCGTTGCAAGCGTGCTCGGCGGCCTCGGCAATGCCGCGCTGCTGGCCCTCATCAATCAGGCGCTGGTCGCGTCGTCGGCGGAACTCGCGCGGCTCGGCTGGCAGTTCCTCATGGTCGGCCTCGCCGTGCTCGCGATGCGCGCTCTCGCGCAGTCGCTCTTCATGTGGCTCGGCCAGCAGGCGAAGGCGACGCTGCGCATGCGCACGATCCGCCGCATCGGCGACGCGGCGTTTGCGCATCTGGAAAAGCAGGGCGCGGCCAGGTCGCTCGCGGTGCTGACCCAGGACCTCGACACGATCGTCGTGTTCTTCGTCAGCCTGCCGTCGCTCGCGATGCAAAGCGCGGTGATCGTCGGCTGCCTCGCGTATCTCGGCTATATGTCGTGGCCGATTCTCGCGGTCGCGATCGTCACCATCGTGCTCGGCATGACGGGCTTTCGCTACGCTCACAGTCGCGCGATGTTTCATCTGCGCGCGTCCCGCAAGCGCGAGGACGATCTGGTCAAGCACTTCCGCGCGCTCTTCGACGGCGCGAAGGAACTCAAGCTGCATCGCGCCCGCAGGCGCGCGTTCGTCGAGGACACGCTCGCCACCAACGTCGAGGCGGTGCGCGTGCAGCGCACGCGCGGCTACATGCTGTACGCGGCGGCGACGAGCTGGGGCAACTTCATTCTGTTCGCGTTCATCGGCCTCACGCTGTTCGTATTCGCGCGCTACATCAAGGTCGATTCGCACGTGATGTCGGGCTATGCGATCGTGTTCGTCTACATGATCATGCCGATCGAAGCGGTGCTGTCCGCGATTCCGGGCCTCAGTTCGGCGCGCGTCGCGCTCGAGCGCATCGAGCAGGTCAACGCGGAGTTGCCGCCGGAAGTCATGCTCGAGCCGCCCGTCGCGGCGTCGTTCGACACCATCGCGCTCGACGGCGCCACGCACCGTTATTTCCGCGAGAAGGAAAACGAGGTGTTCACGCTCGGGCCGATCGACCTCACGTTCCGGCGCGGCGAGCTCGTCTATCTGATCGGCGGCAACGGCAGCGGCAAGACCACGCTCGCGAAGATGCTGGTCGGCCTGTACGTGTCGGAGAGCGGCCGCGTGCTGCTGAACGGCGAACCCGTCGACGAGGCGCGGCGCGACGCCTACCGCCAGCATTTCTCGGTCGTGTTCAGCGATTTCTTCCTGTTCGACACGCTGCTCGGCATGCACGGCGACGGACTCGACGCGCTCGCGCAGCAGTTGCTCGTCGACCTCCACCTCGACCACAAGGTCACCGTGAAGGACGGCGCGTTTTCGACGCTGGATCTCTCGCAAGGGCAGCGCAAGCGGCTCGCGCTCGTCGTCGCGTATCTGGAGGACCGGCCGTTCTACGTGTTCGACGAATGGGCCGCCGACCAGGACCCGCTCTTCAAGGACGTGTTCTACAAGCGCCTCTTGCCCGAACTGAGGGCGAAGGGCAAGACCGTGCTCGTCATCACGCACGACGACCGCTATTTCCATCTTGCCGAGCGCTTCATCAAGCTCGATGTCGGCCAGATCGTCGAGGACGGCTCCGGCGCCGCGCATGCGGGCAGCCTCACGTCCGCTTATTCCTGATCAGGATTTCAATTCACATGAACGCCAACCCGTCCGTTTTTTCCGCTCACGTCGCGCACGGCGAACCCATGTACGAACTCGACGGCGTGTCGTTTAGCATCGGCGAGCGCGTGCTGCTGCATCCGCTCGCGCTCGCGCTCCCGAAGGGGCGCGTATGCGGCCTGATCGGCCATAACGGCTCGGGCAAGTCGACGCTGCTCAAACTGCTCGCGCGTCAACAGCCGCCCACGGCCGGCACGCTGCGTTTCGCGGGCCGCCCGTTGCGCGACTGGGAGAACCGCGAGTTCGCCCGTCAGGTCGCCTATCTGCCGCAGCAGCAGCCCGCCGCGAGCGGCATGACGGTGCGCGAACTGGTCGCGCTCGGCCGCTATCCGTGGCACGGCGCGCTGGGCCGCTTCACCGGCGTCGACGCTGAAAAGGTTCACGAGGCGATGCAGTTGACCGACATCACGCGTTTCGCGGACCGCGCCGTGGACAGCCTGTCGGGCGGCGAGCGGCAACGCGCGTGGATCGCGATGCTCGTCGCGCAGGACAGCCAGTGCCTGCTGCTCGACGAGCCCATCTCCGCGCTCGATATCGCGCATCAGATCGAGGTGCTGGATCTCGTGCGCGGCCTGAGTCAGCGGCGCGGTCTGGGCGTCGTGGTGGTGCTGCACGACGTCAACATGGCGGCGCGTTTCTGCGACGACCTGATCGCGCTGAAGGGCGGCCGCCTGCTCGCAAGCGGCGCCGCGCCGGAACTGATCGAGGAACAGATGCTGGGCGCGATCTACGGCGTGCCGATGGGCACCGTCGCGCATCCGCGCGGCGGCACGCCGATCAGCTTCGCGTATTGACCGGCAGGCGTCGTCGGGCTCCGCGCATCCACACGATGCAAGGCCGGCGGCGCGCCGCGATCGATACGACACAGACCTAACGGCGTTCCCAAGAGACGCCTTGCTTTCCCCGCAATGACGAAATTGACGCCGCCGGCGCAGCGCATGCGACGGCGACGGCTTGCCGTGCGCCGCGTTCAAAGGCGCCGCACGGCGATGATGGCCGCGCAGCGCGCGGCAAATCTCGGGAGGCGAGGATGTCTGTTATCAATACGCCGCGCCACGATGGCGCGGAGTCACATGCGGCGAACCGGGTTGCTCAGGACGATGCGACGGCCCGTGCCGCAAGCAACGCGCGGACGGCCAATGCGCCCAACGCGGCCAACATCGCCGTGGCGCCCGCGACCGACCTCGTGTCGGTGATGAAGCTGCATGTCGCCCAGCGCCCGCACCAACTGGCGGTGCGTTTCCTGGCCGACGGCGACGCCGACGCGCGCGAGCTGACGTATGCGGCGCTCGACGCGCGCGCGCGCCGCTTCGCAGCCGTGCTGCGCCGGCACGGCGCGCCGAACGACCGCGTATTGCTGATGCTGCCGAGCGGGCTCGATTACATCGTGTCGTTCTTCGCTTGCCAATACGCGGGGATGATCGCGGTCCCCGCTTATCCACCGGAAGCGCTGCAAAGCGGGCACATCGAACGGTTGCGGCGCATGTCGCAGGATTGCATGGCGCGCATCGCGGTGCTCGACCAGGCGTCGCACGCTTTTTGCGGCGATGCCGGTGCCGATGCCGATGCCGGATCCGAGTTGCCGCTCAACGGCGCGACGCTCGTGTCGCCCGACGAGGCCGGCGACGCCGCCGGTTTTTGCATCGACCACGCGAACCCCGACGCGATTTCATTTCTGCAATACACCTCCGGTTCGACCTCGTCGCCGAAGGGCGTGATGGTGAGCCACGAGAACGTGTGCGCGAACGTCAGCGCGATGTCGCGCGGCATGGGTTGCCGCATCGGCGGCCGTATGTTTTCCTGGCTGCCGCTCTATCACGACATGGGGCTGATCGGCAGCGTGCTGATGCCGGTGCTGTGCGGCTTTCCGGTCACGCTGATGTCGCCGCTGCATTTTCTCGAACGCCCGGCGCGCTGGCTCGCGGGCATCGCACGCGAACGCGCGACCGTGACGGGCGGCCCGGACTTCGCTTATCGCCTCTGCACCGACCGCGTGCGCGACGCGCAACTCGCGGGACTCGATCTCTCCTCGTTGCGCGTGGCGTTCTGCGGTTCCGAGCCGATCCGGCAGACCACGCTCGATGGATTCGCCACGCGCTTTGGCAAGCACGGCCTCGATCCGCGCGCGATGTACGCGTGCTACGGGCTGGCCGAGGCGACGCTGTTCCTCACGGGCGTCGAGGTCGGCGCGGGCGCGCCCGAAACACGCTTTTCGGCAGCCGCGCTCGCGCAGCGCTCGCCTGTCGCGCGGCCTGCCAACGATGGCGATGACGACGGCAAGGCAGTGGTCGGTTGCGGCGCGATTGCGTTGGGCCATGCGCTCGCCGTCGTCGACCCCGATACGTGCGAGCGTTTGCCGGAGCGCCGCGTCGGCGAGGTCTGGTGCGGCGGCCCGAGCATCACGCAAGGCTACTGGCGCAACCCCGAGGCGACGGCCGCCGTGTTTCTCGACGACGCGCCCGGTTTTCCGGGGCGCTGGCTGCGTACCGGCGACCTGGCTTTTGTCGACGGCGGCCAGCTATTTTTCTGCGGACGCCGCAAGGACATGATCGTGCTGCGCGGCGAGAACGTGTATCCGCAGGATCTCGAAACGGTGTTGGCGGATCGCGTCGAATGGCTGCGCCGTGGCCGCGTCACCGCGTTCGCGGTGGAGACCGCCGATGGCGCCGAGGCGATCGGCGTGGCCGCTGAAGTGCCGCGCGGCAGGGCGCGCCAGGTGGCGCCCGAAACGATTTTCGCCGCGATCGCCGCGGCGCTCGGCGAGGCGTTTCAATACGAAGCGGCGTTGATCCTGTTGCTGGAGCCCGGCGATCTGCCGCGCACGTCGAGTGGAAAATTGCAGCGCAGCGCCTGCGTGAGCGCGTGGCAAAGCGGCGCGATCGTGCCCTTCGCGATACGCGACGCAAGATCGTCGCAGCCGCAAGCCGGCGTCGCGAACGCACCGGCGACGGCCGCTTCCGGCGACACCTCGACGCCGACCGCGCAAGCCATCGCGCGAGTGTGGAGCGAAGTGCTCGACGCGCCCGCGGCGCGCGCGTCGGATGACTTTTTCGCGCTCGGCGGCCGTTCGCTGCTGGCGCTGAAGGTCGCGTCGCGCTTACGCGCGCGTTTGGGGCGCGACGTGCCGGTCGGCCTGCTGTTCAGCCATCCGACGCTCGCGAGTCTCGCCGCCGCGCTCGATGCCTGGTGGGCCGCGCCGTCGCATGCCGCCGGGCCGGTCGCGGCGCTGACGCGGCGTGAGGAAAGCGCCGCGCCGCTCTCACTGCCGCAAGAACGTCTGTGGGTGCTCTGGCAACTCGAACCGAACAGCCCGGCCTACAACATTTCCGCCGCGCTCTCGTTGACCGGCCCGCTCGACGCCGCCGCCGCGAAAAGCGCGCTGGATGCGCTGGTGCGTCGTCACGAGATGCTGCGCACGCGCTTCGACGATATGGGTGACGCGCCGCGCCAGATCATCGCGCCTGCTGCGCAGGCCGCCGATGCATGGCGTTGGGAAACCGTGGACGCGCGCGACGCCACCCCCGCGGAATTCGATGCGCAGTTGCGCCGACGCGCTCGCGAGCCTTTCGATCTGACGCGCGGCCCGCTGTTTCGAGCGACGCTGTTTGAATGCGGTGAGCGTGGTGAGCGTGGTGAGCGCGGTGAATGCGATGCACGCGGTGAACACGGTGCGCGTGGCGAATACGATGCACGCGGTGAACACGGTGCACGTGGTGAATACGATGCACACGGTGAACATGGCACACGTGGTGAATGCGGTGCAGACGGTGAACATGGCGCACGCGGTGAATGCGATAAACATGACACCAGACGTCATGTGCTGCATTTCGTCATGCATCACATCGTCTCCGACGGTTGGTCGATCAACGTGTTGCTGCGCGATTTCGCGGCCGGTTATCGCGCGGCGCTGCGCAGCGGCACTTCATCGCGACCCACGCTGCCCGCGCCGGCCGTCCAATACGCCGACTACGCCGCCTGGCAGCGCGAGCGGTTCAGCGGCGCCGGCGCCGCGCAACTCGATGCGCAACTCGACTACTGGCGCAGCCGTCTCGCGGGCTACGACACGCCGCTCGATCTGCCGACCCTGCACGAGCGCGGCCGTCCCTACGACCCGCACGCCGCGCGCATCGCCGCGCAAATTCCCGCCGCGCTCGCTGTTCGATTGGAGACGCTCGCGCGCTCGGAAAACGCCACGCTTTTCATGGTGTTGCTCGCCGCGTTCGCCGCGCTGCTGTCCCGCTACAGCGGCGCGCAGGATGTGGTGATCGCGGTGCCCGTCGCGGGCCGCGACCGGCTGGAGACCGAAGAGCTCATCGGCTTTTTCGTCAACACGCTGGCGATGCGCGCGTCCGTGAAGGGCGCGAAGCCGTTCGCGGCGCTGCTGCGCGAAGTGCGCGACGACAGCATCGACGCACAGGCGAACGCCGATGTGCCGTTCGAGCGCGTCGTCGCCGCGTTGCCGTCCGCGCGCCGCGCGGGCGGCACGCCGCTCGCGCAGCTCAAGTTCGTGCTGCACGACGAATTCGACACCGCGCTCGATATCGACGGCGTGCGTTGCGCGCTGATCGACGCCGACGCGAGCGACGCGCGTTTCGAACTCGCGCTCGACGTATGGCGCGAGGGCGCGCACGGACTGCGCTGCGTGTTCGCTTACGCCGCCGAACTCTACGACGATGCATTCGCCGCGCAATTCGCGCGGCACTACGTGGATCTGCTCGAACAGCTCGCCGACACTCCGCAGCGCGCGCTCGGCGAATTCATCCTCGACGACGAAGCGGTGGACGAAATAGCGCCCGTCGCGAGCGCCTACGCGCCTTGAGCACAGCGCCTTCCTCCACCTGACTTCATCCACCAGATGCATCGAGCCCGCGCTTGCCGCGCGGGCGCCCGACACCCGGATCAGATCACGGACACCATGCAAGCCATTCATTTCGACACCGATTTTCTGCCTGCCCGCGTCGCGCGGTTTGCCATCGAACGGCCGAACGCCGTTGCGCTCGTCGACAGCACGGGGCCGCTCGCCTGGCGCGAACTGTGGGCATGGTCCGGCCGCCTCGCGGCGGCGCTCGCCGCCGAGGGCGTGCGGCCCGGCGATCACGTGGTGCTCGCGTTGCCGCGCTCCGCGGCGCTCGTCGCGACGATCCTCGCCGTTTGGCGGCTGCGCGCGTGTTACGTGCCGCTCGACCCGGCGTTGCCCGCCGCGCGGCTGCGCTGGCAGGCGGAGGACTGCGGGGCGCGTGTGGTCGTGATGGAGGGAGGGGTGGGCAGCGCGGTCGCGGACGCAGCGGCCAATGTGTGGAGCGGTGTGCGGGTCGACGCAGTGGCCAACGCGCGGAGTGGCGTGCGGGTCGATGCAGCGCCTAACGCGGAGAGCGGTGTAGCGGCCGATGCAGCGGCCAATGCGGGGAGCGGCGTGCTGGCCGATGCAGCGTCTAACGTGAAGAGCGGTGTAGTAGCCGACGCGGCGTCCAATGCAACAACCGAATCATCCACGCTCTGGCTCCCCCACGGCGTATCCACGCTCGATCCCTACGCGTCGCGCGCAGCGATAGATGCCGCCGACAACATCGACGGCATCCCTAACGCCGGCCCGACACCGCAATCCGACGATCGCATCTTCGCGTGGCCCGCCTATGTGATCTACACGTCCGGCTCGACCGGCAGACCCAAGGGCGTCGTCCTCAGCCACATGGCGCTCGCCGCGTATCTGCGCGGCGTATCCGAACGGCTGCCCGAAGGCGTCGCGAGCGCGGCGTATCTGTCGACGCCCGCCGCCGACCTCGGCCACACGTCGCTGTTCGGCGCGCTGTGGCACGGCTGGACGCTGCATTTGATCGACGCGCGGATCGCCGCCGACCCCGACGCATTCGCCGCCTACATGCACGACCACTCGGTCGATTTGCTGAAGATCGTGCCGAGCCATCTCGATGCGCTCTTGCAGGCGCAGTCGCCCGAACGGGTGCTGCCGCGCCGCTGCCTGCTGATGGGCGGCGAGCCCGCGCCGACGCGGCTGGCCGAGCGTATCGCGGCGCTGCGGCCCGAGTGCCGGTTGATCAACCACTACGGCCCGACCGAGACGGCAGTCGGCGTGCTGACGCGCGCCGGCGCGCAAAGCCGCGCCGCGACGCTGCCGCTCGGCAAGCCGCTCGCGCATGTGGACGCGCGCATCGTCGACGCCGATGGCAACGCCGTGCCCAAGGGCGCGGCGGGCGAGTTGTGCATCGGCGGCCCGAGCGTCGCGTATGGCTATCTGAACCGGCCTTCGCTCACGGCCGAGCGCTTCGTGCCCGATCCCGACGGTCACGGCGCGCGGCTCTACCGGACGGGCGACAAGAGCCGCCGTCTGCCGGACGGCGAGTTCGCGTTCCTCGGCCGTCTCGATGACCAGGTGAAGATTCGCGGCTTTCGCGTCGAGCTGGAGGAAATCGCCGCGCGCCTGCGCGCCGAGCACGGCGTGCGTGACGCGGTGGTGATCGCGCATGCGGACGGCGAGGGCGCCGCGCTGCGTCTCGCCGCTTATCTGACGGCCGCCGAACCGCTCGACGTCGACGCGATCCGCGCGCATCTTGCCGCGGAATTGCCGGACTACATGGTGCCGTCGTCGTTGCAGGTGCTGGCCGCGCTGCCGCTCACGCCGAACGGCAAGATCGACCGCGCGGCGCTGCCCGCGCCGCGCTTGGACGACGTGGCGCACGCGACGCGCGTCGAGCCGCGCGACGACACCGAGCGCGCGCTCGCGGAAATCTGGAAGCGGGTGCTCAAGCGCGACGACATCGGCGTGACGGATAACTACTTCGAAATCGGCGGGGATTCGATCCTTAGCTTGCAGATCATCGCGAAAGCGCGCGGCGCGGGACTCAAGCTCACGCCGAAGCAGATGTTCGACTACCCGACGATCGAGGCGGCGGCGCGGGTCGCGGTGGCGGTGGCAGTGGCGGCATCACCGGCGCGTGCGGGCGCGAGCGCGATTCAGCGAGCGACGAGCGTCAGCGCGGCGATGGCAGCGGCGACGACAGCGACAGCAGCGACGACAGCAGCGACGACAGCAGCGACGACAGCAGCGACGACAGCAGCGACAACAGCAGCGACAACAGCAGCGACAACAGCAGCGACAACAGCAGCGACAACAGCAGCGACAACAGCAGCGACAACAGCAGCGACAACAGCAGCGACAACACCAGCGACAACACCAGCGACCACAGAACCGGCAACGGCATCAGCAGCGGGAACAGCAGCGGCAACGCAAACCACCGACGACGATCAATGGTTCGCCCAAGCCAATGTCTCGCGCGACACCGTCGAAGCAGTTTATCCAGCGACGCCGATGCAGCAGGGCCTGCTGTTTCACGGCATGCTCGACGGCGAGCCCGGCATGTACGTTTCGCAATTGCGCCTCACGATCGACGCGCTGCACGTCGAGACGATGCGCGCGTCGTGGGACGCGGTCATCGCGCGGCATCCGGTTTTGCGCACGCGCTTCGTGTGGCCGGCCGGCGGCGAGCCGTTGCAGATCGTCGAGCGGCAGGTGCGGATGCCGTTCGAGTCGCATGCGCGCATCGCCTCGGCGCAGGACGCACAGGATGCGCAGGACGCGCAGGACGCGCAGGACACGCACGACGAATACGCAGCGGCCTACGAAGCCGCGCGCGAAGCGCTCGTTGCGCGTGGCTTCGATGCAGGCGTCGCGCCGCTGATGCGCGTCGATGTTTTCGAGCGTCCCGATGGCGCGCACGATCTGCTGTGGACCCACCATCACGCGCTCACCGATGGGTGGAGCACCGCGCAGGTCGTGACCGAAGTGACGCGCGCATATGCGGCGCTCGCGGCCGGCGGCATGCCCGAGACGACGCCGGGCGCGCGCTACGCGGATTATGTCCGCTGGCTGCGGCATCAACCCGACACGGGCGCGTTCTGGCGCGCGCGCCTCGCAACGCTCGACCAGCCGGCGCGCCTCGCCGATGCGCTCGGCAACGCGTTCCGGCCGTCGTCCGCGAACGCTGCCGACAGCGGGCCGGCGCACGTGATGGTCCGCGAACTCGACGGCGCGTCGCACGCGCGGCTGCGGCACGCCGCGCAGCGCGCGCAAGTCACGCTGAACACGCTCGTGCAAGGCGCGTGGGCGCTCGTGCTCGCGCGTTTTTCCGGGCGCTCGCAGGTGGCGTTCGGCATGACGGTGTCGGGCCGGCCGGTCGATCTGCCCGACGCGGAAGCGATCGTCGGTCTGTTCATCAACAGCCTGCCGCTGTGGGTCGATGTTAAATCCGCCGCGACGGTGCGCGCGTGGCTCGCCGCGTTGCAGCGGCATAACGCGGAGTTGCGCGAGGTCGAGCACACGCCGCTCGCGAACTTGCAGCAATGGGCGAATTCGAGCGTCGACGCGTTGTTCGACAGCCTCATCGTGTTCGAGAACTATCCGCTCGACGATGCGCTGGGCGCGCTCGGCGGCGTGCCGCGGGTGCGCGCCGTCGAGGCTTATAACCGGAGTCACTTGCCGCTGATGCTGGTGGTCGCGCCGCGCCATGTGGGCGGCGGCGACAGGCTCAGGCTGGAGTGGCATCGGCATGCGGCGCGGGTGTCCGCGGATGGCGTGGCGTGCGTCGCCGACTATTTCGAGCGGACGCTGGATCGTCTCGCGAGGGCGCTGGTGGAAGCGGGCGATGCGGACGTGAGCTTGCGTGAGATTGCAGGCGACGACGCCGCGGAAGATGCGGCGACGGCCGTGGCCGCGTTTGCCTACGAACCGGTGACGGCGCGCATCGCCGCGCAGGCGAATGCGCGTCCTGACGCGATTGCGCTGGTCGATGGCGAGGAGCAGGTGACGTATGCGCAACTGGATGCGTGGTCGCGTGCGATCGCGCATGAACTGCGACGGCTCGGCGCGACGGCGGAAATGCGGGTCGGCGTCGCGATGCAGCGCTCGGCGGCGCTGGTTGCGTCGCTCGTCGGCGTGCTGCGCGCGGGCGCGGCTTATGTGCCGCTCGATCCGTCGTATCCGGCGGAACGCCTTGAACATATCGTCGCGGATTCGCAGCTTGGTCTGATCGTGACGGATGCGGCAAGCGTCACGCAGCATGCGGCGCTGTTCGGATCGCGGACCACGCTGGATGCTGCTGCGTTGCGTGACACGGTGCCCGCCGCGGCGAACGATGCGGACGTGCAACAACCGCATCCGCAGCAGCTTGCCTACGTGATCTATACGTCCGGTTCGACGGGAACGCCGAAGGGCGTCGGCGTCACGCATGAGAACGTCGCGCGGCTGTTCGATGCGACGCAGTCGCGCTTTGCGTTCGGTACAAGCGACGTCTGGACGCTGTTCCACTCCTACGCATTCGATTTCTCGGTATGGGAAATCTTCGGCGCGCTGGTGCATGGCGCACGGCTCGTGATCGTGCCGCACTGGACCGCGCGCGAACCATCGGCGTTCCATGCGCTATTGCGCGACGAACGTGTGACGGTGCTGAACCAGACACCCTCGGCGTTCGTGCAGCTCACGCAGGCCGATGGCGAGAACACGCTCGACGCGCTGCGCGCGGTGATCTTCGGCGGCGAACGGCTGGAGCCGGCGTCGCTTGCGCGATGGGCGGACGGCGCACGCCGCAGGGGCGTATTGCCGGCGCTGGTGAACATGTACGGCATCACCGAAACGACGGTCCACGTGACGCATCGCGCACTCGATGAAGCCGCGCTGCGCGATGCGCGCAGCGTGATCGGCGCGCCGCTCGACGACCTCACGCTGCATGTGCTGGACGCGGACCTGAACCGCGTGCCGGTGGGCGCGGTGGGTGAGCTGTATGTCGGCGGCGCGGGTCTCGCGCGCGGGTATCTGGGACGCCCGGCTCTCACGGCGCAACGCTTCGTGCCGGACCCGTATGGCGCGCCGGGTGCGCGCCTGTACCGCTCGGGCGATCTCGCGCGACGGCTGAAGGACGGCGACCTCGAATACCTGGGCCGTAACGACGATCAGGTGAAGATCCGCGGTTTCCGCATCGAACTGGGCGAGATCCAGGCTGCGCTGCTGGGTCATCCCGAGGTGCGCGATGCGGCGGTGCTGGTGTCGGACAGTGAAGCCGGCGACCGGCGGCTCGTGGCCTACGTGGTGCCGCGGGGCGAACCGGATGCCGGCGACGCGGCCCGCTGGCAGACCTGGCTGAGCGCCCGTCTGCCCGCGCACATGGTGCCGTCGTCGTATGTGGAACTCGCGCGTTTTCCGCTGACGCCGAACGGCAAGCTCGACCGTCGCGCGTTGCCCGCGCCTGAAGCCGTGGCGAAGGCATCGGGCCGCGCGGCCTACGTTGCCCCGCGCGATGAAATCGAGACCCGGCTCGCGACGATCTGGCAAGACGTGCTCGGCGTCGAACGTGTCGGCGCACGCGATGATTTCTTCCTGCTGGGCGGTCATTCGCTGCTGGCGGTGCGGGTGATGTCAGCCGTGCGGACGGTTTTCGGCGACGCTCCGGGGCTGCGCGCGGTGTTCGAACATCCGCTGCTCGAAGACTTCGCGGGGTTGTTGCGTGGGGCGCAATCGGCTGCTGGCGGTATGCGTGTGCCGGGTACTGCCGCGGTTATCGCGAACGCTGACGCTGCTGTAGCTGCTGCGCCATCTGCACAAGTTGGACAAGTCGCCCAAGCCACGCGGGCTGCGCAAGTCGGACAAGCGGCGCTGGTTGAACAAGGCACGCAAGCCACACAAGCCACACAAGCCACACAAGCCACACAAGCCACACAAGCCACACAAGCCACACAAGCCACACAAGCCACACAAGCCACGCAAGGCACGCAAGGCACGCAAGGCACGCAAGCCACGCAAGCCACGCAAGACACGCAAGACACGCAAGACACGCAAGACACGCAAGACACGCAAGGCACGCAAGCCACACAAGCCACACAAGCCACACAAGCCACACAAGCCGAACCCATCCCCCTATCCGCGTCCCAGCAAAGCCTCTGGTTCCTGTGGAAACTCGATCCCGAGAGCGCTGCGTACCATGTGAACGGTGCGCTGCGTTTCGACGGCCGACTCGACGTTAACGCTCTGCGCGCCGCATTCACCGCGCTCGGCGATCGGCATCCGGCGCTGCGCATGCGTTTTGCCGAAGTCGCGGGCGTGCCCTATCAGCGCATCGAAGCCGCGAGTCGCAACGACATCCGCCTACTCGACCTGCCGCGCACAGAAACCACGACCGAAACCACGCCCCACGACGAAGCCCTCGCCGCATGTCTCGCCGCGCTCGTGCGCGCACCGTTCGACCTCACCGCCGAGCCGCCCGTGCGCGCGACGCTGATCCGCGTCGCCGCCGATCGCCACGTGCTGCATCTGGTGCTGCATCACATCATCAGCGACGACTGGTCGGTCGGCCTGCTGTTCGCGGACTTCTCGCGCCTGTATCGCGAATATTGCGCATCGGACCACGCCGCGTCGATCGACGATCGCACCCGCGATGCGAACCTCGCCACCGCATCGGCGGCGGCTTATCGCGAACTGATCGCGGCGCGCGCCGCGCAACTGACGCCCGAGCGCGAGTCCGCGCAACTCGACTGGTGGCGCGCCGCGCTCGCCAGCGACAGCGACTCCGCCGCGACGCTCGCGCTGCCCTACGACCGCGCACGTACCGGCACGCGCCGGGCACCGGGCGCGCGCCATCGCGCCCGCGTGCCGGCCGTCACCGTGAACGCGCTGCGTGCGCTCGCGGGCGCGCGTCACGCGACACTGTTCATGACGCTCCTCGCCGCCTTCGACGCGTTGCTCTACCGATACTCGGGGCAATCCGACATCCGCCTGGGCGTGCCGCTCGCGGGCCGCGATCTGCCGGGCGCCGCGGACGTCGCCGGTTTCTTCGTCAACACCGTCGTGATTCGCACCGCGCCGCACGGCGAGATGCGCGCGGCGCAACTGATCGACGACGTGCGCGAACGATTGCTGTGCGCCTACGCGAATCAGGACGTGCCGTTCGCGAGCGTCGTCAAGGCGGTGCAGCCCGAGCGCGATCCGACGCAGACGCCGCTGTTCCAGGTGCTCGTCAACCAGCAGCAGCGCCACGACCTCGGCGCATCGTTCGGAGAAGGGTTGAGCGTGACGGTGCAGGACGTCGACAACGGCGAGGCTCAATTCGACCTGATGCTGAACATCGCGGAAACGGCCGGCGACGCGCTCGATCTGACGCTCACCTACGCGACCGATGTCTTCGACGCGTCGACCATCGAACGGCTTGCCCGCAATTTCACGGGGCTGCTGGAGCAATGGAGCGCGGCGCCGGATGCGCGGATCGCGTCGTTCGAATTGCCCGAGATCCGCGATGAAGCGGTGCGGCGTTTGCCTGCCGCGTTTGCCTACGAGCCGGTGACGGCTCGCATCGCCGCGCAGGCGAGTGCGCGTCCTGACGCGATTGCGCTGGTCGATGGCGAGGAGCGGGTGACGTATGCGCAACTGGATGCGTGGTCGCGTGCGATCGCGCGTGAACTGCGACGGCTCGGCGCGACGGCGGAAATGCGGGTCGGCGTCGCGATGCAGCGCTCGGCGGCGCTGGTTGCATCGCTCGTCGGCGTGCTGCGCGCGGGCGCGGCTTATGTGCCGCTCGATCCGTCGTATCCGGCGGAACGCCTTGAACATATCGTCGCGGATTCGCAGCTTGGTCTGATCGTGACGGATGCGGCAAGCGTCGCGCAGCATGCGGCGCTGTTCGGGTCGCGGACCACGCTCGATGCTGCTGCGTTGCGTGACACCGTGCCCGCCGCGGCGAGCGATGCGGAGGTGCAACAACCGCATCCGCAGCAGCTTGCCTACGTGATCTATACGTCCGGTTCGACGGGAACGCCGAAGGGCGTCGGCGTCACGCATGAGAACGTCGCGCGGCTGTTCGATGCGACCCGGTCGCGCTTTGCGTTCAATGTGCAGGACGTCTGGACGCTGTTCCACTCCTACGCATTCGACTTCTCGGTATGGGAAATCTTCGGCGCGCTGGTGCATGGCGCACGGCTCGTGATCGTGCCGCACTGGACCGCGCGCGAACCGTCGGCGTTCCATGCGCTATTGCGCGACGAACGCGTGACGGTGCTGAACCAGACACCCTCGGCGTTCGCGCAACTCACGCAGGCCGATGGCGAGAACACGCTCGACGCGCTGCGCGCGGTGATCTTCGGCGGCGAACGGCTGGAGCCGGCGTCGCTTGCCCGATGGGCGGACGGCGCACGCCGCAGGGGCGTGTTGCCGGCGCTGGTGAACATGTACGGCATCACCGAAACGACGGTCCACGTGACGCATCGCGCACTCGATGAACCCGCGCTGCGCGATGCGCGCAGCGTGATCGGCGCGCCGCTCGACGACCTCACGCTGCACGTGCTGGACGCGGACCTGAACCGCGTGCCGGCGGGCGCGGTGGGTGAGCTGTATGTCGGCGGCGCGGGTCTCGCGCGCGGGTATCTGGGACGCCCGGCTCTCACGGCGCAACGCTTCGTGCCGGACCCGCATGGCGCGCCGGGTGCGCGCCTGTACCGCTCGGGCGATCTCGCGCGACGGCTGAAGGACGGCGACCTCGAATACCTGGGCCGCAACGACGATCAGGTGAAGATCCGCGGTTTCCGCATCGAACTGGGCGAGATCCAGGCGGCGCTGCTGGGTCATCCCGAGGTGCGCGATGCGGCGGTGCTGGTGTCGGATAGTGAAACCGGTGACCGGCGTCTCGTGGCCTACGTGGTGCCGCGGGGCCAAGCGGATGCCGGCGACGCGGCCCGCTGGCAGACCTGGCTGAGCGCCCGTCTGCCCGCACACATGGTGCCCTCGTCGTATGTGGAACTCGCGCGTTTTCCGCTGACGCCGAACGGCAAGCTCGACCGTCGCGCGTTGCCGGCGCCTGAAGCCGTGGCGAACGCCACGCTGGCCGTCGCGCCGTCGACGCCCGCCGAGGCCACGTTGCTCGCTGTGTGGCGCGCCGTGCTGCGACGTGACGACATCGGCGTGACCGACAACTTTTTCGTGATCGGCGGCGACTCGATCCTGAGTCTGCAAATCGTCTCGAAGGCGCGCGATGCCGGCCTGCACGTCACGCCGCGCATGGTGTTCGAAGCGCCGACCGTGCAGCAGCTCGCGCGCGCGGCGCGGCCGGTATCGACCTCGACCTCGACATCGTCCGCCGTAACGGAACCGCTAACGGAGACGAGCGGCCCGGCATCGTCGGATCTGTGGCGCGCGCTCGGCCTCACGCCCGAGCATATCGAGGACGTTTATCCCGCGACGCCGCTGCAAGGCGGCCTGCTCTATCACACGCTCGCCGAACCGGGGCAGGGCGCGTATCTCAACCAGATGCGCGCGACGCTGTCCGGTTCGCTCGACGTCGCCGCGATGCAAGCCGCGTGGCAGGCCGCGCTCGAACGTCACGCGATTCTGCGCACGGGTTTCGCGTGGCAGCACGGCGGCGCGGTGATGCAGATCGTCCATCGCAAGATCGCGTTGCCGTTCCAGACACACGACTGGTCCGCCGCGCCGGATTACGACGCGCGTCTCGCCGACTGGCGCGCGCGCGATCTCGCCGATGGCATCGCGCCCGACGCCGCGCCGCTGATGCGCATCGCGCTTTTCATTCGCGATGCGCGGACGGCCGATCTCGTGTGGACGCACCACCATCTTTTGCTCGACGGCTGGAGCGTGTCGCTGCTGTTCGCCGAAATTCTGCGCGACTACCGGGCGCGCACGAGCGGCGCGGCCGCGACGTTCGAAGCGGCGCCGCCGTATCGCGGTTACGTCGACTGGATTCGCGAGGCGGCTGACGATCCCGCGACGCAAGCATGGTGGCGCGCGTGGGCCGCGCGCGTCGACGATCCGGCGACGCTGACCGCGAGCCTCGGCGCACCGCGCGCCGCCGAGCCCGGCGCGCATGCGCGCCGCCGCGCGCTCGACGACACGCTCGTCGCGCGCTTGCAGGCGACGGCGCGTCGTCACGAGATCACGCTCAATACGCTGATGCAGGGCGCATGGGCCGTGCTGCTCGCGCGCTATGGACATCGGCGCGGCGTCGCCTACGGCACGACGGTCGCGGGACGGCCGGCGCATCTGCCGGGCGTCGAGCGGATGCTGGGGCTGTTCATCAATACGCTGCCGGTGTGTGTCGACGTGGACGCGAGCGCGGACCTCGGCGCATGGCTGCGCAAGCTGCAAGGCGAGCTGACCGAACTGCGGCAGTACGAGCACACGCCGCTCGCGCGCGTGCAGCAGTGGAGCGGGCGCAGCGGCGACGCGCTGTTCGACAGCATCGTCGTGTTCGAAAACTATCCCGTCGAAGCCGCGCGCGATGGCGATGCGAGCCTGAAGGTCGAGGCGATCGACTCGGTCGACCCGACGCATTACCCGCTCGCGCTCGCGATCATTCCGCGCAGGCAGACGGTTGCGCTCGAATGGGCGTGGGACGGCGAGCGGATCGATCGCGAGACGGTGGAGCGGATCGCGTCGCAGTATGAAGCGGTGCTGGCGCAGATGGCGGAGGGTATCGAGCGGCGGGTGGGGGCGTTGACGTTGCCGGCGGGGTGTCCTGAGGTGGCGTTGCGGCGGTATCCGTTCGAGTCGCTCGGCGCGGCGCTGGCGGCGCAGGCGCGGCGCACGCCGGAGGCGGTGGCGCTGCGCTGCGAGGACGCGTCGCTCACCTATGCGCAACTGGATGCGTGGTCGGCGGCGCTCGCCGCGAAGCTGGTCGCGCGCTGGGTGGGCGCGGAGCGGCGCGTGGGGCTGTGCGTGACGCGCGGGCCGGCGCTGGTCGCGGCGCTGCTGGGGATCATCCGCTCGGGCGGGGCGTTCGTGCCGCTGGATCCGGGGTATCCGGTGGCGCGTCTGACGCAGATGATCGGGGATGCGGGGATTGCCGAGGTGGTGGCGGATCGGGCGAGTGCGGAGCAGGTGGGGGAGGTGCTCGCGGGGTGTGAGGTGGTTGAGGTGGATTCGGTGCCGGAGGCTGTCACGGAGGGAGTCAGGCAGGGCGAGGTGGCTGGCGGCATCGACGCGGCAAGCCAACCTGGTGCGGCAAGCCGTGCTGATGCGGCGAACGACAGCGATGCCCAGCGCCGTATCGGCCTGGCGATGCAGAACGGTGCGAGCGATCGGGGTCAGGCAGGCTGGAGCGACGCAGCAGGCGGAAACGAAGCGGCAGGTCAGAACGAAGCGGCAGGTCAGAACGAAGCAGCAGGCCGGAGCGACGCAGCACACCACAACAACCTCACCGCCCACATCGACGCCCCGCTGCACCCGGACCAGCTCGCCTACGTGCTGTACACCTCCGGCTCGACGGGCCGCCCGAAAGGCGTCGGCGTGAGCCACGGCGCGCTGTGGACCCATCTGCAGGACTTCCTCGCGACCTACGCCATCGACGGCCGCGACACGGTGCTGCACTCGTCGACGATCAGCTTCGACGTCGCGCTGCACGAGACGCTGCCCGCGCTGCTGCGCGGCGCGACGGTGGAGATGCGCGGCGTGCAGCCGTGGGATCTGCAGAGCCTGAGCGAGCGGCTGGTGAACCGGCGCGTGACGTTCGCGCGCATTCCGACCGCGCTGTGGCAGCAGTGGCAGCATCATGCGCCGCCACGCGCGCGGCTCGCGCTGCGCCAGGTGACGGTGGGCGGTGAGGCGCTGCCGGGCGACGCGCTCGCGCACTGGCGCGCGGGGCCGCTCGCGGACATCCGGCTGGACAACCTGTACGGGCCGACCGAGACGACGGTGGCGGCGCTGTACCGCCGCACCGAGGCGGACGACGCACGGCAGGTGACGGTGCCGATCGGCCATCCGTATCCGGGGCGCACCGCGCGCGTGCTCGACGCGTTCGGCGACGAGGCGCCGGTGGGCGGGCTGGGCGAGCTGTGCATCGGCGGGCCGACGGTGGCGCGCGGGTACCTGGGGCGACCGGGCCTGACGGCGGAGCGGTTCGTGCCGGACCCGTCCGGTGCGCCGGGCGCGCGGATGTACCGCAGCGGCGACCTGTGCCGGATGCGCGGGGACGGCACGGTGGAGTTCCTCGGTCGGCTGGACCAGCAGGTGAAGCTGCGCGGCCAGCGCATCGAGCTGGGCGAGATCGAGGCGGTGCTGCGGCAGTGCGGGGGCGTGCGCGAGGCGGCGGTGATCGTGGTGGGCGAGGGGCAGAAGCAGCGGCTCGCGGCGTATGTATCAGGTGATGTGCTCGCTGATGTATCCGGTGAAATGACGGGGAATGTTTCTGGCGATGCGCTGGGTCGCGTGTCAGGCGACGGCTTGTCAGGTGACATATCGGCTAATGCATCCCGCAACCAGTCGGGGAATGACGACGGCGTATCCGGCGATGTGTCCGGCGAGCTGAAAGGCCGGGCGTCTCGTGATCAATCACGCGAGGCACCAGGCGATGTGCCGGGCGATCGATCACGCGACGAACGAGGCAACGGTCCTCGCCCGGCGCAGGGCGCGGCGCAAACCACGCTCGACGCCGCGCATCTGCAGCGCGAACTGGAGCAGAAGCTGCCGGGCTACATGGTGCCGTCGTCGGTGACGGTGCTCGCGCGGCTGCCGTGGATGCCCAACGGCAAGCTCGACCGCGGGTCGCTGCCGGCGCCGCAGGCGGGCGCGCGCGAACGGGTGGCGGCGTCGGGCGAGGTGGAGTCGGCGTTGCTGTCGATCTGGACGGCGGTGCTCGGGCGCGACGATCTGGGCGTGACGGACAACTTCTTCGAGGCGGGAGGCGACTCGATCCAGAGCCTGCAGATCATCGCGCGGGCGCGCGAGGCGGGATGGCGGCTGACGCCGAGACAGGTGTTCGAGCATCCGACGGTGGCGGGCCTGGCGCAGCGCGCGCAGCGGCTCGAAGCGGGCGGTGCGCAGGAGGTCGACGATGGCGCGGCGCTGGCGCTGACGCCGATCCAGCGGCTGTTCTTCGAGCGCTATCCGCAGGGCGAGTCGCACTGGAACCAGGCGGTGCTGCTGAAGGTGCGGGGGCGTCTGGAACCCGCGGCGCTGGAGCGCGCGGCGCGGGCGCTGGAGGCGCGGCACGACGCGTTGCGGCTGCGGTTCGTGAAGGAGACGGGGGGATGGAAACAGGTGGCGGTGAAGGCGGCAGGGGTGGTTGAAGTGGCTGGAGTGGCACAAGCAACGCAAGCAACGCAAGCAACGCAAGCAACGCAAGCAACGCAAGCAACGCAAGCATTGCGGGGCTCGCAGACATCGCAGGCAACACAGGCAACACAGGCAACACAGGCAACACAGGCAACACAGGCAACACAGGCAACACAGGCAACACAGCCAGCCATCGTCCACCACGAACACCTGTCCTCACTGTCAGCGCTCACCGCGGCCTGCGAGCGTCTCCAGTCGAGCCTCGACATCGGGCGCGGCCCGCTATGGCGCATCGGTCACTTCGAGACCCCGGACGAAACGCGCCTGCTGATCGCGATCCACCATCTGTCGGTGGACGGCGTCTCCTGGCGCGTGCTGCTGGAGGAACTGCAAACCGCCTACGCCCAGGCCGAGCAAGGCGAGCCCATCGCGCTGCCCGCGCCGTCGATGTCCTGGCGCGCCTGGGTCCGCGCGCTCCACCGGTATGCCGCCTCCGACGCGGTCCAGTCGGAAGCCAACTGGTGGCAGCAAGCCCTCAGCGTGCTCGACACCGCTCCGGCACTCCCGCTGCGCCCCGCCGCGGGCACGCGCGTCGTCGAAAGCGCAACGATCGACTGGACGCTCGACGCCGGCCGCACGCGCGACCTGTTGCAGAACGCGTCGCGCGCCTATCGCACGCGCGTCGACGAGTTGCTGCTCGCCGCGCTCGCGCAGGCGCTCGGCGCATGGAGCGGCGCAAGCGAAATCGCCGTCGAACTCGAAGGCCACGGCCGCGAGGACGTGATCGACGGCGCGGACCTGAGCCGCACGGTCGGCTGGTTCACGACGCGCTTCCCGGTCGCGCTGCCCGCCGCATCGGCCGCGCCGGGCGATGCGCTCATCGCCGTGAAGGAGCGCATCCGCGCGGTGCCGAACAAGGGTCTGCACTGGGGCCTGCTCGACGCGAGCCGCACACGGCCACGCCCGGCCGTCAGCTTCAACTATCTCGGGCGCTTCGATCAGTCGTTCGATCCGGCCTCGCGCTTCGCCTTCAGTTCCGAGGATGCGGGCAGCAGCCACGGAGCGGGCGCGCGCCTCGACTATGCGCTCGACCTGAACGGCATCGTCACGGGCGAAACCTTGCTGCTGCGCTGGCGCTTCGACCCGGCGCGAATCGACCGCGAAACCGTCGAGCGCATCGTCGCCGCGTTCGACCAGCAGGTCGACGCGCTGGTCGCGCACTGCGTGGCCGCGCCGCCGGGCGCGACCGCGTCGGACTTCCCGTTGTCCGGCCTCGATCAGGCGCGCTTGCGCGCGCTCGGCTTGCCGCTTGGCGGCGTCGCCGACATCTATCCGGCCACGCCCTTGCAACAGGGCCTGCTGTATCACAGCGAGTTGCAGCAGGGCGAGGGCGTCTACGTGAACCAGTTGCAACTGACGCTCGACGGCCGCCTCGACGACACGGCGTTGCGCGCCGCCTGGCAGGCCGCCATCGCGCGGCACGACATGTTGCGCACGCGCTTCGAGTGGCGTCATGGCGAAGCGGCCTTGCAGATCGTCCAGCGCGAAGCCGTGCTGCCGTTCGCGGTGCGCGACTGGCGCGATGCGCCGGACTACGATGCGCGCCTCGCCGCCTGGCGTTCGGCCGACCTCGCCGCCGGCATCGATGCGTCGCGCGCGCCGCTGATGCGCGTGAACGTATTCCGCCGTCCCGACGGCCGCTTCGATCTCGTGCGCACGCATCATCACGTGCTGACGGACGGCTGGAGCGGCGCGCGGCTCCTCGCCGAAGTGTTCGACGACTACGAGCGCGCGCTCGGCCTGACGCCCCGTGATGCGGCGCGCGGCGCGGCGGGCGTGCCGCCGCCGTACCGGCGCTACGTCGAATGGCTCGCGGCGCAGCCCGATCCGCGCGACTGGTGGCGCGAGCGGCTCGCCGCCGCCGACGATGCGGGCACGCTCACCGCGAGCCTCGCCGCGCCGCACGACGCATCCGCGAATGTGCCGCGCAAGCTCGCGGTCGAACTCGATGCGCCCCTCGACGCGCGCGTGCGCCGCGCCGCGCAACGTCATCGCGTGACGCTCAACACGTTGATGCAGGGCGCGTGGGCCGTGCTGCTCGCGCGGCTGAGCGGCAAGCGGTCGGTGGCGTTCGGCGTCACCGTGTCGGGGCGGCCCGCGTCGCTGGCCGGATCGGAGGACATGTTCGGCCTTTTCATCAACAGCCTGCCGGTGTTCGCGGCCGTGCCCGGCGACATGACGGTATCGGCCTGGCTCGACGAATTGCAGGCGTACAACCTGCACATGCGCGAGGTCGAGCACACGCCGCTGTCGTCGTTGCAGCAGTGGGCGGGACGCAGCGGCGATGCGCTGTTCGACAGTCTGATCGTGTTCGAGAACTATCCGGTCGCGGCTCGCGCGGCATCCACGGAGGCCGACGCGTTGCGCGTCGATCGCGTGGATTCGTTCGAGCGCACGCACTATCCGCTGACGCTGACGATCCTGCCGGCGACGCGCATCGAACTGCAATGGAACTGGGACAGCCGACGACTCGCGCGCGCGCAGGTCGAGCAATTGCAGCGGCAATACCTGGCGCTGCTCGATCAACTGGCCGACGACGGCGAGCGTGCGCCGCGCTTTGTCGGGGAACTCGCTGCGCGGCGCGGTGCGGCGCGCGCGGAGCCGTTGCCAGTGTCCTTGACGTTGTCCTTGCCTGACACCTTGACTGCGCCTTTGGACGAGCCTTTGGCCGAGCCTTTGACCGAGCGCGTGACCGAGCCTTTGGACGAACCCTTGACCCAGCCCTTGACCGAACTCTTGACCGGGCCCGTGTTGCGCGCGTGTCACGAGCGCTTTGCAGCAGAGGCCGCACGCGCGCCGCAACGCATCGCGGTCAGGCAAAACGGTGAAGCCTTCGATTACGCGACGCTCGCGCGCTGGTCCGCTGTGATCGACGCACGGTTGCGCGCGAGCGGCGTCGCGCGTGAGGAGCGCGTGGCGGTCTGCATGCGCCGCTCGCCGGCACTGATCGCGAGCATGCTCGGCGTGTGGCGCAGCGGCGCGGCGTATGTGCCGCTCGATCCGTCGTTCCCGGCCGAACGCCTGCGCGGCATGCTGGACGACGCGGGCATCACGCGGGTCATCGCCGATGCGGAGGGTCGCGCGCGGCTCGGCAACTGGCTGGACGGCCGTATCGCGATCGACGCAAGGCTCGACGCCACAGGCGACGTTGGAGGTGACGCGCGGCTCGACGCTACAGGCGACGTCGGACCCGACGCGCGACCCGACGCCACGCGTGACGTCGAACGTGACGTGCGGCTCGCCACCACAAACGACGTCGGACGCGACGCGCGACTCGACGCCACACGTGACGTCGGACCCGACGCTCGGCGCGCCGCCACACGCGATGCCGCCGACGCCAGCGACGCACCAGCAATCCTGCCGCCCGCGTTGCCGTGCAGCGACGCGCAACTCGCCTACGTGATCTACACGTCCGGCTCGACCGGCCGGCCGAAGGGCGTCGCGGTCTCGCACGGCGCGCTCGCGCGGCTGCTCGCAAGCGTGGGCATCGCGCCGGGACTGCATCGCGATGACGTGCTGTTGTCGGTCACGACGCCGTCGTTCGACATCTCGCTGCTCGAATTCTGTCTGCCGCTCACGCGAGGCGCTTGCATCGAGATGGCCGACGCGTCGACGGTCGCGGACGGCGCCGCCCTGGCGCGTTTGATCGACGACAGCGGCGCGAGCTTCATGCAGGCCACGCCGAGCGGCTGGCGCCTGCTGATCGAATCGGGCTGGCAAGGTCCGTCGCGCGGAAGGCTCGTCGGCATCGCGGGCGGCGAGCCGTTGCCTGCCGACCTGGCGACACAACTCGCGCAACGCGGCGTCGATTTGTGGAACCTGTACGGCCCGACCGAGACGACGATCTGGTCGAGCTGCGCGCGCGTGGCCGAGGGCGGCCCTGTCACCGTGGGTCGCGCATTGCATGCGAACGCGCTGCGCATCGTCGACGCGAGCGGGCAGTTGACGCCGCAAGGCGGCGTCGGCGAGTTGTGCATCGGCGGCGACAACCTCGCGCGCGGTTATCTCGGCCGCGCCGGCCTCACCGCCGAGCGCTTCGTGCCGGACCCGTACGGGCCGCCCGGCGCGCGGATGTACCGCACCGGCGACCTGTGCCGCGAGCGGCCCGACGGCGAATTCGAATGCCTCGGCCGGATCGACCAGCAGGTGAAGCTGCGCGGCTACCGGATCGAACTCGGCGAAATCGAGGCGGCGCTGCGCGCCTGCGACGGCGTGCTCGACGCGGCCGTCGCGCTCGTGCCCGGCGCGGGCGATGCCGAGGCGCGGCTCGTGGCGTATGTGGTCGGCGCGTCGCGTGCGGTGCCGGCCGGCTGGCGGCAGACGCTCGCCGCGCGCCTGCCCGGCTACATGATTCCGGCGGCGCTTTATGAGCTTGAGGCGTTGCCGCGCACCGCGAACGGCAAGCTGGACCGCAACGCGCTCGCGCGCTTCGAGGCGGCGCCGGCAAGCGACGCGGCGTGGGTCGAGCCGTCGGGCGAGACCGAAACGTTGATCGCGCGGCTGTTCGGCGACGTGCTCGGACTCGCGCGGGTCGGCGCGAATGATGACTTCTTCGCGCTCGGCGGACATTCGCTAGCGGCGGTGCGGTTGATCGCGCGGCTGTCGGAGCGGCTGGGCCGCAAGGTCGCGCTCGGCGCGCTGTTCGATAGCCCGACGCCGGCGCTGCTGGCCGCGCTGCTTACGTCCGGCGCGGATGGCGACGCGTCGCCGCGCGCGGCCGCGAACGATGAACTGCAAGCGCTCGATGGCTTGTTCGATGCGCTGGATTGAACCGCGTGCCTATGCCTATCTATGCAAATTGAAAACATGCTGACCACGACCTCTAACGGACCGGCCGCCGTGCCGGGTTCATCAGTAGCCGGTGCTGATGTCGGTGCCGGTGTCAATGCCGGTGCCGATGCCGGTGCGAATGCCGCTACCGGTGCAGGTGCAGGTGCCAATACCGGTGCCAATACCGGTGCCAATACCGGTGTGAATGCCAGTGCCAATACCGGTGTGAATGCCGGTGCCAATGCCGGTGCCAATGTCGGTGCCAATGTCGGTGCCAATGTCGATGCCAATGTCGATGCCAACGCCGGTGGCAATACCAATGCCTCCACCGATGCGGCGAACCAGGCGCTCGCGATCTCGCGCAAATACGCCGCCCTGTCGCCGGAACGCCGACGACGCTTTCGCGAGAAGGCGCGCGAGCAGGGCGTCGATCCCGCGCGTTTGCCGATCGTGCCGTTGTCGCGTGATGCGGCAGAAGCGGATGAAGCCGGCGGCTTGGTCGATGCTTCGGCGTGTTATCCGCTCGCGCCCGCGCAGGAGCGGTTGTGGTTCCTATGGAAACTCGATCCGCGGAACCCCGCGTACAACCTGTCGCGCGCGATCCGTCTGACGGGCCGCCTCGACGTTCACGCGCTGCGCCGCGCGTTCGATGCGCTCGTCGCCCGGCATGGCGCATTGCGTGTGCGTTTCGTCGAGACGCGCGGCATCGCGGTTCAACGTATCGCGGACGAGGCGGGCTATTTCTGGCGTGAACGCACGCTCGACGATCCCGCGCAATTGCGCGACACGCTGCGTGCCGCCGCGCGCGAGCCGTTCGATCTCACGCAAGGGCCGCTGTTGCGCGTCGATCTGATCGCGCTCGATGCGGAGCGTCACGCGCTGTCGATCGTCGTGCATCACATCGTGTCGGACGGCTGGTCGCAGTCGCTGCTCGTTCGCGAACTCGCGGCGCTGTATCGCGCGGCGCTCGCGGGCGAAGGCGCGGCGTTGTCGCGCGCATTGCCGCCTTTGACGATTCATTTCGGCGATGTCGCCGCGTGGCAGAACGAGTGGCGGGACGGCGCGCTCGCCGACGATCTCGCGTACTGGACCCAGCGACTGGGTGTCGAGCGTCCCGCGCTGGAATTACCGTTGGACCGGCCACGTGCGGCGGTGCGCGGCATCGAGGGCGGACGCTGCCGGCGCGATGTCGACGCGCAACTCGCCGGCCGCTTGCGCGAACTCGCGCGCGCGCGGCGCACGACGCTGTTCACGGTGCTGCTCGGCGCCTATGCCGCGTTGATGTACCGCTATGGCGGACAGCCGGGCGTGCGCATCGGCGTGCCGTCGGCGGGACGACAGCGCGGCGAGACGGAAGGGCTGATCGGCTTTTTCGTCAATACGCTCGTGATCGATGTGGACGTCGACGGCGGCATGCCGTGCGGCGCGCTGCTGGCCGGGCTGCATGCGCGCGTGCTCGAAGCGCATGCGCATCAGGCGGCGCCGTTCGGGCGTGTCCTCGACGCGTTGCGCATCGAGCGCGATCTCGGCCGCTCGCCGCTGTTCCAGGTGATGTTCAATCTGGAGCAGGCGACGAGCGAGGCGGCGGTGGCGATGCCGGGTCTCGTCGTGGAGCCGGAGGCGGGCGGCACGGATACGGCGCGGTTCGATCTGGTGCTGAACGTGGTCGACGATGGGCGCGGGTTGCGGCTGATGTTCAACTATGCGGCCGATGTGTTCGATGCCGGGACGGTGGAGCGGATCGCGTCGCAGTATGAAGCGGTGCTCGCGCAGATGGCGGAGGGTATCGAGCGGCGGGTGGGGTCGCTGACGTTGCCGGCGGGGTGTCCTGAGGTGGCGTTGCGGCGGTATCCGTTCGAGTCGCTCGGCGCGGCGCTGGCGGCGCAGGCGCGGCGCACGCCGGAGGCGGTGGCGCTGCGCTGCGAGGACGCGTCGCTCACCTATGCGCAACTGGATGCGTGGTCGGCGGCGCTGGCCGCGAAGCTGGTCGCGCGCGGGGTGGGCGCGGAGCGGCGCGTGGGCTTGTGCGTGACGCGCGGGCCGGCGCTGGTCGCGGCGCTGCTGGGGATCATCCGCTCGGGCGGGGCGTTCGTGCCGCTGGATCCGGGGTATCCGGTGGCGCGTCTCGCGCAGATGATCGGGGATGCGGGGATTGCCGAGGTGGTGGCGGATCGGGCGAGTGCGGAGCAGGTTGGGGAGGTGCTCGCGGGGTGTGAGGTGGTTGAGGTGGGTTCGGTGCCGCTGGCTGTCACGGATGGAGTCAGGCAGGGCGAGGTGGCTGGCGGCATCGATGCGGCCAGCCAACCTGGTGCGGCAAGCCGTGCTGATGCGGCGAACGACAGCGATGCCCAGCGCCGTATCGGCCTGGCGATGCAGAACGGTGCGAGCGATCGGGGTCAGGCAGGCTGGAGCGACGCAGCAGGCTGGAGCGACGCAGCAGGCTGGAGCGACGCAGCAGGCTGGAGCAAAGCAGCAGGCGGAAACGAAGCGGCAGATCAGAACGAAGCGGCAGGTCAGAACGAAGCGGCAGGTCAGAACGAAGCAGCAGGTCAGAACGATGCAGCAGGCCGGAGCGACGCAGCACACCACAACAACCTCACCGCCCACATCGACGCCCCGCTGCACCCGGACCAGCTCGCCTACGTGCTGTACACCTCCGGCTCGACGGGCCGCCCGAAAGGCGTCGGCGTGAGCCACGGCGCGCTGTGGACCCATCTTCAGGACTTCCTCGCGACCTACGCCATCGACGGCCGCGACACGGTGCTGCACTCGTCGACGATCAGCTTCGACGTCGCGCTGCACGAGACGCTGCCGGCGCTGCTGCGCGGCGCGACGGTGGAGATGCGCGGCGTGCAGCCGTGGGACCTGCAGAGCCTGAGCGAGCGCCTCGTGAACCGGCGCGTGACGTTCGCGCGCATTCCGACCGCGCTGTGGCAGCAGTGGCAGCATCATGCGCCGCCGCGCGCGCGGCTCGCGCTGCGTCAGGTGACGGTGGGCGGCGAGGCGCTGCCGGGCGACGCGCTCGCGCACTGGCGCGCGGGGCCGCTCGCGGACATCCGGCTGGACAACCTGTACGGGCCGACCGAGACGACGGTGGCGGCGCTGTACCGTCGCACCGAGGCGGACGACGCACGGCAGGTGACGGTGCCGATCGGCCATCCGTATCCGGGGCGCACCGCGCGCGTGCTCGACGCGTTCGGCGACGAGGCGCCGGTGGGCGGGCTGGGCGAGCTGTGCATCGGCGGGCCGACGGTGGCGCGCGGGTACCTGGGGCGACCGGGCCTGACGGCGGAGCGGTTCGTGCCGGACCCGTCCGGTGCGCCGGGCGCGCGGATGTACCGCAGCGGCGACCTGTGCCGGATGCGCGGGGACGGCACGGTGGAGTTCCTCGGTCGGCTGGACCAGCAGGTGAAGCTGCGCGGCCAGCGCATCGAGCTGGGCGAGATCGAGGCGGTGCTGCGGCAGTGCGGGGGCGTGCGCGAGGCGGCGGTGATCGTGGTGGGCGAGGGGCAGAAGCAGCGGCTCGCGGCGTATGTATCAGGTGATGTGCTCGCTGATGTATCCGGTGAAATGACGGGGAATGTTTCTGGCGATGCGCTGGGTCGCGTGTCAGGCGACGGCTTGTCAGGTGACATATCGGCTAATGCATCCCGCAACCAGTCGGGGAATGACGACGGCGTATCCGGCGATGTGTCCGGCGAGCTGAAAGGCCGGGCGTCTCGTGATCAATCACGCGAGGCACCAGGCGATGTGCCGGGCGATCGATCACGCGACGAACGAGGCAACGGTCCTCGCCCGGCGCAGGGCGCGGCGCAAACCACGCTCGACGCCGCGCATCTGCAGCGCGAACTGGAGCAGAAGCTGCCGGGCTACATGGTGCCGTCGTCGGTGACGGTGCTCGCGCGGCTGCCGTGGATGCCCAACGGCAAGCTCGACCGCGGGTCGCTGCCGGCGCCGCAGGCGGGCGCGCGCGAACGGGTGGCGGCGTCGGGCGAGGTGGAGTCGGCGTTGCTGTCGATCTGGACGGCGGTGCTCGGGCGCGACGATCTGGGCGTGACGGACAACTTCTTCGAGGCGGGAGGCGACTCGATCCAGAGCCTGCAGATCATCGCGCGGGCGCGCGAGGCGGGATGGCGGCTGACGCCGAGACAGGTGTTCGAGCATCCGACGGTGGCGGGCCTGGCGCAGCGCGCGCAGCGGCTCGAAGCGGGCGGTGCGCAGGAGGTCGACGATGGCGCGGCGCTGGCGCTGACGCCGATCCAGCGGCTGTTCTTCGAGCGCTATCCGCAGGGCGAGTCGCACTGGAACCAGGCGGTGCTGCTGAAGGTGCGGGGGCGTCTGGAACCCGCGGCGCTGGAGCGCGCGGCGCGGGCGCTGGAGGCGCGGCACGACGCGTTGCGGCTGCGGTTCGTGAAGGAGACGGGGGGATGGAAACAGGTGGCGGTGAAGGCGGCAGGGGCGGTTGAAGTGGCTGACGCGGCACACGTGACGCAAGCATTGGCGGGCTCGCAGGCAACGCAGGCAACACAGCCAACACAGCCAACACAGCCAACACACGCAACGCAGGCAACACAGGCAACGCAGGCAACACAGACAGCCATCGTCCACCACGAACACCTGTCCTCACTGTCAGCGCTCACCGCGGCCTGCGAGCGCCTCCAGTCGAGCCTCGACATCGGGCGCGGCCCGCTATGGCGCATCGGCCACTTCGAGACCCCGGACGAAACGCGCGTGCTGATCGCGATCCACCATCTGTCGGTGGACGGCGTCTCCTGGCGCGTGCTGCTCGAGGAACTGCAAACCGCCTACGCCCAGGCCGAGCAGGACGAGCCCATCGCGCTGCCCCCGCCGTCGATGTCCTGGCGCGCCTGGGTGCGCGCGCTCCATCAATACGCGGAATCATCGGACCGCATCGCCGAACTGGCGTGGTGGCAAACCACGCTCGACGTCCCCGCGCTGCGCGCCGGTCCGCTCTTTCCGGCACGCAGTCCGCATCCCGAGCCGCAAAAGACGCTGCTGAAAAAACTCTCGCCCGAACTGACCGCCGTCCTGCTGCGCGAAGCGCCGCGCGCGTACCGGATGCGTGTCGACGAAGTGCTGCTTGCGGCGCTGGCGCTCGCCATCGGCGAGGCGGTCTCGCGCGACGAAGTGCTGATCGAACTCGAAGGCCACGGCCGCGAGGACGTGATCGACGGCGCGGACCTGAGCCGCACGGTCGGCTGGTTCACCACGCAATACCCGCTCGCGCTGCCGCGCGGCACGACGCCCGCCGACGCGCTGCTGCGCGTGCGCGAGCGGCTCGCGGACGTGCCGCTGCGCGGCCTCGGCTGGGGACTGCTCGCCTGCTGCGCGGACGCGGCGAGCCGCTCGACGATGCGCGCGCTGCCGGTGTCCGAGATCGGCTTCAACTACCTGGGCCGCTTCGACCAGACGTTCGACGACGCCAGCCGCTTCGGCTTCGCGAGCGAGTCGTCGGGCGACGCGATCGCGCCTCGCGCGCGGCTTCCCGATCGCGCGCTGGACATCAACGGCTGGATTGCCGGCGACTCGCTGACGTTCAACTGGGGCTACGCGCCGCAGTGCGTGCCCGCTGCGCTGGCCGACAATCTCGCCGCGTCGTTCGAGCGTGCGCTCGTCGAGTTGCTCGAGCATCTGCGTGCCGCCGCGCCGCTGCCCGACGCTCCGGCGCGGTTGCGGTCCGTGCCTGAATCGCTCGAAACCTTGGCCCGGCACGATGCTGTCGCCGCAAGCTGGACCGCGCGCGCCGCCTACGAGGCAAGCCTGCCGGTGCCGCCTTCCGACGCGCTCCTGAGCTGGTTCGCGCGGCGCCGGTCGCATGGCGCGAGCGCTTGCGCCGGTGATGCGCCGTCGCGTGCCGCGCTGTTGCCGGCCGTGCCGTTGAACGCGCTTGGGACGGCCGCCACGCTGTTCTGTCTGCATCCGGGCTACGGCATGGTCGGCGAGTATCGGACGCTCGCGCAGGCGCTCAACGGCCGCGTCAGCCTGATCGCGATACAGGCGCCCGCGGTGCGGGGCGAGCCGTGGCAAGGCGACACGTTCGAGGCGCTCGCCGCGCACTACGCGCAGTGCATCGAGACGCTACAGCCTGACGGGGACTACGCGCTGCTCGGCTGGTCGTTCGGCGGCCGGCTCGCCATCGCCATCGCGGATTATTTCGAGCGGCGCGGCAAGCGCGTGTCGTTCGTCGGCATCGTCGATACGGCGACGCATCGCGAGGACGGCCCCGAACCGGTGGCCGAAAATGCGGACACTGCGGCGCCCCAGTTGATATTGCTGGAGCAGGCGGAGCCGTCGCTGCTTCGACAGGCGCTCGCCGCCGACTCGCTGCACGCGGCGCTGATGGCGCGGCATACGCTGCCGCGCATCGTCGCCGATCTGCACGTGTGGCGCGCGCTGCGTATCGCCGACCCGCGACGCAGGATGGCCTGGGCGCATCACACGCTTGGGCGGCTGCACGCGTTCGAGGTCGACGCGAGTCACTCCAGCATCGTCCACCATCCGGTTCTCGCTACGCAGCTCGGGGAGTTGCTCGCTCGACCCGTCGTCGACATGGCCGAGCCGTTGCTGTTCAAGTCGTGACCATCGTTCATCTTCGATCTCCGTTTCGGGCGCGTTCTGCGCGCGCCCGAGCGGAGCTTTCTGTCCCGTGTACCGAGCAATTCGGTCATTGAATGCGATTGATTATTGTTTACATTAATATCGCGTCTTGAGAGAATCAGCGGGCACCAAGGCTGGCGCCCGATCGCCGGCCTTGACTCGGGGATACAAGAAAGGGGAACAAGAAGAATGAAGGTTGAGCAAGCAGGGAAGCGCAGTTCTCTGCAGGAGCGCGGCTTGCCGCACCTGCGTCCGATTTACGTCGCGTTGATGCTAGGTTTGGCCGGCTTCGGCGCGCACGCGCAAGAGTCGCCGGCACCCGCCTCCGGCGCTGATGCCGCGAAGGAATTGCCTGCCGTCCAGGTGCGCAGCGCCGCTGAAGATCCGCTGGGACCTGGCGTCGGTTACGTCGCGAAACGGTCGATGACCGGCACCAAGACGGATTCCGCGTTGCTCACGAATCCGCAGAGCGTGTCCGTCGTCACGCGTCAGCAGATGGACGACCAGGGCGCGCAGACTGTCGACCAGGCGTTGCGCTACTCGTCCGGCGTCTATTCGCAGGACGGCACCGACATCCGTTTCGATCAGCTCTACGGCCGCGGCTTCCCGCTCGACTCCTATCTGGACGGCCTGCATCTGTATCAGTCGCCGCGCTTCGCGACGCCGCGCATCGATCCGTATTTCATGGAGCGGATGGAAGTGCTGCATGGTCCGGCCTCGGTGCTCTACGGACAAGGCAGCCCTGGCGGCCTCGTCAACTACGTGAGCAAGCTGCCGATGGAGCAGCCGTACCACGAAGTGATGATGCAGATCGGCAACCACAACAACTATCAGTTGGGCTTCGACCTGAGCGGCCCCGTCGACAAGAACGGCACCGTGCTCTACCGGTTGACGGGCGTGGCCCGCACCGCCGAGACGCAGGTCAGCGAGATCAAGGACCAGCGGCTCGCCATCGCGCCGTCGGTCACGATCCGCCCGAACCGCGATACGACCTTTACGCTGCAAGGCAGCTTCCAGCGCGATCCGAACGGCGGCATGTTCAATCCCGTGCCGGCCGGCGCGACGCTGTTCGCCAATCCGAACGGCCAGCTCGGCCCCGATAAATACTTCGGCGATCCGGACCGCGACGGCATGCACCGCACCCAGTACTGGTTCGGTTATCAGTTCGATCACGCGATCAACGACAAGGTCAGCATCTCGCAGAACCTGCGCTACCTGCACATCGACCAGCATTACTACCAGACCTCGGTGACGAGCGCGCTCGGCGCCGATAAGCGCACGGTGTCGATGTGGGGCAACGTCGACAACGAGCACTACTCGCAGTTCCAGGTCGATACCCACGCGCAGGCCAAGGTGACGACGGGCTCCGTCCAGCACACCTTGCTGTTCGGTCTCGACTATCAGCGCTCGATGCTCGGCGACACGGAGGGCAACTCCGTCCTCGGCACGGTCGACCTGTACAACCCGAACTTCTCGTCGCTGCCCACGCAGCGGGCCAACACGCGTCTCGACTATTCGTTGAGCACGGTCGGCGTGTACGCGCAGGACGAGGCGCGCTGGCGCAACTGGGTGCTGACGTTCGGCGTTCGCGAGGACTGGACGGGCGGCAACCAGCAGACCAGATCGCTCACCACGGGAAGCAGCACGACCTACCACTCGAACGACCACGCGTTCACCTGGCGCGCCGGTCTCGCCTATGAGTTCGACAACGGCATCGCGCCGTATATCGGCTATTCGCGTTCGTTCCAGCCCGTGCTCGGCGCGTCGTACTCGGGCGCCGCGTTCTCGCCGACCAGGGGCAAGCAGGTCGAAGCCGGCGTGCGCTATCAGCCCAAGTGGTTCGACGGCTTCTTCTCGCTCGCCGCGTTCAGCCTGACGCAGGACAACGTCTCCGTGACCGACCCGCAACACCTGGGCTACGCGATCCAGACCGGCCAGGTCCGCTCGCGCGGCGTCGAACTGGAAGCGCATGCGAACGTGAGCGAGAACGTGAAGCTGATCGCGTCGTACACGTTCGTCAACCAGGAGGTGACGCGGAACACGGCGTCCAGCAGCCTCGGCAAGCGGCCGACCATCGCGCCGCGCAACTCCGCGTCGTTGTGGGCGGATTACACGTTCCACCGCGGACCGCTGCGCAACTTCGGCATGGGTTCGGGCGTGCGCTACATGAGCAGCTCGGCGGGCGACGCGGCCAACACGTTCACGGTGCCGGGGCGCGTCCTCGTCGATCTCGGCGCGCATTACGACATCCAGAACTGGCGCCTGTCGCTCAACGTGAACAACCTGTTCAACCGCGAGTACATCTCGTACTGCACGACGGCGGCCGTTTGCTACTGGGGCGCGACGCGTACGGTGCTCGGGACGGCACGCTACCAATGGTGATGCGGATGAGGAAGGGCCGGGCGGATGGCACGCGGCACACGTCGTCATGACGGCAGGCACGCGGTTTAGCAACAGGCGGCGGCGTCTCGCGCTCGCCGGTTTGAGCACGGCGGCGCTCGCGGCATCGGGCGCTTCGTTGGCCCGCCCGGCGTTCGCTGCCGCGCCGCTCGCGGACCCGGCGGCGGGGCGCGCCGCGGCTTCGCTCGCGCGCGTCGTCGTGCTCGACTGGCCGCTGACCGAAGTCGTACTGTCGCTCGGCGTGACGCCCGTGGGCGTGTCGCGTCCCTCGTGGTATGCGAAGCTCGACGGCGATCCGCCGCTGCCGCCTTCGGTCGTCGACACGGGCCTGCTGTACCAGCCGAACTTCGAGGTACTGGCGGCGCTCAAGCCCGATCTCATCGTCATCACGCCGTGGCACGCGCCGCTGCGCGCCTTGCTCGAACGGATCGCGCCGACGCTCACGGTGCAACTGTTCGGCCCCGGTATCGACGTCTATCCGGCGGTTCACGCCGCCACCCGCAAGCTCGCCGATGCGCTCGACCGCGGCCCCGCGGCCGATGCGCTGTTCGCGCGCGCGAACGCGCGGCTGGCCGACGCGTCCGCGCGTCTCGCGGGCTTTCGCGCGACACGGCGTCCTGTCTATCTGCTTCGCCCGATCGACGACCGGCACATCGCGGTATTCGGCAGAAACAGCCTGTTCGGCGGCGTGCTGAACGCGCTCGGAATCGACAACGCGTGGCAGGACTACGCCGATCCGCAAGGCATGACGGAAGCGGACCTCGGCGCGCTCGCGAAACATGCCGACGCGCAGGTCGTCACGATCGGCGTGCCGCCCGCCGTGGCCACGCAACTCGCGCGAAGCCCGTTGTGGCGCGCGCTGCCGTTCGTCAGGCAGAACCGCGTGCAGCACATCCGTCCGCTGCCGCCGCTCGGCGGCGTCGTCGCGTCGATGCGCTTCGCCGACCATCTCGCGCAGGCGCTGCAAGGAGTCACCGTATGAACCGCTCGACGGCGACCGTCGCCGCCACCGCCGCGCCGCGCGCCTGGCGGCTACCCGCGCTGCTGCTGATGCTGGCCGCGTGGCTCGTTTATCACACGCTGTCGGCGCGGCTGCCCGTCGCGCAATGGCCCGGCGTCATACTGTCGGGCGCCGACGCGACGCTGCCGCAACTGGTCGTGCGTTATGGCTGGCTGCCGCGCGTCGCGATCGCGCTGATCGCCGGCGCGGCGTTGTCGCTCGCCGGCGTCGTGTTCCAGCAGGTGCTGCGCAATCCGCTCGCGGAACCGCTCACGCTCGGCGTGTCGGCGGGCGCGTATCTCGCGCTGACGATCGCCGCGGTGGTCGCGCCCGCGCTCGTCGCCGACATGCGCTTCACGGTCGCGCTGGCCGGCGCCGCGCTGGCGATGCTCGCCACGCTGGCGATGACCTGGCGCAAGGGCTTCGCCGCCGTCTCCATCGTGCTGGCCGGCATGATCGTGAATCTGTATTGCGGCGCGCTGTCGGTGCTGCTGACGATCGTCTTCGAGCGCTCGCTCACGTCCGTGTTCATCTGGGGCGGCGGCTCGCTGGTGCAGAACGGCTGGGCGAGCGTCGTCTGGCTGCTGCCGCGCGTGCTCGCGTGCGGCGTCGCCGCGGCGCTGCTGGTGCGCCCGCTCACGCTGTTTTCCCTCGACGACGGCAGCGCGAGCCAGCTCGGCGTGTCGCTCGCATGGACGCGGCCCGTCGCGCTCGGCATCGCGGTGATCCTGAGCGCGTTCGTGGCGAGCGCGGTCGGCGTGATCGGCTTCATCGGGCTCGGCGGCCCGGTGCTCGCGCGCCTGATGGGCGCGCGCCGGCTGAAGGATCAGTTGCTGTGGGCGCCGCTCGTCGGCGCGCTGCTGCTCGCGATCGCGGATCAGGCCGTGCAGAGCTTGCCCGGCGTACTGGGCGAGCTTCTGCCGACGGGCGCCGCGGTGGCGCTCTGCGGCGGTCCGCTGCTGCTGTGGATGCTGCGCCGCATGCATATCGAGGCGCCGCGTCCGGCGTCGGCGGAAAGCGCGCCGCCGCGCCGCGCGCTGGCCGTGCCGGCGCTGCTGCTCGGCGGTTTGCTTATCGTCGGCGTCGTCGTATCGCTGCGCTTTTCTGTCACGCTGCACGGCTGGCAATGGACCAACGCCGCGCAATGGAACGACGTGTGGTTCTGGCGCGTGCCGCGGCTCGTCGCGTCGCTGGGCGCCGGCGTGATGGTCGCGCTCGCCGGGACGATCCTGCAACGCGTGACGGGCAATCCGATGGCCAGCCCCGATCTGCTCGGCGTGAGCGGCGGGGCGATGCTCGGCATGCTGGCCGCGGCCGTCGTCGCAAGCACGCCTTCGACGCCCGTGTTGCTCGCGGGCTCGTCGGCGGGCGCGCTGGCGTGTCTGCTGACGATCGTCGCGCTCGGTCGCCGCAGCGGTTTCGCGCCGGACCACGTGCTGCTCGCGGGCATCGCGATCAGCGCGTTCTCGCAGGCGGTCGTCATGCTCGCGACGTCGAGCGGCGGCGCCTACGGCAACTTGCTGCGCCCGCTGCTGTACGGCTCGACCTACATGATCCTGCCCGCGACGGCGATCGCCGTCGCACTCTGCACGGTCGCCGCCGTGTTCGTCGCCGGTCTCGGCGCGCGCTGGCTGGAGATCCTGCCGCTCGGCGCGAACGTGGCGAATGCGCTCGGCGTCGGCGCGAAACGCGCGCGGCTCATGCTGCTCGTGGTGGCGGCGATCCTGACGGCGGGCGCCACGGTCGTGATCGGCCCGATGTCGTTCGTCGGGCTGATGGCGCCGCACCTCGCGCGGCTCGTCGGCTTCCCGCGCGCGCGTTCGCAGATGCTCGTCGCGGCGCTCATCGGCGGCTTGCTGATGGTGCTGTCGGACTGGCTCGGACGGAACATGATCTTTCCGCAGCAGATGCCGGCCGGCGTGATCGCGACGCTCGTCGGCGGGCCGTATCTGATGTGGCTGCTGCGCCGCCAATAATCCCCGGTCAGGTTCTTTGAGAGGTAAACCCTGGCTGACCTCGCGCAATGGTATCGCTACCATCGCATCCATTGAGAAAGCTACCGACGGCCCAAACGCTTGGGCCGGCATGGTAGCGCTACCACGGAGACGTCAGTGTCATCGAACCGCAAAACACCCGAAGAGCTTCGCAGCTATCGCTGGTATGGCGTGAACGACCTGCGTTCGTTCGGCCATCGTTCGCGCACCGCGCAAATGGGCTATCACGCGTCGGATTACATGGGCAAGCCGGTCATCGCGGTTGTCAACACATGGAGCGAGATCAACTCGTGCCATACGCATTTCAAGCAGCGCGTGGAGGAAGTGAAGCGGGGCATCTGGCAGGCCGGCGGTTTTCCGGTCGAGATGCCGGTGATGACGCTGGCCGAGCCTTTCCAGAAACCGACCACCATGCTGTACCGCAACTTCCTCGCGATGGAAACGGAGGAGCTGCTCAAGTCCTATCCGTTCGACGGCTGCGTGCTGATGGGCGGTTGCGACAAGACCACGCCCGGTTTGCTGATGGGCGCGATCAGCATGAATCTGCCGGCGATCTATCTGCCGGCGGGCCCGATGCTGCGCGGCAACTGGAACGGCCGCACGCTCGGCAGCGGGTCGGACACGTGGAAATACTGGGCCGAATTGCGCGCGGGCAAGATTACGGAAGAGGAGTGGAAGGGCATTGAAAGCGGCATCGCGCGCTCGCCCGGCCATTGCATGACGATGGGCACCGCCTCGACGATGACGAGCGCCGCCGAAGCGCTCGGCCTCACGTTGCCCGGCTTTTCGTCGATTCCCGCGGTGGACTCGCGGCATGCGCAGTTCGCGTCGCTGACCGGCCAGCGCATCGTCGAGATGGTGTGGACCGATCTCAAGCCGCTGGACATCCTGAGCGCGAAGTCCTTCGATAACGCGGTGACCACCGTGCTGGCGATGTCCGGCTCGACCAATGCGATCGTCCACCTCGTGGCGGTGGCGCGGCGCGCCGGCATCGATCTGACGACCGCGCGCTTCGACGAACTCGCGCGCATCACGCCGGTGCTCGGCAATCTGCGTCCGGCCGGCCAGTATCTGATGGAAGATTTTTTCTACGCGGGTGGCCTGCGCGCGTTGCTGCTCGAACTGGGCGAACTGATCGACGGTTCGCAATTGACGGTCAACGGCTCGACCCTCGGCGAGAACATCGCCGGCGCGGAGATTTTCAACGACGACGTGATCCGCCGACGCGGCAATCCGCTCGTCGCCAGCGACGGGCTTGCGGTCCTCACCGGCAATCTCGCGCCGGACGGCGCCGTGATCAAGCCGGCCGCCATGGAAGCGCATCTGCTCAAGCATCGCGGTCCGGCCGTCGTGTTCAAGGATTACGCGGACATGGCCGCGCGCATCGACAGCGAGGCACTGAACGTCACCGCCGATTCGGTGATCGTGCTGCAGCACGCCGGTCCCGTCGGCGCGCCCGGCATGCCCGAGTGGGGCCAGTTGCCGATTCCGCAAAAGCTGCTGAAGCAGGGCGTGCGCGACATGGTGCGCATTTCCGACGCGCGCATGAGCGGCACCAGCTACGGCGCCTGCGTGCTGCACGTTGCGCCGGAGTCGTTTGTCGGCGGCCCGCTCGCGCTGGTGAAGGACGGCGACCTGATCGAACTGGACGTGCCCGCGCGCCGGCTGCATCTCGACGTCAGCGACGCGGAACTCGGCGCGCGCAAGGCCGCGTGGCAAGCGCCGAAGCTTCCGTTCGAGCGCGGCTTCGGCGTGATGCACCAATTGCACGTCACGCAGGCGAACAAGGGCTGCGACTTCGATTTCCTCGAAGAGCCGCTGAACCAGGCCGTGCAACAGCAGAATCAAACACCAGTCACGCCGGGCGGCCAAGCGCCGGACGGCGCGCCGCTCACGCCGCGCAGCGAGCCCGAGATCCACTAACTCAACCAGAACCCTGTCATGACCGCATCCGAAATCAGCGTCAGCGACGCGACACTCGAACAACTCCGCCACGTCAGCACGGCGACGCTGACCACGCAACTCTTCAAGCGCGGGTTGCGCAATGTCTTTCTGCAAGGCGTCGCGCCGCTCGTCAAACCCGTGCCGGGCGCACCCAATGTCGTGGGCCCGGCGTTCACGCTGCGCAACATTCCGGCGCGCGAGGACCTCGATCACGTGGGCGTGTTCCAGGACCCGGACCATCCGCAGCGTAAAGCCGTCGAGACGGCGCCGCCTGGCAGCGTGCTGGTGCAGGACTGCCGCGGCGAGCGCGCGGTCGCATCGGTCGGCTCGATCCTCGCGCTGCGTCTCGCGAAACGCCGTGTGGCCGGCATGGTGTCGGACGGTCCCGTGCGCGACAGCGGCACGATCGCGGAACTGGGCTTGCCGATCTGGTGCGCCGGCGCGAGCGCGCCGCTGAATCTGGCGAAACACCATGCGGTCGATATGAACGTGCCGATCGCGTGCGGCGGCGTGCCGGTCTATCCGGGCGACATCGTCGTCGCCGATGTCGACGGCGTCGTGATCGTGCCGCGCGAGATGGCGGAAGAGGTCGCGCGCGACGCCGCCGAGCAGGAACAGCTCGAAGCGTTCATCACGCAGCGTATCGAGGAAGGCCGTCCGTTGCGCGGCACCTATCCGCCGAACGAGGAAACCCTGGCGGCTTACACGCAGTGGCGCGCACAAAAACAATAATGCGCTGAAGCGGTTTCGATCCATCGCACACCCACAGCTCGCGCATTCGACGCGAGCGCAGGAGACACCGTGACCATCACCACACCAGGTACGACACCAGCGACGCCCCCCGCGATCGACGAATCGCGTCTGATCAACCGCCTCGCCCTGCGCCTGATGCCGCTGCTCGGGCTGCTCTATCTGGTCGCCTACATCGACCGCTCGAATATCAGTTTCGCCAAACTGCAGATGCTCGGCAGCCTCGGTTTGTCCGAGGTCGCTTATGGGCTGGGCGCGTCGCTGTTCTTCATCGGCTATCTGATTTTCGAAGTGCCGAGCAACGTGCTGCTGCACAAGTACGGCGCGCCGCGCTGGATAGCGCGCATCATGTTCACGTGGGGCGTGGTCACGGTGCTGCTTGCTTTCACGCAGAACGCGACGACGTTCTACGTGCTGCGTTTCCTGCTCGGCGCATCGGAAGCGGGCTTGTATCCCGGCGTGATCTATTACCTGACCTTGTGGTTTCCGTCACGGCACCGCGTGCGCATGCTCGGCTATTTCACGCTCGGCAGCAGTCTCGGCAACATGCTCGGCGCGCCGATCTGCGGGTGGCTGCTCGACAAGGGCGGACTCGCCGGTCTGGAGGGCTGGCAACTGGTGTTCATCGTGACCGGGCTGCCGTCGATTCTGCTGACCGTCGTCGTGTTGTTCCTGCTGCCCGCGTCGCCGAAACAGGCGCGCTTCCTGTCCGCCGACGAGAAAAGCTGGCTCACGCACACGCTCGACGCCGAGCGCGCGCGGATTCAGTCCAGCGTCGGCGCGCATTCGTCGCTGCTGCGCGTGCTCACCGAGCCGCGCGTGATCGGCATGGCGCTCTACTACATGATGCTGTCGATGTCCGTCTACGGCGTGAGCTACTGGCTGCCGACGCTGGTGAAAGGCTTCGGCGTCAGCAATACGACGAACGGTTTGCTCAACATCGTTCCGTGGCTGATGGCGACGCTCGTGCTGGCGTGGCTGCCCTCGAAGCTGCGCGGCGGCAATCGCGCGCTCGTCGCGATGCTGGTGGCCGCCTTGCTCGGCGTCGCGTGTTTTCTCAGCGCCGTGTTTCTGCCGACCAACACGCTGCGTTTCATCGCGCTGTGTTTCGGTGCGCCGTGCATGTATTTGCTGCTGCCTTGTTTCTGGACGCTGCCGCCGAAGTTCCTCGTCGGCGCGCGTGCCGCGGCGGGCATTGCGGCGATTAATTCGCTCGGCAACATCGGCGGATTCATCGCGCAGAATCTGGTGCCGTGGGTCCGTCAAACCTCCGGCAGCGTGAAGGCGCCGATGCTGATTCCGGCGACCTGTCTGCTGATTTTCGCCACCGTCACGTTGCTGCTCCTGCGTCGCGAGCGGGGCGCTCGCGTCGCGTCGAGCCGCGTGCCGGTGACCGAATGAAGCGCCATTGGCGCGTGAACCGCGGGTGCTCCGGCCGCGCTCGTGACGAGGCCCGGACTACAATGAGCGCGATACGTTACTTCCCTGACTGAATCATGCCGAATGACGAGCCGAGCGCCGCCGCGAGCCCCGAGGCGCCGGAAGCGGCCACGCCCGCGAGGCGCATGCGCGGCGGCCCCAAAGGCTTGCGCATCACCGACGTCGCCGCGCTGGCGGGCGTCGCGCCGATCACGGTGTCGCGCGTATTCAATAGCCCCGAGACGGTCGCGCCGGAAACGCTCGAACGCGTGCGGCAAGTCGTGCAGAAGCTCGGCTATGTGCCCAATCGTCTCGCAGGCGGCCTGTCGTCGTCACGCTCGCGCTTGATCGCGGCGATCGTGCCGACCATCGCGCATTCGCTTTTCTCCGAAACGGTCCAGGTGTTCAGCGAGACCATGTCGCGCGCCGGTTATCAGGTGTTGCTGGCATTGAGCGGCTACAGCGATTCGAACGAAGAGACGCTGCTCGACGCGGTGCTGAGCCGCCGCCCGGAAGGCGTGCTGCTCACGGGCGTCGCGCACACGGAGTCCTTGCGTGAGCGCTTGCGCAACGTCGGCATGCCGATCGTCGAAACGTGGGACATGACCGCGACGCCGATCGACATGCTGGTGGGCTTTTCGCATCATCAGATCGGCGCGGCGGTGGCCGAGCATTTTCTGCGGCGCAAGGTGCGCGCGCCGGGTCTCGTGTCCGCGAACGACGACCGCGCGCTCGCGCGCCGCGACGGCTTTCGCGAGCGGCTCGCGCAGGCGGGCATCCGCGAGATCGCCGAGGTGCTCGTCGCGCCGCCGAGTTCGGTGGCCGTCGGCAAGGCCGCGTTGCCGACGCTGATCGGGCAGGCGCCCGCTCTCGACGCGGTGTTCTGCGGCTCCGACCTGCTCGCGATCGGCGTGCTCGGCGCGGCCAAACGCATGGGCCTCGCCGTGCCGTCGCAGTTGGCGATCTGCGGTTTCGGCGACCTCGAGTTCGCGACGGAAACGACGCCGCAACTGACCACCGTGCGCGTCGACGGCACGCGCATCGGCCTGAGCGCCGCGCGCTGCCTGCTGGACCGGCTGGCCGGCATCGACAAGGCGAGGGTGACCGACGTGGGTTTTCATCTCGTCGAGCGTGAGACGGGCTGATGCTGGGCCTGGTTAGTTAACGGATCGTTTATTTCCGGCCCGGAAAAACCCTTAAAAAACATGGCTGGAATCGCGTAAACCCCCTTAAAGCGCACCGCGCGAAAAGCCGTAAACACCGGCAGAGGCGACAGATATCGGACCGGATATCCAGGCCGCTCGCCATGCGGGCGCGCACGCCTCGTCGACATGAATCGTTCCGGCAGTCAGCCGGCGGGTTCATCGGTATGAATTCCAGAGGCAGCAGGCCAAGCGTGGTGACTATGATCAAACTTTCAAATTTCCGGTTGACGACCCGGATCACGGCCGGCTTCGCGGTCATGGTGGCGCTGGTGATCGCGGTGGGCACCGTCGCCATCTGGGCCATGCGCAGTTCGGTCGACGTTCACGCGTCGCCGGAATTGCACGCATGGATCGACAGGATGGTGTGGTCCGTGGGCGCCGCGTCGGCGGTCGCGGCGGCGATCGGCATCGTGCTGGGCTGGGCGATCCAGCGCAGCATCAAATTGCCGGTGGAGCGCGTCGTGGCGTCGGTCGGACGCATTGCCGGCGGTGATCTGGCGAGCAAGATCGAATCGCATGGCCGCGACGAAATCGCGTGGCTGAACTACGAGCTCAATCAGATGCGCAAGCAACTGCAGACGACCATCTCGAACGTGCGGCAGTCGGCGGAGATGGTCGCGCAGGCATCGAGCGAAATCGCGTCCGGCAACAACGACCTCAGCGTGCGCACCGAACAGCAGGCGATCAGCCTGCAGCGCACGTCGCATTCGATGGACTCGCTGACCAACACCGTCAAGCACAATGCCGACCACGCGCACGAGGCCAACCGCCTGGCGGCGAAGGCCAGCGACGTCGCGGTCAAGGGCGGCCAGGTGATGAACGAAGTCGTCACGACGATGAGCGAGATCAACGGCAGCGCGAGCAAGATCGTCGACATCATCGGCGTGATCGACAGCATCGCTTTTCAGACCAACATCCTCGCGCTGAACGCGGCGGTGGAAGCCGCCCGCGCGGGCGAGCAGGGACGAGGCTTCGCGGTGGTGGCGACCGAGGTGCGCGGACTCGCGCAGCGCAGCGCGGCAGCCGCCAAGGAAATCAAGGCGCTGATCAGCCAGTCGGTGACGAAAGTCGAAACCGGCGTGCGGCTGGTCGACGTGGCCGGCAGCACGATGGACGAAATTCTCAAAAGCGTCGAGCAGGTCACGCACATCATGGGCGAGATCAGCACGGCCAGCGCCGATCAACGCGCCGGCATCGAACAGGTTCACGAGGCTATCGCGCAGATCGACAGCGTCACCCAGCAGAACGCGGCGCTGGTGGAGCAGGCGTCCGCGGCGGCGGGCTCGTTGCAGGAACAGTCGCAGACGCTCGCGAACGCCGTGAAGATCTTCAATGTCGTGAAGCGTTGATGCGAGAGCGGGCGTCGTCATGCATCGAGGAACGGGAAACCGCCCAATGCGCAGCGCAATGCGGTTTCCGACGCCGATGGTGACTAGACGCGAATCGAAAATGCCGGGCGTCACCCGTCTTCGCCAAGAAAGCAAAACGTAATAAACAACCCGCGGGTGGCGCAGCACCCCGCGGTGTTCGTCTCCTGCCGGCCACGCCCATCTCGTCTCGTGGTCTCAGCCCCCGCCAGAAACGCCCCTCCCGCGACGCTTCGCAATTTTCGACGGTCGAGCACTCAAGATTCCCAAATCGTGGCCGACATATCGTATGAAGATTGGCGCGCGCCCGCGTACGCAAAGGTTTGCGAGGGCTCTACGTCTGCCAGGTTCAAGTGGCGATGGTCGTGAAGCGATGCGCCGCCTCGAGAAAGGCAGGCGCGCCGAGCGGTGTGCTTGCCCGACGCACAGCGCGCGGTCGCCCGCTTCACGACAGCTTTTTACTGCGGCGTTGATACACAGGAATTGCAAAACATGAAGATTTCCAACTTGCGAATCGGGGTTCGTCTCGGTTCCGCGTTCGCCCTGGTCGTGGCGCTATTGATCGGCACCGCCGTGGTGGGCATCCGCCACCTCGACTCCAGCAACGCGAAAATGGATCAGATCGTCAGCGAGCGCTATACGCTGATCGCGCTGAGCAACACGATCAAGGGTAACGGCTACAAGGCGAACGGGATTCTCAGCAATCTGCTGCTGGCCACGTCGCCCGATGAAGCGGCGAAGTACATGAGCGACTACACGGCGATCCGCAAGCTCAACGCGGACGCCTACGCGCAACTCGAAAAGCATCTGCTGAACGAGCAGAGCAAGGCGCTCTTCAAGGAGCAGTTCGATGCGCGCGCCGCGTACGGCGTGAGCGTCAGGAAATTCTTCGAACTGGTCAAGACGGATCAGCAGCAGGCGCGCGCGCTCTATCAGGGCGACATGGCGCGCTTGCAGGACAGCTACTACGTGCTGGTCGACAAGATGGTCGACTATCAGGCCGCGCAAATGGAGCGCGACGTCGCCGACGCCGTCGGCGAAGCGCACTACGCGAAGATCCAGATGATCGTGCTCGCCTTCTGCGCGGCATTGATCGCGATCGCCACCGGCCTGTTCATTACCCGCACCATCACGCGGCCGATCAATCGCGCGGTGAGTCTCGCGGAAGCGGTCGCGAGCGGCAACCTCACGCATCGTCTGGAAGTGGACACGACCGACGAAGTCGGCCGGCTGCTGACCGCGTTGAAACGCATGATCGAAAACCTGCATGGCATCGTCGCGCAGGTACGGCAGGGCACGGACACGATCACTCACGCATCGCGCGAGGTGGCGAGCGGCAACATGGACCTGTCGAGCCGCACCGAACACCAGGCGAGCTCGCTCGAAGAAACCGCGGCCGCGATGGAGCAGTTGACCTCCACGGTGAAACAGAACGCGGATAACGCGCGCGAAGCCAACCAGCTTGCGTCGAACGCGTCGATGGTCGCTTCGAGAGGCGGCGAGGCGGTCAATCAGGTCGTCAGCACGATGAACGCGATCAATGTCTCGTCGCGCAAGATCGTCGACATCATCGGCGTGATCGACGGCATCGCATTCCAGACCAACATTCTCGCGTTGAACGCGGCGGTGGAAGCCGCGCGCGCCGGCGAGCACGGCCGCGGCTTCGCGGTGGTGGCGAGCGAGGTGCGCGGTCTCGCGCAGCGCAGCGCGGTCGCCGCGAAGGAGATCAAGGAGCTGATCGCCGACTCCGTCAATCAGGTCGGCACCGGCGGCAAGATGGTCGAGGAAGCCGGGCAGATCATCGGCCAGGTGGTGCAGAGCATCAAGCACGTGACCGACATCGTCGCTGAAATCAGTTCGTCGAGCCAGGAGCAGAGCGAAGGCATCGAGCAGATCAACCAGGCCGTCACGCAGATGGACAAGGTCACGCAGGAAAACGCCGCGCTCGTCGAGCAAAGCGCCGCGGCGGCCCAGGCGCTGCAGGATCAGGCACGCCAGCTCACGGAAACGGTCAGCGCATTCACGCTGCACGGCGACGTGTCGCAGGAACAGCGCGGCAGCGTGCGCGAAACGCACGCGCGCCACGCCGGCGACATGAGCGCGCAAGGCGCCTGGGTGGCCGCCTAGCCGCCCCGCATCTATCGACCCAACAACAAGAGGTGAAGCAGCAAACGGACGGAGACACGAGCCTGCCGACAGGCCGGCTCGATGAAACAAAACGCGGCATGCAATGCAAGCCCGTACCGCATTGCGTTGCTTCCTGTCTCGCCGTCTGCCGCCAGATCGTGGCACATCGTCGTACTGCCGTTGCAGGGGCCACGCTCGCGCATCGGAATGCGGACTGCGAGATCCGATTGACGGTTTCTCCCCGGATGCCTAATCAACATGTCACACGCCTACTCCGAGCCGATTACCCTTTCTCGCCAGCCCTTTAGCGCACCTCTCGAGCCGGCTGCCCATGCGCCGACGACAGCGGGCTCCCTGCGGATCAAGCATTTCATCGAGGCGTACCGCCTGCATGGTCATCGTCAGGCGCAGCTCGACCCGCTGCATCTGACGCCGCTGCCCGAGGTGCCGCAGTTGCAGCCGCAGTTTCACGGCCTCGAGCCGACGCAGCAGATCGCCGCCGATAACGCATTGCTGCCGCCATCGGCCACCGTGCACGAACTGGAACGGCAACTGCGGCACGTCTACTGCGGGGCGATCGGGCTCGACGTGACGGGCATCCGCGACGAGGCGCCGCGCGCCTGGTTATGCGCGCGCCTGAAGTCCGCGCAACTCGCGCCGCTGCCGGCCCACGATCAGCGGCACAAGGTGTTGCAGCGCCTGCTGGCCGCGGAAATGTGGGAGCGCCACGTCGCCGCGCGTTTCGAGCATGCCAAGCGTTTTTCGCTGGAAGGTTGCGAGAGCCTGATACCGCTGATCGAAGCCATCGTCGAGCAGGCCGGCCAGCATGGCGTGCGGCAGATTTTCGCCGGCATGCCGCATCGCGGCCGGCTGAACATGCTCGTCAACGTGATGGGTTTCGATCCCGCGCAAATCGTGGACTGTCTCGACCAGCAATCGCGGTTCTCGGCGCTTCAGCGCGACCTGCCGTATCACTTCGGCGGCGCGGTGGCGAAGGAGACGCCGGACGGCGACGTGGCGCTCGTGCTTGCGCACAATCCCTCGCATCTGCAGAGTGTTCATCCCGTGGTCAGCGGCATGGCGCGCGCTTACCAGGACGAGCATCCCGACATCCGCTGCCTGCCTCTCGTCATGCACGGCGACGCGGCGTTCGCCGGCCAGGGCATCGTGATGGAGACGCTCAACCTCACGCGCAAGGAGGGCTATGCGCTGGGCGGCACGATCCACGTGATCGTGAACAATCAGATCGGCTTCACGACGCCGAACCGGATGGACGTCGAAGCGAATGCGTACTGCACCGACATCGCGCGGATGATCGACGCGCCCGTGATCCGCGTCAACGCGGATCACCCCGACGCGGTCGTGCGGGCCGCGAAAATCGCCTTCGAATACCGGATGAAATACGGCGCGGATGTCGTCATCGATCTGATCGGCTACCGGCGTCTCGGTCACTCGGAGCATGACGTGCCCGCCATCACGCAGCCGTTTCAGCAAGCGACGATCGCCTCGCACCCGACGGTCACCGAGATGTATCACGCGGCGCTCGCGGACGAGACGCCGCTTGCGGAATTGCGCGCCCAGGCGCTGAGGAACCTGCAAACGCGTGCCAAGCCCACGCCGACGCCGACGCCACACCGCGCGGTCACGGCAAGGCCCGGCCGGCCGTTGTCGCTCGCGCGCTTGCAGTCGCTCACGGCGGCGCTGACGCGCACGCCGGCGGGCTTGCAGGTGCACGATTTCGTCCGCGGCCTGATCGCGAAATGGCAGGCGGCGGTGGCCGACGAACGCCAAACGATCGACTGGTGTTTCGCCGAGAATCTCGCCTATGCGAGCCTGCTCGACGACGGCGGCAGCGTGCGGATTTCGGGCATGGACGTTGGCCGCGGCACGTTCATGCATCGGCATGCCGTATGGCATTCGCAGACCGATACGGCGGATCCCGGCGAGCGCTACGTGCCGCTGCAAAACATCGGGGCGCATCAAGGGGACTTCGACATCGTCAACTCGCCGCTCACCGAGGAAGCCGTGCTCGGCTTCGAATACGGCTACAGCGTGCAGTCGACGACACGGCTCACGATCTGGGAAGCGCAGTTCGGCGACTTCGTGAACGGCGCGCAGGTCTTCATCGATCAGTACATCGCGGCGGGCCATGACAAATGGGGCTATCCGTCCGCGCTGACGCTGCTCTTGCCGCACGGTCACGAAGGCTTCGGCCCCGAGCATTCGAGCGCCTACCTCGGGCGTTTCCTGCAACTGTGCGCCGACGGCAACATGAAGGTCGTGATGCCTTCCACGTCGTCGCAGTGGTTTCACATGCTGCGCGAGCAGGCGCTGAGCGACGATCCCAAACCGCTCGTCGTGATGTCGCCGAAAGGGCAACTGCACGGCAATCCGCGTTCGCACGCCGCGCTGGACGAATTGATCGGCGGCTCGTTCGCGCCGTTGCTGAGCGATGCCGGGATCGCGTCGGCGGATGCGGTGAGCCGCGTCGTACTGTGCAGCGGCAAGTTCTTTTACGACTTGCAGGCCGCGCGCGACGCGTCCGGCGATACGCGCACGGCGCTGATCCGCATCGAACAGTTGTATCCGTTCCCGACGCGGGAACTCGCGGATGCGCTGGCCGGATTCCCGAACGTCGCGGAAGTGGTCTGGGCCCAGGAAGAGGAAAAGAACCACGGCGCGTGGCACTTCGTGCGGGACGAGATCGACGAAGCGATGCCGGCGCGTTGCCGGCTCGGCAATGTATGCAGGAACGCGACGGCATCGGGCGCGCATTCGTCGATGCAGGCGCATTTGCAGGAGCAGCAGCGGTTGGTGGCGCAGGCTTTGGCGCGCACGTAGCGATTCGTCGGCAGGGCGGGGCGGCGGCGTGGCGGTGGCTTGCGCGCGCCGCTGCCGCGCTCGCTTCGAGAAGGCTTCTTGCGATCGGGAACGCGGCGTTACGCGTTGGTCCGAGCTGGATAAGCGGGCTATGATCACGCTTCCATTTCACCAACCCATCGACATTCCTGATGAATGATTCCGATCGACTGATTTCGCATGTTTCGCACGATAGCCGTCCCGACCTCTCGCACGAACACACCGTCGAGACCACCAAAGCGCGGCTGCGCGCCGGCGCCGATCTTCCTGGCGCGACGATCGAGCAGCAGGTCGCGCTCGTCGATCAGTTGTCCGCGTTCGAGCTTGGCCGCTTCCTGCTCGCCAATCGCGGACTCGATGCGTACTGGACGCACCGCCTCGTGACCTATGAGCCGGGCACCTTGCAGCGTGGCGCGGTGTCCGAACTCGAATATCGGGTCTTCGAGGAGATGCCGGCCGTGCTTGCCACGCGCGAGCGCTTCGGGCTGTTTCGTCGCGAAGTGCAGGCGCGGCTCAAGCCCGGTTTCGTGCTTGCATCGGTGCCGTGCGGATTGATGGGCGATTTGCTGCTGCTCGATTACACCGCGTGTGCCGATGTCAGGCTGGTCGGCGTCGATCTCGATCAGCGGGCTCTGGACGGCGCGCGTGCGCTCGCGGCCGAGCGTGGGTTGACTGAGCGGCTGTCGCTTCGCCAGGCCGACGCATGGGCGATGGATCTGAATGCCGAGGCGGACGTGCTGACGAGCAACGGCCTCAATATCTACGAGCCCGACGATGAGCGCGTGGTCGCGCTCTATCGCAAGTTCCTCGATGCGTTGAAACCGGGCGGGCAATTGGTGACGAGCTTTCTGACGCCGCCGCCGGTGCTGTCGCCCGAATCGCCGTGGGATATGAGCGCGGTGTCCACGGCTGCGCTCGCGCTTCAGCATGTGCTGTTCGTGCGGGTGATAGAGGCGAAGTGGAGTGCTTTCCGTACCCACGCGCAAACGCGCGAGCAACTCGAGCGCGCGGGTTTTACGGACATCACGTTCGTCGACGATCGTGCCCGCATGTTTCCGACTGTCGTGGCGCGCAAGCCGGACTGAAAGATGTCGGCGTCGGGGTAGTCGAAACTAGCGGGCCCGCGCGTTGCTGACCTATGTGTTGGCACATGATCTGACGGAGGCCGAGCGATGAACCCCGACGACGATCTGGACAGCGACGATCTCGACGACGAGCTTGATCGGACCGGCGAAGTCGTCAACAGAAGCAACGGCAAGACCGGCACCAACACCGAGGCGGAGCCCGATCGCGGCAAGGCGCGCACATCGAGTCCCAATGCGCAACTGCGTCGCGAGAACGTCGCAGCCGATGAGCCCGGCCGACGCGATTCGGATCCGCGGCAAGCAGGAATTCGCAAGGGCAGCGGGCCTGCGCGCCCGTCATAGACGATATCGTTCGCGCCGCCGCCGCGCTGTTGCAGTGACAAGGCAGTGACACAGCAGTGAGGCAGCGCAGTGATAGAAAATTCTTGCGCGCTGCGAAGAGGCGTGCGTATAATTTCGTTCTTCGCTGCTGGGCGCTTCGGCGCAGGTTCAAGAAGCTGTTTTATGAGCCAGATATGCTGAAGCCGGGTAGCCAGGTGAAGTCGTTCTGAAGCTTGGAACTTGTAGCAAAAAAGACTTCACAAACAGTTGCGACGTAGTTAAAATAGCGGACTTCGCAGTTGATGAAACGAATAACTAGCAAGTTATCGTGAGTTGGCAGCGAGTCAGACATGATTTGAAAAGATTATGTCCCCTTCGTCTAGAGGCCTAGGACATCACCCTTTCACGGTGAGTACAGGGGTTCGAATCCCCTAGGGGACGCCAAACATCAGCGTCGCTTTAGTGTTCGAAGTAACAGTAAAGCAATGCGGCTTGCAGAGAAATAACCGACGCTCGCAAGCTAGGGTGTAAAGACTGGAGTGGTAGTTCAGTCGGTTAGAATACCGGCCTGTCACGCCGGGGGTCGCGGGTTCGAGTCCCGTCCACTCCGCCAGACAAAGCCCGTTCATGCAAACTTGAACGGGCTTTTTCATTAAAGGTGTAAGCAGTACGTTGTCCCCTTCGTCTAGAGGCCTAGGACATCACCCTTTCACGGTGAGTACAGGGGTTCGAATCCCCTAGGGGACGCCAAGTCATCGGCGTCGTTCGGTTGAAAATCTGAACGGTGCGGAAATCTGGAGCGGTAGTTCAGTTGGTTAGAATACCGGCCTGTCACGCCGGGGGTCGCGGGTTCGAGTCCCGTCCGCTCCGCCAGATTCAGGAAAGCCCACTTCGCAAGAAGTGGGCTTTTTTTATTTCCGCTGCCTGGCCTGGGTATGCTCGGGACAAACAGCCATTGCCAGCGCGCGCGGCCTGTTTTACCGTTGACCCGACTCCTCTTCGTCGTTCCGCCATGTTCGATCCCACCGAAGCTCCGTCGCCGTTTCATTTGCGCCAGGCCAGCATGGACGATTTCGAGTTCGCCGAGGCGCTGACGCGCAACAACATGGGCGGCTACTATCGCCGTCATCATCTTGTCTGGCGTGGCGATCTGTTTCTGGGCAGTTGGCGCGAATCGGAGAATTTCATTCTCGAAGTGGACGGTACGCCGATCGGCGTGCTGCGTATCACGCAAGAAGGCGATTCGCTGCATATCCGCGACGTGCAGATCGCCGAAGGGCATCGGCGGCTCGGTGCCGGCACCTATCTGCTCGATATGTCACATCAATGGGCGCGCGAGCGAGGCTTGCGCGAGTTGCAGCTGCGCGTGTTCGTCGACAATCCCGCTGCGCGGCTCTATCAGCGCAAGGGCTACAAGCTGACCGGCCCGCGTCTCGCGCAACTCGGCGCCATCCGTCATCTGGCGCGGCGGGTTTAAGGCAGATGATTCGACGCCTGTGCTCAGCGGGCGAAACCGTTTGACGCATCCGCGCGGTCTTGCGCGGCCTCGTCGTCTTCTTCCGTTTCGTCGTGCTCGCCATTTTTCAAGCGATGTTCCGAGCCACGCTCGATGAACGCGCGCGGACTCGCGCCGAACGCGCGCCGGAACATCGCCGAAAACGCGCTTTGGCTTTGATAGCCCAACTCCAGCGCGACATGCGAGAGCGGCCGCCCCTGGCTCAGCAGCGGAATCGCCCGCGCCAGGATCGCCTGCTGACGCCACTGCGAAAAGCTCACGCCGAGTTCCTGGCGAAACAGCCGCGCGATCGTGCGCGTACTCGCGCCCACGCTGGACGCCCAATACTCGAGCGATTCGCCGTGAGTCGGGTCTGCGATCACCGCCTCGCACAGCGCACGCAGACGCTTTTCGTTGGGCATCGGCACGGAAAGCGGCAGCGGCTCCGAACGCGTTAGCTCGTCCAGAGCGAGGGCGCCGAGCAACTGCTCGCGCGTTGCCGAAATATCGGGCGCGTCGAGCGCGGCAATCACTTCACGCAGCAGATTCGACACTTCCACCACGCGCGGCGTGTCGAGCCCGGCGGGCACCGTGCTGTCGGTGATGTAGAGCGTGCGCAAGAAGGCGTCTTCGACGGCGACGACTTCATGGGTCACGTGCGGCGGCACCCAGATGGCCCGCGAGGGCGGCACCATCCATGTCGTGCCGGTCGTCGCGACCCGCAGCACGCCGCGCGACGCATAGGCCACCTGCGCCCACGCATGCGTATGACGCGCGAAGAGCGAGCCCGCGGGCATCAGCCGCGAGCGCACGCGGATCGGATGCGTTGGCGTCGGCTGGAATTCGGGCGGAATGTCGGCGAAGTGCACGAGGCTCGACGGACCGGAGTCGGCGGACGAAGTCATGACAAAGATCGATCCAGATGACGAAACTCAAGAAGCGCGAAATCAGCAAGCGCGACACCCATCGAAGCGTGAGCGAATGCAAACCCGGAACCGTGCGAGCTTCTCATTGTAGGTGTTGCTCGCGGCCCGCCGTTGCATAATGTGCCGATTGCATGGGTCGCCGCCCAACGCAAACCACCCGAACCATTCAAGGAGAGCACACGACGATGCAGACTGTCTTCGTATACGGCACGTTGCGGGCCGGTGAGGTGAACGACATCCGCGCCGCCGCCGCGCGTAACGACATTGCCGAGCCGAATCTGCTCGGCAGCGCCACGGTCCGTGGCCATCTGTTCGACTTTGGTTTGTATCCCGGCCTCGTCGTCGACGAAGCGGGCGTGGAGGTCAAGGGCGACGTCTACGAAATCGACGATGAGCTCATCGCCGTGCTCGACGAAATCGAAGCGGTCTATCCCGGTGTGGAAGAGCGTTTCGTCGCGCGCGACGTGATGGTGAAAGTGGACGGCAATGTGGTGAACTGCCGCTTCTATCCGGTCGCGCCCAATGCGGTGAAGGGGCTTCCCGAAATCAGATCGGGTGATTGGGTCGAGTACCGCAACACGCGATAGCGCGGGCGCACGACGCGTGCATGGCAAGTTAAAAAACGGCCCGACAGGCATGCGCCTGGCGGGCCGTCGGCGGGTCGGTCTCACGGCTCAAGCCGCTTTCATGTCGTACCCGATGGCGAAAGCGGGCTTACTGCCGAAGTTCGAGAACCGCCTCAAATTTCCTCGTACAGCGGCAGCGTCAGGAAGTCGGTGAACTGCTCCGACGTCGACATCTGCTCGAAGATCTGCGCGGCGCGTTCATAGGGCTTCGTGTCGCCGCCCACCGCCTGCTTCACCTTGTCGAGCTCCTCAGCCGACAGCTCACGCACCAGTTCGACCGTCACGTTGCGGCCGTCGTCGAGCTTGCCCTTCGGCGAGCGAATCCATTGCCATACCTGCGAGCGCGAGATTTCCGCGGTGGCGGCGTCTTCCATCAGATTGTGAATCGGCACGCAGCCATTGCCCGCGAGCCACGAGCCCAGGTAGTGAATACCGACATTGATGTTGTTGCGCAGACCGCCTTCGGTGATCGGCGCTTCGGGACGGAAGTCCATCAGGTCGGTCGCCGTGACGAGCACGTCGTCGCGTTGCTTGCCGATCTGATTGGGCTTGTCGCCGAGCACCTTGACGAATTCCTCCATCGCGATCGGCACGAGACCCGGATGCGCGACCCAGCCGCCGTCGTAACCGTCGCCGGCGTCGCGCGCCTTGTCGGAGCGCACGCCGGCCATGGCCTTGTCGTTCGCCGCCGGATCGTTCTTGATCGGGATCAGCGCGCTCATGCCGCCGATGGCCGGCGCATTGCGGCGATGGCAGGTCTTCAGCAACAGCAGCGCATACGCGCGCATGAACGGCGCGGTCATCGTGATCCGCGAGCGGTCGGCGAGGCAGAAGTCCTTGTCGCTTCTGAACTTCTTGATCGCCGAGAAGATGTAGTCCCAGCGCCCGGCGTTCAGCCCCGAGCTATGCTCGCGCAGTTCGTACAGGATCTCGTCCATTTCGAACGCGGCGAGGATCGTTTCGATCAGCACGGTCGCGCGGATCGTGCCGCGCGGCACGCCGACCGCTTCCTGCGCCGCGACGAAGATGTCGTTCCACAGACGCGCTTCCAGATGGCTTTCCATCTTCGGCAGATAGAAGTAGGGGCCGGAGCCGCGCGCGATCAGTTCCTTCGCGTTGTGCACCATGAACAGCGCGAAATCGAAGATGCCGCCCGACACGCGCTTGCCGTCCACCTTCACGTGCTTCTCGTGCAGATGCCAGCCGCGCGGACGCACGATCAACGTGGCGACCTTGTCGTTCAGCCTGTATGACTTGCCGTTCTGTTCGAGCGAGATCGTGCGGCGCACCGCATCCCGCAGATTGATGTGACCGGTGATCTGGTTATCCCAGCTCGGCGCATTCGAATCCTCGAAATCGGTCATGTATGAATCGGCGCCCGAGTTCAGCGCGTTGATGATCATCTTGCGCTCCACCGGCCCGGTGATTTCCACGCGCCGGCATTGCAGGTCTTGCGGCAGCGGCGCGATGGTCCAGTCGCCGTCGCGCACGCTTCGGGTTTCGGCGAGGAAGTCCGGACGCTCGCCGGCGTCGAGCCGCTTGGTGCGCTCCGCGCGCGCCTGCAACAACTGCTGGCGGCGCGGTTCGAACGTGCGATGCAGCGCGGCGACGAGTTCGAGCGCCTCGCGCGTGAGAATCGCTTCATAGCCCGGCTTGATTTCAGCCGTGATTTCCATGCCCTGGGGCAGCGACAACGATGACAGCGGATTCGCCATGATTTCTCCTTGGTCGGTCAGATTGCAAAAATGCGGATGTTCAGATGCGGTTGCGTGCGTTTGAAATGCGGGTGTCGTGGGTCCGGGTGGCGCCCGTCATGCGCCAGGGCCGTGGCGCGTGCGGGTGCCGGGGTTGCCACTGCCGCTCGTGCGAGCGGGCGGCGCGAGCGTCGCCAGAAAAGCGAGCAGATCGTTCATGCCCGCGCCGACGCCATGCGGCGTGACGCCCAACTCCTCAGCGGGCGCGTTCTGGCGGTTGAGCCAGAACGCGGTGAAGCCGAACCACGCCGCGCCCGCCACGTCCCACCCGTTCGACGATACGAAGACGATCTCGCGCGGCTGCGCGCCGAACGCTTGCGTGGCAAGGCCATAAGCGGCGGGCGAGGGTTTGTAGGCGCGCACGGCGTCGACGGAAAGAACGTGATCGAACAAGCCCGTCATGCCGGCGCTCTTCAACGCGATGTCGAGCATTTGCGGGTTGCCGTTCGAAAGGATCGCGAGCCCGGCGCGTGAGCCGGCTTGCGCGCCCGGGGTCGGCGGCGATACGGATGCCGAAGCCGCGTCGCGCAACTGACGCAACGCGGGCATCGCATCGGGGAAGGCGGACAGGCACGCGTATTCGTCCATCAGACGCTTTTCGGCCGCGCGCCCCAGCGTGAGCTGAAGCTTGCGCGCGGAAAAGCGCAACGCATCGAGCGTGATGTCCCAGAACGGCCGGTAGTGCGCACCGGGTGCGTCGGCCGGAGCGGCCAGCGTGCGCAACTGCGTGTATTCGATCTGCTTTTGTCGCCACAACTGCGAAAGCGCGTCGCCGTGGCCGGGGAATAGTTGCTCCGCGGCGGCGATCACCGAATGCACGTCGAAAAGCGTGCCGTAGGCGTCGAAAATCACTGCTTTTGGGGAGAGTGTCGTTGTGGCCGACATTGCCGTGCACTCCTGTCAGAGGTCGAGACGGATTGTATTAGTGATGCTCCGCGCTAAGAAAGAGGCGGAATATCGCTTGATCTTTTACTTTCACCCACCTAATCTCACGCGCATCGACCACTTTCCACACCGCTGCACCCAGCCCTCATGGACCGTTTCAAGCAGATCGAAACTTTCGCCGCCGTCGCGGCCAAGGGCAGCCTCTCCGCCGCGGCGTCGGCCGAAGGCGTCGCGCCGGCGATCATCGGCCGCCGCATCGACGCGCTCGAAGAGCGCCTCGGCGTCAAATTGCTGGTGCGCACCACCCGCAAGATCACGCTGACCTTCGAAGGCTCCGCCTTTCTCGAGGACTGCCAGCGCATCATTCACGATATGCAGAACGCCGAGGCGAGCGTGTCGGCGGGCGGGGTGAAGGCGAGCGGCCATTTGCGGCTGTCGGCGCCGGCCGGGTTCGGGCGCAAGCACGTGGCGCCGCTGGTGCCGGCTTTCACCGTCGCGCATCCCGACGTCTCGATCACGCTCGATCTCTCCGACCGGCTGGTGGATCTCGTCAACGAGGGCTTCGATTGCGCGGTGCGTCTGGGCGAATTGCCGGATTCGTCGCTGGTGTCGCTCAAGTTGGGTGAAAACCGCCGCGTCTGTGTGGCTTCGCCGTCGTATCTGAGCCGGCGCGGCGCGCCGCACACACTGGCCGATCTCGCGCATCACAACTGTCTCGCGCTCGGCGCGAGCGCCAATCAGCAGCGCGGCTGGATGTTCCAGCAGGGCGACAAGGTGGTGTCGATCAAGGTGTCCGGCACGATGGAATGCTCGGACGGCGCGGTGCTGCACGACTGGTGCCTCGAAGGCCATGGGCTCGCGTGGCGTTCGTGGTGGGAGGTCGGCACGGACATCGCCGCCGGGCGCCTCGTGAGCGTGCTCGACGAATTCGCCGCCCCGCCGATCGGCATCCACGCCGTGTTTCCGCAGCGTCGCCATCTGCCGCTGCGGGTCCGGCTGTTTCTGGATTTTCTCAAGCATACATACGGCCATCCCGATTACTGGGGCTGACGCCGGGCGGCGTGTCGCGCACCTGGCATACCCGCGCAGGGGTTTCCGATATGCGAACAGACCCTGAACCCAACGCGTGTGCGCGTTTCCGCGCACTACAATCGATTGAAGCGGTTCGTCTGCCGCGCTTCGTTTGGCGCTGACGCCGCGCTGCGCGCAGCCGGCGACGGAGGGCATCATGTTCAGGCACATCCTGGTTCCGACCGATGGTTCCGATCTGTCACGCAAGGCGATCGACGGCGCGATCGATCTCGCGCAGGCGGTCGGCGCGCGCATCACGGCCTACGCGTGTCTGCCGCAATATCCGTACTCGCCTTTCGCCGATGTGGTGGTCGAGCCGCCGTCCGAGTTCCTGCAGCGCAGCGAGCGCGAAGCGCAGGCGCATTTGCGCGAGGTGGAACTGGCGGCGCGGCGGGTCGGCGTCGCATTCGACAGCCGCACCAGCGTGCACCCGGCGCCGTATCTCGGCATCATCGAGGCGGCCGAGCAGGGCCGCTGCGACGTGATTTTCATGGCGTCGCACGGGCGTCGCGGTCTCGGCAGTCTGCTGATTGGCAGCGAAACACAGCGGGTGCTCACGCATACCAAGATTCCGGTGATCGTGTATCGCTGAATGGCTTGGGCGAGGTCCGCTTTCCGCGGCCTGAAGGAAACGCGCCGGCCGTCCAGGCCGGCGCGCCCCTGGTCGCCGCACGATGCGCCGTGCCGGCTTGGTCTCCGCTCTTCCCAACGTTCCCAGATTTCAGTCACAAGGCGCGATCCGTTCACGCCTCGTGGCTTTTCCTCCCTGACGGCGGCCCTCTGACGGGGCCGCTTTTTCGTCTTTGCCTTGCCGTTGCCGCGATCAGACGCGGTGTCCGATCACGCGACTTTCTTGTCGAAGAACTGCTCGTCTTCGGTCGAGCCGTGCAGCGCGGTGGTCGAGGCATCGCGTTCGACCGTTTGCGTGACGGCGTCGAAGTAGCCGGTGCCGACTTCGCGCTGATGCTTGACCGCGGTGAAGCCCTTTTCGGCCGCGGCGAATTCGGCCTGCTGCATTTCGACGAACGCGGTCATCTGGTTGCGGGCATAGCCGTGCGCGAGGTTGAACATCGAGTAATTCAGCGCGTGGAAGCCGGCCAGCGTGATGAACTGGAACTTGTAGCCCATCGCGCCGAGCTCGCGCTGGAATTTGGCGATGGTGGCGTCGTCGAGATTCTTCTTCCAGTTGAACGACGGCGAGCAGTTGTACGACAGGAGCTGGTCCGGAAACTCCTTGTGGATCGCGTCGGCGAATTTCTTCGCGAATTCGAGGTCGGGCTTGCCGGTTTCGCACCAGATCATGTCGGCAAACGGCGCGTAGGCGAGGCCACGCGAAATCGCCTGCTCGAGACCCGGCTTGGTGCGATAGAAACCTTCGACCGTGCGCTCGCCAGTCAGGAACGGCTTGTCGTTTTCATCGACGTCCGAGGTGATCAGATCGGCGGCTTCCGCGTCGGTGCGCGCGAGCAGCACGGTCGGCACGCCGGAGACGTCGGCGGCGAGCCGCGCGGCGGTCAGCTTGGCGATGTTCTCGCGGGTCGGCACGAGCACCTTGCCGCCCATGTGGCCGCACTTCTTGACCGACGCAAGCTGGTCCTCGAAGTGCACGCCCGCGGCGCCTGCTTCGATCATCGCCTTCATCAGTTCGAAGGCGTTGAGCACGCCGCCGAAACCGGCTTCAGCGTCGGCCACGATCGGCGCGAAGTAGTCGATGTAGCCTTCGTCGCCCGGATTCTTGCCTTCCGACCACTGGATCTGGTCGGCGCGCGTCAAGGTATTGTTGATGCGCTTCACGACGAGCGGCACCGAGTTCGCCGGATACAGCGACTGGTCCGGGTACATTTCGCCGGCGACGTTCGCGTCGCCCGCCACTTGCCAGCCCGACAGATAAATTGCCTTCAGGCCCGCCTTGACCTGCTGCATCGCCTGGTTGCCGGTCAGCGCGCCGAGCGAGTTCACGAACGGCTCGTTATTGACGCTTTCCCACAGCTTTTCCGCGCCGCGCTTGGCAAGCGTGTGCTCCACTTGAACCGAACCGCGCAGGCGGACCACGTCTTCAGCGGTGTAGGTGCGCTTGACGCCCTTCCAGCGCGGATCGGTGGCCCATTGCTGTTGAAGTTGCCTGGCTTGTTCTTCACGGGACATGGTGTGCTCCTTGGTTGCCTGTAATGGATGGGTGACTCTGTCTTCTCGAAGCGGCTGGCCGGAGGCGGGGACGTTCCGCCATTCCGTTTCGTGAAGTCTTATATAAGAGTCTAGGCAAACCGCTGGTCGCGCGACAGTCGCGGTGAAGTGTTTTTGGAATATTTGTTTATGATTAAAATCAACGGCTTGCACGAATCGTTCCGCATTAAGAAACGTCTTTTTCCATCTTGCAATAGCCTGTCTTGTGCTTTGCAGCACGATTTTTTACGACGCAAAAAAATTTTCCACATCGTGAAATTCGGGCGCCCACCCAAACGCGGACGAAAAAAAACCGGCGCCTGAGCACCGGTTTCTTTTGACTCCTCGGAAGGCGCGGGGCCGTCCGGGTTTTCTCATGCTGCTTTCCGCAGGGCCATGCAATGGCCGGTTGCCCGAAGGCGCCCGGCCTCATGCCATTAGCTGCCGCGACGCGCCGTGCGCGGGCCGTCGCTGCGGCGTGCGCCGAAGCCGCCGTCGCGCGAACCGCCGTAGCCTTCACGCGAACCGCCGCCAGCCGACTTGCCGGCCCAGCCGCCGCCGTTGCCGCTACCGCTGCGTGCACCGCCGCCGTTGCCGGCCGGCTTGCCCGCGCCGCTGCCGCTACCGAAGCGACGGCCGCCGCCGTTGCCGCCGCCCGGACGGCCGCGGCCGCCAAAGCCCGGACGACCCGTGCCCGACGGAGCCGACTTGCGCGGCTCGAAACCCTCGACGACGTTGACCGCCAGCGGGGTGCGCACGAAGCGCTCGATGCGCTTCAACGCGCCCTGTTCCGCGTGATGCACGAGGCTCACCGCGATACCCGAGCGGCCCGCACGGCCGGTACGGCCGATACGGTGCACGTAGTCTTCAGCGAACTTCGGCAGATCGTAGTTGAACACGTGCGTGATGCCCGGAATGTCGATGCCGCGAGCGGCGACGTCCGTTGCCACCAGCACGCGCACCCGGCGCTCGCGCAGCGCGCGGATCGTGCGGTTGCGTGCGCCTTGCGGCAGGTCGCCGTGCAGCGCGGCCGATTCGAAACCGGCGTCGGCCAGACGGCCGGCCAACTGGTCGGCGTCCATCTTGGTTGCCGTGAAGACGATAGCCTGATCGAGGCCGGCGTCGCGCAGCAGATGGTCCAGCAGGCGATCCTTGTGATCGCGGTCATCCACGTAGTGGACGGTTTGCGCGATGTTGGTGCGCTGTTCGAGGCGCTGAACGATCTCGATACGCTCCGGATCTTTCAGCAGGCGGCCGGTCAGCGAGCCGATCTTGCCGTCGAGCGTGGCCGAGAACAACATGGTTTGACGCGTGGCCGGCGTGGCCGCGACGATCGTTTCGATGTCTTCGATGAAGCCCATGTCGAGCATGCGGTCGGCTTCGTCGAGCACGAGGATCTGCAGTTGCGACAGATCGATGCGGCCGCGCTCCAGGTGGTCGATCAGACGGCCCGGCGTGGCGACCAGGATTTCCGGGTTCTTCGCCAGCAGCATCAACTGTTGGCCGTAAGCGACGCCGCCCAGAATGCTGACGGTGCGCAGACGCTTGAGGTGCTTGCCGTACGTGGCGGCGGCGGTCGTGACCTGCATCGCCAGTTCGCGAGTCGGCGTCAGCACCAGCATGGTCGGACGGGCAACCGGTTGCGGACGGCGCGTGCGGGCGCCGTCAGCCGGACGCGGTTCGCGCGGCTGGCTGGCTTGCGCCTTTTGCAGTTGCGAGAAACGCTCGATGGCGGGCAGCATGAACGCGGCGGTCTTGCCCGAACCGGTCGGGCTCGAAACCATCAGGTCGCGGCCGGCGATAGCGGCCGGGATGGCGCGTTGCTGAACCGGCGTCGGGTTCTGATAGCCAGCGGCGGTCAGCGCGGAGACGACGTCCGCGGACAGACCGAGCGACGCGAACGTCGGGCCGGTGGGCTCAGCCGCGACAGCCGCGACGGCTTCCGGAGCGGCAGCAGCGGCTGCGGCTTGCACGGGTGCGTCGGCGAGACCGAGGGCTTGATCGGCGATGGCGTTCAACGGGCTGCTGGAGGTATTGCTCGAAGTCATGTGAATCCTTAAAACACAGGGAATTAAAACGTCGGCGCCAATCGGCATACCCAAGTCGTCGGATTCAGCGAGCAAAGAAGCAGCGAGCAAATCGAAAAACGGGGGCAGCTCGCAGCAATGAAGGCGAGCTTTTCGTTAGAAGCTGTATCGGATGCGACATGCCAACACGGCGTGCCGCCAGCCTGGGACATGATCGCCCGTAGGGGGCTAGGCAGGAGGGGACAGGTTCTAAACTGGATTGGAGCTAAACGCTACGAGGCGCTGCGCCGCAAGGGCCGCTAGGAGAAAGCCGGGCAAAGCAGTGAAGCGCAGGCGGCATTGTATCGACTTTTGTTGCACCGCGCCACTGTTAGGACGTTTCTTACTGAAAAAGTTTGCTCGGGCTGCTAGCGGGTTGTCGCCTGACGCCGATTGGCTGGCGAATCGGCCCGTCAGAGCGGGCTGATCACACGACGCCGTTCTGTCGATGCGGCCGGCTTACGCCGATGCGCCGTTTTTGAGCGATTCGACGAGTTCGACGTATTGCTGCTTCGCGGCGTCCTGATCGGTGCCCTTGAGCGCCGCCCAGGCTTCGTACTTGTATTTGCCGACGATATCGGTAAAGCCCGGTTTGTCGCCGTGCACGTCGCCTTCGGTGGCCTGCTTGAAGAGTGCATAGAGACGCAGCAGCGTGAGATTGCCAGGACGCTCGGGCAGTTGCTTGACGTCTTCCTGGGCTTGAGTGAATTGCGCGTTGATGTCGGCCATTGTTGTTTTGCCTCCGGGGCGGGTTGGGGGGTAGGTTGGGCTGACGATCATAACAACTGGATACCGCCGCGTGCCCGAGGGCGCACTCCAAACACCGGCCGATGCCAGGCGCGCGTGGGCGTCCCAAAACCGCATCCGCGTGCGCGGTGCCGATTACAATACCGTCCATGACTCAAACTGTGCTCCTCGCCCTCGATACCTCGACCGAATTCTGCTCGGTGGCGCTGTTATCGGCCGCCGCCGGCGCGCCGGGCCACTCGTCCGCGCAGCCTCACATCTGGTTGCGCCATGAGCAGACCGGCGCGGTCTCGAGCACGCGTCTGCTGCCCGCCATCCGCGAACTGTTCGACGAAGCGGGCCTTAAGCTGGCCGATTGCCACGCCATTGCGTTCGGCTCCGGTCCCGGCTCGTTCACGGGTTTGCGCACGGCGACCGGCGTCGCTCAAGGTCTCGCATTCGGCCTGAACCTGCCGGTGGTGCCGATCGGCACGCTGCTGGCCTGCGCGGAGAGCGCAAGGCTGCGCGACCCGTCGGCCACGCGCGTGCTGGCCGCGCTCGACGCCCGCATGGACGAAATCTATTGGGCCGACTACGCGTGGGACGACGCGCAAGGCGAATGGCGCACGCTTCAGGCGGCTTCGCTGGATACGCCGGACCGGCTGGTCTTGCCCGACGTCCCCTTCACACTCGCGGGCAATGCCGCGGCGGCCTTCGGCGCGCGGCTACCCGCCGTTGCCGCCGCGCGAACCGTCGACGGCGAAGCACTGCCGCACGCCGTGCCTCTGGCGCACGCGGCGCTGCGCGCGTTGCGCGCCGGTCGCACGGTGCCCGCGGATCAGGCCGCGCCGGAATACGTGCGCGACAAGGTCGCGCAAACCACGGCGGAGCGCGTCGCCGATAAAGCGGCCAAAGCCGGGCAAGCCGCGAGGCTCGCGCACGAAGCGCGGCAGGGCGAGGCCGGGCAATGAGCGGCGTGTTGCTGGCGGACCGCTATATGTCGCCGATGACCGAGGGCGATCTCGACGAGGTCGCGGCCATCGAAAAGCTTGCTTATGAATTCCCCTGGAGCCGCGGCAATTTCGGCGATTCGCTGCGCAACGGCTATTTCGGCGTCTGTCTGCGGCACGTCACGGGTACGCTGATCGGCTATTGCGTATTGATGCCGGTGGTCGACGAAATGCATCTGCTCAACTTATGTGTGACGCCCGCCGCGCAGGGCGCCGGCGCCGGGCTCGCGCTGCTGCGCGAGGCGGTGCGCATCACGCGCGCCGAGAAACTCGAAGGCCTGCTGCTCGAAGTGCGGCCGTCGAATCATCGGGCGATCCGGCTTTACGAACGTTTTGGCTTTGCGTCGATCGGCCGGCGCAAGAATTATTATCCGGCGCGGCATCGCAGCCGGGAGGACGCCATCGTGATGCGTTACTCGTTTGCCACGGAGGGCGCAGATGGCGCTGCATGAATCGGTATTGGAAGAGTGTGGGCTGACGCCGCTGTGGGTGCGGCGCGGAATGGCGGCGGCGCGGGAAGCGGTCGCCGAGGCCGGCGTCGAGCCGGATGCCGCGGCGTTAGCGGAGCACGGCGCGCGCGGTGACGATGAACGCTTCGCGGCGCGCGAGCCGGCTTCGGTTGGGCGCGAGCAGGGCGGCAGCCAGTCCGCTCGCACGGAGAACGCCGAGCGTCCCGTGATGCGCGCGGGCGAAACTCGGCCCGTCGGCTCCGCGCAAGCGGAGGTCGAGCGGCGCGGGGCGAATCGTGCGGAGCCGTCGTCGCAGTCGGGCGAACCGCGCGGTCGGTTGGACCGCGAGGCTCCGGCACGCACAAGCGAGTCGGCGCCGCCGACGCAGGCTGGCGGGCAGGCCGAGCGTCGCGCGCCGTTGGCGGAACCGCGTCAGCCGCAATCACCGCGGTCCGGCGCTGCCGAGCGGGCGCAATTCGACGCGCCGCCCGACGACGATTTCGCGTGGTTCGACGATCTGCCCACCGACGCGCACGTCGCCGCCGAAGCCCGCCATGAAACCCCCGAACCGCCCGCGATCCACACGCTCGACTGGGACGCGTTGAGCGAGCGCGTCGCCGGCTGTCAACGCTGCCGGCTGTGCGAGAAGCGCACGAACACGGTGTTCGGTGTCGGCGATCGCAACGCCGACTGGATGCTGATCGGCGAAGCGCCCGGTGAAAACGAAGACCGCCTCGGTGAGCCGTTCGTCGGCCAGGCCGGCAAGCTGCTCGACAACATGCTGCGATCGCTCACGCTCGCGCGCGACGCCAACGTCTATATCGCGAACGTGATCAAGTGCCGCCCGCCCGGCAACCGCAATCCCGAGCCGGACGAGGTCGCGCGTTGCGAGCCGTATCTGCAACGCCAGGTGGCGCTGGTCAAGCCGAAGCTGATCGTCGCGCTGGGCCGCTTTGCCGCGCAAAGTCTGCTGAAAACCGACGCGAGCATTTCGTCGCTGCGCGGCCGCGTGCACGAATACGAGGGCGTGCCGGTCATCGTCACCTATCACCCGGCGTATCTGCTGCGCAGCCTGCCCGACAAGGCGAAGGCGTGGGCCGACCTGTGCCTCGCGCGCGATACGTGGCGCGCGGCCGGCGGCGCGTCGTCGAACGTGGCGCAGTGATGGCCTCGGACGGGCCGACGGCGGCCCCCGCCGCCGCGCCCGGCGCTTATGCCGCGCTGCTCGATCCGTTGCTCGCTTCGTTGCGTGATGCGGCGGTGCGCGATCTCGCGTGGCTGCTGCTGAGCGCCGATCTGTTGCGCGCACAGCCGCCAGTGGGCGTGCTCGCGAATCCTTTCGAAACGCCGCTCGAAGCCGCTGCCACCGTCGACTGGCTGCGCGCGCTCGACGTCGCGCCAGAACCCTTGCATCGCGACCTCGCGGCGACGCGCGTCACGCGTCTGGGCCGCTACGCCGAACGCCTGCTCGCCTGGTTTTTGCAGCATGGACCGGCGGCGCGGCTGGTCGCGGCGAGTGTGCCGCTGCGGCGCGCGGGCGTCACGCTCGGCGAATGCGATTTCCTCGTGCAGACGCAACAGGGCGCGCGGCAGCATTGGGAACTGGCCGTGAAGTGCTATCTGCACGCCGGCGAAGGGCGCGCGCGCCTCGCGGATTACGTCGGCCCGAATCTGAAAGACCGCTTCGATCTGAAGCTGGCGCATGTGCTCAATCATCAGTTGCCGCTGAGCGCGCGCGAAGAGTTCGCGTCGGTCGGCCACGAAGGGCCGTGGGCGCCGCGCATGTTCATCAAAGGCTGGCTGTTTTACCGGCATGGCGAGACGCCATCCGATCCCGTGGAGCTCGATCCGGCGCATGGACGCGGCTGGTGGGTGACGCGTAGCAATTGGCCGGCTTTCGCGGCCGCGCATGGACAAAGCTGGCGTGTGTTGTCGCGGCTCGAATGGCTCGCGCCGCGGCATCACGAACGAGATGAGGCGCGGTCCGCGGGTGCTGCTTTCGTCGACGCCGAATCACTCGCGGCGCAAATCTCGCATCAGCCTGGACCGACGATGGTCGCCGCGTTTGTCTCCGACGGCACGGGCGCGTCGATCGAGCGCTCGCGTGGATTCATCGTGCCGGACGAGTGGCCGGAGCAGGCGCGGAACTACGCGCGGCAATAGCGATAGCGACAGCACCCGCGCAAGGCGCGCTCGGCGCCGACGCGCGCCATGTCGCCAGTCGCCTTACCACCACCGATAAAAATGATGCACCGGCCCGACGCCGCTGCCGACGTCGAGCTGATCGCTCGCCTGCAACGCGCCTGTCAGATACTGCTTGGCGTCGGCCACGGCGCTCGCCAGGTCGCCGCGTTGCGGAATCAGCGCCGCGATCGCCGACGACAGCGTGCAGCCCGTGCCGTGCGTGTTCTTCACCGGCACGCGTGGGCCGCCAAGACGCAGCGAGCCGTGCTCCTCGATGAGCCAGTCGGGACTATCCGCCGCGTTCAAATGACCGCCCTTCATCAGCACCGCGCGCGCCCCGAGCGCGCGCAGCGCTTCGCCTTGCGCGACCATGCCGGCTTCGTCGGCCGCGGGCTGCACGCCGAGCAAGGCGGCGGCTTCCGGCAGATTGGGCGTGAGCAGGTCGGCGAGCGGCAGCAGTTCGTCGCGCACCACCGCGACCGCATCGGGCAGCAGCAGCGCGTGATTGCTCTTCGAGATCATCACCGTGTCCAGCACGATGTGCTTCGGCTTGTGCCGGCGCAGCGCATCGGCGACCACGCGCGCGATCGGCGCATTCGCGAGCATGCCGATCTTCACGGCGTCGATACGGATATCGTCGAACACCGCGTCGAGTTGCGCGGTAACGAACGCGGAGTCCGGCGCGTGAATCGCCGTGACGCCACGCGTGTTCTGCGCGGTGAGCGCGGTGATCACGCTCGCGCCGTAGGCGCCGAGCGCCGAGAAGGTCTTCAGATCGGCCTGAATGCCGGCGCCGCCGCCGGAATCGGAACCGGCGATCGTCAGCACATTCGGAATCGGTTGAGTCATGGCAAGGCGGGGAAGGTGGAGGGCGCGGACATGACGGGAGCGGGGCCCCCGCCGCGGGTCAATGCTTGACTTCGCCGATCAGCGCGACGGAGTCGAACGCGCGCTGATTCGCCTGGTGACGGCGCATCACGACCCACATCATCAGGCAGACGAAGGTGCCGAACAGCACGATCACCGCCGCGACCGGCACGTCGAGCCACACCAGCACCGCGTACAGGCACAGCATGACGAGCACCGAGAGATTTTCGTTGAAGTTCTGCACGGCGATGGAGTGACCCGCCGACAACAGCACATGGCCGCGATGCTGCAGCAGCGCATTCATCGGCACGACAAAAAAGCCCGAGAGGCCGCCGACGATCATCAGGAAGATGTACGCGACGATCAGGTAGCCCGGCACGTGCATGCGGCCAAAATACAGCCCCCAATGCGCGGGGAACAGATCGCGCGTATAGAACGCCATCAGCATCACGGCGGCGCCCATGATGATCCCGACCGGCAGCACCGAGAGCGACTTCTTCAACGGCACGCGCGAGGCCGCGAAGATTGCGCCCGCCGCCACGCCGACGGCGACCACCGCCTGCAGGACCGCCGCTTCCGAGAGCGACATGTTGAGCGACACTTCGGCCCACTTCAGCACGATGAATTGCAGCGTTGCGCCCGCGCCCCAGAACAGCGTCGTCACGGCGAGCGAAATCTGGCCGAGCTTGTCACGCCACAGCACGACGAAACAGTCGGCGAAATCGGTGACCAGTTTGATCGGGCCGCGTTCCTGTTTCGGATAGCGCGCGCCGGTGTCGGGAATGCGCAGATTGAACAGCGCGGCGATCACGTAGATTCCCATGATGATCAGCATGGCCGCTTCGGCTGGCGTGTTGACGGTGGGAATGTGGTGCCTGAGGATCGGTGCTGCAATGTGCGGGCTGATCAGCGCGCCGCCGAGCACGGTGCCGAGAATGATCGAGCCGACCGTGGTGCCTTCGATCCAGCCGTTCGCGGCGACCAGCCGGTCAGGCGGCAGCAGTTCGGTGAGAATGCCGTATTTGGCCGGCGAATAGGCCGCCGCGCCAAAGCCGACGATGCCATAGGCGAGCAGCGGATGCGCGCCCGCCAGCATCGTGAGACAGCCGACCACCTTGATGGTGTTGGTGATGAACATCACGTGCCCTTTGGGACGCGAGTCGGCGAAGGCGCCCACGAAAGCGGCAAGAACGACGTACGACAGCACGAAGAACAGCTTGAGCAGCGGCGTCATCCAGTTCGGAGCGTGGAGATCTTTCAGCAGTGCGATAGCGGCGATCAGAAGCGCATTGTCGGCCAGCGACGAGAAAAACTGCGCGGCCATGATGGTGTAAAAACCTTTTTTCATCTGATGCGATGCTGTCCTCGCTGCGGCCCGTCCGCCCCGGCCGCGTGCAAGGCGTCCGGGCTTATGCCGTTCGAAATGGGTTGTGCGCACGGCTTTATATCATGAAAATAGATGGATTCGGACTAGCAGAATCCTTGATCGCACCGCCCAGCGGCGGACTGGCATTGAAAACGCCCTGTAAGCCGCTGATTCGCAAGCGTCTTTACGAAAATATCCCATGCCGCGCCCCCTCTCAGCCACGATTCATACCTCCGCACTCGCCAATAACCTCGCCGTCGCCCGGCGCTACGCGCCAAAGTCGAAGATCTGGGCCGTCGTGAAGGCGAACGCTTACGGGCACGGCCTCGCGCGCGCTTTTCCGGGCCTGCGCGCAACCGACGGCTTCGGGTTGCTGGACCTCGAAGAAGCCGTGAAGTTGCGTGAATTAGGGTGGGCCGGCCCAATTTTATTGCTCGAAGGCTTTTTTCGTCCGACCGATATCGACGTGATCGACCGCTACAGCCTGACCACGGCGCTGCACTCGGACGAACAGTTGCGCATGCTTGAAATGGCGCGCCTCTCCAAGCCCGTCAACATCCAGTTGAAGATGAACAGCGGCATGAACCGCCTCGGCTACACGCCGGAAAAATTCCGCGCCGCATGGGAGCGCGCGCGCGCCTGCCAGGGCGTCGGCCAGATCACGTTGATGACCCACTTCGCGGACGCCGACGGCGAACGCGGCGTCGCGCATCAGATGGACGCCTTCGAGCGCGGCGCGCAAGGCATCGCCGGCGCACGCAGCCTCGCCAATTCGGCGGCCACGCTGTGGCATCCCGAGACGCACTTCGACTGGGTGCGTCCGGGCATCATCCTGTACGGCGCGTCGCCCTCGGGCGTGACGGCCGCGATCGCGGGCACCGGGCTGCAGCCGGCCATGACGCTCAGTTCGGAATTGATCGCCGTGCAAACCATCGGCGAAGGCCAGACGGTCGGCTACGGCTCCTTGTTCAAGGCACGCGCGCCGATGCGCATCGGCGTGGTGGCCTGCGGCTACGCGGACGGCTATCCGCGCATCGCGCCGGAAGGCACGCCGGTGATCGTCGACGGGGTGCGCACGCGGGTCGTCGGGCGCGTCTCGATGGACATGCTCACGGTCGACCTGACGCCGATCCCGACCGCCAACGTCGGCTCGCGCGTCGAGTTGTGGGGCGCCTCGCTGCCGATCGACGACGTCGCGCAGGCATGCGGCACGATCGGCTACGAGCTGATGTGCGCGGTGGCGCCGCGCGTGCAGGTGCGCGCCGAGTAGGCGGTTTCTTCCGGTAGCGCGTGCGGCGTTTGCACACCGACGGGCGAGCCGCCAATGGCGGTCCGCGTATATCGGCTCGGTGGCCGCATGGGTTGCCGACCAATCGCTCGCCGAACTCTCCTCACCGAGCCCACCCTCCCAAGAACAGCAATACAGGCAATCGCGCGTGGCTAAACCGAAGACGTTGTACATCTGCAGTGAATGCGGCGGGCAATCGCCGAAATGGGCCGGTCAGTGCCCGTCATGCAATGCATGGAACACGCTGGTGGAATCGGTCGCGGAAACGCCGTCCACCCACCGCTTCCAGTCGCTCGCGAAGAGCGCGCCCGTGCGGCGTCTCGCCGACATCGAGGCGTCCGACGTGCCGCGCTTTTCCACTGGCGTGAGCGAATTCGACCGCGTGCTGGGCGGCGGCCTGGTGCCGGGCGGCGTGGTGTTGATCGGCGGCGATCCGGGCATCGGCAAATCGACGCTGCTGCTCCAATCGCTCGCGGAAATCGCTGCGCACAAACGCGCGCTCTATATCAGCGGCGAGGAATCGGCCGCGCAGATCGCGTTGCGCGCGCAGCGGCTTTCGTTGCTGGAGCCCGGCTCGAAGGCGAGCGAGCTGCAACTGCTCGCGGAAATCCAGCTCGAAAAAATCCAGGCGACGATCGCCGAGCAACGGCCCGAGGTCGCCGTGATCGATTCGATTCAGACCGTTTATTCCGACGCGCTGACTTCCGCGCCCGGCTCGGTCGCGCAGGTTCGCGAATGCGCGGCGCAATTGACGCGGATCGCCAAGCAAACGGGCACCACGATCATCATGGTCGGCCACGTGACCAAGGAAGGCGCGCTCGCGGGGCCGCGCGTGCTCGAGCATATCGTCGACACGGTGCTGTACTTCGAGGGCGATACGCATTCGTCGTACCGGCTGGTGCGCGCGATCAAGAACCGCTTCGGCGCGGTCAACGAACTAGGCGTGTTCGCGATGACCGAGCGCGGCCTGCGCGGCGTCGCCAATCCGTCGGCGCTGTTTCTGTCGCAGCATGAGCAGTCGGTGCCGGGTTCGTGCGTGCTGGTCACGCAGGAGGGCACGCGGCCGTTGCTGGTCGAGGTGCAGGCGCTGGTGGATTCGGCCAACGCGCCGAACCCGCGGCGGCTCGCGGTGGGCCTCGAGCAGAACCGGCTCGCGATGCTGCTGGCCGTGCTGCATCGGCACGCCGGCATTGCCTGTTTCGATCAGGATGTGTTCCTCAACGCGGTGGGCGGCGTGAAGATCAGCGAGCCCGCCGCGGACCTTGCCGTGCTGTTCTCGATTCATTCGTCGATGCGCAACAAACCGCTGCCCAAGGGACTGGTCGTATTCGGGGAAGTGGGGCTGGCCGGCGAGATCCGGCCGTCGCCGCGCGGTCAGGAGCGGCTGAAGGAAGCCGCCAAACTGGGCTTCTCCGTCGCGGTCATTCCGAAGGCCAATGCGCCGAAGCAGCCGATCGAAGGCTTACAGGTCGTTGCGGTCGAGCGCATCGAACAGGCTATCGACCGGGTTCGCACGCTCGACTAGACGGGGCTTGCGCGCCCGTGCGCGCTGGCGCGACCCGTAATGCGCGGTAAATATCTCCATATTGGTTGTAACCCATCGGACATTCCTTTTTCCTAAGCTGCGGGGGATATTGCATCCCTTCTGATGCCCGAAAAAGGATCGCGCCTTGAAACAGTCATATGAAACCGTGGCCGAGCGGCCGATGCAGGTGCGCGGCTGCCGCGTCTCCGAGCCTATTCGCCAGCCTTGGGGCGGTGCTTGCCGGATCGTCGAATGGATCGATACGGCGGGGCAGATTTCGCGGGGCGTGGTCGCCGAGCACGCCACGGCCGCCGAGGTGCGCGCCACGATCAATCGTCATGTGGAAGGCCGCAAGCATCTGCTGTACGACGATGAAAAGACACCGCGTCAGACCTTGCCGCGGCAGACGCCGGCACGGCGCTGATGGTTCGGGGCAGCGGCGTTTGCCTGAACTGCGCGGTGGTAAGCGCTGCATGACTGCCGAGCCGGTCGACCTGGCTTTTGCCTCACGCCGGTCGAACGCTCCGTTCAACCGATAAACCGGTCGTCGCCTTCCGCTTCGTTTTCGCCGCCGCTCGCCGCCGCGAGAGCTTGCGGATCGAACAGCGGGTGCCGCGCGGCTTCGGCCGGCGTCAGCACCGGCGACACGCAGCAGCCGAGCGGCTCCAGCAACCGCACCCATTCCTCCAGCGCACGCTTGCCGATCATGTCGGCGAGTTCCTGTGTTAGCGCGGCGGCGTCCGGGCCGCCGATCGCCTGGCCGAGACTCCAGTGGCGCGTCGCCCATTCGGGCCGGTCGAGCGCCATGCACAGCGTTTCCCAGAACTTCAGTTCGAGCGCGCCGACCGCGAGCCAGCGGTTATCGAGCGTGCGGTACAGGTTGTAGCAGGGCACCCCGCCATTCAGCAGACCGCCGCCGGCTGCCGGCGCGGCGCCGTCATTGACGAGCCCGACTTGCGCGACGATGTTATGCGCATGCGTGACGTGCGCCATCGATACGTCGATGAAGCGGCCCGCGCCGCCGCGCGACACGTGCCATAACGCGGCGAGAATCTGCGTGACCGCGCTCAGCGCGCCGCCGAGCAGATCCGCGATCTGGAAATTCGGCAGGATCGGCGTGCCGTCGCGGCTCGCCAGTTGATCGAGCACGCCCGCATAGCCGATGTAGTTCAGGTCGTGGCCGGGATGGTCGACGAATGGACCGCTCGTGCCATACCCGCTGATCGCGCAGTAGACGAGCCGGGGATTGGCCGCGCGCAGCGTTTCATAGCCGACGCCGAGGCGCTCCGTCACGCCTGGCCGAAAACTCTCGATCAGCACGTCGGCTTCGGCGGCGAGGGCGCGCAACACGTTGCGTCCCGCTTCTGATTTGAGGTCGAGGCGCGTTTCGCGCTTGCCGCGATTCACCAGCCGGTAAAACGCGCCGGGCCGTCCGGCCACGCGGTCGCTCGACGACTGCATCATCGCGCGGGTGGGGTCGCCGGCGCCGGGCGCCTCGATCTTCAGCACGTCCGCGCCGAGTTCGGCAAGCCGCAACGCGGCGACCGGACCGGGCAGCAGGCGCGTCAGGTCGAGCACGCGCAAGCCTTGCAGCGCGGGCGGCACCGGTGACGGACTGGACGACGCCCCGGATGATGTCGCAGATGACAAAGCCAACCTCCCGTCGATGCCGTTGCGGACCGCAAGCGGCGTGCCGCTAGCCGATCTGTTCGAGTTCCTCGTGAATCTCGAGCCATTCGGCTTCGAGCGTTTCGAGGCGTGCGTTCACGTCTGCCTGACGGCGGATTGCCTCCGTCAGCCTGCTTTTCTGCTCGGGCTCATAACTCGCCGGATCGACGACGAACACATCGAGCGCCGCCTTCTCCGCGTTGAGCGCGTCCATTTCCTTTTCGATCTTCGTGACACGGCTTTGCAGCGGCTTTTTCAGGTGCGCGAGTTTTTGGCGCGTCTCCGCTTCGAGGCGCCGCTGTTCCTTGCGGTTCACGCCGCCGTCGGCGGCGCTGTCCGCACCGTTCGCGCCGCTGGATGCGTTGCCCGCCTTGAGCGCCGCGCGCTGTTCGGCGGCATGTTGCAGCAGCCAGTCGCGGTAGTCGTCCAGATCGCCGTCGAATTCCTGCAGGCGGTGTTTCGCGACCAGCATGAACTGATCGGTGGTGGCGCGCAGCAAATGCCGGTCGTGCGACACGAGAATCAGCGTGCCTTCGAACTGCGCGAGCGCCATGGTGAGCGCGTGGCGCGTTTCGAGGTCGAGGTGATTGGTCGGCTCGTCGAGCAGCAGCAGGTTCGGCTTTTGCCAGATGATCAGCGCCAGCGCGAGGCGCGCTTTTTCGCCGCCGGAGAATGGCGCGATCTTCGAGGTCGCCATTTCGCCGGAAAAATTGAAACTTCCGAGGAAGTCGCGCAATTCCTGTTCGCGCATATCGGGCGCGAGGCGCGCGAGGTGCTGCAACGGCGTGTCGTCCGGGCGCAGCGTTTCGAGCTGATGCTGCGCGAAGTAGCCGATGCGCAGCCCCTTGCCTTCGCGCACCTGGCCGCCGAGCGCTTCGAGCGTGCCGGCGAGCGTCTTGATCAGCGTCGACTTGCCCTGGCCGTTCGCGCCGAGCAGGCCGATGCGCTGGCCGTTCTGGATCGACAGCATCACATGATCGACGATCGGAATCTCAATGCCGTCGCTACGATAGCCGCAGCGCACGTCTTCCATCACCATCATCGGATTGGGCGCCGAATCGGGCGTGCGGAATTCGAACGTGAACGGCGAGGACGCGTGCGCGGGCGCGATCAGCTCCATCTTTTCCAGCGCCTTCACGCGGCTTTGCGCCTGGCGCGCCTTGGTGGCCTGCGCCTTGAAGCGGTTGATGTAGCTCTGCAGATGCTCGACCGTGCGCTGCTGCTTTTCATACGCGCTCTGCTGCAAAGCGATCTGCTGCGCGCGCAGCACTTCGAATTGCGAGTAGTTGCCGCCATAGCGCCTGATCTGCTGTTTTTCCAGATGCAGCGTAACGTTGCAGACCGAATCGAGAAACTCGCGGTCGTGCGAGATCACGATCAGCGTGCCGGGATAGCGATGCAGCCAGTCTTCGAGCCAGATGATCGCGTCGAGATCCAGGTGATTGGTGGGTTCGTCGAGCAGCAGCAGGTCGGAACGGCACATCAGCGCCTGCGCCAGGTTCAGCCGCATGCGCCAGCCGCCCGAGAAGCTGCTGACCGGCTCGCGGGTCTGTTCGAGCGTGAAGCCGAGGCCGAGCAGCAAGGCTTCGGCGCGCGCGGGCGCGGTGTAGCCGTCGGCGTCCGCAAACGCGGCGTGCGCTTCGCCTTCGGCCGCGCCGTCGTGCGCGGCGGAGGCCTCGGCAATGCACGCTTCGATCGCGCGCAAGGCGGCGTCGCCGTCGAGCGTGTAGTCGAGCGCGGTTTTGTCCGCGGCGGGGGTTTCCTGCGCGACGTGCGCGATCTGCCAGGTGGGCGGGATCGAAAAATCGCCGCCGTCCGCATGCAGTTCGCCGAGCAGCACGGCAAACAGCGTCGACTTGCCCGCGCCGTTCGCTCCCACCAGGCCGGCTTTTTCGCCGGGGTTGAGCGTGAACGTGGTGTTGTCGAAGAGCGGCTTGGTGCCGCGCGCGAGGCTGAACTGGTTAAAGCGGATCACGAAGAGGCCGGCTGAAGAAAACCGCTATTTTAGACCGCCGGGGCCGGCACCGGGCGCTCAAGCGGCATCGGCCATTCGGCCGACTGTATCGGCACGGCTTTTGGCATAGACTGACGGCTTTCAGAGAGGGGAGAGCCCATGACATCGATCTATTCGTTTTCGGCGCGCACGCTGGGCGGCGAGGAAGTGAACCTGGAGCGCTATCAAGGCAAGGTGTTGCTGATCGTCAATACGGCGAGCGAATGCGGGTTCACGCCGCAATACGCGGGCTTGCAGAAGCTGTACGACGGTTACGCGGCGCGCGGGCTGACGGTGCTCGGTTTTCCGTGCAACCAGTTCGGCAAGCAGGAGCCGGGCGACGCGGCGCAGATCGGCGCGTTCTGCGAGAAGAACTACGGCGTGACCTTCCCGATGTTCGACAAGGTCGACGTGAACGGGGCGAACGCGCATCCGCTATTCCGCTATCTGACGGGCGAGGCGCCGGGCCTGCTGGGGCTCGAGGCGATCAAGTGGAATTTCACCAAGTTCCTGATCGGCCGCGACGGCGAGGTGGTCAAGCGTTATGCGCCGTTGACCAAGCCCGAGGCGATTGCCGAGGACATCGAGAAGCTGCTTTGAGTGGCTGCTTTTGAGTTGCCGCGTTGAGTTGCCGCGGAGCGTAAGGCAAGGAACCCGCGCAAATGCAACGCAGCTAGAGAATCGGCGCGAACAGCCGCGCCACGTGCATCAACACGCGCCGCAGCGCGCTCGCATGGCGGTACTCGTTGCGATCGATTTCGATCGATTCGGCGAAGTCCTCGAGCAGCATCGCCTCAACCTCTTCGGCGAAGCCGCGGTCCACGGTCAGCACCATGATCTCGAAGTTGAGCCGGAACGAGCGGTTGTCGAGATTGGCGCTGCCGATCGCGGCGGCCATGCTGTCGATCAGCACCACCTTCTGATGCAGGAAGCCCGGCTGGTAGCGAAAGATCCGGATACCCGCGCGCAGCGAGTCGTACGCATATAGCTTCGAGGCTTCGAACACGACCACGTGATCGCGCCGGCACGGAATCATGATGCGCACGTCCACGCCGCGCAGCGCGGCGAGCCGCAAGGCGGCGAACACGGCTTCGTCGGGGACGAGATAGGGCGTGGTGATCCAGATCCGTTCGCGCGCCGCGTTGATCGCTTCGACGAAAAAGAGCGAGCAGGTCTCCTGTTTGTCGGCCGGGCCGCTCGGCACCACGAGGCAGTGCATGTCGTGACCGGCCGGGCGCTCGGCGGCCGCCGGCGCGGCGGGCATGTCGAACACGGGCAATTGCTGGGTCGCCCAGTGCCAGTCCTCGGTGAACACGAACTGAATGCTCGCGACCGCGGGGCCGCGCACCTCGATATGCGTGTCGCGCCACGGCGAGAGCGGCGGCCTCGCGCCGAGATATTCGACGCCGATGTTATGGCCGCCGACAAACGCGCGCTCGCCGTCCACCGAAACGATCTTGCGGTGATTGCGAAAGTTCAGTTGCAGCCGGTTTACGAACCGGCGATGGGTGGCGAACGGATGCATTTCCACGCCGCCCGCGGTTAGCGCCGCCACGTAGCGGTGCGGCAGATCGAAGCTGCCGATGCTGTCGTACAGGAAGTAGACGCGCACGCCTTGTTTCGCCTTCGCGATCAGCACGTCCTTGAACATTTCGCCGAGCGCATCGGCGCGCACGATGAAGAACTGCACGATCACGTAGTGGCGCGCGCTTTCGATCGCCTCGAAGATCGCCTCGAAGGTCGCCGTGCCGTTCACCAGCGTGCGCACCGAGTTGCCCGGCAGAAACGGCATGCCGCCGAGCCGCGTGAGCGAATGCACGAGCCTCGCGCCGAGCGCCTGCATGGGCAGTCCCGTGGACGAAGCCTGCACGTCCCACTCCGGCGGGTGGGCGCGTGCGCGCAGCAGTTCGTTTTCGACGCGGCGCGCGTCCGCATAGCCGGCGAACTTGCTGCGGCCGAGGAACAGGTAGGGCACCAGCGTCAGATAAGGCATCGCGACCAGCGACACGGCCCACGCGATCGCGCCTTGCGACGTGCGGGTATTCAGAATCGCGTGGCACGCCGCGACGACGCCCAGGATGTGAGCGAGGGCGACCAGCGTGCCGACGTGAAGCAGGTCGAATTGCATAGGCAGGCGAAGGGTTGGAAAGCGCGCTCCGAGTCACTTCCGGGAGTGTACTCAGACGCGCCGCGCGGCGAGCGACAAGCGTAGCCGACCGCCGCGCCCGGCCCGCGATAAACCGTTACACCGGCAGATCGGCGGCCTGGATCAGGAACACGTTGTCGTCGCCGGCGCTGGTGGAGAGCCATACCAGATCGAGGCCGCCGAACGCCGCCTCGACGTGCTGGCGCTCGTTGCCGATCTCGATCACCAGCACGCCGTTTTCGGTGAGCCAGTTGCGCGCGTCGGCGATGATCCGGCGCACGACGTCCATGCCGTCGGCGCCGCCCGCGAGCGCCATGTCCGGCTCGTGCTTGTATTCGGCGGGCAACTCCCGCATCGACGCCGCGTTCACGTAAGGCGGGTTGCTGATGATGACGTCGTAGCGCCGTTCGGCGAGCGGCGCGTACAGATCGCCTTCGAAAAGGGCGATGCGGTCGTCGAGCTTATAGTCCGCGACGTTGCGCGCGGCGACTTCCAGCGCGGGCGCCGACAGATCGACCGCGTCGATATCGGCGTTCGGAAAGGCATGCGCCGCGAGAATCGCGAGGCAGCCGGAGCCGGTGCATAGTTCCAGCACCGCGCTCACCTGCTCGGGATCTTCCACGTACGGTTGCAGGCCGTCCTGCAGCAACTCGCCGATGAACGAACGCGGCACGATCACGCGCTCGTCCACGTGGAAGCGAAAGCCGTGCATCCACGCTTCCTGCGTGATGTACGCGGCCGGCACGCGTTCGGCGGCGCGGCGCTCGATCACGTTCAGCACGGCGTCGATTTCGGCCGCGCTCAAGCGCGCATCGAGAAACGGCTCCAGCAGATCGAGCGGCAAATGCAGCGTATGCAGGATCAGATAGGCGGCTTCGTCGTAAGCATTGGCCGAACCGTGGCCGAACGACAGCCCGGCCTGGTTGAAGCGCGACACCGCGAAACGCAGCAGGTCGCGGACAGTGGAAAACGGAAGCGTCATCGCAATTAGTCCTTGTTCAGGCGATCAGTTGTTCGAGCACGCGGCGGTACACGTTTTTCAGCGGCTCGATGTGTGCGAGTTCGATATGTTCGTCGATCTTGTGGATGCTGGCGTTCAGCGGACCGAATTCGACCACCTGTTTGCAGATGCGCGCGATGAAGCGGCCGTCCGAGGTGCCGCCGGTGGTCGACAGTTCGGTGCTTACGCCGGTTTCGTCCGCGATCGCCTTGGCGAGCGCATTCGACAGGTCGCCGCGCGGCGTGAGGAACGGCAGGCCGCTCACGGTCCATTGCAGATCGTATTCGAGCCCATGCCTGTCGAGGATCGCATGCACGCGCGCCTGCAGACCCTCCACGGTGCTGGCCGTCGAAAAGCGGAAGTTGAACATCACGTCCGCGTGACCCGCGATCACGTTGGTCGCGCCGGTGCCGCTGTGAATGTTCGACACCTGCCACGTGGTGGGCGGGAAGTATTCGTTGCCGTCGTCCCAACGTTCGGCGACCAGTTCCGCGAGCGCGGGCGCGAGCAGATGCACGGGATTTTTCGCCAGATGCGGATAGGCGATGTGGCCTTGCACGCCCTTGACGACCAGCTTGCCCGACATCGAGCCGCGCCGGCCGTTCTTCACCGTGTCGCCGAACCGTTCGCTCGAAGTCGGTTCGCCGACGATGCAATAGTCCATGCGCTCGCCGCGCGCTTCCAGCGCCTCGACCACCTTGACGGTGCCGTCGGTGGCGGGGCCTTCCTCGTCGCTCGTGATCAGGAACGCGATCGAGCCGCGATGCGACGGGTGGGCCGCGACGAATTCCTCGCTCGCCACCACGAAGCCGGCGATCGACGTTTTCATGTCCGCCGCGCCGCGGCCATACAGCTTGCCGTCGCGATGGGTCGGCTCGAACGGCGCCGAGCGCCACTGTTCGAGCGGGCCGGTCGGCACCACGTCGGTGTGGCCGGCGAAGGCGAGCAGCTTGCCCGCGGTGCCGTCGACGCCGCGCTTGACGGCCCACAGGTTGGTCACGCCGTTCGATTCGATCGTCTCGTGTTCGAAGCCGATGGCGGACAGGCGTTCGATCAGCAGGCGCTGGCAATGCTGGTCGTCGGGCGTGACGGACGCGCGCGCGATGAGTTGTTCGGTAAGGGCGAGGGTGCCGGACATGGATTTCGTACAAGCCACTTGGAAATGAAAAAATGCCGGCTGGCGGTTGAACACCGCAGCCGGCAACGGCTTTCAGGCAACGCGGCGAGGCCGCGTGTCGACTTCTTGTTGCGTTCGGGCGTGGCTTCACGCAAACAGCGTTGCGTATTCGTCCGCGGAAAAACCGAGCGACTTGACCCGACCGTTGACCACCAGCACCGGCCGCTTGATCACCGAGGGCTTGTGGATCATCAGCGCGATCGCGCCCGACTGGGTATCGGCGGCCGCCTTCATGTCGTCGGCCAGGCCGCGCCAGGTGGTGCCGCGCCGGTTCAGCAGCGCGTCGAGCTTCACGTCCTTCAGCCAGTCCTGCACGAGCGGCTCGGTCACGCCGGCTTTCTTGAAGTCGTGGAACTCGAACTCGACGCCGTGCTCTTCCAGCCACACGCGGGCTTTCTTCACGGTGTCGCAGTTCGGGATGCCGTAGACGACGGTTTTGGTGCCGCGTGCCATCAATCGCCTCGCAGCAGCTCGTTCAGGCCGACCTTGGCGCGCGTCCTGGCGTCGACCTTCTTGACGATCACGGCGCAGTACAGGCTATGCGAGCCGTCTTTCGACGGCAGGTTGCCCGCCACCACCACCGAGCCGGCCGGAATGCGGCCATACGACACTTCGCCGGTTTCGCGGTCGTAAATCTTGGTGCTCTGGCCGAGGTACACGCCCATCGAGATCACCGAGTTTTCCTCGACGATCACGCCTTCCACCACTTCCGAGCGCGCGCCGATGAAGCAGTTGTCCTCGATGATGACCGGGTTCGCCTGCAGCGGCTCCAGCACGCCGCCGATGCCCACGCCGCCCGACAGGTGAACGTTCTTGCCGATCTGCGCGCACGAGCCGACGGTGGCCCACGTGTCGACCATCGAGCCTTCGTCCACATAGGCGCCGATGTTGGTGTACGACGGCATCAGCACGACGTTCCTCGCGATGAACGAGCCGCGCCGCGCGATGGCCGGCGGGACCACGCGAAAGCCGCCGGCGGCGAAGTCTTCAGCGGTGTAGTTGGCGAACTTCGACGGCACCTTGTCGTAGAACTGCGAGTAACCGCCGGCCGGCATCGGCGCGTTGTCTTCCAGGCGGAACGACAGCAGCACCGCTTTCTTCAGCCATTGATTGACGACCCAGTCGCCGTCCTTCTTCTCGGCGACGCGCAGCGCGCCCTTGTCCAGTTGCTCGATGGCGTGGGCGACGGCTTCGCGCACGTCGGCCGGCGCGGCCTTCGGCGACAGCTCGGCGCGGTTTTCCCAGGCGGTGTCGATGATGCTCTGAAGTGGTTGCGACATATGCGTGTTTTCTGAAGAGTTGAAGTCGGAAGAAGGGATGCGGTGCGGGGGCGTTAAAGCAAACTCAACCCGCGAGCGCGCGGCAAAAGTCGACGATCCGTTGCGCGCCCTGGGTGCATTCGTCGACGTCGGCGACGAGCGCCATGCGCACGAAATTGCGGCCGGGGTTCACGCCGTGCGCGGTGCGCGCGAGAAACGAGCCCGGCAGAACCGTCACATTATAGTCGGCGTACAGGCGCTGGGCGAACCCGGTATCCGTAAGGCCCGTGCGCGAGACGTCGGCCCACAGATAAAAGGCGGCGTCGGGCAGGCGCACGTCGAGCACTTCGGCGAGCATCGGCGTGACGGTGGCGAACTTGCGCACGTATTTCGCGCGGTTCTCGCGCACGTGCGCTTCGTCGTTCCAGGCGGCGATGCTGGCCGCCTGGTACACCGTCGACAAGGCCGCGCCGTGATAGGTGCGGTAGAGCAGGAAGGCTTTCAGGATCGCCGCGTCGCCCGCCACGAAGCCCGAGCGCATGCCCGGCACGTTCGAGCGCTTGGACAGGCTCGACAGCATCACGAGCCGCTCGAAGCCGCGGCCGAGCTTGTGCGCCGCTTCGAGGCCGCCGAGCGGGGGATGGGCTTCGTCGAAATAGATTTCCGAGTAGCACTCGTCGGAGGCGATCACGAAGCCGTAGCGGTCCGACAGCGCGAACAGTTCGCGCCAGTCGTCGAGCGTGAGCACCGCGCCGGTCGGGTTGCCTGGCGAGCATACGTAGAGCAGTTGCGTGCGCGCCCAGATGTCGTCCGGCACCGCCGAATAGTCGCAGGCGAAGTTGCGCGCCGGGTCGCTGTTCACGAAGTACGGCTGCGCGCCGGCCAGAATCGCCGCGCCTTCGTAGATTTGGTAGAACGGGTTCGGACAGAGTACGATCGCAGGCTCGCCTTCGGCATTGCGTTGCGGGTCGATCACGGTCTGCGCCAGGGCGAACAGCGCCTCGCGCGAGCCCGACACCGGCAGCACCTGGGTGGCGGCGTCGACCGGCGGCAGATTGTAGCGCTGCGTGACCCATTGCGCGATCGACTCGCGCAGCGGCTGCGAGCCGATCGTTGCCGGATACGCGGCCAGGCCGCCGAGCGAGGCGACCACCGCGTCGCGGATCAGCGCCGGCGTGGGATGTTTCGGCTCGCCGATGCCGAAGCTGATGTGCGCGAGGCCGGCCGGCGGCGTGATGTCCTTGAAAAGCGCACGCAGCTTTTCGAACGGATAGGGCTGGAGAGAATCGAGGAGCGGGTTCACTGGACGGTTCGGGCCTGATCGAAGATGGGCGTGGACGGATGCAGGAAGATGCCGGCACGCGCGCCGGCGGCAAAGCGCTGACTAATGCGCTGACCAATGCGTTGACCAATGCGCGAGACAGACAGCAGCGGGACGGCGGTAAAACAGCAGCGGGACGGCAGCCAAACGGACGGCGGCGAGCGGATGATTATAGCGTGGCGCGCATGGCGTGGCGCGTGGCGGTTCGCGGTCCCATCAGCCCTCTCACGACACGGCGCAGCGCTGACAAGCGGCTGGCCGCGCCGCCCGCCAGGTGGCGCAGCGCATGCGACGCAGCGGGAACGACGCGAGCCGCCGACGGTTCGCGCAAGAAAGAAGCAGGAGCAGCAATGGTCGTAGCAGTCGTCAAGACATTCGAGACATTCGGACGAAGCGGGCGCGATAAACCCGCGGCCCCCAACAGCAGCACCGCCGGCGGTTCCGCAAGGAGCGCGGCATGACCAACTGGCTTCGCCACGGCTGGCCGACGCTTGCGATCATGCTGGGCGCTTCGGTGTGGGGCATGATCTGGTATCCACTGCGCATGCTCGCGGCGCTCGGCGTGACCGGCACGGCGGCGAGCGCGCTGACGAGCGGCGCCGGCTGCCTGTTCGTGCTGCTGGTGCGGCGTCACGCGCTCAAGACGGTGCGCTGGCATTGGCTGCTGCCGGCGTTGGCGCTGGCGGCCGGCATCACCAATCTCGGCTTCGTGTGGGGCTCGATCCACGGCGAGGTCATGCGCGTGTTGCTGCTGTTCTATCTCACCCCGGCATGGACCGCGCTGTTCGCGCACTTCATCCTGCATGAACGCTTGACCTGGCCGGGCGCGGGCCTCGCCGCGCTGTCGCTGGCCGGCGCGATGACGATGCTGTGGTCGCCGCGGCTCGGCCTTCCCGTGCCCGGCAATCTCGCCGAATGGGCGGGCCTCGCGGGCGGCATGGGCTTCGCGATGAGCAACGTGCTGATCCTCAAGACGAGCCGCGTATTGCCCGACATGAAGCCCGAAATGCGCACCGCAACGATCTTCGGCGGCGCGGCGCTTTTCGGCGCGTGCGCGTCGTTGTTCGAGGCCATGCCCGCGCCGCCCACCGGCGCGCATCTCGGCACCGCCGCGCTGCTGGTGCTCGGCCTCGGCTTTCTGCTGGCGTCGAACAATATGCTGGTGCAGTACGGGCTCGCGCGTGTGCCGGCCAATCGGGCCTCGATCATCATGCTGTTCGAACTCGTGGTCACGGCGTTTTCCGCGTGGCTTTTTGCCGGCGAGATGCCGGGGCCGCGCGAATGGGCGGGCGGCGCGTGCATCGTGCTGGCGTCCGCGCTGTCGAGCTGGATGCATCGCACGAGGGCTTTGCCGCCCGATCCCGCCAATCAGGACGTGAGCGCCGCCATCGATCCTGATACAGACCGTAAGGACGGTAAAAACCGTCCACGCGCGATGGTATGATTGCCCCTCATTAGCTGAAGCACGTTGGACAGCGCGTGCTCAGCGCCCATATCGCAGGGCGTTGCGGGGTGTCGCGAGCCTTTGCCGTTTCGCTGCTTCGGCGCGCGGCAGGCGCGGCCCTCGCGAGCCACTTTTTATTTTCCCTTTTCCAACAGCGAATCCGCCGTGCGTCTGACCTCGATCAAACTCGCTGGCTTCAAGTCATTCGTCGATCCCACGCATTTCCAGGTTCCCGGCCAGCTAGTTGGCGTGGTCGGGCCGAACGGGTGCGGCAAGTCCAACATCATCGACGCCGTGCGCTGGGTGCTCGGCGAATCGCGCGCCTCCGAGCTGCGCGGCGAGTCGATGCAGGACGTGATCTTCAATGGCTCGACCGCGCGCAAGCCGGGTAGCCGCGCCAGCGTCGAACTCGTGTTCGACAACGCCGACGGCCGCGCCGCCGGCCAGTGGGGCCAGTATGCCGAAATCGCCGTGAAGCGCGTGCTCACGCGCGACGGCACCTCGAGCTACTACATCAACAATTTGCCGGCGCGCCGCCGCGACATTCAGGACATCTTCCTCGGCACCGGCCTCGGGCCGCGCGCTTACGCGATCATCGGGCAGGGCATGATCGCGCGCCTGATCGAGGCGAAGCCGGAAGAGCTGCGCGTGTTTCTCGAGGAAGCCGCGGGCGTGTCCAAGTACAAGGAACGCCGCCGCGAGACCGAGAACCGTCTGCACGATACGCGCGAGAACCTGACGCGGGTCGAGGACATCGTCCGCGAACTCGGGGCGAATCTGGAGAAGCTGGAAGCGCAGGCGGTCGTCGCCACGCGCTACAAGGAATTGCAGGCCGACGGCGAAGAGAAGCAGCGCCTCCTGTGGCTGTTGCGCAAGAACGAAGCCGGCAGCGAGCAGGAACGCCAGCAGCGCGCGATCGAACAGGCGCAAATCGACCTCGAGGCGCAAACCGCCAAACTGCGCGAAGTCGAAGCGCAACTGGAAACGCTGCGCGTCGCGCATTACTCGGCCAGCGACGCGATGCAGGGCGCGCAAGGCGCGCTGTACGAGGCGAACGCCGAAGTCAGCCGGCTCGAAGCCGAGATCAAGTTCATCGTCGAATCGCGCAACCGCGTGCAGGCGCAGATCGCCGCGCTCACCGCGCAACGCGAGCAGTGGCAGTCGCAAGCCGAAAAGGCGCAAGGCGATCTGGAAGAAGCGGAAGTGCAACTGGCCGTCGCCGAGGAAAAAGCCGCGCTCGCCGAAGACGAAGCCGCCGCGAAGCACGACGCGATGCCCGCGCTCGAAGCGCGCTGGCGCGATGCGCAGACGGAGTTGAACGCCGAGCGCGGCGGTATTGCGCAGACCGAACAGGCGTTGAAACTCGAAGCCGCGCATCAGCGCAATGCCGATCAGCAATTGCAGCAGTTGCAGCAGCGTCACGAGCGCCTGAAGCTCGAAGCGGGCGGTCTCGACGCACCCGACGAAGCGCAGCTCGAAGACCTGCGCATGCAGCTCGCCGAGCACGAAGAAATTCTGCACGACGTCCAGGCGCGTCTCGCCGACGCCCAGGAAACACTGCCGCGCCTCGACGGCGAGCGGCGTGCCGCGCAGGAGCGCGTGCAGGCGGAAAGCGCGCAGATTCATCAACTGGACGCGCGCCTTGCCGCACTCAAGCAATTGCAGGAAAACGTCCAGACCGAAGGCAAGATCCAGCCGTGGCTCGAAAAGCACGAACTGAGCGGCTTGCCGCGTCTTTGGAAGAAACTGCACGTCGAAGCCGGTTGGGAAACCGCGCTCGAAGCGGTGCTGCGCGAGCGGCTCGCCGCGCTCGAAGTATCGAATCTCGACTGGGTTAAAGCGTTCGCAACCGATGCGCCGCCCGCCAAGCTCGCGTTCTACGCGCCGCCGCTGGCCGGACAGCCGGCGGCCGCGTCGGCCACGCTGCGGCCGCTGTTGTCGCTGGTTCGTATCGACGACGCGGGCATCCGCGCGGTGCTGAACGACTGGCTCGGCCTCGTCTTCATGGCCGACGATCTGCAGCAGGCGCTCGCCATGCGCGCGCAATTGCCCGAAGGCGGCTCGTTCGTCGTGAAGGCGGGTCACGTGGTGACGCGCGTCGGCGTGCAACTGTATGCAGCCGATTCGGAACAGGCCGGCATGCTGGCGCGTCAGCAGGAAATCGAAAACCTCGCGCGCCAGGTGCGCGCGCAGGCTTTGCTCGCCGACGAGGCGAAGGCCGCCGCGATCCGCGCCGAAGCGGCTCATACGCAAGCCACGCAGGCGCTGAGCGACGTGCGTCAGCAGGCGGAACGCGCGACGCAGCGCGTGCATGCGTTGCAGATGGACGTGCTCAAGCTCACGCAGGCGCACGAGCGCTACACCCAGCGCAGCACGCAGATTCGCGAAGAGCTCGAGGAAATCACCGCGCAGATCGAAGAGCAGCGCGCGATGCGGGCGGAGTCGGAAGCGAACTTCGAGCGTCATGACGGCGAACTCGCCGAATTGCAGGCGCGCTTCGAGGATCATCAACTGGCGTTCGAGGCGCTCGACGAAGCCCTCACCGCCGCGCGCGCGCAATCGCGCGATCTCGACCGTGCCGCCACCGACGCCCGTTTCGCCGCGCGCAACATGGCGAATCGCATCGACGAGTTGAAGCGCAGCATTCAGGTCGCGCATGAGCAGAGCGAGCGCGTCGCCGCATCGCTGGAAGACGCGCGCGCCGAACTGGAAACGATCAACGAGCAAACGGCGCACACCGGCCTGCAGGACGCGCTCGACATCCGCGCGGTCAAGGAGGAAGCGTTGCACGCCGCGCGTCTCGAACTCGACGATCTGACCGCCAAGCTGCGCGCCGCCGACGAAACCCGTCTCACCGCCGAGCGCGCGTTGCAGCCGCTGCGCGACCGCATCAACGAATTGCAGTTGAAGGAACAGGCCGCGCGTCTGAACGGCGAACAGTTCATCGAGCAACTGGCCGCGGCCGGCGTCGATGAAGCCGAACTGCAAGCCAAGCTCACGCCGGACATGAAGCCGTCGTACCTGCAAGGCGAGGTCACGCGCATCAACAACGCGATCACGGCGCTCGGGCCGGTCAACATGGCCGCGCTCGACGAACTGAAAGCGGCGACCGAACGCAAGTCGTTCCTCGACTCGCAATCGGCCGATCTGACGAGCGCGATCGAAACGCTCGAGGACGCGATCCGCAAGATCGACGGCGAAACGCGCACGCTCCTGCAAGGCACCTTCGACGAAGTGAACCGTCATTTCGGCGAACTGTTCCCGCGTCTGTTCGGCGGCGGGCAGGCCAGGCTGATCATGACCGGCGACGAAATTCTCGACGCCGGCGTGCAGGTCATGGCGCAGCCGCCGGGCAAGAAGAATTCGACCATTCATCTGCTGTCGGGCGGCGAAAAGGCGCTGACCGCCACCGCGCTGGTGTTCGCGATGTTCCAGTTGAATCCGGCGCCGTTCTGTCTGCTCGACGAAGTGGACGCGCCGCTCGACGACGCCAACACGGAACGTTTCGCGAACCTCGTGCGCGCGATGTCGGACAAAACCCAGTTCCTGTTCATCTCGCACAACAAGATCGCGATGGAAATGGCGCAGCAGTTGATCGGCGTGACCATGCAGGAGCAGGGCGTCTCGCGGATCGTGGCCGTCGACATGGAAACGGCTGCCGGTTTCGCCCAGAATATCGTTTGAGTTTTCGTTTGAGTCGAGCATCGCGGGCGCCCGCGTTCAGCGCAGCGGCCATCGGCCGCGCGACACGTGGAGCGGGCGCAGCGCCGCGCACATAAAAGAATTGCTGATGGAGCATGCATGGACGAGTTGACACTCGGTTTGATCGGCGCGGGTGCCGTGGTGGTCGGGGGCGTGGTCGTGTACAACGCGTGGCAGGGCGCCAAGGTGCGCCGCAAGATGCCGCGACCGATGCCGGCCGATACCGCCGAAAGCTTCGCGCGGGACGATCAGCAGGAACAAAGCCCGTTCATCGAACCGGCCCGGCCGACCACGCGGCGCGAGCCGGTGGCGGGTTCCGATGCGGCGGCTGAAACGGCGGCTGCGCGCGTCGAGCCGACATTCGGCGCGAGCGCCGCGCCGCTCGATACGCCGGCCGATATTCAGGCGGAGACGACCTCGCCGAACGGGTATCCGGACGCCGGGAGCGGAGCCGAGGCGGCTGATGCCGGCAAGATGTCCGAGGCCGGCAAGGCCACGACGGGAACGCCAGCAGGCCAGCCAGCAGGTCGGCAAGCGCACGAGCCGGTCGAGCCGATCATGCCCGCCGCCACGACCATTTCGTCGGCGCCGCCCGCCATCGTCGATCGCCGCATCGACTGTATCGTGCCGATTCGTCTGAACGGCCCGGTTGCCGGCGACAAGGTGATTCCGCTCGCGCAACGTCTGCGCCGCGCCGGCAGCAAGCCGGTGCATATCGAAGGCAAACCCGAGGGCGGCGCGTGGGAACTGCTGCAAAACGGCGCGCGCTATGACGAACTGCGCGCGGCCGCGCAATTGGCCAATCGCAGCGGGGCGCTCAACGAACTGGAGTTCTCCGAGTTCGTGACCGGCGTGCAGCACTTCGCCGACGCGCTCGATGCGTCGCCGGAATTTCCCGACATGCTCGAAACGGTGGCGATGGCGCGTGAGCTCGACGGTTTCGCCGCGCAATGCGACGCGCAGTTGTCGATCAACGTGCTCTCGGATGGCGCGCCGTGGTCGGCGAATTACGTGCAGGCGGTTGCGTCGCAGGACGGCTTGCTGCTCTCGCGCGACGGCACGCGTTTCGTCAAGCTGGACGCGAAGCAAAGCCCGGTGTTCATGCTGCAATTCGGCGACACCAACTTCCTGCGCGACGACCTCACCTACAAGGGCGGACAGATGATCACGCTGGTGCTCGACGTGCCGGTGGCCGACGAGGACATCCTGCCGTTCCGTCTGATGTGCGACTACGCGAAATCGCTGGCCGAGCGTATCGGCGGGCGGGTGGTCGACGACGGCCGCCGTCCGTTGCCCGAAACCGCGCTGCTCGCCATCGAAAAACAGTTGATGACGCTTTACGCCAAGCTCGAGCAGGCGGGCATTCCGGCCGGTTCGCCGGCCACGCGGCGCTTGTTCAGCCAGTAAGTCAGCGCATTGCAGGTTGTGTCAGACGGCCGCACGATGTGCGGCCGTCCGCGTTTGAGGAGCGCGCATCGCGACGCTTGGTGGGGCGCTTGCAGGGAAAGCCGGGCGCGAGAAACTGGCCATTCGGCCGATGTAAAGGGGCACGCTTCCTGCGATAATCCAATGTCTGAATTTCATTGAAAAGACCTTCCGACAGCATGGCCCGAACCTCCGTCCCCAATCCAGCAACCAGCGCTCCGGCAGAACGGGCCGCGTGGCTGCGCGCGGAACTCGAACGCGCGAACTACGCGTACTACGTGCTCGATCAGCCGGACCTGCCGGACGCGGAATACGACAAGCTCTTCAAGGAGTTGGAGCAGATCGAGGCGGAGCACCCGGACCTGATCGTGCCGGATTCACCCACCCAGCGCGTGGGCGGCGAGGCGGCGAGCGGTTTCGAGCCGGTCCTGCACGATCAGCCCATGCTGTCGCTGAACAACGGCTTTGCCGACGAAGACATCGTCGCGTTCGACAAGCGCGTCGGCGACGCACTCGGCAACAACGCGAAAGAGCCGCCGGTGCCGGTCGATTACGCGACCGAGCTGAAGTTCGACGGCCTCGCTATTTCGCTGCGTTACGTCGACGGCACCTTCGTCCAGGCGGCCACGCGCGGCGACGGCACCACCGGCGAGAACGTCACCGAGAACGTCCGCACGATCCGCTCCATTCCGCTCAAGCTAAAAGGCAAGCGCGTGCCGCACATTCTCGACGTGCGCGGCGAAGTGCTGATGTTCAAGCGCGATTTCGAGCGCCTGAACGAACGGCAACGCGCGGCGGGGCACAAGGAGTTCGCCAATCCGCGCAATGCGGCGGCGGGCAGTCTGCGGCAACTCGATTCGAAGATCACCGCGCAGCGGCCGCTGTCGTTTTTCGCTTATGGAATCGGCGTGCTCGACGGCATGGAGATGCCGGCCACGCATAGCGAACTGCTCGACTGGTACAAGGAACTCGGTTTGCCGGTGAACGGCGAACGGGCGGTGGTGAAGGGCGCCGCGGGTTTGCTGGCTTTCTTCCACGGCGTCGGCGAGAAGCGCGACCAGTTGCCCTACGACATCGACGGCGTGGTCTACAAGGTCAACCGTCGCGATGAGCAGGACGCGCTCGGCTTCGTAACGCGCGCGCCGCGCTTCGCGTTGGCGCACAAATTCCCCGCGCAGGAAGCGCTGACCAAACTCGTCGCAATCGACGTGCAGGTGGGCCGGACCGGCGCGATCACGCCGGTCGCGCGGCTGGAGCCGGTGTTCGTCGGCGGCGCGACGGTCACGAACGCCACGCTGCACAACGAAGACGAAATACGCCGCAAGGACATCCGCATCGGCGACACGGTAATCGTGCGGCGTGCGGGCGACGTGATTCCCGAGGTGGTGAGCGCGTTGCTCGACCGTCGCCCGGACGACGCCCGCGAATTCGTGATGCCCACGCATTGTCCGGTGTGCGGCTCGAACATCGAACGGCTGCCGGACGAGGCGATCGCGCGCTGCACCGGCGGACTGTTCTGCCCCGCGCAGCGCAAGCAGGCGCTGTGGCACTTCGCGCAGCGGCGCGCGCTGGACATCGACGGGCTGGGCGAAAAGATCATCGATCAACTGGTCGAGCAGAACCTGGTGCGCACGCCGGCCGATCTCTTCAACCTCGGTTTCGCAACGCTCGCCGAACTCGACCGGTTCGCCGAAAAATCCGCGCAGAATCTGCTCGACTCGCTCGACAAGGCCAAACACACTACGCTGGCGCGTTTCATTTACGCGCTCGGCATTCGCCATGTGGGCGAGTCGACGGCGAAGGATCTGGCGAAGCATTTCGGCTCGTTGAATCCGATCATGGATGCGTCCGTCGAAGCCTTGCTGGAGGTCAACGACGTGGGGCCGGTGGTCGCGGAGTCGATTCATCAGTTTTTCGCCGAGGAACACAACCGCACGGTCATCGAGCAACTGCGCGCGCCAGGCAAGGTAACGTGGCAGGAGGGGCCGCCCGCGCCGAAAGCGCCGCAAGGCGTGCTGGCCGGCAAGACGGTGGTGCTGACCGGCACCTTGCCTTCGCTGGCCCGCGAAGAGGCGAAGGAAATGCTGGAAGCGGCCGGCGCGAAAGTGGCGGGGTCCGTGTCGAAGAAAACGGACTATGTGGTGGCGGGCGCCGAAGCCGGCAGCAAGTTGGCGAAGGCCGAGGAACTCGGCATTCCGGTACTCGACGAAGATGGTATGCGTAAGCTCCTGGAGGGGCAGTTATGATCCGCGAAATTCTCAAGATGGGCGATCCGCGCCTTTTGCGCATTGCCGATCCGGTCGATCACTTCGATACGCCGGAACTCCATGAACTCGTCAAGGACATGTTCGAGACCATGCACGATGCGAACGGCGCGGGGCTCGCCGCGCCGCAGATCGGCGTCAACCTGCAGGTGGTGATCTTCGGCTTCGGGAGCAATGAACGCTATCCCGACGCGCCGCCGGTGCCCGAAACGGTGCTGATCAATCCGACCATCACGCCGGTCTCGCTGGATATGGAGGAGGGCTGGGAAGGCTGCCTGTCGGTGCCGGGCCTGCGCGGCGCGGTGAGCCGGTTCTCGATGATCAAGTATCACGGCTTCGATCAATTCGGCAAGCCGATCGATCGCGTCGCCGAGGGCTTTCACGCGCGGGTCGTGCAACACGAATGCGATCACCTGATCGGCAAGCTGTACCCGATGCGGATCAACGATTTCGCGAAGTTCGGCTTCACCGAGATCCTGTTTCCGGATATGGATCCGAATAGCGACGATTGAGGCTGCGTTTCCGAATCGCGGCATAAAAAACCCACGCGCTTGCGTGGGTTTTTTGTTGGGCGTCAAGCCGTTCGCGGTGTCGTTTCCGGCTGCTCTTCCGTCTGCTCGACCGGCTGCTCGACCGGCCAGCCGAACGCGTTAAAACGACTCGTCCGGCGACAGATAGCGCCATTGCCCCGGCGGCAGCGCGCCGAGCGTCACCCGTCCCATCCGCACGCGCTTCAGTCCGACCACCTCGAGGCCGACCAGCTCGCACATCCGGCGAATCTGGCGCTTCTTGCCTTCGCGCAGCACGAAACGCAACTGCTCGCCGTTTTGCCAACTGACTTGCGCGGGTTTCAGCGGCACGTCGTCGAGCGACAGGCCGTGGCGCAGCAACGCAAGGCTTTCGGGCGGGAAGTGGCTTTCGACATCGACGGTGTGCTCGCCGTACGACACGCGCACCAGATACTCCTTGTCGATCTCCGAATGGCCGCCGATCAGTTGCTTGGCGATGCGGCCGTCTTGCGTCAGCACCAGCAGGCCGGTCGAATCGATGTCCAGCCGTCCGGCCGGCGCCAATTGCCGCAGATGCGCGACCGAGAAGCGAATCGCGGAGCGGTCGCCTTCCCAGCGGTTTTCCGGCGTGACCAGCGTGATGGCCGGCTGATAGCCGTCTTCCGCCTGGCCCGACACGAAGCCGACCGTTTTATGGACCAGCACGGTGACCTGGCTCGCTTGCGCGGCTTCGGCGGCGGGGTCGATCTCGATGCGCTGATCCGGACGAACCTTGGTGCCGAGCGTGTCGATCCGCTCGCCGTCGACCAGCACCCAGCCTTTCTCGATCCACTCGTCGGCTTCGCGGCGTGAGCACAGGCCGAGTTCCGACATCAGCTTGGACAGGCGCAAGGTGCCGGGCGCGTCTTCGTAATCGCGACGCGGCGTGCGCGGGGCTGCGTCCATCTCAGGATTGCGTTTGGTGCGCGTTGCGGGACCGGTGCCGCGCGGCTTGTCCGCACGCGCGGGGCGGTCGTCGCCGAAACGGCGCGAGGCGGCCGGCAGCGTTTTGTCGACACTGCGGGCAGGGCGCTCGGCGCGTTCGCCACGTTCGCCGGTTCGCGCCGGGCGGTCGCCGAATTCGCGTTTGGCCGGCGCACGTTCGCCGCGATCGTCGCGCGGTGCGCGCGCCGGACGGTCGGAGCGGTCGCCATAGCCGCTCTTGACGGGTTTTGCGAAGCCGCGCTCGCCACGCTCGGACGAGCCGCGCTCACCCTCGAAACGGCGCGGTGCGCTGTCGCTGCGCCGTGCCCGCTCGCCGCCGGAGCGGCGCTCTTGCGGGGCGCCTCGGTCGCTACCGAAGCGCGGACGGTCAGCGCCCTCGTGTTCGCGTCGCGCCGGACGTTCGCCGCGCGGTCCGCCCTCCGATGGGCGGCCTGCGCCTGGGCGCGGTCCGGTGAACGAACGGCGTTCGCCTTCATCGCGGCGCGGCGCGCGGTTGCCTTCGATGCTGCGGGGCGCGCGGTCGGTGCGGTTACCAGCGCCTTCGAAACGGCGCGGCGGGCGGTCGGTGCGGTCTCCGGCACCTTCAAACCGACGCGGAGCCCGTTCGCCTCGATCGCCAGCGCCTTCAAAGCGTCGGGGCGGGCGTTCGGTGCGATCGGCCGCACCTTCAAAACGGCGGGGAGCCCGTTCGGCGCGGTCCCCTGTACCTTCAAAACGGCGTGGGGCACGTTCGGTGCGATCGGCCGCGCCTTCAAAACGGCGGGGAGCCCGTTCGGCGCGGTCCCCTGTACCTTCAAAACGGCGTGGGGCACGTTCGGTGCGATCGCCCGTACCTTCAAAGCGACGAGGAGCCCGTTCGGCACGATCCCCTGCGCCTTCGAATCGACGCGGGGTGCGCTCGCCGCGATCTCCAGCACCTTCAAAGCGACGGGGAGCCCGTTCGCCGCGGTCCCCTGCGCCTTCAAACCGACGCGGCGCGCGCTCGCCCTCGGCGCGTCGCGGAGCCCGCTCGCCACTACCTTCAAAACGTCGCGGCGCGCCGCCGGCGCCTTCACGCCGCGGCGGTCGATCCGACGTCGTCCGGCGCGGCCCACCCGCATCCCGCTCGCGCGAAAACGACCCTTCCGCGCGCGGCGCGCGCGCGCCGGCACCCGCAGGTTTCCCGCCCGCCGGCCGCTTGCCGCCGCCCGCCGTCTTGCCGGCACCTTCGCCCCGTGCCCCGCTAAAACCCGCCGTCGACGATGACGGCTTGGGTCCGACCGGACGCGTCGGCTTACGCGCCGACGTGCTTCCGGTACGGACAGGGGCGCGTTCGGACGAAGCCGGCCGCGGGTGCTTGGCTGTTAATTTGACTCGCATGAAATCTCACACTGCGATCGCGCGCAGCAGTTCGGTCTCGACCTGAATTTGCAGGCGGTTGTCCGACAGACCGTTTCCATCCAGCAGGAACACGTCCTCGACGCGTTCGCCGAGCGTATTGATCCGCGCCGACGCGACGCCGACCCGGTGCTCGGCCAGCACGCGCGCGATCGAATAAAGAAGGCCTGGCCGGTCGTTCGCCGACACGGACAGGATGTAGTATTGGCCGCGCTCGTCGGCCCGAAGATCGACGCGCGGCGTAACAGGGAAGGTCCGCGACAGCCGCGACAAACGGCCTTTCGACGGCCCGGGGAGCAGGGTGCCGTCGCCGGTGAGGCGCGCGGTCAGTTCCTGTTCGACCAGATTGGCAATATCGCGATAATGCACGTCTTCTTCGGTGTGCGCGACGAGGAAATTATCGAGCGCATACCCGTGGCGGGTCGTGCTGACGCGTGCATCGAGCACCGACAGGCCGTTGCGGTCGAAATACGCGCAAATGCCGGCAAACAGATCGGGCTGGTCTTTCACGTACACCAGCACCTGGAGCGCCTCGCCGATCGGCGACGGACGCGCCCGCACGATCGGTGTAGGCGTTTCGACATGGCGGTACAGCACGCGCGTCTGCCATGCGATGTCCGCGGCGTCATGGCGCAGGAAATAGCCGACGTCCAACTGATCCCACAACGCCTTTTGCGCGCCTTCCGGCACGGTTTCGAGACGCAGCAGCGCGAGCGCCTCTTCCTGGCGCGATTTCAGTTCGGAATGCGCGTCCGGCCGCGCGCCGCCGAGCACCGCGAGCGTGGCGCGGTACAGGTCCTCGAGCAGCTTGCCTTTCCAGGTGTTCCAGACTTTCGGGCTGGTGCCGCGAATGTCGGCCACCGTCAGCAGATAGAGCGTGGTAAGCCGGCGCTCGGTGCCGACCAGTTCGGCAAAGCGCTTGATGACTTCCGGGTCGCTCGTGTCCTGCTTTTGCGCGACCTGGCTCATGGTCAGGTGCTGCTGAACCAGCCATACGACCAGTTCGCCGTCCTCTCCCTCGATGCCGTGATTGCGGCAGAAGCGTCGCGCGTCGGCCATGCCTAGCTGCGAGTGGTCGCCGCCGCGGCCCTTGGCGATGTCGTGAAACAGCGCCGCCACGTACAGCACCCAAGGGCGGTCGAGGTTGGCGATCAACTGACTGCAGAACGGATATTCGTGCGCGTGCTCGGCCACCGCGAAACGGCGCAGATTACGCAGCACCATCAGAATGTGCTGATCGACGGTGTAGACGTGATACAGGTCATGCTGCATCTGTCCGACGATGCGCCGGAAGTTCAGCAGATAGCGCCCGAGCACACTGGTCTGGTTCATCAGGCGCAGCGCGTGCGTGATGCCGGCCGGCTGCTTCAGGATCTCCATGAAGAGTCGCCGGTTTTCCGGATCGCGCCGCCAGTGCTGATCCATCGCGTCGCGGGCGTTGTAGAGCGCGCGCAACGTGCGCGCCGACAGGCCCTTCACGCCAGGTGTCTGTTCGTACAGCAGGAAGGCTTCGAGGATCGCATTCGGCTCGCGCTCGAACACGTCGTCGCTGGCGATCTCCAGCATGCCCTGCTTCTCGACGAAACGATCCGACAACACGCGGGTAATGCCGCTGGTGCTGGGGAAAAGCTGCGCCTCGATGTTCTGGATCAGGATCGTGGCGAGTTGCGTGACGGCCTTGGCGGACCAGTAATAGCGGCGCATCAGCTGTTCGCTGGCGCGCTTGGTGGCGGTCGGCTTGTAGCCGAAACTTTCGGCCACCGCCGTTTGCAGGTCGAACACCAGAATGTCCTGACGACGCCCGGCAGTCACATGCAGGCGGGCGCGCAGCGATTTGAGGAAGCCCTCGTTGCGGCGCAGTTCGCGTGCTTCGCGCTCGGTGATCAGGCCGCGCGCTTCCAGTTCGCGCCAGCTGCTGCCGAACCCGGCCGCCTGGGTGATCCACAGAATCAGTTGCAGATCGCGCAGACCGCCCGGGCTTTCCTTGATGTTCGGCTCGAGCGCGTAAGGCGTGTCCTGAAACTTGGCGTGGCGCTGACGCATTTCCAGCACTTTCGCCTGGAAGAACGCGCGCGGATCGAGCGCCTCGCGATAGCGCTTGCCGAAGTCGTTGAACAGTGCCGTGCTGCCCGTGATGCGTCGCGCTTCCAGCAGCGACGTGCGCACGGTGACGTCGTTGGCGGCTTCCTCGAGACATTGCGAGACGCTGCGCACGCTGCTGCCGAGTTCCAGCCCCAAATCCCACGCGAGGCTGATAAAGCGTTCGATGCGCGCTTCCAGATGCGCGATCGGCGTGTCGGGCAGCAACACGAGGATGTCGATGTCCGAGTGCGGCGCGAGTTCGCCCCGCCCATAGCCGCCGACGGCCAGCAACGCCAGTTCCGGCGGGAGTTCGCAGGTGTTCCAGGCGGCGCGCAGCGACTCGTCGGTGGTGCGCGCGAGCGCGGCCATCAACGCGTCGACGTTGGTGGCCGTCTTGAAGCGTTCCAGCAACTGGGCTTTGGCCACTTTGTAGTCCGCCTTGAGCGACGTGGCATGGGATGGGGCGACGGCTGGAACACTACTCATTGGCAGGAGGGCGAGGTCGGAAGTCGTTCAGGCGGTGGCCGCGACGACCGGCGGACGCGCGGGCGTGCCGGCGGACACGGTGAGCACGTCATGGCCGGTTTCCGTGACGAGGATCGTGTGTTCCCACTGCGCCGACAGGCTGCGGTCCTTGGTCTTGACGGTCCACTGGTCCGGCATGGTGCGGATGTCGCGCCGGCCGGCGTTGATCATCGGCTCGATCGTGAAGATCATGCCCGCCTGCAGTTCCAGCCCGGTGCCGGGGCGGCCGTAATGCAGGATCTGCGGGTCTTCGTGGAACACGGTGCCGATGCCGTGGCCGCAATATTCGCGCACTACGCTGTAGCCGTGACCTTCGGCATGCTTCTGGATCGCATAGCCGATGTCGCCCAGATGCGCGCCCGGGCGCACCTGATCGATACCGAGCCACATGCATTCGAAGGTGGTCTGCACGAGCCGCTTGGCCAGGATCGAGCCCTCGCCGACGATGAACATGCGGCTGGTGTCGCCGAAATAGCCTTCCTTGATGACCGTGACGTCGATATTCAGCGCGTCGCCGTTCTTCAGCGTCTTGTCGCCCGGAATGCCGTGGCAGATCACGTCGTTGACGGAGATGCAGGTGGCTTTCGGATAGGGCGGATAGCCGGGCGGCTGATAGTTCAAGGGCGCCGGAATCGTGCCCTGTTCCTTCAGCATGTATTCGTGGCACAGACGGTCGAGTTCACCGGTGGTGATGCCGGCCGTGACGAACGGCGTGATGTAGTCGAGCACTTCGCTCGCAAGTTTGCAAGCGACGCGCATTTGCGCGATATCGTGTTCGTTTTTGAGCGTAATAGCCATGAGCCGGGCCTGAAATGCGATTTATTGCGAGATTATCGCACCATATTCCGGCTGCCGCAGGGTTTTGCGATAGGCGCGGCGGCTTGGCGGGCGCGTTTTCAGCGGCTTGCGGCAAGCATGGACGAGCGTTCGGATGCAACCCGGCTGCGGCAAAGGGAGCCGCCGGGCAGGTTGAGTCGGCCGATAGTCACGTGCTATAATCTTTGGCTAAGTCGATCCCTGTCTTGCTTTGTGTTTCTCGGTATGAGTGAGGGAGCAGGAGCAGGAGGGAAGACTACTCGTAGTGCTGGTTGCCTGTGCTACGGGGTGAAGCAGCAGTAAAAAGAGGCAGCAGATTAGCAGCAACTCGCAAGCCGGCGCACCCAGGGTGTCCGTCGCGTTCAGCCACAAAGGCGGCGCGGCCGATACGGCAGCCGGCTTAAGACCCAACCCTCGCGGAGATTTTCATGGCAGTTACCATGCGTCAAATGCTGGAAGCCGGTGTCCACTTCGGTCACCAAACGCGCTTCTGGAATCCGAAGATGGCCCCCTTCATTTTCGGCCATCGCAACAAGATTCACATCATCAACCTCGAAAAGACGCTGCCGATGTACAACGACGCGCTGAAGTACGCGCGTCAACTGGCGGCAAACCGCGGCACGATCCTGTTCGTCGGCACGAAGCGTCAATCGCGCGACACGATCGCTGAAGAAGCGCAGCGCGCCGGCATGCCGTACGTCAACGCACGCTGGCTCGGCGGCATGCTGACCAACTTCAAGACGCTGAAGGTATCGATCAAGCGCCTGAAAGACATGGAAGCGGCGCTGGAAGCCGGCGAAACCGAACGCATGAGCAAGAAGGAAGCGCTGCTGTTCGAACGCGAAATGGCCAAGCTGCAAAAGTCGATCGGCGGCGTCAAGGACATGGGCGGTATTCCGGACGCGATCTTCGTGGTCGACGTCGGTTACCACAAGATTGCCGTCACCGAAGCCAACAAGCTCGGCGTGCCGGTCATCGCCGTGGTCGACACGAACCACTCGCCGGAAGGCATCGACTACGTGATCCCGGGTAACGACGACGCCAGCAAGGCTGTCGCTCTGTACACGGCTGGCGTGGCTGACGCGATTCTCGAAGGCCGTGCGAATGCGGTCAACGAAGTGGTGCAGGCTGCACGTGGCGGCGACGGCGACGAGTTCGTCGAGGTCAACTCGGAAGCGTAAAGCTGCCCCGTGTCCGGCAAAAAAGGGGGCTTTCTACAGGCCCCCTTTTTTTAAGCCGCGACGTCGTGGTGGGGCACTGTTCATGGCGGTCAGAACTGGCCGAAGCGGTGCCCAAAGCGTTGTCTGTAAAAAATACGCACAGCGCTGAAACGAATTCTTGCCCCCGGTATCGAAGTCCGGGCGGCGTGTCAAAGACGGAACTCAAGGAGCAAATGATGGCGGCAATTACCGCAAGCATGGTTGCAGAACTGCGCGCAAAGACCGACGCGCCGATGATGGAATGCAAGAAGGCGCTGACGGAAGCCGACGGCGACATGGCGCGCGCCGAAGAATTGCTGCGCGTGAAGCTGGGCAACAAGGCCAGCAAGGCGGCATCGCGCGTGACGGCTGAAGGCGTGGTTGCCTCGTTCATCGGCGGCAATGCGGGTTCGCTGGTCGAGCTGAATTGCGAAACCGACTTCGTGTCGAAAAACGACGACTTCCTCGCGTTCTCGAAGAAGGTCGCCGAGCTGGTCGCCACGCAAAACCCGGCTGACGTCGCCGCGCTGGCGGCACTGCCGCTGGACGGCCAGACGGTCGACGCAGTGCGCCTCGCGCTGGTCGGCAAGATCGGTGAAAACCTGTCGATCCGTCGTTTCGTGCGTTTCGAAACCCCGAACAAACTGGCGGCGTACCTGCACGGCACGCGTATCGGCGTGCTGGTCGAATACACCGGCGCGGACGAGCAGGTCGGCAAGGACGTCGCCATGCACATCGCCGCGATGAAGCCGGTTTCGCTGTCGTCGGACGACGTGCCTGCGGACCTGATCGCCAAGGAGCGCAGCATTGCCGAGCAGAAGGCCGCCGAATCGGGCAAGCCGGCTGAAATCGTCGCCAAGATGGTCGACGGCAGCGTGCAGAAGTACCTGAAGGAAGTGTCGCTGCTGAACCAGACGTTCGTTAAGAACGACAAGCAGACGATCGAGCAGATGCTCAAGGCCGGCAATGCGAGCGTCCAGAAGTTCGCGCTGTTCGTGGTCGGCGAAGGCATCGAGAAGAAGCAGGACGACTTCGCGGCCGAAGTGGCTGCGCAAGTCGCTGCTGCAAAGCAACAATAAGTCTTATATCGAAGCTTCATCGTAGTATCGTTGGACCCGCGGCGGAGCAAGACTTTGCCGCGGTCGGCGGCGCCGCAAGGCTGCGCGCGGGTTGGTCCCGGCCGCGCGGCCGCCAGCGAACCCCAGGGTTCGTGAATTTGGCGGCGCTTGCCCGAATCAGCGTTTCACCCCTACATTAGTCCCTTGTTGTTGCCCTGTTCTGCGCGATCTGGATACCCCTATGCCCATTGCCTATAAACGCGTCCTGCTCAAACTCTCCGGTGAAGCTCTGATGGGCGACGATGCCTTCGGCATCAATCGCGCGACCATCGAACGAATGGTGGCGGACGTGGCCGAAGTGGTCCGTCTCGGAACGCAGCTGGCCGTGGTGATCGGCGGCGGTAATATTTTTCGCGGCGTAGCAGGCGGCGCGGCCGGCATGGATCGCGCCACGGCTGACTACATGGGCATGCTGGCCACCATGATGAACGCGCTGGCGTTGCAGGACGCAATGCGCCACGCCGGTATCGAAGCACGCGTGCAATCCGCGCTGCGCATGGACCAGGTGGTCGAGCCGTACATCCGGCCCCGCGCGATTCGCCAACTGGAAGAAGGCAAGGTCGTGATTTTCGCAGCCGGCACCGGCAACCCGTTCTTCACGACGGATACGGCCGCCGCGCTGCGCGGCTCCGAAATCGGCGCGGAAGTCGTGCTGAAGGCCACCAAGGTGGACGGCGTCTATTCCGCCGACCCGAAAAAAGACCCGAGCGCCACCCGTTACACCACGATCAGCTTCGACGAGGCGATCGGCCGCAACCTGCAGGTGATGGACGCCACCGCATTCGCGCTGTGCCGCGACCAGAAGCTGCCGATCCGCGTGTTTTCGATCGTCAAGCCGGGCGCGCTCAAACGCATCGTACAAGGCGAGGACGAGGGCACCCTCGTCCACGTGTAAACTCTCGTTCACATAACGTGGGCTTTAGCGCGAGCAGTGGCCGCCGCATATCGCGCGCGCTGGCCGGCTCGCACCGTTTTGAAGGTTCGGAGGTTTAAAAATGTCTGTGGCTGATATCCGCAAGGGCGCTGAGCAAAAGATGCAGCGTTCCATCGACGCGTTCAAGAACGACCTGTCGAAGATCCGCACGGGCCGTGCGCACACTGGCCTGCTCGATCATATCCAGTGCGATTACTACGGTTCGCCGGTGCCGATCTCGCAGGTCGCGAACCTGACGCTGATCGACGCACGCACGATCGGCGTGCAGCCGTGGGAAAAGAAGATGGTGCAGGTCGTCGAAAAGGCGATCCGCGAGTCGGACCTCGGTCTGAACCCCGCCACGCAAGGCGACGTGATCCGCGTCCCGATGCCCGCGCTCACCGAGGAACGCCGCCGCGAACTGACCAAGGTGGTCAAGAGCGAAGCCGAAACGGCCAAGGTCGCCGTGCGCAACCTGCGCCGTGACGCCAACGAGCAACTCAAGAAGCTCGTGAAAGACAAGGAAATTTCAGAAGACGACGAGCGTCGAGCGGGTGACGATATTCAGAAGCTGACGGACAAGTTCGTCGCTGAAATCGACAAGCTCGTCGTGACCAAGGAAGCCGAGATCATGACGGTCTGAGGCCGTCTGGCTCAGTACCTTCACGGTTTCCACTTCTTTATTTGCAGTCACTGTCCCGACGGCCATGACCTATACCAGCTCAACCGTGCGCGTGCCTGATGTCGCCGCGGTGCCGCGACATATCGCGATCATCATGGACGGCAATGGCCGTTGGGCCACCCAGCGGCGCCTGCCGCGCGTGGCCGGCCATACGCGCGGCGTCGACGCGGTGCGTGCGGCCGTCGAGGCATGCGCCCGGCAGGGCGTCGAATATCTGACGCTGTTCGCCTTCAGCTCCGAGAACTGGCGCCGTCCGAACGACGAAGTCTCGTTCCTCATGCGCCTGTTCGTCACCGCGCTGGAGCGCGAAATCGGCAAGCTGCACGCGAACGGCATCCGGTTGCGCGTGGTGGGCGACCTGTCCAAATTCGACACCCGCATCCGCGATCTGATCAAGCGCGCGGAATCGAAGACCGCGCGCAATACCCGTCTCACACTGACCATCGCCGCCAATTACGGCGGGCGCTGGGACATCATGCAGGCTACCCGCAAGCTCGCCGAGCAATCGGCGCTGGCGGGCAAGGCGGTCGAGATCAACGAGGAATCGTTCGCCGAACACCTGTCCATGGCCTATGCGCCCGAGCCGGACCTGTTCATCCGCACGGGCGGCGAGCGCCGCGTCAGCAACTTCCTGCTGTGGCAACTCGCATACACCGAGTTCTATTTCACCGACACCTTCTGGCCGGACTTCGACGCCGACGCGCTCGGCCACGCCATCGCATCGTACGCCGAGCGTGAGCGCCGCTTCGGCCGCACCAGTGCTCAACTCGAGCCGCAATCGCAAAACGTCGATTCGCTCCCATGCTAAGAACCCGTGTCATCACGGCGATCATTCTGCTGGCGGTGTTCCTGCCGGTCACGCTGTTCGCGCCGGTGGGCGCGTTCGGCGCGCTGATCGCCTTTGTCGTCGTGTTCGCCGCATGGGAGTGGGCGCGACTGCTGAAGCTGGGCGGCGCGGGCCCGGTGATTTACGCGCTGGTCGCCGCAGTGGCCCTGGTGGCGAGCACGTGGCTCGGCGCTGGTGTCGAGAAACCCCGGCCGCTCTTTCAGGCGGCCGCCATTTTCTGGCTGATCGCGGGGCCTTATGTGCTGCTGCGCAAGCCGGCGCTCGCTCAGGGCGCCTGGCGCGCCTTCCTGTTCCTTGCCGGCATTGTGGTATTCGTCGCGTGCTGGCATGCTCTCGTCGCCGCGCGCATGAAGGGCGTGCCGTTCGTGCTGTCGCTGCTCCTATTGGTATGGCTGGCCGATATCGGCGCATACTTCTCGGGAAAAGCGTTCGGAAAACACAAGCTGGCGCCAGCCATCAGTCCGGGCAAGACCTGGGAGGGCGCGATCGGCGGCTGGCTGGTGGTGATGATCGTCGCGGCGGCGGCGGTCTTTTTGCAGGCGTTCGAGCCGACGCTGTATTCTGCGCTGCTGGCGCAACTGGGCGCCGTACGCACGCTGCTCGCACTGACCTTGCTGGTGGCATTCAGCGTGGTGGGCGACCTGTTCGAATCGATGTTGAAACGCCAGGCCGGAGTGAAGGATTCAAGCGGCCTGTTGCCGGGGCACGGCGGCGTGCTCGATCGCATCGACGCATTGTTGCCGGTGCTGCCGCTTGCCATGCTGCTGCTCGGCTAGAGAAAGAGATATGCAAAAACGTCTGACATTGCTCGGTTCCACGGGCTCGATTGGAGACAGCACGCTCGACGTCGTCGCGCGTCATCCCGAGCGCTTTTCGGTTTACGCGCTCAGCGCGCATCGCAACGGCGACAAGCTCGCCGAGCAATGCCTGCGCTTTCAGCCGGAAGTCGCGGTGGTCGGCGACGCCGACACGGCCGCGCGCGTCGCCGCGAAACTGCGCGCCGCGGGTTGCAAGACCGAGGTGACGTACGGACCGCAGGCGCTCGTCGACGTGTCGAAGAGCGACGGCTGCGACACGGTGGTCGCGGCGATCGTCGGCGCGGCCGGCCTCGCGCCCAGTCTCGCCGCCGCGCGTGCCGGCAAGCGCATTCTGCTCGCCAATAAGGAAGCGCTGGTGATGTCCGGCGCGATCTTCATGGACGCAGTGCGCGACAACGGCGCCGTCCTGCTGCCGGTCGACAGCGAACACAACGCGATTTTCCAATGCCTGCCGCGCGAAGCCGCGTTGCATGGCGGGGTCTCCAAGATCATTCTGACGGCCTCGGGCGGACCCTTCCGCACGCGTGAACCGGCCACGCTCGCCAACATTACGCCGGAAGAGGCCTGCAAGCATCCGAACTGGGTGATGGGCCGCAAGATTTCGGTCGACTCGGCCACGATGATGAACAAGGGCCTCGAAGTGATCGAGGCGCACTGGCTGTTCGGCTTGCCGGGCGAGCGCATCGACGTGCTGATCCATCCGCAAAGCGTGATTCACTCGCTCGTTTCTTACGCCGACGGCTCGGTGCTCGCGCAACTCGGCAACCCCGACATGCGCACGCCGATCGCGCACGCGCTGGCGTTTCCGGATCGCGTGGATTCGGGCGTCGCCCAACTCGATCTCGCGGAAATCGCATCGCTGTCGTTCGAAAAGCCGGATTACGCACGCTTTCCGTGTCTCGCGCTCGCCATGAAGGCGTTGGCCGCGGGCGGGGTGGCCAGCGCGGCGTTGAATGCCGCGAACGAAATCGCCGTTGAAGCGTTCCTGTCGCGCCAGATCGGTTTCATGAAGATCGCCGAAGTGGTCGAGGCGGTACTCAATGCGCTGCCGAACCGCAGCGCGCACGTGCTCGAGGACGTGATCGAAGCGGATGCCGCCGCGCGTCGCTCCGCTGCCGAACTCATCGCGCGCCTGCCCGACGGCGCACGTCGTACGGAACGCGCCGTCCAGTGAGGCGCTCATGAATCTGCTAATCGAACTGCTGGCTTTCGCGGTCGCGATTGGCGTACTCGTGGTGGTTCACGAGTACGGGCATTACAGTGTGGCGCGCCTGTGCGGCGTCAAGGTGCTGCGCTTTTCGATCGGTTTCGGCAAGCCGCTGTTCCAATGGGTAAGTCCAAAGACGGGCACCGAGTGGACCATTGCGGCCTTGCCGCTCGGCGGCTACGTCAAGATGCTCGACGAGCGCGAAACCGGCGGTGCGCCGATTCCCGCGGAAGCATTGCCGCATGCGTTCAACCGGCAGTCGGTGGGGCGTCGCTTCGCGATCGTCGCGGCCGGGCCGGTCGCCAATTTCCTGCTTGCCATCGTACTGTTCGCGCTCGTGTTCGCCACGGGCGTAACCGAGCCGGCGGCCGTGGTCGCGGCGCCGGCGTCGAATACACCGGCGGCAATGGCCGGCTTCGACGGAGGCGAAACCATTGTCGCGGCGCGTACCGAGAACGCCGGCGAATCGGAACCGGTGCGTTCATGGTCTGATCTGCGCTGGAAGCTGCTAGGTGCCGCGTTCGATCACAAGCGCGTCGTGCTGAGCGCGAAAGATGCGCACGGCACGTCCGAGTTTCAGCTCGATCTGCGCGGCATCACCGAGAAAGACGTCGATGACGACTTCATGTCGCATCTCGGTTTCGAGCCTGGCGGCGGCAAGCTGACGGTGGCGGGGGTGCAGCCGGGCAGCGCGGCGCAACAGGCTGGTCTGACGGCGGGCGACCGTCTGCGTTCCGTCGACGGCATGTCGACCGACAATGCCACGGCCTTCATCGCCTATGTAAAATCGCACGCCGGCAAGCCGATGACGCTGCAAGTGGAGCGTGGCGGTGCCGGCGCGGCGGCGGGCAAGCTCGCAGAGATTCGCATCGTTCCGCAAGCACAGCGTGACGACGCGACGGGGCAGCAGATCGGCCGCATCGGCGCGGAACTGTCCACCCAGGTGCCGTCGATCGACGTGCATTACGGGCCTATCGAGAGCCTGCAACTCGGCGCGCGCCGTACCTGGGATCTCGCGGTTTATTCGGTGCGGATGTTCGGCAGGATGATCGTCGGCGAAGCCTCGCTGAAAAATCTTTCGGGTCCCGTGACGATCGCCGATTACGCAGGAAAGAGCGCACGTCTAGGTCCTTCTGCGTTTCTGTCGTTCCTAGCCCTTGTCAGTATTAGCCTCGGCGTACTGAACTTGTTACCGATTCCGGTATTGGACGGGGGGCATCTGTTATATTATTTGGTTGAAGCTGTGACCGGCAAAGTTGTCTCCGATCGCTGGCAACTCGTTTTTCAGAGGGCGGGGCTCGCCTGCATCGTCGCGTTGTCGGCGATTGCGCTGTTCAACGATCTGGCTCGTTTAATCCATTTTTAAAGTGTCCGGCGGCGTTCACGATGGCGACCGTCTGACCTGATGCAGCTATACACACTGGGGAAGCACGTTGTTTAAACCTCATCGCTTTGTTCCAAAGACGGTTATAGCCGCGGCGTTCGCCGCGCATGGGCTGGTTGCTCACGCAACGTCGCCCTTCGTGGTGCAAGACATTCGGATCGAGGGATTGCAACGCGTCGAACCCGGCACCGTGTTCGCGTACCTGCCCATCAAGCAAGGCGACACCTTCAGCGACGACAAGGCTTCCGAAGCCATTCGCGCACTGTACGCCACGGGTTTTTTCAACGACGTCAAGATCGCGACCGAAGGCAATGTCGTCATCGTGCAGGTGCTGGAACGCCCGGCCATCGGCACGATCGATTTCTCCGGCATTCACGAGTTCGACAAGGAAAACCTGACCAAGGCGCTGCGTGCCGTCGGGTTGTCCCAAGGCCGCTACTACGACAAGGCGCTGGTCGACAAGGCCGAGCAGGAACTCAAGCGCCAGTACCTGACGCGCGGCTACTACGCCGCCGAAGTCACCACCACCATCACGCCGATCGACCGCAACCGCGTGTCGGTGCTGTTCTCGGTGGCCGAAGGTCCGAGCGCGAAGATCCGCCAGATCAACTTCATCGGCAACAAGGCGTTCAGCACCGGTACGCTGCGCGACGAAATGCAGTTGTCCACGCCGAACTGGTTCTCGTGGTACACGAAGAACGATCTGTATGCGAAAGACAAGCTCACCGGCGACCTCGAAAACGTCCGCTCGTATTACCTGAATCGCGGCTACCTCGAGTTCAACATCGAGTCGACCCAGGTGTCGATCACGCCGGACAAGAAGGACATGTATTTGACGGTCACGCTGCACGAAGGCGAGCCGTACACGATTTCGAACATCAAGCTGGCCGGCAATCTGCTCGACCGCGAGGCCGAGCTGAACAAGCTCATCAAGATCAAACCGGGTGAGCGCTTCTCGGCCGAGAAGCTGCAAGCCAGCACCAAGGCCATCGTCGACAAGCTCGGCGAATACGGCTATGCGTTCGCCACCGTCAATGCGCAGCCGCAGATCGATCAGGCCAACCACAAGGTCGACCTGACGCTGCAGGTGGACCCGAGCCGCCGCGTATACGTGCGCCGCATCAACGTGGTGGGCAACACGCGTACGCGAGATGAAGTGGTGCGCCGTGAAATGCGCCAGCTCGAAAGCTCGTGGTTCGACTCCAATCGTCTCGCGCTGTCGAAGGACCGGATCAACCGTCTGGGCTACTTCACCGATGTCGACGTGACCACGATTCCGGTCGAAGGCACGCCGGACCAGGTCGACGTGGACGTCAAGGTGGCCGAAAAGCCGACCGGCGCAATCACGCTGGGCGCGGGCTTTTCATCGACCGACAAGGTCGTGCTCTCGGCGGGCGTGTCGCAAGACAACGTGTTCGGTTCGGGCACGAGTCTCGCGGTGAACGTCAACACCGCAAAGACCTACCGTACGTTGACGGTCACGCAGGTCGACCCGTACTTCACGGTGGACGGCATCAAGCGCATTACCGACGTCTACTATCGTACGTATCAGCCGCTGTACTACTCCACGGATTCGAGCTTCAAGATCGTCACGATCGGCGGCGACCTGAAGTTCGGCATTCCGTTCTCCGAAGTCGACACGGTGTACTTCGGTGCCGGCCTCGAACAGAACCAGTTGGACGTGGACTCGAACACGCCGGCGTCCTATAAGGAATACGTCAAGGACTTTGGCCGTGTGTCGAACAACGTGCCGATCACGGTCGGCTGGTCGCGTGACGCCCGTGACAGCGCGCTCGTGCCGAGCCGCGGTTATTTCACGCAGGCGAACGCCGAATACGGCACGCCGATCGGCGGCACGCAATACTACAAGGCCGACATCAACGCGCAGTACTATTACTCGTTTGCGCGCGGCTTCGTGCTGGGCTTCAACTTCCAGGGCGGCTATGGTAAAGGCATGGGCGGCAAGCCTTATCCGATCTTCAAGAACTACTACGCCGGCGGTATCGGTTCGGTTCGAGGCTACGAGCCGAGCTCGCTCGGTCCGCGCGACGCATCGACGGGCGATCCGATCGGCGGCTCCAAGCTGCTGGTGGGGAATATCGAGTTGACTTTCCCGCTGCCGGGCACCGGCTACGACCGCACGTTGCGCGTCTTCACGTTCCTCGATGCAGGCAACGTGTGGGCCGACGCAAGCACCGCTGCGACGTCGAATGGCGCGAACGGTCTGCGCTACGGCTATGGTGTCGGTCTCGCGTGGATCTCGCCGATCGGCCCGCTCAAGCTGAGCCTGGGCTTCCCGCTCACGAAGCACACCGGCGACCAGTATCAGAAGTTCCAGTTCCAGATCGGAACGGCATTCTGATCCGGCGGCCGGCGCTCGGTGGCCCGCGATCGGGTGACGGGCTGCCGGCCAAACTACAGTATCGAGAGGATGACTTTGCTAACCGGTATGTTTTCGAAACGTGTGGCATGCGCGCTGGCGCTGGCAATGACGCTGGGCGTCGGGGTAGCGCACGCGCAGGAAGCCAGGATCGCCGCAGTGAATTCCGACCGGATCCTGCGTGAATCCGCTGCCGCCAAGACCGCGCAGATCAAGCTCGAGGCCGAGTTCGCCAAGCGTGACAAGGATCTTGCCGACATGGCGCAAAAACTCAAGTCGATGTCCGATTCGCTCGACAAGAACGGCGCGTCGATGTCGCCGGCCGATCGCGCGCAGAAGCAGCGCGACCTGTCGCAATTGGACACGGACTTCCAGCGCAAGCAACGCGAGTTTCGCGAGGACCTGAACCAGCGCCGCAACGAGGAACTGGCTGCGGTGCTCGACCGGGCGAACAAGGTGATCAAGCAGATCGCCGAACAGCAACATTACGACCTGATTGTTCAGGAAGCGGTGTACGTGAGCCCGCGCATCGACATCACCGATCAGGTGCTGAAGGCATTGGCGGCCTCGGGCAACTGAAGGCGGTCACCGGGCCACCGGTGCATACGCCGGATCGCGAAACAGACAGGTTGCAACGAACTGCAGCAAGGATGTTGCATGGGATTGGAGTAAGCGCTGAAGCGCTAACTCCAATCGACGCGCATGTTGCATGGGGTTGGAGTAAGCGCTAAAGCGCTAACTCCAATCGACACAGGAGACAGAGTAGGCATGGCATTTACGCTCGAGGACATCGTCCAACGGTTCGGCGGTGAAGTAGTCGGAGAGGGTTCGCAGCGCGTCGGCAGTCTGGCGCCGCTCGACCAGGCAGGCCCGGACCAGCTGGCGTTCCTCGCCAATCCGAAGTACCTGTCGCAGGTCGAGACGACCCGTGCGGGCGCGGTGTTGATCAACGCCGACGACCTCGCGAAGCTCGCCTCCCGCGACGCTCGTAACTTCATCGTCACACCGAATCCGTACGCTTACTTCGCGCGCGTCGCGCAAACTTTCATCGATCTCGCCTCGCCGAAGGCGGTGCCGGGCGTGCATCCCAGTGCCACGATCGATCCGTCGGCGCAGATCGCCGCGAGCGCGGTGATCGGTCCGCATGTCACCGTGGAAGCAGGCGCGGTGATCGGCGAAAACGTGCGGCTGGACGCCAACGTCGCGATCGGACGTGGCACCAGGATCGGTGCGGGCTCGCACCTGTATCCGAATGTCTCGGTGTACCACGGCTGCACGCTCGGCGAGCGCGTGATCGTGCACGCGGGCGCGGTAATCGGCTCGGACGGTTTCGGCTTCGCGCCGGATTTTGTCGGTGAAGGCGATGCGCGTACCGGCAGTTGGGTGAAAATTCCGCAGGTCGGCGGCGTCTCGATCGCGGCAGACGTCGAAATCGGTGCGAACACCACGATCGACCGCGGCGCAATGGCCGACACGATCATCGAGGAATGCGTGAAGATCGACAACCTCGTCCAGATCGGCCACAACTGCAAGGTTGGCGCCTATACCGTGATCGCAGGCTGCGCGGGGATCGCCGGCAGCACCACGATCGGCCGTCATTGCATGATCGGCGGCGCGGTCGGAATTGCCGGGCATGTCACGCTGGCCGATCACGTGGTCGTCACGGCGAAGTCGGGCGTGTCGAAGTCCTTGTTGAAGCCCGGTGTGTACACCAGCGCGTTCCCGGCTGTGAACCATGCGGACTGGAACCGGAGCGCGGCTTTGCTGCGCAATATCGACAAACTTCGCGACCGCATCAAGGCACTCGAAAACGCCGCCGCTGATAAGCTGGACAGCGCGGCGGGCAATGAGCCCGGCAATTCCGCGAGCGAGAAAGCCTGAGATATCAGGGGCAGCCGCCGGCACCGCGTAAAATAGCGGGCGAGCATCAGGAAGCAACGTCGGTTGCCGTGACCGGGTGGCATGGCCGCCGGGTCACGGCAAGCGCCGGCAGCATGCGTTACTAACCCACCTGCACCAGCATCCGCAGTCATCATCGCGCAGTCAATGCGTGAGCAGAAACGCCATGAGCACCGAAAAAATCAATCTCGACATCCACAAGATTCTCACGCTGCTGCCGCATCGTTACCCGTTCCTGCTGGTCGACCGGGTGCTCGAACTCGAGCCGCACAAGAGCATCAAAGCGTTGAAGAACGTGTCGATCAATGAGCCGTATTTTCAGGGGCATTTCCCCACGCGTCCGGTGATGCCGGGCGTGCTGATACTCGAGGCGCTCGCGCAAACGGCAGCGCTGCTGACGTTTTCGGAAGAACCGAGCGATCCGGCGAACACACTGTATCTATTCGTCGGTATCGACAATGCACGCTTCAAGCGCGTGGTGGAACCGGGCGACCAGTTGATCCTGAACTGCACGTTCGAGCGCCATATGCGCGGCATCTGGAAGTTCAAGGCGCGCGCCGAAGTGGATGGCGCCGTGGCGGCGGAAGCCGACCTGATGTGCGCCGTGCGGCATACGGATAAAGACGCCTGAGTCGGCGTCCCGGCGGTGAACGGCTGGCGCGGCTATCAGCCTCGCCGCTCCCGGCCGGGCCCATCCAGACAACGCAACAGAATCAGAAGCGAGGACGCATGAGCAGGATTCATCCCACTGCGATCGTCGAACCGGGCGCGCAACTCGACGAATCCGTCGAAATTGGACCGTATGCCGTGATCGGCGCACATGTGACGATCGGCGCCCGGACCACGGTCGGTTCGCATAGCGTGATCGAAGGTCACACCACGCTCGGCGAGGACAACCGGATCGGTCACTACGCATCGGTCGGCGGCCGTCCGCAGGACATGAAGTACAAGGACGAGCCGACCCGGCTCGTCATCGGCAACCGCAACACGATCCGCGAGTTCACCACGATCCACACCGGCACGGTGCAGGACGCGGGCGTCACCACGCTCGGCGACGACAACTGGATCATGGCCTACGTGCACATTGGCCACGATTGCCACGTCGGCAGCAACGTCATTCTGTCGAGCAACGCGCAGATGGCGGGCCACGTCACCATTGGCGACCACGCGATCGTCGGCGGCATGTCGGGCGTACATCAGTTCGTCCGGATCGGCGAGCATTCGATGCTGGGCGGCGCCTCGGCGCTGGTGCAGGATATTCCGCCGTTCGTGATCGCCGCCGGCAACAAGGCCGAGCCGCACGGCATCAACGTCGAGGGCTTGCGTCGCCGCGGCTTCTCGCCGGATGCGATTTCCGCGCTGCGCACGGCGTACCGCGTGCTGTACAAGAACGGCCTGTCGCTGGAAGAGGCGAAGGTGCAGTTGCGCGAACTCGCGTCCGCGGGTGGCGATGGCGACGCGCCGGTGCAAACGCTGCTCGCGTTCGTCGAAGCGTCGCAACGCGGCATCATCCGCTAACCGATGGCATTGCAACCGAATCCGCTGCGCGTCGCGATGGTGGCGGGCGAGCCGTCCGGCGACCTGCTGGCGGCCTCGCTGCTCGACGGCCTCGCGAGCCGTCTGCCGGCCGCCACCCAGTACTATGGGATCGGCGGACCGCGCATGATCGCCACGGGTTTCGACGCCCACTGGCCGATGGAAAAACTCAGCGTGCGCGGCTATGTCGAAGCGCTGCGGCATATTCCCGGCATTCTCGCCGTCCGCAACGAACTGAAGCGCCAGCTGCTGGCCGAGCCGCCGGCGGTGTTCGTCGGCGTGGATGCGCCCGATTTCAATTTCGGCCTCGAGCATCCGTTGCGCGAGGCGGGCATTCCGACCGTCCACTTCGTCTGCCCGTCGATCTGGGCGTGGCGGGGCGGCCGCATCAGGAAGATCGCCAAAGCGGTCGATCACATGCTGTGCGTGTTTCCGTTCGAAACGGCGCTGCTGGAGAAGGCGGGCGTCGCGGCATCGTACGTGGGCCATCCGCTCGCCGACGAAATCCCGCTCGAACCCGATACGCTCGGCGCGCGCCGCACGCTGGGTCTTGCGGAAAGCGGGCCGGTCATTGCGGTGCTGCCGGGCAGCCGTCGCTCGGAAATCGATCTGATCGGCCCGACCTTCTTCGCCGCGATGGAAATGATGCAGCACCAGGAACCGGGCCTGCGCTTCGTGATGCCGGCGGCCACACCGGCACTGCGCGAGATGCTGCGGCCACTGGTGGATGCGCACCCCGGTCTCGCGCTCACGATCACTGACGGCCAGGCGCAGCTCGCAATGACGGCGGCAGACGCGATCCTCGTGAAAAGCGGCACAGTGACGCTCGAAGCGGCGTTGCTGAAGAAACCGATGGTGATCTCGTACAAGGTGCCCTGGCTGACCGGCCAGATCATGCGCCGCCAGGGCTATCTGCCGTATGTCGGGTTGCCGAACATTCTGGCGGGGCGTTTCGTGGTCCCGGAAATTCTTCAGCACTTCGCCACGCCGCAAGCGCTTGCCGAAGCCACGTTGAAACAGTTGCGCGACGAGTCCAACCGGCGCACGCTGACGGAAATCTTCACGGAGATGCATCACGTGCTGAAGCAGAACACGGCGCAGCGTGCGGCGGAAGTCGTGGCGAGCGTCATCGAACAGCGCAAGGGGCGGCCGTGACCCAATCACGCGCGCCGCGCCGCAAGGCCGCGACCGTTGCAGGCGCGGCGGCGGAGCAGGTCGGCCTGAACTTCGAGACGCCGGACGACATCGTCTGCGGCGTCGACGAAGCAGGGCGTGGACCGCTAGCCGGTCCGGTCGTCGCGGCGGCGGTGATTTTCGACCCGTCCAAACCGATGATCCGCGGCCTCGACGATTCCAAGGCCCTCACCGCCAAAAAGCGCGAGGAACTGTACGACAAGATCGTCGATCGGGCGCTCGCTTACTGCATCGCTTCGGCAACGGTCGAGGAAATCGATACGCTGAACATTCTGCACGCCACCATGCTGGCGATGAAGCGCGCCGTCGAGGGCCTGTCGGTCGCACCGACGCTCGTCAAGATCGACGGTAATCGCTGTCCGACGCTGAGCATTCGCAGCGAGGCGGTGATCGGCGGCGACGCGCTCGTCAAATGCATTTCGGCGGCGTCGATTCTTGCCAAGGTCACGCGCGACCGGATGCTGCTCGAATTGCACCAAACGTATCCGGTCTACGGCTTCAACGCCCATGTCGGCTACAGCACGCCGCAGCATCTCGCGGCGCTGCGCGAGCACGGGCCGTGCGAGCATCACCGGCGCTCGTTCGCGCCGGTGCGCGAAGCGCATCTGCGCTTCGGCACGGGTGTGCCGCTGCCGGCGGGCGACGTCATCCTGCCCGCCATGCTCGACGATGATGCCCTGCTCGACGACGACGCTTTCGGCGAACGCAGCGGCGCGTAATCGACCAACTCGTGGGCGTGGCCAGCACGTCGCCCGCTAATCGCTCATCCTTACTGTCTTCGCTGCCTGTGAAAGCCATCACCTCGCGGGACAATCCGCTCTACAAGCGCCTGAAAGCACTGGCCGGTTCGACGCATCAGCAGCGTCGCGGCGGCCACGCGCTGCTCGAAGGGTTTCATCTCGCAAGCGCCTATCTCGACGTCGCCGGGCAGCCGGAACTGTGCGTCGTCACGGATGGCGCGCTGCGCCATGACGAGGCGCAGGCGATCGTGTCGCGCGTCGACGAGCATCGCCTTGTCACGCTGCCGGATGCGTTGTTCGGGCAACTGTCGAATGTCGTGCACGGCGTCGGCATTCTGCTGCTGGTCGAGAAGCTCGATACGCCTTTGCCGGAAAATGTCGCGCGAACCTGCCTCGTGCTCGACAGCGTGCAGGACGCCGGCAACGTCGGCTCGATTCTGCGCAGCGCGGCGGCCGCCGGCATTCAACAGGTATTTTGTGCGCCAGGCACGGCGTACGCGTGGTCGTCGAAAGTACTGCGCTCGGGCATGGGCGCGCATTTCCTGTTGCAGATTCACGAAGACGTGGAAGCGCAAGCGCTGATCGAGCGTCTTGCGATACCCGTCGTGATCACGGATTCGCACAGCGCCGAGGCGATCTACGACTGCGATCTGAGCGGACCGCTTGCCTGGGTGTTCGGCAACGAGGGGGCGGGCGTCTCGCAGGCATGGCGCGACGCGGTCTCGTTGCGGGTGACGATTCCGCAGCCAGGCGGCATGGAGTCGCTGAATGTGGCGGCCGCGGCGGCTGTCTGCGTGTTCGAACAGTGCCGGCAGCAGCGCGGCCGCGCGTGAGCCGGGAATCCCGGCGCCGCGCGCATCTCAGGCGCAACCGAGCGATCAATAAGCCGATCGCTCGAGCTTGATCTCCTGCAGGATCGTGGTCGCGATCTCCTCGATCGATTTATGCGTCGACGACAACCACTTGATGCCTTCGCGCCGCATCATCGCTTCCGCTTCATTGATCTCGTAACGGCAGTTTTCCGGCGCGGCGTACTTGCTGCCCGGCCGGCGCTCGTTGCGGATCTCCGAGAGCCGCTGCGGATCGATCGACAAACCAAACATCTTCTGCCGATGCGCCAATAGCGGCGTAGGCAGCTTGCCGCGCTCGAAATCCTCGGGAATCAACGGATAATTCGCCGCTTTCACGCCGTACTGCATGGCGAGATAGAGGCTCGTCGGCGTCTTGCCGCTGCGCGATACGCCGACCAGGATCACGTCGGCGTCGGCGAGATTGCGATTCGATTGACCGTCGTCGTGGGCGAGCGAGAAATTGATCGCCTCGATGCGATTCTTGTATTCCTCGGTGTCCGCGTTCTGGTGGCCGCGACCCATCGCGTGACTCGATTTCAGCTCCAGTTCCTGTTCGAGCGGCTCGACGAAGGTCTGGAACATGTCGAGCACGAGCGCGTTCGAGCCTTTGACGATCTGATTCGACGCGCTGTCCACCAGCGTCGTGAAGACGATCGGACGGCGGCCGTCCTGCTGGATCGCTTCGTTGATCTTTTCGAGCGTGGCATATGCCTTTTCCGTCGAGTCGACGAAAGGCACGCGAACCAGGCGGAATTTCTGGTCGAACTGGGAGAGGATCGAATGCGCGAAAGTTTCGGCAGTGATCCCGGTACCGTCGGAGACGATGAATACGGTGGGCGGCATCAGTGGGGCTGGGAACGTGAGCGGAAATGAGCGCTCGAAGGAAACATCGCTGCGTTGAGTTCGCTGCACGGTGGCTGACCGGAAACTGCAGCGGCGTCGATGCAGCGCGCCGTGGGCACCGCAATCGCTCCCGGATGGCAACGGGGCCTCGCAAAGCCCGCCGGCCGGTCCAGGACGCGGTTCGAGGCGCAATTCTCGGCCGACTGTCACATTTTGAGAGTCGGCACGGTAGAATAGCGGCAACCTGTTGGATAAGCAATTGCAGGCGATTGGCGCCTAACTTACCGCGAATAGCCGGTCAACGCCTTGCTTTCGGCCGTAACCTGCGCCGAATAGGGCGGATCGATCGGTAAATTCGTCCAATCGTCTTCTACGTCGTGCATCTGGTGTTTCGAGCGCCCCTCGGCAACTTGCAGCGATTGCTTCTCCAACAGGTTGTGCAAGACGCGAGGTCACGCTTCCAATGAGCGTCTCGCGTTCAAGCCCACTTGCACAGCCGTGAATTTCTTTCACACTTAGGGGCTTGTATGACTAACGCAGTTACCGTCGCAAAGGACAAGGCGTATGTAGTTCCGTTCGAGCAGTTGCGGATGACCGATGTGGAAATCGTCGGCGGCAAGAACGCGTCGCTTGGCGAGATGATCAGTCAGCTCGCTGAAGCCGGCGTGCGGGTGCCGACCGGTTTTGCCACCACGGCGCTGGCTTTCCGTGACTTCCTGCATCACAACAATCTGACCGAACGCATCGCCAAACGTCTCGAAACGCTCGACGTCGACGACGTGAAGGCACTCGCCGAAGCGGGCAAGGAGATCCGTCAATGGATCGTCGACGCGCCGCTGCAGCCGCAGCTCGAGGCTGATATCCGCGCGGGTTTCGACACCCTGCAAAACAGCTCGCCCGAAGAGCTCTCATTCGCCGTGCGTTCGTCGGCCACGGCTGAAGACTTGCCGGACGCATCGTTCGCGGGTCAGCAGGAAAGCTACCTCAACGTGGTCGGCATCGACGACGTGCTCGATCGCATGAAGCACGTGTTCGCGTCGCTATATAACGACCGCGCTATCTCCTATCGCGTCCACAAGGGTTTCACTCACGCCGAAGTCGCGTTGTCGGCGGGCGTGCAGCGCATGGTGCGCTCGGACGTCGGCGCAGCGGGCGTGATGTTCACGCTGGATACGGAATCGGGCTTCAAGGACGCCGTCTTCATTACGTCGAGCTACGGTCTGGGCGAAACGGTGGTGCAGGGCGCGGTGAATCCGGACGAGTTCTACGTCTACAAGACCACGCTCGCCCAAGGCAAGTACCCGATCATCCGCCGCTCGATCGGCTCGAAGCTGATCAAGATGGAATTCACGAAGGCCGGCGAAGAAGGCCGCGTGAAGACCGTGGACGTGCCGCACGAGCAGCGCAACCGCTTCTCGATCACCGACGAAGACGTCATCGAACTCGCGAAGTACGCCGTCATCATCGAAAAGCACTACCAGCGTCCGATGGACATCGAGTGGGGCAAGGACGGCCGCGACGGCAAGATCTTCATTCTGCAGGCGCGTCCGGAAACGGTGAAGAGCCAGGCCACGGGCAAGGCCGAGCAGCGCTTCAAGCTGAAGGGTCAATCGAACGTGCTGGCAACCGGCCGCGCGATCGGCCAGAAGATCGGCGCGGGTCCGGTGCGCGTGATTCACGATCCGTCGGAAATGGACCGCGTGCAGCCGGGCGACGTGCTGGTCGCCGACATGACCGACCCGAACTGGGAGCCGGTGATGAAGCGCGCATCCGCGATCGTCACGAATCGTGGCGGGCGGACCTGCCACGCGGCCATCATCGCGCGTGAGCTGGGCGTGCCGGCCGTGGTCGGCTGCGGCGACGCCACCGACGTGCTGAAGGAAGGCGCGCTCGTCACCGTGTCGTGCTCGGAAGGCGACGAAGGCAAGATCTACGACGGCCTGCTGGAAACCGAAATCACCGAAGTGCAGCGCGGCGAACTGCCGCCGATTCCGGTGAAGATCATGATGAACGTCGGCAATCCGCAACTGGCCTTCGACTTCTCGCAACTGCCGAACGCTGGCGTGGGGCTCGCGCGGCTCGAGTTCATCATCAACAACAACATCGGCGTTCATCCGAAGGCGATTCTCGAGTATCCGAACATCGATCAGGACTTGAAGAAGGCTGTCGAAAGCGTGGCGCGCGGTCATGCATCGCCGCGCGCGTTCTACGTCGACAAGCTGACCGAAGGCATCGCGACGATTGCCGCGGCGTTCTATCCGAAGCCCGTCATCGTGCGTCTGTCGGACTTCAAGTCGAACGAGTACAAGAAGCTGATCGGCGGTTCGCGCTACGAGCCGGACGAAGAAAACCCGATGCTGGGCTTCCGCGGCGCGTCCCGCTACATCGCCGACGACTTCGCCGAAGCGTTCCAGATGGAATGCATCGCGCTGAAGAAGGTGCGTGAAGAAATGGGCCTCGACAACGTCGAGATCATGGTGCCGTTCGTGCGCACGCTGAAGCAGGCGGAACGCGTGGTGGGGCTGCTCGCGAAGTACGGCCTCAAGCGCGGCGAAAACGGCTTGCGCCTGATCATGATGTGCGAAGTGCCGTCGAACGCGATTCTCGCCGAGGAATTCCTGCAATTCTTCGACGGTTTCTCGATCGGTTCGAACGACCTCACGCAGCTCACGCTCGGCCTCGACCGCGACTCCGGCATGGAACTGCTGGCGGTCGATTTCGACGAACGCGATCCGGCGGTCAAGTTCATGCTCAAGCGCGCGATTGACACCTGCCTGCGCCTCGACAAATACGTCGGTATTTGCGGCCAGGGCCCGTCGGATCATCCGGACTTCGCGCAATGGCTGACCGATGAGGGCATCAAGTCAATCTCGCTGAACCCGGACACGATCATCGAGACGTGGCAGCAACTGGCGAAGTCGTCGAAGAAGTAAAGCGCGCGCCATGCATGCCGTTTTCAGGCGGCATGCAGGGCGAGCGGTGTGCCCAGCCGAGCGCGTGTCAGGCGCCTGTTAAAGCTTGTTGCACCGCTCGGTAAAATGCACCCGCTTCGTGCTATAAACACCCCGGTAGATCCGGGGTGTTTTGCTTTGTGGAGGTCGACGTGGCGCCAGCGGGATGGTTCTGGTGGGTCGGGGCGGGTGTGCTTGTCGTGCTGGAACTGATCAGCGGCACGTTCTATCTGCTAATGATCGCGTTGGGCTTCGTGGCGGCTGCCGTCGCGCACCTCATGGGCGCCGCCGCCGACGCGCAGTTCGCGCTGGCGGCCGGCGTGGCGCTCGCCGCGGTGCTGTTGCTCCGGCGCTCCGGTTTTGGCCGCAGAACGCGCAAGGAGGCGTCGAAGAACCCGGACGTCAATCTGGACATCGGTCAGACGCTGAGCGTGCCGGCGTGGCACGAGCGCCGGGCGCGCGTCGATTATCGCGGCGCGGCATGGGACGTCGAACTGGCCGCGGGCGAGCCGGAAGACGCGCAGGTCTACGAGATCACGGAGCTGCGCGGCAGTTGTCTCATCGTCGTGGCGAGCCCGCATGCGAGGCGCAAGCAAAAGGCGACGGCGACCTGAACGTTTGCAATGCACACGACTATTCGAACAAGAACCGGAGGACATTAATGGATTCGACCATCATCGGGGCGGTGTTTTTAGTCATCGTGATCGTGCTGGCAGCGCAGACCATCAAGATCGTGCCGCAACAGCATGCGTGGGTGCTGGAGCGGCTCGGCCGCTATCACCGCACGCTGACGCCGGGCTTGAGCTTCGCGTTTCCCTTCGTCGACCGGATCGCGTACAAGCACATCCTCAAGGAGATTCCGCTCGAAGTGCCGAGCCAGGTCTGCATCACGCGTGACAACACGCAGTTGCAGGTGGACGGCGTGCTGTATTTTCAGGTTACCGATCCGATGAAGGCCTCGTACGGGTCGAGCAATTTCGTGTTCGCGATCACGCAGTTGTCGCAGACCACGCTGCGCTCCGTGATCGGCAAGCTGGAGCTCGACAAGACGTTCGAGGAGCGCGACTTCATCAACCACAGCATCGTGTCGTCGCTGGATCAGGCCGCGGCGAACTGGGGCGTCAAGGTGTTGCGCTATGAAATCAAGGACCTCACGCCGCCCAAGGAGATTCTTCACGCGATGCAGGCGCAGATCACCGCCGAGCGCGAGAAGCGCGCGCTGATCGCGGCGTCCGAAGGGCGCAAGCAGGAGCAGATCAACATCGCCTCCGGCGGCCGTGAAGCGTCGATCCAGAAGTCCGAAGGCGAACGGCAGGCCGCGATCAACCAGGCGCAAGGCCAGGCGGCGGCGATCCTGGCGGTGGCCGAAGCCAATTCGCAGGCGATTCAGAAGATCGCGGCGGCGATCCAGTCGAATGGCGGGATGGAGGCGGTGAACCTCAAGGTGGCGGAACAATACGTGAACGCGTTCGCGAACCTGGCGAAGCAGGGCACGACGCTGATCGTGCCAGGCAATATGTCGGATATGAGTTCGATGATCGCCTCGGCGCTGACCATCGTGAACAAAGGCAAGGGCGCGACCGACGTGCGGTGAGTTCGTCGCGGGTGCGCGTGTCAGTGCACGGCTTGGTCCGCAGAAAAAAGAATGGCCCGCGCGGTGTGCGGGCCATTTTTCATTGAGCGCCTGCTTGTGGCGCCCGTCGTCAAGCCTGGATCAGCTCGGCGAGCGCATCAGGCGCGCCTTCTCGCGCTCCCAATCGCGTTTCTTCTCGGTTTCGCGTTTGTCGTGCTGCTTCTTACCCTTGGCGAGACCGATTTCGCATTTGACGCGGCCGCCCTTGTAGTGGAAGTTCAGCGGCACGAGCGTGTAGCCGCGCTGCTCGACCTTGCCGATCAGTTTGCTGATCTCTTCGCTGTGCAGAAGCAGCTTGCGCGTGCGCACGGGGTCCGGGTGGATGTGGGTCGAGGCTTCGGGCAGCGGGCTGATGTGCGTGCCGATCAGGAACAGTTCGTTATTGCGGATAACGACATAACCCTCCTTGATCTGGCCGCGCCCGGCGCGTAGCGCCTTGACCTCCCATCCTTCGAGCACGAGCCCTGCTTCATAGCGTTCTTCGACCGAGTAGTCGTAGAAGGCTTTTCTGTTGTCGATGATGCTCATGAATGGAAAGTGCCCAACTCGTTTAAAATCACGATTTTAGCAAAGCGGGGCAAGGAAAGCCCGCGGCGCTTGTCCACCCTTGCCACGTGCTGTTCAATTTATGGCAGATGTCCAGAAAACCGTGTTGATCCGCCATTCGGCGGAACAGATGTTCGACCTCGTTACCGACGTCGCCGATTACCCCAACTTCCTGCCCTGGTGCGGAGGCGTCGAAATCCGCCGCCAGGACGAAACCGGCATGGAGGCGAAGATCGATATCAACTTCAAGGGCATCAAGCAGCATTTCGCCACGCGTAACAGCATGGAGCGGCCCACACGCATCGATATGGAATTCGCGGACGGCCCGTTTCGCAAATTCACCGGTTTCTGGCGCTTCACGCCGTTGCGCGCCGACGCCTGCAAGATCGAATTCGCGCTGCACTACGAATTCACCAACATCATTCTCGAGAAGATCATTGGGCCGGTGTTCAATCACATCGCCAATACTTTTGTCGAATCGTTCGTGAAGCGCGCCGATCAGCGCTACGGTAAGGCATGAGCGCGCGGCTGTCGATCGAAGTCTGCTACGCGAGCGCCACGGAGCAGACGCTGATCGCGGTTGATTTGCCGCTGGGCGCGACGCTGCGGCAGGCGATCGAGGCGAGCGGCATCCTGCAACGCTACCCGCGGATCGATCTCGACACGCAGAAAGTCGGCGTGTTCGGCAAACTCAAGCCGCTCGATACGGTGCTTGCCGACCACGATCGCGTCGAGATTTACCGGCCGCTGCAGGTGGATCCGAAGGTGTCGCGTCAACGGCGCGTCGAAAAGACGCGCAAGGCGGGCTCGATCGAGGGCCGCCGCTGGCAGAACAAGGATTCGCGTTAGACCGGTCGGCGGCGCCTGCCGCGCCCCGCCTCAAGGCGCCGCGATCCTTGCCTCGTCCCGCGCCTTGTCCCCAAGCGACGCCGCCCCGGACGAATCATCATCCGCATGCTGGCGCACCGACCAGCAGACCCCCGCCACTAGCAGCAAAATCGCCGCGATTTCCAGCGGACGCGGCAGGCGCTGATCGTAAATGAACGCGTAGAGCAGCGCGAACAGCGTCTCGAACACGATCATCTGACCCGAGAGCGTTAGCGGCAGCCGTTTCGACGCGGCGTTCCACAGCCCGTTGCCGAGCCACGATGCGCCGACGGCAAGCCCGAGATTCAGCATCCAGAAGGTATGCCAGCGGCCGTCCGCGAGTTCGCCTTGCAGGCCGTCCGACGGCAGCACGCCGATCACGAGCCACAGCGCCGCGCCGAGCGCACCCGTCACCACGCCCCACAGCACCGACCATTCGTTGCCGCTGAAATGCGTCTGACGCTGCAGGTAGCGGGTGTTTTCGACCGCGAACCACGTCCAGCATCCCAGCGCGCCGACTGCGCAGGCGAGTCCGATGAGCCTGATGGCGACGCTCGCCGGCGTGCCGTCCGCGACCGTGAACACGTCGACATTGATGCAGGCGATGCCCGCCATCACCATCGCGAGCGGCCATGCGAGGCGGGCGAGCGGCACCGCGCCGCGATCGCGCCGGCCTAGCAGCGTGACCGTGACGGGCAGCACGCCGACGATCAGCGACGCCGGCGCGATGCCGATCAGATGGACGGCCGCTGTTAGCAGCAGGTAGTAGAGCAGGTTGCCGACCACTGCGAGCTTGACGAGCGCGCCCAGATCCTCGCGAGTGAGACGCTTGACGAGCGAGCGCATCATCGGCAGCGCGGCGGCCAGCGAGACGAGGCCGTACATCGTGTAGCGGCCGGCAGAGAGCAGCAGCGGCGAAAAGTCGGGCAGCACGCGCGGCACCAGAAACACCATGCCCCACAAGGCTCCAGCCATCACTCCATATGCCACACCGCGCTGCATCGACTACCCCTGCCGGAAAGACTCGAATGGTCGGCAGAATAGCCCGGTGGTGGCGGGGCGTCTTGTTCGATTCTGCATTCGGCGCCGATGCGCCCGAACGCGCAAACGAAACCCGATCGAACCCGAGCCGAACAGCGAGGCGAAATCGCCGCGCCCAAAGTCACGAAAAAAATCGGCGGAAACTCGCTAAGCTGCTGTTCGTGCAGTGAAAACCAGGAGGTATCGCGTATAATTCGCTTTTGCGCCTATAGGATTTGCCATGCGTCTGATCCAAACAGCACTCACGTTCGATGACGTGCTCCTCGTCCCGGCCTACTCCGATGTTCTGCCGCGCGACACCAGCCTCAAGACCCGGCTGACCCGCAATATTTCCCTGAATATGCCGCTCGTGTCCGCCGCCATGGACACGGTCACAGAAGCACGCCTTGCGATCGCGATGGCGCAAATGGGTGGCGTGGGCATCATCCACAAGAATCTCACGCCGGCCGAGCAGGCGCGTGAAGTCGCCAAGGTCAAGCGCTTCGAATCGGGCGTCGTGCGTGATCCGATCACGGTGCCGCCGCAGATGAAAGTGCGCGACGTGATCGCGCTGTCGCGCCAGCATGGCATTTCGGGTTTCCCGGTGGTCGAGGGCGCGCAACTGGTCGGTATCGTCACGAACCGCGACTTGCGCTTCGAGGAGCGTCTGGACGAACCGGTGCGCAGCATCATGACGCCGCGCGAGCGCCTCGTCACCGTCAAGGAAGGCACGCCGCTCGCCGAAGCCAAGGCGCTGATGCACAGCCACCGCCTCGAGCGCGTGCTGGTCATCAACGAAGCGTTCGAACTGCGCGGCCTGATGACGGTGAAGGACATCACCAAGCAAACCGAACACCCGGACGCCTGTAAGGACGAACACGGCAAGCTGCGCGCGGGCGCGGCGGTCGGCGTGGGCGAAGACAACGAGGAGCGCATCGCGCTGCTGGCGCAGGCGGGTGTCGACGTGATCGTCGTCGATACGGCGCACGGCCACAGCAAGGGCGTGCTCGAGCGCGTCAAGTGGGTCAAGCAGAACTTCCCGCACGTCGAGGTGATCGGCGGCAACATCGCCACCGCGGCGGCAGCCAGGGCGCTGGTCGAATACGGCGCCGACGGCGTGAAGGTCGGTATCGGCCCCGGTTCGATCTGTACGACACGCATCGTGGCGGGCGTGGGCGTGCCGCAGGTCACGGCGATCGCCAACGTGTCCGAAGCGCTGAAGGGCACCGGCGTGCCGGTCATCGCCGACGGCGGCGTGCGCTTCTCGGGCGACGTCAGCAAGGCGCTGGCAGCGGGCGCGAACGCGGTGATGATGGGCAGCATGTTCGCCGGCACCGAAGAGGCGCCGGGCGACGTCTTCCTGTTTCAGGGCCGCCAGTACAAGTCCTACCGCGGCATGGGCTCGGTCGGCGCGATGAAGGACGGCGCGGCGGACCGCTACTTCCAGGACAACTCCGCGAACATCGACAAGCTGGTGCCGGAAGGTATCGAGGGCCGCGTCGCCTACAAGGGGTCGGTCAACGCGATCCTGTTCCAGTTGATCGGCGGCGTGCGCGCCAGCATGGGCTACTGCGGTTGCCGCACCATCGCGGAGATGAACGAGAAGGCCGAGTTCGTGCAGATCACGGGCGCGGGCTTGCGCGAGTCGCATGTGCATGACGTGCAGATCACCAAGGAAGCGCCCAACTATCACGTGGACTAAACGCCAATGAAGCCATTGCTGCGTGCTGTACTCATCCTCGATGCGTTGCTGTTGCTTGCGTTCGGCCTGCTGTTCGTGCTGACGCCCTGGACTTCGTTGTACAACGCGCTGCTTCTGGTGCAAACCCAGCCGGCTCTGGTCGGCCAGGGATTTGGCGTGGCGCTGATCGGGCTCGGCTGGCTGGCCCTGCACGCGTCGATCGACGGGGCGCTCACTTCGAGTGTCGCGAGAGTCGTCGGGCACGTGAACTGGTTGACCGGCGTGCTGATGCTGGTCTGGTTGCTCGGTTTGCATACGCCGTCGCTGACGGGTTTCGGGCAGATCGTGGCGGTGCTGACGGGTGTGGTGCTGCTGGTGATCGGCCTGGGCGGCGTGCGTTTATCGAGCGCGGTGCGGCGGCGTGAAAAGGCGCGGCTGGCTGAAGCCGCCGCTGCCGAGCGCGCCGAGCGCCAAGCGGCGAAAGATGCCGCGAAAGACGCCGCCTACAAACGCGAACCCGCGAGCGGGCCCACTCCCGTCACGGCGGGCTTTCCGGTCTACCGTGCGGAGCCGGTGATCGAGCCGGTCATGCCGGCTACGCGGCCGGTGAGTCCGGCTACGGGTGCGCCGGTCGATCCAGCGGTCGACGAACCGGGTAGGCTGGCGGCCGAGCGTGCTGTACGCGCTGAACATGCAGCGAGGGCCGCCAGTTCCGAGGCTGCGAGCGCACGCGACGAGGCCCGCAACGCCGCCGCCGACGCGCCGGGTGCGCCCCGCCCGCCGTTTCATGGCTGAAGCGCCGGACCGCCCCGTCCTTCGAAGCTACCGGATTCGTTCGCGCGTGCCGCAAATCAGTGCCTGCGGTCGGCCCCGCCAGCGCGCTTCATTGTTACGTTTCATGCTCGACCGTTCCCACGTGGACCGCTTTGAATTCAACGCCGCGCCTCGTGCGCGGCATTCCGTATCCGTTCACTTTTGACTCCGTCCGCTGCCATGCATGACAAGATCCTGATTCTCGACTTCGGTTCGCAAGTCACCCAACTGATTGCACGTCGCGTTCGCGAAGCCAACGTGTACTCGGAAATTCATCCGTACGACGTCGACGCGTCGTTCATTCGCGATTTCGCGCCGAAGGGCGTGATCCTGTCCGGCGGCCCGAGCTCGGTCACCGAAACGGACACGCCGCGCGTGCCGCAAGCGGTGTTCGAGCTCGGCGTGCCGGTGCTCGGCATCTGCTACGGCATGCAGGCAATGGCCGAGCAATTGGGCGGCAAGGTCGACATCGGCCACCTGCGCGAGTTCGGCTATGCCGAAGTGCGCGCGCGCAACCATACGAGCCTGCTCGAGGGCATCAGCGACTTCACCACGCCGGAAGGTCACGGCATGCTGAAGGTGTGGATGAGCCACGGCGACAAGGTACTGGAAATGCCGCCGGGCTTCGCGCTGATGGCGTCGACGGAATCGTGCCCAATCGCGGCGATGGCCGACGAAAAGCGCCATTTCTACGGTCTACAGTGGCATCCGGAAGTCACGCACACCGTGCAGGGCCGCGCGATGCTCGAGCGCTTCGTGCTGCGGATTTGCGGCGCCAGGCCCGATTGGGAGATGGGTCATTACATCGACGAAGCCGTCGCGAAGATTCGCGAGCAGGTCGGCAACGAACACGTGATCCTGGGGCTGTCGGGCGGCGTGGATTCGTCGGTGGCGGCGGCGCTGCTGCATCGCGCGATCGGCGATCAACTGACCTGCGTGTTCGTCGATCACGGCCTATTGCGCCTGAACGAAGCGGAGCAGGTGATGGCGACGTTCGCCGATCACCTCGGCGTGAAGGTGATTCACGTGGACGCCAGCGATGTGTTCCTGAGGAAGCTCGCCGGCGTGAGCGATCCGGAAGCGAAGCGCAAGATCATCGGCGCGGAGTTCGTCGAGGTGTTCCAGGCCGAGGCCGGCAGGCTCACCGACGCCAAGTGGCTGGCGCAAGGCACGATCTATCCGGACGTGATCGAATCGGCCGGCAAGGGCAAGAAGGCGACGCAAACCATCAAGAGCCACCACAACGTGGGCGGCCTGCCTGAGACGCTGAATCTGAAGCTGCTGGAGCCGCTGCGCGAACTGTTCAAGGACGAAGTGCGCGAACTCGGCGTGAAGCTTGGTTTGCCGCCCGCGATGGTATATCGCCATCCGTTCCCGGGCCCGGGTCTGGGTGTGCGGATTCTCGGCGAAGTGAAGCGCGATTTCGCGGACTTGTTGCGTCGCGCGGACGCGATTTTCATCGAGACGCTGCGGACTTTCATCGACAAGGAAACCGGCAAGTCCTGGTACGACCTGACGAGCCAGGCGTTCGCGGTGTTTCTGCCGGTGAAGAGTGTCGGTGTGATGGGCGACGGGCGGACTTATGAGTACGTGGTGGCGCTGCGCGCGGTGCAAACGCTCGATTTCATGACCGCGCATTGGGCGCATCTGCCGCATGAGCTGCTGGGGCATGTGTCGAACCGGATCATCAATGAAGTGCGCGGGATCAACCGGGTTGTTTATGACATTTCGGGGAAGCCGCCGGCGACGATTGAGTGGGAGTAGGGGGTAAAAAAATCTCAATAAAATCAATGGCTTGTAATGATTGATGTAAAAAGTTCTTTGTTGATCGTTTCGTTGTAAGTCATTGATCTAGAAGCAAAATTTTTGAGGATTCCGGAAGCAGCCGAGCCATTGTGTGCGGCAAAATGACGGTATGGCGGACGGTATGCGCCGAATGCACGGTTACGACTCGATAATTTACCGGCAGCACGATTCGGCCTCGACGGTAAAATTCTTTCCAAAAAGCTAGGCGTGGTGCGGGTTTGCGGGCACATCAAGGGCTCGTGGTTGGTGACGGTAAAAGGTGTACCAACCACGAAAACGAGAAACGATGCTCACCGAATTTGCACTACGCAACCTTAAGCCCCGCACAAGATCGCCGACCGCGAAGGCATGTACGTCGCAGTATCTCCGGCGGGCACCATCTCCTTTCGATACGACTATCGCATTAACGGGCGGCGAGAAACGCTGACAATCGGCCGTTATGGTCGAGGGGGCATCTCGCTGGCGTTGGCGCGGGAAAAACTGCTGGACGCCCGTCGCGCCGTCCGTGAAGGCAAGTCACCCGCTGTGGAAAAGCAACGGCAGAAGCGGCAGCGTAGTCAATGGCATCCGTTAATAACGATAACTTTTTTACTGCCCACGTAGTCCACGCACGTCAACTTGACAGAGCCCGGCAAACGATTCAAGGCGCACGCCGCGTAGGGTGCGCACCAGGACCATAGGAGTGTCACGTTACATGTCGAACAAAAATCAGAAACTCGAAGCCGCGCTCGCCGCGTTGCCGGAACTGGAGAAGGCCGTCGGCGAAGATGCTGCCGCACGCGAGGCGCGCCGTGAACTTGGCGTTCGAGGCTTTCACGCTGTTTCGCCAGTGAGGCTTGAGCACCTTGCGCTTTCCGCTTGAGTGGGGCGGGCTCGGCGGCTCGCTCGAAGACGTGCTCGAAGTAACCGCAACGCTTGCTGCAGACGGAAGCAACGTCGCGCATGCGCTGCGCATTCACTTCGATCAGACCGATGCGCTGCTGCTTTCGCCGCGTATGGCGTTCAACGAATTGCAGATCAAGCGCTTGGTCGAAGGCGCGATCTTCGGCGGCGCTTCCGCGGAAGCGGGTACGTCGCGTCCCGGGAAATCAAGACGCAATTGCGGCGCGAAGGCGATCACTTCCGTCTCAGCGACCGCAAATTTTATTCGACGGGCACCGCGTTCTCCAGCTACCCGTGCCTGAACGTGCAGGACGAACACGGCGAAGCCGCGATAGCGGTCGTGCCGGTCCGGCGCGAGGGACTTCGGGTGATCGACGACTGGGACGGCATGGGGCAGCGCATGACCGCGAGCGGCAGCCTCGAATTCGACGACCTCATCGTGTATGCCGACGAAGTCACGCCGCGCGTGCAGACGACGCTCACGGACCGTCACGGCGGCGCGTTGCATCAGTCGCATCTGGTGGCGGTGGCCGCGGGCATCGTCCGCAACGTCGTCGCGCATGCACCAGCGCTATGTGCTGAAGCACGGGCGGCCTGTGCTGCACAGTGCGGCGCCGTCCGCCCGCGAAGATGCGCTCATTCAACAGGTCGTCGGCGAGCTGAGCGCGAACAGTCACGCGATCGACGTGCTCGTGCGCGACAACGCGCGCGTGCTCGAAAGCGCGCTCGGGACGGAGCGCACGCAGATCGTCGTCAGCAAGCTCGCGTTGAGCGCAGCGGAGCGTATGTTCGAGGCGGGGGTGCGCATCGGCGAAGTCGCGCGCGCATAACATCGATCGTCACTGGTGCAATCTGCGCACGATCTTCAGCCACAATCCGCTGCTGCACAAGGCACGCTTGATCGGCGACTACGCGCTCAACGGCGTGACCACGCATCTGGCCGAAGGGCGCGAGGGCGCGCATTGGCAGAGCTGGCTCTAGCGTCAGATGCCCGGCGCGCGGCGCGTCGAGCAGCGGGACGGGGATGCGCGCGTCTCGACCCCTGGAACGGCTCCGCGCGCGGCACCCCCGCGGACGTGAGGGTGCAGTCGTGCTCGCCACGTACGGCTTCGGATGTCTCGCGGCCGCGTATGCACTTGGCCACTCCGATCATCCGGGGCATGGCACGTTTTGCCGCTCGATGTCGAAGTGCTCGGCGTGCTGCTGGTCGCGTCGGAGAGCCCGGCGCGGTTCCGCTTCGCCGGTGCTTTCGATGCATCCAGACTCGGCGTGCCATCGTTCGTCGTCGGCAGCACCACGGATCCATGGCTGCCGATCGACGAAGCACGCACGTCGGCGCAGCGCTGGAAAAGCGCATTCGTCAATCTTCGCGACGCGGGGCATGTCGACGTCTCGGCGGGTTTCGGCCCGTGGCCGCTGACCCGGCACTTTACCGAGACGCTCGCGCAGCGCGTGCACGCGCGTGACGATGAAGAATGCAGCGCCTTGCCGCGCGTGCGGTTGACGTGCTCGGCCGGCACGGCGGTTTCGAGGGCGGCAGCGCCTGAGACGACGCGGGCGGTCAGGCGAAACCGGGCGGCGCGTCCCTCAGCACGTCGATGTGTGATGGATTCACTCCGGGCGTCGCGCCAAATCTCCGCGCCTGCTTTCTTCGTGACAAAAACTTCGTTCCCTCCTCGCGGCCGTGCCGATAGAGTGCCAGCCTCGCCATCGTGCCGACGCCCAGCGACGCGCACCGGCGCAACGAACAAGGAACTCAACAATGAAGATCAGGACTTGGGGCGCGGTGCTTGCAGCACTGCTGGTAGTGGCTTCGAACGCCGCGCATGCGGATCGGCTCGACGACATCAAAAAAGCCGGCGTGCTGCGCGTCGCGGCGTTCGACAGCAATCCGCCGTTCGGTTTTGTCGACCCGAAGGACAATCAGATCGTCGGTCTCGATGTCGACTACGCGCGAGCGGTGGCGAAGAGCTTGGGCGTCAAGCTCGAAGTGCAACCGACCAATCCGGCCAACCGCATCGCGTTCCTGAAGTCGGGCAAGGTCGATCTCGTCTTCGCCAACTTCACGATCACCGACGAGCGCAGAAAGGAAGTCGATTTCAGCACGCCGTACTTTGCATCAGGCACGCAGTTCATCGCGAAGAAGGGCGTGCTGAAGTCGCCCGATCAGCTCAACAGCCTGCGCATCGGTGCGGACAAGGGAACGACCAACGAACAGCAGGTGCGCGCGAAATTCCCGAGCGCGACCATCGTCGCGTACGACGACACGCCGTTCGCATTCGCCGCGCTGCGCACGGGCAACGTGCAGGCGATCACGCAGGACGGTCCCAAGCTCGTGGCGTTGCTTGCGCGCGTGCCGGACAAGGCCAGCTACGAGATTCCCGCCTTCACCATCTCCAACGACTACGAAGGCGTGGGCGTGCCGAAGGGCGAGACGCGTCTGCTCGACGCCGTGAACAGCACGCTCACGAAACTCGAAGCGGACGGCGATGCTGCACGCATCTACGACAAGTGGTTCGGCCCGAAGAGCGCGGCGCCGCTGCCGCGCCTCTTCAAGATCGGCGATCCGCAAAAGAACGGTTGACCGACGTCGGTCATGCATAGCTGGCTCGATCCGAAGTATCTCGCGTGGCTGGAGCAGGGCTTCGCCGTCACGCTGGCGCTGTCCGCATGTGCGGCGATCTGCGCGACGCTGCTCGGCTTTGTGCTGGCCGTCGCGCGCACGTCGGGCAATGGCGCGCTCGCACGCGTGGCGGCATCGTATGTCTTCGTCTTTCGCAATTCGCCGCTGCTCGTGCAGTTGCTGTTCTGGTATTTCGGGGCGGCCGCGTTGCTGCCATCCGAATGGATGGCATGGCTCAACACGCCGCGTGCCGCGATGCTCGGGCCATTCGCTTTGCGTTGGCCGAGTTTCGAGGTGTTCGCGGGCTGGATCGGATTGACCTGCTACTCGACGGCGTTTATCGGCGAGGAGTTCCGTGCCGGCATGCGTGGCGTGAGCATCGCGCAGGAGCAGGCGGCCGCTGCGCTCGGCATGAGCCGCTACGCCGCGCTGCGTTACGTGATCCTGCCGCAGGCGGTTCGCATCGCGACGCCGCCGCTCGCCGGGCAATACATGAACGTGGTGAAGAACTCGTCGCTGACAATGGCGATAGGCGTTGCGGAACTGTCGTACATGTCGCGTCAGGTCGATACCGAATCCTTCAGAACGTTTCAGGCATTCGGCACGGCCACGGTGTTCTATGTGCTGACCATCGCGGTCATCGAAGCGGCGCTGGTCGTGTGGCAGCGAACCGGCACGCGCGCGTTGCGGCGAGTCCACGCATGAACGAGGTCGACTGGCTCGCTTCGCTGCGCTATCTGCTGCTGGGCGCGTTTCCATCTGGGCCGCTCGGCGGCGTTGCGCTGACGCTTGCGCTCTCCATCGCCTCCGCTTCGCTTGCGGCGATCGCCGGGCTCGCGGGCGGCATCGCGCTCGCGATGACACGCGGCGTCGCGCACATCCTTCTCACTGCGCTCGTTGCGTTCTTTCGCGCGATTCCCGTGCTGATGCTGATCTTCTGGACCTTCTTTTTGATGCCGATTCTGCTGCACGTGAACGTGCCGGGCCTCGCGACCGTTGTGAGCGCGCTTGCGCTGATCGGCGGTGCGTATCTGTCGCATTCGGTCCATGCGGGCATCATGTCGATCGGCAACGGGCAGTGGCAGGCGGCGATGTCGCTCGGGCTCACGCGCTGGCAGGCGCTGCGCGAAGTCGTGCTGCCGCAGGCCGTGCGCGTGATCATGCCGTCGTTCATCAATCAATTGGTGTCGCTCGTCAAGGACACGTCGCTTGCGTATATCGTGGGCGTGCCGGAATTCACGTTCCTTGCGAATCAGCTCAATAACCGGCTGATGGTCTATCCAGCACAGATTTTTCTGTTCGTCGGCTTCGTCTATCTGATCCTGTGCGGCGCGCTGCAGGGAGCCGCCAACGTGTTGCTCTCGCGCCGCTTCGAGAAGAGCGGCAAGGTCCGCACAATGCCTGCAATGCATCGCAGAAAAGCTCGTTTGTGAAACGCGTCGCGCGAGCTTAGATTGATGTCATTGTCTTCCGAAGGTAGCGAGTCATGGCGCAGATCCTGACGCATTACTGGCACGTGCTGTCCAACAGCTTTGAACGGTCTCGCGAGCGCCGCTTTATGCGTGAAGCGAGACGTGCGATGAACGCCTGCGCGTGCGATGCACCGCGTGCCTCCCCGAGCGGCAACGAGGAGGCGAGCCGCGCGGAAAAGCTCGAACACATCGCATTGTTCGCGCAAGCGGGCTACTTCAACATGGGCAATGCGGTCGATCTGTTTCAGCCGCCCGTCGAGCCGCCGCCGTTCTGAAAGCGCCGGCGCGCGTCTTGGCAACACCAGGCACATCGATAGCGACGACGCGACATTGCCCAATCGCAGCAGAACTTCGCGAGGTTCGATTCGGTCGGGCAGCGCCGCATGGCCGAACTGCACGGCGGACGGCGCGACCGGCTGGAGATCAGCCCGAACCTGTGGGCCGGCGTCGGACTGGTGCGCGGCGGCGTGGGAACGGCGCTCGTCGGCGATGGGCGGACGTTGGCCGCGCGCCTGCAGGAATATGTCGATGCCGGCGCGAACGGCTTCGAGCTGTCGGGCTATCCGCATCTGGAAGAGGCGTTCCGCTTCGCGGAGCCTGTGTTCCCGCTGCTGCCCGGCAAGGGCCGCGTGGCGTGCGGCAGACGGGCGGCGCATTCGACATCCGCGCGAGTCAGGCCGCGCGGTAAGGTCTCGCGGCGCGATCACCGTCCCTTCCACGGCACGAGCCGCCGTTCCAGCGCGCGCATGCCGAAGTCGAAAATCCACGCGATCGCGCCGATCAGGATGATGCCCATCACGACCACGTCGGTGCGCAGGAAGCTCGATGCATTGAGCACCATCTGCCCGAGCCCGGCGGTCGCGGCGACCATCTCGGCGGCAACGAGCGTGGTCCACCCGAAGCCGACCGCGATGCGCAGACCCGTCAGGATTTCGGGCAGGGCGGCGGGCAGCACCACATGCCACACCACCTGCCTGAAGTTCGCGCCGAGCGACCACGCCGCGTTGACCTGTTCGGCGCTCGCGCTCCTGACACCGGCGCGCGCGGCCATCGCGATCGGCGCGAAACACGCGAGCCAGATCACGACGATCTTCGCGGTTTCGTCGATGCCGAACCAGATCACGACGAGCGGCAGATAGGCGAGCGGCGGCAGCGGCCGATAGAACTCCAGCGGCGGGTCGAGCACGCCGCGTGCAATGCGGCTCACGCCCATCAGAATGCCGGTCGGCACCGCCGTGACTACGGCCAGCGCGAACGCGCCGAACACGCGGACCGTGCTCCACAGCAGATGCTCGGACAATGGCAGTCCGCCCTGCAGTCGCCCGTGCATGGCATCGACGAACGCCCGCCACACGGCTTCGGGCGAGGGCAGGAAGAGCGGCGGCAGCCAGTGGAAATGCGTGGCCGCCCACCAGAGCGCCGCGAGCGTCGCGACACACAGCACGCTGGGCACGGCCGTCGGGCCTGCGCCCGGCATCCCGCGATAGCGCGCGCCCCGTCTGGCGGGCGCGGTGCGTCGTGGGATGCGCGGCGCTGTTGCCGCGCGCGGCAGGCGCGCGTCATGGGCGGGATGGGTCATGCGACTTCCGTTTCGGTGCGATGCAGGCGGTGCGTCAGCCGCTCGCGCCACTCGATGAACGCGGGCGACGACTTGACGGCGCGCGCAGCGCGGTTGCGTATGAACTCGCGCGAGAACGGCAGTTCGTGCACTTCCTCGATGCGTCCTGGCCCGGCGTCATCAGGACGAGCCGCGTCGCGAGGAAGAGCGCCTCCTCCACGCTATGCGTGATGAAGAACACCGTCTTGCCCGTGCGGGCCCACACGTCGAGCACAAGTTCCTGCACGCTTTCGCGCGTGAGCGCGTCGAGCGCGCCCATCGGCTCGTCCATCAGTAGCACTTCGGGATCGCTCGCGAGCGCGCGCGCGATGCCCACGCGCTGCTGCATGCCGCCCGAGAGCGTATAGACCTTCGCATGCTCGTGCTGCGCGAGGCCCACGAGCGCGAGCGTGCGGCGCGCGATCGCGTGCCGCTCGTCGCGCTTCACGCCGCGAAAGCGCAGGCCGAGCGATACGTTGTCGAGCACGTCGAGCCAGGGCATGAGCGCGTATTTCTGAAACACCACGCCGCGCTCCGCCCCGGGTCCGACGATCGGCTCGCCGTTGAGCGATGCCTCGCCTTCGGTCGGTTCGAGAAAGCCGGCAAGGCAATTGAGCAGCGTGGTCTTGCCGCAGCCCGACGCGCCGAGCGCCACCACGAACTCGCCGCTGCCGATCTGCAGATCGACGCCCTGCAACGCAGGCCTGTCCGTGCCGTCGTACGTGACGCCAAGATTCCGGATGGAAAGCGCGGTCACTTCGCGGCCTGCTGCGCGTAGCGCGGATCGACGCCCGTGGAGTAATCCGCGAGCACGTTCTGGATCGTGCCCTGCTGCTTGAGGAACTGCGCCGTCGCGGCGAGCGATTTCGCCGCGCCGGATTGCTGGCCGCCGCCGAGCCATGCCGGCGATGCCTGCTCGCTCGCGTTCGGGAATGCATAGAGCGCGAGGCTCGCGGGCACGTCGGCTGCGTTCGCGCCGGACTCCTGCGCCACGGCCTGAACCTGCTTCGATCCGGCGTTCCAGTCGCCTTTGTGATCGCGGTATTGCGCGTCGGTGTCGGCGAGCACCTTGACGAAGCCGTTCAAAAACGCAGTATTGTCCTGTGCGAACTTGCGTGAGGCGACGAAGCCGTCGAAGGTCGCCTTGCCCGATTCGGTCGCGACCTGCCCCGACGTGATCAGCACACGGCCGCTCTGCTTGACCTTGGCGAGCACGGGATCCCAGATGTACGTCGCGTCGATGTTGCCGCGTTCCCACGCGGCGGCGACTTCTGGCGGACGCAGATTGACGATCTTCACGCTCGACGGATCGACGCCCGCCTGCTGCAACGCGACGAGCGCATGGAAGTGCGATGTGGACACATACGGCACGCCAAGCGTCTTGCCCTTCAGATCGGTGAGCTTCGTGACGCCAGAGCCGTTGCGCGCGACGAGTGCTTCGGCGTCGTTGATGTTGTCGAGAATCCAGAAGAGCGAAAGATCGACGCCTTGCGAAAGGCCCGCCGCGATCGGGCTGGAACCTGCTTCGCCGAGCTGAATGGAGCCGGATGCGAGCGCACGGATCACGTCCGCGCCGCTGCCGAGCTTGCGATACGTGACCTTATAGCCCGTGGCTTTCTCGACGGCGCCCGTCGCCTGCGCATATCGCCAAGGCACGACCATGTCCTGATAGCCGATGACCACTTCGCGTGTTTCGGCCTGAGCATGCACGGGGGCCAGTGTGGCGGCGGCGAACAGGAAGGAAGCGATACCTGCAATCAGTTTGCGGCGATGGATCGTGTGTTTCATGGAGCGTGCTGGACGGTGTGGTGAAGCTTTCAACTATAGGCACTTTGCGTGCCGCGGCTACGAATGATTTGTGCGTAGCAAATGACGCGAAACGCACTTTAAACATGCCGCTTGGCAAACGGTTCGATGCGAACCTTCATTTGCAAATGACAGTCATCGCCGCTGCATGTGCTGGCGCTCGGCAGGCAGGGCGTCACAGGAAATCGTTCGGCTTGCCCGGCGACGATTTTGCTGCGCTCGCTCGCCGTCCAGCGCCTTGGCACGACGACGCCGTATTACGTCCGCCACGGACGAGCGCAACGGGACGCCGTCTGCGCGCTCGGCGCATCCGCCGTTCGATATCAAACGCGATCCGCCGCGACTTTCCGATTCTTCAGGAGCGCGTGAACGGCAGCCAGCTCGTGTGGTTCGACAACGCGGCGACCACGCAGAAGCCGCAGGCCGTCATCGACCGGCTCGCGTACTTCTGAGCGCACGAGAAGTCGAACATCCATCGCGCCGCGCATACCATCGGGGGCGCGCGACCGATGCCTACGAAGGCGCGCGCGGAACGGTGCGGCGCTTCCTGAATGCGTCACCAGCATGTGCTGTACGGGCTCTCGTCAACGCTTATGCAGGGCGATCCCGTCAACCTGAAAGCCGTGGCGCTCAGCGCAGCTTCAGTGGTCCCGGCGGTGACGCTGCGCCAGGTGCTCGGCAATCTGCGTTTTACCAGATGGTATCCGGCAGACCGGTCTTTCCCAGAAGAAGATGAAACGTGGTCGGCGACGGTACGCGCTGTTCGTTACGCCTGCGCGCAACTCCGTGCGAGCAACGCCTGTCCGCACTGCGCGGGGCGCTTGCAGGTCGAGCAAGGTCCGTCGGAACTTGATTACCTCGTGTAGCGCCTGAGTTTTGACCGGCGCAAAGCGATAGGGCTCGCGCGCGTGATAAACATCGAAGAATAGATTCGTTTCGAGTGCTTCACGCTTGCCGTATTGTTTATTACGCCGCACGGACGAAACATCTCGTCACGCAGCCTGGACCCGGCAGCAACGGAGCGCGTCACGCGCGAAACGCCTTTGCCGCGATCCAGCCCAATATTCAGTCAGGAATGCATCATGGCAACAGGTACGGTCAAGTGGTTCAACGACGCAAAAGGATTTGGCTTCATCAAGCCAGATGACGGCGGCGACGATCTGTTCGCACACTTCTCCGAAGTGCGTACGGAAGGTTTCAAGTCGCTGCAGGAGAATCAGAAGGTGAGTTTCGAGGTCAAGCAGGGACCTAAAGGCAAGCAGGCTGCCGACATCAAGCCGCTGTAGGTCGCAGGCAGGCGACTTCCGCGATGGTCGACGAGATCGTGATGCACGCTGTCCCCATCCCGTCAGATGAAGTAATCGGCTGACAACGATAGGTGAACAATTTCTTGTTCGTTGGTTAGCCGCTTTTTGCGGAGAAGCTGGCGCCTGAGTTCCCTGGCCGATGTGTCGGCCGGACTCGCTATTCAGGAAACGGCACCAGTGGGCGCGTGTGCGTCGCGAGCAGAATCAGCCTTTCAAGAAGTGCGTTGCGAATTTGAATTTCACCCGTCTTACGCCGGCGCCAGGCGATGCCGCTTAACTTTCCACAATTCGTTATTTCTAACGGCAGCAACGCTCGCCTACGCTCATGATATCGACGCATGCGCCCGTCGCTGACACACGTCGTGTCGCGGTTTCGCGACCTGCGGCAGCCATGCAATGGAGAGCTTAATGACCGATGCCGTTAAGAAAGCGCAAGCCAATACGCGACTTGCGTGGATTGCCGGGGTAGGCGCCAGCGCCGGACTGGGCGCGGCGCTGGCGCGCCGTTTCGCCCGCGAGGGTGTGAGCGTCGCCGTGACGGGGCGCTCGCGCGAGCGGCTCGAAACGGTCGTCGCCGAAATCGCGCGGGCAGGCGGGCATGCCGTCGCTCTGCCCGGCGACGTGACGAGCGAGAGCGAGCTTGCGGCCATTGTGCGGCAACTCGCCGAACACGGCACGCTGGCAGTGGCGATTTTCAACGCCGCAGGCGGCACGCGTGCGCCGACGCTCGAACTCACCGCCGAGCAGTTCGAGGCGGCATGGCGGGTCACGACGTTGGGCGGCTTCCTGTTCGCCCGTGCGGCGTTGGGGCCGCTGCTGGCAGCCGGGCGTGGTTCGCTGCTGTTCACCGGCGCGACTGCGTCTTTGCGCGGCCGGCCGCCGTTTGCCGCGTTCGCCTCGGCCAAGGCCGGCCTGCGCTCGCTCGCGCAGAGCCTCGCGCGCGAGTTCGGGCCACGGAATATCCATGTTGCGCATGTGGTGGTGGATGGCGGCATCGACGGTGAGCGCCTGCGCACCTCGGCGCCGCAGCGGGTGGCTGAACGCGGCCCGGACGGTCTGCTCGATCCCGAGGAGATCGCCGACGCGTATTGGCATCTGCATCAGCAGGGACGTACAGCCTGGTCGCAGGAGATCGATCTGCGGCCCTTCAACGAAACGTTCTAACGTGATGAGGACGCGACCATGAGCGATATCGTCATCGACGCACCGGTCTCAGCCACTTCGGTCGAGGCGGAGCTGAATTATCTCGAGTTCACCGGCGAAAAACCGGTCTCGTATCAATACGAACCGCCGCCCGGCGTGCCCAAACGCAGCGGCGTGTACCGGCCGCATCGGGTGACGGTTTCGAATGCCCGAGTCGCGCCGCCGCCGGGTGCGTTGTCGCTCGATGGAAACGGCTTCGAACTGCACCGGCAGGCGAGTGGATTGCGCGACTTTTCCGACCCGGCGAGGATCGCCTCCGTGTACTACCCGGAAAGCGAACAGCTGCTCAAGCAGGCCACCGGCGCCCGCCGGGTAGTCGTGTTCGATCACACGTTGCGCGACGGCAATACCGCACGCGCCGAAGGGGTGAGGGAGCCGGTCAAGTACATCCATAACGACCAGACTTTCGTGTCGGGACCCCGTCGCGTTCGCGACCATTTGCCGCCAGGCGAAGCCGAGCAGTTGCTGCAAGGGCGCGTGGCGATCGTCAACCTGTGGCGGCCGATCGGCGAGACCGTGCAGTCGTCGCCGCTCGCTTTGTGCGATTCGCGCAGTATCGCGCTCAACGACCTGGTGGCGTCAGACCTCGTCTATCCCGACAAAGTGGGCGAGACGTATGCGCTCGTCTTCAATCCGCGTCACCGTTGGTACTACTTTCCCCATATGACGCCCGAGGAATTCCTGCTGCTCAAGATCTACGATTCGGCGGGCGATGGCATCGCGCGCTTAAGCGCGCATACGGCATTCGACGATCCGATGTCGCCGGTCGATGCGCTCCCGCGCCGCAGTATCGAGTTGCGTGCGCTGCTGTTCTTCTGAGGTTAGGGGTCGCTGAACATGGCGGCTTCGCGCAGTCGTGGCATGCGTCGCGCCGCCAGCCTGCACCGAGATGCATGCGAGCGGCGGCGAGCCGGGACGGGTGGATCGCGTCAGGGACTCGATTCCCATGGGACGAGGCGGTCAGCCTGAAGAGGTTGCGCGGGCGATCCTCTGGCTGGCGAGCGCCGAGGCTTCTTTCATCACAGGTACGTTTCTCGATGTCACCGGCGCGAAGTGAGCGCCATGCCGCACGCAATCGCGCTTGACCGCCGGTGTGGTCTCACTTCCCCATAAACGTCCCTAACGTCATTCCGAATACCGAAAAAGTACCCGTTTGCGCTTTGGCATATTCATAGCGCAAACAGTTGGTTCCCCGTATGGCATCCACTCGATAACATCGCTTGCTTTGTGGAGAGCCTCGATGGGAATACGTATTCTGGATGGCGGCATGGGGCGTGAGCTCTTACGGATTGGCGCCCCGTTCCAGCAACCCGAATGGTCGGCGCTAGCCTTGATTCAGGCACCCGGATTCGTACGCACCGCACACGATTCGTTCGTCCGGGCAGGTGCCGACCTCATCACGACCAACTCCTATGCGGTCGTACCGTTTCACATCGGCGAGGAGCGCTTCAGCAAGGACGGTCTGAGGCTGGCTGCGCTTGCGGGGAAATTGGCCCGCGAGGCCGCCGATGCCGGCAGTCAGCCCGTCCAGGTAGCCGGCTCGTTGCCACCGGTGTTCGGCTCTTACCGTCCTGACCTGTTCGATGCGGCGAAGGCGGCTCCGCTGCTCGACACGCTGGTTGAAGGCCTCGCACCGTATGTGGATATCTGGCTCGGCGAGACACTGAGCTCCACCGCCGAGGCCAAAGCAATCCATGCGGCGTTGAATGGCGACTCGCGCCCTTTGTGGCTGTCGTTCACTCTCGACGACACGGCGGATATCGACGCCATTGTCCGTGGCGATGCAACACCTACCTTGCGCTCGGGAGAAACCATCGAGACGGCGTTTGCCGTGGCGGCTTCGCTTGGCGTGCAGGCTTTTCTCTTCAACTGCAGCCAGGCCGAGATCATGGAAGCCGCGGTACGCCGCGCGCGTGCAATTCGGGACGCCTCGCCGCGTGACATCGCGTTGGGTGTGTATGCGAACACGTTCGTGCCGGAACGGCAGCGTGGCCCCGCCAACTCCGGGCTGAGTGCACTTCGCGAAGATCTGCAACCGGAAGGCTACGCCGCATTCGCGCGACGCTGGGCCGATGCTGGCGCATCGATCATCGGTGGCTGCTGCGGGATTGGGCCTGAGCACATCGCGCTTCTCTCGCACGCGCTTCGCGCGGAATTCCACTGATATCCATCGCGGCCTCTCTCCTTCATTTCCTGTCTGGATCACCATGCCATTCGATCATTCCGATGAGATCTCCTCGCCTCATGAAGGCTTGACACGTCGCCGTTTCCTGCAATTGGCGGGTAGCACCGCTGCGTCGCTTTCCGGCTCTGCATTGTTTGGCTCGCGGGCGTATGCGGCCGAAACGCCCAAACGCGGCGGTCATCTGATACTCGGTATCGACACCGCGTCGAGCAGCGACCGCCTCGACCCGGCATTCTATTTCGAAGAATTCATGTACAACGTCGGGCGTCAGGTGTTCAACACGCTGACCGATCTGAACGACGACGGTTCGTTGCGCGCAGGACTTGCGCAAAGCTGGGAAAGCCGGGCCAACGCGCAGACATGGATCATCAAGCTGCGTAGCGGCGTGCAGTTTCATAACGGCAAAACACTCGAGCCCGCCGATGTCGTGTACTCGCTCGATCACCACCGCGGCAAGGATTCGCAATCGGCGGCCAAGGCGTATCTGGACCCGGTCAAGGAAATCGCGATTACCGGTCCGTTGGAGCTCACGTTCAAGCTCGATTCTCCCAATGTCGACTTTCCCTACCTGCTAGGCGACGTCCATTTCGGCATCACGCCCAAGGGCGCGGATTTCGACAAGGGCATTGGCACCGGTGCCTATATTCTCGAAAAATTCCAGCCGGGCGTGCGGGTGCTGACGCGGCGCAACCCGAACTACTGGGACTCGGGTCGAGGCTTCGTGGACTCGGTCGAAACCGTCGCCTACAACGATAGCGCCGCGCGTGTGGCTGCGCTGATGAGCGGTTCGGTCCATCTGATCAACCGGGTCGAGCCGCGTCTCGCAAAACGTCTTGAATCTGTCTCGGCCATCCGTCTCTATCGCGCGCGCGATACCAACAACATTCTGTTTCCCATGCTCGCGGACCAGTCGCCGTTCAGCAATAACGACGTGCGTACGGCGCTGAAATATGCGATTGATCGCGAGCAACTGCGTACGTCGCTGCTGGGCGGCTATGGCTCGGTCGCGAACGACAATCCGCTGTTCCCGTCGAATCGCTTCTATACGACCGACGTTCCGAAACATACGTACGATCCCGACAAGGCGAAGTTCTACTGGAACAAGTCCGGCGTCACGCAGCCGGTCGTCCTTTCGGCCGCCGACGGCGCAACGTTCGCGGGTGCTGTGTCGGCCGCCGAGTTGTATCAGAGCTCTGCCAGCAAGGCGCAAATTCCGTTCAAGGTCAACCGTGTTCCCGCCGACGGCTACTGGACCCAGGTCTGGATGAAGCAACCCTTTTGCGCGTCGTCGTGGGCCAACCGCCCGACCGCCGACGCTTATCTGTCGATGATCTGCGTATCCGGCGCGCCCTGGAACGAGTCGCGCTGGAAAGATCCGGCGTTCGACAAACTGGTCGCCGCGGCCCGTTCAGAAAGCAATGACGCCCGCCGCAAGCAGATCTATCACGACATTCAGGTGTTGTACGCGCAACAGGGCGCCTCGGTGATTCCGCTTTACCAGGACTCGTTGCGCGCCTCGCGTTCAAACCTGAAAGGCTATGCCGACATTCCCGGCGAAGTGGGATCGCGCGCAGCGGAAAAAGTATGGTTCGCCAGCTGAGCGCAGCACTGCCCAGGCGGACGGCTTTCGGCAGCCGTTCGCCGCTGCTGCGTCTATTCGTGCAACGCGTCGTGCAGGGCATCGTGACCTTGTTTGCCGCAGTCACGCTGATCTTCGCGGGGACGAACCTGCTGCCGGGGAATATCGCGGCGACGATGCTCGGGCAGAGCGCGACGCCTTCGGCCGTTCACGCGATGGAGCGTGAACTCGGCCTCGATCAGCCCGTGCTGGTGCGTTACGGCCGCTGGCTCGGCGGCATCGCGCGCGGCGACTTTGGCAACAGCTATACGACGCGCGTGCCGGTTGCCGAGGCTATCGAGCCGCGCCTCGTCTACACGCTGGTGCTGGCTGCCGCCGCTGCGCTGATTGCGGTGCCGCTTTCGCTCGTTCTCGGCATGCTGGCCGTGCTGAGGCAGGGTGGCTGGATAGACCGCTGTATCGTCGCCGGAATGCGGTTGTCGGTCGCGCTGCCGGAATTTTTCGTCGGCTATCTGCTGATCGCGCTTTTTTCCGTCTCGCTGCAATGGCTGCCGAGCAGCGCGGCCGACGCGGCAAGCGGCACGGCGAGCGCGTGGCTGACGAGCCTCGCGCTGCCTTGCGCGGCACTCGTGCTTGCCATTCTCGGCCATATGACCAGCATGACGCGCGCGGCGCTAATCGACGTGATGGCACAGCCGTTCGTCGAAATGGCGCGACTCAAGGGCCTGCCCCACGGCCGCGTGATCCTCCGGCATGCGCTGCCGAATGCGATCGCGCCGATTGTCAGCATCATCGCGCTGAACCTCGCGTATCTGACGGTGGGCGCCGTGGTGGTGGAGACCATCTTCGTCTATCCCGGACTCGGACAATACATGGTCGACAGCGTCGTGAAACGCGACGTCCCGGCCGTCCAGGCTTGCGGCGTGATCTTCGGCGCCTTGTACGTCGGGCTCAACCTGTTTGCCGATCTCGTGGCGATCGGCGCCAATCCTCGTCTGAGACATCCACGATGAAACGCAGGCCTTATTCGTCGCTCGCGTTTCTGCTGCTGTGCGCATTGCTGGTGGTTGCCGCGCCGTGGGCCGCGCGCCACGGGCTCAACGATATCGTGGGCGGCAATTGGGACGGTCCGTCGTCGCAGGCATGGCTCGGCACCGACAATCTCGGTCGCGACGCGTGGTCGCGGCTGGTCTACGGCACCCGGACCACACTCGCGCTGGCGGCCGTGTCGACGGCGCTGGCGTTCGCCAGCGGCGGCGTTCTCGGGTTGCTCGCGGGGGTGCTGGGCGGCTGGCTGGACGCCGTCCTGTCGCGCGGCAACGATGTATTGATGTCAATTCCCACACTGATCTTCGCGCTGGTGGTGTTGTCCGTCGTGCCGCCGGGCGCGGCGACCGTGTGTCTGGTGGTTGCCGTGCTGGAAGCAATGCGGATCTTCCGCGTGACACGCTCGCTGGCCGCAGGCGCCGCCGCGCTGGATTATGTCGAAGTGGCGCGGCTGCGCGGTGAGGGCGTGGTTGCACTGATCTTTCGCGAGGTGTTGCCGAACATCGCGCGTCCGCTCATCGCCGAGTTCGGTTTGCGCATTGTGTTCGCCGTGTTGCTGATTTCGACGCTGTCGTTTCTTGGACTCGGTTTGCAGCCACCCGCAACCGATTGGGGAAGTCTTGCGAAGGAGAACAAGGACGGGGTGCTGTTCGGCGTGTGGGCCGCATTGATTCCTGGTGCGGCAATTGGCCTCCTGAGCCTGAGCATCAATGCCGTACTCGACTGGATGGCACAGCGGAGAAAGCCGCTATGAGCGATATCGTTCTGGAAGCCGTGCAACTGTCGGTCGATGCGCATGGCGCGGATGGCCAGTTGCGGCGCGTGCTCGATAACGTGTCATTTGCGCTCCCGCGTAACAGCGTGCTGGGTGTGATCGGCGAATCGGGCGCGGGCAAGTCGACGCTCGGGCTCGCCGCACTCGGTCATTTCCGCAACGGCCTGCGGCCGTCGGCCGGGCGGCTCCTGTTGGGCGGAGTCGATATGCTGACGCTGTCCGAACGGCGCACGCGAGAGCTGCGCGGCGCGCGAATAGCATATGTCGCGCAGGCGGCGGCGTCCGCTTTCACGCCGTCGGGCAAGCTGATCGATCAGGTGATCGAAACCGCGCTCGTCCGGCGGCTGCTGACAAAACGTGACGCGGTGAAGCGCGCAATCGAGCTGTTCGCGCTGCTGGGGCTGCCCGAACCTGAGCGATTCGGTGAGCGTTATCCGCATCAGGTGTCGGGCGGCCAGTTACAACGCGCAATGACGGCGATGGCGCTGTGTGCTTCGCCAGAAGTGATCGTGTTCGACGAGCCGACCACCGCGCTCGACGCCGCGACCCGCGATCAGGTGCTGGCGACCATCTCTCACGCGCTGCGCGCCACCGGCACCTCGGCGGTTTATATCAGCCACGATTTGCCTGTTGTGGCAAGAGTCGCCGATCAGCTACTGGTGTTACGCGACGGACGCACAGTCGAATATGGACCGAAGCGAACTATCGTCGATGCACCCCGCGATCCGTACACCAAGCGGTTATTGAACGCGTCCATGCTGGCTCGCGAGCCTGACGCCACGGTGCCCCACGTTAGACCCGCGTTGGCGGTCGAGGCGATCTCGGCGCGTTATCGTGACGGCGCACAGGTGCTGCGCGATGTTTCGTTCGAAGTGCAAGCGGGTCGCACACTGGCGGTCGTGGGCCGCTCCGGCTCGGGAAAGTCCAGTCTCGCACGCGTGGTCACCGGCTTGCTGAGGCCCGACCAGGGGCGCGTGTGGGTCGACGGCGCGCCGATGCCGCCGGATGTCCGCGCACGCAGCCGGGAGCAGTTGCGTGCCGTGCAACTCATACATCAACTGCCCGATCTTGCGCTGAATCCGGCCCACACGGTCCGGGAGACGATCGGCCGTCCGTTGAATTTCTATTTCGGTATGCGTGGTGTGAAGCGCGAGCGCCGGATCGCGGAACTCGCCGAACAGGTGGAATTGTCTGCTGACCTGCTCGAGCGTTATCCGCATCAACTGTCCGGCGGGCAAAAACAGCGTGTCTGCATTGCCCGTGCATTTGCGGCTGAGCCAAAAATTCTGGTCTGTGACGAACCTACCTCGGCTCTCGACCCACTGGTTGCACAGAGCGTGCTGGGCTTATTCGTGCGACTGCAACGCGAGTCGGGGATTGCGATGCTGTTCATCACCCACGACCTGGAGAATGTGCGGGCGGTGGCGGATGCTGTCCTGTCGATCGAGAAGGGGGTGGCGAGCTATGTCGATCCGTTTTCACAGCAAGGGTTCTTCGACGAGACTGAGTTCAGGATTGCGGCGAAGAATTGAACTGACGCATTGCTAGTCTGAAGGGACGGGTACGTGCGCTCGAAGGGCGCATTCGGTCTGGCTGCGCTGCCGGGTCCGTCCGTCCGCCTGGAAGGGCTTAGGGCAGATTGCCACGCTGGCGGGCCGGCGCGCTGTGAAGCGGACGCCGGCCCCGCGCTTCTGCTTAACCGCCTGGCGTGAGGCGCTGGGTCGAATGATTAGAAATCGAGTCCCGGGCCACCGGCGCCAGGACCGCCCGGCTGACCCGCGACCGGCGTATCCTTCGGTGCTTCGTGAACTGTTGCGTCGGTGGTCAGCAGCAGCCCGGCAACGGAGGCCGCGTTCTGCAGTGCGGTGCGCGTGACCTTGGTCGGATCGAGCACGCCCGACTCGACCAGATCGCCGTATTCGCCGGTCTGTGCGTTGTAGCCGAAATTACCCGTGCCTTCCGCGACCTTCGCGACGACCACGCTCGCTTCTTCGCCGGCATTCGTGACGATCTGGCGCAGCGGTTCTTCGAGCGCGCGCAACACGATCTTGATACCCGCGTCCTGATCGGCATTCACGCCCTTCAGGCCGCTAATCGCCTGCTTCACGCGAATCAGTGCCACGCCGCCGCCAGGCACGATGCCTTCTTCGACGGCTGCGCGCGTGGCATGCAGTGCGTCGTCGACACGGTCTTTCTTTTCCTTGACCTCGATTTCGGTTGCGCCGCCCACCTTGATGACCGCGACGCCGCCAGCCAGCTTCGCTACGCGTTCCTGCAGCTTTTCGCGGTCGTAGTCGGAAGTCGCTTCCTCGATCTGCACACGGATCTGCTTGACGCGCGCTTCGATATTCTTGCTGTCGCCAGCGCCGTCGATGACAGTGGTGTTTTCCTTCCCGACTTCGATGCGCTTGGCCTGACCCAGTTCGGCGAGCGTCGCTTTATCGAGCGACAGGCCGGTTTCTTCCGCGATCACCTGACCGCCGGTCAGGATCGCGATGTCTTCCAGCAGCGCCTTGCGACGATCGCCGAAGCCCGGCGCCTTGACCGCGACCGTCTTGAGAATGCCGCGAATGTTGTTCACCACCAGCGTGGCCAGCGCTTCGCCTTCCACGTCTTCTGCGATGATCAGTAGCGGGCGGCCGGCTTTGGCGACCTGTTCGAGAATCGGCAGCAGATCGCGGATATTCGACACTTTCTTGTCGTGCAGCAGCACGAACGGGTTATCGAGCACCGCAACCTGTTTGTCCTGATCGTTGATGAAATACGGCGACAGGTAGCCGCGATCGAACTGCAGACCTTCCACCACGTCGAGCTCGTCGTCGAGCGACTTGCCGTCTTCTACCGTGATGACGCCTTCCTTGCCGACACGGTCGATCGCTTCCGCGATACGCTGACCGATCGACTCTTCGCCGTTGGCCGAAATGGTCGCGACCTGAGCGATTTCCTTGCTGGTGGTGGTCGGCTTGCTGATCTTCTTCAGCTCGTCGATCGCGGCGATCACCGCCTTGTCGATACCGCGCTTCAGATCCAACGGATTGAGGCCCGCCGCCACGTATTTCTGGCCTTCGCGCACGATCGCCTGAGCAAGCACGGTCGCCGTCGTCGTGCCGTCGCCGGCCGCGTCGCTGGTGCGCGAGGCGACTTCTTTAACCAGCTGTGCGCCGATGTTCTGCACGCGATCCGACAATTCGATTTCCTTCGCGACCGACACACCGTCCTTGGTGACGATGGGCGCGCCGAAGCTGCGTTCGAGTACCACGTTACGGCCTTTCGGGCCCAAGGTGACTTTCACCGCATTCGCGAGGATGTTCACGCCTTCAACCAGCCGCGAGCGGGCGATGTCGCTAAAAATGATTTCTTTTGCTGCCATGGTTAGACGCTCTGTTCGTTATTGAGTGACGACTGCGACGACATCTTCTTCGCGCAGTACCAGCAGTTCATTGCCGTCGACTTTGACCGACTGCCCGGCGTATTTGCCGAACAGTACGCGTTCGCCCACTTTCAGATCGGGTTCGATGCGCTTGCCGTCGCTGTCGCGTTTGCCCGGCCCGATGGCGATCACTTCGCCCTGGTCGGGTTTTTCCGCGGCGCTTTCCGGAATGACGATGCCCGAAGCAGTTTTGGTTTCCTGGTCGAGACGCTTGACGATCAGACGGTCATGCAAGGGACGTAGGCTCATGGTTCTATTTCCACGGTTAAATTCTGGCACTCGTCGTTGGTGAGTGCTGACCGGAAGCGAGTATAGAAATGTGGCGGCCGTTGCTCCAATAACGGATTCATCGATCCTTATCCACAATTTGCATTTCACAATAGCGTGTATCCATAGCTCAATTCGCTGGTTTTGCGCGGAGGGCCGCATCCCTATACTGGTCCGTCGAATCGGCACGTCCTTTCGAGACGCCGCATTGTTCACCCACCTCAAATAGTCGGATCGAAATCGATCCGTGTGCTTTTACAAGGAATCAACGCATGCAGGTTTCTCAGGACGCCACCGCGCGCGCACGGCTCGATGCCGCACTTGCCGGGTTGCCGGCGTTGGCGCAGGCGATTGGCGAAGACGCGGCGCAGCGCGAGGTGCGGCGCGAGTTGCCTTTCCACGGATTCAGGCTGTTTCGTGAATCCGGACTGGGTGTGCTCCGTTTCCCCGTGGAGTGGGGCGGCCTGGGCGGATCGCTGGAAGATCTCTTTCATGTGATCGCTACGCTGGCTGCGCATGAATCGAATGTCGCCCACGCGTTGCGAATTCACTTCGATCAGACCGAGCAATTACTGCTGTCGCCACGTTCTGCTTTCAACGACACGCAGATAGAGCGCATACGGCAGGGGGCAATCTTCGGCGGGGCGTCTACGGAACTGGGTACGTCGAGGCCAGGCGAAATCGTGACGAAGCTCGTGCGCGATGGCGAGCATTTTCGCGTGACGGGCAAAAAGTATTACTCGACCGGCACCGCGTTTGCCGACTATGCACGCATCAACGTGCAGGACCAGAACGACGAGAAGGTGTCGATCGTGGTTCCCGTGTCGCGCGAAGGGTTGCAGGTGGTCGACGACTGGGACGGCATGGGCCAGCGCATGACGGCGAGCGGCAGTCTCGTGCTCGACAACGTGCAGGTGCACTCCGACGAGATTGCGACGCGCGGCTATACGACGCTCGCCGGCCGGCATGGCAGCGCGGTTCGGCAGTTGCATCTGGTGACTGTGGCGGCGGGGATCGTGCGCAACATCGTCGCCGATGCGCGCCGCTACGTGACGCAATTCGGCCGCCCGGTGCTGCATAGCCCGGCGCCCTCGGCACGCGAAGACGGCTTCGTGCAACAGGTGGTGGGCGATCTCGCGGCGCACAGCCTGGCGATCGACGCGCTGGTCGCGGCCAACGCGCGCACGCTCGACCGCTCGGCGAATGCGATCCACAGCGGCGCGGCGAATGCTGAAGAGCTGGTGCTGGAAGGCGCGCTCGCCACCGCCAAGACACAACTCGTGGTCAGCAAGCTAGCGCTTTATGCGGGCGAGCGTCTGTTCGAGATTGGCGGCGCATCGGCCACCGGCCGCGCGCACAACTTCGATCGCCATTGGCGCAATCTGCGCACGATCTTCAGTCACAACCCATTGCTGCACAAGGCGCGCGTGATTGGCGACTACGAGCTGAACGGCGTGACGACCCACCTGACCGAGGGTCGGGTGTTCTAACGCGCTTGCATTCATCCACACGCTGTTTAGCGCATTGCAACTTTCTTCAGCATTCCATTCGGCCGGCACGGCCCGCGATATCGGTAAAAGGATCTGGATTACATGGCACGGTTGAATCGACGCAAATTTCTTGTTTCATCCGGCGCGGCGCTCGCAGCGGCGGGCCTCCCGGTGCTGGCGCTTGCCCAGGGCGAGGCCGCCACACCAAAGCGGGGCGGTACGCTGAACATGTTGATCAATCCCGAACCGCCGGTACTCGTGTCGATCTTTCAGACCACCGGGCCCGCGCTCGTCGCGAGTTCCAAGGTGCTGGAAGGTTTGCTGGCCTACGACTTCGACCTGCGCCCGAAGCCGCAATTGGCCACGGCGTGGTCCGTCAGCCCGGACGGACTGAAGTACACCTTCACGCTGCGGCAGAACGTGAAATGGCATGACGGTCAACCGTTCACGTCGGCCGACGTCGCTTTCTCGATCGATCTGCTCAAATCGGTGCATCCGCGCGGCCGCAGCACCTTCGCGAACGTGACGAGCGTGGCCACGCCCGATGCGCGCACCGCGGTGATCGAACTGTCGAAGCCGGCGCCGTATCTGTTGAAAGCGCTCTCCGCCGGCGAATCGCCTATCGTGCCCAAGCATCTGTATGCGCAGGGCGATCCGCTGTCGAATCCGCACAACAACGCGCCGATCGGTACCGGACCGTTCCGTTTCAAATCGTGGACGCGCGGCTCGAACATCGTCTATGAGCGCAATCCGGACTACTGGGATGCGGGCAAACCGTACATAGACGGCCTCGTGTTCAAGGTGATTCCCGACGCCGCCGCGCGTTCGGCGGCGTTCGAAACCGGCGCGCTCGATCTGGGCGGCGAAAATCCGGTGCCCCTCACGGATCTGCCGCGCCTCACGCAATTGCCGCGACTGGTGGTCGAAACACGCGGCTATCGCTTTCTGGAGCCGCTCGCCGAGATCGACTTCAACCTCGATCATCCGATCCTCAAAGACCTGCGCGTGCGCCAGGCCATCGCGCATGCGATCAATCCGCAGGTCGTGCAGCGCACGGTGGCCTACGGCTATGCCGATCTGTCGCCCACGCCGATCACGCCGGGCTCGCCGTATCACGACGCCGGGCTCGCGCCGTATGCGTTCGATATCGGCGACGCGGAGAAACTGCTCGACGCGGCCGGCTATCCGCGCAAAGACGGCGGCGTGCGCTTCCGTTTGACGCACGACTTCCTGCCTTACGGCGACATGTACCGGCGCCAGGCCGATTACGTCAAATCCGCTCTGGCGCGTGTCGGCATCGACGTCACGGTGCGTTCGCAGGATCTGCCCGCGTTTTTGAAGCGCGTGTACGCGGATCGCCAGTTCGATTTCACCAGCATCGGCGTGAATACGCTGTTCGATCCGAGCGTGGGCGTTCAGCGTCTCTACTGGTCAAAGAATATCCGTCCAGGTGTGCCGTTTTCGAATGCGCCGCATTACAGCAATCCCGAGGTCGATCGTCTGCTCGAAAGCGCCGCGGTCGAAACCGACGAGAGCAAACGCGTGGTGCTGTATCAGCAGTTCCAGCAGATCGTCTATCGCGATCTGCCGATTCTCAACCTGGTCGCGCCGCGCATGATCACGCTGGCGAACCGGCGGGTTCATAACCACACGGTGTCCGCGCAAGGCCTCGAAGGCAATCTCGCGGACGTCTATCTGAGCGCATGACAGGAGCCGCACGATGAGTCGAGGTCTGCGTTTTGGTGCGCTTCTCCGGCGAACCGCGTGGCAGGCGTTGCCGACGGTGATCGGCATCGTGATCCTGAACTTCTTTCTGCTCAAGCTGATGCCGGGCGACGCCGCCGACGTGCTCGCCGGCGAGTCCGGTTCGGCGACCGTGGAAACCATGCAGGTGCTGCGCGCGAAGTTCGGGCTCGACCAGCCGGTGCTGCATCAGTTGTGGTCGTATCTGACGCATCTGTCGCACTTCAGCCTGGGCTATTCGCCGCGCTACGACATGCCGGTGATGCAGTTGATCCTGTCGCGCTTGCCCAATACGTTGCTGCTGATGGGCGTGGCGTTGTCGTTCGCGATCGTGACCGGCCTGGTGCTCGGCGCGGTGATGGCGCATTGGGCCGGCAAGTGGCCGGACCGTGTGCTCTCGGTGCTGGCCCTGCTGTTCTATTCGACGCCGGGCTTCTGGATCGGGCTGCTCGCCATCGTGCTGTTTTCGGTGCATCTGGGCTGGCTGCCGAGCGGCGGCAACCTCACGCTCGGGGTACAGCTGCACGGCTTTGCCTATTTCGCCGATGTGGCCCGCCACGTGCTGCTGCCGGCCGCGACGCTGGCCACCTTCTTCGTCGCGATCTACGCACGGCTCACGCGGGCCGCGATGCTGGAGGTGCAGCGCCAGGACTTCGTGCGCACCGCGCAGGCCAAGGGGCTGCACCCGTGGCGTGTCACGGTGCGCCATGTGCTGCGCAATGCGCTGATGCCGCTCACGACCATCGTCGGGATTCATTTCGGCACCTTGCTGGGTGGCGCTGCCGTGACCGAGACGGTGTTCAGCTGGCCCGGACTCGGTCGGCTCGCACTCGACGCCGTAATGGCGCGCGATTTCAGCGTGCTGCTCGGCGTGCTGCTGCTGTCGTCGCTGCTCGTGATCATCGCCAATGTGCTGGTCGATCTGCTGCAGGCATGGCTCGACCCCCGCGTCGCGTGAAGGATCGCGTCGACAACCCGGATCGAACTCGCGCTTTTTTCCAAAGGGATGACATGCCTTCCGACTCTTCCAATCTGATTTCCCCGCCGCCCGAACCGGCGGCGTCGCCGTGGCGGCGCCAGTTGGCTGGCACGCTGTTCGGGCTTCGCCGCGGCAACCCGCCCGTCGAGCGTGGAGTGGCCGGGCACGGCGTCTGGCGCGCACTGCTGCGCAATCCGTCGGCGCTCGCCGGTCTCGTGCTGCTCGCCGCTTTCATCGCGCTCGCGCTGAGCGCGGGGCATCTGTTTCCCGGCGATCCGCTCGACATGGTGGCGGCGCCGTTCGAATGGCCTGGCACGGACGCGCAATACCGGTTCGGCACCGATTCGCTCGGACGCGACGTGGCGGCGGGCATTGCGCACGGCACGCGCGTGTCGCTGCTGATCGGCGCGGTGTCGGCCGGGATCGGGCTCGTGATCGGCACACTGGTCGGCGCGACGGGTGGTTTCTTCGGCGGCGTGATCGACGATGTGCTGGTGCGTATCACGGAACTCTTTCAAACCGTGCCGTCCTTTCTGCTGGTGATCGTGATCGTCGCGATCGGCCGGCCGAGTGTGACGGTCATTGCGCTTGCCATCGGCATCGCGTCATGGCCGACCGTTGCGCGGATCGTGCGCGCGGAATTCCGCTCGCTGCGCCGGGCGGACTTCGTGCTCGCCGCGCGCAGCCAGGGGTTCAGCAACGCGCGGATCATCTTTGGCGAGATTTTGCCGAACGCCTTGCCGCCCGTGATCGTCACCGCTTCGGTGATGGTGGCGAGCGCGATTCTGATCGAGTCGTCGCTGTCGTTTCTCGGCATGGGCGACCCGAACGTGGTCAGTTGGGGCGGCATGATCGGCGCCGGGCGCGATTCGCTGCGCACCGCCTGGTATCTGACCGCGATTCCGGGCGCGGCGATCGTGCTTTCGGTGCTGGCGCTGAACCTGCTGGGCGACGGCCTGAACGACGCGCTCAATCCGCGTCTGCGCGAACGCGCCTGAGTTCTATCCGGCTGAGACGGCGGGCGCAGCACGCGGCCTGCCGCCCGGCCGACAACGTATCCGGGGATGAACAGTGGCAAACCTGCTTGAAGTGCGCGACCTTCGCGTAAGTTTCGGCGCGCATCAGGCCGTGCGCGGCCTGAGTTTCGATATCGCGCAAGGCGAGACACTGGCGCTGGTCGGTGAGTCGGGTTGCGGTAAATCGGCGACGGCGCTTTCGCTGATGCGGCTCGTGCCCACACCGGGACGGGTGACGGGCAGCCTGTGTTTCGACGGCCGCGAGCTGCTCGATGTGCCGCCGCGCGAGATTCGCGACATTCGCGGCCGGCAGATCTCAATGATCTTCCAGGAGCCGATGACGTCGCTCAATCCGGTGCTGTCGATCGGCGCGCAAATCGTCGAGACATTGCGCCAGCATGAGAGCCTCTCGAAAGCGGCGGCACTCAAGCGCGCGGTCGAGTTGCTCGAACTGGTGCAGATCCCCGATCCGCAGCGGCGCGTGTTCGATTATCCGCACGAGCTTTCCGGTGGCCAGCGTCAACGGGTGATGATCGCGATGGCAGTGGCCTGCCGGCCGCGCCTGCTGATTGCGGACGAGCCGACCACGGCGCTCGACGTTACGATTCAGGCGCATATTCTGGAACTGCTCGACGGCCTGCGGCGCGAACTGTCGATGTCGCTGCTGCTGATCACGCACGATCTCGGCATCGTCGCGCAGCATGCGGACCGCGTCGCGGTCATGCTCGCGGGCGAGAAGGTCGAGGAGGCGCCGGTCGCGCGGCTCTTCACGCAACCGCAGCACCCCTATACGCGGGGTTTGCTCGGGGCGTCGCTCAATCTCGCTGACGATCTGCACTATCGCGGCTGGAAGCTGCCCGAAATCCGCCACGGTATCGGCGAGGACGGCAAGCCGACCTTTGCCGTGGTGCCGCGTTCGGTGCGCAACGGGCAATACGTCGCGGATAAAGAGACGAATGCGCATGCCGGCGGCCCCAACGCCGCAGCCGAAGATGCGCTGTTGCTCGAACTGCAGGACGTGCGGATCGACTACCCGCAACGGCACGGCAAAACCACGCTGCGCGCCGTGGACGGCGTGTCGCTGCAAATCGCTCGCGGTGAGACTGTCGGGCTCGTCGGCGAATCCGGCTGCGGGAAATCCACGCTCTCCAAAGCGATCATGCGGCTCGTGCCCGCCGCGGGCGGCGCCATTCGCTTGCGCGGCACTGATCTCGTGCCGCTGGGCGAGCGCGAGTTGCGGCCGCTGCGCCGACATGTGCAGATGGTGTTTCAGGATCCGTACGCGTCACTCAATCCGCGCCGCACGATCGCGGATATTCTCGATACCGTGCTGGTGGTGAACGGTATCGGCAACGCCCAGCAGCGCCGCACGCGAATCGCCACCATGCTCGATCGGGTCGGCTTGCCCAGCTCGGCGCTCGGCCGCTTTCCGCATGAATTCTCGGGTGGCCAGCGGCAACGCATCGGCATTGCGCGGGCGCTGGTGCTCGAACCGGACCTGCTGATCTGCGACGAACCGGTGTCCGCGCTGGACGTGTCGATTCAGGCACAGATTCTCAATCTGCTGGTGGACCTTAAACGCGATCTCGGGCTGGCGTATCTGTTCATCTCACACGATCTTTCGGTGGTGCGCTATATCGCCGATCGCGTGCATGTGATGCAGGCTGGCCGCATTGTCGAGAGCGGGCATCAGCGGGACATCTGGCGCGCGCCGCAGCACCCTTACACGCGCACGCTGCTCGAGGCGATTCCGGGCCGGACGTTCGACGCGCAGGCCGCCTAGTTCGCGAAGCGAGGCCGCGTGACCGTGTGACTTCGTGGCCTCACGGCGAGGGCGGCAGACGCCCTCGCCGTGTTTCAACCGTTCTTACTCGGTGCCGAAGTATGCCGGCAGGCGAAAGCCGTCGTAGAAACGATTGCCCCGAATCGCGCGCTGGAAGTCCGCGGATTGATACGCCTGCACGATATCCTGCGTCGCGCGGGCGTTGCGGTTCGCGGCCTTTACGACGACCTGGTTGATATACGGCGGCGTCATCTCTTCGAGCGCGAGTGCATCTGTCAGTTTGTGACCACTGAAGATCGCGAAATTGCCCTGAATCGCGGCGTAATCCACGTCTTCGAGCGCGCGTGGCGCCTGTGCCGATTCGAGCGGGACGATCTTGATGCCGGCGGGATTGGCGATCACATCGCGTTCGGTGACATCGACGGGATTCGGGTTCGGCTTGATTCTGATCCAGCCGATGCGCTGCAGTATCTTCAGCGCGCGTTCCAGATTGACCGGATCGTTCGGCACCGCGACGCGGCTGCCGGGTTTGACCTCCGCGAGCGAATGGTGCTTGCTCGAATAGAGTCCCATCGGCGGCGTGGGTACTTGCACCACCCCGACCAGATCGGTCCCGTTGCGATCGTTATACGACTTCAGATAGACCTCGTGCTGCATCACGTCGGCGATGATCTCGCCGCGGTAGACGGCCTGGTTCGCTTCGAGGCCGGTGCTGAACTCCACGTATTTGATCGCGTAGCCTTTCTTGCGCAGTTGCGGTTCGACACCCGCCTTGAATTCGTCGGCATAGGGGCCGGGCACGAAACCGACGCGCAGTTCCTGTGCAGAGGCGTCGCCGTCGGCTGAGTAGGCGAGGTAAGGGATCAGCGCGGAGAAGCCGGCAAGCGTGACGGCTAGCAGAAACGCGCCTGTGACGCGCCGTCGGGCAGATGAGGGTGCTGCAATAGGTCGGGACATGATGGTCGGCGTGCAGGGAATGGGTGACTGAACGGTTATCGGGCAGTGCCCGCCTCATAACCGGGAGGGACGAGAAAGCCGCCATAGGCGTCTTCCAGCAGGCGCGCAAATGCGATCGGCGTACGGTCTTCGAGCCAGGGACCGACGGCTTGCGCACTGACCGGTAGACCATCGTCGTCGAGACCCAATGGGAAACTGGTGGCGGGCAGGCCCGGCAGCACGGGCAAGCCGGCCCAATAGAAGAAGTCGAGGAAGCGCACTTCACGGATGCCGTCTTCGTAAGCCACCGGATAGGTGCGCGCGTCTTTCGGCTCCTCGCGGTTGTGCCGGAATGCGGCTGTCGGCGCCACCGGCGTCACGACGACATCGAACGATTCGAAAAAGCGCTCCCATTGGTGGCGCAATGCATGGCGCTTTTCATCGGCTTTGAGCCAGTCACGGTGCGCGAGCGTGGGGGCGCGCAGCCACGCGGCGTCGGCGCTGTCGTCGTCGGCTGCGAGCGCGGCGAGCCGTTGCCGGGCCGCTTCGCCAGGGACAGGCGGCTCGACGAGCGACGAACCCAGCAGCGTTCTGTACAGCGGATGCGCGCGCGCCAGATCGGGCAGCAGGCCTTCATGAAGATCGGCGGGGCGGCTGATCCGCGCGCCTTGCGTGCGCAAACGCTCGACCACGCGCTCGGTCACGAGGCGCTCCGACAGACTGCGTTCGGTGCCCGGCCACGTGTCGATCACCAGCACGCGAAAATCGGCCAGCCGGGTGTGGCGTGCTTCCGGCAACGTGACTCGCCACGCTTTCGAGGTCAGCGGATCGCGGTTGAGCAGCAGATCGAGCGCGAGTTCGAGGTCGCCGGCGCTGCGCGCGAGCGGTCCGGCCACGCTCAGGTCGCGAGCGGAAAAGCGGCCCGGCGGCGCCCCTGCGCCGCGCAGCGGCACCAGCCCATAACTGGGCTTGTGGCCGTAGGCGCCGGCAAAATGCGCGGGAATGCGAATCGAGCCGCCGATGTCCGAGCCCAGTTCCAGCGCCACGTAGCCTGCCGCCAGCGCTGCCGAAGATCCTCCCGACGAGCCGCCGGGCGTGCGCTCCAGGTCCCACGGATTGCGCGTCAGTCCGTAGACTTCGTTGTAGCTTTGAAGGTCCGCGAGACCTAGCGGCACATTGGTCTTGCCGACGATCACCGCACCGGCTTCACGCAACGCGGCGACGGCAAGCGAATCGCCCTCGGCGCGATTGGTCGCGAAGGCGGGATTGCCGACGCTGGTGACGAGTCCGGCGACATCGAACGACTCTTTCACGGTAACCGGCACGCCGAGCAATGGGCGCCGATCGCCTTGCGCCAGTGCGGCATCCGCCTCGCGGGCCGCGGCGCGCGCCGCTTCGTGATCGTGCGCGACGACGGCATTCAAGGCCCCGTCGAAACGGGCGATGCGCGCAAGGCTATGTTCCAGCAGATCGACGGCCGACACGCGGCCCTCGGCCAGCGCCTGCGCCTGTTCGCGCGCACTCGCGAAAGTCAGTGCGTCGAGAATGGCGGACTTCGGTTCGTCCAGTTGAGGTGAGCTCATGATCGGAATGCCTCGTGTCGAAGTGCTCAGGTTTTCGCCTCGATCCACGTGTCGGAGAAGTCGCCGGCGGTGAGATCGATGCTGTTGTTCAGGTTGTGGACTCTCGCGTGATAGACCTGCAATGCGGAGGGCACCGTGACGAGCGGCAGCACCGGCAGGTCGCGCCCGACGATCTGCTGGATCTGCCGGAACGCCGCCGCGCGCCGGACTTCATCCGTTTCGATGGCCGCCGCGCGAAACAGGTCGTCGACCTGCGGGTTTTGATAGTGCGACGCGTTGATCCAGATGAGCGGATGCTTGACCCCATCCGACCAGTAGATGCGCTGCACGCCGACGGTCGGGTCATATAGCCGGCCGAGCCCGTTCAGGTTCAGATCGAATTCGCGTGCCGTATAGGCACGGCGCAAATAGGTCGGCAGGTCGCCGTCGAGAATCGTCGCTTTCACACCAATGCGCGACAGCGCGGCGCGCAGATAGTCGGCCGCACGCCGGAAATCCGCTCCGCTGATGTAATTGATCTTCAGCGCGAAACGTTGACCGTCGGCCTGTTTCGGATAACCCGCTTCGTCGAGCAGACGGTTCGCGGCGCTCAGGTCGAACGGATAATGAAACGTGCTGTCGTCGTAGTAGTTCGCCAGCACAGCCGGCACCGGCGAGTCGACCAGGCTCGAACGCTTGTAGAAAACATTGTCCCGGATGAAGTTGCGGTCCACCGCATGAGCAATGGCCTTGCGTACCTCCGGCTTCGCGAGTACCGGATTTTCCAGGTTGAATTCGAGGAAGGCTGCGTTGTTCAGATACGCGTCGTAACTGTCGTCGATTTTCAGTTGCGGCAGTGTCGCGAGCCGGCCCAGGTCCGCCAGGCCGACATTCGTCGCCGCATCCACTTCGCCCGTTTCCAGCGCAGCCGAAATGGCTGCCTGATCGGGCACGATCCGATAGATCACGCGGTCGAGATGCGGCACGCCCGGGCGCCAGTAGTTCGGATTCTTGCGCAGACTCACATAACTGCCGCGCACCCATTTGTCGAAGATGAACGGGCCTGTACCCACCGGAGAGGTGAGATTTGGACTCGCGAGCGGATCGCCGTCGCCGTAGCGGTGCTGCGGCACGATCGGCAATTCCGCCGAGGAGAGCGCCTTGATCAGATACGGTGTGGGCTTGCCGAGCACCACGATCGCCGTGAGCGGATCGGGCGTCTCGACCCGCTCGACGTTGGCGAGCGTGATGCGTCCGCGCGGGCCGAGGCGCTTTTGCGTGAGGATCGAGTAGCGGACGTCCGCCGACGTGAAGCTCTCGCCGTCGTGCCACTTCACGCCCGGCCTGAGCCGGAAGGTGTACCGCAGACCGTCCGGGCTGACGTTCCATGCGATCGCGAGCAACGGCTGCGGTCTGAACTGCGCGTCGTAGCGCAGCAGGCCCTCGGTGATCTTGGCGCTGATGTTGCGGATTACCGTGTTGGTGTCGAGCAGGGACACGAGCGACGGCGGCTCCTGTTGCACGGCATAAGTGAGTGTGCCGCCTGATGTCGGTGTGGCGCTTTGGGCGGCCGGCGCGCTCGCAGCCGCTGCTGCTTTCGCGAGGGCCGGCCAACTGCCCGCCGCGCCGGCGGACAGGAATGCCAGCGAAGTCTGCATGAAGTGGCGACGGTCGAAGCTCATGCTCACCCCCGCTGATTGGACGCTTGCCCATCTTCGGCCGCGCCGTGACGCGGGATTCGTCCGAAGAAGGGATGCCCCGGATCGTTGAAGCCCGGCGTGGACGGATGCCCGCTCGCCACCAGCGAATCGACGAACGCTTCGTCTTCGGCCGTGAGGCGGTAGCGCAGCGCCGGCAGATAGTCGAGCCACTGTGCTTCCGTCCGCGGGCCGCCTATCGTCGACGTGATATAGCGACTGTTGAGCACCCAGGCGAGCGCGAACTGCCCGGCTGAGAGCCCCCGTGCTTCGGCATGCTCGTGCACGCGTCGCGCCAGTTCGAGCGATTCCGCGCGCCATTCGGTCTGCTGAAGACGCCGGTCGCTGCGGCCCGCGCGCGTATCGGCTCCTGGTGTCGCGCCCGGTTCGTACTTGCCCGTCAGGACGCCGCGTGCGAGTGGGCTATAGGAAATCACGCCAAGCCCGTAGCGGTACGCGGCCGTCAGTTGCTCCGCCTCGGCCTGGCGGTTGGCGATGTTGTAGAGCGGCTGGCTTGCCACCGGCGCATCGAGTCCGAGTGCCTGCGCCGTGTGGCTGAATTCGGCGATTTTCCACGCGCGATGATTCGACAGTCCGTAGTACCGCAGCTTGCCCGCCTGAATCAGATCGTTCAGCGCCCGCACAGTTTCCTCGACCGGCGTTGCGTGATCTTCGCGATGGATATAGAGCAGGTCGATGTAGTCGGTATTGACGCGTTTCAGGCTGGCGTCGACGGCGCGCACGATGTGCTTGCGAGAAGCGCCCCGCGCATTGACGTCTCCGTCCTGCAGCGGATTGGCGAACTTGGTCGCGAGCACCCAGCGCTCGCGCTGCGCGGCGATACTGCGGCCCACCACGCGCTCGGATTCGCCTTTGGCATAGACGTCCGCCGTATCGATCGAATTCACGCCGTGTTCCTGCGCCTGATCGATGATGCGCGCGGCGCTTGCTTCGTCGGTGGGGCCGCCGAACATCATCGTGCCGAGCGTCAGCGTCGAGACCTTGATGCCGCTGCGGCCGAGTTGTCTGTATTCCATGTGAGTCGGATTCCGTGAGAGAGTGAGTCGGGAGAGTTTCAGCGTTGTAGCCACACGTCGGCGAAGCTGGCCGATAGGCCGTCCGGCGAGATCGTATGGTTGTGCACCGCACGCGAGTAGACGGTCAGGTATTGCGGCGAAACCAGATTGATGTCCGGCAGATCGCGTTCGAGAATGCGTTGAATCTGCGAGAAGAGTTGCTTGCGCTTCGTTTCGTCGGTTTCCTCGGCGACCTGTGCGAACAGTTGATCGATTTCCGGATTGCTGTAATGGGAACCGTTGGTGAAGGGCACGCCGCGCCGGAAATTGTTGGTCGTGTAAAGACGCGCCACGCCGACCACCGGATCGAACAGATTGCTCATGCCGTTGATCGAAAAATCGAAATCGCGATCCGTGTAGATTCGCTTCAGATAAGCGGGCAGATCCTGACTGCGCACGGTGACGGCAATGCCTACGCGAGCCAGTGCCGACTTCACGTACGCGGCGGTGCGCGCGGGCAAATCGCCGATCGGCAGCGGGTCGACGGTGAGGGCAAAACGCGTGCCGTCGGCTTTACGCGGATAGCCGGCTTCGTCGAGAAGCGCGTTGGCGTGCTCCACGTTGAACGGATATGGCGTGGGCGCGGGGTCGTAGTAAGGGCTCGACGGAATGATCGGACTCGCGAGCGGCGTCGCATAGCCGTAGTAGATGACCTTGCGGATGACCTCACGATCGAGCGACGAGGCGATCGCCTGCCGCACTTTCGGATTCTTCAGCACCGGGTTGTCCAGGTTGAATTCGATGCGTGCCACGCCCGCCTGGAATTCATAGCCGCGAGTCTCGACAGCGAGTTTCGGGTTGGCCTTGAGGCGCTCGACATCCGACAGGGGTACCGGCGAATCGCCGCTCAGGTCCACTGAACCATCTTCGAATGCGACGGTGCGAGCGGCCGGATCGTTGATCACCTTCACCACAATGCGATCGAGCCACGGCTTGCCTTTGTCCCAGTAGTCGTCGTTGCGCACGTATTCGACATAACTGCCGCGCACCCATTTGACGAAGCGAAACGGACCGGTGCCGATCGGCGCGTTGTTCGCGGGATTGGTCTGCACGTCCGTGCCTTCGTAGATATGTTTCGGCACGATTGGCGTTTCCGACGAGGAAAACGCCTTGATCAGATAGGGCGCCGGTTTCGACAGCGTAATCACAACCGTATAAGGGTCCGGCGTCGTGACGTCGGTGACGTTGGCGAAGGTCGTTTTGGCGCGCGGGTGCACCTGTCTGAGCGTCTGGATCGAATACGCGACATCGGCAGACGTGAAGGGTTTGCCGTCGTGCCATTTCACGCCGTGGCGCAAGTGAAACACGTATTTACGGCTGTCGTCGCTCACTTCCCAGGAGGTGGCGAGCGAAGCCTTCGGTTGAAACTTGAAGTCGTATTCCAGCAGGCCTTCGACGACTTTAGGGCTGACCTTCAGCACGTTGGTCGCCGTGGTGGCGAGATCGACCAGCGCCGTCGGCTCCGGTGTGACGACGAAAGTAAGTGTGCCGCCGCGGGTTTGTGCGTGCGACTGCGCAGCAGTCAGTGCGACGATCAGGGTGGCCGCCAGGCCGATCACGCGTTTGAACAGACGTGCGGCGCGGCGGCCTCGCGCCGCCTGCGTTGTGACATAAGCCATCGTGGGGTGATGTAAGAGAAGAAAAAGGGAGAGGTGTTGCGGGATCAGCTGGTGGACGCAGCTGGTTCAGAGCGGCGCGCGAGTGCGGCGCGCAGAGGTGCGGGGTCGACCCACGTGTCGAAATCGAAATCCGACGCAATGAAGCCCCACTTGAACAGAAATTGCTTGAAGTCGGCGAGAGCCGCGAGCGCCTGCGGATCGAGCCCGATCGTCAACTGCCGATGCAGTCCACCGGGATAGGCGCGCTCCACCCAGTGCTCGGCGCTGCGCGTTTCACGGGCCACGTAGTGCGCTACATCGCCCGCATGACGCTCCGCCCATGCGCCGGTGTCCAACGTGCGCGCCAGTACCCGTTCGACCAGATCGGGGCGTTCACGCAGCAGTCGCGCGTCCACCGTCAGCGGGCGCGGCGTGCCGTTATTCGCATGCAGCGTGCGATTAGGCTGCGCGCTAATGTCCACGAGAATCCGTGCATTGAGCAGGTTCGCGATATCTAGCCCGGTCGCGCCTTTGACGAATACGACATCGGCTTCGCCGCGCAACAGCGCTTCGGCCTCGCGGGCGAATTCGTGCGAACGCTGCGCGTCGAGCCATTCGGCAAGCGGCGCATCGGCGGCGGGTTTGGCGTCTTCGAGACTGAGCGGCGTATGCAGCAGATCCACCAGATCGATATCTTCGAGCTGCACTCCCAGCACGCTCAGCAACGAAGAAAAACCGCGCAATGCAGTCGCCCGATGAAAGTCGACCACACCGGCGCGCGTATTGAGCGGAAATCCGAAGCGGCGCCCGACCAGCGCATCCGGACTCGCTTCCAGATGCCGGTCGAGCGTGATCAACGCCTGGAACTCGTCCACCCAGCTCAGGCCGATCAGGCGCGTATCGCTGCCGCGAGCGCGCGCCCAGAGCGCGGGAATATTGCCGCCCTGGCGGAACGACCAGGGCTGCGCATGAGTGAAATGCGAGCGGCGAATGTTCACGTCGTCGGCGTCCTGCAGCGCCTGAACGTCGATTCCGTCAGCCGCGAGTTCTGCTTCGAGCCAGCCTTTCTGCACGGCAATGCCGAACGGGGTAGGGGCGGGGCAACGCGTGTACCAGAGGCGGCTCATACAGTGACCTTATGGTTGAAGAGAAGCTGGCGATCGCGATACGGCGTACGCCTTCGAACAAGCGCGTGTTATCAGAACCTGAGCCCTGCTTCGCGCAACAACGGCAATACGCGCTCGCCGAAGAAATCGAGGTCCGGCTGAAAATCGAAGAAGCTCAACTGCACGCCGTCGATACCGGCCGCGTGAAGGCGCACGATGTAATCGGCGATCTGCTGCGGCGAGCCGACGATCGAGATGTTGCCCCCCACCGCACGTGCGGCTGCCTGATTGCGCTGCTCGGCGTTGCCACGCCACGCGTGCGCGTCGCTGTCGAAACGATGGAAACTGCCTTCGTCGCCATGCGCCACGATTGCGTCGCGATACGAAAGCGCTTCGGCCTCGGTCTCGCGGCAAATCACCATGGGATTGATCAAGGTGCGGATCTTGCGGCCGTGTTTCGCAGCGGCGGCTTTCACGCGCGCCGTATGCGCGGGCAGTGCCGCCAACGCGCCTTCGATTTCTGAGCCGGCCGGACTCGTGATGAACACCACATCCGAGTAACGCGCGGCGAAGTCGATACCCGCGTCCGAACCGGTGGCATTCACGAGCAGAGGACGGCCGTACTGCGGTTTGGGCGTCACGAACGCCTTGTCGAGCTTCCAGGTGGAGCGCGCGGGCGCGTAGCTGAAATTGTCGGGCTGCGCCCAAAGCTGCTGCACGGCGTCGAGAAACTCCGCAGCAAGCTCGTAGCGCCGGTCATGCTCGATACGCTGCCAGCCGAACATTTCATGTTCGATCGCGCGATGGCCGGTGACCACATTGATGCCCCATCGCCCCTTTGAAATGTGATCGAGCGTCGCGCTGAATTTGGCGAAGTGAAGCGGATGCCACGGGCCGTACAGCACGTGACAGGTGGCGACCAGAATGATGCGTTGGGTGCGTGCCGTCATCGCCGCGAGCGACATGAACGAGTCGAGCGCTTCACCGTTGAATACGCCGCCGTAACCGCCTTTCGGCAGCCATTGCGATAGCGCGAAGACAAGATCGAAGCCCAGCGCCTCGGCTTTTTGCACCAGCGCCAGGTTGTAGTCGAAGTTCCAGTCCGTCGTTCGGGGCAGCGTCGATGCACTCCAGCCGCCGGCCTGAATCGGCAGAAACAGCCCTAGCAGCAGCGGTTGTTCGAGAGCGCGCGTGACCGGGCTCCCGGCGAACGTGGCAGGCGAACGGACGGGAACAAAGGGCGTGGCGGTGCGCGGTTCTTCAGCGGGCGATGTCGAAGCCTTAAGTTGAGCAGCGAGGATGGGTTGAGTCACTGTGATGGTCCGTGCCGTTTGGCGTGAAGAGCGTGTTCGTTCGGGCAGCTCACATCTCACGCCATTTGTGGCGGACGACATTCGCGGCACGACGCCAACGCTCGCGTGAATGAAGTAGATCATGCAAGTTTTGGAATGCAAACCAACGAATTCTGCTTTTCAATTGAGGCGGCCGATGCTGCGCGGCCGTGCTGCTATAGCGGAGATATCGTGAGTCGCGGCGAGAACGCGCGGACGCAGAATTTTGCGGAAAGAAACGAAGCAGCGGTGTAAGCAAAGCAGAATCGCTTGGTTCGCTTCGGGGGATCGGGTCGCTATCTTGTCTTGCGCAGCGAGGATGGCTGGCTGCGGTTAGCGTTACTTCCCCTCTTTCATTTTGCCGTTAGACAGACCAACTAACCCCGAATCATGACAACCCTGAACGAGTATCTCGTAGAAAAGCGTGCAGCCTGGATTGCGAAGCGCGAGGCGGCGCGCAAAGATCCGGATATCAAGGCCAACAGGTTGAAAGCCACCGTGCGCGCGTTGGGGCGAAGCGGAGTGCGTGAAATTCGCATCCGCGATTTTCAGGTGATCAGCGACAGTCCAACGGATTTTGCGGGCTACAACCTTGGCCCCGCTTCGCCCGAATTGCAACTCGGTGTGCTCGGAAGCTGTATCACGCATATCACGCTGATTCAGGCGGCGGAGCGGCAACTGCGGATCGATTCGATCGATGTCGAAGTGACCGGCGAGCAGCATCCGCTCGCACAGCAACCCGGCTTTGAAAACGTGCCGATCTATCCGCACAACATTCGTTACACGCTCGACATCGTCTCGCCCGAGTCGTCCGAAGCGATTCGCGCGCTGCATGATGCGGTTGAAGCCGTGTGCCCGATCTTCAATCTGCTCAAGAATCCGCAGACTATCGTCGGTGAGTTGACGCATGTGAGTGCTGTGGCGCCAACCTTCTGAAACGGGCCGGATATACACTGCAAAGCTAATGACTTTTGCTTGCTTTTGGTTCCTTTCGACGCACCTTACTATCCGTCATTCCAATAAGAAAGAGGATACGTATGAGCTTGCAAAACGGGATACGCCGAACCCTTTCCGCCGCGGCGTTTGCTTTCGCATTGACTGGCGCCTATCTGGCGCCCGCTATGGCGGCGCCCAATCATGGCGGGACACTCACGTGGCTCGTCACGCCCGAACCCGCGTCGATCGTTCCTCTAACCACGACTGCCGGAGGCAACGCGGAGATTGGACCCAAGGTGGTCGAAGGATTGCTGACCTACGACAAGGACCTCAATCCTCAACCGCTGCTGGCTACCGCATGGTCGGTCAGTAAGGACGGCCTTCAATATCGCTTCACATTGCGTCGTGGCGTGAAGTGGCACGACGGCAAGCCGTTCACTTCCGCCGACGTCGCTTTTTCGATTCTGACGCTCAAGCAGGTGCACCCGCGTGGACGGAGCACCTTCGCAAACGTGGTCGATGTCAAAACGCCGGACCCCTTCACAGCGATCATCGAACTGTCGAAACCTGCGCCATTTCTGCTGACCGCGCTTTCCGGTTCCGAGTCGCCGATCATCCCGAAGCACCTGTACGAAGGCACCGATATCGCAACCAACCCGCACAACAGCGCGCCGGTCGGCACGGGGCCGTTCATTTACAAATCGTTCGTGCACGGCAGCTATATTCTTCTCGAACGCAATCCGGACTACTGGGACAAGCCCAAGCCGTATGTCGACAAGATCATCGTGCGCTTTCTTCCGGACGGCGCAGCCCGCGCCGCCGCGCTTGAATCAGGCGCCGCCAATCTCGGCGATCAGGCAATCCCGTTATCCGACGTCAAGCGCTTCACGACGCTTCCCGGCTTCACGGTGGATACGACCAACTGGCCGTACGTCAGCAACCATCAGCAGTTGATCTTCAATCTAGATACGCCGGTTCTCAAAGACAAGGCGGTGCGTAAGGCGATTTCCCAGGCGGTGGATGTCAATGCATTGAATCGCGTAGTCTGGTATGGATATGGACAGGTTTCCGCTGCGGCCATCGGCGCGGCCAACACGAAGTATCACGACGCCGACATTCATTACTTTCCGTATGACGTGGCCCAAGCCAACGCCGCACTAGATGCTGCCGGCTTCACGCGTGGTGCGGACGGGAAGCGCTTCAAATTGCGCCTGCTGTTCAACCCGTTCCAGGACCCGCGTGCTGCAGACTTCGTGCGGCAGTCGCTGGCGCGGATCGGGATTGACGGCGAGATCGAAAGTTATGACTTTGCGACTTATGTGAAGAAGGCATATACCGATCGCGCGTTCGATATCACGCTCGAAGCGCTTTCCAATGTATTCGACCCAACGGTGGGCGTGCAGCGCGTGTTCTGGTCGAAGAACTTCAAGATTGGACTGCCGTTCTCCAACGCGGCGCACTATTCGAATCCGGAAGTCGACCGTTTGCTGGAAGCCGCTTCGGTGGAGACCGACGAAGGCAAGCGCCGCCAGCTATTCTTCAAGTTCCAGCAAATCGTTCACGACGATATTCCGTCGATCGAATTCGGGGCGAACCCGAGCATTACGGTCGTATCGAAGAAGGTGAAGGACTATGCGCCGACCGGGGAAGGCCTGCGCGGGAATTTTGCTGATCTGTATATTCAGCCGTAATGGGCTGGCGGCAGAGTGAGTGCGGTCTCGCGCTTCGTCATCGAGGCATGCCGTATCTCTCCACCTTCACTTTGCCGCCACCGCCGCCTTGCTTCCGAGCAGCGCCCATTCCCCATTCTCGACAACGAGATTCACGCTTTTCACGCCGATCACGCGACGCGTTACCGGATCGAATGTCGCCTTTCCGAACACCACGCTCGGCACGTCGTGCAACTTCGGCAGCGCGTCACGCACGCCGCGCCGATCGAGCCCGCCTGAACGCAGCGCATAAGCAGCGATGATCGTAGCGTCGTACGCAAACGCGTTGAAGGCATCCGGTTGATGATGGTACTTTGCCTCGAAGCTGCGCACGAAATGCTGAACCTCGGGGTTTGGATCGCCCGGGAAAAAGCTGGTATTGGTGGTCACGCCATTGACGGCCTCGCCGCCCAACTCCATGAACTTCGGCGAGTACACTGAGCTGGCCGCCACGATCGGCAGGCCGATGCCGCTCGCACGCGCCTGACGCACGATTTGCGCGCCGTCCGAGTAGTACGAAATCAGCACCAGTGCATCGGGTTTCGTATCGCGCACGCGCAACAGCGTCGCGCGAAAATCCTTGTCCGTGGGCTGATAACCTTCGGCGGCCACAACGGTTGCGCCGCGCGCGGCCGCTGCCTTCACGAACACATCCTTGCTCGCGCGACCCCAGTCGGTATTCTGGAACAACACGGCGACATGCCTGAAGCCCTGCTTGACAGCGAGGTCCGCGAGCAGAGGCTGGGCATCCGCCTGGCTGACCGAAGGGCTCCAGATAAAGTCGCCGCCCTTGGTGAAGTCAGGATGCGAGTTGGTGAAACCCAATTGCACGAGACCGGCGCGCTGGTAGATCGGCGAGGCGGCCATCGAAGCGGGGCTCGAGAAGTCGCCGAGTTCGATCAGAATGCGCTTGTCATCGACGAATTTCTGCGCGATGCCCACCGCCTGGCGCGGATCGCTCTGGCTGTCTTCGAACACGTACTGCAACGGCCGGCCGTTGACGCCGCCCTGACTGTTGATCTCGTCGAGCGCGAGGTCGAAGCCAGCTTTCCATTGGGCGCCATATTGCGCGTTCGGACCGGTCAAGGGTCCGCTCACGCCGAAGAAAAGCGGCTCGCCGCTTGCGGGCGCCGCGAACGAAACTCCGTGGAAGGAGAGGGCAAGCGCGACCCCGGCAAGCGTAAAAACGCGCCGGGACAACGAAAGCGGACGCGAGGCAGACATGGCGGTTCCCCCGAAATGATTTGGATTACGAGTCTCCGCCGCATCCCATAGCGCGGCAACGAAGCGATGGGCATATCCATATTCGGTGACCGCAGTAGCGCGGCCCACTGCGCCCCGCTGCGGCGTCGCTGCAACGCGAAGCGAGCGTCAGGCTGGAAACACCGGCTCGCCTAAAGTCAGCATCAGCCGGTTTGCCCACGCGAAGATCGCAATCGCATGGCTCAGATCGAGAATCTGCGTATCGTCGAGCCCGACGCCGCGAAGCGCGTCGAGCGAAGCCGGGCTGATCGTTTCGGGATCCAGCGTGAGATCGATCGCGTACCTGACAATGGCGCGTTCGCGTTCCGTCGTGCCGGCACTTTCAGGGTCCGAGAAAATCTGCTGGATCACGTCGTCGCGTTTGGCGAGTTGCTGGAAACGCTGCGCATGCACCGAAGCGCAGTACACGCAGCCGTTGACGCGCGACACGACGGTGCTCGCCAGTTCGCGCTCCGCGCGCGACAGGCCGCCGGTCGCATACATGATGCTGTTGAACGCGCCGGAACGCTGCCGCAGAATTTCCGCTCCGTGCACGAGCAGCAGGTAATAGTCGGACGTCTTCGCTTGCGGGTGACTCGTCTCCAGCACAGCGGTCTGCGCGGGCGATGCCTGCGCGAGCGGGACCGTATCGAGCCATGCGCGCCAGCCGAGCGTCTGCGAGGTGAATCCGTGATCCGCGCTCATGCCTGTGCCTCCAGTGCGCGCAATGCGGCAACGACCCGCAACTGATAGGTAACGAACGCGACCAGTTGCGCGAGTGCGACGATCGCACCGGTTGTCAGGCCGGCCGCCTTTAACTGGGCGAGGGCGGACTTGCCCGTATCTGCAGGGTGAAGCACGAGGTCTTCGGTATGCACGAGGATCGCCGCAAGCCGCGGGTCGGCGCTAATAAGCGTCCCCACGGTGCCGGCGGGCGCCGTGCGATGTTGCGCGATAGCATCGAGCAATGAGCCCGTTGCATCCGCTTCGTTTCCAGCCTGCGCATCGAGAGCCAGCAAACGTTCGCGATACGCTTGTGCGGTACGTTGGGAGCGCGAGAGCAGCGCGGCATACCAGGCGGCGTAGAGGCGCTCACGCAGCTTCAGATCGGCGAGCTCGTGCGAAAACAGCGCATCGTGGCTGCCTTGCGTGTAGCGGGTCGCATCGGCGCGGAAGGCGCGCAGCGCGGCGACAGGGCCATTGGGCGCAAGTCCGGCCAGTGTGGCAACGAAGTCATCGGTTGCGGCGGCGGAGGTGGGTTCCGTTAATGCGGGCATGAGATAGAGGTCCGTCAAAAAAAGTCAGGCGGTGGTGTCGATCGCGCGAATGTCGACGTCGGCGTCGGCCCATTCGTCTCCGGCGAGTTCGGCAGTGTCGAACGCTTGCAGTGCGGCGTAGTGCGCGTCCCGATCGGCGTCGAACAGCATTGCGGCGATTGTGCGTGCCAGACGTTGCGCGCCGTCGCTGATCGCGGGGATATCGCCGGCGACCTTGCCATGCGTCAGACTCGCGCCGTGATTGAAGCTGTGAATGTGCGAAAGCGCCGGACAGGTACCCGCAATCCGTTCCTGCAACGCGAAGTTGCGGTCGAGGTCCGGCGAGCTGGCGAGGTCGTCGCTCCACAATTCGGGCGTGGGCTCGAAGCGGTCGCGCCAGCGGCGCACATGCGGCGCGATCAACGCGAACTCGTCGCGTGTGTCGATCTCTGAGTGAAAACCCGTCGCGAAGATCAAATAATCGAGCGCGTAGCGGCCCCTCGGCGTATCGACGATTACCGTTTGGCCCTCGTGGCTCACGCGTGTGAGCGGGCTGGACAGATGCAATTTCGCGTGCGGGTACTTCGCGACGCGCAGCACGCTGTCACGCGGCGGCGGCGCTTGCGTCAACGCGGAGTAATGCAGGAAGCGCCATTTCCATTCATCAGGCAGGTTGGCGAAACCATGCACGAGTCCGGGACTGCCGATGCCGGTCAGCTTGTTGATGCGAGGCAACGCATCGCGGCGCACGAATAGATCGACTTGCGCCGCGCCGGCTTCGAGCGCGGTCGCCGCGTTGTCGAACGCCGATGCGCTTGCGCCCACCACGCCGACCCGCTTGCCGCGCAACGCGTCGAAGTCGATCGCATCGGACGAATGGGCGCGCAGGTGCAACGGAAGATCGCGTGCCACTTCGGGAATGAACGGGCCGCCAAGGCCTTCACGTCCGGTTGCCAGCACGACATGTCGGGCCAGCACGGTTTCGCGCTGCACGTGTTGCGCTTGCCCGGTCGGGTTCGACGTGTGGTTTGCCGGAGAGTTTGCCGGAGAGTTGGCCGGCCCGTGCACGAGGTCGAGTTCGATCAGGCCGTCGCTTCGCGGGCGCAGCAACTCGACGCGCGTATTGTTGCGCACCGGCAAATCGAGCACCTTGCGATACCAGCGCAAATAGTCCATCCATTGCGTACGCGGAATCTTGTAGAGCGCATTCCATTGCTCGCGACCAAACTGGGCTTCGTACCAGGCGCGGAACGTCAGCGCCGGCAGGCGCAGCGCCGGTCCGGTGAGTTGCTTCGGCGAGCGCAGGGTCTGCATACGCGCGTAGGTCACCCACGGACCTTCCTGGCCTTCTGGCGCCTGATCGAAAAGCCGCTGGTTGTCGACGCCCAGCAAACTCAACTCCGCACTTGCCGCGAGTCCCGCCATGCCCGCGCCGATAATGGCGACGTCGAGCACGCGTTGCGCGTCGACGTTGCGCGGCGGCACCCAGGACGGCGCGGGAAGTTCCAGCCAGCCGAGGTCTTCGCGGAGCCGGGCTTCAAGCGCGGCCAACGGAGCGGACGCGGGCGGACGGTTCAATGCGGTCATGCCGAAACTCCAGGGTCGCGGTGAGTGGAGGAAGAACGGGTGTGCTCGCCGGCGCTGTCTGCGTGGTCCGTACTATCCGCACGATCGTGGGCGACCAGTGCGCCGTGCTGCGACGCCTCGTGACGGACCGCGCCTGGCAGCAAAGCGTGCGACACATCGGCAAGCGTCTCGATCATTGCGTCCACGGCGCCGCTGCGCGGACGGCCCGACAGCGTGACTACGCCGTACAGAAACGCAATCGAGACGTCGAGCGGACGCACTTCGAGATCGGCCAGGCGCAGGCCGAACGCCGTCACTGGATCGACAATGGCGACCCCGAGTTTTTGCTGTGCCGCCATCATGGCGTTCAGCGACGCGTTGGTTTCCAGCGCGACGTGAAGTGCAACGCCGGCCTGACCGAACGCTCGATCGATGCGGTTGCGCAGCCGATAGCGATTGGCAAGCGTAGCGACCGGCTGTGCGGCCAGGCGCGCAATCGGCAATACGGCTTCGTGCGTCAGCGGGTCGTCGCGATGCAGCACGGCCACGCACGGCGCTTCGATGATGTAGTGCACGTCGAGTGCAGCGTGATCCAGCGGTAGCGTGGCGATGCCGATATCGGCGGCACGCGAAAGCAGCGCCTGCACCACCTGTTCGGCCGACGCACTGCGCAGTTGCGTGTCGCCGCGAGTGTGTTCTTCAGGATGAGCGTGCCCCAGCTTTGCGATGGCGCGCGGCGCCAATGCCGCGGCAAGCGCGGGCGTCGCGACGATGCGCAGCGGCAGGGGCTCGTTGCGGCCAATGGCGCGCGCACTGGCACGGATCGCGTCGAGACCGATCAGCGAGCGCTCCACTTCGTCATAGAGCAGGAATGCACGACTCGTCGGCGACACGCGCGGTCCTTTCCGCTCGAACAGCGCGTAGCCGATCTCCTGTTCGAGATCCTGGATCGTTCTCGTCACGCCGGGCTGCGAACGGCGCAGCAAACGCGCCGCACCGGTGATGCTGCCCGTCGACATGACGGCTGAGAACGCTTCGAGTTGATGCAACTCCATGCGACGCCTCATCCATGTGATGCGTGCATTCTAGAGGCCGTTGCATGCTCGATTCTTATAATAAATTCGGCTATGTATCTGAAGAAAGTTGCGGTCCGCCAGCACGCGATCGAGTGCCGGACGCTGACCTCGCATGCCATGAAGACGCGGAAAAGCCCATGAAACAGGGGGTTTCTGGATAAACCGTGACCTCGCTCAAGCCCGGCGCAACGCGTAATCGAACCGGCTCATAAGCATAGCGGTTAAACGGGAATAAGCTTTGACACTTATCTTCGTTGGCCGGCTTTCAGGCTACATGGTTACATCGTCTCACTCTATTTCATGGCGTGAGCAAAGCATGTCGATTCTGTGGAACAACAAGCGCGGTGCAGCCCGCACGCTGCTTCAACTGGCCGGCGCACTGACCATTGCCTTCGGCGGCACGATGTCGGCGGCCAACGCGGCAGATCCTTACTGGGTCGGCGTGACGGGACCGCTGAGCGGCCAGGATGCGCAATACGGCGAGCAGTGGAAACGCGGTTTCGATCTCGCGCTCGAACAGATCAACGGCAACGGCGGCATCAACGGCCATCCGCTTAGCTACGACTTCGAAGACAGCCGCAGCGATCCGCGCCAGGCGGTAGCCATTGCGCAGAAGTTCGTCGACGACAAGCGCATTCTTCTCGAGCTGGGCGATCTGTCGAGCGGCGCGTCGATGGCCGCGTCGCCGGTCTACCAGCGCGCGGGCCTCGTGCAGTTCGGCTTCACCAACTCGCATCCGGACTTCACCAAAGGCGGCGATTACATGTGGAGCACGGCGATCAGCCAGGCGGAGGAACAGCCGATGCTCGCGCACTACGTGACCAAAGGGCTCGGCTTCAAAAAGATCGCCGTGCTGTACCTGAATACCGACTGGGGACGCACGAGTAAAGACATCTTCGCGAAGGCCGCTACGGCGAACGGCGCTCAAGTCGTTGCGGCCGAAGCCTATCAGCCGACCGAAAAAGATTTTCGCGCGACGCTTACGCGCGTGCGCAGCGCGGACCCGGACTCGATCGTACTCATTTCCTACTACTCGGACGGTGCGCAGATTGTTCGCCAGGCGCGTGCGGCCGGCGTGCATGCGCCGATCGCTGCAGTGGGCTCGGTGTATTCCCCCAAGTTTCTCGATCTGGGCGGCCCCGCGGTGAATGGCGTTTATACGGAGTCGAACTTCTTCCCCGGCGACCCGCGACCGGAAGTGCAGAGCTTCGTGCAGCGCTACCGCGCCAGATACGGCGCGGAGCCGGACACCTTCGCCGCGCGCGCCTACGACGCGATGATTCTCGCAAGCGAAGTCATCCGCCGTTACGGCGCGGACCGCATAGCGGTACATGACGGATTCGCGAAAATCAACGACGTGCCGAGCGTGATCTTCGGCAAGTTCAAATTCGATCCGCAGACGCGCCGCGTGGCCGGTGCAAAGAATCTTGATCTGATGGTCAAGGACGGCAAATTCGCGTTGTGGGACGGCGTGAGCCCCGTGCACGCGCAATGATCGAACCCAGGACAAACACGGGCTATTGGACTTACACGCTATGACGGCCTGGTTCGACTACACGATCAACGGATTGATCGTCGGCAATATCTATGCGCTGCTGGCGGTCGGCCTCGCGCTGATCTTCGGCGTATCGCATCTGATCAATTTCGCGCACGGCTCGGTGTATATGGTCGGCGGTTTCATCGGCTGGCTGTGCCTGACGCGGCTCGGCTTGCCGTTGCCGGTCGCGCTCGTCGCGACCATCGCGGGTTGCGCGGTGCTTGGCATCGTCATCGAGCGGATCGGTTTGCGGCCGCTTCAGGGCGCGGCGCGGATCGCGCCGTTGCTCGCCACGATCGGCATCAGCTTCGTGCTCGACCAGCTGGCGCAAATCGTCTTCGGTCCCGATCCGCGTCCGGTGCCGAGTTCGTTGCCGGACTGGACGCTCTCGCTCGGCGGGGCGACCCTCGGCTCGCTCGACCTGCTGATCGCGGCAATCGGCATCAGCGCCGCGGCGGTGCTGTACGTGTTTCTGCGCTTCACGCGGCTCGGCTGGGCCGTGCGCGCCACCGCGCAGGATCGCGACGCCGCGCAGCAGATGGGCGTCAACGTGAATGCCGTGAATCAGGCCGTGTTCGCGATTGCCTGCGGACTCGGCGGCCTGAGCGGTTTGCTCGTGGGCATGTACTACAACAGCATCGATCCGGCGATGGGCTTTCAGGCCACGCTGAAAGGCGTCGTCGCGCTGCTGATCGGCGGGCTGGGCAACGTGCCTGGCGCGATTGCCGGCAGCCTGCTGCTGGGTCTGGTCGAGAGCTACGGCGTGGCACTCTTCGGCACCAGCTATCGCGACCTGTTCGCGTTCGTGCTGTTGCTGGCGTTTCTCGTCTGGCGGCCGAACGGGCTGTTCAGTTCGAGCCGCCGTCTGCCGCCCGAGCCGCTTACGGGCACGTTCCTGTCGAACCGCAAGGCAGTCAGCATTCCGCGCCGCGTGATCGTCGCGGTGGTGGTGCTCGCTTTCGTCGTGCCGTTCGTGACGCCTTCGGCTTACGTGCTGCAGACGCTGACCAACGGCTGGATCTACGGGCTGCTGGCGCTCAGCCTGACACTCGTCGCGGGGACCGTCGGACAGATTTCGCTCGGCCACGCGGCACTGCTGTTGATCGGCGCTTATGCATCGGCGCTGCTGTCGGTGAATCTGAGCTGGTCGCCGGCCGTGACGATTCCGCTTGCCGGGCTCATCACCGCGGCGATCGGTACGCTGCTGGTGTATCCGTCGTTCCGGCTGCGCGGCCATTACGTGTCGATTGCGACGCTGGGTATCGGCGAGATCATCGGCCTCGTGGTGTTGAACTGGGACAGCCTGACGCGCGGGCCGATCGGCATCACCGGCATTCCGCCGTTGTCGCTGTTCGGCTGGCAGTTGACCGGCGTGCGCGCGGTGTACTGGTTCACGCTCGCGGTACTCGTGCTGCTTGCGCTTCTACAAGTGCGGCTGCTGCGCTCGCATCTTGGCCGCACCTGGCGCGCGATCCGTGAAGACGATGTCGCGGCGCGCGCGTATGGCGTTCAGCCCAACCGCTACAAGGCCATTGCCTTCGCGTGCGGCGGACTCGCGGCGGGCATCGGCGGCGGCATTGCGGCGCATCTTTACAGCTACATCAACTATCAGACCTTCGACTCGCAGGTGTCGATCCTCGCGCTGACCATGGTGATTCTCGGCGGTCTGGGCAGCGTGGTCGGCGCGGTGGCGGGCGCGCTGGCGCTTATCAGCCTGCCTGAACTGTTTCGCTTCGCCGCCGATTACCGGATGCTGATCTACGGCGTGATCCTGCTTCTGCTGGTGCGCTTCCGGCCGCAGGGCCTGTTCGGCGCGGTATGACGGAGACGACCATGACTTCTTCTTCCACCAGTGCCACGGACATTCTGTTTGATGTCCGGCGCGTGACGCGCCGTTTTGGCGGCCTCGTCGCCGTCGACGAAGTGAATCTCTCCGTGGCGCGCGGCGAATGTGTGAGCGTGATCGGGCCGAACGGCGCGGGGAAATCCACGCTGTTCAATCTGCTGACGGGAATCGATACGCCGGACTCGGGCTCGGTGCGCTTTGGCGGCGAAGACGTGACCGGCATGGCGCCTGAACGGCTTGCGGCGCGCGGCGTCGCCCGTACGTTCCAGCATGGGCGCGTGTTCGGCAACCTGAGCGTGCTGGACAACGTTCTGATTGGTGCACACGCGCGCCTCGCGATGACGCGGCGCGGCTGGCCCGTCGTCGGCGCGTTCGCCGAAGTGCTGCGCGCGTTGATCGGGCCGGCGGCGGTGCGCCGCGAGGAAGCCGAACTGCGCGATCAGGTCAAAACACTGCTCGCGCGTTTCGGCACACGCCTCGCGCCTCGCATCGACGAGCCCGCGCACAGCCTGTCCTACGCAAACCGCAGGCGAGTGGAAATTGCACGCGCACTAGCGCTGCGGCCGCGCATTCTGCTGCTCGACGAGCCGACCGCCGGCATGAACGAGTCCGAGACCGCGGAAATGCTCGAACTGATTCTCGAACTGAAACGCGACGGTCTCACCATCCTGCTGATCGAGCACAAGCTCGACCTCGTGATGCGTCTGTCCGATCGCGTGCTGGTCCTCGACGACGGCCGCAAGATTGCGTCGGGTCTGCCGGACGAGGTGCGCAGCGATCCCGCCGTGATCGAAGCCTACCTCGGACATCGACAGGTCGGCGCCCAGGTCGGCAGCAACGAAACGGCCGCCGCATGAGCACGTCCGGCCTGCACCTGGTGTCGTCGACCGAATTACCCTCTGCCCAATTTGCCATGACTGAGCCGTTGCTGAAACTCGACCAGATCGACACTTTCTACGGGCAGATCCAGGTCCACTTCGGCCTGAATCTCAGCATTGGACGCGGTGAGATCGTGAGCCTTCTGGGCGGCAACGCCAGCGGCAAGTCGACGGCGATGAAAGTGATCCTCGGCCTGCACAAACCGCGAACCGGCACGGTGAGCTTCGACGGCAAACCGTTGAACGGGCTGCCGACCTCGCAGATCGTACGGCGTGGGATCGCCTCCGTGCCGGAAGCACGGCGACTCTTTGGCGACATGACGGTGCGCGAAAACCTGCTGATGGGCGCGTTTACGCGCAACGACCGCGCCGGCATCGCGGAGGACTACGAGCGCATGCTCGAACTGTTCCCACGCGTGAAGGAGCGGCTGACGCAACGCGCCGGCACGCTCTCGGGCGGCGAGCAGCAGATGCTGGCCATGGCGCGTGCGCTGATGAGCCGACCGTCGCTGGTTTGCATGGACGAACCGACCATGGGCCTCTCGCCGCTATATGTCGACAAGGTGCTTGAACTGATTCGGACCATCAACCAGCAGGGCATCACGTTCTTCATGGTCGAGCAGAATGCGAGCCTTGCGTTGCAGATCGCGCATCGCGGCTATGTGTTGCAGACCGGCCGCGTGGTGTTGTCGGGCACCGCAAGCGATCTGCTCGGCGATCAACGGATTCGCGACGCTTATCTTGGCGGCTCGCTTGCAGCGGAGACCGCGTCTTGAGCGCCCAGTCGGCAGTCAATTGACGACCGGCCCTGCGACAGTCTGGGATCAGGACGCTGCCACGAGTTCGAGGATCGCCCCGTGCGTGAGCTCGCGTGCGAATGCGCGCGGCGACCCGCCCGTTTGCGTTCCCAATGCGACGGCGAACACACCTTCACCTCGTGTGGCGAGGTGTTTCCTGATGTCCGATGCCAGGCCTTCAGCGGGCTCCTCCACCGCGTTCGACGGACTTGCTGGCCCGGATGAACTTGACGGACTCACGAGCGTCAACGTGGTCGGGCCGATCGGCAGGATGGCTAACCTGACGCCGTAGCCAGGCAGCGGCGCGCGCTGCGCATTGAATTCGCCGAGCAGCGCGCGATAGCGTGCGAGACTCGCGTCCAGATCGTGCACGGCGAGCGTGATATTTGCCACACCGTCTGCACCATTGGCGTGGCGACGCACGTCACCTTCGGCAACGCGTAACTGACGCGGCGTCAGATCTCCGCACAAAAACGGCAGGTCCACGCTGCGCGGCTTGCCGATCTGCCATTCGAGCCGTTCGCCGTCAGGCCGCACGCGTCCGCCGGCGACCGTCGTAGTTCAGTCCGCGCCCGTGCGCCGCATCGATCGTTGCCGCAACCGATGGCGGCAGCAGCGCGAAATCGACAAAGCCGTCGCCGACGCGATTGCCGGCGTCCCACCAGCGATGCTCCGGCGCGTCGCGCAAGAAGGCGATCAGTTCGAAATAGCTGCCGTCCGCGAAACCGATCAGCGCATTGTGCGTGGCGCCGTCGGCATGCGTACCGCCGCGCTGCACGGTAAAACCTAGCGAGCTGAAATGAGCGATGGTCGCTTCGAGATCCTGTACGCGGATCACGATATGGTCGAGTGAAAGGGACATGCCGGTTTGACTCATCAGGAGGTAAGCGGCGGGCAAACGCCCGCATTGTCCGCGGGCTGTGTCCGCGCGTCAGAACGTGAAGCGTCCTTCTGCCGCAATGGAGGCGAGCGGATTGCGCTGGCTTTGTGCTTCGCGCGCCTGCAGGCTCTCAGGCAACGACGCCTTGTCGCCCGCGCGGCCAATGGCGATACCGGCTTCGATCGAGTAGACGTGTGGAACGGCAAGCTCGCGGCGAATCGTCTCGCGTTCAATCCCGGCGAGACCATGCGCATGCCATCAGGAAAGGCTGGCCTGAAGTGCCAGATAGCCCCACGCGGCGCCGGTATCGAACGAATGGGTGGGCGCGGGCACTTCCGCTGCGCCGCCGGGCGGCGTGAACGTGCTCTTCGACAGCACGATCACAATGGCCGAAGCGTGTTTTGCCCAGCTGCGGTTGAATTCGTTGAGGAAGCCGAGGAACTGTTCCCAATGCGGCGTATCGCGTCTTGCGTAGACGAATCGCCAGGGTTGTGAGTTGTAGGACGAAGGCGCCCAGCGTGCCGCTTCCAGCAACGTCAGCAAGGCGGCTTCCGGGATCTGATCCGAACGGAAGGCGCGCGGAGACCAGCGATCCAGAAAGTGCCTGTCGATCGCGTGTTCCGCACTGCGCAGGTTCGAGGTGGTCATGGGTTGCTCCAGTATGAAGAGAATTCGACTTGAGAGGCTGAATAAGGTGGAACGCCCGTCAGGCGCCTCACGCTATACCGAGCCACTTTAGCCGCCCGCGCCGCGCAACTGAATCGATTTATTCTCGCAAACATATTCCTTTGCCTGTGGACGCGCGACGTCATTTGTGTGTGATTCACTCCGCGAAAAACAATCCACAAAAGCTCGCTTGCGCTTACTTTTTTCCGCCGCTAGATTCATTCGCATGGCATGAAGCGGGCGTGGCCGCGAGCGGGAGCGACTAAACCGATGCTTCTTTAGAAAGCACAATTTGTTGGTTCGGCTTCGGCCCCGGATATTTCATAGTGTCTCCTGATGGCTATAGGCGGTTGCTTTCGCCGTTGCCTTGAAACCGGCGCGTAAGGATGCGCGCGATATCGAAGGAGACGTCATGACGCTTGAACTCGTAGAACGACCCACCCACGCGCTGCTCGAAGCCGCCCGCTCCCGTGCCGAAGAAGCCGGCCTGCCTTACGCCGGTGGCGTGTCGCCGCAGGATGCATGGGCACTCGTGCAGAGCGGCGAGGCCGTGCTGGTCGATGTGCGTACCAATGAGGAACGCAAGTTCGTCGGGTTCGTACCCGACAGCCTCCATGTCGCCTGGGCGACCGGGACGAGTCTGACGCGCAATCCGCGCTTCGTGCGCGAACTGGAGGCCAAGACGGGCAAGGACGCCGTCGTGCTGCTGCTGTGCCGCAGCGGCAACCGTTCCGCGCTGGCTGCGGAAGCCGCCGCGAAGGCAGGCTTCACGCAGGTTTTCAACGTTCTGGAAGGGTTTGAAGGCGAGCTTGACGCCGCGCAACGGCGTGGCGCCAGCAACGGTTGGCGCTTTCACGGACTGCCGTGGATCCAGGATTGACGCGCCGGATCGTTCACCCTGCACTTTAAGGAGTGACCGCTGTGGCTGTGTTTGATGTCGATGAGATTGTCGAGGCGCTTCAGACCGTTCGCCAGCAATGGCGGGAAGTGCAGAAGCGCTCGCTCGAACCGGGCGGGCGCGAATTGCCGGGACGCGAAGCACTCGCGCAGATTATCGATACGCTCAAGGGCGTGCTGTTTCCGATGCGGCTGGGTCCGCCCGATCTGCGTCAGGAAAGCGAAAACTTCTATGTCGGGCACGCGCTCGATGCCGCGCTGCACGCGCTGTTGAGCCAGGCACGCCTCGAGTTGCATTACCGCAGCCGGCATCAGCCGCCGCCCGCTGCCACGATCGAGGAGCAGGCGGGCATTGCGGTGCGCGCGTTCGCGGCGCGTTTGCCGGCGATCCGCAGTCTGCTCGACAGCGACGTGCTGGCGGCGTTTCACGGCGACCCCGCGGCCGGCAGCGTAGACGAAGTGCTGCTCTGTTATCCGGGCGTGCTGGCGATGATCCATCACCGGCTGGCGCACGAGCTTTATGGTCTGGGCCTGCCGCTGCTAGCCCGCATCGTCGCGGAACTCGCGCATGCGCAAACGGGCATCGACATCCATCCGGGCGCGAAGATCGGCGCGGGATTCTTTATCGATCACGGTACGGGCGTGGTGATCGGCGAAACCGCGGTGATCGGCGAACGCGTGCGCCTTTATCAGGCCGTCACGTTGGGCGCAAAACGCTTTCCACGCGACGCGCAAGGCCACCTCGAAAAAGGCCATGCGCGTCATCCGATTGTCGAGGACGACGTGGTGATCTACGCGGGCGCTACCATTCTCGGGCGTGTCACGCTCGGCCGCGGCTCGGTGATCGGCGGCAATGTCTGGCTGACGCAGGACGTCGCGCCCGGTTCGCACGTCACGCAGGCCGTGTCGCGCAACGAGGGCACCGCAGTGAACACCGGGCACGCGCCGCGCGATCATGCCGAGGCGCTTCCCATCGCGACAGGAGCCGCGTAATGAGCGGACTCGTACGTGAGTTCGGTGCCGCCGTGCGGCGGCTTCGCGAGACCCGCGGGTGGTCGCAGGAGCAACTGGCCGAATACGCCGGACTCAACCGCTCATATGTCGGCGAAGTGGAACGCGGCTCGGCGATCGCATCGATCGTCACCGTCGACAAGCTGGCTCGCGCATTCCAGGTGCCGATCGAGCACCTGCTCAATCCGTCTTCCGACGTGACGAACGTTCCCGGCTTCGCGCCCGCGGCGTTCGTCGATCCCGCATCCGCGAGCTAGATCCTGGCTTGCCGTCTATAGCATGTTGAAGGTCCGGGGCGTCCTCTCGATAATCTGTTCCGCTCATAAGCTTTTCTGTTTTTCTTCTATCAAACCCCGGAGCTTCAGATGACAGCAACAGTGGGCGGCCTGACGGCGCTCGGCGATAACGCAGCACGGCAACTAGCCAATGCCACCAAAACTGTTCCGCAGCTTTCCACGATCACGCCGCGTTGGCTCACCCATCTGTTGCAATGGCTGCCGGTCGAGGCAGGCATCTATCGCCTGAATCAGGTGAAGAATCCCGAAGCGGTGGTCGCTGCCTGCACCGCGCGCGAGGATGAAAGCATCCTGCCGCGCACGTTCGTGCCTTACGAAGAGCAGCCGCGCGAGTACTTCCTGAATGCCGTCAGCACGGTCCTAGATGTTCATACGCGCATCTCGGACCTGTATAGCAGCCCGCACGACCAGATCAAGGAACAACTGCGCCTCACGATCGAGACGATCAAGGAATTGCAGGAAAGCCAGCTGATCAACAACCCGGACTACGGCCTGCTTGCGAATGTGGCCGAAGAGCAGCGCGTATTCCCGTTGACCGGCGCGCCGACGCCCGACGACCTCGATGAACTGCTGACCAAGGTCTGGAAAGAGCCGGCGTTCTTCCTGACGCATCCGCTCGCGATTGCCGCCTTCGGCCGCGAATGCACGCGTCGCGGTGTGCCGCCGCCGACGGTCAGCCTGTTCGGCTCGCAATTCCTCACATGGCGTGGCATTCCGCTGATCCCGTCGGACAAGGTGCCGGTTGCCGACGGCAAGACCAAGATTCTGCTGCTGCGTGTGGGCGACAAGCGCCAAGGCGTGGTCGGCCTGTTCCAGCCGGGCGTAGCCGGCGAGCAGGGTCCGGGTCTGTCGGTTCGCTTCATGGGTATCAACAATCACGCGATCGCGTCGTATCTGATCTCGCTCTATTGCTCGCTCGCCGTGCATTCGCCGGACGCGCTGGCGGTTCTCGATGACGTGGAGATCGGCAAGTACCATGACTACCCAGATACCTACAAGTAAGCCCATGGATAGCGTCCTGCCGCACGATGTGCCGAGCGCTCCGCCCGGCGGCTTGCCTGCGGGTCTTCCCGATCCTGCCACGTTGGCGTCTCTTGCGAATTCGTTCTTCTCGGCGTTGCCGGGATATGCGCCGCAATCGGGCGCGACGCCCGGCGTCGCCGGCACGCTACCTTTCACCGCGCCGCTGACGAGCGAGATCAGCAATCCGGCGCCCGCCGGTTCGCCGCTCGCCGGTCCCGGCGGCACGGGCACGGGGATACCCGGCGCAGCGGTGCCGCAAGGGCATGTGCCCGGCAGCAACCTGCTGCCCTCGTCGCCGACGCATGTGCTCTCGCTGGGCAACCGCGCGCCGGCGTTGGCGCCTCACGCAACGGCCTCGAACGGTTTGCCCGATAGCGTGGTGACCGTTGCACCCGCACTCGATCCGCGCTTTGGCGGAGCCGCGCTAGGCGTGCCCGAGGGGCATGGCGCGCAGCGGCCGTCAGCCGGCGGGGCGGCTTCGCCGGGGCTGCCGGGGTCGCATGGTCTGCCTCGCTCTGCGAACCCGCCGGCATCCGCGTCACCGTTTTATTTCCTGGGCGAAACCGGCCAGCCGCACACCGGGACAAAGGCATCGCCCGACATCGTCGTGCCGGTCTGGAGCGAGGTGAATGCGCAATCTTTCGGTCTGCCCGGTGTCGACGAACCGCTTGCCGAGCAACGTTTCCCCTACGACCGTTCGGCCGCCACGCATACGGCACCGGCGCCGACGCTGGCGGATCACACAGCCGGCTCGCACTATTTTCTGGATCTTCACGATTCGTCACGCTCCGCGGCACAGCCGCACGGTGTGCCGCATGCCGGAGCGTCGGCCCATCCGCCGTTCGACGTGAATGCCATCCGTCGCGACTTCCCGATCCTGCAGGAACGCGTGAACGGCCGTCAACTGGTGTGGTTCGACAATGCCGCGACCACGCACAAGCCGCAGGCGGTGATCGACCGGCTGGCGTATTTCTACGCGCATGAGAACTCGAATATCCATCGGGCGGCTCATGCACTGGCCGGCCGCGCGACAGACGCGTACGAAGCCGCGCGTAGCAAGGTGCAGCGTTTTATCGGCGCTGCTTCGCCGGATGAAATCATCTTCGTGCGCGGCACCACCGAAGCGATCAATCTGATCGCGAAAACGTGGGGCGTGCAGCATGTGGGTGAGGGTGACGAGATCATCGTGTCGCATCTCGAGCATCACGCGAACATCGTGCCGTGGCAGCAGCTTGCCGCGCAAACCGGTGCGAAGCTGCGCGTGATTCCAGTCGACGACAGTGGCCAGGTGCTGCTCGACGAATACCGGAAGCTGCTCAACGACCGCACGAAAATCGTCTCCGTCACGCAGGTGTCCAATGCGCTCGGAACGGTGGTGCCGGTCAAGGAGATCGTCGAGCTCGCGCATCGGGCCGGCGCGAAGGCGTTGGTCGACGGTGCGCAGTCTGTGTCGCACATGCGGGTGGACGTGCAGGCCATCGACGCGGATTTCTTCGTGTTCTCGGGTCACAAGGTGTTCGGTCCGACCGGCATCGGCGTGGTCTACGGCAAGCGCGCGATCCTCGAAGACATGCCGCCGTGGCAGGGGGGCGGCAACATGATCGCCGACGTGACGTTCGAGCGCACGGTGTTCCAGCGGCCGCCGAATCGTTTCGAAGCGGGCACGGGCAATATCGCCGATGCAGTGGGTCTCGGCGCGGCCATCGACTATGTTCAGCGCGTCGGCATCGAGAATATCGCGCGCTATGAGCATGATCTGCTGGCGTATGCGACGAGCGTGTTGCAACCGGTTCCGGGTGTGCGTCTGATCGGCACTGCGCGCGACAAGGCGAGTGTGTTGTCCTTCGTGTTGAAAGGCTACGAGACCGAGGAAGTCGGTCAGGCGCTCAACGAAGAGGGCATCGCGGTCCGCTCGGGGCATCACTGCGCGCAGCCGATCTTGCGACGCTTCGGGGTCGAAGCGACCGTGCGGCCGTCCCTCGCGTTCTACAACACCTGCGATGAAGTGGATGCGCTGGTGTCTGTGGTACGACGGTTGTCCTCACGACGCTAAAGAAAGGCGGCGGCTCACGGGCCGCCGCAATCCGAAATGCTCACGCAACGTGCGGCCTTCATACTCGGTGCGGAAAATGCCGCGCTGTTGCAGAAGCGGCACCACGCCGTCGGTGAAATCCTGCAAGCCGCCCGGCAGCACATCGGGCATGAGGTTGAAACCATCGGCGGCGCCACCTTTGAACCAGTGTTCGATGTCGTCGGCGATCTGCTCCGGCGTGCCGACTATCACCCGGTGCCCGCCACCGCCGGCCAGCGCGCGGATCAACTGGCGCGCCGTGTAGCCGTTCGAGCGCGCTTGCGCGAGCGTGGCATGAAAGAACGTGTGATTGCCGTTGCCGCCACCGGGCAGTGAAAGATCGTCCGGCAGAGGTTCGTCGAGTTTCAGGCGATCGGCGCTTACGCCCAGAATGCCCGCGAGCCGGGTGAGGCTGTACGTCCACGGGATCAGGTCCACCAGTTCATCGCGACGGCGCAGCGCTTGCGCTTCGGTCGCGCCGACGATGGTGGTGAGTCCGGGCAGCACGCGGATCGCGTCGTCGCCCCGCCCATATGCCGCGGCGCGCGATTTGAGTTCTCGCGCGTAAGCGGCCGCCTCGTCGAACGACTGCGACGCGGAGAATACCGCTTCCGCGTGGCGAGCAGCGAGTTCACGCCCATCCGCCGAGCCGCCTGCCTGAATCAGCACAGGATGCCCTTGGGCACTGCGTGGCAGATTGAGCGGGCCGTCCACATTGAAGTATTTGCCGCGATGCTCGATGCGATGCACTTTCGCCGCATCGACGAAACGACCGTTCGCCTTGTCGCCGATAAACGCGTCGTCTTCCCAGCTATCCCACAGCGCCTTCACGACCTCGGTAAATTCGGCGGCCCGTTCGTAGCGCTCGGCATGATTGGGCACCGCCTCACGGCCGAAGTTGCGCGCCGAGCCGAGATCGGCCGTCGTCACGATGTTCCAGCCTGCGCGCCCCGCGCTGAGATGATCGAGCGTGGCGAAGCGCCGCGCGATGTTATACGGCTCGTTATAACTCGTCGACGCCGTGCCGATCACGCCGATATGCGTCGTGGCCGACGCAATGCCGGCGAGCAGCACGGTCGGCTCCAGCGCCGTGATCGGCCGGAAGTCGATCTGGTCGGCGATCGATGCATTGTCGGCCAGAAACACCGCATCGAACTTCGCCGCCTCCGCGATCCGCGCGACGCGGACGTAGTGGTCGATATCGATGAAAGCGCGAGGATCCGCGTCGCTGGTTCGCCAGGCGGAGGGCACGAAGCCCGAGTGGAGGATGTTGACGTTCAGATGCAACTGGCGCGGTGGATCGTTTCTCATGGGTCTGGTCGAATGCGGAAGGGCCAGCAACGAAGGAGCAAGAGCGCGTGGCCGACTTTTCCATTGTCGATTGACCGTGCATTCGAGACCACTAACGAATTCTGGCATCGATATGTCGGCAATGACTTAGATTCGCGAACTCGCAAGCCGCAAACGCTGCCAGACTGCGTTTCGCCCGTAACGATGATTTGCGACGTGCGGCGCGCTTCATAACCATATCGGAACTCGGTCTTTCCAAATTCGCGCCAACACTGCCATGCTTTGATTCAGGCGGTGCGCGGCTTCGGCCCGCGGCGCACATTTCATAACCGCAGTGACCGAACGCTATCGAGTATGGATCCTTTGATCGAGAGTCTGATGTTGAAAATGAGGCACAGCCGCGTCTATACGGCTGTGACGTTCGCCCGTCTGTTCGGCGTGTCGGAGAAAGCGGTCGAAGCCGCGCTCGCCACGCTGATCGAAAGCGGCAAAGTGCGCACCTGCATCAACGCCCGGCGAAATGTCGGCTACTGTCTGGGAGGCGCGACGCCGGTCTCCGCGTCGCGGCTTCCATCCGACGCGACCACCGTGGCCACGCCGCCTTTGACGCGCCGCGTGGACGGCGCGCTGGCGGGCTACGACAGGCAACTCGAGGCGCACCGCTCGCTCGCCATGCTCGTGCGCCGCTGAGTTTTCAGAAATCGCGCCTTCACGCTTTCGTGCGTTGAAGGCTTCGTCGGTGTGGCGCGCCGTTGGTACGCCGTTCATGCGTCACGCGGAGATGAGCCGCTTCTCAAGCCAACGCGTGAGCTGCGAAATCGGATAGCAGTAGCCAAAGAAAATCACCAGCGTGGCGACATACGTGAGCACGGTGAAACTCGAACGAGCCACCGTGCTGCTCGCTATCTGCGCGGTGTCGATCAGATCGTGAATGCCGACGAGCGAAGACAGCGCCGTACCCATGGTAATGATCGCGTAGACGTTCATCCACGGCGGCAGCATCCGCCTGACGCATTGCGGCAGCACGACATGTAGCAGGATCTGGCTGCGCGAGAATGCGAGAGAACTGGCGGCTTCCCACTGGGTAGTCGGAATAGACGCCACCGCACCGCGAAATACCTCCGCAATGTTCGCACTCGCCGGCAACGCGAGCGCGAGTGTTACCTTGAGCCAATCGGGGAAGGGCAGGGTCGTGCCGAATACGGTGAACTCGAATGGAAACACGTAAGTGGTGAAGTAGATGAGCACCAGCCACGGCGCGTTGCGAAACGCCTGCACCCACAGTCTCGCGGTGCGCCCAACGAACGAGTGGGACAGCGCGAGTGCACCGATCAGAAGACCAATGATCGAGCCGATGGCAATCGCGCCCAGACTGATCAGCACATTCAATGCAAAACCGTGCGCGAGAGCGGGCGTCCATTCGACGAACCGTGCGATGGTTTCGCTGCGCGAGCCGGATTCGGGCGCGGCAGCCCACAGCAACGCGCCGACGATCAGCACACCGAGCGCTGCGGCTGCACCCGAGGTCAAGCCGCGTGTGAGGGAGTTGCCGCGAGCCGCATCTTCGCGATTCGCAATGATTTCAGGCAGCGTGGAAGTGACGATTGCTTTAGGCGCCATAGCCGGGAATCCATAGACGTCGTTCGAGCCAGCGGCCCGCGAGGCTGACCAGCCAGGTCAGCACGCCAAAGAACAGGAGGATCAGAATCATCAGCGCGAGCACGTTATCCCGCTGCGTCCAGATCATGATCGACTGATAGGTGATGTCGCCTACCGCGATGGCCGACGCGAGCGCCGAGGCCTTCACCAGTTCGACGAAATTATTCACGAGCGCCGGCAACGCCGTGCGCAACGCAAGCGGAAACTCGATGCGCCAGAAGCGCGTGGCGCGGTCGAAGCCGAGCGATGCGGCGCCTTCGAGCGTCTGCGACGGCAGCGCGTCGAAACCGGCCCGCAGCGCTTCCGCATGGAACGCGCCCTTATGCAGCGACAGCACCAGCACGACCCAGAAGAACGGCTTGAACGGATTGTCGACATGGCTCTCGCGCAGCCATTGCGTGATCAGCATGTTCAGCACGAGAAACGCACAGTACAACTGCACGAGCGTCGGCGTGTTGCGCGTGAGTTCGACGAACGCGCGCGCGCCGCCCGCGAGCCAGCGGTTGCCGCCGCGCAAGGCGAGCAGCAGAACAACGCCGGCGAGCGCGCTGCCGAGCATGGTGGATACGACGATCTCGATGCTCACCACGATGCCCTGCAGAAACGGCACGCGCTCATAAGCGTCGAGCAGGAAGCGGAAGTCGAGCCCGGCGTGTGCGGTGGCGTCGATCAGTGCACGAAACGATGTCGCCACGCTCATTGCTCCGCAGGCAACTGATGATGCCATTCAGCCAGCGCGGGCGAAGCCGGCGTAAGCTCGTTTTTCGCTTCCTCTTCGATCAGCCAGCCGCTCTTATGCCAGTCGCGGACAATCGCATCGAGTCTGGCCGCCGTGTCCTTTTCGCCTTGCCGCACCCAGATCACGGACGGAGCGGGTTCGAGCTCCGGTTGAAGGGTCCGGTAATCGCGCCACTCGGGATCATGCTGTTGTAGCGGATAAAGCAGCGGTGCAGCGTCATGCACTGCCGCGACACAACTGCCGCCGCGTAAAGCGAGCAACGATTGCGACGCGCCGGGGAAGGCGCGCGGAATCGCGCCGTATTTCTCGACGACCGGCCGGATATAGCTGCTGCCCTGCGAGATGCACACCGGTTTGCCGCGCAGATCTTCCCATTTCGTAATGCCGCTCAAGTTAGGCGTGATCGCCGTGCCGCCAACGCGATAGTAGGGCGTGGGCACGTGATCGAGAATTTCGCCGCGTTGCGGGTTGTATTCCATGTTGGCGATCAGAATGTCGACCTTGCCCTGCTGCAGGAACTGCACACGGGTCGAAGGTTGTACCGACACCAACTGGACTTTCACGCCAAGCCGTTTGCCGATGTCGTTCGCGAGATCCACGTTGATGCCGCGCGGCTGCTGGGTTTGCGGATCGAGTGAGCCGAACGGGCTGCCGGCGATCAGCACGCCGACGGCAATTTCGTGCCGGGCGTTGATCTTGTCCAGCGTCTGGTCCGCGTGAGCCGGTGAGCCGACGGCTGCCGCGAGAGTAGCAGCGATCAGCGCCGGGCGCGAGAAGCGTTTGAGTCTTGCCGCTTTCAGTAATGTCATGAGCGATCGGATGAATGGTGTGGGGTCGGGCGCGCACGCACGCTACAGCGAACGCGCCATTGCAGTCGCATACCCTAGAGCAAGATTGGCGCGAAACAAACGAAATGAATCTGCTAAGCAAAGCGCGCGGACGCTAAAGCATGGCTACGAGCGCTGCCGCGGTTGTTTCGCTCACATAGCAGATCGCTTGATAAGGTTTCGCACATTCGTTGGTTCGCGAATGTCTTTTGTGTTCCTAAAATCGTCTGCTGCTGGTCCGGTGCAACGGCGCCCGGGCGCCCCGTCTGGACGCTGCCATTACCGACTCGCATTCACGACAGGACACCGAACGAATGACGAAACTGATTCTCTCCGAGCGCGCGGCGCGCATCGGCATCGCGCCCAACGCTGCGGCCAAGGCACGCGCGCAGGCGCTGGCCGCAAGCGGCCGCACGGTTGTCGAGCTGACCTCGGGTGAGCCTGATTTCGACACGCCGGAGTGGATCAAGCAGGCGGCCATCGCCGCGCTGGCCGCCGGAGAAACGAAATACACCGCGCAGGCGGGCACGCTGGATCTGCGCAACGCGATCAGAGACAAGCTTGCGCGCGAAAATGGCCTGACGTACCCCGCGGAGCAGATCATCGCGAGCAGTGGCGGCAAGCATGTGATCTACAACGCGTTCGCGGCGACGCTTCGGAGCGGCGACGAAGTGATCGTTCCCGCGCCTTTCTGGCAATCGTTCCCCGCGATGGTGTCGATCAACGACGGCACGCCGGTGCAGATCGCCGGGCTGCGAGAAGACGGTTACAAGCTGACCCCCGCGCGTCTCGAGGCGGCGATCACGCCGCGCACGCGCTGGCTGATCCTGAATTCGCCGTCGAATCCGTCGGGCGCGGTGTATGGCGCGGATGAATTGAGCGGGCTTGCAGCCGTGCTGCGCCGTCATCCGCATGTGTGGATTCTGCTCGACGAAATCTACGAGCACATTCGTTTCGACGACGGCTCGCGCGAACATTGGCTGACGCTTGCGCCCGATCTGGCGGATCGCACGCTGATCGTCAACGGCGGCTCGAAACCTTTTGCGATGACAGGCTGGCGTATTGGCTACGGCGCCGGTCCTGTCGAATTGATCCGCGCGATGACGATCGTCCAGTCTCAATCCACGTCGGCGCCTTCGTCGGTTGGCCAGGCCGCGCTCGCCGCCGCGTTGCGAGGCGATCAGAGGTTCGTGCGCGAGTCGGTCGGGGCGTATCGCGAGCGGCGCGATCTGCTGCTCGACGCGCTGGCGAACATCGAAGGACTGAGTTGCGTCGCGCCGCAAGGGGCGTTTTTCGCGTTCGTGGATTGCAGTGCGCTGATCGGCTCGACAACCGCAAGTGGTCGCCAGATCCTCAGCGATGCGGATTTCGTCGAGTACCTGCTGTACGACCATGGTCTCGCAGTCGTCGACGGCACGTCGTTCGGCGTGCCCGATCACTTCCGGCTGTCGTTCGTCGCTGAGCGCGGCGCGCTCGTGGAGGGCGCGCGGAGACTCGCGGCGGCGGTCGCTGCACTCACGCGTCGCAACGCCGTCGCACGCAGTTCGGAAACACCACTCACGGAGGCGCTATGAACCGTATCGCACTGGAAGAACACGCGGTGCTCGCGGCGGTGCCGCCGGCCGTTGCCGGTAGCGACGCGCTGCAAGCCGCCCGGCAAGGCGGCGGCGCTTTACTTGCGCTGCGCGACGTGCATCTCTCCTACGGCAGCACAGCGGTGCTCAAAGGTATCGATCTGTCCGTTCAACGCGGACAGGCCGTGTCGATCATTGGACCGTCCGGCTCGGGCAAGTCGACGATTCTGCGCTGTATCAACGGACTGATCGCGCCGCAAAGCGGCGACATTCACGTCGACGGGATCGACGTGCGCGCGCAGAAGACCGACGCCCAACGCATTGCGCTGCGCAAGCGCATCGGCTTCGTGTTCCAGCAGTACAACCTGTTTCCGCATCTGAGCGTGCTCGATAACCTGACCATCGCGCCAATGCGCGTGCTCGGGCGAAGGCGTGCCGAAGCCGAAAGCGACGCGCACGCGCTGCTCGCCAAGGTGCGTCTCGCGGACAAAGCCCGTGCGTATCCGGGTGCATTGTCCGGCGGCCAGCAGCAACGCGTGGCGATAGCCCGCACGCTGGCAATGCGGCCCGATCTGATCCTGTTCGACGAAGTCACTTCGGCACTCGACCCGGAAACGGTAGGCGAAGTGCTGAACGTGATCGGCGAACTCGCCGACGAAGGACAGACCTGCGTGCTGGTCACGCATGAAATGCGCTTTGCGGAGGACATTAGCGACGAGGTGTTCTTCACCGAAGGCGGCGTGATCGTCGAGCACGGCAGCGCCGCCGCAATATTTGGCAACCCCGCCAACGACAGAACGCGGCTCTTCCTGCAACGCGCGCGCGGTGAGGACCGTGCTGTCCGTCCGCGGCGCCGCGCCTGAGAACGCCCGATTCCTTGCACCATTCGTCCCATTTCTCTCGACCATGACAACCGCCACGACTCACGACACCCGCAACGACGTCTCCACTCAACGCAAAGAGGCCGTGCAGGCGCTGCTCGCGGACGCCCGCCGCATCATCGGCGAAAAAGGCGTGACGCGCCAAGCGCTCAAGGCGCTGAGCGAACGGCTGCTCGAACTCGCGACCCAGCGCGCGCTGTTCGATGCCGCCGACTTTCCGCCGCCGCAACCTGGAAGCGGCGATACGTCGACCCGCTACAGGCTCAATCCCGGTGAAGACGGCTTCGCGCTCTACCTGAACTCGCTTCTGCCGGGCAAGACGACGATCCCGCATAACCACGATACATGGGCCGTGATCGCGGCCATCGACGGCGCGGAACTGAACCGTCTCTACCGGCGTCTGGACGACCGCCGCGACCCGGATTGCGCGCGACTGGAACTGGTCCAGGAAGTGGTGGTGCGCCCCGGCGTGCCGATCGCGTTTCTGCCCGACGACATCCACAGCATTCACGTTGGCGGCGCGGAGCCGACGCTGCATTTCCATCTGTACGGCCGGCCGCTCGAAACCTTGACGGGGCGGCTCGGCTTTGAAACGGACACGGGTCTCGTGGTGCGTTACAACGCGACGCACATGCAACGCGGCACCCAGGCGGTCGGCTGATGTCGGCGCGTGACGATGGTTTGCTGACGCGCGTTCTGCACGCGGGTTCGCCGCCGTTTGAAAGCGGCTCGGCGCCGGTCAACGTTCCAGTGGTGCGCACCAGCACGGTTCGTTTCGAGCAGAACGCGGATCGGGTTGCATTGCATCAGCGCCGCGAAGCAGGTGAGGCCGTCAGCACCTATGGCCGGCATGGCATGGCGACGCATCGCGCGCTCGAAGCGGCGATTGGCGAACTCGAAGGCGCGAGCAACGTGCTGCTTGCACCGTCGGGACTGTCCGCCGTTTCGCTGGTGTTCATCGCGTTGCTGTCGCCGGGCGATCACGTGCTGGTGCAGGACAGCGTTTACGGCCCGGTACGCGAACGCATCGAACCGCTGCTCACGCGGCTCGGCGTGTCGTTCACCTATTTCGATGCGAGCGCCGGCTTGCCCGCTGCGTTGTTACAGCCGACTACCCGGCTCATCTACGCGGAGTCGCCGTCGTCTTTTCTCTACGAAGTGATCGATCTGCCGGCGCTCGCCGCTTTCGCGCATGAGCACGGCGTGCTGCTCGCGGCGGACAACACGTGGGGCGCGGGGCTGTTGTATCGGCCATTGGCGCTGGGCGCCGACATATCGGTGCAGGCGGTCACCAAGTATCTCGGCGGCCATTCCGATCTGATGCAGGGCGCGGTGTCGACGGCGAACGCGGAGCTCGGACGCCGTTTGCTCGACACGCACGACGCGCTCGGCCTCAGCGTGAGCGCCGACGATGCGTATCTCGCGCTGCGCGGCATTCGCTCGCTCGCGGTGAGGCTCGCTCAGCATGGCCGCAATGCGCTGGAGGTCGCCCGTTATCTGCAAACGGAGGGCGATGTGGTCGCGCGCGTGTTCCATCCCGCGCTACCCGACGATCCAGGCCACGCGTTGTGGAAGCGCGATTTCAAGGGCGCCAACGGACTCGTTTCTTTCGCGTTCCGGCATGCACAAGCGGCGCAAGCGAGCGCGTTCGTGGATGCGTTGCGGCTCTTCGGGATCGGAGCTTCGTGGGGCGGCTTTGAAAGCCTCGCGCTCGTCGCGCCGCCGTCGCGGATTCGCGAGCACAGCTACTGGCGCGGCGCCGAAGCGATCGTTCGGCTGCATGTCGGCCTCGAAGATCCCGCCGATCTGATCGCCGATCTCGGCCAGGCGTTTCGCCGCGTGCTCAAGTGAAGCACGCTTTCGCTCGACCGGCGCCTTAATACCTTTCATTACCGTTCTTCTACGAACCCTCATGGCAGACACTTTTCCGCTGATCCCCGCGACGACCGTGCGCGAATGGTTGAACGACGAGGACGAAATCGCGCTGTTCGATGTGCGCGAAGCCGGCGAATTCGGCGAAGCTCACCCGTTCTTCGCGATCCCGTTGCCGTACAGCCGCCTGGAACTCGACGTCGAGCGGCTCGCGCCGCGGCGCGACGTACGCATCGTCCTGCTCGACGGCGGCACAGATCGTGAAGCGATAGCGCGCCGTGCCGCGCGCCGGCTCCGGACACTCGGCTACACGCACGTGTGGATTCTCGAAGGCGGGGCGCGCGGCTGGGCGGCGGCGGGCTATACGCTTTTCAAAGGTGTCAACGTGCCGTCGAAAACGTTCGGCGAACTCGTCGAGCATGCGTATGGCACGCCGCGTATCTCGGCCGCCGAACTGGCGAAACAGCAGGCCGAGGGCGTGCCGCTCGTTCTGCTCGATGGACGCACGGTCGAAGAGCATACGAAGATGACGATCCCCGGCGCGGTGAGTTGCCCGAACGGTGAGTTGGCGTACCGCTTCGGCGCGCTGGTGGCGGATTCGCAAACGCCCGTCGTGATCCACTGCGCGGGGCGCACGCGCAGCATCATCGGCGCGCAATTGCTGCGCAGTTTCGGCGTGCCGAATCCCGTGGCGGCGCTGGAGAACGGCACACAAGGTTGGGCGCTCGCCGGTCTGAAGCTGGAACACGGCAGCGTACGCCGCTATCCGGATGAGATCGACGCACGTGCAGTTAGCGGCGCGCAACGCCACGCAACGGAACTCGCTGAGCGCTTCGCGCTCGCGACGCTTGATCGCGAGACCGCACAGTCGTGGCTCGATGCCCCTGATCGCACCACGTATCTGCTCGATGTGCGCAGCGCTGCGGAGTACGAGCGCGACGGCGTGCCGGCTGCCGTGCACGCGCCAGGCGGCCAATTGCTGCAGGCCACCGATCAGACGATCGGCGTGCGCCGCGCGCGCGTGCTGCTGGTCGATCACGACCAGGTCCGGGCACCGGTGATTGCGACCTGGCTCAAGCAATTGGGCATCGAGACCGCACTGGTGGCCTCGCGCGATGCCGTGACTTTGCGCCGCGTTGCGTCGTCGGAGCGTGCGGCCCCGCAGGCATCGCCGGCGGAGCAGTCGGCTTTGATCGACGCGCCTCGCCTGCGCGAACTGAACGGCGCCAATCCGCTGCATCTGATCGATCTGCGATCGAGCGGCGCGTACCGCAAACAACATGCGGCAGGCGCGCGCTGGTCGATCCGCCCGCGGCTGCTCGACGAGCTCTCAACTGCCGACCCTGCCGATCCCGTCGTGCTGTTCGCCGACTCGACCGCGCTCGCCGCACTGGCGGCAATCGATCTGCGTGAGGCAGGGTTCAAGTCGGTGTCTATCGCGGCGCGCGGCCTTGCAAGCTGGGTCGACGCGGGCCTGCCGCTGGAATCCTCGCCGGATAGGCCCGCGGACAACGAACGAATCGATTATCTGTTCTTCGTGCATGACCGTCACGAAGGCAACCTCGACGCAGCGCGCGCCTATCTCGCGTGGGAAACGGGGCTGATCGCGCAGTGCGCGCCGGACGAGCTCGACCACTTCCGCCTTGATGCACAGACCGCACAGACGTCCGACGCGGCCCTTTCTCACTGACATCGTCCATTTATGACATTCGGTTTTTTCAAACGTACGTGGCGCGCTTGCGCGCTTCTGTCGATCGCGCTGACTGGCGGTGCGTGGGCGAACGCGGCGCATGCCGACGCCACGCTCGATCGCATCAAGGCGCGCGGCACGCTGGTGGTCGGCGTGGTGCTCGACGGCACCTATGGCTCGCTGGATCCGGTGACGCGCAAGCCGGTCGGCTACAACGTCGAACTGGGCGAGAGTCTCGCGCGGCACCTCGGCGTAAAGTTCGAGGCGGTTGAAGTGACGCCGCCCAATCGCGTGCAATTTCTTCAGCAGGGCAAGGTGGACGCGCTGATCGCCAGCATGCAATACACGAAGGAGCGCGATGAAATTCTGAGTTACGTGCCGACGCCGTTCGAAGAGATCGGCGGCTCCGCGATGGTCCACAAAGGCTCGGGCATTCACGACTGGAAGGATCTGCGCGACAAGCCCGTATGCGTGTCGCAGGGCAGCAACTACACGAAGCCGCTGATCGAGGAGTACGGCGCGCAGGTCAAGGCGTTCAAGGGCATGCCCGAAGCGCTGCTCGCGCTGCGCGGCGGCAGCTGCGTCGCGTCGGTGCATGTGACGCCCGGCATTCAGGCACGGCTCGCGAATACCTCGGGCGAATGGAAGGACTACGAGTCGCCGATGCCGACGCAACTGATTCCGTCTCCTTCGGTGATCTGGGTGCGCAAGGGGCAGACCGACACCGTGGCCGCCTTCGACGGAATCGTCAAGGACTGGCACCACACCGGCTTTTTGATCGACGAAGGCAACAAGTGGCACATGCCGCCTTCGCAACGGTTGCTCGAACTGCATCGGCAGTATGCCGCGAACAAGGAAAACTGATCGATGACACTTACCGCTCATCCTGACGACGAAGCGCGCCGCACCCTTGAACTGCTCGGCCCCGCACCGGAAAACTGGGTCCCGGACCGGCCGGGTATCGATCACAACGTCTTCATCGTCGGCGGCGGGCAGACCGGCTGTGCGTTTGCGTTCGCGCTTCGGCGGGCCGGCATAGGCCGGGTCAGCGTGATCGATGCCGCCCACGACGCGTCGAAGGCCGGCGTCTGGCTGACGCGCGCGCGCATGAACAAGCTGCGCACGCCGAAGTCGCTGGTCGGGCCGGAAGGCGGTCTGCCGGGCCTCAGCTTCCAGGCGTGGCACGAGGCGCGTTTCGGCGCGGCGTCGTATCGCGAGATCGATCGTATTGCCCGTGAGCAGTGGGCGGAATATCTGGCGTGGTATCGGGAGTTTCTCGACATTCCGGTTCGTTACGCCACGCGGCTCGTGAGAATCGAACCACTTGACGCGCATTTCCGCCTGCATCTCGAAGTGAATGGCGAGGCGCGTGTCGAAACGGCCCGCAAGGTGCTGCTGTGCAACGGCGTGGCCGGTAATGGCGGCGCTTTCGTGCCGCACGTGCTGGCGCAATTGCCGGCAGCACTTGTCGCGCATACGTCGCACGAGATCGACTTCGCCGCGCTGCGCGGCAAGTCGGTGGCAGTGCTCGGCGGTGCGGCCTCCGCGTTCGATGCCGCGGCGACCGCGCTCGAAGCGGGCGCGGCCAATGTGCATCTGTTCGTGCGCCGCGCGACGCCGGCGGCCGTGCCGGTTTCGCGTGCGCGCGCCTACCCCGGCGCCTATGACAACTACTTCGATCTGCCCGACGCATTGCGCTGGGCACAGGCGCTGCGCTTCAAGCGCTCGGGATCGACCGCGCCGCTGGACTCGATTCAGCGCGTTACGCGCGTTCCGGATTTCCACCTGCATACCGGCGCGCAATGGGAGTCCGCGCGTGAAGCAGAAGGGCGAATTGCGGCGCAGGTCGCGGGCGAAACGTTCGAGTTCGACTTCGCGATTGCGGGCACGGGCTATTTCATCGATCCATCGGCACGGCCGGAGCTGGCGGATTTCGCTTCGCACATCCGGCTGTGGCGCGATCAATACACGCCGCCTGCCGGCGATGCCGACGAAGGCCTCGGCGCGCATCCCTATCTCGGCGCGGCACTGGAGTATCTGGAGAAATCGCCAGGACAGGCGCCGTATCTGAAAGACATTCACGTCTACAACCCGGCGGGCTTCGTCAGCGCCGGTGTGCCGGTCGGCGACGTGCCGAGCATGAAGCGCGATATTCCGGCAGTGGTTCGGCGCATCAGCCGCGACCTGTTTCTCGCCGATCTCGATTCGCACGCCACGCGGCTTGCCGCGGATATTCCGGCCGATTTCGACGAAACCGCCTATGCGTCGAGTGTCTGGCAGCGTGAGGCGTTCAACGCGTGATACGACAGGATGCGGGCGCGCGTGGCTCCCGCATCGCCGCCGTCAGGGCTGCGGTTCTTGTGCAGAGGCAAGCCGCGTGGTGTCCGAGGAGGGTTTGCCGGCGCTGCCGCGGACCGCGCCGCGGACCCGGAAAAACAGCTGCACGGCCACCAGTAACAGACACGCCGCGAGCACCGTCGCACTGATCGGGCTTTCGAACAGCGAGGCCAGACTGCCGCGCGCGAGCAGCATCGAGCGACGCGAACACGAAGCGGATATTGCCGAGGAAGCCGACGGGCACTAAATCGGCAAGCGGATGGTAGGGCGCGCCGATCACCTGCGGCGCCGAGGTCAGATTGCCGCTCGACGCGTTCAGGACCGTATAGCCGTCCGCGTTCGCATGCGCCGCGTAGCCGGTGCCGTTGGTGCCGCCTGCGCCGCCCCGGTTCTCGACGATGATCGACGTACCCAGCAGTCCCGCAAGATGCTTGCTGACGATCCGCGCGACCAGGTCATTGGTGCCGCCCGGCGGATATGGCGAAACATAGTGGATCGGCTTCTGCGGATAATCGGCCTCGACCGCGCGCGTGATTGGCGCGGCCGCCGCGAAGGCTGCGTATAGCGCTGTCTTCAGTACGTCGCGGCGTGAATGCAGTGCGCGCGCGTGGGTGTCGCGAAGGCGTTTCATTGCGGCTCCCCGGTGTGAAGGACAGCCAGTCGCTCGTGGCTACGGTGTGCCGTGGAGGTGCCGAAATCCAGCGGCTCGATCGCGGCAATGCCGTCACGCTCCACCTGTTCGACCAGTTGCAACTCCCAGGCGAGGTACGCGTTCATCTGCGCGGCGACCTGATCGGGCGCGGCATGGTACGGGCTGTACCATGCGTCGTCGTCGCCGGTGAGGTTGCCGGTGTCGCCTTGTTCGAGGGGCAGGCCGAGCGAGCGCCAGCGGCGCGTGCCGCCGAGCAGCGCCGCGATGTCCGGTCCACGACCGGCAAGCCGGACAGCAAGCCGAGCAGCAACGAGGCCCGCAAGCGTGCCGTCTTCCGATGTCAGGACGATCGGGCCGCTGCCGCCGAGTTGTTCGAGGTGATCGTCGAGCGCGCTGGCGGCAATGAAACGCGCGCCGCGGATATGACTTTCGCGAAACGCAAGGCTTCGGTCGATATCGATCACCTGATACTCGCCTCGCTCGACGTGGTCCGCTTCGATCCACTGCACGCGGCCCGTGGCGCCGAGCAGGCGGCGCCGTTCAGGTCCGGCTTCCAGGTGCGATGCGGCGAGTTGCGCGCTGGCTTCGTCGTCGAGCACGTAGACATCGAGATAACCGAGCTGGATCAGCCATGACGCCGTCATGCGCGCGCGCACGCCGTCGTCGTCGCGAAGCACGACGCGCGCGTGCAGCGTAGCGACGTATTCGTCGGTGGCCTGAACCAGCTGTCCGCCCGGCGCCGAGCGCCAGTTCGCCGGATGCCCCGCTTCGTATTCGAGCGGGTGGCGCACGTCGAAGCGGTACAGCGTGTGCGTCGACGTTTGCTTTTCAAATGCCGTCAGTGCGTCGGCGTCGATCACGCGCACGCCCGCTCTTTCCGCCGCTGCTTGCGCGAGGCGGCGCGCGGCGGCTAAGGCCTCGGCATCGGGGCGCGGCGCGGTGCGTGTCTGTCCGTGTTCCAGTGCGAGGCCGGACAGAAGCCACGCCATTGAGCCGCCCGTGAGCGCTGCAACCGGATTGGGAATGCCGGCGTTGATCAACGACTGTGCGCCGAGAATGCTGCGCGTGCGTCCTGCGCAGTTCACCACGATCAGCGTATCCGGCGACGGCGCCGCCGCGAGCGCGCGATAGACCAGTTCCGCGCCCGCGCATTCGATCCCGCCCGGGATGTTCATCATGTGATATTCGCCGAATGGGCGGCTGTCGAGCACGATCAGATCGTCGCCCGCGTCCTGACGTGCCTTGAGCGTCATCGCATCGATATTCGGCGTGTGCAGGCGCGTTTCGATGATTTCGCCGAAGGCCTTGCCCGGGACGTTGGTGCCGCTGAACACTTCATAGCCGGCGCGCGCCCAGCCGTCGACGCCGCCGTCGAGAATCGACACGTTGGTGTAGCCGAACTCGTCGAGCAACGTCGCGGCGCGCCGCGCGTATTCACCGTGTTCGTCGATCAACACGACCGGCGTGTCCGCTCTCGGCACGAGACGCGCGACTACGTAGCCCAGGCGGCCAACCGGCGCGACCGACGAGTGGAACAGGCGCCGGCGCGCGGCCACACCTTCTTCGCGCACGTCGAGCAGGGCGATTTCGCTGTTGCCGGCGAGCAGCGCTTTGAGTTCCTTGGGCGACACCGTACGACCGGGTTGGGCACTCATTGTTGCAGGGTCCTTGTTGCAGGGCGCGCTGGCGGGCCACGCGCTTCCTCATCGAAAATGGGAAATTTTTTCTACTTTTCGATTATGCGAGGGAGGCTGCAACGCTCTAACCAAGAAATCGGCGTGAGCTTCCGAGAAATAAGGGAATGCGCGCGGCGACGCCGGCCGGGCGGCGTGGCGAGGAAAAAGCTGCGAGGGGCGGGTTTGGGTCTGGCGATCAGATATCCAGAAAGCGGGCGACGGCCCGTACCGCAAGCGACGTGTTCGACAGAATCGCGGTCGCCTCGAGCAGATCGCGGCGCATCGCGGCGACGCGGGGTTTGGTGAAGTACTTGCTCGGACCGGTCAATACGATTACGCCGATGGCTCGCTGATCCGGCAAAGCGAGTCGCGCGCCCACTGCGGAGATGCCGAGAATGTTCTCGTTGAAGTTGGTCGAGATGCCGGTCGCGGCAATCTGGTCGAGATCGAGCATCAACGTGCCGCGCTCGGTGATGGTCTGCGGCGTGCGCGACGCGTACGGCGCCGCGCCGAGCAGCGCGTCGCGTTCGGCCACCGGCAGCTCGCTGAGCAGCAGTTTGCCGGAGACCGTGCAATGGAACGGCGTCAGATGCTGGGTCTCGTAGTAGGGCGCTACGTTATCGCGGCCCAGCACGATGTCGACATAAAGCCGCGTCGTGCCCATGAAAACTGTAGTAGCTTTATAGATGGAATGGTCGCCTCCCGCCTTAACGGGCCAACCGACGCCGCAGCAACCCCGGCGACGATGTCGAGCCCGAGTATCGTCTCCGTTGGGATATCCCGTTAAGGAGAAAGCTGATGGAACCCACGACTATTGCCATCGACCTGGCCAAGCGCGTTTTCCAGATTCACTACGTCGAGCCTGTGACCGGCGCGATTCGCAGCAAGGTGCTCAAACGCGCCCAGCTCGTGCCGTTCTTCGCCAACCGGCCTGCGACTTGTGTCGTTATGGAGGCCTGCGGCAGCGCCCATCACTGGGCCCGTGTCCTGGCGCGGCTTGGCCACGACGTGCGGCTCATCGCAGCCCAGTTCGTCCGACCGTTCGTGAAGTCGAACAAGAACGATGCCGCGGATGCCGCGGCGATCTGGGAAGCGGCCCAACGTCCCGGCATGCGTTTCGTAGCTGTCAAGACGGAAGACCAGCAGGCCATGCTTGCGATGCACCGCATACGCCAGCAACTCGTCAGGATCCGTGTCATGCAGGTCAACCAGCTTCGCGGATTGCTCTACGAATTTGGCGTGATACTGCCGGCAGGTCGCCGTGCATCGATAGAGGCAGCCAAAGTCGCGCTGGCGTCGATGGCTGAGCAGTTGCCCACTATGCTGGCAGACAGCCTGCAGGACCAGATCTCGCGGCTACGTGGACTCGACGAGCAGATTGCCCGGATCGAACAGCGCATTCTCGAGTGGCGACGCAACAACGATGCATGCAGACGCATTTCCGAAATCCCCGGCGTGGGAGTACTCACGGCCACTGCTGCAGTATCGGTAATTGGACAGGCGAAGACCTTTCGCTCCGGCCGGGAGTTCGCTGCCTATTTGGGCCTCGTGCCGCGACAGAACGGCTCTGGGGGCAAGGTAAAGCTTGGCGGGATCAGCAAACGCGGGGACGTGTACTTGCGAACGCTACTGATCCACGGCGCGCGATCGGTCATCTCAAGTTCAAGGTATTTGCCGGAGCGCTTGCGCCAGATGCTGACCCGGCGTCCAACGAATGTCGTTGCCGTTGCGCTCGCCAACAAGATGGCGCGAACAATCTGGGCGCTGCTCGCGTATGGTCGAACGTATCAGGCAGCACCAGCGCAGTAAGCACGAACCGTAGCCTTTAACCCATCCACGGTTGCACAGGTGTATTGAACGATGGCAAGACAGGTTGGACCGCGTGAAGGCAAGCCTGAGACATTTCTCGGACTTCGAGTCCGTTATTTAGATTAGGACCTTTGCGGCGAAATCCATCGGGGCCGGCGGGTACGTTCCGCAATCGAGTCCGGATATAAGTCCGCAACCACCCTTCTCGCTACGAACAATTACCTTGCAAATGGGAGGCGACCATATAAGAAATGTCGCGTTCTAGCCATTTAGAGATGTCGTGTTCTGCTCTGGGTATGCTTGCCGGTTCCCCGCGGGATTACGGAGCCGGCCATGCATCCAGCGACACTGGTGACATTGAACATGCGCGAACTCGACCGACTGAAGGTGATCCAGGCTGTGGTGGACACCGGTCTGAAACCTGGACGTGCTGCCGACCGGCTGGGCCTGACGGTGCGGCAGATCGAGCGGCTGGTAATCCGGTATCGTGAATCAGGCGCAGCGGGCCTGGTCTCACGCAAACGCAGCCGACCGGGTAACCGGCGGCTGGACGACGACGAGGCCCAGCGCGCCCTGGCGATTATCCGCGAGTACTACGCCGATTTCGGCCCAACGCTGGCCTGCGAGAAGCTGCACGAATGCCACGGCACACGTCTGGCGAAGGAAACGGTCCGCAGGCTGATGACGGACGCGGGCCTATGGGTGCCGCGCCGGCAGCGGCCGCCGAAGGTCTACCAGCCGCGCGCGCGGCGGTCGTGCCTGGGCGAGCTGATCCAGATCGACGGCAGCGAGCATCCCTGGTTCGAGGACCGGGCGCCGCAGTGCACGCTGCTGGTGTACGTCGACGACGCAACGAGCCGGCTGATGCACGTGCTTTTCACGGCCACGGAATCGACCTTCAGCTACTTCGAGGCGACGCGTGCGTACATCGAGCGTCACGGCAAGCCGGTGGCGTTCTACAGCGACAAGGCGAGCGTGTTCCGGAACACGGCCGCAAGCAGGACCGGCAATAGCGTGACGCAGTTTGGTCGCGCGATGTACGAGCTGAACATCGACACGATCTGTGCAAACAGTAGCGCGGCCAAGGGCCGTGTCGAGCGCGCGCACCTGACGCTGCAGGACCGGATGGTGAAGGAAATGCGCTTGCGCGACATCCGCACGATCGCTGCGGCCAATGCCTGGGTGCCCTCCTTCATGGCGGCCTACAACGCGCGTTTCGCAAAGCCTCCGAAGAGCGACTTTGACGCACACCGTCCGCCGAGGGCTGACGAGAACCTTGAACTCGTGCTCACGTGGCGCGAGCCGCGCAAGGTGACGAAGGCGCTGACCGTGCAGTACGACCGCGTCATGTATCTGCTGGACGATACGCCGGCGCATCGCAAGCTGATCGACCGGTATATCGAGGTCTGGGAGTATCCGGATGGGCGAATCGAACTTCGGGCAGATGGCGGTGCATTGTCGTGCAGGCAGTATGACCGGCTGACAGAAATCGATCAGGGCGCGATCGTCGAGCATAAACGTTTGAGCCACGTGCTGCAGGTCGCGCAGGTGATTCAGGCTCAACGCGATAACAGCCGGATCGGCAAGGCGCCTTCACGAACGCATCTGGGGGTTGCAACCAGGGCTGAGGGCAGCTCGCCGGGCAAGAAGAAAGAACGCGAATTCACCCAGACTGACATCGAGCATGTGATCGTGGATCTTGCCCAGCAAAGACAGATAACCCGCAACCCGTAAACCTGGCCGGTGGTCTGCAGGGTCAGTCGAAACAGACGTCGGCGCCCTGCCCATTCACGGCGGATCCTTCGACACTGGGTGATCAGTAACCGATGAAAGACCGACCTTTTAACCCTGAAAACACGACATTTGTATTTAGCCGCCGCCACGACATCTTGAAATGGCCTCGACAAAAACGATCAGGCCGGCGGATGCGCCGTATTCGTGCTGCAGCGTTTTGAGGGTGTCCCCTGTATCGCGCCTTAGAAGGTTCAGCGGATGGTCGATCGCGAGCGGGCACACCGCGCGCGGCGTCGGGTAGTAGCGATTGCTCGTGTCGCGGTAGATGTAGCCGGCCTGCGTCAGCGTTTGCAGCAACCGGTGGCAGGTGCTCGACGACAGGCCGACTGTCTCGCCGATCTCGATCAGCGTAAGCGGGCGAGCCGCTCCAATGACCGCCGAGAGGATCGTCAGACCGCGCGTGAGCGCGCCGCTCTCGGTCGATTTGTCCGCGCCGGGACGCTCGGCGACCGGCAGTTCGGTGACGTTGTCAGCGGTACGGCTGCGTGGCGCGCCGTTGCCGCGGGCCTTGGCCGGTTTGGCTGCCTGGGTTGTTCTGATTGCTTTCATCGATCGTGGAAGAAGTCGGCGCGCCAGGTTCGGGCGGCGTGGCGAGGTGGCCTCGACTCCCGGTCGAGGCGAGGCCGGGCGGGCGGGGGACATCGGCATGCTACGCCATCGCGGTGATGCGAACGTGCATTGTAAATCGCGTGACTGCGAAGACTTCGTTCACGCGACGTCTCGCCGGATGAACCCGTCTCACCTGATATCGACCACCGCTTGCCGCACGTCCACGGCGCGCGGAATCACCTTGTTGCGGAACGCCAGATCTGCTGCATCCTGCTGCGCCTTGATGACCTGGTCGTCAAGCGGGTAGGTCGCACCCCATTCGAGACGCGGCAGGGCTTTCTCCCAAACCGCACGCGGTACGCCCGTGTTCGTGCTGAGCAGATCGACGGTCTGGGCAGGATGCGCGAGGCTGTACTTCGTCTGCTGGTCCAACTGATCGAACAGCAGGCGCAGCGCCGCTGGATAGGTACTGGCGAAAGTCCGCGTCGAAATATAAAAGCCGTACTGGGGAACGGAAAGCTCGCCAATCCTCAGGATGGTCCGTGCGCCCGTGCTCAATTGCGTGTCGGCGTAGCGCGGATCGGGCACCGCCCACGCGTCGACGTCGCCGCGCTCGAAGGCGGCGCGCGCGTCGCTGTAGGCCAGATAAACGAAGCGGGTGGAAGCCGGATCGATCCCGGCGTCGGTCAGCGCTTTCAGCACGAACAGATGCCCTTGCGATCCTTTTGCGAACGCGATCTTCTTGCCCGGCAGATCGCGGACCGTTTTGATCGGCGAATTTTTTGCAACGATGATGCCGTAACTGTTCTGCAATGGCGGCGAGTACGCGGCATAGACCACGGACGGCGCACTGCCGGACTGCGCGAGAATGGGCGGCGTGGAGCCGACGGTGCCGACATCGACATCGCCGCTGTTGATCGCTTCGACGAGCGGCGCGCCGTAGACGAACTCGATCCATTTCACCGCGACGTGATGTGCGGCGAACGCCTTCTCCAGGTTACCGGAAAAGCGCAACGCCACTAGCCCGTCGCCTTTCTGGACGCCGATGCGGATTTCCTTCGGATAAGCATCCGCGGACCATGCCGCCGGAGTTGCGCCGAAGGCGCAGAGCGTGGTCACGACTAACAGCAGGTAATGCCATGAAAGAGTCATCGAGGAAACCGATTGCAAAATTATCGTGAGACGCCGGATCGCTCAGGCGGGAAAGTGCTGATTCTGCGGACGCGTCAGCCCATAGTGACCGCGCAAGGTGTCCGCTTCGTACTCGCGACGGAACAGACCGCGTCTCTGCAGGATCGGCACGACCTGGTCGACGAACACGTCGAGCTGCGCCGGCAGGACCGGCGGCATGAGGTTGAAGCCGTCTGCCGCCCGGCTTTCGACCCAGTCCGCTATCACGTCGGCCACGCGTTCCGGCGTGCCCGCGAGCGTGAAATGTCCACGGGCGCCGGCGAGCTGGTGCAGCAATGCTCGCAGGGTTGGACGCTCGCGCGCCACGAGGCTCGTGATGACCGCCGCGCGGCTTTGTGCCGCCTGAACCGTCGCGGGGTCGGGGAAGTCGTCCGCCGAAAGCGGTAGGTCCAGGTCCAGACGAGAGAAGTCGTGGCCGCCAAAACGGTTGGACAGACGCTCCAGTCCCACGCTGATCTCCGTGAGGCCATTCAGTTCTTCAAGAAGCGCGTGGGCCTGCGCCTCGCTCGACGCAATCGCCGCGCTGAGGCCGGGCAGGATCACGAGCTGATCCGCGGAGCGCCCTTGCGAAACGGCGGCGGTCTTCAGGTCTGCGTAGAAATCGATCGCGGATGCCTTGGTCAGATGCGCGGTGAACACAGCTTCGGCGTATCTGGCGGCGAACTGCTTGCCCGCCGCCGACGAACCCGCCTGCACGAGCACCGGCCAGCCTTGCGGCGGCCGCGGCAGGTTGAGCGGTCCCGCGACCTTGAAGAACTCGCCCTTGTGGTTGATTGCGCGAATGCGCGACGGATCCAGGTAGCGTCCTGCCGCGACGTCGTCGGTGACGGCGTCGTCGGCCCAACTGTCCCACAGCCCCGTGACGACTTCGAGGAACTCATGTGCTCTCGCGTAGCGCTCCGCATGTTCGATCTGCTGGTCTTGACCGAAATTCGGACCGGCGCCCCGCACCCATGAGGTCACGATGTTCCAGCCGACCCGCCCGCGCGTGATGTGATCGAGCGAAGCGAACTGGCGGGCGAGGTTGAATGGCTCCGTGTAGGTGGTGGAGGCGGTGGCGATCAGGCCGATACGCTGCGTGACGTGGGCGAGCGCGGCCAGCGTCGTGATGGGTTCCAGCGCGCCGCTGGCCACGAATTGGGCGCCGTCGCCGAGCGCGAGCGAATCGGCGAGAAAGAGCGAATCGAACAGCCCCTTCTCGGCCTGCATGGCCAGTTGTCCAAAGTAATCGATATCGGTCAGCGCGTGCCGTGATGCACCGGGATGACGCCAACCTGCCTCATGATGGCCGCGGCCGTGAACGAACAGATTGAGATGGATAGATCGGGACATGAAGATCACCAGAATGACGGATTGACGCCAGCAGGCTCTGGCGCAGCGCGGAGGTCATTCTAGGTCGGGCACGGCTGTGGATTAACCATCGACCTGTCATATGGATATCCGCTTTTGCGGGAAGCGGCGATTGGCATTCCGCGCTTGTTGAAAGAGAAGGGATGTCGACATGGCTGCGCAGAATTGCATATACGAATTGCTTGGTTGGGGGAGCACGACAGGCCCCATAGAATAAAACGGAATTTTTCTTCCAAAATCTGCAGATCCGGCTGGCGGGAAAAGGATTCCGTGCCCTGTGCTCAGGGTGCGCATGTCGGCGGAGTTGCGCGCTTTGAGCGGCCTGTACGCGGAGAACGGCTGAGCGCAGCGCGGGCGACGGGCGGCAGCGGCCGCGTGACGATAACGCGCCCGTTGCGGCGCCGACTCCCGCTGATCGGACCCACGCGGTGCTGAGCAACGACGGGCCGATCACTGAGGACGCTCGCGTCAATGCGCGAAGCCCAATGTCTCTTCACGCTCATCCTTAACGCGGTGTTTCATGTCGACCTTGTCTCCTGCCAGTTTCCCCGACAGTCCACTCTCGCGGGCGCTCGCTCAGCCACTCATGCTGGGTCTGTTCCTGCCGATCCAGAGCGGCGGATGGTCGATGTCGACACTGCCGCGCACGACCGACTGGAGCTTCGATTACAACGCGCGCCTCACCCGCAAGGCGGAGGATCTCGGCTTCGACCTCGTGTTCGGGCTTGCGCAGTGGCTCGGCAAGGATGGCCACGGCGGCGCGATGCGCTACCGGCGCGAATCGCTCGATTCGTTCATCGCGATCGGATCGCTGGCGGCCATCACGCACCGCATCCTGCTCATTTCGACGCTGCATATCCTGTACGGCAATCTGCATCCGCTGCATCTCGCGAAGTTCGGTGCAACGCTCGACCATATTTCAGGCGGGCGTTGGGGGCTGAACATGGTCACCGGCCATTCTGTCGACGAGGCCGAGATGTTTGGCCGCGAAGGACACTTCGAGCACGACCTGCGCTATGAGATGGCCGGCGAGTTCGTCGATCTCATGGAGCAACTCTGGTCGCTCGACGACAACCTGACGTTCGACGGCAAGTGGTATCGAGCCCGCAATGCATTCGTTTCACCGAAGCCGCGCTTCGGCCGGCCGGTGCTGGTCAACGCCACGAGTTCGCCCGCTGGGATCGACTACGCGGCGCAGCACTCCGATCTGATCTTCATTACGAGCTCGGCTGGCGCGCAGATCGACGCGGCGCTGGAGGTCCTGCCGGCGCATAGCGCACAGGTGCGGGAACGGGCCGCGGCTCACGGCCGCCAGGTACGCACGCTGATCAATCCGACCATCGTCTGCCGGCCGACCGAGCGGGAGGCGCAGGCCTATCACGATGCGATCCTCTCGAAGGCGGATTTCGGTGCGGTCGATGGTTTTACCGGCCGCCGCAGCGACGCGAAAGCCTGGAAGGGGCATCAGCGCGAGCAGCGCGTTCTTGGCGGCAACATCCAGATCATCGGTTCGCCGGAACGCGTGGTGGACGATCTGCTGCGCCTGAAGGCTGCGGGCATCGACGGCGTGCAACTCACCTTCTTCGACTTCGAACCAGATCTCGCCTACTTCGGTGAAGCCGTGCTGCCGCTAATGGAAGAAGCGGGGCTCAGACTGCCTGGAGCACGGCCATGAGCGCGCCGCGGACTTTCCATCTGAACACCAATGTCACCGGCACGGGCCGTCATCCGGCTGGCTGGCGTACGCTCGACAACCCGAAGTCGATCACCGATCTCGGTTTCTTCGCCAAGATCGCGCAGATCGCAGAGCGCGGCAAGCTCGATGCGGTGTTTCTGTCCGATGCGCTCGCTTTGCGCGGCCACGCGCACGGGCCCGCGCAGTCGCTGGAGCCCACCGTTCTGCTCACCGCGCTCGCGGGCGTGACACGACACGTTGGCCTCATTGGTACGGCATCGACGACGTTCAACGACCCGTTCAATCTCGCACGCCGCTTCGCGTCAGTCGATCATCTGAGCGCGGGCCGGGTCGCATGGAACGCCGTGACGACCTACGACCCGGACGCAGCGGCCAATTTCAGCATTGCAAGATCGCCCGACAAACAGGAGCGCTATGCGCGTGCGGAAGAGTTCGTCGATGTCGTGCTCAAGCTCTGGGACAGCTGGGAAGACGGCGCGCTCGTCGCCGACCAGGCTAGCGGACGTTACGCCGATCCGGCACGCGTGCACGCCATCGCTCATCACGGCCGTCACTTTCAGGTCCGCGGACCGTTGAATTTGCCGCGCAGCCCGCAAGGGCGGCCGGTGCTCGTGCAGGCGGGCGGCTCGGACGCCGGCGTAGCACTGGCTGCTCGCCATGCCGATGCGGTATTCACGGCCCAGACCACATTCGACGGCGCGCAGCAGTTCTACCGCGACATCAAGGCGCGTGCCGCCGTGCACGGACGCAATCCCGATCATCTGCTGGTGTTGCCGGGGCTTTATCCGGTGGTCGGCGGGACGCTGAGTGAGGCACGTCAGCGCAAGGCGGAGATGGATGCGCTACTCGATCGCGGCGCCGAACTCGCGAAGTTCGCCGGGGCGCTGGGCGTCCACGCGGAGGACCTGAATCTGGACGCGCAGTTGCCATACGACCTGATCGACAAGGGAAACCGGTCCGATGTTTCGCAAGGATTTATCCACTCGACGGTCCGGCTCGCTCGAAGTGAAAACCTGACGGTGCGCGAACTGCTCGACCGCAATCCCGGCGCACACCGGATGGTCGTGGGAACGCCCGAGACGATTGCCGACGACATCGAGCGTTGGTTCACCGGTCGCGCCGCGGACGGCTTCAATCTCAATGCCGACGTGTTTCCCGCCGGCCTTGCGGACTTCGTCGACCACGTGGTGCCGCTGCTGCAGCGCAAGGGCATCTTCCGGCGCGATTATGAAGGGACGACATTGCGTGAGCACTACGGCCTTCCGCGTCCTCCAAGCCGCTATGGCGATGCCGAGGCGCCCGAGGACATCGTGGCAACGTCTTCCGGCGCTGTCGTCTGACGGTCGGCCCGGCGAGTCCAGTTAATACGGATACCTAGTCAATTTCATTCTTTCAGGGAATCGTATGTCTACCAGAGAGTCCACCCTGGCGGCGACGCCCGCGCCGTCTCCCGTCGCGGCCTCTTCGCGATTCGAGACGTTGCGGGAGCCGTTTTTGCGCGCCTTGATCCCGGTACTGCTGATCGCGCTATGGCAATTGGCTTCTTCGACGGGCGTAGTCAGCGAATTCGTGTTGCCGGCGCCTGTCTCCGTGCTGTCGGCCTACCGCGAACTCTTGCAGTCCGGCGACCTGCAGGATGCGCTAAAAATTTCGCTCGCCCGTGCAGCATTGGGTCTTTTGCTCGGTGGCGGCGCGGGCCTGCTGTTGGGCGTGGCCGCAGGTCTGAGCAAATCGGCCGAGCGTGGCTTCGACACCGTGTTGCAGATGCTGCGCACCATCCCGTTCATTGCGCTCGTGCCGATTTTCGTCGTCTGGTTCGGCATCGGCGAATTGTCCAAGATCGCGCTGATCGTGGGCGCGGCAATTTCGCCAATGTATCTCAGCACCTATCACGCCATTCGCGGTATCGACCCAAAACTGCTGGAACTCGGCCGCACGTTCCGTCTGACTCGCGGCCATCAGATACGGCTGATCATTCTGCCTACGGCACTGCCGGGCATTCTCGTCGGCGTCCGTTATTCCGCGGCGATATCGCTGCTGGCTCTGGTGGCCGCGGAGCAGATCAATGCAAGCGCAGGTATCGGCTTCATTCTGAACAACGCGAATCAATTCCAGCGGGCCGACATCATCATCGCCGGAATACTCGTCTATGCGGTGCTCGGCATCGGCGTGGACGCGTTCCTGCGTCTTGTCGAGCGCAAGGCTCTGGTCTGGAGAGGCACCCATGTCTGAAATCGCTTATCAGCCGCAAGCACTGCTTCAGCCCGAGCACGATTCAGCGCCGGTCGTGGCGAGACTATCCAGTGTGAAAAAACGCTACGGCGACAACACCGTGCTCGACAACGTCGACTTCGCGGTAAGGAAGGGAGAAGCGGTTGCACTGGTCGGTCCGTCCGGCACGGGCAAGACTACAGTGCTGCGGCTGCTCGCCGGCCTCGAAGCGGTTTCAGGCGGCAGAACCGAAGTTTCGGAGAACACGTCGGTCGTATTCCAGGAGCCGAGGTTGATTCAGGCACTGCGGGTCTGGAAAAACGTTCTGCTGGACGAGGCGCACAAGCCCGGCGCAAAAGACCGCGCGCGCGAGGCGCTGCAAGACGTGGGACTCGAAGACAAGCTCGAAAGCTGGCCCGTCAGTCTGTCCGGCGGCCAGGCGCAGCGTGTTGCAGTGGCGCGGGCACTCTACCGCCGCCCGGACCTCATGTTGCTGGACGAACCCTTCAGCGCACTCGACGCTTTCACTCGCCGCAGCACGCAGAGCCTGGTGCTGAAACTGTGGGCCAAGTACACATTCGGCCTCGTTATCGTGACGCACGATCTGGACGAAGCGCTAATACTTGCCGACCGGATAGTCATTCTCTCCAAAGGCCGCATCTGCCACGAAACGCGAGTGGATCTCCCCCGGGAGCGCGATGTGACGTCGCCGGAATTCAACGCGCTCAAGCGGGACCTGCTCAAGCAGTTCTCGCTCAGTCTGACCTGATTTCTTCAATCATCCATTCAAGGTATTTATGTCGCTGATGAAATCCCTGTATGCGGGCATGTCCGTACTTCTGGCGTCCGCCACGCTCAGCCTCTGCGGCACGGCCGCGGCGCAAAGCCAGCCCGACCTGAAGGACACCAGGCTTGTGATTGCCTACCAGGACCCGGCCTTCCCGGCGTTGATCCGTAAGTCGGGCGTGATCAATGGTGCGCCCTACCAGATCGAATGGGTGCTGCTGACAGGGCCCGCCGCCAATCTCTCCGCGCTCTATGCCGGCAAGATCGATCTCGGACATATGGGCGATACGTCCCTTACGATCGAGCAGGCCAATTCCCGCACGGAATGGACGAAGGACTCCACGCCGCTGCGTATCGTGGCAGGCTGGCGGAATTTCTATTCGAAGGAATATCCGCCGGTCGTGACGGCCGTGCGCACGAGTGCCAACATCAACAGCGTGCAGGAAATCAAGGGGCGTAAGGTCGGTTATAACTACGGCGGCTACAACCATTCGCAGTACCTCGCCACGCTCGTCAAGGCCGGCGTGACCGAAAAGGATATCCAGCCGATCAAATTCGCCGACGGCGCGACCTCCGCGGCCGGCTTCAATGCGGGTGAAGTGGAGGTCTATTCGGGGGCGCTCGGGCCGATTCTGCCGACCATCAAGTCAGGCGCCGGACATATTCTGTTGGCCGATCGCGATACGCAAATTCCCGCACTCAACGTATGGACGACCACATCCGCCGACCTGAAAGACCCGCACAAGGTCGCCGCCTTCCAGGATTTCTTCTCGCGTTTGTCCGGCTACTGGGCCTGGCATGACGCACACAAGGACGAGGTAGTCGGCGTACTCAAGGACACGCTGAAAATCTCCGACGACCGCGCCGCGTTCGAATATCAGGTCCGTAGCGGCAGTTTCGTGAAATTCGACGCCGGCCTGCTCGGTCAGGAGCAGAAGATCGCCGACATTCTGTACGACGGCCACGCGATCCGGAAGAAGGTGAAAGTGGATGTCGAATACGATCCGCAGTTCAACGCCGCGCAAAAGGCGATCTGGCCGATCAGGACCAAGGACTGACACCCCATTGCAGTCTCCGCGGGCGCAGGTCGATCAGAATGATCGCGTTCGCGAAGAGCTGCTTGCGAATAGTATCGATGGCGTTCGCCACGACAGGGCCAGTTGCCGGGTGCGGGTGGCCGCGATAAGCCCGGCGTCGTCTCGCAGTGGGATCGAATTGCGACGCGCGCCTGCCTTTGGTTGAAGCGGACCTCGACGTAGGCGTTGCGCATCAACGATGCTCCGTTGCTGTCGGGCCCGCAGCCCACCGTATCCGGTTTCGCGGCACGATCACACCATACTTCCGTCGATTATTCGCGCAAACGAATGGACTATTCGATCGTTATCAGCCCATGCGTGCCGAGCTTATTATGGTCGATCCATCCGGCGATCGATGATCGTACGTCGGCAACAAGTGCAACGTTGCAATATAGGACATCCTGAGGCATTGCGTATGTAACGCATTGCAAGAAGCATTCTAGCGCTCACGTGAAAAGCGTCATTGACGATGCGCTCATACGCTTGCATCGATTTGTTCGTTGCGAAGCACCGCACTCCGATGGTCTGATTGAACGACTCAACGACGACGGAGAAACTTATGAGCACGGTGCTTGATCATCGAGACGCGCAGTCGCAAACCGAAGGCCATCAGGATCTGCGCGTGCGGCGCTACAAGCCGCTCGTCGGCGCGGTCATCGAGAACGTTGATCTTGCTGCGCCGCTCAGCGAGGATAATCGCCGGACGTTGCGTCAGGCGTTGGTCGATCACGGCGTGATCTTTTTTCGTGAGCAGGCGCTCACGCCGGAGCAGCACGTGGCGCTCGCGAAGATTTTCGGCAACCCGATCCGCAAGAACGTGTATCTCCCGGCCGTCTCCGGCTTTCCCGAGATCGAGGTCATTGCGCACGGCGGCGACAAGACACGATCTGGCGGTACGGACAACTGGCATGTCGATGTTTCGTGGCAGCATCAGCCGCCAAGGGCCACCGTCCTTCATGCGCAGGACATTCCGGAAGGCGGCGGTGGCGATACGATCTGGGCCTCGTCGGCGGCAGTCTACGACTTGCTGGATGCCGATCTGGCCCGCTACTTCGAGAAGCTGACCGCGGTGAATACATTCCTCGCTTCGCCGAAGAAGGCCGCGCTCGCGGATCTTCTGAGCGGCTATGAGATTCCCGAGGGCACGGAAGAGAACAGCGTCGAGGCCGGACTAGCGCGAGTGCGTGATGCGGCACAGAAGTATCCGCCGATCGAAGTCCCCGTCATCAAGACGCACCCAGAGAACGGGCGGAAACTCGTATTCGTCAACGAGGGGCATACGAGCCATATTCTCGGCGTATCGAAGACGCAGAGTCAGAGCCTGCTCAACTATCTCTACGATCTCATCAAGACACCGGAAGTGCAGGCGCGCTTCGAATGGAAGCAGGGCGATGTCGCCATCTGGGACAACCGGCAAGTGCAGCACTATGCGGCGCGTGATTACGGCGCGGCGAAACGGCGCATTCACCGGATCACGCTCGAACACGACGGTGTGTTCTGACTGGAGGACAACGCGTGACTGTCATCAAGCGCTTCATTCATGTAACGTTGCCGGTCGTCGCGTTCGCCGCGAGCGCGTCGGCTGTTCTCGCGCAGACGCCCGAAAAGCTCGAACTGCGCTATCAGGGTTGGGCGAGCAAGGTCCTGTATCCAGAGCTTGCCGAAGAATTGGGCTATCTCGCGCCGATCAAGCTGAAATGGGTCGGCAACACGATCAGCGGGCCGCAGGACATTCAGGCGGCCGTGACCGGCGATGTCGATTTCGGCGGCGCCTTTAACGGCTCCATCGTCAAGCTCGTTGCGGCGCATGCGCCGGTCAAGGCGGTGATTTCGTATGTCGGCACGGACAAGGAGACCAACGGCGGTCTGTTCGTCTTGCAGGACAGTGCGATCAAGGGCCCGCGCGATCTCATCGGCAAGAAGATCGGCGTCAATACGCCAGGTGCTTACCAGCAATATCTCGTGACCGCATATCTGCAGAAGTCGGGCTTGTCCCAGTCCGATATCGATCGCGTGACGTTCGTGCCCGCGCCGCCCGTTAATCTCGCGCAACTGCTCAAACAGAAGCAGCTCGACGCGATCTTTCTCGAAGACATCATCAAGGAGAAGCTGCTTGCCGACGGCGGCGCGCGTCTGCTCACCACCGACTACGCGCAGTTCGGCTCTTACGGCTACGCGAGCTATCTGTTCACGGACCGCTTTATCGCGCAGAACCCGAACACCGTGCGCAAATTCGTCGATGGCACCGCCCGCGCGATCGAATGGACGCGTACGACGCCGCGAGATGAGGTCGTGGCACGCCTGAAAAAGATCGTGGAGGCGCGGCATCGCAACGAGGACACGACGATCGTCAATTACTGGAAGTCGCCAGGCGTGGGCGGCAAGGGCGGCGTGATCGCAGCGGAGGATTTCACGACGTACATCGACTGGTATGTGAAGAACGGCGTGCTCAAACTGGGACAGGTCAAGCCGGAAGCGGTGTATTCCAACCGGTTCAATCCGTTCGATCAGACGGTTGCCAGCCACTGATGCATCGGGAGACACAGTAATGAGTGCATCGATCGATGTGCGTAATGTCGCGAAGAGCTATCGCGTGAACCGGGGCAATCCGTTCGCGGCGCTCGACGGCGTTTCCTTTCACGTAGCCGCGGGCGAATTCGTCTCGCTCGTTGGTGCGAGCGGGTGCGGCAAGACCACGCTGCTCGATCTCATCGGCGGGCTGACGCTGCCGGATGCCGGCGAGATTCTGATCGGCGGACGCAAGATCGAAGGGCCGGGATTGGATCGCGGGATTGTGTTCCAGCAATACGCGCTGTTTCCGTGGCGGACGGCGCTCGGCAATGTCGCGTTCGGGCTGGAGGCGAAAGGTGTTCCGAAAGCTGAGCGGTTGGCACGGGCGCGGCGCATTCTCGAACTTGTCGGATTGAGCGAATTCGCAGACCGGTACCCGCATCAGTTGTCGGGCGGCATGAAGCAGCGCGTCGCCATCGCGCGTTCGCTCGCCTATGAACCCGACGTCCTTCTGATGGACGAGCCGTTCGCCGCACTCGATGCGCAGACGCGCGAAACCTTGCAGCACGAGTTGCTGCGCATCTGGAAGCGCACCGGCACGACCGTCGTTTTCATCACGCATTCGATCGACGAAGCCATCTATCTCGGTCAGCGCGTGCTGGTCATGGCGGCATCACCCGGACGCGTCACGCATGTGTTGCCGGTCAACGTGTCAAAGAACGATGCCGGCGAGGACGTGCGCGCGACGCCGGAATTCGTCCGGCTTCGGCACGAGGTCTGGCAGCTCATTCGCTCACGTCGCGGCTCGGGGCAACTGCAGGTTGCGCACGCGGCCTGATCCACCCTGGAAGGAACCTCCATGAGTACAGTCATTGGCGCAACCGCACCGCCAGGCGCCGCCTGCGGCCTCGTGCGCGCAGTCCGGTCGAGCATCGCTATCGTCGTGTTCGTGGCGTTGTGGGAAGCGCTGCCGCGGCTGAACTGGGTCGATGCGACCTTCCTGCCGCCGTTTTCCGTCGTGCTTCGCGCGCTGTGCGACATGGCGCTGTCGGGGGAGCTTGGCGTGCATGTCTTTGCCAGTGCGGCGCGTGCGCTGAGCGGCTTTGCGATCGCGGTCGTGCTCGGCGTGCCTCTGGGCTTGCTCATCGGCTGGTATCGAACGCTCGCAGAAGTCCTCGATCCGCTCCTCGAACTGTTTCGCAATACCGCGCCGCTGGCCCTGCTGCCGGTGTTCGTGCTCGTGCTCGGCATGGGCGAAACGTCCAAGGTATCGATGGTCGTCTATTCGTGCATCTGGCCTGTCGTGCTCAACACCGTGAGCGGCGTGCGCAACGTCGATCCACTGCTGATCCGCTCCGCGCGGTCTATGGGCCTTGGGCCGCTGCAGCTGTTCGGGAAGGTCGTCTTGCCCGGGTCTGTGCCGTCGGTGTTTACGGGCATCCGCGTCGCGGGAGCCTATTCAATTCTCGTGCTGATTGCGGCGGAAATGGTCGGTGCGAAGGCGGGTCTGGGCTATCTGGTCAACTATTCGCAGTTCACCTTCGAGATTCCGAAGATGTACGCAGGGATTATCGCGCTGGCTTTGCTCGGACTCACGTTCAACCAAACCGTGCTGTTCGCCGAAAAGCGGCTCGCCGCATGGAAGGAACACGAATGACGCAGATTGCAGGCGTGACTGGTCCACAACGTCACTACGAAGTCGACGTGCTCGTTGTCGGCGGCGGTCCGGCGGGCACGTGGGCTGCGATCAGCGCCGCGGCAAAGGGGGCTCGTGTGGTGCTTGCGGACAAGGGCTTCTGCGGCACGTCGGGCGCCACGGCACCGTCGGGCACGGGCGTCTGGCACGTGCCGCGCGACAAGGACGCCCGCGAGCGCGCGCGTGCGAGCCGTTATACGCTCGGCGGCGAACTTGCCGAGCACGCGTGGATGGATCGCGTGCTGGAACAGACTTACGTGAACTGCGAGCGACTCGCGGAATGGGGCTATCCGTTTCCCATCGACGAGGCGGGGAACGCGCACAGAACCTCCTTGCAAGGCCCCGAATACATGCGCCTGATGCGCAAGCGCGTGAAAGAGGCGGGCGTGCGCATTCTCGATCACAGTCCTGCGCTGGAACTCCTGGTCGATGAGCGCGGCGTGGTGGCGGGCGCGGCGGGTATTCACCGGCAGACGGACGAGACCTGGAGCGCGCGGGCGGGCAGCGTGGTCATTGCGACGGGCGGCTGTGCGTTTCTGAGCACCGCGCTCGGCTGCAATGTGTTGACGGGCGATGGCCATCTGATGGCCGCCGAAGCAGGCGCCCAATTCTCCGGCATGGAATTCTCGAACGCCTACGGTTTGGGTCCGGCATTTTCGTCGGTGACGAAATCGCTGTTCTATAACTGGGCCACTTTCTACGATGCAACCGGGACGGCGATTCCCGGGGCGGGTTCGTCGCATGGGCGCGGGGTTATCGCGAAGGTGCTGGAATCGCAGCCGGTGTTTGCATGCCTCGATCGCACGGATGCCGACATCCGTGCGTGGATGCGCCGTTCGCAGCCGAACTTCTTCGTACCGTTCGACCGGCTGGACATCGATCCCTTCACTCAGCATTTCCCTGTCACGTTGCGCCTCGAAGGCACCGTTCGGGGCACGGGCGGCCTGCGCGTGACCGATGCAACTTGCGCGACCTCCGTGCCGGGCCTCTATGCCGCTGGCGACGCCGCCACGCGCGAGCTAATCTGCGGCGGCTTCACGGGCGGCGGCAGCCACAATGCTGCATGGGCTATGTCTTCCGGCTTCTGGGCCGGCGCCGGCGCAGCCGAACACGCCCGGGCGGCGCGCGCGTTGTACACGCCGCGAACGCTGATCCAGGCGGCCCGCGCGACCCTGCGCGACGGCGGCGGCAACGCGCCGATCGATTCCGCCGCGCTCATCCGCGCGGTGCAGGACGAAGTGCTGCCGACGCAGCGCAACTGGACCCGTCGCGCCGACCTGCTCGAAGCATCGCTGGGCCGCCTCGATGCCCTTTGGCATAGCGTGCGAGGCGCGGCGGCATCGGATCGGAATCAGGCGGTGCGCGCTCGCGAAGCCGTCGCCATGCTTGCCGTATCGCGGTGGATGTATCGCAGTGCGCTCGCCCGCACGGAGACGCGCGGCATGGCGCGTCGGCAGGATTACCCGGAGGCCGATGCGGCACAGCGGCATCGCCTGCTGAGCGGCGGTCTGGACGAAGTCTGGGTTGCGCGCCACGCGATGCGCCATGAAGCGAATGAGGATATCGCCGCATGATCGAAATTGTCGATCCGGACCGTTGCACCGGCTGCGACATCTGCGTGCGCGTATGTCCGACCAATGTGTTCGATGCGTCGGCATCGACAGACGGCGTGCCGCTCATTGCGCGGCAGGACGATTGCCAGACCTGCTTCATGTGCGAATTGTATTGTCCGGAAGACGCGCTATATGTCGCACCCCAGACGACGCCGGGCGTGAGCGTCGAGGCAGCGGTGACGCTCAGGGGCAGTTATCGGCAAGCTATCGGCTGGCGTCGCGGTCAGCAATCGGGCGCGGCCGACGATGCGAGCTATGAACTACTGAGCCGCGCGCATTGAGCGGCGCGTGGCGAACTTTCTGCGCCGCCCGTTGGCTGGCCATATCGATATGAAGCTTCGTTGTTTAGCGCGTTGATCGACGCCTCATAAACTGGGGGGGCTGATCCGCGTAATTACACGCTTTCATATCGACAGGAACACTATGAATGCCGACGAAAGATTGAACCGCCTGATCGCTTCCGATCGCGCTTCCAGCAACCCGAAGGCGAACTATCGTAATGCCACGCGCTGGGGTGATCTCGTTTTCGTGTCGGGCAAGTCGGCAGGCGCTTCGATCGACGGGAAGCCATCTAAAGGCAGGCTGGGTGACACGCTCACGCTCGAAGACGGCATTGCGTTCGCACGCGAGGCGGCGCTGGAACTGCTGCTCGTGCTGCGCGACGAACTCGGCTCGCTCGATCGCGTGAAGCAGGTTCTCGACGTGCAGGGCTTCGTCAACGCAGACGCCGCTTTCGAAGACCACGCCAGGGTGCTCGACGGCGCGTCCGATCTGCTGGTCGAGGTTCTCGGCGATGCCGGCGTGCACGCGCGCTCGGTGTTCGGCGCCGTGTCGCTGCGCGGCGGGCAGCCGGTGATTCTGCGCGCTGTAGTCGGCGTGGGCGACTGATTGCCGGTCGCCATGTTTTGGCTCGGCGCGTTCCGACGGGTTCATTTTCGCAGGCAATATGCAAAGATCAATTCGTCATTTCGCGTTTAGAAATAGCGATCGCATACTGGATTGTTGACGTTTGCATGAAAAAGCTGGCGTCAGCTGGATCGCTGCGCGCAAAAAGCACGTCGCCTGACAAAAAATACGCGCAGTTGGTCGCGATCAACCGCAACTATAGGGGAATGTGATGAGCAATACTTCAGCGGCGCGCAACGTGGCTACGGATGCGAACGTGGGCTCGCATGAAAAGCGCAGGTCGATCGGAAGCGAAGATTGGTGGGCAGTCGCAATCGGTCTCTTTGCGATCGTCGTAGCTTACGCGCTGTTCGCATCGGGCACGAGCATCAAGTGGCTAACCGTCGCGCCGGCGAAATGGGCTCAGCCCGCGCAGCTTGGCGTGGACGTTGCGAAACATGCGAGTGGCTATGTCTCCCTGTTCATCGCATTCGCAATTGTGTTTTCGGCCGCAATCGGCGCACTGGGTCAGCAGATCGGACGCTTCCTGGTCGGGTTCGTCGCCGTATTCATTCTCTCGGCGTTGATTTTCTCTGCAGGCGCGTGGGCGCAGGCAAGCACATATAACCTCGAGCCGCCGCTTATCGCGCTTGCACTCGGACTGGTCATTTCAAACGTGATTGGCGTGCCGGAGTGGCTCGCCCCGGCGCTTCGCGTCGAACTGTATATCAAGGTAGGGATCGTGCTGCTCGGCGCCACGCTGCCGCTCACGCTGATTGCGTGGGGTGGCCCGGTCGCGATCGGGCAGGCGACGATCGTGTCGCTCGTCACATTCTTCGTGATTTACTTTGCGGCACGCGCGCTTGCTATCGACAAACGCTTCGCGGCAGTGCTCGGCGTGGGCGGCGCCGTGTGCGGTGTGTCGGCGGCCATCGCTATCGCTGGGGCGGTGCGGGCCAGGCGCGAGCAGGCGTCGGTTGCTATCACGCTAGTCGTGATATGGGCGATCGTGATGGTGTTTGCACTGCCGGGTGTGTCGCGCCTGCTTGGACTTCCCACCGGCGTTGCCGGCGCGTGGATCGGTACGTCCGAATTCGCCGATGCTGCGGGAATTGCCGCGGCTCAGGCATATGGCGATTTTGCGCGCCACGCGGGTGGTGCAGTGGCAGGTGCTCCGGAAGCTTCCCTGCAGGCATTTGTGCTCATGAAAGTGGTCGGGCGTGACATCTGGATCGGTATCTGGGCATTCGTGCTGGCCATCGTCGCGACTACGCGTTGGGATCGTGAAGCCGGCGAAGAATTACGCACGGAAACTCGCGCAAGGGAAATCTGGGTGCGCTTTCCGAAGTTCGTGATCGGATTCGTCATTGCGTCGGTGCTCGTCACGTGGATTTCGTCGCACTACACACTGGCCGATTACCGGAGCGTCGTGACCCCTGCATTCGTTGCTCCGATCGTTGCGCTGCGCACCTGGGCATTCACGTTCTGCTTTCTTAGCATCGGGCTGACGACGCGCTTCGCTTCGCTGACCGCCACGGGTCTGAAGCCGTTGGTCGCTTTCACAGCGGGCGTGGTTGTGAACGTGGCGATCGGTTACGTGCTGTCGGTCCATGTTTTCGCGCCGTACTGGTCCAATTTCGGGCAGTGACGCGTTCATCCGCTAAAGCGAAGTGCGGGTAAAGCGAAATGCGCGTTGAACATCGGGAGGCGATATGCGAACGCAACAGCGGTGCAGCACGTGTGAAGATTGCGCGTATTTTTCAGGAGATCGCGACGAAGTCGAAGCGAAAATCCCTGGACTCACGTCGTTGAGTTCGGCATACGGCGCGACCTTGGGCGATAGCCGGCTATGCAGCCTGTTCGACCGGTTCGTATCGCCTCGCGACGCCTGCGCGTCACATAGACCATCGGTGCCGGGTACCGTCTTGCCCGGTGCCGCAGAATTGCGAGGTAACCCGCAATGACCGCGGCAGCCAATGCAAAAACACACACATAGGAACGCATGCAAAACATAAATATTCGATCGTTATAAATATATCGAAAGTGAATAATTCACACGCTCGTGTTTCGCCGATACGCTGTGCTGACTAACTTCGGCGAGGCCCTATGAGCGGATCTGCTTCAACGTCATTCCTGTCGCGGCGGCGTGCATTGCGTGCACTTTCCGTCGCGCCGCTTGTTTCGATGTCCATTCGCAGCGGGCAAAGCGCGGCGGAGACGAGCAACGTGACGCTGGTATTAGGCGATCAGGCTGGCGGTACTCGTGCGCTGGTCGAAGCGGCGAAAGTTCTGGACGACGCACCTTATGCATATCGCTGGGCGAACTTTCAGGGGGCTGCGCCGCTATTCGAAGCGCAACGGGCGGGCGCGGTGGACCTCGCACCGGCGGGCGACTTGCCCGTGCTTGCTGCGGCCGTGGGCGATCCTTCGCTGAAAATCGTCGCGACGCGAGTCGGCTCGGGCACGCAACTCGGTATTCTCGTCGGCCCGCGCTCCACCATTCGAAGCGTCGCCGATCTGAAAGGGCGAACGGTGTTCGTCTCTTCGGCACGTGGAAGCATTCCACCCGAAAAGTGATCGAGCGTGGCGATCTGGCGCGCGGCGAGCGTGGGCGCGACGAATCCAGGCCGGTGCGCGAGCATGAAATGCACTCGCGAGGTCACGCTTGCGGCATACGCAATGGTGATAGTTGCGTCAGGACTCGTCGAGCTATGCGGAACGAGAATCCGATCGAATCCGGCGGTCTCGTGTGCCTGAGCAAGGTACGAACGTCATTCGTATCGATAGCGGGCCCTTGAGGCAAGTGCGTTTCCGACACCTTGCGTTGCTGGCTCATGCCGATGAATTCGACGCTCACGTTAGCTCCCTGTGAATACCCGCTGCAGCGGATAAAAAATTCCTCGAGCAGATTTTCTTGCTATCGGCCTATCTGCATTGCAAGTCGGGACTAACGCTGCGTTATGCGAAGGTTAAATAGCTACATTCAGATAAAGATATGGAACGCGCATGTTGGCCGGGACTACCCAGATCGCACGCCGCCGCGTTGCGAAGAATCGCTTTGCCCGCTAATGACGCCCTTGTCATATGCATATGATGAATCGGCTGTTGGAACGAGGTCGCTGCGACGATACGATGAGTTGTCTCCTCGACACTCCTCAAATAGGGATTCGCCCCGTTATCGTGCAGTAACGGGGCATTTTTATGTCAGTCCCGTATCGACGCTTTTCATCTGTGCCTCATGACAATCCGCAAAATCCATAAGAACGTCCCGCCGGCATGTTTGCGCGCATTGCGCGTCACGCTGTCTTTAGCAGGGGCGTGCATACTTCTCGCCTTCGCGACGATTACCACGCCCGCTATTGCAGCGGGCAATAAGACGCTGGTGTTCTGCAGCGAGGGCAGTCCGGCAGGATTCGATCCGGGTCAGCACACCACAAGCACGGATTTCGATGCGAGCAGCAATGCCGTTTATAACGAACTCGTGGAGTTTCGTCGCGGCACGTTGGATATCGAACCCGCGCTTGCAACGAGTTGGGATGTTTCCGCAGATCAGCGCAGCTACACGTTTCATCTGCGGCGCGGCGTCAAGTTTCAGACTACAGCATGGTTCACACCGACACGTGACTTCAATGCGGACGACGTGCTGTTCACGTTCAATCGCATGCTCGACCCCGAGGATCCCTTTCGCAAAGCCTATCCTTCGAGCTTCCCGTACTTCAGCGATCTCGGTTTCGACAAGAATCTCTTACGTATTGAGCGGGTCGACGCTTACACGGTGCGTTTCCAGCTCAAACTACCTGATGTCGTCTTTGTTCGAAATCTCGCGATGAACTTCGCTTCTATTCTGTCCGCGCAATATGCGGCGCAGCTGCATACGGCGCATCGTGAAGCGGACATCAACCAGTTGCCAGTGGGCACTGGTCCATTCGTGTTTCGCTCTTATCAGAAAGACGCGCTGATCCGGTACGACGGCAACCCGACCTACTGGCGTCCGGCCGATGTGAAACTGGCCCATCTGATTTTCGCCATTACGCCGGATCCAGCGGTGCGCGTCCAGAAACTTCAGAGCGGCGAATGCCAGGTGTCGGTATTTCCGCGTCCTGCCGATCTCGAGATTGTGAAGCGCAATTCGGGCCTTTCGGTCGTGTCCGGTGTGGGCTTTAACGTCGGCTTCGTCGCCTACAACACGCAGCACGGACCACTTGGGAATACTGACGTGCGGCGTGCGCTGGATATGGCTATCGACAAACCGTCGATCATCAAGGCCGTATTCGCCGGCAACGCGGCCGTCGCGCACAATCCGATGCCGCCTGCGCAGTGGTCTTACAACAACCAGTTGAAAGACGCGCCTTTTGATCCGGAAAAAGCGAAGGCGTTACTGGCCAAAGCAGGGTTTCCGAATGGCTTCGAACTCTCGCTATGGGCAATGCCGGTTCAACGTCCCTACAATCCGAATGCGCAACTGATGGCGCAACTCGTCCAGCAAGATTGGGCAAACATCGGCGTGCGTGCGAAGATTGTGAGCTACGAGTGGGGCGAATACAATCGCCGCGCAAAGCAGGGCGGCGAACACGATGCGATTCTGTATGGCTGGTCAGGCGACAACGGCGACCCGGACAACTGGCTCGGCACATTGCTCGGCTGCGATGCAGTGCATGGCAGCAATCTGTCGAAATGGTGCGATCCGGAGTTCAACGCATTGATCGTTAAGGCGCGCTCCACTTCGGACGTGCAGGAGCGTTCGAAACTGTACGAACAGGCTCAGGTAATCTTCAAAGAAGAAGTGCCGTACACACCCATTGCGCACTCAATCGTTTCGTTGCCGGCTTCGAAGCGCGTGAAAGGCCTTGTGTTTTCCCCACTTGGAAGCCACCGGTTCGATGGCGTGTCCATAGACTGAGCGCAATGCGCAGCCCATGTCATTCTGCGTACACCGCGCAGGATGCCGCTTCGATGACATGCTGCGGAACGGGTACGAACGCTTGTTGGCGCAAACTGCCATCCGAGAACATCAACAGATCGCCGGGTTCGCAGATCACCCAAGCTTCGTCCGTTAGCGGCGTGGTGGCGATTACCGTATTGCGATCGTGCGGCTGGCCGCTAGCGGCAAAATCGATAGACAGGTCCGCGTCGATGAGCTTTGCGCTCTGAAACGGCCAGGCACGTGTCACGTACGCGAGTCGTGTGGAGCAGTAGGCAAACTGCGCTTCGCCATTTGATAGAAGAAAATTGAAAATTCCGTTCTGCGTGAGTTTGCCGACGATCTGAACCAGTGTGTCGAACAACGCGTCGTAATGAAGCTTGACGCCTGAAAAGCGGTCTGCCAGAACATTCATGATGTGGCAGAAAACGGCTTCACTATCCGTCGTCCCAATCGGCGAAAAGAGACCCGGTTGCAAAGGCTCGACGGCTTTCATATCTCCATTGTGCGCAAACACCCATTGAGACCCCCGCCATTCGCGCACGAACGGGTGGCAATTCTCAAGACTGGGATCACCTTGCGTCGCCTTGCGAATGTGCGCGACGACATTGCGTGACTTCAATGGATTGGCTTTGAGCAGCGCTGCGAGCGGTGATGAGCAGGCAGGACGGTCATCGGCAAGCACGCGGCATGCTTTGCCCTCATAAAGCGCGATTCCCCAACCGTCGATGTGATGGTCCGTCAGACCACCGCGCGCGGTGAAGCCCGTGAAAGAGAAAGTGATGTCGGTGGGTTCGGCTGCGTTAAGTGCGAATAGCTGACACATGTCGTTGTGAAATGCGGTCGGCAGGAAGGTAGGGAGGGCGTGCCGGCGAGGAGCACCTTGGTGAATTGTATTCGCGGGGTTCTGCAGTTTAATGAATATATCCGGCACTATTTAGAGGTCTGTGCTCCATATGGTTATCAGTTTTTCGTCGATGGCTGCGGGAATGATTGCCTTTATGATTCTCTGCTCATATGGCTACCCCATTGTTAGACGATGCTCACTCATTCTGTTCGCTGCAAGAGCAGGTAATGCGTCGTTCGATTCTCATATAGACACGGGCATTCCTATCGTCGGGAGGCGAGGGTGAAAAAGACAAATGGCAAATGCTTCGGCGGCGCCCCTGCGTGAGTAGTTGGCCTGCAGCCGGCATCACATTTTCGTCAGCGAGATCTCATGAACAGACGTAGCGGTCATTTGCGCCTTGGCGCGTTTCTCTATCCCGCGGGTCATCACATCGCCGCGTGGCGCCACCCGAACGCGCAAGCGGATGCGGGCGTCAATTTTCGCCATTATGTGCAACTCGCGAAGTTAGCGGAGACCGCAAAATTCGATCTCGTCTTTCTCGCGGACGGTGCCGGTACGCGTGGCGATAACGTCGAATTTCTTAGTCGGACCGCTCACAGCTATGTCGCGCAGTTCGAGCCTATTACGCTGCTGTCGGCGCTCGCTGCAGTGACAGAGAGAGTCGGTCTGGTGGCAACGGCTTCGACCAGTTTCAATGAACCGTTTCATATCGCACGCAAATTCGCGTCGCTCGATCACATCAGCGGGGGGCGTGCGGGCTGGAATCTGGTCACGTCGTCAAGCGAGCATGAAGCGAAGAACTTCAATCGCGACAAGCATTTCGATCACTCAGAGCGTTATGAGCGTGCAGCGGAGTTCGCCGAAGTCACTACCGCGTTGTGGGACAGTTGGGAAGACGATGCATTCGTTCGCGACAAAACGGCTGGGCGTTTTTTCGATCCGGCCAAACGTCACGTATTGAATCACAAAGGGCGATTCTTCCAGGTGAGAGGGCCGCTCAATGTTGCCCGTTCGCCGCAAGGGCGTCCAGTCGTCGTGCAGGCGGGATCGTCCGAGGCAGGTCGCGATCTGGCCGCGAGAACCGCGGAAGTCATTTTTACCGCGCAGCAGACCTTACAGGATGCGATCGACTTCTATGCAGATGTCAAAGGACGTTTGCAGGCCTACGGACGGCACCCGGACGATTTGAAGATCATGCCGGGCGTGCTCCCAATTGTCGGCCGCACGGAAAGCGAAGCGAAAGAGAAGTTTGAGGAATTGCAGTCGCTTGTCGATCCAAAGGTCGGTCTCGCGCTGATATCCACGCTTACCGGCGGATTTGATCTTTCGGCGTATCCGCTCGATGGTCCCATCCCTCAGCTTCCGGAGACGAACGCAAGCAAAAGCCGTCAGGCGCTGACGCTGGAACTTGCTCGGCGTGAGAATCTGACGCTGCGTCAATTGTATCTGCGTGTGGCCGGCGCGCGTGGTCACTGGCAACTCGTCGGTACGCCGACACAGATCGTGGATCAACTCGAAGAGCGCTTTGCAAATTTTGGCGCCGATGGTTTCAATGTGATGCCGCCGGTATTGCCTGATGGTCTCACGGATTTTGTCGAGCTGATCGTTCCTGAATTGCGGCGGCGAGGCCTGTTCAGAAAGGAATACGAGGGGCGTACGTTGCGTGAGAACCTCGGCTTGCGTCACCCCGCTCATCGCGTTGCCGCTGGATAACCACAAGGCCCAGCCCGCACAGAGGTGGCTCCCGAATCGGGGCAGTTTACGGTAACGGAAGGCGGAAAGGGGAACCAGCATAATTCAACGAGGCGTGGGATTCGTCAAACAGGGGCAAGGTCAAGGATCGCCGAGCGAGTCTGATCGTCAATCGGCGTTTAAAAGTCGCTCGGAAAGTGCTCGATCATCCGTCGAGCGTCGCCACGGGACACCGGGCGACGCCGGCGCATGGTAACGAACGACTGTTTGTCCGGTTTCAGCGTCTCGTGGACGTCCCAGTGACGCTTCGAGTGAAGGTCCTTCATGGCCGACGGCGCCGCGCGTTTCGGCTCGTTTGGATGCGGCGACAACCTGGAAGCCGGTCGCGGCATGGGCATTGCGCAAAAGTCGGGGACGCGATCCTGGGCGCACTCCTCAGCCGACCAGGCCATCGAGCACTCATAAGCTGCGGCAGCGAGCTGATCTTCTTCTGAAGCGGATCGCTTCCGCCGCGGCTACTACTGGAGAAGTCATGGGCCGCTTTTTGAACAATCTTCCTATACCCCCTAAAACAATCGGAGCCGTCGCGGCCGCCGCGACCGCCGCCGCCGTCGGTGCGCTGTGGGTGCGGCATCGTGCCCGCAAAGCGGAAGGCGATAATCCGCCGGCCGGCCGTTTTGTGGAAGTCGACGGTGTGCCGCTTCATTATGTTGACAAGGGGGATGGGCCCGCAGTCGTGCTTCTGCATGGAAATGCCGTGCTGCTGCAAGACTTCGTCGCCAGCGGGTTGATCGACCGTTTATCAGAGCGACACCGCGTGATCGCCTTTGACCGTCCGGGATACGGACACAGCGGGCGGCCGCGCGACCGGCTGTGGACCCCACAGACCCAAGGCACGGTCATACAACAGGCGCTCAGGCAGATCGGCGTACAGCAGCCGGTCGTACTCGGGCATTCCTGGGGCACCCTGGTAGCACTAAACATGGCGCTCGGCGACGCCGCAGACCTGCGTGGCCTCGTGCTGGTTTCCGGTTATTACTATCCGACCGCCCGCGCTGACGTAGCGCTAGCTGCGCCAGCAGCACTTCCCATCCTCGGTGACGTGCTGCGGTACACGGTCTCGCCGTTGAGCGGCCGCCTCCTGTTCAAGCGCACGGTGCAAGCAATGTTCGCCCCGGCACCGATTCCGGATGACTTCTTCGAATCCGTGGCTCGTGAAATGGTGCTCCGTCCAGTGCAAATCAGAGCCGAGGCGGAGGATGCAGCGTTCATGATCCCGGCCGCCGCACAGTTAGGTGCCCATTACTCGGGCCTCAAGACGCCGCTCAGCATCTTCGCGGGAGCGGATGACAAGGTCGTCGACCCTAAAGCGCATTCTGTCCGACTGCATCGGGCGATCCCTGGAAGCACGCTCCTCGTTGCACCCGGCGCGGGGCACATGGTGCACTATGCGATCCCAGCTGAAATCGCCGATGCGATTCAACGCATGAGCGAAGGGGCGGAAGACGAGCTTACCAATAGCGATGCCGCCGTCGACGAGACGTCGACGACAGGCGAAAAGCTGCCGGATACGCCAGCGCAGGCATAGGTCGCCATCGCGCCTGTTCTGGATTCATTCTTCCTGCCGCTAATTGACGACGAGGCGCACAAGTTGTTGACTGGCCTTCGGCTTGCGGCTGGCCCACTCGCAATTCAACAGCGGCCCAGAAATAAGCCGATGGTCCTGCTCGATGACATTGTTCAGATACTTGTTCTGCCGGATTTTGATTGGCGTCCGCCGGTCTGCGTTGAGCGTCGTGAGCGTGGCCAGATTAGCGCCACTCGTGTCCACGGTAATGGTCTCGGGCCCGCCGTTCTGTCCAATTGCCTTTCCGAAGTAGTGGCGAACAGCGGCCTTCGCGATGGGCACGTAGCAGAAAATCCACCGTGTTGCCCGCCTTGTCGACGGCTCGATACAAGTATTTCCATTGGCCTTTGACCTTGACGTAGGGTCTCGTCCAGCAGGATCACCGCCAATGGGTAGTGCAATCGCTTGAGGACTTTTCCGATAGGCGATGGCGACGTTGCACGAGGCACCTTCTTCGTCTTGTCCATCTCATTCGTCGTTTTTTGGTCGGGCTCGAACTCTAGCCCGACGCCTTGGCGCGACAAAACCCACCGGGGTGCACGGGACAGCACATCAACCACTACGGTCCTGGACATGGCCGGCACAACTCACAAAGGCGCATTTAACAATATGGCGGCTCGCAAAAACTCCACGACCCTCGGCCACGAGTCCGCGTTTGCATGCGCATTGGCCCCGGGTGTCCCCCCCGCAGTGAGATCGACCTTGGCCACAGCGTGTGGTTTGACGATGCGCGTGGTCGGTACAAACGGGAACTGAATCGAATGCCCGGCGCCGTCGTACTTCAAATGCGCGGCCGGATAGGGATGCTTTACCTCCCGCAGCCGCTCAATAATGCTGTCGGCCATCGCCGATGAAGGCCAAAAGCCGTCGTCGGTGCCGGAAAGCAGCAGCACCGGACCCGCTATGTCCTCTACGCGAATGCGACTGCGCTCGACCGCATCCGGATCCTGCAGCGCGGAGACGAACGACGGTGCCTGGCGTACCGGCGATACCGTGCTGTTGAACACGGACCAGTCGGCGTTCCGATTGTTGTCCCAGACCGTGGGCAGCGGCTGTCCGTCGAGCGTCCATGCTGGCGCATCCGGATGCTCGCCGGGGCGGCCCGCCCGCAATGCGCCGTGCACCACCGAGCTCGGGACGTAACCGACCACGGCCGACACCGCCCGGCCATAAGTAGCGCCGAGCAGCAGTGCGAGTTCCGCGCCACGCGACTGCCCGAGCAACGCGACGAAGCCGTGCGTCGGCGCCAGCGTCTTCTGCACCCATTCGATCGCCTTGGCGAAGTATTCGAGCGGGGTCGCGGAGATATAGTCGGGTCTGCCGGGCGCCTGGAAATAACCCAGCGCGAACCCGGCGAATCCATGCGCTGCGAGCACAGCGGCCCGCGCTTCGTTGATGCCGCCGCCGGATCCGTTCAACACGATCACGACGGGATGCGGGCCCGCAGCGGCCGGACGGAACAAGGTTCCGGCGAGGCCTGCCTCGCGAATCTCCGTGCGCGACACGCCTTCGCCGACGATCTGCTGCATGAGTGTCGCGCTCGCACGCGAGCCCGACGCGCCGGTCGCTTCCAGTTCGATCGTGCGCGCGTCGATCGCTTCGTCGGCACGCACACCTTCGCTGCCGCTAATGAGCGCGAGCGACCAGATCAGGCCGCTTGCCGATGCATGTCGATAACTGCTGCCTTCGGCCGGCACCGCTTCGCTGAGATCGAGCGCGCCGTTCGCGTCGACCGTAAAGAGCGCGCGGCTCTGCCACACGCTACCGTCTGCGCGAGTGAGCGAGGCGCGAATCTCCACGGTCTCCTCCTGCGCGAAATGTGCGAGCCGGATGCGCCGCGGCACGTCGATCAACGCATCGCGCGGCTCGACGAGCAGCGAAGGGGAGTGAGCATTCGTCATGGCAAAGTCTTCCTGTTGTCGCTGTTCAATGCGCGGCGCGAGCAGCGCGCACTACCGCGTCCTTGTCAAAACGGCTGAACTGCGGCACGAGTTGATTGGTAAAGAGCGTGTCGACCGGCACGTTGGCGGACGCGAATTCGCCGTCGGCGGCCATCTGCTTCACGAACTGTCGAATGATCGTCAGATCGAATTCGCCCGGCGTGCGCGGCTTGCCGTCGGCGGTCAGGGTGACGCGCGCGAGCCGGCGACGCACGAGTTCCTCCGCGTTTTTCAGGTTCACTGCTGCGTCGCCGGTCTTCGGGCGCGTTTCGGGATGCTTTCTCCAGAACGACTCGACGCAAAGTTGCACATTCGCCGAGCACGCGAGTTGCGCTTCGGTGTACGCACGTCCGAACCGCGCGTAAAGATCGGGGTTCGATTGCAGCGCCTGCGCGTTGGCGATAAAACCGTTGCCGGCCATCTGCCCGAACGGGGCCGGATACTGAATCCGACGCAGCGGCGTGCCTGACAGTTCCAGCATGTCGTGCCAGCTGCTGTTGTAATTCAGCGCATCGATCTGGCCGACGTTGAGCGCATGGAAACCGGAGCCAAGCACGCCGACGGGGACGATGGCGTAATCGCCTTTGGCGAGCGACGCTTCCTTCAAGACTGCGCGCGAGCTTGGAATCGTGCCCCACGTTAGCGCGCCGACACCGATCTTCTTGCCCTTCAGGTCGGCCAACGTCTTGATCGGCGAGCTGGCTGGCACCGCGAATTCCATCGTGTACACGGGCGTGGCGTTATAGAAGTAGCGCACGGGCAGGTCGCCGCGACCAGCGGCATACGCGGCAAGAATCGGATCGACCACCGGGAGGCCGATCGTCGCGTGACCCGATGCCACCTGCGGCACCAGCGCGCCAGCGCCTTCGAACGTGAGTGTCTCGACGGCGAGGTTCTCTTTCTTCCAGATGCCGAGTTCATTACCGATGGTCCAGATGCCACCATCGGTCACCGTCGGCGGGATCGCGAGCGCGACTGTCACCGCATCGACTGCGTGTGCGGGTGAAGCCTGTAACGCGGCAGTCAACGCGACGCCGGCAGCGGCGGACAGCGGACGGCGCAGGAAGCGCATGGCGTGCGAAACGCGTGCATGGAGAGTTTGCAATTTCATTCCTCGTTTGTAGACGTTTCCCAGAACACGACTCGTCGATGAATGGCTCGAACTCCTAACGAGCCGGCGATGCCGATGACCGCGAGCAGCACCACACCGGCATACATCGTCGGAATACTCATGTTGGTGGCCGACGATTGCACGAGATAGCCAAGGCCTTGCTGCGACGACACGAATTCGCCGACCACCGCGCCGATCAGCGCCAGCGACACGCCGATCTGCAGGCCAGCGAAGATATCGCCGGCCACGTAGGGCAGCTTGACGTGGAAGAAGATGAACGCACGCGACGCATGGAATGCCCGGCACGCGTCGATCAGCTCCGGGTCCACGCGGCGGATGCCGACCAGCATGTTGATGAACAACGGAAAGAAGCAGATCAGGATCACGAGCACCAGCTTGGAGGCGAAGCCGAAACCGAACCACACGAGAATCAGAGGCGCAAGCGCGACTTTCGGCACGGCCTGAATGCCGGTCAGAAGCGGATACACGTAGCGCTCGAACGTGACTGACTCGGCGAGAACGGCGCCGAATAGCACCGCGAATAGCGAGCCGATCGCATAGCCGGCTGCGGTCTCGAGCAGGGTGTAGCCGATGTGCGGCCACAATGTGCCGTCGGCGAAACCGTCGACAAGCGCGGCGAGCACGTCGGACGGCAACGGCAGGATGTATTGCGGAATGTGCAGGGCGGCGACGGCTGCCTGCCATCCGCCGACTACGATCGCGAGGGTAATTAGCGGCGGCAACCAGAAGCGAGTGCCGAGACGGTAAGAGAGCGTTCTCATTGGATGAAGCGCTGGCGTAGGTGGTTGCAGGCGTCGACGAAAGCGGGCGCCGTCATGGTGTCGAGCGTGCGGGGCCGGGGCAGTTCGATGTCGAGCGATTCGACGATCTGGCCCGGCCGCGCGGACATGACGAGCACGCGGTCCGACAGGAAGACCGCCTCGGCAATGCTGTGCGTGATGAATAGCACCGACTTGCGGTCTGCAATCCAGATGCGTTGCAGCTCAAGCGAAAGCGCTTCGCGCGTCATCGCGTCGAGCGCGGAGAACGGCTCATCCATCAGCAAAACTGACGGATCTGCGATCAGCATCCGCGCGAGTCCGACACGCTGCTGCATGCCGCCGGAAAGCTCGCGCGGGTAGTTGCCGGCGAACGCGGCCAGTCCCATGGTGTCGAGCAGCTGGTTGCAGCGCGCCTGGTAGCGCTCTACCGGCAAGCCGGCCGCGCGTACGGGCAGCAATACATTCTCCCGCACGCTTTTCCACGGAAGCAGCAGCGGCTTCTGAAAGGCGACGCCCACGTCGGCGCGCGCCGCGCGCGTGTCATGAAACGCTATCTCTCCTCTCGTCGGCTGCAGCAGGCCGGCCGCAACTTTCAGCAATGTCGACTTGCCGCAACCAGACGGCCCGAGGATCGATACGAATTCGCCAGCGCCGACGCTCACACTGACCTCGTGCAGCGCGTGAATGTCTGCGCCACGCGTGCGGTACGACATGGAAACGTCGGTCAGTTGCAGCGTGGCGGGTAAGGTCTGTACGTCATGCGTCATGGAAGCCCCCTTTCGCAAGGCTGCCGATTGTAAAGGCACGAAATGCGCCACGCCTACGAAGATAAACCGATAAGGGAAGTGACAAATCGGACATTCGTGAGCTGCTCACGGTATCGAAAAATCTAAGATCGTTGTTCCACATAATTGGTTAGGCGCAGCGCGTATGACGACTACGATGGGCGTCTGATTGTTCAACAGCCTTCTGTGAGCCGCTCACGAGCCGAAAGCCATGATCGACGAGTCCGTTACCACTGAATCCGCCGCGCCAGGCGAGCCGCTTGGCGCACGCGGCGAGGATGCTTACCAGCGCATTCGCCGCGACGTGCTGTCGTGCCGCTTCATGCCGGGCTCGACGCTGACCGAAGGTCAACTGATGGAGTCGTACGGGATCGGCAAAAGCAGCTGTCGCGTCGCGCTCGTGAAGCTGGTTCATGAGGGTTTCGTGCGCGCCATGCCGCGCCAGGGCTATCGTGTTGCGCCGATCACGCTGCGCGACGTCGAAGAAGTCTTCGAGTTGCGCACGCAGCTCGAACCGCTCGCCGCCCGGCTTGCATGTGGCCGCGTCGACGTCGCGCTGTTGCGGCGGCTGGAAGCCGAATGCCGGGTCCCGTATCCGGAGCGTGAGTTGTCCGACCAGATTGACGTGTTCCTCGATGCGAATCGCGAATTTCATCTCGAGATCGCGCGGGCGAGCGGCAACGAGCGTCTGCACCGGATGCTCGCAAACTTGATGGATGAAATGTCCCGGCTCGTCGCGCTCGGCTTCGGCGTGCAAGGCACGAAGCCGGAAATCAGGCATGACCACAACGCATTGATCGATGCCTTCGAGGCGAGCGACGGCCGCCGCGCGGAAACCATAGCGCGCCGGCACATCGAAACGTTCCGCGCGATGACGATGGAGAAGGTGTACGCGAGCCTGTCGAGTGCGGGCGCGTCGCTGCCGGTATTCAGTGTCGCGGAGTTGCGGCGATGAGCTCGCTCGCGGTAGCCGTGCGCGGGGTCGGGAAACGCTTCGGGGATTTGGCCGTGCTCGACGGCGTCGAGTTCGATGTCGCAGATGGTGAGGTTGTCGCGTTGCTCGGCACGTCCGGCTGCGGCAAGAGCACGCTACTCAATATTGTGGCTGGACTGCTGGCGGCAGACCGCGGCGAGGTGCGCCTTGACGGCGCGCGCACGACGCGGCGCGAGGGGCCGCCCGCTCTCGCCTATATGTTCCAGGAAGACCGGTTGCTGCCGTGGCGCAGCGCGCGGTCCAATACGGAGTTCGGTCTCGAAGCCGGACATCCGCGCTTGTCCGCACGAGAGCGCCGCAAGCGTGCCGACGCGGCGCTCGACATGGTCGGCCTTGGTGCCTTCGCTGAGCGCTATCCGCACGAACTGTCCGGCGGCATGCGTAGCCGTGTTGCGCTTGCTCGGAGTCTGGTCGGCGAGCCGCGAATTCTGCTGATGGACGAGCCGTTCTCGAAGCTCGATCCGCAGACCCGCGAGCAGATGCACGCCGAATTGCTGCGGATCCGGGCCGAGCGGCAGCTTACCGTGCTGTTCGTGACGCACGACGTTGAGGAGGCAGTCGTGCTGGCCGATCGCATCGTCGTGCTTGCGCCTCGGCCGGGTCGGGTGCGCGAGGTCGTCACCGTCGATTTGCCACGGCCGCGCAGCGCGGTCGACGAAGCCGTGGCTGGAACCATCCGCCGAGTGAGGATGCTGATATGAAGCGCGCGACCGAATCGTTCAGAACGCCCTGGCGACCCGGCGGAACACCGCTAGTTGCCGACGTATCGCGGCCTTCGCGTTCCGCCCGTTGGGCGTGGCTCGTCGCGCAGCGTATCGCGCTGCTCGCGTTGCTGGTGGCCCTCTGGTGGCTCGCGTCGCTGCGTATGCCGGCCTTCGTGCTGCCGGGCCCGTTGAAGGTTGCGCACGCGCTCGCGACGCTGCTGCATTCCGGCACCTTCGCGAGCGACCTTGGCATCACGCTGTATCGCGTGCTGGCCGGCTTCCTTCTTGCCGCGGCGATTGGTGCGCCGCTCGGCATTTTTCTTGGCGCGAATCCGCGCGCGGCGCGCTTCCTGGAGCCGCTGCTGTCTATCGTCAATACCGTCTCGTCGGCGATCTGGGCCGTGTTCGCGATCATCTGGTTCGGCATTTCCGATGCGACCACCGTGTTCGTCGTGTTCATGACGGCGATGCCGCTGATCCTCACCAACGTCTGGCGCGGCGCGTTGACCGTGGAGCGACAGCACGTCGAGCTCGCGCGCAGCTTCCGCATGTCCAGCCCGCAGATCATGCGCAAGATTTATCTGCCGACCATCCTGCCGCACTTCTTCTCAGGCGCGCGGCTCGCGTTCGGCTTCGGGTGGCGCGTGTCGCTGGTGGCGGAGACGATCGGTTCGTCGAACGGCATCGGCTACCGGCTGCGCCAGGCGGCGGACCTGGTGCAGACCGATCAGGTATTCGCATGGACGGTCACGCTCGTCGTATTGATGCTGCTGATCGAAGCCGGCGTGCTGAAGCCGCTGGAGCGGCGTCTGTTTCGCTGGAAAAACACAGTTTGACGGAACGCTAACGGGGACCATAGGAATGATTTCTTCAACTTTCGCATTCGGCAAGCATGCCGTACGTGTCGCTGCGCTGGCCGCCGCGCTGATGGGCGTGGCGCATACCGCCAGTGCGGAGCCGATCCGTGTCGGCTACTGGACGAGCGGCGTGAGCCTCGGCTTCGGCGCGGTGCTCGAAGCCCAGAAGTTCCTGCAGCAGCGCGGACTCGACGTGCAGTTTGTGCGCTTCGCCGACGTCAACGCGCCGAACCGCGCGCTGGCCGCGAACGCCATCGACTTTGCGTTCGCCGCGCCCGCTGCCGCGGTGTTCAGTTCCAGCGCGGAAGGCGTGCCACTGCGCATCGTGCTCGCCACGCAGCCGGCCGACGTGGAATTCGTCGCGCCGCAGGATTCGCCGATCCGTTCGCTCGCCGATCTGCGCGGCAAGCGCGTCGGCATGTCGCCGGCCGGCAGCTCTGTCGCCGCAATCGCGACAGCGGTGCTGCAAGGCAACGAGAACATCAAAAGCAACGACTTTTCTCTCGTGCCCGGCAACGAAGCGCGACTCGCACAATTTCTCGTGCAGAAGCAGGTGGACGCCGCCGCGCTGCGCTCTGTCACGGTCGCACAGATCAGCGAGCTGAAAGTTAAGCGCCTTGGCTCTTTCGGCGAGGAATGGAAGAAGCTGACGAAGTCGGACGCGACGCCGTACATCGGCGTCAGCGTCGTGCGCGCGGACTATCTGTCGAAGCATCCGGACGACATCGCGAAAGCGATCGCCGCAATGCGCGATGCGTTGCAATGGGGCGCAACGCATCGCAGCGAAGTCGCCGCGATTCTGCAAAAGAGCGCAAACCTGCCCGCCGACGATGCCGATGCCTATGCGGCGCGTTGGTCGGATATTAACCGCGTCACGTTCGAACCGATCGACCTGGACACGCTCAAGCGCGAGCACAGGATCTTCGTCGATGGCGGCGTGATTCAAGGCTCGCTGCCGGCCGAGCTGTTGACCACCGGCCCGTATGTCGCGTCCAAATCGATCCGATAGATCAACCTCTGGAGTTTCTCTGATGTCAGTTTCCGTTCCGTCGACGATGAAAGCACTGGTGCTCGGCGCCCATGGCGATCTCGACCAGTTGCAGGTCGTCACCGACAAGCCGGTGCCGAGGGCCGCGCCAGATGGCGTGGTGATTCGCGTGCGTGCATCGTCGTTCAACTATCACGACGTGTTCACCGTGAAGGGGATGCCGGGAATCAAGGTGCCGCTGCCGGTGGTGATCGGCCTCGACATGGCGGGTGAGATCGTCGAAGTCGGCGAGAGTGTCGATGGGTGGCATGTCGGCGACCGCGTGCTGGTGAATCCGCTCAATCGCGAGAAGGGGCTGATGGGTGAGATGCTCGACGGCGGCATGGCCGAATACTGCGCGGTGTCCGCTGCCCAGCTGATCGCGCTGCCCGACGCGGTCGGATTCGATGCGGCGTCCGCGCTGCCGGTCGCGTACGGCACGGCTCACCGGATGCTGGTGACGCACGCCACCGTCAAGACCGGCGACCGCGTGCTCATTCTGGGCGCCAGCGGCGGCGTGGGTACGGCTTCGCTGCTGCTGGCGAAGCAGCTCGGCGCGGAGGTGATCGCGTGCGCAGGCAGCGACGAGAAGGCGGAGCAACTGAAGGCGCTGGGCGCAGACCACGTCGTCAACTACCGGACCACTAACTTCTCGAAGTGGGCGATCGAGCGGTATGGCAAGCCGCAGCGCCGCAATTACGAGGGCGGCGTCGACGTGGTCGTGAACTTCACCGGCGGGGATACATGGGTGCCGTCGTTGAAGTGTCTGAAGCGCGGCGGTGCACTGCTGGTGTGCGGCGCGACCGCGGGCCACGACCCTCAGGAAGACCTGCGCTACATCTGGAGTTTCGAGCTGCGCGTGATCGGTTCGAACAGCTTCTATGACGACAACCTGCGCGCGCTGCTCGGGCAGATCGAACGCGGCGAACTTACGCCGGCCATTGACCGCGCGGTGCCGCTCGAACAGGCCGCCGAAGGGCTGAGGCTGATCCGCGATCGCGAAGTGCTGGGCAAGGTCGTTGTTAATCCTTAAGGAGTTGAAATGAGCGAAACGGAAAACAGGGCGGCGTTGCCCGCTGCCGAAGAAGTCGAAGCGCGCCTGAGGCGCGCGCCGTTCCATGACTGGCTGGGTCTGAAAGTCGTGTCGGTCGGCGAAGGCGAGATTGAACTGACCGCGACGTGGCGCGAAGAATGGATCGTGAATCCGGACAAGCGTTACACCCACGGCGGCATTCTTGCGGCGTTGGTCGACCTTGCGGCAGATTGGGCGCTTGTGTCGAAGACCGGCCGGGGCGTGCCGACCATCGACCTGCGCGTCGATTACCATCGCGCGGCGTTCCCGGGCGACCTGCGCGTAAAGGGCAAGGTGATCCGCTTCGGCGCGCAGGTGGCGACGGCCGAGGCGCATGTGTACGACGCGGACGGCAAGCTCGTCGCGAGCGGCCGCGGCGCCTATTCGACCTCGACGCCTGCCGCGTCCGCGCAAAAAGCATGACGCTCGCGCTCGACCACCTCGTCATCAATACGCGTTTTGATACCGATGCGGCACAAACGCTGTTCGCGGAGCTCGGCTTCACGTTGACGCCGCGCGGCTACCACACGCTCGGTTCGATCAACCACGCGATCATGTTCGACGGACACTATCTCGAACTGATCGGCTTGCCTCTGGACGGCGCGACGATTCGCGAGGAAATCGCCGCGAGTCCGCTCGGTGCGGACGGGCTCGTGTATCGCAGCAACGATCCGCAGCGCACGTTCGACGCGCTGCACGCAGCGGGTTTCGACGCGACGCCGCCGCAGCATTTCTCGCGGCCGGTGACGGGGCTGGGCGATGCGCGCTTCGTTACAGTCCGGCTCAAGCCGGGTCCGGCATGGGGCGGGCGCGTGTATTTCTGTCAGCACCTGACGCCCGAATTCGTGTTCCGCGACGAATGGAAAGTGCATGGCAACGGTGCGTATGCGCTCGACGCGCTGCACGTCGTCGATGCTGACCGCGACGCTTATGCGCGTCTCGGCGAGGCGTCTGAGGGATTCAGGCTCGCGTTCTGGGACCGTGCGCGTTTCGACGCGTATTTCGGCACGCTCGCATCGCACGTAACACGGCGTTCGCCGCGCTTCGCCGCGATGACGGTGCGCACGCCACGATGGTCCGAGGTAGCAATGCTGGCGTCGGCGGCTGGGCTGCCGGCGGCGCAGGAAGACGACCGCACGCTGGTGGCGCTGCCGGCCTTCGATACTGTGCTGGAGTTCATCCGATGACCTTTCCGTTCAATCTGGGCGCGTTGATCGACGTCGATCGGAACCCCGACGCGTTGGCGCTGATCAGCGTCGGGGAAGGGCAGCAAGCGGCCCGCTACAGCTTCGGCGAGCTGAATGCGATGGCCGACGACGTCGCGTATAGCCTGAGTGCGAGGTATCAGCCAGGCGATCGTGTCGCCGTGCTGGCCGCCAACTCTGCGCAATACATCGCGACGGTGCTGGGCATCATGCGTGCCGGGCTCGTCGCAGTGCCGGTGAACTGGAAGCTTCCGCGCGCGCTGATTGCGCAGGTGATCGCCGACAGCGGCGCGCGCCTTGTGTTCTGCGATCCTCCTCGCGGAGCGGATGTGCCGCCCGAATTGCAATGCGTGGTATTCGACCAGTGGCGACTGTTGCCTCTGCCCGAGAACATCGTTACGTTTTCTGCTTATACCCGTCGTGCCGATTCGCCAGTACGCAAGCCGTTCGATCCGCACGTGCCTGAAGCGGGAGAGGCGGCGCTGATCCTCTATACATCGGGTTCGACGGGCCGGCCGAAGGGCGTCGTGCTGTCACATCAGAGCCACTTGTGGGTCGTGGCGACGCGGCTGGCAGGACAGCCGCTGAGTGGCGAGCGCCTGTTGATCGCCGCGCCGCTGTTTCATATGAATGCATTGGCGCTCACGTTTCTGGCACTCGCGGCACATGTGGAAACCGTGTTGCTGCCGCAGTTCAATGCACGCCAGTACATCAACGCGATCAATGAATGGCACTGCACATGGCTGACGTCCGTGCCGCCGATGATCGCCATGATGCTGCAGGAGCGCCAGCTGCTGGAGCAGGCCGACCTGTCGTCGGTGCGTTATGTGCGTATGGGCTCAGCGCCGGTCAGCGACGCACTGCTGGGGCAGATCCATTCACTGTTGCCAAACGCGAAGGTCATCAACGCATACGGTACGACGGAGGGCGGTCCGGTCGTGTTCGGCCCGCACCCCAATGGTCTGCCAACGCCGCCGCGCGCGGTGGGAGTAGCGCATCCGCTGGTGGACATGCGCCTCGTCGATGAAAGCGGCGCGCAGGCTTCGGAAGGTGAGCTCGAGTTGTGCAGTCCGGGTCTGATGAACGGATATCACAACCGCCCGGATCTCCCGTCACCCATTTCGCCAGATGGCTTCTATCGGACGGGCGATGTCTTCTATCGCGACGCCGACGGCTTTTATACGTTCGTCGGTCGCCGGGACGATATGTTCGTTTCGGGCGGCGAGAACATCTTTCCAAGCGATGTCGAAACCATGCTCGAGCGCCACTTCGCCATTCAGCAGGCGTGCGTGGTGCCTGTGGACGATCCCATCAAGGGAACCAAGCCTGCCGCGTTCATCGTACTGAAACCGGGCAGTTCGTTGAGCGCGGACGATGTGAAGGCTTTCGCGCTGGAACATGCGCCGCCGTATCAGCATCCGCGGCAGGTGTGGTTTGTCGATGCCTTGCCGCTTGCGCCGACGAACAAGGTTGATCGGGCGACGCTGAAGAAGCTGGCGGCGCAGTGGACGGCGAGCTGATGGCTCAAGGGCGAATCGCATTTTGACATTGCTTTGCCGCACGTATTCGTGACACCGATGGTCATACGGCGCGGGTTGTGACACTCGTGGCGGACCTCGACGCGCGCTTGGGATCGTACGGGTATTGCTGCGTATCAGGCGTATAGAACGCCTTCACGAGCGACGACTCGGCCCCCGTCGCGGGCACCGCATACCCGTCCCAGACCGTCTTGACAGTACGTCGCGATCGATCGCGTGCGAGATAGCCTGACGTACTTCGAGCTTGCCGAGGAGAGGGTCGCGCAGATTGGGCTCAAGCCACAGCCACGCCGTGTAGCCGTTATAACCTTCACGCGAGACCACGAGGTTGGGCAGCTTCGCGAGGCGGTCGGCATCGGCGAACGTCAGCGGGTTGCGCCCGCCATATTGTGCCGCGCCCGTTTCGAGCGCGGTGGCGCGGCCCGAGACGTCCGGCGTGATCTTCCATGTAATCCGCTCCAGATACGGTTGACCGGGGGCCCAGTACTTCTCGTCGCGGTCGAGCACGATGCGGTCGCCCCGCGCCCATTCCGTGAACCTGTACGGGCGCAGGCGCGGCCTTCCGCGGCGAATACGAAGGGAGCACGCTGCCGCAAACCTTGGGTTGCGTCAGCCCGTTTCGCGCTACGCGAGCGGGGGTGGCAACGTCCTGATATCGAGTGGCCGCACGATGCCTTCGCGGCGTCATGCGACAAGCTGCAAATCACCCGCCACGATCAATAGATCGTCGCGGGTGGCACTTTCTATTAGAACTTCACCCGCAGACCCGAAAATACAGCGACCTGACGGTTCGTCGATGAAGCCGTGCCGGCATCGGCAATCGCGGCAATCTTTTGATAACCCGAGCCGACGCGCGTCGACGCATCGCCCGCCGCAAGCTGATAGGCCGCCGACAGATACAGTTCGGTGCGCTTGGACAACGCATAATCGACGCCGAGCGTGAACTGATGCCAGCGCGGCTTCAGGTTCGCGCCATTGGTGCCGGGCAGATTGGTCGCGCGTCCGTCGGTGTACGCGTACACGCCGATCAGCGTCAGCGCGGACGTGAACAGATAGCGCGCATTCAGGTCGTAGTTGTTGAACTTGCGCGACGAGCCGTCGCTATAGTCAAGCTGCGTGTGGCTCCAGGCGAAGCCGAGCGTCGCCGCGCCGATCGAGTAGTTCGTGCCCGCCGCGGCAATCTGCTGACGCACGACCCCGCCGTTCAGGCCATAGAAGAACGCGCCGCTGTAGTCGTCGCCCGATGTCGTCGACGTGCCGCCGATCGCGCCGCTCGTGTTCGATGTCGCGTTCGGATGATTCAGCACGTTATAGCCGCCGCCGATCGAGAACGCTCCGTTCACGTAGTTCGCGGACACGCCCCAAGCGCGGTTGTTGCCGAAGCCCGTTCCATTGCCGCTGTTGGCCTGATTGCTGAACGCATAGAGGCCGTCGACGGTCAGTCCGGCGATCGTGTCGCTGCGAAACTTGACGGCGTTGTTCACGCGGAACGTCTGGTTCAGATTGTCGTTATCGCCGATGTGCGTGGACGGCGACCAGAAGCCGGAGCCCGCATACTGCGAGACGAGATCCGTCACGGGCTCGTATTGCCGGCCGAGCGTCACCGTGCCGATGCCCGTCTTCTGCACGCCCACGAACGCCTGCCGGCCGAACAGGCGGCCGCCTTGTGCCGACGTGCCGTCGTTGGGTCGAAAGCCGCTTTCGAGCGTAAAGACCGTCTTCAGTCCGTCGCCGAGATCTTCGACGCCACGCAAGCCCCAGCGGCTGCCGCTCAGCTTGCCGCTCGTCTGCTGGATATTGCTCGCGCCTTTCTGGTTGTTGGTATAGGTGATGCCCGCATCGACGAGTCCATACAACGTCACGGCACTCTGCGCATGCACGAATGCGGGCGATGCAGCGACGAGACTTGCGGCGCTGGCCAGAACAACACGCTTCATTGGATTCCCTTTTTATTGAAGTCAGGTGGTTATTAAGGAACCCGATGCTATTAGGGAGAACACTTAACCAGAAGGAATAATTTCTACTTTGCTATTTGTGTCACTTGCGATTTGCAACGGAGCCGCGCAGTGGATTGCAGATCATCTGTCCTGCGACACGTGCTATAGCAGCAGAGTGACTGTTGGGGCTGGCGACGGGCAGGGGCATTTGCGCAGGCGGGGGCGTCCGTGACGCTTGCCGATGTCAATGCGGATGCCCTGAATCACGCTGTGGATTCGCTGAGAGTTCCAGCACACCAGTCGCTGGCAGTGGCTTGCGACGTGACAGATGAAGCGCAGGTTGCTGAGATGGTAAGTCGGACGGTTGCGACGTCTTGTTGGCCGCAAATCGTTGTGCGATGCCTCAGCGAGATACAGAGGGCGCTGCACGAACGGCTCTATCGTCGGGACAGCGCGGAATCGTATCCGCCAATAGATCTGGCGGCTGTATATCCAGCCGAATGTCCGGCAGTTGCCAGACGGTTCATTGACGATGGGACTCCCGCGGAGTCTTATCATCAGGTTCCGGATGCGCGAAGTGTCATGAACCGGACGGGAAAGCTCTCCGTTTGGGTTTGCTCCGGCCGTGGGCTTGGCCATCAGAAGCCGATCCTTTCTTTGCGGAAGTGCTCGGCCATTTCTTGGAGCGGCCTTCGCCGCGCAGCAGATCGAGATAGATCTGAATGGGGCTAGCCAGACATAGGCCATCCATCTGCTCGCGAAACAACAGTTCACCCGGAGACTTGGCTTCTACGATACCTAAGTTAGCGCCTTCGTTGACGACACGTGCGTCCAGGTCGCCGATAGCGGCATCGGCGTTCGCGTCGATCAGCACGCGCGCGCACCTGGGAGATGTTGGAAAGGAATGGCGCGTAGCGCTGCGCGGCGGCTTCGTAGCTGACCTCGTACTGGACGTCGTGCGCGTCGAAGATCTGACCGATCCGGGCCGCCAGCGTGCCTGCTTTCGTGCCCGGCACGTAGCAACGACGCGGGGCCGGCGGACGGATGGTTGCGAGCTGCTTGGCCCACGCGTTCAGCAAGGCCGCCGGCTCGCGAAGATGGCGTTCTTTGCTCGGGCCTTGCCCGCGTGCCACCAGCCAGTCGAGGCGCTCCAGCTCGGTCAGCACCTGTGAGGCGGTGGCTGGCGACACCATCGCCTGCAGTGCCAGCCCTGCGACTCCAAACCAGTCCTGATGCTTTACCAACGTACATCTCGAACTTCTGCATTTCCATGTAGGCGTCGGCACAATCCCGATAGTCACGAAAATAATCGACGAGCGTTGCGAAGGCTTCATCCGCTTCGCGTGTCAGCGCGAAAGCTGGCTCGGACAAATCCATCGTGCAGGACTCGGCGAGTTTGGCCAGTTGTTTTCCTGTGGTCATTGGGGTCGCCGTCAGTGTGATGTGATCTCGATCGAACTTTTCCTTGGCTGCCTTGAGGTCATCTTCCGTTGGAATCATGAACGGTTCACTCAGGGCGTCGATGTCCTCAAATTCAAAGGCACGGGCGAGCGCACGGCGCGTATCGAGACTGGCGGGCTCACCTTTTTCGGCTCGCTGGATCGTGCGGACATTGAGCCCCGAGATGGCGGCCAATTGCTCTTGTGACCACTGACGCATCTCCCGAAATACCTCGATCAGGAGCGCCAGTTCGTTGGGAGTCAACAGGCGAGCTTGCTGAGACTGTTCGGTAGTGTTCGTGCGTGCCTCCATCGGTTGGTTGATGTGGCGAGTATGAGCGGCGAGAGAAAAGGGCAACACCACAGTAGCCCAACAGCCAGCCGACAACGGTCACTACACGTCGAAAGTCGTCTTTCCCGAAAATTCTGAACTCGAGCGTCCCGGCGTACCGCCGTCGTGCTTGTGGACTGCATCCTGCGCCTCGTGCCAAGTCGCGGTCCTTCGGGTTCATCCCTGATGCGTACTGCCCGACTTCCCGATCCGGGTCTGCGCGCTTCGCTTGTGTAGGCGTATGCGATCGGTTGTCTGTCCAGCCACTTTCCTGACTTCATCCCCTCGTCTGCTGTAGTGTGATGGTATCGAGGAGCGCGTTCGAAAGAGACTGACGGTATCAGCGACGGTATCGCGCCTACAAATCGTGAAGAGACGGTGAGTGTCCGCGATTTTCAAACAAAGCGGGCGTTGATCCTCCGGTGCGTTCCGACCACAACCGTCAACTGCCGGGCACAATTTCCGGTATCGCTGACGGTATCGACGTCACCAGAGCCGGTGCGAATTCCGTCCGCACAAGGGTCCGGCCATTAGGTTGACAATCGAGTGGGAGTGAATTGACGTCCTTCGAGGACTATCGCCATGCGCAGCGGTGAGCCCGCGTCGACACACCCATCGCACCAACTGGGTCGTCATCGCTCACCGCATCGCAACAACAGAGACCTCCATGCACGGCGCATGGAGAGTTGCTCAGGACGCGATGCGTTGAAAGCAGGTCGCGCAAGCCATGGCGGCTGGCGACCATCACCCGGGCGCCGGCCATAAAGAGACGGTCAGCGATGCGCTTCGAACGGCTCCTCGCTGGCAACTGCCGCCATACTCCTTGTCGTCTTGCTATAGGCGAGCCATCAAAATCCGGATTATCGGGTTGCATCATTGGACGTCTTGTCAGATGTAACCTGACGCATATACTTGCAATTGCCTGAGGGTAATCCGCTGCGCGGTGTGCGTGTCTCTGTACGACCGCATGGTGCCGTGTCCGGCGCGGCCGTTCACGCGTCAATCGCTCGGCGACGCGAAAAACCACAGCAATATTGCCGGAGACGGGCACATGAGTACGACTTTCTCATTCGAAGAGCCGCCCCGCATCATCGGGACCGTGACCAAGGTCTACTCGGGTTTGCTCGTCATTGGTTTTGCGCTCGTTCCGGCCTTCCTGATCGCTTATCTGGCGTTCTTTCAAGACCCGGGCCTGAAGTTCGAAAGCCACGCGTTCCACGAAATCGCGATCGCAGCGGCGACCCTCGAGGGGCTGTTTGTCACCTATGTGACATGGCGTTGTTATCTGTCGTCGGGTGAACCACTGTTGCGGTGGCTGACGTTAGGCTTTCTGGGCTTCGTGCTGGTCTATGCGCTACACGGCGCGTTCACCGGCATGGCTCACCATCATATCTGGCTATTCCTGCTCTACGGACCGGCATCGCGCCTGGTGATGTCGGTGCTGCTGCTGATCGGGCTTCTCTCGTACCACCGCCCGCCGGACGCGGTCGAGCGGCGTTCAAAGCCGCGCCCGTGGCTGGCGTGGGTCGCCGTGTTCGTCCTGATCGACCTGCTCGTCGGACTCATTGCGACCTCGCCCATTGCGGGCAGCCTCGCCGTGCGGCTCTCGATGGAGGGCGGGGCGCTCGTCTTCTCTACACTGAACGTCATGGCGCTGATGCTGCGTCGCATTCGCTCGCCGCTAATGGTGATCTATGGCATCTCGATCACCTCCTTCGCGCTTGCGTCGCTCGCGTTCATTCTCGGCAAGCCCTGGAATCACATGTGGTGGCTCGCGCACGCGATCTTCGCCGCCGGATTTTTCCTGCTGAGTTACGGCGTCGTTCAGGCGTTTCGCACAACGCGGGCCTTTTCGACGATCTACACCCAGGAAGAACTGATGGCTCGCCTCGCCGAGGCGATGGCACGCACGGAAAACGCGCTGCAGGAGCTCCAACGCACCAATCACAAGCTCGAGCAACTCGCCGCGACCGATCCGCTGACGGGTGCCGCGAACCGGCGCGAGTTTATTCAACAGGTAGAGGCGGAAATCGCACGAGCCAGGCGAGGCGGTGCGCCGTTCTCACTGCTGGCGCTGGATCTCGACCACTTCAAATTGATCAACGACAACTACGGCCATCAGGTGGGGGACGAGGTGTTGCAGCGATTCGTGCAGAAATGCCTGAAGGCCATTCGCCCCTATGACGGCGTGGCGCGTGTCGGTGGCGAAGAGTTTATGGTGCTGCTGCCCAGAGCCGCGCTAGACGTGGCACGTTCGATCGCGGAGCGCGTCCGGGGTGCCGTGGCTACCGAGGAGTTCCATACTGGAACGGGGCGGGCCGTCGCCGTTACCGTCAGTGTTGGCATCTCCGAGTTCGGCCGCGACGGCGACACCATCGACACTCTTTTGCGAGTCGCCGACGAGCGACTCTATCAGGCCAAGCACGCTGGCCGCAACCGCGTGGTGGCACGATAGCAGCGGTTGGCTATCCATCGCTGTAGCAGCTTGCAATCGACGGCGGCCATGCCCGTAATCAGCGCAGTTATCGGCTCAGAATAGTTGCAGCTGAGATAGTTCGCGCCTGAAGGGCCGGTGTCCGCGCGCAGCCGACGTTCGACCGTCCGGATGAAAGCGGGAGTCGACGACCGCTCCTGGCCGGTTATCGCCGGATGGTCCCGCGGGCCGGGGACTGCGAACAGTCGGCTGAGATGCCATGACGGGTTTTTGTGTGCTACAGCACCGGCGATAGCTCAGGAACGAATGGTAGGCGCAAGGCCCGTCAGATACGAGCTGCTACCGCTTCGCAAAGACCTGGCAAAGTGACGTTGAACGGCTCAGTACGGACCAGGTTGGCGTCACCTGCAGAACGCCTGCGGCGGCTGCACAGCATAGCTTGTGACGGGTTCCTTCCGGCGGTGATGTCATTCTCCCGCCGCTTCTCCCGCTGCTGTCGCACTTCTTTCCCAGCAGCGGGACACAGCCAATTACTTACCAGCGGTAACCGACGCCAGCGCCTGCTCCCACCGAGCCGTGACCCGAAACAGCGGTCGTGATCGAGCCTTTGAGCATCCCAGATTCCGGTCCGACTGACTTCGGGCAATACTCGTCCTTGATGAGATCCGGCAAGGCGGCTTCGAAGCCATCGTCCTTGACACATCGGTGTTCGACGCACAGCAGCTTCGCGTTGAAACCGATCCGTCCGGCGGGTCGCGCAGTTCCACGACGGCGCGATTCGGGTGCGGTCCCTTCCCACAGGCTCTTGTCGACCACGAAGAGCATCCGTCCTTCTGCCATTGACTGTTGTCGCAGGGACAACACCGTGGGTTCCCTCGCAGGGCTACCGCCGCAAGACGACCGCTCTTACGCTTCGTTCCACGGTGACGGCACATGCTGTCTGATCCAGTCCGTCAAACGATGCGCCCGCGATTCCAGTGCTGCCCCGGATTGCCGGGGGGGGGCGCGAGATCGAACGCTTCGACGTGTAGACGGCGATCTGCGCCTGGCGTGTCCGTTTGCTACGTGTCCAGCAAACATGGCGGCAGTCCGCAATTACCCATCGAAGATTTTCCCTCGCCAACCATCGCCAGGCGACGGCCGGCGGGGGATGCCGTCCATTCTTCGACAAGTCGTTCCCCGATGCGCTTGCGCAAAGGCATCGGTATGCCGGAAGTCATCGTTCGCGAAGATCGTTGCTGTTTTGTAGGTCCCGAACCCGTTTTCATCACGCAACTGGAGAAACATCTCGTGTTAAAGAAATTATTTTCAACCGTTGTCTTCTCGGCGGCGGCTTTGCTCTCGGCGCCGACGTTCGCTGCGGACGAATTCCCCGTTCCGGCGGGATTTGCCAGCGACTATCAGACGGTCGATGGCGTTCGCCTGCACTACGTCAAAGGCGGCAGCGGGCCACTGGTGTATCTGGTGCATGGTTTCGGCCAGTCGTGGTACGAGTGGCATCAGTTGATGCCGGTGCTTGCGAAGGACCATACCGTGGTGGCGGTCGATTTGCCGGGCTTGGGGCAGTCCGGCGTTCCGGCCTCGTATCGCGCCACCGACGTTGCTCCGTTGCTTTATCAATTGGCGGAGAAATTCAGCGGTGGCCGGAAGTTCGATCTGGTGGCGCACGACATCGGCATCTGGAATACGTATCCCATGCTGGTTCGGCATCAGGACAACATTCGGCGTGCCGTCTACATGGAGGCTCCAATTCCCGATGACAGCATCTATCGTTTCCCCGCCTTTACGTCCAAAGGTGAATCGCCGGTCTGGCACTTCAGTTTCTTTGATGCCGATGGCCAGCTTGCGGAAACGCTGATCACCGGCAAGGAACGCTTTTTCCTGGAGTACTTCGTCAAGGTGCATGCCGCCAACAAGGCGGTGTTCACGCCGCAGCTTCTGGACCTGTACGGCAAGTCATATGCGAAACCGCAGAGTTTGCATGCCGCGTTCGAGTACTTCCGCGTGCTGAATCAGGACGTACTCGATAACAAGCAGCTCTCCAGGCAGAAAATAGAGATTCCGATGCTGGCGATTGGCGGCGGCGGAAACGGTGGAATGGGCGAATACGAGAACCAGACGGTCAGCCGCTATGCGGACCATGTCACCGGCAAAGTGCTTCCCGATTGCGGCCATTGGTTGCCGGAGGAATGCGCAGGCCCGTTGAACCAGGCTGTAGTGAATTTCCTGAACGCGCCTTGAACGGCTATCCGCCTAGGCAAAGCAGGACCGAGACAATGGAGTTTCGACACCACCGCGTTTTCTGGCTGTAGTCGAAGCACTCCATTCGGACCCGTGAAGACAGTGAAAAGACCCACGCGAGGCTCCGCAATGATTGCGCTGCCTGGTTCATCGCAGGACCAGGTGTTGGTCGACGTTGCCGGCTCCTCGTAGCGGTTGCGCGGTGAGGCGTGGCGGAGCTGTGGCAGCGACGGAGATCAGCTGGAAAAATCAGCTTATACAGCGCGGCGCCGGCTGCTTCGTAGGGCGAACGCCGGCCTGCAGAGACCAAAGCCCTCGACGTTGAAGTTCGACCAGGTTAGACGATATACAGCGGTTGTTTATTGAACCGACTCGCCCACAAAAATGCGGACAGGTTTGCGTGATCGCCATGATGAGTTTGAGGCAAGCATCGATCCGATCGCAGGCGAGCGACAACGTCGCTCGTGCCGTCCTGCATGTGTTAAAGCCATGCGCTTTTACTCCTGGCCGTCCAAGCCGCCGGTGGATGAAACCTTGACGCCAATGGCCCCAGCATGGAGTTGCTCGGTGCCCAGCGCCTCCTGAGGCAGCCACATCCCCGCAGACCACACTGCTTCTAGTTCTGCAGCCAGTTCGGCGCCGAGCCAGGCAGCCGCCAGTCCTGCTACATAGGTTGCACATTCGGGCTTTTCACGCCGCACCCCGTTCGCAAGCAACCAGCGGTACAACGGGAGCGCCGCAGAAACGGTCGGATCGCCTGGCTCGATGGAACGGTTGAAATCCAAGGGAATTGCCAAGCCCTTCGGGTCCAGGTCGCCGAAGTACTCCGCTGAAGAAGCTTCTGTTTCATGCATCGCTTGGCGCAACGCTCGCCCGGTAAGCCTGAAATTTTCGCCCCCGCCATAGATGACCGCCGTGTATCGTCGCGTGGTCTCGTTCCATTCCGCGAAGCTCCAATACGTGTTGTGGTTTTCGACAACGAGTACGGGCTTGCCCGGCGTGTCAATCTTGCGATACGGTAGCGGCTGGGGCACCCGGAAGCAACCGATGACGGAGAGTGGAAGCCGCCCGCTAAAAAGGAAGTCCCCGGCGCACATGTTGTCGAGCCGCTTCTCGTCGCCGAAGATTTCCAAGGAGCGCTCCTTGATTGGAACCGGGGAGAAATGCCCTCGGCGTCGGAGCAGGAAGTCATTGATGGGCCGTAGCGCTGACAACTGCGATGGCCTTAACTCCGGCCAGAACCCCAGCTGCGGCGCCCAGGTCACGTCGGCATGGTTCACAGAAGCCTTGGAGTGAGGTGAGCTCTTCAACGTGACCCAAAGTGGAAGAGCGGGCGAGCCGGTCTGTTCCCAACTTCCGGTAGCCGGCAGCGAGATGGCGCCGTCAGCTTCCAGCTCCTTCAGCGCCCTCAGCAGCAGCACACCACGCTCCGGGCTGTTCTGGACGTCTGGGTACAGCGAGAAGTAGTGCCGGCGCAGCTCGTCGAGTGGGACACGCTTGCGCGGCGATGACAGCAGCGCTTCAAGGAACTCGCTCAAACCAACTCCTCGGGTACGTTGTTGAGCTTCAGGTTCGCGAACTCGAGGTGCCAGCGTCTCGTTTTGCTGTTCTGTCCGGCGCGGCGCAGGCGGATGAACCGCTGGAACTCGCCGAGCGCGTTGAAGTCCTGAAGCGCCGTGGCGAATATCAACTGGACGTTCATGGCCTCGGCCAGCAACCGTTGGGCGCGCCACATGCTGGGGCTGGTGGCCTTCGCGAACGGGTTGTCGAGGATCAGCGGCCCACCGGCGATGCGATGTACCTGCGCATGGTTCTCGGCGCGCAACTGATTGATGACCAGGTACAGGAACATCGCCATGACGACGCCTTCGCCGCCGGAGTTCGAGACCCGCTCAACCGGTACGTACTGTTCTGTCTCTTCGATGGACATTTTCAGGACTTGCAGTCCCAGCGGACGCCCATAAACGCGCGCCACAGCGTCGGCGATGAGGTCTGTGCCGCGTGGAGGAAACACGTTTGTATCAACCAACGTGTCGAGGTAGACGCTAAGAGTCTGGCGTCGCGTCTCGACTGGCACCGAGCCGAAGTTTGCTCGCATCTTCAGAACTTGCTTGCCGCCGACGTATGGGGCGCCCACCGGCACTGACTTGTCCTTGCTCGTCGCGCGATTGAGCGTCGTAATGGCTGAGCGGACGACGGCGAGCACCTCCTCGACGCAGGTATCGAAGTCAGCTTGCATCGACCGCAGCGTTGCCTCGGTCGTCGCGATGCGGTCGTCCAGATGTTCGAGGAGCCGCTTTGCGTCCGTACACGCGGCACCGAACTCGTTGGCGACCATCTGCTGCGCGACATCGGGGTCGACCTCGCTGAACGACGGCTCCGACGCCGTTGCCTTGACGAGGTCGAAGGCAGTGCGGGCCTTGCTCTGCAGTTTGCCGACGCTTTGGTTCTTCCCCGTATAGTCCTTTAACAGCGCGTTGACCCGGTTGCTAGCGTCGGCTTCGAGAACCAGGCTGTTGGGGTCCGGCACCTCAAGGGCCATTCCCACCTGGGCGCCGATTTCCGCTGCGATGAGAATTGGGTCGGGCTTGTCTTCGAATCCCATGCTGCTGCGCAGGAGCGCCTCAAGCTTTCCGTCGGCCTCCGCTGCCGCGTGCTTCCGACTGGCGCGTTCCGCCGCCTGGTTCGCGGCTTCGTTGGCCGCACGCATCCGTTCCAGCGCCGCGGTCACGCGGTTCTCCGCTTCCGCCATGAGCGCGGCTAGGGCATCCAGGTCCAAAGCCTCGTGAGCGGGTATAGCGGGGCCGAGGTTCGTTTTGTTCAAATCGAACCACTTCTTCGATTCGCCGTTCACGACCTGCAGATTCGAAGCGGCGTTCACCTGCTCTGGTTTGGCCTCCTCTAGCGCAGTTGCGATGCTCGCCAGCGCTTCTTCATGGTCCACGTCCAGGAAAGGCCGGAGGTCCGCCATTTGAACACCCTTGAACTCACGGGTGAACTCCCTGGCTTTGTCCCCCCGGCGTTTGCGCGCATCGTCCAGCTTGTGCGCCAGGAGTCCCAATCGTTCCTTTTCCTCGGCCAGGTAGGCCGCTTCTGCATCGCGGTAGATGCGACGCAGCGTGTCCAACGGCCGTGGGTTCTGCAGCAGCTGTTCGTGAGCTGGATAGTCCCTGTCGTAGTGGGCAACGCTCGCTCGCTCTTCGCCCGCGAGCTTGAGTTCATGGTCAGTGCTCACACGCAAGCCCTGGCCGTGGTCGTGCTCGCCCTGCAGCCTCTCAAGGCCCTCGTCGGCTGCGGACTTTCTCTCCTGTGCCGTGGTGATACCTTGCGCTAAGTCCGCCAGTCGACGGACGCGCTCCGCGTGGCCGGCTTCGTGTTCGCTATGAAACGTGCCGACCGCTGCGGAAGACAGCAGTGCAGCCTGGCGTCTCGCTTCGGCTGCCTGGACTCGCAGATCCAACCCTTGAGCCGCCTCATCCAGCTCCAGCCCCAGCGATTCGAGGGACTCCGCGCGTGCTGTCGCCGTGGCAACGTCTTCCTCGAGCGCTACCTTGTCGGCTCGCGCCTGTCCGAGTTTTCCGTCACCGAATTCCTTCACATAGGTATCCAGTTCGTGAACTGCCTTCAGCGTTTGGTCGTGGCGCTCCCGATACGCGGACCGCCGTTTATCTTCGTCGGCGACGCGGAGTTCGAGGTTCAGGCCCAGCTTGGCGGCAGCCTCGACGTTAAAGGCCGAATCATCCGCAGCCGGGACCACCACACGCTGCGCCAGTTGCTCTGCGGGCTCAAGGGTCGCCGCTGATACCACCACAGGACGCGTAGGCCGGCGCGCCTCCCAGGAGACGGCCTTGGCCTTATCAAGTTCCGTGGACGCCACGGAGACGCCGAGGAAGCGGGCGGGGTCGCCGGCGACGAGCGCCCGCGCCTCGGACGCATCCGGCAGGGCGCGTGAGATGTACTCGTTATAGGCTTTGGCGGAGCGTACGCCTGCCTGTAAAAGTGTCTCGACGACGAGTGCAACGTCGATGCTGTAGCCTGCAACCCCGGTCTCATCAATAGCCTGCTTGGTGGCGCGCAGCTCCGCTAGGCGAACGTCTCCCAGAGACGTTTGTCTTGCCGACTCCGAGACGACCTCGCGCAGCCGGGCGGGCAAGGCTGCGGACAACGGGTCGACGCGGTCGGATTCGACGGCATTCAGAAGAGCAGGTAACTGTGCCAGGCGCTCGATCTCGGCTTCCCCCCGTGCGATGAACTCGCCGAGTGCCCGTGCCTTGCTGGCCAACCCGGCTGCGCGGACGTTCTCCGCCGCGGCGGCCTGTCGATGCTCTCGCGCCTCCCTGGCGCAGCGTTGCTGCGATGCTCGATGCAGGTCGCGCTCGGAAGCCGCGGTTGCAGCTTCGATATTCAGTCGTTCAAGCGCCTTCGCGGTTGTCTCGTCGGGTTCGAGAAAGGTCCTATCCACTTCGAGCGCTTGCCTACGTCGCGTGTAGGACTCCTCGGCCGCTTGAAGCTTCGAACGCTCCCCTACCTGGCAGAGCTCGTCAGCTTCGGCTTGAGTTCGTTGCTTGCGAAGGGCCGTTCGTTCTTCCTCCCGCGCGGTAGCTCGCTCATCGAGCACCTGGAGCGCTACCTTCAGTCGCTGCTCTTCGTTGAACAGCGCTCGGCGCAGCAGCGCCCCTTGAATCTCGACGTGATCCTTCGTCGGTTCGAGATTCGAGCGCTCGGCTTCGGCCAGCGCGTCAAGTTCCTTAAGCTCTTCGTCGACGCCGACGATATCCTTTTGCAGCCGCGCGGCTCGAATGAACCGTTCGTCCCGCTCCAGGTGCTTCACCTGGCCATCGGCCGCCTCCTTGCGCGCCTTCGCCAGTGCGCTGCGCTTCTGGTGCCAGGCCCAGGCGAGCGTCGCCTGCTCCCTTATGCACGACGTTGAGTCCCCGAGTGCAACCGAGGCCAGTCCTCGCTGGGTCCGCTCAAACTCCACTTCGCGGTCGTGGTCAAGGCACAAGGAGACGGCCCGGGCCTGCAGAGCCAGGACCATCTGCGCGCCCCGAATCAGCATCGAGCGCTGCGCGGCAAGCGTCTCAAGGTACAGATGCGCAGCCTCGGCGAAAGCGTTCAGCGACGCTCGGAACTTGGTCAGCTCGTCACGACGCTTCTGGAACTGAGGCTTGCGGCGATGCTTCTCGCATACCGCAACTACCAGCTTGCGCGCCTCGTCGGCCTTCGTTGTGTCGCTGGTCAGGTGCAGGAACTTGCGCAGAAACTCGCCTTCCGTCTTGAAGTCGAGGAAGCCCGTGTCGAAACCGCCTTCCTGGGCCGAGAAGTTGACCTGCATACGCAGCATGTCCAGGTCAATGAGACGCTCGTCTTTCAGATGCCGCTGCCATTCCGCTTGGCGGTTGTGGCAGATGAAAACGTCACCCGGGTACTTTTTCTGCTGCGCGTGTAGCCAGCGAGAAAACTCCTGCATGGACGACGGCGTGGGTTGCGCCAGACCAGGGGCGGGGATGTCCACCAGGCCAAGGTCGGCGTGCTCCTCGAATGAGAAGAACATGCGGTCGACTTCCGGCGGCTCGGTGTGCGACCTTACCGCGACCGCCTGACCGGTCACCAGACGGTAGGGCTTGCCTCCTGCCGTTCTGGAGGGCATGAGCCATTCGACGATGACGAAACCAGGCGCGCCATCGTGAGTGAAGTACTGGGAGAACGTGTTGTGCTTGCTCTGAATGTGCTTGAGAAACCTTTCTTGAGCTGTCTCGAAGCACGAGAACACAAGCCCGATGAGCGTGGTCTTGCCGCCGCCATTCTCCAGGTTGATGAGCGTGTCGATGGGTTGGCCGCTGTCGGGGTCGGTTAGCTCAAAGGTCATCCCTTCGTACCATGCGGTGCGGTAGCCACAGTTGCCTAGATGGATGCGGGAAATCTTCTGCATGGTCACGCTGCCTTGCGCTCGGTCGTAGCCAGCTGCGCCATCTCGTAGAGCCGCCGCAACGCGAGTTCTCGCAGCTGCACACGCAGCCGGAAGGTGGGCGTGTAGGTCGCAGCCGTCTCGTCTTCCGCGTCGCGGTCAAGCCGAACAAGGCCGCTCTGCGCCATCTGGTTCAGCGCAATCTTGACGACGCCGACGACCGAGGCGTGCGACGCTCGCTGACCGGACGGGATGGCTACTGGCAGTGCTGAAATCGCCTCCCAGCCAGGAGCGAGCTCAGGTGGCACGTCCGGCGGGATGTCAGATGTCTCCTTCAGACGCCACGCCAGTGCGTAGAGCGTGTCGCGGCAGGTGGCCACCGACGCCGGAGGCGGGGAGTAGTTGTCGTCGTCCAGCCCATCGGTCGTTGGGAAGAAGACCGCGGAGATGGCGATGTGCGCAAGTACGAGCGCGGCCTTCTGGTCCGGAGTCATGCCGCTGCGGATATCCGTGAGACGCACTGCGAAGCGGCTGTCCTTGGAGGCCGGAACTACGATGAGCCCTCGCTGCTCGCTCAAGTCGAGAATCTGCAGTTCCATGCCGGCCGCGACATCCTCGACGTATCGTCTGAATGCCGGGTCGGCCCTGCACAGGGCAAGCAGTTCGCGGTACTCCGAGTCATTGATGGGTGACAACGTCGTGTGCAGCGCCTTGTAGGTCAGTCGCGCGGCGTTGCGCACGGTAGGTTCTGCATTCATTCTGACTCTCCTTGGGGAACGAAATCGAGCGCGCTGCCCTGAGCGATGTCGAGATGGAAGGTGTCTCCCGTGAGTTCGGCGCTCACGTTCCGGAACTCGCTGTCAGACCGAGCGAACGAGCGGAACAGGATGAGAACGAGGCACCGCCGCATCGTCCGGTCCAGGCCTTCGTCCTCGGCGGCATCCAGCAACTGGTCGATGCGCAGCCGTTGGCCGGTGGAGAACTTGCCGGCCAGCCAGTCGTTGGCGCGCTGTACGAGTTCCTTCGAAAACTGGTCGGGCAGGGGTTCGAGCTTCTCAATCGAGCCTGGGTCGGTCTCGACCTCCGCATCTTCCCCACGCCGCTCTAATAGCAGGGCGAACACCGCGTTCAGGTCGTACACCCTCGGCCACACCGGCGGGTATAGCGCACTGATGAAGACGTCCGCCTCTGCCGAAAGTACTCGGGTCGGAAGGTTGACGAGCTGGGGAAGGAGTTGCGGCTCAAGGTCTGGGAGACCGGTGGGCTTGCGTGCACGGAAGACCGCGCGCTGCGCCTCGATGAAACGCTCGGGCGCTACGTTGATATCAGTGACAAGCTGTAGTCGGATGAGGCTGGCGCTACGAATCGTCTCCTTCAGCTGTACGAGGCTCTCGCGCGTCCTCGGCTCATCGGCGCCAAGCAGGGCCTCGCCAACGGCTTCCTCCATTCGGGCGTCTTCTGCCTGGCGCTGACGAACATGCGTCCGCGCCTCGTCGAGCCGCCCGGCCATGTCGCGGCTCCAGTTGACGCTGCCTGGCGCTCGATAGGCTTGATAAAGCCGGTCACGAATCAGCTGGCGGTACTCGATGGAGTACTTCCGGGCTCGCCGGGCAATCTCGACCGCTGCTTCGAACCGGCCGCGGCGCACGAGCAGGTCGAGCATCTTCTCCATCAGTTCTTGCGAGTCCTCCGGCGCGAGGTCGAGCATCCCCAGGTAGACGAGGTAGCCTTCGGCGGTGGGACGGTAGCGGTAGACGTCGTCAGCATCTGGTTCGAAGCGGACCAGTCTGTATCGGGCCGACCTGGTCGTGCCTGTAGATGCGTCGAAGAACTCCGCTGTGAACTCCCTATGGTTGTTGGCCTTGTTGTCGAGCGTATCGAGGACCACTTCCGCGATGCGGCGCGCTTGAGACGACGTGAGGCCAGGCTTCATGCGACCGGCGACGTACCCTAGGTGAATCACAACCTCGATCGAGGTGCTACCGCTGGAGACTGTCGTCGCTTCCATCATCAGGTCAAGGGCGGACAACGCAAGGTAGTGGGTGTCGATGCCGTCGAACAGTGTCCTGTCCGTCCCGCCTTCGTCACCAAGCATCGTCTTGTAGCGCTCGAGTTGGAAGATGGGGCGCAGGAGTAGCAGGTTGCGCTGCTGACGCGATAGGTCAAGCAGGTCTGCGCAGCCGCCGTCCAATGGCACGCTGCCCTCGGAGGATGCCTGCGGCCGAGGCTCCGCCGGGACTATCTTGCGCGAGGCAAAGTCCTGTTCCGAGTGCAACGATGGCGCCTCCTCGTGCGGCACATTTTCCTCCTGAGAACATCTAATAGTCTAATAAGTGTACCGAACAAAAAGAAGACACGACTACTTTCGATGCCGCGGGCGACACGGCGGGCTGAGGCGCCTTCGCCCATCGCAATGGCGGCTCCTCAAACGAAACCATCGTCGGATGCCCCGGTTTTCGAGGAACGGGCGCGCCACTTCGCTGGCGTCATGCCTACCTGCCGTTTGAACACCCGCTGAAACGCGGCTTCCGATTGATATCCCACCGCTTCGCCAATCTCGGCGACAGACATCCCCGTTTGCGCCAGTTTGCGCCCAGCCAGCGCCATGCGAATTTCGGTGAGCACGTCGCTCGCCGAGCGGTTGATGGCTTCTTCGAAGTGGCGTGCGAACGTGGCGCGCGACATGTGACAGAGTTCAGCCAGCTTCGGCAAAGTCCACGGCTTCCCGGGTTCGTCGAACATGGCGGCGAGAGCCGGTTGCAGGCGCTGACGCTGCGCAAGCGCAAGCAGGCCGCGCGGCGCTTGATCGGTATCGGAGGCGCAGCGCAGGGTCAGCGCAAACAGCGCGCCCGAAAGCTGATTCACGACCGTCGCGCTGCCCGGGCGTTGCTCGAACGCTTCCTCGCGCATCAATTCAATGAGTCGGGCAAGCCGGGTTGCTGCAAACGCGGCGTCGCGCGCCTGTCCGTCGCCCTCGCTCACGCTGCTCACCAGCAAACGTCCCGGCAGATGATCGCGCAGCAGTTGCTGCGGCACGGCCGGCAGCACGAAGCGCCCGCACAACACATCGGCGCCTCCGCGTGCGTTGCCGTTCGTGGCAATGGTCAATCCGTCCTTGTGCCGCTCGCGTGCCGCCCGGGGGGGCTTGCCGCTGCCGTCGTGCAAGCTGTGAGCGCTGCCGGAGGGAAACAGCACGATATCGCCGGCTTTCATGCGAAGCGCCGGTTCGCTGTTCCCTCCTGTGTCGCTTTCGACGACAGCCTTGCCGCGCAACAGCACGTGATAGGGGAATTCCCACTCGTTCGACTCGGGATGGTCGATGCGCCACGGCGAGCCGAAGTGGCACCGCACATCCAGCCGTCCGGTGACCGGCATCAACGAGAGCAGTCGGTCCAGCAGTTCCATATGAGACGTTTGAGCATGAAGTTGCGGAAGTATGGCATTAAAGAACTCGCCGCACATCCCTACACTGACTCCCATGCCATACGACATGGCTAAGCAGTTCAGCCCTCAACCCTGAAGGAAGGAGTCGATCATGTCCCGTCTGACCACCATTCGCCCTGAAGAAGCAACCGGCGCGGCCGCTGAAGTGTTCGCGAAGATCAAGAAGGCCGTCGGCAAGGTACCCAATGCTTACGCGACCGTCGGCACGCACAGCCCCGAAGCGCTCGGCGCCGCGCTCGCGTTCGACGCAGCGGTGGCTGCCAGCACGCTTGGCAAGGCGGACATCGAAGTGATCAAGCTGGCCGTCAGCGAACACGTGGGCTGTGACTACTGTGTCGCCGCGCATACGTTGATGGGCAAGCTTGCCGGGCTGTCGGGCGATGACATGAAGCAGGTGCGTGCCGGCGTTGCAACGGGCGACGCGAAGCGGGACGCGCTGGTGACGTATGTGCATACGCTGGTCGGTACGCGCGGCACGGTGCCCGAAGCGGTCGTCGATGCGGTGCGCGCGGCGGGTTACACCGACCGCCAGATCATCGAAATCAACCTCGCCATCGCGTCGATTACGTTCACGAATCTCGTGAATCGCGTGAACGACACGACGCTCGACTTCCCGGCGGTCAACTAACCCGTAGCTCCCGCACACAGCCTCGACAGGAGAGATCGCCATGCGCACCATTCGTACAGACGTCGCCGTTATCGGCGCCCGTCGGACGCCTCGTGGCGCGACTACGGATACAGCCGGCCGGACACTGGTATCGAGTCGGCCATCTTTTGCGAGTATGCGGCGGGGAAATTCCGCCTTATACGGCACGTGTCCTCGGCTGCTCCGCACTCACATACAGGTTGAAATACCGCCGCCGGGGAAATGCAATTGCAGCTTTCGCCGAATTTCAAATGCGCGGAGCAATCCGTAGCAAACCCGATTTCGATGTTTCTACCCCGTCTTTCGTCAACCTAAAAGTGGACCCCTTTCAATCGATGAATCGTTTCAGCCGCGCGCCGCTTCGGCGGCGTGCGGCGTTTCGCCGTGCAGGAGTCCGCGCGCCAGCAAACGCACCGAGGCGATACGTTGCGTGGCGTCCGTCACCGGGTTGTCGACGATGAATTCCTCCACGCCATAGCGGTCTTGCAGTTCGCCGAGCGTGTCATGGACGGCGTCGGGCGTGCCATGCACGATGTGCGTCTCGCGTTCGTCGATGCGATGGGGGCCGCCGCCTGCCTGGCGAACGAACTCTTCGGCCTGGGCGATGCTGCCCACCGTTACCGGCTGTTGATCGCCGACTTGCACGCGAAAGCGCCGTGTGTCCGATGCGAGCCGCGCTGCTTCGTCAGCGCTTTGCGCTGCGATGACGGAGATGGCCAGCAATGGCTTGCGTCCGTTCGATGCCGCGCGATAGCGCCCGAAAGCGCGCTCGATCTCGTCCGGTGCGCCGTTGATGTGCGCCGCGTACACGAAGTCCCAGCCAAGCCGGGCCGCGAGCGCCGCGCTTTCGATGCTCGCTCCGAGCAGGAAAGGGCGCGCAGGCGACGGCGGCAGCGGCGTGGCTCGCAGAACGGAACCGAACTGCTCTTCGCCGTCCACGGCACTGTGTTCAGGATTCCCGGCGGGGTGATCGACGAGATGGCCGTTCAGCTCGAATGCGAGCGCCGCGAAATCCGGTTTGTGCGCCGGGTCGTGCGCGGATTGCAGCGCGCGCGTCGAGAGCGGCAACCCGCCGGGCGCCTTGCCGATGCCGAGATCGACGCGGCCGGGAGCGAGCGAGGCCAGCAGATTGAAATTCTCCGCGACCTTGTACGGACTGTAATGCTGCAGCATCACGCCGCCCGAACCGACACGTATGCGATTTGTGCGTGCAAGGATATGAGCGATCAGGATTTCAGGCGAAGGGCAGGCGAGTTGACTCGTGTTGTGATGCTCGGCCAGCCAATAGCGCCGGTATCCCCACGCCTCCGCATGGCGCGCGAGGTCGATCGTGCGCGTCAGTGCCTGGGTCGCTGTCTCGCCTCGTGCGATAGGGCTCTTGTCCAGCAGGCTCAAAGCGTAGGCGGTCATTGGAAGTTCTGGAAGTACGACATGGGTCGGGCTCGCGCGGCCTGGTGAGCCGATCTGATTAGTATGGCGATGGTATTTCTCCGTGAACGGCACGGTCAAACAATCAAGAAGAATAAGTAAAGGCAAAAAGATTGGTTCAATGTGGCCACGCCGACCGATGTTTGGTGAAGCCAACATCGATACACTCGAAAGCCGCGCCTGATAACGCGGGTCACTCTCATCGGCTTTGGAAGACAATCGCATGCATGATCGAATGAACTCGCTTGTTCGCGGACAGTGCGAAACAATGAGCGGCGCAGGCAACGGGACGATGCCTTGTCACGCAGTGAGGTGCGGCTGATGTGCGCTGCGAAACGGAGAAAACTGAAGACGCTCGTCGGCGCGGGCAGCGTGTTGTTCGCGAACGAAGACGCCGAGCGGCGGCGCGGCGCGAAACGTGCGGCCGATCTGGCTCGCAAGGCAGAGGCCGCGAAGATCACGGGCCTCTTCACCGCCGATCTTCTCCAGGCCGATGCCGAAGGATTATCGGGTGGAACGGGCAGTCAGGAGCCGATCGTGGCGCTGGCGGGTTTGAGTCAGGTGACCTCGGACATCGGGCTGGTCGCGACCGTCTCGACCACGTACCATCATCCCTACAACATCGCGCGCATGATCGGTACATTGGATCATCTGAGTGGCGGGCGTGCCGCGTGGAATGCGGTGACGTCTTCTGTCGGCGAAGAGAACTTCGGCGATTCCGGATTACCCGATCCCGCAAGGCGTTATGCGCGCGCCGCCGAATTCATCGAGGTCGTGAACGCGCTGTTCGATGCCAACGATACGACGGCGGCGCGGCGCACCGCGAGCGGCGCAGTTGCCGTCGATCCTCGCAAGCTAAAGCGTATCGACTATCGCGGCCAGCATTTCCAGGTGCAAGGGCCGCTCAATGTTCCGTCACCGCCGCAGCGCCGTCCTGTGCTGTTTCAGGCCGGCCAGTCGAAGCAGGGCGTCACGCTCGGCGCGCGTTATGCCGAGGTCGTCTATACATCGCAACCCACGCTGACCGACGCGGAGGCGTTCGTCACCGCATTGCGTCGCGAGGCAATCGAACTGGGACGCGTGGACGGCGGACCGTTGATCATGAACTCGTTTCACTCGGTGATCGGTGAATCGGATGCGGACGTCGCACGGCGCTTGCGCGAGAAGCATGAGCGCATCGACTTCCACCAGGGGCGCCTGAAACTCTCCGACATGCTCGGAGGTGGACTCGATCTGAGCGATTTTTCTCTCGATCGGCCGCTGCCGGCCGAGGTACTTCCAGATGTGGGGAACGTCAATCGCCGGCGCGGCCGCGTGGAGATCTTCCGCCGATATGCGCTGCAAGGCATGACGCTGCGAGAACTGATCATAGAGGCACAGGAAACGGGACACTGGTTCGTGGCCGGCACACCGGAGCGCCTCGCGGATGCCATAGAGGAACGTTACCGCGCCGGCCTCGTGGACGTCGTTTCGCTGCACGGACTCGGGCAACGGGACCAGGAAGATCTGCTTCTGAACGGCCTGTTGCCGGAACTGCGTAAGCGCGATCTGCTCGACGCGGATTACCCAGGTGGCGACTTTCGCTCCAACCTCGAGTTGCCCGCACTGCCATAGGAGGTTTCATATGCACCTGAATCCGATCGTCAGCGAAATCGATTTCGACGTGCCGGGCCGGCACACCGGTTATCTCCGTCTCCCGCACTCGGTGCATCGTTCCGCATACGGCTGGCTGCCCATACCGGTTGTTTCGATCCGAAATGGAAGCGGGCCTGTCGTGCTCGTGATGGCCGGCAATCATGGCGACGAATTCGAAGGGCAGATTCTCGCCGCGCAACTCACGCGCGAAATCGATCCCGCGCATGTAACAGGTCAAATCATCGTGTTGCCGGCAGCCAATGCGCCCGCGGTGGAACAGGGTCTACGGACCTCCCCGATAGACGACGGCAACCTCAACCGCGCGTTTCCCGGCGACCCGCGAGGTTCTCCCACGCAAATCATCGCGCATTACATCGAGCACGAACTGCTCGCGCGTGCCGACTATCTGATCGATCTCCATTCGGGCGGAAGTTCACTGCTCTATCACGGCGGCAACCTGCTCGCGATCGAGCCGCGCGACGAAGCCGAGAAAGCGCGGCTGATCGATTTACTGAATGCATTCGGCTTGCCGAACGCATTCATTCATCGCGAGAATTCTGTGCATGCGGCGGCAGCGGCGCGCCGTCGAGGCGCGGTATCGATCACGACCGAACTGGGCGGTGCGGGAACGGTCGACCCCACGCTGATTCGCGAGGCGCGCCAGGGGCTGCTGCATTTCCTCGGCCATGTGGGTCTGCTGCATGGACCGCTCGTGCCGGAATCGCCGCCTGCGAGTACGCGTTTCAGACGCGTCGCCGGTGCGCGGCACTACGTTTATGCCTACGACAGCGGCGTTTACGAGCCGCTTGTCGAACTCGGCGAACGAGTGAGTCATGGGCAACCCGCTGCGCGAATCCATTTCCCCGATACGCCATGGCGCGAGCCTGTGATTCGCCATTTCGACAGCGACGGAGAAGTGGTCTGCAAGCGCGTGCCCGCGATGGTCCGACGAGGCGATTGTCTGTTTCATCTTGCCGAGGACGACGCGTCGTTCTCCGCGGCGCCCGCGCGGCGATGATGTTCTATTGACGGATACGATGCGCCGATAACCGAAAGCGCTGCGCGGGCAATCGAACGGACATCAAAAAACATTCGCCGCAGCGGCACCATATTCATATACCAATTGCTTGTTTAGCCGTCGAACGACGGCGCGCTATCGTGTGAGCTCCCGAAGACAAGCCGGCACGTCCGGTCGATCGTCATGAGCCTTAGCGTTGTCGATACCACTCCGCTCGATCCGCTCGCCGCGCCTTTGCTGAGCGCTTTACAGCGCGAGTACGCCACGCGCTACGCGTCGTTTCACAAGGACAACGGCGAGTCGGCCGCGCAGGAAATCGCGCGTTATCCGGCCGAGGCGTTTGCGCCGCCGGAGGGTGCATTCATTCTGCTGCTGCGGGACGGCGCGGCGATCGGCGGTGGCGCGTTCAAGCGCTACGACGCGCGCACCGCGGAACTCAAGCGTGTCTGGACGCGCGACGATGTGCGCCGCCAGGGTCTCGCGCGCCGCGTCGTGCAAGAGCTCGAACAACGTGCGCTCGCTCAGGGTTACACCCGCGTTTATCTGACCACCGGCTTCCGGCAGCCCGAAGCGTGGGCGTTGTACACGAATACCGGCTACGCCAGCCTGTTCGACATGTCCTTGCCGCCCGAGGTGCATGTTCATTTGCGCTACGGCAAGGATCTGCTCGCTCCGGGCCGCATCGATACCCTCGACGATCTTCGCGCGAAAGAAGTCCACCTCGCAACCCGATAAACCGACCTGCAATTCCCCTAGAGAAAATGACGATGAGATTGCGCGCGCATCTTGCAACGCTTCTATTGGCGAGCATGGCCGGCATGACGGCCGGCATCGCTCCAGCCCTCGCCGCCGCGCCGGGCTTCGATCTGAGCCCGGCGCAACAGAACCGGATTCGCGGCACGCAAGACCCGGCCGCCATCAAGGCCATACCTTCGAACTTCGGCTTCGTCGCGAAGAATGCGTTGACGGTGGGCATCGTCGTTGGTCATCCGCCGATCAGCACCTACGCGAGCGACGCGAGGACGGTAGTCGGATTCGACCCGGACCTCGCGCAACTGATTGCGGACAGTCTCGGCAAGCATCTCGACGTCGTGATTCTCTCGTGGCCGGACTGGCCGCTGGCCCTTGTGTCGGGCAAGGTCGACGTGGTGATTTCCAACGTCACGGTGACGGAAGAGCGCAAGGCGAAGTTCGACTTCTCGACCTACCGGCAGGATCAGATCGGCTTCTATGTGAAAACCGACAGTCCGATCAGGCAAATCGCGGAGCCGAAGGACGTTGCCGGTCTGCGGATCATCACCGACGCCGGGACCAATCAGGAAACGATCCTGCTGGAGTGGGACCGGCAGAACGTCGCGCACGGACTCAAGCCGGTTTCCGTGCAGTACTACGACGACGATGCGGTGAAGTCCGTCGCGCTGCAGTCGGGACGGGCGGACGCGATTTTCAGCGTCAACGCGGTGCTTGCCTACGATGCGGCGAGGCAAGGCAAGACTCGCCAGGTCGGCACGTTGAGCGGCGGCTGGCCGCGCACGGCGGAGGTCGCGGTGACGTCGCGCAAGGGCAGCGGTCTCGCCGATCCGCTCACCATCGCGCTGAACGATCTCATCCAGAACGGACAGTATCGTTCGGTGCTCGCGCGCTGGCATCTCGAGTCCGAGGCGATCGGGAAGGCGGCGACCAATCCGCCGGGTTTGCCGAAGTCGTGACGCGCGGGGCGATCCTCTTGCGAGCGCGAACGCATCACCCGCTTCGATCTTTTTCTTCTGTGTGGCGAACGACATCATGAGCAAGCACATCCCATTCGGCATCATGCTGCAAGGCGCCGGCAGCCACATGAACGCGTGGAAGCATCCCGCCGGTCCCGCGGATGCCAGCGTCAACCTGGATTTCATGATCGGGACGGCGCAGAAAGCCGAAGCTAACGGCATTGCGTTCGCATTCGTCGCGGACGGTCTCTACATCAACGAGAAATCGATCCCGCACTTCCTGAACCGCTTCGAGCCTGTTTCGATCCTGTCGGCACTCGCCACGGTCACGTCGAAGATCGGTCTCGCGGGTACGGTTTCAACGTCGTATAGCGATCCGTTCACGGTCGCACGGCAGTTCGCCTCGCTCGATCTGATCAGCGGCGGCCGCGCCGGCTGGAACGTCGTCACGACGCCGCTCGAAGGCACCGCCAGGAACTACGGCGGATCGCATCCGGAACACGCGTTGCGCTATGAAATCGCGGACGAATACCTGAGCGTGACACAAGGGCTGTGGGACAGTTGGGATGACGATGCATTCGTGCGTGATCGCGAGCGCGGCGTGTTTTTCGATCGCGACAAGTTGCACGCGCTGAATCATAAGGGAAAATTTTTTCAGGTAGCGGGGCCGCTCAATATCCAGCGTTCACCGCAAGGGCAGCCGGTGATCTTCCAGGCCGGCTCGTCGGATGCGGGCATCGCCTTGGCGGGCAAGTATGCCGATGCGGTGTTCACGCATTCGGTCTCGGTCGAGGAGACGCGGCTCTTCGCGCAGCGCGTCAAGGACAGCGCCGCGGCGCAGGGGCGCAGCCGCGACCACGTGAAGATCTTCCCCGGCATCGGCCCGATCGTCGGCGCGACGCATGAAGAAGCCGAAGCGAAGTACCGGGCGATTCGCGATCTGCTCAATATCGATGAAGCGCTCGCCTATCTGGGCCGCTTTTTCGACCATCACGACTTTACGCAGTACCCGCTCGATGCCCCGTTCCCCGAACTCGGCGATATCGGCAGAAACAGCTTCCGCTCGACGACCGACCGCATCAAGGCCAATGCGCGCAACCAGGGGCAAACCTTGCGCGAAGTCGCGCTCGAAGTGGCGACGCCGAAGACGCATTTCCTGGGAACGGCCGAACACGTGGCCGATGAGCTCATTCGCTGGATAGAAGCAGGCGCCGCGGACGGATTCATTCTCGGCTTCGCGGTGCAGGCGCAGGGCCTCGACGATTTCGTCCGTTACGTGATTCCCGAACTGCAGCGGCGCGGCCGTTACGAAACGACGCTCACGGGCGCGACGCTGCGCGACCATCTTGGCTTGCCGCGCAAGGAAAGCCGCTACGCGCTGACCGAGACTGCATAAACAGACACGAACGGGCACCAGACGGGCACCAGAACGAACACGGTACGAACGATGAACGAAGCCGCTAAAGTCGCCGTACAGGCGCCGGGTTCCGTGCAAGGAGAATTGCAACGGGACCGCAACCGATATCACGTCGTGCCCGCGAAGCATCGCGCGCGCACTGCCGGCGCGGCCGTCGCGGCGATCCTGATCGCGCTCGTGCTCGACTCCGTGCTGGGTAATCCGCGCTGGGGCTGGGGCGTTTTTGCCGAATGGTTTCTGTCCGAACCGGTGCTCTCGGGACTTGGGCGAACACTGCTGCTCACGGCGCTGGGTGCGTCGATCGGCTTCGCGCTCGGCATGCTCATCGCGCTGGCAAGAGTCTCGCGTTCTTCGCTTCTGGCAGGCAGCGCGTGGGTCTTCGTGTGGTTGTTCCGCTCGATTCCGCTCATCGTGCTGCTGCTTATTCTGAACAACCTCGGCTATCTGTACGAGACCATCAGCTTCGGTATTCCCTTTACCGGCATCGCGTTCGCACATTGGCCGACCATCGAGGTCATCAGTCCTTTCTGCGCGGCCGTTCTCGGCCTGACGCTCAATCACGCCGCTTTTTCGGCGGAAGTGATTCGCGGCGGGATTCTGTCCGTCGATCAGGGGCAGCTAGAAGCGGCTGCGGCGCTGGGGTTGCCGCGGCTTCGCCAGGCGAGACGCATCGTGCTGCCGCAGGCCATGCGGGCCATCGTACCGACCGCGTTCAACGATCTCATCTCACTGACGAAGGGATCGGCAATGGTCTATGTGCTGGCCATGCCCGAACTGTTTTACACGGTGCAGATCATCTATCGGCGCAATCTCGAAGTCATCCCGCTGCTGATGGTGGCGACCGTGTGGTATCTGATCATCCTCACGGTGCTCTCGGCGATTCAGGTGTATGTCGAACGCTATTTCTCGCGCGGGGCCACGCGCGGCACAACGTCGTCCCCATTCGACGATTTAATCAAGGCGCTTGCAGGGTTTGTTTTGCGTCGGCGGCCGCGCCGGCGCGAAACCGCGTTGTCCGGCGAGTCGCGGCCTGCCGTCGCGCCGATTGATTCGAAGATCGCCGGCGATGCGAATCCTTGGATCGATCAGCGCGCAGGCGGCGAGATCGTCATCCACAACGTCTCCAAGAGCTTCGGTGCACTGAAAGTGCTCGACAACGTTTCGCTCACCATGCGTCCCGGCAGCGTGACGGTGATCCTCGGTCAATCGGGCTCCGGCAAGTCGACGTTGCTGCGCACGATCAATCATCTCGAACGCGTCGACGACGGTTTTATCGATATCGACGGCGAACTGATCGGATACCGCCGTGAAGGCATGACGCTCCACGAACTGAAGGAGAGGGACGTGCTGCGGCGTCGGGGGGACGTCGGCATGGTTTTTCAGAACTTCAATCTCTTCCCGCATCTGAGCGTGCTGGACAACCTCGTCGAGGCGCCTGTCGCGCTTGGCCGCCTGCCGCGCAAGGACGCGGAGCGGCTCGCCCAGGGTCTGCTTGCGCGCGTCGGGCTGGCGGATAAGGCGCACGCGTGGCCGCGGCAATTGTCGGGTGGCCAGCAGCAACGGGTCGCGATTGCTCGCGCATTGGCGTTGAGGCCAAGGGTGCTGCTGTTCGACGAGCCGACATCCGCTATCGATCCCGAACTGGTGAACGAAGTGCTCGACGTCATCGAGGAACTGGCGCGCTCCGGGACCACGATGGTGATCGTCACGCATGAGATCGGCTTTGCGCGGGAGGTGGCCGACACCATCGTGTTCATGGATCGCGGGCGGGTGATCGAAGTCGGTCCGCCGGCAAGCGTGCTGAACGAACCGCAACATTCCCGCACGCGCGAATTTTTGTCGCGTGTGCTCTGACCATTCCTTCTTCGCGACAGATGATCAACAGGCGAACATTCGTTATGACGGGCATCGCGGCGGGGCTGGCGGCGATCGGCGGCGCTCAGGCCGCGCCGACCGGCATCGACCTCAGTCCGCAACAACCGGGACGTTTACGTACCGGCAAAAACGAGCAGGCGATTGCGGCGCTCGCGAATCGCTACCGGTTTGTGAGGGAAGGGTTCTTTACGGTCGCCATCTCGCCGCACGGCCCGCCCACCGCGACCTATGCGACGGATGCGCGAACCGTCGTCGGGTCGGATGCGGACTACGCGCAACTGATCGCCGATGCGCTGGGGCTCAAGCTCGACATCGTGCCGATTGCATGGGTCGACTGGCCATTGGGTTTGACGTCGGGGAAATACGACGCGGTCATCTCGAACGTCGGTGTAACGGAGCAGCGCAAGGAGAAGTTCGACTTCACCACGTACCGTCAGGGCTTGCACGGTTTCTATGTGCGAACCGCCAGCCCGATACGCGGCATCGCGGAGCCGAAAGACATTGCGGGCCTGCGCGTGATCACCGGCTCGGGGACGATTCAGGAAAAGATCATCCTCGAATGGAACCGGCAGAACGTCGCGAAAGGTCTCAAGCCCGTCGAGCTTCAGTATTTCGACGACGACGCGGCGAGCCGCGTTGCGCTGCTTTCCGGTCGAGCGGACGTCGAGTTCAATCCCAATGCGCCGCTTGCGTACGACGCCGCGCGAAGCGGCGCGATTCGCCAGGTGGGAACCGTGAATGCGGGCTGGCCCGCGAGAGCGGACGTTGCGATTGCAACACGCAAGGGCAGCGGACTCGTCGACGGGCTGACACTCGCGACCAACGGTGTGATCGCCAACGGGACTTACGCGCGCTCGCTCGCGCGCTGGGGGATTCAGGCCGAGGCGCTGAACCGTTCCGAAAGCAACCCGCCGGGCCTGCCAACATTCTGACTCAACGCCAATGACCTTCCGTTCCATTCTTTCCGGCGCGCCGTTGCGGCGCGCCATGTTGCGTGTCTCGCGTCTCGTCGTCCCGGTGGTGCTGGTCGGCGCGCTGCTGATGAACGGCGCGCCCGTCCACGCGGCGCCGACAGGCACGCTCGTGTTCTGCTCCGAAGGCAGCCCCGCCGGGTTCGATCCGGGCCAGCACACGACCAGCACCGATTTCGACGCGAGCACCAATACGGTCTATAACGAACTGGTGCAGTTCCGGCGCGGCACGCTCGATCTCGAACCCGCCCTGGCGACGAGTTGGGACATTTCCGCGGATCAGCGCACGTACACGTTTCATCTGCGCGGCGGCGTGAAGTTCCATACGACCGCATGGTTTCGCCCGACCCGCGACTTCAACGCCGACGACGTGCTGTTTACGTTCAACCGCATGCTGCATGCCGACGATCCGTTCCGCAAGGCCTACCCGGCCAGTTTTCCGTATTTCAGCGATCTGGGCTTCGACAGGAACATCGAGAGCATCGAGAAGGTCGATGCTCTCACGGTGCGCTTCCGGCTCAAGGAGCCGGACGTGATCTTCGTGCGCAATCTTGCGATGAGCTTCGCGTCGATTCTGTCAGCCGAATATGCGGAGAAGTCGAGCGCGGCGCATCGCGAGGCGGACATCAATCAATTGCCGGTGGGAACGGGCCCCTTCGTATTCCGCTCGTACCAGAAGGACGCGCTGATCCGCTACGACGCCAATCCCGGCTACTGGCGTCCGGACGACGTCAAGCTCGCGCATCTGATCTTTGCGATCACGCCTGATCCGGCGGTACGTATCCAGAAGCTCGCGAGCGGCGAATGCCAGGTGTCGGTATTTCCACGTCCCGCCGATCTGGAGGTTCTGAAGCGAAACGCCGCGCTTACCGCCGTTTCGGGCGTCGGCTTCAATGTGGGCTTCGTCGCCTATAACACGCAACATGCGCCGCTCAACCATGTGGAAGTGCGCCGCGCACTCGATATGGCCATCGACAAACCCGCGATCATTCAGTCGGTTTTTTCGGGCAATGCGACCATTGCGTCGAATCCGATGCCGCCTGCCCAATGGTCGTACAACAAGCAGTTGAAGGACGCGCCGTACGATCCCGCAAAAGCCAAGGCGCTGCTTGCGCAGGCGGGCTTTCCCAACGGTTTCGAGATTTCGCTGTGGGCGATGCCGGTGCAGCGTCCATACAATCCCAATGCGCAATTGATGGCGCAACTGATCCAGCAGGACTGGGCGAAGATCGGCGTGCGCGCGAAGATCGTGAGCTACGAGTGGGGCGAATATAACCGCCGCGCGAAGCAGGGCGGCGAACACGACGCAATGCTGTACGGCTGGTCGGGCGACAACGGCGACCCCGACAACTGGCTTGGCACCTTGCTCGGGTGCGATGCGGTACACGGCAGCAACGTGTCGAAATGGTGCGATCCGGCGTTCAACGCGTTGATCGACAAGGCGCGCGCGGCGGCGAACGTCGACGAGCGGACGGCGCTCTATCAGCAGGCGCAGGTCATCTTCGAGCAGCAGGTGCCGTATACGCCGATCGCGCATTCCATCGTCTCTCTGCCGGTGTCGAAGCGTGTCAAGGGGCTCGCGTTTTCGCCGCTCGGCAGTCATCGCTTCGAAGGCGTGTGGTTGGAGTGAGGGTGGACAGACCGGCATGCCCGATTCGCGATCCGAACAGTGATTCGACGTGGGCCGGCCTCGTTTGGCTTGCGGGCGGTGGCAGCGGATGACAGCAAGGTTTGGACGTCGGCGCAGTTCATCACGTTGGAGTCTTCCTGCGATACCGGGTAGCAGGTCTTGACCTTCGCGCAGCGATGACTGGCGGCTCAAGCAGCGGGCAGCGCCGCGCCGATACCGCTCAGCAATTCGTCTCGCACGCGGGCTAGCGATGCGTCGCGCCGGTCGCGCGGCCGGGGCGCGGCAATCCCGACGTCTCGCGCGAGACAGCCCGCGCCGTTCCTGCCGGATGGCGCGAGCAACAGCACGCGATCCGACAAATACAGCGCTTCGTCGAGATCGTGCGTGACGAGCAGCGCCGCGGTGCCGTGCGCCCGCGTGAGCGATAACAATAGATCCTGCAGCCGTGTCCGGGTGATCGCATCGACGGCGCTGAACGGTTCGTCGAGCAGCAGCAGATCGGGCCGTGGGAACAGGCCGCGTGCCAGTGCGACGCGCTGCGCCATGCCGCCGGAGAGCTGCTTGGGCAACGTCTTCTCGAGACCGGCGAGACCTACCTCGCCGAGCAGTTCCGCCACGCGCGGATCGGTGCCTCGTTGCGGCCGGGTGGAAAACGCGACATTGTGGCCGACGTTCAGCCATGGCAACAGGCGAGGCTCCTGGAAAATCACGCCAACCCGCGCCGATGGTCCGCGTTGCGGCACGCCGTCGAGCAGGATTTCGCCATCGAAGTCGCGGTCGAGACCCGCAATCGCGCGCAGCAGGGTGCTCTTGCCGCAGCCGCTCGGCCCCACGAGGCTCACGATTTCGCCGCGTCCGATTGCGAACGTCACGCGTTCGAGCACGGTGCGTCCGTCGTAGCCCTTGCTGACTGCGCGGACTTCGAGCAGAGTTGGTGCGTTCGGCTGCATCAGCGCGCGCTCCGCGAAGAACGTTGATCGGTTGCCGTGTCGCGCCACGACAGCGTATGCGCCTCGATCGCCTTAAGAACACTGTCGCTGAGCTTGCCCAGCAACGCGAGCAGCAGGATCGCGCCGAACACGAGGTCGGGGCGCCCGGTCTCGCGCCCATCGCTGAGCAGATAGCCGAGTCCGCGGGTGGCCGCGATCAGTTCCGCCGCCACCATGAACATCCAGGCAAGACTCAAGCCCGTGCGCAGTCCGGTGAAGATCTGGGGGAGCGAGGCGGGCAACAGGATGCGTGTGAAAAGCGCACGCTGATCCAATCGATTGACTTCACCGAGTTCGATCAGTTTTCTGTCGACGTCGCGAATCCCCGCCACGACGCTCAATTGCACCGGAAAAAACGCGCCGATCGCGATCAGCGTGATTTTCGGCGCCTCGTCGATACCCATCCACAGCAGGAGAATGGGCACCCACGCCAGCGACGGAATCGCGCGCAGTGCCTGAAACGCCGGATCGAGCAACGCGTCGAGACGTCGGCTCAAACCCATCGCCGCGCCGAGCAGCAACGCGAGTGCGGCGCCGAGGCCGAAGCCTGCCAGGACGCGAACGCAGCTTGCCCCGATATGACGACCGAGGCGGACGCCGCCGAGCTCCCACAGTGTCTGCGCGATAGCGCTCGGCGCCGGCACCAGATGCTCCGGCAGGACCGACAGGCGAACCAGCACTTCGACAACGGCAAGGAAGCCGAATGGCAAGGCGAGGCCGGCGATGCGCCAATGCCTGAGCGGGTCGCGCGGGCGCGCGAGCGCGCGGCGAACGGGTTCGGCTGAGCCGCGGTTGGGGAGCGCGAGCGAATCGTCGGCGGCTATGCTGATCTGACGGACTGTGCGGCTCATGTATCGTTACTTGCCGCTGCTCGTCGCGATGACCGGCTGTGCTGCCTTTACGTCGATCAACGCATCGATCACGGCATTCAGATCGGTGCCGGGTTTGACCAATTGCTCGCGCACGAGGAGCGGCGCGGCGGCTTTCAGCGCAGCCAGTTGCCGTTCGCCGGGCTGAGGTTGACTGAAATCGTTGCGGCTCAGTTGCAGTCTCGCAACCGGCAGCGACAGCTTCGAATCCTCCGCGACGATTTTTGCCGCTTCGTCCGGATGGGCGGCGATCCACAGGCGTGCTTTCTCGTATGCCTTCAGCACGTGAGCCAGCGTATCCGGATGCGCGGCGATAAAGTCTTGCCGCGCATTCAGAAACCCCCACGTGTTGAAGTCCACGTTGCGGTAAAGCAGGCGGGCGCCGTCGTCGATCTGCGCGGCCGCCATATGCGGATCGAGACCCGCCCATGCGTCCACCTGACCGTTCGCCAGCGCGACGCGTCCGTCCGGGTGTTGCAGGTTGACGATCTCGACATCGTCGCGCGACAGGCCCGCAGTGTGCAGCGCACGCAACGTGAAGAGGAAGGGATCGGTGCCCTTGGTTGCGGCGATCTTTTTGCCTTTCAGATCGGCAAGCGTCGTGATCGATGAATCCTTGCGCACGACGAGCGCCGTCCATTCGGGCCGCGAAAAGATATACACGGCGCGAATCGGATTGCCGTTCGCCTTGGCGAGCACCGCGGCGAGGCCCGCGGTCGAACCGATGTCGATGGCGCCGCTGTTCAGATATTCGAGCGCGCGATTGCTGCCGAGACTCAACACCCATTTGACTTGCGTATGATCGGGCGCGAGTTCCTGTTCGAGCCAGCCATTGCGCTTGATGACGAGGCTCTCGGGCGAATAGTACGCATAGTCGAGTTTGAGTTCGGCCGGCGGCGCAGCTTGCGCTGCAAGAGGCGTGAGGGCGGCAATACCGGTGATAGCGGCTATAGCGACCGCGGCAGACGCGAGAGAAGCGGCCAGTCCGGCCAGCAGACGGCGCGGCTTCTGAACGAATGCACCCCGGGAGACTGTCATTGAATGGTCCTTGAAACCGTATCGTTGTGACCGGTCAATGTAATCAATGCACAGGCGCAAGCGAACCAATAAAAGCTCACAACCAAAGCACGGCGTCCGCAATAGCGGCAATCATCTGCGTCTGGTGAATCTTTCCTTTGTCGATCGCCCGGCGATCCTGGACCATCAATCAATTCTGGTATCGATATGTCGGCGGAGACTAAGCCCGGCGCCATATTCAAATCACAAATGATCGTTTCTGCCGCGCTCGAATCGCCGCTAGCATGGTTCGATTGAAGGCTGCTGTGATTACAGGCTAGTCGATCGCATCGTTCAGGAGAGCGCCACGGAAAACGCAACGCACCAACGGATTGCCGGCGTCGCGGCGCAGCCGGCAGGCAGCGCTTCGCGCGCACCGCTGTTAAGCGCCACGGCCGTGACGAAACGCTTCGGCGCGACGCTCGCGCTGTCGAACCTCGATCTGTCGATTCATCCGGGCGAGGTCGTCGCGTTGATGGGCGCGAACGGAGCGGGCAAGTCGACGCTCGTGAAGATCTTGAGCGGCATTTATTCACCCGACAGCGGCGCGTTGACGCTCGACGGCAAACCGTACCGCCCCGCGTCCGCGCAGGCCGCGAAGCAACTCGGCGTCGCGACGGTGCACCAGTCGATCGCCGATGCGGTCGTGCCCGCGCTGTCGATCGCCGACAACCTGCTGCTCGAGCGCCTGTGCGATCCGGGTTCGCCGTGGCGCGTGCCGCCTGCCGCGCGGCGCGCGGCGGCCCGACCGCTCGCGGAACGCGTCGGTCTGCGGGTCGACCTCGCGGCGCCGCTGAGTTCGCTGTCGCTCGCGAATCAGCAACGCGTGACGCTGGCCCGGGCGCTCGCCTCGCGCCCCAGGCTGCTGATTCTCGACGAACCCACCGCGAGCCTGTCCGCCGCCGAAGCCGAGCGGCTGTTCGCGCAGCTCGAACCGTTGCGGGAGGAGGGCGTCGCGATTCTGCTGGTCTCGCATCGCATCGGCGATTTGCGGCGCATTGCAGACCGGATCGCGGTGGTGCGCGATGGACGCCTGGTTGCCGACCTTCATCCGCCGATCGATTTCGACGCCGCCGTCGAAACGATGATCGGGCGCCCGTTGCCGGATGCGCGCAATCGGCGGACGGCCGGCACGCTGCCGCTCGAACCGTCGTTCAGCCTGCGCGATTTCCAGTTGACGCCGCACAGCGTGCCGTTCGACCTCGACGTGCGACGCGGCGAGATCGTCGCGATCGCGGGTCCGGTCGGCGGCGGCAAGTCGCGGCTCGCGAGCGCGATCTTCGGTGCGACGCGCGCGAGCGGCGGCCGCATGCTGCTCGACGGACAGCCGTGGCGTCCCCGTTCGCCAGCCGCGGCGATTCGCGCGGGCGTGTTCCTCGCCGGCGAAGACCGTTGGCGGTCCTCGCTGTTTCCCGACAGCGTGCCGTTCGCGTCGATCGCGGGCACGCTCAGCTTTCCGTTCCTGTCGCGCTGGTTCCGACGCGGCACGGTGAAACGGGCGACGGAACGCGAAGTCGCCACGCAGGCGATCGCCAGTTTCGAGATTCGCTGCACCGGCCCCGACGATCGCCTGACGCGGTTATCGGGCGGCAATCAGCAGAAGGTCGTGCTGGCCCGCTGGCACGTCGAACCCGCGCGGCTGCTGTTGCTCGACGAACCGTTTCAGGGCGTCGACGCGGGCGCGCGCGCCGACATCGCCGATACGTTGCGGCGCCATGCGCCACGGCGCGCGACGATCGTGTTCGTCAGCGATCTCGAAGAGGCCTTCGAGATCGCCGATCGCGTGGTCCGCTTCGATCGCGCGACGCTCGATCATCATCCCACCCACGACCTGAGTGCTCTTTCCGATCGATGAAATCCGTCACCCCTTCCGTTGTGCGCGATGCGGCCGGCAACCGCCGTGCGCGTCCCGCGCTGCGCGGCCTACGTGGCTTGCGTGGCTTGCGCGATCATCTGGAGCGCACCGGCATCCTGCTGGTGCTTGCGATCCTGATCGCCGTGTTCGCGACGAAAGAACCCGCGTTCCTGAACATCGACAACCTGTTCAGCATCCTCCAGGCGGTATCGATCGTTGCGCTGCTCGGGATCGGCGTGACGATCACGCTGGCCGCGGGCGGCTTCGATCTTTCGGTCGGCAGCGTGGCCGCGTCGGCGCAGATGGCGGCGAGCTACGTGCTGATCGTCTGGCATGGCGGGATGCTGGAAGCGGTCGCCGCGTGTCTCGTGCTCGGCGTGGCGGCCGGCCTGTTCAACGGCCTCCTGATCACGCGGCTGCGCGTGCCGGATCAACTGGCGACGCTCGGCACGCTGTTCCTGCTCGCCGGGTTGCAATTGATTCCGACCGGCGGTCGCTCTCTTGCCACCGGCACGATCTTGCCCGACGGCTCCGAGGCGAGCGGGATGTTCCCCGACGCGTTTCTGGCGCTCGGCCGCCTGCGTCTGTTCGACGTGGTGCCGTTGCCCGTGCTGGTGCTCGCGGTGCTGACCGTGCTCGCGTGCATCGTGATGGAAACGACCCGCTGGGGGCGCGTGATCTATGCGATCGGCGGCAACGAGACGGCCGCGCGACTCGCGGGCGCGCCGAGCGCGCGTTACCGGATCGCGGCCTACGTGGCGTCGGGCGCGATCGCGTCGCTGGGTGGCGTGCTGATCGCCGCGCGGGTCGGGCGTGGCGATGTCAGCGCCGGTCACTCGCTGCTGCTCGATGCGGTGGCGGCGGCGCTGATGGGTTACGCGGTATGGGGCGCGAAGCGGCCCAACGTGTTCGGCACGGTGGTGGGCGCGGTGTTCGTCGGCGTGTTGCTCAACGGGCTGACGATGCTCAACGCGCCTTACTACATGCAGGATTTCATCAAGGGTGTGCTGCTGGTGCTCGCGCTGGCATTCACGTTCAGTGTCGGGCGGCGCGCGGACTCGCACGCGTAAGCCGCGCGGGAGCGGCCACGGCCGCGGACGCGCTGCGCGCAAATCCTTTGCATTCGCCAAGGAATATCGATTGCGGAATCGTTCAGTTTGCGCGCGTGATGGCCGCTGATAGATTGAGCGAACGGTCATGCAAACGGAGACTCCCATGGCAGAAGTTGACGAAGCGGTTTCCTCGAAAACGTTCGATGCAAACCGGTCCGCGGCGCATGTGATTGCCGACGACGCCGAAGCGCTCGCCGTGGCCCACGAACTGGCGGCCCGTCTCGCGAAAGGCGCCGCCGGGCGCGATGCGGAGCGCCGTCTGCCGCACGAGGAAATCGAATGGTTCTCGCAGTCGGGCCTATGGGCGATCACCGTGCCGAAGGCATACGGCGGCGCGGGCGTGTCCTTCGTCACGCTGACCGAGGTGATCAGGATCATTGCAGCGGCGGATTCGTCGCTCGGACAGTTGCCGCAAAACCACTTCGGTCTCGTCGACGTGGTCGCGCTGACCGGCAGCGAAGCCCAGAAGCAGTATTTCTTCGCGCAGGTGCTGGGCGGCAAACGCTTCGGCAACGGCTTTTCGGAGAAGGGCACGAAGAACGTGCTGGATCTGAAGACGAGCGTGACGCGCGACGGCGAAAACTACGTGGTGCACGGCACGAAGTTCTATTCGACCGGCGCGCTGTTCGCCGACTTCGTACCGGTGCTCGGACTCGACGCCGAGCGCAAGGGCTGGCTCGCCTATATTCCGAAGGGCACGTCGGGGCTGAGCGTGATCGACGACTGGTCGGGCTTCGGCCAACGCACGACCGCCAGCGGCACGGTGACGCTCGACCACGTGCGCGTGCCGGCATCGCACGTGTTGCCCGCGCATCGCGTGACCGATTTTCCGACGCTCAACGGGCCGATCTCGCAGATCATCCAGGCCGCGATCGATGCGGGCATCGCCCAGGCCGCGCTCGCCGACACGCTCACGTTCGTGCGCGCGCGCTCGCGGCCGTGGATCGACAGCGGGGTCGAACGCGCGAGCGACGATCCGTTGACAGTGCGCGAAATTGGTCATCTGCATATTCAGTTGCATGCGGCCGAAGCGCTGCTCGAACGGGCGGCGCGCGTGCTCGACGCGAGCGCGGCAAAGCCTGAAACGACCGAAGACGACGTCGCGCGCGCGTCGGTCGCGGTCGGCGAGGCGAAGGTGCTGACCACGGAAGTCGCGCTGCTCGCGGGCGAAAAGCTGTTCGAGCTTGCCGGCACGCAGTCGACGCTCGCCGAGCACAACCTCGATCGCCACTGGCGCAACGCGCGCGTGCATACGCTGCACGATCCGGTGCGCTGGAAATATCACCTGGTTGGCAACTACTATCTGAACGGCGTCAAACCGGTGCGGCATCCGTGGAATTGACGGGATGACCGTGCTTCGCGCTATCGCTCGCGGCCGGCTGTGCCGGCGCGCCGTCGTCATCTTCCACTGAATCCGAACATGGCTAGAGAAATCCGCCTCAACGCTTTCGACATGAACTGCGTGGGGCATCAGTCGCCGGGCTTATGGGCGCATCCACGCGATGCATCGTGGCGTTACAAGCAGATCGACTACTGGACCGACCTCGCGAAGCTGCTCGAGCGCGGCAAGTTCGACGGCCTGTTCATCGCCGACGTGCTGGGTATTTACGACGTCTTCAACGGCAACGGCGAGGCCGCGATCCGCCAGGCCGCGCAGGTGCCCGTCAACGATCCGATTCTGCTGGTGTCGGCGATGGCGAACGTGACCGAGCATCTCGGCTTCGGCCTGACCTGCTCGCTGTCGTACGAACATCCGTATCCGTTCGCGCGGCGCATGTCGACGCTCGATCATCTGACCAACGGCCGGGTTGGCTGGAACATCGTCACGTCGTATCTGGATAGCGCGGCGCGCAATGTCGGCTTGCCCGCCCAGGTGAATCACGACGAGCGCTATTCGCTCGCCGAGGAATATCTCGAGGTTTGCTACAAGCTCTGGGAAGCGTCGTGGGAAGACGATGCGGTGGTGCGCGACGCCGGGCGGCGCGTGTTCACCGAGCCGTCCAGGGTCCACCCGATCAACCACCGCGGCCCCTATTTCGACGTGCCGGGCATTCACCTCTGCGAGCCGTCGCCGCAGCGCACGCCGGTGTTGTACCAGGCGGGCGCCTCGAAGCGCGGCAAGGATTTTGCCGCGCAGCACGCCGAGTGCATTTTTATCGCCGCGCCGTCGCGCACGATCCTGAAGCATTTCGTCGCCGACATCCGCGCGCGTGTGAAGTCGTTCGGACGCGATCCGCACGACGTGCTGATCTTCAATCTGCACACGGTGATCACCGGCAACACGTCGGCCGAGGCGCACGCGAAGCACGCCGACTATCGCCGCTATACGAGCGACGAGGGCGCGCTCGCGCTGATGTCGGGATGGACCGGCATCGACCTGTCGAAATACGACCTCGACGAGCCGCTGCGCTATGTCGAGAGCAATGCGGTGCAATCGGCGGTGGAGGCGCTGTCGAGCGCCGATCCGACGCGCGTGTGGACCGTGCGCGAGATCGCGAAGTGGGGCGGCATTGGCGGCCTGGGGCCGCTGTCGGTCGGCAGCCCGCAGGAGATCGCCGACGAGTTGCAGTCGTGGGTCGAGGAAACCGACGTCGACGGCTTCAACCTCGCGTATGCGCTGACGCACGAGAGCTTCAGTGATTTCGTCGACCTCGTCGTGCCCGAACTGCAACGGCGCGGCGTTTATAAAACCGACTACGCGGCGGGCTCGTTGCGCGAGAAGCTGCACGGGCGCGGCCCGCGGCTCGCCGAGCCGCATCCGGGCACGGCTTATCGGAGTCAGGCGCTGAATCAAGCGCTGAATCAGGCGAGTGCCAATGGGCAGGCCGATGCGCCGGCCCACACACCGGCACATGCCGGATAAAACCTATCCATCACTACGCTGTCCTTTTCCGGTCTGGAGATCGCTGATGAAATCATTTCCGCGTCGCAAGTTCGAGACGAGCCTGAAGGCGCGCGCGCTTGCCGTCGTCGTCGCCACGGCCGCCACGATGCTGGCAGGCGCCGCCGCGCACGCCGCGCCGCTCAAGGGCGCGCCGGCGCCGTTCGACAAGGGCGGCGTGAAAGTCGCGCTCGTCAACTATCTGTCCACCGGCGATTTCTTCCAGGCCTACGAGGCCGGCGCGCAGAAGCAGGCGAAGGCGCTCGGCATCGATCTGCGCATCTACGAAGGCCGCCAGGACGCGGCGGAGCAACGCGAGCAGATCCAGCAGGCGATCAGCCTCGGCGTGTCGGCGATCATCGTCAATCACGGCTTGCCCGAATCGCTGAAGGACGTCGTGCAACGCGCGCTCGACAAGGGCATCAAGGTCGTCGCGTTCGATGTCGACCTCGGCAATCCGAAGGTGCCCCAGATCGAGCAGAGCGATCACGACCTCGCGGCGCTGCTGCTCGACCAGGCGGTGAAAGACAACGGCGACGCGTTCTCGGCCGGCTACGTCTATGTCGCCGGTTTTGCGCCGCTCGACCGGCGCGATGCGGTGTGGCGCGACTTCAAGGCCGCGCATCCGAAGGTTCAGGAAAAGGCGCGCTGGGGCACGGTCGACAATCCGATCGCGCAGTCCGTCGCCAATCAGGCCGCGGCCGCTTATCGCGCGCATCCCGAGATTCGCGTGGTGTTCGCGCCTTACGACGAATTCGCGCGCGGCGCGAAGCTCGCCGCGGACGAGGCGAACCTCGCGTCGAAGCTGCGCATCTACAGCGCCGACATTTCGACGTCCGACATCGAGGCGATTCGCGCGCCGAACAGCGCATGGGTCGCGACCGCGGCGACCAACCCGGTGGTGGTCGGCGCGGTGTCGGTGCGCGCCGCCGCGCTGTTGCTGGCGGGGCAGGAGCCCGAGCACCGGATCGTCGTCAAGCCGGCGTTGATCACGCGCGACGATCTGCTGAAGAACAACATCAGGACGATCGCCGAACTCGGCCAGAAGTTTCCGGCATTCCGCGCCAGCGACGCGGCCACCGCTGCATGGATTCCGGCGGCCGACTGAGCATCGCGGACCTCGGCGTTGGCACATCGCATCGAGCACGGAATCAACACCTCCTTCACGCAATGCTCGCGTGGCCGCAAAGGCAACGTGTCGAAGAAGAAACCGATCGTCCTCAGCGCCTTCACGATGAACACCGTGTCCGGAAGAAGGCCATCATGAATCGCGGCCTCGGGGAACGGCCTGGTTCAGCGCGGCCATCGTTTGCGGGAGACGACGGCGAAGCTCACGGCGATGGCGCCCGCCTGAACGTGGCCATCGTCTGCCGAGAGTACGCCGGCGAAACGAGGGCGATGAGGGCGGCGCTCCCGACCCGCCAGGAGATCCTGCGTAGGATCGGGATTGCAGGCGCGGTCGTCAACTGGGACATCTGTGCGCGGCAGCCGATGTAGATGACGCTTACGGTTTGTCGGGGCCATGAGTCATCGCATGTGGAAAGATTTAATCCCGTATTGAACGACTCGATCATCGATTAGTAAAATGAATGATTTGATCGATGCGATAACAGTACGGAATGGAACTCAAACTGCTGCGAACGTTTTTGTCGGTCGTCGAGTTGCGTCATTTCGGACGCGCGGCGGAGGCTCTTCATTTGAGTCAGCCGGCGTTGAGCAAACAGGTTGGCGCGCTGGAGGCGAGCCTGGGCGCGAAGCTGTTCGAAAGGGGGCGGCATGGCGCGGAGCTAACGCGGTTCGGGGAAATTTTCCTGCCCGATGCGCAAGCGCTCGTCTGCGACGCGGACGAGATTCTCGCGCGTGCGCGAGAGGCGGGCAGCGGCAGACGTGGGCATTTGCGGATCGGCATTTGCCTGTCCGTGCTGATGATCGCGCCGCAGATCATTGCCGACTTCCGCCAGCAGTATCCGGGCATTGCCGTCGCGTTGAGCGACCTGTCTTCCGCTGAGCAAACCCGACGCCTTTTGGCGGGGAAGCTGGATGTGGGCTTTATGCGGATGCCCTCGGTCGAAGGGCTCTCGTCTCTTCGCGTGATCGACGAGACATTGGCGCTGGCGTTACCCCCAGGCCTTGAGCGCGTGCGTCTTCCGTCCGACTTTGGCAAGCTGAATGAAATGGGTTTCCTGGCCTTGCGGCGTGCGCGTGGGCCCGGACTCGCGGCTCAAGTCGACGCCTGGTGCCGCGAACAGGGCTTTGTACCGAACGTGACGCAACAGGCTGATGATGTGCAGTCTGTCCTGGCATCTGTCGCTGCTGGCGTTGGCGTCGCGTTCGTTCCCTCGCGTGCGCAACATCTGCTTCGGGACGCTACAGTCCTACAGCTTCGCGGAAGACACGCGAAATGGCGCGTAGGGCTTGTGTGGGCGGATGCGCAAAAGAATCCTGTTACGTCACGGTTCGTCCCGTTTGTGCGCGCCGCGCTGAAAGGCGTTTGATTCTTCTTTGTGGCGTCCACGGTTGTTTCTGAATTCGCGAGGATTGTCATGGCGCGGCCGCTGGTGACGGTATGACGTGACAGCCTGTAGCCGACCCTCTCCGGCCTTTGGGAGCCGCGAGAGTCGAAGGGCGGCTCTCGCTGGGCAACGGACGACGAGACGAGTAATGACCCTATGGCAAGTTCGGTGCCGACCGAATACAGCCGGCACCGTGAGTTAATTTGATCCCAGTCTCCCTATTCCCAAGGGGAGCCAACTAGATCTCCACCAAAAAGCGAGAGACCTGCGCCAGCGAAAAGTGATGCCCCACGTTACGTAACCAGTCGCGACCCCAACCGCGGCTGCGCCTAGAACGATGCCGCGGGTCTCAACACCGAGAAGTTGTGTTTGAAAATAAGTCGATAAAATTCACGATCAAACGACATTCAAAAGCGGATTTGCGTCTGCAAAGAAAACACAGGCGAAATTATTTGGTGTTAACGCCTCGTCCTTTTCGTAATCGAGAGATTTTAGATATGTCTTTTCGGATGCGGACAATGCTTTTAATGTGGCGTTAATCGTTGTTTTCCTTCCCATTGCGCTTGTCATGCGCGTAACGGAATTTAGAAGTATATCTAAGTAAGAATGCAAATTCTCAACCAAAACATCGAGATCGCCATGCGCCGTTGCACTATGCATTAGCGTGTTCCGGGTGATATATATCCGCCGTATTTGCCACTCCAACCTTTTTCGGTGTCTAAGAAGCTCGTCCTTCACCTTTCCGCGTGTTGAAAAATTTTCGAACAGAGAAAACATTCTATATCGCAGCAATGGAGAAACGGATGGCAGCTTTAAAAGCTCATCGAGCTTATCTGAAAACTCAGGGCATACGATAAGCGCCACGACATTTTTCTCAAAGACGTCGCCGCACGGGAGGCTATTTACAATGGCAATGGCTTGCGCGCCGGCATTTTTGACGCCCATCGCAACATACCTGAATTTTTTTTCCACATATACCAATATCTGGGGCGGCAAAATATGATCGAGCACCGAGCCAATTCTGGGGCTTTCGTCAATAGGCTGAGGTACGAAGCCCTCCAATGCTGCCCATAAATCGATCAGCTGGTTCTCCAGAGAACTTGAATCTAACGCCTCCTTATGAAACCGAAGCGCGGAAATCAATGATTTTCTTGAGGACTCTGATAAATTTCCGATGGCAGAAATCAGATCCTTAGTTTTAATTTCGTCGGTAATCGTAAGAGTTTGGAGAGTCTGGCCGCGTAGCATAACATTGGTCGGGCGTTTAATCCGTAACTCTTTTCCAGAATCTAAATCTTTAACAGGCCGTTGAAATATCCGTCGTTGATGCGCTCAGATGCATTACGACGGATGCTGGGTTTGCACTTTTGAAACGCGGAACACGATTGCGGGCATTCGGCGTTACTCGGGGGTTCACCATATCGGTGTTATCCATTGCTTCCAGCCCCTCAACCGGCAAGTGTGCGCATACGCGTCAGGTTGTAGCCGACCTGCGTCAGCACGAAGAGCTGGTCTACGCGTTCAAGTCCCCGATACATCGCTTGTCGAATTCGCCCGACTGTCTTGCCCCATCCGAACACCTGTTCAATGCGTTTACGTTTTTGCTGGCTGACCGCGTAGCCCGGCCAGCGCGTAGTTCGCTCGTCAATTGCTGAACCTCCTGGACGCCCATCGTTTTGCGCCACATGCGGCGTCACACGGTTCGCTCGACAACTGGCCACGAAACCGGCGGTGTCGTAGTTCTTGTCCGCGCCGACTGTGATGCCGAGCGGCGCAACACTTGCGGCATCGGCAAGCATCAGCTCGGCCGCGTCGCGCTCGGCGGTGCCCGTCGCCAGCGTCACCTGCGCGTTGACCACCAGGCCATGCCGGTTGTCTGTCAGCACGTGGCCCATATAACAGAGCATCGCTCCGGTTCCTTTGCTCTTGCGAAACAGGCGTGCCTGCTCGTCCGTCGTGGATTGGTGCGTCTCGTTACTGCGTTTCTGTCCGTGCCAGTTGTCATTCGGCGCTGGCGGTTCGTCAGGAGGCGTGTCGTCTTCGTCTGGACTTGCCTTCGGCACGAAGCTCTTATGCCCGGCCCATGCCTGAATCAACGTGCCGTCGACGCTAAAGTGCTCCCCAGAAAGATATCCGCGCTCGCGCGCGGTCTCGACTGTCTCGTTGAACAGCAACACCAGCACATCGTGTTCGAGCAACCGGTCGCGGTTCTTGCTGAACGTCGAGTGGTCCCACACGGTCCCGTCCATCGGCAGGCCGACGAACCAGCGGAACAGCATGTTGTAGGAAATCTGTTCCACCAGCATGCGCTCGCTACGAATCGAATACAGAACCTGCAGCAAAAGAGCTCGCACCAGCTTCTCCGGCGCGATGCTCGGCCGACCTCCTTTCGCGTCAGCCTCGTACATCCGCGCGAACACATCGTCCATGCGTTTAAGCGCGCCATTGAGCCAGATGCGAATCGGACGCAAGGGATGGTCCTTCGGCACAAAATCGTCCAGCTTCAACACCGTGAACATTGACTCGGTAAAACCATCTGGCCCACGCATCCGTTCCATCTCGCTCTCATTGATGACATCAGTTCAACGTTTACGCCTGCGTCCCGGATGACCGCTACATGAGGTATTTCACCGGCCTGTTAATGAGGCAATCTTGCCCGAAATGCGCTACGGGAGAGTGATTTAAAAATTGGTAGATAGAGTTGTTTGCATTAATCGACACAAAAAATCTTTCGCGAGCACTAAAAGCATCGCGGGCCTCGATGTTGGTGCGCAGCGCATACATATCAAAGCCACCTAGCTGCTGAGATACGCTATCAGCGAGCTCGAGCAAAGAAAGTTTGTTAAAGCCAGTCGGCTCTTTAATGAACTCCAGCCGACCAGATCGCTCCGTCTCTTTTGGTAGATTCAATTTGCATCGAGTTATACCTATATATTTTTTCTGATCGCCAGTAAATTTTGAAAAAAACTCCAATACAACCGTCTTGGCATCGATGGCATCTTGCATCGAAAGTTTTGCCGCAAGGCAGTTCTTTGATATATGTCGTATGTATTCTCGACTATAGCCAAGCGTCTGGAGTTGGACAACAAGACTATCGCTCACAGCCGAGATTTTTTTCTTTTCTTTGTGTGAAAGAATTGAATTCAGCAAAAGTTCTTGAGCAGACGTTATATAGTCGGATAACAAGCCAATTGCACCAGCCAAAGAGTCGGCGGCTTCAAGTATCAAACGTGGTTTATTTTCAGAAATAGCCTCCTTGACTTCCTCGATCATGCGAAGCAATACGTTTTTGTTGTGCATCGCCTGGATAACGTAGTCGTTTCTGATGCTGTCAGCAAGCTCCTCTAGGAGTGGATTAAGAGCTTGTGGTTTCTGAGTCGTTGCGTAAGTGTGCCGGAGCAGTCGCTCCAATTCTCGCGCGCGGCCCAGCGTGTTTAACGCCGATATCTTGAAAGAATCGTCAGTGGAGTGAGCTAGGAGCTCGCGCATCCGCTCAGAGAAGAATATGAGGCCTTCACGTAAGTCTTTGTTGTGGGCGCTGCTCACGCGGACTGTTTTCATAGTAATCCCCGATATCTATAGATGGGCATGCTGTCGCAGGCGAAAGCGTATCTCACTGTCTGGCACCTGGGAAGTTTTGGAGGCTACCGATGGTGTTTACGAGTAGCGAAGGCAGGACCGTCCAAAGAGAGTTGTAAATCTGACGTTGAACCTGTCCGCATTTTTGTGTGCGAGGCGATGGGCGGAGTTACCCGCGTGCGTTGGTGAATCGCTCACCAAACAGGATAGCAAACTGGTTCATGGCGGATGACCAGTCGAATGCCGCCCGTACTGATTTTGCCAGCACGTTGCGCAGCGCCAGCCAGAGCAGCTTGATGGCGGCCTCGTCGTTGGGGAAGTGGCCGCGGGTCTTGATGATCTTGCGCAGCTGCATGTTCAGACTCTCAATGGCGTTTGTGGTGTACACGACCCGGCGTATCTCGGGGGGAAACACGAAGAACGGCGTGACGTTCTCCCACGCTCGTCGCCACGACTGCACGATCGTCGGGTACTTCGCTCCCCATGGGCCTTCGGCGAAGGCCTCCAGGGCCTGCAGGGCGGCCGGTTCGCTCGCGGCTGCATAGATCGGACGCAGCGCCGCGGCGACGCTCTTGCGGTCCTTGTAGCTCGCGTACTCCAGACTGTTGCGGATCAGGTGCACGATGCAGGTCTGCACGGTCGTGCGCGGGTACGCCGTGCCGATCGCCCCGGCCAGGCCCTTCAGGCCGTCGACCACCGCGATCAGGATGTCCTGGCAGCCGCGCGTCTTCAGTTCATTGAACACCTTGAGCCAGAACTTCGCGCCCTCGGTCTGTTCGATCCACAGGCCGAGCACGTCGCGCTGGCCATCGGCCTGGATGCCCAGCGCCAGATAGACGGCCTTGTTGCTCACCACGCCGTCGTCGCGGATCTTCACGCGCAGCGCGTCGAAGAACACCACCGGATACATCGCCTCGAGCGGGCGGCTCTGCCAGGCGAGCGTCTCGGCCATCACCTCGTCAGTGACCGAACTGATGAAGTCGGGGGAGACCCCGGTGCCATAGCTCTCGGCCAGGAACGCCTGGATTTCGCGCACGCTCATGCCCCGCGCGTACATCGCGATGATGCGTTCGTCGAAGCCCGTGAAACGGCGCTCGTGTTTGGGAATCAGCAGCGGCTCGAAACTCCCCTCGCGATCGCGCGGCAGATCGACCCTGAGCGGGCCGCGCTCGGTGATCACCGTCTTGCCGCTGGCGCCATTGCGTTCGTTGGTCTGCTCGGAGGGTTTGGGCTGACCGGGCCGGTAGCCCAGATGCATGTTCATCTCGGCGCCCATCGCGCGCTCGATGAGCGCCTTGTTGAACGCGAGCATCAGGTCCTGGACCTCGGCGGGCGTCATCGGCCCCTTGACCAGTTCATCGAGCAGCGCTTCAGGCAGGGCAGGCAGCGGCCCTCGGGCCGCTGCCTGCGAAGCGACGGTGCGTTTCTTCTTCATCGGCATATCCATGACTTTGATCCTTCATGATATGCCTCGCCCACGAAATTACGGATAGGTCCCTGACGTTTGGATGGCGACCGAAGAGCACATTCGAGAGGTCCGCTCCTGACCGCGTGCCACCCGATGCCGTCGGCACACATCGCCCGCAATATTCCTTGACCACCATCGCCGGCCGCGCTTAAAGGCCACATCCCAAGAGCAAAGTGAATGATATGAACGCCCCCACCATCGCTACATGCAGCGTCAGCGGTACATCGGTGGCCAGCGATGGCTACCGAATAGAAATCGGTGACCATTGGCCTACTCAGCCGGAGGATCCATCATGACGCATACGATCGTGGGTGAGTGGACATCGCAACAAACGTAATGCGGGTGCACCGGGTCGCTCCAGAAACCGGCGAGATCGTGAACAAGCCTGTCAAACGGCTGTGTTTCTCGAATATTTCGCCAATCGCCATCCTTGTCCTATCGATATGGAGTCTTGCAGCGTATCCCGACACCGGGCGCGGCGATTGATGGGGTGCGGCAAAAATCCTGAACTGATTTTGTGCCGCAATTCCGAGACTCTCCCGGTATTCGAGCTGGCCGAGTGAGTCAGGCGAGACCTTGATCCTCTTGGTGTTATACCCGCGGATGTAAGGGTCAACTACCGCAATGAATTGCGGGGGGCGGACGAAATCTTGGACAGTCACTCTGCTTTTGTCGAAACCTCGATTGACGTTCCGCCCGAGCCTGTGATGAGTCTGAATCGAGGTGGCCGGCCGTACGGCGTCTGCACGAAATGGCCGGCGTCAGCTCCCGCCACGGAGACGCGCAAACGACTACCTTTCGCCAGTGTCCACGCAACAGGCAGTAACGGCACGACGTAGTCGTCGACCACGTTCTTTTCGACCGGCGTGGAGTCCCGACGGTGATATGTCCGGAACGGCCACGTCGTGAGGTAATTCGCTGGCGCGGGAGCGACCTTTCTGTGAATCGCTCTCAGCATGCCTTCGGTGATGTAGTAAACCGAACCGTCCCCGGCGACCTCGGAGAGATACACGAATATGGAAGCATCGCCTTCATTGATAGCCATTCTCAGCTTCGCTACGACGTGCCCAATCATGGACAGAGGCTCGTCGAGCACGGCGGTATCGTAGTTCAACATCCGCGAGCAGTGCTCACCCCAGTCCGGGTAGTAGTCGACAATGCCCGCCGCGCCCAGGCGCTCGTAGCGGGTATTTGTGCCCGTGGTTGTCGAGAAGTCGACCTGATAGGTGTCGACGCTCTCTTCGGCCGGCGCGCTGGTGAGAAGTCTGCCCGCGGTCGGGAAAAGCGTGATTGTGTGTTCAGTTGGCGGCCAGGTTGGAGCGCTTTCCCACTTCTCTGCGTGGATGTTGAAGTAGTGCACAGGCGCTTCCCGGCTGAGACCCGTATCCCTGCCGGCGAGATGTTCATCGAAGAAGCGAAGCAATTCGGCCAGCAGGTTGTATTGAGGCGCGGCCTCCTCACGCCACGGGGAGACGTTCGTCCGGGCTCCGTGGTCCCACGCTCCAAGCAGAAGCCTGTCACGCGTGTTGTGTCTGGTCAGAAACCGGGTAATCGCTCCATTGCTGTATCCGGCGCCATCGAACCATCCCGATACCGAGTAGATGGGAACATCCTGCGGCACCTGGTCGAGGTAGTGATACGGGCTGCAGACGGCAAGATTGAATAATGGGTCGTGCAGCATTCCCTCGTCGCGGAACGTAAATTCAGCCGCCGCATCGTGCAGACTGAAATTGTTCGAATGCTCGCCAATCGCCGCAGCGAGCAGGGACCGGTCAATATCCACGTCCACGGGATGTGGCCCTCGCAGGCCGGGGTCTGCGTAGTACGAAAATGCGCCAAGCAGGTCGCGCCGGTCGTGGTCCATGGCAAGCATCAGGCGGTCATAGGCGCCGGTCCAGACCTTCGAGAGCAGACCACCTGGATAGAGCTGCTCACTATAAATGTCGGACACAGCGAATAGCGGCGCAATCGCCTTCACGGCCGGATGACCGGTACTTGCCAGGAAACAGGCAGCAGCGCCGACGTACGAGATGCCAGTCGAGCCGAGCACCCCATCGGACCACTGCTGCCCAATCGCCCATTCCGCGACCTCTCTGTAGTCATCCCGCTCAGTTGGGGAGCGCAGGGCATCGCGCGTACCAAAACTGGCGCCTGTGCCACGGACGTCGACCACGACCACGACATAGCCTCGCGGAACAAAGAAGTCACGGTATCGGGCTGCGGCGGGCGCAGCTTCCGCGACATCGCCATGAGTCGCGAATCGCCGGTAGTAAGGCGTAAAGATAAGGAGGGCGGGGAATCGTTCTGCAGCGTGTTCGCCTTGTGGCACATAGATGTCCGCTGCCAGCCGGCAGCCGTCACGCATCGTGATGTATTGCGACAGCGGCGCAGCCGGAAGGTCGAATATCTCAGGGCGTGACGCCAGATACTGGCTCGGCGGCACAACCCATGCGGTGCCCTTGTCGTCGCGGTCAGACATATCGGTTCCCTGTTAGAAGGTGCGAGTGTTATTGATGTTGTCCGGACAGTTGGGTGTGTCAAGCAGCAACGCCGGAAGAGCGGCATGAGCCAGGCAACGGACCAGGTCGACGTGATGGTCGTCGTAGAATCCTTCGTCATGGAGAAGGTTCACGGTCGCTACGACCTGTTGCCGCCAACGTACCGGGAAATTCAGGATGCTTCCGCACCCTGCGGCGAAGATGGTGTCCGCGTCGGGATAGTTCGCGAGAATGTCGTCCCTCGACCTGCCAACGAACGGCTCACCGGTGCCAAGGACAGCACGCAGTCGAGGCGCCTGCGCGATGGACTTGTGCCCTCCGACCGGATATCTGTCGCCCATATTGCTGAATGCCCGCGTGACCGTGCCGCGTCGTTCGTTGACTGTCAGGACTGTCAGAAGCTTCCGGCCAACGAGGCTGTTCACCGCGCTGTCAAGCGCTTGCAGGGTGGCGCGCGGTTGTTCGACGCATGCGTGAGCCGACGCAATACCCGCCAGTTCCGCGAGTAGTTTTTCCGGCGTCATGCGTCGCCTCGGCGCACGTCTGCGAGCGACCCGCCCGGTGCCGGAGTGCCATCCCCGTGGGAGATTTCTTCAAGTGCCAGGCCTCGCGTTGGAACACCGAACACCAGCACGGTTAGCGCTCCAACGAGCAGTACGCAGGTCGTGACACCGAACACGCCGGCGAATCCGAGTACCGGATACATCATCCCGACCATGATGGGTGAGATGATGGCGCCAATGCGCCCGAAAGACGATGACGTACCCACGCCGGTTGCCCGAAGATAGGTCGGGAAAATCTCCGGCGTGTAGGCATAGATACCGCCGAACGTGCCGTTCATAAAGAACGATAGACAGATACCCGCGCAGGCAATCTGCCAGGGGGCGTTGGCAAATGCCATCCCAACGGCAGAGACGCCGCCGAGGACCATGTACCCCGCAATCGTGGCCTGTCTGCCAAAGCGTTCGTTGAGATATGCGGCCGACAGGTAGCCCGGAATCTGGGCGATATACATCAGCAGCGAGAATCCGAAGCTTCTGGTAATCGTCATGCCGTGCTGGACCAGCAGGCTGGGAATCCAGGTGAAGAAAGCGTAGTAACTGAAGGCGATGGCAAACCACATCGTCCACGACATTGCGGTCGTGCGCCGAAGCTTCCTGGACCAGATTGCTGCGAGGTTGCCAAAGAACGATGCCTGGACCGTGGGGGCTGCCGGCTTGAGGATGGATTCGGGCACCGGCTCGAACGAGCGCCCCTCTTTCAGCACCTGCGCCTCAATCCTGTCGAGAGTGGCGTTCGCTTCCTGGAGCCGACCGCGGCTCTCGAGCCACCGGGGCGATTCGGGAAGCGCGCGGCGCCACCACAGCAGAATGAAGATAGGCAGCGAGGTAATGACAACGACCACGCGCCAGCCATTCTCCATGTGAGGGATTATCAGGTTGCCCAGAATTGCCGAAATGACATATCCAATGGCAAAAAATCCGGCGAGCGCCCCGGTGAACGCGCCGCGATACTTGCGGGCGACGAATTCGGAAAGAAACGGCGCAACGATAGCGCTTTCGGCGCCAGCACCGAAGCCCGCAAAAATCCGGATCGCGTAGAACGCCTGCCAGTGATCCACCTGCGAACTTATTAGCGACGCAACGCAGAAGATGACGAGCGCGGTCATCATCACAAACCGTCTGCCGAGCAGGTCACCACACAGCCCCGCCAGCAGCGCGCCGAAGAAGAAGCCCGTGTACGTACTGCTGGCAATCAGCCCGGTCTGGAAGGACGATAGCGACCATGCCTTGCTAATGGCAGGAAGAACGAACGCCATTGATGACGAGTCCATCGCATCAAAGGTATAGCCGAGTCCTCCCATGAAAAGCAGCTTTTTGTGAAAGCCGCAGAATGGTAAACGCTCGAGTCGCGCTGCGACGTTGGACATGCCTCATCTCCAGGTACTGCTCGAATCTCCGGGTGCGCCGGGTCCGAAAGAAATTCCAAAGCGGAAACCCGGCCTTCTCCAGGAAGAAAGAGCTTCCGACGTGTCGCACGGCACTGGTCTCTGCGCGCTTGATGTCATTAAACGAGGTCGGCTAATATGCGTCAAATGCGAAAAACAATTGTGGTCATGCGAAAATAGTTTAAGGAGAGCCGCGTGCTCAACGTGAAGGAACTGGAAGCCTTCAGGGCGTTCATCGAGTGCGGGTCGGTGACGCTGGCTGCAGACCGGCTGGGTCGAACGCAGCCCCAGGTGGGCAGGCTGCTGACGTCGCTCGAGGAATCGCTCGGCTTCGCGCTTTTCAGCCGCTCCGGAAAAAGGCTGCGCGCAACACCGGAGGGATGGCGGTTCTACAAGGAAGTGGACCGGGTCATGGGCGAACTGCAGTCGCTCAGTCGCTCGGCGGAGCAGATTCGCTCCGGTTCTTCTGACCACGTGCGCATCCTCACGGCCCCGCACGTGACAAAAGCGTTGGTCGCGCCAGCGTTGTCGTCGGTGGCGCGGGAGATACCGAACCTGACAGCCGAGGTTGCGTCTCGCGTGCGGCTCGATATCGAAACGTGGATTACGCAGGAGCAGTTCGACATTGGCGTTGGGATACTTCCCCTGGACAGCCCGGCGGTCGAGTCCGAACCATTTTTGCGGACATCCGTGGTCGTGGTCATGGCCGCGACGCATCCCCTGACCAGGCTGAAGGTCATTCAGCCAAAGCATCTGTACGACACGGCACTGGTGGCGACGCATTCCAGGTCGTTGTTGCGCCAGAGTCTGGACCGGATGTTTCGCGAGGAAAAGAGGAAGCCCGACATCCGCTTCGAGGCGACCAACGGACTCATTGCCTGCGAACTAGCGGCGCAAGGTCTCGGCGTCGCTCTGGCCGACCCGTTCGTCGCGCTTTCGAGTGGAGCGAGCGGCCTCGCGATGAAGCGACTTTCGGTGAAGATTCCGCTTGATTATGGATTTCTTTATCCGGTCGGGAAAAGTCGCTCGTTCGCCGTCCGTCGGCTGGCCGAAGCGGTAGTGCGGACAGCAAGGGACCGTCTGCCCGAAATTGGAGTGCCGGCGTCCGACTTCGAGTTCATCTAGCAGACAATCTATCGACTCGTGCCTGTCGCCGTGCGCAGCCTGAAAACGCGGTGCATTGAGGTCGGTCCGTCCTTTTGCCCGCTTCGTCCGTGAAGGATGACTCGGAACGCTCGCATCACTTGACCCTTTTGAGAGCGCGATTGTCCTCACGTCATGACGTTTCGGAGTCGGAAGGCGGATGTCACGCAGATGCCCCAGACCACCGATTTTCGCGACACAGCATGCATGGCATGAGCGGTTCTTATCTCGAAGCGGCAGCCGGATCCTCCAGCATCTGTTCCGCAGGCTGTGCCTGATCCTGCCGTTCTTTCCGACCGGCCGTATTGCCGGGCCTGATCTTGAACCAGATGGAATACATGGCCGGCAGGAACACGAGGGTCAGGATCGTCCCGGCGAAAGTGCCGCCGATCAGCGTGTAAGCGAGGGTTCCCCAGAACACGGAATGGGTCAGCGGGATGAATGCCAGGATCGCCGCCAGCGCGGTCAGGATCACCGGCCTGGCACGCTGCACGGTTGCTTCAACGAGTGCGTCGAACGGACCCAGGCCCGCCTGTTCGTTCTGGTGGATCTGACCGATCAGTATCAACGTGTTGCGCATCAGGATTCCCGATAGCGCAATGAGGCCGACCAGCGCATTGATGCCGAAGGGTTGCCGGAAAAGAATCAGGGTGGGCACCACGCCGATCAGTCCCAATGGACTGGTCAGGAACACCATGACCATCGCGGAAATCGAGCGCACCTGGAAGATGATGATAAGCAGAGTGATCGCCAGCATGATGGGGAAGAGCGGCAGCATGGCGACCGTCGCCTTGCCCGATTCCTCGATGGAACCCGCCTCCTCGATGCGGTAGCCGCCCGGCAGCTTGTCCATGATCGGCTGAAGCTGCTTCGTGAGCGCCGTCGATACATCCGGCGGCTGCAAGCCATCGGCGATATCGCCCCGCACGGTGATCGTCGGCATCCGGTCGCGCCGGCGCATGATCGGCTCCTCCATGCGGACCTCGACCTTGCCGACCTGTGACAGCGGGATGCGCTGGCCGTTGGCGCCAGCCAGCGTAAAGTCGCCGATCCTGGCCGGATCGAGACGGACGTCGCCGGCGGAACGCGCCATGACCTGCACCGTTCGGATGTCCTCGCGCACGGTCGTGACGGGGGCGCCGGTCAGAAGGAATTGCAGTTGTTGCGCGACCGCGCTGGAGCTCAGTCCCACCGCCTGCAATCGGTCCTGCTGCAAGGTGAAGTGCAGCGTGGGCGTGCGCGTGCCCCAGTCGGCGTTGACCGTCCGCATCATCGGACTGGACTCCATCACCTGTTGAACCCTGGCTGCGATACCGCGTAGCTTGTCCGGGTCCGGACCCGTGACCCGATAGGCGACCGGGAACGGCGAATACGGGCCGAATACGAGTTGTGTGACGCGTACGCGCGCCTCGGACGCGAGACCGTCGGCGATCGCCTGGCGTAGTCGCTGCTTCAATGCGTCGCGCTCATCCTGGCTGTCCGTGCGTACCACGATCTTGGCAAACGACGGATCGGGCAGTTCCGGTCCCATCGCCAGATAGAAGCGCGGCGCGCCCTGGCCGACGTAGGCGGTGACGATCCGGGCTTCCTTCTGTCCGGCCAGCCAGGCTTCCACCTTCGCCGTGGCGGCGCTGGTCTGGGCGATGGAGGTGCCATAGGGCATCTGCACCTCGACCAGTACTTCGGGACGGTCGGAGATCGGGAAGAACTGCTTCTTGACCACCGACATACCGAGTATGGCGGCGACAAAGAGGGCCACCACCGAACCGGCGACCAGCCATTTGCGCCCGATGACGCCCCTCAGCAGTCGACGGAAGCGGTTATAGCGCGGCGTGTCGTAGATCGCGCCGTGCCCGCCTTTGACCTTCTTGAAGTCGGGCAGCATCTTGACGCCCAGGTACGGCGTGAAAACCACCGCGACCACCCACGACGCGATCAGTGCGATGCCGACGATCCAGAACATGTTGCTGGTGTATTCGCCGGCGGTGGATCGGGCGAAGCCATTGGGCATGAAGCCGACCGCCGTGACCAGCGTGCCCGACAGCATGGGTGCAGCGGTATGGCTCCAGGCGTAGGCGGAGGCAGCGAGTCGGCTGTAACCCTCTTCCATCTTTATCACCATCATTTCGATGGCGATGATGGCGTCGTCCACCAGCAGGCCCAGCGCCAGGATCAACGACCCCAGGGTGATGCGGTCGAAGTTCTTTCCGGTCGCGGCCATCACCACGAAGACCACCGCCAGTGTCAGCGGCACGGCCGCGGCGACCACGAGGCCCACGCGCCAGCCCATGCTCACGAAGCTGACCAGCATGACCACCAGCAGGGCGGCGAAGAACTTGACCATGAACTCATCGACCGCCGAGCTGATGTTGACCGCCTGGTCCGTGACCTTGGTCAGGCCCATGCCCAGCGGCAGTTCGGCGTTGATCGCCCCGACCTCGCTGTCGAGCGCCTTGCCGAGATCAAGCCCGTTCCAGCCGTCGCGCATGACAATGCCCAGCAGCAGCGCAGGTTCGCCGCCGTTACGGATCATGAACGTCGCCGGATCTTCATAGCCCCGCTCGACGGTGGCAATGTCCGACAGCTTCAGCGTGCGACCCTGCGCCACCACCGGCGTGTCGCGGATCTTCTGCATTTCGTCGAAGGCACCGTCCACGCGAACCAGTACCTCAGGGCCCTGGTCTCCACGGAGCCGGCCGGCGTCAGCACATTCTGACCGTTGAGCGCGGCAAACACGTCCTGCGGGCTGACGCCCAGCGTTGCGAGACGGTCATGCGAAAACTCGACATAGATCCGCTCCGCCTGCTCGCCAATGATGTTCACCTTCTTCACGCCGGGCACGTGCAGCAACCGCTGGCGCAGCGTCTCGGCGTCGCGTACCAGCAGGCGCTGCGGTTCGCCCTTGGCCTTGAGCGCAAACAGCGCAAAAGTGACGTCCGCGTATTCGTCATTGACCATCGGTCCGATGACGCCTGGCGGAAGATTGGCCGCCTCGTCGCCGACCTTCTTGCGGGCCTGATAGAACTGCTCCTGCACTTCCGAAGGCGGTGTACTGTCGAGCAACGTCAAGGTCGTGAAGGCGAGGCCAGGTCTCGTGTAGGTTTCCGTGCGTTCATACCAGCGCAGCTCCTGCATGCGCTTTTCGATCTTTTCGGCGACCTGATCCTGCATTTCCTGCGCGGTGGCCCCAGGCCAGGCGGTGACGATGGTCATCACCTTGACCGTGAAGGCGGGATCTTCCGCCCGGCCCAGTTTGAAGAACGAGACGAGCCCCGCGAGCGAGATCAGGCAGATGAGGAACAGGGTGATGGAGCGCTCGCGTACGGCGAGCGCCGACAGGTTGAAACGGCCTTCGCTCACGGACGGGCTCCCTCGGTCGTAGCGGCGGCGGCTTGGCCTGCCACCCGGACCTGCTCGCCGTCGCGCAGCAGATGCGCGCCGAGCGCGACGACCCGGTCGCCCTGGCTGAGCTGGCCGGCGACGCGTGCGCCATCGTCGTCCAGATGCTGGATCGCAACCGGCCGCCAGGCAACCTTTGCCGGCTCGCCGTTGATGACCCACACCCCCGGTCCCTTGCCCGCGTCGGACAGGGCGCCGATCGGCACCTGCAAGCCGCCTTGCGCGGAGGCATGTCCATCCGGAATCCGGATCGTGACCGTAGTGCCCAACGGTGCATTGGCGAGTTCTCCGTCCAGCACATACCGCGCCTCGAACGTGCGGGTCAGGCGATCCGCCACATCCGAGAGCTGCCGCAGCGTGGCCGGAACGCTGACGCCTTCCTTGCCGAACAGCGTGGCTTGCGCGATCGAACCGGCCGCGGGGCGCAGGGTTTCGGGCAACTGGATAACGGCCTCACGTCGCCCGGCGTGGGCGAGGCGCACCACGATCTGCCCCGCGTTGACGACCTGGCCGGGCTCGACCAGCGTTTCCATGACGACGCCATCGCCATCGGCTACGAGCTCCGCATAGCGGCTCGCATTCCGGGCGACGTCGGCCTGGGCCGCGGCTGCGCTGAGCTGGGCTTTGGCCGCGTCCGCCGCCGCCTTGACCTGGGCGTAGGCCGAAGCCGAGATCGCGCCGGTGCCGCGCAGGTCGCGGTAGCGGGCTTCATCCTCCGCCGTCTGCTGGGCCCGCGCTCGCGCGGCCGCAACCGCCTCCTGCTGCGCCAGCGCAGCGAGCTTCAGATCGGCGGGGTCGATGCGCATGAGCGGCTGGCCGCGCTTGACGGCTTGTCCCGTATCCACAAGCCGCTCGAGCACCTTGCCAGCGACGCGAAACCCGAGGTCGCTCTGCACCCGGGCAGCTACGGTTCCCGTGAACGAACGCGACGCTGGCGTCGCGCTCTGGACAATGGCGACACGCACCATCGGCGCCTCGGTGCGCGGATCGGAGGGTGCTTTTGCGCCGCAAGCGACTAGCGCAAATGGCAAGGAACACACGACGGTGCAGGTGGCGAGGCGACGCGAGAGCATGAAAGTCCCATCGACGAAGTGATGACGGCTTTCATTATGGTTCTAGTGACTAATATAGTCAACAGTCACTCAAAGCTTTGCTTCAGGGTGACAGGCTGCGGAGCACCAGGCTTGCCAACTGCGCCGGCGCCTCCACCGTGTAATCGAAGCTGTGTTGCAGGATGAGCGGGTTGAGGTAGGGGCGCATGACCAGGTAGATCGCCATCGCGGTCTCGTCGAGCGGCGTCTTGCGCTCGAAGTCCCCGCTCTGCCGGCCTTCCTTCAGGATGTCCTGCAGCAGCTTCTGGATGCGCTCTTCATAGGCGAGCGTCGCCTGCCAGTGCTCCGTGGCTGCCGACGCGGCAATCTCGTAAAGCTTGCGGTCCTGCGAGAACAGGCGAAGGCTGGCCTCGACGATCGACTTGAACATGCGCCGCAGCTTCTCCGGTGGCCGATCGGCCTCGTCAACGGCCGCTTTGACCTCGCTTTCGATCTCGCGCAGACAGTTCGCGCAGATCATTTCGCCAATCGCCTGCTTGGACTCGAAGAACTTGTAGATGTAGGCCTTCGAAAAGCCGATGGCCTTGGCAAGGTCGGAGACGGTTGTCTTCTCGTAGCCAAAGCGGCTGAAGTGCTCGGTGGCCGCCGCCACGATCTGATCGCGCACGTCGTGGTCGGCGGGGCCGCGGGCGGAAACGGGATAGGTGATTGCACTTTTCATGGTTCGCAGCTTACCGCCGCTCTCAGGAATCGACAACAAGTGACTAATGTGTATTATAGTCACAATCACTTGTTCTCTTCGCCGGAAGAAACCCATGCTGCCAAAACGCACCCTTGCCATGCTCATCGTCGCCAGCCTCTCGGCAGGCTGCGCCGTCGGTCCGGATTACACCCGGCCAAACGTACCCATGCCCGAGCGGTTCCTGGGCCAGGCCGCGCTCGAGCAGCGGCAGGCGACGGCCAGCGCCGACCTCGTGACATGGTGGACGGGGTTCAGCGATCCGCAACTGACACGATTCGTCGCGCTGGCGCTGGAGCAGAATCTCGATCTCGTGCAGGCATCCGCTCGCGTCGCGCAAGCGCGGGCGGGACTTGGGGCGGCGAATGCCGCGTTGCTGCCTTCCGGCAATCTCAGCGGCCAGGCCGCCCGAGCCTACCAATCCGTTGAAACGCCGCTGGGGCGGGTCTTGAACTCGACGCCGGGCTTCGACCGCTACGGCAACGCTTACGAAGCCAATCTTGGCGCGAGCTGGGAACTGGATGTGTTCGGAGGGCTGCGTCGTGGACGGGAAGCGGCGCTCGGCGAGTACCAGGCTTCGGAAGCGGGCGCGGCGGCCACGCGCCTGGCTGTGGCGGCACAGACCGCCGACACCTACATCAGCATCCGTGGCTTGCAAGCCCGTCTGGACGTTGCCCGGCGGCAGGTGCAGACCCAGCAGGATCTGCTCTCGACGATCAACCTTCTGTATGGCAAGGGCCTGGCGGCCGAGCTTCAGGTGAGGCAAGCCGAGGGAGCGCTTGCCCAGGTCCGGGCCTCCGTCCCCGTTCTCGAGACGGGCCTGGACGCGGCGATGAACGCACTGGACGTGATGCTGGGTGCGCAGCCCGGCACGCATCGCGCAGAGCTGGTCGAAGCTGGCGACATCCCGGCCGCCCCGCGGATGGCGGCCACCGGATCGCCGGGTGAACTGCTCAGGCGCCGGCCCGACCTGATCGTGGCTGAGCGGCGCCTCGCCGCATCGAATGCGCGCATTGGCGTCGCCATCGCCGAGTACTACCCCAAGCTCTCGCTCAGTGGCCTGATCGGCAGCGCGACATCAGTGGCCAGCGGCAATCTGTTTTCAAGCGGCGCCAACCAGGCGGCCGGCGTGCTGGGGCTGCGCTGGCGTCTGTTCGACTTCGGCCGGATCAATGCGCAGATCGATCAGGCCAAGGGCCAGGAGGCCGAGATGCTGGCTGCGTATCGGCTTGCTGCACTACATGCAACCGAGGACGTGGAGAACGCCTTCTCGGCCCTGGTCAAGCGCGAGGAACAGGCTGCCGTGCTCACCCAGGGAGTGGACTCGCTCGGCCGCGCGCGAGCGGCCTCGTTTGCGGCCTATCAAAAAGGTGTCGTCAGTCTGATCGAAGTCCTGCAGGCCGACGAAAACCTGCTCCGTGCGTCGGATGAGCGCGCGCAGGCGCAAACCGAATCAGCACGTGCAGCGGTCGCTGCCTTCAAGGCACTCGGGGGAGGTTGGCAAGCCGGCGACCTGGAAGCAGTCGCAATCAGGTAGCAACCGTACGCGCCTGTAGCGCCAGGAGAGGGCATGAAATTTCGCCGTCTCCGTGGTTCGATGGCCGTTGCCGGGGGCTCTGTTTCGCCCGTCTGTCGAAAGGTGCCCGCTGTTGCTTGCCGTCGCGCGACGGAACGCATCGTTCCGTCCGCGCCAGGCGCCGCACCGGGCTGATAACGCAATGACTCGATACCTTGCCGCATGCCACGTCAACGATTAAGCCGGGATGAAGCCCGCGAACAGACTCGCTCGCGCCTGCTCGACGCAGCGGCCCTGCGCATTGCGGGAAAAGGGCTCGCTGCGACCAGCGTGGAGGACATCGCCGCCCACGCCGGCTACACCCGCGGCGCGTTCTATTCGAACTTCGACAGCAAGAACGACCTGTTCCTCGAACTGCTCCGGCGCGATCATCAGAACGTGCAGGAAAACTTGCGCAAGCTGCTGGATGCAGACCCGCGCAGCGACGGGCTGCAAAAGCAGCTCACCTTGTTATACGCACAGCGTTATCGTGACGAGGGCAACTACATCATCTGGGCAGAGGCGCGTCTGCACGCCATGCGTGACGCGAAATTCCGGCAACGCATGAACGCCCTGTGCCTGGAAAAGCGCGATATGGTCGCGTCCTTCATCGAACATGTGCGCAAACGCGTCAATATGCAATCGCCAGGTCCTTGCACCGACTACGCGCTCGCCGCCATCGCGTTGATGGACGGCATCCTCTACTTCAACATGACCATGCCCAACGAACTGCCGACCGCTTCGGCCGAAGCGGTGCTGTGCAATGTCTTTGCAGAAATCTTCGGTTTGAAACCGCAATAGAAATAATCATCGCGGACTTTTTGGGTGTGCGGGAATTGCTTATATCGAGACCCGCCTTGACCCGCAGGCGTAGCAAAGCGGTTCCAGCGCGTATCGCGAAGAAGTTAGTGGCCTGGAGAAGCTTCTGCACGTTCTTTTAGAACCAGAATGCCTTCGTGCAGAGTGGTACGAGGGGAGGAGAGTTTTTTTGAAACGCTTGATGCCGTGCTTTCGAGAAATGAAGGTGGATTCACCCATGAAGCGCTTTTGAACATGCCGGACTTAGTAGGCCCGGAGTTCGAAATCATGTTGCATCGACATGAGTTCCAGCACCGTAGCGTATCAACAAATAGACGACGGATGATGAGCAAGCGCAGTCACCTTCATCGTCATAAACGGAAACAGCGGCAGACCCGAAAGAATAGCGTGAAGTTCGTCATGTGATTCAACATCGAAGACGCTGTAGTTCGCATACTCACCCACCACGCGATGCAGTTGCCGCCACTTTCCTTGCCGTTGCAGTTCTTGCGAGTAAGCCTTCTCACGAGCCTTGATTTCATCGGCCTGAGCAGCGGGCATGTCGTGCGGCAGATGTACGTCCATCCTGACGAGGTAAAGCATGATTCCCTTCCCGAAATGCGACGTTCCAGCCAGCCAGCCGGACTGACAAGAGACGGTCGGAGTAATGGCTTCTAGGTTGAACGGCGCGTGCTCAGATTCCTTTGTCGCGACGGTAGAAGGCGAGCTTGTCTTCATCGATGTGGAGGCCGAGCCCGGGACCCTCTGGCATGTGAAGATCGAAGTCCCGATATTGCGGTCGCGCAGTAACGATATCGTCTTTCAACAGCAGCGGTCCGAACAACTCGGTACCCCACGCAAGCTGCGCAAGAGCGCTGAATCCATGCGCCGAAGCTATCGAGCCAATGCTGCCCTCGAGCATCGTGCCGCCGTACAGCGACACGCCAGCGGCATCCGCAATGGCGGCGGTACGCATCATTCCGTAAATTCCGCCGGACTTCGCGATCTTCAATGCAAACACGTCCGCACATCCACCGCGCACGAGTTCGAGGGCGTCCTCCGGGCCGGTTACTGCTTCGTCGGCCATGATGGGCACGATGAAACGCGATGCGAGTCTCGCGAGCGCTGCGCGTTGCTCTCGCGGCGTGGGTTGCTCGATGAGGTCGATGCCGGCGGCCTCGAGCGCTTCGATTCCCAGCGCCGCGTCAACCTCGTTCCAGGCCTGATTCACGTCGACGGTGACCTTGGCACGGTCGCCGAGCGCGGCCTTGATTCTCGACACGTGCGCGACGTCATCACGAACGCTGCGCCGGCCGATCTTCAGCTTGAAAGTATGGTGGCGACGTTCCGCAAGCAGCGTTTCCGCTTCATCGATGTCGCGTTGGGTATCGCCGCTTGCGAGCGTCCACAGGACCGGAAGCGTCTTGCGGACCGCGCCGCCAAGAAGCGTTGAAACCGGCACGCCCAGGCGCTTGCCCTGAGCGTCCAGCAAAGCCGTTTCAATGGCGCACTTGGCAAACCGGTTTCCGCGCGCAATCTTGTTCAGCTTGAGCATCGCGCCGTTGATGTTGGTCGCGTCTTGCCCAACGATTGCAGGTGCGAGATAAGTATCGATGGTCAGCTTGATGCCTTCGGGACTCTCGTCGCCGTACGACAGACCGCCGATCGTCGTGGCTTCGCCAAGACCCTCGATGCCATCGCTCGAGCGCAGACGGACGATCACCAGGGTTTGTTGCTGCATCGTCGCCATGGCTAGCTGATGCGCGCGAATGGTTGGAAGATCAACCACAATCGCTTCGACGGAGGTGATTTGAGCGTTCATACCTGGAATGTTGGAGTGGAGGGCTTGCTGAAGTATTGCGTGCCCAATTACCCGATGTCCAACACCGTTGACGTCTAGTGCCATACCCAGTGGGTATGGCGAATATCACCGCTCAGGATCGTTGCGAGGTGCGTGGTCGATCTGCTCCTCCTCGTACAGCCGATAGATGAGTTCAAGCATTTCCCGAATGTCCCGCGACTCGTCGAGCGCACGCATGCTCATGATGATCGGCGAAACCAGCGTCGGGTCGTCGAGTTCCTTGTAGCTCACATCGTCCCGCTTCAAACCGTACACGCTGCTCGGAACGACAGAAATTCCTTCCCCCGCTGCCACGAGGCCCAGCGCGATCTGCAACTCTCGTACTTCATATATCCGGCGAGGCTTGAGGCCGCGGTCCTCGAATGCCGAGAGCACCTGGTCCGCATAACTGGGGCGCGGCGCCTTGGGGAAAATAATCAAGGTCTCGTTGACCAGGTCGCCGAGCGCAAGGACGGGCTTGGCTAGCGACAGCGAGTGCCCCTCGGGTAGGGCAACGATCATCTTCTCCTCGCGCAGAATCACCCGGCGGATGTGTGCGTCCTCGTGCCGGATACGGCCGAACCCGACGTCGATCCGACCGTCCTTCAGCGCTCGGATCTGATCCATCGTCGACATCTCATGGAGGCTGAGTTCGACGGTCGTGTTCTCATCGCGGAAACGCCGGATGATTTTTGGCAGCATCCCGTACAACGTCGAACCCACGAAACCGACGGAGAGACTGCGCTCGATGTTGCCCACGCGCCGCGTCATCGATTCGAGTTCGGACGTTTGGGCCAGCAACTGCACGGCATGAGCGTAGAAGAACTTGCCCGTCTCGGTGAGCTTCAGCGGACGCGAGTCGCGCTGGAATAGCTGCACTTCGAGAATCTCTTCGAGCTGCTGGATCTGACGGCTCAAAGGCGGTTGGGCCATGTTCAGCCGCTGTGCCGCGCGCGTGAAATTGCGTTCCTCGGCCACGGCGACGAAATAGCGAAGATGCCGCAGTTCCATTTCAATACCCCACGGATATAGACCGATACTAAATCAGTGTTGGACTGGGTATTCCAACGTCCACTATTCTGCATTTACACCCGGTTTCAGCGCCGATTATACCTCTCAGGCATATTCGAGCAGGCGCCGAACAAGGGGTTTACCCCGACCAGAAAATAGGGATTCAGGAGCAGACATGAGCGTCAAGGTATTCGATACGAAGGAAGTGCAGGACCTGCTGAAGGCCGCCGCCAACCTCGGAAGTCAGGACGGCAATGCGCGTGCAAAGCAGATTGTCGAGCGCCTGCTGGGCGACCTGTTCAGGGCCATTGACGACCTCGACATGACGCCCGATGAAATCTGGGCCGGCGTCCACTACTTCAACAAACTCGGCCAGGACGGCGAAGCGGCGCTGCTTGCTGCTGGCCTCGGTCTGGAAAAATATCTCGACATTCGCATGGACGCAGCGGATAAGGCGGCTGAAATCATCGGCGGCACGCCGCGTACCATCGAAGGTCCACTGTATGTCGCCGGTGCGCCCGTGCGCGACGGCATCTCGAAGATCGACATCGACCCGGATCAGGATGCGGGCCCGCTGGTTATCCGCGGCACTGTCACCGGCGCGGACGGCAAGCCCGTCGCGGGAGCGGTGGTCGAATGCTGGCACGCCAATTCAAAAGGCTTCTATTCGCACTTCGACCCGACCGGCGCGCAGAGCGAGTTCAATCTGCGCGGTGCGGTCAGCACGGGTGTCGACGGCAAGTACGAATTCCGTACGCTCATGCCGGTCGGCTATGGTTGCCCGCCGCATGGCGCGACCCAGCAACTGTTGAATGCGCTGGCTCGTCATGGCAACCGTCCGGCGCACGTGCACTTCTTCGTCACCACGGACAAGTACCGCAAGCTGACGACTCAAATCAACATCGAGGGCGACCCGCTGATTTGGGACGACTTCGCCTACGCCACCCGCGAGGATCTGATTCCGCATGTGGTGGAAAAGACCGGCGGCACGGCGCTAGGCATGAAGGCCGACGCGTACGGGGAAATCGAGTTCAACATCGCGTTGACTCCGCGGGTGCAGGGCAAGGATAACCAGCTTGTCAATCGCCTGCGTGCGTCCGCCACGGCGTAAGCGCTCAACGCGGCGGCTACGTCGTACCGCTGCTGCCGCTCAATGCTCCGCAAGAATCTTTCGACACCGATGCGCGTGCTCCACGACCTGGAGCACGCGTAGGGAGAGCACACATGTCCGCCATTATCGACAAAGCCAGGCAACTGGATGAACTGCTGCACACCGCCGTTCAGGACGACAGGCAAAACGGTGTATTCCGTTGCCGCCGCGACATCTTCACGAACGCCGATTTGTTCGAGCTTGAGATGAAGCACATCTTCGAGAGCAATTGGGTCTATCTCGCCCATGAAAGCCAGATTCCCGACAACAACGACTACTACACCACCTGGATTGGCCGCCAGCCTGTCGTGATCACGCGCGACAAAAACGGCGAACTGCACGCGGTCATCAACGCGTGCGCGCACAAGGGCGCGATGCTGTGCCGTAAAAAGCACGGCAACAAAGGCACCTTCACGTGTCCGTTCCACGGCTGGAGCTTCGCCAACACCGGCAAGCTGCTGAAAGTGAAAGACGTGAAGACCACCGAGTACCCGGTTCAATTCAATACCCACGGCTCGCACGACCTGAAGAAAGTCGCACGCTTCCAGAGCTATCGCGGCTTTCTGTTCGGCAGCCTCGATGCAGACGCGATTCCACTGGAGGACTACCTCGGCGAGACCAGGGTCGTCATCGACCAGATCGTTGACCAGGCCCCGGACGGTCTGGAAGTGTTGCGCGGCAATTCATCCTACATCTACGACGGCAACTGGAAGATGCAGATGGAGAACGGCTGCGACGGCTACCACGTCAGCACCGTGCACTGGAACTACGCTGCGACGATGGACCGGCGCAAGGCCGACGGCACCAAGGCCGTGGACGCGAATGGCTGGAGCAAGTCGATAGCCGGCGTGTACGGGTTCGACCACGGCCACATCCTGCTGTGGACCAGGACGATGAACCCGGAAGTGCGACCGGTCCATCGATACCGCGACGAAATCAAGGCACGCGTTGGCGACGTGAAGGCGGACTTCATCGTCAATCAGACACGGAATCTTTGCCTGTATCCGAACGTGTTTTTGATGGACCAGTTCAGCACCCAGATTCGCGTGGTACGTCCGATCAGCGTGGACAAGACCGAAGTCAGCATCTTCTGTTTCGCGCCGAAGGGCGAGAGCGCAGCCGAGCGGGCGACCCGCATCCGCCAGTACGAAGACTTCTTCAACGTCTCGGGCATGGGCACCGCGGACGACCTCGAAGAGTTTCGCGCCTGCCAGGCTGGCTATGCCGGCACCACTGCGTTGTGGAACGACCTTTCGCGCGGGGCGCCGTTGTGGATCGAAGGTCCCGACGCCAACGCGAAAAGCATGGGCATGAAGCCGCTGATCTCGGGCGAGCGGAGTGAGGACGAAGGCCTGTTCGTGTGTCAGCACGAATACTGGGTGCGCGTGATGAGCGACGCACTCAAAAAGGAACACGGGGAGGCCCTGGCATGAGCTTCGATTACCAGACGATTTGCGCCGCGCTGTTCCGCGAAGCGCGCCTGCTCGACGACCGTCGATGGGACGACTGGCTTGCCTGCTATACCGGGGACGTCACCTACTGGATGCCGGCGTGGGACGACGACGACCAGCTTACCGACGACCACGAGAGTCAGATTTCGCTGATGTATTACCCGAACCGTGGCGGCCTGGAAGACCGGGTGTTCCGTATCAAGACCGAACGCAGCGGCGCCTCGATGCCTGAACCGCGAACCAGTCACAACGTCACCAACGTGGAAGTGCTGGCCGAGCGCGAGAACGAAGTGGACGTGCGCTACAACTTCAACACGCTCAGCCACCGTTACAAAACCACCGACCAGTTTTTCGGCACGATGTTCGTCACGCTGCGAAAGGTCGGCGATGAACTGTTGATTTCCCGCAAGCGAATTGTGCTTAAGGACGACTACATCCGCCAGGTACTCGACGTCTATCACGTTTGAGCGCAAACCCTGCGGAAATGAGAAGAGAAGACCAGGAGGCAAGATGTCCAGCTACAACATTGCACTGAATTTCGAAGACGGCGTGACCCGCTTCGTGACATGCAAGGCGGGCGAAAAGGTACTCGATGCCGCCTTTCGCGCAAAGATCAACCTGCCGATGGATTGCTCCGATGGCGTGTGCGGCACCTGCAAGTGCCGAGCCGAGAGCGGACGCTACGACCTGGGCGACGATTACATCGAAGATGCGCTGACCGAAGACGAGAAGGAAGGCGGTCTCGTACTCACGTGCCAGATGGTGCCGGAAAGCGATTGTGTCATCGCGGTGCCGGCGTCTTCCATCGCATGCAAGACTGGGCAAGGCAGGTTCGCCGCGACCGTATCGAAGATCGAAGCGCACAACGACGCGGCCATCGTGCTCGAACTCGATGTGGAGGCGACCGCGCCGGTGTTCCTGCCGGGCCAGTACGTCAACATCGACGTTCCTGGCAGCGGTCAGCACCGTTCATATTCTTTTTCGTCGGCGCCGGGCGAATCGAAAGTCAGTTTTCTGATCAAGAAAATTTCGGGTGGCGTGATGAGCACCTGGCTCGACTCCGCGCAGGCCGGCAACAAGGTGGAACTGACCGGACCGCTCGGCAGCTTCTATCTGCGCGCCGTGGAGCGGCCGTTGCTGTTCCTCGCGGGCGGCACCGGGCTGGCGCCGTTCCTGTCGATGCTCGAAGTGCTGGCCCGTGCGAAGTCGCAGCAAAAAGTCCATCTGATTTACGGCGTGACGCGAGACCTCGATCTCGTGCAGGTCGAGGCAATCGACGGGTACGTGGCGAAGCTGCCGAATTTCACTTACAGCACCGTCGTGGCCGACACGGATTCGACCCATCCCCGCAGGGGTTGGGTCATGCAGCACATGCCGGCGGAGGCCGTCAACGATGGCAACGTGGACGTGTACCTGTGCGGGCCGCCGCCGATGGTCGATGCGGTGCGTCAGCATTTCGACGCCAACGGCGTGAAGCCCAACAGCTTCCACTACGAGAAGTTCACGCCTAACGCGGCACCGAGGGCGGCATGAGCACGCAACGGTTTGCCGGCAAGGTGATGGTGGTCACCGGCGCCGCACAGGGCATCGGTCGCGCGGTCGCGCTTCGCGCCGCGGCCGAAGGCGGCAAGGTGCTGTTCGTCGACCGCGCCGACTTCGTCTCCGAGGTCGCCGCCGAAGCGAGCGGCGCGGACACGGCCGGCTTCGTCGCCGACCTCGAGACGTACGACGGCGCGGCATCGGCGATGGCCTTTGCAGTGCGCAAGTTTGGCGGCATCGATATTCTGGTCAACGGTGTGGGCGGCGCGATTCGCATGCGTCCGTTCGCCGAGTTCGAACCGGCACAGATCGACGCGGAAATCCGCCGCTCCCTGATGCCGACGCTGTACGCCTGCCATGCCGTGTTGCCGCATCTGCTCGCGCGTGGCGGCGGGACCATCGTCAACGTCTCATCGAATGCGACGCGGGGTATCCGCCGCGTACCGTATTCGGCGGCCAAGGGCGGCGTCAACGCGATTACGCAGTCGCTCGCGATGGAATACGCGGAGCACAACATCCGCGTGGTTGCGACCGCGCCGGGCGGGACCGATGCGCCTCCGCGACGCGTCCCGCGCAATACGGCCGGCGATAGCGAGCGGGAGAGGATCTGGATGAGCGAAGCGGTCAGGCAGGTCATCGAATCGACCTTCTTCAAACGCTATGGGAGCATCGAGGAACAGGCCGCGCCGATTCTGTTCCTCGCTTCGGACGAGGCGGGCTACATCACCGGGACCGTGTTGCCAGTCGCCGGAGGCGACAACGGCTAGCGCTTGCGGACACTTGCTACGCTCAACATCCCACGGTAGTGCCGTATGCGCCGAAGATCGACATGACCGCCTACATCATCGGCATATGCAGATGATGCGGGTCGTTCAGCGTCTCGGCGACGCGTTGCAACGCGTCGCGGCAATCGTCGCGATCTTGCGGCCCGCCGAGGCACACGCGGACGGCGTTGGGCGGATTGCCGTCCGTCGAGAACGCGGCGCCCGCCACCACGCCGACGCCCTGATTACGCAGTTGCAACGCCAGCTCGGGCGCGCTCCAGTTGCATTGCGCCGGAATGGGCAGCCACAGGTGAAAGCCGTCGACGTGCGCGTCGTAGCGCAATTCAGCGAGTTCCTGCGCGGCGATCGCCTGGCGCGCATTGGCCTCCACGCGAATCGCATCGAGCATCTCGTGCGCGGTGCCGTCGTTGACCCATTGCGTCGCCAGCATCGCCGTGAATGGACTGGGCATGACCGTCGTCGCGCGTAACGCGCCGGCAATGCGTTGCGTTTGCCGCGCGGTCGGCGCGCGCAGATAGGCGACGCGCAAACCGGCGCCGAGCGTCTTCGAAAAGCCGGTGACGTGATAGGTCAACTCGGGCGCGAGCGCGGCAAGCGCGATGGGCTTTTTCGCCGGCAGCCAGCCGTAAGCGTCGTCTTCGATGATCGGCACGCTATAGCGCAACGCGACGTCGGCGAGCGCTTCGCGGCGCTGACCCGGCAACGTGAGCGTGCTCGGATTCTGCAGCGTCGGATTGCAATAGAACGCGCCGGGTTTTTCGCTCTTGCACAGCGCTTCGAATGCATGAGGCAGCGGTCCTTCGTCGTCGCGCGGCAGCGGTTGCAGGCGCACGCTGAGTTGCGACGCGATCGCCTTGATGCCGGGATACGCGAGCGTGTCGAGGCAGATCGTCTCGCCGCGGCGCGCGAGTTGCGAAACGAGCGCAACGAGCGCGCTATGAATGCCGGGGCAGACGAGCACGGTATCGTCCGTGCAGTCGGGCAGACGCTCTTTCAGCCAGGCGCGGCCCGCCGCGCGATCGTCGGGCGTGCCGCCGAAATCCTGATAGCGCAGCAGGCGGTACGGATCGGCGTGCGCGAACAGACTCGCTGCCGACTCGCGCAGGCGCGCCGCGAGCTCGGGCGGTTCGGGCGGCATGTTCATCGACATCTCGACACTGCTGCCGCCCGCGAGCGGCAACGTCTGGGTTCGGCCGCGCACGAAGGTGCCGCTGCCGGCGCGCGCGTCGAGCAGGCCGCGCTTGCGCGCTTCGGCATAGGCGCGCGCGACGGTCGTGTAGTTCAGTTGCAGCGCGGTCGCCAGATCGCGCAGACCCGGCAGACGGTCACGCGGACGCAGACGCCCGCTCGCGAGATCTTCCTCGATCAGATCAGGAATCACCAGATAAGCCGGTTTGCGGCTTTCGGTTAATCGCTTGAGCCAGTGATGCGTGAGGCTGTCCATGCTAAACATTCCTTATTGGCGTCGCTCGAAAGTAGCACGCGGTTCGCAATAGAAATAAATCATTTTTCATTCGACCTGAGAGTTGATCGCATTGATTGGATGAATGCACGCTTTCGGGGTTTGCCGCACCATGCGCACGCATGAACAGGTCTTGCGCTGCGCTGACAGGGTGCGCGGCCGCCTTGCGCGATTCGGCGCAAAGTCCCGTCGAACAAGGCATGCGAAATTTTTTTCGGGTCGCTCGAACAATCGCTCTTTGAATGATTGGAAGTTGATTGCATGTTTCGCGCCGGATATTGGCATATCCATTGCGTTATTGAATTCGCCAGCCGGCCATTTTCCGGCGGGCAAATACGATCAATTACGCGACTTATTGGAGAGTGATATGCCCGCCGTCAATAAACCTCTGCATCAGAAAGGCGATTTTCTGGTCGATTACGAAGAGAAGGTGTTCCCCGACGTCAAAGCCGAACCCGGCGAAAAGGCGCTGGTGACGTTTCACACCGTCGCGTTCGAAGGCTCGATCGGTTTCGTCAATCTGTTGCAGGCCACGCGCCTGCAACGCAAGGGCTTCGATACATCGGTGCTGCTGTACGGGCCGGGCGTCACGCTCGGTCTGCAACGCGGCTTTCCGACGCTCGGCGACGAAGCCTTTCCGGGTCATCTGAACTTCAACAAGCAGCTCGCGAAGTTCATGGAAGAGGGCGGCAAGGTGTACGCCTGCCGCTTCGCATTGCAGGCGCTGTACGGTCATGGCGAAGCGTCGCTGATCGAAGGCATTCGTCCGGTCAGTCCGCTCGACGTGCTCGATATCCAGCTTCTCCATCGCAAGGAGAACGCGCTGATCATCCACACGTGGACCGTTTGAGCGCGGGCCGGGTGCCGATCATGTCCGACCAGCGAATCATCCGAGCGGCCGCGGTGCAGATCGCACCGGAGTTCGATCGTCCCGGCGGCACGCTCGACAAGGTGTGCGCCGCGATCGACGAAGCCGCGTCCAAAGGCGTACAGCTGATCGTCTTTCCCGAGACGTTCGTGCCGTACTACCCGTACTTTTCGTTCGTGCTTCCGCCCGTCGCGTCGGGCGCCGATCACATGCGGCTGTATGAACAGGCCGTTGTCGTGCCGGGGCCCGTCACGCAGGCGGTAGCCGAACGGGCGCGCCGTCACGCGATGGTGGTGGTGCTCGGCGTGAACGAGCGCGATCACGGCAGCCTGTACAACACGCAACTCGTGTTCGACGTCGACGGTCGCCTCGTGCTCAAACGCCGCAAGCTCACGCCGACTTTTCACGAGCGGATGATCTGGGGCCAAGGGGACGCGGCGGGACTGAAGGTCGCGCAGACGGGTATAGCGCGCGTCGGCGCGCTCGCCTGCTGGGAGCACTACAACCCGCTCGCGCGCTATGCGTTGATGACGCAGCACGAAGAGATCCATTGCAGCCAGTTCCCCGGTTCGCTCGTCGGGCCGATCTTCGCCGAGCAGATCGAAGTCACGATTCGTCATCACGCGCTCGAATCGGGCTGCTTCGTCGTCAACTCGACGGGCTGGCTGAGCGAGGCGCAGATCGATTCGGTGACGAGCGATCCAAAGCTGCAAAAGGCGCTGCGCGGCGGCTGTCATACCGCGATCGTGTCGCCGGAAGGACAGCATCTCGCCGAGCCCTTGCGCGAAGGCGAAGGGATGGTGGTTGCCGATCTCGACATGTCGCTCATCACGAAGCGCAAACGGATGATGGACTCGGTCGGCCATTACGCGCGGCCCGAGTTGTTGAGCCTTGCGATCAACGATCGTCCCGCGACCCCGGTCGCGCCGATGAACACGGCGTTCGAGCGATTCAGCGCCGACGCCGCTTTCGATACCACGGGTGGAGGTCAGGATGAATACCAGCGCGAACCCGCCGGCCATGAGCCGGCAGTCGAGTGAAGTGGGAACCGAACGGCACCGGCAGATGACGCAACTGCGCACCGAGTTGCAGTCCGCGGGTTTGCGTCTGGTCGATCCGAACGCGGGCGTCGCGAGCCGGCGCGGCGGCGCGGGGCCGTCGGATCACAAGGCGGTCACCGTCGACGGCGTGACGATCATGGTGCCGGTGCATACGAGTTCGGCGTGGAACTCGCCGTTCGTCGCCAGTGCGCCGGATGAAGCGGGCGCGAGCGCGCTGCTGCGCGGCACGATACCGATCGCGGACATCAGCTTTCCGAAGGCGCCGCGCTTCACGCGCTTGCAAACGCTGGACGGCGTGCCGTATTCGCACATCGCCACGCTGCACGGCACCGACGTGCTCGCGACGACCGTGCTGCAAACCTGCATCCGTTACGAAAGCCGCCGCAAGACCTGCAAGTTCTGCGCAATCGGCCAGTCGCTCGCGGCGGGCCGCACGATTGCGCGCAAGACGCCAGAACAGCTCGCCGAGGTCGCGCGCGCGGCCGTGCTGCTCGACGGCGTCAAGCACATGGTGCTGACGACGGGCACGCCGCCGACGAGCGATCGCGGCGCGCGGATCCTCTGCGAAAGCGCGTTCGCGATCAAGGCCGCTGTCGATCTGCCGATCCAGGCGCAATGCGAGCCGCCCGACGACGACCGCTGGTTCGAGCGGATGAAGGCGAGCGGCATCGATACGCTCGGCATGCATCTGGAAGTGGTGACGCCCGCCGTGCGCGAACGCGTGATGCCCGGCAAGGCGAGCGTGTCCGTGTCGCGTTATAGGGAGGCGTTCAAGGCGGCCGTCGCGGTGTTCGGCAGCGGGCAGGTGAGCACGTACATTCTCGCCGGACTGGGCGACACCGCCGACGCGATCCTGTCGATCTCGCGTGAACTGATTGCGCTCGGCGTCTATCCGTTCGTCGTGCCGTTCGTGCCGATCAGCGGCACGCCGCTCGAAGACCATCCCGCGCCGACGCCGGCGTTCATGAAGTCGGTGCTGGTTCCGCTCGGTGCGATGCTGCGCGACGCGCGGATGCGTTCCGCCGACATCAAGGCGGGCTGCGGCAAATGCGGCGCATGTTCGTCGCTGGCATCGTACGAGGAGTAGCCATGTTCTGCGAAGCCGTCGATGAACTGGACGCCTTACCGCTTGCGTTCACGCCTGCGGAGTACCGCGTGAAATGGGCGACGCTGCCGTGGGAAAGCAACGAGGCTTATGCGCTGCGGCGCGCGGTGTTTTGCGTGGAGCAGGGCATCTTCGCCGGCGACGACCGCGATGAAATCGACGCTCGCGCGAAGCTGCTGGTCGCGCTGAGTTGCATCGCGGGCGTGCCGGAGCAGGTCGTCGGCACCGTACGGATTCACGAGACCGAGCCGCATGTGTGGCTGGGCTCGCGGCTCGCGGTGCATGCGGCGTTCCGCTCGCACGGCAAGCTCGGCTCGACGCTGATCCGGCTCGCCGTGAGCAGCGCGCACGCGCTCGGTTGCGAGACGTTTCTTGCGCATGTGCAAAGCCAGAATGTGCCGTTGTTCCGGCGTCTGCACTGGCAATCGGTGGGCGAGGAGATGCTGTTCGGCCGTGCGCATCATCTGATGGAAGCGGACCTCGCGCACTATCCGCCGTGCTTTACGCCGGAGAGCGGGCTCGTCACGTCGTCGCGGGGCCGCTCATGAGCATCGCTTCGCTCGTTGAACGGCTAAGGGCAAGCCGCGGCTTCCGGCATAAAACCGATATTGCGGGCGTCGTCGCGTCGTTGGCGCAGCGCCTGCCGCACGGCGTGCGCGATCTCGCGCAGGCGGTCGCGCTCGGCGACGACTGCGCGGCGATCCGTGACGGCGACGGCTACCTGCTCTTCGCGATCGAAGGGCTGGTGAGCGATTTCGTCGAAGCCATGCCGTGGTTCGCGGGCTACAGCAGCGTGATGGTCAACATCAGCGACGTGTATGCGATGGGCGGCCGGCCGCTTGCCGTCGTCGATGCGCTGTGGAGCGACGGCCTCGGCGCGGCCGAAGAAGTGCTGGCCGGCATGGCGGCGGCGTCGCTTGCCTACGGCGTGCCGGTGGTGGGCGGGCATAGCAATACGCGCAGCGCGCAGCCGCAACTCGCGGTGTCGATCGTGGGCCGGGCGCGCGCGTTGCTGTCGAGCTTCAAGGCGCGCGCAGGCGATCGGCTCGTGATGGCCGTCGATCTGCGAGGCCGCTTCGAAGACCCGTACCCGTTCTGGAACGCCTCGGTCGGCGCGCCGTCGCAGCGCTTGCGCGACGATCTCGAGCTGCTGCCCGCGCTCGCGGAAAGCGGCCTGTGCGATGCCGCGAAGGACATCAGCATGGCCGGCGTGCTGGGCACGTCGTTGATGCTGCTCGAATGTTCGGCGATGGGCGCGCGAATCGATCTCGACGCGATTCCACGACCGCCGGGCGTCGACTTCGAGCGCTGGCTCAGCGCGTTTCCGAGCTTCGGCTTCGTGCTGTCGGTGCGCGCGGAACACGTCGACGAACTGCTCGCGCGCTTCGTTGCACGCGATCTGGCGTGCGCGGTGATCGGCGAAGTCGATGCGTCGCGCGAAGTGGTGCTCACTCAGCGCGGCGACGCGGCGCTGCTCTGGAATTTCGGCGACGGGCCGTTCATCGGCGCGCCTTCGGGAGCGCGCGCATGAAGACACGTCCCCTTCGAATCGCGCTCTTCACGCACTCGGTGAACCCGCGCGGCGGCGTCGTGCACACGCTCGAACTTGCGCGCGCATTGCATGACGCGGGGCATCGCGTGACGATCTTCGCGCCGTCGGTGGGCGGGGCCGCGATGTTCCGGGCGTCGCCGTGCCGGATCGTGCTCGCTCGGGTCGCTGGCAACGCGAGCGACACGGTATCGATGGTGCGGACGCGTATCGATGCGTTGAAGGCCGCGTTGCTGGCCAGCGATCCGACGAGCTTCGACGTTCTCCACGCGCAGGACAGCATCAGCGGCAACGCGCTCGCCGAGCTTCGGCATGACGGCGCGATACGCGGGTTCGTGCGAACGGTCCACCATCTCGACGACTTCGCCGTGCCGCGCCTCGCCGAATGGCAGCGGCGCGCGTATGCCGATGCTGACGCCGTTTATTGCGTCAGCGATGCGTGGACGCGCCGGATGCAGCGCGACTTCGGCGTGAACGCGGTGACCGTGACGAACGGCGTCGAGTTAACGCGCTTCACGGCAAAACGCGACGCCACCGACACGGCCTTGCTCGCAAGATTCGGCATGGTCGGCGCGCCCGTCGTGCTGGCGGTCGGCGGCATCGAGGAACGCAAGAACACACTGCAACTGCTCGAAGCGTTCGCGTTGCTCAGGCAGACGCATGCCGATGCGCAACTCGTCGTGGCGGGCGGCGCGAGTCTTCTGGATCACGACGCCTATGGCCGGCGGTTTTTCGAACGCGCGGCGGCGCTGAATCTTGCGCTTGGCGCGGGCTGTCCGATCGTCGTCACCGGCCCGCTCGACGACGAGGTCATGCCCGCGCTCCTGCGCCGCGCGGATGTCGTCTCGATGGTGTCGTTGCGCGAGGGTTTCGGGCTGGTCGTGCTGGAAGCGCTCGCGTCGGGCGCGCCGGTTGTCGTCTCGCGCATCGCGCCGTTCATCGAGTACCTCGATGAACGCGTCTGCTGCTGGGCGCAGCCTGACGACGCGCATAGCATCGCCGGCGCGTTGCGCCGTTCGCTCGATGCGCGCGGCGGCATCGATTTCGCCCACGCGGTGCCTGAGTTGTTGCAGCGCTTCAGCTGGACCGCGAGCGCCCGCCGTCACATCGCGTTGTACCGGCGGCAACTGCAACCCGCTCCCGTCTGAACCCTTCACTCATCGAGGATATGTCATGCCAGTCATGCACTTCAGGGTCCAGTGGCCCGATGGCACCGAGGCCAACTGCTATTCGCCGTCGACGGTGGTCGGCGAGTTCCTTGCCGCGGGCGAGAGCTATGCATTGAGCGAGTTTGTCGAACGCTCGCGCGAGGCTTTGCAGATCGGCTCCGAGCGCGTGCGCGAGAAATACGGCTTCGCCTGTTCGGCCGCGATGGATCAGCTCGCGCAGATCGAGCAGCAGGCCGAGGCTTTTTCGTCGGACCCGCTGGCGGTCGTGAAGGTCGTCGAACTTTTGTGAAACCTGAATGCGGCGCGCCCATTGACGAAGCAATGGCCGCGCGCCGGAACATTCATACGAAAAGCAGGAAAGAACCATGTCGAACACAACCGTTAGCCCTGGCCCTCAGGCGGCCCATGCGAATCGTCACTACCCGGTCATCGTCGCGGGTGGCGGCCAGGCGGGCCTGTCCATCAGCTACTACCTGAAAGAAGCCGGCATCGATCATCTCGTGCTCGAAAAGCATTCGGTCACGCACACCTGGCGTTCGCAACGCTGGGACGCATTCTGTCTCGTCACGCCGAACTGGCAATGCGCGCTGCCCGGCTACCCGTATCGCGGCGACGATCCGCATGGCTTCATGAAGAAGGATCAGATCATCGCGTATCTGGACGGCTTCATCGCGATGGTCGACGCGCCGGTGCTCGAGCACACCGAGGTCAAACGCGTGAAGCGCGACGCCGATGGATGCTACAACGTGTCGACCTCGAATGGCGAGTTCACCGCGGATCACGTCGTCGTGGCGTCGGGCGGCTATCACACGCCGATCGTGCCGCGCATGGCCGAGCGCCTGCCCGCCGGGATCGTGCAGATGCAGTCTTCGCACTATCGCAATCCCGAGGTCTTGCCGGACGGCGCGGTGCTCGTCGTCGGCTCGGGACAATCGGGTGCGCAGATCGCCGAGGATCTGCATCTGGCCGGGCGCAAGGTCTACCTCGCGGTCGGCGAGGCGCCGCGCTGCGCGCGTTTCTATCGCGGACGCGACGTGGTCGACTGGCTCGCCGACATGCACTACTACGACATGCCCGTCGAGCAGCATCCGCTGCGTGAAGGCGTGCGGGACAACACGAACCACTACGTGACCGGCCGCGACGGCGGACGCGACATCGATCTGCGGCGTTTCGCGCTGGAAGGCATGGAGCTGTACGGCCGGCTCGAGGATCTGCGCGACGGCCGCCTGCAGTTCGCACCGAACCTGATCGAGAACCTGGACAGCGCGGACGATACCTACAACCGCATCAACGCGAGCATCGATACGTTCATCGACCGGCACGGCATCGACGCGCCGCGCGAAGCGGCCTATGAGCCGGTATGGCGGCCGGACGGCGAGCGCACCTCGCTCGATCTGGCGGCGAGCGGCATCACGTCGATCATCTGGTGCATCGGCTTCACGCCGGACTTCAGCTGGATCGATGCGCCCGTGTTCAATGGACGCGGCTATCCGGCGCACACGCGGGGCATCACGCCGCAAGCGGGGCTGTATTTCATCGGCTTGCCGTGGCTGCATACGTGGGGGTCGGGGCGCTTCTCGGGCGTCGCGCGCGACGCGGCTTATGTCGTCGACGCCATTCGCGCGTCGCTCGATGCGTCCGATCCGGCAACCGATAGTCTCGCGGCCTGAGCGACCGAAGCCCATGCAGAACACGACGGGACGCTATCGCGCGGGCATGCCGCAATTGAGCTTCACCGGCCTGTCGGAGAACTGGCTGCTGAAGGAATGCGGGCATCGTCATTGGGAGGCGCTGGCCGCGCACGCAGGGCGAGCCACGCCGGATTTCAGCGACGACAACGGCGGCCGCTCGTATGCCGCCTTCACCGCGATCCGCCTGCGGGCGCACGGTTTCGATGCCGTGCGCGAGAACGACGAGTTCGACATTCACACCGCGTTATGCAGGACCGGTCCGGTCCGGCACTTCAGCACACACCGCATCGTGCGTGACGATGCGTCGATCGCGGAGGTGTCGATGTCGTCGACGTTCGTCACGCGCGCCGAAGCGCGCAACAATCGTTCGGTCGCGCGTGCAACGCTTGCCGCGCTGGCGGGGGCGATCAGTCCGGCGCCCGACGAAGCGCTGGCCATGACGCAAACGGGCAAGCGCCTGAGGGCGGGAGACTGGGCCTCATGCGAAGGGCTCGAGCCTGGCGTGCACGAGGCCGCCCGCTTTCTTCCCTGTCCGAACAACGACTTCAATGGCGCGGACTTTCTCTACTTCGCGAGCTTCCAGTCGTTTGTCGATCGCGCCGAATGGCAACGGCACCGGTTTGCGGAGCCGCCCGTGATCGCGAGCCGGTCGCTGCACTTTTATGGCAACGTCAACATCGGTGATGCGTTGAACGTGCATGTGGTCGGCGAACGCGAAAGCGGGCAGGGCATCGTGCATTGGAGCGAAGTGCGACGCGGCAGCGACAACCTGAAGATTGCCGACGTCGTCACGGAAAAACGCTGGAGACAGCGATGAGGTCCGCCGTCAAACGCGAGGCGCCGCTGCGCTTGCAGTCCCGGCCCAGGCCCCGGCGCCGCGCCGTGCCGCTGAAGACGCTTTATACCGCCTCCGACCTCGCTGGCGTCGCGCATCTGAACAGCATGCCTGGCGCCGCGCCGTTCGTGCGCGGTCCATACGCGTCGATGTACACGGCGAAGCCGTGGACGATCCGGCAATACGCGGGATACGCCGAAGCGGCCGATTCGAACCTCGCGTTTCGCACCGCGCTGGCGGAAGGGGCGCAGGGTTTGTCCGTCGCGTTCGATCTGCCGACCCAGCGCGGCTATGATTCGGACGATCCGCGCGGGAGCGCCGAGGTCGGGCTGGCCGGGGTCGCGATCGATACGGTCGAAGACATGGCGCGTCTTTTCGCGGGCATTCCACTCGACCGAACCTCGGTATCGATGACGATGAACGGCGCGGTGCTGCCGGTGCTGGCCGCCTTCATCGTCGCGGCCGAGGAGCGCGGCGTGGCCGCAGCGCAACTGACCGGCACGATTCAGAACGACATTCTCAAAGAGTTCATCGTGCGCAACACCTGCATCTTCGCGCCTGAACCGTCGTTGCGAATCGCCGCCGACGTGGTCGATTATCTCGCGCGACATGCTCCGCGCTTCAACGCGCTATCGGTGTCCGGCTATCACTTTCAGGAGGCCGGCGCCGATCCCGTGCTCGAACTGGCGCTGACGATGGCCCATGCGCGCACCTACATCGAAACGCTTGGCGCGCGAGGCATGAATGCCGACGACGCCTGCGAGCGCATGAGCTTCTTCTTCGGCGTCGGCACGGACTTCTATGTCGAGGTGGCGAAGCTGCGCGCGGCGCGTCTCGTCTGGTCGGAACTCGCGATGCAGTGCGGCGCGGCTTCCGACAAGGCGCGCGCTCTGCGGATGCATTGCCAGACGTCCGGCTGGTCGCTGACCGCGCAGAAGCCGTCGAACAACATCGTGCGCACCACCGTCGAAGCGCTGGCGGCCGTCTTCGGCGGCACGCAGTCGCTGCATACGAACGCCTTTGACGAGGCGCTGGCCTTGCCCTCGGCATCGTCGTCGCGTCTCGCTCGCGACACGCAACTCATGCTTCAGCACGAAATGGGACTGTGCGACGTCGTCGATCCGTGGGCCGGTTCGTACATGATGGAAGCGCTGACGGCCGACATCGCGGCGCGCGTGCGTTCGCTGATCGGCGAGATCGACGCGCGCGGCGGCGTCGTGCAAGCGATTCGCTCGGGATGGATTCGCCAACGCATTCACGAATCGGCCGTGACGCTGCAGGCCGAAATAGCGGGCAACGCGTCGTGGTGGGCGTCAACGCGTTCGTTCATGGCGACGCTGACGAAGCGCCCGCATGTTTCGAACTGGACGGAAAAAAAGTGCGCGGCCACCAGCTCCGTCGCATCGCGGAGGTCAAGCTGCGGCGCGATGCGCAGCATGTGGCGCGTGCGTTGGACGCGCTCGAAACGGCCGCGCGCGAGGGCACGGGCAACCTGCTCGCGTTGACGATCCGCTGCATGCGTGCGCGCGCGACAGTCGGCGAATGCACGCGCGCGCTCGAAGCCGTGTGGCCGCGTCATGCGATCGGTTTGCATGCGAGCGCCGGCATCTACGAGGAAACGCTTTCGTCGGATGCAAGGTGGAAAGCTGCCTGCGAACAGGTCGATGAATTGACATCGACGCTGGGGCGCAAGCCCCGCGTGATGATCACGAAGCTCGGACAGGACGGCCACGATCGCGGCGCGCAAGCGGTGGCTGCCGCGTTGATCGATGCGGGCTTCGAGGTCGTGTCCAACGAATTCTTCATCTCGCCCGCGGAAGTTGCGCGGCGCGCGCTGGCGAACGAGGTCGACATGATCGGCGTGTCATCGCTCGCGGGCGCACATGTCGAGTTGACGTCGCAATTGATGCGTGAATTGCGCGCGCGGCATGCCGCGATACCCGTCGTGCTCGGCGGGAATGTTCAGGCCGAAAGCGCGGGGGTGCTGAAAGCGCTGGGTGTCGCCGAATTTTTCCTGCCCGGCACGCGCATGCACGAAATCGTGCTGCGCCTGGTGAGGCTCGTGGCGTGCTGAAGTTCTGACGGGAAGCGGCGACGGCATGGCGCGCCGTGAATCGCGCGTCGCCCCACCCCTACCGGATTGCTACACGCCAATCGCAGCCGCGGCCTTCGCGACCGCCTTGCCCCATTCTTCAAGACGTGCCGGGTCATAGCGCGATTCCGGCATCGAGATGCAGATGCTCGCCGCTGGCGCGCCGTCTGAATCGATGATCGGCGCGCCGATCGCGCACACCGCGGGACGGTACTGCGAGAGATTCACCGAATAGCCGCGTTGCCGGATGCGCTCGAGTTCCAGCCGTATTTCGGCGGGATCGCATGGCGTTGTTTCACTGAACTTCGGCAGGTCGCGGCTCAGGATTTCGTCGACCTCGGCTTCCTTCATGTACGCCAGTACCGCCAACCCCGTGGCGGTGGCGTGGAACGGGCTCGGATCGCCGATCGGGCTGAACGTGCGCACCGTTTGCGTACAGTCCGCACGGTCGATCAGGACCATCGAGTTGGTGCTGTCCGGCACCGACAGATGAACCGTTTCGTTGGTCAGGTCGCGCAACTCGCGCATCGGCTCACGCGCGGCCGCATACAGCGCGCCGCCGCGCAGCGCGGCAGGCCGCACGCCGAGAATTCGCGGTCCCACTTCCCAGCGCGTCAGATCGCCGCTCGACTGACGAAGCCAGCCCGCCTCGTGAAACGTCAGCAGCACGCGCTGCACGCTCGACTTCGGCATATCGAGCAAGCGTGCCAGCACGCCCACGCTGACCGGCTGGTTCTTCGACACAGCCTCGAGGATCTCGAGGCTCTTCAACAAACTTTTCATGCAGGTCTCCGATGAAGGACGGCGACGGGCGAGCGCTCGCCCACGCTGCGCTTGCAACGCAAAAAAGCGCGTGTTACTTTTCGTTCACTGTTTGTGGAACGCTGTGCCGTATTGTGGCACACCCTCATCGAGTTGGAAAGCATTGGAGAACGATTACGGCAATGGGACTCTCTTTTCAGCCGCTCGACGCCTCGCCGGTTATCCGGGCTCATGGCGCGCGCATCCCCGCAATCGGCCTCGGCACTTGGCGGTCCACGCATGAGGAAGGCGTGCAAGCGGTGCGCGCGGCGCTCGAAGCGGGCTATCGGCATATCGACACGGCGGCGCGCTACGAGAACGAGCAGGCGGTCGGGCAGGCGCTCGCCGCGAGCGGTCTGCCGCGCGACGAGGTGTTCGTCACGACCAAGGTGTGGCACACCGAATTGCGCGCCGCGGATTTCAGGCGTGCCGCCGAGGCAAGCGTCGCGCGGCTCGGGCTCGATCACGTCGATCTGCTGCTGGTGCATTGGCCCAACCCTGAAGTGCCGCTGGAAGAGACCATCGGCGCGCTGTGCGAAGCGCAGCGCAGCGGCTTGACGCGGCATATCGGCGTATCGAATTTTCCGGTGGCCTTGCTCGATCGCGCAGTCGCGCTCGCCTCGGTGCCGTTGGCCGCCAATCAGTGCGAATACCACCCGTATCTCGACCAGACCCTGGTGCTCGATGCGTGTCGCCGGCATGGCATGGCGCTGATCGCGCACACGCCGCTCGGCAGCGGCAAGCTGCTTGCCGATCCGGTCATCGCGGAGATCGCACGCGAACACGGACGCAAGCCGGCCCAGATCATCTTGCGCTGGCTCGTGCAGCAGCCCGGCGTGGCGGCGATTCCCAAGTCGTCGAACCCGGTGCGCATCGGCGAAAACCTTGCGGTATCCGATTTCGAACTCGATGCGAGTTCGATGGCGCGCATCGGCGCGCTGGCTCGCGCCGACGGTCGCGTGAGCCAGCCGGCGTGGCATCCGCGGTGGGACGCTGCGGCCAATTCCTCAGCGGCGGACAAAACATGAACTTCGTCGACACCGACATCCCCATCGACATGAATGCAACCATGCACACGCGCGGCGAGCTCACGCTCGAAACCGACCGGCGGCATCTGATGCATCCCGGCACGCACGCGTCCGACCATGCGTCGGGCGAACTGGATGCGCGGCTGATGACGCGCGCACAGGGCATCCGCATAGAAGATCACGCGGGGCGCTCGTACATCGACGCGTTCGCGGGGCTTTACTGCGTGAACATCGGCTATGGACGCGAGGAAATGGCCGACGCGATCGCCGCCCAGACGCGCCGGCTGTCGTTCTATCACACGTATGCGGGCTTCTCGAACGACCCCGCTGTCGAACTGTCGCGGCGTCTGATCGAAGAGTGGGCGCCGCCCGGCATGAAGAAGGTGTTCTACGGCATGTCGGGCTCGGACGCCAACGAGACGCAGGTGAAGCTCGCCTGGTACTACAACAACGTGCTCGGAAGGCCGCGCAAGAAAAAGATCATCGCGCGGCAGCGCAGTTATCACGGCTCGGGCATCGCGACCGGCAGCCTGACAGGGCAGCCGAAGTTTCACGCCGGTTTCGATCTGCCCATGCCGCAGGTGCTGCACACGGCGAGCCCCGACTTCTATCGCGACGCACGCCCCGGCGCGAGCGAGGCGGAGTTCGTCGCGGATTGCGTCGAGCACCTGGAGCAACTGATCGCGCGGGAGGGCGCCGACACGATCGCCGCGTTTTTCGGCGAGCCGGTGATGGGCTCGGGCGGCATCGTGCCGCCGCCGTCGGGTTATTGGCCCGCGATTCAGGCGGTGCTCGAGCGTCACGACATTCTCTTCGCGGTCGATGAAGTGGTGTGCGGTTTCGGCCGCCTCGGTTCGCGCATGGGCAGCGAGCACTACGGCCTCGCGCCGGATCTCATGTCGGTGGCGAAAGGGCTGACGAGCGGGTATCTGCCGCTGTCCGGCGTGATCGTCAGCGAGCGCGTGTGGGATGTGATCGAGCGCGGCTCGCGCGAGCAGGGCGCGATGAATCACGGCTGGACCTACTCCGGCCACCCGGTGTGCGCGGCGGCGGCATTGACGAACCTCGACATCATCGAGCGCGAGCAGTTGGTGAGCAATGCGGCGGAGGTCGGCGCCTATTTCCAGGCACGTCTGCATGAGGCGTTCGACGCGCATCCGCTCGTCGGCAACGTGAGGGGCGTGGGCATGCTCGCCGCGCTCGAACTGATGGCCGGCAAGACTGAACGACGACCCTTTCCGGCCGCGGCGAAGGCGAGCCAACGGGTGGCGCAGGCGGCGCTCGCGCGCGGTTTGATCGTGCGCGCGCTGGGCACGAACGACATTGTCGGCTTTGCGCCGCCGCTCATCGCCACGCGCGCCGACATCGACGAGATCGTTGCTATCGCACGCCATGCGCTGCACGACGTGAGCGACGCGTTATCGGCGCCATGACAGCGCGGCCCGAGACCGCGACCGAAGGCTCGCGGAAGCCGCTGGTTTTTTCACGCCCTCGCTGAGTCCGGCGAGCGGGGCTATTCAATCCAACCAGGGACTCGACCGTGTCCACGCGCAACGACGTTTTTTCCCTTGATTTCACCGACACGCCGTACTGGTGGCAAGACTGGCGTCCGCATGATGAACTGATGTCGGAGGTGCCCCGCGAGGTGGACGTCGCGATTGTCGGCGCCGGCTATGCGGGCTTGTCGTGCGCGCTCGAACTGGCGAAGCAGGGCTTGCGCGTGGCCGTGCTCGAAGCGGATGTGCCGGGCATCGGCGCGAGCACGCTCAGCGGCGGACAGGTGTCGGGAGGCGTGAATGTCGGCAAGGCGCCGTCGGGAAAAAAGCTGGATGGTTCGGTATCGGAGGAGCGTCAGCGCACCCTGTTGAGCGAAGCGTCGGCGTCTTACGAGGTGTTCGAAAGCATCCTGCGCGACAACGCGATCGAATGCAGCTACGTGAAGGCCGGGCGCATCAACGCGATGTGGACCGACGCGCATCTGGCCGCGTGGCGCAAGCGCATCGTCAATCTGAACACGTATGCGCGCGCCGGGGCGCGGCTGCTTTCACGCGACGAACTGCGCGGCGAACTGGCGAGCGACATCTATGCCGGCGGCGTTCTGCTCGAACGGGCGGGCCAGCTTCATCCGTCGATGATGTTCGCCGGTCTGCTCGCCGCGGCGCGCGGCGCGGGCGTCACCGTATGCAGCCGCGCCCCGGTCGGCAGCATTGCGCGAGTCGGCGCGCAATACCGGGTCGAGACGCCGCGCGGCGCGCTCGCCAGCCGGCACGTCGTGATCTGCACGAACGGCTACACAGGTTCGTCGACGCCCGATCTGCAACGTCGCGTGGTGCCGGTCGTATCGCACCAGATCGCCACCGAGGCATTGCCGGCCGACTTGCGCGCCTCGCTGATACCGAAGCGTCGCGGCATCTCGGAGACGCGCCGCGTCGTCAACTACTACCGCTATTCGCCGGACGGCACGCGCCTGCTGTTCGGTGGCCGGGCGCGCTTTTACAACCTCGATCGCCGCCAGTCGGCTGCGATCCTGCATGCGCAGATGGTCGAGCGCTTTCCGCAGATGGCCGGCGTGAAGGTGGCGTATAGCTGGGGCGGCACGGTGGCGCTCACGCTCGACTTCCTCCCGCATCTGGGCCGCACCGCCGATGGCGTCTACTACGCACTCGGCTGCAACGGCAGCGGCGTGGTGATGATGACGTATCTCGGCTACAAGGTCGCGCGCCTGATCGTCGAAGGACAAGCGCCCGAAACCAGCGCCTACGGCACGCCGATGCTCACGCATCCGCTCTATGGCGGCAAGCCGTGGTTCATGCCCGCGCTCGGCAGCTACTACCAGATTCGCGACGTCATCGACAAACGCAGGCAACGCGCTTGAGCGGCAGCGGCGCACATCACTTCACACAGGCAGGAACACGACAATGGGTTTGAGAATCGGAGTCGATATCGGTGGGTCGTTCACCGATTTCGCGGTGCTGGACGAAGCCACGCGAACCATTCGCACGCTAAAGGTGTTTTCACGTCCTGACAGCCCAGGCAGCGAAGTGCTCGCGGGCGTCGAGGGACTGCGCGAGCGCTACGGCATCGAGCCGCACGAGGTGACGTATTTCACGCATGGCACGACGGTCGGCGTCAACGCGGTGGTGCAGCGCCGCGGGCTGAAGCTGGGGCTCATCACCACGCGCCACTTCGAGGACGTGCTCGACATCGCGCGTTTGAAGATCCCCGATATGTACCATCTGATGTCGAGCCGTCCGGCGCCGCTCATTCCGCGCGACCGTGTATTCGGCGTGATAGGACGTCTCGGCGCGGACGGCGTGGAGGAAACGCCCGTCGACGAACCCAGCGTGCTCGCCGCCGTGCGCGGCATGCAGGCGGCGGGCTGCGAGGGCGTGATCGTGTCGCTGCTTCACTCATACCGCAACCCGGCGCACGAACAGCAGGTCAAGGCGATTATCGGGGCTGCGCTGCCGGGCTTCTTCGTGTCGTGCTCGCACGAGGTGTGGCCGATCATCCGCGAATACGAGCGAACGGTGACGGCGACCATCGGCGGCTATGTGCAGCCGCGCGTGTCGAACTACTTGACGCAGTTGCAGGCGGCGCTGACGGAAAGCGGCGTCGCGGCGGACCTCAAGGTCACGAAATCGAATGGCGGCGTGATGAGCGCCGAGCACGGCAAACAGAACTGCGTGCAGATGATCCTGTCCGGCACCGCGTCGGGTGTGATCGGCGCGGCGTATCTCGCCAGGCTCTGCAACGTGAAGGATTGCATGAGTCTCGACATCGGCGGAACGACCGCCGATATCGCGCTGATCGTGGACGGCAAACCGCAGTACGCAACCGGCGAATACATCGGCGAATTCCAGATTCATATTCCGTCGGTGTCCGTGTCGTCGGTCGGCGACGGCGGCGGCTCGATTGCCTGGGTCGACGAATTCGGCGTGTTGAAGGTCGGCCCCGAAAGCGCGGGGTCGAGCCCAGGACCGGTTTGCTATGGACGCGGCGGCACGCGCCCCACCATCACCGACGCATTCGCCGTGATCGGCGTGCTCGGCAACGCCGCGCTCGGCTACAACGCGGTGAAGGTGGATGCGCACGCGTCGCGGCGCGCAATCGAACCGCTCGCGCGGCGTCTGGGGCTCGATATCCATCAGACCGCAGCGGCCATCATCGAGGTTTCGATCTCGGGCATGTACGCGGGCGTGAGCCGGCTCAGCTCGCGCTTCGGGATCGACCCGCGCACTTTCGCGCTGATGCCGTTCGGCGGCGCGGGGCCGATGCTCGGCTGCTTTCTCGCGCGCGCCTTGAATGTGCGCAACCTGCTGGTGCCGACCACGCCCGGCGTGTTGAGCGCGCTCGGCGGCCTGATCGCCGATACGAAGAACGATTTTGTTCGAGCCACCTACTATCCGCTCGACCGTGCATCGCTCGCCTTGCTGAGAGAGGACCTCGCCCACCTCGAAGCCGACGCCCGCGCATGGGTGATTCGCGAGGCGGGCACCGCCGCCGCCGCCGAGATCGTCGTATCGGCCGATATGCGCTATCGCGGGCAATCGTTCGAAATCGACACGCCGCTCGCGATGGAAGCGCTCACCGGCGGCGATCTCGAAGCGATCGCGCAGGCATTTCATCGCGAACATGCGCGCCTTTTCGGGCACAGCGACGAGAAGTCGCCGATTCAGGTGGTGGCGCTGCGGCTCGTCATCACCGCGCCCACGCCGAAACCTGAACTGCCGCGGATCGCGATGGGCGAGGGCGCGCCGCGCGTGGAATCGGAGATCGACGTCTATCTGGACGGTGCCTGGCGCCGCGTGCCGCTTTACCGGCGCGCCGCGCTGCTCGCGGGACACCGGTTCACCGGGCCGGCGATCGTCGCGCAGGACGACACCACGACCTGCGTGCTGCCCGGTTTCGACGCACGCGTGGACGAATACGGCAACCTTTTTCTCGAAGCGGTCTGATGGGCCGACCCTGGAAACGCACGATGACATTCGATAAATCCGTTCTTCAGATCTTCGCGAACTATTGCGTCGCGGCCGCCGAAAGCATGGCGTACACGCTCGTGCGCACCGCGCATTCGGCGTTCGTGAAGGAAACCGAAGACTTCTCCTGCACGCTGATGAACACGCGCGGCCTGACTTTCGCGTCGCCGAAAACGCTCGGCGCGACCTGGTATCCGGGGCTCGATTTCGGCGCGGTGATCGACATGATCGATCACTACGAGCCGGGCGACATCTGCATGACGAACGACGCGTATAGCGGCTACGTCGCCACCCACACGCCCGACGTGATGATGTGGAAACCGGTGTTCTTCGGCGGCGAGATCGTCTGCCATGTCGGCGGACACATTCACAACACCGATATGGGCGGCGCGGTGCCGGCGTCGCTGTCGCGCACGCTCACCGAGATTTATCAGGAAGGCATTCGTTTCGCGCCGACCAAGATCGTCCGCGCGGGCGTGCTCGATGAAGCATTGCTCGAACACATGGCGATCAATGTGCGCGCGCCCGAGCAGAATCGCGGCGACCTGAAGGCGCAGATCGCCATGCTCATGACCGGCGAGCGGCGTGTGCTGGAAATCATCGAGCGCTTCGGCATCGAGCAGTTTCGCGCCGGCATGGACGCGCTGCTCGACTATTCGGAGGAGCAGGCGCGCACGATCGTGCGCGGCATGCCGGACGGCGAGTACTTCTTCGCCGAATACGCCGACGAGGATTCCGTCAACGGCAAGCCGCTGCGCGTCGCGCTGACACTGACGGTGCAGGACGGTTCGCTCGTGTTCGACTTCACGGGCAGCGATCCGCAGTTGAATTCGTCGCTGAACATGCCGACGGGCGGCAAGGAGCGCCATGTGCTCGCGCTCGTCGGCCTGAACTATGTGCTGTATTCGCTGAATCCCGATCTGCTGCTCAACGCCGGCATGCTGAAAGTGGCGCGCTGCATCATGCCCGAAGGCACGATCATGAACTGCGTGCCGCCGGCCGCGGTCGGCATGCGCAGTTTGACCGCGAAGGTCGCGCAATACGTCACGTTCGGCGCATTCTCGATGGTGTGCCCGGACCGCTTGCCGGCCTGTCCGGCCGGCGGCATGTCGATCCTGAACGTGAAGACGGTTGACCGCAACGGCCGCACGGTGATCGCGTCGATTGGACCGGTGGGCGGCGGCGCGGGCGGCATGGCGTGCGCTGACGGCTCCGACGCGTCCGGCGCGAATGTCGCGTTCCTGCGCAATACGCCGGTCGAGATCAACGAAGCGGAAGTGCCGATCCGCATCACACGCTATGGCGTGGTGCCGGGCAGCGCCGGCGCGGGCAAGTATCGCGGCGGCCTCGGGACCGTCATGGAGTTTCGGGTCTTCTCGCCGGGCACGCTCGTGACGGCGCGCAATCGCGACCGTTCGCGCTTTGCCTCGTGGGGTGTGTTGGGCGGCAAGGCCGGCGCCGTGTCGCGCTTCACCCGTAACCCAGGGACTGACAGCGAGGAAGACCTCGGCGTGACCGACCTCGTGATGTGCGGTCCCGGCGACGTGATCCGTCTCGAAGGGTGCGGCGGCGGCGGCTATGGTCATCCTTACGAACGGGATACAGGGAAGGTGCTCGAGGACGTGCGGCGCGGCTATCTGTCCGTCGCTCAGGCGCGCGATCTGTATGGCGTGGCGCTGGTCGAGGGCGCTGTCGATGCGGAGGCGACCGCGCGTCTGCGCGAGGCGGCGCGAAGCGCGGCGCGGCAGCGGCCGGCTTGTCACTTCGACCATGGCGCGCAGCGCGACGCGTATGAAGCGAAATGGACCCGCGAACGCTACGACGTTCTGACCGGCATCCTCGCGCGCGCGCCGGTCGTATGGCGGCACTTCCTCAAGCACAAGATCTTCGATGCGCTCGACGCGAGAGAGACGGCCGGCACCCTGGCGCCGGGGCCGCAAGTGATCGCGCAACTGTATGACGAAGTGCTGCGACGCTACCCGCAGTTGCTCGACACCAAGGCGCCGACGAGCGCCTGACAGCACCCGGTCCATGGCAGGTCGTCGGCGCGAAACCGGCGACCATGCAAAGTGCCGCGTTGGCGGCGCCGAAACAGTTTGTTTATGCCGTCTGCCTTTTTTTGTCGGCGCTTTACGCGTTTTGTGCCGGCATACGATGCTGCTGACGAGACTTCACAAGAGAACGTTGCCTGATTCATTTACATCCGCGGAGCCCTGAACATGAACGACGAAACGAATAGCCGCGGCATCAGCCGCCGCGACATGATGCGCATGTTGGCTGGAACCGGCATGATGGCCGCCGGCGGCGGACTCCTCACGGCCGCGCCCGGCGCGCTCGCCGCCGAGGTTCCGAAGAAGGGCGGCAGCATTCGCGTCGCCTATGACGCGGGTTCCGTATCGGATACGCTCGATCCGGCAGCGGGCTCGACCGGCGGCGACTACATCCGCTTCTTCATGTTTTACAGCGGCCTCACGCAGCTTGACGAAAGCCTGACGCCGCGCATGAATCTCGCTGAATCGGTCTCCAGCACCGATGCGAAAACGTGGATCATCAAGCTGCGCCAGGGCGTGACCTTTCACGACGGCAAGCCGCTCGCGCCGGCCGACGTGGTCTATTCGCTGACGCGTCACAAGGACCCGCAAACGGCCTCGCGCGTGAAGACACTCGCCGATCAGTTCACGAGCGTGACGGCTAGTGGACCGAACGAAGTAACGTTGACGCTACAGGTGCCGAACGCCGACTTGCCGGTGATTCTCGCGACCCCGCAACTGGTGATCGTCAAGGACGGCACGAGCAACTTCAACCAGGCGATCGGCACCGGTCCCTACAAGCTGAAGAGCTTCAAGCCGGGCGCGGGCACGATCGGCGTGCGCAACGACAACTACTGGAAGCCGGGGCAGCCGTATCTGGATCAGATCGAGCTGATCAGCATCAGCGACAACGCGGCGCGTGTGAGCGCGCTGCTCGCCGGCGACGTTCATCTGATCAACTCGGTCGACCCGCGCTCGACACGCCGTATCGCCGCGACGCCGGGATACGAAATGAAGGAGACGCGGTCGGGGCTTTACACCGACCTCATCATGCGCCGCGACAACACGTTCACCGGCAACCCTGATTTCGTGAAGGGCATGAAGTACCTGTTCGATCGCGAGCAGATCCGCTCGGCGGTCTTTCTCGGCTATGCGGTGATCGGCAACGACCAGCCGATTCCGCCGGGTCATCGGTACTTCAATGCTTCGTTGCCGCAACGCAAGTTCGACCTCGACAAGGCGAAGTTCTACATGCAGAAGGCCGGCGCGGTCGGAACCACGTTGCCGCCGATCTACGCGACCACGGACGCGAACGGCTCCGTCGAAATGGCGCAACTGATCCAGCAAACGGCCGCGAAGATCGGCGTGAACCTGAGCGTGAACCGCGTTCCCGCGGACGGCTACTGGTCGAATCACTGGATGAAGCACCCGCTCGGCTTCGGCAGCATCAATCCGCGGCCGAGCGCGGACGTGCTGTTCACGCAGTTCTTCAAATCCGACGCGCCGTGGAACGAGTCGGCGTGGAAGGACCCGAAATTCGATCAACTGCTCGTGAGCGCGCGCGCCGAGACCGACGACGCGAAGCGCAAGCAGATGTACGGCGAAATGCAGGCGCTCGTGACGGACGAGGGCGGTATCGGCATTCCGTCGTTCATCAGTCTGCTCGATGCGAACGACAAGCGCCTCAAGGGGCTTGGCTCGATTCCGACCGGCGCGATGATGGGCTTTTCGTTCGCCGAATATGCGTGGTGGTCGGCTTGAAGTAGGCCGTTCAGGTTGCTGTTCGTTCCGGTGACCGGCTCGCTGCGAAGGCCTCGCTGGCGAGGCGGTCCGCGTCGTGGCATTCAATCGAAAATTCAATGAAGCTAGATTCGTACTGGCTGGATACGGCTCCCGAATTCAAGGACGGCGCCGACGGTCCCGTGGAAGGGCGCAGTGATGTGGTCGTGATCGGAGGCGGCTTGACGGGCCTGTCGGCCGCGCTCGAACTTGCCACGCGCGGCGTGTCGGTCACCGTGCTCGAGGCGGGGGGGATCGCGGGCCAGGCATCGGGGCGAAACGGCGGGCAGTGCAACACCGGCGTGGCGCAGGACTTTGCTTCGCTCGCGGGGAGCGTCGGGCTCGAACAGGCTCGCGCGTTTTATCGCGCGTACGAAAGCGCGGTGGGAACGGTGGAATCGATCGTGACGCAGCATCGGATCGATTGCGATTTCGTGCGTTGCGGCAAGCTCAAACTCGCGGCGAAGCCGAAGCACTTCGAGAAGCTCGCGCGGAGCTATGAAGTGTTGCATCGTGAAGTCGACCAAGATATCGAACTAATTGAGCCGGCACGCGTGCGCAGCGAAATCGGTTCAGAAAGTTTCCATGGCGGACTGCTGCAACGCAATGGCGCGCAGATGCACATGGGCAAGTTCGGCGTGGGGCTCGCCCAGGCCGCGGCGCGTCATGGGGCCCGCATCTTCCAGCATGCCGCCGTGACGCAAATGAAGCGCATCGACGGCGGCCGCTTCGAGGTCACGTCCGCGCGCGGCGTGATTCTGGCCGACAAGGTGCTGGTGGCGACAGGACCGTCGCGGCAAGGGCCGCTGCAATGGTTCCAGCAACGGATGGCGCCCGTCGGCAGTTTCATCGTGGTGACAGAGCCGCTTTCCACGGGGCAACTGGACGCGCTCTTTCCTCGGCGGCGCAACTATGTGACCTCGCTGAACATCGGCAACTACTTTCGTGTGACGCCGGATAACCGGCTGCTGTGGGGCGGGCGGGCCCGATTCGCGATGTCGGACCCGCGCTCGGATGCGAAGAGCGGCCGCGTGCTGCAGGCCAACCTGGCGAAGTACTTTCCGGAACTGGCCGCAACGCGGGTCGACTATTGCTGGGGCGGTCTCGTCGACATGACCGTCGACCGGCTGCCGCGCGCCGGACAGCACGACGGGCTCTACTACTCGATGGGCTACAGCGGGCACGGCGTGCAGATGTCCACGCATATGGGGCGGGTGATGGCGGACGTGATGTCCGGTTCGCCCGCTGCGAACCCGTGGCGCGCGCTGCCCTGGCCGCCGGTGCCGGCCCATGCCGCACGCCGCTGGATGCTGCCGCTCGTCGGTGCGTACTACCGGATCCAGGACTTGCTGCATTGACGTGAAATGCGCGGGAAGATACCACCTTGCATCGACGCTCGCGACGAGCAGGAACGAACGATGCTAAGGCACGGGTGTCTTCAGACGGAGCCGGACGGGATGAAAAAAATATTCGAAATCTGCCTCGGCGTCGTCACCAGCGTGGGCGGCTTTCTGGAGATGGGATCGCTGTCGACCGCGGCGCAGGGCGGGGCCGCGTTCCGCTTGCAACTGGTCTGGCCGATTGTCGTCGGCACGCTGTGCATCATCTTTCTGACCGAGATGGCGGGCCGCTTTGCTGCGGTGAGCCAGCATACGATCGCCGCGGGCATTCGCGACCGCTTCGGCATCAAGTTCTTCCTGTTGCCGTTCGTCGCGGTGCTGATCGTGAACACGCTGGTGCTATCGGCGGAAATCGGCGGCGTCAGTGTTGCGCTCGAGATGGCCACCGGGCTGAAGCACCCGTGGTGGGCGCTGCCCGTCGCGCTGCTGGCGTGGTTCACGCTGTGGCGAGGCACCTTCGGGCTGATCGAAAAAGGCGTGTCGCTGCTCGGCCTCGTCACGTTGAGCTTCGTCGCCGCGGCGGTCACGCTCAAACCGGACTGGCATCAGGTGGCGGCAGGCGTGCTGCCCAGCGTGCCGCATCATGATCCGGCGAACTACTGGTTCATCGTCGTCAGCATCCTCGGCGCGTCGATCACGCCGTCGCTGTTCCTGTTCTATTCGTCCGGCGCGGTCGAAGATCACTGGGACGCAGGCTATCTCGGCGCGAACCGCGCAATCGCCACGTTGGGCATGGCATTCGGCGGCTGTATTTCGGTGGCCGTGCTGGTTGCCGCGGCGTATGTGTTTCCCGCCCACGGCATCACGCACGTCGACGACTACCACCAACTGCCGCTGCTGCTGGTCGCGGTCTTCGGCTTCTGGGGCTTCGTGCTGTTCGTCGCGTCGCTCGCGTTCGCGTGCTTCGGCGCCATCTTGCAGATCGCGCTGGAGCAGGCGTATTTAGTTGCCCAGGGCTTCGGCTGGAACTGGGGCGAAAACCGCAAGCCCCGCGACGATCCAGGGTTCTGCCTCGTCTACACGTGCGCGCTCGCGATCAGTGCGATCCCGATCGCCGCGGGTGTCGACCCGCTCAAACTGACCGTGTTCTCGATGGCGCTCACAGCGGTAAGCCTGCCGCTCACCGTCGTGCCGTTTCTGGTGCTGATGAACGACGAGCGCTACGTGGGACGCCACGGCAACGGCGTGATTTCCAATACGGTGGTCGTCGCGATCATCGTGCTGGCCTTCGTGCTGGCGATCGTCGCGCTGCCGTTACAGGTATTGGGAGGCGCATGATGGACATCGTGCGGGACGTGCTCGACAAGCAGGTGGTGGACCGCCACTCCGTCAGGATGGGCCGGGTCGACGGCATCGTCGCGGAACTGCGCCCCGGCCGGCCGCCGGAAGTGATTGCGATCGAGATCGGCTCGATGGCGATCGCGCGGCGCGTCGGAGAGCGCACCGCGCGCTGGGTCGCGCGGCTCGCCGCGAGGATCGGCGGCGCACGCCGTGCCGAGCCGTACCGGATTGCGTGGAGCCGTATCCGCCTCATGGATGTCGACATCGAGGTCGACATCGACATGAACGACACGCCCATCGACGATTGGCAGCGCTGGCTGCGCGAGCACGTCATCGAGCGCCTTCCCAGGTGGCTGCAATGACGCAGGTCAACGTCGATCTTCTGCTCGGCCGGCGCGTGCTGTCGCGAGACGGCAGGCGGCTCGGACATGTCGAAGCGATTCACGTCATACGTGACGCGGACGCATGGGTGATCAGCGAATTTCACATGGGTTCGGATGCGCTGCTCGAGCGCCTCGCCGTGGGGCTGCTGCCGCGGCTGCTGCGTGAAGCGATGCGGCACAGGCGCCGCTCGCGCAGTCATCGGATCGCGTGGCACCAGATCGACATCGCGGACCCGCGGCATCCGCGGCTGTTGTGTGACGAAACCGAGTTGGACCGCTTTTCGTGAAGCGAGACGGCGTGTGCCGGCTCTGTCGTGAGGCGGCGGGCGTCGGCCCGGACGCCGAACAGCAGCGTGAGCGGTCCGAGCGATCCGAACGCATGACTGCGCCCGGTTGTTGCTTCGTCACCCATCGCGAAAGAACGAGCTACCCATCGCGAAAGCGAACGCCCCCCGGCCATTTTGACCTAGACTTGAATGGATTCGCTCGCCGGGTTCGGCGTCCGCAATCGCCACTGACGGGCGCAAACGCGCCATGCCCGAATTCCGTAAACGCGAACGCCCTGTACCCGTATCCAACGACGGAGGTTGACGCCATGGCCGAGAGCTGGAAGGTTGCCGGTACGTATTTCGAGAGCTGCAACTGCTACGCCCCGTGCAGTTGCGTTTGTCTCGGCCCGCCGTCGGATGGAGACTGCGCGGCGCTGATCGGTTGGCACGTCGATCAAGGCGAGTTCGCCGGCGTGACACTGGACGGACTCAACATCGCGCTCTTTGCGTATGCGCCGGGTCACATGCTGCAAAACAAGTGGCGAGTGGCGCTTTATCTCGACGAACGCGGGACGCCGAAGCAGCAAGAGGCGTTGGGTCAGATCTTCTCCGGTCAAGCGGGCGGGCCGCTTTCCGCGCTGGGCCCGATGATCGGCGAAGTCATGGGCGTCAAACCGGTCGCGATCGACTACCAACTGGACGGAAAACGTCGCAGCCTTCGCATACCCGATATCGCGGACATGGAAATCGAAGCGCTGTCCGGGCAGGACGGAGGCGACGTCACCATCAGCAATCACCCGCTGACCCCAGTCCCCGGATTTGCGGCGGTGATCGGGAAATCGACGCGCTTTCGCTTCACCGACCACGGTTTTTCCAGAGAGATCTCCGACCGGAACGGCTTCTATTCTCCGTTCGCCTACCATGGCTGAGCGAGGTTTCGACAGTGGCTTCGCGACGCGACGGCTCCCGGTGCGCGACCGCGTGATCGTGCTGTCGGGACTCGCGGCCGCCGCGACGCTCGCGTGGATTTACCTGCTCAACATGAGCTGGGGCATGGAGCACATGGACGCGGGCGCCGTCATGCTCATCATGCCGCGCATGACGGACTGGGGCGTCATCGATCTGCTGCTGGTGCTGGCGATGTGGGCCATCATGATGGCGGCCATGATGCTTCCGTCGATCGTGCCGATGGTTTTGAGTTTCGCGTTCCTGAGCCGTCAGCGGCGTGCGCAACGACTGCCGTATGCGCACACGAGCGTATTTGTTCTCGGCTACCTGGCCGTGTGGTCCGGCTTCAGCCTGTTGGCGACGCTCGCGCAGTGGGGCCTGCTGGAGGCCCGTCTCGTTACGCCGATGATGGTGAGCGCAACCCCGCTGCTTGCGGGCGCGTTGCTGATCGTTGCCGGTGTATTCCAACTCACACCCTTAAAGCACGCGTGCCTTAGCAAGTGTGCTTCGCCGCTCGGTTTTCTTCTGAACGAATGGCGCGACGGCAGCGTCGGCGCCTGGATCATGGGGTTCCGTCATGGGGCGTATTGCGTCGGCTGTTGCGGCGCACTGATGGCGTTGCTCTTCGTGTTCGGCGTCATGAACGTGCTCTGGGTTGCCGCTTTGTCGATCTACGTGATGCTCGAAAAAATGCTGCCGCAAGCGCGATGGCTTCCTGTTGCGGAGGGCTTGCTGCTGGTTGGCTGGGGCGTCGCGGTTGCAACGACGGGGTGAGGTCGCGACACTAGGCCGGATGAACGGTCTGCTCATGCCCCCCAAACCGCGAACCTACAACGCCGCATCCACGCCGATGACTTCAACCGCCTGGCGACGATATCCATCAGTGGCGAGCAACAAGCTGCGCGTGTAGTCGTGCTCGACCTGCTGCGCGCGAATCTGCTCGATCGCGCGCTCCTCGACGATCTCGCCGTTGCGCATCACCGCGACGCGTTGACAGAGAAAGCCGACCACCGCGAGGTTGTGGCTGACCAGCACCATGGTCGGCCTGCGTTCACGATGCAAGCGCCGCAGCAGATTGAGGATTTCCGCCTGCACGGAAACGTCGAGCGCGGAGGTCGGTTCGTCGAGCAGCAGCACGCGCGGTTCGACGATCAGCGCACGCGCGGTTGCCACGCGCTGACGCTGGCCGCCCGAAAGCTGATGCGGATAACGAAAGCGGAACGCGGGCCCGAGTCCGACTTCGAGCAAGGCTTGCACGATCCGTTCTTCCTGACGGTCGATGCCGTTGATCGCCAGCGGCTCGCGCAGCGTCTGATCAACGGTGAAGCGCGGGTGCAGCGACGCGTACGGGTCCTGAAACACCATTTGCACGTCGCGCCGGAACGAGCGGTCGATCTTCTCGCCCAAGACATGCCGGCCGACCCGCATGCCGCCGCCGGCCAGCGGCGTGAGTCCCGACAGCGCCCGCAAGACGGTCGACTTGCCGGAGCCGGATTCACCGACAAGGCCGAATACCTCGCCCTCGCCGACCTGAAAGCTGGCGTCCTTCACGGCGTCGAAATAACCGGTTTTCGTCTTGAAGCGGATTTGCGCCTGCTGAACGTCGATCATGCCGGCGCTCCGGTGGATTGCGTGAGCCATGCCGGATCGCGCACGAGCACGGGCAATTCGTCCGGCGGGTCGATAAGGGGCGGGTTGGCGGCCAGCAGGCCGCGCGTATACGGATGTTGCGCCTGCGCCAGATCGCGCGCCGCGCAGGTTTCGACCACGCGTCCCGCATACATCACCACGACGCGGTCGCAGAACGACATCACCAGCGGCAAGTCGTGGCTGATCAGGATCAGGCCGGTGTCGTGCTTCGCGATCATTTCATCGAGAATGCCGAGCACCTGCACGGAGACCAGCACGTCGAGCGCACTCGTGGGTTCGTCGGCGACGAGCAATCGCGGTCCCGAGGAAACCATCATCGCGATCATCACGCGTTGGCCCATGCCGCCGGACAGTTCGTGCGGGTACGCATCCGCGACCCGTTCGGGGTTGCGGATATGCACGGCGGCGAGCGCGGCGACGATCTTCTCGCGCATCGCCTTGCGGCCCAGTTTGGGATCGTGCAGCGCGAACGCCTCGCGCATCTGCTGCGCCACGGTCATGACCGGATTGAGCGAATATTTCGGGTCCTGCAGGATCATGCCCATCTGCTGGCCGCACAGGCGGCGACGTTTGCGCGGCGGCATGGCGAGCAGATCCCGGCCGTCGAAGCGCAGCGTTTTCGCCGTGCAATGCGCGGCGGCCGGCAGCAAGCCGAGCAACGCGCGCCCGGTCAGCGATTTGCCCGAACCCGATTCGCCGACGATACCGAGCCGTTCGCCTTTATTGACGGTGAGCGAAAGGCCGCGCACGGCTTCGGTCAGGCTGCCGTCGTGGCCGCGAAAACCCACGCGCAGATCGTCGATTTCGCACAGAGCCCGCTTGGAATCGGCGTTCATTTTCATCCTCCGTGGCGCGGGTCGAACACGTCGCGCAAGCCGTCGCCGAGCAGATTGAACGACAGGCTCACGAGCAGAATGGCGAAGCCGGGAATCGTCGCGACCCACCAGGCGTCGAGCAGCACGTTGCGCCCCGACGCCACCATGAAGCCCCATTCCGGGCTGGGCGGCTGCGCGCCCAGGCCGAGAAAGCCGAGGCCGGCGACCGTCAGGATGATGCCGGCCATGTCGAGCGTCGCGCGCACGATCACCGACGACGAGCACAGCGGCACCACGTAGCGCAGCAGCAGGCGCGGGCGCGAGGCGCCCTGCAAACGCGCGACGTGCATGAAATCCGCCTGCACGATGCGCAGCGTTTCGGCGCGCGCGAGCCGCGCATAGGCGGGCCACGCGGTAATCGAAATCGCGATCACCGCATTGATGACGCCGGGGCCGAGCGCGGCGGCGAAGGCGAGCGCCAGCACGATCTTCGGAAAGGCGAGGGCGATGTCGGTGACGCGCATCAGCACGTTATCGATCCAGCCGCCGAAGAAGCCCGCCGTGGTGCCCACCGCCAGGCCGACCGGCACGACGATCACGACCACGAGAATGGCGATCGACAGCGTGAGACGCGAGCCGTCGATCAGGCGCGAAAGAATATCGCGGCCGAGTTGATCGGTGCCGAGCCAATGCGATGCGGAACCCGGCGGCAGCAGACGGTCGGCCAGCACCTGTTGCAGCGGATCGTGCGGCGCGAGCAGCGGTCCCAGCGCCGCGACGACGATCAGCAGCGTCAGGATCGCGAGGCCGAACACCGACAGCGGATTGCTGGCGAAACGCCGCCAGCGCCGGTACGCGAGCCCGAGCGCGGCCTGTTTGCGCGAGCCTGGCGTGTCGCTCAGCAGCCAGGCTTTCCAGCGTCGGGGCGGGGCGTTCATCGGCCAGTCCTGCGTTGAATCGTCGGTGGAAGGAAGCACGGCGTGACTCTCCTGAATCTCAGCGGGCACGCGGATCGAACACGCGATAGAGCGCGTCGGTCAGCAGGTTGAGGGCGATGAAGGTGATGCCGATCACGAGCGTGCTGCCGAGCACGGCGTTCATGTCGGCGTTGAGCAAGGCGCCCGTCAGATAGGAACCGATGCCCGGCCACGCGAATACGATTTCGGTGAGCACCGAGCCTTCGAGCAGATAGCTGTAGGCGAGCGCGATCACGGTGAGGAGCGGCACGGCGATATTGCCGAACGCATGACGCCAGATCACGCGGCGCTCCGGCAAACCTTTCGCGCGCGCCGTCGTGATGTATTCCTGGCTTAGCTGATCGAGCATGAACGAGCGCGTCATGCGGCTCAGGTAGGCGACCGAGTAATAACCGAGAATCGCGGCGGGCAGCGCGATATGCGACACGGCGTTGAAGAACACGTCCCATTCGCCGGCGATCAGCGCGTCGAGCAGCAGGCTGCCGGTGTGCGTGTCGACCATGCCGTCGAAAACCGGGTCGATGCGGCCGGGCCCGGACACCCAATGCAGCTTCGCGTAAAACAGCAACAGGCCCATCAGACCGAGCCAGAACACCGGCACCGAACTGCCGATCAGGCCGACGAAACGCGCGACGTGATCGATCCAGCGGTTATGGCGAACCGCGGCGATCACGCCGAGCGGCACGCCGACCAGCACGCCGAGCAGCGTCGAGAGCGTGGCGAGTTCGAGGGTGGCGGGAAAGACGCGCTTGATGTCGTCGATCACCGGATTCGCCGTCAGCAGCGACATGCCGAGATTGCCGTGCAGCACGTCGCGCACGTAGATCATGAATTGCACGGCGAGCGGCTTGTCGAGGCCGAGCTCGACGCGCATCGCGGCATACGCTTGCGCGGAGGCGCGGTCGCCCAGCACCGCCAGCACCGGATCGATCGGCACCTTGCGGCCGATCACGAAGGTCACCGCGAGCAGGCCGGCAAACGTGATCAGCAGCGTGAGCGCCCAGCGCAGCAGGCGCAAGGTCCAGCGCACGCTGCCGCGATCGGCGGCGAGCGCGCGCACGCGGTCGAATGCGCCAACGGGTGTAATCGGAGTGGACATGATTTTTCCTTGCCCGAAGCGCGGCGGCGAATGCCGCGAAGCCGCGCTTCAGGCTGTCACGCTTACTGCTTCTTCAGATCGCGATACGACACGAGGTCGTTGATCGGGCCGACTTCGAGACCGCTCACGCCCGGACGGTACGCCACCTGCGCGACCTTCTCGAACATGATGACAAAGGGCGATTGCGCCAGCACTTCCTTCTGCATCGCCTGGTACAGTTGCGGGCGTTTCGCGCTCGACGGTTCGGCCAGTGCGGCGTTGGTCTCTTTCGTCAGTTGCGGAATGTCCCAGGCGTTGCGCCACGCGAGCATCTTGTAGCTGGAGCCGTCGCCATTGTCGGGATTCCACGTGAAGCCCTGGGCGTTGCTGTGCGGGTCGATATAGTCCGCGGACCATTCGCCGATGTAGATATCGTGCTGACGGGCGCGATATTTCGCGAGGGTCTGCTTGTTGTCGCCCGGAATGATCTCGACCTTGATGTTGCCCTGCGCGAGATTCGCCTGCACGGCCTGCGCGATCTCGTTGTAGGGATAGTCGTTACGCACGTCCATCTTCACGGTGAAGCCGTTGGCGAGCCCGGCTTTCGCGAGCAGGGCCCGCGCCTTCGCGACGTTCTGCTGGTACGGGTTCGCAGTCAGCGCGCCGAGGAAGCCTTCCGGCAAGAAGGTTTCGTGCACCTTGTAAGTGGATCTGACCACGTGATTCTGGATGCCGTTGTAGTCGATCAGCCATTTCATGGCTTCCTGTACCTCGGGCTTCGCGAGGCTCGGGTTCTTCACGTTCAGGCCGAGGTACATCAGCGTCGCTTGCGGCACCGCCGTCACGCGCGCCTTGCCGCTTTTGGCGAGCGTCGCGAGGTCGTCGGGGCTCAGGTCGCGCGCCACGTCGACGTCGCCGTTTTCGAGCAGCAGACGCTGGCTCGCCGCTTCGGACACATGGCGCAACACGATGCGTTTCATCGCGAGCGGCACCCGGTAGCCGTCGAAGCGTTGCAGCACGATGCTGTCGTTCGCGGTCCATTTGACCAGCTTGTACGCGCCGGAACCCGCCTCGTTGGTGCGCAGCCAGTCGTTGCCGAAGTCGTTGCCTTTCTGATGCGACATCAGGAGCTTCTGGTCGAGCACCGAGGCGGGCCAGGAGCCCAGCACGTTGAGCACGAAAGTTGGCGCGTATTTCTGATCGGTCGTCACGCTGACGGTGCTGTCGTCCACCTTTTTCACGCGTTGCAGCACGTTGTCCTTCGCGAGGCCGATGCCTTGCAGCACCGCCGCCGGTCCCTTGTCGAGCAGCACCGCGCGCTGGATCGACCACGCGACGTCGTCGGCGGTGAGCGGATTGCCCGAGTGGAACTTGAGGCCCGGGCGAATCTTGAAGGTGACGGTGAGGCCGTCGGGGCTGACCGTCCACGATTGCGCGACGTCGCCGTTGAACTTCGACGGGTCGCGCAAATCGACTCGCACCAGCCGGTCATAGGTATTCGCCACGTATTCTTCCGGCACGAGTTCGTAGATTTCGCCCGGATCGAGCGTGGTGAATTCGTCGAGCAGCGTCGCCATGACGAACATGTCCTTCGGCGTCGCCGCCTGGGCGGCACCGCCCGCCACCGACAGCGCCAAAGCCGACGCGACGGCGGCCACCGCCAGCGCATTGCGCAAAACCAGTTTCATACTCGCTCCGTGAGGAATGGTTAAACGGCAAGAAAGATGCGGACCTGCAAATACGATGTGACTACATCAGGCGCAATGGGCCGCTTTCGCTGTTGTCGATCAGCGGCAAGGCCAGCGAGCCCGGCAACTCGTAGTGCCACCATTCGCTCTTGATGTGCATGAAGCCCGCGGCATGCATCACGCCGAGCAACAGCATGCGATTGCGCTGGATGGGCTCCGGCAAGCCGGCGTGGAAGTGCTCGGATTCGACGGTCATCGCGTCGAAGCCGGTGCCCATGTCGAGCGCCTCGCCGTTCGCATCGACCAGCGTCAGATCGAGCGCCGTGCCGCGGCTATGGTTCGAGCCGCGGCCGAGGTCGGCGATATAGGTCGGGTCCGGCAGGAAGTCCCACAGCACCTGTTGCGCTTGCGGCGGACGGTAGGCGTCGAAAATGCGCAGCGTCGTCCCGACGTGGCGCGCGAGTTGCACCGCGCGGCGCAGCGCGGCTTCGGCCGGTTCCAGCAGCAGGCAGTGCGCGGCTCGGTAGATCGGCTTGCCGGTGAGATTGCGGTGCGTCGCGTACACGAGGTCGATGTCGACCCCATGCGTCGCGGGCGTGATCTCGATGAGTCGGTGGTCGGTCATGAGCGGTGAATGAAGGTTCAAAGATCGAACTGGTTGAGTTCGCCTTGCAGTTCGCGATTGCGCGCGACGCGTTCGTCCAGCGTCGGCCCGAGCCGCTCGACGATGGCGGTGATGAGCAGATTGAACAGGCACGTGAGCGGCGCGAGCGAGTCCCAGAACTGGCCCACGTCGGTTTTCACCTGCAGCAGATCGGCGGCGAAATCCCTGGCCCACGGACAATAGATGTCGGTGACGAGCGCGAAGGGCAGGCCGCGGCGCGTGGCGGCCTCGCAATAGCGGCGCGCGATCATCGAGTAGGCGCGCGTGTCGGTGACGATCAGATACGGCGACGCGAATTCCGAGTTCAGCGAATCGACGTACGAGCCGGACATGCCGTCGGAATAGAAGACCCGCGGGCGAATATATTCGAGGTAGCTGTAAAACGCGTTGCTGATGCCGCGGGTCGATTGAATGCCGAGAATGTAGACGGCATCCGCGCTGGAAATGCGCTCGGCGACGCGCGCGAAGGTCGGCGATTGCGCGAGCTGGTAGACGTGCTGGATCGCGCCGATCTCGAGGTCGAGCGAGTGGGCGAGGGCGGGGCGGGGTGTGGGGCTGGCAGTCGGGCTGGCGGTCGGGCTGGCCGTGGGGCTGGCCGTGAAGGCGCTGCCGGTTTGCGGCGCCTGCCGCGCGTGCGCGGCTTCGCCGTGTTCACCCGATGCGCGGCGAAACGCGTCGAGCCGGTCGGTGATCATCCACGGACGGTCCCGGTGCGTGCCGCGCAGTTCGCGTTTCAAATCGTCGAGATTGCGGTAGCCGACGCTGCGCAGGAAGCGGCCCACTGAAATGCCGCTCGTGCCGGCTTGCTGCGCGATCTGATCGGCGGTCTCGAGGCCGAGCCGGTCGAGATTCGCGAGCAGATAGCTGGCGATGCGCTTTGCGGTCGGCGTGAGTTCGGCGAAGCGTGCTTCGACGGTTTGCGCGAAAGTGGGCGGCATAGGGCGCTTGCTTCTTGTTAGTTGGCTGTCATTTTTTGGAGTGACGACATGCATCTAACAAAGCCAATAAACCGAGCGCCAGTCTGGAAAAATAATCGGAGTGCGGGGATCGATAGGTTTTGGCGACGGAATGCGCGGCGTAGTCGTGCTCGCCGCCTTCGCGGTATGAGTGGCTTAACGGGAACGGTGCCTCGCTTGGTCCGCGTCGGGGCGGACCGTCGACGCGCACTGCGCGCGCGTCGGGGCGGGATAGATCGTCATTGTCGGCTCGGGGCGATTCGAGGCCGCATGCCGCCGCATGCCCAGGCCTGCTTTGTCGACCGACCGCGGTTCATGTTCATCCTCGCGAACCGCCGACACGACAGCTTTCCACTGTCCCATTGCCGCTACTACTGTCTGTATGTACAGTGTTGGTCGAACCTCGCGCAATCGGCTCAGCCGAATCAACCACGCGCGGCCATGCTCGCGCACTCAATGGAGATCCATCCTCATGCCCGCTTCATCCAGTCAGGAGCACCATGCCTGAACAACTCTGGCTGCCCGGGCTCGAGGCACCGCCTCCGCCGACGGACGGGCTTTTCTTCGCCGTCTTTCCCGACACGCGCACGGCGGGCGGCATTTCCGAACTCGCGCGGCAGCTCTGCGGACAGACGCGCGCGAGAAGCAAACCGCTCGGGGCTGGCCGCTTGCACGTCACCTTGCAGCACTTGGGGAATTTCGCGGGTGGTTTGCCGCCAGCACTCGTCGACGCGGCGATGCGGGCAGCCGCGTCGATCAGCATGGAGCCGTTCACGGTCGAATTCGACGCGGTAACGAGCTTTGCGTCGAAGCCGCGGCCGGGACCGTTGGTGCTGGTAGGAAGCGAGGGCGTCGTCGGGCTTCATGCGCTTCACGACTCGCTCGCGGAGGCATTGCAAAACGTCGGTTTCGGCGGCCGCGCGCATTCACCGGCCGCGCCTTATACGCCGCATGTCACGCTGGCTTACGGCATGCCCTGGGGCGCGGCGCGCCCGATCGAGCCGGTCTGCTGGAACGTGCGCGAGTTCGCGTTGATACACAGTTTGCTTGGACGCACGCGGCATATCGCGCTGGCGCGCTGGTCGTTGAAAGGCGCGGAGTAACGGCGCGCGGCGACTTCGCGCCCACTTCACTCCCACTTCGCGGCGCGCCGGCCTGTCCGTCTGACGAGGTTGGCCGGCGGCGCATCCGCCTAGAATCGGACCCGGCTAGAACCGCATCCGGCTAGAACCGCATCCGGCTAGAATCGGACCCGGCTAGAACCGGACCCGCCTAGAACCGGACCCGCCTAGAACCGGACCCGCCTAGAACCGCACCCGCCTAGAACCGCACCCGCCTAGAACCGCACGCCGGTTGCACAACCGCCGGCAAAGCCGCCGCCGCTTCCGCCCGCGCCGCCGCAGAACACGCCACAGCCGGACAGCGCGACCGACATCGTCGCCGCTGCGAGCATCACGCGCAGGCATGACCGGAAAGCCGGCTTGCCGAGGCGGCCAGTGAATGCGGCGGGGCGCGGGCTTTCAGCGGAAGCGCTAAGGGTATTGCTGGCGGGTAGCTCGAACGTTCCAGATTGCATGGCGTACATGACTCTTATCAGGGGTAAGCGGTAGTGAGAACCGCGCCGGTTGACGCAAGAAAAGCGGCGCGGCGGCGAACCCCGCAGCCTAGTTCACGCGTGCCGCCACTCATCTACGCGAAGTCCGAAAGTCCAGCGGATTTCTCCGGTCGAACAGGCGAAACCGCCGGTGCGCTCCCTGATAGAATGCGTGGGCCGCAACGTAGTGGATTGCCGATGAAATTGCTTGATGCGTTAGTCGAACAGCGTATTGCCGCCGCAGCCGCGCGCGGCGAGTTCGACGATTTGCCGGGCGCGGGCGCGCCGCTGCCTCTCGAAGACGATGCATTGGTGCCAGAGGAAGTGCGCGTCGCCAACCGGATCTTGAAGAACGCGGGCTTCGTGCCACCGGCTGTCGAACAGCTGCGCGCGTTGCGCGATCTGCAAGCGGAACTGAACGCCGTGAGCGACCGGGTCACCCGTTGCCGTCTCCAGGCGCGCATGCTGGCGCTCGACATGGCGCTCGAATCGCTGCGCGGCGGCCCGCTGGTTCTGCCGCGCGAATATTGCCGCCGCATTGCCGAACGACTGTCGCAGCGCGCCGGCGAGCCCGATACCGCTGACGCGGGTTCGCAGTGAACGAGCCGTTTGTCCGCTCGGCCGCGCCGGGTTCCGCTTCCGCCGAATCCGACGGCGCGCCGAATTCGTCGGCTCCCCAGGCTGAGTCCGCGTTCGTCGGACCGGGCGAACCCGCGAATCCCGCCAACCCCAATCCCGAGCCGGCCGCCGCAGCCGTCACGTCGAACCCGGTCGCCGCGCTCGACGTGACACCCGCACCAGTCTCAGAGCGCGACCGCCGCTTCATGGCGCTCGCCCAAGCCGCCGCCGAAGAAGCGCGCGCAGCCGGTGAGGTGCCGGTCGGCGCGGTGCTCGTGCGAGGCGACGAAGTCATCGGCAAAGGCTTCAACCATCCGATCAGCGGGCACGACCCGTCGGCGCATGCCGAAATGGCCGCGCTGCGCGCAGCCGCGCAAACCGTCGAAAACTACCGCCTGCCGGGCTGCGAACTTTACGTCACGCTCGAACCGTGTCTGATGTGCGCCGGCGCGATCATGCACGCGCGCATCGCGCGCGTCGTATTCGGGGCGCGCGATCCGAAAACGGGAGCGTGCGGCAGCGTCGTCGATGCATTCGCGAATCCGCAACTGAACCATCACACCACGGTGATCGGCGGCGTGCTCGAGGACGAATGCGGCGCGGCGCTCAAATCATTCTTTGCCGAGCGGCGCCGCGCGAGCCGGGCAGCCCGCGCCGCGGCACGTCGCGAAGGCGGCGCCGAAGCCAGCGGCGGCTCCGATCCGGCCGAGCCGCTCTAAACCGCTCTAAACATCAACGTCCAACAGGTCTTGCCAATGACCGTTCATCGCACCATCGAATTGATCGCCCCGTCCGGTTATCCGAACGATCCTGAAGTGGTGCATCGCGCGTTGCAGCGCTTCCATGCGCAGGGGCATCGCGTTCTAGGCGTGGAGGCGACACAGCGCTGCTACCAGCGCTTTGCCGGCACCGACGGCGAACGCGCGGCCGAGCTGAACCGCCTCGCCGATCCCGCGCGCAAACTGCCCGACATCGTGCTTGCCGTGCGTGGCGGCTACGGCGCGGTGCGCATCCTGCACGGCCTCGACTACGACGGCTTGCAACGGCGGCTGAGCGGCCGACCGGTCGCGCTGGTCGGGCATAGCGACTTCACCGCGATCCAGCTCGCGTTGCTGGCGCGCGCCGGCGTGAAGACTTTCGCCGGGCCGATGCTGATGAGCGATTTCGGCGCCGAAGATCCCAGCGAATTCACCATGCGGCACTTCTGGTCGGCGTTGACCAGGCCGACCATGACGGTGACGAGCAACGCGCCGCAAGCGCAGGCGGTCGACGTGTCGGGCACGCTGTGGGGCGGCAATCTCGCCGTGCTCGCCTCGCTGATCGGCACGCCCTATATGCCGCCCGTGCAGGGCGGCATCCTGTTTCTCGAGGACATCAACGAGCAGCCGTTCCGCGTCGAGCGGATGATTTATCAGCTGCATTTGTCCGGCATCCTCGCGCGGCAGCAGGCGCTCGTGCTGGGCGACTTCTCCGGCGGCAAATCCTACGAGTACGACAACGGCTACGATCTGCACGCCATGATCGAGCAGGTGAGGTCGGTGACCGGGGTGCCGGTCGTGACCGGCCTGCAATTCGGGCATGTTCCCAACATGCTGACGCTGCCGGTCGGCGCGGACGCGCATCTCGTCGCAAACGCGCACGGATTCAAGCTGACGCTGTCGGGTTATCCGCACCTCGCGTGACAGTCGGCGGAGCCGGGCGGCGCGTGTTTGCGAAAGCCCGCGACATTGTTGACAAAACCGGCCGTCAATAGACGGCCATTCCCTCGCTCAATTAAACGCCTACTCAAGCAGCGCGGGCCAAGCGTGGCGCGCCGCCGGCCTATCAGCTCGTCCCGACCTTCCGGATTGTCCCTATTCAAGATAAAAATTGTTGACAATCTTTATGTCCATCCTATGATGACCAACATACCGAGACGCACATCATGTCCGACACAGATTCCGCTGCCGCGAGTCATTCGAAGCCCGAAGTCATCGCCGAACGCATTCGCGCCGCGATCCTCGAGCATCGGCTCGCGCCCGGCGCCAAGCTGACCGAAGCCCAGTTATGCGAAGTCTTCGGCGTGAAGCGCGGTCCGATCCGGCAAGCGCTCGCGCAACTGGCCGCCGATCGTCTCGTCGATCTCGAACCGAACCGCGGTGCGTTCGTCGCGAGTCCGTCGTTGCAGGAAGTGCATGAGGTGTTCGAAATGCGCCGCATCATCGAACTGGCCGTGGTGGAAAAGATTTGCAGCGGCCACGGCGTGCGGCGCTTGAAGAACATCGGCGGCATGATCGGCCGCGAACGCAAGGCGTTCGAAACGCGTGATTTTCCGGCGTGGATTCGTCTGTCGGGCGAATTTCACACCGAGTTGGCCGGGCTCACCGGCAATACCGTGCTGTGCGACTGCCTGAACGGACTGGTGGCGCGCTCCACGCTGATTTCCGCGCTGTACGAGTCGCTCGGACGCAGCCCATGCTCGTTCGAGGACCACGCAGCGATTCTCGCCGCGCTCGACGCCGGCGATGCCAAGGAGGCGGCGGCGCTGATGGCGCACCATCTGCAAAGCGTCGAGTTGAAGATGCTGGAGCGCCCCGCGCGCGGCGCGGCGGATCTGCATGAAGTGTTCGGCGCGCTCGACGGCGCGTCCAGGAACGAAGCCAAAGTGAAGTCGGAGCGAGACTGAGGCGAGCGGCCGGCGTGCGCGCTTTGCTGGTGCGCGCCGCACTGAATTGAACTGAACCACACCAGTGTTGCAAGGCGGCTCGATGCGCGTGCTGCCGGCTTGCGCACGCGTGCGCCGCGCGTGGGTAGCGGCTTTCGAGCAACGAAGCATCGCCGGGAATCCGCGGTCCGAGCGCTGCGATAAGCACAAGTACATCAAGTACGGAGACCCCCGCGGCACGGCTGCCTGGATAGCGCCCGAGCAGGGTGCGACTGGCATGGCCGATGCAATGTCCTTCGATTCGCTATCGATGGTCCCTATCTCAAGGAGGAGTCATGGCTCAGTTCAGCGCAGCGCCCGGAAGTCCCGCAATTCCCCCAATCCCCGCTTACGAAGACGCCGGCGCGCCCGACGATTCGTCGATGCCGGCCGGCTACAGCGAGCGGCTGTATAACGAAGACCTCGCGCCGTTGCGTCATCAAACCTGGGGCGCGTACAACATCTTCGCGTTCTGGATGTCGGACGTGCACAGCGTCGGCGGTTATGTGTTCGCGGGCAGTCTGTTCGCGCTCGGCCTGACGAGCTGGCAGGTGCTGATCGCATTGCTGATCGGCATCACGATCGTCAACGTGCTGTGCAACCTGATCGCCAGGCCGAGCCAGGCGAACGGCGTGCCTTATCCGGTGGCGTGCCGCGCGACCTTCGGCGTGCTCGGCGCGAATATTCCGGCGGTGATTCGCGGCCTGATCGCGGTAGCGTGGTACGGCATTCAGACCTATCTGGCTTCGAGCGCGCTGGTGATCGTGGTGCTCAAGTTCGTGCCGCAATTGCTGCCTTACGCCGACGTTCATCATCATGGCTTCATGGGTCTTTCGACGCTCGGCTGGGCCGGCTTCATGCTGCTGTGGGTCTTGCAGGCGCTGGTGTTCTGGCATGGCATGGAGACCATCAAGAAGTTCATCGACTTCGCCGGTCCCGCCGTCTACGTGGTGATGTTCATTCTCGCGGGCTACATGGTGTATCGCGCGGGTTGGCGCAACATCGGCATCAATCTCGGCGGCGTCAAATATCACGGCCTGCAAGTGGTGCCGGTGATGATCACGGCGACCTCGCTGGTGGTCTCGTACTTCTCCGGACCGATGCTCAATTTCGGCGACTTTTCCCGCTACGGCAAGAGCTTTCGCAGCGTGCAGCGCGGCAACTTCTGGGGACTGCCGGTCAACTTTCTCGCCTTCTCGCTGGTGACGGTGATCACGACCGCGGCCACGCTGCCGGTGTTCGGCGAACTGATCACGGACCCCGTCGAAACGGTGGGCCGCATCGACTATCCGACCGCGGTGATTCTCGGCGCCTTGACGTTCACGATTGCAACCATCGGCATCAACATCGTCGCCAATTTCGTCTCGCCGGCTTTCGACTTCTCGAATGTCGCGCCGCGTCTGATTAGCTGGCGCGCGGGCGGCATGCTCGCGGCGGTGGCGTCGATCTTCATCACGCCGTGGAATCTCTTCAACAACCCGGCCGTGATTCATTACACGCTCGACGTGCTCGGCAGCTTCATCGGCCCGTTATACGGCGTCTTGATCGTCGACTACTATCTCGTGAAGCGTCAGAAGATCGTGCTCGACGATCTGTACACCGTGGCGCCCACGGGCTCGTACTGGTATCGCAACGGCGTCAACTACCGGGCGGTGGCCGCGTTGCTGCCCGCCGCGCTCATCGCCGTGATCTGCGTGATGGTGCCGGCGCTCGACGGCATGGCGAATTTTTCGTGGTTCATCGGCGCGGGGTTGGGCGCGCTGTTCTATCGCTTGCTCGCACGCTGAGTGCGTGCAGACGCAACAGGAGTCGCTATGCGCATCAAACTGATCAACCCGAACACGACCCAACGCATGACGGATGCAATGGGCCGCTGCGCGCGTGACGTCGCGGCGCCCGGCACCGAAGTGATCGCCGTGAATCCGACGATGGGGCCGCCGTCGATCGAAGGCTATTACGACGAAGCGCTCGCCACGCCCGGCTTGCTCGCCGAGGTCATGGCCGGCGAGCGCGAGGGCTGCGACGGTTACGTGATCGCGTGCTTCGGCGACCCCGGCTTGTACGCGGCGCGCGAGTTGGCGCGCGGTCCGGTGATCGGCATCGCCGAGGCGGCGATGCACGCGGCAAGCGTGCTGGCGCCGGGTTTTTCCGTCGTGACCACCCTTGCGCGCACCTGCGGCATGGCGTGGCATCTCGCCGAACGCTACGGCATGAAGCGTTTTTGCCGCAACGTGCGCGCGACCGACGTGGCCGTGCTCGATCTCGACAAGCCCGGCTCGGCGGCGCGCCGCATCATCCTCGACGAATGCCGGCGCGCGCTTGCCGAAGACGGGTCCGACGCGATCGTGCTCGGTTGCGCGGGCATGGCCGAACTGTGCGCGGAAATCGAGGATGCGTTGGGCGCGCCGGTGATCGAGGGCGTGACGGCCGCGGTCAAATGGACCGAAGCGCTGATCGCGCTGCGTCTGTCGACGGCCAAGCGCGGCGACTATGCGCGGCCGCTGGCCAAGCGCTACGACGGCGCGCTGGCGTCGTTCAGCCCCAGCGGGGACGACGTGAACGCGCAACCGGCGGGTGGTCCTGCCGGAGTCTCTCTGGTCGATGCGCAAGACAGTGCGGAGACCGCCGGTTTGCTGCGGGTAAACACGGGCGAACCGGGCGAGCACATACATTCAGTCTGACACGCACTATCTGCCGGGCTGTATGGGCGCGTCGGAGCGTTTTCGCTACACTGGTTCCACTCGTCGCGGGTGCGCGAAATACTTTTGCCGCTGTTTTCCAGCGGTATTTGCGCGCCGCGCCAGCGTCAGCCGCCTGCTCGCCGCACGCTAGCTCACGCGATAATCCAGCGCGACTTTCATGTACCGTCACCACGCATTCGTCAAACCATGCCACTCGACCCGAACTACCCACGCGATCTGATCGGCTACGGCCGCCACCCGGTGCAGGCGAACTGGCCGGGGCAAGCACGCGTCGCGGTGCAATTCGTCCTGAACTACGAAGAGGGCGGTGAAAACTGCGTGCTGCACGGCGATCCGGGCTCGGAGCAGTTCCTGTCGGAGATCGTCGGCGCGGCGTCTTTTCCGGCTCGTCACATGAGCATGGAGTCGATCTACGAATACGGCTCGCGCGCCGGCGTGTGGCGCATCCTGCGCGAATTCGAAAAGCGTGGCTTGCCGCTCACGGTGTTCGGCGTCGGCATGGCGATCGAACGCAATCCCGACGTGGCGCGCGCCTTCGTCGAACTCGGTCACGAGATCGCCTGCCACGGTTATCGCTGGATTCACTATCAGGACATGTCGCCGGAGAAGGAGGCCGAGCATATGCGTCTCGGCATGCAAGCGATCGAGCGCGCGACCGGCGAGCGGCCGCTCGGCTGGTACACCGGGCGCGACAGTCCCAACACGCATCGTCTGGTGGCGGAATATGGCGGCTTCCTGTACGACTCCGATTACTACGGCGACGATCTGCCGTTCTGGATGGAGGTCGACGTAACGGGCGGCGCGAAGGTGCCGCAACTGATCGTGCCGTATACGCTCGACACCAACGACATGCGCTTCGCCAGCCCGCAAGGCTTCAACACCGCGGACCATTTCTTCACGTATCTGCGTGACGCATTCGACGTGCTGTACGAAGAAGGCGACGAAGCGCCGAAGATGCTGTCGATCGGCATGCACTGCCGCCTGCTCGGCCGCCCTGGGCGCTTTCGCGCGCTGCAACGTTTTCTCGATCATCTCGAACAGCACGATCGCGTCTGGGTGACGCGGCGCGTCGATATCGCGCGGCACTGGCGCGACCATCATCCTTATCAACCGGGCGGCCGCGGAGCGGCGGCATGAAGGCGATGCACTACACCCTGGCGCAACTCAACCGCATTCCGGCCGACGCGTTCGTTGCGGCGCTGTCGGGCATTTTCGAGCACTCGCCGTGGGTCGCGGAAATCGCCGCGCGGCAGCGGCCGTTCAGCAGCATCGACGAATTGCATCGGAAGATGTCGCAGATCGTCGAAACGGCCGGCGAGGAGAAGCAGCTCGCGTTGATCAACGCTCACCCGGAACTCGCGGGGAAAGCGGCGGTGCGCGGCGAACTGACGGCCGAGTCCACGCGCGAACAAAGCGGCGCGGGTCTCGCTCAATGCACCCAGGAGGAATTCGACAAGCTGGTCGCGCTCAATCGCGCGTATCGCGAGAAGTTCGGTTTTCCGTTCATTCTCGCGGTGCGCGGCTATGACCGCCACGGCATCATCGCGAACTTCGAGGCGCGCGTGAACAACAGCCGCGCCGACGAACTGCGCGCGAGCCTCGATCAGATCTACCGCATCGCACGTTTGCGGCTCGACGATCTGATCGACGCGTAGATCGTTAAGCGCGCGTCGCGATCCTCGAACCGAAACGTTTTCCCGGCATCAACCAACACCAAGGAAGATAAAGATGGCACTCCCGATTCTCGACCCCAACGCACCGGAATTCACGCGCCGCTATGTGAACCTGGCGGACCCGCGTCTGGGCGCGCAGGCGCTCGAGGCCAGCGACGAATTCTTCGCACCGAAGGAACGCATGCTGAATCCCGAGCCGGCCGTCTTCATTCCGGGCAAGTACGACGACAACGGCAAGTGGATGGACGGTTGGGAAACGCGCCGCAAGCGCGCCACCGGCTACGACTGGTGCATCGTGAAGCTCGCGCGCGCTGGCGTGATCAAGGGGCTCGACCTCGATACCAGCCACTTCACGGGCAACTTTCCGCCTGCGGCTTCCGTGGAAGCCGCGCGCGTGACGGACGGCGTGCCGAACCAGTCGACGCAATGGACCGAAATCGTTCCGTCCACCACCTTGCAAGGCAACAACCACCACTATCACGAAGTCAGCGACCCGAATGCGTACACGCATTTGCGCGTGAACATCTATCCGGACGGCGGCATCGCGCGTCTGCGCGTGTACGGTCAGCCGCAAGTCGACTGGGCGGGCGCGAGCCGCACCGAGCAGTTCGATCTGGCCGCGATGGAAAACGGCGCGTATCTGGTCGCGGCGAACAACCAGCATTTCGGCGCGGCCTCGACGATTCTGATGCCGGGCCGTGGCGTGAACATGGGCGACGGCTGGGAAACGCGCCGCCGCCGCGAACCGGGCAACGACTGGGCGATCGTCGCGCTGGCGCAGCCGGGCGTGATCAGGAAAATCGAAGTGGATACGGCCCACTTCAAGGGTAACTATCCCGACCGCTGCTCGATTCAGGCCGCGTACGTGACGGGCGGCACGGACAGCTCGCTCGTCACGCAAGCGATGTTCTGGCCGGTGCTGCTCGGCGAACAGAAGCTGGAGATGGACAAACAGCATGACTTCGAAAGCGAAATCGCCGCGCTCGGTCCTGTCACGCATGTGCGCTTTAACATCATTCCGGATGGCGGCGTGTCGCGTCTGCGTCTGTGGGGCACGCTCGCATGATGAAAACGCTGGCGATCGAACCGTTGACCAAGAAAGCGTTCGCCGCATTCGGCGACGTCATCGAACTCGAAGGCGCGAAGCAGATTCCGATCAATCTCGGCACGACGATCCGCTATCACGATCTCGCGAAAGTGGACGTCACCGACGAGAACGGCCGCACGCTGGTGAACCTGTTTCGCGGACAGCCGCGCACGTTGCCGTTCGAGGTGACGATGCTGGAGCGTCATCCGCTAGGCAGCCAGGCGTTCGTGCCGCTGAACGACAAGCCGTATCTCGTGGTGGTGGCGCCGGCGGGTGAACTCGACGCGCAGCGGATTCGCGCATTCGTGACGAGCGGCTGGCAGGGCGTCAATTATGCGAAGGGCGTTTGGCATCATCCGCTGATCGCGCTGGGCGAGGTGAGCGACTTCATCGTCGTGGATCGCGGCGGCGAGGGGCTCAATCTGAATGAGCAGGATCTGGCTGAATCGCTGTGGCTCACCGAGGATGCGTTGAGCGCGGTGACTGTTTGAAGCGCATTGCTTCGGCGCAATGAGCGGGTTGTCAATGCTGATGCGAAAGCCCACGGCGCAGGCCGTGGGCTTTCGCTTTTGTGAGCGGGGGTGGTGGACGGGATCGGCGTGTTCAGCTACGCTTGGCGAGTAGCGGTGACCGCCCGATTACTTCACGCGCGCGTTCCGCCGGCTCAGGTGCGGAAAAGCCGGCGGCTTCGATCGCCGGTTTGAGTCCCTTGAACTGAAGGCTTTTTTTCGGTGATCGCAATGAGGTCATCCCGTCGTCCCATGCGTGCAGCATCTGCTTGGCGACGTTGCGCCATGGCGGCTCGTTGCGTGCCGCTTCGATCAACTCGTGACCGACTGCGACGGCCGAATCGCACAATGCTTCGACCATCTGCGCATATTGCCGCGGCGGAATCCCCATGCGGGTGTTGAAAAAACGCTCCAGTGTTTTGCCGGCCGCCCAGCTTTTGCGGCCGTCGATCGGAAGCCCCGGCGGGTTGGCGGCGAAACGCGGATAAGCCTGAGTCGTGACGATGTCGTAGACGGGCGTGAACGTGACGTCGTCCACCGACGTGTAGAGCAGCGCGATGTTCTTCGTATGACAGTCGGCGTTGCGCACGACATAGTTGGTCAGCAGATGCCAGCCGAGCCGTTCGAGTTGCTGCCGCATGCTGTCGCGATCGAGCAGATAGGCCTTCGCGGCATTGAGCATCTTTTCGCTGGTGGAGTTGTATTTCTCATGCGGCGGTAAGCCCAACAGGCCGCACAGGTCCTCGACACCATACGCCGGCAATCCGTGCGCATCCACGTCGAAACGTTCGACGATCAGCGCCCGGCCATCGTCCGACATCTGCGTACGCGCGACCGGCGCCACACCGAGCCGTTCGAGTACGCGCATCGAATGGAACTCGTTGAAGCCGAGAAACGGCGTGTTGTCGTCGGAGCCTTTGACGATATGGCGGCTCGTGCGAATCGTCGGTTTGCCCAGTGTCACCGGCATTGGCGTGGAGGTGCCGGGGGCCTGGGCTTGCGGCGCGATGAACTTCGGCACCGCGCCGGAAATGGCGGCGCGCGCGTAGTCGCGCACCAATGCGGCGAAATGCTCGGCCGTGTTGTCGCCGTGCAGAATATCCCGCACGTCCAGCGCTTGCAGGTCGGTGCCTGGCGGCATGCCCTCGGGTGTGACGGTGACGCGTCCGATCCCCATCGCGCCCACCACGGCCAGCAGCGAGAGATCGGTGCCGTCGAGCAAGGGCCCGAATTGTTCGCGAATCAGGTTCAGCAGATAACCTTCCGGCAGGTTCTGCCGGAAAAACGGATGCAGGTCGCGCGGCCAGCGCCACGCTTCTTCACGCACCGGCATGGTCAGGCTGACGAAGTCGGCGGCCGTCGCGTCGCGGTTGTATTTGAGGACATAGTCGTCACGCTCGCGAAACAGCGTGGCGACGTTCTTGCCCAGCACCTGGACGTCGAGCCTCATGAATTCTGATCCGGCATGCGTTGCTCGGCGAGGATGTCTTCGAGCGTGCGTGCGTGCCCATGCGCCACGACCTTGAGATCGTAGCCCGCCGCTTCGAGCAGGCGTACGAGGACGGACACGCTCATGTCGTTTTTAGCGAGCGTTTCCATGCGTGCGACCGTAGTGCGAGCAACACCGGCCCGGCGCGCCAGTTCTTCTTGCGAGAGCCTGGTTTCGCGCCGTATGGCGCGCAGCATATCGGAGACGTCAGCGAGATTGGTCATTTGTAGCCCCAAGGCCTCAATTTTCATCATTTCATCTTTATTGTAGCCCGTGAGCGACAAATCGTGGTCGAGGATTTGTATCTCAAGGGCTACAAACCAGCGGAGAAATTCGATTTTTGTGTCCCAAAGGCTACATTTATACGCAATGTCGCTGCGCAAATCCCAAAATAAAAACGGGTTCCCCGCTCGCGCGAAAAACCCGCCTCATACCTCACCGAAACCGGGCCTCCCGCCCGGCCATTCGACTACTTCACCGCACCGCCTTCGAACCACGCGGCGATCTTCATGCGCTCGTCGTCGGTCATGTGCGTGACGTTGCCGAGCGGCATCGCTTTCAACGTCACCGCCTGCTGATAGATCCGCTGCGCGTTCTGCGAGATTTCATCCGGCGTATCGAGCAGCACGCCGGCCGGCGCGCTGCCCATCATCGTCGGATGCGCCGAGTGGCAGGCGGCGCAGCGCTGTTGCAGCACCGGCGCGATGTCGGCCACCTTGACCGCCGGCGCGTTCGCGGCCTGCGCTTGCGGCACCATCGGCTTGGGCATGGTCCAGAACAGCGCGCCGAACATCAGCACGACGCCGACTATCGGCAGATACCACAGCACCTGGCCGCGGTGACGCATCACGAAGAACTGGCGGATCAGCGCGCCGGCCAGCATGATGATGACGAGCACCGCCCAGTTGTACGGATGCGTGTAGGTCATCGCGTAGTGATTCGACAGCATCGCGAACACCACCGGCAGCGTGAAATACGTGTTGTGCACCGAGCGCTGCTTGCCGCGCTTGCCGTAGACCGGATTCGGCGTATCGCCCTTGAGCATTGCGTCGACCATCTTGCGCTGGCCCGGAATGATCACGAAGAACACATTCGCCGACATGATCGTCGCCAGCATCGCGCCCATGATGAGGTAAGCCGCGCGGCCCGCGAAGATATGGCACGCGAGCCACGTCGCGATCAGCACATAAGCGCCGACGCAGATGCCGAGCACCGTATCCCGGTTGCCGAGAATGCGGCACAGCGAGTCGTAGACGATCCAGCCCGCGGCGAGAAAGCCGAGCGCCGAGGCCACCGCGACCACCGGACCCATGTCGAGCACGTTCTTGTCGATCAGATAAGTCGTGGGTGAGAACAGATACAGCACGGTAAAGAGTGCAAAGCCCGACAGCCACGTGGTGTACGAGGGCCACTTCGACCAGTGCAAATCTTCCGGCATTTCCGGCGGTGCGACGGTGTACTTCTGCATGTTGTAGAAGCCGCCGCCGTGCACGTGCCACAGTTCGCCGAACACGCCGCGTTTGCGCTGGTTCGGGTCCCGCGGCGGTTTGAGGCTGTTGTCGAGCGCGACGAAATAGAACGACTCGCCGATCCATGCGATCGCGGCGACGACGTGAAACCAGCGAATCGCCAGATTCAGCCAGTCGGTGATAAAGCCTTCCATGAAACTCCTCCACTTCTGATTCGTTTTACGCGCGACGCCGCGAGTGCCTTGATTGCCTTTTCAGGGATCCGCCGAGCGCGGGTAATCGGCATGCAACGCGTGATCGCGCGGAATGCGGGGTGAAAGACGCGGTGCGCTCAGTTCGCACGGCGCCGTTGTTCTGGGCACGCGGATCGCACGTCCCCATGGCGTGTTTCCTCAACTGCCTCGATACGTGCTGTACGACCACGGCGACACTAGCAGCGGCACGTGATAGTGCGCGGCGGGGTCGGCCACGCCGAAACGCAGCACCACACGGTCGACGAAACGCGGCTCCGGCACCTTCGTGCCGATCGACGCGAAGTAATCGCCGGCGCCGAATACGAGTTCGTATTCGCCCGCGACCAGTGCGTCGCCTTCGAGCAGCGGCTGATCGCAGCGGCCGTCGCTATTGGTGAGGGTGGATTTGAGCGCGCGGCGCGTGTCGCCCGAGAGCGCGAAGAGTTCGACCTTGATGCCCGCGCCGGGACGGCCGTTCGCGGTGTCGAGCACATGGGTGGTGAGCTTTCCCATTCGCAATTTTCCTTATGTGAATGCGAGGTTTCGGCGGCGGCCCGATCCAGATACGTTTGCGGCGGATCGAGGCTCCACGTCAGTGGCTACATACCCGTCGGCGAAATGAAGCGAGCGCCGTGGCATCCATTGTAAAAAGCTTGTTCGTGTCGGTGCGCGCGAGATAGGAAAGATAATAGCTGGCGCATGACGGACACTCCGCTGAAAGCCGCCACGAGCCGTTTCGTTCGACCCGTGCAGTGGATTCGATCGTAGCGGGGTCAAAAAAGACCCACTATATCGCCGGCGTGAAGTTGGGTATGGCACCGGCGCGAGTTGTCAGCGTTATTTTGGCCGTCGAAGGTTACGGCTGTGCGCCGCAGCAAACGCGAGTCGAACCTTAGCCTAACCTGACTCACGCGCGGCGCCACCCGAAGACGGCGCAAACACGCTGGGTAACCGGGCCAACGGCGTTCGACGGAACGCGGCGGCACGGCGAGCGTGCCATCGCATCGCGTTCGAACGGCTTTGCACGGCAAGCATGAAGCGGAGAAACGAATGACGATGGAGCAAGCGGTCAACGAGCCGAAAAGAACGATGCTGGTGAAGCACGCGGACGTACTGGTCACGATGGACGGCGCGAGGCGCGAACTGCGCGACGGCGGCCTGTATATCGAGGACAACCGCATCGTCGCGGTCGGCCCGACGGCGGAGTTGCCGCCAAGCGCCGACGAGGTGCTGGACATGCGCGGTCAACTGGTGATTCCGGGGCTCGTCAACACGCATCACCACATGTATCAGAGCCTGACGCGCGCGCTGCCCGCCGCGCAGAACGCCGAGCTGTTCGGCTGGCTGACGAGTCTCTACAAGGTGTGGGCAAACCTCACGCCGGAAATGATCGAAGTCTCGACGTTGACCGCGATGGCCGAGCTGTTGCTCTCCGGCTGCACGACCTCGAGCGATCATTTGTATATCTACCCGAACGGCAGCCGGCTCGACGATAGCATCGCGGCCGCGCGCCGGATCGGCATGCGTTTTCATGCGGCCCGCGGCAGCATGAGCGTGGGCCGCAAAGACGGCGGCTTGCCGCCGGATTCGGTGGTGGAACGTGAAGCGGACATCTTGCGGGACACGCAGCGACTGATCGAGACGTATCACGACGAAGGGCGTTACGCGATGCTGCGTATCGTGGTCGCGCCATGCTCGCCGTTTTCGGTGAGCCGCGATCTGATGCGCGAATCGGCGGTCATGGCAAGGCAATACGGCGTGTCGCTGCACACGCATCTCGCGGAAAACGTCAACGATGTCGCGTACAGCCGCGAGAAGTTCGGCATGACGCCGGCCGAATATGCGGAAGACCTCGGCTGGGTCGGCCATGACGTTTGGCATGCGCACTGCGTGCAACTCGACGAAGCCGGCATCGAACTGTTCGCGCGGACCGGCACGGGCGTCGCGCACTGTCCGTGCTCGAACATGCGGCTCGCGTCGGGCATCGCGCCGGTCAAGCGGATGCGTCTTGCCGGCGTGCCGGTGGGATTGGGCGTCGACGGTTCGGCATCGAACGACGGCGCGCAGATGATCGCGGAAGTGCGTCAGGCGCTGCTGTTGCAGCGAGTCGGTTTCGGCCCGGATGCGATGACCGCGCGCGAAGCCCTGGAAATCGCGACGCTCGGCGGCGCGCAGGTGCTCGGTCGCGACGACATCGGCGCCTTGGCGCCGGGCATGGCGGCGGACTTCGTGTCGTTCGATCTGCGTCAGCCGCTCTTCGCGGGCGCGTTGCACGATCCGGTCGCGGCGCTGGTGTTCTGCGCGCCGTCGCAGGTGAGCTACAGCGTGATCGGGGGCAGGGTAGTCGTGAAGGACGGACGGTTGACGACGCTGGAACTCGGACCGGTCATCGAGCGGCACAACCGCTTGGCGCGGACGCTTTACGAGGCGGCGGCGTAAAACCGCAAGAACGGCAAGCGATGCTATCGACATGCATGCAGCCTGGATGCCGATAGCGGAGCGCCAGGGTTTCAGGGCTTGTCGATCAACGTCCGGGTCGCCTCGGCGACCAGACCGCGCAGCCAGCGTACTTCGTCGGAGTAGTGCACGCGTTCGTGCCACAACTGGTAGTACTGCATCGGCGGGAAATCGAGCGGGGCGGGCACCACGGTGAGCGGCAGGAACTTCGCGTAGTAGTCGGCAAAGAGGCGCGTTGTCGTGAAGATCAGATCGGACTTGATGAGCACATACGGCGCCAGGTTGAAGTACGGCAACGTGACGACCACGTGACGCTTCAGGCGCTCACGCGCGAGATGCACGTCGATCGCGCCGCGCTGGCCCACCGAATACGGAGTCGGCGCGAGATGCGGTGCATTGAGGTACTGGTCGAGCGTGAGCCCGCCGCGTTTGGCGAACGGATGCGCGTTGCTCATCAGGCAGACGATCTGATCGACGAACAGATTCGACAGATGCAATTGCTCCGGCGGCTCGGGCCAGTTGCCGACCACGATGTCGAGCTTGCCGTCCTCGAGCGCGAGTTCATAGTCGAAGGCGGGGCCGAGCGAATGGAATTCGAGCGTCGCGTTCGGCGCGGCCTGGCGAAAACGTTCGACCACCGTCGGCACGAACAGCACGTTCAGGTAGTCCGGGCAGCCGATGCGATAGCAGCGGATCGAGGTCGCCGGATCGAAGTTGTGCTGCTGGAACTTGATGCGCTCGATTTCGCGCAGCGCGTTCTGCACCGGTTCGAGCAGGCGCAGGCCGTATTCGGTCGGCACCATGCCGGATTTGCCGCGCACCAGCAGCGGGTCGCCGGTGATGTCGCGCAAACGGCGCAGCGCGGCGCTGATGGCGGGTTGCGATTGATTCAGCTTGACGGCGGCGCGTGTCACGCTGCGCTCCATCAAGAGGGTGTGCAAGACGCGTAGTAGATAGGTATCGATCGCCTCGCGTTGCTGGCTCATGACTTCTCCGAAATATATGTTCTGGCTGATCGAATGGGCGTGTGGGTATATGCGTTTTAATATGGACGAAAAACCGCGTCAAGGGTGGCATACCCGCAAAGCAAGCAGTGGCGCGGGTTTGCGGGAATTTTGAAGGCTCGACTGAGTGGGTCGAATTAGGTATCGTCATCCGGTTGTGGTGACGGATCGTCTGCCGGCAAGGCGGGCGGACGCGTTGTAACCGGCAGTCACCGACGTACTACGGAAACACATGAGCGACTCTTCTTATAGCGACGGCGCCGCCGCGCAGCCGGCAACGACGCCGGAACAGGCGGCCCCCCGGCTGGTGCTCGAGGGCATCACCAAACAGTACCCGGCCGTGCGCGCCAACGACGATGTCACGTTGATCGTCGCGCCGGGTGAAATCCATGCGGTGCTCGGCGAAAACGGCGCCGGCAAGAGCACGCTGATGAAGATCATCTACGGCGCGGTGCGGCCCGACGCCGGCGAGATTCGCTGGGAAGGCGAGGCGGTCGAGATCGCGAGCCCGGCGGCCGCGCGCAAGCTCGGCATCGGCATGGTGTTCCAGCACTTTTCGCTGTTCGAGACGCTCACGGTCGGCGAAAACATCGCGCTCGCGCTCGACGAGCCCTTCGACCTGAAGACGCTGTCCAAACGCATCCGCGAAGTCTCCGCCGATTACGGCCTCGACATCGACCCGCAGCGTCACGTGCATAGCCTGACGGTGGGCGAGCGGCAACGCGTGGAGATCGTGCGCTGTCTGTTGCAGAACCCGCGCCTGCTGATCATGGACGAACCGACTTCGGTGCTCACGCCGCAAGCGGTGCGCAAGCTGTTCGAGACGCTGCGGCGTCTCGCCGCCGAAGGCTGCAGCATTCTCTACATCAGCCATAAGCTCGACGAAATCCAGGAACTGTGCGACACCGCCACCGTGATGCGCGGCGGCCGCGTGACCGGTCACGTGAAGCCGAAAGAGGAAACGCATGCGTCGCTCGCGCAGTTGATGGTCGGTCATTCGCTGCCGGATTACACGCGTCGTGAGCACAAGCCGGGCGCGGTGCTGCTCGACGTGCAACGGTTGTCGGTGACAAGCGACGATCCGTTCGGCACCTCGCTCGAGAACGTGTCGTTCGGCGTGCATGCCGGCGAGATATTCGGCATCGCGGGCGTGTCGGGCAACGGGCAGGCCGAATTGCTGTCGGCGCTCTCGGGCGAAAAGCGCGGTGTGCGCGCCGATGCGGTCACGATTTGCGGCAAGGCGGCGGGGCGGCTCGGCGCGGGCGCGCGGCGCGCGCTCGGCTTCGGCTTCGTGCCGGAAGAGCGGCTGGGCCGCGGCGCGGTGCCGGCGATGACGCTGTCGGAGAACGCGCTGCTCACCGCGCATCGGCAGCAGATGGTGAACTCCGGCTGGATCAAGGCGGGCGCGATGCGCGCGTTCGCGAGGCGCTGCATCCAAGCCTTCGACGTGCGCTGCGGCGGTTCGGAAGCGTTGGCGCAAAGTCTCTCCGGCGGCAATCTGCAGAAATACATCATGGGCCGCGAGATATTGCAGTCTCCCAAGGTGCTGGTGGTCGCGCAGCCGACCTGGGGCGTCGACGTCGGCGCGGCGGCGTTCATTCGTCAGCAGTTGCTGGATTTGTCGGCGCGTGGCGTGGCGATCCTGGTGATCTCCGAGGAACTGGAGGAACTGTTCGACATCTGCGACCGCATCGCGGTGCTCGCGCGCGGCAAGCTCTCGCCGGTGCGCGCCACCGGCGCGACCAACGCCGAGGAAATCGGCCGCTGGATGGCGGGCCTGTTCGGCGACCGCGAGGGCGCGGCGCCTTCGGCGGAACAGCCGGCGCACGCCTGAAGCGGATCGGCAGCGCCAGAACCCCAACATAACGACACGCTACCCATGATTCTTCCGTATCGACTCGAAGCACGCACCACGCCCTCGCGCGCGATGCAGCTTGCCGTGCCGCTGATCGCCGCGTTGCTCACGCTCGCGATCGGCTTTCTGATCTTCGGCCTCGTCGGCCGTGATCCGCTGCAGGCAATGCACGCGTTTTTCATCGAGCCGCTTGCCAGCGTGAACGGCTGGTCCGAACTGCTGCTGAAAGCGTCGCCGCTGTGCCTGATCGGCCTCGGCCTCGCGATCGGCTATCGCGCCAACGTCTGGAACATCGGCGCGGAAGGGCAGATGCTGCTGGGCGGCATCGCCGCGAGCGGCGTCGCGATCTATTTCGATCAGGCCACCGGCTGGTGGATTCTGCCGACCATGATGGCGGCCGGCGTGCTCGGCGGCATGGCGTGGGCCGCCATTCCCGCGCTGCTGAAAAGCCGCTTCAACACCAACGAGATTCTGGTCAGCCTGATGCTCACGTATGTGGCGACGCAATTGCTGATCTATCTGGTGAGCGGCCCGTGGCGCGATCCGCAAGGCATGAATTTCCCGCTCTCCGAAATGTTCAGCGGCGACGCGCTGTATCCAACCTTTTCCGGCGACTGGCACTGGAAATGGCTGCGCGGCACGCGTCTGAACGCGTCGCTGTTCGTCACGCTGATCGCGATTCCGCTCGTGTGGCTGTTCATGCGCAAGAGCTTCGCGGGCTACCGGATGAACGTCGGCGGTCTCGCGCCGCTCGCCGCGCGCTACGCCGGTTTCTCCGACAAGAAAACCATCTGGACGTCGCTGCTCATCAGCGGCGGCCTCGCGGGCCTCGCCGGCATGGGCGAGATTTCCGGCCCGATCGGCCAGTTGCAGGCCACGTGGTCGCCGGGCTATGGCTTCACCGCGATCATCGTCGTGTTCGTCGGACGGCTGCATCCGCTCGGCATCGTGCTCGCGAGCCTGCTGATGGCGCTGCTGTACCTCGGCGGCGAAGCGGTGCAGACCTCGATGCAGTTGCCGCAGGCGCTCTCCGGCGTGTTCCAGGGGCTTCTGCTGTTCTGCCTGCTGGGCGCCGACCTGTTCGTGAACTACCGCGTGCGCCGCCGTTCGCTGGCGCCGCAGGTTCACTGATCGGCTCACTCGCTCATTCGCCGATTGGCTCGCTGATCGGCTGACTCATTGGCTCACTGATTTTTCACGCCGGATCTCATGGATATTCAACAAGCCAGCGCGCTCACCTCGAGCGCCGTCACCGCCGCGATTCCGCTGATGTTCGCGGGCGCGGGCGAACTCGTCGCCGAGAAGTCGGGCGTTCTGAACCTCGGTGTCGAAGGCATGATGCTGATGGGCGCGGTGACCGGCTACGCGGTCACCGCGATCACCGGCAACCCGTGGCTCGGCGTGCTCGCCGCGATCGGCGCGGGTCTCGCGATGTCGCTGCTGTTCGCGTTCCTCACGCTCACGATGCTTGCCAACCAGGTCGCCACCGGCTTGTCGCTGACGATCTTCGGCATCGGCCTGTCCGCCTATGTCGGCAAGCCGTACACGTCGGCCGCCGTGCGCGAGACGATCGGAACATGGACCATTCCCGGCCTCTCGAAGATTCCGGTCATCGGTCCCGCGTTCTTCAGCCTCACGCCGCTCGACTATCTCGCGTTCCTGATGTTCGCCGTGATCGGCTGGTTCCTCTATCGCACGCGCGCGGGCCTCGTGTTGCGCTCGGTCGGCGAATCGCCGCAAGTCGCGCATTCGGTCGGCTTTCCGGTGGTCGGCGTGCGCTACGGCGCGGTGGCCTTCGGCGGCGGCATGGCGGGACTCGCGGGCGGCTATTACTCGATCGTCAATCTGCATTTGTGGCAGGAACAGCTCACCTCGGGCCGCGGCTGGATCGCGCTCGCGCTGGTGGTGTTCGCGACGTGGCGGCCGGGTCGTCTGTTGATCGGCGCGCTGCTGTTCGGCGCCGTGACGGGCCTGCAGTTTTACGCGCAGGCGATCGGCGTGCCCGTGCCGACGCAATTCCTCGCGATGCTGCCGTACGTCGCGACGGTCGTCGTGCTGGTGCTGATTTCGCGCAACCCGAACACCATTCGCCTGAATGCGCCAGCATCGCTCGGCAGGCCGTTTTTCTCGGCGGGCTGATTGCGCGGCCATGCGCACGTTTCATTGATTCGACACACTCACATTCGACAGACACGACAGGAGAAAACATGAAGAGAAGCAATCTGCTGACCGCTTTCGCAGGGGGCGCGGCGTCGCTGGCGCTGGGGGCGGCGTTGAGCGCGCCGCTCGCGCAAAGCGCGCAGGCTGCGGAGCCGCCGGGCGTCGCGTTCGTCTACCTGGGCAATCCGGGCGATGCCGGCTGGACCTTCGCGCACGATCAGGGCTCGAAGGAAGCCGAAGCGAAGTTCGGCGGCAAGGTCAAGATCACCCGCATCGAGAACGTGCCCGAATCGGCCGACTCCGAGCGCGTGTTCCGCGATCTGGCGAACAAGGGCAACAAGATCATCATCGGTTCGAGCTTCGGCTACCAGGACTTCGAACTCAAGGTCGCGAAAGATTTTCCCGACACCGTGTTCCTGCACGCAACCGGCTACAAGAAGGCGCCGAACTTCGGCACCTACGACGTGCGCATGTATCAGGGCGCGTATCTGGCCGGCGTCGCCGCGGGCTACGTGACGAAGACCAACACGCTCGGCTTCGTCGCCTCGGTGCCGATTCCCGAGGTGATCCGCAACATCAACGCGTACACGCTCGGCGCGCGCTCGGTGAATCCGAAGGTGCATACCAAGGTCATCTGGATCAATAGCTGGTTCGATCCGGGCAAGGAGAAGCAGGCCGCTGAAACGCTGATCGGCCAGGGCGCCGACGTGCTGCTGCAAAACACCGATTCGAGCGCCACGCTCGCGACCGCATCGGCCAAGCACGTGCACGCGTTCGGCTGGGATTCGAACATGAAGAAGTTCGGCCCCGACGCGCACCTCGGTTCGGTGGTCGCGCACTGGGGCGTGTATTACAACGCGGCGATCCAGCAGGTGCTGGACGGCAAGTGGAAGAACGATCCGGTATGGTGGGGGATTCCGCACAAGGCCGTGGATCTCGAAGACCTGAACACGTCGGCGCTGCCGGCCGACGCGCAGAAGAAGGTCGCCGCGAAGCGCGACGAACTGGCGGGCGGCAAGTGGGACGTGTTCGCGGGCCCGATCAAGGATCAGGCGGGCGCGGTGAAGGTGCCGGCCGGCAAGACGCTGACCGATCCCGAACTGCAACGTCTGAACTGGTATGTGGAAGGCGTGGACGGCTCGCTGCCGAAATAAGCTCGGGGCTTGCGGCTGAAGCGCGTGGTGATCGGCGGGCAAGCGCTTTTAGCACGCTGTGCAAGGAGCTGCGTCCAAGGCGGACGCAGCTTTTTTCGTTTCGGCGCTTCGGGTTTTGCGTAGCAGGCAAGCGCAACGCCGCGTTACTCGATACGCAAGCCGACCTTGATGGTCACCTGCCAGTAAGCGACTTTGTCGTCCTCGATCTGGCCCCGCGTTTCCGTGACTTCGAACCAGTGCAGATTGCGCAAGGTTTTCGACGCTCGGGCGATCGCGGTGCTGATGGCGTCGTCGATCGATTTGGTCGACGAACCCGTGAGTTCGATCTGCTTGTAGACGTGGTCTGACATGAACTTCCTCCTTTCCTCTTCGTGGGTGTCCAAAAAGTATAGGCAACGGATCGCGCGCGCCGCCGGCACCGTTCGCCGTTCGAACGAGCGTTGTCGCACGTCGCGTACCCGATAAATGGGGCGGGTGGCGAACGCGAGGCCAGGCGGGCCAGTCGCCACGCCTTCGTGGACGCGCGGCCCGCGCCGCGCGGCGCTGAAGCCGGCCGCAGGCCGCGCGCGCAGGTTAAATTCGCGATAACCTGCTAAAATATGCGGTTTTTCGCCGATATCACATTCAAAGGGACGCGCCGTGCTGTCTACCGCCAATATCACCATGCAATTCGGGCCAAAGCCCCTCTTCGAGAACATCTCGGTCAAATTCGGGGAAGGGAACCGCTATGGCCTGATCGGTGCGAACGGCTGCGGTAAATCCACCTTCATGAAGATTCTGGGTGGCGATCTGGAGCCGAGCTCGGGCAACGTGATGCTCGAGCCGAACGTGCGCCTCGGTAAATTGCGCCAGGACCAGTTCGCCTATGAAGACGTGCGCGTGCTCGACGTCGTGATGATGGGCCACACCGAAATGTGGGCCGCGATGACCGAGCGCGACGCGATCTACGCGAACCCCGACGCCACCGACGACGACTACATGCACGCCGCCGAACTCGAAGCGAAGTTCGCCGAGTACGACGGCTATACGGCCGAGGCGCGCGCGGGTGAACTGCTGCTCGGCATCGGCATCGCGATCGAAGACCACAACGGCCCGATGAGCAACGTGGCGCCGGGCTGGAAACTGCGCGTGCTGCTCGCGCAGGCGCTGTTCTCGAAGCCGGACGTGCTGCTGCTGGATGAGCCGACCAACAACCTGGACATCAACTCGATCCGTTGGCTGGAAGACGTGCTGAACCAGTACAACTCGACGATGATCATCATCTCGCACGATCGCCACTTCCTGAACCAGGTCTGCACGCACATGGCGGATATGGATTACGGCACGCTGAAGGTCTATCCGGGCAATTACGACGACTACATGCTGGCGAGCACGCAGGCGCGCGAGCGTCAGCAGAACGCCAACGCGAAGGCGAAGGAACGCGTGGCCGATCTGCAGGACTTCGTGCGCCGCTTCTCGGCCAACAAGTCGAAGGCGCGCCAGGCCACCAGCCGTCTGAAGATGATCGACAAGATCAAGATCGAGGAATTCAAGCCGTCGTCGCGGCAGAACCCGTTCATCCGCTTCGAGTACGAGAAGAAGCTGCACAACATCGCGGTGGTCGCCGAGCGCATCACGAAGAAGTACGAGCGCACCATCTTCAACGACTTCAGCATCAGCGTGCAGCCGGGCGAGCGGATCGCGATCATCGGCGAGAACGGCGCCGGCAAGACCACGCTGCTGCGCGCGTTGCTCGGCAAGCTGCAACTCGACCACGGCACCGTGAAGTGGGCCGAGAACGCGAACGTCGGCTACATGCCGCAGGATACCTACGAGGAATTTCCCGACGACGTCACGCTGATGGACTGGATCGACACATACCGCAAGGAAGGCGACGACGAGCAGATGGTGCGCGGCACGCTCGGCCGGCTGCTGTTCAATGCGGACGATATCCGCAAGTCGGTGAAGGTGCTGTCGGGCGGCGAGAAGGGCCGCATGATCTGGGGCAAGCTGATGCTGGGCCGCCACAACGTGCTGCTGATGGACGAGCCGACCAACCACATGGACATGGAGTCGATCGAATCGCTGCAAATCGCGCTCGACAAGTTCGAAGGCACGCTGATTTTCGTCTCCCACGACCGGGAGTTCGTGAGCGGACTCGCGAATCGCATCATCGAAGTGAAGACCAACGGCACGCTGAACGACTTTGGCGGCAACTATGAAGATTTCCTGTTGAGCCAGGGCGTGCAGTAAGGTTTTCGAGCCTCTCGCCCAGGCGTCATGTGACACCGCCAGGCCCGCTTCCTCGAAGCGGGCTTTTTTCATGGCCCGAAGATTGCGCACAGTCAGGCATCGTGGCGCTGACTAGAATGGAAAGATCAATCCCGAGCCACGGACGGACCATCATGAAGACCTACGACAAGCTCTATATCGACGGCAAATGGATCGCGCCGTGCGGCACCGGCACGATCGACGTGATCGACTCGGGCACCGAGGAGGTCATGGGCCGCATCCCGGAAGGCATCGAAGCCGATGCGGAAAACGCGATTGCCGCCGCGCGCGTCGCCTTCGACGCCTGGGCCGCGACGCCGCCCGCCGAACGCGGCGACTATCTGCGCAAGATCGCAGCGAACCTGAAGGCGCGCACCGACGAACTGGCCGCGCTGATCGCCGGCGAAGTCGGCATGCCGTTGAAACTCGCGCGCGCGATTCAGGTGGGCAGCCCGATCTACAACTGGGGTGCCTACGCGAAGCTCGCAGCGGAGTTCCAGTTCGAGGAGCGCGTCGGCAATTCGCTGGTGGTGCGCGAGCCGGTCGGCGTGGTGGCGGCGATCACGCCGTGGAACTATCCGCTCAACCAGATCACGCTGAAGGTCGCCGCGGCGCTCGCCGCGGGCTGCACGGTGGTGCTGAAGCCGTCGGAGGTCGCGCCGTTGAATGCGTTCGTGCTCGCCGAGGCGATCCACGAAGCCGGCTTGCCGGCCGGCGTGTTCAATCTGGTGAGCGGTTACGGACCGGTGGTGGGCGAGGTGCTCGCGAGCCATCCGTCGGTCGACATGGTGTCGTTCACCGGCTCGACACGCGCCGGCAAGCGGGTGTCCGAGCTGGCGTCGGCGACGGTCAAGCGCGTCGCGCTCGAACTCGGCGGCAAATCGGCCTCGGTCATTCTCGACGATGCGAATTTCGCGGCGGCGGTGAAGGGCACCGTCGACGCATGCTTCCTGAACTCCGGGCAAACCTGCTCCGCCCACACGCGCATGCTGGTGCCCGAGGCGCGCTACGACGAAGCGCGCGCGCTCGCGAAGCAGGCCGCCGAGGCGTACGTCGCCGGCGATCCGCGCAACGAGACGACCCGGCTCGGACCGTTGGCTTCGGCGCTCCAGCAGTCGCGTGTGCAGCAATACATCGCGAAGGGCGTCGAGGAGGGCGCTGAACTCGTGACCGGCGGGACGGGCCTGCCGGATGGTTTATCCAGGGGCTTCTTCGTGAAGCCGACGGTATTCGGCCGCGTGCATCCGAAGGCGACGATCGCGCAGGAGGAAATCTTCGGCCCGGTGCTCTCGATCCTCACGTACAAGGACGAGGAAGAAGCCGTGCGAATCGCCAATGACTCACCCTATGGACTCGGCGGCGCGGTATGGGCCGGCAGCGACGAGCGCGCGGCCGGCGTCGCGCGGCGCATTCGCACAGGCCAGGTCGACATCAACGGCGGAGCGTGGAATATGGCCGCGCCGTTCGGCGGTTTCAAGCAGTCGGGGTTTGGGCGCGAGAACGGCGTCTATGGACTCGACGAATACCTCGAGTTCAAATCCATGCAATTCAAGTTGTGATCCGCATGACCGGCGTCAACTAGGCATCACAAGCGCTGAAGTCGCGAACAGGCTCGTTGATCCAGCGCAACGCAAGCCGCACCCGACGGTCGATTATTTGCGTTTCGATAGTCACCGCTCGGGGCGCCATGCTCACTTCTCATTCCTTTTCACCGCTCGTCATCCGCGGCCGCTCGTTACTGCCTATCGTGCAGGGCGGCATGGGCGTCGGTATCTCCGCCCATCGCCTTGCCGGCAGCGTTGCCCGCGAGGGCGCGCTCGGCACCATCGCCAGCATCGACTTGCGCCATCACCATCCCGACTTGCTCGAACGCTGCGCTCAGTCGCCGGACCGGGCGACTCTGGAGCAGGCGAATCTGACCGCGCTGGCCCGCGAGATTCATGCCGCGAAGGCACTCAGCGAAGGCCGCGGCATGATCGCCGTGAACGTGATGAAGGCAGTCAGCGCGCAGGCGGACTACGTGCGCGTCGCGTGCGAGAGCGGCGCGCACGCGATCGTCATGGGCGCGGGTCTGCCGCTCGATTTGCCGGATATGACCCAGGGCCACGACATCGCGCTGATTCCGATTCTCTCGGATAGCCGCGGCGTCGCGCTCGTGCTGAAGAAGTGGATGAAAAAAGGCCGCTTGCCCGACGCCGTGGTGATCGAACATCCGGCGCACGCAGGCGGCCATCTCGGCGTCACCCATCTTGCCGACATGCACGATCGACGCTTTGACTTCGCGCGCGTTCTCGAGGAACTCGAGACGGTCTTTACCTCGCTCGGCCTGAAGCGTGACGACGTACCGCTGATCGTCGCGGGCGGCATCAATAGTCATGAAGCGGTGCGCGAACTGCTCGACGCCGGGGCGAACGGCGTGCAACTCGGCACGCCGTTCGCCGTCACCGAGGAAGGCGACGCGCATCCGAACTTCAAGCGCGTGCTGGCCGAAGCCGCGCCCGAGGACATCGTCGAATTCGTCAGCGTGACGGGGCTGCCCGCGCGTGCCGTGAAAACGCCGTGGCTGGTGCGCTATCTGCGCCAGGAAACGAAGATCCGCGAGAAGGTCGGCGCGCTCAAACATGCCTGTCCGACCGCGCTCGAATGCCTGAGCGTGTGCGGCTGGCGCGACGGTATCGAGAAGTTCGGCCACTTCTGCATCGACACGCGGCTCGCCGCGGCATTGCGCGGCGACGTCGCCAACGGCCTGTTCTTCCGCGGCCGCGAGGCTTTGCCGTTCGGCTCGGCCATTCGCAGCGTGCACGATCTGATCGAACTGCTGCTGACCGGCGCAACGCGACCGTCGGTCGCAGGGCGCTGGGCGTTTTTCCTGGGTTGATACCGGTCAATGTAGGGGCTGACGAGAGCTTCGACAATCCCCATGTCCACACCAACAAGAGGGGAATCACATGAAGCACTCGTACAGAAACGTTCTCGGGCTGAGGATCAAGGCCGCCGCCATCGCGGCGAGCCTGTTATGCGCGGGCCTTCTCGCGCCGCAGGCGCAGGCCGCGGGCGACGATCCGATCAGCGGCATTCACGCCGGCGACGTGCTGGTGCGTTTGCGCGCGATCAGCATCATGCCGAACGTGGACACCACGCAATCGCTGTCGGCGCTCAACGTGGGCGTGAACAACGCGATCGTGCCGGAACTGGATCTGACTTACATGATCCGCGATTATCTCGGCGTCGAGCTGATTCTCGCCACGTCGCGCCATCAACTGACGTCGAGCCTCGGCAATCTCGGCGGCGTGAACGTGTTGCCGCCCACGCTGCTGCTGCAATATCACTTCAACCATGCCGGGCGCATTCGCCCCTATGTCGGCGCGGGCATCAACTACACGCTGTTCTATAACAACGGCGCGAACGTGGGCGGCCAGCCGATCTCGGTCACCAATCACAGCTTCGGCCCCGCGTTGCAGGCGGGCGTGGACGTGCAGGTGACCAGGTCGCTGTTCGTCAACGCGGACATCAAGAAGATCTGGATGCATACGGATGCGTCGCTCGGCGGTCAGTCGCTTGGCCGCCTGAGCATCGATCCGGTGATCGTGGGGTTGGGTGTCGGCATGCGGTTCTGAGCGCCGCCGCGAGGATGAGGAAGAGGGAGAGGGACTACAGCTTGTCGTTCTGAAAGCGCATGGCGGTGCCGTCCTGCTCGATCCGCACCCACACCGCGCGCTTTTCCTCGTCGCTCAGAAACACCCAGTTGGAGACCTCGGTGGCGGTGCGGCCGCAGCCTTTGCACACCTCGTCGAAGAGCGTGGAGCAGACGCCGATGCAGGGGCTGTCGGGTAGGTCGTGGAGATTCGAAGCCATCGGAAACCTTGGGGCGAAGAAGCGAAGTTCCGCTATGTTAAACGATGCGGCGCGCGCCCCTTGCCCCGCTTTCAGCGCGCGATGCTGTAGCCGATGCGCGCCATCCAGTGCTGGCGGTTGTTGTAATCCAGCAGATCCTCGCCATAACCGTTGAAATAGCCGACCCACAGATAGCCGCCCCACGCGCTGCCCAGCAGTTTGGCGAGCGGATAGGTGAATTGCGTGTCGATGCTGCCGTACCAGTGCCTGGTGCCCTTGCGCAGCGTGGTCGCGAGTTGCCAGCCGTCCGGGCTGCCGTATTTGACCAGCAGGTCGACGTAGCCGCGATAGTCGGCGATGTCGGGGTTGCTGCTCTTGCCGAGGTAGTAATAGATTTTCGGCGAGACGCTCAGGTGATTGCCCGTCAGATCGCCGAATTCCCACGTCGGCCGGATAAAAGGCATGTTGATGCTGCGCGAGTCCGCGCCGCCTTTGCCGTTCGATTCGTGGCTCAGCCCCGCGGCGAACCCCATGCGCGTGAACCACGAACTGCGCCAGCCCGTGTCCGGCACGTAGTAGAAGAATTGCGGACTATAAGTCGTATCGCGGAACGGCCGCGAGTCGGCGGACAGGTTCCAGATCGAGGTCTGCGTATAGGCGAAATAGACGTTGTCGAGAAAGGCTTTCGAGCGCAGGTCGTCGGGCATCATGAGGCGGTATTTGAAGCTGAATTGCAGCCGCGCGTTCGTGTCGCCGTTGTGGCCGGCGGCGATGTACATCGGGTCGTAGTAGGAGACGTGGGCGAGCACGCCGCGTCCGGGCGTGGCGAGCGAGTCGCCGGGCGGCGACATCGCGTCGCCGGTCGGGCCGTCGACCGCCGCCGCGGTGGCCGCGGCTTGCGCCGGGGTGCTCGCCTGGCTTTCCGTGCGTTCGGCCTGGGCGATCGCGATCTGTTGCGGCCCGCGGTTGATTGCGACGAGCGCCGGCGAAGCGTCGAAGCCGACCGGATCGATCCGCACTTCGCCGCGCGCCCACTCGGGCCACGGCGCGGAGAAACGGACCTTGCGGAACTGGCCGGGGCGCAGGCGCAGCGTGTCGGGCACGCCCGCTTCGCGCTGCAAGTCGAGCGGTTGCGGCGATCGTTCGGCGCCGTTCAGTCTCACGCGGATCGTCGGCGGCACGGTGACGGTGAGGGGTTTGGCGTCGTCGGCGGAATAGAGCAGCGTGATCTGCAACGGCTCGGTGGCGGCGGCCACGCGCGCCGGCTGCAGCATGGCGACGGTCGCCCGGGCCTCGCGCGGCGTGGCCGCGGTTGCGGCAATGACGACGATGGCGAGGAACGGAAACAGCGGCGCGAAGGGTGACGTGCGGCTTGATGTGCGGCTTGACGTGCGCGCGCTGGCACGGCGAGTTCGAGGTGACTTGAGACGGGCGAGGCGATTGAGCGAAACGGCGAAACGCATGGGCTGTCGTCCAGGGAGCAAGAGCAGCGGGCGAAACGGCGCGGCGGATGTCGAATCGCGACAGGGCACCGGCACGCCGGAACGCACGCGCGGAAGCGCGAGGGCGCGAACGTGGCACAAAAAGCAGCGGCGCGATGCGCGGCCGCTGCCGCGAGCTTGAGGCCCTGGCCGGCGGGGCGCGGGCCGAGGGCGGCGTCGCCGATTATGGCGAAATACTCAGGCGATGCTCGCCAATTTACTTCATCCGGAGCCGGGGGCGCGAAAAGGTCGCGTGGGTTGGTTGATGGTCGAGCCTTGGGGCGTGGCTTCGTAGCGCGGCTTCAGAGGCCGGTTTCATAGCGCGGCTTCGTAGCTTGGCTTCACAACCCGACTTCATAGCGCGACTTCTTAGCCGGCTTCATGGCCCGGCTTCGCAACCCGACTTCACAGCCCGACTTCACAGCCGACTTCATGGCCCGGCTTCATAGCCGGCTTCACAGCCCTGCTTCAAAGCCAAGCTTTCCAGCCAAGCTTCATCACCCACACCATCACCCCGCTTCATTCTCCGAACGCCAACTGCCACAGCAGCGTGCCGTTGATCACGAGGATCAGCGTGGCGCACAGCCACGCCAGCACGAGCGGCACGCCGCGCACGCGCCAGTCGCCCATCAGCCCGGCGTTCGACGTGTAGCGGATCAGCGGCACCACCGCGAGCGGCAACTGCAGGCTCAGCACCACCTGGCTTGCCACCAGCAATTGATTCGACCCGTGCTGGCCGAACAGCGCGACCGCGAAGAGCGCCGGTCCGATCGCCAGCGCGCGGGTGAGCAGCGCGCGCTTCCAGCGCGGCAGGCGGATGCGCAGAAAGCCTTCCATCACCGCCTGACCGGCCAAGGTGCCGGTGACGGTCGCGCTCAAGCCGCACGCAAGCAGCGCCGCCGCGAACAGGATGCTGGCCCAGGGCGTGCCGACCAGCGGCGCGATCAGCCGGTGGGCGTCGGCGAGATCGGTGATGTCGCGATGGCCGTTCGCATGGAACACCGCAGCCGACACGATCAGCAGCGCCGCGTTGATCACGAAGGCAAACGAAAGGGAAGCGAAGGTATCGATATTGACGACGTGCAACGCGGCCTTGATCTCGGGGTCGCTGCCACCCGGCGCGTGCTGCTTGACGAGCGCGGAGTGCAGATAGAGGTTGTGCGGCATCACCGTCGCGCCGACGATGCCCGCCGCCAGCCACACCATGCCCGCATTGCGCAGCAACTCGGCGCTCGGCACCGTGCCGGCCAGCGCGGCGTGCCAGTCGGGATCGACCAGCGCCAGTTCCACCACGAAGCACAGGCCGACGAAACCGATCAGCGTCGCGATCACCGCTTCGAGCTTGCGGCCGCCTTTCTGCTGGAGCGCGAGGAGCGCGAACGTGCAGACCGCCGACATCAGCATCCCGACCGTCAGCGAGACGCCCAGCAGCAATTGCAACGCGACGGCGCTGCCGACCACCTCCGCGACGTCGCACGCGATGATCGCGACCTCGCTCGTGAGCCACAGGAACAGCGTGCCGCGCCGCCCGTTGCGCTCGCGGCAGACCTGCGCGAGATCGCGCCCGGTCACGACGCCGAGGCGCGAGGACAGCCATTGCAGCAGCATCGCCATCAGGCTCGACAGCAGCACCATGCCGAGCAGCCGATAGCCGTAGCCCGCACCGGCGCCGAGCGCGGTCGCCCAGTTGCCCGGATCGACATAGCCGACCGCGATCAGCGCGCCCGCGCCGACGAACGAAAACCAATGCGCCGGACGTGCCGGCCCGCCATCCGGCAGACGAGGGCGGCGATTGGGGCGCAACGCGAATGGATTGGTGTTCATCGATGCCCTGAGCGTAAAGACTGCATGGCTTCGCAAGCCACGTGCCCGCGGCGGGTCGGGCACGCGGGGGCGGCGAGAGGTCCGGCGCGGCCGCGGGATTGCCGGCGCGTTGTCGTTCGGATCTCTGGCAGCTATTGTGCGCCGACGAACGCGAGGCGGCTCGCGCTTGCCGAGACGCTAGCCGGTTCGCATAAAGGCGCACGAACGGCGCGGGAATCGACGCGCGAACCGACGCGGGAACGATGTAGGAACGGGGCACGAACCGACGCGGGAACGACGCACCAACCGACGCACCACGGCGCACAAACCGACGCAGCAACAGGGCACCAACCGACGCGCAAACGGCGCACCAACCGTCTCTCCGCCGCCGCTTCCAACGAGAGCGACGCAAGCCCCGAACGCCGCGACCGAAGCAAGAGAAGGCCGCGCCGCCGCCGTCGATCTTTTTTTCGGGTGGACAGGCGCCGATAACCCGCTAAAATTGCGCGCAATTTTCCAGCGCGCGGCTTACGCTGTACCGTTTGCGCGACAGGCGGGCATTTTTTTTGGACCGCGCAATAATTGATGGTAGTTTTCGGATTTTTCAGGGGAGCCGTGTGCGCTGTGCCGCGGCATGGGTGGCGACGGTCGGCTCGCGCCGACCACGATCGGAGAACGGAATGAAAAGACGGGTAGTGGGGCAAGTGGCGGCGCTGGTCTTGTGCGCGGCGCCGTGGTTGACGGCCGTTGCGAAGGATACGCAGCTGAACGTGTATAACTGGTCCGATTACATTGCCAAGGACACCATTCCGAACTTCACCAAGCAGAGCGGCGTCCAGGTCAAATACGACAACTACGACAGCGACGACACGCTGCAAGCCAAGCTCCTCACCGGCAATTCGGGCTACGACATCGTCGTGCCGACCAGCAATTACGCCGGCAAGCAGATCGCCGCGGGCATCTTTTCACCGCTCGACAAATCGAAGCTGCCGAATCTCAAGTACCTCGACCCCTCGCTGATGGCGCTCGTCGCCGGCGCCGATCCGGGCAACAAGTACACGGTGCCCTGGGCTTACGGCACGACCGGCCTCGGCTACAACGTCACCAAGGTCCAGCAGATTCTCGGCAAGAACGTGCCGCTCGATAATTGGGACGTGCTCTTCAAGCCGGAAAACATCTCGAAGCTGAAGGCCTGCGGCGTGTCCGTGCTCGACGCGCCGGACCAGATGTTCGCCGCCGCGCTGCACTACATCGGCAAGGATCCGATGAGCACGAACCCGGCCGACTACCGCGCCGCGCTCGCGATGCTGAAGAAGATCCGTCCGTACATCACGCAGTTCAACTCGTCGGGCTACATCAACGACCTGGTCGGCGGCGACGTCTGCTTCGCATACGGCTGGTCGGGCGACGTGGTGATCGCGAAGCACCGCGCGGCCGAAGCGAAGAAGGCCTACAAGATCGAGTACTACATTCCGAAGGGCGGCGCCCCGGTGTGGTTCGACGTGATGGCGATTCCGAAGGATGCGAAGAACAAGGAAGCCGCGCACGAGTGGATCAACTACATCGAAACGCCGCAGGTTCACGCCGCGATCACCAACGCCGTCTACTACCCGAGCGCGAACCTCGAGGCGCGCAAGTACGTGGACAAGGACGTGGCGAGCGACCCGGCCGTGTATCCGCCGCCCGACGTCATCAAGACGCTGTTCCTGCTGAAGCCGCTGCCGCCGGAAGTCCAGCGGCTGCAAACGCGGCTCTGGACTGAATTCAAGTCCGGCCGCTGACCCGCGGCTTCCATGAACGGGTAAGCATCATCATGAAGCCCTCGGTGTTCACCGGGGGCTTTGTTCGTCAAACGCCGGAGTAAAGCATTGTGATGAGTAGTGACCAGTCGGGCGCGCTGGCAGGGTCGGCCGCGCCGTCGCCGGGCCTTAACGCCGCTACGGGCGACGCAGCCGATAACTTCGTCCAGATCGTCGATGTCGTGAAGAAGTTCGGCGAGACCGTGGCGGTCAAGGGGGTCAACCTGTCGGTGAAGAAGGGCGAGTTGTTCGCGCTGCTCGGCAGTTCCGGTTGCGGCAAGTCGACCTTGCTGCGCATGCTGGCCGGCCTCGAAAGCGTGACCTCGGGCAAGATCCTGATCGACGGCGAGGATCTCGCGCAACTGCCGCCGTACCGTCGGCCGGTCAACATGATGTTCCAGTCGTACGCGCTGTTTCCGCACATGACCGTGGAGACGAACGTCGCCTTCGGTCTGAAGCAGGAAGGCGTGCCGAAAGCGGAGCTCAAGGATCGCGTGCAGGCCGCGCTCGATCTCGTGCAGATGAGCCGCTTCGCGAAGCGCAAGCCGCATCAGCTTTCCGGCGGTCAACAGCAGCGCGTGGCGCTCGCTCGATCGCTCGTCAAGCGGCCGAAGCTGCTGCTGCTCGACGAGCCGATGTCCGCGCTCGACAAGCAGATCCGTCAGCGCACGCAGATCGAACTGGTCAACATTCTCGACAAGGTGGGCGTGACCTGCATCATGGTCACGCACGATCAGGAAGAGGCGATGACGATGGCGAGCCGCCTCGCCGTGATGAGCGAAGGCGAGATCGTGCAGCTCGGCACGCCGCATGAGGTGTACGAGTATCCGAACAGCCGTTTTTCGGCGGAGTTCATCGGCTCGACCAATCTGTTCGACGGCCATACCGTCGAGGACGAGCCCGATCACGTGTTCATCGAAACGCCCGACCTGTCGTGCCGGCTGTACGTGAATCACGGCATCACCGGTCCGCTCGGCATGCCGGTGACGATCTCGGTGCGGCCCGAGCGCATCGCGCTCACGCGCAAGCCGCCCGAGGGCGCGTACAACTGGGGCAAGGGCGTCGTCACGAATATCGCTTACATGGGCGGCTATTCGCTATATCACGTGAAGCTCGAAGCCGGCAAAACGGTGATCGCGAACGTGACGAGCCTTGCGTTGACGGAAATCGATCCGCCCACCTGGGGCGACGAAGTGTATGTGCGCTGGAGCGCATCGGCCGGCGTGGTGCTGACGTCATGAAGCGCTCGCTCAATGCCTTCGCAAGCTGGCCGGTGCGCCGCTTCAATCTGACCGGCCGCACCGCGGTGGTGGCCGGCCCGTTCATCTGGCTGCTGCTGTTTTTTCTGGTGCCGTTTCTGCTGGTCGTGAAGATCAGCTTCGCCGATTTGCAGCTTGGCATTCCGCCGTACACGGAGTTGACGAACTTCGCGGAAGGCGCGCTTCGCATCACGCTCGACTTCTCGCATTACGCGTTTCTGCTCACCGATAGCCTCTATTTCGCGACCTATGTGAATTCGGTGGTGGTCGCCGCGATTTCGACGGTGCTGTGTTTGCTGATCGGCTATCCGATGGCGTATTACATCGCGCGCTCGAATCCGGCGAGCCGGAATCTGCTGATGATGGCCGTGATGCTGCCGTTCTGGACGTCGTTTCTGATTCGCGTGTATGCGTGGATCGGCATTCTGAAGAACAACGGCTTACTGAATAACTTCCTGATGTCGATCGGCGTGATTCATACGCCGATCGAGCTGTATCACACGAATACCGCGGTGTATATCGGCATGGTGTATTCCTACCTGCCGTTTCTCGTCATGCCGCTGTACGCGCATCTGGTGAAGATGGACATGACCTTGCTGGAAGCCGCTTACGACCTCGGCGCGAGGCCGTGGAAAGCGTTCTGGCAGATCACCTTGCCGCTGTCGAAGAACGGCATCATCGCCGGTTGTCTGCTGGTGTTCATTCCGGCGGTGGGTGAGTACGTGATTCCCGAATTGCTCGGCGGCGCGAATACGCTGATGATCGGCCGCGTGATGTGGAATGAGTTCTTCGACAATGCCGATTGGCCGATGGCCTCCGCGGTGACGTGCGCGATGGTGTTGCTGTTATTGGTGCCGATGGCGTTTTTCCAGTACGCGCAGGCGAAGGCGATGGAGGAAAGGCGCTGATGAAGCCGAACCGGGTTTTGCAGTTCATTGCGTTGGGGCTGGGCTTTCTGTTTCTGTATGTGCCGATCGTGAGTCTGATCGTGTATTCGTTCAACGAATCGCAACTCGTGACGGTCTGGACGCGCTTTTCCACGCGCTGGTATGCGGCGTTGCTGCAGGATGAAGAACTGATCGCGGCGGCGTGGCTGTCATTGCGGGTGGCGCTGCTGACGGCGTTTGCGTCGGTGATCATCGGCACGTGGGCGGGCTTCGTGCTGGCGCGAATGGGACGGTTCCGCGGCTTTACGCTGTACACGGGGATGATCAATGCGCCGCTGGTGATTCCCGAGGTGATTCAGGGAATTTCGCTGCTGCTGCTGTTCATCGAAATGGCGAAGTGGTTCGGGTGGCCGGCGGGGCGTGGCATCTTCACGATCTGGATCGGGCATGTGATGCTGTGTATTTCGTATGTGGCGATCATCGTGCAGTCGCGTGTGAGGGAGTTGCATCCTTCTCTCGAAGAAGCCGCGCTGGATCTCGGGGCGACGCCGCTGCGGGTGTTTTTCTCCATTACGTTGCCGTTGATTTCGCAGGCGCTTGTTTCGGGGTGGTTGTTGTCGTTTACCTTGTCGATCGATGATCTGGTTTTGTCGGCATTCCTGTCCGGGCCTGGGTCGACTACGCTGCCGCTGGTGGTTTTTTCTCGCGTTCGGCTGGGGTTGAATCCTGAGATGAATGCGCTGGCTACTTTGTTTATTGCTGTGGTTACTGTTGGGGTTGTGGCGGTTAATTATTTTATGCAGCGGGCGGAGAGGAAGAGGGTTGTAGTGGGGTAGCCGGTTTTTTTGCCTTTGCGGCGGTTGGTTGGGTTGCTTGTGGGGGTGGCCTTTCCTTGTTGTCTTAGTGGTCTATTGGCGTTGCCCCTGTGCGGGGCGGCACCTACTTTTCTTTGCCGGCCGCAAAGAAAAGTAGGCAAAAGAAAGCGGCTCACACCGCTAATTCTTAAGTGGGTCCCCTGGCTTGGAGGGGGCAGTGGTGCATCTGGAATCGGTGCTCTCGCGCATTCCGCGCTGGTGACACAGCAGTCATTTTTCCGGCGGCGCTGCGCGCGCCGTCGCGGTGCTTCTTCCCTCCGTTTCGGCGTGTGGGCCAGGCGAAGCCGACGGCTCCCACGGCGGGAGAATTTCCATTGTTTTCCGGGGCAGACCCGTTCTCGACGTACGCAGTGCGGGGAGCTAATGACGGCTTGGTCACTTACGCGAAATATGACCAACGGCCGGTCGCATCGATGGACGCAAATGGGAATGTCGCGTTGTTACCGAAACGGCTTTGCGCAGCAACGAGCGTCCATCGCAGCGGGCCATTCCCATGAAGCACCGCGACGGTGCCAGTAATCTGATGGCGCACCGAGGAACGGAGCAACTCGCCCGTTCCGTAAAGCGACGGCTGGCATGCAGCGCAGGCGGTTTGAAAAAGTACTGCTGCCCGCGAAACCTGCCCGTGGTTCAAATGAAGCACCGCGACGGCGCGCGCAGCGCCGCCGGAAAAATGACTGCTGTGTCACCAGCGCGGAATGCGCGAGAGCACGGATTCCAGATGCACCACGATCCCCTCCAAGCCAGGGGACCCACTTAAGAATTAGCGGTGTGAGCCGCTTTCTTTTGCCTACTTTTCTTTGCGGCCGGCAAAGAAAAGTAGGTGCCGCCCCCGCACAGGGGCAACGCCAATAGACCACTAAGATCACAAGGAAAAGCCACCACCACAAGCAACCCAACCAACCGCCGCAAAGGCAAAAAAAAACCTCAAACCCGATACCCAACCCGAACCCCACCCCAATGCCGCCCACCCACAAAAACCGGCGCGGAAGCATCCTTCATCAAAACAAACTCCCCGCCCCCCATATCGCGCCGATAAGTCTGCAACAGAAACTTCTTGGTATGCGACCCAGCAGCAAGACCAGTGCGGTCATTGAACATGCGCCGGTTCCGGCAGTTCGCCATATTCCAGACCACATCGTCGCGCTGTGGCTGTGAAAACTTCAGGTTGTGAGTCGGCAGATAACCGCGCACGTCGATAGCGGCACAAAACGCCACGCGTGGGTCCAGTTCGAGCAAGGGCTCCTGAATCGCCGGCAAAACCCGGTCGGTAAACGCGGTAAACCGCGTCATGAACTGAGCTGGATTACTTCCCGCAATGGGCACGTAATGCTGATCGAACAGATCCTCGATCGATATCTCGCCGCGCGCGACAGCCGCTTCGAACACCTTGCTCACCTTCGCCGCCGCCTGCTGCACCGCTTCGATGAAACGCGTATCCGCGGTCTCGACGCCCGTTGCGGCGGTCAGTTCGATCAACGTCTCCGACACGCCGAGCAGATTGCCCAGCCGGTCCTTCGCCTGCACGAAGTTCTCGCTCGAATCCTCGACGCCGCTCGCCATTTCGAGCACCTGCGCCTCGAGTCCGTCGCATTGCGTTTCGATCTCACCGGTCAACGCGGCAATCTGTCCGGCTTCGTTGTTGAGATGCGCGATGGCGTCGCCCGTCGCGTGCACGACCTCGCCGATCTTGCGCGTGCCTTCGCGCACCCGGTGCGCCCGCGCGGTGTTCACCGAACCTTCGCTGATCAACTGCTCGGTCTGCTGCGTGAGTTGCGCCAGCGTCGTCTCGATCTGACCGGTTGCCTGCGCGGTTTTCGCCGACAGGTTCTTCACCTCGGCGGCCACCACCGCGAAACTCTTGCCGGACTCGCCCGCGCGCGCGGCTTCGATCGCGGCGTTCAGCGCCAGCAGATGAGTTTGGCGCGCGATCAGCGAAATCTCCTCGGAGACGCGGCTCACATGCGCGAGCGCGCTGCGCAGCGCGCCGATCTGGCTTTCGATCACCGTCACGCCTTCAACCAGCCCGTGGATGTCGGCCAGCGACGCCTCCAGCGTCTGCTGCGACTCCTGCACGCCGGTGGCGGCTTCGGTGGATACGTTGCGCATTTCGCGCGCGGCCGCGGCGATGCGATGGTTGCCCGCGAGCGTCTGCGCAGCGGACTCGCGCAGCGCGCGGCACACCTGCGCCTGGTGCTGCACGCGCGCGGCCACTTCCTCGACGTGCCCCGATACGTCGCAGATTTCAATGCCCAGTTTGCCGGCTTGCGCGGCAATATCGCCGACGACCGATTGCGAACGGGCGGCCCGGCGAAAGCTGAAGCGCGTCATGTACGTCTCCTTGATGGCGCGGTTGGCGCAGTCGATTGGCGTGCGCACCCAGCGCGGATGCAGCGCCTTCTCAGTGCGTTTACGGCCCGCTTTCGGAAGACTTGATACGGGCTATCCCGCAGTCGCTATCATGTGCGGGTCGAGCGGAACCACCCGCAACGCATTCTTTCCCTTCCTTTCTTCGCAGGCGAGCATGATCGAGTCCTTCGCGCGCGTGTCGGGCTGGCAACAGCTCTATCATCTCTGGCAGTTGATCGTGATGCTCTGCCAGTTTCTCTGGGCGCTGCTGCGCCTGCTCGGGGGCGGTTGAGCGGGCCGGCTAACGCAGGCGAGGGACGTGCGAGATCTCGCGCGGTCATGCGCGCGAACAAACGATTTAAGCGGACTCGGCAACAAAGCGTGGGATCAGGCGGACGTGCGCGGCCGATCAGCTATCAGCGGCCGACAGCATCGCAACTAGCCGGCGCGCAACATTCAAGGCGCAAAACGATAATCGCGTGGCCGCACACGCCGCGTGCGCTTGCGGAAGCTGAACGTGAACCCCGGCCACACCGCGGTGACCTTGCCGGTTTTCGTCTGATACCAGCTATGGCAGCCGCTGGTCCACACGGAGTGCTGCATCTCCCGTTGCAGGCGCGCATTGAAATCGCGCTGCACGTCAGGGCGCAAATTCATCGTGCGGGCTTTGCGCCGGCGCAGCACGCGCAGGCAATCGGCGATGTATTGCACTTGCGACTCGATCATGTAGATCATCGAGTTATGGCCGAGCCCCGTATTCGGGCCGACGATCATGAAGAAGTTCGGGAAGTTTGCGATGCTGGTGCCGAGGTAAGCCTCGGGACCGTCGCGCAGCCACATCGCGCCGAGGTCGGCGCCCTCGATGCCGATGACGTCGAACGGTGCGCCCACATCGTTGACCTGAAAGCCGGTGCCGCAAATGATCGCATCGGCGCGATGATGCGTGTCGTCATGCGTGACGATGCCGTCCGCGACGATTTCGCGGATGCCGGTCGTCACCACATCGACATTCGGCTGAATAACGGCGCGATAGTAATCGCTCGACAGCAGCACGCGCTTGCAGCCGAGCCGGTAGTTCGGCGTCAGCCTGGCGCGCAGCGCCGGGTCCTTCACGCGTCGTTCCAGATAGCTCAGGCCGAATTTCATCGGCAGCTTCATCAACTTTGGATTGACCACGAAGGCGACCGCGCGCGATTCGAGGTGCCAGTAGATCGCGCCGCGCACGAAGCGCTGCGTGAACGGCAGATGCCGGAACAGCCATTGCGCGAGCGGACCGATCGGCTTGTTGGGCTTCGGCATGACCCACGGCGCGGTGCGTTGGAACAATTCGAGCCGTGCGACGCGCGGCTGAATTTGCGGCACGAACTGAATCGCGCTCGCGCCGGTGCCGATCACCGCGACGCGTTTGCCTTCGAGCGGATACGCGTGGTCCCAGCGCGCCGAATGAAACAGCTTGCCTTCGAAGCGTTCGAGTCCGGCGATGTGCGGCAGGGCGGGGCGCGACAGCGGGCCGCTCGCGGCGATCACCACATCGGCCTCGATGCTTTCGAGCGCGCCGTTCGCGTCGATCTCGACTTGCCAGGTCCGACGCACTTCATCGAAGCGCGCCGCGGCCACTCGCGCATTGCAGCGCACGTAATGCGCGACGCCGTACTTGCGCACGCAGTGCTTCAGGTACGCGAGAATTTCCGCCTGGTCGCCGAACGCATGCGACCACGCCGGATTCGGCTCGAACGAAAACGAATACAGATGCGACGGCACATCGCAGGCCGCGCCGGGATAGGTGTTGTCGCGCCAGGTGCCGCCGATGTCGCTCGCGGCCTCGTAGATCGTGAACGACGTGATGCCCATCTTCAGCAAACGGATCGCCATGCCGATGCCCGCAAAGCCGCTTCCGACAATGGCAATGCGCGGCGAAGCCGGCGAGGCGGATGAAACAGGTGTCAAGGCGGGTCTCCGGCGAGGCGAAATTCAGGCGTCTAAGTCTGTCTACTTCGACATACCGCGCAGGGTAGACAACTGTACACTTCGCGTCAAGATCGTTTAGAGTACGGCGTATTAACGCGCGCCGTGCCCTTTGATTGAACGCTCATGAAATCCGCGCCTGAAGCGATGTCCGAGAACCATGAACTGCCTGCCGGCAAGCGCAAGCTGATCGACGCGGCCTTGCGTCTGACCGCGGGCGGCCGCAGCTTCGCGAGTCTGGGCTTGCGCGAACTGGCGCGTGAGGCCGGGCTCAATCCCAACACGTTCTATCGCCATTTCGACACGCTCGACGAGCTGGCGCGCGAGGCGGTCGAATCCGTGAGTCGCCGCTTGCGGCCCATGCTGCGGCGCGAACGCTGGCTCGCCGCGCACGACGACGCCCATAGCGTGCCGCGCCGCGCATGCGCGGCGTTCTTTGCGTTCGCGCTGGAAAACCGCGCGGTCTTCGTGAGTGCGCTGGCGGAGTACCACGGCACGTCGCCGGTGTTACGTGAAGCGGTGCGCGCGAACCTTCACGACGTGTCGGCGGAAATGGCGGACGATGTCGTGCAACTGGAATGGATGCCGGCGCTCGCGCGCGAGACTGTCGACGAAGTCTGCACGCAGATCGTGCTGCAACTGTTTCACCTGTCGGCGGAATACCTCGACGCGAATGCGGCGCGCCAGCAAGCGCTGATCGCGTATGCGGAGCGTTTCATTGTCAGGCTGTTCGCGGGCTCGGTGCTGCTCGCGCAGCAAGAGCCGGGCAGGGCGGCGGCGCCGATGCGCGGATAAAAACCTCACGCAAAAAAACAGGCTCCGTGAAGGAGCCTGTTTTTCATGAACGCCTCGTCGGCGCGACGGCCGCATGGCCGATGCTCAGGTGTTGTTGTCGTTCCACCCGCCGGAATCGTCGTTGCTGCCCAGATCGACGCCGCCGCCGCTGTTATCGTTCCAGTCGTTCGACCCCTGGCCGAAATCGAGGCCGCCGCCATTGCCGCCGTCGTTGCCGCGCCGGCGCGCTTCGTCGTCGACGACCACCTCGCGTTCCACCACGCGCTCACGTCCGGAGTTCAGCGCTTCGCCAAGCAGCACGCCGGTCAGCAGACCGCCCATGCCGCCGCCGAAACCGCCGCCGCCTTGCTGCACGACGACCGGCGGCTGTTGCTGATACGGTCCTTGCTGCGGATACGGCGCTTGCGGCGGATTGCCGAAGCGTTCGGCTTCCTGCGCATACGGCGACTGCTGCGCGGCCGGGGCCGATGCCGATGCGGCATACGGATCGGGCCGGCCGTCGGCACGCGCGCGCATGCTGCCGATGCGCTGCTCGAGTTCGTCGAGCTGATACGGCGGCACCGGGTTCTTGCTGTTCGACAGCGTTTCGACCAGGCCGCGTAGTTGATCCTCGGTCGCTTCGACTTCCTTCTCGAGCGCCTCGTGACCTTGCACCGTGGAAAGCTTCACGTCGAGCTTGAGCGAGCGCACGGTGTTGAGCATTTCCGTGGCGCGCTTGAGTTGCACGCGACGATCGTCGTCGGCGCGCGTGTCGTCCTGTTTGCGGGCGCGCCGCAGCGTCCAGCGCAGCACCAGCGCGATTGCGCCGATCAGCAGAGCGATGCCGATCCACATGCCGATGCCCGGACCATGCTGTTGCGGCGCTTGCGGGATCATCGCCGGCTGCTGCTGCACGGCCGGCGCATTCTGCTGCGCGAACGGGTTCGCCGCGCGGCTGGTGGTATTGCCGCCGGCACGCTCGGCATTCTTGCGAATGCGCGCTTCGGTTTGCGCGAAACGGCTCGGGTCGGTAAAGCGGATTTGCGGATCGAGCGTTTTCGCCTGCTGGACCTGGGCGAGCGCGTCGGCATGACGGCCTTCGCGATCGAGCACCTGGCTGTAGAGATAATGCGCGCGGGCATTGTTCGGATGCGCCTGCAGCACTTCGCTCAAGCCGGCATCGGCTTGCTGCCAGTTGCCTTGCGCCATGGCGGATTCGATCTGCTGAACCGTCGGCACGGCAAACGCCGCGGCCGACACGAACAGCAATGAGGCGAACGCGTTTGCGAGAAATTTTTTCATTGACGGACCGGGCGCGATGCGCCCGTCTCCTTGACGACTACCTCGACACGGTAGTGCCGACGCAATTACTGGGCCGGCGTGTTCAACTGCTTCTTCAACGCTTCGAGGCGGTCCTCGACGGACGGACCGCGGTTCAGATCGGCGAGCTTGTCGTCGAGCGCCTTGCCGCTTTTCACGTCGGCCGAATTCAGGCGAGCGTCGGAACGCGCGTTCGACAACGCGACCTTGTCTTCCAGCTTCTGAAAATCCTCGGAAAGATTCTTGCCGCCGATGCCGCCCAGCGCGGTAGCCGCCACGTCCTTGGCCTGAGCGATCTGCTGCTTGGCCTGGAGAATGTTCGAGCGCGCGTTCAGATCGTTACGGCGGGTGCGCATGTCGTCGATCTGGCTCTTCAACTGCTCGACCGACGGCTCCAGCGTGGCCAGTTCCTTCGCCAGCGCATCGCGTTCGGCTTCGGCCGTGGCTTGCGCGCCGAGCGCTTCGCGGGCGAGCGCTTCGTCGCCGGATTGCAGTGCGCGCTTCGCGCCGTCTTCGTACTTCTTCGCCTTGTCGCCGGCAACGTCGCGCTTGCTTTGCTGCGTGGCCACTTGCGCCTGAATCTCGATCAACGAGTTCTCGGCTTTGGCGATGCTCTCGTCGAGCTCGCGCACGATCTGGCGCGAGTCGCGCGACGGGTCTTGCACGGAATCGGCCGCGTCGTTCAGAAGACCTTTGAGCGTGCGCGAAATGCTGTCAAAAAGCGACATGAAAACCTCCAAAGAATGATGTCAGCGCCGAATAATTCCGCGCGCTCAACGGCTTGCCTCTGCTACTTTACGCCGCCGCGCGTGAAGCTGCGCAGCGTTCCGACCGGAGGTCGGGGCGCGCTTGCCGATTGCAATAGCGACGCCGTAAATTGTTCGATGGTGCGATTCGAACTTGCGAAGCGGGGCAGCGCTAAAACGCGCGGCCGGTCATCCAGCCGCTCGCGGATATTACACCACGGGGTCTCTTAAAACGGACTTAAAGGGTGCGATGAGAGGGGCGCGCAAACCTTGCGCGAGAAGTGTGTCGGTAACGTGTCGTCGAGGTGTCGCGAAGGTTTCGCCTGGGCATCACGTGTGGCGTCAAGGCGTCCATAGCGAGTCCTCATGCGTGGGGCGGGATGTTCGCGCAACAGGCTTTGCCGATTGCATCGCGCCTCTGCGTCACGCGAAGCGTCCGCCTTCCGTACTCGGGTCGCTCAGTGGATCGTCCTCGTTCTGAGCGCCGTCGATGCGTGGACGCTTGAGCACGCTGCGGGCCTGCGTTTGCGGGTCGGTCTGCGGCGTTTGCGGTGTTGCGGAGCGTTTCGCGGACGCCGCTTTTGCCGCGGCGACACGCGCCACCGCTTCGGCGGTTGCCGCGGCTTCCTCGTCGACGCCGGCGGCGAGCGCGGCGGACACGTCCGCCGGCAGCAACGGTGTGGGCTCCGCCGCCGACGGGCTGTCCGCCAACGGATCGCGAGTCGACGCGGCACCTGTTTGCATTGCCGCCGTGTTTTCCGGCGAGGCGCCCGCTTCGCTGTCGCCATGCGTTTGCAAGGCCGCCGGCAGCGCCGCGCGTGCTTGCCGCGTGCCGTGCGCGACGCGCTGCAACGCGGCGTCGAGCGCGTCCGGCGCGCGTGGCGCATTGAGCCGGTCGACGATGCTGGCCGCTTTCACCTGCTCGCTGGTCGCGCCGAAGCTCAGTACCGCGCGCCGCATCAGTTCGCTCACGCTGATGCCGAGTTCGGCGGCGGTGGCGCTGATCGCGCGTTTCTGTGCGGTAGTGACGAATACGACGATGCGTTCGCTGGGCTTGTTCATGGTCGGCTCGCATACTTGTTGGCATGGTCGGCACAGACGTGCATTCGGCATAAGCCGTTCGCATGCGCCGGGTCCATCATATGACGAGTTGCACCGACGCGTAACGGGCGCGACATGAAAATCCCATGACATCAACGGCTTGTAGCGTTTCGGGCGGGCTTGTCCACAGGCCTTTCAACATTTTCTGTTGATAACTTCGACACGGCACGCAAGGCATTTGTATGAATGCCGTAATCTACAGAGGGCTCGTCACGCGACGGGAATTCTTACAAAAAATCTGGCTTCGACTCCGCTTGCTTTCTTTAAAATGCGCTGTTACGTTGCGCCGGGCACTGTCCCAGGCGCGCCGTGTGGCCGACCGGGGGTATCAGGCCGCGCGGCGGTTCGCGCCGGGTTCGGGCCTCGATGCGCCTCTGTGCTCATTGATGCGCCTTTAGCCACGTCGCTCGATCACGATCCATGCATGCGCCAGGAGCGCGTGCAGTCAGGCGCGCAGTCATGCGTCCACTATTCCAGTCATGCCAATCATCAAACGACCGCATTCCTCCCACTCTCCGGCTGGTGAAGACCGGGATTCCTACCACCGCACTCCAGGACGCAACGCCGCCTCGCGCGACGCCGAGGCGGGCCGCCGTTCCGTCGGCGCGACGATCGCGATCTGGTTCGCGAGTCTGGCCGCGACCGTCGCCGTGGTGGGCGCGTTGATCGTCGGCTATGCGCTGGTGGTGATGGGTCCGCAACTGCCGTCGCTCGACGTGTTGACCGACTATCGTCCGAAAGTGCCGCTGCGCGTCTACACCGCGGACCACGTGCTGATCGGCGAATTCGGCGAGGAACGGCGCAGCCTCGTGCGCTTCCAGGACATTCCCGACCAGATGAAGAAGGCGGTGCTCGCGATCGAGGACTATCGCTTCTACGAGCACGGCGGCGTCGACTTCCTCGGCATTCTGCGCGCCGGTTTCGCCGACCTCGCGCATGGCGGCGCCTCGCAAGGCGCGAGCACGATCACGATGCAGGTGGCGCGCAACTTCTTCCTGTCGAGCGAGAAGACCTACACGCGCAAGATCTACGAAATGCTGCTCGCCTACAAGATCGAGCGAGCGCTCACGAAGGATCAGATTCTCGAGCTGTACATGAACCAGATTTATCTGGGCGAGCGCGCCTATGGTTTCGCGGCGGCCGCGCGCGTGTACTTCGGCAAGGATCTGAAAGACATCACGCTCGCCGAGGCCGCGATGCTGGCCGGCTTGCCGAAGGCGCCGTCCGCGTACAACCCGGTGGTCAATCCGAAACGCGCGAAGATCCGTCAGGAATACATTCTGCGGCGCATGCTCGAACTGCGGTACATCAGCCGGGAGCAGTACGACCAGGCCGTGAAGGAAGAGCTTCGCACCCGCAACCCCGGCAACGAATACAGCGTGCACGCCGAGTACATCGCGGAAATGGTGCGGCAGATGATGTACGCGCAGTACAAGGACGAGACCTATACGCGCGGCCTGAACGTCACCACCACGATCGATTCCGCCGATCAGGACGCCGCTTACCGCGCGGTGCGCAAGGGCGTGATGGATTACGAGCGGCGCCACGGCTATCGCGGACCCGAAGGCTTCGTGCAACTGCCCGCGCCCGGCGACGACCGCGACCAGACGATCGACGACGCGCTCACCGATCACCCCGACAACGGCGAGCTCATCGCCGCTGTGGTGACGGACGCGGGTCCGAAGCAGGTGAAGGCGCAACTGGTGGACGGCACTCAGGTGACGATCAGCGGCGACGGCCTGCGCTTCGCAGCCGGCGCGCTGAGCGCGCGCGCGGCGGCGGCCACGAAGATCAAGCCGGGCTCGATCGTGCGCGTGCTTGCCGACGACAAAGGCAACTGGCAGATCACGCAGCTTCCGCAAGTGGAAGGCGCGCTGGTCTCGCTCACGCCGCAGGACGGCGCGATTCGCGCGCTGGTGGGCGGCTTCGACTTCAACAAGAACAAGTTCAATCACGTCACGCAGGCGTGGCGTCAGCCGGGTTCGAGCTTCAAGCCGTTCATCTATTCGGCGGCGCTCGACAAGGGGCTGGGACCGGCCACGATCATCAACGACGCGCCGTTGTACTTCCCGTCGAGCACGCCGGGCGGCGACGCGTGGGAGCCGAAGGACGACGATCAGCCGGACGGCCCGATGCCCTTGCGCCTCGCGTTGCAGAAGTCGAAGAACCTGGTGTCGATCCGCATCCTGTCGTTCATCGGCACCAAGTACGCGCAAGACTTCGTCACGCAGCGTTTCGGTTTCGACGCCGACAAGACGCCGCCGTATTTGCCGATGGCGCTCGGCGCGGGCCTCGTCACGCCGTTGCAGTCGGCGGGCGCGTACTCGGTGTTCGCGAACGGCGGCTACCGGATCAATCCGTATCTGATCAACGAGGTGACCGATGCGCGCGGCGAGCCGCTGTCGAAAGCGCAGCCGCTGACCGCCGGCCGCGACGCGCCGCGCACGCTCGAACCGCGCAACGCGTACATCATGAACAGCCTGCTGCATTCGGTGGCCACCGCCGGCACCGGCGCGGGCACCAACGCGCTGCATCGTTCGGACTTGCAGGGCAAGACGGGCACGACCAACGACGCGAAGGACGGCTGGTTCGCCGGGTATCAGCAATCGCTGGTGGCGGTGGCGTGGATGGGTTATGACCAGCCGAAGACGCTCGGCAGCCGCGAATTCGGCGCGCAACTCGCGCTGCCGATCTGGGTCGAGTACATGCAGCGCGCGCTGCGGGGCGTGCCGCAAGCCGAGCCGCCGCAGCCGCCCGGCGTGACCACCGTCGACGGTGAGCTGTTCTATGCGGATATGACGCCGGGCAACGGCTTCGTCGCCAGCATCGGCCTCGATTCGGCGAATCCGACCGCCGGCGTGAGCGATGCGCTGGGCGGCGTGGGACCGGCCGGCATGACGCCGCCGGCGGTGCCGCCGCCGAACGTCTCGTCGAACGAGAAGAAGCAGATCATGGATCTGTTCGAGACGAACAAACCTTGAGGTCGTGGCGGATGTGCGCGGGCCGGGTGGTCCCGCATGGCCCCGCACGGTCCCGCGCGTAGGCTGGTCGGAAAACGGGTGGGCGTTTGCGAAAACGCCGTCCTTCGCCAACGCTTTTCCACGCCATCGATGATGGCGCGGCGAGCGGCTTTTGTGCCCGCACTGCGCGGTGTGTTTTAATCACGCCTGCGGTGCTTCCATTGGGTCCCGTCGGGACGCCCGATTCCTGGCCTCATTCCTGGACCGATTTCTGGCCGGTTTGGCCGCCAACACCGCTGCGTCTCGCCGCGAACGAGACGTCCATCTTCAGAACGCGCCGCGCGAGACCCGGTTTTGACGCGCGGCGCATGCCGCTCCGTCCGTTAGCACAAGCAGATTTGCTGCGGCCGGCTTGTTTGCCATCCAGCATCCACCGGGTCTCCGCCTAGTGAAAAGTCGAATCCTCATCGGTCTGATGACAGGTCTGCTGCGCGCCTTTGCCTTTCTGCCCTACGGCGTCGTCGCGCGGATCGGCACCGGTATCGGCGCGTTGCTGTACCGGATTCCGAGCACACGCCGGCGCGTCGTGCATACCAATCTGAAATTATGTTTTCCCGACATGAGCGACGAGGCGCGCGAACGTCTTGCGCGCGCGCACTTTTGCCATGTGATCCGCAGCTATGTCGAGCGCGGGCCGCAATGGTTCGGCAATGCGCGCGCGCTCGCGCGTCTTGTCGAAGTGGAAAGCGCGATCGATCTCTCCGATATGCAGGCGCACCCGACGATCTTCGTCGGTTTCCATTTCGTCGGCATCGAAGCGGGTTGCATGATGTATTCGACGCGGCATCCGGTTGCGTCGCTGTACACGCCGATGTCGAACCTGCTGCTCGACGCCATGGCGAAGCGCCAGCGCGCCCGCTTCGGCACGGAGATGATTCCGCGCAGCGATAGCGTGCGGCGGGCGTTGCGCGTGTTGCGCGAGGGCAAGCCGGTGATGCTGGCGGCCGACATGGATTTCGGTTTGCGCGACTCCGTGTTCGTGCCGTTTTTCGGCGTGCCGGCTTGCACGCTGACGTCCGTCTCGCGGATGGCGCGTGCGAGCAATGCGCGCGTGGTGCCGTTCGTGACGGAGGTGTTGCCGGACTATCGCGGCTACAAGCTGACGATCTTCGACGCGCTAAGCGATTTTCCGTCGGACGACGTCGCACTCGACGCACGGCGGATCACCGAATTTCTCGAGACGCAGGTCCGGCGGATTCCTGCCCAATATTATTGGGTGCATAAGCGATTCAAGAATCGGCCGGCGGGGGAGGCGGGCGTTTACTGAGCGTTGCGGGTGGCTGTACCGGCATTCGATGCCGCCGCGGCAGTCCCCGTTCCGCCCTCGACCGGCGGATTCCCCATCGCCTGAAACAAGGCCGCCGTATCCGTCAAACGCGCGCTCGTATAGCGGATCTCATCGAGTTGCGCGTTACGAAACTGCTGCTCGCTCGAACGTGTCGACGCGACCGGCACCGCGCCCAGCCGATAGCGCCCCGACGTCTCCTCGAACACGCCCTGGGCCGAACGCGCGGCGCTATTGGCCGCCTCCAGCGCCTGCGCGTCGTGCTCGAGCGCGGCGAGCGTATCGGCGACGTTCTGGAACGCGGCCAGCACGGTCTGCTTGTATTGCGAGACCGTCGCGTCATAGGTATTCATCGCGGCGCGGCGCTGCGCAAACAACGCGCCGCCGTGGAACAGCGGCTGCGACAGCGACGCGCCGATGCTCCATATCGCTCCCGCGCCGGACAGCGCCACCGGCCAGCTAAACCCGCCTTGTCCCATCGATGCGCTCAGCGAAATGCTCGGGAACATCTGCGCCGTCGCCACGCCGACCTCGGCAGCCGCGGCCTTCAAGGCGGCGTCGGCGGCCTGGATGTCGGGCCGCGTGCGCAACAACTGTGACGGCACCACCACCGGCACCTGTTCGGGCACGCTCAGTTGCGCGAGATCGAGATCGTCCGGCGCGGCATCCGGCGTGCGGCCGAGCAGCACCGCCAACGCATGGCGCGTGGTCAGCCATTGCTGCTTCAGACCCGGCAAGCTCGCGGACAAACTCGCCGCGCTCTGTTGCGCGCTCAACTGGTCGGCGTGGGACACGGCGCCCAGCACGTAGCGGCGCTGCGTATCGCGTGCCTGATCGTTGGCGAGCGTGACGAGCCGTTCGGTCGTGTCGATCTGCGCGCGCAGCGCGGCGCTGGTGATCGCGGCGCTGACGATGTTGGCGGCGAGCGCCCGGCGCGCCGCATCGAACTGGTACGCCTGCACGTTCACGCGCGCGGCGAGCGCGGTGTCGGCGAGACGCGCCGCGCCGAACAGATCGAGCGTGTAGTGCGCCTGCAATTGCCCGACGAAGATGTTGTACAGAAACGTGTTCGAGCCGATCTCGGGGATCGCCAGCGCGCGATTGCGGGTCACCTGACCGCCCGCGTCGATGGTCGGCAGCATCGAACTGCCGATCTGCGCGCGCAGTTGCTCGCGCGCCGCGGCGAGGCTCTTGTCGGTGGCGGCGAGCGTGGGGCTGTTGCGCAAGCCTTCGTCGACCAGCGCGTTCAGCGCATCCGAGCGATACAGCTTCCACCATTCGGGCACCGGCTTCGCGCCGACCACGAACTGTTGCGTGACGCCTTGCGCGGACGCCGTTTGCGTCGGCTGCGCCTGCGCGCCGTAGTGCGCCGGTTGCGGCATCGCGGGCGGCTCGCCGCTCGGTCCGAACGAGCAGGCGGCGAGCGCGCATGCGGCGCCCGCGAGCGCGGCGATGCGCGGGTATCGGGAGATTGCGAAAGTAGCCATGATCAATTCCCCGTATGCGCCGAATCGGACGCGGACGGCGCCTGCGGCTCGCGTTCGTCGCCGCGCACTCGGAACCAGGCGGCGTACAGCGCGGGCAGATAGAACAGCGTAAGGACGGTCGCGCTGGTGATGCCGCCCATCAGCGCGGTGGCCATCGGACCGAAGAAGTTCGAGCGCAACAGCGGAATCAGCGCGAGCACGGCGGCGGCCGCGGTCAGCGTGATCGGCCGGAAACGCCGTACCGTCGCCCCGACGATCGCATCGAAGCGCTTATGCCCCGCGGCGATGTCCTGCTCGATCTGATCGACCAGGATCACCGAGTTGCGCATGATGATGCCGAACATGGCGATCACGCCGAGCGTCGCGACGAAACCGAACGGCTGGCCGAACAGCAGCAGCGTCAACACGACGCCGATCAGACCGAGCGGCGCGGTCAGCACCACCATCAGCACGCGCGAGAAACTCTGCAACTGGATCATCAGCAACGTGAGCACGGCGATGATCATGATCGGCATCTGCGCGTTGATCGACGTCTGGCCCTTGGCGCTTTCCTCCACCGAGCCGCCCACCTCGATCCGGTAGCCGACCGGCAGCGTCGCGCGAATCGGGCCGAGCGCCTTGTTGACGGCGTTCGTGACGTCGATGCCTTGCGCGCCAGGTCCGACGTCGGACTGCACGGTGATCGTCGGTTGACGGTCGCGCTCCCAGATCACGCCGTATTCGAGATCGTTGCGCAGATGGCCGAGCGTGCCGAGCGGCACCGGGCCGTTCGGCGTCGGCATCGCCAGCGTGACGAGTTGCGCGGGGTCGACGCGTTCGGCTTTCGGTGCGCGCAGATCGACGCTGATCAGCTTGTCGCGTTCACGGTACTGCGTGACCGTGTAGCCGGAGAGCGTCATCGCGAGGAAGCTGGAGATGTCCTCCGAGCTCACGCCGAGTTCGCGCGCTTTCTTCTGATCGACCTCGAAGCGCACCGAGCGCTCGGCGGGTTCGTCCCAGTCGAACTGCACGCCGCGTGTGCCGGGATTGGCGCGCAGCGTCGCGGCGACGCGCTCGGCGATCGAGCGCACCGTGGCGATGTCGTCGCCGCTCACGCGGAACTGCACCGGATAGCCGACCGGCGGCCCGTTCTCGAGCCGCGACAGGCGCGTGCGGATCGCGGGGAATTTGTCGCGCAATTCGGGTTCGAGCCACTGCGCGAGCTTCTCGCGATCCTTCACCGACTTCGCGGTGATCACGAACTGCGCGAAGTTCGGCTGCTGCAATTGTTGATCGAGCGGCAGATAGAAACGCGGCGCGCCGCTGCCGACGAAGTTCACCGTATGGTCGATTTCCGGCCGGCCCGCGAGCGTTTTTTCGAGCCGCTCGGCCTGGCGCAGCGTCGCATCGAACGACGCGCCCTCGGGCAAGCGCACGTCCACCAGCAACTCGGAACGGTCCGAACTCGGGAAGAACTGCTGCGGCACGAGCGTGAAGCCCGCCATCGCGACGATGAACAGCACGACGGTGATCGTCAGCACGATGAAGCGCCGCTCGATGCACCAGCCGACCCAGCCGCGCAGCCGCGTATAAAAGCGCGTGTCGTAGATGTCGTGCTCGTGATCGTCCGCTTCGTGTTCGTGGCGCTTGCGCTCGGGCAGCAGGTGATAGCCGAGCAGCGGAATCAGCACGACTGCCGCGAGCCACGATGCGATCAGCGCGATCGCCGACACCTCGAAAATCGAGCGCGTATATTCGCCGGTGCTCGACTTGGCCAATGCGATCGGCAGAAAGCCGGCCACCGTGACAAGCGTGCCGGTGAGCATCGGAAACGCGGTACTGGTGTACGCGTAAGCCGCCGCGCGCGTGCGGTTCCAGCCTTGTTCGAGCTTCACCGCCATCATTTCGACCGCGATGATCGCGTCGTCGACGAGCAGGCCCAGCGCCAGCACCAGCGTGCCGAGCGAGACCTTGTGCAGGCCGATGTCGAACAGGTACATGCACAGCGCGGTGACGGCGAGCACCACCGGTATCGAGATCACGACCACCATGCCGGTGCGCACACCCAATGAAATGAGGCTCACCACCAGCACGATCGCGATCGCCTCGGCCACCGCTTCGAGAAAGTCGTCGACGGAGCGCGCGACCGCCTCCGGCATGCTCGACACTTCGGCCAGTTGCAAGCCGGCAGGCAGGTGTTGGCGCAGCCGGACCGTTTCCTGGTCGAGCGCCTTGCCGAGGCGAATCACGTCGCCGCCCGGCTGCATCGTCACGCCGATGCCGAGCACGGCCTTGCCGCCGGAACGCATTTGCGTGGCGACGGGATCGTCGTAGCCGCGCTTGATCGTGGCGATGTCGCCGAGACGGAACGAGCGGTTGTTGATGCGGATCAGCGTGTCGGCGAGCGCGGCGACGTCCTTGAACTGGCCGGTGGGGCGCACGAACACGCGGTCGTCGGCGGTGGTCAGCGTGCCGGCTTGCGAGACGCTGTTTTGCGCGTTGATCGCCTGGCCTAGTTGCTGCGGCGAAATGCCGAGACGCGTGAGTTGCGTGTTGGCGATTTCGATGTAGATGTGCTGATCCGGGTCGCCGAAGTAATCGACCTTGGCGACACCCGGCACGCGCAGCAGCACGGTGCGCAACTGGTCCGCGTAATCGTGCAGTTGCGCGGCGGAAAAGCCGTCGCCCTCGAGCGTGTAGATGTTGGTGTAGACGTCGCCGAATTCGTCGTTGAAAAACGGCCCTTGAATGCCTTGCGGCAAGGTCGCCGCGATATCGCCCACCTTCTTGCGCACCTGATACCAGGTTTCGGGCACGTCCTTGACCGGCGCCGAGTCTTTCATCGAAAAGAACATCAGCGATTCGCCGGGGCGCGAGTAGCTGCGCACGAAATCGATCGCGGGCGTTTCCTGCAATTTGCGGCCGATGCGGTCGGTCACCTGCTCCTGCACCTGGCGCGCGGTGGCGCCCGGCCAGAAGGTGCGGATCACCATCACGCGGAACGTGAAGGGCGGGTCTTCGGATTGCGCGAGCCGGGTGTAGGCGAGGATGCCGAACGCGGTGGAGAGCGCGATCAGGAAGACCACCAGCGCCTGGTGGCGCAGCGCCCATGCGGACAGATTGAAGCGTCCTTCTTCTTGCGTGGTGCTCATGAAGCGAAGTCCTCGGGATGCAGCGGCGCGATCGGCCGGACTTTCTCGCCGGCGCTCACCGTATGCACGCCTTGCAGCACGACGCGTTCGCCTTCCTTGAGCCCGCCGCCGATCACGATGGTGCGCTCGTTGTAGCGCGTGACGGTGACGCGGCGCAGTTCCAATGCGTTGTCCGCGGCTCGCACGACCCATACCGCGGGTTCGGCGCCGTCGTGGAACAGCGCGGTAGCCGGCACGACGAAGGAACTGCCTTGATTCGCCGCGCTGTTCGCCGGCGACGTGGAGATCGCGATATCGGCGGTCATGCCGAGGCGCGCGTCGGCGCCGGGGTTCTCGAGCGTGAGCCTCGCGCGATAAGTGCGGCTTTGCGGATCGGCGGCGGGCGACAGTTCGCGCACCCGCGCGGTGAAGCTGCGCCCCGGCAACGCGGCCAGCGTGACCTTGGCCGTTTGCCCGACCGCCAGCGCGGCCAGCGCGCTTTCCGGCACGTCGCACACCACGTCGACGTCGCCGCTCCACGCGAGGTTGTAGACGGCCTGGCCCGCGGACACGTTCTGGCCGGTGTCGGCCTGTTCGGCGGTGATGACGCCGGCGTGATCGGCGACGAGCGCGGTGTACTGCAGCTGGTCTTTCGACAACGCCGCCTGCTGCGCCGCCTGGTCGCGCTGCGCGGCGGCGGACGCGTAGGCATTGGTGGTTTGTTCGAGCTGCGCGGGCGCGATCAGGTTTTCTTTCGCCTGCGCCTGGTCGCGCTCGAGCTGCTGCTTCGCGTACGTGAAAGCGTGCTGCGCGGCGGTGAGCTGCGCCTGTGCGCTGGCCGCGCTCTTTTGCGCGTCCGCTGGATCGAGCCGGGCGACGATCTGGCCGGTCTTGACCACGTCGCCGAGGCGCACGCGCCGCTCGATGATCTTCCCGCCGACGCGAAACGACAGCGGCGTCGAATAGCGCGCCTGCACTTCGCCGGGCAACGACGCCGCCGGCGCGGCCTTGCCGTCGGCATGCACGGCCACGGCGACCACCGGGCGCGGCACGGGCGCGGCCGCTTCTTTTTTCGAGCACGCGGCCAGCGTGACCAGGCCGGTGAGCGCAAGCGCGAAGGTTGCGCGGCGCAAACGCGCGGAACGGGCAAGCCGCTGTGACTGCTGGCGCATCGCTGACGATGCGGGAGGACCGGGACGCTTCACAATTACCCCAACTGGTGACGGCGAACGAACACGGCAAGCCGCAGGGGGCCCGCCAGCGGGGACACGCAGGTCGTTTTATGCAGACAGCATGCGCATCGGACTTCGAATGGTGAATCGCATTCTAATACACACCTGTATTTGAATGCGAGGATGAATTTAAATTCTTTTCGGTGCTAGACTTGCGCTCATGAAACGGCAACGACTCACACGGGAACAGAGCAAGGACCAGACGCGTCAGCGTCTGCTCGACGCTGCGCAGGCGATTTTCATGAAGAAAGGCTTCGTCGCGGCAAGCGTCGAGGACATTGCGGCGGCAGCGGGCTATACGCGCGGTGCGTTCTATTCGAACTTCCGCAGCAAGAGCGAATTGTTTCTCGAACTACTGCGGCGCGATCACGAGACGATGCAGGCCGGCTTGCAGGCGATCTTCGAAAACTCGGCCTCGCGCGAGGAAATGGAAGCGCGCGTGCTGCGCTACTACAGCAATCTGCATCGCGAGAACAAGTGCTTCCTGCTGTGGGTGGAGGCCAAGCTGCTGGCCGTGCGCGACGGCCGCTTCCGGCTGCGCTTCAACGCGTTCATGCACGAGAAGCTCGAACAACTGGGCGCGTACATCCGCGAATTTTCGGCACGCGTGGGCACGCCGCTCCTGCTGCCCGCGGAGGGGTTGGCGGTGGGCCTGATGGGCTTATGCGACGGCGTGCAGTTCTTCTACACGGTCGATCCGCAAAACGTGTCGGCGGAGATGGCCGAGACGGTGCTGGCGCAATTTTTCGCGCGCGTGGTGTTCGGGCGCGACGCGTGATCCGCGCGGCCCGCGTGTGGAATGAGCGACGAATCCGGACGAATCAGGCGGATCAGTTGGTCGGCAATTGCGCGCAAGCGTCCGCGACCGGCGTGGCGCAAATGAACGAATACTCACCGCTGTAGCGCAGCACTTCCTTACTCGCGTGCAGTACGACCCGGATGTCCGGGCAGCGCTCATAGGCGATGAAGGCCGAACAGGCCGCGGCGGACCAGCAGACCAGCGAAAACGCGATTTTTTCGAAAAGCTGAAAACGATGTGGCATAGCGGTTAGTTTCCTTTCGGGCGCTATGTTACCAGCATCTAAGGGTTTATACCTAGTTCAAAGTTCGCGACGAGCCTCGCAGCGCGGCTGCAAGCGCGTCGGAAATCTGACCGGATTGTCATGTACGGGTCAGGGTTGGGACAGGCTCGATCGATACAATCGATTCGTTGGGCAAACCCGCGCGCGCCTTGCCGCACGGGTCGATAGAGGCGGCAGCGTCGCGCCGGCCCGGCGTTACCGAGGCAGGAGTCGTCCCATGAATCAACTGCAATCGATGCGCGTGTTCGTCAAGGTCGCCGACCTGGGCAGTTTCGTCCGCGCGGCCGGCGCGCTGGAGCTTTCCACCGCCGTCGTCACCCGTCATGTCGCCGATCTGGAAGCGCGTCTCGCCACGCGCCTGATCAATCGCACCACGCGGCGGCTCGCGCTGACCGAGTCCGGTGCGGCTTATCTGGAGCGCGTGCGTTCCATTCTCGACGACCTCGACGGCGTCGAGCAGATGGTGGTGGCGCGCAATCACGAACCGGTCGGCACCTTGCGCATCGTCGCGCCGGTGGTGTTCGGGCTGCATAGTCTCGCGCCGGTGGTGCAGTCCTATGCGGCGCGCTATCCCGACGTGGTGCCGGACGTCACGCTCGCGGATCGTCACGTCGATCTGGTCGAAGAGGGTTTCGACGTCGGCATTCTAGTCGCGCGGCCCATGCGCAGCGCGAGCATCGTCACGCGGCGGCTGACCACGGGCCACATGACGGTCTGCGCGACGCCCGCCTATCTGGCGCGGCACGGTACGCCCACGCGCCCGGAGCATCTGCTGGAACATCCCTGTTTGAGCCGGCCGCAGGAGCAGGGCGGCGACGAGCGCGTGTTCAGCGGGCCGGACGGCGAAATCCGCGTGCGGCCCACCAACGCGATCGCCGCGAACAATACGGAGATGCTGCGGCAGTTCGCGCTGCTGGGCATGGGCGTGGCGATTCTGCCGAGCTATCTGATCGGCCGGGATCTGGCGTCCGGGCGGCTCGTGCCGCTGCTGGACGCGTATCGTCTGCCGCCGGTCGAAATCGCGATTGCGTATCCGAGCCGCTTTCACTTGCCGGCGAAGGTGCGGACCTTCATCGATCATCTCGTCGAGCATTTCCAGCAGGACGGGCAGCACCCGCGCGGTTCGCGGATGCTGGCGCCGCGGCGTGCGGTTGCGGGTTCGCCGGATTATGACGACGGCCTGCCGGCGTCTGCGTTGCGGGGAGAAGAGGTGCGGCCGCGGCCGTTGCTCAAGGCTTCGCGCGCGCGAGGTGTGGCGGCGCCGTCGGCGGTTTGATGGGGGCGGGGGATGGCGGGGCGTTGGTGTGAGTCGGCGCAGCTCGTGGGTGCGTTAGCCGTGCCGGTCCGCCGGGCGTCGTTCGTCAGTGCGCGTTTAGCTGTGCCGGTCAGTCGGGTAGCCGCTCGTCAGAGCGCTTACGGCCGTGCCGGTCCGCGGGCGTCGTGCGCCAACGCGCGTTTAGCCGTGCCGGTCAGTCCGGTGCTGCTAGTCACCGCGCTTGCAGCCATACAAGCCCCTCCAAGCGCCGTGCCGTCAGCGCCCGCAGCCGCTCCCGCCCAACGTCGCTTATCCGGCGAGCCCTGGTCCGTAGTTGCTGCCGAGGAGCCGCGTGACCGACGCAATGTCGACGTAATCCTGTTCCGGCATGCCGTCGAGCATCGACAGCACCTCGTTGCTCGCGCCGGCTTCGCGCGCGGCGTCGACCAGCGCGTCCTTATTGGTCGGAAACTGGACTTCGCTCAAAAGATCGGCGATCTGAAGATCGATTGATTCGCCGGGAATAGCCGATGCGGTCATGCAAGCGCTCCTGGTTGTTGTTGCCGTGCTGCTGGACGGGAATGATGGCGCCGCTAAGCAATGGACAAGACCGGCCGCCGCTTCTTCAGACGCCACCGCGATTCGCCGAGCCATCTTGATCGCGCCATCGGACTCCATTGTCGCGCGAACCGGCGCTCGTCGGCGCGCACCGGTTCAGGGCCGAACGAAAACGCCGAACGAAAACGCCGACTGAACGCGCGAACCCAACACGGCCAACCAAACCAGCGCTATCAAGTCTGCAAACGCTCGTTTCGTCCGATGAAGCCGCGCCCGAGGTGCCGTGACCTGGGCAAGGCGATGTGTTTCCATCGGTCCGGACGATTGTCGTCCGTGGCGGCGACATCCGGCGCCGGCGGCGCGACAGGTGCCGCATTGGCGCGTTCGGCAAGGATGCCGGCGTTGCTGGTGTCCGTCGCGGTATGCACTGGCGCGGCGAAACACGAGGCTGACAGCGTCACCATGATCAACAGCGTCGAGGTTTTCATCACCCGACCTCCTAAGCTCATGCGGCGCTAACGAGTCAGCAAGCGCTGTGCCGTCCCCGCGTCGAAAGGAGGGCGCCAGCCGCACGCGGCGCCGCGATTCGCGGCCACGCGCACTTACCATCTTAGTTGGTCAAATTCCGCAACGCGCCCCGAACGCCAATAAAAACGCCGTCGCGTAGCGCGGATGATGGCAGGAAGGGACCGGGCTGTCGCGGACGGTCGTTCCGCGTTCAGTTTCCCTCACGCAATACCTCGAACCGCGTCCACGGCCACGACGGCCGGTCGCGCATATAGCCGTTCAGCCAGTTCCATTGCGGATGCCGTTTCATGAACGCCTGGGCGTCGAACGGCCGCCCGCAGGGATGCCCCCAGCGCGCGGCGAACGCCATCTCGCGCGCCATTTCGCTGTCGGCGACCTTGCCGTCGTTGGCGCCCCACGGATTGAACGGTCCGTGATCGCTGCCGCCGAAGCGCGCGTCGTCCAGTTCCAGATGCCCGCAGATGGTGCGCGAGCAGGGGTTGTCGTTGCGGTCGAGATAGACGTCGTGATGGTCGGCGATCATTTGCTTGGCCAGCTCGACGTCGATCTTGCCGCGATGCATGTCCTCGAGTTGCATGAAGCGCAGCCGCCGCGCGCCGTTCTTGCGCACGTCGGTATAGTCCTCGCCTTCCCCGAGACATTCCTGATTGCGGATCTTCAGGTCGGTGGCGGTGTTATAGCCGCTGTAGAAGCCGTCCTTCGTGCTCTCGAAACCGGAATAGTGCAGCCCGAGTTCGTAACGCGCGATCTCGCCGGTCTTGACGTCGCCGAGCAACCAGCTATTCGCGTAGCCGCCGTTGTTGGCGACCGCGAACATCTCGCACCATTCGCCGATGCTGTTCGCGTACTGCGATGCGCGCCGCGAGCGATAGAACTCCGGCGCGCCCGCCGCGTTGTAGCCGACGAAGTTGGAGATGGTGGTTTCGGTCACCATCAGCCCGGCGGCGGTAATCCAGAAATCGGTGAGGCTGGAGATGCAGCCGGGCAAGCCCTGCATCAGAATGCGGTTGCCTCGGTCCGGCACGATGTCGAACACCACATTGAACGCGTCGCCCGCGGCATAGCGGTCCCATGAGTTGTGCGCCATCACGATGCGGCCGTCGCGGGTGGCCTTGCCGGTCGCGATGAACGCGCTGCAGTGGTGGCCGCGCCGTCCGCGCCACGGCTTGAGGCCAAGGCGCGGCTCCCGCTGCGCCGCGTGCGTCGGCCACCAGCTTTGCAGCAGATCCATGTAGCCATTCCACGCCAGCACTTCGGCGAACGGCAACTGCGCGCCGTCGGCGATGCCCTGGATTTCGTCGCTGAATTCGGTGTCGAGCTGGTTGGCGAACTGCGAGGTCGCCGCGTCGACGAAGGTGTCGAAGTCTTCGCCGGTGTCCCACTTCGCGAGATAGCGGGCGGTGTGGATCGCGTTGCGGATTTCGGCGGCGAGCAACTGGCCGTGCTGCTCGCCGCGGTCGTAGGGCTCGCCTTCGATATGCAGGAAAATCCAGCCCGCCTGGTCGCGGCGCACGGCATCGAGGGACGGTTCGCTCATCTTCGCTCCGATCGAAGGCCGGGCGTCTCGATGCGCCCGTCGTGGCGTCACGCGCGCGGCTCGCATTTCGGCGCGGCGTCTTTCTTATTGTAGGGAATCCGCCGGGCTTTGCACGGCGGGCGCCTGCCTAACGAGCCGGATTCATGCGGAAATAAGCGTCGAGCAGCGAGGTCTTGTAGACCACGCCCGCGAGCGTCGGATGCGCGGCGCTTTCGATCACCGGCAGCCGTTCGCCCTGGAACGCGAGGAAGTGCTGCAACGCGACGCCGAGCGGCATGTCGGGCGTGAGCACGTCGAAATGCGGTTGCAGATAATCCGCGGCGGTCTTGGTGGAGGTATCGCGCTTGTCGAGCAGATCCGAGGTGATGTCCTTCAACGCGACCACGCCGAGAAACGCCCCCGACTCATTGGCGACGTACAGATACTTCACCGGATATTCGAGGAACACGCGCGTCATGTCGTGCACGGTCGCGTTCGGCGGCACGACGGTTTCGGCCGGGCGGATCAGTTCGCGCATCTGCGTGGCGCGCAGGCGGATGCGTTCCTGTTCCTGCTGATTGCGGCGCAGCGTGATTTCGTACATCGAGGTCTTGCCGATCGCGCGCGACACGAAATACGCGACCACGCATGACAGCATCAGCGGCAACACCACCTGATAGCTGAGCGTCATCTCGAAGATCATCAGGATCGCCATCAGCGGCGCCTGGGTCGCGCCCGCCAGAAACGCGCCCATGCCGACCATCGCGTAGGCGAACGGCGCCGACGTGCCATGCGGCCACAGCGTATGCATGCCCTGGCCGAACAGCGAGCCGACCACCGCGCCGACGAAGAGCGTCGGCGTGAAGACCCCGCCGATCGCGCCCGAACCGGCGGTGGCCGCCGTCGCGATCAGCTTGAACAGCAGCACGACGACGAGTGCGCCCCACGTCCACGACGAATGCAGGATCGAGTTGACCACGCTGTAGCCGTTGCCCCAGACCTCGGGCGTCCACACCGACAGAATGCCGACCACCAGGCCGCCGAGCGCGAGCCGCGCGGGCAGCGGCAAGGGCAGCTTGCGAAAGCCCGCCTTCGACGCGTCGAGCAGCCGCAGAAACTGCGGCGCGGCCGCGCCGCACAGCACGCCGAGCGCGACGAACAGCATCACCTCGACGCCCGTGACCGGCGGAAACACCGGCATCTCGTACGGCGGCTTGTAGCCGGCGAATTCGCGCATCGTGATGTTGGCGACCACGGCGGCGACCACCACGGGCCGAAGCTTTCCATCGCGATCGAGCCGAGCACGATCTCGGTGACGAAAAACGCGCCGGCGATCGGCGCGTTATACGCGGACGTGATCCCCGCCGCCGCGCCGCAGGCCACCAGCAGACGCAGCCGCGCCGGATCGAAATGCACCCAGCGTCCGATCAGCGATGCGGCGAGCGCCGCCAGTTGCACCATCGGTCCTTCGCGGCCGATCGAGCCGCCGCTCGAAATCGTGAACAGCGACGACACGCTGCGCCACAGGCTCAGCTTCACCGGCACCACGCCGTCGCCGATCGCGACCGCTTCCATGTAGTCGATGTGGTTGCATTTGTCCGCGTGACGCTGCGCGATCAGCAGAAAGAAACCGGCGATCAGACCGCCCGCGGCGGGCAGCCAGATCCGCACCGTCCACGGCAGGCTGCGCGCCATTTCGACGAAACTGCCGGACTTGCCGGCCACCGCGAATTGCAGCAGCGCGATGCCCTCGCGAAAAGCGATCGTCGCGAAGGCGCCGGCGACGCCGACCACCACCGACCAGACCAGCATCGTATGGGCTTCTGAGAGACGGAAGAGATTTTGGGCGCGGGTGCGCAGCTTCAGCAGGAACGAAAGCACGTCGGCGGGACAGGGCGTGAGAGGGAGTGGAAAAACGCGCACGGCAACAGCAGCGCGCCCGCTCTCGAAAGCGGGCGCGCGGCGGCGGGTGAGCGGGGAAGAGCGGCGCGGGTCAAGCCGCCGCCTTGTCGAGTTCGGGATAGTGCCGGAAGATGCACGCTTCGTTATGCTCGATGCGCCGTTCCGACTGCAGATACGCGGCGATGTTCGGCCGCTCGATCACGGCGTCGTGCAGCGCGGCGAGCCGCGGATAGTGTTCGCCGAAACGCTTGAGCGCGCGCGGAAACGCGTATAGCAGACCGTCGATCAACTGGAACATCGACAGGTCGACGTAGGTGAGCGCGTCGCCCACCATGAACGTATCGCCGGCCGGATTCTGCTTCAGCACGCGCTCGAAATAATTCATGAACTTCGGAATGCGGTTGTCGATGAAGTCGTGCGCGCGCGCCTTGGCCGCGTCTTTCTGATCCTCGTAATAGAGCGCGCTGGCGAGCGGGTGATGCGTGTCGTGCGCCTCGGTGACCACGTCGGCGATCGTCAGTTGCAGGCCGTTGGCGACGTAGCGCAGGCTCTCCACCGAAGGCGCGAGGTTGAGCCGCGGGCCGAGGTAGAACAGGATGTTGGCGGTCTGCGAAATCACCAGATCGCCGTCCTTCAGGAACGGCGGCGCGAAGGGCGGATACGGTTCGTCCCTGCTCTTCATGACGGCCATCATCGCGCTCGTGCCGAGGCCCTCGGCGGGCTCGCCGCGCGCCACTTCCACGTAGTCGGCGCCGGCTTCTTCCAGCGCGAGCCGCACGAATTCGCCGCGGCCTTGCAGGCCGTCCCAATAGTAAAGTTCCAGGCTCATCGATCGATCCTCATTCGGGTTGCGGTGAACGGGTTGCATGAGTAGGTAACGTGAGCAACCAGTATGCCGTGCGAGCGCGCCGGATGTTCTCCAGAATGCGCGAAACCCCGCGCGCGGCGGGGTGGGTTCGAAGGCGAGGGCGGCTTAGCCGAGCAGGTGCTGGACAGTCCATGTGATTCCCAGTCCGCCCAGAGTCAGCCACACGTACAGGATGAAACCGGTGGTCAGCGCGCGCGGGCCGGCCTGACGGATCTGCGAGAGGCGCGTCTCGATGCCGAGCGCGGTCATGGCCATCGTCAGTGCGAAGGTGTCGAGCGTGTTGAGCGTGCTGGTCGCGGTTGCCGGCAGCACATGCAGCGAGTTGATCACGACGAAGGCGAGAAAGCCGAGCGCGAACCACGGAATCGCCAGCTTGCGCGGAGCATGGTGCTTGCCGTCGTGCGCCGCCGCGCCGCGCGCCGTGCGGTTCGCCCACATGCCGACCATCAGCAGCACCGGCACCAGCAGCATCACGCGAGTCATCTTGACGATGGTGGCGATGTGCGTCGCTTCCGGGCTCACGTTGCTGGCCGCGCCGACCACTTGCGCCACCTCGTGAATGGTGCCGCCGAAGAAAAGCCCCGCGCCGACCGTGTCCAGATGCAGCCAGCCCGCCTTGAACAGCGCCGGGTAGAGGAACATCGAAAGCGTGCCGAACAGCACGACGCTGCCCACCGCCATCGCGCTCTTGTGCGGCTTCGATTGCAACGTCGACTCGAAGGCGAGCACGGCGGCCGCGCCGCAGATCGCGCTGCCCGCGGCCGTCAGCAATGCCGTGTCGCGGTCGAGTTTCATGATTTTCATGCCGGCCCACGTGCCGAGCACGAGCGTGCTCACGACGATCAGTACCGATTCCGCGAGCCCCGGCAAGCCGACCTGAGCGATTTCCTGCAGACTCACGCGCAGCCCGAAGAACGCCACCGCGATGCGCAGAAGCTTGCGCGCCGAAAAGTTGACGCCGGCCGCCCAGCTTTCCGGCATGCCGTCGCGCAGCGCGTTGCCGTAAACCGCGCCCGCCACGATGCCGACGATCAGCGGGCTCAGCCCCAGTCCGGCGATGGCCGGAATCGACGCGATGTGGGTCACGGCAGCCGCGAAAAGCGCGACGAAAAGAATGCCGTTGAGCAGGCCACGAGTGGACGATCCGGCCGGTGTGGTTGCAGCGATGAGATGGGCAGTGGTCATGGCGCAGTCCTTATTGGCTGGCTGATTCAATGGCCCTAATCCTAAATTGAATATAACGATATGAAAAATCGTGATTTGGGATGTAAAGTATCGACTAAACCGATATTTGTATCATCATGACCCCCGACCAGCTTATAACTTTCGCCGCCGTCGCCGAGCATCGCAACATCAGTCGCGCGGCTGTTGCATTGCATTTGTCGCAGCCGGCGGTGTCCGGGCAATTGCGGCAGTTGCAGGACGAATTCGGCGAACCGCTTTACCAGCGCGACGGCCGCGGGGTGCGCCTCACGCCCGCCGGCGAGCAACTGGCGAGCTACGCCGCGCGGCTGCGCGACACCTGGCGGCAAGCGCACGCATACCGCGACGCCTTGCGCGGCCTGGAGCAAGGCACGTTGCGGATCGGCGCGAGCACCACGCCGGCGAGTTATCTGCTGCCGTATCTGATCGCCGACTTCCATCGCCGCCATCCGGACGTCACGCTGCATACCGCGGACGGCAACACCACCGAGATCGTCGGCGCGCTCGGCTCGGTGGACATCGCGTTGGTCGAGGGGCCGGTCGGCGCGGATCTGCCGCCCGACACCGCGGTGCACGCCTGGCGTGAGGATGAGATCGTCGCGATCATGCCGCGCTCGCATCCGTTGGCGCAGGCGGGCGGCGCGGGTCTCGAAAGCGGGCGGGCGGAACTGGCGGATTTCGGCGCGCATCCGCTGGTTTTGCGCGAGGCCGGATCGGGCGTGCGGCAGGTCGTCGAGCGGGCGTTCGCGCGCGCGGGCGTGCCGATGCGGGTCGCCCTGGAAATCGCCGGTGTCGAGGGCGTGAAGGAGGCGGTGCGGGCCGGCATGGGCATCGGCTTTGTCTCGGCCATGTCGATGCGCCATGAGAACGGCGCGTTGCGTCTGTTCTCGCTAAGCCCGGAGCCGCTGACGCGGCGTCTGTCGATCCTCGTGCCGCATGCGAGCGCGCCGTCGCGGGTGGTCGAACAGTTTCTCGCCCTGTGTCTCGCGGATGGCGCGTGAAGTGGCGTGCAATGTGACGCGCGATGCGACGCGCGATGTGAAGCGAATTAGCGCAAAACTGGCGGACCGGTTGCCGGCGCCAAGGCTGCGGACCGTGGGATCCCGGCGGGCGGCTCCGGGCATCCTTGCCGCCAGCAGACACGCTCGACACACTTACCATGCCACGCTTCCCCTGGGGATTTCCTCTATGGTGCGTCACCCCGGCCACGGCGCACTATTCGGTCGTCCAAGCGCCTCGGCGCTTTTTTTCGAAACGGCGTTGGAACCGGTTCCAAGCGCTGATACAACGCAGAATTCGAGCGGATTCAACATGACAGAAGCAGTTGACGTAGTGATCGTCGCAAGCGCTTTCGGCATGGAGGCGGTCCGCGCGGGCGGCCATCTGAAATGGGCCGAGGCGACGGGGCGAGCCGGCGCGGCGGGCTTCGAGGTGCGCCGCGAACTGTTTTCCGACGAGGCCGACGCGGCGCCGCCCGCGTTGCGCGCGCTCGGCAAGCGGATTACCGAACTGGGCCTGTGGTCGGTCTACTCGACGCCGGCTTCGCTTTACACAACGGACGGCAAGCTGAACGCCGACGCGCTGCGCGTCTCCGTCGAAGAAGCGATCGCGCTCGGCGCGCGCTTCGTCAAGTTACAACTCGGCGGTTTCGCCGCCGAGGCCAATGCCGCGGTGATCGCCGAGCATATGCGTTGCGCGGATGTCCGGCTCGTCGTCGAAAACGGGCAATTGGCCGAAGGCGGGTCGCTCGCGCAATTCGTCGGGTTGTTCGACGCGTTGGCGCGTGAAGGGCATACGGACGTGCTGGGCATGACCTTCGACATCGGCAACTGGGCATGGCGCGGCGTCGCGCCGCTCGACGCGGCCGGGCCGCTTGCGGCGCACGTCGAATACATCCATTGCAAGACGGCGGTGGGCGAAGGCGCGCGGCGCTTTCCCGCTGCTCCGGCCGCCGGCGACGCGCAGTTCGCCGCGGTGCTCGACAACCTGCCGCGCCACGTGCCGCGCGGCATCGAATTTCCGTTCGATGCGAGCCGTATCGAGGCGGACGCGGCGCACTACGTCGCGTGGCTGGCCGCCGCGTGAGCGGCAAGCAGGACCTGAGAGAGCAGCGACAGGTAAAAAGACGCGTGGCGGAAAGTAGGCGGCGAGGCGTGAGCAGTGTTAGCGGAGTCAAAGAGGCGCGTGCGGGGAAGCGCACGCCGTAAAGAGGCAAACGCCGTAAAGAGGCACACGCCGTAAAGAGACACACGCCGTAAAGAGGCACACGCCGTAAAGAGGCACACGCCGTAAAGAGACACACGCCGTAAAGAAGCACACGCCGTAAAGAAGCAAACGCCGTAAAGAAGCAAACGCCGTAAAGAAGCACACGCAAAGAAGCACACGCAAAGAAGCACACGCAAAGAAGCACACGCAAAGAAGCACACGCAAAGAAGCCCACGCAAAGAGGCCCACGCAAAGAGGCCCACGCAAAGAGGCCCACGCAAAGAGGCCACGCAAAAAAGCGCACCAGCACACGCAACCCGTAAACCGGCACCACCGCGACCCACCACCCAAAGAACCCCGCAGGAGCGAAGCATGAGCAACCCAGGCGCAGCACTCGACGTCATCACCTACGGCGAAGCAATGGCCATGTTCGTGGCCGCCGAAACCGGCCCGCTCGCGGGCGTCGGACGGTTCACCAAACGCGTCGCGGGCGCCGATCTGAACGTGGCGATCGGTCTTGCCAGGCTCGGCTTCAACGTCGGCTGGATGAGCCGCGTCGGCCACGATTCGTTCGGCCAGTACGTGCGCGACACGCTGACGAAGGAAGGCATCGACCAACGCCGCGTCACCACCGACGAGCGCTACCCCACCGGCTTCCAGCTGAAGTCGAAAGCCGACGACGGCAGCGATCCCGCGATCGAATACTTCCGCAAGGGATCGGCGGCGAGCCACCTGTCGCTGGACGACTACGCGGCGGAATATGTACTCTCCGCCCGTCATCTGCATCTGACCGGCGTCGCGCCGGCGATCTCCGCGAGTTCGCGCGAACTCGCCTTCCATCTGGCGCATGAAATGCGTGCGGCCGGCAAGACGATTTCCTTCGACCCGAACTTGCGTCCGACGCTGTGGCCCTCGCGCGCGGCGATGGTCGAAGGCTTGAACGCGCTCGCGGCCCTGGCCGACTGGGTGCTGCCCGGCATCGGCGAGGGCGAGATCCTGACCGGCTACACGCAGCCCGAGGACATCGCGAAGTTCTATCTCGACCGCGGCGCGCGCGCCGTGATCGTCAAGCTCGGCGCGCAAGGCGCGTACTTCCGCAGCGCCGACGATGCCGCCGTGATCGCCTGTGAACCCGTCGCGAACGTGGTGGACACGGTCGGCGCGGGCGACGGTTTCGCGGTCGGCGTGATCAGCGCGTTGCTCGAAGGCAAGCCGCTGCCGCAAGCGGTGGCGCGCGGCAATCGCATCGGCGCGCTGGCGATCCAGGTGATCGGCGATTCCGAGGGCCTGCCGACGCGCGCCGAACTCGACGCGCTCGAACTCGATACGCTCGACCTCACTGCCGCGCCGCGCATCGCCAACGCCGCGTGAACGCCGTTCGATAACAACAAGAGCGCCCGCACGGCGCCGCATGACAACCGTTCATCATTGTTTCGGAAAGCCGTCAAAGGAGACACTCATGACTTCATCGCTTGCGATCCGCCGTTGGTGGACGATCATGCCGATCGTTTTCATCACCTACAGCCTCGCTTATCTCGACCGCGCGAACTACGGTTTCGCGGCCGCCGCCGGCATCAACCAGGACCTGGGCATCAGCAAGGGACTGTCGTCGCTGATCGGCGCGTTGTTCTTCCTCGGCTATTTCTTCTTCCAGATTCCGGGCGCGATCTACGCGGAACGCCGCAGCGTCAAGAAGCTCGTGTTCTGGAGCCTCGTTTTGTGGGGCGGCTGCGCGGCGCTGACCGGCATGGTCAGCAACATTCCCTCGCTGATGGTGATCCGCTTCATGCTCGGCGTGGTCGAAGCCGCCGTGATGCCGGCGATGCTGATCTTCATCAGCAACTGGTTCACGAAGCGCGAGCGCTCGCGCGCCAACACCTTCCTGATTCTCGGCAATCCGGTGACGGTGCTGTGGATGTCGGTGGTGTCCGGCTATCTGGTGCATTCGTTCGGCTGGCGTCACATGTTCGTCGCCGAAGGCGTGCCGGCGATTCTATGGGCCGTGTGCTGGTGGTTCATCGTGCAGGACAAGCCGCAGCAGGTCTCGTGGCTCACGGCGCAACAGAAGGCCGATCTCGCCGAAACGCTGCGCGCCGAGCAGGCCGCGATCAAACCCGTGCGCAATTACGGCGAGGCTTTCCGCTCGCCGGCGGTGATCAAGCTGTGCGCGCAATATTTCTGCTGGAGCATCGGCGTGTACGGTTTCGTGCTGTGGCTGCCGTCGATCCTGAAGAACGGCTCGACGCTCGGCATGGTGGAAACCGGCTGGCTGTCCGCGCTGCCGTATCTGGCCGCGACGATCGCGATGCTTGCGGCTTCGTGGGCATCCGATAAACTCAACCGCCGCAAGGTGTTCGTGTGGCCGTTTTTGCTGATCGGCGCGGTGGCCTTCGCGGCGTCGTATGCGATCGGCTCCACGCACTTCTGGCTGTCGTACGCGCTGCTGGTGATCGCCGGCGCCGCGATGTACGCGCCTTATGGCCCGTTCTTCGCGATCGTGCCGGAACTGCTGCCGAAGAACGTCGCGGGCGGCGCGATGGCGCTGATCAACAGCATGGGCGCGCTGGGTTCGTTCGTCGGCTCGTACGTGGTCGGCTATCTGAACGGCGCGACCGGCTCGCCCGCGGCATCGTATGCGTTCATGAGCGTGGCGTTGATCGCCGCGGTGATCCTGACGCTGGCCGTCAAGCCGCAGCCGCTGACCAAGGCCCCCACGCTCGCCACACCGTTGCAAGGAAAATAAGCTGATGAAGAAAATCGTCGCCTGGAAATCGTTGCCCGAGGACGTGCTCGCCTATCTGCAACAGCATGCGCAAGTCGTGCAGGTCGATCCCGCGCGGCACGACGCGCTGGTTGCCGCGCTGCGCGACGCGGACGGCGGCATCGGCGCCAGCGTGAGGATCACGCCGGCGATGCTCGAAGGCGCGAGCCGGCTGACGGCCTTGTCGACCATCTCGGTGGGCTTCGACCAGTTCGATGTCGCCGATCTCACGCGGCGCGGCATCGTGCTCGCGCACACGCCGGACGTGCTGACCGAATCGACCGCCGACACCGTGTTCTCGCTGATTCTGGCGTCGGCGCGCCGGGTGGTCGAACTCGCGAACTGGGTCAAGGCCGGGCAGTGGCGGCAAAGCATCGGGCCGGCGCATTTCGGCGTGGACGTGCAGGGCAAGACGCTCGGCATCGTCGGGCTGGGGCGCATTGGCGGCGCGGTCGCGCGGCGCGCGGCGCTCGGCTTCGGCATGAAGGTGCTGTACACGAACCGCAGCGCGAATCCGCAGGCGGAACAGGCGTACGGCGCGCGGTGCGTCGAGTTGGCGGAGCTGCTTGCCAGCGCCGATTTCGTCTGCCTGCAAGTGCCCTTGACGCCCGAGACGAAGCACCTGATCGGCGCGGCCGAACTCGGGTCGATGAAGCGCAGCGCGATTCTGATCAACGCCTCGCGCGGCGCGACCGTCGACGAAAACGCGTTGATCGAGGCGCTGCGCAACGGCACGATTCACGGCGCCGGTCTCGACGTGTTCGAGACCGAACCGCTGCCGGCCGATTCGCCTTTGCTGACGATGCCGAACGTGGTCGCGTTGCCGCACATCGGCTCGGCGACTCACGAGACGCGTCACGCGATGGCGCGCAACGCGGCGGAAAACCTGGTCGCCGCGCTCGACGGCACGCTCACCGCCAACATCGTCAATCGCGAAGTCTTGCGTCGGTGAGCCATGCGCCAATGAACCCGATGCCGCCCGCCACGCCGCGCCGCGCGACGATCACCGACGTCGCGCGCGAAGCCGGCACCGGCAAGACCAGCATCTCGCGCTATCTGAACGGCGAGATGAGCGCGTTGTCGCCCGAGTTGCGCGCGCGCATCGAGGCGGCGATCGAACGGCTCGACTATCAGCCGAACCAGATGGCGCGTGGGCTCAAGCGTGGCCGCAACCGGTTGATCGGCATGCTGCTCGCCGACCTGACCAATCCGTACACCGTCGAGGTGCTGCAAGGCGCGGAGGCGGCCTGTCACGCGCTCGGCCTGATGCCGCTGATCTGCCACGCGGCGAACGAAGTGGAGATGGAGCGGCGCTATCTGCAACTGCTCACTACCTATCGGGTGGAAGGCGTGATCGTCAACGCGCTCGGCGTGCGCGAGGAAACGCTGCGGCCGGTGGGCGGCGGCGGGATTCCGGCGGTGCTGGTGGACCGTTCGGTGGAAGGGCTCGTCGCCGATATGGTCGGCCTGGACAACCGGGCGGCGGCCGAACTCGGCACGCGGCATCTGCTGGATAACGGCTTCGACGAGATCTGGTTCGTCGTGCAGCCGTTCGAGCAGGTCAGTTCGCGGCGGTTGCGCGAGGCGGCGTTTCGCGAGGTGATGAGCGCGCAGGGCGAGTGGAGTGCGAGTGCGGTGGGTGGTCGAGGGGAGGGCGGTTGGGGTGCGTCGGGAGTAAGTGGAGTAAGCGGAGTAAGTCGTGCAGGCGCCAATGGTCGCGTGCGCGGGCATACGCTGGTGCTCGATCTTGCCGACAGCGCCGCGGTCGCACGCGGCCTCGCCGAACTCGACCGCGCGATCGATGCGGCTGGCGATGCAAGCAATGCCTCGACCAACGCCCCAACCAACGCCGCACGCATCGCCCTCTTCGCCGCGAACGCGCCGGTCGCGCTCTGCCTCGCATTGCACCTGAAGGCGCGTTACGGCGCCGCCTGGCAATCACGCGTCGCGCTCCTCTCCATCGACGACCCCGACTGGGCCGAATTGACCGGCGTCACGACCATCCGCCAGCCTACCTACGAGATCGGCTACCGCGCGGTCGAGTTCCTGCACGAGCGCATCGAAGGCGTTCAAACCAGTGCGCGCGACTGCCTTTTGCCGGGCGAATTGATCGTCCGCGCCTCGACCTTGCGCTGATTTCCCGCCGACTTCGCGCTGACTCCGCGCTGACTTCGCGCTGACTCCGCGCTGATCTGCGATCATTCGGGCTGCGGCGCGCAGCGGGTGCGCGCCGGTCATCGCAAGGAAACTCATGGTTGTTGCACCGCTTACCCTGTCGAGCCTCGCCGTCGCGACGCTGCTGGTCGCCGCTTTACCGTTCCTGATCTACCGTCGTCTGCGCCGGCCGCTCGCGCTCAAGCCGCGCGATGCGATCATCGGCATCGCCGTGTTCGCGCTCTTCGCGATGGTGATCGAGCGCGCGCTGAACGATTACGTGCTGCATCGGAACGAGGCGACGGCCACTTTCCTGTCGAATCCGCTCGCCTTCGTGGTGTACGGCGCGCTCGTTGCCGGAATCTGCGAGGAAGTGGGGCGCTTCATCGGCATGCGCCTGCTGCTTAAGCGCGCCGCGGCGAAGCCGGCCTCCACGGCGGCCGCCGGCGACGGCACCGCGCTCACGTACGGCCTTGGCCACGGCGGCGCCGAAGCGTGGCTCGTCGGCGTGCTGGTGCAGATTCAATGGATCCTGTTCGCGGTGCTCGAAAACCGTGGCGAACTGGACGGCTATCTAAGCAACCTGCCGGCCGATTCGTTGATGCGCATCCACGTGATTCTCGCAAGCCTGACGCCGCAGACGGCCGGCATCTTCGCGCTCGAACGCGTGGCCGCGCTGGTGTTCCAGATCGGCTTGTCGGTGCTGATGTGGCGCGGCTTGCGGGCGGGCTGGCGCGGCATCCTGCCGCTCGCCATCGTGCTGCACGCGCTGGTGGACGTGCCCGCCGCGCTGTTCCAGGCGCAACTCGTGCCGCTCGCGGCGGTGGACGGTATTTATGCGCTGGCGGCGCTGCTCGTCGCGGGTCTGTTGTTCAGGACGTTCCGGCGTGCGCCGGTGCCCGCATGAGCCATGCCGGCGCGTTGAACCGTCGGCCCATCCTTGCGATATCCGCGGACTCTCCAGACCACTTTCGGCACATCTCATGGAAGCTTACCAATACGACTGCGCGAATCCCGAGTTCGAGGAATTGGCGCGCGTCATCAGCGATCTGTTCCCCGAGCAGACGCAGTTCATCCAGCGCGCGGCTGAGGACGGCACGCCGACGCTGGCGATTCACTGGGTGGCGATGCGTTTCGGCGCGGCCGCGCGCCGCATCGTGATGAGCGTGGTGATCGCGCCGGCCGCGTGGGCGCGTTATCGCGCGTTGCCGGCGCGGCTGCGCGGCCGCAGTTTCGCGGTGCTGCGCGCGTATGTCGAAGCGAGCATCGGCTCGCTCGAAGAGCAGTATGCGAACGGCGAGGCGGTGCCGCGCGACGTCACCGTCAATCTGGGCGACGAGTTTGCCTGACGGATTTGCCCGACGGTTTTGCCTGAAGCGAATCAATCCGCGAGCCGATAGACCTTCGCGAAGCGCGCGGCCTGGACGACGCCGTAGTCGCCCGGCGCGTACTGCATGATCCAGTCGCCGGCCACGCCGTGCAGCACGTCGCCGCCGTCCGCCGAGCGGGCGAGCGAGAACGCTTCGTTCATCTGTTTGGCGAGGACGACGGCGGGGCGGTTGCGGTACGGGCCCGGTTGGCCGTGCGAGACGGCGGCGTCGGCAGGGAGGTATTTGGCGTCGAAGCGCGCGCGCGAGACGACCCAGCGGTCGCCGGTCGATCCGGTGATCAGCGCGTCGCCGCGAGCATAGCGGTTCGGGCCTTCGAGGCTCATCAATTGGCCTTCGGCGGCGGCGAATTCGACGCTCACCGTTTCGTTCTTGACGACACGGTGAGCGTTGGCATCTTGACTGAGGTCGAGGTTTTTGAGTTCGGTCATGAAGCGAATGGGTAGAGAGATGTTGACCGCGGCGCCGTGACGTGGCGCCGCGCATGCCCGCATCATGCCAGATGCGTCTCGAGACCCGCTTCTTTTGCCGCTGACGGCGGCGTGAATGAATCGCGGCGCAGCGCGCAAACGCCGCGCTGCGCGCGATCAAAGTCTTACGGCTTGACCGCCGCGTCGCTCGCGGGCGCCGGCGCGACCTTGCCGACCTTGCCCTTGCCATGATGACGCCGACCGCCCTCGACGCCGCCCGGCTGATGGAACGTCACGTCGGCCAGCTTCTTCTGTTCCGGCGAGAGGCTGTTGTACAGCGGGTCGAATGCGTCGACCAGCTTCTTCATGCCGTCCGCGTGCGCTTGCGAGATCGCGGCATATTGCTTCATGTCGTCGACCGCCGTCACGTTGGTGGCCGCCTTGCGCTGCTGGAACAGTTGGCCCATCGTCTGGCCGTTGCCGCGCATCACGTCGGCGAAGGTGTTCCACTGCGGCTCCTGCGCCGCCGTGATCTTCAATTGCGAGTGCAGGTAGGCGATGCGGTCCTCGACGTTGCGCTCGTGTCCGGCCTTGGCGGCGGGCGAGGAAGCGGCGGCGCTCGCCGCGGGGGAAGCCGGAACCGGCGCGGAAGCCTGGGCGAATGCGCCGCTCATCGCGACGGCGGAGGCCAGCAGTACCAGTGTTTTTTTCATCGAAACTCCTGATGTCTATTCGAATTGGGACAAGGCGTACAGGGCGAGCGGCCCGCCATGCGTGCGTGAGCCGTGGCGACGCATGGCGACCGGCTGCCTGGTTCGCCGTCGGCGCTATTAGTATCACGATATCCCTACAATGCGGCTCGTGCGCGACAAACGCTTACAACCGAAACGAACAGGAAATAGCGGGTGGATAAATTCGTCAGCATGGAGATTTTCGTCGCCGTGGTCGAGGCGGGCAGCTTGACCGCGGCGGCCGAGCGCTTCGACATTTCGTCGGCGATGGTGGGCAAGCACATCCGTTCGCTCGAAACCCGGCTGGCGACGCGGCTGCTCACGCGCACCACGCGCCGGCAAAGTCTGACGGAGATAGGCCGGCAGTATTACGAGCAATGCCGGCGGATTCTCGCCGACGTGAAGGCGGCCGAGTCGCTCGCCGAGGCGATGGCGGCCGCGCCGCGCGGCGTGCTCAAGGTGACGGTGCCGCTCACTTACGGCGCCGAGGTTTTCGCGCCCGCCATGACCGACTATCTGAGCGCGTGGCCGGACGTCACGCTCGAACTCGATCTGTCGAACCGTGTGATCGACCTGGTGGAAGAGGGCTTCGACGCGTCGGTGCGGATCGGTCATCTGCCGGATTCGAGCTTCGTCGCGCGACCGTTGAAGCCCTACCGGATGCGCGCGTGCGCGTCGCCCGCGTATCTGGCGCGCGCCGGCACGCCGCGCACGCCGGCCGATCTCGCGCATCACGAATGCCTCGGTTTTCTGCATTGGGGCCGCGAAGGAACGTGGCGGCTGGACGGCGAAACTGCCGGCGACAAGCCGCTGCGTGCGGGCCGGTTTCGCGCCAACAACGGCCAGGCGCTCAAGGTTGCCGCGTTGCGCGGCTTCGGCCTCGTGTTGCAGCCGGAGGCGCTGCTCGCCAAGGAGATCGCCAGCGGCGAACTGGTGTCGGTACTCGAGGACTATCTGCCTGAAGGCGCGCCGGTTCATCTGCTTTACCCGCGCGATCGCCGCGCCACGCCCAAGCTCACCAGCTTCATCGATTTCGTGATCGAGCGGTTCGGCGCGTGAGCGAAAGCGCTGCACGCGAGTGCGTTTTTGAAGTCGCAGACGCAACAGACGATTCCGCTTCGTAATATTCGCGCGTGACCATCGGAACTCCAGCGATGTTTACCGCAAACCCCCACCGGTCAAGTTCGAGCCAACGCGTCACACATGCCAAGCTGCGAGGCTTACATCCAACGCGCTCCGCAAGCGCTGCCACGCTACTGCTCAATGTACATGCGCCACTCCGGAAACTGATCGAAGAAGCTTTCGTTCACATGGACGAGATACAGCGTGGTCGAGCTGGTGTTCGTGGTCTTCCCCGGTTCGTTGAATATCGTGAGACCTGGATCGACTCCACTGGTGCTCGCCCATGCGGTGAGATCGTCCGGGAGGTTCCCTGCTTCCTCCCGCGGCACGCGCAATCTGATCGGCTTCATGACATTTCCTTTACGCGATGACATGCGTAAAGTGTATGGAGCGCCTGGCAAAGATCAACCACAAATAACGCGGCCGCCTTCCTGTATGTCGACGATCCAGTCGATCTGGACTCAGAAAGCCGCAGCCATACGAAGAAAAGGACCGCGCGCGGCGGTACCGCGACACTAACGTTCGAGGTGTCTATGTGGGAAAAAATCGACTACAAGGGATTTGAAATCTGGGTGCTGCCGATCCTTGCATATGGGCCCCCGACGCCAAACACCCCCTACCATTACAACGGGTATGTATGCCGACCAGGCGCTGATCTGCGTCATGCCGGGCAACGCAAGCAGTTTTATGAACTCGGCGACGTCTTTGCGACCGAAGCAGAGGCGCTCGATGCGGCCTATCGCGAGGGGCGCGATCTCGTGGACTCACTGGTTGCCAACGGCTGACATGAAAAAGCCCCGCGCGGGGCTGGGCTATGGAAATGGCGCTTGCTTCCGGCCCGCTTCTTTCCAGACCGAGGTGGGAGCGGTGGGGCATAAGTTCCAAAGATCAGCCGAAACGCACCACCAGCCTTGACGTATGAATTCTGTCCGGGGACCAGGTGTGCCGGGTCACCGCATCGCCTCGTTCGCGATTGAAGACGCGCGATAATCCATCCGGCCACCGATCAACCACTTCCTTCTTCACGATGAGACCTCCGCGCCTCGATCAACTCGACGACCTCGACCGCAACCTCGTTGCGCTGCTGCAAGCCAATGCGCGCGAGAGCGTCGCCAATCTCGCGCGCCAACTGGGCGTGGCGCGCACCACCGTGATCGCGCGCATCGCGCGGCTCGAACGCAGCAACGTGATCGCGGGCTATAGCGTGCGGCTCGGCCAGGACGTGCTCGACTCCAGCATCTATGCGTACGTCGGCATCATCATCGCGCCGCGGCACGGGCCGGCGGTGCAGAAGCGGCTCGGCAAGATGCCCGAGGTGCAGTTGCTGTGCGCGGTGAGCGGCGAGTTCGATTACGTCGCGTGGCTGCGCGCGGATTCGCCCGATCGCCTCAACGATCTGCTCGATCAGATCGGCGGGCTGGAAGGCGTCGTGCGGACCACGACCTCGATCATTCTCGCGCGCAAGATCGACCGCGGCATGGTGTGAGCGCAGCGCGCGCCGCTTACGCCATTTTTATACGTTTTCGACATTTCGACTGGCCGTGTCGTCATAACGTCGAAGTCTATGGTCATAACGCAGCATTTTGCGTGTATGAACTGTTTTTGCTTCTCCCTAAACTGTGTCTCAAGGGTTCGGCCCGCCGGGCGCGGCGCGTAGCGCGCAGCGCACTTCCACGCTTGAGACAGCGCACACAAAAAATTGGAGAAGCGCATGAAAGTAGCCATCGTTGGCGCAGGTTTGATCGGTCACACCATTGCCCACCTGTTGCGCGACACCGGCGACTACGATGTCGTCGCGTTCGACCGCGACCAGCACGCGCTCGACAAGCTTTCCGCCCAGGGCATTCCGACCCGCCGCGTCGATTCCGCCGATGCCGCCGCGCTGCGCGCCGCGATGCAAGGCTTCGATGCGCTCGTCAACGCGCTGCCTTATTACCTGGCCGTGAACGTCGCCTCGGCGGCCAAGGGCGCGGGCGTGCATTACTTCGACCTGACCGAGGACGTGCGCGCCACCCACGCGATCCGCGCGATCGCCGACGGCGCCGAGCACGCCTTCATGCCGCAGTGCGGTCTCGCGCCGGGCTTCATCGGCATCGCCGCGCATGAACTGGCGAACCGCTTCACGGAAATCCGCGACGTCAAGATGCGCGTGGGCGCACTGCCGGAATTTCCGACCAATGCGCTGAAGTACAACCTGACGTGGAGCGTCGACGGTCTGATCAACGAATACTGCCAGCCGTGCGAAGCGATCCGCGACAGCCGCACGCAATGGGTGCAGCCGCTCGAAGGCCTGGAGCATTTCTCGCTCGACGGCACCGAATACGAAGCCTTCAACACCTCCGGCGGCTTGGGCACGCTGTGTGAGACGTTGTCGGGCCGCGTCGAATCGCTCGACTACAAGTCGGTGCGCTATCCGGGCCACCGCAACCTGATGCAGTTCCTGCTGGAAGACCTGCGTTTGTCGAGCGACCGCGACACGCTCAAGACCATCCTGCGCCGTTCGGTGCCGGCCACCGCGCAGGACGTGGTGCTGGTGTTCATCACCGTGAGCGGCATGCGCGACGGTCAACTGGTGCAGGAGGTGTTCACGCGCAAGATCTTCGCGAAGACGGTGTGCGGCGTGCCGATGAGCGCGATTCAGATCACCACGGCCGGCGCGATGTGCGCGGTGCTCGATCTGTTTCGCGAGAAGAAGCTGCCGCAAAGCGGCTTTGTGCGCCAGGAGCAGGTATCGCTGCGCGAGTTTCTGGCGAACCGCTTCGGCCAGTTGTATGAAGGCCGCTCGCTGGATGCGATGGCGACGGTGTAAGGCGGCGCGGTTGCGAAAGGCTCGAAACCGTGGGCCGTGCGATTGGTTGTCGACGCGGTTGTTGTCGAACCGTCCGCCACGAGCAAGCAGAAAGGGTCCCGCAGAGGACCACTCGAACGCCCCGCCTTGCGGGGCGTTTTTTATATCGGACGAGTAGGGAAACAAGTCGGGCGCAAGCCCGGCGCGACACCCGCATCCACACCGTTACTACGACCAGGGCCCGCGCTACACAGGCACCGGCGGCATCCCCGACACCGCAAGCGGCTCACCGACGATCCGCGCCAGCAGCGCCTCGTAATCCGCCGCGGCGGGCGCGGTATTGTCGAACATCAACAGGTCCTCGCAAAGGTCGCCGCTCGGCACGAAGCGGCGCTGCCGGTACTCGTCCCAGTGCGCGAGCTTGTAGGCGTCGTTCGGATTACCGCGCGCGACGATACGCTCATGCGCGGTCTCTTCCGACGTATGGACCCATACGACCCGCAGCGCGACGTTCGCATCGACCCCCAGCCAGGCGCGATCGAACAGGCGCCGTTCGCGCACCTCGCGCGACAACGGCCCGACCACCAGCGCACTGACGCCGAGCGCGAGATTGTCGCGGGCGGTATCTAGCAGGCCGCGATACTCGGGCTCGCGCAAATGCTCCAGAAACAGCGGACTGTCGCGATCGTTCGGATCGCCCGTGAGCATGCCCATGGCGGCCGCGCTATAGCTGCCGTAGAGCGTGTCCTTGTCGAGCAGGCAGAAGGGCGATGCGGTGGCCTTCATCAGCGGACCGATCAGCTTCTTCGCGAGCGTGGTCTTGCCGGTGCCCGCGTGACCGCAGAAAAAAACCAGACGGGTCAAGGCGTGTCCTCGGCGGTGCCGGACGCGCTGCCGGCGGGTTGCGGGTCGCGCGCGAACTTGCCGTTGGCTTCCAGCCACATGACGTTGATAATGCCGAAGCCCAATGCCACGCCGATGCCGAGAATCCAGGTGAAGTACCACATTGCAGTCTCCTTGGTCGTTGTGTCTATCCGGCGAGGCGGGCGGCGATGGTGTCGCGCATGGCCGGTGCAGCGAAGCGGAAGTGCGGGCAAACCATGTTCGCGGCGGGCGAAGCCGTAACGCTCGCGTCCACGGCACCGGGCTTTGCAGCGATCATGAAGAAGAACGCGGCGTCACGCAAGGGGCGCGCATTCATCGCGCCCGGGGTATAACAATTCGATACATGAGGTCGATGCGGCGCCCCGTTAGCCCGTTAACATGACGGCTATCGCATTCGTTCATGCGAATCCGACGTTCGGCTTACACCGCGCCGCGGCGCCTGCCGGTTTCGTTTTCAAGGTAATCCAACATGCTGATCAATTGCGCCGCCTATCAGGACGGCCGGAAGCTGGCTGACATCGACATCGATAGCATCAGCGACTACGTGGCGCGGCCCGAGTGCTTCGTCTGGGTCGCGCTGAAAGACCCCGGGCCGGGCGAACTGGCCGTGATGAAACACGAGTTCGGCCTGCACGAGCTCGCGATCGAGGATGCGCAGAAGGGCCATCAGCTCCCCAAGATCGAGGAGTACGGCGAGTCGCTGTTCGCGGTGATGCACACGGTCGAAATGGACGAAGACGGCGAGCTGGTGATCGGCGAGGTCGACGTGTTCGTGGGGCGCAACTACGTGCTCTCGGTGCGCCGCGGCACGCGCGCCGGCTTTCAGAACGTGCGCGCGCGCTGCGAGCGCGAGCCGAAGCTGCTCAAGAAGGGCTCGGCGTTCGTGCTGTACGCGCTCGTCGACGACATCGTCGATCGCTATTTCCCGATCGTCCAGGCGATGAACGCCGAGATCGAGCAACTGGAAGACCGCATTTTCGATCGCAACAATTCGGCGGCATCGCGCGCGATCATTCAGGATCTGTACTCGCTGAAGCGGCGCCTCGTCACGTTGCAGCACCATATCGCGCCGCTTCAGGAAGCCATCAGCAAGTTGACGGGCGGGCGTATTCCCAGCGTTTGCGAAGGCATGCAGGCGTACTTCCGCGATGTCTACGACCACCTCGAACGGATCGTGCGCACCATCGACGGCCGGCGCGAAATGATCGTCACGGCCGTGCAGGTCAATCTCGGCATGATTTCGCTCGCGGAGAGCGAGGTGACCAAGCGGCTCGGCTCGTTCGCGGCGCTGTTCGCGGTGCCGACCATGATCGCCGGCATCTACGGAATGAACTTCCAGAATCTGCCCGAATTGCACTACCGGTACGGCTATCCCATCTGTCTAACCGTCATGGCGACGGTCGATTTCGTGCTGTACTGGCGTTTCCGCAAAGCCGGCTGGCTCTGATCCGGCGTCCAGCGCGCCGCTGTGCAACGCGCGGGTCATCCGGGACGCCGCGCATGTTCACGCTTGCACCGCGCGCAATAAAAGTCCAGCATAGGCGGCCCGTTGGCCGCTGACCTTGCAGCCGGCGGCAATTCAGCCACGTACGCACCCCGCGAGGACCCTTGCCAACACGCCGCCTGCCGGCGCGCTCGACACGCGCGCCGGGTCGAATCGATCGACCGCCACGCACCGCCGCATATTCTGCGCCCCGGTGCACTGCAACACCGCGAATCGTTGACAATGCGAGCAGGCTGCGCTGAGAATAGGCCCCGCAAACGTTTGCGCGTCACTAAAAATACGGCTCGCCCGCGAGTCCGACAAACCTTGGAGATATGCATGAGCCATCGCATTCGCCGCCGCCTGCTGGCGGCCGCCGTCCTCGCCACCGCTACCGCCGCGCTGCCGTTTTCCGCCGCTTACGCGCAAACCGCGCCCGCTCATAAGCCGAAGGTGGCGCTGGTGATGAAGTCGCTCGCCAACGAGTTCTTCCTCACCATGGAAAACGGCGCGAAGGATTACCAGAAACACAATCCCGGCCAGTTCGACCTGATCACCAACGGCATCAAGGACGAAACCGATACGGCGAACCAGATCCGCATCGTCGAGCAGATGATCGTGTCCAAGGTCGACGCGATCGTGCTCGCGCCGGCCGATTCGAAGGCGCTGGTGCCGGTCGTCAAGAAGGCGGTCGACGCGGGCATCATCGTCGTGAACATCGACAACCGGCTCGACCCGGACGTGCTCAAGTCAAAGGATCTGAACGTGCCGTTCGTCGGACCGGACAACCGCAAGGGCGCGCAGAAGGTCGGCGACTATCTGGCCAAAAAGCTGAAGGCGGGCGACGAGGTCGGGATTCTCGAAGGCGTGTCGACCACCACCAACGCGCAGCAGCGCACCGCCGGTTTCAAGGACGCGATGCAGAGCGTCGGCGCGAAGGTCGTCTCGGTGCAATCGGGCGAATGGGAAATCGACAAGGGCAATGCGGTGGCCTCGGCCATGCTCAACGAGTACCCGAACCTGAAGGCGCTGCTCGCCGGCAACGACAACATGGCGATCGGCGCGGTCTCGGCGGTGCGCGCGGCGGGCAAGCAGGGCAAGGTGATGGTGGTCGGCTACGACAACATCGGCGCGATCAAGCCGATGCTGAAGGACGGCCGCGTGCTCGCCACCGCCGATCAATACGCCGCCAAGCAGGCCGTGTTCGGCATCGATACGGCGTTGAAGGCGATCGCCGAGCACAAGAAGCAGTCGCAGTTGTCCGGCGTGGTGGAAACGCCGTGCGACCTGGTGACGAAGTAAGCGTCGCCGGGAAAACACCGCAATAAGCACCGCAATAAGCACAGCAACGAGCCCGGCTCCAGGGTTCGCGCTCACGCCGTCGCATGCCCTATGCATGCGGGCGAGACACGAACCCGCGGCAATTCAATAAACGCTCAAGAAACCTGCCGCGCCGCCGTTAATGCCAGAGGTAAGCGTCATGACGGTGGCCGCGCGGCGGGAGGGTGCGTGGCCGTGAGCGCCTGCGCATTCCGCGCATTGGGCCGGCATGACACGTGGCGATCGGCCGCCGCCTCATTCGAGTGAATCGCATGAGGCCGCGCCGGCCGCCCGAACCAGGATCGCGATGGATTCAACCGACCACGACGCCGTGCCTGCCGTACTGTCCGTTAGCGGCATCGGCAAGACCTATGCCGAACCGGTGCTCGCCGACGTTTCGCTGTCGTTGCGCGCCGGCGAGGTATTGGCGCTGACCGGCGAAAACGGCGCGGGCAAGAGTACGCTGTCCAAGATCATCGGCGGGCTCGTCGACCCGACCACCGGCGCGATGCGCCTCGGCGGCGAGCCGTATGCGCCGGCGAGCCGCACCGAAGCCGAAGCGCTCGGCGTGCGCATGGTGATGCAGGAACTCAATCTGCTGCCGACGCTGTCGGTGGCCGAAAACCTGTTCCTCAACCGCTTGCCGCAGGCGGGCGCGTTCCGCTTCGGCTGGATCGACCGCCGCAAGCTGCGCGAGGACGCGCGCCATGCCATGGCGCAAGTCGGCCTCGACGCGATCGATCCCGATACGCTCGTCGGCGAACTCGGCATCGGCCATCAGCAGATGGTGGAGATCGCCCGCAATCTGATCGACGACTGCCGCGTGCTGATTCTCGACGAACCCACCGCGATGCTGACCGCGCGCGAAGTCGATCTGCTGTTCGAGCAGATCGACCGCCTGAAGGCGCGCGGCGTCGCGCTGGTCTACATCTCGCATCGGCTGGAGGAACTCGCGCGCGTCGCCGAGCGGGTCGCGGTGCTGCGCGACGGCCGGCTGGTGCATGTCGACGCGATGGCCAACCTGACGAGCGACGACATCGTCACGTGGATGGTGGGCCGTGAACTCGGCGAGCGGATCGATCTGGGCGTGCGCAATATCGGCGCGCCGCTTCTGAAGGTGGACAAGCTCACGCGCGGCAAGGTGGTGCGCGAGGTCTCGTTCGAGGTGCGCGCGGGCGAGATTTTCGGCATTAGCGGGCTGATCGGCGCGGGCCGCACCGAACTGATGCGGCTGATTTACGGCGCCGATCAGAAGGACGGCGGCACGGTCGCGCTGGCGTCGAAACCGGGCGCGCCGCCCACGCCCGTGCACATCGCCTCGCCCACGGACGCGGTGCGCGCCGGCATCGCGCTGATCACCGAGGACCGCAAAGGCGAAGGCCTTTTGCTGCCGCAGCCGATCGCGGCCAACGTGTCGCTCGGCAATATCGGCAGCGTGGCGCGGCATGGCATCGTCGACGCGCGGCGCGAGAACGCGCTGGCGCAAAAGCAGATCGACGCCATGAGGATTCGCAGTTCGGGGCCGGGGCAGATCGTCGGCGAACTGTCGGGCGGCAACCAGCAGAAGGTCGTGATCGGCCGCTGGCTCGCGCGCGATTGCCGCGTGCTGTTATTCGACGAACCCACGCGCGGCATCGACGTCGGCGCGAAGTTCGATATTTATGGCTTGATGGGCGCGCTGGCTCGGGAAGGGCGCGCGCTCGTCGTGGTGTCGAGCGACCTGCGCGAACTGATGCTGATCTGCGACCGGATCGGCGTGATGTCCGCGGGAAGCATGACGGGTGTGTTCGAACGCGACGGCTGGTCGCAGGATGCGTTGCTGGCCGCGGCGTTCGCCGGCTACCGCAGCCGCGAAGCGTTGCTCCACGCCGTCCCCGACACCAACGAAGCAGGGAGTCTGTCATGACCGATCAATCGTTGCGTGAAGCGCCGAATGGCAAGCAGGGCGCGGCCAACGCCAACAGCACGAACAACGCCATGCCGCCGGCCGACCCGTCGGCGCCGCTCGCGAGCGGCAAGCCGGCGGGCACGCGCCTCGGCTTTTCGAATTACCTGGGTCTGGCCGGCGCGCTGCTGGCGATGATCGTGCTGTTCTCGCTGCTCAGTTCGCACTTTCTCACCTACGACACATTCAGCACGATCGCCAACCAGATTCCCGATCTGGTGGTGATGTCGGTGGGCATGACCTTCGTGCTGATCATCGCCGGGATCGATCTGTCGGTGGGTTCGGTGCTGGCGCTGGGCGGCTCGGTGGTGAGCGTGGCCGCGCTGAAGTGGGGCTGGGGGCCGTTGCCGTCGGCGCTGCTGGGCGTCGCGGCGGCGGCGCTGACCGGCACGATCACCGGTTCGGTGACGGTGGGCTGGCGGATTCCGTCGTTCATCGTCTCGCTCGGCGTGCTGGAAGCGGCGCGCGGCATGGCCTATCAGATGACGAATTCGCGCACCGCCTATATCGGCGACGCTTTCGATTTTCTGTCGAACCCGATCGCCTTCGGCATCTCGCCGGCGTTCCTGATCGCGGTGGCCGTGATGGTGATCGCGCAACTGGTGCTCACGCGCACGGTATTCGGCCGCTATCTGGTCGGCATCGGCACCAACGAGGAAGCGGTGCGGCTCGCCGGGGTCGATCCGCGGCCGTACAAGGTCATCGTGTTCGCGTTGATGGGCGCGCTCGCGGGCCTGGCCGCGCTGTTCCAGATCTCGCGTCTGGAAGCGGCCGATCCGAACGCGGGTGCCGGCGTGGAACTCCAGGTGATCGCGGCAGTGGTGATCGGCGGCACCAGCCTGATGGGCGGGCGCGGCTCGGTCATCAGTACGTTTTTTGGCGTGTTGATCATTTCGGTGCTGGCGGCCGGCCTCGCGCAGATCGGCGCGAACGAGCCGACCAAGCGGATGATCACCGGCGCGGTGATCGTGGTGGCGGTGGTGCTCGACACCTACCGCAGCCGCCGCAAGCGCGCCTGAGCCGCTCGCGGCGCGCAGCGGTCCGGCAGATTGACGCGGCATGAGCAGTCACGGTGTCGTTAGCGGTAAAGCGTAAGAATTCATGGGTTTGGTCTGTCTTCGATGAAGACGTCCGGTGGGTCGCCAGATGGCGCGACCGGCGGAAAAAACAGGCAGGAGAGCAACAGTTATGGCGACGATCAAGGATGTAGCGGCCGTGGCAGGCGTGTCGTTCACGACGGTATCGCACGTGGTGAACAACTCGCGGCCCGTGTCCGCCGACGTGCGCGCGAAGGTCGAGCACGCGATCCGTCAGCTTCACTACGTGCCGTCGGCGGTGGCCCGCTCGCTCAAGGCGCGGGCGACGGCGACGATCGGCCTGGTGGTGCCGAACAGCACGAACCCGTATTTCGCCGAACTCGCGCGCGGCATCGAGGACGGCTGCTCGCGCAACGGCTACTGCGTGTTCTTCTGCAATTCCGACGACGACCCGGCCAAGCAGCGCAACTATCTGCGCGTGTTGCAGGAAAAGCGCATCGACGGGCTGATCGTGGCCTCCGCCGGCGACGACGCGGTGCTCGCGCAAGCGCTCGCCGACGCGCGCGAGCCGCTCGTGATCGTCGACCGCAACATCGAGGGGCTGAACGCGGACCTGGTGCAGATCGACCATGAGAAGGGCGGCTATCTCGCCACCCGCCACCTGCTCGAACTGGGGCATGTGCGGATTGGCTGCATTACCGGGCCGGTCGAGACCGCGGTGAGCGCGATGCGGGTACACGGCTTCATCCGCGCGATGACCGAGCGCGGCATCGAGATTCCGCCGGATGCGATCGTCGAAAGCGATTTTTCCGGCATGGGCGGCCATCGCGCGGCGGCGCAACTGTTCGACACGGCGAAGCCGTCGGCGATTTTCGCCGGCAACGACATGATGGGCATCGGCGCGCTGCGCGCGGCGGCGGAACGCAACATCAGCGTGCCGCGCGATTGCTCGATCATCGGTTTCGACGACATCGAACTGGGACGCTTCACCTACCCGTCGCTGTCGACGGTCGGGCAATCGGTGCGCGCGCTCGGCGACATGGCCGCGCAAACGCTGATCGAACGCATCGCCGGGACCCCGTCGGGCACCGCGCGCGCATCCGGCCGCCGGCGCGTCGTGTCGCCGCGGCTGATCGTGCGCGAATCCACCGCGACCTGGGCGGGCGCGGGCAAACGCAATCTGGCGGCATGAGCGCAACGGCGGCGAAGCGCACGAAAGCTCGCTGCACTATGGGAGAAGGGAGTGGCAAGTCAGCGAACGCGCTCACGCGTGACGGTGGTCGGTAGTCTGAACATGGATCTGGTGGCGCGCGCGCCGCGTCTGCCGCATCCCGGCGAGACGCTCGCGGGCCGCACGTTCGCGCAGGTGGCGGGCGGCAAGGGCGGCAACCAGGCGGTCGCGGCCGCCCGGCTGGGCGCGCGGGTGTCGATGCTGGGCTGCGTCGGCGCGGACGCCAATGGCGCGCAGTTGCGCGCCGGACTCGAAGCGGAAGGCATCGACTGCGCGGCGCTGGAAACCGGGACGCAGGCGACCGGCGTGGCGCTGATCGTCGTCGACGATGCGAGCCAGAACGCGATCGTGATCGTCGCGGGCAGCAACGGCGAAGTCACGCCCGAAACGATTGCCCGCCACGAGGCCGTGCTGGCCGCCGCCGACGTGGTGATCTGCCAGCTCGAAACGCCGCCCGCGACCGTGCGCGCGGCGCTTGCCGCGGCGCGGCGGCTGGGCAAGACGGTGATCCTGAATCCGGCGCCCGCCACCGGTCCGTTGCCGGCCGACTGGCTGCCGCTGATCGACTACCTGATCCCGAACGAACTCGAGGCCGCCACGCTGACCGGCCTGCCGGTCGCCTCGCCCGAGGACGCGGCGCGGGCCGCCGCCGCGCTGCGCGCGGCCGGCGCGCGCAACGTGCTGGTCACGCTCGGTCCGCGCGGCGTGCACGCGACGCTCGACGGCGGGGCCGCGACGCTGTACGACGCGCCGCGGGTGGCAGCCGTCGATACGACCGCGGCGGGCGATACCTTCATCGGCGGCTTCGCGGCGCAACTCGCGCAAGGCGCGAGCGTCGATGCGGCGATCCGCTTCGCGCAGCGCGCGGCGGCGCTCTCGGTGACGCGCGCCGGCGCGCAGCCGTCGATTCCCACTTGCGCCGAACTGGACGCTTCGGCCTGATTGGCAGCGAGCCCGCCGCGCATCGAGGCCAACGATGCGCGGCGCGCAAAAGCGTCCGCCGTGGTGCCTGGGCTCGACCTTTGCATGAGGCTCGTACTCAGCTCAGGCCGGAACCCGGCTCATCCCGTGGCGCGTTCGTTCAGCGCCCCTTTTTCACACCCCGTCATTGCCCGAAACGCCCCGTAATCCGCGCGGCGCCGTCGCTTGCCGGGCCGTTGAAGTTGAGCCGAATTTGTTACAACGTCTTTCTTCACACCATATAAATACTTCAAGTATGCGTTTTCCGTGCCGTAAACAAACTTAGAGCGCCGCACCCAAAAAGGGACGCCTCGACGCAGACGCCCCACGCGTACGCGCTCTCTTATTTGCTAAGCACAGGAACAAGCATGTTGAACAAAGGCATCACGATCAAGGCGCGCATTGGCCTGACGATGGCATTCCTTGCCGCGCTGCTGGTGGCCATCGGCGTGTTCGGTCTGTTCGGCATGAGCCGTTCGAACGACGCCTATAAGGACACGTTCACCAACGCCATGCCGAGCGCGGTCGACATCGGCAATGCGGAGCTGTACGCGGCGCGCGAACGGCTGGCGCTCGACCGCGCCGCGTTCATGATCGGCACGCCGGAATCGGCGCCCACGCTCGAGCGCGCGCGCCTGATGCGCACCACCTCCGACACGTGGTGGAAAAAGTACATGGACCTGCCGCGCGACGCCGAGGAAGACCGTCTCGCACAGGTCGTCGTCGGCAAGCGCGACGCGCTGCATCAGCAGGCGGACGCTTTTGCCGCGATCGTCGCGGCAAGCGATCAGAGCAAGCTGATCGACAGCGCCAAGCGTCTGCAGGTGGCGTACAACGAACTCGCCAACGCCGACGAGGCCTTGCGCAAATTCCAGTTCGAATCGGCGAAGGCGGGTTACGACTCCGCGCAGAGCCAATTCGACCTGTTTCGGCTGGTGAGCGCCGGCGCGCTGCTGGTCGGCGTGCTGGCCGCGGCCTTGTCGTATCTCGTGCTGAGCCGCGCGATCGCCCGTCCGCTCGACGAAGCCCTCGGCCACTTCGACGCGATCGCCGCCGGCGATCTGCGCCGCCCGGTCGTCGTCACGTCGCGCGATGAAATGGGCCGGCTGCTCGAAGGGATCGCGAAGATGCAGCGCAGTCTCACCGAAACGGTGCGCACGGTGCGCAGCGGCAGCGAATCCATCGCGACAGCCACGCGTCAGATCGCGGCCGGCAATCTCGACCTCTCGTCGCGCACCGAGGAGCAGGCCTCCGCGTTGCAGGAAACCGCGTCGAGCATGGAAGAGCTGACCGGCACCGTCAAACAGAACGCCGACAATGCCCGCCAGGCGAGCTCGCTCGCGGCCAATGCGTCGGAGATCGCCAATCGCGGCAGCACGGTGGTCGGGCAGGTGGTCGGCACGATGGGCGACATCAACCAGAGTTCGGCGAAGATCGCGGACATCATTTCGATCATCGAAGGCATTGCGTTCCAGACCAACATCCTGGCCCTGAACGCGGCCGTGGAAGCGGCGCGGGCCGGCGAGGACGGGCGCGGTTTCGCGGTCGTGGCGGGCGAGGTGCGCAGTCTCGCGCAGCGCTCGTCGGCGGCGGCCAAGGAAATCAAGGAACTGATCGACACTTCGGTCGAGCGGGTGCAGTCCGGCTCGGCGCTGGTCGACCAGGCCGGCCGCACGATGACGGAAATCATCGGCGCGGTGCAGCGCGTGACCGACATCATGGGCGAGATCGCGGCGGCCTCGGAAGAGCAGAGCAGCGGCATCGACCAGGTGGCGCGCGCCGTCACGCAGATGGACGAGGTCACGCAGCAAAATGCCGCGCTGGTCGAGGAAGCGGCCGCGGCGGCGTCTTCGCTCGAAGACCAGGCGGGCAAGCTGCGCGCCGCGGTCGCGGTGTTCCAGTTGGACGAAAGCGGCCAGGCGCCCCTGAGCGCGGCGGCGAGAAGTGCGGCCAAGCCGGTGCGTCCGGTCGCGGCCCGCAAGATGTCTCACGTCACGGCGCGGCCCGCGCCGCAGGCTCCGGCCGCAAGCGCCGCCACGAGGGCACCTGCGAGGGCGCCCGCCGCAGCGCCCGCGAGAGCGCCGGCCAAAGCCGCGGCGCCCGTCAGCGCCGGCGGCGACCAGGACTGGGAAACTTTCTAATCCCTTGCCCTCTGTCGGAGCATCCGTTCGCGGCGCCGGGACGACTCGAAACGCGTCCCGGCGGATGACCGCATCGCCCGAAAAGACCGCGATCGCGCACGCATCGGCGGTCTTTTTTCATGGCTTGCGCATTAAGTAGGGCCGACGGCGCACTTCACGCCCTGGCGGGCGCCATGATCCGGTACATTGACGGGCGCGGCTGCTGCTCCTCGCGGCTGCGCGGCCAGCGCGGATCGTCTGCCTGAAGCGTGCGAGCCCGCTGCCTTTAATCGCTGTAACGCCTGTCCACGCCAACCGGCACGCGGCAACCAACCGCTCAACGCGCCAGCCATAAAGGACCGACATGACGCCACACGACCTCGCGCTCCGCCTCGTCGAAGCACGCCGGCAGCATCATCCGATCGACGTGCCCGCGCCCGACAGCCTGCCGCCCGACGCGGCCACCGCGTACGCGATCCAGCAGGCGGTCATCGCGGGCCTCGGCGACGCGACCGGTGCGTGGAAGATCGGCGCCAAGGCGCCGGGCGGGGCCGCCGCGGGCGCGCCGATTCCGGCGTCGCTGGTGCTGCCCTCGCCGGCGCGGGTCGCGCATGCCGGCTTCTTCCGCGTGCTGGTGGAACTGGAGATCGCCTTTCGCTTCGCCGAGGCGATCGAGCCGCGCGGGCGGGCCTATGCGCGCGACGAGGTGCTGGCGAAGGTCGGCGTCGTGCTGCCGGCCATCGAGATCGTCGATAGCCGCTTTGCCGAATGGCCGAACGTCGCGCCGCTCGCGCAACTGGCCGACGCGCAGAACAACGGCGCGCTGATCACCGGTCATCCGGTGGCTTACGCGGGTCTCGCGCGCGGCTTCGATTTCGTGTCGCCCGAACTCGAACTGAGCCTCAACGGCCGCTCGCTCGTGCCGGAAGTGACCGGCAATCCGGCGGGCGACCCGCGCGAACTGCTGGTGTGGTTCGTCAACCATTGCGCGGCGATGGGCATCACCATCGAACCGGATTGGACGCTCACCACGGGTTCCTATGTCGACGCTCACAATGTGGACAAGCCCGGCATCGTGCGCGGCCATATCGACGGCCTTGGCGAAGTCGAGGTCGATCTGACCTGAGCATGCACCGCGCGGGTTATGGCGCGCTTGTGACAACCCGCTTGTCACGACTGTCTTGTAACGGCTCATTACGAAGCTTCATGCAAACGGCTGCCCACGGGGTGGCCGTTTTACATTTACGGCGTCGCCAATGCGCGACTTGCCGCGTGTCCTGTGTGCGTCTCGCGCGCGTCTTGCGTATACACCTATTGAAGCGGACTGCCGCTGCGCCGTCATCCAGTTATACGGGCGGCTAACCATATCGCGGACGCGGTTACTACGAGGGCTGAAGCATCAGTGGGCGGCTCTGTGCGATTCACCTCGCGTCGGTGCGGACGACGCGGAACAAAACCGCTCGCGCCTTGACGAACCGCTTGAAGGCGCACCGATGCAAGGCACGCCATGCGCGCGACGCCGCGAACATGTAACAGGCGCTTTTTCGTGTAGACCCGATGCCCGCGCCGCGCGTTGATGAAGAGAATGGCCGGGCACGAAAAACGCGTAGGACGTGCGTGCTTTCACGACGATGCGGGTGCGAGCGGACAGATCGTCCGGTGCAGCAGCCGGTTTGTTCGATGAACGATACGACCTGTGACTTGTGTAATGGGGGCATGGCCGTGACATGGACCAGCGGTGCAACAGAGTGTGTCGCGGCGAGATGGCGGCAGCGCTGTCACGACAGCGGCGGTTCGCGATTGCTGCGGCCTGCGCGCAAGATTGTAGGTTGTCGATACACCGTTTCCAAGTGATGAATATCGGTAGCCGGGTACGGCGCGATTTTCGCAACGTAGTTCGTGAAAAAAAATTTAAAAGGGTTTAGGATGAATTCGAGCGATGTCGTTTCCGAATAGCGCGCCGCGCACGACATCGGTCTAGACTTCGGCGAGGAGGTAGCATGGATATCTACAGCAGTTTCGCGACCCGCTTCGAGAAAACGCGAGAGGATGAACTCTCGCTCGAGGAGTATCTCGCGCTCTGCAAAGACAATCCCGCCGCGTACGCCACGGCTGGCGAACGCATGTTGACGGCAATCGGGGAACCGGAACAGATCGATACTCGCAACGATCCGCGCCTGTCGCGCATCTTCGCGAACAAGGTGATCAAGGTATACCCAGCGTTCCGTGAGTTCTACGGGATGGAAGAAGTGATCGAGCAGGTGGTCGCGTACTTCCGGCATTCGGCCCAGGGTCTCGAGGAAAAGAAACAGATTCTCTATCTGCTGGGCCCGGTCGGCGGCGGCAAATCGTCGATCGCGGAGCGTTTGAAGCAGCTCATGGAACGCGTGCCGTTCTATGCGATCAAGGGCTCGCCGGTCAACGAGTCGCCGCTCGGCCTGTTCGATTACGACGAGGACGGTCCGATCCTCGAAGAGCAATATGGCATTCCACGCCGCTACCTCAAAAGCATTCTGAGCCCGTGGGCGGTCAAGCGCCTGCACGAATATAACGGCGACATCCGCAAGTTCCGCGTGGTGCGCCGCTATCCGTCGATCCTTCGCCAGATCGGCATCGCCAAGACCGAGCCGGGTGACGAGAACAATCAGGACATCTCGTCGCTGGTCGGCAAGGTCGACATCCGCAAGCTCGAACAGTACGCGCAAGACGACGCCGACGCATACAGCTACTCGGGCGGCCTGTGTCTCGCGAATCAGGGCCTGCTCGAATTCGTCGAAATGTTCAAGGCGCCGATCAAGGTGTTGCATCCGCTGCTCACCGCGACCCAGGAAGGCAACTTCAAGGGCACGGAAGGCTTCGGCGCGATTCCTTTCGACGGCGTGATCCTGGCCCACTCGAACGAGTCCGAATGGAAGGCGTTCCGCAACAACCGCAACAACGAAGCACTGCTCGACCGGATCTTCGTGGTGAAGGTGCCGTACTGCCTGCGCTACAGCGAGGAAGTGAAGATCTACGAGAAGCTGCTGCGCAACTCGTCGCTGGCGAGTGCGGTATGCGCGCCCGGCACGTTGAAGATGATGGCGCAGATGTCGGTGCTCACGCGTTTGCAGGAGCCGGAGAATTCCAGCCTCTTTTCGAAGATGCAGGTCTACGACGGCGAGAATCTGAAGGATACCGATCCGAAGGCCAAGTCGTATCAGGAGTACCGCGATTTCGCGGGCGTGGACGAAGGGATGACCGGCGTGTCGACCCGCTTCGCGTTCAAGATCCTGTCGCGGGTGTTCAACTTCGATTCCACCGAAGTCGCGGCGAATCCGGTGCATTTGATGTACGTGCTCGAACAGCAGATCGAGCGCGAGCAATTCCCGCCGGAAACCGAGCAGAAGTATCTGTCGTTCATTAAAGACGTGCTGGCCTCGCGCTACGCCGAATTCATCGGCAAGGAGATTCAGACCGCGTATCTGGAGTCGTATTCCGAGTATGGTCAGAATATTTTCGATCGCTACGTGACGTACGCCGACTTCTGGATTCAGGATCAGGAGTTCCGCGACCATGACACCGGCGAGAGTTTCGACCGTGCGGCGCTGAACGCCGAACTGGAGAAGATCGAGAAACCCGCGGGCATCAGCAACCCGAAAGACTTCCGCAACGAGATCGTGAACTTCGTGCTGCGCGCGCGTGCTGCCAATGCGGGCAAGAATCCCGCGTGGATCAGCTACGAGAAGCTGCGCGTCGTGATCGAAAAGAAGATGTTCTCGAACACGGAGGAACTGTTGCCGGTGATCTCGTTCAACGCCAAGGGCTCGGCGGAGGAACAACGCAAGCACGAAGACTTCGTGAATCGCATGGTGACGAAGGGCTATACGCCGAAACAGGTGCGCTTGCTGTGTGACTGGTATCTGCGCGTGCGCAAGTCGTCATGATGCGCATTGCGTGCCGCCCGCGCGGTTCGGCCGCGCGGGCACCTTGCGAGGCGCGAGCCGCATGGACATAGCTGTGCTGCGCATGCGGCTTGCGCCTCGCCCGAAGTTAGTACAGTTGCATGGGGTCCGGGTGAGCGCTGAAGCGCCAACTCCGATCGACATACGAGTGTATGGGATCGGAGTAAGCGCTAAAGCGCCAACTCCGATCGACGTACGAGTGTATGGGATCGGAGTAAGCGCTGAAGCGCTAACTCCGATCGACACGGGAGAGCGGTGTGCTTCATCAAATCATCGACCGCAGGTTAGCAGGCAAGAACAAGAGCATCGCCAATCGCGAACGCTTTTTGCGTCGCGTTAAGAACTACATTCGTCGCGCCGTCTCGGAAGCGGTTCGCGACCGGAGCATCAAGGACATCCAGAACACCCAGAGCATCACGATTCCCCGCAAGGACATCGCGGAGCCGTCGTTCCGGCATGGCCCCGGCGGCAAGCGGGAAATGGTGCATCCGGGCAATTCCGACTACATCCGCGGCGACAAGATCCAGCGCCCGCAAGGGGGTGGCGGCGGTGGCGGGGGCAATCAGGCCAGCAACGAAGGCGAGGGTCAGGACGACTTCGTGTTCGAACTGAGCCGCGAAGAATTCATGCAGTACTTCTTCGACGACCTCGAACTGCCGCGTCTCGTCAAAACCCATCTGATGGCCGTCCCCACGTGGAAAAGCATCCGCGCGGGCTGGGCCGCCGAAGGCACGCCGAACAACATCGACGTGGTCCGCTCGCTGCGCAGCGCACTGGGCCGCCGCATCGCGCTCGGTGCGCCGCTCGTCAATCAGTTGCACGAGATGGAGCGGCAACTGGAGGTCATGAAGGCCGACCCCGACGACCGCCGCGACGAGATCAAGCTGCTCGAGGAAGAAATTCACCACCTGAAGGGACGCATCTGGCGCATTCCGTTTATCGACCCGTTCGATCTGCGCTATGTGAACCGGGTGAAGCAGCCCACGCCGTCCAGCCAGGCCGTGATGTTTTGTCTGATGGATGTGTCGGGTTCCATGGACGAGCAGCGCAAGGATCTCGCCAAGCGCTTTTTCATCCTGCTGTATCTGTTCCTCAAGCGCAATTACGAGCGCATCGAGGTCGTGTTCATTCGCCACCATACGCGCGCCGAGGAAGTCGACGAAGACACGTTCTTCCATTCGACCGAAAGCGGCGGCACGGTGGTGTCGAGCGCACTGGAACTGATGCAGAAGGTGATGGAGGAGCGTTATTCGCCCACCGAATGGAACATTTACGGCGCGCAGGCGTCGGACGGCGACAACTGGACCGACGACTCGCCGAAGTGCCGCAAGATACTCGCGGATGACATCCTGGAGAAGGTGCGCTATTTTGCGTATATTCAGGTGACGCCCGAAGAGCAGAACCTGTGGCTCGAATATGCGCAACTGGCCCTGAGCCAGCCGCACATGGCGATGAAGAAGGTCGAAACCGCGGCGGACATTTATCCGGTCTTTCGTGAGTTGTTTGAAAAGCAGGTGGCGTCCTCATGACGACCAAGCATTTGCATAACGAAGCGCGCGGCTATCAGCCGGAGCGTGGAAAAGGCGTGCCGCAGCGTCAGTCGGGGCATGCCGAGGGTGGGGCGGATCAGGCAGGCGCCGCCACCGGAGCAGTCGACACCGCTGCAGCACGGGGACACACCGGAACGCCCACTGAGGGGCAAAGGGAAGTCCGTATGAACGTAGCCGATAGAAGGCCTCTGCCGTGCCCGTCCGACTGGACCTTCGAATTGATCGAAGAGTACGACTCGCATATTGCCCGCGTCGCCGAGCAATATGAACTCGACGTCTATCCGATCCAGCTCGAACTCATCAGCGCCGAACAGATGATGGACGCCTACGCGTCCGTCGGCATGCCGGTGAACTACCGTCACTGGTCGTTCGGCAAACACTTTCTCTCCACCGAAAAAAGCTACCGTCGCGGGCAGATGGGGCTCGCGTACGAGATCGTCATCAATTCGAATCCCTGCATCGCGTATCTGATGGAAGAGAACACGATGACGATGCAGGCGCTCGTCATCGCGCACGCGGCTTACGGGCACAACTCGTTCTTCAAGGGCAACTACCTGTTCCGGCTCTGGACGGACGCGCACGCGATCATCGATTACCTCGTCTACGCGAAGAACTACATCGCGGAGTGCGAGGAGCGTTTCGGGCTCGACCGGGTGGAGGAACTGCTCGATTCCTGCCATGCGTTGATGAATTACGGCGTGGACCGTTACAAGCGTCCGCAGAAGCTCTCGCTCGAAAAGGAATTCGCCGCGCGCCGCGAGCGCGAGGCGTATCTGCAATCGCAGGTGAACGAACTCTGGCGCACCTTGCCGACCCGGCACACGCCGTTGCCCGAGGAAATCGAGGAGCGCTATCCGCCGGAGCCGCAGGAAAACCTGCTGTATTTCGCGGAGAAGAATGCGCCGCTGCTGGAGCCGTGGGAGCGGGAAGTGATCCGCATCGTGCGCAAGGTCGGCCAGTATTTTTATCCGCAGCGGCAAACCCAGGTGATGAACGAAGGCTGGGCGACGTTCTGGCACTACACGCTGCTCAACACGATGTACAACCAGGGCAAGCTGGAAGACGGCTTCATGATGGAGTTTCTCCATTCGCACAGCAACGTGGTCTATCAGCCGCCGGTCACGAAGCCTTACTACAGCGGCATCAATCCGTATGCGCTCGGTTTTTCGATGATGAGCGACATTCGCCGGATCTGCGAGGCGCCGACCGACGAAGACCGCAAGTGGTTCCCGGAACTCGCCGGCAGTCCGTGGCTGCCCGCCATGCACTACGCGATGCGCAACTTCAAGGACGAGAGTTTCGTCGCGCAGTATCTGTCGCCGCATCTGATCCGCGAAATGCGCCTCTTCTCCGTGCTCGACGACGACATGCGCGACGCGCTCGAAGTCTCCGCGATTCATGACGAAAGCGGCTATCAGTACGTGCGTCAGGCGTTGTCGCGGCAGTACGACATGCATCATCGCGAGCCGAACATTCAGGTGTGGGCGGTGAATACGCGTGGCGACCGGAGCCTGACGCTGCGGCATTTCATGAGCGACAACCGGCATCTGTCGTCGGATAGCGACGAGGTGCTCAAGCACATGGCGCGCTTGTGGCAGTTCGACGTGTATCTGGAAAGCGTCGACGAAAACGGCACGGTGCGCAAGCGCTATGAGTGCCGCTATGTGCCGCCGGCGGTGAGGGCTTGATGCGGCGCTTGGTGCGTCGCTTGGTGCGCCCATAAAGCGCCGGCCGGATGAGCCGTCTGACTCGTCAAAAAAAAGCCCCTCTGGGTCCGTGAAGGCCCAGAGGGGCTTTTTCTCGCTGGAACCCTTCGCGCCGTAAGGGGTTGGCGGCTCGCTCGCCGTCTCGACCCTGACGGCCCGCGCATAAACCTCCCATCTTTGTCTTGCGATTCTGTAAAATTCGCGCACGCGTGCCGGCCGTGACGCTCCGGTGCCACCGCGGCACCCACGCTATGCCACAGCGCGCGTTGTGAAGGCGGCAGCAAGACCGCGACCTCCGTTCAAAAGACAAGGAAAGACACAAGCATGACCGACCTAACCGACCAAACCGTGGCCTCGGCTCACGACACACGACGCCGTATCTTCGCGATTGTTGGCGCTTCATCGGGCAATCTCGTCGAGTGGTTCGACTTTTACGTGTATTCGTTTTGCGCGCTGTATTTCGCGCCCGCGTTCTTCCCGAGCGGCAACACCACCACCCAGTTGCTCAATACGGCCGGCGTGTTCGCCGCGGGCTTTCTGATGCGTCCGATCGGCGGCTGGTTCTTCGGCCGACTCGCCGACAAGCACGGCCGCCGCATGGCGATGATGGTGTCGGTCTTCATGATGTGCGGCGGCTCGCTCGTCATCGCGGTGCTGCCCACCTATGCGCAGATCGGCGCGCTCGCGCCGGCGCTGCTGCTGGTCGCGCGGCTGTTCCAGGGCTTGTCGGTGGGCGGCGAATACGGCACCAGCGCGACTTACATGAGTGAAGTCGCGCTCAAGGGCCGGCGCGGTTTCTTCGCGTCGTTCCAGTACGTCACGCTGATCGGCGGCCAGTTGTGCGCGCTGCTGGTGCTGGTGATCCTGCAACAGACGCTCTCCACCGAGGAACTGAAGGCGTGGGGCTGGCGCGTGCCGTTCGTGATCGGCGCGCTGGCGGCGCTGGTCGCGCTGTACCTGCGTAAATCGCTCGACGAAACCACCAGCGCCGCGACGCGTCAACGCAAGGAAGCCGGCACGCTGCGCGGCCTGTGGATCCATCGGGTCGCGTTCATGACGGTGCTCGGCTTCACGGCGGGCGGCTCGCTGATCTTCTACACGTTCACGACCTACATGCAGAAGTACCTGGTCAACACGGCCGGCATGCACGCCAAGACGGCCAGCAACGTGATGACCGCGGCACTGTTCGTCTACATGATCATGCAGCCGGCGTTCGGCGCGTTGTCGGACCGCATCGGCCGGCGCCGTTCGATGCTGTTCTTCGGCTTCTTCGCGACCATCGGCACGGTGCCGCTGCTGCACGCGCTGAAAGACGTGACGAGCCCGTATGCGGCCTTCGGCCTGGTCGTGCTGGCGCTGGCGATCGTCAGCTTCTATACGTCGATCAGCGGTCTGATCAAGGCGGAGATGTTCCCGCCGGAAGTGCGCGCGCTCGGCGTGGGCTTGTCGTATGCGGTGGCCAACGCGATCTTCGGCGGCTCGGCGGAATACGTCGCGCTGTGGCTGAAGTCGGTGGGCAACGAGTCGATGTTCTACTGGTACGTCACCGCGCTGTGCGCGATCGCCGGCCTCGTCGCGCTGCGCATGCGCGATCCGTCGAAAGAAGGGTATTTGCGTCACGAGCCGTGAGCGTGCAAGACGCCCGGACAGCGCGAATGAGCGCTGATTGACAACGGCGGTCAGGGGCAACCCGGCCGCCGTTTTTTATCGAAGCCCGAAACGCGCGATGCGGCAGCCGGGCAGGGACGCGCTTCAAGCCACCATGATGTCCGTGCCGAACGCATGCAGCAGATCGCGCAGCGCCTCGGCCTGCGCCATCTTCGCGCCGCTGCGCAAGTGAATCTGCACCGCGCGCCCGGCGATGCCGTCGACCGGATGCGCGAGCCACAACTCCACCGCGAGCCCGAGTCCCTCGGGCTGATTATCGACGACCGGTTCGATCACGCGGGGCTTGAAACAGGCACTGTCGGACATGGCGGCTCACCTTGGGGCGGATGATGGTCGACTTCATCGTAATCAGCATGGCGCGCCGGACCAAGCAACAAATACGCGTTTGCTAAGCAGCGGATGCTTAGCAGAAAACGCGCATATCGCACGCGCTAGCCAGCTTCCGCAAACGATGAAATCAACCCGTCGCTCATGCACATGCGCCATGAAGCGTCACACCGGCTCCGATTGCTCCGCGGCGAGTTCCTTGACGAGTTCCGTCACCGCCGCGGCCTGCCCGGCGGCCACACCGGGCACCGCGGCCACCGCCGCGACGGTGGCCGCGGCGGCGGCCTGTGGCCGTATGCGCAGTGCCGCGCGCGAGAGCATCAGCAGATGGTAGTAAAGCCGGATACTGAGCCCATACCTGTACGCGGACAGATGGGAGAGCGCGATCTTCAAGCCGCCGGGCGCCAGCCGATTCTTCGCATGGACCGAGACGACGATGGGCGCGAGACGGCGCAAGCTGAGCTTGCGCGAAGGCTCCAGTTGCGGCGGCAGCTTCAACGCCTTGACGAACGCATAGGCGCTCACCGCCGCGGCGGCCGTGGTGCCGCGCGTGCGGTGCGAGATCGAGGTTGCCGTCTTGCGATACACCGACACGTAATCGTGCAGATAAAACACCTCACGCGCCGCGAGACAGAGTTCGGTGCCGAACACGAAATCGCAGCACACCGCGTATTCTTCCTTGTAGCCGATCCGTTTGACGAGTTTGGCGTCGGCCATCCAGCCGTTGTTGGGGAACATCTGGATCAAGCCGGTTCGGCCGGGCAGCGGCTGCAGGCCTTCGGCTTCTTTCGTCCGTCGAAACGCGGTGTTCAGGCGCGTGCTGGCCCGCAAGTCGATCGAGCCGGTGTGATCGGCCTCGTACTGATCGCCGAATGCCGCGTCCAGTCGGGGATGGCGCTTCCACAGCGACACCAGTTTCTCGATGCCGTCCGTGGTGAGCAGGTCGTCGTCGTGAATCAGCGCGATCTTGTCGCCGCTCGCGCGCTCGAACAGGCTCGCCACATTGCGCGCCTGGCCGAGCGGCGGCTGATTGAGCGTGTAGCGCACGCGCGGTTCCTTCCCATAGCGCGCGGCGATCATCTGCTGCGTCTGCGCGTTCCTCGAATCGTCGCCGATCAGAATCTCCAGATTGCCGTAGGTCTGCGCAAGACACGAATCGATACACTGCACGAGCAGTTCGGGACGCTCGCAGGTGGGCAGGCAAATCGAAACTTTAGGGCCCTTGAAGGAGGTTGAAGGGATGGACATGGGCGTCGCCTTTGTTATCAGTTGAGGGGCGGCAGCCGGTTTGCTTGACGCACACATCGCTGCAAGCAGAAAAATAGTTCATCACGTCAAAAAAATAATCGGTAATAAATAGGAAAAAATTGTCCGGCTTCTGAAAGGGTTTCAAAAGAAAAATTTGTGCGGCTTCGTCGCTTAAACGCAGCAAAGCCGCCTCCCGTTTGGCGCTTGATATTTCAACCAACCGACGGTTCGCCTTCACCCGGTTTCTTGCCGGGACTGTCCGCCGGCGACTGATTGCGCCCTTCATCGTCGCGTTCCGGCAGCTTGCTCTTCTCGTTGTCGCTGTGCACGGCCGGTTGCGGATGCTCGATGTCGGCCGGCTTGTTTTTGGCGGGTTCCTTGGTGTCGCTCATCATCTGGCTCCTGGTGTCGAAGACGCCTACACGCCAGCAAGGCTCGGACCCGCGCGCGCATTCCGCGGCGCGGTTCATGCCTTGCCCGGCCGAGCGCAACGGACCTGGTAGCGCCCCTTCCTGATAAACGAGGGCTTGACCGGGTGGGCCTTTCAGCGCACCGTGAAGCGGAAACACATCTCGCGGGGGCCCGATATGTCTCTCAACTTTCCGAACCCAAGCCGCAGTTACGACGCCTTCCACCATTGCGTCAATTTCTGGGGCTACGACAACGCGCGTGAAATCGCTTTCGCCGTCAATCAATCGGTGATTTCGACGCTGAGCCCGAGCGTGGGCGCCGACGAACCGGCCGTGCTGGCCGCCTTCGACCGGCATCGCGAGCAGATTCTCACGCTCGCGCGCAACGTGTACACGAGCGGCACGCAAAACCGCTACACGATTTCCTGAGACGGCTTTCCCGGCGCGGGCTTATCGACGCGGCGCACTCGCGCCTCGTCGCTTCGCCGCGGGCGGGCGGGCGTGCGTGCGTGAAGCCGGCCGCCGAATCAACCGGCCGGTTCGCGCGGCGCGCCGCCGGTCAGCGAAACGATGAAGTCGAAGAACGCCCGCACCTTCGCCGGTGGATGATGCCGCGAAGGGTAGAGCGCATACAGCGGATAAACCTCGTCGCCCCAGTCGGGAAACAGTTCGACGAGCTTGCCGTTGGCGAGCAGCGGCTCGGCCCCGAGCGCGAGAATCTGCGCGACGCCCTGGCCGGCCTTGCACACGCTATGCAAGGTGCCCACGTCGTTCACGGTCAGACGGCCTTGCGGCGCGATCACCATCTTCTTGCGCCCGCGATGAAATTCCCAACTGAACGGATAGCCCGTGAGCGGGTCGCGAAACTTGATGCACACGTGCTTGCCGCTTTCGAGTTCGGCCGGCGTGGCCGGATGTCCATGCTTCCTCAGATACGACGGCGCGGCCACGGTCAGAATGCGCGTATCCAGCAGCTTGCGCGCGATCAGCGTCGACACGGGCGGCTCGCCGAAACGGACCGCGAGATCGAAGCCGTCCGCGACCATATCGCCCAACTGGTCGCGCGTGACCAGTTCGAGCTGCAGATCGGGATGCTTGTCGATGAAGCCGCCCAGTCGCGGGCCGAGCACGAGGCGCGAAAAGAACGGGTCCATGTTCACGCGCAGGCGTCCGCGAACGGCGCTCGCGCCCTGGGCCGCGGAGGCCGCCGCTTCCTCGAGCCCGCCCAGCAGCGGCACGATCTGTTCGTAGAAACGCCGGCCCTCGTCGGTCAGCGCGACCGAGCGCGTGGTGCGGTCGAATAGCCGGATGCCGAGGCGCGCTTCGAGCCGCGCCACCGAACGGCTGACCCCCGATTGCGACATATCGAGCGCTTCGCCCGCCGCCGCGAAACTGCCGCAATCGACGATCGCCGTCAACACGCCCATGCCGTTCAGCATGCGCTCGTCAAATGGCATGTGATAGTCCTTTTGTTATGTATTCGTTGCACGACATGCTAACGCGAAAGTCCGTTTTAAATCATGCGTCGGTTCGTCGTCATGCCGCACGTCACAGCGAATAGATGATGCGGTGTCATGAATGGAATGACAGCCACGCTATCGCGTCAATCGCGGAGCGCGCGCTAAGCTAGGTGCGTTCGTCCGATACACGATGAAACAGGATTCTCGTCATGCATCGGGCATATTTGAATCGATCAACGGAGAACTCCTCATGTCGCGTGTTTTCATAACCGGTTCCGCCGATGGCCTCGGTCAGATGGCCGCCCGCCTTCTGGTCGACGCCGGGCATCAGGTGGTTTTGCATGCGCGCAACGCGGCGCGCGCCGAGGACGCGTTAAAAGCGATACCGGAAGCGCAAACGATACTCACCGGCGACCTCTCGAGTATCGCGGCCACCGTCGCGCTGGCCGGGCAGGCGAATCGGCTCGGCCGCTTCGACGCGGTGATCCATAACGCGGCGGTCGGCTATCAGGAGCCGCGCCGGATCGCCACCGTCGACGGTCTGCCGCATGTGTTCGCGATCAACACGCTGGCGCCTTACATGTTGACGGCGCTGATCGAGAAGCCGAAGCGGCTCGTCTACCTGAGTTCGGGTTTGCATCGCAGCGGCGACGCGAGCCTCGACGACCTCGCGTGGGAGCGGCGCCCGTGGCAGGGCACGGCGGCGTACTCGGACTCGAAGCTGCATGACGCGCTGCTGGCGTTCGCGATTGCGCGCCGCTGGCCGCGGGTGTTGTCGAATGCGCTGGAGCCGGGCTGGGTCGCGACGAAAATGGGCGGGGCGGGCGCACCGGATGATCTGCGGGCCGCGCCCAAAACCCAGGCCTGGCTCGCAGTCAGCGACGAACCCGCGGCAACCGTCAGCGGCGAATACTTCTATCACATGAAGCCGCGCGAGACGCATCCGGCCGTGCGCGAGGTCGCCGTGCAGGAGCGTTTGATCGACGCTTGCGCGAGCTTCTCCGGCATCCGCTTGCCGGACTGACGAATTGAAAAGCCGGGGCCGAGGACGCGCTCGTTCAGCGCCCCGCGCCCTGTGTCGCCCGCGCACGCACCGCGCGCGCGGCGGGCGCTTCGTCGAGATGGCGAAACACCCAGGCCGACACCAGCGTGATCGCGCCGACGCACACGAAGCTCAGGCGAAAGCCGAGCGTGGCCGAGCCCCATTGCGCCGAAAACAGATTCACCAGACCGCCGCCGATCGACACGCCGAGCCCGATCGCGAGCATCTGCACCATCGAAAACAGGCTGTTGCCGCTGCCGGCGTCTTCATGCGACAGGCCCTTGAGCGTGACGCTGTTCATCGCCGCGAATTGCATGGAGTTGGCCGCGCCGAACACCGCGAGAATCGCGGCCTCGACGACGAGCGGCGTGCCGCGCGAAATCAGCGCGAAGGCAACGATCGACAAGCCGACGATCACGGTATTGACGAGCAGGAACAGGTCATAACCGTAGCGTCGTATGAGCGGCGCGATCCAGCGTTTGGCGACGGTGCCGGCGAGCGCCGCGGGCAGCATCATCAGGCCGGAATGCAGCGGCGAGTAGCCCAACTGCAATTGCAGCAGCAAGGGCACGAGAAACGGCACGGCGCTCGAACCGATCCGGCATAACAGATTGCCGATCAGGCCGACGCTGAAGTTCGGCTCGCCGAAGAGCGACAGTTTGAAGAGCGGATCGCGCCGGCGTCTCGCGTAGGGAATGTAGGCGAGCGCGCTCACGGCGGCGAGCGCGAAGAGCCCGACCGACCATGCCGCGCGATGCGTCTCGACGGGCGCGTCGATCGCCAGCGAAAACGCGATCATGCAAAGCGACAGCAGCCCGCAACCGAGGAAGTCGAACGGCGGCGCCCGGGTTTCGCCATGCGCCGGAAGAAACCGCTGCACCGCGTAAAGACCCAGCGCGCCGATCGGCACGTTGATCAGAAAGATCCAGTGCCAACTGATCGTTTGCACGAACCAGCCGCCGAGCGTCGGTCCGACGATCGGTCCCAACTGGCCGGCGACCGAAATGAACGCGAGCGCCGATACGTACTGCTCGCCCGATACGCTGCGCAGCACGGCGAGCCGTCCGATCGGCAGCAGCATCGAGCCGCCGACGCCTTGCAGGATTCGCGCGACCACCAGTTGACCGAGCGTATGCGCGCTCGCGCAGCATATCGAGCCGAGCACGAACACGAGAATCGCCGCGAAGTACACGCGCCGCGTGCCGAAGCGGTCGGCGAGCCAGCCGGAGGCGGGCGTGAGCATCGCCATCGTCAGCGTGTAGGCGACCACGACCGGCTGCATCGCGAGCGGCGCGACCTGCAGGCTGTGCGCCATCGACGGCAACGCGGTGTTGACGATCGTCGTGTCGAGCGCCTGCATGAAAAAGCCGGCGGCGACGATCCGCAATAGCGCGGTCTGGGAGGAATCGCGGGTCATGTTCAACGAGGCGGCGAGCGCGGGAGCCCGCGGCGATTCACTGGGATGGCGTCATCATATTGGACATCCCGTTCGATCGGAACCCCGCGCGTCCGGTCCCCGCTGTTCCCTCGCCGAGCGTCCTTACCGCGTGTAATGACATCGTTGCCGGGCTGGGGGTGATTCTGTATGGTGGGTTATCCACCCATCCCAAGAGACGCCGAATGACGCCCGCCGCCGACCCGCAAACGCAACCGATCCGCTCCGACGTTCTGATTGTCGGCGCCGGCCCCGTGGGGCTGTTCGCCGCTTTCGAGGCGGGCGTGATCGGGCTGTCGTGCCAGATCGTCGATGCGCTCGACAAGATCGGCGGCCAATGCACCGAGCTTTATCCCGACAAGCCGATCTACGATATTCCCGCGATTCCGTCGTGCACCGCGCGCGAACTCGTCGAGCGGTTGATGGCGCAATGCAAGCCGTTCGACGTGCCGATTCATCTGGAGCAACGCGTCCAGTCGGTCGAGCAGGGCGGCGACGGACGCTGGACCGTGCGCACCGATCGCGGCCTCGTGTTCGACGTCGCGGCGATCCTGCTCGCCGCCGGCAACGGCGCATTCGTGCCGCAGAAGCTGTTGCTGCCCGAAGCCGCGGCGCTGGAGTCCCGTCACGTGCACTACAGCGTGCAGCGCCTCGCCGATTTCGCCGACAAGACGGTGGTGGTGGCGGGCGGCGGCGATTCCGCGCTCGACTGGGCGCTGGCGCTGCGCAAGGTCGCGCGGCGCCTGACGCTGGTGCACCGGCGCAACGGTTTCAGCGCGGCCGATTCGAGCGTGGAGTTGATGCGCGACGCGGTCGCGGCCGGGGAAATGGACTTCGTCGTCGGCGCGATCGCGGGGCTCGTCGTGGAAGACGATGCGTTGCAGGCGATCACGTTGCGGCATATCGAAGGCGAGAGCCGGCTCGAAGCGGAAGAACTCGTCGTGCTGTATGGACTGGTCGCCGATCTCGGGCCGATCGCGCAATGGGGGCTGACGATTCACGGCGGCCGCGTGGACGTGGATACGTCGAACTACGAGAGTTCGCGGCCCGGCATCTTCGCGGTCGGCGACATCGCCAACTATCCGAACAAGCAGAAGCTGATTCTGTCCGGTTTCCACGAGGCCTCGCTGGCGCTGCGCAAGGCGTATTCGTACGCTTATCCCGAGAAAAAGCGGGTGCACGTGCATTCCAGTTACGACGCGAAGCTGGCGGAAAAAGTGAGCGCGGCGGGGTGAGTTCCCGCTGTGAGGCGCGGTTGCCGCTGGACGAAGCGTTGATCGAGCCCGGTCATGATCCAGAGGTCGTTATCGGTTTTTTTTGCGCTTAGGCTCCGCGATGTGCCGATGCCGTTCTGCTTACGCCTGAAAGGTTCGTTTCTTGCTGGTTCACCAGGTTGATGCTCACCCGCGCGAGGTCGGAAAACCTGCCGGGTGACGACCCTGAACGGCGAACCCATGGAGCAGAAGCGGCATGCAACGAGCGCTGCCCACGCGAAGCAACGGCATTCGTGCGTCACGAGACGCATGCGCGCGCGCCACGCTCGCGGCGCTCGCCTGGGTGGCGTCCACGGCTCATGCATCGCCCACGGCGCCGCTCAATTACTTCCTGCACGCGGCCGGCCCTGCCGCCGCGCCGACGATGCGGCTCGGCTGGGCGCTCACCGCCATTGCCGTCTGCGTGACGCTGATCGTCGCCGGGTTGCTGATCGGCGCGATCGCGCGCAAGCGTCCGGCCGCGCCCAGCGACTCGCTCGATGCGGAGGCGGGCGGCATGCGCTGGATTTATGTCGGCACCGGCGTATCGTCGATCGTCCTGTTCGGGATGCTCGTCTATGTGCTGGTGACGCTCGAGTCGGTCGCTTCGCCCGGCGCGCATCCGCAATTGACCCTCACCGTCACGGCATACGACTGGTGGTGGAAAGTCGACTACGCCGACGACCCCGACCCGGCCCGCAACTTCAGCACGGCCAACGAGATTCATATTCCGGTCGGCGAGCCCGTCAAGGTTCAGCTCAAAAGCGCCGACGTCGTGCACGCGTTCTGGGTGCCGCAACTCGCGGGCAAGACGCAGACCATCCCCGGACAAACCAACGAGCAGTGGATTCAGGCCGATCATGCCGGCGTCTATCGCGGACAGTGCTCGCAGTTTTGCGGCGCGCAGCACGCGCACATGGCCTTCGAGGTGGTCGCGCAAAACGCCGCGGACTTCAATGCCTGGCGCGACGCGCAAGGACGACCGGCCGCGCCCGTCAGCGATCGTGGCGATCCTGCGCTCGCCGCGGGCCGGCATCTGTTCGCCGAGCGCTGCGCCGGCTGCCACATGATTCGCGGCACCGGCGCAGCCGGCCTGCAAGCGCCCGATCTCACGCATCTCGGCTCGCGCCGCACGATCGCCGCGGGCGCGCTGACCAATACGCCGGATCATCTGCTCGACTGGATTCAACACGCGCAGCGGATCAAGCCGGAGGCGTTGATGCCGAATATCGCGCTGACAACGGGCGACGCCGCCGCGCTGTCCGCCTATCTGGCGACGCTGCGTTGAAATCCCGCCGACCCGCCCGACCCTCCCGACACATTACGGAGCGCCTTTCGATGTCCGATCACGCCGCGTCCGCTGCCACACCGGGCGCTACGAACACCGCTTCAACGAGCACGCCGCCCGCTGCCTCGCCACTCGCGCGCACGCCACGGCGCGGCCGCGTGCTGCCCGGCAGCGCCGAGGAAAAGCGCCTGCGCGAAATCTGGGAAGCCCCGCCGGGCTGGCGCGGCTGGCTCTCCACGGTCGATCACAAGACCATCGGCCTGCGCTACCTCGTCACCGCGTTCGTTTTTCTGCTGATGGGCGGCGTCGAAGCGCTGATCATGCGTGTCCAGCTCGCGCGCCCCAACGCGACGGTGCTCAGTCCCGAGCAATACAACCAGCTCTTCACGATGCACGGCGTGACGATGATCTTTCTGTACGCGTTGCCCGTGCTGTCCGGCTTTTCGAACTACCTGTGGCCGCTCGTGCTCGGCTCGCGCGACATGGCGTTTCCGCGGCTGAACGCGCTGTCGTACTGGGTGTTTCTGTTCGCGGGCATCTTTCTGTATGCGAGCTTTCCGAGCGGCCAGGCGCCGAACGCCGGCTGGTTCAACTACGCGCCGCTCTCCGGCCTCGAATACAGCAGCGGGCCGAATATCGACGTGTACGCGCTCGGCATGGTGCTGCTCGGCATCTCGACGACGGTCGGCGCGATGAACTTCGTCGTCACGTTGCTGCGCATGCGCGCGCCGGGCATGTCGCTCGACCGGATGCCCGTGCTGGTGTGGGGCACGCTCACCGCGTCGGGCGGCAATCTGCTGGTGGTGCCCTCGGTGAGTCTCGCGTTCCTGCTGCTGTGGATGGATCGGCGCATCGGCACGCACTTTTTCGACGCGCTCAACGGCGGCCGTCCGCTGCTCTGGCAGCACCTGTTCTGGATCTTCGCGCATCCGTGGGTCTATGCGGTCGTGCTGCCGGCAATGGGCATCGTCTCCGATGCGTTGCCGGTGTTTTGCCGACGGCCGTTGGTCGGCTATGGACCGGTCGCGCTCTCCACCGTCGCGACGATGGTGATCGGCTTCGTCGTGTGGATTCACCATATGTTCGCGACCGGCATTCCGGCGCTGGCGCTGTCGTTTTTCGGCGCGGCCAGCATGGTGATCGCGATTCCGAGCGCGGTCGCCACCTTCGCATGGATCGCGACGATCTGGACGGGCCGGCCGGTGTTTCGCGTGCCGTTCCTGTTCTTCGCGGGCTTCGTGCTGCTGTTCGTGGTGGGTGGCGTCTCCGGCGTGATGACGGCAGCGGTGCCGCTCGACTGGCAACTCACCGACACGTACTTCGTGGTCGCGCATCTGCATTACGTGCTGCTCGGCATCAACGTGTTCCCGGTGATCGGCGGCATCTATTTCTGGTTTCCGAAGTTCACCGGCAAGATGATGAGCGAGCGCCTCGGCAAGCTCGGTTTCTGGGTGCTGTTCGTCGACTTTAACGTCGCGTTCTTTCCGATGCATATCGCGGGGCTGCTCGGCATGCCGCGACGCATCTACACCTATCCCGCCGAGATGGGCTGGAACACGGCGAATCTGATTACCTCGCTGGGTTCGTTTCTGTTTGCGGCGGGCGTGCTGATCTTTCTGATCGACGTGCTCGTGAGCCTGAAACGCGGCAAGCCGGCCGGCGACAATCCGTGGGACGCGCCCACGCTCGAATGGTCGATGAGTTCGCCGCCGCCGCCGTACAACTTCGCGGTCGTGCCGTGGCTCGCGAGCCGTCATCCGTTGTGGGAAGGCCGCATCGACGAGCCGGGCATCACGGTCCCCATGCGCTCGCAACTCGACGAAGGCTATCTGCTCGCGCAGGGCCGCGAGGCGCTCGGCACGACCGCGCTCGAAGCCAACCCCGATGTGATTCTGAAGATGCCCGGTGATTCGTATGCGCCGTTCTGGCTCGCGGTGTTCGCGACGCTGGTGTTCGCCGGGCTCGCGTTGGGCGCGTGGATTTTCGCGGGCGCGATGCTGGCGGGCTGCGCGGTGTCGATCGTGGTGTGGTTGTGGCCCGAGCGCGCGTTGATCCAGCGCGAGCCGGTCGCCGTGCGCGACGCGGGAGGCTGACGTGAGCGACGCCGTCGACCTGAATCAGCCTTCGCGCGAGCCCGCGCAGCCGCATCCCTTGCCGGTGGGCAGCGCCGGCGAGCGCTCGGGCGGCTGGTGGGGGTGCCTCACGCTGATCGCCACCGAAGGTTCGCTGTTCGGTTATCTGATCTTTTCGTATCTGTACCTGGTCTCGCAGACGCCGCAGCATTGGCCGCCTGAAGGGCTGCCGAAGCTCGGGCTCGGCATCGCCAACACGGCGATTCTGCTGTCGAGCAGCGTGTTCGTGTGGCTGTGCGAGCGCTGCGTGCGGCGCGCCCGTCTGCGCTGGGCGGTGGCGTCGATGGCGCTGGGCGTGGTGCTCGGCTGCGCGTTCATGGGCATTCAGTTGATCGAGTGGCGCGCGCATCCGTATGACTTGAGCACGCATCTCTATGGTTCGCTGTATTTCACGATCACCGGTTTTCATATGGCGCACGTGGCGGTGGGCATCGTCGTGCTGCTGTTTCTGCTGCTGTGGACCGCGCTCGGTTATTTCGACGAACAACGCTGCGCCGCGTTGACGATCGGCGGGCTGTATTGGCATTTCGTCGATGTCGTGTGGCTGTTTATTTTCAGCACGCTGTATCTGACGCCTTACCTGTTTCGGGGGTGGTCGTGACCGATGACATGACGCCGCGCCTGAGCCGCGAGCCGCCGCAGGTGCCGCATCCGGCCATGCGCCACATGCTGATCGGCCTGCTGCTCGCGCCGTTTGCATGGCTCGCGCAGATGGTGACGACGGAAGCGCTCGCCGCGCAGAGCTGCTATCCGTTCGATCGGCCGCTGTCGGCGCCGCTCGTCGTGTGGATGCGTCCGGCGCTTTTCACGGTGAGCGCGCTGTGTCTCGCGGCCGGCGTGTTCGGCACGTTGACCGCGTGGCGCACGATGCGCCGCATCGGGCCGATGCAGTGGGGCGCGTTGAGCGGCAAGCGCCGCACGCGCGCCGAACTGGACTGGTTCCTGAGCCGCATCGCCGCGATGTGCAGCGCGCTGTTCCTGTTCGCGTTGATCGCGACCGACGTGGCGTTGGCGATCGTGTCGCCATGCAGGGGGTGGTGACGATGCGCGGGTTCAGCGATCACGTTGCGTGGCACGGCGGACGGCCGGCATGGCGGCGGCTTTGGCATGCCGTGCTCGGCGGCGTCGTGACGCTGGCGTTGGTGTCGAGCGCGGGCGGCACGGGCGGCACTGCGAGCGGCACCGAGAACAGCACGGCGAACGGCCTCATGAGCGGCACCACGAACAGCAGGGCGAATCGCACCGTGAACGGCGTCATGAACAGCACCGCGAACAGCACCGCAAACGGCGTCACGACCAGCACCGCGCCCACCACCAACACCACCACCGCCCAGATCGCTCGCGGCGCCTACCTCGCGAAAGCCGCCGACTGCGCCGGCTGCCACACAGCCCCGCCACGCGTGACGCACCCCGGCGCCGCGCCCACCGCAACGCCGGCATTCGCCGGCGGTCTCGGCATGGTTTCGCCGTTCGGCACCATCTACTCGTCGAACATCACGCCGGACCCGCGCTCGGGCATCGGCCGCTATAGCTACGACGATTTCGCGCGCGCCGTGCGCGAGGGCGTGGCGCCCGGCGGCAAACGGCTGTATCCGGCGATGCCGTACCCCTCGTTTGCGAAGATCGACGACGCCGACATGCACTCGCTCTACGCGTACTTCATGCACGGCGTGCAGCCGGTGGCGGCACCCGCGCCCGCGACCCGCCTGCCGTTTCCGTTCAACCAGCGCTGGGCGCTCGCGGTCTGGAACTGGGCCTTCGCGCCGAGCGGCCCGTTCAAGCCCGAGCCGACCCGCGACGCGCAATGGAATCGCGGCGCGTATCTCGCGCAGTCGCTCGGACATTGCGGCGCGTGCCACACGCCGCGCGGAGCCGCCTACGAGGAGCGCGGCTATAGCGAGGCCGATCCGCTCTTTCTGACGGGCGGCACCAACGACCACTGGTTCGCGCCGAATCTGACGGGCGACCCCGGCTCGGGTCTCGGCAGGCATTCGGCCGCGGACATCGCCGCGTTCCTGAAGCACGGCCACGGCGGCGGACTGATCGCGTTCGGCAGCATGGTGCAGGTGGTCGAAGACAGCACGCAATATCTGAGGGACGCCGACCTCGCGGCGCTCGCCGCCTATCTGAAGAGCTTGCCGCCGCGCGCGCCGAGCGGGCACTTCAACGAGCGTTCGCGCGCCGCGCGGCAGAGCGTTCAGGCGCTGAAAACCGGCGACGTCGAACGGCCCGGCGCCGGCCTCTACGCCGCTTATTGCGCGCGTTGCCATCAGACGGACGGCGCGGGCGTGCCGCAAAAGTATCCGCGCCTCGCGGGCAATCCGGCGGTGTTGTCGGCGTCCAGCACGTCGCTCGTGCGTTTGCTCGTCGAGGGCGGCCGGAGCCCGCGCACGGAACACGGTCCCGAGCCGCGCAAGATGCCGTCGTTCGCCGATCAGTTGAGCGACAGCGAAATGGCCCACGTGCTAACGTTCATTCGCAATACGTGGGGCAATGCGGCAGCGCCGGTGACGACGCGCGACGTGTCGAGCGTGCGCGGCGCTTTACACAAATAGCGCGGCCCGGGTCCGTCGCAACGGCGCGCACGGCCTGATGAGCGAGGCGGCCGGCTGTCGGCGGTGTATGCTTTTGAATGAACCTCTATTCTTCCCGACCCCCATGAAAGAGTTCGATCTCCCTTCCGCCGGCGAGAACGGCGGTCCCGCCCAGAATCCCGCCGCCGTCCGCGCGAGCGCGCTCGTCAACGTCGATTACGGGACGCTGGTGCAGGCGATCGAGGACTACGCGATCTTCCTGCTCGACGCGACCGGGCATGTCGTCAGTTGGAGCGTCGGCGCGCAGAAACTGAAGGGCTACACCGAGCACGAGATCATCGGCCAGCACTTCTCGCGCTTCTACACCGCGGAAGCGTTGGCGCGCGACTGGCCCGCCTACGAACTGCAACAGGCGGCGCTGACCGGCCGCTTCGAGGACGAAGGCTGGCGCGTGCGCAAGGACGGCTCGACCTTCTGGGCCAACGTCGTGATCACGGCGATCCGCAACCAGGCGGGCGTGCTCAGCGGTTTCGCCAAGATCACGCGCGACCTGACCGCGAAACGCGAATATCTCGAAGCGCTGCGGCAAAGCGAGGAGCGTTTTCGTCTGCTGGTCGACAACGTCAAGGATTACGCGATATTCATGCTCGATCCGCAAGGTCATGTGGCGAGCTGGAACGAGGGCGCCGCGCGCATCAAAGGCTATGCGCGCGACGAAATCGTCGGCCGGCATTTCTCGGTGTTCTATTTGCCGGAAGACGCGGCGGCGGGCAAGCCCGCGCGCGAACTCGCCATCGCCCGGCAGCTCGGCCACGTGGAGGACGAAGGCTGGCGCGTACGCAAGGACGGCTCGAGTTTCTGGGCCAACGTCAACATCACGGCGGTGTATGACGAATCGAAGCGGCTGCGCGGCTTCGCCAAAATCACGCGCGATCTGACCGAGCGGCGTCAGCGTGAAGAACTGGAGCGCTCGGGCGAACGCATGCGCAAGTTTCTCGCGACCCTCGCGCACGAGTTGCGCAATCCGCTCGCGCCCGTGCGCAACGCGATCGGCGTGATGCAGATCGAGGCGGGAGTGAGTCCCACGCTGGCGCGCTCGCGCGATCTGATCGATCGCCAGGTCACGCATCTCACGCGGCTCGTCGACGATCTGCTCGACATCGGCCGGATCATGTCGGACAAGGTCGAGTTGCGCATTGGCCGCGTCGATCTCGGCGAGGTGGTGGCGCGCGGCATGGAAGCGGCGCGGCCGTTTACCGACGCGCATTCGCAGACCGTTGTAACGAACCTGCCGCGCGAACCGGTGGTCGTGCGCGGCGACATGACGCGTCTCGTGCAGGTGTTGCAGAACCTGCTGCACAACGCGTCGAAGTTCTCGCCGGTGGGCAGCCGCATCGAGATCGTGGTCCGCCTCGATTATCAGATGGCCGTGATGGAAGTGCGCGATCCGGGTTGCGGCATTCCGCTGCGTTCGCTCGATACGATCTTCGAGTTGTTCGTGCAGGAAAAGGACGGGCAAAGTGTCGGCGAAGGCGGCCTCGGCATCGGCCTCACGTTGTGCAAGTCGCTGATCGAAATGCATGGCGGCAGCATTGTCGCGAGCAGCGCGGGGCCGGGGCGCGGCAGCACGTTCACGCTGAGTCTGCCGCTCGCCGCGGCGTCCTCCGAGGCCGCCGCCGCTCAGCCGGGCGAGGCCTCGGGCGAGGTTGCGCCGCTGCGCATCCTGCTGGTCGACGACAACCGCGACTCCGCCGACAGTCTCGCGATGCTGCTCGAACTCAAAGGCCACGAAGTGCGCATCGCCTACGAGGGCGAGGCGGCGCTGCACGTCGCGCCGCGCTTTGCGCCGCATCTCGCCGTGATCGACCTGGCGATGCCGAAGATGGACGGCTACGCGACGCTCGCGGCGCTGCGGGCCATGCCGGAACTCGCCGACACGATGTTCGCCGCGATGACCGGCTTCGGCCATGAGAGCGATCGCGAGAGCACTGCAAAGGCCGGCTTCCATGTTCATCTCGTGAAGCCGGTCGAGCTTGCCCGCTTCGATGCATTGCTGGCGCAGGTCGAACAGCGGCGCGGCGGGGGCGGTGGCGGCTAGCCGGGTTCACGCCCGTTTTCATCGCTTCACGTTCCGCGCATCGCGCTGCCTTGCGGGCATTGAATACCCGAGGCACATCGTTTGCTGCGCGCCCTATGAACGCTGCGGCCGCCGCTCGCGACAGAGAAAACCAGGGCGGCCGCCTGTCGCGAGGAGGGCGATATGAACGACGTGATTTTCACGCTGTTTGGCGACGGCAGGAATCTCGATCCGCTGCAGATGGGTCTGCGCGCCGTGATCGTGTTCGTGATCACGTTGGTGTTGATCCGCATCTCGGGCCGGCGCTCGTTCGGGCAGCGCTCGCCGTTCGATCTGGTGGTGGTGATCCTGCTCGGCGCGACGCTGAGCCGGGCGATCGTCGGCGCGTCGCCGTTTCTCGCGACGATCGCGGCGGCGTTCGTGATCGTCGTGTGCCATCGGCTGCTGGCGTGGGCTTGCGTGCACTCGCATGGGCTGGAGCGGCTGGTCGGCGGCGGCGAACGCGAGGTATTCAGCAACGGCAAATTCAACGACGACGAAATGAACGCCGCGCTGATTACGGCAACCGATATTCGCGAGAGCGTGCGGCAGAAAACCGGCGCGTGCTCGTTCGACAACGTGGCCGCCGCGATTCTCGAACGCAACGGCGAGGTGAGCGTGATTCGCAAGAAGCAGCCCGGTTAAGGGCACCGGGTCAGCCGCGGCCGCCGCGCGCGATCTCGTCGCCGGCGCCGTGCGGCAGACGCCGCGTGACCGGAATCGAGGCGAACGAGCACAAACCCACCACCAGGAACGCCGGCCAGAAGTCCGACCACATAATGCTCGGATGCCCATGCAGCGCGCGCGAAATCTGCAGCACGATACCGCCGATCGTCACGCCCAGACCGAGCGACATCTGCTGCACCACGCTGCCGAGGCTGGTGGCGCGGCCCACGTCGCGGCTCGCGATTTCCGCGTAAGTGAGCGAGTTCAGACTCGTGAATTGCAGCGCGGGAAAGAAGCCGCCGAGCAGCACGACCGCCCAGATGATCCAGACCGGCGTACCGGGGAAAAACAGTCCGCACGCCGCGATCGACAAGCCCGACAATGCCGCGTTGACCACCAGCACCGAGCGAAAGCCATAGCGATGCAGCACGCTCGAGGCGACCGTGCGCATGAACATGCCGCCGAACGCGGAAGCACACGTGATCAGGCCGGATTCGAACGCGCTCATGCCGTGGCCCTCCTGCAGCATCAGCGGCAGCAGAAACGGCAAGGCGCCGAGCCCGATGCGAAACAGCGAGCCGCCGAGCACGCTCGCCTGGAACGTCGGCACCTTGAAAAAGCGCAGATCGAGCAAGGGCAACTCGACGCGCCGCGCGTACACCACGTAACCCGCGAGCAGCACGGCGCCGCTTGCGCACATGCCGAACGCGTCCCGATTCGAAATCAGTTCGCCGCCCACCAGCGAGAGCCCCAGCAGAAGCAGCACCGCGCCCGCCGCCGAGAGAAAGAAACCGATCCAGTCGAGCGGGCCGGGGTGGGGTTCACGCGTATTGGCGATGTGCCGGTTGGTCAGATAGATGCCGAGCATGCCGATCGGCACGTTGATGAAGAAGATCAGGCGCCAGTGCAGATAGGTCGTGATGAAGCCGCCGAGCAGCGGCCCGGCGGCCGGGCCGAGCATCGCGGGCACGCTCAGGTAGTTCATCGCGCGGATGAAATCGGATTTGTGGACGACCCGGAAAATGATGATGCGGCCGACCGGCACCATCATCGCGCCGCCCACGCCTTGCACGAAACGCGCGAGCGTGAAGGTCGCCAGCGAATTCGACGCGGCGCACAACAGCGAGCCGGTCACGAAGATGCCGATCGCGGTGCGAAAGATGGTGCGCGCGCCGAAACGGTCGGCGAGCCAGCCGCACACGGGGATGAACACGCCGAGACCGAGCACGTAGCTCGTCACCGCGATTTTCAGCGTGACCGGATCGCGCCCGAAGTCGCGTGCCATGGCCGGCAATGCGGTGACGATCACATTGGCGTCGACGCTTTCCATGAACATCGCGCAAGCGACGATGAGCGGCGCGATCAGGGCTTTCTGGACGACGGGCATGAAGGCGGGTCTGCGGCGTGCTGTCGCAGGCAAAGGGCCATTATTGCACCTGTACGGTGCGGTTTGCTAATAGCCGGGCGCTGAGGCCGTCCCGCTGCGAAAGACGCTGCGAGCGGCCGTGACCGTCGCGCAACAAGTCCACAGCGGGTTTTTAATATTTGTTGCAGTGCGACAGGATAGGTCTATAATCGGGTTATTCCCTAGGTATAAACCCTATATAGAAGCCCACCATGAACACCGCTACTCATACCGCAGCCGCTCGCGCCACCACCGCCAAGAACACCACCTTGCTGGGCAAACTGCGCGCCCTGGCGCTGCACGCGTTGAACCTGCATCTGCAAACCTGCGCCGTGATCGCTGAAGCGCACCGCCGTCCGCAGTAAGGGCACGCAGTAAGGGCAGTACCGCAGCCGGCACTGGCTGCAGGACTTGGCGGGCGCGCGAGTGCGCCGTCTCTGCCGCGCTCGCGGCAGCACGCTCACGATTCACGCGCGCCCGTCCGGTTGCCCACTGCTTTGCTTGCGTATTCAGTCGCGAGTGCGCTTCGACACCCTCGCCACGACGTTTCGCATCTTCATCGCTCGCGCGGAAAACGAACTCATCAAAAGCGCGGTCGACACCAGACCCAGCAGACAGATTCCCGCCATCATCCATTCCTGATTCGCCATCATCGTTCTCCTTGGGTCGAACTTCGCTTCACGCGGCACGTTCGCGACAGGTTGCCGGGCCGTTACTTCCATTTACGGCACATGAAGCGCAAAGCTTGATAGAGCAGAGCGGCTTACGGATCGCTCATGGCTGTTTCGGATCATCGGCGCGACGCCGAATCTTCATTCCGCACGACGCGATTCGCGTTTACACTCCTGCCCCTGTCGAGCGCGGCGCGATCCTCGTCGACATCTCGACCCAATCATCTTGCGCACCGCCATGGCAAACGCGCAACGTGCATTCAGCCTCGATCACGAGCCCCAGGTTAATCCCGGGTTGAACGGCTGCTGCTGTCAACCTTTTCAATGTTTTGCCGTTATCTCGTTGTAATCGCCGAGGCAAGGCGATGTCGCGGCAGACGACCCGTCGTCGTGACAGCTCCACGCAAGGCCCGCATTGACCATGTTCCATCGACATAACAATAAGTTCGACCGGCTAGTCGCGATGTTCGACCGTGCATCGAAAACGCTTGACCACCGGGGAATCCTCTCGCCCTTGCTCGCGCTCGTCATCGGCGGGCTGCTGCTGATCGTCTTGCAGCATCTTTCACAAGCGGTCGACTACCGCTCGGTGATGCGCGAATTGCGTCATCTGAGCGCCGGCGAGTGGACCGCCGCGCTCGCCGCGACCACGCTCAGTTATGTGGCGCTGGTCGGCCGCGATCTCGTCGGCTTGCGATACCTGGGCGTCGCCGTGCCGCGTGCCGCGCTGTGGATCGGCGCCACCGCAGGCTCGGCGCTCGGCAATGCGACCGGGTTTGGCGCGTTGACGGGCGGCGCGGTGCGCGCGCGGGTCTACGGCGTGGCGAGCGTCACGCCCGCGCAGATCGGCCGCATGACGGTGTTCACGAGCGTGTCGCTGGCGCTCGCGCTGGTGCTGATGACGGCGCTCGGCATGGTCTGCGCCGCCGGCCTGCTCGCGCCGATGCTTCATCTCACGCCGATGGCGCTCCGCTGGAGCGGCGCGGCGCTGCTCATCGCGCTTGCGCTCGCGGCCGCTGCCTGCCGTCGCGACACGCGCGCGGTCCGCACGCGCTGGGCGTGGCTGTCGTTCGACATTCCGGCGCGCCGCGATCTGCTCGAGCAAGTGGCGCTCGCCGTGGTCGACGTGGTGGCCGCGGGCCTTGCGCTGTGGGCGCTGCTGCCGCATGCGGACGTGAGCTTCGTCACCTTCATCACCGTCTATGCCGCGGCCATGCTGCTCGGCATGATCGGCCATACGCCCGGCGGCGTCGGCGTATTCGAAGCCGCCATGGTGTTCACGCTGAACGGCAGCGTACCCACTCAGCAGATGGTCGCGGCGCTGCTCGCCTATCGCGCGATTTACTTCGGCGCGCCGCTGGTCGTCTCGGCCGCGCTGCTCGCCGGCTTCGAGGGCCGCGCGCTGAAAGGGCGTTTGCCGCTGCACCACGCGGCGGCCGTATCGAAGCTCGCGCCGCTGTTTCTGAGTCTCGTCACGTTCGTGGTCGGCGGCATGCTGGTGATTTCCAGCGCGACGCCCGCGTTCTGGCAACGCATTCGCATTCTGCGCGACGTGCTGCCGCTGTGGGTGCTCGAAAGCTCGCAGCTGCTATGCAGCGTGCTCGGCGTATTGCTGCTGTTCGTCGCGCGCGGGCTGTTGCGCCGGCTGGACGCCGCCTGGTGGATGACCTTGCTGCTGGCGGTGCTGAGCCTCGCGCTGTCGCTCACCAAGGGTCTCGCGTTCGTGGAGGCGGCCGTGCTCGGCATGCTGATCGTGCTGCTGCTCGCCACGCGCAAGCGCTTCAATCGTCACTCGTCGCTGTTCGCCGAACGCTTTACGGCGGGCTGGCTGGTCTCCGTCGCGATGGTGCTGATGCTGGCCGTCTGGGTGATGCTGTTCGCCTTCCGCGACGTGCCGTACACGGGCGACCTGTGGTGGCAATTCGCCTTCGACGAACGCGCGCCGCGTGCGTTGCGCGCCACGCTGGCCGCGAGCCTGTTCGCCGCGACGTTCTGTTTCTGGCAACTGCTGCGCCCGGCGCCCGGCCATTTCGTCAAGCCGGCGCCGGAAGATCTGCAGGACGCGGCGCGCATCGTGCGCGCGCAGGAGCGCAGCGACGCCGGCCTCGCGCTGATGGGCGACAAGAGCTTCCTCTTTTCCGAGTCGCGTGAAGCCTTCCTGATGTACGCGAAAAACGGCCGCACGTGGGCCGCGCTGCACGATCCGGTGGGGCCGCGCGAGGAATGGGCCGGCCTGATCGGCAAGTTCGTCGCGCTCGCGCATGCGCACGGCGGGCGCGCGGCGTTCTATCAGGTGCGCGCCAACGCGTTGCCGCTTTACCTCGACGCCGGCCTCACGCTGATGAAGCTCGGCGAGGAAGCCCACGTCGTGCTCGACGATTTCGACCTGAAGGGCTCGCATCGCGCGCATCTGCGCTATGCGCTCAAGCGTGGCGAGCGTGACGGCTTCACCGTCGACGTGATTCATCGGGCCGACGTGCCGGCGTCGCTCGAAACGCTGCGGCAGATCTCCGACGGCTGGCTCGGCAGCCGCGACGCGCGCGAAAAGAGCTTTTCGGTCGCCGCGTTTACCGACGACTACCTCGCCGCGCAATCGGTGATGCTGGTGCGCCAGCACGGCGAGCCGGTGGCGTTCGTCACCTTCATGACGACCGACATGCATACCGAAGCCACGGTCGGCGTGATGCGGCATGTGGCGAGCGCCTCGCCTTACGCGATGGAATACCTGTTCACGCAACTGGCGCTGCATCTGAAGCAGGCGGGCTTCCGCTCGCTGAGTCTCGGCATCGCGCCGCTCTCCGGCATGCAGCCCACGCCGCTGGCGTCGCGCTGGCATCGCCTCGCCGGCATCGTGTGGCGCTTCGGCGGCCGCTTCTACAACTTCCGCGGACTGCGCGCTTTCAAGAGCAAGTTCCAGCCGCATTGGGAGCCGCGCTATCTCGCGGCGTCGGGTTCGGTGGGCGTGTTCTTCACGCTCGCGGACCTGTCATTGCTGGCGGGAGGCCGGCGCTCATGACATTGCATCGTTTCTTCAGGCTCGCCGTGGCGGCGAGCTGCCTGATCGGCGGCAGCGGCGCCCACGCCGCGACCAGCATCGTGCCGGGCGGCCGTTATGGCGAGGTCAGGGTCACGCAGCCGGCGGGACCGTTGCGGGGTTTCGTCGTGCTGTACTCGCAAGCGAGCGGCTGGAGCGCCGCGGACCAGCAGGCTGCCGATGAGCTCGCCAAGGCCGGCGCGTTGACCGTCGGCGTGGATACGGCGCGTTATGCGGCCAATCTGCGCGCGCGGAAGGAGGCCTGCCATCAACTGGTGGGCGATGCCGAGGCCTTGAGCCATCAGTTGGAACGGCAATCGCAATCGAGCCATTATTTCGCGCCGATCGTTGCGGGCACGGGGCAGGGCGCGACGCTCGCGATGCACGTGCTGGAGCAGGCGCCGTCGAACACGATCGCCGGCGCGGTGACCGTGGATGCGGAACGCACGCTCGATGCGCGCTTTCGGCCATGCCCGCCCGACCCGACCGTGATCCGCGACAAGGTGCCGGGCTTCGTCGAAAAGGCCACGACGGGCAACGCGGATCGCGCGCGCCTCGTCGCATTGCTCACGCCGCATCTGCAAGCGGTGTCGACGAGCGACGAGGACGTCTCCGACTTGCCGCTCATCGAGTTGCCGGCGGCGCAGCCAAACGGGCTCATGGCGATCGTGATTTCCGGCGACGGCGGTTGGCGCGATCTGGACAAGACCATCGCTCAAGGATTGCAGAAAGACGGCGTTTCTGTGATCGGCTGGGACAGCCTGCGTTATTTCTGGAGCGAGAAGCCGCCCGCGCAGACGAGCCGCGACCTCGCGCGCGTGATGCAAACCTACGGTTCACGCTGGCATGCTCAGCACATCGCGCTGATCGGCTATTCGTTCGGCGCGGACGTGATGCCGTTCGCGTACAACCGGCTGCCCGAGGCGCAGCGCGCGAAAGTGTCGTTGATCGCGCTGCTCGGCTTCGCGCCCGACGCCGATTTCCAGATTCGCGTGGGCGGCTGGCTCGGCATGCCGGCAAGCGATAGGGCCTTGAAGGTGCTGCCCGAAGTGGCGCGCGTGCCGCCCGCGATCGTGCAGTGCTTCTACGGCGAGAGCGAGAAAGACACGTTGTGTCCGGTACTCGGCAAAACCGGCATCGAGGTGATTCGCACCTCGGGCAGCCATCACTTCGGCGGCGACTACAACGCGCTCGAGCGGCACATTCTGAGCGCCTTCAAGAAGCGCAGCGGCGTGGGCAACTGACCGGCGTCCGGTGCCCGGCGTGCCGCTTCGGGCCGGTCTTCGCGCGCGCTCAAGCGTATGTCGGGAGCGCTATCGCTCATGGGACGGCCCGGCGATTTTTCCCGCGCTAACGCAGCGCGCGTTGCGGGACGGTCCCAACTGCCGCTGCTGCAGCGGTCCGCTCGACGAACGACTGGACCAACCGAGCTTTCATATCGGGCCGGTTGTGTCCGATACGGGTTTGCGCGCCGCCCAGGCGGCGCACCGTCCTTGACAAACATCGCGAGCTCAACGATGATCCGGCGCATGAACTGCCTCGACATCCGTATTGCGCTGATTATTAGCATCATTCATCGAATGGTGGGTTAGCGCGCGTCGGCTTGCAGTGACACATTAACCCGCCCCACGAGGCGGGTTTTTTTATGTCCGCGTGCCTGCCTCCTGGTTCTCTCTCTGCTGATCCGCTTTTGCCGCACAGGAGCTTGCCTTGCCGCTATTCGAACTCGACCAGATTGCCGAAGCCGCCGACAGCGTGGCGCTGCGCCACGACTACCTGAAGAAAACCCTGACCGCACGCGTCTACGACGTGGCCCGCGAGACCGAACTGGAACGCGCGCCGAATCTGTCGGCGCGCCTGCGCAATCCGGTCTACCTGAAGCGCGAGGACAACCAGCCGGTGTTCTCGTTCAAGGTGCGCGGCGCGTACAACAAGATGGCGCACATTCCGGCCGAGGCGCTGGAGCGCGGGGTAATCACCGCGTCGGCGGGCAATCATGCGCAGGGCGTGGCGCTGTCGGCGGCACGGCTGGGCGTGAAGGCGATCATCGTCGTGCCGGTGACGACGCCGCAAGTCAAGGTCGATGCGGTGCGCGCGCATGGCGGGCCGACCGTCGAGGTGGTGCAGTCGGGCGAGTCGTATAGCGATGCGTACGCGCATGCGCTGACGCTGCAGGAAGCGCGCGGCCTGACCTTCGTGCATCCGTTCGACGATCCGTATGTGATCGCCGGCCAGGGCACCGTTGCGATGGAAATTCTCAGCCAGCATCAGGGACCGATTCACGCGATCTTCGTGCCGATCGGCGGCGGCGGACTCGCGGCGGGCGTCGCCGCGTACGTGAAATCGGTGCGCCCGGAGATCAAGGTCATCGGCGTGCAGACCGACGATTCGTGCGCGATGGCCGCGTCGCTGAAAGCCGGCGAGCGGGTCACGCTAAACGAGGTCGGCCTGTTCTCGGACGGCACCGCGGTGAAGCTGGTCGGCGAGGAAACCTTCCGCCTGTGCCGCGAGTATCTCGACGACGTGCTGCTCGTGAACACCGATGCGCTGTGCGCGGCGATCAAGGACGTGTTCCAGGACACCCGCAGCGTGCTCGAACCCGCCGGCTCGCTCGCGGTGGCCGGTGCGAAGCAGTATGCCGAGCGCGAAGGCATCGAGAACCAGACGCTGGTCGCGATCACGTCGGGCGCGAACATGAATTTCGACCGCATGCGCTTCGTGGCCGAGCGCGCCGAAGTGGGGGAAGCGCGCGAGGCGGTGTTCGCCGTGACGATCCCCGAGGAGCGCGGCAGCTTCCGGCGCTTCTGCGAACTGGTCGGCACGCGCAGCGTCACCGAGTTCAACTACCGGATCGCGGACGCGAGCTCGGCGCATATCTTCGTCGGCGTGCAGATCAGGAACCGCAGCGAATCCGCGCAGATCGCGGGCGCCTTTGAAGCGCACGGCTTCGCCACTGTCGACCTGACCTTCGATGAACTCTCGAAGCAGCACATCCGCTACATGGTCGGCGGCCGCTCGCCGCTCGCGCACGACGAGCGGCTGTTCCGCTTCGAGTTTCCCGAGCGGCCGGGGGCGCTGATGAAGTTCCTGTCGTCGATGGCGCCGAACTGGAATATCAGCCTCTTTCACTATCGCAACCAGGGCGCGGACTACAGCTCGATTCTCGTCGGCATTCAGGTGCCCGACAGCGAGAACAGCGAGTTCGGACGCTTTCTCGCGACGCTGGGGTATCCGTATTGGGAAGAGACGCAAAACCCCGTGTATCGCCTGTTTCTTGCGTAGTGGTGGAGGCGGTTGCCGTTCGGGGTTTACCTTGAGATCGGCTAACGCGATGTGGAACAGCAGTGATCGGTGCAGGAGACCGCAAGCTCTGTCGGCAGGGCGTTCGAGTGCATACGTACACCTCGGCGCCACGCTCGCACGTCGATCTGCTATCTTGAATCGGCATACGGCATACGGCATATCCGCCATATCGCGTTGCGCGATACCGCGCATGATCGTCAAACTGGGCGCAAATCAATCGCCGCATTCAGGAGACAACTCATGCGCACCCAGATTGGCATCATCGGTGCCGGGCCCGCGGGCCTGCTGCTTTCCCATCTTCTTCATTTGCGCGGTATCGACTCCGTCGTGCTCGAATCGCGCACGCGCGAACAGATCGAATCCACCATTCGCGCGGGCGTGCTCGAACAGGGCACGATGGACCTGTTGACCGAAGCCGGCGTCGGCGCGCGCATGAAAGCGGAGGGCGCGCTGCATCACGGTTTCGAACTCGCTTTCGAGGGCAAACGGCGGCGCATCGATCTGACCGGACTCACCGGCCATTCGATCACCGTTTACGCGCAGCACGAAGTGATCAAGGATCTGGTCGCGGCGCGTATCGCCGCGGGCGGGGCGCTGCGTTTCGGCGTGTCGGAGACCTCGCTGCACGACATCGAGACCGACTCGCCTTCGATCCGCTATCGCCACGAAGGCGAAGCATGCGAGCTGCCATGCGATTTCGTGATCGGCTGCGACGGTTCGCAAGGCGTCTCGCGCGGGTCGATTCCGCAGGCGCTGCGCAAGGACTTCGAACGCGTTTATCCATTCGGCTGGTTCGGGATCTTGTGCGAAGGGCCGCCTTCTTCGGAAGAATTGATCTATGCGCGGCACGAACGCGGTTTTGCGCTGATCAGCACGCGCTCGCGCAACGTGCAGCGCATGTATTTCCAGTGCGATCCGAAAGACTCCGTCGACCATTGGTCCGACGACAGAATCTGGGCGGAACTGCACGCGCGGGTCGATTCGCATGACGGCCAGAAGCTTGTCGACGGCAAGATCTTTCAGAAGAACATTGTCGGCATGCGTAGTTTCGTGTCGGCCACGATGCAGCATGGCCGGCTCTTTCTTGCCGGGGACGCCGCGCATATCGTGCCGCCCACCGGCGCGAAAGGAATGAATCTCGCCGTCGCCGATGTGCGCGTGCTCACCCGCGCGCTGAAGGCGTTCTACGTGGAAAATCGCACCGATCTGCTCGACAGCTATAGCGAAACCGCGCTCAAGCGCATCTGGCGCGCCGAGCACTTCTCGTACTGGATGACGAGCATGATGCATCGTATCGAAGGCGCGTCGCCGTTCGAGCAGCAGCTTCAGGTGGCCGAACTCGAATACGTGACCACGTCACGCGCGGCGGCCACGGTCATGGCGGAAAACTACGTGGGGGTCGCCGCCGTTTAGAGCGAATGGGGGAGGGCGTCGGCGATTGAATGTGTCCGGCGCCGAGTGCGTGCGAAGGAACGCCCGATCAGCACGTTTTTCATTGTCGTGCGCGAAGCAACAGTGAATTCATGATTAGCGGATTTATCCCGTAAGGCCGGCCACCTACACTGCCTTCATCGCTGCAACACAAGCCGCATCGGCAGCGCGTACAAAGACAATCTCTGGAGGTGGTTACATGAAATCGCTCATTCAAGCTGTTGCTATCGCTGTCGTTCTTGCCGCGCCGCTTGCTTCGTTTGCGCAGCCGTCCGCTCAGCCGGCTTCGCAAGACGTTCAAGCCACGCAAGCGCGGACTTCCGACCCGCAAAACGCGGCTCAAGCCGACACCAGCGGATATGGTTCGGGTAGCCACGGCACGTGGCAAGCCGGACATGGCCGCGATACCACGGTCAGTTCGTATTCGCCGCCGATTTATAACGCGCGTTGAAGCAGTCAACGAAGCATTCAGCGAAGCACGCGGCGAGCACCTTGCCGCGTGCTTCGTCCGTCTCGCACCTAAGTTTTAACCTAAGCTCCACGCAACAACGTCACTTCATTGCGCAACAGCGCGAGCAGATCTTCATCGGTCGGCCGCGTGCCCCAATGCCGCGCGCCCGCCGCGGATGCAATCGCGATCCACGAATGAGGCGGAAACCATTCGCGCAGCAACGCGCCATCCTGACGCAAGCACAATTGGCCGGTCAATTCACTGTATTCGGCGCACATGAGCACGCCGTCGACTTGCGCGGTGACACGCCGGGGATCGCTGGTTAGCAAATCGTCGCTCCTGCAAAGTGGGTGACGCTCATGCGTGTGCGGCCCGGCGTGGCCGATGATGCCGCCGGGTGCCGCGTATCAATGGTCGCCGTGACCGCGGCCCTCGCCGTGACCATGACCATCGCCGCGCCAATCGCCACGCGGGCCGCCGTAGCCGTAGCCGCGTCCCCCGTCGTGCCAGTCGCCGCGCGGTCCGCGGGCTTCGTGCCATTCGCGTCCGCCACGGTGACGCGCTTCCCAGTCGCGCCGCTCCCAATAGCGATGACCGTCGTAATAGCGCTCGCCGTACCAGCCGGGGCTGATGACCACCACGGGAGGAGGCGGCGCATACACCGGCGGCGGTGGCGCATAGACCGGCTCGGGCGCGTAAGCGACGCCCGGAACGCCGATGTTCACACCGACGCCCACATCGACGTGCGCGAGCGCGACCGACGATGCGCCGATCCCCAGACCTGCAACGATCGCCACGGACAGCCAGCGGTTTCTTGAATGGCTCATGTTTTATTCTCGGGTTTTACGATTGAGTTTGCACCGCGGGATGCGGGACTGCGCGGATCGAGCTTGGTAACGGGCTTAGTAACCGGCTTAGTAGCGGGCTTAGTAACGGTCGCGATAGCGGTAATGGTCGTGATAGCCGCCGCCTGCGGGCACCACGATGCAAGCGCTCAAGGCGCTGCCGAGCGTTACCCCCAATATGACCAGCGCGAGAATTCGTTTCATGACCTTGCTCCCTTTCCTTGTTGATCCGAACTCTACTGAGCCGTCGCATTACCGATGTGTTCGTGTGTAACAGGACGTGTCGATTCGATCCGCTGTCGCCGGAGCGCGGACGTGGGCAGGAGGGCGTTGGAAAGGCGCGCGGCGGGGCGATGCGCCAGCAAGCAGTTGCCGGCAACCCGTTGAGCGCGTTATGGAAAAGAGGACGGCTGCGGCATCCGGCGCCGCCGGGCGCGCCCAGGGGCCGACGACTTTGCTCAGTGGATACATTCGGTTGCAGACTGCGTGGATGATCTTGCGCTCGCGCAACGACGCAAGATCGCCTGTAGCCGATTATCAATGGACCAGGCGGCCGCGCACGCGCAGCGCGCCGACAGATGCGCATCAGCAATTCTTAAGGTTGCGCGTGTAGCATACCCGGCGCATGCGCCCGCGATTCTTTATGCCGGCGTGACCTGCATCCCCAACCAACCGCTAAACGACGGCGACAAACGCTCATGAAAATGCAATCCGACCAAGCCGATCTTTTTCGCCCTTATACGGCGGGTTACGACGGCGTAGCGAAGTTCTTGCACTGGCTGGTGGTCCTGCTGATCTCGGCCCAGTTCGTGATCGGCTGGACCATGCCGGAGATTCACAAGGACACGCGGCCGGACGGCCTGATCGCATGGCACCTCGGCGTGGGCGCCACGCTGATTGCAGCGGTGGCGTTGCGAATCGTCTGGCGTCTCACGCATTCGCCCGCGCCCGCGGACGTTTCACCTTCTCTGCGGATCGTGTCGAACGTCACGCATGGGTTGCTGTATCTCGCGCTGGTGATCGTGCCGGTGCTGGGCTGGGCCAATGCATCCTCGCGCGACTGGTTGATCAAGCTATTCGGCGTGCTGCCTTATCCGGCGATCGCACCGGTCGGCTCGCCTGTCGCTCATGAAATGGGCGACATTCATGGCGTGCTGGCCTGGGTGCTGTTCGCACTGATTGTCTTGCATGTCGGCGGGGCGCTCTTTCATCGCTTCGTGCTGAAGGATCGGGTTATGCAGCGGATGCTGCCTTGAACGTTCGCGCGGCGGGCGCGTCGACTCTCGCGCCGCCCGATGCCTGCCGCGCGTTGAGCCTGGCCGCTCAGCCCGGCTCGGCGGCCGCATGCTCGGCGGCGGCGGTCGCTTCGCGATAGCCGAGCCGTGTGGAGATCGCAAGACCCGACTGCTTGAGCAGCGCGACGTAGTGCGATTTGGTGTCGGCGCCGCAGCGCATCGTCGGAAACGAAATCGACAGGCCGGCGATCACGCGGCCGAAGCGGTCGAATACCGGCACCGCGAGACACCGAAGCCCTTCCTCCTGTTCCTCGTTGTCCTCGCCGTAACCTTGCTCGCGCACGTGCGGCAGAATGCTCAGCACGGCCTCCGCGGAAGCGAGCGTCTTTTGCGTCGACTTGCGAAATTCCACGTGCGAGAGCACTTCGCGCGCCTCGGCCGGGTCCATCCACGCGAGCAGCACCTTGCCGATCGCCGTGCTGTGCAGCGGATTGCGGCGGCCGATGCGCGACTGCATGCGCAGCCCGTAGTCGGCGTCGATCTTGTGAATGTAGATGATCGCGTCTTCGTCGAACGCACCGAGGTGGACCGCCTCGCGCGTGATCTGACCGATGCGGCGCATCTCGACGTCGGCCTCGCGCACGAGATCGACGCTCTCCAGCGCCTTCGCGCCGAGTTCGAACAGACGAATGGTGAGCCGGTAGCGCTCGGTTTCGATTTCCTGCGTCACGTAGCCGAGCGCCTTCAGCGTCTGGATCACGCGGTGCACCGTGGTTTTCGACATGCCGAGCCGTTGCGACAGTTCGCTGATGCCGATTTCTCCGCTGTCGCCGATCGCGCCGAGAATCGCGAATACCCGGCCGACCGACGAAGCCGATTCACCGCTCATGCCGACACAATCCGCGCTTTCCGCGTCGTGCGTGGCGGCGTCCTTGCGCTGCTTGCCCATTGCTGCCATTTCCGTCATTCCCTGTCGATGCCTGCCCACGTCAGTCGCGTCGGCGTGTCAACGTGTCAACGCGCGCGCCGCATCAGAAGCATACCGCTTCCGATGCCGTCTGCCGAGCTAGCGCGCGAGCCAGCCGCCGTCCACCGCGAGCGTATGGCCATGCACGTAGTCCGAGGCCGACGACGCGAGGAACACGACCGGTCCCGCGAGGTCGTCGGGCGTGCCCCAGCGGCCGGCCGGAATGCGGCCGAGAATCTCGTCGTTGCGCTGCGCGTCGTCGCGCAACGCCGCGGTGTTCGCGGTCGCCATGTAGCCCGGCGCGATCGCGTTCACGTTGACGCCGCGCGCGGCCCACTCGTTCGCGAGCAGGCGCGTGAGACCGAGCACGCCGCTTTTCGACGCCGTGTAGGACGCGACCCGTATGCCGCCCTGGAACGACAGCATCGACGCGATGTTGACGATCTTGCCGCCGCCTTGCTGCTTGACGAACTGCCGCGCGACGGCTTGCGAAAGAAAGAAGACGCTCTTCAGATTGACGTCCATGACCGCGTCCCAGTCGTCCTCGCCGAACGCGAGCGCGTCTTCGCGGCGGATGATGCCCGCGTTGTTCACGAGCACGTCGACGCGGCCGAATGCCTCGACCGCCGCGCGCACGATGTCCTCGATAGGCGCGATCGAGGCAAGATCGGCGCGCACGTCCGCGAAACGGCGGCCTGCCGCCTGCACGCGCGCGGGTGTGTCGCCGGCGTCGCCGCGGCTCACGCCGACGATGTCGCAGCCGGCCGACGCGAGCGCCACCGCCATGCCCGCGCCAAGGCCCGTATTGCTGCCGGTGACGATGGCGACCTTGCCGGTCAGATCGAAGGGGTTCACTGTTTTCTGGCTCATATCGTGCGCGGATTGTCGTGAAGGGAGAGCGTCATGTCGATCACCGCAGATCGCGCACGGCGATGTGGTCCATATCGCCGAACACCTGGTTTTCGCCGACCATGCCCCAGATGAACGTGTACGCGCGCGTGCCGACGCCCGAGTGAATCGACCAGCTCGGCGAGATCACGGCCTGCTCGTTGTGCACGACGATATGGCGCGTCTCGTTCGGCTCGCCCATCATGTGGAAGACGGCGGCGTCGTCGGCGACGTTGAAATAGAAATACACCTCCATGCGACGCTCGTGCGTATGGCACGGCATCGTGTTCCAGAGGCTGCCGGGTTCGAGCTTGGTCATGCCCATCGAAAGCTGGCAGGTGGGCAGCACTTCAGGGACGATGAACTTGTAGATCGTGCGGCGGTTGCTCGTGGCCGGGTCGCCGAGCGTTTGCGGCGAAGCTTGCGCGAGCGAGATCGTGCGGGTCGGATGCGTCTCGTGCGCGGGCGCGCAGTTCAGATAAAACTTCGCGGGATGGGCGACGTCGTCGCTGCCGAACGCGACGGCTTGCGCGCCCTTGCCGATGTAGATCGCCTCTTCGTTGCGCACGATATGACGCGTGCCGTCCACGTCGACCCAGCCGTCGCCGCCGATGTTGATCGCGCCGAGTTCGCGGCGCTCCAGCAGATAGCCGACGCCGATCGCCTTGCCGAGCGAGGCGGGCACTTCGACCGCGCGCGTGGCCGGCCACACGCCGCCGACGATGATGCGGTCGATGTGGCTATACGTGAGCCGCAGCGCGTCGCGCTCGAATACCTGGTCGACGAGAAATTCCTTGCGCAGCCCCGCGGTATCGAGCGTCTTTGCGTACTCGCTGTTGATGGCCTGTCTCACTTCCATTGTTCTGTCTCCGGTCTGATTGGGCGTCTCGCCATGCCGCATCGAGGCGCGTGTGTGGGCTCGACTTTAACGCAGAATTCGCATTTCGGAACGATGGTCCAAAAAATATTGCGGAGTCTGTCGAGTAATGGCGCGGTGTTTCAGGATCGCTCGGGTAAACGATGATCCGAAATTCAAAGAGAATCGGAACAGTGTTCCTTTCACGATGTTATATTGCGCCGAAAGGGAGCAGCCCGGCGCAAGACCGGGACATTACCCCGGGTAACCCACCCGATAACTGGACGCGAAGTCCACGGAGGAGGCATGAAGATCAAGAAGGCCATCGACCGCATTCCAGGCGGTCTGATGCTGGTGCCGTTGCTGCTCGGCGCTTGTGTCCACACGTTTGCGCCGGGCGCGGGGAAATACTTCGGCTCGTTTACCAATGGATTGATCAGCGGCACCGTGCCGATTCTGGCGGTGTGGTTCTTCTGCATGGGCGCGACGATCGACCTGCGGGCGACCGGCACGGTGCTGCGCAAGTCGGGCACGCTGCTCGTCACCAAGATGGTGGTGGCGTGGATCGCGACGCTCGTCGCCTCGCATTTCATTCCCGTCGACGGCATCAAGGCGGGCCTCTTCGCCGGCCTGTCGGTGCTGGCGATCACCACGTCGATGGACATGACCAACGGCGGCCTCTATGCCGCGGTGATGCAGCAATACGGCACCAAGGAAGAGGCGGGCGCGTTCGTGCTGATGTCGGTCGAATCGGGGCCGCTCGTCAGCATGATCATTCTCGGCGCGGCCGGCGTCGCGTTCTTCGAGCCGCGGCTCTTCGTCGGCGCGGTGCTGCCGTTTCTCGTGGGGTTCGTGCTGGGCAACCTCGATAGCGAGCTGCGGGAATTCTTCGGCCGCTGCGTGCATCCGCTGATTCCGTTCTTCGGCTTCGCGCTCGGCAACGGCATCGACCTGAACGTGATCGCGAAGAGCGGTCTGCCGGGCGTCCTGCTCGGTCTCGCGGTGATCGTCGTGACCGGCATTCCGCTGATTCTCGCCGACCGCTGGATCGCGGGCGGCAATGGCGCGGCGGGCCTCGCGGCCTCGTCGACGGCGGGCGCCGCGGTGGCGAACCCCGCGATCATCGGCGAGATGATTCCGAGCTTCAAGCCGCTCGTGCCGGCCGCGACCGCGATGGTCGCGACGGCCTGCCTCGTCACGGCGATTCTCGTGCCGATCCTCACCGCGCTATGGGTGCGCCGGCATCACGCGCGCGACGCGTTGCGCGAGGAGTTCACGGTGGCGAAAGCGCAGCCGCTCAGCGAGCGCGACGCGCACGTTTGAACGTGAAGCTTTGTGCTGGCGGGGAGTGGCTGGGCCGTATCACCGCCCCAGTTTCCCTTCGAGCACAGTCTTCACCTCAGGCCACTCGTCATCGATGATGCTGAAGCGCACCGAGTTGCGCTTGCGTCCGTCCGGCATGATGCGCTCATGCCGGACCACACCTTCCTGCTTCGCGCCGATGCGCAGAATCGCCGCGCGTGATTTCTCGTTGAGTTCGTCGGTGGTGAACTGCACGCGCACGCATTGCATCGCTTCGAACGCGTGACACAGCAGCAGATATTTCGCCTCGGTGTTCACCGCCGAGCGCTGCACGGACGCGCTCAACCACGTGTGGCCGATTTCGAGCTTCCGATTCACACGATCGATTTTCCAGAACCGCGTGCTGCCGACAATCGCGCCCGTATCGCGCCTTGCGATCACGAACGGCATCACGGTGCCGGCCGCGCATCCTTCGAGTGCGGTTGCCAGATAGCCGCCGATGGTGTCCGGTCCCGGCACCACGGTCAGCGTCATGTTCCAGAGTTCACCGTCTGCGGCGGCGTCGAGCAGCGAGCTTGCATGTTCCCGCCGAAACGGCCTGAGTTCGACGATGGTTCCAGTCAGCGTGGGTTGCATGAGTTCAAGCGTGTTGGTGGTCGAGCACAAGAAAAAAGGTCCGCGGGCAAACGCCCGCGGACCCTCATGGCAAGCGAAGAGGCCTGAAAAACCAGCCTTAGGCGGCTTAAGCCGCTTAAGCCGCCATCACCGAAACCGCCTTGGTGACCAGGTACGCTTCCATCGCTTCCGGGCCGCCTTCCGAACCGTAGCCCGAATCCTTCACGCCGCCAAACGGCATTTCCGGGGAAGGCGTGGCCGGCTGGTTGATCCACAGCATGCCGACTTCCAGTTGCTGCGACAGCAGATGCACGTTGCTGAACGACCTCGTGAACGCATAGCCGGCGAGGCCGAACGGCAGCCGGTTCGCTTCGGCGATCGCCTCTTCAAGCTTGTCGAAGCCGCGGATCGCCGCGATCGGGCCGAACGGCTCGTTGTTGAACACGTCGGCTTCGAGCGACACGTTGGTGAGCACGGTCGGCGCGAAGAAGTTGCCTTCCGAGCCCACGCGTTCGCCACCGGTCGCGACCGTGGCGCCGGTCTTGCGCGCGTCATCGAGCACCTTGCTCATCGCGCTGAGACGGCGCGCGTTGGCGAGCGGCCCGAGCGTCGTGCCTTCCGCGAGACCGTCGCCGAGCTTGAGACCTTCGGCATGCTTGACCAACGCCGCGGCGAACTCCTCGCGGATGCTGTTGTGCACCAGGAAGCGGGTGGGCGAGATGCACACCTGGCCCGCATTGCGGAATTTCGCGCCGCCGGCCGCTTTCACGGCGAGCGCCACGTCGGCATCTTCGGCGACGATCACCGGCGCATGACCGCCCAGTTCCATCGTGGCGCGTTTCATGTGCGCGCCGGCGAGTGCGGCCAATTGCTTGCCGACCGGCGTGGAGCCGGTGAACGTCACCTTGCGGATGACCGGATGCGGAATCAGGTAGCTCGAAATCTCGGCCGGATCGCCGAACACGAGGCCGACCGTGCCCGGCGGCACGCCGGCGTCGACGAACGCCTGCAACAGACCGGCCGGCGACGCCGGGGTTTCCTCCGGCGCCTTGACGAGGAACGAACAGCCGCTCGCGAGCGCCGCGCTCAGCTTGCGCACGATCTGGTTGACCGGGAAATTCCACGGCGTGAACGCGGCCACCGGACCGATCGGCTCCTTGAGCACCAGTTGCTGCGCCGACAGATTGCGCGACGGCACAATGCGGCCGTACACACGGCGCCCTTCGTCGGCAAACCATTCGATGATGTCCGCCGCGGCGAGCACTTCGACGCGCGCTTCGGCGAACGGCTTGCCCTGTTCCTGCGTCATCAGGCGGGCGATGTCGGCGGCGCGCTCGCGCACGAAGCCCGCGGCCTTGCGCATGGTGGTCGCGCGTTCGTTGGCCGGAACCTTGCGCCAGGCTTCGAAGCCGCGTTGCGCGGCGGCGAGCGCGCGGTCCAGATCGGCCATGCCGGCGTGCGCCACCTTGCCGATGGGCTGGCCCGTGGCCGGGTTGATGACGTCGAGCGTCTTGCCGCTTGCGGCATCGCACCACTCGCCGTTGATCAGAAGTCGGGTATCGGTATAGCTCGAAATGGCCATGCTGAGTTCCTGTATGTGGGAAAGCCTGGATAGGCGAAAACGATAGCCGCGCGACCGTGTGGCGGTCGGATGAACCTGCGCGACCAGAGTGGATTGCCGATTCCGATTATCTTATCTGATTGCGCGAAATCGCATCGGCGCCTGCCACGGCTCGCGCGAGGCACGCGTCTTGCGACGCGAGTAGACGCGATAGCGAAAGTCATGCGGAGGTCACGGCGAAAATCTCACGAAGGTAGTCACAGCAGCAGCCACGGCGGCCATCACGGCAGCCATCACGGCAACGTCATGTAAAGAGGCGTAGAGTCGAGCCGCAGTGGCATGAGCCGGCGAATGTCCGCGTCATCGACCGCGCACGAAGCGCCGCTGCGGCAGTGCCCGGAGCGCTGGCGCCGGTCGAATCAGCGGACGAAAGGCGGCGACATGCAGCCCCATCAACTTGGATACACATAGGAATCGACATGCCAACCGGTACAGTGAAATGGTTCAACGACGCGAAGGGCTTTGGCTTCATCACACCCGATGACGGTGGCGAAGACCTGTTCGCGCATTTCTCCGAAATCCGCAGCGAGGGCTTCAAATCGTTGCAGGAAAACCAGAAGGTCAGCTTCGAAATCAAGCAAGGGCCGAAAGGCAAGCAGGCGGCGGACATCAAGCCGGTATGACGGTGAGGGCCGGCTCGCGCTCCTGGCGAGCCGGCCGCGGGCAAGCGCGTCGCGCGATGCGGCCGCGCCCGCGTATGTCGGTATATCGCTCCATGAACCGGAGCGATGAAGAAGAACGCTGACGAAGAACATGAAGGCGCACCGGGCGCTGAATCGCCCCTCTGCAAGCACCAGGACGCGTTAAGCTAGCGGACCTGCAGTGCGGGCAAAACGGGGGAAGAGAGGCGATGCGTCTGCTATTGGTCGAGGACGACGACATGATCGCGGAGACGGTGCTGGGCGCGATGCGCCGCGCCGGTTACGCGATCGATTGGGCCAGTGACGGCCGCGCGGCGGAACTGTCGCTGGGCAACGGCGTGTACGACCTCGTGCTGCTCGATCTCGGCTTGCCGAAGAAGGACGGCATCGACCTGCTCGGCGCCTACCGCAAGAACGGCGGCGCCGCGCCGGTGATCATCCTGACCGCGCGCGACGCGGTGGAAGAACGCATCCGCGGCCTCGATGCGGGCGCCGACGATTACCTGATCAAACCCTTCGACCTCGACGAACTCGGCGCGCGCGTGCGCGCGCTATTGCGGCGGCGCACCGGCCACAAGCAGCCCGTCTATACGCACGGCGAACTCACGCTCGACCCGGCGGCGCACGAAGTCACCAAGGCCGGCGAACCGTTGCCGCTCGTGCCGCGCGAATTCGCGCTCCTGCAAGCGCTGATCGAGGAGCCCACGCGCGTCTTCACCAAGACCGAACTGGAAGAGAAGCTGTACGGTTGGGGCGAGGAAGTCGGCAGCAATACGATCGAGGTGCACGTGCACAGCCTGCGGCGCAAGATCGGCGCGGACCAGGTGGTGACCGTGCGCGGCGTGGGTTACCGTCTGAAGCGATGCGGGTGAGATCGATCCGCCGCTGGCTGCTCGGCTGGCTCATCTTCGGTCTCGCCGCGGCGTCGGGCGTGGCCGCCTACGGCATCTTTCACACGGCGCGCGTCGAGGCCGGCGAACTGTTCGACTATGAACTGCGCACGGTGGCGCTGTCGCTGCCGGCGAATCTGGCCGGCGCGGGCGAGGGCGATCGCCAGCCCGACCTGGGCGACCTGGCCGACGACCGGCTCGTCATCGAGATCTGGGACCGTACCGGCAAGCTCGTCTATCACTCGATGCAGGAGCCGGTGTTCGCGCGTCTGCCCGTGGGCTTCAATACCGTGGAGACCGGCGAGTACCACTGGCGCGCGTTCGGATTGCAGCAGGCCGACCGCTACGTTCAGGTGGCGCAGCCGGTGTCCGTGCGCGACGACCTGGCGATGCAACTGGCGCTGCATACGCTGTGGCCGCTCGCCGTACTGGTGCCGGTGACGGTCGCGCTGGTGCTGTTGGTGGTGGCGCGGGGGCTTGCGCCGATCGGCGGACTGTCGCGCGCGCTGTCGACGCGTTCGATCGATTCGCTCGAACCGCTGCGTCTCGACGGCACCGTGCCGGTCGAAATCAAGCCGCTGGTGGTCGCGCTCAACGATCTCCTGCAGCGCCTGAACGCCGCATCGCAGGCGCAGCGCACCTTCATCGCCGATGCCGCGCATGAGTTGCGCTCGCCGCTCGCCGCCTTGAAGCTGCAATTGCAGGCGGCCTCGCGCGACGGCTCGTTGAAGGGCGAGGGGCAGACGCTGGAACGCGTCGAGGGGCGCGTGAACCGGATGATTCACCTGGTCCAGCAATTGTTGACGCTGGCGCGTGAGGACGCGCATCCGGTCACCTCGATGACGCCCGTGAGCTTGCGCCGGATCGGCGAGCAGGTGGTGGGCGATTGTTCGTTGCTGGCCGAGGCCAAGGAGATCGACCTCGGGCTCGAATGCGAGCACGCCCGCACGGCCGACGATGCTTACACCGTGCTCGCCGATCCGCACGGAATGAGCGTGCTGTTGGGCAATCTGATCAACAACGCGATCCGCCATACGCCGCGCGGCGGTCGAGTCGACGTGATCCTGAGGCGCTCGGCGGAGCGCGTGGGATTCGATGTGGTGGATAGCGGCTCAGGCATACCCGAGGCGGAGCTCGAACGTGTTTTCGACCGTTTCTATCGAGGCGAGGAGGCGCAGGGGGAGGGCAGCGGGCTAGGTCTTGCGATCGTGTCGCGGATCGCCGAGCGGCATCGGCTCGGGCTTTCGCTGCGCAATAACGAGGGTCGACCAGGCTTGTGCGTTTGCGTCTCTGGGCTGAAAACGTATGAGGGCGCGGCGTTGCCGACCGAGGGCATGGCGTCCCCTGTGTCGCCGATCCGCTGAAGCGCGTGGCGCTACAGGAATACGCCAAAAAACCGGTTTCAGACGCCGCGCGGGAGGATCGCGCCGCTCCCGCAGGGCCGCGCCGCGCAAGCGGCGTCATGAGCGTGTCGCCACACGCTGCTACAATCTCGGTTTCCTCCGATTGATTGTGCGCCATGGGTTTCGAACAACTCGCTGAACTGAAGAAGCAACTGGCCGCGGCCCGCGCGGAAGCGGCACCCGCCGCGAAGCCGGGTGCCAAGTCCGAGGGCGCCAGGTCGGGTGCCCGGCCCGGTTCCAAGCCCGCTGCCAAGTCCGGCGCGAAGCCCGATGCGCGGCCGGACGCGAGGCCTGCGCGCAAGCCGGCGCATGCGCGCCGTGGCGCGCCCGAAGCCGCCGCCAATCCCGCGGCGCAGCCGAGGCCCGCGGACGCGAAGCCGGTGGACCCGGTGGTGAAGTCGATTGGCAGACTGCAAAAACATTTTCCGAATGCCTTCCCGAAGAATCCGGCGCCCAAGCTGCCGTTGAAGGTCGGCATCTTCGAGGACCTCGTCGCGCACGCGAAGGAACTGTCGCTGAACGAAGCGGAGTTGCGCGACGCGATCAAGACGTGGTGCCGTGGCAGCCGCTACTGGAAGTGTCTGGTCGAAGGTGCGGCGCGTGTCGATCTGACGGGCGCCGAGGCGGGCAAGGTCACGGCGCAGGAAGCCGCGGGTGCGCAGCGTCTGCAGGCGCATCGCGCGGCGCGCGGCGCGTCAAAAGCGGCGGGCGGCGCGGTGAATGCGTCTGCCGACGCGGTGCCTTTGTCCGGGGATGCCGCGGTGGCTTCGCAGGCCGGCTCGCAGCATGATGCGGATGGCAAGCCGCAAGTCGGTTCAACGGACGCATCGGCCAGCGATGAAGCCGACGTCGCGTCTGCTACTTCGCCGGTGAGCATACCGCCGGGTACTCCCGAAGCGTGAACGACCGCCGCCCCGCCCAGGGGCGGCTGCTTTGGTGGGCGATGCCACGCAAGGTGGGATCTGCGGCAGGTGAGTGGAAAACTGCTGACGCGGTTGGCGACATGATCGAGGCGGCTGACGATTTGCAACGATGGCTTGGCTGTCTGTGATTGTCGCTGATCGCCCACAAGGGACGACCGAATCGACCGATAGCGGACGCTCAGTCGTGTGTTATCCCCCTCATTAGGTTCCCTGCGCGGCGCCAGGAAGCCCGCCTCGAGTCTCAGACAGCCGGGCTTGGGCTGCATGCATCCGCGTCTCCGCAGACCGATGCGGCGACAATTGTCAGCGTAGCGAACCGAAACGCCTTGGGAATGGCCCGCGCGAACCGCCAGGCTGCGTTGGTCGACCGCTACCGAATCTGTGCGAATAACCGGCCAATCAGATCGGCTTGGTCAAGCTGATCGATCCACCAGTTCAATGCGTTCCCGGCCTTGTCTCTGCGCCAAGCGAGATAGCAATTCGAGTATTCGCGTACGCCCACAATGCGGCGCGCAACCAGCTTCCCTTTGCGTATCAACCCTTCGGCCAACGGCTCGGGGAGCATGCCGACCGCAATACCTTCGCAGAGTGCTTCGAGTTTGGCTTCGCGAGTCGACACGAAGATGAGCGGTTGTCCCTCGTGGATAGCTACGGCTTGGGGATCCAGCTCACGGGACGTGTCGCTCATGACAACACCTCGATATCGCGCAATCGTCTCGCTCTCCAATGGCTCTGGGATGCTCGCGAGTGGATGATCCAGCGCCGTGACGAATACATGATTGAGCGTTCCAATCGGGCGTGCGATGATGTTCGGATCGAGCGGCGGCTCCCCGACGGTTCCGACCGCCAAATCGACACGCCTCGAAATTAGAGCATCCCAGACTCCCCCGAGCACTTCAGTAGACAGACGCAGTTGAGTGGGTATTTTCAGGTCATAAAATCCGTTCACATATGACCACACGAATCTGGCCGGCAGGATTTCGTCAAAGCACAATCGCAGTTCCGACTCCCAGCCGTCGCTAATTCCCTTCGCTTTAACTTCGAGATGCCGGGCCGCTCTCAGAAGTCGACGGCCTTCATCGACCACGGCCCGGCCGGCTTGCGTGAGCGTCGCCCGTCTGCCGCTACGGTCGAACAGTTCAACATCCATGTCGCTTTCAATTTTCTGGACGAGGTAAGTGATCGACGACGGGACCCTATGCAACAGTTCGGCCGCCTCGGCGAATGTGCCGGCTCGCTCGATGGTGTCCAATACTTCCAGGACTTCAAACGACAACCTGATTGCCATATGACGCTCTCAGGATTCTTCTAATCTTTAAGTCGACTTCGCCGCGAAGGACGTGTAGACCAGTAGCAGCCGCGCGAGACCATTTCAGTGCGCAATTTTTCGAGGTTTGCTCGGTGCCGTTAAGATGGACAGTGACGATGTTGTCCCGCGCTAAGGAAGCAGGTTTGTGGACTTCCCACCCGTCAAACGATTATCGGGGCGATAGTCTAAGACATGCGCTGCCTCCTTGGGGCACGTGATAAGGCACCGCCGACCGTCCCGCCTCACGGGCCTCAACGTAGCTTGGCAACAATTCGGTCTTAGGTGTCAACAGTTCAATTGCGCTCATGTTGTTCGATACGAGTCAGGGAGCCAATGATTGTCAACAGTCTAAGCGGTGCCGTCGAATGTCTCAAAATGGCCGCGCGCAGCCCGAGAGCGCCCAAGTCGACCATAACGCTGTAGACCCATAGCAGTCGACCAGCGCTCCGACTTTCCCTTTCAGGAAGCAACCGATCTCTAACGTTCGACCATCCGCTCGATGGAGGGGTTAGGCGCCATGCCCGAGCTCCTGAGCGAGCCCGATCAGGATCCCTTCGGGGCCCCGGATGTAGCAGAGCCGATACGCGTTTTCGTACTGGGACACTTTGCCGACGAGTTCCGCGCCGCGTTTACCGAGACGGGCGAGCGTATCGTCGATGTCCTCCACGGTAAACATGACGCGTAGGTAACCAAGGGCGTTCACCGGGGTGCGACGGTGATCGGCGACCACAGGTGGCGCAAGGAATCGGGATATCTCGAGCCGGCTGAGACCGTCCGGCGTACGCATCATGGCAATTTCGACGCGCATGCCGCGCAATCCAGTGACGCTATCTGCCCAGTCTCCTTCGATCGGGGCACGCCCCTCGAGCTCAAGGCCGAGTTCGGCAAAAAATTCGATGGCGGCATCGATGTCTTCAACCACGATGCCGACGTTGTCCATACGCTTCACCGTCATGATGGCTCCCTGGCGCCTGGCTGAAGCGCCGATGGTAACGCTGCCGACCTGAGCTACCGCTCAAGCTCAGGGCTATCCGCGCGATTAGCTGCGAGAGAGATGCAGGCTACACCAGGGCACCGGATATCTGCCATCCGCGAACGCCCGCTTACCAGCCGAAATCGACCTCTTCTCGACAGAGGCCATGTCGAGCAAATCCAACTAGCGCCGAGCGCTCATCTATACGCTATACGCCCCATCGAAAACAACGGCACGGTCCAGCATCGGGGGAGCAAAGACACCCGCCCATCGCCGCAAGCCCTTCACGCGGAACTGAATAAAAAACATTGGCTGCTACCGTACAGATCTCTCCGGTCGACCATGACAAGGTGGACTGAGACAGACCCACGGCGCCACCATCATGACCAAGTCCGTCCTCAACGCGCTCACATTGATTATTGCAATAGGCGCTGGGTTTACCCCAGTCCTGTGCCGCGCCTACGCGCTCGACGCTCAACTCGACTGCAAATCAAACGCGCACGCGTTCATCGCTCCGCTCGTGACCGATCGATATATCGATCCGAAGCCGATGCGTGTCGAGGCCAACTCGGTCAATGCATTCAAACCGGCACACGACGGCAACCTGACGGCGTTCGGTTTTCGCGTCTACGCCGTTCTCGGGTATGAACACGGCGACACGATATTCAAACAGGGAAGCGGCCAGCCCATTACAGATTCCGCCTATGGCGCGGTGGTAGTGGGCTCCACCGAGGACGTGGAAGCGCGCGTACGGAAGGCCGGCAGCGACGCTGTCGTGCGGCAGGTCATTCCCCTTGTCCTCACGGTCATCTTTTGTAGCGCGCAATGACGCGCTACGCACCTTCATCCATAGGCCGGCCACAACTAAACCGCTACCGCTCCGCTTGCATGAATGCGAGCAACGCCGCGCCGACTTCATCGTCGATGGTGTTGAACGAGTAGACCACGGAGATGTGATTGTGCCCCGCGAAGCGCGCCCACGTCGGCAACGCTTTGTAACTCAACGAACCCGTGAACTTCCCGACGACTGACCAGAACCGCCCGCCAGGTGCCGCACCAACGCCTTCTCCGGCCGCGGCATCGCGTTCATGTCGCGCATGCAGATCAGCAACTGGCGCGTCGCCCAACTATCGGTCAACTCGATCATGCGGATGCCCGGTCGCCCGCGATAACGCTTCGCCGCCGTGGCCGGCACGATGCCGACGCCCGCGCCTTGCTCGACCATGCGGCAGATGCCGTCGAAAGTTCGCACATGGGTGCGGAAGCTGAGCGTTCCGCCAGCCAGTAGCGCGCGCTCGTCCAGATACGCTTGCAACGCGCTGTCCGCGCTCAGCCCGATGAATTCGCGGTCGGCCACTTCCGCCAGCGTGACGCGGCGACGCGTGGCGAGCGCGTCGTCGCGGCTCGCGATCAGCACCAGCTTGTCGACGGCGCAGGGCAGCGTTTGCAACGCGCCATGCTCGACCGCATCCGAGATGATGCCGATCTCCGCCGCGCCGGTGAGCACCGCCTTTACCGTCTCGCTGCTTTGGCGCTCCTTCAGATCGATCTGCACATTCGGATGATCGCGCAGAAAAAGGCCGATCGCCGCGGGCAGGAATTCGGTGATCGCGGCGGTGTTGGTCCACAGGCGAATGCAGGCTTTGCGTCCTTCCTGATGCTCGCCCAGTTCACCTTGCATCCGTTCGATCTGGCCCAGCACGAGCCGCGCGTGATGGGCGAGCGTGTCGCCCGTGGGCGTGGATTCGACGCCGCGCCGGCCGCGTTCGAGCAAGGGCATGCCCAGGGCGTCTTCCATGCCGCGCAGCCGCGCGCTCGCCGACGGCAACGACATGTTCGCGCGCGCGGCGCCGTGCGTGATGCTGCCGGTTTCGAGGATGTTCAGAAAGAGCCGCAGGTCGATCAGATCGAAGCGCATGGAGGGGCGTTTGCCTTGTCTCGGTTCGGGTTGCCAGCCTAAGCCATAGCCTAAGTCACGGTAAGTATCTTACGCATTGTGGCCGGGCTTGCGGCAATCGAAAATCGTCAATATCACAACCATGAACAGGCTCCTGATGAGTTCTTCCCTTGCGATGCACGCGGGTCTGGTCGCGGCAACCTTCGTCGTCGCCGGCTTCGTCAAGGGCGTGACCGGCATGGGTCTGCCCACCGTCGCGATGGGCGTGCTCGGCACGCTGATGCTGCCGGCTCACGCGGCCGCGATGCTGCTGTTGCCCTCGTTCGTCACGAACCTCTGGCAATTGTTCGCGGGACCGAGCGTGCGGGCGCTGCTCGGGCGCTTGTGGCCGATGATGGCGGGCATCGTCGGCGGCACGATTGCCGCCGCGTCGTTTATCGCGGGCGGGGGCGGCGAATGGGCGGTCGTCGGTTTGGGCGCCGCGTTGACGCTGTACGCCGGCGCGGGCCTGACGGCGTGGCGTCTCGACGTGCCCAGGCGGCATGAGCGCTGGCTGTCGCCGGCAATCGGCGCGGTCACGGGCGTGATCACCGGCGGCACCGGCGTGTTCGTCGTGCCTGCGGTACCTTATCTTCAGGGCCTCGCGTTGAAGAAAGAGGACCTGGTGCAAGCGCTCGGCCTGTCGTTCACGGTCTCCACCATCGCGCTCGCGATCGGGCTCGCCAAAGAGCGTGCGTTCGCCGTCGACGACCTCGGCCACTCGCTGCTCGCGGTGGCGCCGGCGCTGATTGGTATGTGGATTGGACAGCGTGTGCGAGGGCGCATCAGCGCCGACACCTTCCGCCGCTGGTTCTTTGTTTGCCTGCTCGGCCTCGGCATTCAATTGATGGCGCGCGCATTCGTTTGATCAGGCATTGGCGACAGGCAAAGCGAGGAGGGCAAGAATCGTGTGGGCCACCATTCTGGATACGCTCGGTGCAATAGCCGTACTGGCCAGCTTGTCCGTGCAGATCATGCTGTGGCGCAGGCGCTGAGATCGGCTTCTCGCGCGGCGTGCATGGCATGCGCGCGGCATGTATTCCATCAGCGCCGCGTGGCTGGCGCGCGCCGCGCTTCGATTGTTCGCGCCTCCCGACGTATCTGTTCGCCTTCAGCCGCTTTATCCCCGTCGCCTGAATCCCTACATTGCATGCAGTGGCGGCGTCGCTGCATCGGAAGCTGCATCGGCTTCATGGGCGCCAACTCGCGAATCATCGCCGCACTACGTCGGCGCAACCCAATCGAAAGGAAACGATCATGAGCAAGCTCACAGGCAAAGTCGCGGTTGTAACGGGCGCATCGAAAGGCATCGGCGCGGCGATTGCGAAGGCGCTGGCCGCGCAAGGCGCCTCGGTGGTGGTGAACTATGCGTCCAGCAAGGCGGGCGCGGACAGCGTGGTCGCCGCGATCACCGCGGCGGGCGGCAAGGCGGTGGCCGTCGGCGGCGACGTCTCCAAGGCGGCGGACGCGCAAGGCATCATCGACGCCGCGGTCGAAACGTATGGCCGCCTCGACATCCTCGTCAACAACTCGGGCGTGTACGAGTTCGCGCAGATCGAGGAGATCACCGAAGAACATTTCCATAAGCACTTCAACGTCAACGTGCTGGGTCTGCTGCTGACCACGCAGGCGGCCGTCAAGCATCTGGGAGAAGGCGGCAGCATCGTCAACGTCAGTTCGGTGGTGACGCGCCTCACGCCGCCGGGCAGCGCGGTTTATACGGGCACCAAGGGCGCGGTGGACGGCATCACCGGCGTGCTGGCACGCGAACTCGGTCCGCGCAAGATTCGCGTGAACTCGGTAAACCCGGGCATGATCGCGACCGAAGGCACGCATAGCGCGGGCATCGTCGGCTCCGATCTGGAGCAGTGGGCGATCAGCACGACGCCGCTCGGCCGCATCGGCCAGCCTGACGAGGTCGCCGACGTTGCCGTGTTCCTCGCGTCGGACGACTCGCGCTGGATGACGGGCGAAACCCTGATTGCCAGCGGCGGCGCGCGTTAAGGCGTTCAAGTAGAGACATTGGCCGCGTCGCTGTGTGGTATCGCAGCGCGCGGCGCTTGCTTCACATGCGGCATGTTTTACCGCCGCGTATGAAGCGCTGCAGCCGTATGTGCGTTGCATAGGGTTTGTCCTGAACCCCGTCCGCCCCCGCTTAAGTTGCTGCTGAAATTGTCGTTAGTGTGAAGGAAAGGCGCAAAGGCGCTCACCGCATTCACACTATGACCCGCGCCCATTCCAGACACCTGGCGGTACATTTTGCCGCCGCCGTTATTTTCGTCTCGTTGTCGGTGCAAACCGACGCAGCCGCGGCCGTCGATCCGCTCGACGCGCGTAACGCAGGTAACGCCCGCCACGTACCCGCCGGTGACCTACCCGCGAGCGAAGCCACCGACATCGCGCCGGACGCCGATGCCGACACGCTCGCCACGCTGCCGCTCGAGAAGCTGATGAGCGTTCAAGTGGTGACGTCCGCGTCGAAATTCACGCAGTCGGTGAGCGACGCGCCTTCCGCCGTGGTGGTGCTGAGCGCGGCGGACATCCGCGATTTCGGCTGGCGCACGCTCTCCGACGCGCTCGCGTCGCTGCCGGGGCTCTACGTCAGCTACGACCGCAACTATGCCTATGTGGGCGCGCGCGGCTTCCTGCGTCCGGGCGATTACGACAGCCGCTTCCTGCTGCTGATCGACGGCGTGCGCACCAACGATTCGGTCTACGGTCAGGCGGTGATCGGCACCGAGGCGCTGGTCGACATGGACCTCGTCGAGCGGATCGAATACGTGCCCGGTCCCGGCTCCGCCGTCTATGGATCGAACGCGCTGTTCGGCGTGATCAACGTCATCACGAAGAAGGGCAGCGCGATCGACGGCGCGCAGACCGCCGTGGCCGTCGGCAGCTTCGGCGAAAAGAGGGCGCGCGCCACCTACGGCTGGCACGGCCAGAACGGCGCGGACCTGGTGTTGTCGGCGAGTTCGTATGTGCGCAACGGACAGGACCTGTATTTCCCCGACTTCGACACGCCGGATCAGAACCACGGCATCGCGCACGACCTCGACTACGATCGCGCGCAGCGCCTGTTCGCCAAGGCCGCGTATGGCGATTTCTCTTTTTCCGCCGCCTATGTGAATCGCACCAAGGGCGTACCGACCGGATCGTTCGGCGCGGTGTTCAACGCGCCCAACTCGACCAACGATTCGCAGGGCTTCATCAACGGCACGTTCTCGCGTCAACTGACCGCAGGACTCGCGGTCTCCGCTCAGGCCTATTGGGGCCGCGCCGACTACCGCGGGCTCGGCACGTATCCGTACGACACCGGCACCGCCGTGGCGAGTGTCGATGGCGATCATGCGCTCTGGTACGGCGCCGACACGCACGCCACGATCACGAGCCAGCCGCGGCAGAAGATCGTGGTGGGCGCGGATTTTCGCCGCGACGCGCACCGCGACCAGTACAACTACATCGTCGAGCCGTACTCGTCGCAACTGAACGACAAGCGCTCCAGCAATCAGACCGGCGCGTATATCGAGGACGAAATCCGGCTGCCGGCGAACTTCACGCTGAGCGCGGGCTTGCGCTACGACTGGGACAGCGTGACGGCGGGCAACCTCAACCCGCGGCTCGCGCTGATCTACAAGATCACCGCGCGCGACACCGCCAAGCTCATTTACGGCACCGCGTATCGCGCGCCCAACGCTTACGAGCTGTATTACAACGTGCCCGGCGAGGGCGGCCAGGAGGCGAATCCAAAGCTCAAGCCGGAACATATCTCCACGCGCGAAATCGTGCTCGAGCATCTGTTCGAATCGAGCGGCCGCGTGACGCTGTCGCTGTTCCAGTACGCGGTGCGCGACCTGATCTCGCAGACGGTGGATCCCGACAACGGTCTGCTGGTGTTTCAGAACATCGATCGCGCGGACGTGAAAGGCGCGGAACTGGCCGTCGAGCGCGATTTCTTCGGCGGCGTCCGTGTGCGCGCGAGCTATTCGTGGCAACTCGCGCGCGACGGTCAGTCGGCGGTGCTGGCCAATTCACCGCGTCATCTGGCGAAGATGAACCTGCTGGTGCCGTTGTTCCATCACGCCGCGCGCCTCGGCACCGAGGTGCAATGCACCTCGTCGCGTTCGACCGGAGCGTCCACGACGGGCGGCTTCTGCATCGCCAATCTCACGCTCGGTTCGTCGCGGCTCATCAGTCATGCCGAGGTCTCGCTGAGCGTCTACAACGCGTTCAACAAACGCTACGCGGATCCCGCCGGGCCGGCGTTCGTCCAGCAGACGATCGAGCAGCAGAGCCGCACCGTGTACGCGAAGATGGTGTACGGGTTCTGACATGGGACCGACCCGAAACGTATGTCTCGCGATGGCCGTGTTGCCGTGGTGGCTGCTCATGCCGCTGTGGTGCGTGGGCCAGGTGCAGGACGTCGCGCTGAAGGCCGCCTACATCTACAACTTCGCGCTCTTCACGACGTGGCCCGCGAGCGCCGCGCCCGCGGCCTCGTTCAATGTCTGCGCGACGCGCGGCAAGCCGTTGTGGAACAGCTTGCAGAAGCTCGACGGCAAGATCATCGACGGCCGGCCGTGGACGACGGTCGACAGCGCCGCGTCGCCCAGGCCGGGCAAATGCGATATCACGGTGCTGCCGGAAGGCGCGCCCGCGCCGCCATCCTGCGGCCAGGCGAGCGCGCTGCTCGTGAGCGACGGCGGCCTGCCCGGCAGAAGCAGTGCGGCCATCACGCTCGTCACCGAGGACGAACACGTGCGCTTCGACATCGATACGCAAGAGGCGGCCCATTGCGGCCTGAAATTCAGTTCGAAGCTGCTGCGCCTCGCAAGGAACGTTCAATGAAAAGCCAGATACGACCGGAACCTTCGCGGCTCTCCAAAACGTTCGAGACCGGCCAACTCATCGCGGCCATCGCGGCCTTCGTGATCGTCGGCTGCGTGATGCTGGCTTACGAGTTCGTCTCGCTGCGCCAGGCGCTCGTCAAGGATGTCGAGATCGAAGCGGCGATCGTCGCCGACAATATTTCGGCTTCCGTGATGTTCGAGGACCACGACGCGTCGATGGAAACCCTGCGCGCGTTTCGCCCCGACCCGTCGCTGCTCTCGGTCACCGTGTACGACCGTGCCGGCTTTCTCTATGCGCAGTATCTGACGCGTAACGCCGCGCCGCCTCCGGAGCCGTCCGCCGCGGCGTTTCAGTGGCTGTCGTCGACCATCACGGTGCATCAGGAGATCCGCTATCGCGGTCATCAGCTCGGCGTCGTGGAATTCGTCGCCAGCACGGCGGACGTGCGAACCGGCATTCTGCGCTTCGCCGGCTTGCTCGGAATCGCGTCGCTCGGCGCGATGCTGGTGGCGGCGCTCGTCATGCGGCGCGCGCGTGCGCGCATGGACAAGGCGGAGCGCGAGCTCGACTACCTCGCGCACACCGATCCCGTGACCGACCTCGCCAACCGGCGCGCCACCTACGAAACGCTCGAACGCGCGATGGAAGTGCACGCGCGCGCCGATCGCAGACTGGCGCTGCTGCTGATCGACCTCGACAACTTCAAGGGCGTCAACGACACGGCGGGGCATGGCGCCGGCGACCGGCTGCTGCGGCAGGTCGGCGCCACGCTGGTTTCCGTGGTCCGCAAACACGACGTCGTGGGCCGGATCGGCGGCGACGAATTCGCGGTGATCGCCGCGCCGGTGCGCGACAACGCCGAAGCGCTGGCGATCGCCGAGCGGATCACCGAAGCGCTGCGGCGGCCGTTTCACGTCGACGGCATCGACATGCTGGCCACCGCGAGCGTCGGCATCAGCATGTTTCCCGACGACGCCACCGCGTTGACCGAACTCGTCAGCAACGCCGATATCGCGCTCTACCAGGCGAAGGTATCGGGCAAGAACCGGCTGGCCGAGTTCAGGCCGGAGATGACCTTGCGCACGCAGCGGCGCGTGCGGCTCGAACGCGATCTGCGCAAGGCGATGGAGCGCGGCGAGCTCGACGTGTATTACCAGCCGCAATTCCGTTGCGATTCGGAGCGCATGGTGGGGGTGGAGGCGCTGCTGCGCTGGCCGCATCCCGAGAACGGCTTCATCGCGCCATCGGAATTCATTCCGGTGGCGGAGGAGTGCGGCTTGATCGGCGAACTGGGCCGCTGGGTGCTGCTGCGCGCGTGTTCCGATGCGGCTTCGTGGCTGCGCACGACGGGCGTCGCGTTGAACGTCGCGGTCAACGTGTCGGCGCGGCAGTTGCGCGACGGCGATTTCATCGACGCGGTCAGGCACGCGCTGCACGATACCGGACTGGCCGCGACGCAGCTCGAACTCGAACTGACCGAAAGCCTGCTGATGGAGGACATGGATTCCGCGATGGAATTCATGCACGCGGTGCGGCACCTGGGCGTGCGGCTCGCCATCGACGACTTCGGCACCGGCTATTCGTCGCTGTCGTATCTGCAGTCGTTTCCGATCAACCAGTTGAAGATCGACCGCAGCTTCATCCAGCTTTTGCCGGATGCCGGCACGACCATCGCCGGCGCGATCATCTCGCTTGCGCACGGCTTCAACCTGTGCGTCGTGGCCGAGGGCGTCGAGAACCGCGCGCAACTCGACTGGCTGCAACGGGCCGGCTGCGATCTGGTGCAGGGCTATCTGCTCGCGCGCCCGATCCGCGCGCAGGACATCAGCGCGATGCTGACGAGAAAGCGGGCTCAGGAGGACGCGGTGACGAGCTAGGGGCCGAGCGATGTTGATGAGCCGCCAGGTGAGCGGGGCGTTTGGCTGAGCGGCCCGGCGTGGCGCGTAACGCTCAACCGGCGATCAGCTTCAAGCCCGCCGGCAGCGACTCGCCGAATACGCGGCCTTCGTCGGCGTTATCGAGTTCCACGGTCTCGCTCACCATCGTGATCCACGCGCGCGGCGCATTGGCCGCTTCGAGCCGGCGTACCACCGCATCGCGCGCGGCGTCGGGCAAGTCGCGCGAACGGTCGCCGGTCATGCGGGCGATCTGCACGGCGGCGAACGCGGCGGGATCGACCTTCTTCCAGTCGAGCGCGAGTATCGCGTCGAGCCAGCGCCCGGCGACCTCCGGCGGCACCACGCCATGCGCGCTGCCATAGAACGGCCGCCGTGCGCCGATACGGCCCACCGCCCACCATCCTTGATGATTTTCGGCGGGTTTCTTCAGCCGCGTCAGCACCGATTCGCCGAGTTCGATCTTGCGTTCGACGGGAATGCGTTCGAGCGACGCGCTCAGCCGGAGCATGTCGGGAAAGCCGGTTCTGGATACGTCGAACGGCAGCTTGTGGCGCGATTGCGCGGCCGTTTGCAGATACGCCATCGCGTCGAGCACGCGCAGTTGCGCGCTTTCGTCGAGGCCGCCCGCGGCGCGGCGCCACAGCGTCCACCATTCCGACCACACCTGGCTCTCGTTGACGTACTGAATGCCGTCGTCGAACAGCGACCACAGTTGTTCGACGCGCCATGCGTCGAGCGGATAGCCGAAGCCAGGCCGCACGCAATAGCCAGCGAGATTCAGCCATAGCCGTTCGTGATCCGCCGAGCGCCGCCGACGCCGCGCGCGTTCCCACAGCGCGCCGAACAGTTCGCGCAGCAGCGCGCTGTCCCAGCTCTCGCGCGGGCCGAGCAGTTGTTCGAGCTGCGCGCGCAGCCGCCTGATTTCCTTCGGGCCGACGTTTTGCGAACGCGAGCCGAAGCTGCGGTCGATATGGTCGATCGCTTCATCGAGCGAGGGATGCCGGGTCTCGCTCGCATCGCCGGCCAGATTCACCTGCGCGTCCTCGCGGCGCAACTGGAATTCGAGCAGCCAGCGCTGCGCGGGATGGTCGAGTTCGATGCAGTGGACTTCGAGCGTGCCGACTTCGGTGAGCGAGGTCGCGATGCGCACCGCGGTTTCGCGCGCGGTGCGGGTGCCGGTGCTGGTGCTGGTGCTATCGCGGGCTTGATCGCGCGGCTGCACGATCGTCGCGATGGGCGGCAGGCGAATGAAATCGCCGTCCGCCAGATCGATCAGTTGGCCGGCTTGATACACCGTGTCCGCGCTCGACGAAACCAGGTGAAAACGCACCGGATGCCCGAGACGCAGCGCGAAGGTGCGCTGCTCGATCAGGATTTCGTGGCCTTCCTCGGTGCCGCGCGGCAGCAGGCAGATGCCGCGTGGCGAAGCGTCGGCGTCGCGCTTGCCGTCGCCCGTTTCGTCGAGCACGAGGAAGTAGCTGCGCGGCGAACCGCCGCCGATCTTCGGCGCGCCGCCCGCGCGGGCCAGCGCATAGGCGACCGCGCCGCGCGCCACGGCGACGTCCGGGTTGTGGTTGTGCAGCACGTTGAGCGGCTCGCCGCGCCACGTGCCTAGTGTGTCGGCGAGGCGTCGCGTCAGCGCCTCGGCGCGGAATACGCCGCCGTTCAGCAACAGCGTGTCGGGCACCGGCAAGGACGCGTCCGGATCGGTGGAAGCGGCGCGACCTAACGCCTTGCGCGACTGCGCCGCGAAGCGGCTCAGGAATGCCGCGATATGACGCGTGACGGCGGCATCGGTGGCGTAAGGCAGACCGAACTCGACGATCGCGCCGCGCGGCCTGCCTGGCCGTTCGCTCGACGCCACCGCCGGGAAAAAGCCGTCGACGATGATCTGCTCGACTTCGTCACGCATAAGCTGCGCGGTGCGCGCGCCGCCGATCAGTTTCGAGCCCGCGCCGAGCAGCGTGATGGAGGTCGAATCGGGCGCTTGCGGGCCGAGCAGTTGTTCCTTCGCGGCGCGGCAACGCTCGACCAGTTGGGAGAGGCTGGCTGCCGACAGGCGCTTGCGTTCGCTGTTGGCGCTGGCGCTGCTGCCGCTGCTCTCGATCGCGTTGCTGCCGCCGCTGCCGCCGGCATTGCCGCGATTTTCGCCATCGCCGTTGCCGGCATTGCCGCGATTCACGCCATCGCCACTGCGATCGCCGGCATTGCCGCGGTTGCTGCCGCCGCCATCGCCACGACTTCCACCGTCGCCGCCAGAGAGCCGCATCTCGACGCGATGCGCGAGCGCCAGATCCATGTTGTCGCCGCCGAGCATCAGATGATTGCCCACGCCGATGCGCGTGAGTTCGGGCTCGGCGTTCTCAGGCAGGTTCACTTCGATCAGCGTCAGATCGGTGGTGCCGCCGCCCACGTCGCAAATCAGCACGAGCCGCGTGTCGGCGAGTTCGGCCGCAAGCCGCTCGCGGTGATGAAACAGCCAGTCGTAGAACGCGGCTTGCGGTTCCTCCAGCAGCCGCAAGCCTGGCAGACCCGCCATGCGCGCCGCTTCCACGGTGAGCGCCCGCGCGCCTTCGTCGAAGGAAGCCGGCACCGTGAGCACCACGTCCTGATGTTCGAGCGGCGCCTGCGCAAAGCGCTGGTTCCAGGCCGCGCGCACGTGCGCGAGATAGCTCGCGCTGGCCTCGACCGGCGAGACCTTGAGGACGTCGTCGGCGGCGCCCCACGGCAGGATGGGCGCGACGCGGTCCACCGACGCATGCGACAGCCAACTCTTGGCGCTCGCCACCAGCCGCCCCGGCACCTGGCCGCCGAGCGTGCGCGCGAGCCGGCCGATCACGACCGGCGATTGCGCCGCCTTACCGTCGCCGCGGTCCGCGCCGTGCCCGCCGCTCGCCGCGCGCTTTGCCGTCGCTGTCGCCGTCGCCGTCACCGTCGCCGTCCAGGGCAATTGCAAATCGCCCGCGTCCAGTTCGCCCGCCGCCGCGTGATAGCGCACCGAGGGCAGAAGCGGCCGCGCGGCCACTTCACCCGGACTCACCAGTTGCTCGATCTCGAACACGCGAATCGGCTCCGACGCGTTGCCCGCCTCCGCGTAGGCGAGCACCGTGTTGCTGGTGCCGAGATCGATGCCGACCTTGTACCGCTTCATCTCAGTCATGCATTGGCGTTGCCGCGCACGTCGAATTCGACTTTCCAGCGCTCGTCGGTGCCGCGCGGCATCGCTTCCAGTTCGAGCGTGCCCGCCTCGGTGACGCGCGCATGCAGCTTCACCGGCACGACTTCACCGGCGGTGCGGCCCGCGGCCGGCAGCGTCGCCTGAATCTCTTCGAGTTCCTGCAATTCCTCCGGGCCCCAGAAATCGAGCAGCGTGCCCACCTGATCCTGACGACGCACCGACGAACCGAAGAAGCGGAAGTGCACCGGCTCGCCGACCACGAGGCCGAATTCCTGCGCGGGCAACTCGGCCTCGGTGCCTTCCTCCATGCCGAAGGGCGCCACGCACAGCGCCTGCACAGGCGGTTCGAGTCCCGGCACGGCGGGCATCGCCGATTCGATCGCGATGTAATACGCGCGCGCCGTGCCGCCGCGAATCCGCACGCCCCGGCCGCGCCGCACATAGCCGTAGTAGGCCGCGCCGCGCGCGACGGCGAGGTCGAGGTCGGCGCCTTCCAGAAGCCGCGCGGGCGCCGCGCCTTCGGCCGCGAGCCAGTTGTTGAGCGTGCCCATGATCCGCTCGACCAGCAGCGGCGACTTGAACACGCCGCCGTTGAACAGCACGGCGGTGGGATGCAGGAAGCTCGCGTCTTGCGCGCCCGGGTTCGTGGTTACGCTTGCGTTCGGATTGGCGGCGGCGTCGCGCAGTCCTTCGAGTTCCGCCAGCGCGCCCACCTGACGGCCGAGGAACGCCGCCAGATGCCGCGTGATGCCCGCGTCCTGCGCATACGGCAGGCCGAGTTGCGTGAGACCGGCGCGCGCGCGGCTCACCGGCCGCGCCGCGCTGTCCACCTGCGGGAAAAAGCCTTCGAGGATGGTTTGCGTCAACTCGGCGCGCGTGAGTTCGGTGCGGATCGATCCGCCGATCAGCTTCGAGCCGCGGCTCGGCACGACGAGCGGCACCGTGTCGGTCGCCGGATCGCTGAGCAGCGTTTCCTTGGCCGAGCGGCATGCATAGGTGAGGGCGCGCAGTTGCCACGCGTCGGCCTGGGTGCCTTGCGCCGCGAGCTTGCGCGCGACGCCATGCGCGAGCGCGAGGTCCATGTTGTCGCCGCCCAGCAGAATGTGCTCGCCGACCGCCACGCGATGCAGTTCGAGATTGCCCTCGCGCTCGATCACCGCGATCAGCGAGAGGTCGGTGGTGCCGCCGCCCACATCCACCACGAGGATGATGTCGCCCACCTCGACCTGCTTGCGCCACTGGCCGCCGCTCTTCTGGATCCAGCTATAGAGCGCGGCTTGCGGTTCTTCCAGCAGCGTCATGCGGCCGTAGCCGGCGGCCTCGGCGGCTTCGGCGGTGAGTTCGCGCGCGGCCGGATCGAACGACGCGGGAATCGTCACCGTGATGTCCTGCTGCGCGAAGGGCGCCTCGGGATGCGCGTGGTCCCAGGCTTCGCGCAAGTGCGTCAGATAGCGCACCGAGCTTTCGAGCGGCGAGACGCGCGCGACTTCGGGCGGCGCGTCGTTGGGCAGAATCGCCGCGCGCCGGTCGACGCCCGGATGGCACAGCCAGCTTTTGGCGCTCGACACGAGCCGGATCGGCGTGGCCGCGCCGCGGCCGCGGGCGAACTCGCCGACCGCGAACTCGCGCTCTCCGGTCCACGGCAGGTGGAGGTCGCCCGAGTTCAGTTCGTCGGGATGCGGCAGATAGAGGAACGAGGGCAGCAGGTCGAGATTGTCGATCGCGCCGGGTCCGGTGAGCTGCGCGATCGGCAGCACGCCCTCGCTGGTTTGCTCGCCGTCGCTGGCGGCGGTGTCCACATACGACAGCGCGCAGTGCGTGGTGCCCAGGTCGATGCCGATCGCGTAGCGTGATTCGCGTGCGTCGCTCATAGCTCCACCTCGGCCGGGGCGATCACCTTCGCGTTGTGGCTGTCCGTGAGCTTCGGCAGACGCACTTCGTCGACCCGCCAGCCCCGGTGGCTGATGCTGCCGCTAAACGGCGCGCGGCCCACCACATTGCCGGTCAGGCGGATCGCGCTCGCGTCGAAACCTTCGGCCAGCGTGACGCGGCTGCCTTCGGCTTCGTCGCGGATCGGACGGATCGTGAAGTGCTCGCGCAGCGTCGCGCGGCAGCCTTCGTGCACGAGGCGCGCGGCCACGCCGATGTCGGCGTCGCTGTAATGCTTGATGTCTTCCTCGACGAAATCGATGAAGCGCGCGTCGCGTTGCAGCAGGCCGAGCAATTGCAGCGCGGCGTCGGGGCTGGCTTCTTTCAGCGTGGGTGCCGGTTGCGGCGCGGGCGTGGGAGCGGGCGTGGGCGTGGACGCAGCGGCGGCGGGCGGTGTGCTCGCGGCCGCCTCTCCGTTACGCAGACGCAGCACGCCGGCGGCGAATTCGCCGTCGCCGAGAATGCGGAAGAACGTGCTGACGGCAAGTGAAATCCTGCCGAGGAAGGATGGGTTCGAATCGGTCATCAATGCTCCTGAGTGGCTCTGTTCGAGGACGAGCTGTCCTGGCTGCGGCGCACGCCACGGGCCTGAAATACAGACGGGCAGTCGTCATGCGCGTTGGCGAAGGTCGGCGGCACGGCGGCCGCCGAGGTGTGGGTTTGAAGTTGCTTCATCCAGAATCGCGGCGCGCTTCGCGCGCGCGAAACCCGTATTTTGCCTTGTGACGCGCCGAACGCGGGCAAAGCCCGCGAATCGAGCCTTCAATGCGCAGGGATTGGCGGGGCGGAAGGGCCGGTTTTCAGACCGCGTCGGTTGGGTGTTTTCACGCTTTTCACCGGCTTTGCCTCGTTTTTGCCCGCTTCAACGTTCACCGCTCACCGCTCCCACACGTGATTCACACGCCGTGCGGCCCGAACTCCGCGACCACCTGATCGATGAACGTGCGCAGTTTCGGCGTGGCGCGGCTCGCCGGAAAGACCAGATGCATGGGCCGCGCCGGGGCTTCGTAGCCGTCGAGCAGCCGCATCAGCCGGCCTGCCGCCAGCTCGTCGCGCACCGCCACTTCGGGCGCGAGCATCACGCCGCCGTCGTTGAGCGCCGCGGCGAGCAGCGCCTTCACGTCGTTGGCCTGAAAGCGGCCCGAGACCGGCACCGCGTGTTCACCGCGCGTATCCGCGAAACGCCATTCGCTCGCCACCGGCAAGCTCGTGAAGATGAAGCCCATGCAGTCGTGTCCGGTCAGCGCTTGCGGGGTGTCAGGCGTGCCGTGCCGCGCCAGATAGCCCGGCGACGCGCATACCACCAAACGGTACGGCATCAAGGGCCGCGCGATCAGCGACGAATCCGCGAGCGGCCCCAGCCGAATCGCCGCCTCATACCCTTCGTCGATCAGATCGACGAAGCGGTCGGTGAGCGTCAGTTCCACCCGCACCTCGGGATGAGCCTGGAGGTAGCGCGCGATCATCGGCGCGAGACAGCAGGCGCCGAACGTAACCGGCGCGGTGATGCGCAAGCGCCCGCGCGGCGACGCCGACAGTTCCTGCGCGACGGCTTCGGCCGCTTCGGCATCCGCGAGCAGCGCCTTGCAGCGCTCGTAGAAAATCCGGCCGATCTCGGTGAGGCTCTGGCGCCGCGTGGTGCGGTTGATGAGACGCGCGCCGACGCGTTCCTCCAGCGTGCTCACATGCTTGCCGGCCATCTGCGACGAGATGCCGAACGCAAGCGCCGCCGCCGCGAACGAGCCGCTATCGGCCGTTTTGACGAACACGGCCATGCTGGTCAAACGGTCCATCATTCCCTACCCATGTTTTCGACAGTCGTCGAATTATGCCGATTTATCCCGTTGAAGTTTTGAATCATAGTGTGTCTTACCGCTGAGCGTGCGCTCGACGGCGCAATCCCAAACCTGCAACGGAGTGTGAAACATGAAGATAGGCTTTCTCGGCGCGGGCTTCATGAGCCGCGCGCTGGCGACCCTCGCCCGGCAAAACGGCCACGAGGTCATGCTCAGCAATTCCCGCGATCCGCGGACCTTGATCAGCACGGCGGCGGCGACCGGCTGCGCGCTCGGCACCGCGCAAGAGGCGGCGACATTCGGCGAGGCGGTGGTGGCGGCGGTGCCGTTCAGCAGCATTCATGCGCTGCCGGCGGCGGCGCTCGACGGCAAGATCGTGATCGACACCTGCAACTACTATCCGCAGCGCGACGGCCAGATCGAAGCGCTCGACACGCGCGCCACCACCACCAGTCAGTTGCTCGCCGCCGCATTGCCGGGCGCGAAAGTGGTGAAGGCCTTCAGCGCGATCCTGGCGAAAGACCTGGAAACGCACGGCAAGCCGGCCGGCACGCCGAAGCGCCGCGCGCTGCCGCTCGCCGCCGACGACGGGCCGGCCAAGCGCGTGGTGAGCGCGCTAGTCGATCAGCTCGGCTTCGATCCCGTCGACGCCGGCGCGCTCGCGGACAGTTGGCGCTTCGAGCGCGCGAAGCCGGTGTACTGCATCGCGCTGGACCGCGCGGGGCTGCTCGAAGGGCTGGCGGCGGCGCAGCGGGAGGTGGAGTTGCCGCATGGGTCGTGGCGGCATTGATCGAAGCACCGGTTGCCACGCGCTGCGGCGAATGTACCGGGTTATACGCCCGCCACGACCGTGACCGAGCCGGTGTCGCGCTTCAGCGATTACCCATGACGTGAAGTGTTTTTCGCGCGCCGGCGCGCGCACGGCCAGCCCCGCTTTCAGCCCGCCTCACTTCAATAGCTTTACTCCAATCGATATGAAAATTCATCGTTTGGCCCGCGCTTCGCGCATCGCTACGATAGCCCGCTTGCCCACCACGCGCCGCCGCCATGATGAACTCGCGCAAGCCCCAGCCGGATCCGCCGCCGTCGCGCGGCCGTCGTCGCCTGCTCGGCGGTCTCGCGGCCGGCGGTCTCGCCGCTTCGCAGGCGACGGCGGCCGCTGAACTGCTGCGGCCGCTCGACGTCGCGCCGTGGAGCCGCACGCCCGGCGCGCCGACACTCGACCATCCGTATGGCGTGCCGTCGCCGCGCGAGGCGAACGTCGTGCGGCGCAGCGCGCGCGCATGGCCGCTGCCGGGCGCGGCGTCGTCGATGACGCCGCTCGCCGACCTGCACGGCACGCTCACGCCCAACGGACTCGTCTACGAGCGGCATCACGGCGGGGTGCCCGACATCGATCCCGAGCAGCATCGGCTGGCGCTTCATGGCCTCGTGCGCGCACCGAAGCTGTTCACGATGGACGACCTGCTGCGCCTGCCGTCCGAATCGCGGATTCACTTTCTCGAATGTTCGGGCAATACCGGCAGCGAGTGGAATGGGCCGAGCGGTTTGCCCGTGCAACTCACGCATGGCTTGCTGTCGTGCTGCGAATGGACCGGCGTGCGTTTGTCGACCTTGCTCGAAGAAGCGGGCGGCCTCTCGAACCCGCTCAAGCCCGAAAGCGGCTGGCTCCTGGCGGAAGGCGCGGACGCCGCCGCGATGACACGCAGTTTGCCGCTCGAACGGATACTCGATAGCGCATTGGTGGTGTACGCGCAAAACGGCGAGCGCTTGCGTCCGGAAAACGGTTATCCGTTGCGCCTGATCGTTCCCGGCTTCGAGGGCAATACGAATGTGAAGTGGCTGCGCCGGCTGAAGGTGGTCGACGCGCCGTTGCAAACGCGCGAGGAAACGTCGAAGTACACGAGCCTGCTCGCGAACGGCAGCGCGCGTCAGTTCGCGTTCGAGATGGATGCGAAGTCGGTCATCACGCGGCCTTCGCCGGGACATCGGCTCAGCACGCACGGCTATTACCCGATCACGGGGCTCGCGTGGTCCGGGCGCGGCACGATCCGCAAGGTCGAGGTCTCCACCGACGGCGGCGCGACCTGGCAGTTAGCGCGCCTGGACGGCCCCGTGGCCGATCGCGCGCTCACGCGCTTTCAGGCCGACTGGCGCTGGAACGGCGGCCCCGCCGCGCTGCTTTCGCGCGCCACCGATTCGACCGGCTACGCGCAACCGACGCGCGCCGAACTCGTCGCCGCGCGCGGCCTGAATTCGCAGTACCACTACAACGCGATCCAGCAATGGCGCGTCGGCGAAAACGGCGAGGTGCGCAATGCGTGAGAAGCGGTTCGGCGCGAGCGGTGCGTCGCGGGTGCGAACGGGGTTGCGAATCAGGGCGCGCGTTCGGCTCGCCGCATCGCTAGCGTTTTTGGCGCTTGCGTCCTGTGCGTCGATCTCGCCTGACGCGCGCAATTCAACCCCGACCCACGACATCGGCACGCCGCTCACCGACTCGCAGCTCGCCGCGTGGAACATCGACGTCGCGCCGGATGGCCGCGGCTTGCCGGCCGGCAGCGGCGACGTCGCGACGGGCGCACGGGTCTTCGCCGCCCAATGCGCGGCATGCCACGGCGCGCGAGGCGAGGGCGGTCTCGGCGACCCGCTGGTGGGCGGCCACGGCACGCTCGCGAGCGCGAAGCCGAAGCGCACGGTCGGCAGCTACTGGCCCTACGCGACCACGCTGTTCGACTATATCCGCCGCGCGATGCCGTATAACGCGCCCGAATCGCTGTCCGCCGACGAGGTGTATGCGGTGAGCGCGTTCCTGCTGAATCAGAACGGCATCGTGCCGGCGAACACGCGGCTCGATGCGGCGTCGCTGCCGCGCGTGGTCATGCCCAATCGCGACGGCTTCGTGCCCGATCCGCGGCCTGGTCGGCTGTGACGCGTGACGGCGGACCCACGGACCCACGGACCCGCGCATTGGGGCCGTTGCCGCGGAGGCATCGAACGTGCTATCGCGGTCCGCCACGCGTTAAAGCAACGGGTTTATCACTTCAGCAGATAACCGTATCGGATTTCCTTCGTTGTGCCCGGGCCTTCGCGCCAGTAAATTCTTCTGACTACGCCTTCGACGGCGTCCTCCGAACAGATTCGACGAAGAGTTTCCTGTGACGACTGCCTTTGCACCCGACCTCGACGCGGCCAGCGCCGCCAACCCGCTCCATCCCTCCCGGCGCATCGAGATTCGCGCCTTCGACGGCCCGCTCGGCGCTGAAGTACTCGGCCTCGACCTCGACGAGCCGCTGAGCGACGACGACTTCGCCCGCCTCCATCGCGCGCATCTCGATCATCACGTGCTGGTGTTTCGCGATCAGCGCATCACGCCGGATCAGCAGATCGCCTTCAGCCGGCGCTTCGGTCCGCTGCAGATTCATGTGCTGCATCAATTCCAGTTGCCGGGCTATCCCGAGGTGCTGGTGGTGTCGAACATCGTCGAGAACGGCAAGCCGATCGGTCTCGGCGACGCCGGTCATTACTGGCATTCCGATCTGTCGTACAAGGACAAGCCGAGCCTCGGTTCGCTGCTGCACGCGCAGGAGTTGCCCGCGGAAGGCGGCGACACGCTGTTCGCCAACATGCACCTCGCGTGGGACACGTTGCCCGCGCATTTGCGCCGCGCGGTGGAAGGGCGCTTCGCCGAACACACGTATCTCGCGAAGTACGCGGAACTGCAAAAACGCAGCCCGTGGCGGCCCAATCTCTCCGCCGAGCAGATCGCGCAGGTCAAGCCGGTGGTGCAGCCGATCGTGCGCACGCATCCCGAGACCGGACGCCGCGCGCTCTTCGTCAGCGAGCATTTCACGACTCGCATCATCGGTTTGCCCGAGGACGAGAGCGCGGCATTGCTCGAAGCGATCTTCGCGCATAGCGTGCGCCCCGAGCATCTGTACCGGCATCGCTGGTCCGCGCACGACATGGTGTTCTGGGACAACCGCTCGCTGATGCATCTCGCGGCCGGCACGCCCGACCATCTGCGCCGCAAGCTTTATCGCACGACGATCGAAGGCGACGTGCCGTTCTGACGGCAACGCCGCCCGCCTTGACCTCAATCACACGCTGACCGGAGTTCCGATGCTTGCCAGGTTTCGCCCGACCGCCGCGCGGTCGTTTTTTGCCCGACGCTTCACCACGGCCGCCGCGACCGCCACGACACTGCTGGGCTTGTCGATCGCCAGCGCGGGATTGACCACGGCCATGCCCGCCCACGCCGAAGGACAGATCCGCGTCGCCGAACAGTTCGGCATCGTCTATCTGCTGCTGAACGTGGCGCGCGATCAGCAATTCGTCGAGAAGGAAGGCCGCAAGCAGGGGCTCGACATCAAGGTCGACTGGGTGAAGCTCTCGGGCGGCGCGGCCATCAACGACGCGCTGCTGTCCGGCGCGGTGGACGTCGCCGGCGCGGGCGTCGGCCCCTTGCTGACCATCTGGGACCGCACGCGCGGCAAGCAGAACGTGAAGGGCGTCGCCTCGCTCGGCAATCTGCCGTACTACCTCGTGAGCAACAATCCCGACGTGAAGACGATCGCCGACTTCACGGAGAAGGACCGCATCGCCTTGCCGGCCGTGAACGTGTCGGTGCAATCGCGCGTGTTGCAGTATGCCGCCGCGAAACGTTGGGGCGACAAGGCGTACAACCGCCTCGACAAATTCACCCAGGCGTTGCCGCATCCCGACGCGGCCGCGGCGATCATTGCGGGCGGCACGGAAATCACCGGGCATTTCGGCAATCCGCCGTTTCAGGAGCAGGAACTCGCGGGCAATCCGAAAGCGCACATCGTGTTGAATTCCTACGACGTGCTGGGCGGCCCCAGTTCGGCCACGGTTCTCTACGCCACCGAGAAATTCCGCGACAACAATCCCAAGACGTACCGAGCGTTCGTCGACGCGCTCGCCGACGCCGCGCGCTTCGTCGCGGCGAATCCCGAGGCCGCCGCCGACATCTACATCCGCACGAATCAGTCGAAGATCGACCGCGATCTGCTGCTGAAGGTAATCAAGAATCCGCAGGTGCAATTCAAGGTCGCGCCGCAGAACACGCTCGGGCTCGCGCAATTCATGTATCGCGTCGGCGTGATCAAAAACGAGCCGAAGTCGTGGAAGGATTATTTCTTCGACGACCCGGCGACCGCGGCGGGTAGCTGAGCATGATGCATCTGATTTTTCATCTCGCTGAATATGCATCGGCCCGCGTGGCCGGCTTCGAAGGAGCGCTCTGATGGTGGCCAATCCCACGCTTCTATTTCCGGAACGCAGCGGACAAACCCGCGGCGCGACCAGCGAGCGCTTGCTCGCGGTCGAAAACGTCAACCTCGAATACCGCACTCGCGAGCGCATCGTTCGCGCGACCCATGACGTGAGTTTCGACGTCTACGGCGGCGACCGCTTCGTGCTGCTCGGACCGTCGGGCTGCGGCAAGTCGACCTTGCTCAAGGCGGTGGCGGGCTTCATCGAACCGACCTCGGGCCGCATTTCGCTCGACGGTCAAACCGTGCGCGGGCCCGGCGCCGATCGCATCGTCGTGTTCCAGGAATTCGATCAGTTGCCGCCGTGGAAAACGGTGCTGCAAAACGTTGCCTTTCCACTGCGTGTCGCGAAGAAGCTCTCGCGTGCCGAAGTCAACGAACGCGCGCTGCACTATCTGGAAAAGGTGGGGCTGGCTTCGTTCGCTCATGCGTATCCGCATACCTTGTCGGGCGGCATGAAGCAGCGGGTCGCGATTGCGCGCGCGCTCGCGATGCAGCCGCGCGTGCTGCTGATGGACGAACCGTTCGCCGCGCTCGACGCGCTCACGCGCCGCAAGATGCAGGAGGAACTGCTGCGCCTGTGGGACGAGGTGAACTTCACGCTGCTGTTCGTCACGCATTCGATCGAGGAAGCGCTGGTGGTCGGCAACCGCATTCTGCTGCTGTCGCCGCATCCGGGCCGCGTGCGCGCCGAACTCAACAGCCACCAGTATTCGCAGGACAGTTTCGGGCGCGGCGATTTTCAGCGTAGCGTCGCGCGCATTCATCACCTGCTGTTCGAAGAGACGGAGGCCGCGCAATGAGTTCTCCCGCCACCTCGTTGCCGCCCATTTTGCCGCCCGCTTTGCCCCCCATTCGCGACGAGTACGAACGTCCGCTCGAACCGCTCGGCGAGCTTGTTTTCGAAGCGCCGTTGCCGTTCGGCAAGCGCCTTCTCGCGCAAGCCTGGCTGCGCAAGACGCTGATCGCGCTGGTGCTGATCGCCATCTGGGAAATCGCCGCGCGCGCGGTCGACAACGATCTGCTGCTGCCGACCTTCGGCGCGACCTTCAGCGCGTTCGTGCAAGGTGTGTGGTCCGGCGAACTGCTGCGCAAGACCGCGGTGTCGATGTCGGTGTTGCTGCGCGGTTATCTGCTCGGCGCCGCGCTCGCCTTCGTGCTGACGTCGCTGGCGGTGTCGACGCGCGTGGGCCGCGATTTTCTGTCGATGCTCACGGCGATGTTCAACCCCTTGCCCTCGATCGCGCTGCTGCCGCTCGCGTTGCTGTGGTTCGGCCTCGGCACCGGCAGCCTGCTGTTCGTGCTGGTGCATGCGGTGCTGTGGCCGCTCGCGCTCAACACGTACTCCGGTTTTCAATCGGTGCCGGCGACGCTGCGCATGACGGGGCGCAACTATGGCTTGACCGGCATGCGCCACGTCCTGCTGATTCTGGTGCCCGCCGCGTTGCCGTCGATTCTCGCGGGACTGCGGGTCGGTTGGGCGTTCGCGTGGCGCACGCTGATCGCGGCCGAACTGGTATTCGGAGCGAGTTCGGGCAGCGGCGGCCTGGGCTGGTACATCTTCCAGAATCGCAACGAGCTTTACACGGACCGCGTTTTCGCGGGGCTCGCGGCGGTGATCGTGATCGGCCTGCTGATCGAGCATCTGGTGTTCGACACGCTGGAGCGCGTGACCGTGCGCAAATGGGGCGTTCAGCACTAGCGGGCACGATTGCTGCGCGCTTGGCCAGATCGGCCGGATTGGCCGGGTTGGCGTGCAAGGCGGCTCGAATGTCGAATATTCCAGGGCTATGCCAGGGTTATGTATGACGTGAAGGGGTTTCGATTCCGCCGCGGTGGACTAAGCTTGTAATCGGGCGCTTCTGTTGGATTGGACCCGCCGCAACGGCAACCCCATTTCTCGACGGCCATGATCACGACGCAACGCATTACGGTGTCCGCCGCGCTCGGCGCCTTGCACGTCATCGCAATCTGGAAGTGCCTGCGCGCGTGCGAAACGCCGGCGTGCGGTTCGAGCATGCACGTCAAGCTCCAGGACCGCACGGAGTCGATCACGCTGTATTTCGACGACGTGCCGATGGAACAACTGCACCGACTCGTCATCATGCTGAACAATCTGCCCGGCGCGATGACCGCGAGTCTCGCGCCGGCAACGGCGCCGGGGCCGGGCGAGTCCCTGTCTCACGTCGGTTCACGTCAGCATACGTGAGCCGACGTGAGCATGCATTAGCGTCATCGACTTCAAGCGGTAAGGCAACCCGCATCACTTGTCGCGATGCCCCGGCAGCACCGCGCCGAGCACCTGCCTGGCGGTCTCGACAATCACGTTGCCTTGCTCCGGGTCGCCCTTCATCAGCGTCGTGGCGAATGCCTTGGCCTGGGCGAGCGTGACATGCGGCGGCAACGGCGCAATGTTGGGATCGGCCTTCACCTCGATGACGACCGGTCGGTCCGCCGCGAGCGCCTCGTCCCAGGCCGCGCCCATCTGTTCGGCGTCGTCGACGTAAATGCCTTTCAGGCCGATCAGTTCCGCGAACCGGTGATACGGCACGGAAGGAATGTTCTGCGACGCCTCGAACTTCGGGTCGCCATTCATCACGCGCTGCTCCCACGTCACCTGGTTCAGATCCTCGTTGTTCAGCACCATGCAGATCCAGCGCGGATCGGCCCAGTCTTGCCAGTACTTCGAGACGGTGATCAGTTCGGCCATGTTGTTCATCTGCATCGCGCCGTCGCCCACCAGCGCGATCACGGGCCGCTCGGGAAACGCGAACTTGCCGGCGATCGCATACGGCACGGCCGCGCCCATCGACGCGAGCCCGCCCGAGAGCGAGCACATCATGCCGCGCCGGACCTTCAGGTCGCGCGCATACCAGTTCGCGCAGGAACCGGAATCGCTCGTCACGATCGAGTCGGCGGGAATGCGCTTCGACAGCTCCCACACGGTGCGCTGCGGATTCACCGCGTTGTTGCCGGCTTCGTGCGCGCGCCGCTCGAGCGTTCGCCACCAGTCCTCGGTCCAGCCCTCGATGGTCCTGCGCCACGCCCGGTCCTGCTTGTGTTCGAGCAGCGGCAGCAGCGCGCGCAAGGTCTCCACGCTATCGCCCACCAGATTCACTTCCATCGGATAACGCAGGCTCAGCATGTCCGCCTTGATGTCGATCTGCACGCCGCGGGCGGCGCCTTCCTTCGGCAGAAACTCCGAATAGGGGAAGCCGGAGCCGATCATCAGCAGCGTGTCGCATTCCGTCATCAGGTCGTAGCTCGGCTTGGTGCCGAGCAGGCCGATCGCGCCGGTGACCCACGGCAAATCGTCCGGTAGCGCGGCCTTGCCGAGCAACGCCTTGGCGACGCCCGCGCCGAGTTTTTCGGCGACGGCGATGACTTCGTCGGTCGCATGCAGCGCGCCCGCGCCGACGAGAATCGCCACTTTCTTGCCGGCGTTGAGCACGTCGGCCGCCTGCTGCAGATCGTCGGGATAGGGCACGAGCCGCGGCGCGCGAAAGCCCACGCCCGAATGCAGCGTGCCGTGCTTGCGGCCCGGCGCTTCATACGGCAGGTCCTGCAGATCGTTGGGCAGCACGATCGCGGTGACCTTGCGTTCGGCGAGCGCGGTGCGCACCGCGCGATCGACCAGATGGCGCACCTGCGCGGGGACGCTGGCCTGTTCGACGAAAGCGCCCGCGACGTCCTTGAACATCGAGACGAGGTCCAGTTCCTGCTGATAGTGGCCGCCGAGCGCGGCGCGCGCCTGCTGTCCGGCTATCGCGAGCACGGGCATGTGGTCCATTCTGGCGTCGTAGAGACCGGTGATCAAATGCGACGCGCCGGGGCCGGAGGTCGCGATGCAGACCCCGAGTTCGCCGGTGAATTTGGCGTGCGCGGCCGCCATGAACGCGGCCATTTCCTCGTGGCGGACCTGGATGAATTGGATGCCCTGATCCGAATCACCGGTCCTGTTGTTCCTGTCGTGCTTCTGTTTCGATTGAAACCGGTTGAGCGCGCCGAACATGCCGTTGATACCGTCGCCCGGATAGCCGTAAATCCGGCGCACGCCCCAGGCGTGCAGTCGCTCGACGATGAAGTCGCTGACGGTTTGAGCCATGAATGTCTCTCCTTGGCGAATACGCGAATGAGCATCTCTGCGGACGCAAATCCCGTTCCCATGCGGTGCGCCTATGCGGTGCTCACATGCAGTACTCACATGTAGCGGCGGCATGCGGGATACGGTTTGCCGGGCGCGTCCGTCGATGGCGCCCGCGCTTCTTCATTTCGCCTGGAGACGCGCTGGTTCGGCGCAACGCACCGGTCCGGCCGTGGCGCGTATGCAGAATGGGAAAACCTTTTGAGGGAGTCGCTACCATGGCCATCCAGATTCGTCGCAACGCACCGCCCGATGCCGTGCAGGGGCGCTCCGATTCACCGGATGCGAGCCGCGGGACCAGCGGCGCGCGTGGCCGGTCGAAGCGTCTTTCGGCGAGTGGCGCGGTGCTGCAAAGTCTGAAGCAGATGACCGGCTGGTCGCGCTCTTCATCGGTCAAGCCGCAACGGGCACCGTTCGCCAGCCTGCCGCCGGCTTCCTCGACCGTGCAGGAAGATCTCGTCGGCGATACCGTCAAGTGGATCAACCGTAGCGCCGCCGCCCGGCCGCAAGGCACGCCGAAGTTGACGCGCGAGCAAGCCCTGGCAGCAGGCAAGGCCGTGCCGAGGCGCGCGCCGCCGCCGCCTCCGCGAGCCGGCAACGCGGCGTCTTCCATCCACCTCGACGATGACGACGATCTGATGGAACTGCACACGGCAAGCGGCAAGGTCATCACCGCGCCGCGCCCGGAACGGGCCGGCAACGCGGCGTCTCGCATCCACCTCGAGTTGACGCGCGAGCAAGCCCTGGCAGCAGGCAAGCCCGTGCCGACACGCGCACCGCCGCCGCCTCCGCGAGCCGGCAACGCGGCATCTCCCATCCACCTCGAGTTGACGCGCGAGCAAGCCCTGGCAGCAGGCAAGGCCGTGCCGATGCGCGCACCGCCGCCGCCTCCGCGAGCCGGCAACGCGGCGTCTCCCATCCACCTCGACGATGACGACGATCTGATGGAACTGGATACGGCAAGCGGCAAGGTCGCCCCCGCGCCGCGGTCCGCCGTGACGCAAACGCCACCGGGCAGCACTTCAAGCGCCGCGCACCGTCAATCAGGTCATGGACCGCTCGGACCGCGGCGCGCCCGCAGCAGTTGGAAACCGGACCTCGCCACGATTCACGAGGAAAAACATAGCAGCGGCCCGCTCAGTTCCCTCGGGGCGCATTACGACGGCATCATGCGGCAGCTTCGGAGCGCGAACACGCAGGCGCAAAACGCATTGACGCAACCTAGAATCCCGCTTTTCGCAAGCACGAAAAAGAAACGGGCCATCCTCGAAGGCAAGCGCGGCGAGTTGCAGCAACATGCCGCCGCGCTCGGCCGTTTACTGAACGAAAGCGGCTCAGCCGCCGTCGACGAAAAAACAGTTCGCCAGCTCGGCCGTGAAGCTCATCCGGAGATACCGGTCAGCCAGCTTCGCGCCGTGGATCGGGACATCGCGGAAACGTTGCGGCAACGGCGTCACGTTCAGAAGACGCTGGAAACGGTTCACAAATGGATCGCCGAAATCGATAAAACGCTCGCGTGAGACGGTTCGTCCGCTGAAATCGCACGCGCGGAACGGCTTTCGCTATCTCCGCCGGAGGTTCGTTCACTCGCGCCGCGCGGCGGCGGCCCGGCGAGCCTATGAACCTCAGCGCAGCACGCGCGCGATGACAGGCAGATGATCCGACGCGACCCGCGCCAGATCGCTGCGAAACACCTGCACGTCGACCAGACGCTGCACCGGATGCACCCACACGCGATCCAGCGCGAAGGCGGGAAAGCGCGACGGAAACGTGCGCGGCGCGGCGGCCGGCCGGAAGTGCGCCAGCAGCGCGCGCAACGGGCGGCCCCAGACGAACCATTCGTTCAGATCGCCGAGCAGGATGACCGGCAGTTCGGGCGTGTCGAACGTATCGAGCAGCAGATCGACCTGGGCGCGGCGTTCGCGCGACGACAGGCCCAGATGGGTCGCGACCACGCGCAGCACGCCGCCGCCGGTTTCCACGTCGACGTCCAGCGCGCCGCGCGCCTCGCGGCTGCCGAACGAAAGGTCGAGCGTGCGCACCGCGCGCACCGGCAGATTGGTCAGCACCGCGTTGCCGTAGCGCCGTTGCGGCGTGTCGAGCGTCGGCCCCGGCACGCCATGCAAGCCGGTGATGTCGCTCAGCACGGGCAGCACGTCGAGGCTGCCCGTGCCGCCGAGCGGCACTTCCTGCAACGCGACGATGTCCGCGTTCAGGGCGGCGATCACTTCGCCGATGCGTTCGGCCGAGCGCCGCCCGTCCGTGCCCACGGCGGCATGAATGTTGTAGGTGGCGATGCGCAACACGTCGCTCGCATGTTGGTGCGCCGGCGCGGACCGCGCTTGCGGGCGCTCCAGGGCGATCGCGTCCGCTTCGCGCCGGCTCATCGCCGCCCCGCCAGAATGCGCCGCAGCAGCAGCGACAGGCCGACCAGCGCGACGCCGATCGCGGCCACCACCATCAGCGAGAACGGCGTCGGGTGACGCACCGCCGACACCAGTTGATGCGCGAACGACGTGGCCAGCACGACGCCCGGCGCCATGCCGATCGCCGTGCCGGCGAAGAAGTCGCGAAAGCGGATGCGCGACGCGCCGGCCGCCAGATTCACGATCGAAAACGGCGCGGCCGGCACGAGCCGCAACACGATCACCGCGAGCAATCCCTTTTGATGCAGGCGTTCGCTCAACCGGTTCAGTTTCGGTCCAGCGAGTTCGCGCACCGCGTCGCGTCCGAGCCACGCGCCGACGGCCCAGCCCGCGGCGGCGGCGATCAGCGTGCCCGCCATCGCGTAGGCCGCGCCCGTGAGCGCGCCGAACACGAAGCCGGTCACGGCGATCAGCAGCGTCACGGGCACCGACAACAGCGCCGCCAACGCATAGCCCGCCACGACCGCCGCCGGTCCGAGACGGGTGGCCGCGAGTTGCTCCACACCGTGCGTGAGCGACGTGAAGCTCAGCGGATGGCCGGCCGGCGTGAAGCGCCAGATGATCGTCAGCGCGACCACCGCGAGCGCGAGCGCGCCCAGCACGAGCAGCCTGGCGGTGAGCGACCGGTGGGTCGGCTCGGGCAGGAACTGGCGGATCAGTTCGTCCGGCGCGATCGGCGCTTCGGCATCCAGAACGTGGACCTTGTCCGCGAAATCGCGAAACTCCTCGGCGACCTCGGGGGTGAGCGGGACGAGCGTGCGCGCGCCGTGCTTCAGGCTCGCGATCGCGGGGTTCAGCCGGCCGTGCCGTTCGAGCGCCTGCGCGACCTCGGCTTCGCTCGTGTCGAGATGTTCGGCGAGCAACGCGTTGCGGATGCGCGCGATCGTCGCCTGCGCCTGGGCGTTGCCGCGCGCGTCGATCGCCACGCAGCACTCGGTGTCGAGCACCATCGAGCGGTTGTTCAGGTTCGCCGTGCCGATCAGCAGCACGCGCTCGTCGACGATCATCACCTTGCTATGCACGTTGACGAAGACGCCGCGCCCGGCGTCGATCGCCGGGGCGTACATCGCATAGCGGCCGTTCGGATCGGCGTCCTGGATGAGCCGGTGCAGGCGCGCCCGCAGCACGCCCATGGTCGCCTCCTGGAGCCAGCCGCTCTGCTTGAACGGACAGACCACCGCGACGTCGGGGCCGGGCGTGCGGCCGATCCGCTCGCACAGCGCGGTGCCGATCGCCCCGGCGGTGAAATACTGGTTCTCGATGTAGATGTTGCGGCGCGCCGCGGCCACCGCCGCGACGTGCAGCGCCCGCACCTGATGCACGGCCTCGCGTCCCTCGTAGGCGGGCTCCGTGAGGGCGATGCCGAGATCGATGTCGACGAAGTCGGGCGTCACGCTGGAAGGCCACAGGTGCGGGTTCACGGGCCAGGGCTGGAACGGCCGCGGCGCCGTGCGGGAGCGGCGCGAACGCTGCCAGCGCTCGTGCACGAGCCGCGCCATCGCGCCCGCGGCGGGTCCGTCGAACATCATCTGCACGTCGTGGATCGGTTGATAGCGGGTCTTGCCGGGATTGCGCCGCGCGGGGTCGTCGGGCGCGTGCGCGGGCGTGTCCCAGCGCGCGCTCGTGAGATCGATGCCGCCCGTGAACGCGAGGCAGTCGTCGATGACGACGATCTTCTGATGATGCGATGCGCCCAGCGGATGGCGGCCGTCGAGCCTGAACGACAGCCGCCGGTGCGTGTGCCAGCTCGGCTGATACGAGGGCAGCCATTCGCGCTCGAACGCGTAGAGCATCGCGAAGTCCCAGCCGAGCACGTGGATGCGCAAGTGCGGATTGGCGTCGACCGCCGCGCACAGGAAGTCGGCGAGACCGTCGGGCAGTCCGTCGCCCGCGCCGCCGGGCACCAGTTCGATGCGGCTGTCGATGTCCCAGCCCACGATGAAGATCGAATGGCGCGCACGCGGAATCACCTCGCGCAACACGGCGTAATAGCGCGCCGCGTCGATGAGCACGGCCGCGCGCCGCGCGCGAACCAGCCACTCGCAGGTCTCGCGAGGCCGCAGCAGTTCATCGTTGGCGTCGTTGGCGTCGGCGGGCGCGGACTCGTGCGCTTCATCGTGCGCATCGTATTGCGTCGCACGTTGCAGCGCCTTCCGCGTGTCGGGCACGTGGGGCGCGGACGTATCGAAGGAATCCGACGCGGACAGCTCGGGTTTGCCCATCGGAGTTCACGCCTCCTCGTGCGGCCAATCGCTCGCGGCGATCATCGCCAGTTCCGCGCTCTCGGCGGTCAGCTTCAGATCGAAGCCGACATGCGACGCCTCCTGAACCTGCAAGGCCACGTATTTATAGGCGTCGACCGGATGAGGGTTCGGCGCGGCGTGGCCCGGCCAACGCACGTTCAGCCGGAACCGCAAGCCGGCCTCGGTACTCGCGGGTTCGCATCGCGACACGATGCAGCCGGATCTCAGGTCGAGCACCGCGTCCTCATGCAAAAGCGCCTCGAACTGCGGCAATCCCGCGAGAAACGCAATGATCGGATGTCGACTGGACATGGACGCACCTCCTGTGAGTTTCGTGAACCAGGTCTTGCTATCGAACGGCGTTCCCCACGACTTCCGGCGATTGTATTTGTGGATGCACGGCTTGAACTTTTAACAGACGTATGCGCCGTGGAGCGCGTCGAGCGGGCTTTTCGGGCGTATGCCTTAAGTGGCTCGCAATGATCGTGCACGGTCCGCGCGGTCGAGTTTTGCGGGTCGATTCGAGGGCGATTCGCGGGCGATTCGATCGGCATGAGAAAGACGTCGCCGTCGAACGACGCCGCCTCGTGATGTCACCGCCAGGTATGCCGCATGCGGCAAGCGAGGCGGCCGTGAGCGGTCGCCGCAAGCGCACGAAGCCGGGGGCGTTGCGCCGCTCACGCGCATAGCCGCAGACGAGGTCCCGCCGGCCTGACCCGCTTGCGGCACGTCCACCATCGACGCCGAGGCAATGGCGATTGTTCTACTTTTCAATGGAGAGATCATGTTCGTTCACAACAAGCGCCTTCAATACACAGTACGCGTGGCGGAGCCCGATCCGGGCCTCGCGAATCTGCTTCTCGAACAGTTCGGCGGACCGCAGGGCGAACTCGCCGCGGCATGCCGGTATTTCACGCAGGCCATCGGCGAGGACGATCCGGGGCGCAGGGACATGCTCTTCGACATCGCAACCGAAGAGCTCAGCCACCTGGAGGTCATCGGCTCGATCGTGGCGATGCTCAACAAGGGCGGGAAGGGCAAACTGGCCGAAGGCGTCGACGAGCAGGCCGAGTTGTACCGCTCGCTGACGGGCGGCGGCAACGACTCGCACATCACGGCGCTGCTCTACGGCGGCGGCCCCGCGCTGACCAATTCCGCCGGCGTGCCGTGGACCTCGGCGTACATCGACACGATCGGCGAGCCCACCGCCGACCTGCGCTCGAACATCGCGGCGGAAGCGCGCGCGAAGATCATCTACGAGCGCCTCATCAACGTCACGGACGACGCCGGCATACGCGACGCGCTCGGCTTTCTGATGACCCGTGAGATCGCGCATCAGAAGTCGTTTGAAAAAGCGCTCCATTCGATCCAGCCGAATTTCCCGCAAGGCAAGCTGCCGGGCGTGGCCGAGTACGCCAGCGTCTACTACAACATGTCGTCGGGCGACGACGCGCCGCGCGGGCCGTGGAACGAAGGCCCGAACTGGGATTACGTGGAGTCGCCGCAACCGGCGGTGGATGGCGGCGACGGGCTGGCCTCGGTGAACGTGAGCGCGCCGGATGCCGAGACCTTGCGGGCGATGGCGGGGCGCACCGCATCCGACGTCACGGCCGACCCCGTCACCGGCGCGGACCTGGGCTCGGGGCAGCAACGCGCCTGACCGCGAAGCGGGACGGAGGCGTGGCGGGAAGCGGGACCAAAAGCGGGACGAAAAGCGGGACCAAAAGCGGGACCAAAAGCGGGACCAAAAGCGGGACGCGGGCGATCGAACCGCTCCGCCCGCTCATCGGCCGCGTTGCGCCGGCAACGCGTGCAGCGGGCTCGAACGGCGCCCCGGACCGACCGGGCTGTTCTCGCCGAGCAGCACCTGCACGATGCCGCGCGTCGAGATGCTCACCCATGTCACGCCCACGTCCTTTGCGCGAATCCAGCGGCACCGGCTGATTTCATGGTCGGGCAGGGCGACCGCCGTGGGCGGCAGATGCGCGGCGAACACGTAATGGCGAGTCCGCGCGCCCCAGAACTCGAACACATAATCGAGCGCGATCCCGCTCAGGCGCGTTTCCTCGGCCAACTCGCGCAGGGCGGCGGCGTGCGCGGGCTCGCCGGTCTTGCAGCGTCCGCCGGGCAACGCCCATCTTCCGTTGGGCCGGGCGACGAGGAGAATCCGGTTGGCGCGGACGCAGAGAACGGTGGCTCTGTGTTTCATGGCGGCGATGGCGTGGTTTGCAGGCCGGGTTGGCAGGCCGGGTTTAGCGAGTTTGCTGACCGGGTTTGCTCGCACCGAAGCATGCGGCGTGCCGTGAGCAGGAACCGCATGTGCTACTTCCAAGGCAATTTGTCTGACGCTGCGCGTCGTTCGCGCCGCCTGTGTTTTCGAACGTCTCCGGCTTGCCCGGAGTTTTTCTTCGAACGCCTTTTGCCGAGGTCACCGTTATGTCGACGCCGCGCCGCTTTCCCGTCGCTCTCGCGCTTCCCGCCATCGTGTTCATGCTCATCGGCCTGGTGGTGGCCGTCGGGGGCGTTTGGCTGATCTCGCTCGGCGGCTCGTGGTACTACCTGCTCACGGGCATCGGCATCGCGCTGACGGGGCTGCTGGTGGCGATCCGGCGGCGTTCGGCGCTGCTGCTGTTCGCGCTGGTGCTGTTCGGCTCGACCGTGTGGGCGGTGACGGAAGCGCGCTTCGACTTCTGGCAGTTGCTGCCGCGTCTGTGGGTGTGGCTCGTGCTGGGCCTATGGCTGCTGTTGCCGCCCGTGACCCGCAGGCTGGTGTTCGGGCCGCCGGGCGCGCATCGTCAAGGCGCGTTGCCGCTCGCGGCCGCCGTCGTGCTGACGGTGTTGCTGGGTATCGGCACGGCGTTCAATCACCCATACGACCATGCCGGTTCGATCGAGGTCGGCTCGGCTCCGCCCGCCGCGCCGCTGGCCGGCGACGCGAACCGGCAGGCCGGCGACTGGACCGATTACGGCGGCTCACCGCTCGGTCAGCGCTATTCGCCGCTCGCGCAGATCACGCCGGCCAACGCGGGTCAATTGAAGGTGGCCTGGCAATTCCAGACCGGCGACAAGCCCGGCCCGGACGACCCCACCGAGACCACGGCCGAGAACACGCCGATCAAGGTCGGCGACAAGCTCTTTCTGTGCACGCCGCATGGCATCGTCATCGCGCTCGATCCGGTCGCGGGCAAGGAAATCTGGCGCTTCGATCCGCATATTCAGAGTCCGGCGGGTTTCAAGCATTGGGAGCACATGACCTGCCGCGGCGTGTCCTACCACGATGACAGTCTTTATCCGGCGAAGGCGGACGTGGGAGCTTCCGAGGCTGCTGTCGCGGGGGCACAGGGCGGTGCGTCGGAGGCGGTTTCGGCGTCTGAAGGTTCGGCTTCTTCGGCGCCTTCAGCGGCTGCCGGTTCCGAAGCTTCGGCGCCTTCAACGGCTGCGGCTGCGTCGGGCGCCGAGACTTCGGCGGCGGCTTCGGCCACGCCTGCCGCCGCTTCCGGCGGCGAGGCGTCTTCCGCGCTTGCCGCCGCGCCCGGTCCCAAGGCTTCCGCCACGTTCGCGACCAGGCCCGCCTCGGAATCCGCCGCGCCGGCTGCTTCATCGGAACCCGCCGCCGCGCCCGCGCCGAGCCTCGCCGCCGAATGCCCGCGGCGGATTTTCCTGCCCACCGCCGACGCGCGCCTCATCGCGCTCGACGCCGACACCGGCCGGCCCTGCGCGCACTTCGGCAGCAACGGTCAGATCGATCTGCGCACCAGCATCGGACCGTTCACGCCGGGCGGCTACTATTCGACGTCGCCGCCGGCGGTCACGCGCGACCTGGTCATCATCAGCGGCCACGTGACGGATAACGAATCGACCAACGAGCCGTCCGGCGTCACGCGCGCGTTCGACGTGCACGACGGCCACCTCGTGTGGAACTGGGACGCCGGCAAGCCCGACGCCACCGAACCGCTCGCGCCGAACCAGACCTACGTGCGCAACTCGCCGAACATGTGGTCGGTGTTCAGCGTCGACGAAAAACTCGGCATGGTGTATCTGCCGCTCGGCAACCAGACGCCGGACCAGTGGGGCGGCCTGCGCACGCCGGCTTCCGAGAAAGTCGCGGCGGGCGTCGTCGCGCTCGATCTGGCGACCGGCAAGATGCGCTGGAATTACCAGTTCACCCATCACGATCTTTGGGACATGGACGTAGGCGGCCAGCCGAGCCTGATCGATCTGCAAACCGCGAGCGGCGTGCAGCCGGCGCTGATCGCGTCGACCAAGCAAGGCAGTCTGTACGTACTCAATCGCGAAACCGGCAAGCCGATCGTGCCGATCACGGAAACCCCGGTTCCCCAGGGCGCGGCAACCGGCGATCACACGTCGCCCACGCAGCCAGTTTCCGCGCTCAATTTCAATCCGCCCAAGGTGCGCGAGCGCGACATGTGGGGCACCACGCCCTTCGATCAACTGTGGTGCCGCGTGAAGTTTCGTTCGCTGCGCTACGACGGGGCGTTCACGCCGCCGTCGGAACAGGGCTCGCTGGTGTTTCCCGGCAACTTCGGCGTGTTCGACTGGGGCGGCGTCGCGGTCGATCCGGTGCGGCAAATCCTGATCGCCAATCCGAGCTACATGGCCTTCACGTCGAAGCTCATTCCGCGCGCGCAGATTCCCGTGGACAACGGCGAGAAGAAAGGCAGCGAGACGAGCGGCATCAAGATGGCGCGGGGCACGCCGTTCGGCTTCGAGTTGAACGCGTTTCTTTCGCCGCTCGGCATTCCTTGCCAGGCGCCGCCGTGGGGTTATGTGGCGGGCGTCGATCTGCGCAGCAACCAGATCGTGTGGCAGCACAAGAACGGCACGATTCGCGACAGCGCGCCGTTGCCGATTCCGATGCCGCTCGGCGTGCCGAGTCTCGGCGGCATGGTGACCACGGCGGGCGGCGTCGCGTTCCTGTCCGGCACGCTCGACTACTATGTGCGCGCCTACGACGTGCGTACCGGCGATAAATTGTGGCAAGCGCGCCTTCCCGCGGGCGGCCAGGCCACGCCGATGACCTACGCCGGCGGCGACGGCAAGCAGTACGTGCTGGTCACGGCGGGCGGGCACGGATCGCTCGGCACGAAGCAGGGCGATTACGTGATCGCGTACAGGTTGCCGTAGCGCGTCGTCCTGGTGCGCTCGCTGCGAAGCGGCGCGCGCACCCAGGCGACTTCCGTCATGCCGCGCCTGCCGGAGCGACGGCGCAGTTGCGCGAATGCGATGTTCGAACGCCGGCAGCGGCCGGGCCGCGAGGGAAGCATCGGTGCGGCGGTTACAGTGGTAAGCGTTGCCAGCGCCGCAAGCGCCGCAACCACTCAGCGCCCGTACATCGAATAGTGCGCGACCGGAGGCTGCGCCGCCGCGCGCCGGTCTTCGAGCAAGCCTTCGTAGATGCTCAGATAATCCGCGGCCATGCGTTCGGCCGTAAAGCGCGCCTCGAACGATCGGCGGCACGCAACGCGATCGATCCGCGCGATGTTCGCCACCGCGTCGACGGCTTCGTCCACGCCGTCGACGATGAACCCGTTGACGCCGTGCTCCAGCACTTCGGGCACCGCGCCGCGGCGAAACGCGATGACCGGCGTGCCGCACGCCATCGCCTCGATCATCACCATGCCGAACGGCTCGGGCCATTCCACCGGGAACAGCAACGCGCGCGCGTTCGCGATCAACGCCCGGCGAAGGCCGCCGCCGACCTCGCCGAGATAGTCGGTGAAATGCGCCGATTGCTTCAGCAGCGGTTCGATTTGCTGACTGAAATAGTCGCGCTCGCCGGGATGAACCTTGGCGGCCATCCTGAGCGGCCAACCCGCGCGCCGCGCGATTTCCACCGCGAGATCCGGCCGCTTGCCGGGCATCATGCGGCCGAGAAACAGCAGATACGATCCCGGCTCGGGCTGCAATTCGAACTCGTCGAGCGGCAGGCCGTGATAGACGGTGCCGCGCCAGTTCGCCCGCGGCACCGGCCCGCGCTGATCGTTCGAGATGGAGACCAGCGGCGCCGCGGCGAATTCACGAAACAACGGACCGTGGTCGACCGGAAGCAACTGCCCATGCAGCGTCGTGAGCGACGCGACGGGCAACGAGTCGGCCAGCGGAAAGTGCAGCGGATCGCCGTGAAAGTGCACGACGTCGAACTCGTGCGCGAGATGCGCGACGCGCGCCAGTTGCCTCACGTGATGCGTGAGGGTGTCCCACACGCCGGCGTCGCGCCAGAGTCCGCGTTCGCAGACGGGCACGAGCCGCGCGCGCGTAGTCGAATCGGCGCTCGCGAAAAGCGTGACGTCATGGCCGCGCCGCACGAGTTCCTCGGTGAGATACGAAACGACGCGCTCCGTCGCGCCATAGGCGAGCGGCGGGACGCTTTCATAGAGCGGGGCGACCTGGGCGATTTTCATCGTTGCTTTCGAGCTGTGCGAGGGTTGCTTTCCACGGTGGTGGGTCACGGCCGTCATGGCCGATAGGTCGGAGGGACGCAAGGCGTGCGCGTTATCGCTGCCTTTACCCTCGTTATCGCTGCAGCAGCATCGGCTGTGCCATCGGAAACGGGGCGATCCCTGGCGCGCACATCGCGACGCGGGCATCGCGGTTGCTGCGCTGTGTTGCCGATAGCGTGTTGACCGGAGCGAGCGATGACCACCAAGCGCAATACCGAAGCCTATCCCTACGCCTCCGGCGGATGGGGTTCGCTCAAAGCGGTGACGAGGATTCTCACGCAGGAGCATGTCGCGTTGAAAGACGGCCGCGTGCTCGCGAAACAGAACAAGCCCGACGGCTTCATGTGCGTCAGTTGTTCATGGGCGAAGCCCGCCGAGCCGCACCTGTTCGAGTTCTGCGAAAGCGGCGCGAAGGCGACCGCGTGGGACACGACATCGAAACGGGTCACGCCGGACTTTTTCGAATTGCACACGGTCGCCCAGCTTTCCACCTGGCACGACCACGATCTGGAGGCGGCCGGCCGGCTCACCGCGCCGCTGCGTTACGACCCGGCCAGCGACCGCTACGTCAAGGTGAGCTGGCAGGACGCATTCGACGAAATCGGCCGCGAGCTCAACAGCATGCGGCCCGAGAGCGTCGTGTTCTATACGTCGGGGCGCGCCTCGCTCGAAACCTCATACATGTACCAGCTTTTCGCGCGCATGTACGGCACGAACAATCTGCCGGATAGCTCCAATATGTGTCACGAGAGCACGAGCGTCGGCTTGAAAAAGGCGATCGGCGCGGGCGTCGGCACCATCACCCTCGACGACTTCGAGAAGACCGATCTGATGTTCTTTTTCGGCCAGAACGTCGGCACCAACAGCCCGCGCATGCTTCACCAGTTACAGGACGCGCGCAAGCGGGGCGTGCCGATCATCACCTTCAATCCGCTGCGCGAGCCGGGTTTGATCCGCTTTGCCAATCCGCAGTCGCCGCGCCAGATGCTCACGCCGAACGACACGCTCATCAGCACGCAATATCACCAGGTGAAGAACGGCGGCGACTCGGCTGCGATTCTCGGCATCTGCAAGGCGGTGATCGCCGCCGACGACCTCGCGCGCGAGCACGGCCGCGAGCGGATCATCGACGTGCCGTTCATCGAGGAACATACGCAGGGCTACGAGGCATTCGCCCGTTACGCGCGCGACGCGGCATGGAACGACATCGAGACCGTCAGCGGTTTGCCGCGCGACGCGCTCGAAGCCGCCGCGGGCGAATACATGAAGGCCAACGCCGTGATGATTCACTATGGCATGGGCCTGACCCAGCACCGGCTCGGCGTGCAGAACGTGCGCATGCTGTGCAATCTGCTCTTTCTGCGCGGCAACATCGGCAAGCCGGGCGCGGGCCCCTCGCCGGTTCGCGGTCATTCGAACGTGCAGGGCCAGCGGACGGTGGGCGTGACGGAGAAGCCGGAACTGGCGCCGCTCGACAAACTGGCGAGCCAGTTTTCGTTCGAGCCGCCGCGCGAAACGGGCATGAATACCGTGGAGGCTTTCGAGGCGATGATCGCGGGCAAGGTGAGCGCGGTGTTCAACCTCGGCGGCAATCTGGTGCGTTCGGTGCCCGACCGCGCGCGGATCGAGCCCGCGTGGCGCAAGCTGCGGCTGACCGTGACCGTGGCCACCAAGCTCAACCGCAGCCAACTGGTGCACGGCGAGATCGCCTACATTCTGCCGTGCCTGAGCCGGATCGAAATCGACCGGCAGGCGAGCGGCGAGCAAGCCGTTTCGATGGAGGACAGCACCGGCTGCATGCATGGCTCGCGCGGCATGGTCGAGCCGGCCGGCGAGGAAGTGCGCTCGGAGCCGTTCATCGTGGCGGGCATGGCGAAGGCGACCTTGGGAGAGCGTTCGAGCGTCGATTGGGACGCGTGGAAAGACGATTACTCGATCGTGCGGGAAGAAATTGCCAAGACTTATCCCGAGATTTTTCACGACTTCAACGCGCGCATGTGGACGCCGGGCGGTTTCTTGCGGCCCTTGCCCGCGCGCGAGCGCAAATGGCAGACCGAAAGCGGCAAGGCGGAATTCATGGTGCCCGAAACCTTGGGCGAGGACCCCGACATGCCCGAGCGCGAACCCGGCGCGCTGCGGCTCATGACCTTGCGCTCCGACAGCCAGTTCAATACGACGATCTATCATCACGACGACCGCTTCAGGGGCGTGAAGGGCAACCGCATGACGCTGCTGATGAACGCCTCCGACATGGCCGCGCACGGCCTCGCGGAAGGCGACATCGTGACGTTGCAGACCATCGCGGACGACGGCGTCGACCGGCGCGTGACCGGCTTTTCCGTGAAGACGTATGAGATTCCGCCGGGCTGCATCGCCGGGTACTACCCGGAATGCAATCCGCTGCTGCCGCTTTGGCACTGCGCGAAGGAAAGCAAGGTGCCGGGCGCGAAATCCATTCCGGTGCGGATCGTCGAGACAGGGCGGCAGCGCGAAACGGCGTGAGCGTGCCGCCGCTCGGTGTCTTCCATGTCGCGTGCCGCCGCTTAATGCCGCTCAATGCTCGCGGGCCCGCCGCGGTTCGCGCGCTTTCGGCAGGCAATGCGTGACGCCGAGCACCAGCATCGCGCCGATCAGAAAGCTCGCCACCGGGAACGTGCCCATCGTATTGAGCGCGATTTCCGCGGGACGCTGCCCCAGCAGTTGCAGCCTGCGCCGCGTCATGCTGGCGCCGAGCGAATGAAGCTGCGTCTGCAAGGCGCGCTCCGCGGCCGGTAAAAGGACCGTTTCTTCGTCCGCGGCGTGGTGAATGACCTCGCGCATCAGTTGCATGAAGAGCGCGTCGTAGGCCGCGTTTTCCGGGCCCATCGCGCGCAGCCGGTTGATCGTCGCGCGCATTTCGTTGTGTTCCGGGGCGCTTTTGGCGAGCGTTTCGTCGTCGCCCATCACGGCCGCCAGGGCCGGATAGAAAATTTCTTCCTCCAGTTGCGCGTGAATCTCCAGCGCCGCACAAGTTGAATTGACGATCGCCTGCTTGCGCCACCAGGGACTCGTCGCGTGATAACGATGGAACGCGGCAAGCGCGTGCATGTGATCGAGGCGGATCATCGCGGTGATGCTCGGGGACATTCTGGACGTATCGGTGGGCATGGCGTTTCTCCATGATTGACGCCGGTATCGCGCGCATCGGCGGGCGACGCCAATGCGGCGTGACCAAGGACGGATGGCGTGCGGCAAGCAATGGGCAGGAGAATCCGGGGTCCGAAGTTCGCCTGCGCGGCTCGAATCCCGCATGCGCTGTACCTGCTCGCGGCGATTGGCCGGGCGCACCGCCGTGACGTCCGAAGCGGACCGCCGCGTTGGTCCGGTGCAGCAGCGGAATGTTTTTTGCTGCACGGTTCGCTGTGCCGTGACTGTGCGCGACTCGATGCTGCGCGGTGCACGATTCGCGGTACACGATTAACACGCCCTCGTGACGACAGACAGCCAACTCATGGACCCAACCCAAGCCCCGCCATCGCCCGCCAACGAGCCTGCCGCACAAAAGGTCGACATGAAAATCGACGTCAGAAAAGGACAGGTCACTGAAAAAATGTCGCGCGACGCGTTTCGCGCGCGCTTCATGGCGCGCTTTTACGACCCCGCGTTTCGCGGCGAAGACGAAGCCTTGGCGCGGCTCGAAAACATTGCGTGGGACGCTTATTCGCAAGCGCGTAAGTCGCCGGTCACCGACAAGGCCGGCCCCGGTTTCGCGGACCCCGGCTACGATCTTTCGGTCGAATGGCGCGCGGCCAGCGAGCGCATCAAGGCGGCGCAAGCGCGTCAACGCGATCCGGCATCGCGCGCGCGGGTGCTGGTGGTCAACGCATCGTCGCGAAACGACTATACGTGTCCCGGCGAAATGTCGAAAAGCTTCCGGCTCGCGAAACTCGCGCAGGCCACGCTGGAGCAGCAGTCATTCGACGTCGATCTGCTGGACCTTTCGCGCCTCGCCTCGGATCGCGATCTGCACATTCATCCGTGCAAGGGCTGCGTGTCGACCGCGATGCCGCTGTGTCACTGGCCGTGTAGCTGCTATCCGAACCATTCGCTGGGCCAGGTCAACGACTGGATGAACGACATCTACGAACGCTTCGCCGCCTGCCACGGCGTGTTGTTCGTCACGCCCGTCTACTGGTATCAGGTCAGCAGTCCGCTGAAGCTGATGATGGACCGGCTCGTCTGCGCGGACGGCGGCAACCCGGACCCGACCTCCACGCACGGCAAGCGCGTCGACGAAGCCAAGCGCCTCGAACTCGACGGCTGGGGCTATCCGAAACATCTGGCGGGCCGCGCGTATGGCGTCGTCGTGCATGGCGACGTGGCGGGTATCGAGGACTCGCGGCACGCGCTGACCGACTGGCTCGACTGGATGGGATTCGTCGAAGCGGGCGCGAAGTCGCGTCTGGATCGCTTCATCGGCTATTACGAGCCTTATGCGACGAGCCACGCCGCGCTCGATCGGGACGGCGACGTGCAGCGCGAAGTCGCGAACGTCGCGCGGGCGCTGGCTGAGACGGTACGGCAGGTCCGCGCGGGACGCTCGAACCCGGACGAGCCTCTGGAGACGCCGCGAGCGAAGTGATGGACAGCGAGCGAAGGGACCGCGCGAACACCTGGCATACCCCGCCCCGAACACACCATTCAAACGCTCAGTCCGGAATACGCCCGAGATCTTCCAGCCATACCGTCGCCTCGCCGTCGCTCGGCGCGCGCCAGTCGCCGCGTGGCGACAGCGAGCCGCCGCTGCCGACCTTCGGCGCGTTGGGAATGCACGAGCGCTTGAACTGGCTGGTGCGGAAAAACCGCTCCGCGAAAATGGCGAGATTGCGTTTGATGTCGGCCAGGCCATACTCGTTGCGCACCACGTTCCGCCCGGCGGGCCACACGCCGTGTTCGCGCTCGCCCCATGCGGTGAGCGCGAGAAACGCGACCTTCGACGGCGCGAAGCCGAAACGCAGGATGTGATACAGATTGAAGTCCTGCAATTCATACGGGCCGATCACGCTTTCGGTTTTCTGGTCGAGCACTTTCTCGACCTTGCCGGGCACGAGCTCGGGGCTGATCTCCGTGCCGAGGATCTGTTCGAGCACACGCGAACCCGCCGCGCCGATCTGCTCCGACTCGGCCACCCAGCGCACCAGATGCGCGATCAGGGTTTTCGGCACGCTCGCGTTGACGCTGTAATGCGACATGTGATCGCCCACGCCATACGTGCACCAGCCGAGCGCGAGTTCGCTCAGATCGCCCGTGCCGATCACGATGGCCTGGTGGAAGTTGGCGAGCCGGAACAGATGGCTGGTTCGCTCGCCGGCCTGAACGTTCTCGAAGGTCACGTCGTACTGTTCCTTGCCGGATGCGAACGGGTGCCCCAGGTCCTTGAGCATTTGCAGGCAACTCGGGCGGATATCGATTTCCTCCATCGCGCATCCCACGGCCTGCATCAGGTCCTTCGCCTGCTGCAAGGTGCGGCTGCTGGTCGCGAAGCCGGGCATCGTGTAGGCGAGAATGTTCGAGCGCGGCAGCTTCAGCCGATCCATCGCCTTCGCGCAGACGAGCAGCGCCTGCGTCGAGTCGAGACCGCCCGACACGCCGATCACCACCTTCGAAATTTTCGCGGCGCCCAGCCGTTGAATCAGCGCCTGCACCTGGATGTTGTAGACCTCCGCGCAACGTTCGTCGCGATTCGCGGCGTCGGCCGGCACGTAGGGAAAACGGTTGACGGCGCGCGCGAGCGGCAAGCGTTCCGCGTCGGGCAGCGATACGGGAACCGTGACCACCTCGAACTTGCCGACTTCCTCCGCATGACGGCGCGTGGACTGTCCGAAGGTGGTTTGCCGCATGCGTTCGCGCGAGAGCCGTTCGAGATCGACGTCGCCGTAGATCACGTGAGACGTGTCCAGAAAACGTTCGGATTCAGCGAGCAATTCGCCGTTCTCGTAGATCAGCGCCTGGCCGTCCCACGCGAGATCGGTGCTCGATTCGCCACGTCCCGCGGACGAGTAGAGATACGCCGCGAGGCAGCGCGCCGATTGCTGGCCGACGAGCTGATGGCGATACCCCGACTTGCCGATCACGATGTTCGACGCCGAGAGGTTCACGAGCACGGTCGCGCCGGCCAGCGCAGCGAACGACGAGGGCGGCACCGGCACCCAGACGTCCTCGCATATCTCGACATGAAAGCGCAACAGCGGCGCGGCGGGCACGTCGAACAGCAGCGACGCGCCGAACGGCGCTTCCTGTCCGCACAACGCGATTCGCGTGCACGACGCGTTCTCGGCGGCGCTGAACTGGCGCGCCTCGTAGAACTCGCCGTAATTCGGCAGATAGCTCTTGGGCACCACGCCGCAAAGCTTGCCGCCCGCAATCACCAGCGCGCAGTTGAACAGCTTGTGCTCGACCTTGAGCGGCGCGCCGATCACGAGCACGCTGGCGATTTTCGCGGAAGCCGCGATGATTTCACCGATCGCGTCTTCGCAGGCATCGAGCAGCGCGCGTTGATGGAACAGGTCGTCGCAGGTGTAGGCGGATACGCCGAGCTCGGGAAACGCCACCAGCAGCGCGCCGTGTTGCGCGGCCTCGCGGGCCAGTTCGAGCGTTTGCGCGGCGTTGAAATGCGGATCGGCGACGCGGCACACCGGCACCGCCACCGCGACGCGGGCGAAATCGTGAGTGTAGAGATTGAAGAACGATCGGCTCATGTTCTGGAAGACCTTCAAGGACTGCGGGCGGAAAACAGGCACGCGCAAGGTGCGGTGCGTGCTGTGCGTGCGGTGAACAAGCGCCGGATGACGGGTCGATGCGGGCTCATCGGATGCAGCGCGCCGCGCATCGGCGCGCGTTCGGCCTGTCGCATTCAAAGCGCCGCAAGCGATCGCCCGTGCCTGACGTTCGGCAACTGGTTGAAATAATGCTCGACCCGCGAGAGGGCGTAAAGCGCGGCGCATTGGCGGATCGTGATGCGGTCGCCGTCGAATACGCGCGTTTCGCTGAACGCATACTCGCGCTCGCGCTGCTTGTAGCGCCACGCGAAGCATTGCGTGCCGGGCGCGAGATCCGAGCCGTCCGGCGGCGGCCCGGCGAGCCCCGTGTTGGCGACGACGATGTGCGCGTGGCACGCTTGCTGCGCAAGCAGGCCCGCCGCCATTTCCCGCGCGACTTCCTCGCTCGTCAGGCCGAAGCGTTCGATCGTGCGCGCTTCCACGTTCAGAAAGCCGCATTTGCCCGAAGGCGAATACACCACCAGGCCGACGTCGAGACACGCGCCGCTGCCGGGCACGTCGGCGAGCAGCGAGGCGATCAGGCCGGCCGTGCAGGATTCCGCGGTGGCGATCACGAGGCCGCGCGACGCCAGAAAGCCAACCACACTGCGGGGAATGTTCATTGTTCTCCGGTCCTCCACGGCGCTCGATGAAGCGCTCCTTCCTCGCGTAGCAAGCGCGATACCCGCGCTTGCGCGCCACCGTCACCGTGCCTGGCGATTGCTAAAGGCGCGTTTGCGGCGGCGCGGCGCTACCGTTGCGGTGCGCTTCGGATCGCTCTGCCGGCGCGCCGTTTTCCGGCCCCTATACCGCGTAATCCTCCCAATTGCCGCAATGCGAAGATCGGTACAGCGCTTGCTGATCTTCCTAAGTACGCAACGTAAAGGAGGCGAGGTCGATGCTGTTCCCGACAATCGTTGTCAGCCGCGAGGACCCGTCCTCGACCGACGCACGCATCCTGCTCGACGAACTGAGCGCCACGTTGGCCGTGCTCACCGGCGACGGCGGGCAGAGCCGCTTTTCGGTGCGCGACGTCGCCGTGGACACCGCGCGTTTCGTCGTGGCGAGAAGCGCGTTCGGCACGCCGCTCGGCTGCGGCGCGTTCAGGCCGCTGCGGGAACACATTGCCGAGCTCAAGCGCCTCTATGCACGCCCCGGCGCGGACGGCGCGGGCAGCGCGATACTCGCGCATCTCGAACAGGAAGCCGGGCGGCTCGGCTATGCGGCGCTGTGGCTGGGCACGCACGCGAACAATCGGCGGGCCATCGAGTTCTATGAAAAGCACGGCTTTCATCCTATCCCGCCGTTTGGACCCTACGTCACGAGGGCGAACGTCTGCTGCTTCGAGAAACGGCTCGATGGTCAGTCGCCCGGCAATCAACGCGAAATCAGCATGCGCGGCGCGGGATGAGAGTGCGCGGCGGCCCTCCCGAACGCCGTTCGCGGCGTCGTTCGCGCCCGTGTCATTTATGCAATTTCTCCCGCAATGTGCGCACGTCGTTGGCCGTGACCGGCTGCGCGTCGTTGCCCCAGGACGTGCGAATCCACGTGAGCACGGCGGCCATCTGCGGGTTCGTGAGATCGTGCGCGAAGCCCGGCATCGACTGGCGCGGCGGTCCGTGCAGCGTGCTCGGACTATTGCCGCCTTCCACCAGCAGACGAATCAGCGACGTGGTGTCCTCGGCGATCACGGCGGGGTTGCCCGCCAGCCGCGGAAACACCTCCGTCACGCCCATCCCCTCCGATCCGTGGCAACGCGCGCAAAACGACGTATAGACGCGCGCGCCGAGCGTTTGCGGCGGGTCGACGCGGTTGCCGTTGCGCGTGGACGGATCGGGCCGCGCGTGCGGGTCGTAGCGTCCAGCCGGTTTTTGCGCCGGCAGGGATTTGAGGTAATGGGCGATGGCGAGCGCGTCGTCGTCGGTCAGATATTGCGTGCTGTCCTCGACCTGCTCGACCATCGAGCCGAAGGCCGCGAGCCCCGCGCCGTGGCCCGTCCTGAGAAACGCGGCCAGGTCTTGCGCGCCGATGCGGCCGAGCCCCGCGCCCGGATCGCCGGTCAGATTCGGCGCGAACCAGTGATCGTTGACGCCGCCCGTCAGCCAGTCCGACGACGATTCGTCATAGCCTTTTTCCTGGTAGCCGAGGCCGCGCGGCGTGTGGCAGGTGCCGCAGTGTCCCGCGCCTTGCACGAGGTAGGCGCCGCGATTCCATTGCACGTCGCGGCCGGGCTTCGGCTGATACGGCTGCGTCGGCAGGAAGGCCAGTTGCCAGAAATAGAGCGCCCAGCGCTGGTTGAACGGGAACGGCACTTTCGTCGGCTGATTGGGCTTCGCGACCGGCTGCACCGCGCGCATGAAGTACGCGTAGAGCGCTTGTACGTCGTCGTCGGTCAGTTTCGAGAACGACGGGTAGGGCATTGCCGGATAGAGCCGCTTGTTGCCTGGCGCGACCCCCTTGCGTAATGCGCGCTCGAAATCCGCGTAACTGTAGGCGCCGATGCCGTAGCGGCGCTCCGGCGTGATGTTCGTGCTGACGATGGTGCCGAACGGCGAGGCGAGTCCGAGCCCGCCGGCGTAGGCCGCGCCGCCGACCGAGGTGTGGCAGCCGGCGCAATCGGCCGCCCTGGCGACGTATTCGCCGCGCGCGATGAGGGTGGCGTCGGGGCTATGGGCCGGTTGGCTCGATGCCGATGCCGCGAGCGAGCCGAACGTCAACGCCGACGCGATGTGCCACACAGCCAGCAATTCGATGCGCCGCTTGTTGGTCGACTTCTTGGTCGACTTCTTGGTCGACTTCTTGGTCAACTTCCTGGTCAACTTCTTCGTCACCTGTCGTGGTCGCGCGCGGTTCGCCGGGTTGACCTGCGTGCGCGCCGGTGTGCCGCTTTCGAGCGTGGCGCCGCCGTCGCCGGCGCCGCGCTGGGGCAACGCTTCGCGCCGTTTCATGACGCGCCGTCCCGGCGCGCGGCCACGCCATTCGGAACGAGCGCGGCGGGCGCGCGCCGCATCAGCCAGCGCGCGCCCGTCACCAGTGCGGCGAGCAGATACGCGAGGCCGCCCGGCACCCACATCACGAGACCGCCCAGTTGCTGATCGAGCAGTGGATCGACGCCGAGCGCCGAGGCCGGTTCGACGTAGGCCGGATACCAGAGCCCCGGCGCGAGCGTCAGCAACGCGCCGAGCGCGCCGGTATGAACCATCGTCGTGAAGAGCGACAACATCGCGTAGCCGCTTTCATCGCGCCGGGCCGCTTCGCCGAACACGGTCCACCAGAACAGCAGCGCGCTCAGCACAAAGCTGGCGTGCTGCAGCGCATGCAGGCCGGGCGAGGCGAGCGCGGCCTCGAACAGACGCGGCATATGCCACGCCCATAGCGCCGCCGCATGCAGCAGCCAGGCGACGGCCGGCCGGCACAGCACACGCCAGATGCCGCGCCACGCTCGCGTGCGCACCGCCGCGCCGATTGCATGCCGCGAGAGAGGCGGCAACGCCCATAGCCAGAGCGCGAGCGGCCGTCCGAGGACGAGGAGCGGCGCGGCGACGATCATCAGCAGTTCGTGCTGCACCATATGCGCGGAAAACAGCGCGGCGCTCAGCGCATCGAGCGGCGACGCGAGGGCCGCCACGAGGGCGAGCCAGCCCAGGCCGAACGCCGCCAGTTGCCGGGCGCGGACGACGCGGCCTCGCCGGCCGCGCGTGCGCAAGCGCAGGTAGCCGAGGCCGTATAAGCCGAGGCTCGCGAGCAGCAAGGCGACGACCCACGGCTCGAAGGTCCAGTGCGGCATGAAGGACGGTGCGGCTCGGTCCGCGGTGGTCAGGTCATGCGCCTGCACGTAGGGACTTACGAATAGCGCAAGGGTAGCGGTAGCAGTAGGGGAAGCGGCTTTAGCAGTGGCACCAGCTTTGGCAACGGCAGCGGCAACAGCAGAGGCAACAGCAGAGGCGACCGCAACAGCAGAGGCGACCGCAACAGCAGAGGCGACCGCAACGGCAGAGGCGACCGCAACAGCAGAGGCGACCGCAACAGCAGAGGCGACCGCAACGGCAAAGCCAACCGCAACGGCAGAGCCAACCGCAATGGCAGAGCCAATCGCAACGGCAGAGCCAACCGCAACGGCAAAGCCAACCGCAACAGCAAAGCCAACAGCAACAGCAACAGCAACAGCAACCCCGACGCCACCCGCGCCGCAACCCGCCAAGACGTCCATCACACGCATGCGGAAATCAGCCATTGCGGAATCCACATCGCAACGAGTGCGAGCGTCGAGACGAGACCGACGAGCGTCGCCGTGCACGCGAGCATCGCGGGCCGGGCCGGCAAGGCGACCGCGGAGGCCGGCGCGATCAGGCTCGTCTCGCGCCAGCGCCGCCAGGCGAGCAGCGTCGCGATGACCGAAAAGAGCAGCGCCGCGCCGGTCACGCCGCCGAGCGGCAGCATCGTGCGCCACGCGCAGGCGGGCGGCACCAGCGCGTAGTCGATCGAGAGCGCCGCCAGCACCGCCGAGGGCGTGCCCAGAAGCGCGAGCCAGGTTCGCATGGTCGGTCTCCATCACAGCCGCGGCGCCAGGTAGATCACCGCATACACGGGCAGCCAGCTCAACACCACGAAATACCAGTACAACGCGTTTTCGCTGACGTCGACGAGGCGCTTGCCCTCGAACGGTCCGGTGAACAGCAGCACACCGAGCACGGCGGTGTCCACCGTGTCGGTGATCAGATGCGTGGTATGCAGGCCCAGCAGCAGCCACACGACCGAACCATACGCATTGGTGTTCCAGCTCACGTTCAGCGCGGCGAACTCGAAACCGCGCAGCACCAGAAACACCACCGCGAACGCGAGACAGACGGAAAGCCACAGCCGCGCGCCCGCGCGATCCTCGCGTTCGGTGGCGCGCTTGGCGAGCTGGTTGGGCCACATGCTCACGAGCAGCACTGCCGTGTTGACGCTGCCCCACACGAGCGCGGGCGGCGCGGCGTTCAGCGGCCAGATCGCAGTGAGGCTGCGCAGATAGAAGTACATCATCGCGCCGATCGCGAAGACCGTGCCTTCGATCAGCATCAGGCAGACCGTGCTCCACCACATCAGGCTGCGATGACTGAAGCCGAAGCTCGGCAAGCGGCGCACGTCGAGCGTCAAGATGTCGGGCGCATCGCGCGTGGTGTGCCTCGTGTCGTTGGCGTGCGCGGCGTTGATGGCGTTCATGGCACTCGCCGGCACCTTGCGAAGCTCCGTCATGGCCGCTGCTCCAGTTCGAGCGCGCGGCGGTTTTCGCCGCGATTCGGCCAGAACCAGCCGATCAGCGCGACGGCGACCGGCACCGAGCCCCACACGACCGCCCACGGCGTAAACACCGAGCCGATGAACAGCACGGTGGTGGCGACCGCGCTCACGAACGGCCAGATCGACGGCGACGGAAACAGCGGCCGCAGATCGGGGAGCGCGTCGAGCGCGGTGGTCGACAGCACTTCGCGGGCGTCGGCCGCGAGACCGCTCACATAGGCCGGCTGCGCGCCCGGCTCCCAGAGCGGATCGCGTCCGTGCACGACCGGCAGCGCATCGAAGTTATGCGGCGGCGGCGGGCTCGCCGTACTCCATTCGAGCGTGCCGGCGCCCCACGGATCGGCGCCCGCGAGCGCGCCGCGCCGATAGCTGCGCACCACGTTGACGAGGAACACCAGTACGCTCACGCCGATGGTCGATGCGCCGAGCGTCGCGCCCAGATTCAGGCCGTCCCAGCCCATGCCGTGCGGATAGGTCCACACACGGCGCGGCATGCCGTGCAGCCCGAGCACGTGCATCGGAAAGAACGCGACATTGAAGCCGATGAAGAACAGCCAGAACTGCCAGCGCCCGAGCGTTTCGTCCAGCATCCGGCCGGTCGCTTTCGGAAACCAGTAATAGAACGCGCCGAATAGCGGAAACACCGCGCCGCCCAGCAGCACGTAATGCAGATGCGCGACCACGAAATATGTGTCGTGCACCTGCAGATCGAGCGATACGGAACCGAGCATCACGCCCGTCAGACCGCCGAGCACGAGGATGAAGAAGAACGCGAGCACGAACCACAGCGGCGTTTTCAGATTCAGGCGGCCGCGCCAGAGCGTGGCGAGCCAGCAGAAGATCTGCACGCCCGACGGTATCGCGATCATCAAACTCGCCGCGGTAAAAAAGCTCTTGCCGAGCGCCGGAATGCTGGTGGCGAACATGTGATGCACCCACAGCCCGAAGGCGAGAAACGCGGTGGCGATGAGCGCGAGCACCATCGCCGGATAGCCGAATACCGGACGCCGCGCGAAGGTCGCGATGATCGACGAGATGAAGCCGAGCGGCGGAATGAAGATCAGATAAACCTCGGGGTGGCCGAAGAACCAGAACAGGTGCTGCCACAACAACACGTCGCCGCCGCGCGCCGGATTGTAGAAGTGCGTGCCGACGAGGCGATCGAGTATCAGCGCGGTGCTGCCGAGCATCACGGCGGGCATCGCGAACAGCACCATGAACTGCGTGACGAGCGTCGCCCACACGAACAGCGGCATGCGGTTGAGCGACATGCCCGGCGCGCGCAGCTTGAAGATGGTCGCGATCAGCACGACGGCTTCGAGCAGCGCGGAGAGTTCGGTGAAGGTGATCATCTGCGCCCAGATGTCGACGCCCTTGCCGGTCGAGTAATCGGGACCGGCGAGCGGCACGTAGCTGAACCAGCCGGTGTTCGCGCCCGCGCCGAGCGCGAACGCGACGTACAGCGTCAGGCCGCCGAACAGGAACACCCAGTAGGCGTAGGCGTTCATGCGCGGAAAGGCGACGCTGCGCGCGCCGATCATCAAGGGCACGAGCCAGATGGCGACGGCCTGCATGACGGGCACGGCGAACAGGAACATCATCGTCGTGCCGTGGATCGTGAAAAGCTGGTTGTACAACTCGGGGCCGACGAGGCGATTGCCGGGCCGCGCGAGTTGCAGCCGCATGGTGAGCGCGAGCAGGCCGCCCAGCAGAAAAAACGCGAACGTGGTGACGACGAAGCGCCGCGCGACCGTCTTGTGATTGACCGCCGCGAGCGCGCCGAACCAGCCGGGACGATCGCTCCAGGTGCGCGCGAGCGCGGCGCGCACCTCGGGCGTGGCGCCGGGGCCGTCGAACAGGCGCGTTTCGGGCGTCGACGAAGCGGATGGAGGGTCGCTCATTGCAGGGTTCCGAGCCACGCGACGAGGGCGGCCATGTCCTGTTGCGAGAACCGGCTCGCGGGCATCGACGTGCCGGGTTTCATGCTGCCGGGCGCCGCGATCCAGGCGGCCAGATTGGCGGGCGTATTGTCGAAGGTGCCGGCCGCGAGCATCGGCCGGCTCATCAGGTGCGTGAGGTCCGGGCCGAGCAGGCCCGCGGCCGACGTGCCGCGCACCGTGTGGCAATTGGCGCACGCGCCGGTCGTGAATAGCTGCTCGCCGCGTTTGTGCATGTCGGTCACGGCTTGGGGCGCGGGCTCGCGCTGATGTGCGGCCCACGCTTCGTACCGCGCGGGCGGCTCGGCCACCACCGAGAACGCCATCAACGCATGTTCGAGGCCGCAGAATTCCGCGCATTGACCGCGATAGGTGCCGGCGCGGTCCGCGCGAAATTCGATGGTCGCGTCGCGGCCGGGGATCATGTCTTTCTTGCCGTGCAGGTTCGGCACCCAGAAGGTGTGGATCACGTCGTCCGCTTTCAGCGAAATGACGACGGGCCGGCCGACCGGCACGTGCAATTCGTTGGCGACCGCGAAGGCGTCGCCGGCGCTGTCGCGGCCGTAGCGCGCTTCCCACCACCATTGATGGCCGGTCATCTCCAGATGCAGCGCATCGGCGACGGGCAGCCGCGACAGCGCGCGGTCGGTCATCACGTCGGCGAGCAGCAGGCCGAACAGCAGCACGACGGATGCGATGCTCGCGCCGGTCACCACGCGGCGTGTGCGTGCTTCCTGGCTCGACTCGTGGCCCGCTTCATAGCCCGCTTCGTGGCCCGCTTCATGGCCCGCCTCGGCGCGACTGTCAGGGCTCGGCTCAGGCGGCGTTTCGGACCACTCCCACGGCGCGGGTTCAAGACCCGCCTTCCGCTTGCGAGCCGACGCGCGCAGCATCGCGATCAATAGCGCAATCAGCACGGCGGCGAACACCAGCGAGCACACCGCGAGCGTGAGATTCCACAAGTTGAAGATGTGCAAGGCCTGCACACCGGCGGGACGCAGCGCATTCTGAGCCGGCTCGCCATTGGCGTGGGGCGGGAGACAGGCAACGGCGCAAAGCAGCGCGGCGAACCCCGAACCCGAACGGACGAGCCGCGGCTTCCGTGCAAGCGCGCAATCGAGCGCGGCGAACCACGAACCCCGGCGGACAAGCCGCCGCTGCCGTAGAGGACGCCATTGCTCGATGGTGCATGCGTTGCGGGTTTTCATCGCGCGGGGGACTGGATCGTGTGCCCGAGCGCCAGCAATTACCGTTCCCCAGCCGGGGCGCGGCGGTTTATCCGCAATGAACGCGCACTGAACGCGCACTGAACGCGCAATGACGCGCAATGACGCGCAATGACGCGCAATGAACACGCGCCGCTAGACGATTCCCTGAACCCGCCCCTCGGTGCGGTTCTCCAGAATGTGCTGAAGCTTTTCCAGCGACAGCGGCTTGGTGAGGTGGTAATCGAAACCGGCCGCCAGCGCGCGCGATTTGTTGGACTCCGACGCGTAGCCCGTCAACGCGACGAGCGTCACGTCGTCGAGGCGCGGGTCGGCGCGAACCGCGCGCGCCACGTCGAAACCGTCCATGTCCGGCATGCCCACGTCGATGATCGCGACTTCGGGATGCGTCTCGCCGATCAGGCGCACCGCATCGTGTCCATTGTCCGTCGCGCTCACGTGGTGGCCTTCCAGTTCGAGCAGGACGCTGAGCACTTCCAGCGCGTCGCGGTTGTCGTCGGCGAGCAGCAGGCGGGTGGGGCGCACCTGGGGCATCGTCATGGCGGGTTTCTGGGCCGGCGCGCTGCGCAGGATCGGCAGGCGCACCGTGACGAGCGTGCCCGCGCCGGCCGCTCCGCTTTGAATCGCAATGCTGCCGTGGTGCAATTCCACCAGACGTTTCGCCACCGCGAGCCCGATGCCGAGGCCGCCCTCGGAGCGGGCGCTGCCGCACGTCGACTGCGCGAATAGCTCGAACATGTACGGCTGGATCGACGGATCGATGCCGATGCCGTTGTCCCTGACCTCGATGACGACGCACCCCGGCTCGCCGGAACCGGCGGCATGCTCGGTACGAACCGACAGTTCGATCTTGCCGCCCGCCGGCGTGTACTTGGCGGCGTTCAGCAGCAGATTGCCCAATACCTGGCTCAGCCGCACATGATCCGCGCGCACGTGAACCGGCGCTTCGAGGCCGCTCAGTTTCAGCGTATGCCTGCGCGATTCGAGATGATGCTTGACCGCGCTGACCGCGTCGAACGTGATCTCGTTGAGCGACGTATCGCTCAGCTTGATGGCGAGCTTGCCGTGCTTGAGCCGCGCCGCATCCAGCAGATCGTCGACCAGCGTGCGCAGATGCTTCATCTGGCGTTGCGCGATGGTCAACACGGCGTCGGCTTTTTCGTTCGCGGCGCACAGGCGCTTCGCGGCCGAGATCGCGCCGTCGATCGGCGCGAGCGGATTTCTCAGTTCGTGTCCGAGCATGGCGATGAACTCGTTGTGTCGGCGATCGCTCTCGGCGCCGTCGTCGCGCACGTTCGCCATCGTCAGCGCGGCGCCGGCGACGACAGCGAGGCTCGACAGCACGCGGGCGTGCTCGCCGTCGAAGCGGCAGGCCGCGTCGTGAGACATCGCCCAGATCGCGCCGAGCTGACCGCTGTCCGACGGAATCGGAACGACGATGCCTTCATGCACGTCGATGCCCGCGAACCGCAGACACCCGAACTGTTCCTCGGGCCGCACGAAGAGCCGCGGGCGGCCGGCGTCGAGCGTCACGCCGCACGGGCACTCGTTCCACGCGGTGCTTTTGCCTTGCAGGCCCGCGCACGATCCGGCCACGGCGAGCCAGCGGAACGAGCGGTTGTGGGGCGGCCCTTCCAGCAGGCTGATGCCCGCGCTGCCCGCATTGCACAATGCCAGCGCTTCGTTCGCGATCGCTTGCAGCAGCGCGTCGCGCGAGCCGGTTTGAGCGCGCGCAAGACGGAGGAGGGCAAGGTTTTCCCTGGCGTGGTCGGCCGCCCTGGCCGGGCGCCGCGCCAATTCATCGGCATCGTCGTGCATGCGATTATCCAAACGGTCGGGGAACTGGCGGCGAGCGGGCAGACGGACTTCGTTGACCGCCTCCACAAATCAATATAGCTGAAGCCGTGAAAAATTCCGGGGGTTTCGTGCGCGAGCGCACAGGGTGAACGAGGGGCTGTCGTTGCCGACGAAATGATGTCGCGTAGAGCGCGCGAGCAGACGTCGTATGTGAAGAGGAAACCGCGGCCTGGCGCCGTTCGAAAACGGTGGGCTCTGCGTGGTCGCGGCCTTGTCGCCGGCGTGTCGATCAGCCGGCGCACGCGGGGAAGAAACTACAAGCTTGCAGGCAGGAACTGCGTCGCGTGTCACCGTTGCTGCCGTTGCTGCCGTTGCTGCCGTTGCTGCCGTTGCTGCCGTTGCTGCCGCGCGGCCGGCCCGGTCATGCGCCTCCATCCGCATGACGCCCGCGCGGCCACGGCGGCTACGGGTTCTTCATGCTTCCTCATCCGACTCCGGGGACCCGGTTTCCGACAAATCGTCGTCCCGAACTTCGGCTTCGCGCACACTCGTGCCTTCGTCGTCGGTCTCCGACACATCGGTCTTGAACGTGCCCGGTTCGCCGGCCTCTTCATCGGGGGATGCACGCCCTGGTTGACCGGTCTCCACATCGGGCGATGCACGGCCTGGCTCATCGGTCTCAGCGGGCTCAGCGGGCTCATTGGGTTCATCGGGCTTTTGTGCTTGCGTGGCCATGATTCTCTCCTTCGAGATTGAGGGTGCCTGCGCTGCGAGCAACGATCAAGCCCGCCTTTGCGGCGGCGCGGCGCGCGGCTTGGCGCACCGGGCATGGGCAATGCGGCCTTGTCGTCAAAAGGCCCACGAGGCAGGAGGTTCACATGCGAGTACAGACGATAGCCATTGCGAACCTGCTGGTGACCTCGACTGCCATGCCCGATTCCGACGGCGGTTTTCTATGGGCCGTGTTCGTCACGGAAAGGAATCCGGAACACCGGTCGATTCTCGAAAGGAGAGGAACCTGTGGACATGTGCCGAGAGGCGATGCGCTCGACATCGCGGCGCGCATGGCTCGCGAGATCGCCATCGGCCTGGCCGTGCTGGCCGACGATGCGCTCGCGTCCAGAACGGCCGGCGGCGTGGCGCCGCTCGCCCGCTCAGCGGCACCGCCGGTCACCGCGATCACTGAATAGGCGGCACGGTGCCGGTCTTCTGCGCGAGCAGGCGTTCATAGACGCCGAAGCGCAGTTCCACCTCCTGCTCGCTCAATCGTTCGATGCTCAGCGTGACCTTCTCGGCTGGCAGGCCGAAGACCGTGGAGAGCGCGACTTCGATCGGCGCGGCGCTCGCCAGATCCTGCTCGACGGTGGTGGCGACCGTGATCTCGAAGCTGCCGTCCTCGTCTCTCAGCAGAACCTCGACGAGCCGGGCGCGCGCGCTCATGTTGTTCTCGATCGCCAGCTTCGCGACTTCGGCGAGCGTGCGCAGCGTGGCGGTCGGAAAGCCGCGGGTCGCGCGCAAGCGAGTCCGGTGTTTGCCGAAAGTGACCCATTCCGCGTCAAAACTCATGATGCCTCCAGGGGTGAATCGGGTTGCAAGGGAATCGGGGGAGAGTGTAGGGATGGGCCAACGATTTTCAAGGGCGGCGAGGGCCGCTTTCGCTCAAAAAATTTCGCCGGGCGAGCTCTTGAAACCGCCTGGCCTCGACCTATTTTCCGGTCATCATCGTGCAGTCGCGTCTCGCGTTCGCGTCCTGCGTTGCGTGCATCGCGCTGCGGGTTTAACTCGTGTTTCGACTCGTGTTTCAACTCGCGTTTCAACTTATTTGTCGGCGGTAAGGCGGATGAACCCGGAGCGCGTTTGCCCGTTCGTCGCCTTGCCTTAATTAAGGAGCTTACGGAGGACCCAAGCCATGAGTGACTTCTTTTTTGGACTTCCCCTGTTCGACGATTTCGAGCGTCTGCAACGCCAGATGACCAACCTGCTGACCGGCGCGCCCGTCAGCATTCGCGCGGGCCGCTTCGGCGCGTTCCCGCCGATCAACCTGGGCAGCACGGACGATTCGGTGGAGATCGTCGCCTTCGCGCCGGGCATCGATCCCGCGAAACTCGAAGTGACGGTCGACAAGGGCCTGCTCACGATCAACGGTGAACGTGAAGCGGCGCCGGACGCGGAAGGCGAGAGCCGCAGCTACGCGCGCGAGCGTTTCACGGGCAGTTTCCGGCGCGCCGTCGAGTTGCCGCGCGACGCCGATCCCGACAACGTGCGGGCGCGCTACGTGAACGGTTGCCTGATCGTCACCGTGGGTAAGCGCGAATCGTCGAAACCCCGCTCGATTGCGATTCAGTGAGCATTGCGATTTTCATCAAGGAGCTTGCCATGAACGACAAAACTCAAGTGACCGAGCGCGACACGAGCGCAGTCGCTCAACGCACGGGCGAGCGCTCGTCGAAGACGCCGGCCGTCGTGCCCGCGGTGGACGTGGTGGAGGACAAGCACGGCATCACGCTGTGGGCCGACTTGCCGGGCGTCACGCGAGAAAAGCTCGACCTGCGCGTGGAAGGGCCGAACCTTTTCATCGAGGCCGAAGCCACCGTGCCCATGCCCGCCGAATTGCGCGTGCATCACACCGAGTTGCAGCAGCCGCGTTTCGCGCGCGCGTTCACGCTGAGCGCCGACTTCGACACCGCGCAGATCGACGCCAGCCTGAAGGACGGCGTGCTCAAGCTGACGATTCCGCGCAGGGAAGAAGCGCGTCCGCGGCGCATCGACGTGAGCGTCGATTGAAGCCGGCGGCGCTAGTGCGCCGCGGCCGCCTCGTGGCGTAGTCTTAGCCGCGAGGCGGTGGGGTCCGTCGCAGGGTTTTAACGCTGCGGCGGACCGCCGCTCAACCGCGTCAACCGCGGCTTCTCCTTCCAACCGACACCCGATTCCCGGCCCGCCGACGCTGATCCCGCGCTGTCTTCTTCTCGCGGCCGATTCGCGGCCGATAACTGTCCTCTTTAGCAACACATTCCCCTTTTGCTTGCGCCAGCGTGCAACACCGCGAGGCACGCCGCGGCAAGCTGTCACACGAGCACCCCTGTTCCTTTTCACGCGCCGTCAAGGCTTCCCGAGACGCCGCGTCCCAATGGCATGCGACTTGCCTTGAACGGTCAGCAGCCAGTCTGCGTTCACTAGACGATGACGCCGCCCGCATGGCCTCGCGTCGAATAATTCCACAGCAATCTGCATGGGACCGGCGTCACGCTCGAAAGCGCGAACGCCGGTCCACACAGGAGACAAGGATGAAAGCACGTCCAATTTCGGCGACGCGGCCCACGGCGCTCGCGATGAGCATCGCCACGGCGATCGGTCTGATGCTCGCCTCGGCAGCGGGATCAGCGGCGGGAGCGGCCGACTATCCGCCGGTCACGTACGAGCGGTTGACGGCGGCGCAGAGCGACCCCGGCTGGCTCACGTATTACCGCACCTACAACGGCCAGGCGCATTCGCCGCTCAAGCAGATCGACACGTCCAACGTGAAGGGACTCAAGCAGGTCTGGAGCTACAAGTTTCCGGCCGATCTGCAGCAAGGTTTCGAGGCGACGCCGATCGTCAATGGCGGCTATCTCTTCGTGACCACGCCGAAAGACAACGTGTACGCATTCGATGCCGCGACCGGCAAGCAGCTCTGGAAATTCGAGCCCAAGCTCGGCGCCGAGTCGTTCAAGACCGCATGCTGCGACGTGATCAACCGCGGCGTGGCGCTGTACGGCAAGAACGTTTATGTCGCGATGCTCAACGGCGAGGTCGTCTCGCTCGACGCGCAAACCGGCGCGCTCGCCTGGCGCAAGTCGATGTTCGAGCCGGGCCTCGGCTACGCGTTCTCCCTCGCGCCGCTCGCGCTCGACGGCGCGCTGGTGGTCGGCAGCGCAGGCGGCGAATACGGCGCGCGCGGCTTCATCGCCGCGCTCGATCCCGCCGACGGCAAGGTGCTGTGGAAGCGCTTTACCGTCCCCGCAGCCGGCGAGAAGCACGCCGACACATGGCCGAAGGGCATGCAGGAGCATGGCGGCGCGCCGGCCTGGCTGACGGGCACTTACGACGCCGCGTCGAAAACGCTGTACTGGGGCGTCGGCAATCCTGGGCCGTGGCTCGCCGATCTGCGTCCGGGCGACAACCTGTACTCCGACTCGCTGCTCGCGCTCGATCCGAAAAACGGCGATCTCAAATGGCACTACCAGTACACGAAAAACGATACGTGGGACTACGACGGCGTCAACACACCGGTGCTCGCCAATATCAAGTATCAGGACAAGGATTACGACGCGATCATCCACGCCGACCGCAACGGCTATTTCCATGCGATCGATCGCGGCACCGGCAAGCTGATCTACGCGAAGCCCTTCGTCAAGGCGACCTCGGTGACGGGCTATACGGAGGACGGCGCGCCGATCCAGGACAAGTCGAAGTATCCGAAGGCCGGCACGACGATCGAAACCTGCCCGAGTTTCCTTGGCGGCAAGAACTGGTGGTCGGTGTCATACGATCCGCAAAAGCACATCGCGATCGTGCCCGCGCTGCATGCGTGCATGTCGCTGTCCGGCAAGTCGGTCAATTACATGGAGGGGCTGCCATATCTCGGCGAGGGCTTCGAGATCAAGCCTGAGCCCGGCAGCAAGGGTTACGGCGAGTTGCAGGCCATCGACGTCGATACCGGCAAGAAGCTCTGGAGCCACTGGAGCAAGCTGCCGTGGAACGGCGGCGTGGCGACCACCGCGGGCGGCCTGGCATTTAGCGGCTCGCTCGACGGCTACCTGTATGCGTTCGACGTGACGACGGGCAAGGTGCTGTGGAAAAGCCCGAAACTCGCGAGCGGGATCATCGCGCAACCGTCGGTGTTCGAGGTCGACGGCCGCGAGTACGTCGCGATCCTCGCCGGCTACGGCGGCGCCAATCCGATCTGGGGCGGCCCGATGTCCAAGGCGGCGGACAAGGTGCCACGCGGCGGCACGCTGTACGTGTTCGCGCTCAACAAGGGTTGAACTCCACATGGCCGCCGCGCCGGTTTGCGCCACGCAGCTTGCGTGCGCCCTGCGGTCGTGGCGGCCGGGCCTTTTCCGGAAAGCAGGATCATGAAGACTTCACTCCATTCGTTTGCTCTCGCCAGCGCGTTGCTGGCGACCGGCGCGCTCGCGCCTCACTCCGCTCTTGCCGGGACGGCCAGCGTGCGCGTCTGCACGTTCCCCGGCAGTCCCTCCACGGCGCTCGACGAGGCGGTGGCGCGCGAAGCGTTCCGCACCGCCGGCATCGCACTGTCGCTCGCGCCGGGCGGCTTCGCCAGCAGCGACGACGACGGCGTGTCGCTAAAGGAACTCGACAAGGCGTTGGCGCGCAAATGCGACGTGATCGCGGGCTTCCCGCGCTCCGAGGTCGCGGACGGCGCCGCCAGCAAGCTCACGTTCTCGCGCGGTTATCTACAGTCCGGGTATGTGAGCGTCACGTCGCGCGGCTCGTCGGCGCAGGCCGGCGACGCCGAAGTGGTCGCGGCGACTTACGCGAGTCCCGCGCAACTGATCGCCGTGCAGCAACCCGGTATCGAACTCGACCTGGAGAACACGGCGGAACTGACCGTCGATGCCGTGGCACGCGGCCATGCGCGGCGCGCGATCGTCTGGTATCCGGCGGTCGTCGCTTATTCGATCGCGCATCCCGAGCGGCATTTCCAGATCGCCGGCACGCACTCGCCGTATGCGGACTGGCATCTGACCTTCGCGTTCGGCACGAACGGCGCCGCGTTGCGCCCGCGTATCGACGCCGCGCTGGAGAAGATGGCCGCCGACGGCAGGCTCGCCGCCTTGACCCGCGCATGGCGTTTGCCGGAAACGGCGCTGGCCGCCGCGCGACCGGCGGCCACGTTCGCCTATCGCGACGGCCCCGCGCGCGGCAACGACGTGGGGCGGATGATGCGCGCGGGCGGCCGCGAGTCGCCGCAAGGCCGCTTTGTCAAGGTCGATGCGAGCGCACCCGCCGAGGCGCCCGGCTTCGACCGCGCCCAGGTCGCGCACGGCAAGACGCTGTACTCCAGTTCGTGCGCGAAGTGCCACGGTCCCGATCTGCAAGGGCTGAATGCGCCCGCGCTGCGCGGGCCGTCGTTCGCGCCGGCCGCGAATGCGAAGCTCACGATCGGCGGGGTGTACGGCTACATGGCGAGCAATATGCCGGCGGATCGTCCCGGCAAGATGAAGCCGCAGGATTACGCCGACATCATGGCGTTCCTGCTGTATTCGAACGGCTATGGAGCCGGCAAGACGAAGCTGACCGACGACGCCGCGAAAGCGTCGACGACGCCGCTCAACGCGCGCGCCGCGCAATAGTGCGAAGGCCCGGCGCTCGCCGTGTGGTTGCGCGGCGAGCGCCGGGGGGCGGGTTCAAGAGCGATTGCGTGTTAGAGAAGATGCCGTGCGCGGCGCATGAAAACACACGCGATGCGAGAGGTCGGGTGAGCCGTACCAACAGCCGCCCTAACGACCTGCAAGAGCAAAGACCGCTCGGCCCTCCCACGATGCCCGCATCAACCCCTGTCAATCGAGTCAATCGAGTCAATCGAGCCAGCCGCGTTGCCGTGCATGGTCGATGAAGCGATAGACATCGGCGGCCAGATCGGACGCGCGAAACAGATCCTCCAGTTCACCGATGATGTCGTCCAGTTCGCGCGTGCCATCGCAGCGCGAGAGAATTTCGCCCGCGCTCGGATTGAGCGTCACCCGACCTTCGGGATGGAGCAACACGTAGGCATGCTGCCCGGCTTCCCATTGCAGGCGGAATATCGCGCGCAGGCGCGGCCGCAAGCTGAGGTAGCGCCGGATGTTCGGGGCGGTCATGGGAAGCGGGGTGTGGCTGAACGATGAGCAGGGCGCCGCCGCGCACGATGACGACTTGCAACGTGCGCGCCGCGCTTCATCGTTGCTTCAGCGAACGGCGATGTACATCGTGACTTCAAAACCGAAGCGAAGATCGGTATAGGCGGGGGTGGTCCACTGCATGGCTGTCTCCTGGGGTATGGCATGTGATGGGAAAAACCGCATGGTTAAAGCTAAGCGGCCGCGTCATTAAACGCAATGTCCATGCCGGATGGAGCGAAACGGAGTATCGAAGCGGTTAGCCGCGCAGCGATAACGCGGCCGTTGGAATCAACGCGGCATCAACCGCTTTTGCTTGCTGCTTGCGCGGATCTGGCGCGTCGAACAGCGCAGCGCTGAACCGCGCGCTGTTCAATCGAAGAACACGCCTGTTGCAATATGGAACACCGTTGAACACGTGCCGTCGCGCGAGGTCCGTAGCGCTCTGCCCGCTGTCAGGCCTCGCCCGCGGTGTCATCCGTGCTGGCTAGCGCCGGCAATTTGCGGTAGATGGTATTGCGCGACACGCCCAGCGCGCGGGCCGCCGCCGACACGTTGCCGCGATGCTGCGCGATGGCCGCGGCGATCGCGCTGGTGGTGACGTCGCGCAAGCGCTCGCCCTGCAAGGGAGCGGCTTCGGCGGGGCGCGCGCTGGGCGACGGGGCGCAGCGCAAGTCGTCGAAGAAGTCGTCGGGCAAATGCTCGCGGCGAATCTCGCCGTCCTCGTCCACCATTGCGGCCGCGGTGCGCAGAAGATTGCCGAGCTGACGAAAGTTGCCCGGCCACGCGCACTGCTCGAACAGCGCCATCACGTCGGCGGCGACGCTCAGACGCCGGCCGTCGGGCTCATCGAGCGATGCGCAATGCAGCATCTTCTGGATCACGGCTAGCAGGTCCGTGCGCTCGCGCAGCGGCGGCAGTTTCACCACCAGACCGTTCAGGCGGTAATACAAGTCCTCGCGGAAACAGTTCTGCGCGATCATGTCGCGCAGATCGCGATGGGTCGCGCAGATGATCGCGATATCCACGGGAATCGATTTGGTCGAGCCGAGCGGATTGACGAGACGCTCCTGCAACACGCGCAGCAGCCGCACCTGGAGCGGGTAGGGCATGTCGCCGATCTCGTCGAGAAATAGCGTGCCGCCGTTCGCCTGCAGCAGCTTGCCGGCGGCGCCCTTGCGGCGCGCGCCGGTGAAGGCGCCTTCTTCATAGCCGAACAGTTCGGATTCGATCAGGCTTTCCGGTATCGAAGCGCAGTTCACCGCGACGAACGCCCCCGACCTGCGCGGCGAATCGTTGTGGATCGCCTGCGCGAGCAGTTCCTTGCCGGTGCCCGTCTCGCCGGTGATCAGAATGGGGATGTCCTTGCCGAGCACCTTGCGGACCTTGGTGATGACCGTGGCAATCTGCGGATCGCCGGTGTCCAGATAGCTCAGTCTCGACAGCGCGCCCGCGGCCACCGCCGGCGGCGGCGCGTCGGGGCGCGGCGCGGGCTTCTCCGCGCGCGGCGCAGGCGGCGGCACGCCGTCCTCGGCGAGCGTGGCGCGGCGGAATTCGACGCGCGCGCAAACCACCGCGCCGTTATGCAGATTCAACGACAGATTCCGGTCGCCGCCCGCACGCAGACGGTCGATCAACTGCGGACTCGTCAGGCCGAACAACGAGAACAGCGTATGCGCGCGCAAGGCGGTGAGCGGCAGGCCCAACTGGAACTGCGCGCTGCGGTTGGCGGACAGGAAGCGGCCGTCGCAGGTGAACGCGGCGATGCCTTCCATCAGCGTGCCGAGAAACTCCGGCCGGCCGTGAAAGGCGATCCGCAAGGTCTCGCGGAAGGTATTGGTGAACAGATGATTCTCGATCATCTGCACGGACATCTTGGCGAGCGCCATCGTGTGTTGATGGTAGCTGCGATGGTCGCCGCTCACGTCGAGCACGCCGATCAGATCGCCATACGGATCGAGGATCGGCACGCTCGAACAGGTCAGAAAGCGGTTGGCCGCCAGATAGTGCTGCTCGCCATGCACGACGGTCGGCGAGCATTCGGCGATCGCGGTGCCGATCGCGTTGGTGCCCTGGCGGTCCTCGGCCCAATTCGCGCCGGGGCGCAGCGCCACCTTCTCCGCGCGGCGCAAAAACTCGTCGTCGCCGATCGAATGAAGAATCAGCCCTTCGGCGTCGGTCAGCACGATCATGCTTTGCGTGTTGACGATCTGCTCATGCAGCGTTTCCATCACCGGCGTGGCATGCGCGCACAGAATGCGGCTCTGTTCCAGCCGCAACGCGAGTTCCGCGGCCGGCAGGACGTCGTAGTCGGGCCGCATCAAGGCACTGAGGCCGAACGTCTGCGAACGCTCGTGGGACTTCTGAATGGATGGCGTGAGCCAGCCCGCTTCATGCGGGGCGATTGGGGTCATGGCGTGATGAACGGCATCGCGCATTTGTCTCCTCCTGCTGGTCAGGTCTGGTCGATCGCCAGAACCGTATGGGCACATCGCTTAAAGCAAATCGCGCGCCAGTTCGCGATTTTTTGAGCCGCGTAATGCATGGTTCATGCGCGGCCCAAGTGCCGCTCACGCGCGGCCCATGCGTTGCATGTTGTTCCTGAACGCAACCCAGGGATTGACCTGAATCAACGCAGCGCGCATTGAATGCGCCCGAGGCGGGGCGCTCAATGCTGACGCTGCGTCGAGGAGGTGCCCGTCGAGATGCCGGCCCGTCGCTACGCGGAGATCAATGCCGTGATCTGCTCGGCGCTGAGCGCGTTGCGATAGACGCGGAACTCGTCGATCGAGCCGTTGAAATACGGATCGGCGAATTGCGAGCGGCCGATCCAGTTCTGGCTCGTGCTTTCCAGGCGGAACGGCGCGAACGACATCGCCGTGTTGGTGCCGATCGCGGCGCCGTTCAGGTACAGCGTGCCGACGCCGCCCGACAACGTCACCGCGACGTGCGCCCACTGTCCGGTGGGCAGGGCCACATTGCCGTTGATATCCTGCTCGCCGGCCCCACCGTTCAAGGTGATCGCAAAGCGCGCGAGCCCGTTGTTGGCGCGCGGCGTCAGCATCATGTAGCGGCCCGTGCCGGCGCCGAAGTCGAACACGCGCTCCCAGGTTCGCGCCGCGTTCCAGTAGACCCAGGCCGCGATCGTGAAGTCGGCTACGTCGGCGACCAGGTCGCCGGGCAAGCTGACATAGCCGGTGCTGCCGTCGAGCGAAACGGCATTGCCTTTCTTGCCGGGCACCCGGCTCGCCCCGCCGACGAGCGTGCCGGCATGGCCGTTGCCGCTCGAATCGGCCGCGCTCGTGCCGCTCGTTTCGTCGAAGGCGAGCCACGTTTGCAGTTGCACCGCGGTGACCGCCACCGCCTCGTTCGACGCGGCCGTTTCGCCGGACGGCGTCGTGGCCGTGACGACGTAGTACCAGGTGCCGGCCGCCACGGCGCTGTCCGTGTAACTGAGCAGATCCGTGACGCCGCTCGCAATCGACGTGTACGGACCGCCCGCCGTGCTGCCGCGCTTCACGTTGTAGCTCGTCGCATAGGCGGTCCCCCACCACGACAGGATGACTTGCCCCGCGCTGACGGTCGCGGTGAGTCCGCTCGGCGCCGCGCCGCTCGCGATCGGATCGCGCGTGCAGGTGAGGCTGCCGTAGCCGAGCTGGTCGTAACCGCCGCTGTTCGGGCCGTAGTTGCCGCCGCCGCCTTCCGGTTGAACCAGCGCCGCGAATTTCTGCGTATACGGCGCGGCCAGGCCCTTGCGGTTGACGTAGTGGTTGTACACCAGCGCCCAGCAGGGCCGGATCGTGCCTTGAGAGGCGGTCGAGAACACCGTCTGATTGACGTTGTCGACATTGTTGTAGCGCACATAGGGCACGGTGTAATACGTCGTGCCCGATTCGATCAGGTTGCCTTTGGCGACGTATTCCGCGCCCATCAGGAAGCGGTTGTTGTCGTAGCCGTAGAGGTCCACGCCCTGGTTCCAGGCCATCTCGCAGATCGCGCCGCCGAGCGCGATGCCGAGCGTGTTGTGCCCCTGGTCGCGTCCCGATTCCTGCCATTGACCGAGATAGCCGGGGTGCACGTAGTACACCGCGTTGAAGATCGCGCCGTTGCCCGCGCCGCTCTTGAAGTAGGACACGGCTTCGTCGAACAGGGCCTGGTCGTCGCATAGCACGCCGATCGCCATGATCGACGCCATGTTGCACAAATCCCAGTTGGCCCAATAGTGGGTCGCCTGGGTGTTGTTGTGCCGGTTGAGGAAGTCGTGATTGATCGGATAGAAGATGTTGCGCATCATCGCCTGGAAGCGCGCGAGGTCGGCGGCGGCCCAGCCTGAATACGTGCGCATGATTTCGCCGGCGTTGGCGAATTCATAGCCGTAGATGCCGGCCGCGAGATCGACGTCCGTGGAGCCGCCGAGGCCGGTCAACGTCGAGGACCACGCGTTCATGATCTGCACCGACTTGTCCGCATACGCCGTGTTGCCCGTCACTTTCCAGCGCAGCGCGCACGCGTAGGCGGCCGCGATGTCGTTGAACAGCAGCGAGTAGTTCTGCGGGTGAACGCCGTCGTCGCCGCGGTAGACCACCGCTTGCGGACGCGGCGTCCATGACAGGCTCGCGTGACTGTTCGCGATCAGGATGTTCCAGCTGTCGACCCACGGCGACGCTTGCGCCGCGACCTTCTGGCTCATCCGGTCGAAGTCGGTTTGGGTATGCAGCAGGCCGGGATGCACGAATGCGCCGGATGACGCGCTGTTCGCCACGGCTTGCGTCGACCGGGTCGACGATTGCGCCGATGATTGGGTCGACGACTGCGCCGAGGCCGCAGCGGACGCGCCGCCTTCCGCGCCGCCGCCGCAGGCGGACAGCGCCAACGCGCCGAGGCTGTAGAGGAAGGTGCGGCGCGACATGCCTTCGGCGATATCCGCCTCGTTGGCGAGGCTGTCCGATGGTTCAAACCACGGTTCAGGCGAAGCTGAATTCATGTGTGCCTCTGGTGCAACGGCCTTGCTCGATTTCGCCCGCTTCATGCGCTTCTCCGCTCCTGATTGGGACGGCTCCGGGGTGGGTTCATGAACCCTTGCGGTGGCCGCCGATGGTTGGCAAACGTTTGCTTTTGCGGCCGCGATCCGTGTTGCCGGCATGCGCCGGCGAACGACATCATCGTGGCTTATTCGTGCTGCGGTTCAATGACTCGCGATTTGCGACATACGCGTTAATTCGTATAAAACTGATTTGCCGGCATTCGCTTTCCATTCGCTTACATGAATGCGCGGCTCGTGCTGCTGCGATGAATGGAATTCGGATATCGCTCCAATCCTGTCGAGCGATAAGAGGCACGTGTCCAAGCGCGTATCCAAGCGCATATCCAAGGTATACGGCCACGACGACGGGTTCTGAAGAGCAAAACCGGACGCTATTTTATTGGATCGGACCGGTCGCCGATTTTCAATTGCATTAATACAAAGGCGCAATGAAAAAAACAGGGATTCCCTATATGGGAATCAGGATTGCCTTACACGGAAAAGCGGCCAATTGCATCCGCGATGCGACGAGCGCATCGGGCTTCGCGAGGTCATCGGGGAGACGCCATGGCCTGCCGGTTTCGTGTTCTTTCCGGCGCATGCCGACTATGTTGATATCGGTCAAGCGAAATCAGCCCGCGAGAGCGATGATGTCTTTATCACTCCGTCCAGGCTCCGTGGAGGGCATCATGGTCCGCTCAGAAAGCAGAATCGTTTTTTCGGCCATTGCCGTATTCGTGGCGTTGGCGGGCATTGCTGCGTCGATCCGCGGTTTGCTGTTCGATGCGCCGCAGTTCTTCCACTACGGTGTCGCGGCCGTGATTGGCGGTGTCGCGTGCTTTGTGCTCTTGCTCAATCCGACGCGCAACGGCGATATGTAAACGTAGGGTAAGCGCGGGGCGATCGTCGCCGCGCCGCGAGCGGGTGGCCGGCGCCAGCCGGCGTTTTACGCTGCTTCGTTACGCTTCCTCGCCGGCAGCGAACAAGCCGTGTTCCGGCTGCGCCTGCTCGTTGTCGACACACTGCACATGCCAGTGGCCGGTCATCAGGAGGCGGCCGCGTTCCGCGCAGCACTGCGCGCGTCCGGTCTCGCCTTCGAACGGCCCGCTGCAGTCTTTCAGACTGAGGCCTTCGAGCACGCAGAGGGGCGTCGCGTCGCGCGGGCCGCACATAAGGGTATTGCCGCCATCCACCCGCAGCGTGCCCCATTCGGGCAGGTCGAGCCCGTGGTGGCCTTCGCGCGACCATTGCCGCGTGTCCTTGTCCAGCCAGAGGATTGCAAATGCCATCGGGCGGGTACAGTCGAAGGCGTCGAGGTGGACAGTGAGGCGCATGAAAATTCTCCGAAACGGGCGGTCCGGTTCAGGCGGAGCAGACCGCGGAAGTCATGATTCAAAAGCGGGTCATTGACTCAACACCCACTGCACCAGCGTGTGCGCGTCCTCCGGGGACAGCGGGCCGCCGCGGTCGGCCGGCAGCGGCATCGGCGTATCGCCCCAATGCGCCTTGCCGCCGAGCCGCAGCTTGTGTTCGAGCATGAACTGCGCGTTCGGCACGTCGCGGTAACGCTCGGCGATCTGCTGAAACGACGGCGCGAGGAACGGCGCATCGCGCGTGTGGCAAAACATGCAGTGATGCTGATCGACCAGCGCGGCCGGTTCCGGCGCGGCGTGCGCGGCGGCGGCCAGCACGAACCCGGCACATGCCACCAGATAGTTTCTGGACAGGACGTTCACGGCACGCGCTCCTTGGCGACGGGGATGAACCCAGTGTAAGGGCCGCGCTCCGGGTGCGATTGACCTCGGTCAACGAGGACGCAGGGCCTGAGTTTGACGAATCGCGCCAGGCTCCTATGCTGATGACAGGCGGTGCGGGGCGGGGCGACCCACGGACCGGGCCGCCTCGACGCGTGGTGCGCGATGCGCGGGTGGGCGGAGACGCCGCCCAAGCCTCGCATTCTGCGCAAGGAACCAGGTGGTGATGATGAAGATTCATTTTCCCGAGGAACGTCCGGAATATTGCGCGCGCGATCTCGTCGTCGCGTTTCCGGCCGAGGTGGATGGCGTGCGCGTGCAGTGCGCGATCACCGCGGAAGCGCTCGAGGATCATTTCGGCGCCGCGTCGCTGCGTGAGGACGATCTGATCGCCGCATTCGACTCGAACCGGCATCCGATCGAACACGCGGCAACGCAACTGCTGCACGAAATCGGCGCCAAGCCGGTGCTCATGCACAGCGGGTATTTCCGCTTTTGCGACTGACTTCGCGTGAGGCGGCCGGGCGCGCGGCCTGTTTCAATGCGTTCGGATGCGTTTCGATGCGTTTCGATGCGCCGGCCGCCCCGGTTCGAGGAGACTCTGATGCGTGCGATGGTATTCGACGGCAGCGCGTCGTCGCTGCGTGAGCGGGATATGCCTGATCCGACGCCAGGCCCTGGGCAGATCCTGATCGATGTTCATACCTGCGGCGTGTGCCGCACCGATCTCCATCTGATCGACCATGAGCTGGAGCACCCAAAACAGCCCGTGATTCCGGGCCATGAAATCGTCGGCACGGTGGCCGAACTCGGCGCGGGCGTGACGGGCTTCGTCGTCGGCGACCGGGTGGGGGTGCCGTGGGTGGGCCGCACCTGCGGGCATTGCCGCTACTGCCTGTCGGCGCGCGAAAATCTCTGCGACGAGGCCGGCTTCACCGGTTATACGATCGACGGCGGTTACGCCGAGCGCACCGTCGCCGACAGCCGCTACTGCTTTCATCTGCCGGAGCACTACACGGATATCGAGGCGGCGCCGCTGCTGTGCGCCGGCCTGATCGGCTATCGCACCTTGAGCATGGCGGGCGACGCGCGGCGGATCGGCATCTACGGTTTCGGCGCGGCGGCGCATATCGTCGCGCAGGTCGCGCGTCATCAGCAGCGCACGGTGTACGCGTTGACGCGTCCGGGCGACGATGCGGCCCGGCAACTCGCGCTGCGTCTCGGCGCGGCCTGGGCGGGCGGCAGCGATGAGACGCCGCCCGACGAACTGGATGCCGCGTTGCTGTTCGCGCCGGTCGGCGCGCTTGTTCCGCAAGCCCTGCAAGCGGTGGCGAAAGGCGGTGTGGTGGTGTGCGGCGGAATTCACATGAGCGATATTCCGTCGTTCCCGTACGCGTTCCTGTGGGGCGAGCGGCGCGTGGTGTCGGTCGCCAATCTGACGCGCGACGACGGGCTCGCCTTCATGCGCATCGCGCACGAGACGCGCCTCACGATCGAAACGACGACTTATCCGCTGACGGATGCCAACCGCGCGCTGAGCGACCTGCGTGACGGCAGACTGACGGGCGCGGCCGTGCTCAGCATTCGCTAGCGTGAGCGGTTCGGGCGTGGTCCGCGTCGCCCCGCGTTTTGCGGTGCGTTCGGGCGAAAACCGCACTGCGGATCAACCCCGGAATCACACCCGCACGAGGCCCGCGTGATCCACGATCCGGATATCCTTGCCGCGTATGTCGACCAGTCCGTCGCGCTGGAACCTGGAGAGCATCCGGCTCACCGTTTCGAGCTTGATGCCCAGGTAGCTGCCGATTTCCTCGCGCGTCATGCGCAGATGAAATTCCGCCGGCGAATACCCGCGCAGCCGCAGGCGGTCCGACATGTTCAGCAGGAACGTCGCCACCCGCTGGTCGGCGGACATGGTGCCGAGCAGCAGCATCTGTGACGATTCGCGCACGATCTCGCCGCCCATCATCCGGTGCAGGTGCTGCTGGACGGCCTTGACCTCGCGGCACATGGCTTCGAGCAGATGGAACGGGATGATGCAGACCTTGCTGTCCTCGAGCGCCACGGCGTCGCAACTATGGTGGCCGGAGCACACCCCGTCCAGTCCCAGCGAGTCGCCGGCGAGATGAAAACCGGTCACCTGCTCGCGGCCGTCGCGATGCATGACGACCGTCTTGAACGAGCCGGCGCGTACCGCATAGATGCTCTGAAACGAATCGTTCGCGCGGTAGAGGGTCTCGCCCTGCTTGATGGTCCGGGACGGGCAGATGAGCGATTCCATCCGTTGCAATTCCTCGGATGTCAGCCCTTGCGGCATGCAGATGGAGCGCATCGAGCAGGCCGTGCAACGTACCGCGTCGTTGCGCGGCGCCCGTGCGGTTGCCGGCTCGGCTGCGGGAGCGGGAGCGGGCGAGGCTTGCCGGATCTTAAGCGAGGGCGACGTGACGGAATAGACGGCAACGTCAGACATGATGTGCTCCAGGTTGAGGAAGGGTGCGCGCGCGATGTTCGCCGGCGATCCGCTGGATCGCGTTGCGCGCTAGATTGAATTCGCTGGTCTTGTCGAAAAAGTAGTGAGCGCCGCTCGCGAGGCATGCGCGCCGGAACCAGGCGCCTGAACGGTTCGTCAGCACCATGACGATCACATGCGGCATGCGTTGGGCAAGCAACGCGAGCAACTCCATGCCGGTGCCGCCGTTCAGATGCAGTTCCGTCACGACCAGATCGGCCGCGCCGGCGGCGATGCCCGCGAATGCCGCGCCGGGCTCCTCGGCTTCGCCGACGATCTCGACGCCGTCGAGCGCGCCGAACAGCGCGGCGATACGGTGCCGCACCAATGCGGCATCGTCGACGAGAAAGACGCGCAGGGCGGGGTGGTCAGTGCTTGAGTTCATGGCTCGAAGTATCGGTCGCGCCGTATCTAAATGAAATCGGCGTCGAATGAACTTCGAGTAGGCGAGAGGGAGGCGCTGTAGGGCGTTTCCTACAGCGGGTGGAGCGGAGCGGGGATCGGCGAGTGCGCTAAGTGCGCGGAGTGCGCGGTGGGTCGCGATGGGCGGCAGGAGCGAAAACGCGCGGCGGCGGGGTCCGTGCGCGTTGTGACCCGCAAGCCGATGCGAGTCACGCGGGCGTTTAGATGTCGTCCTCGTCGCTGACCAGCTTGTGACGCATCGCATAGCGCACCAGCGCGGCGTCGTGCGGCATCTGCATTTTCTCGAGGATGCGCGTCTTATAGGTGCTCACGGTCTTGGCGCTCACGCACAGTTCGGCCGCGATCTCGGTGATCGTCTGACCGGTGGCGATGCGCTTCAACACGTCGAATTCCCGATCGGACAGACGCTGATGCGGCAGCAGATCGGTGGGTTCGTTCAGGCTCTGCGCGAACCGCTCGGCCATCGCGAGGCTCACGTAGACACCGCCCGCGGCGACCTTGGTCACGGCGGCCACCAGCTCGGCGCTCGCGCTTTCTTTCGTCAGATAACCGGACGCGCCGGCCTTGAACGCGCGCACCGCGTATTGCTGCTCGGCGTGCATGGTCAGCACGAGAATGCGCAGCGTCGGCTTTTCTTCCTTGATCTGCTTGATCAACTCGACGCCGTTGCGGCCGGGCATGGACAGATCGAGCACCAGCACGTCGGCGGCCCGCTCGCGGATCAGCGCGACGGTGCTCGGGCTGTCGTTCGCTTCGCCGACCACTTCGAAGCCGCTTGCGCCCTCCAGGATATGGCGCAGACCGTCGCGCACCAGCGCATGGTCGTCGGCGATCAGGACGCGGGTCATGTTTGCATCTCCTGCATTTGCACGGTTTCCGCCGGAATGGTGACGCTCAGCACGAAGCCTTCGCCTTGCGCCGTATGAATGTCGACCGCGCCGCCCAGCATGTGCGCGCGTTCGCGCACGCCGAGCAAGCCGAACGACTTGCCGGCCGGCTCGGCTGCCTGCTGCGCGCCCTGGCCGTTGTCGGCGATGCGCAGCACGAAGGTCTGTTCCGCCGCGCGCAGGCTCAGCGTGACCAGCGTGGCGTCGGCATGGCGCGCGACATTGGTGAGCGCTTCCTGCACGATGCGGAACAGCGCGGTGGCGCCCGCCGGCGTGAAGCGCGCGTCGCCGGTTTCGATGTCGCGCTCCACGTCGATGCCGTAGCGGTTGGTGAAGTCGTTCGCGAGCCATTCGATCGCAGGAATCAACCCGAGGTCGTCGAGCATGACCGGCCGCAGATCGGCGGCGATGCGCCGCACCGAGGCCACCGTCATGTCGATCAGCCGGCGCATGCCTTGCAGTTGTTCACGCACCGGCGCGCTCGCCGACGCATCCAGCGCCTGCTCGACCGACGAGATGTCCATTTTCAGCGCGGTGAGTTGCTGGCCGAGATCGTCGTGCAGTTCGCGCGCGATGCGCGTTTTCTCGTCTTCGCGGATGTTCTGCAAATTGGCCGACAGTTCGCGCAGCTCCTCGCGCGCCTGCTGCTGCGCGCGCTCCGCCCTGACGCGTTCCGTGACGTCACGCAGCATCACCGTGTAAAGGCGCGTGTTGCCGTCGCGGATCTGCGAGATCGACGCCTCCAGCGGGAATTCCTCGCCGTTGGCGCGCAAGCCCGATAACAGCCGCTGCCTGCCCATCTGCCGGTCCGACACGCCTGTCTCGCCGAACTGCTCGACATGCCGCGAATGGGCCGCGCGAAACCGTTGCGGGATGAAGCGGTCGAGCGAGGAGCCGATCGCGTCCATGGCGGAACAGCCGAACACCTGTTCCGCCATCGGATTGAAGATGACGATGCGCTGCTGTTCGTCGATGGTGATGACCGCTTCCATCGAGGAGCGGATGATCGCCATCATGCGAGCCTCGTTCACGCCGGCGTGGCTGCTTCCGGGGCTTGCCTCGCTGTGTGCGGACGACCCGTCGCGACGCGCGCGCACGAGCAGGAACGCGCTCGTGGCCAGAAGCAGGGCGGCGGCGACGCAAATGAACAACACCGGGTCGAACCAGCGCCGCGCCGCCAGCATCGCGGCCAGCGTCACGACGAACGCGGCCGTGGCCGCGACCGCGGGCCGGGCCGCCAGCGAGCCCAGGCGCTCGCGTGAAGCGGCACTGGGCGGCATGGGCGTCTTACCGCTAACGGGCATGTGCGCCTCTTTGGAATGACAACGGACAAGAATGGGGCGCGCCGCCCGACGAGCTCGGTGCAGCGGTGCGCGCGGCAAACACGCTGGTTCCGGGTGATTCCGTGATTCATGTGGCCGCAGGCCGCGGAAACACCGCGCGGAAAGTGTGTGTTTGCGTTCATTGTCCGTGAAACGCCCGCTTCATGCCAGCGCGAGCGCATAGTCGAGCCGGGCAGCGGCACGGGCGCTGTCGTCGAGATGCACCAGCAGCGTTGTGCGGTTCATGACGGCTCCTTGACCGATTCGCTCGCGGGCGGGGTGGCGTCAGCCGCGCTCGCCGCGGGGGATGCGCAATGCGCGGAGATCAGCAGCACCGGACGGTTGGCGATGCGCAGAAAACGTTCGGCGACGCTGCCGAGCATCAGCCGCCGCACGCCGCGCCGGCCGTGCGTGCCCATCACCACGAGGTCGGCGTCGAACTCGTCCGCGGCGAGCCGGATGCGGTGCGCGATGTCGTCGCCCGTCAGGTCGGTTTCGATCATGCGCGGCGAGCCTTTCACGCCCGCGCCGGCCATCCGCGCGGCGGCGTCGGCGAGCACGCGCCCGCTTTCCTCGACGAGCGCGTTGCGCACATAGGACGGGTCATAGGCGGGCACGTCGTAGACCATCAGCGGCACGTCGACCACATAGAGCGGCTGCAGTTGCGCGCTCGACTCGCGCGCCAGTTCGACGGCGGCCGCCAGCGCGCGCGACGAGGTGTCGCTGCCGTCGACCGCGACCAGAATCCTGTTATACATGGCGAACACTCCTGAACGGGAAAGCAATCTGCCGGGCTCAATGCGACATCAGCACGGGCACGGTCATCGACTTGAGGATCGTGCGCGTGGCGCCGCCCATCATGAGTTCACGCCAGCGGGCATGGCCGTAGGCGCCCATCACCAGGAGATCGACGCCGCCGTCGGCGACCTGCGAGAGCAGCACCTCGCCGACCGAGCCGCCCGCTCCGGTTTCGATATCGGCGACCTCGACCTGCACGCCATGCCGCGCGAGCACGGTGGCGATGTCCGCGCCGGGAAGACGGATGCGCTCGTCATCGTGCCGGCCCGCGCGCATCCCGTTCACGGTGAGGATCGTGGTGCTCGCCGCCGCGCGCAGGAACGGCAGCGCGTCGTGCACGGCGCGCGTGGCTTCGCGGCTGCCGTCCCACGCGACCAGAACCCGGTTGCCCGTGGCTCTGTCATTGCCCGCATACGGCACCAGCAACACCGGCCGGCCGCTCGTCAGAATCAGGTTTTCCGGAAAGAAGTCGCCGACATACGACTCGGGATCGGCGGGGTTGTCCTGGCCGGCCACGATCAGGTCGGCGCAGCGGCCCGCGCGCGGAATCGCGAGACTCGCGGGCGCGTCGATGGCGATCCACTCGCCGGGCACCTCGGCGCGCCGGAGTTCGGCGTGAAAGAGGCGCTCTAGCGCCGCGCGCCGCTCGGTGCGCCGCGCTTCCTGCTCCCGGTAATACTCCGCGGTTCCCGCCATCACATGGAGCGAACGCGGATCCGGCGAGAACACGGCATAGGCGCCCGTCAGATGCGCGCCGAACTGTTTGGCGAGCCGCAGGGCGATTTCGAGCCGCGGATGCGCGCGCTCGCTGGTGTCCAGGTGAACAACGATGGTTTTGTAGTTCATGGCAGTCGCTCCGGAAAGAGACGGTGACGCACGGATCGTTGAGCCTGAGTCCAGCAACGATCGCGGCGGCCCCGTTGATGCAGATCAATGGCGGCAGGGGTGGCGTGCATGGCCCGCTCAGTGCCCGCGCAACGCGGACGCCGCGCCGTACACCACGCGCGCATCGTGCTGGCCTTTGTACACGGGCGGCGCCGACCGGTTCAAACCGAGCAGCGTATAAACGGCGGTCTGCGCGGACCGAACCGAATATTCGACGGTGAACACGACGTCGTTCGGCAGCTCGCAAAACTGTCCGATGAACGCGAGGTTCGCCCAGCCCTCGGGCACGACTTGCGGCCGGTCGCCGCGCTTGCGCCGCAGGAACTGGCTGGTGACGAACGGCATCAGGCACGGAATGCAGATCGCGTCGTCGAGAATGCGGGGGGCTTCCGCCTGAATGTGCAGATGGCCGAGCAGCTCCGTCATGATCTCGCGGCCCGTGCACTCGGCCATCGGCTTGCCGACGAAGTTGCCGGGCCGGTCGATGAAGAGCCCATAACCCCAGAACACCTGGACGTCCTTCGGCTGGCCGATGAAATGCGGCTGATGAGGCAGCACGATCGAGGCGAGCCAGTTCGATTGCGGGAAGGTGATCAGGCCGCCTTCGCCGGGCACGTTGCCGGTCAGATCGCGGACCAGGCGGAACAGCGTCGGATCGCGCAGCGTCGCTGTAAAGGACAGCCATTTGGATTCGTCGACATGATCGGCGAACACCGAGGGGTGGCCGAATTCGGCTCGTCCCGCCGCGATGGTTTTCCACAGCGCCCACGCGCCGCTGCTGTCGGCATGATCGAACACGGCCGGGCGGTGCGTGCCGCCGAGGCTCGATCCCGCCGTCATCGAGCCGAGCGTGACGATGACCTTGTCCGCCGCGCCGACCGGAATCTCCACGCGCCGCTTGTCGTGTTCGCAGACGATGCCCGACACGCGGTTCAGTTCGCCGCTTTGGTCATACCGCAGATCGACGACGCGCGTGTTGGCGCGAAACGCCACGCCATGCTCGTCGAGCCATTTGCGCAGCGGCCGCACCATCGAGTCGTACTGGTTGTAGACCGTGCGCATGATGCCGTGCAACTGGTTGAAGCCCGAGGTCATATGCGCGAAGCGCAGCAGGTAACGGCGGAATTCGGCGGCGCTGTGCCACGGCTGGAAGGCGAACGTCGTGCACCACATGGTCCAGAAGTTGGTGTCGAAAAAGTCCGGTTCGAAGTGGTCGGAAATGCGGCTGTCGCCGAGCAGAATTTCCGGTTCGAGCGACAGGCGGCCGAGCGTCAGCAGATGCGTGTCGGCGAGCCCGTAGGCGGGCGCGTCCTCGCGCCGGCCGTCGCGCACGAGCCGCGCTTTCGACGAGGTGCGCAGCGTCTCGTTCCAGTCGAAGATTTCCTTCGTGACGCTGCCGTGGCCGTCGAGCGTGGGAATCGAGTCGAACAGGTCGTAGGTGCACAGATACTTGCTTTCGAGCATGCGGCCGCCGCGCACGACGTAGCCTTCCCGCGACGAACCGGCGCCGTCGAGGCTGCCGCCCGGCTGGTCGAGCGCTTCGAGAATCGTGATGCGGTAGCCGGGCATATCGGCGTCGCGAATCAGAAACGCCGCGGCCGCTAGCGACGCGATACCGCCGCCGATCAGATAGACATGGCCGGCGGCGCTCGCGTCGTCGCGAGCCTGATCCGCGAGCGGATGAGCAGGGAGAGAGTTGGAATCGTTCATGTGATGCTCCCCGAAGGGTAATGGCCGTGGACGTATTACCCGGACCATACGCGCGCGGCGCAGAGGCGCGTTGCGTTGGATCAACCGGAGCGCGACCCGCGCTCGCCGGTGCGGTGCGCGTGATCCGTGCTTGATCCACGCTCACGCCGCCGGATTCCGTCCGCGGCATTCCGCGCCCGCGTTCGCACAGGCGCTGCGCGGCACTGCCGCGCCGTTGACGCATGTCAATCGCATGACGCGAATAGCGCCGATCATGTATTCATCGGCTCGCTGTCGTTCGCGGCTTCCGTTCTGGCGACTGACGCCGCGACGGCCGATGAGTATCAAGGCACGCTCGGAGGCGGCATGGGAATCGATATGCAGATCGTGTACTTCGGGTTTGCGGGGTCCGCGCAAATCGAGGCCGAAGCCGCCGTTCAGTTCGTGCGGCTCGAGCGCTTCGGCAAATCCATTTCTGGTTGCCATCTCGCGATCGAGGCGATTCGCGAGCGTGCGCCGGATGGCACCTCACGCGGGGTGTTCGACGCCACGCCGAATCACCTCATGTTCGATGCGCGACTCGATCTGGTTCTGCGCAACGGCGAACTGGTGCCGCTCGAACATCGGCAGAGCGCCGACCCCGACGCCGCCGTGCGCGCGGCTTTCGATGCGGCCGAACGCCTGCTCGAACGCGGCGTTACGCGGGTCTGAACGTCCAACGCCTGTCGCAACGTTTTATTCCTAGTCCCGGAGGCAGTCATGTATTCGAACATCGTGGTGGCCATCGACGGCAGCGCAGCCGCGAAGCGCGCGCTCGCCGAGGCGGTTCAGCTCGCGAAGCTCTCGCGCGGCAAGTTGACGGCGGTGTACGTGCTGGATCAGTCGGCGGCTTTCACCTACGCGGGCGCCTGCGATCCGCATCTGCTGACGGACGCCGCGCGGCAGGTCGGCACGAGTTTGCTGCATGACGCGCTCGCGCAGATGCGCGAGTTCAATGTCACGGGCGATATGGAGATCGTGGAGACGCAAGGCATCGGCGAGGACATTGCCGGCGCTTTGCTGCGCTGTGCGCAACGGCGCGGTGCGGATCTGGTCGTGATGGGCACGCACGGACGCCGCGGCTTGCGGCGCATGGTGATCGGCAGCGTGGCCGAGCGGTTCGTCCGCTTCGCGACGTGCCCCGTGCTGCTGATCCGTGAGGCGGGGGATACGGGTCAGCAGGCGGCGGCTTGATGAGCATTTCTCCGGTTTGCGCGGGTGCGGGCTGACGCTTCTTTCAAGTGAAGTGGCCGGTGATGCCGCGACGGATGCGTTGCTCGGCATCATGCAGGGGCGGCGCCGCTGCCCGGCGAGGGGCGCGCTCGTGTGTCAGCGCGCGATTTGGACAAGGCGATTCACAACACCGGGCGACAACTCAAGCACCGAGTGGCAGCCGTGCGTCCCGCTTGCACCACGACACGATGCCGCTCAGTAAACAGCCCCGGTCTCACGGCATGCCATGCAGACACCGACCGTAGCGCGGCCCAGTACGCGCACGCGCGCTCGGCTCGCGCACTCCTCAGGAGATATCGTCCGCATCCCCAGGCTCGGAACGATCGAAGTGCCCGACGGTTTGTGCGAGAACCGGCACGCTGTCGCGCGACAGATGCATCTCGACGCCCAACGCGCTGCGGTTGAGCCAGCTTCGGGCGGCGACCGCCAGCCCCGCGGCGGCGCAAAAAAGATAAACGTTCTCCACGATCGCGCCCGCGCTCGCATACGCGAACGGCTCGCGCTGCGACGGCGCGATGTCGTGCATGCGCGCGAGGTCGGCCACGTAGACCAGTTCGACCGGCGCTTCGCCGACGAAGTCCTGATAGCCCGTCAAGCCGCGCAGATCGGCGGCTCTCACCAGATCGAGGCAATGCTGCAACGGGTCGTAGCGGTATAAGCCGCAGGCGAGCGCCGCATAAACGTCGATCTCGTGCAAGGCGAGCACGGACGGCGCCGTGCGTCCGCCGTTGCCGTCCGAATCGCCGCGGTTGACGCCGTTGGCGGCCCAGAGCAACTGGCCGAGGGTCGCTTCGTCGAGTTCCGTCGTGGCGAAGCGGCGCGTCGTGCGCCGTTTCGAGAAGGCTTCCATGATGGGCAGGCCGCCGCTCGACATCGGCGCGGGCAGGGCGATACGCGGCGCCGATGGACCTGTCACCGGGCGGGGGCGAGCCGGGTCGCGCGTTGCCGTGCCGAGTCTGAAGAAGTGTTTCATCGCGGTCTCATCGAACACGGGTGGGGCAGCCGCCGGGCGTTCATGTCGTGGTCTCCTGCACGCTTTCATACGCCCACTGTGTCAGGCTGCGCCGTGCGCGGATTGATCTGGATCAGTTCGAATTCAATGGAGCGCCGCTCGCGGCATCGGGCGCCGGCACGCCGCGCACCGTCGCCGTATTCGCGACGGCGACGCAGGGATCGACGCCCGCGTATTCCGCGGATGCCGGCAAGTCGACGCTTTCCAGGTAGACCGGCACGTCGCAGCGCCAGTGATACGTCTCTTCGATGTGACGGCGCATCGCATCGGCGGCGGCCGGCTCGCCGTGGGTGACAAAGGTGCGCCGCGGCGGCTCCGGTATCGAATGCAGCCAGGACAGCATCTCGGCGTAGTCCGCGTGGGCCGACAACGACGACAGGCTCGCCACCGAGGCGCGCACCGGCACGTCGTCGCCGTGAATCCTGATCGTCGGCGCGCCGGCCGCCAGCGCCGCGCCGCGCGTGCCCGCCGCCTGATAGCCGACCAGCGCGATCGTGTTGCGATGATCGGGCGCAAAGGCTTTCAGGTGATGCACGACCCGGCCGCCGGTCGCCATGCCGCTGCCCGCGATGATCACCATCGGGCCGTGCCGCGTCAGAATCGCCTTCGATTCGTCGACGCTGCGCACCCTCTGCGCGGCGTGGCTGATCGCGTTGGCCTCGGTCGAGCTCAGCCGGTGCTCGCCGACATGATGCAAATAAAGCTGCGTGACGCTCGTCGCCATCGGGCTGTCGAGAAAGACCGGCACATTCGCCATCCGGCCGGTGGCTTTGAGTCGCGCGATGTGATGAAGCACCGATTGCGCGCGCCCCACCGCGAAACACGGAATCACGACAACGCCGTCACGCCGGAAGGTCTTCGCGAAGACTTCCGCCAGCTCGGTGGCGGGATCGGCTGTGTCGTGCAGACGGTCGCCGTAGGTGGATTCGACCACCAGGTAGTCGGCGTGCGCGAGCGGCATCGGCGCGCGCATGATCGGGTCGTCCGGCCGGCCGAGATCGCCCGAGAACGCGATGACCTTGCCTTCGACGCACAGCACCACGCTCGCCGCGCCGAGAATGTGCCCGGCCGGCAGCAGGCGAAAACACGCGTGCTCGTTCAAGCGCTTGGGCACGTCGAAGTCGCGCGGCTCGAGCAGTTCCAGCGCGCGTTCGGCGTCGTCCAGCGTGTACAGCGGCAACGCCGGATGATGCTTCGACAAGCCGTGGCGGTTCGCGTAGGCCGCTTCTTCCTCCTGCAAGCGCGCGCTGTCGCGCAGCATGATCTGGCACAGGTCGCGGGTGCCGCGCGTGCAGTAAATCGGTCCGCGATAGCCCGCTCGCACGAGCACCGGCAGGTAGCCGCTGTGATCCAGATGCGCGTGGGTCAAGACCACCGCATCCAGCGTGTGGATATCGACGGGCAGGGGACGCCAGTTGTGCAGACGCAGATTCTTCGTGCCCTGAAACAAACCGCAGTCGATCAGAATCCGCAGCCCCGCGCCTTCGAGGAGATATCTCGAACCGGTGACGGTTTCCGCCGCACCGAGAAAGGTCAGCTTCATGTCGCGCACCTCGCAGTCGGGAGTGGCCGCATTGGCCGGGAGTTCCTTCAGCGCGCCGAGGCTTGCAGGGAGGCGTTGCGAAGCGCTTGCGCGACGCGCCGGAACGCGTTGAGCGAGCCGGCGATGCCTGGGTACTTCTCCCGGCCGATCCGACCGTCCAGCGTGACCAGCATGCCCGCCTCGCGAGCGAGCGTGAGGATGCGATTGAGATCGCCGGCGTCGAGCGCATCGCGCAACTGGCCGTCAGCCGGCGCCTTCCCGGCATCGAAAGAAGCGTGGGTCGTCATGATGGTCTCCTGAAGCGCTCGACAGGAATGGCGCGGCGGTTTTTACCGCTGCGCGGATGGGTCGATTGCGGTCTCCGATGAATTCAGTATTGGTCATCGAACAGGCCGGATAAATCAGGTCTCGCTGAGACTGCGGTAGGTGTTCCTGCGCGGATGTCAGCGTTTCCCTACACGGTGGCCCCTCTCACGACAGATCATGATCCACGTCAAATGTCTGGACACGTCCTGCCCATACTTTTAAAAAGACAAGTGGTTGCAACGGCATCCGTGGCGTTGCACCCGAAAATGGGCGGACTGTGATGAAAAACCGATGGCGCGCGGCGCTTGCGCTGCTGACGATCCGTGTTGCCGGCTGCAGCACCGAAGCCCGCATTGCAGCACATCGCGACACTGAAATCACGCTTGAGAAGGCGCGCGATCTCGCGCGCGTATAGAGACGGTGTCGCCTTGAACGAAAGCTTGCGCGTGGCGGGTCTCGCCGGGGTCGATCCTCACGACGACGCGCGCGCCGTGCACGCATGGCGCTGGATGCAGTGGGCGCTGTTCGCGCTCAGCCTGCTCGCGATTCCGGCGTTCTATTTCGAACTGGCTGCCGCAGCCGGGTTTCATCTCGTGGGACGTGCGCTCTATGCCTGCATGTCCGCCGGATTCGCGGCGGTCCTTGTCCGCATGGCCTGCCTGAGCCGCAAACCGCGGCGCTTTCTCACGCGCAATGGCTACGACGTGCTGATTGCGCTGGCCGCGGCGGGCGGTGTGGCGTGGGGCATGGCGCCGTGGTCGTCGGCCGAATGGGTGCTGCGCATCCTGTTCGTGGGGCTCGTGGCGGTGCGCATCGTGGTGTCGCTGCAAGGGTTCTTCTCGCCCGGCCGCCTGTGGCTGCTGCTCATCGCAGCCGCGATACTGCTCGCCTGCGCGGGAGCGGGGTTTTACTGGCTCGAACCCGGCGTGCATACCTACGGCGAAGGCGTCTGGCTCGCGTTCGAAAGTAGCGCGACTGTCGGTTATGGCGACATGGCGCCGACCACGCCCGCCTCGCGCGTTTTCGCCGCCTTCGTGGTGCTGCTCGGCTACGGACTGTTGTCGCTGGTTTTCGCCAGCATTGCCGCGACTATCGTCGAACGGGAAGAGCGCATTCTGCGGCGCGAAATGCATCGCGACATCAAGGCGCTGCGCGGCGAGATTGCCGCGCTGAGAAAAGACGTGCAGGCGCGCGGCGGCGAAACACGCGTTGCCGATCCGCCTTAATGCGCCTCGCGTCTTGCGCCACGCGCCGGCCGACGTGTGGAGAGGAGGAGGTCTCACGGCACGCGCAGACGGCTCACGTCGAGGGCAAGCCCTTGCGCGATTGACGCAAGTCAACGGGCTTCAGACGCCCGCGCCTACATTGGACGCAGTGCTGCCGCGCAAGCACTCGCCGCAGCGTCTCGCTGCCCGCATGCGGACCGCTTCATTACGTCAGGAGATTCATCATGACAGACCCATCCGTCACCCCGTTCGATCTGTACCGCGCGAATCTTGCATTCGCGCTGCAAATGCTGAGCTTCGGCCACGAAGCGCGGCAACAGGCCGGCGAGTTCCACATGCAACGCGTCCGGCGCGACCTGGCGGCGGCGCAGGCGATTCGCAATGCGGCCTCGACAGCGCGTGACTGGAATGAATTCGCGGCGTCCTGCCAGAGCGTGGCGCGCGAGTACCTGACAACCACCGCCAGTCTCTGGCAGCAAGGCCTGGGTTCCGCGGTGCGGCTGCAAAGCGGCTATGGCGAGGGACTGCGCGAAGCGTTGGCAACGTGGCAGTCGGCGTGGAGCGAGCAATGGCCGACGCACGTCCCCATGAATCCGGTCATGCAGCCGTGGCAGGAGTGGTTGCAGTACATGCAAGGCGCGGCGGCCGGCATGCCTTACCGGCGCGCGGACCGCGGCGGCGCCAGTCAGGCCGCGCCGGCCAATTCGGCGAATTCGGCGAATTCGATCCAGCCGCCGTCGTCGTCCGGCGGTCGCGAGCGGCGAGGCCAACGACATGGCGGCTAGGCCGCGCTGCTTGCATCGCCGGCGGCATCGAGGTGATTCGCCGCCGCGCTCAGCCGGCGTCTTCACGATGCGGGGTGCTTGACGCACGTCAATCGGCGTCTCGCCGCCGCGCCTAAAGTCAGTGATACGGCACGCCCGCCACGATATGAAAGAGCGCGAACGCGTGATTCGCCGCACGACGGCGCATGGCTGCACGCAAACGAGGAGCATGCAATGAAGTCGGACATGGAATTGAAACGGCAGGTCGAAGACGAACTGGCCTGGGATCCGGCGGTCAACGTCGCGGACATCGGTGTCGAAGTGCATGACAGGGTCGTGACGCTGTCGGGCCACCCGGTCAGCTATGCGGAAAAGCTCGCGGCGGAGAAGGCCGCGCAGCGCGTGGCCGGCGTGAAGGCGGTCGTCGTGGAGATGGCGATTCGGTTGCCGCACAAGGACGTTCGCAGCGACGAGGAAATCGCCAGCGCGGTCCGCACCATTCTGCACTGGACCGTCGGGTTGAGCGAAGAGGCCGTGAAGGTGCAGGTCGAGAAGGGCTGGGTGACGCTGGGCGGCGAAGTCGATTGGGCGTATCAAAGCCACGTCGCCACGCGCACGATTTCGCACATGCGCGGCGTGACGGGGGTTTCGAACCTCATCCGGATAGGGGGCGATGCGGCCGCGCACGATATCGGCGAGCAGATCGGCCGTGCGCTGCAACGCCACGCCGAACGCGAGGCGAAGCACATCGGCGTGAAGGTGCACGAGGGAACCGTCACGCTGGAGGGCACGGTCGGCTCCCTGGCGGAGCGCTCGGCCGCGCGCGGCGCGGCATGGTCGGCGCCAGGCGTGCATGCGGTCATCGACAATCTGACGGTGAGGTAGGCACCGCCAACTCGCCGCGACATGGCCGACGCCGCTCATGCAGCCGTCGCCGTGCGCGACGCATTGCCGGCGACGCATCAACGAGGAACGACTCATGACGATTTCGGGTAACGCGGGCGAGGGCGACTGGTCGGTCGCCGCCACCACGCATTGCGCGGCGGGCGGCTTCGATTGCTCGATCGAACTCAGCCATCGCACGCCAGCGGGAGTGTTCAGGCACGAGTTCAGGCACAGCAGTATTTTTCCCACGGAGCGCGAAGCCGTACTGGCAGGATTGCGCGAAGGCATGCAATGGCTGGGACTCAAGATGTCGAACACGTTGTCGGCCGTGCCACGCGAGTGTTCTGCCGGGGCGGCGTGATTGCCGGCTCTCGTTCGTGATTCACCGCTTCGCCATGAGTCCATGACTTCGTGCCGGGCGCGAGCCGGTCAAGCGCTCGCGCCCGCGTTGTGCCCCGCGTCGTTCCCCTGCGAATCCACCGATCAATCGAGCTTCAGCACGATCCGGCCATCGACCCGACCGCTCTTCAGTTCCGCGAAAACATGATTGATGTTGTCCAGCCGGTCCAGATGAATCCGCGCGCGCACGCGGCCTTCGGCGGCGAATTCGAGTGATTCCTGCAAGTCCTTGCGGGTGCCGACAATGGAACCCCGCACGGTGATGCCGTTGAGCACGGTCGAGAAGATCGGCAGCGGGAAGTCGCCCGGCGGCAGGCCGTTCAGCGCGACGGTGCCGCCGCGGCGCACCATGCCCAGTGCCTGAGCGAAAGCGCCGCGCGATACGGCGGTGACGAGCACGCCGTGCGTTCCGCCGATTTCCTTCTGGATCGCCGCGGCGGCGTCGCATTCGGCGGCGTTGAACGTGAGTGCCGCGCCGAGTTCACGGGCGAGAGCGAGCTTATCGTCGGCGATGTCGACCGCGACCACGCGCAGGCCCATCGCGATCGCGTATTGAACCGCGACGTGGCCCAGGCCGCCGATGCCCGAAATCGCGATCCATTGACCCGGCCGCGTGTCCGTCATGCGGATGCCTTTGTACACCGTGACACCGGCGCAGAGGATCGGAGCGATATCCTCGAAGGCGACATTCGACGGCAAATGGCCGACGTAATTCGGATCGGCGAGCACATACTCGGCGTAGGCGCCGTTGACCGAATAGCCCGTGTTCTGCTGCTCGTGGCAAAGCGTTTCCCAACCGCCGAGACAATGTTCGCAATGACCGCAGGCGGTATACAGCCACGGCACGCCGACGCGGTCGCCTTCCTTGACATGCGTGACGCCCTCGCCGACGGCGGCGACATAGCCGACGCCCTCGTGGCCGGGAATGAAGGGCAGTGTGGGCCTGACCGGCCAGTCGCCGTCGGCCGCGTGCAGATCCGTGTGACAGACGCCCGACGCCTTGATGTTGACGAGGATCTGTCCGCGCGCGGGCTTCGGAACGGGGACCTCCTCGATCCGCAGCGGAGCGCCGAATTCGTGAACGACAGCAGCTTTCATAACTTGGGCCATGACCTTTCTCCAGACGAAGATTGCGTGGCAACCAGTATCGTCTTCACGGATGCGGCGTAATTGACCTGAGTCATCTGTCGGTGGATGCGCGCGCCAGCATTCGGGATGATCCACGTCAAACGGGACGACCCCGCATCGGCCTAATCTCAAGGCACAAGAGGGCTTAACCGGCGTTCGATACCGACGGCCGGTTCCGCGAATTCAAGTATCCAACCGTTGAGGAGGCTTACCATGCGCGCATCCGATGTCATGACCACCAATGTCATATCCGTCTCACCCGACATGACCGTGCGGGAGGTCGCCAGAATTTTCGTCGATAACCGCATCAGCGGCGCACCGGTCCTGGGCCCCGGCGGCGATGTCGTCGGCATGATCAGCGAAGGCGACCTGCTTCGCCGCAGCGAAATCGGCACCGATGAGCGCACGCGGACCTCGTGGCTCGATCTCTGGTCCGCGGACCATGAAGCACGCGATTACGTCAAGACTCACGGCGCCAAGGTGCGCGACGTGATGACCGCCGAGGTGCTGAGCGTTCGGCCCGACACGCCGCTCGGCGAAGTGGCCGGGATTCTGGAAACGCGGCGCATCAAACGCGTGCCCGTGATGATGGCGGGGCAACTCGTGGGGATCGTGAGCCGCGCCAATCTCGTGCAGGCGCTGGCGAGCGTGCCGGATGAGCCGGCATCGGATGTCGCGCTGTCGGACGGCGAGATCCGCGCGATGTTGATGGGCGAACTCGCGGGCCGCAAGTGGGCGTTCGCGGGCCGCAATATCGTCGTCAGCGACGGCGTCGTGCATCTGTGGGGCGTGTTTCAATCGACGGAAGCGGTCGATGCGGTTCGTGTGGCGGCGCAGAACATACCCGGTGTCAAGGGCGTGGAGGATCACACGGAGCCGTATCAGATGATGCCGGGGATTTGAGTGTGGGTGCTGCTGCGGGGATGAGGATGGGTAGTGTGGGATGAGTGCAAAACGAGCCCCGCGAGGTTTCGCGGGGCGGTCGTTGTCTCTGTGAGACGGTGGGAGCGGTTGTGAGCTAGCGAAAGCTGCGCTCGGGCGCCTGTCGCGGGGGAAGGGTTAGGGTTTTACGGCGGTTTTACGGCGCGTTGCGCATTGGGTTGAATCGCTACAGTTTCCGCTTCTTCAACGTGTAGGCGAACAGTGCGTATTGGGTATTGGTATCCGGGTCGAAATAGCCGCCCTGGGCCGCGCCATCATTGAGTTCGTTCCACGATTTGCCGGAATCCTTGCTGATGAAAGTGAGATCGGCCGGCGCACCGTCGCCCGTCGCATCAGTGGCATAGACCAGCAGCACGCCTTGTCTTCCCGCGCTGAGGCCATCGAGCATCAGGCGGTCGTCGAACGTATGCAACTGCTGCACGTTGGGGCGCTGGACGTTCGCCCATACCGAGAGTGCGCCCGTGCGGTGTCCCTTGTCGCTCGGGTCGTCCCAGTTGCGCGGCGTGCCCAAGCGGGATAACGCGTACAGCGAATAGCCGCCGGTCGTCTCCGGTGACGATTGCAGGTCGACCACCGTCTGGTTCGGCAGCACCACGTCCTGCTCGAAGTCCTGCTGGTCCCACGTCATTCGGTAGATAAGACTCGATGTTTTGAGCTCGCCCAATTGTTCGACGTAGTAGGCAACACGCAGCACCCCATCAGCGCCGAGATTGACCGCGTCGAAGGTTTTGCGCGGCTTGCCGGTGTTGGCTAGCGGCGGCACCTTTATTTCTCGCCATGACTGACCGCCGTCGGCCGTGCGCCATACGTGGGGTCCCCAGCCGATTGCATAACCACGCTGCGGATCGAGAAACAGCAACTGGCCGATGTTGTGGTCCTCTTGCCAGTTCAGTTGGGTCCAGTTCTGGCCGCCGTCGCTGGAGCGCCAGAGTTTGGTGATCTGCGGGGCCTGCTCGTCAGCAGCGTGCGGTACCTTGTAATCCATCCACCCGGTGCTGACGTACACCGTGCGCCAGTCTTTTGAATACCACCAGACGGCATTCTGACCGCGTTGCTGGAACGTGCGCGTCAAGCCACCACTGAACGTTCCTTTCAGGAAAGCTACTGTGCGTCGATTTAGCCGTTCGGAAGAATCATCCATCCACGCTTCGGTAAACTCCGCGACCTCGGGATTTTTGAGTTCACTTGCCGGCTTGAACTTCAGTTCCGGTCCTGCAGTCTTGAGGCTGATGATGTCGTCGCCGCGAATACGAAATGCGCCCCCGCCATAGGGTTTGTCACCTTTTGCAAAAGATGTCGTGACCGTTTCCCAGCCTGTTGTCATGCTCTGATATCCGTAGGTTAAAGCGGCCAGCAAAGCAAGACCGCCTAATAGCATCGTCCAGCGTTTCGATTTTTGCATGTCATTTTGCCAGCAGGCGACCGAGTGCCTTGCCGACTGGATCGTCGATGTCAGAATGGTTAATCATATGCGGCAGAACCACTTTGCCGCTGTCAACGGCCTGCTCCCACGTTCGTATGTCGCCCCATTCCTGGATGTTCGGTTGCGCCGAGATCTTTACCAAATCCAGAATCGGAAGATCTGCGAGACCTCCATCCAGATATGCTAAGGGATGCGTCTTGAATGCGAAGGATTTGAAGGTATTGTCGTCAAGCTCAAGCATGTACCGTTGCACCGGAAAGTCGATGCTGCCGTTCCCTGGTTTCAGACTGTCCATTTGAATACCATCATGCTCCATGTTTTGGCGTAAGCCATCTTCCATGTTCGTCTGCATTGGCACTGCCTGTTCCACCGCCCGCGGTCCTGCCACCCGACGGCGAGCCCGCAACATTGTTCCGGGTAGCATCGGTGAACGACTTCAGTGCCGCGTGTCCGTCCCCGAGGCTTTCAGCCTGATGCGTGGTGCTCGCCCCGGACAGCGCCTCCAGCACGCTTTCCGCATTCACCAGTTGCGAGTTCGCCTCGCGCACGTCGAGTTGCTGGCCCGCTGCCGGTTTCGCATGCGTGGAGACGTACAGGCCCTGACTAGCGCGCACCGCGCCGTAGGCGTCGGACTTCAGGTCGAAACCGCTGCCCAGATACGCGCCGCGTGTGTTGCCGGTCTGCGCGATCAGATAACCCAGATGCAGATGCGCATTCGTGCTGCTGCTATGGAGGTGAACGCGGTTCTGGCCGGTCGCATCGTCCATCACCATCTGGTTGTAGCCGCTGCCCTGATATTCCTTCGACCTGTAGCCCGACAGCAGACCGTTCGAATGTCAGTGCGATTGCGTCGCGCCGTTATACACCCGGCCCGTGACGAGCGGCCTGTCGCAGTCGCCATCCACCCATTCGATCAGCACTTCCTCGCCGATCCTCGGCACATGCACGCCGCCATAGCCGCCGCCCGTATCCGACATCGCGACCCGCAGCCAGCATGACGCCTTCTCGTCGCCATCGTTGAGCCGGTCCCAGTGGAAGCGCACCTTGATGCGGTTGAGCGCGTCGGTGTAGACCTCTTCGTTCGCCGGGCCGACGACGATTGCCGACTGCACGACCACACCGCACGCTCCCACTCACCGCGTAACCTGCGTACCCGCCGTTCCCGCCGCCATTTCCTCGATCTGCTCGAGCGAGCCGATCACCGCGCGCTTGCCGGTACGCGCGACGAAATCGCACGCCGCTTCCACCTTGGGGCCCATCGATCCGGCGGGAAACACGATCGACCGCAATGCCGCCGCCGATATCTCCCCCAGCGCCCGCTCGGTCGGCGTATGCCAGTCGGCATAGACGGCATCCACGTCGGTCGCGATCAGCAGCAGATCGGCGCTCAGATTCGCGGCGAGTAACGCGCTGCACAGATCCTTGTCGATCACGGCCTCGATGCCGGTACGCGTTCGCCCGTCCGCCGCGAGCGTGACCGGGATGCCGCCGCCACCGGCCGCGATCACGATCGCGTCGTGCTCCAGCAGCCATTCAACCGGCTTCAGCGCGTCGATACGCCGAGGCTTCGGCGACGCCACGACCCGCCTGAAGCCGCTTCCATCAGGCGCGATACGCCAGCCATTGCGCGCCGCAAGCAGTTCGGCCTGCACCTGCGTATAAACCGGGCCGATCGGTTTGGTGGGATGCGTGAAGGCCGGATCGTCGGCATCGACCTCGACGCGCGTGAGCAGGGTGGCCACCTGCCGCGCGGCCGGCAGCGCGTTCGCCAGTTCCTGTTCGAGCAGATAGCCGATCATGCCTTCGGATTCGGCGTCGAGTACATCGAGCGGCGCTGCGTCCTCCGCGTTGCCGTTGGCGGCCTGCAACGCCAGCAGCCCGACCTGCGGACCGTTGCCATGCGCGACCACCAGTTGATGCTCACCGGCAAGCCGCGCGATCTGCGTCGCGGCACGGCGGATATTGGCGATCTGGTGCGCCATCGTCATCGGTTCGCCGCGGCGCAGCAGCGCGTTGCCGCCCAGTGCTATCAGAATGCGCATCTCAAGTCCCTTACGCGAGCGTCGCCACGAGCACGGCCTTGATGGTGTGCATGCGGTTTTCAGCCTGGGAGAACACGATCGACGCATTCGATTCGAACACTTCGTCGCTCACTTCGAGTTCGGACAGGCCGAAATGCTCGTGGATCATGCGGCCGGTTTCCGTGTCGAGATTGTGATAGGCGGGCAGGCAGTGCATGAAGCGCGTGCGCGCCTTGCCGGTGGCTTTCATCAGCGCGGCGTTGACCTGATAGGGCAGCAGCAGATCAATGCGCGGGCCCCACGCCTGAACCGGTTCGCCCATCGACACCCACACATCCGTGTAGATGAAATCGGCGTTGCTCACGGCCTCATGCGGGTCCTCGACGATCGTCACGCTCGCGCCGGTTCGCTCGGCGAGATGCCGCATCTGTTCCACCAGTTCGTCGTTCGGCCACAACTCGCGCGGAGCGGCGATACGCACGTCCATGCCCATCTGCACGCCGCCGATCAGCAGCGAATTGCCCATGTTGAAGCGGGCGTCGCCGAGGTAGCAGAACGACAGTTCGTGGAGCGGCTTTTCGCCGAATTCCTGCATGGTCAGCAGATCGGCGAGCACTTGCGTCGGGTGGAATTCGTCGGTGAGGCCGTTCCATACGGGAACGTGCGAATAGGTCGCGAGATCCTCCACCATGCTCTGATGAAAGCCGCGGTATTCGATGCCGTCGTAGAGGCGTCCGAGCACCCGCGCGGTGTCCTTGAGCGACTCCTTGCGGCCGAGTTGCGAACTGCTGGAATCGATGTAGGTGACGTGGCCGCCCTGGTCATGCACGGCGACCTCGAAGGCGCAACGTGTGCGCGTCGAGGTCTTTTCGAAGATCAGGGCCACGTTCTTGCCGGTGAGGCGCGGCACTTCGTTGCCTGCATATTTCGCGCGCTTGAGTTCGGCGGCGAGGTCGAGCAGAAAGCGGATGTCACGCGGCGTGAAATCCTGCATGTTCAGCAAACTGCGGTTGCGTAGATTGAATGCCATGAGTGAATTCTCCAGGAGTGCGACGCGCGCGCGGGCGTCAGAGGGGGGCGCGTTCGATGGGGCAGGTCATGCAATGGCCGCCGCCGCGGCCGCGGCCCAGTTCGCCGCTCGGAATCGTGATGACCTCCACACCGGCCTTGCGCAAAAGCGTGTTGGTGTAGACGTTGCGGTTGTAGGCGGCGACCACGCCCGGCGCAAGCGCGATCACGTTATTGCCGTCGTCCCATTGCTCGCGCTCGGACTCCCACGTATCGCCGCCGGTGGCGACGGTGCGCAGCGTCGCGATGCCCAGCGCCCTAGCGACCACGTCGAGGAACGGCGCGCTCTCGGGCCGCACGTCGAGCTGACCCGGCATGCTGCCGGGGCGCAAGGTCGTGCAACGGATCGCATCGACCACCTCGGGAAAGATCGTCACGAGGTCGTGGTCGCAGAAGGTGAAGACGGTGTCGAGATGCATCGCGCCACGCGAGCGCGGCAGTTGCGCGGCGATGACCTGCTTGACCGATTCGCGGGCGAACAGCGCCCGCGCGAGTTGCGCGACGCCTTGCGGCGAGGTCCGCTCGCCCATGCCGATCAACACGACGTCGCGCGATAGCGGCATCACATCGCCGCCTTCGAGCGTGGCGCCGCCGTGGTCCGTGTCCGGGTCGCCCCACCAGATGCGCGTGCCGCCGCTGAAGAGCGGATGGAACCGGTAGATGGCGGCGGCAAGCAGCGTTTCCTGTTGCCGGGCCGGCCAGTACATCGATCCGAGCACGATGCCGTCGTTGATCCAGCAACTGCTGTCGCGCGTGAAAAGCGTGTTCGGCAACGCCGGAAGAATGAAGCCCGAGGGCGGGGTGCATTGCGCGAGCAGACCGGCGGGCTCGAACGGCAACTCGGCTCGAACGATTCCGCCGATCAGGCGTTCGGCCAGCTCGTCAGCGCTCATTTCATCGAGCCAGGGCCGCAGTTGCTCGGCCAGTTCATCGTCCACCGTGCCCGGCGCGAGCTTGTGCTCGAGCACCCACTCGCGCGCCTCGCGGCCGCGCAGAATGTCGGTCAGCAGATCGTGCATATCGAGCACGTCGACGCCGTGCTCCTGCATCGTGCTGACGAACGCGTAATGATCGTTCTTCGCCTGCGATACCCACAGCACGTCGTCGAACAACAACTCGCGGCAATTGGCCGGTGTCAGGCGCGCCTGGGCGAGGCCGGGGCGGCAGACCATGACCTTGCGCAACGGGCCGATTTCTGAATAAACGCCGAATGTCATTGTGATTCTCCTGGGATTGACGGATCAAAGGCCGAGCGCGCCGGTGGACAGCAGCCATGCCGCCACGGCGGCGAGAACGAGCAGGGCCGCGAGGATCACCACTTCGAAGGGCTTGAAAAGACGCGCGCCGCGTTCGCGTTTCGCCCAGCCGTACAGCAGCACGCCGGGTGCGTAGAGGAGGGCGGAGAGCAGCAGATACTTGGGACCGGCGGCGTACAGCAGCCAGCCGCAATAAACGGTCGCGGCCGCGCCGATCAGCAGATCGCGGATGCGCGTGTTGTCCGTCGGCGCATAAACTTCGCCGCGCATCGCGATGCGAGTCGCGTAGACGGCGGAGAACAGATACGGGACCAGGATCATCGAAGTCGCCAGCGAGATGAGCGCCTGATAAGTCGCGCTGGATACGAGCGTGATGATGAGAAACAACTGCACCAGTCCGTTGGTGACCCACAGCGCGTTGGCCGGCACGCCGTGACTATTTTCCCGGGCCAGAAACTTCGGCATGACGCCGCCGTCCGCCGGCGTGAAGAGCGTTTCGGCCGCCAACAGCGTCCAGGCCAGCAATGCGCCGCCGACCGACACCAGCAGACCGAGACTGATCAGCACCGCGCCCCAGGCGCCGACCGCGCGGTCGAGCACGCCGGCCATCGACGGGTTCTTCATCGCGGCGAGTTCGCCTTGCGGGACGATGCCGAGCGACAACAAGGAGACCGCCATCAGCAGCACCAGGACGACGGCGAAGCCGAGCAGGGTCGCGCGCCCGATATCCTCGCGCCGCTGCGCGCGGGCCGAGAACACACTCGCGCCTTCGATGCCGATGAACACCCACACGGTGATGAGCATCGTGCTCTTGACTTGCGTGAACACGCTGCCGAGCTTCACGTTGCCCCAGAAGTCCTGCGCGATCACATGGCCCTTGAATGCGGCTGCCGCGAGCACGATGAACAACAGCAGCGGGATGATCTTGGCGACCGTGGTGATCGCGTTGAGCACCGCCGCGCCGCGCACGCCGCGCAGGATCACCGCGTGCATGATCCACAGGGTGATGGATGCGCCGAGCACCGCGGCACGTGTGTTGCCGTCGCCGAATACGGGAAAGAAGTAGCCGAGCGTGCCGAACACGATGACGAGATAGCCGACGTTGCCGATCCACGCGCTGACCCAGTAGCCCCACGCCGAATTGAAGCCGACGAAGTCGCCGGCGCTGGCCCGCGCATAGGCGTAGATGCCGTTGTCGAGTTCGGGCTTGCGCGTCGTCAAGGTCTGATAGACGAACGCGAGCATCAACATGCCCGCGCCGGCGATCAGCCAGCCGATCAGCACGGCGGCGGCGCCGGCGCCCGAGGCCATGTTCTGCGGTAGCGAGAACACGCCGCTGCCGATCATCGAACCGATCACCAGAGCGGTGAGCAAGCCGAGGCGCAATGGTTTGGCGCCCACGCTCGCAGGGCTGTCGGCCGGCTTCGCGGAAGCGGAGGCCGGGAGTGAATCTGCCAGGTTTTTCATGACGGACCTCGCCGTTTTTTTTGGTAAGTGGATTAGGTCACTTCATGGCGATGGGTCCATTGATCTGGATCATTCACCCGACGACCGCGGACCGGTCGGGCTGGGAGAACGCGAAGTCGGACGATCTGTCACGCGCTTGCTTGATGCAGGTCAGGCGACCGAACGCATTCGCGCCGATGATCCAGTTAGCTGTGGCGATACGCAGGTATCCGGCCGTCGAGCGGGATTCCTGCAACGTCTACGAGGAGCGGGTCATGTATCAGAAGATCGTCGTGGCGCTGGATGGCAGCGAGTCGTCCAGATGGGCGCTGTACGAAGCGCTCGACATGGCGCAGCTTACGCAGGCGCGGCTTCACGCGGTGTACATCGTGCATCCTTGGGGCGTGTCCAGGTATGCGGGCTATGTCGACTCGAATCAGCTTCGTAACGTGCTACGTGAAGACGGCCGCATTGCTCTCGACGAAGCGCGCCGGGCCATGACCGAACGTGGCGTGCCCGGCGACACGGAGATCGAGGAAACAGAAAATGCCGCGGACGATGTCGCTCACTGCCTCGGCCGTTGCGTGCAACGCCAGGGTGCTGGTCTGGTGGTGATGGGTACGCAAGGCCGGCACGGCATAGGGCGGGTTGTTGCTCGGCAGCGTCGCGGAAGCGTTCTTGCGGCGCGCGGACGTTCCGGTGCTTGTGGTGAGATCTCCGAGGGATCTGGATGGAATACCGTAAGCGCGTCTTCATTACCGTGTAGATTTACTTGTTGAGTTTGGCTACTTTGGTGCCCACCAAACGAATGGTGGACGCTACAGTGGACAGCCCTCACCAATCCAAACGGTCCAAGCGACCGAATTTCTCGGTCAAGTTCAAGCGGCAGAGCCTCATTGGGACCGCAAAACTCAACGGCATCGAACCTCAGGCGTTCTGCGCTACGTGCTTGCACGCATCGCCGACCATGCGATCAATCGCATCGACGAACTTGCACCGTGGGTCGTTGCCGCTCAGCTCCGCACCACAGTCTGAAGATCGCGATCTCCAGTCAAGACGTTGCTGGTGCCGCGCTTACGTTCAACGTAACGACCCTACTGCAGATTCAAATGTTTTCACCATACCGACTATCTGGCACTCATCCGGCGTATGGCTGCCAGAAGGGTACGCCTCTCGCGATTGATACCCCGCGCCTTGCGGCGCTTCGTTACGTTGTCAGAGCCGCTCTTGATTCAGGCCCCTGGATTCACCGGGTGACACCGGTGGTTCTCTCCTTCGATACGGCGAGAAGGGAGAACAACTTCTGTAAGCGACCTCGTGTCGCACTTCGATGATGTTGTTCAGATACTTGTTTTGACGGATCTTGATCGGAATGTCGCTCTCGGCGTTCAGACTCTCCAGCGCGGCCAGATTCTCGCCACTTTTGTCGATCGTGATCGTCTCTGGTTCGCCGTTCTGGTCAATCGACTTCTCGAAATAACGTTGCGCCGCAGTCTTGTCACGCTGGGCTCGCAGCAGGAAATCAACGGTCTTCGACTTATCGACGCAAATCATATCGCACCGCCTTAATGCGACAGAACCCGTTAATGCGACAGATTCCGAAATCAAGGCATCCCGGCGCGGCCCAACACGACTCCGTTCGTTCCGGTTTGTGCCTGCCACCAGTATTTCGCTGCGCGCAGGTTCGGGTCCTGGATTGCGAGGTAGGTCGTACTCCACAGCTGGGCAGCGTTCGCTTCGGTGACGTCCGCGCTTCGCGTGCCGAACGCTTCGCTCTGGTAGTGGCCGTTCGCGTACGACCATGACCACATCTCGGAGGCCCGCATGTCCCTGGCGTTTGCGATCACCTGCCAGACACGCAGTCTGGCATCGCTGAGCAGCGACCGGACCGGATCGGGCAGATCCTGGCGGGCGAGTTGCCGGTCCAGCCCGGCGACCCACATCGCCTGTTGCCACGACCAGATGACCGCGCCGTGATAGGCGGCACTCGAAAAGCGCGGCCACAGCGACTGGCTCGCATACGCGGGATTCGCGATCAGCATGCCGGCATCGGTGATGAGCCCGGCTGGAAAGGGCTGCACGATATCGGTCACGATCCGCTGCAGCGTGTCTGCGGAGGGCGTACCGAACAACAGCGCAAAGCCGCCGTCGGAGTTCATCACCGGGACCGGATTGCCTTGCTCGTCGAGCGACAGCGCGTAGAAGGATACCGGCGCGACGGGCACCGTGCCGACCGGCACGCCTGCCTGCGCCGCATAGGCAGGCAGTTGCGCTGCGGCCTGCTCGGGTGTGGCCGTCACGGCGAAGAGCGCGGGCGCGGCCGATTCCCAGACCGACGCTTCCTGCGCGGCATCGACGAGCGCGTTACGCTGGTCGATGCTCAGGTACGGCTCGAGCAGGCCGCTTTCGACAAACCGGCTTGCCGCGCGCAATGCGGCCGGCACGAGCACAGCGTTCACGTCGTAGGGGTACACGCCACCGCCGAGGCCATTGGTGCTGTCCCGCCAGTTGCCGACAATCTCGCCGGCACGCAGGTGGATCAGGTTCGACGCGGTGCTCTGCTGCGCGAACGCACGGGCCGTGTTGGCGACGAACACGAGGTTGCCGGCGAGTCGGCTTCCGTGCGTCTGTCCGCCGCTTCCGGTCTGCGCGAGATAGGCGGCGGCACGGGTCTGGCCGCGCGAATCGTCGATCAGCCACGCGGCCATGATCGGACCCAGCATGTAGTCGCCGTCGATCATCTTGTAGTCGTAGGTGGGCGTCGCGTCGTTCGGGCGGCCGTTCTTCAGGTTGTCGATCAGCGCGAACTCGCCGATGCCTTCCTCGTGCGCGACTTTCCCGTCCGGCGACAGCCTGTTTAATACGGCACTCAGCCCGGCCTCGATCGCGGTGGGCTCCAGCACCGGCATCAACATCCGGACGGAAATCAGCGTATCGCGACCGAAATAGGTGTTGTACTGCCACGAGCCGGCGAGCAGCTTGTCCTGATAGCTGAGGAAGTCGACCACGTTCTGGCTTTGCGTGTCGGGGTTCACCGTCTCGTTGAAGAGGTCGGCACGTGTGATCGGCGTCAGCGGTGTTTCACCGCTCATCGCCTGAACATGAAGATGCAGCGTGGTGCTGCCTGCCGCGGCGCGCAGTTGCAGCGTGCCGTTCGTACCGGCGGCGAGCGTGCCGCCACCCGTCACCGCAACGCTGAGCGCGTAGCCGGGCGCGCCATCGACCCGGTTGCGCCGCCATGTCGCCACGGTGCCCGACACAGCGGCCGCGGTCAGGATGTCCGGCGGCACGGCGTTGCCGCCGTTGTAATCGCGGAGGAACCGCACTGAGCTGAGCAGGGCTTGCCGCAGGGTCAGCTGGCTGGCGTCGACAGACACATCGGCTGTGATGCCGTAGAGACTCCGTCCCAGTTCGTCGCGACTGACGGCGGGTGTGAGCGGCGCATCGAGGCTCCAGTTGACGGCTTGTACGGTGTCATCGAACCACAGGCCGGTGCCGCTGTTTCCGGCAGGAAAGACGACCAGCAGTCTCGGTTTCTTCGACGAGCGCATCAGGAGATGAGCCGAGATTTTGCCCTCGCGATAGAACTGATTGATCTGCCCGCCGGCGTCCATTCTGAACGTGAGCGCGGAGGCGTCGCCACCTTGCGGCGAGCTGATGCCATCGCCGCCGGAACAGCCGTTCAGCAGAGCAGTCAACATCGACAGAATGAAAATTGCACGAGCGTGGAGTTTCAGGTTCACTGGCGCCTCCGTGTCTCATCTGGTTTATCGGGTTGCCCATCCACGTCGGAGTGCCAATCGGCATGGCCGAGAACGTTGACAAGGAAAATCTGGCTAATATCGTTTCCGGGCGCTCCCGCCAGATCACGAAGTTCCATGGAGCCTCCGCATGAAGCGGCTCGGGTCATCGAGCGGCATTAGCATAGGCGGATGATCCAGGGACATCAGACGATTTTGGCGTTCGTCCGCGACATGCTGAAATCCTGCGGTATCCAGGACGAAGAAGCCTTGACCCGGGCATCGCCTGATCTATTCCTTGATCCGCTGCAAGGTGACGTCTTCCGGACGACCAGCCCACACTGCTAGTGCCGAGTAGTTGTCCATTGGGGCGCCGTGCGTGTGCTGGTGTGAAACAGCGTGCCGCAGCAGACTCAACCAGTCGTCCACCTTGTTGACGATTCGCAGATGCTGCTCGATGCTTGCGTCGGGCACCGCATGCCATAGACCATCCGTGCATAGTAGAAAGGCGTCGCCGTCATGTAGCGACTCAATCGGGCTGACGCAAGGTGTGATGTCGCCGTGTACGCCAAGCGCGCGATCGAGAAGATTCGGGCTGATTCCGTCGAATGGCAGGCCCGCGTCGGCCATGCGCTGCAGCAGACTGTCGTCGCGCGTTCGATGGATCAGCACGCCACGCCGGAAGTGATAAAGCCGGCTGTCGCCGAGGTGTGCCCATTGCGCGGTGCGCGCCGTGCGATCGATGAACAGCGCGACGACAGTGGCCCCCATCTTCTGGTTGCGCGCATCGCGCGCCTGTTCGGCCAGAATCGCGTCGTTCGCGTCCCTGATGCAGGCCTCGATCGCCACAGAGGTCATCGGGCGGGCGCTGCCGTACGCGAGGATATGATTCACCGCGCATTGGGCCGCAACCTCGCCGCCCGGTTCGCCGGCGATGCCGTCGCTCACCACGAAACATGCGTGCCCCTCTGCCACCACATGGCCGATGACGTCCTGGTTGCCCGAGCGGCCTCCCGTGCACGAGAACCAGGCATACGAAATATCCATGTGCCCGCCGCTTCAGCCGCGGCAGCTATTGCGGTACTGTGTGACCTCCGCGTCGTAGGCCGCAAGAAACGCACTGCCAAACACGGCGCTGAAATCGTCCTCGACGGCGAGCAGCGTGTCGCGGTGAAGCTTCATATATTCATCCCATAGCCGGGCCTTGCGCCGCATCGGCACATAACGATCGAGCCACTGCTGCATCGGGGTACGCTGCTCCAGCCGTTCCGGAGCAAAACGCCGCAGCAGTTCGGTGAGCGCCGCGCGCATGCCGGCCACCATGCCGATCTGATGTGCGTGCAGATCGTTGAAGGCGTCGCTGACCGCGCCCTGTGGTGACATGAACCCGGGAAAAGGCAGGCCGAACATCTGCCTGAGCACTGCGCCACCGTCCGGAAGCAGCTTGAGTGGATTGTTCTCACGGTCGAGCAGCATCGTCATGTCAGCTTTCACTTCGCGTTTGAGAATGCTGCGCGATGAGAGCAGCTTCACGGTACCGTTGGCGAACAGTGCAAGCAGTTGACCCGCGGTGTGGAGCTGGTCGGTCGTCCACTGGTCGCTCGCGGTGTCGAGACCCGCGCCTCGCATAAATGCCATCAGCAGAGGCTGAGCCGATGCGTCAAGGCGAGTCGCGGCATCTCCGTCACCGCTCCTGCCGGGCTGCTCGACGGCTCGCATGGTGTCCGGCGTGTCCGGTACAAGCGGGCGGGCGCGAATCGTCTGCGTCCATTCGCCTGCATGATCCGATGCCGCGCTCCGCGCGCCGGATGGGTGATCAAGGTTGCCGGGCGCCTGCGGCAACGGCGCTGCCGGTTGCGCGAGGTTGCTCGGAGACGGTTCAAAGAGGCCGTCGCCTGTGCTGTCGGCCGGACCAAACAAATCAAGCGGATCGGATGGAACGTTGCGCAATTCGTCGAACGCGACAGCGCGCTGCCCCCCATCGCCGCCACCGCGCGATGCGGAAGGCGAGGTCCGTTCGCGTGCGCCGGGCTGGGCGGCTGGGTGCGTGCCGCCGCCGAAGCGTGATTCAAGCGTATGCCAGAAATCGTCGCGGTTCTGCGATGCCGGCGCGCCGCTGGTATCCGCCTTTACATTGTCACGCTCGGCGCGCAACAGATATGTTCCGATGCGAATCGCATCGCCTGCCTTCAGCGCGTGTTCGTCCGCGCACGACAACGGTGTGCTGTTGACCTCGACCACCAGCACGCTGCTGAGATTCCTGAGCACGCAGCGCTCGCCCTCGATCTGCAGCAGCGCCTGCAGCCGCGAAATCTGCCGTGTTTCGTCAGGCAACACGAGATGATTGTCCGCATTGCGGCCAATGGTGCCGCCAGGCGGCCTGAATACTGCGGTGGTTCCGCGTTGAATGGGTTGGCCGGCGTGTTCAATAACAGTCAATTGCATGATGGACGCTTGACTCGATTGTGCAGATATCCCGGCGCATGGCACGTTGTGCTATGACGATGAAGCCGCCGCACGTTGCCGACGCGCTGCTTCGAATGCCGGGCCCCAGGTCGGATGCCCGCGTTCCGCTGCGGACAACTCGAAGCGCGGATCAATATCGAGAATCTTTCGGAATTCGGCACGGCATGACAACACCTTGCCGGTGACGCAATAGCTGAACGCCATGAGCTTGTGCGCCTCGATCTGTGTGGCGCGGTCCGACCGGTCGATTTCACTGGCATGGCTCAGTAACTGGATCGTGCGTGAGTAATCGCCGCTCGAATAAGCGCTGCGCGCGTTCTGCACGGTCTCAGTGGCCGTGCGCTGCTGCGGCGAAAAGCTCGAGCAACCCGCAAGAACAGGGATGGAGAGCGCCAATACGATAGGGACAATGCCACTGAGCATCATGGGGTCACCGTCGCAAATGGAAAATCGGGCATTATCCGAATAAGGCATTTTTTCATCAATTGCCAGATGGCAGGTAGTTTTTTCATGCAATTAAATAGAGCCACACCTGCTGAGATAACGGAAATATTCATATTGGGTGATGCGCGCGGTAGTCGCCATTTACTATATAACTCACAATTGCCATATTGCAATGATGGAAATTCATATCTTGTTGCAAGTCAATGCTTTAGCTAAATTCATGCCAGAATAATGGAATAAAAAAATATTAGAAAGACGATACAAATATCTATTTTTTAAATAATGGTAAACCAGATTTGCTATTTAGTTCGGCGGTGAATTACGCTGAATAACCGGTCTTATCTGTGCATGCACGAACGTAAAAAGTCGCGCACGGCGGAGCCATGTTCTTTCGAGCAGAGCTTCTGCTGCCGATGGGTCCGCACGTTCAAAGGACCTCCACGGATATCGGCGCGACAGCCTCTACACAGCCATGCCGTTCTGGCGAACGCGAGAGAGATGATGCAAGTGTCGATTAAACAGGCGCATTGGCCGCTCGTGAGAATCGTGCTGGCCAGCATGCTGCTAAGCAGTTGCGCGGCGGCGAACAAATCGCTGCCGATACCGTACGCGATTTCCTTTGAGGTGGCACCCGACGTGAATCCTGATGGAAATTCAAGGCCGTCGCCAATCGTTTTGCAGATATTCCGGCTCAAGTCCGCTGCAAGTTTTGATGGCGCCGATTTCTTTTCGCTTCAGAGCAAGACGCAAAGCACGCTGGCCGGCGAACTGGTGGGCGTGGACCGGCTGATTCTGCGTCCCGGCGAGTCGCGCATGGTCCGTTATGCGGGTGATCTCGATGCCCGCAATGTCGGTGTGGTCGCGGGCTATCGCACGCTCGAGCGCAATCGCTGGAAATTGATCCTGCCGCTGCCGGCTGCCAAGGAAACGAATCTGCTGAAATTCTGGCAAACCTCGCCGGGAGAAATCCGGCTCTCGATTGCCGTGAAGAACGGCGGAATGCAAATCGTCGACCAGACAGGAGCAAACCGATGAGCACGATCGATTTGCCGCCGGGTTCAGGTGCGGCGCTGCGCCACCGGGTCGTCTGGTCCGAGGGCATGTTCCTGAGACCCCAGCATTTCCAGCAGCTCGAGCGCCATTTCGAACGCTACGTTCAACTGCGCTGCCTGCCTGTTCAGGGTCTGTTCTGGGGGTTCAGCGCGCTCGACATCGACACCGAGGCGCTTGCCCAGGGCAAGGTCGTACTGCTCGCGGCATCGGGCGTGATGCCGGATGGCACGCCGTTTGATTTTGCGGACGGCGGCGACGCCCCGGCGCCGCTCGATATCCGCACCGACGTGACGAACGAGACGGTCATGCTCGCGGTGCCGACGTGGCGCGGCGACAATGCGCAGATCTCGTTCGACGAGGACAGTGTGTCGCCGCTGTCGCGTTACGTTGCCACGGAGACCGAGGTCGCCGACGTGAATACGATCGGCCTTGGTCCGGCGCTGATACAGATCGGCAAGTTGCACTTGCGGCTGATGACGCAATCCGACCTCTCGTCCGACTGGCAGGCGATGGGGGTGATGCGCATCGTCGAGCGCCGCGCGGACCGTCGCGTGATTGTCGAGCCTGGCTACATTCCGCCGATGCTCGCGGCGCAAACGAGCCCGGTGCTGGCAAGTTACATGAGTGAATTGCACCGGCTGCTCACGCAGCGCGGCGAAGCACTGGCAAGCCGCCTGACGCAGCCGGGCCGCTCCGGGGTGGGCGAAGTGGCGGATTTTCTGCTGCTCGAACTGATCAACCGCTACGTCGCCGTGACGTGGCATGCGCAGCAGCCGGTTGCGATTCATCCAGAGACGTTGTATCGCGACTGGCTGAAACTCGCGTGCGATCTCAGCACGTTCACGTCGAGCACGCACAGTCCGCAAGTACTGCCCCGTTACGACCACGACGATCTGAGCACGACGTTCGGCGATCTGATGAACGAGCTGCGCCGCTCGCTCGCGACCATGCTCGAGCAGAACGCGATCCAGATCGAGTTGAGGGATGCAGGCAACGGCGTGCGCGTGGCAATCATGTCGGATACGGAATTGATGCGCGATGCCGGATTCGTGCTGGCGGTGCACGCGGACGTGCCGGCCGACGCCTTGCGCACGCGCTTTCCCGCTCAGGTGAAGCTCGGACCCGTCGAGCGGATCCGCGATCTCGTGCAGCTTCAATTGCCGGGCATCGGCGTGCGCGCGTTGCCGGTCGCGCCGCGGCAGATTCCCTATCACGCGGGCTATGCGTACTTCGAGCTCGACAAGAGCGGCGATCTGTGGCGGCAACTCGACCGTTCAGGCGGGCTCGCGCTTCATCTTGCCGGCGAGTTTCCCGGCTTGTCGATGGCTTTCTGGGCAATCCGCGGTTGATGCGGGCGAGGCGGATGACGGACGGAAACGACTCATGAATCATTGGAATGATGCAGTTGCAGGCACGCCCGGCGGCTTCGTGCCGCCGAACCCGGGAGGCGCGCCGCCAATGTCCGACGCTGCCGGCGCGGGCATGGCTCATGGCGGGCCGCTGCCGGAGCGGGTGACGCCGAGCGGCAGCAACCCGCTCGTCGCGGCGGCCAATCCGTTATTGAGCCTCGTACCGCAGATTCGCTGGACCGTGCATCATCCGAATCCGCGCTGGCTGCGCGAGCATCTCGCATCAGAGGTCCGGCAGTTCGAAATGCGCGCGCAACGCGTGGGAATCACGCTCGACGTGATCGTTGGCGCACGCTATTGCCTGTGCACCGCGCTCGACGAGGCGGCGTCGCTGACGCCGTGGGGCGGCGGCGGCGCATGGTCGGCCGACAGCCTGCTGGTTGCCTTCCATAACGAGACCTGGGGCGGCGAGAAATTCTTCCAGGTGCTCGCGCGTCTTTCGCAACAGCCGCAGCAACATCTCGATCTGATCGAACTGCTCTACTACTGTCTCGCGCTCGGCTTCGAGGGGCGCTACCGCGTGCTCGACAACGGCCGTGCCCAGCTCGACACGCTGATGCACCGCGTCGCGCAGCTGATTCGCCAGACGCGCGGCGAGTTCGATGCGCCGCTCTCGCCGCACTGGCGCGACGAGATTCCGGCCGAACGTGCGCGCCGCCTGGCCGTGCCGGTATGGGCGTGGGCCGCCGTCGCCGGGCTGATCGGCTTCGGTGCGTTCGTCGCCTTCGATCTGACGCTCGCGCGCCGCTCCGATGAAGTGTTCACGGCGATCGACCGCGTGCGCGTGCCGCATTTGCAGCAGCAGGCTGCGGCGTCGGCCGTTCATCCCGCCGCGGCGCCGCGTCTTGCGGGGTTCCTCGATCCCGAGGTGCGGGCGGGGTTCGTCTCGGTTCGCGACGACGCTGAACGCAGTGTCGTGACGCTGCACGGAGACGGACTGTTCGAGTCGGGTTCAGCGTCGGTGATCGACCGCTATGCGGCGGTGCTCGCACGCGTGGCCGACGCGCTCGAGCATGTGCCGGGCAACGTCGTGGTCGCGGGCTACTCGGACAACGTGCCGGTCCGCAGCGCGCGTTTCGCGTCGAACTGGGATCTGTCGCAGGCGCGCGCGCAGGCGGTCGCGCAGATGCTTGCGTCGCGCATGACGCAAACCGGGCGCATCCGCGCAGAAGGGCGCGGCGAAATGGACCCGGTCGCCGCGAACGATACGCCGGCCAACCGCGCGCGCAACCGGCGCGTCGAGATAACGTTGCTGACGGCGCCTGCGCACGCAGCGTCCTCCGCGCAGGGGGCGCCATGAGTTCGTTCGCTTCATCGCCGCCGTCCCGGCCGTTCCTCGTGCGATCTTTCTGGGTGTGCGTCGGGCTCGTCGCGCTCGCCGTGCTCATCTGGGTTGCCGGACCGCTCGTTGCCTTCGGCACCTGGCGTCCGCTCGAATCGAGCGGTGCACGCGCGCTGCTGATCTGCGCGCTGTTCGCCGCCTGGGGCCTGCGCGTCGCGTACCGCCGCTGGCGCGCGGTACATCTGAACGCCCAGTTGCTCAATCAGTTGCGCGCGAGTGGGCCGGCGCCGGCCGATCAGGACGCTGATCCCGCCCATCTGACCGAACTGCACCAGCGCTTCAATGAAGCCGCGGCATTGTTGAAAAATATGCGCCTCACCTCCGGCGAGCGCACGCGAACGGGGATCGCCGGATGGATCGAACGTTTTTCGCCGCGCTATCTGTATCAATTGCCCTGGTATGTGTTTATCGGCGCGCCCGGTTCGGGCAAGACCACGGCACTGGTCAATTCTGGCTTGAGTTTTCCGCTGGCCGAGCAGTTCGGCCGTGCCGCGATTCGAGGCGTCGGCGGCACGCGGCATTGCGATTGGTGGTTCACCAACGAAGCGGTGCTGATCGACACGGCCGGGCGCTACACCACGCACGAAAGCAATCGCGCGCTGGACGAGCAGGAGTGGCGGGGCTTCGTCGGCCTGCTCAGGAAGTACCGGCCGCGCCAGCCGCTCAATGGCGCGCTGCTGACGATCAGCGTCGCGGATCTGCTCGGGGCCTCCGATGCGCAGCGCACCGAGCACGCAATGTCGCTGCGCAAACGGCTTCAGGAATTACGCGAGCAACTGGGCATTCAGTTTCCCGTCTATGTGCTGGTGACCAAAGCCGATCTGCTGGCCGGCTTCAGCGAATATTTCGCCGCGCTCGGGCGCACGCAGCGGGCTCAGGTTTGGGGCTTCACGTTCCGGCTCGACGAGACTCACAAGCCAGACTTCGATCTGCGCGCGGCGTTCGATCGCGAGTACCAGTTGCTGCACCGGCGCCTGAACGACGCACTGCCTGAGTTGCTGGCGGCTGAATCCGACGTGCGCCAACGTGAGCTGATCTATTCGTTGCCGCAGCAGTTCGCGTTGCTGCAGGACGTGCTCGGCCAACTGATCGGCGAAGTATTCTCGCGGTCGAAGTTCGACTCGCTTCCGCTGTTGCGCGGCGTCTATCTGACGAGCGGGACCCAGGAAGGCACGGTGTTCGATCGCGTGATGGGTGGCATCAAGCGGTTTCTGCAGATCGAGGGCGTGCCGCCCGCCACCCACAGCGGGGCGAACGGGCGCAGCTTTTTCCTCAAAGACCTGCTGCAGGCGCTGATCTTCAGCGAGACCTCGCTCGCCGGCATGAACTTGCGGTGGCACAGGCGGCAACGCGTGCTGACCATCGCGGGCTATGGGGCGGCGGCCGTGTTGCTGTGCGCAGCGCTTGCGCTGTGGATACGCAGCTACGCGAACAACAGCGATTATCTCCAGCAGATGAGTGAGCGCGTGAGCGTGCTCGACAGGCAGTTGCAGCGCACGTCGATTACCGACGCCGCCGGCATGGGGCAGGTGCTGCCGGTGCTCGACGAACTGAGAGGATTGGCGCGCACCGGTCGTGTCGATCCCGCATCGCCGCCGCTTGCGTATCGCTGGGGGCTGTTTCAGGGCGACAAGACGCAGGCGGCAGCGAGCGGCGTCTATCACCGCGCGCTTGACGAACTGTTGCTGCCGCTCGCGGCGCGGCGTCTCGAACAGACGTTGCGCGACGCGCGCCAGGACGATCCCGCGTTCGCCTATGCAGCGCTCAAGGCTTATCTGATGCTTTACGACAGCACGCACTATGACCCCGCCTTCGTGCAGGCCGTGCTCGACCTCGAATTCGAGCGCGCGTTGCCGCGGCCGCTGACCGCCGCGCAACGCGCGGCGTTGAGCGCTCATCTGGCCAGCCTGTTCGCGGACCGCGTCGTGCTGTCGCCGTTCGCGATGGACGAGCGGCTCGTCGCCGATACGCGCGACAGGTTGCAGCGGCTCACCTTCGCGCAACGGCTCTATGCGCAACTCACGCACACGCTGCGCACCAGCACCGCGTCCTATGGCTTCGACGTCGCGCACGCCGCCGGCCCGTCGGCCGCGCTGGTGTTCCGGCGGGCGAGCGGCCAGAGCCTGAATGACGGGCTGCCCGGGCTGTACACGTATCGAGGCTACTGGGACGTTTTCGACAAGCGGCTGGACGATTCGATCGATGCGTTCGCGGCGGAAGAAAAGTGGGTGCTCAATCTGAAAGAATCCGAAGTGCCGAATCGCGCCGCGCAGGAGTCGTGGTCACGCGATATCCGCTCGCTGTATTTGAACGACTACGTGCGCGTGTGGGACGCGTACCTGGGCGACATCCGCCTGCAAACCGGCGATTCGCTGGGGCAGAGCATTCAGGCCGCGCGGGTGCTGTCGGCGCCGGATTCGCCGCTGACACGGCTCATCGATGCAGCCGCGCGCCAGACCGCGCTGACCCGCAGCGACACGGGCACGGCCGGCGCAGGACTCGCGGACCGTGCGCAGGACAAGGTGGAGAGTGCGCGCCACGCGCTGGCTGGAATCTTTGCCGACGCGCCCGCGAGTGATGGCGCGCCGGTGTCCGCCGACAAGCCGGAGGCCGTGGTCGACAACCACTTTGCCGGTTTGCGGCAGTTCGCGCGAGGAACCGAGCGCCAGGACTCCGCGCCCATCGACGCCGCGCTGAAACTGGTCGACGAGCTTTACACGTACCTGAGCGCGACCGACTCCGCGTTGCGCAGCGGCGGGATGCCGCCACCGTCCGATGTGCCGGACAAGGTGCGCGCACAGGCTGGCCGCATGCCGGCGCCGTTCAGGCAGATGCTCGGCGACCTGGCCGATGCCGCGAACGGCAGCGTGGCGTCGCTCGCGCAGCGCAATATCGCGCGCAGCGCGTCGGCCGACATCGGGGACTTCTGCCGTCAGGCGATCGCGGGGCGCTATCCGTTTGCCCACGGCTCGTCGCGCGACGTCGCGCTTGGCGACTTCGCGCAGCTATTCGCGCCGTCCGGATTGATGGACGACTTCTTCCGCAAGAACCTGCAGGGTCGCGTCGACACGGCGACTCGCCCCTGGCGTTTCAATACGGCGCCGGGCAATGGCAATGCAGAGGGCAATGCGGCGCCGTTCCTCGCGTCGTTCGAGAAGGCCGCCGTGATCCGCGATGTGTTCTTTGCAGGAGGCGGGCGCGATCCCGGTGTGAAGGTGCAGGTCAAGCCGCTGGACATGGACCCGGCGATATCCGAGTGGGCGCTCGATGTCGGCGGCCAGATCGTGCGCTACGCGCACGGTCCGCAAGCGCCGGTCACCGTGCAATGGCCCGCATCGGGCGGCAGCAATCAGGTTCGGCTGCAGGTCGTCGCGCAATCGGGCGCGACCGACGGATGGGTCGCGGATGGGCCCTGGGCGCTGTATCGCCTGTTCGATCATGCGCGGCTCGAACGGGGCCACGCACCTGAGGAACTGATCGCCAGCTTTGCGGTGGACGGCAAGCAGTTCAAGGTCGAGCTCACCGCGGATTCCGTGCACAACCCGTTCCGTTTGGGACAAATGGAGTCGTTCACATGTCCGGGCAAGTCATGAGGATCGCAGAGGCGAACGGCCACGTGTCGTGGCCCGGCTGGTACGGCAAGGTGCCCGGGGCGGGCGACTTCGTCAACCGGGGGGTGTCCGCGGGGCTCGCCGCATGGTGGGACCGCTGGATTCAGCAGGGGATGGATACGCTTCGGCAGGGCGCGCCGGACGGACTGAGCCGCCATTTCGCGATTGCGCCAGTGTGGAATTTCGTGATCCCGGCGGGCGCCGGCGCCGACTGTGTTCAGCTCGGCAGCCTCGCGCCGAGTTGTGACCGCGTCGGCCGCTATTACCCGGTTATCGCGACGCTTGCTCTCGACGCGGCCGGCTATTCGAGCCACACGACCGCGTCGGCCGGCGGTTTTTTCCGCCAGGTCGGGGCGGCGCTGCTCGACGCCGTGCGTGATGCGCATGGGCCCGAGCAACTGGATCTGGCGTTGGGCCGCGTACGGCTTCCGCGCGACACAGGGGTCTTCGTGGAACGGGATGGCGGGGTGCAGGCAGATGGCGTGGTACGCACGGCTGAACACGCGGCGGCCTGGCCCAATCTGGCCGAATACTTCGACCCCCACGGGATGACGAGCTTCTGGTGGACCTATCAGGCAGACGATGTGCTGCCGAAAACGCACGCGCATACCGGCAGCTTCGATGCGCGGCTGTTTCAGACGCTTTTCGGCGTGCCGTCGCGCGATGCGTATTGACGCGGCGGCGACGCCTGGCGGCATGCCCGCATGCCAGCCCGAAGCGGTATTGATGAGAGGTCGTGGATGATGGACCCGTTGTTTAAAGAACGCATGACGGCTGCTTCCGGTGAAGCGCAGGCAGGCGGATCACGGCCGCTGCCGATCGGGCACCGGCTGGGCGAATTCGAACTGGACTCGGTGCTGGGGATCGGCGGTTTCGGCATCGTCTACCGGGCGTTCGATCGCACGCTGCAGCGTGCGGTCGCCGTCAAGGAATACATGCCCTCGCTGCTCGCGCGGCGCGGCGGCGATTTCACCGTATGCCTGCGCGCGGACCGCTTTGCCCAGGCATTCGATTCGGGGCGTGCCGCCTTCCTGAATGAAGCGCGGCTGCTCGCGCAATTCGATCATCCCGATCTCGTGAAGGTGCTGCAGTTCTGGCAAAGCCATGGCACCGCGTACATGGTGATGCCGTTTTACGAGGGACAGACGTTGAAGCAGCGCGCGTCGACGCATGCGTCGATGAGCGAAGCGGAGCTGATGAGCCTGCTTGCCGCATTGCTCGGCGCGCTCGACACGCTGCATCGCGCGCAATGCTTTCACCGTGACATTTCGCTCGACAATGTGCTGATCAGATCCGACGGAAAACCCGTGCTGCTCGACTTCGGCGCGGCGCGCAAGTCGATCGGCGACGCCGTCGACGAAACGTCGGTGATGCTCAAGCCCGGCTATGCGCCGATCGAGCAGTACACGGACGACCCCGCATTCGTGCAGGGGCCGTGGACCGACATCTATTCGCTCGGCGCGCTGGTGCACGCGATGATCGTCGGCGAGCCGCCGGCCGCCGCGGTCGTGCGCAGCATCCAGGATACCTGGCAGCCGCTGGCGTCGCGTGAATTTTCCGGCCGCGAACGATATAGCCGAACCTTTCTGGCGGCGATCGACCATGCATTACAGCTGCGCATCGCCGACCGGCCGGACTCCGCGGCCGCGTTCGCACAGTTGCTTGGACTGCGCGAAGCGGGTGCGGGGATGTATACCGTGGGCGATCGCTCGCAAGACGCGGGTGCGGTCGCGGCGATGCCGGACGGCATGCAACGGAACACGGCGGCCGGCGCTGCGACAGCCGCGGCGCAATCCGCCGTGCAAGCCGACGAACCTCAGCCGGGCGTCGATGATTTGCCGGGCATCCCGCAGCCGTCTTCCGCGGACGAATCGTCACGTTCGTCAGACACGCCTCATGCTGGCGACAAAGGCGAGAGCGGCGCGGTGATCGAGGGCGCGACGGGGCTCCTCGACGAAGGACCGGGCAGCGAAGCGAGCGTCATCGGCGAAACACCCGAGGTTCCGCGGAGCCGGCCGGCTGCCGATGCGCAACCGGATGATCATCGACGCGGCGTTCACGACACCCACGCAGACACCCCCGCAGACACCCCCGCAGACACCCCCGCGGACACCCCCGCCGGCAGCGAGCCGCTCGCCGATGTGCCTGGCCGCAGCGTCGACGCGCGGCGGCGCCCGATTCCGGGCGTCGCGCAGCTTGCCGGCGCGTTACATACGCTTGTCGCCGCATCGCGAGGATGGGCGTCCGCGCGCACGCGGCGCGCGGACGGCCGCCGTCCCTATGTGATCGCGGGTGCGCTGACCCTGATCGTCGCGGCATGCGTCGGCACATTCGAATTGCTGCAATTCGCCATTCGAGCCCCGGAACGACCCTCGGCCGCGACGACGAGGCCCGAGACTCACGCACCTGTCGTGATCGTCCCACGCGAGCCGCCGCCGCTCCCTGCGCAGGCCGCTCCGGCCGCACCGCCGCGCACCGCGCAAGCGTCCGGCGCGAACGGGGCCGCGCCTCGCGAGCCGGCTGAACAGGCGAATGCGGCTGCCGCGCCCGGCACGGTTGCGTCGGCGCCTGACTCGATCGCTGACGGCACGCAGCCGGCCTCCGTTACCGGCGCGTCGGGGGAGGGTATTGCCGCCGATGAAGATCGCAAGATGACAAAGCCCGTGCCGGTCCGGTTCCAGGTCTATCCGTGGGGCGAAGTCTATGTCGGCGGTGTCAAGCGCGGCGTCAGCCCACCACTGAAGACGCTCGCGCTTGCGCCCGGCACCTACGACATCGAGATTCGCAATGGCCAGTTGCCGCCGATGCGGCGCACGGTCCGGCTCGATGCCGGCGGCGGACCGGTCAGCATCAGCTACAGGTTCGAATGACCGGCGCTACCACCTTGCGCGTGGCGCACGCGCCTTGCACTGGAAATCACCGACATGATTGAACGCTTTCTTGCCCCCGTCGATCCGAACTCCCGATGCGGGCCCAATCTGGAGTACGACGCCGAATTTCTGCGGCTGCAACAGGCCGCGGCGGGCCGGCCCGAGCAGCAGTACGGCGCGACGCTCATCGCGGCCGAGGCGCCGGATTGGGCCGAAGTCGAACGTCTCGCCAAGTCGCTACTCGCGCGCACGAAAGATCTGCGCATCGTGCCGCCGCTGGTGCGCGCGTGGCTCGACTCTCGCGGTCTCGAAGGTTATGCGGACGGAATGGCGCTCGTGCGGACATGGCTCGACGATGACTGGGACGAACTGCATCCGATGCTGACCGTCGACGGCGAGACCGACCCGGCGCCGCGCATGAACGCGCTCGCCGAGCTCGTCGGCGCCCATGCGTGTGCCGGGGCCGCGCGCGAGCAGTTGCTCGTCGGCACGCTCAGGGTGCGCGAGGTTGCCGACGTGCTCGACGGCCGCGTGTCCGATGCGGGCCAGTATCCAGGCGGGCCCGAGCGCCTGAAGCGCGAACTGGCGCGATTGCGGGACGAAGGCGGGCGCGAGTGGCTTGCCGCGCATGCGGTGCTCGATGGACTCGAGGCGATTCGAACCATCGTGACGGCCCGGCTCGGCTCGTCATGGATGCCCGAGCCGAGCCGTTGCGAACTGGCGCTGCGGCGCATATGCGACGAACTCGGCGAGCCGCCGGCGGCCGACGCGCCTGACGCCGGCGCCGCGCAACGCGAGGCGGCCGCGCACGGCGACGCCGCTGCCGGCCAGGCTGAGCGCACCGGGCGCGGCAATGACCCTCGCGCCGTGCTGCCGCACACATGGCGTGACGCCGATTTCACCAACCGGGCCGACGTCGGGCTCGCGCTCGACAAGATGTGCCGCTATTTCGAGAACCACGAACCGAGCCATCCGGCGCCGCTGCTGCTGCGCCGCGTGCAGCGTCTCCTGACGCTCGATTTCTACGAGATCGTCAGGGACATTGCGCCGGAAAGTCTGCAACAGGTCGAGCTGTTGAGCGGACGTCGCACGGAGGCGTAGTGCGAGGCGTGCGATGCCGGCGAATGGCCGCATGCCGCTTACCGTTGAACCAGGATTAGCGCACATCGGGTGCGCGGGGAGTACGAGCGAATGTCACGTCAGAAACTTTCATCCAGCGGACAGAAACAGATTGCGCGCAATCGCGCGCCTCGGGTCCAGATCGAATACGACGTCGAACTCTACGGTGCGCAGCAGAAGGTGCAACTGCCGTTCGTGATGGGCGTGCTGGCCGATCTGGCCGGACATCGGGCCACGCCGCTGCCCGACCTCGCCGAGCGCAAGTTCATGGAGATCGACGTCGACAGCTTCGACGAGCGCATGAAGGCGGTCGCCCCGGCGCTGTCGCTCGAGGTGGACAACACGTTGACCGGCGACGGGAGGCTGAAGGTCGACGTCGCGTTTCAAAGCATGGACGACTTCGCGCCGGCGGCGCTCGCGCGTCACGTCGAACCGCTGCGGCGGCTGCTCGAGGCACGCACCGAGCTCGCGAACCTGCTGTCGTATATCGACGGCAAGCGCGGCGCGGAGCAACTGATCGCGCGGGCGCTCGCGAATCCCGCGTTGCTCGCGGCCCTTGCCGGAAGGGGGGCGAGCGACGGGACGGCGCAGGCCGGGGAGGCCCCGCGTCTTGAAGGAGGAGAAGATCATGAATAGGAGTGCACCGACGCTGACGCAAGTGGTTGAGGCGACGCTGACGGACGAGCGGTTTTCCGCGCTGCTCGACGCGGAAGTCAAACCGAAGACCGATCAGGCGCGCGTCGCGGTGCGGCATGCGGTGCGCACGCTGGCCCATCAAGCGCTCGAGAATACGGCCATGCTGTCGTCCGATGCCTATGACGCGATCGCGCAGTTGATCGGCGAAGTGGACCGGAAGCTGACTGAGCAGATCAATCAGATCCTGCATCACCCGGAATTTCAGCAGCTCGAGGGCGCCTGGCGTGGCCTGCAATATCTGGTGAATCACACCGAAACCGACGAGCTGCTGAAAATCCGCGTGCTGCCGGCGAGCAAACGCGAAGTCGCGCGCATGCTCAAGCGCCACAAGGGCGTCGCATGGGACCAGAGTCCGCTGTTCAAGAAGGTTTATGAAAACGAGTACGGACAGTTGGGCGGCGAGCCGTTCGGCTGTCTGATCGGCGACTACCATTTCGACCATTCACCGCCCGATGTCGAGATGCTGGGCGAGCTCGCGAAAATCTCCGCAGCGGCGCATGCGCCCTTCATCGGCGGGGTGTCGCCCGCGCTGATGCAGATGGAGTCGTGGCAGCAGCTATCGGATCCGCGCGACCTGACGAAGATCTTCCAGAACACCGAGTACGCCGCATGGCGCAGTTTGCGCGAGTCGGAGGATGCGCGCTATCTCGGCCTCGCGATGCCGCGCTTTCTTGCACGCCTGCCGTATGGCGCGCGCACCGATCCGGTCGACGAATTCGACTTTGAGGAGGAAACCGACGGCGCGCGCCATGACCGCTATACGTGGGCCAATGCCGCCTACGCGATGGCCGCGAACATCAACCGTTCGTTCAAGCTCTACGGCTGGTGCTCGTCGATTCGCGGTGTCGAGTCGGGAGGTGTCGTCGAGAATCTGCCGTGCCACACGTTTCCCACCGACGACGGCGGCATCGACATGAAATGCCCGACCGAGATCGCGATCAGCGACCGGCGCGAAGCCGAGCTCGCGAAAAACGGACTGATGCCGCTCGTGCATCGCAAGAACTCCGACGTTGCCGCATTCATCGGCGCGCAGTCGCTGCTGAACAGCCCCGAATATCACGATGCCGACGCGTCGGCCAACGCGCGCCTGTCTGGCCGGCTGCCGTACCTGTTCGCATGCTGCCGCTTCGCGCACTACCTGAAGTGCATCGTGCGCGACAAGATCGGTTCGTTTCATGAGCGCAGCGACATGGAGCGATGGATGAACGACTGGATCATGAACTACGTCGACGGCGACCCCGGGAATTCATCGCAGGAGACCAAGGCGCGCAAGCCGCTCGCGGCTGCCCAGGTCGTCGTCGAGGAGGTCGAGGACAACCCCGGCTACTACGCGGCGAAGTTCTTCCTGCGTCCGCACTATCAGCTCGAAGGGCTGACGGTGTCGTTACGGCTCGTGGCAAAGCTGCCGTCGGTCAAGACGGTGGACCGGTGATGCGTGGCGCTCATTTCAATCGGAGGCTGTAATGGCGGTGGCAATGTTCATGAAGGTGGACGGCACGACAGGCGAGTCGGCCGACGAGCAGCATCAGGGATGGACCGACATCCAGTCGTTCTCGTGGGGCGCGAGCCAGCCCGCGGCGATGGCGGTGGGCGGCGGCGGCGGTACCGGCAAGGCCAGCTTCAACGATCTGGCCGTGACCGCGTACATGGACAAGGCGGCGCCGGCGATCATCAAATGCTGCGCGAGCGGCAAGCATCTCGACAAGGTCGAGATTTCCTCGTGCAAGACCGGTGGCACGCAGATCGAGTTCTCACGGGTGACGCTCGAAGAAGTGCTCGTCACCGCCGCGCAGGTTGCCGGCACCGATCCGGCTGACGCGGCGGACCGGCTGCTGATGAGCTATGCGTTTCAGGCCGCGCGTGTCAAGAAGCAGTACTGGGAGCAGAACGCGAACGGCGGCAAGGGGGCCGAGGTGACGATGGGGTGGGACATCAAGAAGAACAAGGAGATGTAGCCGGGAGGCCGCGACGATGCCGGAAACCGATGCTCAACCGAAGGACCGGCCGCCCGGCGCGCGGCGGCATGGCGCGCGTGACCGGCTGCAGCCCGCGCTGCTCGACCGGCTCACCGACGCGGCGCCCCGCGATCGCGCGGAAGCTTTGCCGGCGCACTGGATCGACGAGCGCAAGCTGCGCGCCGCGGTGCTGCGCGATCTGGGCTGGCTGTTCAATACCGCGAACCTGCAGGATGGGATCGATCCGGCGGCCCATCCTGAAGTGGTGCGCTCGGTTGTCAACTACGGGGTTCCGCCGCTTGCCGGCCTGCAGATGTCCGGTATCGACCACGCCGCACTCGAGCGCTGGATCCGCGATGCGCTCGTGCAGTTCGAGCCGAGGTTTTGCGCCGACAGCATCGACGTGCGTTGCGTGACGGATCCACGCGGTGCCAACCACCAGAACAGGCTGACGCTGGAGATCCACGCGAGGCTGTGGTCGGTGCCGTATCCACTCGAGATTCTGCTGCTGTCCGATCTCGATCTCGAATCGGGTGTCGTGTCGGTCACGGAACGCACGGGGGTATAGCGCCGATGGACGAGCGATTTCTCGACTACTACAACCGGGAACTGACCTATCTGCGGCAGCTCGGGGCCGAATTCGCGCAGCAGTTTCCGAAGATCGCCGGCCGCCTCGGGATGCACGGTGTCGACGTTGCCGATCCCTACGTCGAACGGCTGCTCGAAGGATTCTGCTTCCTGACCGCGCGCGTGCAGATGAAGATGGATGCGGAGTTTCCGCGCTTTTCGCAGCGTCTGCTCGATGTCGTCTATCCGAACGCGCTCGCGCCGATGCCGGCGATGGCGATCGTGCAGATGACACCGGATCAGAACGAAGGCAGTCTCGTGCGAGGCTTCGCCGTGCCGGCCGGCACCGCGCTGCAGGCGAAGGTCGCGAGCGGCGAGGTGACGCCATGCGAATTCCGCACCGCGCATGATCTCGTGTTGTGGCCGCTCGCGATTTCCCAGGTGCGGATGACCGGGGTTCCTGTCGATCTGCCGTCCGGCGCGCTCAGACACGGCGCGCGCGCCGCGCTGCGCATCCGGATCGAGGTGACGGCCGGTGCGCTGGCGAACCAGTTGCCGCTGGATCAGTTGACCTTCTATCTTTCGGGCCCCGAGTCTCAGGCTGCGCGGCTTATCGAACTGGTCACCGCTCACGTGGCCGGCGTCGTCGTTCATGCACCGGGCGATGCCGCGCGCAACGCCGGCGTGCTCGACGCGGATGCGATCGCGCACGAGGGATTCCATCCGTCGCAGGCAATGCTGCCGAACGACGGCCGGATGTTCGAAGGCTACCGGCTCCTCCAGGAATACTTCGCGTTCCCCGCGCGCTATCTGTTTTTCAGCGTAAGCGGCTTGCGGCGCGCACTCGCGCAATGCGGCGGCAACGCATTCGAGTTGACGCTGCTGCTCGACCGGGATGACGCGGCGCTCGCATCCGAGGTCGACACGCGTCATCTGGCGTTGAACTGCACGCCGGCGGTCAATCTGTTTCCGAGGCGCACGGACCGCATTCCGGTGACGCCGCGCACCCACGAATATCATCTGGTCGTCGACCGCGTGCGGCCGCTCGATCACGAGGTGTATGCGGTGACACGCGTCACGGGCCATCGCATCGGCGACGCGGGCGATTGCGACTTCCATCCGTTCTATGCATCGAACGGCGTCGACAGTGGCGGGTCAGGTGCGTACTACTCGATCCGGCGCGAGGGACGGGTTGCATCCGCGCAGATGCGGGCCAACGGCGCGCGCACCAGCTATCCCGGCACGGAAGTGTTCGTCTCGCTAGTCGACCGGCAGCAGGCTCCGTTCGACGAACGCGTGCGGCAGCTTTCCGCCGACACCCTGTGTACGAACCGGGATCTGCCGCTCCTGCTGCCGCGCGGCGCGGCGAGCGATTTCACGCCGAAGATTTCCGCGCCGCTCGAGCACATCAAGGTGCTGCGCGGCCCCTCGCGCCCGCGGCCGCCGCTCGCGCAGGACGCGGCGGCGTGGCGGCTCATCAGTCACCTCGGCCTGAACTACCAGCCGTTGACCGATATCGACGATGAAGCCGGTGCGCGCGCGCTGCGCGAACTGCTGGGACTGTATGCGCAACAAGGAGATGCGGCGACGCGCAAGCAGACCGGGGCGCTTCAGCGGCTCGCTTGCGAACCGGTTTATCGCCGGCTGCCGGAGTGCGGCCCCATCGTGTTTGGCCGCGGAGTGCGCGTGACGCTGACCGTCGACGAGCAGGCATTCGCCGGCGACAGTCCGTATCTGCTCGGTGCGGTGCTCGAACAGTTTTTTGCCCGGCATGCGTCGATCAACGCGTTCACCGAGTTCGCGTTGCATTCGGTTCAGCGTGGCGAGCTCGCGCAATGGCCCGCACGTGTCGGGCGGAGGCCGGCAATATGACGCACCGCGATCCACCGGCGAGCGCCGCGGCACGATACGACGCGTATTTGACGCGCTTGAGCGCCGCGCCGGAGGAACACGACCTGTTCAATGCACTACGCTGGCTCGACGCATTGTCCCAGCACGCGGCGCCGCTCGGACGGGCCGCGCAGCCGCGCGACGAGCCGCTGCGGCTTGGCCAGGAGCCGTCGCTTGCGTTCGCGGCGTCGATGATCGCTGCCGTGCGCGACGCGGGCGCCGTGCCGCGCGTGACGATTCACGGCTTCGGACTGTTCGGGCCGAACGGGCCGCTGCCGCATCATCTGACCGAGTACGCCCACGAACGGGCGAATGCGTTCGACGATCGCACGATGTCCGCTTTCGCCGACTGGTTTCATCACCGGCTGATCCTGCTGTTCTATCGCGCGTGGGCCGATGCGCAGCCCGTGGCCGGGCATGACCGGCCGGGGCGATCGCGCTTCGACCAGTATGTCGCGAGTCTGATCGGACGCGCGGTCGATTCCGTTGAGACCCGCGGCCACGCGCACGCGCAGTATTTTCACGCGGGCCACTGGGTACGGCAGACGCGCAATCCCGAGGGTCTCGTCCAGATTCTGCGGCGCGAGTTTGGCGTGCCGGTGCGCATCGTCGAACACGTCGTGCATTGGACGCCGATCAGCGCACCGCTGCGCACGACGCTGCACGCGACGGCGCCCACGCTACGCCTCGGCGGTGGCGCCGTGCTCGGCCGCGCGGTACGCGGCGCTCAGTCACGCTTTCGGATCGTGCTCGGGCCCATGCCGCTCGGTACGTATCGCACATTCCTGCCCGGCGGCACGAACGCGGCGAGCCTCGCGCACTGGGTTCGCGAATACATTGGCGCGGAGTTCGCATGGGAACTGCAACTGGAGCTCGCGCCCGATCAGGTGCCTGCGCTGATGCTGGGCCGCGAGGAGGGGCTCGGACGTAGCACCTGGCTCGGCACGCGCTGCAGCGGCGCACCGGCGGGCGACGTCGTCATCGATCACGCCACGATCCGGCCGGCGCCGCGCGATGCGAAGGATTGCGCGGCGTCGGCGGGCAGCCTCGATTGAACCTGGAGACGCATCCGTGTCACGCATCTTTACGTTGGACAGTCCGTTGGGTGATCAATTGAAGTTCCGCAGCTTGTGCGGCGACGAGGAGCTCGGCCGGATGTTCGAGTTTCGCATCGACGCGCTCGCCGACAGCCATAGTCTGTCGCTGCAGGCGCTGCTGGGCCAATCGGTCACCGTGCATATCGAAGAGCAGGGCGGCGCGACGCGCTACCTGAACGGCGTGGTCGCGCGGGCGGCGCTGGCCGGACGCGATGCCGCGCGCCACTACCGTTACGAACTCGTCGTGCGGCCCTGGCTGTGGCTCGCGACGCGCCGCACGGATTACCGGATCTTCCAGATGCGCAGTGTGCCGGAGATCGTTCAGGAGACGCTCGCGCCGTACGGCTTCCAGATCGAGAACAGGCTGACCGACAACTATGCGCCGCGCGAGTATTGCGTCCAGTACAACGAGACCGACGCGGATTTCGTCTCGCGGCTGATCGAGTATGAGGGCATCTACTATTACTTCGAGCACGCATCCGGCAAGCACACGCTGGTGCTGTGCGATTCAATGTCGTCGCACCATCCGTCGCCCGGATATGCAAGCATCCCGTACCTCGGTCACGACCGGGCGACGATCGCCGACGAAGAACATATCGATAGCTGGGTGCCTGCGAAGGAGATCAACGCGGGGCGGCACGAGGCCGACGACTACGATTTCACGAAGCCCAAAGCCGATCTGTCGGTGCGCCGTGCCGATCCTCGCGGGCACAGCCACGACAGTCTGCCGGTCTACGAATGGCCAGGCGGATATCGTGACGACGCGCACGGCGAGCGATACACCCGCGTGAGGCTCGAGGAACTGCAGTCCGAACATGAGCGCGCGGCCGGACACACGAATGTCCGCGGCGCCGCGCCGGGGTATCTGTTCACGCTGAAGAACTGTCCGCGCGACGATCAGAACCGCGAGTATCTGGTGGTTCGATGCAGCTACCGCTTCCAGGAAAACGTGTACGCGAGCGGTGGTGACGACGAGGTGATGCACGACACGCAGCTCGTCGCGCAGCCGACCAGCCTGCCGTACCGTTCGCAGCGTGTGACGCCCCGGCCCCGCACCAGCGGCCCGCAGACCGCGGTCGTGGTCGGCCCGCCGGGAGAAGAGATCTGGACCGACCCGTATGGGCGCGTGAAGCTGCAGTTCCAGTGGGACCGATACGGCCAGCGCGACCAGAACTCGTCGTGCTGGATCCGGGTGTCGAACCCGTGGGCAGGCGGCGGCTTCGGGGGCGTACAGATTCCGCGGGTGGCGGACGAGGTCATCGTGGATTTCCTGAACGGCGACCCCGATTATCCGATCGTGACCGGCCGCGTGTACAACGGCGAGCGGATGCCGCCGTGGGGGTTGCCGGCGAGCGCGACGCAAAGCGGGATCCTGTCGCGCTCGACGCCGGGCGGCACGACCGAACACGCGAACGCGATGCGCTTCGAGGACCGCAAGGGCGCGGAGCAGCTGTGGATGCACGCGGAGCGCAACTTCGACGCGGAGACCGAACAGGATCACACGCTATCGGTCGGGCACGACCATGCGCATTCGGTCGGTAACGACGAGACGTTGAGCGTGAAAAACAATCGTCAGCGCAGCGTCGGGCAGAACGAGACGGTGAACGTCGGGCAGCATCGCGTTGCGCAGATCGGGGGGAATGAGACGCATGGGGTTGGCGGCGATCGCACGAGAAATGTCGGAAAAAACGAGACGGTGACGATCGGCGTCAACCGGGAGGCCACGATCGGCGGCAACCACATCGAGACGGTCGCAAAGGCGAAAACGGAAACGGTTGGACAGGGAAAGACGCTCACCGTCGTGCAGCACTACCACACCTCGGCAGCAAGCATGAAAACCAGCGTAAACGGGGCGCATATCGAGGAGATCGGCACGCGGACGTCGAACATCGCAAACGCACATGTCACCAATGTAGGAGGGGCGCAGGTGGTCAACGTGAACCACGGCCACACGATGAACGTCCGGAGGCATGTGCGGATCAATGCCGGGGACGAAATCGATCTCGTATGCGGCAAGGCGAGCATCACGATGAAGAGCGACGGCACGATCACGATCCAGGGCGTCAAGGTGCAGTCAACCGGCTCCGATAGCCACAGCGTCAATGGCAAGACGGTGACCTCGTCGGCTACCGGCGAGCACACGGTTGAAGGCACCGTGCTGAAGCTCAATCCGTAACGGGCAAAACGGCAATGCAAAACTGGCAACCCCGTAACCCTGTCGAACGCCGGCTGATGCTCGCCCATGATGACTGGCTTGGTTTCGCGAAGGACGCATCTGCGCGATTGATGATCTGGCAGACCGATGAGGCGGATGCCCATCTGGTCAAACTGTACTTCCAGACGCAGGAAGAAATGTCCAGCGCGGTGATTGGCCTGCGCTCCGACTTCGTCGACGGCGTGCACTACCCGCGTGCGTTGACCGCGGAGTTGACCGGCTTCTACGACAGCCGGCGCGAAGCATCGATCGCAAAAGGCATGCGTGCCGACTGGCAGGCGCCGCCTGACGCCGGCACCGATCCGACGCTGCATTTCCTGATGGTCGTCAACAGCCTGATGCGCCATCACCCCGACATCTTTCCCGCAATGGTGCTGGTGCTCACCCCTGCACAGGTCAGCGATCATGCCGCCATGGAGCGGTGGCTGGATATCCTGCTGTCGCTCAGCGCGGCGTCGCCGCAGTTCACCGAACGGCTGCGCTTTGTGATGCCGCGCATCGGTGACGGACCGCCGCCGGCAGCGCTCGGGCAACGGCATCCCGACGCCGTTCGAGCGGTGCGCGGGCGGTACGCGATGTCGGGCGTGCCGCGCGAGTTGCTGGCCGCATCGGGGGAACGCGGACCGGCTGGCGAGTTCAGGCGGCTCTTCGTGCAACTGGGCGAGACGATCAGCCGGGACGACGTCGAGGGCATGGAAGAGCTGCGGGCGCGGGCGTTGCAGATTGCCGGGCGCGAGGGCTGGTTCGACCAATGCGTGGTCGTGCATCTGGTTGCCGCGGCGGGCTGGCTGAAGCGGCGGGACTACGGCCGGGCGCTTGCCGGCTATCGCGAGGCATCGGAGGACGGCAGACGCGCGGTGGGTGCCGGGCATGACGCCGGACACAAGCTGGTGGCGAACGGCCTGTTCGGAGAGGCGAGCGTGCATCTGATGCGCAAGGATTTCGCGATGGCCGCCTGCTGTTATGAACAGGCGGCGGCTTCCGCGACTGCAGCGAAGGACGCGATCCTGACGGTGGAAGCGTGGCGCCTGAGCGCGGTCTGCTGGGAGAAGGCGGGCGGGCGCGAACTGGCGCTGGAGGCGGGCTTCAACGCACTGGACGCGGGACTGATGATCGACGCATCGCTGCGTGTGAACAGCAATTTGCGGCTGGTCGTCGAATGGATGGTGAAGCAGATCGGCGGGTTCGACCGGCGCCGCAGTGAGCTGAGCGACAAGGTCAACGCCTTGCTCGGCGAGCGCTGAGCGCGATCAGGAAGAGAATCATGGCATTGCCTGCCGTCAGGCATCTGGATCCGGTGATCGGCGTGGACGTCCACGCGGTGATTATCGCGCCGGAACCGGCACCCGTCTTTCTGCCGCATCCGTATGTCGGCTTCGTGCTCGATCTGCGCGAATACGTCGAGGCCGCGAAGGGGGTGATCGGCAGCATCGTGTTCACTTTCATCGAGGAGGAGGCGATCGACTATCTTCAGGACAACCCTGACGTAGCAAGGAAGCTGGACAGCACGCTTGACGCGGCGGCAACCGGTCTGGAGCAGGCGAACGCCGAGCTGATGAGCAACCCGCTGGCGGCCGAAGGCGTGAAGCTCGGCAAGGAAGGGGCGTCGATCGCTGGCGATATCGCCAGCGCGACGGGCGCCGGTACAGGCATGGGGGGCACGGCGGGCCGCCCGGTGTTCGTGAACGGCTTCCTGCGCGCCACGGTGGGCACGCATTCGTTTCACGTGCCGGGCCTGCATTTTCCACTGGGCGAGTCGTTCGCGCCCGAACTGCCGTCGAACGACGCGGAATCGTATATGGGCAGCAGGACGGTGCTAGCGAACAACGATCCGCTGTCGTTCATGGCGCTGCCGGCGATGAGCTGCTGGTCGGTCGGGCTGGAACCGCCGCCGCATAACGGTGCACACACGGAGCGAACCGCCCTGTCGATGCCGACCTCAGTGATGCTGCCCATCCCGGCCGGGCGACCGGTGCTGGTGGGCGGGCCACCGGTGATGAACATGGCGGCGCTGGGGGCGTCGCTCTTCAAGGCGTTTCGTGGCTCGAAGTGGGCGAAAAAGCTGGCCGACAGGCTGCATCTGAAACCGGGGTTTCTGCGCTGTAAGGTGCTGGATGCGGAGCCGGTCGACGTGACGACAGGCGAAGTGGTCGTGCAGCAGAACGACTTCACCGTGCCCGGCCGGCTGCCGCTCGTGTGGGACCGCTATTACGCGAGCCACGATACGCGATGCGGGGCGACTGGTGTGGGGTGGCAGACGCCCGCCGATATTCGCCTGGAGCTGATGCGGCATGACGGTGCGATTGGTGTGGCGGCGTATTTCCCTGATCATGCGACGGCTTTCGATGTGATGCCGGATGCAGCCGGGTGGCCGGCGCGCGCGTATGACTGGCAGCACGGGCACGCGCTGTACCGGCGGGACGACCGGCTGATCCTGCGCACGCGTGCCGGGATCGAACATGAGTTTGCGTTGCCCGCGCACTGGCAACACGCGCTGGAGGGGCTCGCGGAAGATGCAACGTTGACGCTGCCCGTCGGGCGGATGGTTGACCTCAACGGCAATGCGTGGGTGTTCGAGCGCGGACCGGAAGGCAGTCTGGCGCGCCTGGCCGAGTGGAAGGGTGGGGAGGCAACCGGCCGCATGATCGAGTGCGAGGAGGGTGCAGGCAGCCAGATCGGGAATCACGTGAGTCTGCTCACTGCGTTGACGCTGATCGATGCCGGCGGCCGCGCACATCCGCTCGTCGGTTACGAGCACGACCAGAACGGGAATCTGGTTGCCGCACTCGATGCGATGAGCCAGCCGCATCACTTCGCGTACGCCGATGGTCACCGGATGGTGCGCCACACGAGCGCCCGGGGGGTGTCTTTCTACTACAGCCACCGGCGGCATGATGACGGGGTGTGGCGGGTCGATCATGCGTGGGGCGACAACGGTCTTTTTGATTACGGCTTTGTTTACGATGTCGAACATCGCGAGACGAGAATCACCGACTCGCTTGGGCACACAACGATCCTCCAGGCTAACGAGCGCGGCATGCCGGTCGCGCGGATCGATCCGCTGGGGGGCGTGACGAGTTACCGGTACGACGCGCAGGGGCGCACGAGCGCGGAAACCGATCCCTCTGGCCGCACCACCACGTGGACGTACGACGCATACGGCAATCTGCTTGCGCAGACGCTGCCGGACGGGAGCGTTGTGCGTGCGGAGTACAACGCGGAGCATCAACCGGTGTGCGTGACTGCACCGGGCGACAGGCAGTGGCGCTATGCGTGGGATGAGCGTGGCAATCTGCTCGCGCAGATGACGCCGGGGCAGGCCAGTGCACGCTATGAGTATGACCGGCACGGTCAACTCACCGCGCATACGGGGCCCCGTGGCGCGATAGCGCGCTTCGGCCACGATCACGATGGCAATCTCGCGGAAGTCATCGATGCGCTCGGGCATCGCACCCGGTACACGCACGATGCACGGGCCAACGTCATCCAGGCCGTCAACGCGCTGGGTCAGGTAAGCCGCTACGAATACGATTGCAACGGCAATCTGACGCGGGCGATTGATCCGGGAGAACGGGAAATCTTTTGCAGCTATGACGCCGATGGCAACCTGACGCGCTATCGCGACTCCAATGGCCAGGTCACGCAACTCGAATATTCGGCCCTGGGACAGATCACCAAACGGCTGGCGCCGGACGGGGGCGTGGTCGAATACCGGTACGACACAGAGCAGCAACTGGTCGGCGTGGTCAACGAGCGCGGCGAACTGTATCAGCTGAAGCGAGACGCGATTGGGAGGATCGTCGAGGAGATCGACTACTGGGGGCAGCCGCGGCGTTATGAGTATGGGGCGATGGGCGAACTGCTGCGCAGCACCGATCCGCTGGGCCAGGCGATCGACTACCAAACGGATGCGCTCGGCCGTATCGTGCAGAAGCGCGTGCCCGATCCACGGCAATCCGACGGGATCCGTACCGAAACGTTTGCGTATGATCGCTGTGGCAACCTGGTCGTCGCGGCGAATCCGGATAGCCGGGTCGAACTGGCGTACGACGCGGCTGGTCGAGTGGTTGAGGAAAAGCAGGGCGACGACTTCGTGATCGCCCATGCGTACGACGTGGCGGGTAATCGGATCGAACGCCGGACCCAACTTAACCCGGGCGGAGAGATCATCACGCATACGGTTCGCTGCGAGTATGACGCGCTCGACGCGGTCAGCTCGATCCAGATCGACGACGCTGCGCCGATCACCTTCCAGCGCAATGCGCTCGGGCAGATTTGCGTCGAGCATCTTGGCTCCGGGTTGCGGCGCGAGCTGTCGTACACGTCGGAGGGGTTACTGGCGACGCAGACGCTGCTTTCCGGCACCGGCGCCTTGTTCGCCAGCGAATACGCGTATGACGCCAACGGAGAAATGCTCAGGAAGCGCGACTCCCGTCTCGGCATCGAGCATTACCAATATGATCCTGTGGGCAAGCTGACCGGACACCTCGATCCGGCGGGCAAGCTGCATCGCTTCCTGTACGACCCGGCGGGCGATCTGCTGAAGACGGGAATTCGCCGGGGCAGCCAGCCCGGCGTGTTCGGCCAGGGCCCGCAGACCGGCACGTGGATCCGGGAAGGCGAACATGACGGCTGCTACTACGCGTTCGACCGCGGCGGCAATCTGGTGCGCAAGCAGGACGCGCAACAGGATCTGATGCTGCGCTGGGACAGCGACGGGCTACTGATCGAAACGCTGGCGAGGCGTCCGGTATCGGCAAAGTCTGGACATCCGAAAGGCACGCTGAGCATTCAAACACGCTACGGGTACGACGTGTTTCATCGCCGTACAAAGAAAACGATGCGCGTCCTGAACGATGCCACGTTTGATCAGGCACCATCGCTGCGCACGACTGACTTCTTTTGGGAAGACGATGCGCTGGTGGCGGAATCCGTTGTCGATAGCCTCGGCGTGGAGCCGCACATTTTCGCGGAAAAAGAAGACGGTCCGGCGCGGAACGAATGTGGGCCGCAGTGGACGAGCACGCGACCAGTTCAATCCGCGGAGTGGGTCTACTATCCGGGCAGCTTTCGACCCTTGGCAAGGGTGGAATCGGCATCGCGATCAAACGATATGTACTTCTTCGAATCCGGTTTCAACGGTGCGCCGGTCCGCACGATCGACGCAGCCGGTAGCGTTGTCTGGGAAGCCGGATATTCGGCCTGGGGACTGGCATATCAACGAGGCACGGGGACGCTCGATCAACCTTTCCGGCTGCAGGGGCAGTATTTTGATCAGGAAAGCGGTCTGCACTACAACCGCTACCGGTACTACGATCCGCACGTCGGCAGATTTGTGAGTTGCGATCCCATCGGGTTGGCCGGTGCTACCGGCTTGTACAACTACGCCAAAAGTTCTATCACCTGGATCGACCCCTTGGGGCTGCATGCCAGCGGTGGCGACATCTTTGTGCGCGGAAGTGCCGGGCAGATTCTTTCCGTCGCTGGGACGATCGACCCCGCGCACATTCGTACCGGCACGGGCACGAATGCGACGTCCCGCGCCTGGGCGCGCAGCCTTGGCCGCGCGACCGACGACGCGGGCCACACACGGGGATGCCTGTTGGGGGGCAGCGGCGGAAAGGACTATGTGTTCCCCCAAACACCCGGTATCAATCGTGGCCTCTTCCGTGCTTTCGAAGGAGACATAGCCACGGATGTCACCAGCGGATGGTCTGCGGATTTTGAACAGACTCACATATTCGGCAACGGCTCCCCAACGAGACCGGTTGAAATCAGATACAAGTACACGAGAATGCTCAACGGGTTGATCGTTCCCGTGACTCGGAGTTTTCCGAATCCCTAGTCATCAGGTAAGCGGACGAGGTTTGCGCGGCGCTGGTTTTACGCCTTTGCCGGCAACGTCGCGAGGCTTTCGGCCTCGTGAACTTCCTCGCGCAGGCGCCGTTCGCTGGCGCGCGAGATGTTGACGTCCAGCCGTTTCGCGCGGTCAAGCAGGTCGGCTGGCAACGACACATTGGTGGACTTGCGCGTGGACTTGCGCGCCGGTTGAGATGTGGGGTTCGCCAGGCTGCCGGATCTGTGCGAAATCATGGACAACTCCTATGGCATATAAGTATCGCGCATCCGTGCATAGTCGAAAACGGCGGGCGCGTGCCAGCGCAGGCGAATCAGGTCCGTGTGCTGCACATGATTGTACATAATACAAATTATCAACATTTCGGACTGTAGTAGCTTTATAGATGGAATGGTCGCCTCCCGCCTTAGCGGTCATCTGAAGGCCGCCGTCTGGACGCCAATATCCTGGCGCGGGCGATGTGCAACAGTATCGTTTCCGCAAGGTCATGCGGTAAGGAGAAACCAGATGGAACCCACAACCATTGCCATCGATTTGGCCAAACGCGTATTCCAGATCCATTTCGTTGAACCGGGAACTGGCGTAATCCACAGTAAGGCCCTGAAGCGCGCCCAACTCACGCCGTTCTTTGCCAACCGTGCCCAATGCCGGATTGTGATGGAGGCTTGTGGAAGCGCGCATCACTGGGCCCGACAGCTTGCGGCGCTCGGCCACGATGTCCGGTTAATTGCAGCGCAGTTCGTCCGTCCATTCGTCAAATCCAACAAGAACGATGCTGCGGATGCTGCAGCAATCTGGGAGGCAGCTCAACGACCCGGTATGCGGTTCGTCGCCATCAAATCGGAGGATCAGCAGGCCATGCTTGCTTTACACCGGATGCGCCAGCAACTCGTGAGATTCCGCGTGATGCAGGTGAACCAGTTGCGCGGCCTGCTGTACGAGTTTGGCGTGATCCTGCCGCAAGGCCGGCGTGCCTCAATTGACGCGGCCAAAGCATCGCTCGCATCGATCGCCGATCAAGTGCCAGCCATGTTAATCGACAGTCTGCAAGATCAGCTATCAAGGCTGTTAGCCCTCGACGAGCAGATCCTGCACATCGAACAACGCATCACTGAATGGCATCGCGGCGACGAAGCATGCCGTCGCATCTCCGAGATTCCTGGTGTCGGTCTGTTGACTGCAACGGCTGCAGTTGCCGTCATCGGTAACGCACACGCGTTCAGGTCCGGGCGAGAATTCGCCGCCTACCTCGGGCTGGTACCGAGACAGAATGGCTCCGGTGGCAAGGTCAAGCTGGGCGGCATCAGCAAACGCGGCGACGTCTATTTACGCACGTTGCTGATCCACGGCGCCCGATCCGTCATATCGAGTTCAAAACATCTGCCTGAACGGATGCGAAGCATGCTTGCCCGACGACCCACGAACGTCGTGGCTGTCGCACTGGCGAACAAGGTTGCGCGAATAATCTGGGCATTGCTTGCATACGGTCGAACGTATCAGTGTCCTACGGCTGCGCCAGCCTGAAAATGCGTTGTAGTTGATACAAACCCACTCACGGTTGCATTGGTGATGTTGAACGATGGCAAGACAGGTTGGACCGCGCAAAGGCAAGCCTGAGACATTTCTCGGACTTCGAGTCCGTTATTTAGATTAGGACCTTTGCGGCGAAATCCATCGGGGCCGGCGGGTATGTTCCGCAATCGAGTCCGGATATAAGTCCGCAACCACCCTCCTCGCCAACAACGATATCTCCTTGCAAATGGGAGGCGACCATATAAGAAATGTCGTGTTCTGCTCTGGGTATGCTTGCCGGTTCCCCGCGGGATTACGGAGCCGGCCATGCATCCAGCGACACTGGTGACATTGAACATGCGCGAACTCGACCGACTGAAGGTGATCCAGGCTGTGGTGGACACCAGTCTGAAACCTGGACGTGCTGCCGACCGTCTGGGCCTGACGGTGCGGCAGATCGAGCGGCTGGTAATCCGGTATCGTGAATCAGGCGCAGCGGGCCTGGTCTCACGCAAACGCAGCCGACCGGGTAACCGGCGGCTGGACGACGACGAGGCCCAGCGCGCCCTGGCGATTATCCGCGAGTACTACGCCGATTTCGGCCCAACGCTGGCCTGCGAGAAGCTGCACGAATGCCACGGCATACGTCTGGCGAAGGAAACGGTCCGCAGGCTGATGACGGACGCGGGCCTATGGGTGCCGCGCCGGCAGCGGCCGCCGAAGGTCTACCAGCCGCGCGCGCGGCGGTCGTGCCTGGGCGAGCTGATCCAGATCGACGGCAGCGAGCATCCCTGGTTCGAGGACCGGGCGCCGCAGTGCACGCTGCTGGTGTACGTCGACGACGCAACGAGCCGGCTGATGCACGTGCTTTTCACGGCCACGGAATCGACCTTCAGCTACTTCGAGGCGACGCGTGCGTACATCGAGCGTCACGGCAAGCCGGTGGCGTTCTACAGCGACAAGGCGAGCGTGTTCCGGAACACGGCCGCAAGCAGGACCGGCAATAGCGTGACGCAGTTTGGTCGCGCGATGTACGAGCTGAACATCGACACGATCTGTGCAAACAGTAGCGCGGCCAAGGGCCGTGTCGAGCGCGCGCACCTGACGCTGCAGGACCGGATGGTGAAGGAAATGCGCTTGCGCGACATCCGCACGATCGCTGCGGCCAATGCCTGGGTGCCCTCCTTCATGGCGGCCTACAACGCGCGTTTCGCAAAGCCTCCGAAGAGCGACTTTGACGCACACCGTCCGCCGAGGGCTGACGAGAACCTTGAACTCGTGCTCACGTGGCGCGAGCCGCGCAAGGTGACGAAGGCGCTGACCGTGCAGTACGACCGCGTCATGTATCTGCTGGACGATACGCCGGCGCATCGCAAGCTGATCGACCGGTATATCGAGGTCTGGGAGTATCCGGATGGGCGAATCGAACTTCGGGCAGATGGCGGTGCATTGTCGTGCAGGCAGTATGACCGGCTGACAGAAATCGATCAGGGCGCGATCGTCGAGCATAAACGCTTGAGCCACGTGCTGCAGGTCGCGCAGGTGATTCAGGCTCAACGCGATAACAGCCGGATCGGCAAGGCGCCTTCACGAACGCATCTGGGGGTTGCAACCAGGGCTGAGGGCAGCTCGCCGGGCAAGAAGAAAGAACGCGAATTCACGCAGACTGACATCGAGCATGTGATCGTGGATCTTGCCCAGCAAAGACAGATAACCCGCAACCCGTAAACCTGGCCGGTGGTCTGCAGGGTCAGTCGAAACAGACGTCAGCGCCCTGCCCATTCACGGCGGATCCTTCGACACTGGATGATCAGTAACCGATGAAAGAAGGACCTTTTAACCCTGAAAACACGACATTTGTATTTAGCTGCCGCCACGACATTTGAGAATGGCCTCGACAAACATGTAGCAGCAATATGAGAATGTCGTGTTCCAGCCAAGTTCAGATGTGCGCGCGCCGCAGACCCGTTCGCACACGGAAGCGCACGATAAACCTTCACGCTGAAACGCGGCGTGAGCGTCAGCGAACGGCCGACGCCGGCGCATTCGTCGCCTTACCCGACCGCGCAGGTTGTCCCGGCTGCCCATCGTGCCGCAGATCCAGAACGGCTTCTATCTGCGTGCTTTCCTGCTGCAGTTGCAGCCGCAGGAACTTGAGAAACTCCTTGCCGTTCTCGGACAGCGAGCGCCCCGGCTGCATGACGATCAGCGTCCGGCACTCGATCAGCGTCGACAGGCGCGTCAACGCGGCGCGACCGCCCTTTCCGCCCTTTTCGCTCGAAACCGCCATCGAGAAAGTGCGTCTCGCCGAGGATGGCTGAAACTCGCGCAATCCCGAGACAGTGTCGCTCGCCTACAGCGTGGACAGCGTATGGCGCAACCGCGCCGAATTCGCAACGGGGCGCCCGGCGATCGTCGCCCTCTTGACCCGCAAATGGCAACGCAAACTCGACTATCGGCTCATCAAGGAATTGTGGGCGTATGGCGGCGAGCGCATCGCAGTGCGCTTCGCCTACGAATGGCACGACGACGCGCAGAACTGGTATCGCTCGTACGGCAACGAGAACTGGGAGTTCGGCGCCGATGGACTCATGCATCACCGCTATGCGTGCATCAACGATCTGCCGATCAGGGAGAGCGACCGCAAGTTTTTCTGGCCGCTCGGACGCCGGCCGGACGATTACCCCGGACTCAGCGATCTAGGTCTCTGAAAAAACCCACGCTCGCAACCATGCAGGAGCCTCATCGACATGAACACCGCCGCTGCGACCAGTGAGCATTTCGCGACCAATTCAAAAATTCGATAGGCTCATCAAGAGATGAGACCTATTGCCGGAGAAAGGCAGCTAGCGACTCGAAACGTCGTCGTGTTTCTTCTTCGAAGATCGCAGTCACTGCGTCCACGCAAAGCCGATGGAACCATCGCGGGCGTAAGCCCAGTTTAAAGGTGTAAATGAGATCCGATGTACCGTCGTCGCGATCGCGATGGCGTATCGACGCACTCCACTCGTTGAAAATGCCTACAGGTTGGTCGATCGTCGCCGCGGCGAGTTGTGGTGGATCGTAGGCAATAAAACGCGTACGCAAACAGAACACCCCCCTCCATCCACGTCCGACGTTGATAGAAACGGCGCCAACGTACGGATAACGATGGCCACCGTCCAGCGTTGCCTGCTTCAGCAAGGTGTCCCAGCGCAGACGCGTGTCGTGATTGTGGAACGCCTCAAATACCTCTGCCGATGTTGCAGGCATGCGAAAAATCAATCGGCTTACCATCGGGCAATATCGGGTAACGGATCGCCGGTCATTGGTGAACAGGAACGCCGGAGATAACGGCCTCATTCCAATGATCGAGAATCGTGGCGCCCTGAGCACGTGCCATCGTCTCCGCCTTTCTGCGGGTCGCCAGCATTTCCGGTAGCGCACTGCGGTAGCGAGCACGCAAGGCGTCGGGCGTGACATCGCCATCCTTGCCGAACGCGTCGAGCCACGTTTCGTCGGTCCTGATCGTTGCGCTCAGCTGATCGCCAACCACCAGTGGCGCGTCTGCCGCACGGAAGTCTTTCGTATATTGCAGATCGATAAACATATTGTCGACGTGCCAGCTCCAAATGACCGTGCCTCCTGCCCTTAGATGTGTCCATTGCTCGAGCGTCAGCGGGTAGGTCGGGTCCGCATAGTCGATGCCAGGCGGCGGGGAATATTTCTGGCCGCTCACGGGTGCGTCGAAAACATACGTGTCCAGTCCGCTGAGCCGCGGCGAATCCGCTGCGATGAAGCGCTTCCAGCCGGCCCGGTTGATACGCGCGATGACATCCATGACATAGCGATAGATCGCGTCGTCGTACGCACTCAGCGCCGCCTGATCCTTGATGTCGTGCGGTGGTCCAGGAACCTTGAAGGTCACCTCGATATTGCGCACGCGCGCGCCTTCCTCCGAGTCCGACATGAATTCGATGCTAGTTGCCTGCGGAAAGAGCACGCCATACCGGTCATCCTTGAACTCAAAGACCGGCTCGACGCCAGTCGCGATACGGCTCGCGTCGTACATCAACGCCGTGGACACCGTTGATTTCCTGATCGGCACGGCGGACTTGCGCATGATCTCGTCGCTGTTCTCGCCTAATCCGAAGGAGAGGTTTGCCTGCATCACATGTTTTCCTTGCTGAACGTTCGTTGCTTCGCCTTTTGCAGACCACGTGTGGGTCGAACCCAATGCAATAACGGCGCATGCGGCTATCGTCGCGATCCGTCGCTTAAGCATCCTTCCACCCGCCGATTGTTCGAATCTGCTCGATCATGTACGGTCGATATCGCGGTGACGTCATCAGGTAATGGTATTTGTTCAGGATCTTCGTGACGTAGCCCATCCGGTCGGTCGTGTCATAAAGCTTGCCAGTGTCCATTGTCACCTTGATGTCATCCGTTTGCAGGTCATACGGCTTCAATTCCGTTTCTTCGATGCTTGGCGTAACGTCTGCCGAGGCATTGAAAAACACCGTGGGGTCCTTCGCTCCCGACAACGAACGTAACACGGGCAACCGACCGAAATCGTTCATATCGATGGCATCGCGGAACTCCTTGTGGTCATACACCATCTTCTGCAAATGAAGCGTCTGCTCGTGTAGCAGAAATTGCCATGCTGCGGAGCGGGCAAGCGGAGGCCGGCCCTTGGCACTCGATGCTTCATATTGCGCCAGCAGGCCAAAGCCATTGTTCAGATACGGGGTAAGCTTGCATTGATTCATTTCTGTGAGCGCCGATCCGTCCATGATTTCGGCCGCACCGAAAACGACGATTTTCTTGCGCAGCGCTTCGATCAATCCGTTGTTCGGGCCGCTCGCCCAAGGCAGGCTCTGAATAATTTTCTTGACCGCCGGATCATATGTGCCGACGTCGCGCTTTTCCTTGCAGTGTTCGAACAGTTCCTTGCCGTAGTCCCGGTAGAAGAGGTGCCACGTGGTCACTTCGAGAAAGACCCAGAGATTGCCCTTCGCAAGATAGTAGAACGTCACGCGTGCCGAATCGCGCGCCATACCGAGCGCTGCCTGAGGCTTCTGCACCGACATGAACTGCATCGCAAGATCCATCCCGGCCACGACCTCTTTCGCGGCAAACGCGGCGAGACCGGGCCAGTAGAAACGTCCTGCCTTGTCCGTGCCTTCGTCGGCGAGGAAAAGTTGCGCATAGTTACCGGCGGTGCGCTTCGCGCGACGCATTGCGTCTTCGATGAAACGGCCACTCTCCGCTTCGAAGCCGATGTTTTTCATTTGCGCGACAGACCAGAGATCCTCGCACTTTATCGTGCAATCGACGCATGAGTCCGGCATCTGATTGGTGGTGCCCTGGCCAACCTGCCTGCCCTTCAGATAGGCCGTACCTTCGCCGTCGTTGACGACCGAATCATTAGCCATGAATCCCCTCTTGCACCGTTTAGCTGAGCGAGTCAGTACCGCTCGTGATATTGGGAAAATGCAGAAACGCGGAGATCTTCTCCGGATTGCTCGTGAACATGCGCGAAACCGCGCCGTCCTGATCGGTGATGTTCTCCAACTGATCGCTGCGCATTTCGAGCAGATGCGCCATGCTGGGCATGGGACGCCCGAGCTCATCCTTGAACACAAACTTCTCGTCGTACGGTCCGTCTGATTGTTTGAACGCGCCCAGGTTGGTGCGCATCTGCGCCGGACCCGCAAACATGTGCGCGGCCCCCTTGATGTCGACCACACCGGGGGAATGAATCTCGATGTTGCCGTCCTTGAGGCGGATATAGCCGCCACCGCTCGTCAACAGGATGCCCGTTGCCGACGCAATTTCGATCCGCTCGGTCGAAGACAAGATTTTCAACGTCTTCTGCGCAGTAATCTCAATGTTGTCCGAGTGCGCCTGCACTTCGACCTTGCCCTTAGCCGCAAACAGCTTCATCCCACCGTTCTGCACGAACAAGCTGAGCTTTTCCGCAACGCTTGCAATTAGCGATTTGCCCGTTGCGAGGTGCGTGCTCTGTCCGCTCACGAGGTTGGTCTGTGCATCGCTCGCGATGTGAACGGACTGCTGCGTGGACAGGGCGATGCCCGAAGGGCTACCAAAGAGCATGACAGGCTCCATGAACGCATTTGCGCTTCCTGTTCCACCGCCTGCGGTGTTCCCGCCTGACGATGAACCCGACACGTTGCTCCGTGTCGCGTCGGTGAATGCCTTCAGCGAGTCGTAGCCGTCCCTGAGACTTTCCGCCTGGTGCGCGGTGCTGGCGTCGGACATCGATTCCAGCACGCTTTCGGCATTCACCAGTTGCGAGGTGGTTTGCCGTGCATCGAGCGGCTGGCTGGTTGCCGGATAGGTCGTGACATACAGACCCTGACCGGCACGCACTGCACCGTAAGCGTCGGACTTCAGATCGAAGCCGCTGCCGAGGTATGGTCCACGTGAGTTGCCGCTCTGGTCGATCAGGTAACCCAGATGCAAATGCGCATTGGTGCTCGTCGAATATAGACGAACGCGGTTCTGGCCCGTCGAGTCATCCATCACCATCTGGTTGTAGCCGCTGCCCTGATATTCCTTCGACCTGTAGCCAGAGAGCAGCCCGTTGGAATGCCAGTGCGGTTGTGTCGCGCCGTTATAGACGCGGCCCGTGACCAGCGGCCTGTCGCAATCGCCGTCAACCCAGCTGATCAACACTTCTTCGCCGATACGTGGCACATGCACGCCGCCGTATCCGCCACCCGTATCGGACATGGCAACCCGCACCCAGCAGGATGCTTTTTCGTCGCCGTCATTGAGCCGGTCCCAGTGAAAGCGCACCTTGATGCGATTGAGCTGGTCGGTATAGACCTCTTCGTTAGCCGGACCGACGACAATTGCCGACTGCAGATGCATCTTCGGCTTGTGATGTTCAAACGGACTACGGTACGGCACGATCTTGCGTTGCGCCTCGATTTCAACGAGGAAGAAGCCTTCGCTGCCATCGGCGTGTCCGACCTTCAATGACTCGTCAGTGGCGTGACTCGCGCTGACCGTCGCCAGGTCGCCTTTCAGGCTGTGCGGAAAATCGGCGGTCTGACTGGACACCGGCAGGTTGTTTTCAATGAACCATGCCGCCTCGATAACGGCGAATTGCCGGTTCTGCCCACTATCCGTGGCGTGACCGGGGTGGTCATCCAGTTCAAACCAGCGACCGGCATCCGTACCTCGCACACCGCCGGAACCATAAAAACGCTTTGCCCGCGATTCCCATTCTTCCATGCGGATTTTTGAAAGGGTATCGCCCCGGTCCTGGCTACCGTACGTGTAAGCGCCCGTGTACTCATAGACCTCGGCTTGCTGGGGCAGGTTTCCCGCCTTGGGAAGCGTCGGGATGTTTGTGCCTTTCGGGTTGGCTGACGAAGCCGGTGCCTTGTAATCAAACGTGCGCGTCGTAAGTGTTGTGCTTTGAAGTGTTCGTGTGCCCGACCATTGAACCAGTGCATCGGTTTCGCTATTCGTGCCCGCGCGATAGAACCCGACGGTCCGGGGCGAAAGCGGCTCGAATGTATCGAGGTTGTCTGTGACGACAAGGGTATGCGATTTGCCGTCGCCGGCTTGTTCGAAGTAGCCGAACAGGCCTTCGCTTTCCATCAGCCGGTGGACGAAATTCCAGTCGTCCTCGTATTGCATGCAGAACGAACGCGGAGGCAGGGGCCTGCTCAACGCAAACCGGAATGCCCCCTGGGCCTGCGGGTGCATGTTGAATACATCAGTCAGGATTTCATCGGCCGGTTTGTCCTGCCAGATCCGCGCATCCTTGCGAAAGCGCAGAAAGTGCATCCACGATGCAAAGCCGATCTGATAGCTCGTGAGGCCAGTATCCGACCCGAGACGGCGGACGGTGTGAACATAGCCGTGATGAGGCAGATAGGACCTGTCAGTCTGCTGGACCCAGAGCGTGACAGGCTGGGCGATCAGCGTTTTGAGTTCGATCGTTGCAGATGTGGAAACGACGTCAACGGTGAATTCGAAATGGCGGCCGATTCGCGAATGACCGACAACCCGCTGGGGCACGAGGACATTATTTCCCAGAGCAGTATCCAGCTTCACAGGCGATCACTCTGGATGAGTCCGCCAGTGATTGCCCCGATCATGTCCTGCGCGCCCATATCACCTCGTCTTTTTTAGCTGACCAAGCCATGCCGCGATCGCGCGATTCTACAAAACTTCAGATGGATCGACTATAGAGTTGATATTGTTTGCGTTTTAAATGGCATTTATTTCTCGCGAGTAAGCATGCATCACGCATAAGGCCAGTGTAAAACTCGCTATTTTTAAGTTATTTCTAATTTTCGAGTAACGCACGTTGCTGCACTCGAAAATCGACCTTGGTCGAAGAACCCGCCGCCCCCCTCCGTGCCCCACCGCACCCACCCCCACGCCCCACGCTTTCCATTCCCCCACCACCATCCTAAGCTGAAGCTTCCCCATCACGATCGACAGGAATACCCATGCGCGCACAGTTCCCGCCAATTCTGGCGTTGGTGGTCGCCTGCGCGCTCGTCGCCGGTTGCGGCAGCGACCTCTCGGTCGTTCCTCCGGTCGATCCCATCGCGCAGATCATGAACAAACCGCGCTACACGAGCGCGAAATCACAATGGTCGATGGTGGTCATGGACGCGAGCACGGCCCAGGTGCTCGACTCGCTGCAACCGGACACCCTGTTCCTGACGGGCTCGGTGCGCAAGCTGTACTCGGTGGGCACGGCGCTCGACCTGCTCGGCGCGGACCATCGCTTTCAAACGCCCGTCTACCGGAACGGCACACTCGACGCGTCCGGCAAGCTGACCGGCGACCTGATCCTCAAAGCGTCCGGCGACCTGACGTTCGGCGGACGGCAAAAACCCGACGGCACCATCGATTTCACCGACTTCGACCACAACGAGGCGCGCGGCTTTAACGGCGCAATCCTGACGCCCGAAGATCCGCTGACCGCGCTGAACGATCTGGCCGCGCAGGTTCGAGCGTCCGGCATCACGGCCGTCAGCGGCGATGTCATCGTCGATGACCGTCTGTTCGATGCGTTTCGCGTGCCGAACGGCAACGTGCTGATCTCGCCGATCCTCGTCAACGAAAACCTGATCGACGTGACGCTGGCTCCGGGCGCGAGCGCGGGACAGCCCGGCGCGCTGGACTGGCGGCCACGCACCAGCGCGATGACCCTGCAAGGCACCACCATCACGACGGCGGCGCAAAGCGGGGGCGGCGCAATGGGCGCGGCGGACATCGTCGTATCCGGCGACGCGTTCGATGCAGGGCCGCTCAGTTGTCTGGCTGCGCCCGGCTGCACGGCAACCGTATCGGGCGAGGCCGGCCTCGGCTCGCCGGCGTCGATTTCTCTCGGCTACGTGTCGCCGCTCGTCGGCAACCCTTTGTACGTGAGCAATCTGCGCGTCGAGGATCCGCCTTCCTTTGCCCGCACCGCATTCATCGATGCATTGGCGCGGGCCGGCGTGACAGTGTCGGCGCCCGCCGTGCAGCGCAACGCGTCGGCCCGTTTGCCCTCGGCGCAAACCTACTCGGCCGCCACACAGGTCGCGAGCTTCACGTCCCTACCCTATTCGGAACTCTCGAAACTGATTCTGAAGGTGAGCCTGAACACGGGCGCGAACCTGAGCCTGATGTATCAGGGTCTTGCGCAAGGCGTCAGAACCGTGGGTGACGCGCTTTCCACCGAGCGCAAGTATCTGACGGGCACGCTCGGCCTCGACGGTGCGGGCTTCGACTTTCCGAGCAATGGCAGCGGCACGCCCGACAGCCGCGCGACGGCCCGCACGACGGCGACGCTGCTGGCCACGATGAGCCGCCGGCCGATCCAGGCGGCGTATCGGAACGCCCTGCCGATTCTCGGCGTCGACGGTTCCCTCGCGGCCATCGGCAACGATGTGGAAGGCAAGCAGCATATTCTCGTGAAGAGCGGCGCGACCGTCTCCAACGGCCAGATGATCGCGATGAACATGGCGGGCTACATCGACGCGAAAAGCGGACGCCGCCTCGCCTATGCGCTCTTCGTCAACAACGCCGGTCCCGTCGCCGCGCTCACCGACACGCTCGAGGTGTTCGATGACGAAGCGCGGATTCTCGGCATCGTCTATGCGAAATACTGAGCGGGCAAGCAACGTAAAGCGTCATTGCAGCTTCCACAGCAGCGCCGCGATCGTGCCCTGGTCCTGGAAGACGGTCAGGATGTCCGGGATGCCCGTGATCGGCACATTGTTCACCGTCAGAAAGAACACGATCCGACGGCCGCTCTTCGCGTCGATATAGCCGGCGAGCGACTGGCCTTTCAGGATCGGCGTGGTAGGCGCGGACGCGTTCACGCCGACGTAGGTGCCCGTCTTCGCGTGCACCTGGCCTTTCGCGCCCGCCAGCGTCGCGTCGGCTTCGAAGTTCGTGATCGTCGTGAGCGATCCGTCGACGCCCAGCGCGGGCATCGAATCCACATAGGCCGCGAAGTCGGGCTTCGAGCGCATGCCGCGCAGCATCGCGACGACGGCGATGCCGTTCGCGGTCGTGTCGCCGCCGCCGCTTCCGTCGATGAAGTGATACTGGCTCGGCGAAATGCCGAATGTCGACGACAGCTCGCTCTGCTCCGCCGCGAGCGAAGCGGCCATCGTCGTCGAGCCGTTCTTCGCGAGGCCGAACAGCATCAGGCTCACGTCGGCGCCGATGTTGTAGCTGACTTTATTCACGTACCGGACGTCCTGCACGAACGGCGCGGACACCAGTCGCGCGATCTGCTGCGCGCTCGCATACGACGCTTGCGCGGGCAGCAACTGCGCGGGGTTGGCCGCGACGGGCGCGGCCGTCACCGTCACGCCCGCGCGCGTCAGCGCCTCGATGAAAACCGTGCGCGCGTAGTTGGACGGCTGGGTCACGCGGAATGTGCGGATCAACGGATACGCGTCCGTCAGAGGCGGCACGAAGTCCGCCGGCACCGTTCCGCTCACCGTGCCCACGCAATTCGCCGAGCCGATGCACGGCGGCAGCTCAGGAGCGAGTTCGATGTCGAGCGCCGACGCCGCACTGCCGGTCTTCAGCGTCGATTGCACGGTGAACGCCGCCGATTTCGGACGGTAGTCGAACGGCAGGACCGCGCCTTCCGCACTCTGATTGAACGAGACATCGACGACGTCGTCGTTGACGAAGATCGGCCGCACCTCGAACTCGTCGCGAAAGTTGAACGGCTGGAAGAGCCGGTCGTCGATCACGACATCGCCGTTGATCGTCTTGATGCCCGCGGCGGCCACCTGTGCCGCCAGCGAGTTGTACCCGGCGAGCGGATCGGGCGCGGACAGCACCGCATTGCCCAGCGCGTTGGCTTCGTTGTGATCGAAACTGGTGAGCGCGATCGTGCCGTCGGCGTTTGCGCGGCCGCCCATCGTCAGATCGCCGCTTGCCACCAGAATCAGATTGCCGTTGAGCGTGCCGTCCGCGGCGACCGTGCCCTGCCGATAGACCGGCGTCACGAACTGGTGCTGTGCGCCGAGCGCGTTGAGCGCGTTGCCGGTCGAAAAGACTTTGCGCACCGACGCGATGAACATCTGCGAGCTGGAGTTGAGATCGTAGATCACGCGCCCGGAGTCGAGATCGACCGCCTGCATCGACCAGGTTGCATCCTTGTATGCGGATTTTTGCATCACCTGCGTGATCGGATCGGGAACACTCATGTTCGAGTCGAGCGAATCGCCGCACGAGGCCAGCAGAAATGCGCTTGCAATCACGGCGCAGCGTTTGCGCTGCCGGTCGATAGACGCGTTCATTTCAGGTCTCCAGATTTGGTTTTGTCTTTGTCGTTCGAAAAGCTCGCACGAAGTGTCGAAGCCGGCGATCTGGCCGCTGTGCCGCGCTCGGTTCTCGCCATGCAACGCTCGCTAAGCAACTATAGAACGTACTTCGCGGGATGCATGCAGTTAATGCATGCGTTGCGATTAGGCAAAGGCAATTGACCGAAAAAGGAGAGACGAGCCGCGACGCGCACGATCGTTCGCGCTTCCTGCCAGGCGTGAAATTCAGGGCAAGTGGTTACCTGAAAATCGCCGGAATCGGTCATTTCATAAATCCACCTGCGGGCCTAATCTTCACTCACCGCATCACTGAATGCGTCCAACCGACCCAAGGAGTGAATCATGGAACAACGCCTCGACTTCTACAAAGCCAACCCCGCCGCGATCAAGGCGCTGATGGGCATCGAACAGCAGGTGGGCAAATCGGCGCTCGAAAAATCGCTGACTGAACTGGTCCGTCTGCGCGCGTCGCAGATCAACGGCTGCGCCTATTGCGTCGACATGCACACCACGGACGCCCGCAAGGGCGGCGAAAGCGAACGGCGTCTCGCGACCGTCGTGGTGTGGCGCGAAACGCCGTTCTTCACGGATCGCGAACGCGCGGCGCTCGAATGGACCGAAGCGCTCACGCTGGTTTCGCATGAGCACGTGCCCGATGCGGTATGGCAAGCCGTGCGCCCGCATTTCAGCGACGAGGAACTGGTCGACCTGACGCTGCTGATCTCGGCGATCAACGCGTGGAACCGTTTCGCGATCGGCTTCCGCAAGCTGCCCGAGTGAGTGCCGGCGCACCGACAGGAAATCACGACGCTCGCCCAAGCTTGTCCAGGAGTCACACGATGAAACGACCCACACTGATCGCGCTTGCCGCTCTTTCGCTCGCGGCGAGCGTGCAGCCCGCCTTCGCCGCCGATGCGCCTGCCACGCGGGAAACGGTCACGCCCGCTTTCGCCGAGGCGATTGCGAACGTCCCCGGCAAGACGATGACGGCGCTGGTGGTCGAGTATGTGCCGGGCGGCAAGTCCGCGCCGCATCGGCATGGACAGGCTTTCGTGGTTGCTTATGTGCTCTCGGGCGCGATTCGCAGCCGCATCGATAACGGCGAGGAGCGCGTCTTTCGCGCGGGCGAATCGTGGACCGAGAAGCCCGGCGCGCATCACATGGTCAGCGAGAACGCGAGCGATACCGAACCGGCGAAGCTGCTGGCGATCTTCGTGGCCGACACGAAGGACAAGAACCTCGTCACGTTCGACAAGAAGTGAACGCCCAACGACGAGCGCCGGGCGACAGCGCTAGAACTTCGGATGACATTCGAAATTCACTGAGGACGCGTGCGTGGTCATTACTTCCACGCCGCTTACCGTTTCGTTCATGACACGGCTCTGCATGCCGCGACGCTCGCAGTAGTCGCGCGCCTCGCTCACTGCGTGCTCGTGCGCGCGGGCCCAGGCCATCCGCCCGCCCGTCGCGCTCGCGGCCACCGTATAGGTGCCGGGTTTGTCGGTGGCGACCACGTCGGTGGCGGACGCGCATCCGGCGAGCGAAGCGCCCATTGCCACAGCCATCATGAGGTTGCGCAAGCGGTCGGAGAACGGGCTTCGCCGTCGAGGCCCGCCCGCTGCACCGTCCTTGTCGGGCATGCGGGCTGAGAAAACGTTGAACATGTATCACCTGCGCTATTAGCCGATTTTCGTTTCGAAATTATCGCCAATCGTGCGCGAGAGATCAGCCCCGCCCTCCGAAAACACTGTTGCGCTCGACTGAACAATCATCGGCCGTAGCGCTGTCGGATCGCGCGCGCGTCGCCTGTCGTGTGGGACACGCGGGTATAGAATCGAATGATCAAAGTGGAGGTCGCCATGCGAGCGAACTACCCGTTGAACCGATTGAAATGCGCCGCGAGTCCGGTTGCGGCGAGTGCGCTGTGTGTTGCAGTCGTCGCACTCGTCGCACTGGGCGCCGCGGGTTGCAAGGCGCCCGGCTCGAACGTCACCCCGAAAACCACGGTCGATGCCGCGCCCGCGCCACCCGCGTTGCGCGCGGAGCCGGCCATGCAGCCTGAATGGAAGAACGCCGCGGCCTTCAAGGCGCTCGCTGTCGGAAGCCGGGTATGAAGGGCGACAGATCCATCATCTGTCGCGCATCAATGCCGTAGACCGAGTCGAAAGCGCGGAGCCGAATGAGCCACGTTCATCGGCAACTGCGGCAACGGTCCGAGGCGTCGTCTCACCTCACGGCGCGCCACCGGCGCTTGCCGGCGCAGCCTGCAGCGCATTGGCCGCGCTGCCCGCATCGGGCGGGGTCACGTCGTCCGGCGTGGGCGTCGGCGCCAATGCCGGTTCGCCGCCGCCACGCACCTCGCCATCGACCGCCCCGCTCGCGAACCTCGGCGCGGATGCCGGCGCGGAAAGCAGCGGCGGTTGCGGCACTTCGCGCGGCTCAGCCAATGTACCGGATGCACCGGATGCACCCAACGCGCCGGACGCCGCCGAAGCACCGGACACACCCAACGCAGCACTCGCCGCAGACCCGCCAGGCGCACGGCGCGCCGGCTCGCGCCGCACCACCGGCGCCTCGCTCTGACCCGGCGACGCCGCGAACAGATGCTCGAACCACGCCCGCAGCCGGTCGGTGCGCTCGGCAAACCAGCCTGGCTCCTGCTCGGTCTCGAACTTCACGCGGGTATCGACCAGCTTCGAGCGCTGCGCGCGCTGGAAGAAATCGCCGACGATCGGCAGCGCGCTATGCGCCCCCTGCCCCCAGTAGTCGCTGCGCAAGGTCACGCGGCTGTCGTTGAACCCGACCCACGCGCCCGCCACGAGTTGCGGATGAATCAGGATGAACCAGCCGTCCGCATTGCCCTGGGTCGTGCCCGTCTTGCCCGCGACGTCGCCGCGCACGCCGAAGCGGCTGCGAATGCTCGACCCCGTGCCGCGGCTCACGACGTCGCGCATCACGTCGACGAGCGTGCGCGCGGCGTCGGCGGACAGTTCCTGTCTGGGCGGCGCGGGCGCGAACTCGGCCAGCACCTCGCCGTTGCGATCCTCGATGCGCGTGACCATCACCGGCTCCACGTAGCCGCCCAGGTTGGCGATCGTGCCGTAGGCCGACACCATTTCCTTCAGCGTGACGGGACTCGTGCCGAGCGCGAGCGACGGCACCGGATCGAGCGTGCTGTCGCGCACGCCCATCGCGCGCGCCAGTCTCGCGACCTTGGTCGGACCGACCGTCTCCATCAGTTGCGCGGTGATGCGGTTGCGCGAAAAAGCGAGGCCGTCGCGCAGGCTGATGGCGCGTTCGCTCGGTTCGTCCTCGTCGCTCGGACGCCAGATCTCGCCGCCGGCCAGCGCGATTTCCACGGGCTTGTCGGGCAGCGTGTCGGTCGGCTTCGCGCCGCTTTCGAAGGCCGCGGCGTAGACGAACGGCTTGAAGGTCGATCCCGGCTGACGCCGCGCCTGCTGAACGTGATCGAACGGGTCCTGGCTGAAGTCGCGGCTGCCGACCCACGCCTTGATCTGGCCGTTGCGCGGGTCCATCGCGAGAAAGTCGGCCTGCACGCGGGTTTTGCTCTCGCACAGCGCCTGCACGAGGTGATGGTCGGACGAAAGGCGCTTCAGCGCGTCCTCGTCGGTCATGCCCGCGTCTTTCGCGGCGCGATACTCGGGCGTTTCGCGCAGGAACGTTGGCAACAGGTCCCGGCCGTTCGCGCAACCGGCGCGCGTGCCCCACGCCGAGTTCGCGATGCCCTGCAACTGGTTGCCCTGCAGAATCACCGCCTGGGTCGCCATGGTCTGCAAGCGCGAATCGATGGTGGTGCGCACCACCAGCCCATCGGAATAGATGTTGTAGTCGTTGCGATCGGCCCAGGCCGCGAGCCACTTGCGCAATTGCTGCGCGAAATGCGGCGCGGGTCCGGGCGGCTCCGTCTGCCGCTCGAAATCGATGCGCAGCGCGCGGCGCTTGAGCGTCTCGTAGGCGGCGGGCGTGAGCTTGCCGTACTTGACCATTTGCGCGAGCACCGTGTTGCGCCGCTGCAAGGCGCGCTCGGGGTTCAGCACCGGGTTGTAGTAGCTGTTGCCCTTGAGCATGCCGGCGAGCGTCGCGCTTTCCAGCACGTTCAGTTCCGAAGCCGATTTGTCGAAGTAAGTCCGCGCGGCCATCTCGATGCCGTAGGCGTTGTAGAGAAACGGCACGGTATTCAGGTAGGTTTCGAGGATTTCGTCCTTGGTGTAGAGCGCCTCGATCTTGAACGCCGTGATCGCTTCCTTGAGCTTGCGGGTCAGCGTCGGCGCGCGGCCGATTTCGTCGGGATAAAGATTGCGCGCGAGCTGCTGCGTGATGGTCGAGCCGCCCTGGCGGTCGCCGGAAAACGTATGCAGCGCGGCCGAGGCCGTGCGCCGCCAGTCGAGCCCGAAATGCTGATAGAAGCGATGGTCTTCGGTCGCGATCAGCGCGTTCACCACATTCGGCGAGATGTCCTTGAGCTTGACCCACTCGCGGTTCGAAGGCTTGAATTCGGCCAGCAGCTTGCCGTCCGCCGACAGGATTTGCGCGGGCTGCTCGCTCTTCGCCTTGCGGATGTCGCCGATGCCAGGCGTGAACGGAATCAGGATCAGCACGTAGAGAAGCAGCAGCACCGGAAGCGCGGCGCAAGCCCTTGCCACGCCGCGGCGCGTGGGATGCCGCATATGCCACCAGGCGCCGGCGACCAGCGGGTTCGCGAGGGTCAGCCCTTTGTCGAGGGTCTGTAGGAATCGGTTGATCAGGCGCGTCACACTGGCTTACCGTCTGCTTGGAAAGGCTGAATCCTACCAAGATGCGAGCCGCCAGCCGATTTTTGCGCCGATTCTTGCGTCGATCCCTGTGACCCCTGGCGTGCCCGCCCAAGCGCCGCGCCGGCAAAAATCGAGGCCCACTATAATGTCGCCAATTCCGACAAGAGGTGCTTCATGATCATCAAACCGCGCGTGCGTGGCTTCATTTGCGTATCTACTCATCCGGCCGGCTGCGAAGCCAACGTCAAGGAGCAGATCGACTACGTCAAGGCACGCGGCGCCATCGTCAACGGGCCGAAGAAGGTGCTCGTGATCGGCGCATCCACCGGCTACGGCCTCGCCGCGCGCATCAGCGCCGCGTTCGGTTCGGACGCCGCCACCCTCGGCGTGTTCTTCGAGCGCGCCGGCAGCGAAACCAAACCGGGCACGGCCGGCTGGTACAACACCGCCGCCTTCGAGAAATTCGCCCACGCGCAAGGCCTGTACGCGACGAGCATCAACGGCGACGCGTTCTCCGATGCGGTCAAGGCGCGCACCATCGAAATCATCAAGCGCGATCTCGGCCAGGTCGATCTGGTCGTCTACAGCCTCGCCGCGCCCAAGCGCACGCATCCGAAAACCGGCGAGGTGTTCAGCTCCACGCTGAAGCCGGTCGGCAAGGCGGTCGCGCTGCGCGGCATCGACACCGACAAGGAAGTGGTCAAGGAAACGGTTCTCGAACCCGCCACGCAAGCCGAGATCGACAACACCGTCGCGGTGATGGGCGGCGAGGACTGGCAGATGTGGATCGACGCGCTGCTCGAGGCCGGCGTGCTCGCCGACGGCGCGCAGACCACCGCGTTCACCTACCTCGGCGAAAAGATCACGCACGACATCTACTGGAACGGCTCGATCGGCGCCGCCAAGAAGGATCTCGACCAGAAGGTGCTCGGCATCCGCGAGAAACTGGCGGCCAGCGGCGGCGACGCGCGCGTCTCGGTGCTCAAGGCGGTGGTCACGCAGGCCAGTTCCGCGATTCCGATGATGCCGCTGTATCTGTCGCTGCTCTTCAAGGTGATGAAGGAGAAAGGCACGCACGAAGGCTGCATCGAGCAGGTCTACGGTCTGTACAAGGACAGCATGTACGGCGACGCGCCGCGCATCGATGAAGAAGGCCGTCTGCGCGCGGATGACAAGGAGCTCGATCCCGAGGTGCAAGCGCGCGTTCAGGAACTGTGGGGCCAGGTGACGAGCGACAACATCTACCAGCTCACCGACTTCAGCGGCTACAAGACCGATTTTCTGCGTCTGTTCGGATTCGAGATCGCGGGCGTGGACTATGAAGCCGATGTGAATCCCGACGTGCCGATCCCGAAGCTCGTGCAAATGTAAGGTGATGCGCGGCGCACCAGCGGGCCAGGCACACCCGCGGCGCGCTAGTTCACCCTGCACGACTGCGCCACGTAGCCGTCCACCGCGCGCATCACGCGCGCTTCCAGCGCCGCGGCGTCGCGTTCGTCACGCTCGCCCGCGGCGTCGATCATGCCGCGCACGATCGCCAGCAGATCGCGCGCCACCAGGCTCGCATCGTCCAGTTCGGGCGCACCCGGCTTCACGGTGAGCGCGCCGACGAGCGCCGCCTGAATCAGGTCGGCCAGCCGTGCTTCGCGCTCGCCGAGCGGCAAGCGGCGCTCCTCGAAATCGATCAGACGCGCGAGCACCGGCCGGCGCATCTGATGCGCGACCGACGCGCGCACCATCGCCAGCACGCTGTCGCGCGAATGCTCCACCCGCGACGCCGCCTCGATATCCGCCACCAGTTGCGCGGTTTCGCGCTCGATCAGCGTGACCGTCAGCGCATCGCGATTCGGAAAGTATTGATAGAGCGAACCGATGCTGACGCCGGCACGCTCCGCGATCGCGTTCGTCGTGCAGGCGGCCAGCCCGCGCGTTTCGAGAATGCGGGCCGCCGCTTCGAGCACGGCTTCGACGGTGCGCGCCGAACGCTGTTGAACCGGAGACTTGCGGGGCTTCAGCCGCTGCGCGGCGGGTGATTTGGGCATGGGCAAAACGAGGCGTCAATGTGAACGATGGCTCGTATTCTAAAAGCCGAGCGCGGGTCCGGCGCGCGCGAATCGCGATCGATGATCGGTGGGTTGCCGCGAATACGAATGGACGCGGGAGAAAGCCGCAGCCCGCCGCGCCGCGCGCTGTGCGTGCAGCCCTTATACCGTTTGCAGGTTCGAATCCGCGGCTCAGGGCGTGCCGTTCCGGCAATACTCGCGAAAGCCCTCGCGCGTGGCGAGCCGCTCCATGTACGCCGCGACAGCGCGAAAATCGTCGTGCCGCAAGGGCGTTTCGAGCCAACGGTTAACCGACAGCGCAATCGGAATATCGGCGAGCGAGAACGACGGACCCGCGATGAACGCGCCGGTGAATTCGAGTTGCCGCTCGATGATCGCCATATGACGCGTCCAGTTGGCCCACGACACATCGATCTCCCGCGGATCCTGATGAGCCGGAGAACGCCGCACCATCGCGAGAAACGCGTAGCTCCATGAGCGGTTCAGTTCGCTCGCCTGCCAGTCGATCCATTGATCGCACTTCGCGCGCTCACAAGGATCGGCCGGATAAAGCGCCTCGCCGTGATAGCGGCCCGCCAGATAACGGATGATCGAATTGGATTCCCACAGCACGAACTCGCCGTCCTTGATGACAGGAACCATGCCGTTGGGATTGAGCGCGAGAAATTCGGGGACATGGGTCGCACGAAAGCCCGAGCCCCAGTCTTCCTGTTCGAATGGAAGTTCGAGCTCCGCGCAGGTCCACAGGACTTTGCGGACATTGATGGATGAGGTCTTGCCGAGTATTTGCAGCATGGGACTCGTAGCGTAGCGCCTGCCTGCGAAAACGCACAGGGGCAGTGGGTTGCCTGCGTACCAGGCCAGTAAGCCGCGCGGGTTTCGCGCGCGGCGGCGTCGAACGGTAACGTCGAACGATGAGCTAGTCCTCGATCGGGTCCGGGTCGCCGAGCGCCGCGTCGATTTGCCGGCGCGCCTCGTCGAACGCGGCGCCGATCGCGGCAGCGCCGCGATACGGCGAGCGCGCAAGGTGCGGCGCGCTCCAGTCGGTGCCGTCGTCGGGAAGCGGATGCTCCTTGCCGGGTTCGATGCGCGTGGTGACCGACGAGCCGCCGGCCGGATCGTCCTCGGCCAGCACCGTGACGACGAAGCCGCGATGGGTGTGGACTTCCTGCATGGCGATTCTCCTTCGCTCGCGTTTAAGCGGACAACGACATCGAGCAGCAACCCGCATTCCCGGCCGCGCAAAACAACGGAATGACGAAACAGCGAACGAAACAGCGAACGAAACGACGCGCCACGTCGCCCCGTCGCGCCCACCCAGCGACGCATCAATGCGACGCCACGAAGATCGTGCCCGGCGCGGGCGGCGCAACGGCGAAGCTCCTGCGCATCCGCTGCGCCTCTTCCACCGGACTGCGCCCGAACAAACGCTTGAACTCGCGGCTGAACTGCGAGGCGCTTTCGTATCCCACCTGGACGCATGCGAGCGCCGCTGTCATCTCGTTCCTCACCATCAGAAGACGCGCCTGATGAAGCCGCGTCGACTTCAGATATTGCATCGGCGAAGTGCGCGTCACCGCCTTGAAGTGCGAATGAAACGTGGGCACGCTCATGTTCGCCTCCAGCGCCAGTTGCTCCACGTCGAGCGGTTCGCGATAGCACGCGTGAATCTTGCGGATGACCTTGGCGATTCTCGCGAATTGCCCCTGCGCGGTGAGCGCGGCGCGCATCGATCCGCCCTGCTCGCCGGTCAGCACATGAAAGTAGATTTCGCGCACCAGCGCGGGGCCGAGCAATTCGGCTTCCAGCGGCACGCTCATCGCTTCGAGAAAACGCAGCACCGAGGCGCTCAGCCTCGCATCGAGCGGCGTCGACATCATGCCGCGCGGCTTGGCCGGCGCGCCGGCTGCCCTATCGCCGAGTTGCAGCATCAACTCGGCCGCGACCTTGAAATCGAGCCGGAAATAGATGGCGAGCAAGGGCTCGGCCTCGCTCGCCTCGGTCTCCATCGAAAACGGCACCGGCACCGAGACGGCCAGATAGTGCTGTGCGTCGTACACGTAGACCGTGTCGCCCAGAAAGCCCCGCTTGCGCCCCTGGCAGACGATCACGATGCCGGGGTCGTAGAGAACGGGCGTGCGGCGAAGCGGCCGGTTCGAGCGCAGAAAGCGCACGTCGGGCAGCGCGGTGAGGTTGTAGCCTTCGAGCGGCGCGAGCCTTTCGAGCAACGCCACCATGCGTTGCCGCGCCGGATCATTGTGTTTGAGCATCACGTGTGAGGAGCGCGAGGAGTGCGCCGGATTGCGCCTGATTGCGAGCCGGATTGGAACGTGCCGCTAGCGTGCCACCGGCGCGCCGAAAAATCCATGCACTCATACGATCAGGCAAGCACCGCAGACGAACCGGCATTCGCGTGCGCCGCCGGCGCGCCTACCATTCAGCCTCGGGCCGGGTTCCGCCGACGCCATGCGTTTTCGCCCGAAAGCGCCTTCACACCACCTGAAATAAAGGAGTGCAACACCATGAGCAAAACGTTTCTGATCACCGGCGTCAGTTCCGGTTTCGGCCACGCGTTCGCGCAAGCGGCGCTCGATGCGGGTCATACGGTCGCCGGCACGGTACGGAATCGCGCGGCGCGGGACGCGTTCGAGGCGCTCGCGCCCGGACGCGCGCACGCGATCGTTCTCGACGTGACGGATTTCGACGCGATCGCCCCCGCAGTCGCGACGCTCGCCGAAACCGTCGGCGCGCTCGACGTGCTCGTCAACAACGCGGGATACGGGCACGAAGGCACGCTGGAAGAGTCGCCGCTCGACGATTTGCGCCGTCAATTCGACGTCAACGTGTTCGGCGCGGTGGCGATGATCAAGGCCGTGCTGCCCGGCATGCGCGAGCGCCGCTCGGGCCATATCGTCAATATCACGTCGATGGGCGGCTTCATCACGATGCCGGGCATCGCGTACTACTGCGGCAGCAAGTTCGCGCTCGAAGGCATCTCCGAGACGCTGGCGAAAGAGGTCGCGAGCTTCGGCGTCAAGGTCACGGCGGTTGCACCCGGCTCGTTCCGCACGGATTGGGCCGGACGCTCGATGGTCCGCGCGGGCCGGAGCATCGCCGATTACGACGCCGTATTCGACCCGGTCCGCGCGGCGCGCGAGGCGAAAAGCGGCAAGCAGGCGGGCGATCCGCGCAAAGCCGCGCAAGCGCTGCTGGAGATCGTGGCGGCGCCCAATCCGCCTGTGCATCTGCTGCTCGGCAACGACGCCGTCGAGCTGGTCACGGCGAAGCTGGCGGCGCTGGGCGCGGAGATCGGGACGTGGGAAGCGCTGTCACGCTCGACCGATTTCTCGTGAGCGCGCCTTGCCCTCGCCGTTTCGAGTTTTCCGCAGCGCAACAGCCAGGGTACGTCACGAATTGCCGGGCGTGAATTCTGCGTGATATTGTTGGATACAAGCGCAGGACGGCGCCCGCCGCCCTCACCGGAATGCAAATTACAGCAGCGAGCGTCGCCATGAGTGATGTACGCCATCATCTGAGTCCACGTGACCGTTTGGAGCTGTTGTGCTGGCTCACATGCGGGAGCCTCGGCGCCTACTACCTGAATGAAGACTGGCCCGACGCGGCGTTCCACGTGCAGGCCGCCCACAAGTGGCTCGACCGCCGCTCTCGGGAGGCGGACTGGCTGAGCATCGCGAGGCTGTCGGCGCTGGCGCTCGAAATCGCGCGGCGCCACGCAAGGTTCGTGGATGCGGAGTGGGCGCGCGACGCGGTCGAGGAAATTCTCGACACCGACGAACTCGATCCGCAAGCCCGGCTGGTCCGCCAGGTGTTGGCGGACTGCCAGAGCGCCCTCGCGGACAAGCGCATCGCCGATTGATCCCTCTTCACGCGCTCGCCAGCCGTTCATCCAGAACGGCCGCGGCTCGCTGCACGTTCGGCTCCACGATCATGTCGCCGTGTCCGCCCGACACCTCGGCGACCACCAGACCGCCGCGCGCGATGCTGCGCCATAACGGCATCGGGTCGCCCCGCTCCCGCTCCGCAATCGCCGCGCGCAGATAAAGAATCGGCCCGGCCTCATACGGACGAGGGCGATACGTCCGCATCGCCGTGCCCATCGTTTCGCGAATGCGCCGCAACGTCGGCGGCAAGCTCGCGATGAAGGGGTCCGGGCGGCGCGCGCTGCGCCCGGTGCGGCGGCGTATCCGGTCGGTCGCGTGCACCAGCTTGCCGGCCAGATAACCGGGCAGCCGGGCGGCCGGCACCGCGCGCAGTTCGCGCAACTGCCCGCCGGCCATGCGCCAGTGGTGCCGCAAGCGCACGTGCAGCGGCAGAAAATGCTCATGCACGTAGGTATCCAGCAAGCACAGCAGTTCGATCCGCTCGCCCGCGCGCGATAGCTGCTGCGCAATCTCGAACGCCACCAGTCCGCCGAATGAAAAACCCGCGATCGCGTAGGGTCCGCTCGGCTGCACGCGGCGCATCTGCTCGACGTAGCTCGCGGCCATGTCCTCGACGCGTCGGTGCATCGGCTGCTCCCCGTCCAGACCGTGCGCCTGCAAGCCATACACCGGACGCCGGCTGTGCAGCGCATTCACCAGCGTCAAACACTCCATCACCGAACCGCTCACGCTGTGCGCCAGAAAAATCGGCGTGCCCTCGCCGGCGCGCACTTGCAGCAGGATCGGCGACGACGCGGGTTGCCGCGCGCTTTCGTCGATGGCGGCGGCGAGGCGCGCGATCGTCGGGGCGATCATCAGCGTCGCCAGCGGCATCGCGCGGCCCGTGGTCTGATGGATCTCCGCGAGCATTCGCGCGGCGAGCAACGAATGGCCGCCCAGCTCGAAGAAGTTGTCGTCGCGGCCGATCGGCGCGAACTCGAACAGCCGCTCCCAATGCGCCTGCACATGCTTTTCCAGCGATTCGAGCGTCTCGCCCGGCGGCGGAATCTCGCGCGTGGCGAGGTGCAGCGCGGGATGATGGCGAATCGCGTCGAGGCAGGCCGGGTTGCGCAGCGCGGCCGCATTGCCGGCGGGCAAGCCGTTGACCGCGTTGCGCACCGACGCCTCGGACAGCTTGCCGTTGTGCGTGACCGGCAACTCGGCCACGGCGAGGATGCGATCCGGCACGTGCGCGGGCGACGCGCGCCGCGCGAGGTCGTGCCGCACCCGCGCGGCCAGGGCGCCGTTCAGCACGCATCCGTCGCGCAACACCAGCAACAACACCACGCGTGGTTCGCTCGCCACGGCGCTCGAGCCGTCCGCCGGCGCGACGCGCGCATGCTGCTGCACGACCATCGATTCGTGAATCTCGGGAATGTCGTTGAGGATGCGATAAATCTCACCGGGACCGACGTTGATGCCGCGCACGTTCAGTAAGCCATCCGAGCGGCCGTGCAGGCGCACGGAGCCTTCGCGCGACACCTCGATCAGGTCGCCGTGCGTCCACACGCCGGGGTTGTCGGCGAAATAGGCGGCGTGAAAGCGCGCGCCGTCGGTGTCGCCGAAGAAACCGAGCGGACGGGACGGGAACGGGTTCGCGCAGACCAACTGGCCGACGCCGTCCGTGCGCTTGCCCTGCTCCCATGCCTGAACGTCGAGCCCGAGGCTCCGGCATTGCGCCTCGCCCGCGTACACGGGCAGCGTCGGATTGCCCAGCACGAAGCAGCCGAGAATGTCCGTGCCGCCCGAGATCGATTGCAGCGGCAGGGGCTTGACGTGATCGCGCACCCACGCGAATTGCGCGTCGTACAGCACCGCGCCCGTCGACAGCATCGCCCGCAACGCGCCCAGATCGAACTGCCTGCCTGGGACGAGCCCGGCCTCCTCGCTCATTTTCAGGTACGCGGGGCTCGTGCCGAACACGGTGGCGCGCTCGTCGGCGACGAGCCGCCACAGCGTGTCGACCGTGGAAATCGGACCGTCGTAAGTCACGATCTCCACGCCCGACGCGAGCGCCGACAACTGCCAGTTCCACATCATCCACGCGCAACTGGTGTGAAAGAAGAGCCGCTCGCCGGGCCGCAGATCGCTATGCAGGCGGTGTTCCTTCAGATGCTCCAGCAGCGTGCCGCCGGCGCCGTGCACGATGCATTTGGGCTTGCCGGTGGTGCCCGACGAAAACATGATGAAGAGCGGCTCGTTGAACGGGAACTGCCGCCACACGAAGCGCGCGGCGTCGCCGTTCGCGATCAGGTCGGCCATCGCATGCACGGTGGGCTTAACCCTGTCCGGCAAGCTGCCGCCGTCCAGCACGACGATATGTTGCAGCGACGGCAAGGCTGCGGCCAGCACGGCGACGTTCGCCTCCACCGGCACGCCGATGTCGAACGGCTGCGCGGCGGTGTGCGCGAACATGAAACGCGGTTCGAGCGGCTGGAAACGTTCGAGCATGGTCTCGGCGCTCATTTCCGGCGCGACGGTGGACAGCGTCGCGCCCAGCGCGGTGACGGCCAGCGCGGTCACGACCGCGTCGGCGTCGTTGCGCAGCACGCCGATCACCCGGTCGCCCTCGCCCAGGCCCAGCGCCGACAGCGCGTCGGCCAGCCGCGCCACGCGCTCGCGCAATTCGCCGCGAGTCAGGTGCAGCGTGGGGCCGTTCGCGTGACACACGGTGAGCGCGGGCATGTGCGCCGGCGCGACCGCCAGGTTCAGCAACGCCTCCGCATAATTGAGCCGCACACGCGGAAAGAAACGCGCGTGCTCGCATTCGTCGCCGATGCAGGCCGGCTCGGCGCTGCCCGACCAGTCGATATCTTCCGACCAGCGCAGCAGGAATGACCAGAAGGTCCGATAGTCGCGCACCGAGAAATCGTGCAGCGCCTGATAGTCCGCGAAGCTGCGCCCGGTGTGGCGTTCGAGCGCGCGCGTGAATGCCGTCATCTGCGAGGTCGCGGCGCGATCGGGCTGGATCTCATGGAACGATAGGCGCGATGCGGCGCTCGACGAGGCGCCGACCAGATCCATGCGATCCATCAGAAGCTCCCCCTTCAAGCGCGCGCCATCCTCGCCGGGACACGCCTCGCATGATTCGTTGCGTCGACGGAAAACCCCAATCGGACGAGTCCTGCCCGGCGCTGCCTGGGCAAGCTCTTGAGGAGCCTTCGTCTACTACTTCTGAAGGCTAATGACTGCACCGTGGTAGCTCTGTTCGACATCGCACCAACGACGCGCAATGGCGTGGCGCGAGGCGCGGGGCGGCGAGGACGCCTCTACTCTTCCACTGCCGCCTTCAGGCTCAGCAACGCATGATCCCATTGCCGCGAGATCGCTTCGAGCGCGCGCCGCGCTTCGTCGAGATGAGCCGGCTCGAACGCCCACAAGCGTTCACGGCCGACCTTGACGTCGCGCACGAGGCCCGCGTTGGCGAGCACCTGCAAGTGCTGCGTGACGGACTGCCGGGTGATGTCGGTTCCGGCGGTGAGTTGCGCGATCGACATCGCGCTGCCCGCGCACAATACGGCGATCAGGCGCAGGCGCGTCTCGTCGCCGAGCGCCGCGAAAATGGGCGCGGCGCTTTTCAGCATGGCGGCCTTCAGGCTCGCCGTTTTCGACTTCACCGCCTTGGCGTTCGCGTTCGCCTTGGCATTCGCGTTCGCCTTCGCCTTCGCGTTCGCGTTCGTCGTGGCCGCCCTGGCGGCGGCCGTCTTAACCCGCGGCGACATGCTTTTCGATATTGACTAGCTGTTGCTCCCAGCCGCCGCTATTCATACGAAACGCCTCGTCGCGGCGCGCGGCGGGAATCTGATCGAAGCCCGATTCGACGACGCGCAGCAAGGTGCCCGAATCGACCTCGGTCAGTTCGAACACCACCAGCGTAGTGGGCTCGATCGAATAGTCGACCGACACGTCGACCGCGGCCGGATGCCAGCGCCACGACAGGTGATGTTCCGGCTCGATCCGCTCCACCGTCACGTCCATGACGAGATGCTCGTAGCCCGGATAGGTGATATTGCCTTGCACGGACTGGCCGGCGACGAACTGCTTGCCGCTGAAATTCACGCCGAACCATGCGCCGAATTCCTCGGCGTTGGACAACGCGCGCCAGACGCGCGAGCGCGGCGCCTTCAGCAGAATCTGCTTTTCGATGCGATCGGTTGATGTGGTCATAGGCAGCCTCCTGCCTGCATACTAGGGCCTGTTCACACTAATGGTTTTTACCTGTAAACTTCGGGAATGGAACTCACCGAAGCCCAATTTCAAAAGGTCGAACATTGTTTGCCGCGTCAACGTGGCAACATCAGCATGTCGAACCTTCAAGTGTTGAATGCGATTCTTTATGTTGCTGAGCATGGTTGCAAGTGGCGTGGTTTGCCCAAGCGCTTTGGTCGGTGGCACACGATCTATACGCGGATGAACCGTTGGTCCAAAAGCGGCGTGCTGGATCGCGTATTTACCGAATTGCAGCGTGCCCAGATCGTTCGTGTCAGGATCGAGGCAGTCTCGCTGGATAGCACGATCGTAAAGGTGCATCCAGATGGGACTGGCGCATTAAAAAAAACGGACCCCAGGCCATCGGCAAGTGCCGAGCCGGATGGACTACCAAGATTCATATGGTTGCCGCAGATGCTCGAACAGCCATAACGTTCGCACTTTCCCCCGGCCAGTCCGGTGATGCCCCCCAGGGACGAGCGTTGCTACAAAGCCTCGGGCCACCGAATCGGCCACTGCACTTGCTAATGGACAAGGCGTATGAGGGCGACGAGACGCGACAACTCGCGCTTGACCTGGGCTTCATCCCCGTTGTCCCGCCAAAAAGCAATCGCCTTGAACCATGGGAATACGATCGGGAAATGTACAAACGTCGAAACGAAGTGGAGCGACTGTTTCGAAGACTCAAAGGCTTCCGCCGCATCTTCTCGCGATTCGACAAACTGGATGTGATGTTCATCGCCTTCATCAATTTCGCGCTTATCGTCGATGGACTCAGGTAGTGTGAACACGCCCTAGGAGCGCGACGCGCAATATGCAAGTGCTTGCCTGCCTATTCCTTGCGCCGTTTCCGCAGGGAAACGATTGAAGGAAACGCGAACGGGAGACCACCGCTCATGCGGCCGAGGTTTTTTTCACGAAGGCATTGACCACGGCTTCCAGTTCCTTCGTGATGCCGGTCATCACGCCGGCCACCACGGCGAACTCGCGGCCGGTCACATCGGACCGGCTCGCGACGATCTGCCCGTTGAACGAGACGATATGCGCTTCCTTCGCGATCGAGCTGATCCGTTCGATCAGGTCGCGCTGCTCTTTCTTCTGCGCCCGCGCAATGCGCCGGCTTTCCTGCTCGTAGACCGCGGTCACCGCGTGCAGATGCATCAGCAGCGGGTCCACCGATCCGATCAACGCTTTCAACGCGTCTTCGGCAGCGGGCGACGCGCGCCCGATCGCGTCGATCGCCGTCGAGGCCAGCGCGATGAAGTCGGTGATCTTTCTCGCGACGTGCTCGCCGCCGTGAAAGGCCTCGCGCAGCGCGGGAGAAAACAGTCCGGGCAAGCCGTCGCGGCCTTGCACCAGCACCGTGTGGGTGTCGGCAAAGGTGCGCAACGTGTCGCGTGCAATCGCGAGCGCGCCGTCGAACTGCTGGAACGCCAGCATCGCCTTGAGCGCGATGCGTTGCGACAGCATTCGTTGACGCCCCGCCATGTTGATCAACGAGCCCAGGACCTCGCCGGAAACGTCCGTGTCGGACGGCGGCGCATGAAGCCGTTCTTTCGTGATGCTCATATCGGTTTTTTATTTTATCGATCGGCCCGTCGCGCCATCGGCATCCGCACCGCGCGAGCGTTCAACATGCACGCGCCGGCGCGGATGCCCGGTTGTATTACTCTGTGGCGTGCGCGTGAATCCCGCTGGTTTGCATCGACCACGCCATCCACGGACGGCGCAGCGCGACGATCGCGAGGAACGCGCAAGCGGCCAGCGCGCCGAACGTCGCAAAGCCCATCTGATAGCTGCCGGTGCTTTCCTTCGCGATGCCCATCACCACCGGCAGATAGAAGCCGCCGATGCCGCCCGCCGCGCCGACGATGCCCGACATCAGACCCGTGCGGCCCGCCCAGCGATGCGGGACCAGTTGGAAGGTCGCGCCGTTGCCGAGACCGAAGGCCACGTACAGGCACACCAGCAGCGTGATGCCGCCCGCCATCGAAGGCATCGCCGCGGCGAACACGAAGTCGCACAGCGAGATGATCGCGAGCAGCACGGTCAGCGCGCGCACGCCGGAGACGCGGTCGGCGATCAGGCCGCCGAGCGGACGCACGATCGCGCCGGTCGCGGCAAGCAGCGCCATGAACAGGCCCGCGTCGATCTTCGAGAGTTGATAGAGGTTGGTCAGCAGCAGCGACACATACGACGACATGCCGACGAAACCGCCGAACGTGATGCTGTACACCAGCATGATCGCCCACGTGTCGCGCTCGGTCAGCACCGCGCGATAGCGCTTGGGCAGCACGGCGATGGCGAGCAGCGAGCCGATCACCGGCAACAGCAGCACACCGGTCTTGCCCGAGCCGAACAAGCCGGCTTCGACGAGCAGCACCAGCGCGATCAAACCGACCAGCGTGATCGCGAAGCTGCCGAACGCGCGCAGCACGCTGCCCGACTTCACGCCCGCATCGTTGGCCCAGAAGTACAGCGTGATGCCGGAAATCGCGAGCAGCGGCAACGCGCCGACGGTCGCCATTTGCCAGCCGTAGTGCGTGGCCAGTTGCGGGAACATGAAGCCGTCGAGCACCGCGCCGATGTTGCCGGCCGCGGCGAGACCCAGCACCAGGCCCTGCACCTTCGGCGGATAGTTGCTGCCGGCCATCGGCAACGCCACCGCGAAGCTCGCGCCGCCCACGCCGAGGAACACGCCGAGCACCAGCAGCAACGTGTACGACGGCACGAACGGCAACAGCGGCAACACGATGGTCGGCACCGCCGACAGCAGCACGCCCATCAACGCAATGCGCTTGCCGTGCGCCGATTGATACAGATTACCCAGCGTCACGCGCAGGATCGCCGCGGACAATACCGGCACGGCAACCAGCAAACCCTGCTGCGCGGGCGACATCGAAATGCTCTTGCTGATGAACGGCGCGAGCGGTCCATACAGAACCCACACGGTAAAGCCGGTGTCGAAATAGAGGAAACACGCTACCAGTGCGCGCCAATCTCCGCTCTTTAGGGAGCTCATCACGTTTTTCATCAGACATCCTCGTCAAACTGATTGTTCACTATCCGGCTCGTTGCGCTCATTACACTGATTGGGTTTCGAGCGCCACGCACCGGAACGATCACGATGTTGAAAACCCGCCTGAACATGCAACGTCCATGCCATCAGGGTCCCTCTTTTGATGCTGTATTACGTGCTCTTTGAAATCGTTTTGAACTCGCTTCGGAAGCGTCTTCAAGCCGCTTAACCGCGAGTCCGCCGGCCCGCTGAACCGTCAATAAACGTCGCGCATGTAGCGCTTTTCCTGCGCGAGACGGTTCACGTAGTCGAGCGCCTTCTCGTCGCTCATGCCGCCGTGCCGCGCGACCACTTGCTTGAGTGCCGCGTCGACATCCTTCGCCATGCGGCTCGCGTCGCCGCATACGTAGAAGTGCGCGCCCTCCTCGAGCCACGCCCACAGTTGCGCGCCCTGCTCGCGCATGCGGTCCTGCACGTAGATCTTTTCCGCCTGATCGCGCGAGAACGCGACATCGAGCCGGGTGAGCACGCCGCTGTCGCGCAGCGCTTCCAGTTCGTCGCGATAGTAGAAGTCGCTCGCCGCATGTTGCTCGCCGAAGAACAGCCAGTTGCGCCCCTTGTCGCCGCGTGCACGGCGCTCGTGCAGAAAGCCGCGAAACGGTGCAACGCCGGTGCCGGGGCCGACCATGATCATCGGCGTGTCGGCGTGGTGCGGAGGACGAAAATGCGCGGACTTCTGCACGAACACCGGCACGTTCACGTCGCCCGCACGGTCGGCGAGAAAAGTCGACGACACGCCTTTGCGATGACGGCGGCCATTGCTGTAGCGCACCGCGGAAACGGTCAGATGCACCTCGCCCGGATGGGCCTTCGGGCTCGACGCGATCGAGTACAGACGCGGCTGCAAACGCTTGAGCATGCCGGTCAATTCGGCGGCCGTGAGGCTCACGGGAAACTCGTGCAGCACGTCGGCGAGTTGCTGTCCCCATAGCCATTGCTTGAGGTCGGCCTTGCGCTCGGGCGTCAGCAGATCGCGCAGCGCGCCGTTGCTGCTGCGCGAGGCGATGAAGGCGAGCGCATCGGGATTCGGGCGCGCGATCTCATAGTGCTTGCCGAGCGCGTCGGCAAGACGCAGGTCGCCCGCGCCCGGCACGTGCACCGAAGCCTCCGCGCTCAGGCCGCTCAGCGCGATCAATTCGTCGACGAGTTCGGGGCAATTGCTCGGCCATACGCCGAGCGCGTCGCCCGCTTCGTATTCGAGGCCGGAGCCCTCGGTGCTCAGCGAGAAGTAGCGCGTGTCCTTCGCGGTGCCCGGCTTGTTCAGGCGCAGGTTCGTGACGAGCCGCGATGCGGCCGGGCGCGTCTTGGTCGGCACCGCGCCCGGCACCACCGCATTGATCATGCCGCCCGGCGGCACCGCATGCAGCGCGGCATCTTCTTCGTTGATGCGCACGATGATGCGTTCGAGCCACGCGTCGGCGCTCTCCTGATACTCGCTGTCGCAATCGACGCGCTCCATCAGACGCAGCGCACCCTGTTCCGCGAGACGTTCGTCGAGGCGGCGGCCGTGGCCGCAGAATTGATCGTAGTTGCGGTCGCCGAGCGCGAGCACGGCAAAGCGCACGCCGTCGAGACGCGGCGCGTTCGCGGCGCTCAATTGCGTCCACAAACTTTGCGCGTTGTCGGGCGGATCGCCGTCGCCGAACGTGCTCGTCATCAGCAGCACGTATTGCGCCTTGGCGAGCGACGCGACCGGATAGTCGGCCATGCACGAGGTGCGAATCTCGAAGCGCGATTCCATCAAACGCGTGGCGTAGCGCTCCGTGAGCGATTCGGTGTTGCCGGTTTGCGAGGCCCACAGCAGCGTCACCTTCGGACGCGCGCGCACGATGCGCACGCCCGACGAATTCGCGGCGTCCGCGTGAGCCTCGGCGCGTGCGGCGGCCGGCTTCGTGACGGCCGTCGCGCCACGGCTATAGAGTCCCGCGAGCAAGCCGTCCACATAGAGGCGGCTCGTCGCGCCGAACGGCGCGCTGCCCGGCAGAACCGGCACGTGGTCGATGCCTTGCGCTTCCGCCGAACGCAGTCCGCTGACGAAGCCCGAGAGGTAGGCGCGCTCTGTTTCGGTGAACGACGGCGCGCTCACTTGCGGCAACTGCAGCAGGCTGGTGATGGCATTGATACGGGGCATATCCAGATCCTCGGCGCGAGCCGTGACGGCGTTCGCGGGCGCGGCACTCGCGGCGCTCATGTCACCGGCAACGCTCATCGCGACGGCGGACGTTTCGGCAAGCGCCTCGTCGTCGCCGGTCGACATCGGCTCGGCGCTGTCGAGCGCCACCGGGCTCAGCGCGACCGCGCAGAACTTGAGTTCGGGCTGCTGCGAAACCGGGTCGATCGCGTCGCTCGTCACCGCGTTGATGCACAGGTCGTCGCCGAACACGTCGTTCCAGTGCATCGGCGCAAAGCAGTTGCCCGCGCTCACGCGTTCGCTGACGACCGCGGGCAACACCGCGCGGCCACGGCGCGAACGAATCTCGACCGGATCTTTCGGCTTGATGCCGAGCGCGGCCGCGTCTTCGGGATGAATCTCGACGAACGGACCGGGGTTCAGCTTGTTGAGCATCGCGACCTTGCCGGTCTTGGTCATGGTGTGCCATTGATGCTGCAAGCGGCCCGTGTTCAACACGATCGGGAATTCGCGATCGGGCAGTTCGGCGGGCGCCGCATGGGCGCGCGCGAAAAACCTGGCCTTGCCGCTCGCGGTCGGAAACACGAGCCGCGGACGGCTGCCGTCGGGCCATTGCTTCAACGGCTGGCTCACGCCGTCGTTGATATAGCGAAGCGGATTGCGCTCGGCCGCGTCGTCGGCGAGCGGCCATTGCAGCGGCGTTTCCTTCAGACGGCGATGGCTCGCGCCGCGCAAGTCGTAGCCGGTTGTCGGATTCGACGTGCGCGTGATTTCCGCGAACACTTCCTCGGCGCTCGCATAGGTGAACGCATCGGCGAAACCCATTTCGCACGCGACGCGCGCGATGATCTGCCAGTCCGGCAACGCGGCGCCCGGCGGCTCGATGCCCTTTTGCATCAGCGTGAGGTTGCGCTCGGAGTTGATCATCACGCCTTCCGCCTCGGCCCACAGCGCGCCGGGCAACAGCACGTCGGCATAGCGGTTGGTCTCGGTGTCGAGGAACGCGTCCTGCGCGATCACCAGTTCGGCGGCGCGCAAGCCGGCGATCGCGTTCTGCCGGTTCGCCACGCTCGCCACCGGATTCGTGCAGATGATCCAGCACGCCTTGATGTCGCCCGCGGCCATGCGCGTGAACATGTCGATCGTGCCGTTGCCGACTTCGGTCCTGAGCGTGCCGGGCGCGATGCCCCACAGGTTCTCGATAAACGCGCGGTCTTCGTCGACCAGCACCGAGCGCTGACCCGGCAAGCCCGGCCCCATGTAGCCCATTTCGCGGCCGCCCATCGCGTTCGGCTGGCCCGTCAGCGAAAACGGCCCGCTGCCGCGGCGGCAGATCTTGCCGGTCGCGAGATGCAGGTTGCAGATCGCGTTGGTGTGCCACGTGCCATGCGTGCTTTGATTCAGACCCATGGTCCAGCAGCTCATCCACTCGCGCGAGGCGCCGATCATCTGCGCCGCGCGGCGAATATCCTCGGCGGCGAGACCCGTGAGCTCCGCGACTATCTCCGGCGTGTAGTCGGAGAGAAACGCGGGCATCGCATCCCAGCCTTCGGTGTGTTCGGCGATGAAAGCCGCATCCGTATGGCCGTTTTCGTGCAGCAGATGCAGCAGGCCGTTGAGCAGCGCGAGATCGGTGCCCGGCTTGATCCGCAGGAACAGGTCGGCTTTCTCGGCGGTCGCATTGCGGCGCGGATCGACCACGATCAGCTTCGCGCCCGCCTTCACGCGATCCATCATGCGCAGGAACAGAATCGGGTGACAGTCGGCCATATTCGCGCCGATCACGAAGAACAGGTCGGCGTGGTCGATGTCCTCGTACGATCCCGGCGGACCGTCCGCGCCCAGCGAGAGCTTGTAGCCGCTGCCCGCGCTCGCCATGCAAAGGCGCGAATTCGACTCGATGTTGTTGGTGCGGATGAAGCCCTTGGCGAGCTTGTTGACGAGGTACTGCGCTTCGATCGACATCTGGCCGGACACGTAGAACGACAGCGCGTCCGGTCCATGCTCGTCGAGCAGGCCGCGCAAGCGCGCCGCCGTGGTGCTGATCGCCTGCGCCATCGGCAGCGGCGCGGGGTCCCGGTCGCGCGCATGACGCACGAACGCGTCTTCGAGACGCCCCGACTTGCGCAACGCGACGTGCGCCGACTGGCCCTTCGTGCACAGACGCCCGAAGTTGGCCGGATGCTCCTTGTCGCCGGAGATCTTCACGACCTGGCCGTCCTCAACGTGCAGCACCATGCCGCAGCCAACGCCGCAGTAAGGGCACACGGTTTTTACGCTAGTGGAGGACATGGCAAATGGCGTCGTTCGAAAGAAAGAGGAAACAGGAAACAGGAAATCGGCACGCTCAAACCGCGACCCACACCTGGCCGTCTTCCACCCGCGTCGCGAACGCGCTGACGGAATACTCCGGTGATTCGAGGCATTCGCCGGTGCGCAGATCGAAGTGATGCTTGTAGATCGGCGAGGCGACCACGATGCGTTCGCCGAGGCTGCCGATCAGGCCGCGCGACAGCACCGCCGCCTGCGAGCCCGGATCGAAGTTTTCGATCGCGTACACGGCGGTGTCCTCCTCATGCCTGTTCACGTGAAATACCGCCACCTGTTCGCCGTTGACGAGCGCGCAGACGCCCGTGTTCGGAACGATGTCGTCGAGGGTGCAGATCGGTGTCCAGGCGCGCGGCAGGCGGTCGTTGTTCATCGCGGAACTCCTCAGTGAATGAGCAAAATGAGTGGGGGTAAAAAATCAGACCGTCTCGACAACCACGGGAATCGACACCAGCTTCGCTTGCCGTTCGACCGGCGTGGCCGGACGAATCTGCCCGCGCTCCTCGACGAACGTCACGGTGTTGTCGGCCTGATCGCTGTTGACGAAATGGCGGAAGCGCTTGCGCGTTTCAGGATCGGTCACGGCCTTCTTCCATTCGCATTCGTAGGTCTCGACCACGTGCCGCATATCCGACTCCAGTTCCGCCGCGACGCCCAGGTGATCGTTGACCACCACGTCGATCAGATAATCGAGGCCGCCCTCGAGGCTCTCGCGCCACACGCTGGTGCGTTGCAGACGGTCGGCGGTGCGCACGTAAAACATCAGGAAGCGGTCGATGTAGCGCACCAGCGTTTCGCGATCGAGGTCCGACGCGAGCAGTTCCGCGTGGCGCGGCTTCATGCCGCCGTTGCCGCACACGTAGAGGTTCCAGCCCTTCTCGGTGGCGATCACGCCGACGTCCTTGCCCTGCGCTTCCGCGCACTCGCGGGTGCAGCCCGACACGCCGAACTTGATCTTGTGCGGCGTGCGCAGACCCTTGTAGCGGTTCTCCAGCTCGACCGCGAGGCCCACCGAATCGCCGACGCCATAACGGCACCACGTCGAGCCCACGCACGACTTCACGGTGCGCAGCGCCTTGCCGTATGCATGGCCCGATTCGAAACCGGCGGCGATCAGTTCTTCCCAGATGAACGGCAGCTGTTCGACGCGCGCGCCGAACAGATCGACCCGCTGGCCGCCGGTGATCTTCGTGTAGAGGCCGTATTTCTTCGCCACCTGGCCGACCGCGATCAGGCCGTCCGGCGTCACCTCGCCGCCCGCCATGCGCGGCACGACCGAGTAGGTGCCGTCGCGCTGGATGTTGGCGAGGTAGTAGTCGTTGGTGTCCTGCAGCGACGCGTGCTCCTTCTTCAGCACGAACTCGTTCCAGCACGACGCGAGAATGCTCGCCACCGTCGGCTTGCAGATGTCGCAGCCGAGCCCGCGGCCGTGCTTCGCGAGCAGTTCGCCGAAGCTGCGCACGCCCTCGACGCGCACGATGTGATACAGCTCCTGGCGCGAGAACGGGAAGTGCTCGCAGACGTGGTTGTTGACCGCGAGGCCCTGCTTCTTCATCTCGGCCTTCATCACCTGCGTGACGAGCGGCACGCAGCCGCCGCACGAAGTGCCGGCGCTGGTCGCGCATTTGAGCGCGCCGATGTCGGTCGCGCCCGCGCAGACGGCCGCGCACAGATCGCCCTTCGAGACGTTGTTGCACGAGCAGATCTGCGCGGCCGCGGGCAGCGCGTCGACGCCGAGTCCCGGCTTCGCCTTGCCGTCGCTTTGCGGCAGGATCAGGAATTCGGGCGCTTCCGGCAGCTCGATGCGGTTCAGCATCATCTGCAGCAGCGTGCCGTATTCGCTGGCGTCGCCGACCATCACACCGCCCAGCAGATACTTGCCGCATTCGGACACCACCAGCTTCTTGTAGACCTGCTTGCGCTCGTCGCTGAACTGGTAGGCGCGGCTGCCCGGCGTCGTGCCATGCGCGTCGCCGATGCTCGCGACGTCCACGCCCATCAGCTTGAGCTTGGTGCTCATGTCGGCGCCGGCGAATTCGGCCGGCTCGCCGAGCAACTGCTTCGCCACCGTGCGCGCCATGTCGTAACCCGGCGCGACGAGGCCGAACAGTTGACCGTTCCACAGCGCGCATTCGCCGATCGCATAGATGTGCGGGTCGCTCGTGCGGCAGGCGTTGTCGATCACGATGCCGCCGCGCGCGCCGAGCGTCAGGCCGCTGTCGCGCGCGAGGTCGTCGCGCGGACGGATGCCGGCGGAGAACACGATCATGTCCGTGTCGAGATGCGTGCCGTCGGCGAACTGCATGCGGTGCGAGCCGTTTTCGCCATCGACGATCGCCGTGGTGTTCTTCTGCGTGTGCACCGTCACGCCGAGTTCCTCGATCTTCGTGCGCAGCACGCGGCCGCCGCCTTCGTCGACCTGCACGGCCATCAGGCGCGGCGCGAATTCCACCACGTGCGTCTGCAGGCCCATGTCGCGCAACGCCTTCGCGCATTCGAGACCGAGCAGCCCGCCGCCGACCACCGTGCCCGTCTTCGAGCGCGCGCCGCATTCCTGCATCGCTTCCAGATCGTCGATGGTGCGGTAGACGAAGCAGTCGGCGCGCTCGCGGCCTTCAACCGGCGGCACGAACGGATAGGAACCGGTGGCGAACACCAGCCTGTCGTACGGCAGCGTCTCGCCGGTCGATACCGTCACGGTGCGCGCGGCGCGGTCGATCGAGACGGCCTTCGCGTTCAGCTTCAGCAGCACGTTCTGGCGCTCGAAGAAACCGGGTTCGACCAGCGACAGGTCGTCCGCGCTCTTGCCCGAGAAGAATTCGGACAGATGCACGCGGTCGTAGGCGGGACGCGGTTCCTCGCACAGCACCGTGATGTCGAGGCCGTGCGCCGCGTCCTGCGCGAGGCATTCGACCAGTTTGTGACCGACCATCCCGTGACCGATAACGATGATTTTCATGACCGCGCTTTCCTCAATGTGCTGGGCTGGGTTCGCCGCCGCGTGGCAGATGGCGAAAGTGATTCGGAAAATAAAAACGGCGTCCCGCGAACCCAGTCGATGACTGAATTCGGGGGACGCCGTTGTCCTGACCTGTACTGCGGCGAGCGCCTTGTTGTTGCGCTCGCGCCGGACCCTCGTTGGTCCGATGGCAGGGCTTAATGCAAAGGCTGTGCCAATTGCGCGGAAAGGCCGCGCGAGCGCTGTGTGACGGGACTTGGCGGCGAATCGCACAGACGTGCGGCGCAGCGGTCTGACGATTGGTTTTGAGGCAGGCAAGCACACGCTTGGTGCGACGCAGCACCCGGCACGTGCGGGAAGCGGGCATGCATGGGGGGCGCGGCGGGTGCGTAGACGGCGTGTTTTCCGGCCCTGCGGCCACGGCGCGGCAAGCGCTCGGCAAGCGCTCGGCAAGCGCTCGCCGAACAGCGCGGCAAGCCAGGCCGCGGGTGGCGTGGTATTTGCATGAGCGAATGCCGGGTCACCGGCAACGCAGCCGATGACGGAGCGAACGCGGCCCACGCGGTCGACAGGCGAGACACAGCGCAGTGCCTCGCCCCGCTCCACAGGAATACCGCAAGCAGCAGGAACACGGACAACGGCGTCCCCTCGTGACCAGTCACGGGCGGACGCCGTTTTTTATTCGACGCCGACGCGACGGCTGCCGTCGGCAAGGACAGACACACAGGCTAAGGACACCGCGATGAACACCCAACCCGGCAAGGTGACGTTATTGAGCGCCGGCCCAGGCGATCTCGACCTTCTCACCCTCAAGGCCGCGAAAGCGCTGGCGGCCGCCGACGTCGTGCTGCTCGACGACCTCGCCAATCCCGACATCGTGACGCTCGCGCCGCAAGCGCGCGTGATTCGCGTCGGCAAGCGCGGCGGCTGCCGCTCCACGCCGCAAGCGTTCATCGAACGGCTGATGCAGCGTTATGCGCTCAAGGGCTTGCACGTGGTCCGCGTGAAAGGCGGCGAGGCGCTGCTGTTCGGACGCGCCGGCGAGGAACTCGCGGCGTTGCGCGGCGCGGGCATCACGGTGGAGATCGTCAACGGCATCTCGTCGGGCTTCGCTGCCGCGGCGGGGCTCGGCGTCTCGCTGACGCACCGGCGCCATTGCCACGGCGTGAGCTTCGTCACCGCCCACACCGAGGACCACGGCGAGCCGGACTGGGCCGCGCTCGCCGCGACCCGCACCACGCTGGCTATCTACATGGGAATGCGGCGCATCGAGAGCCTCGCCGGCGCGCTGCTCGCGAGCCTGCCGGCCGACACGCCGGCCGCCGTCGTGCAGTGGGCGGGCGGGGCCGACGAGCGGCGTCTGCTCACGCGCCTCGACCGGCTGGCCGCCGACGCCGCGAGCGCGGGCTTCGGCAGTCCGGCGGTGATTCTGGTGGGGGATGCGATCGGCGAGAGCGTCGAACCCAGGGCGCAGGACGCCGACGCGTCGCGCGATGGCGTCACCGCCGCGGATGCGGGCGAGTCGCGTGGGCGGGAGGCGACCGCCAGGGCCGCCTGAAGCGGGACGAACCCCGCCAGGCGCACGAGCGGCACGAGGCGCACCAGCCACATGAGCCACATAGCCACATAGCCACATAGCCACATGAGGCGCACGAGCCGCATGAGCCACATGAGCCGCATGAGGCACGAGGGCCGCACGGCGCAACCATATGGCCGTCTTTCATCGCCAATGGCAATTTCTTCACCGGGCGGTGGCCGCTGCCTCGCGAAAGCCGCGTCAATGCGCGGCCCCGGCGACGCCTGAATCGGGACTTCAAATTGCTCGCTCTGTTGTTCTACACAGGGAATGCAATCCGAGGAAGCCCGATGTCGAGTCACTTAGCTTCGAGTCCCCTGGCTGCGCGGCTGCTGATCGCGGACGACGATGCGAACCTGCTGGCCGCCTACGCCCTTTTCTTCGTCGCTCATGGTTTCGACGTTCGGACCGCGGAGAACGGGCTCGACGCGCTCGCGCAGTATTGCGCGTGGCACCCGGCCGCCGCCTTGCTCGACGTGGAGATGCCGCGCCTCGACGGACGCTCGGTGGCGCGGTGCATCCGCAACGTGGGCGACACGCCCGCGCCGACGCTGGTGGCCGTGACCGGCCTCGCTTGTCCCGACGACAGGAACGACTCGCTGCGCTCGGGCTTCGATCACCATTTCGTCAAGCCGACGCCGATGCCGGTCATTCTCGCCGCGCTGACGGGCACATGAGCGGCACATGACGCCGCCGGCTGATCCGGGCGCCTGCTTCGATTCCCGGTCCCCGCGCCCGATCTGTCGCCTGATCGGCTAATCGCCGAAACCGATTTCCGCTTCCACCGCCTGGCCGACCCGCAGCCACGCGCCGGCGCCGCGCGCGACGAGCGCATTGTTGCCGAACGTCACCTTGCCTCCGCGCTGCGGGTTCGCCCGGTAGACGCTCAGCGTGTCGGTCGGCTCGTTCGGCCAATCGGGATCGGGCGCGCCCTTCGCCTGGTCGATGGTCGGCATCGGGCAGCGCGCGCACAGCTTGACCAGTTGCAATTGCACATCCTGCCCCTGCTGCCCTTCGAGATTTTCGATGCTCAGGCTTTCGATGTAATCCTCCTCGTACGCCTCCAGTCCGGTCAGCACGATGTTGGGACGGAACCGGCTCATCGGAATCGACGGCGCGCCCTTGCTGTTCAGACGCGCGTTCAGATCGTCGAGCGAAGCCTGACCGATCACCAGCAGCGGAAAGCCGTCGGCGAAATGCGTGGTCGCGCCGCCGGTGCTGCCGGTGTACTCGGGATCGACGGTGCGTTCGCGCTCGGGATCGAAGCGCAACAGCCGCGCCGGCAAGCCGAGAAAGTTCGAGAACCACGCGGCGCTCGCGGCGCCTGTGTCGAGTCCGTAGGCCGCGTCGCGCCACACCACGGTTTGCACTTTTTGCGGCGCGTGCAGCTGCGCGGCGTCGAGCGGCGTGCGCAGTTCGCTCATGCCGGGCGCGCGGATCACCAGTTCCCGTTCGCCGAACTCCACCTTGATCAGCGCCATGCGCGGATACGCGCGCTGCGTGAGCATTGCGCCGCTCGCGTCGACCACCATCCAGCCGCGGTCGTATTCGAGGCCGGTGGCGTGAAGGCGCGCTTCATTCAACGCAATGCCCGCGCAGGATTTGATCGGATAGACGAAAAGCTCGCTGATGGTCGGCATGATGTGGGGGGCGTGCGGGACACGCGATTTTTTTGTCGAGGCTCGATTGTAAAGTGCCTACGCGCTTTGTCGCAGCGTCTCGCGGAGGTGTATGGACGGGGCCGCCCGCATTCGAGTCGAAGCGAATGTGACGCCGCTTGCGCTTCGATCGTGCCTCGATCCTGCCGCGCCTGTGCCACATTCGTGCCTCGTCGTGCGGCGCTTGCGCTGCATTCGCGCCGCGCTTGCGCTGCCCATGTGCTGCGAACGTGCTCTTCGTGCCATGCTTGCGCCGCATTCGTGCCGCGCTTATGCCGTGCTTGCGCTGCCCTTGTGCCGCGAACGTGCCATCTTCGCGCCGCGCCTGTGCCGCCCCCGTGCCGCTAACGCGCCATCTTCGCGCCGCGCTTGCGCCACGTTAGCGCCGCTCACTCCCACCCTTCCAGCCGCAACGTCGCGCGCACGAGCCGCTGTTCTTCCTGCTCGATTTCACGCAGATTCGCGCACACGCTCTTGATGTGATCGGCCGCGGCCCGGCGCGCCTGTTCCGGCAGCTTGCCGGTCACGGCGTTATAGAGCCGCGCGTGCTGCCGGTCGATCACGCGCTTGTGCGGCTCGCGATGATAGAGATTGTTCACCGATGCGAACACCGAACTCAGCAGCAAGTCGGTCAGCGAACTCAAGGTATGCACCAGCACCGGGTTGTGCGAGGCCTCGCAGATCGCGAGATGAAACGCGTGATCGAGCCGCGCGTGCGTGGAGGCGCTCGTCTCCTTGCCGTGCGCCGCCAGCATTTCCTCATAGCGGCGCGTGATCAGCACGAAGTCGGCGGGCGTGCCGCGCAGCGCCGCGAGCCGCGCGGACTCCGCCTCGAGCATGCCGCGCACCTCGAACAGATCGTAGAGCGTGCGCGGCTGCGAGCCGAGCAGATGCATCATCGGCGTGAGCGCGGGCTGCGCGGTGAGACTCGCGACGAACGAACCCCTGCCGTGCGAAGTCTCGATGATGCCGCGCGCCCGCAGCAGCTTGAGCCCCTCGCGCAGCGCCGTGCGCGAGACGCCGAGCTTGTCGGTCAAGCGCCGTTCGGAGGGCAGCGCCTGCCCGGTTTTCAGCACGCCGTCGACGATCAGGCGTTCGATGCGCTCGGCCACCACGTCCGCCACTTGCCTTGCGCTCTCAAGATCCGCTGTCTGCATGGCTCAATCTCACTGGTACGACCAATTTCAAATGCTAGCACGCGATGTGTGCATATCCTCTCGAAAGCGCCTCAATTCAGGCACTTTAAGGAGAAATGCCCGCCAAACGCTCAATCAAAAACTGGTACGACCACTTCGCCGCCCCATCGACACAGGCCGGCATAGCCGCAACAATCCCGCCGGAGACACGTTCGCGCGCCGTTGCCCACGGGCATTCCGCCAGCTTGAAGCGCCGCGCCAGGAGACCCCCACATGAGCTATCACTACGACGAGCGCGTCGACGGCCCGCTCGCGACGCACGACAAAGCCACCGTCGTCGCGCGGCTGCACGCGCTGATTCCCGGCATGGAACTGCTGCACGAGCAGGAAGACCTGCGGCCATTCGAATGCGACGGCCTCGCCGCCTATCGCGCGACGCCGATGCTGGTCGCGTTGCCCGACAAGGTGGAACACGTCGAGGCGCTGCTGAAATTCGCCAGCGAGCATGAGATTCCGGTGGTCGCGCGCGGCGCCGGCACCGGCTTGTCGGGCGGCGCATTGCCGCTGGACAAAGGCATTCTGCTGGTGATGGCGCGCTTTAACCGCATTCTCGAAGTCGATCCCGACGCATGCGTGGCCCGCGTGCAACCCGGCGTGCGCAATCTCGCGATCTCGCAGGCCGCCGCGCCTCATGGTCTCTACTACGCGCCGGACCCGTCGTCGCAGATCGCCTGTTCGATCGGCGGCAATGTCGCGGAGAACGCGGGCGGCGTGCACTGCCTGAAATACGGGCTGACGGTGAACAACATCCTCAAGCTGGAGATTCTCACCATCGACGGCGAGCGCATCACGCTCGGCTCCGAAGCGCTCGACGCCCCCGGCTTCGACTACCTCGCGCTCTTCACCGGCTCGGAAGGCATGCTCGGCATCGTCACCGAAGTGACCGTGAAGCTGCTCACCAGGCCGCAAAGCGCGAAAGTGCTGCTCGCGAGTTTCGACGACGTGGAAAAGGCCGGCGCGGCGGTCGCGCGGATCATCGGCGCGGGCGTGATTCCGGGCGGCCTCGAAATGATGGACAACCTCGCGATCCGCGCGGCGGAAGATTTCATCCACGCGGGCTATCCCGTGGATGCCGAAGCGATCCTGCTGTGCGAAGTCGACGGCGTGGAAAGCGACGTGCAGGAAGACGTGGCATGCGTGGAAGCGCTGCTGCGCGCGGCGGGCGCGACGGATATCCGCGTCGCCAAAGACGAAGCCGAGCGCCAGCGTTTCTGGGCCGGCCGCAAGAATGCGTTCCCCGCCGTGGGCCGCATCTCGCCCGACTACTACTGCATGGACGGCACGATCCCGCGCCGCGAATTGCCGCGCGTGCTCAAGGGCATCGAGGATCTGTCGACGCAACACGGTCTGCGCGTCGCCAACGTGTTCCATGCCGGCGACGGCAACATGCATCCGCTGATCCTGTTCGATGCGAACGCGCCCGGCGAAACCGAACGCGCCGAAGCGCTCGGCGCCAGGATCCTCGAACTGTGCGTGGCGGTGGGCGGCAGCATCACCGGCGAGCATGGCGTGGGCCGCGAAAAAATCAACCAGATGTGCGCGCAGTTCAACAGCGACGAACTGTCGTTCTTCCACGCGCTGAAAGCCGCGTTCGACCCGAGCGGCCTGCTGAACCCCGGCAAGAACGTACCGACGCTGCACCGCTGCGCCGAATTCGGCTCGATGCATGTCCATCACGGCGCACTGCCCTTTCCCGAACTGGAGCGTTTCTGATGCTGATCGAAGCAGTCTCGATGGACGATAGCGAACGGCTCGTCGCCGAAGTCGCGCAAGCGTTCGAACGCGGCACGCCGCTGGCGATCCGCGGCGGCAACAGCAAGGCGTTGCTCGGCCGGCCCGTCGAAGGCATGCCGATCGACACGCGCTCGCATCGCGGCGTGGTCGGCTACGACCCGACCGAACTCGTCATCACCGCGCGCGCCGGCACGCCGCTCGCGGAGCTGAACGCCGCGCTCGACGCCGCCGGCCAGATGCTGCCGTGCGAGCCGCCCGCGTTCGGCGCAGCCACCGTCGGCGGGATGGTGGCCGCGGGTCTTGCCGGGCCGCGCCGTCCGTGGTCGGGCTCGGTGCGCGATTTCGTGCTGGGCTGCCGCGTGATCACCGGTCACGCGAAGCATCTGCGCTTCGGCGGCGAAGTCATGAAGAACGTGGCGGGCTATGACGTGTCGCGGCTGCTGGCCGGCAGCTTCGGCTGTCTAGGCCTCATCACCGAAGTCTCGCTGAAGGTGCTGCCGAAACCGCGCGCATCCGGCAGCCTCACGCTCGATCTCGACGCGGGCGAAGCGCTGCGCGAACTGTCGGCATGGCGCCGCGCGGCGTTGCCGGTGAGCGGCGCATGTCACGTCGACGGCCGCTTGCAAGTGCGGCTCGAAGGCGGTGCGGGGTCGGTGGCGTCGGCAAGAGATCGCATCGGCGGCGACGAACTCGACCCACGCTTCTGGGACGCATTGCGCGAGCACCGTCTGGGTTTTTTCGACGATCCGCGTGCGCTGTGGCGCCTCTCATTGCCGAACGCCTCGCCGCTCGTGCCGCTGCCGGGCGACACATTGCTCGATTGGGCCGGCGCGCAACGCTGGCTGAAAAGCGATGCGCCGGCCGCAACGATCCGCCAGATCGCGCATGCCGCCGGCGGTCATGCCACCTGCTTCACACCCCATGCGCACGCCGAACCGTTCACGCCGCTGCCCGCGGCGCTGCTGCGTTTTCATCGGCAACTCAAACAGCAACTCGACCCGCGCGGCCTGTTCAATCCGGGCCGTCTGTATGCCGGCCTGTGACCATGCGCGCCGCTCGATGAGCGCGGCTCTGTGAATACCGAAGGCGAACCCACACCATGCAAACCAATCTCAGCGACGCCGCCCAAACCCTGGCGCGCGCGGACGAAGCCGAACAGATTCTGCGCTCCTGCGTGCATTGCGGCTTCTGCAACGCGACCTGCCCGACCTATCAGCTACTCGGCAACGAACTCGACGGCCCGCGCGGACGCATCTATCTGATCAAACAGATGCTCGAAGGCGAGCCGGTCACGCGCAAAACGCAGTTGCACCTCGACCGCTGCCTGACTTGCCGCAACTGCGAAACCACCTGTCCGTCGGGCGTCACGTATCACGCGCTGCTCGATATCGGCCGCGCGGAACTGGAACGGCGGATTCGCCGGCCCGCGTCCGAACGCCTGCTGCGCGAGGGTTTGCGCCGCGTGATCCCGCATCCGGCGGTGTTCGACGCGCTGCTCAGGACCGGCCGCACGCTGCGGCCATTTCTTCCCGCTGCGCTTGGACGTAAAATCCCCAGGCGTGGCGCGCGGGCCAAGACGAGGCCCGCGCCGCGGCATCCGCGCAACATGCTGATGCTGGAAGGCTGCGTGCAACCCGCGCTGTCGCCGAACACCAACGCGGCCGCCGCCCGCGTGCTCGACCGGCTCGGCATCGGCATCGTGAATGCCGGGCGGGCCGGCTGCTGCGGGGCGACCGATTATCATCTGAATGCGCAAGAGGCCGGGCTTGCGCGGGCGCGGCGCAATATCGACGCGTGGTGGCCCGCCATCGAAGCCGGCGCCGAGGCGATCGTGCAAACCGCGAGCGGCTGCGGCGCGTTCGTCAAGGAATACGGGAAGCTGCTGCGCGACGACCCGCGCTATGCGTCAAAAGCGCAGCGGGTCAGCGAACTGGCGCGGGACCTCGTCGAGATCCTGGCTGAGGAACCGCTCGAGCGCTTGCAGGCGGAACCGTCGCAGGCGACGCTGCAAGCGGCGTTGCCGGCAACGCCGCCTGGGCACGCGCAGCGGAAGATCGCGTTTCACTGCCCCTGCACGTTGCAGCATGCGCAAAAGCTGGGCGGCGCGGTGGAGTCGGTCCTGCAACGGCTCGGCTTCGATCTCGCCGCGGTGCCCGACGCGCACCTGTGCTGCGGTTCGGCGGGCACGTATTCGATCACCCAGCCCGAGCTGGCCGAGCGCTTGCGCGACAACCGGCTCGACGCGCTGGAAAGCGGCCGGCCGGCGCTGATCGTCACGGCCAACATCGGCTGCCAGGCGCATCTGGACGGCGCCGGGCGCACGCCGGTGCGTCATTGGATAGAACTTGTAGAAGCCTCCTTACCTTAAACGAAACAGGACATCGATCATGCTGAGCAAACCCGTGTTGACCGTCGCCGAAACGACCCAGATCCTCGAAGCCGCGCGCGCGGAAGCCGAGAAGAACAAGTGGGCCGTCGCGATCGTGGTGGTCGACGACGGCGGCCACCCGCTCGGAATGCTGCGTCTGGACGGCAGCGCGCCGTCCAGTTCGTACATCGCGACGGAAAAGGCCCGTACTTCGGCGATCGGCCGCCGCGAAACCAAGGTATACGAAGACATGATCAACAACGGCCGCACCGCATTCCTGAGCGCGCCGCTGCAAGGCACGCTGGAAGGCGGCGTGCCGGTGATCGTCGAGGGCCAGGTGGTCGGCGCGGTCGGCGTGTCGGGCGTGAAGTCGGACCAGGACGCGCAGATCGCCCGCGCGGGCATTGCGGCGATCGCCGCCTAAGTCGCGGCAAGCGGAAGAACGCAGCACAACGCGGGCCGATGCCCCCACATCGGCCCCATTCATTCAGATAGATGGAGCAGTCGATGACTCAGATGAACCCGCGCGGCGGACTGCAAGTCGCCGCCAACCTCGACCAGTTCGTCGAAACCGAAGCCCTGCCCGGCACCGGAATCGACAGCGCCGCGTTCTGGTCCGGCTTCGACGCCCTCGTGCACGAGCTGGCGCCCAAAAACCGCGCGCTGCTCGCCGAGCGCGACCGTCTGCAAACCGAACTGGACAACTGGCATCGCGCCAATCCGGGCCCGGTGCGCGATCCGCGCGCCTTTCGCGCGTTTCTCGAAGGCATCGGCTACATCGTGCCGGCGCCAGCCGCCGTCAAGGCCACGACCGACCACGTGGACACCGAAATCGCCGAGCAGGCCGGCCCGCAACTGGTCGTGCCGCTGTCGAATCAGCGCTATGCGCTGAACGCGGCGAACGCGCGCTGGGGCAGCCTGTACGACGCGCTGTACGGCACCGACGCGATTCCCGAGAGCAACGGCGCCGACCGGCGGAAGACCTTCAACCCGGTGCGCGGGGCGGCGGTGATCGCGTATGCGCGCAAGTTTCTCGATCAGGCCGCGCCGCTCGCGAACGGCTCGCACGCGGACGCGACGGCTTATAAGGTGGAAGGCGGCAAGCTGCTCGTCACGCTAAAGAGCGGCGCGAGCGAACTCAAGACGCCCGCGCAGTTCATCGGCTATCAGGGCGAAGCGGGCGCGCCGTCGGCGGTGCTGCTCAAGCACAACGGCCTGCACCTCGAAATCCAGATCGACGCGAACGATCCGATCGGCAAGACCGACGCGGCTCACGTGAAGGACGTGGTGGTCGAGGCGGCGGTGAGCACGATCATCGACTGCGAGGACTCGGTGGCCGCCGTCGACGCCGACGACAAGGTCCAGCTCTATCGCAACTGGCTCGGCCTGATGAACGGCGATCTGACCGAACAGGTCACGAAGGGCGGCAAGACCTTCACGCGCCGTCTGAATGCCGATCGCGACTACACCGGCGCGGACGGCAAGACGCCGGTGAAGCTGCACGGCCGCTCGCTGCTTTTCATCCGCAACGTCGGCCATTTGATGACCAACCCGGCGGTGCTGACTCAAGACGGCCACGAGATTCCCGAAGGCATTCTCGACGCGGTGATCACCTCGCTCTGCGCGCTGCACGACCGCAAGCACAAGCTGAATTCGCGCACCGGCTCGATCTATATCGTGAAGCCGAAAATGCACGGCCCGGCCGAAGTCGCGTTCGCGAGCGAACTGTTCGCGCGCGTCGAAGTCTTGCTGAAGCTGCCGCGCAACACGATCAAGATGGGCATCATGGACGAGGAGCGCCGCACCAGCGTCAACCTGCTCGCCTGCATCGGCGAGGCGTCCGAGCGCGTCGCGTTCATCAACACGGGCTTTCTCGACCGCACCGGCGACGAGATGCACACGGCGATGGAAGCCGGCCCGATGATGCGCAAGGGCGACATGAAGTCGAGCACGTGGATTGCCGCCTACGAGCGCAGCAACGTGCTGGTCGGTCTGAGCGCGGGCCTGCGCGGCCGCTCGCAGATCGGCAAGGGCATGTGGGCGATGCCCGATCTGATGCACGCGATGCTCGAACAGAAGATCGCGCATCCGAAGGCCGGCGCGAATACCGCCTGGGTGCCCTCGCCCACCGCCGCGACGCTGCACGCGCTGCACTATCACCAGATCGACGTGCAAGCGGTTCAGCAGGAACTGGAGCGCACCGACTTTGCGAAGGTGCGTGACGAACTGCTCGACGGCCTCTTGACGATTCCGGTCGTCGAATCGGCGCAGTGGAGCGCGGACGAGATTCGCAGCGAAATCGACAACAACGTGCAGGGCATTCTCGGCTACGTGGTGCGCTGGATCGACCAGGGCGTGGGCTGCTCGAAGGTGCCCGACATTCATAACGTCGGCCTGATGGAAGACCGCGCGACGCTGCGCATTTCCAGCCAGCACATCGCCAACTGGCTGCGTCACGGCGTGGTGACGCGCGAGCTGGTCGAAGAGACGTTCAAGCGCATGGCGAAGGTGGTGGACGAGCAGAACGCGGGCGACCCGTTCTACAAGCCGATGGCGCCGGGCTTCGACACGGTGGCGTTCAAGGCCGCGCAGGCGCTGGTGTTCGAAGGGCGCGAGCAGCCGAGCGGCTACACCGAACCGCTGCTGCACAAGTTCCGGCTTGAAATGAAGCAAGGCTGAGGGAGATACGCCGAGGCTCGAATACGCTTTGAGCGCGGCAGAAAAAAAGGACGGGCGCCGCGTGATGCGGCGCCCGTTTTAATGTGCGCGGTGCTGCTGCGCGTTGCTTCTGCGTGATGCGTTGCGGGCTCGGCCCTAAAGGACGGCGTTATGGACGTTAGGGACGTTAGGGACGGCCCTTGAACTTTAAGCCGCTTCAGCCGTGTATTGCGCCGGCATGTTGGCCTGCATGAACGTTTGCAGATACGCCTCGAATTCCGCCTTCACTTCCGGATGGCGCAGCGCGAATTCCACTGTCGCCTTCAAATAGCCGAGCTTGCTGCCGCAATCGAAGCGCGTGCCGAAGTAGCGATACGCGAGCACCTGCTCTTCGGTCAGCAGCGACTGCACCGCGTCGGTCAATTGCAGTTCGCCGCCCGCGCCGGGCTTGATCGAGCGAATATGCTTGAAGATGGTCGGCATCAGCACATAGCGGCCGACCACGCCGAGATTCGACGGCGCCTTGTCCGGGGCCGGCTTTTCGACGATGCCCGACAGCTTGATCACGTTGTCTTCCCACTCGCGGCCGTCCACCACGCCATACGAGCGGCTGTCTTCACGGTCGATGGTTTCGACGCCGATCACCGAGCTGTGATAGTGATTGAAGGTGTCCACCAGTTGGCTCATCACCGGCTTCGAGCTATGCAGCAAGTCGTCGGCGAGGATCACGGCGAACGGGCTGTCGCCCACCAGTTTCTCGGCGCACAGCACCGCATGGCCCAGACCGAGCGCCTCGGCCTGGCGCACGTAAAAGCAGTCGACGTTGGCCGGTTTGATGCTGCGCACGAGGTCGAGCAGCTTCTGCTTGTTGCGCGCTTCGAGCTCGGCCTCGATTTCATACGATTTATCGAAGTGGTCTTCGATGGCGCGCTTGCTGCGGCCCGTCACGAAGATCATTTCGGTGATGCCGGCGGCGATCGCTTCCTCGACCGCGTATTGAATCAGCGGCTTGTCGACGATCGGCAGCATTTCCTTGGGACTTGCTTTGGTAGCCGGCAGGAATCGCGTCCCGAGGCCCGCTACGGGAAACACGGCTTTGGTGACTTTCAGCATGGTAGGCATTCCCACATCGGTTAGAGATTAGTGTGTTCGCGGACCTTTCGGCCAATCGATGTCGTCGAAAAGACTAACAAAAAAATTAACTCAGTTCACGCGTGAATTTTTCCATCCGGAATATTTAATTCAATTCGCTTTCGCTATATCGCATCGTGACAAGGAACAGGAAACAATTACGTGACGAAAGCGAATTGTTTTCGGAAATGCCGAAAATTTTACGTATCCGGCCAAACGGAGTTGCGGTGGACGGTACGCGCCCCGACGAACGGAGGTCGCGGGCGCGTCATTGCTTTGCCGCGGCTTGCCGCGCGTGTTATTCGGCGCGTTATTCGTTCTCGTCGATCTGCGGGAGCTTGCCCGAATTCATCCGGAAACGGCGGATCGGCTCATTGCGCAGCGCCTCCCGGTAAGCGGAGGCGGCGACGAGGATCAGCAGCACGGCGATGCCGGCGAGTAGATGCAGGTTCATGACTTCACCTCTGGTCAGTAGAATCCCCAAGTCAAAAATTAACACGACAAAAGCGGTAAATAATTCGCTGCCGCATTTGATAAGACTTAATTACAATTCGTCACAAAATTGCGCGCTTATGGCATTCGTCATGCGATTCGTCATGTCATTTTTTATCCGATTTTTTGCCCGCCTCGTTGCACTAGGATGTCATGCATCGCGGGCGCGCATGCGCCCGGGAATCAGCTTTTCCCTTCTCCAGAATAAGGACCGCGCATGAGCGACTCAGCACTGGATGCCGCCGGCTCATCCCTGCCCCTTTCCCCCGCCCGCTCCGGCGCCGCGCCGCGCGCGCAGAGCGAGGCGCGCGCCGACAGCGCCGGCAAGGAGCATGTCATCGACGCGCTGCGGGGCTTCGCCGCGCTGCTGGTCGCCTATTTCCATTGCCGGCAGATCGAATGGGTCGGCATGCAGGCGTTTCATCAAAGCGCCGGTCATTCATTCAATCTGAATGCGATTGCCGCGTATTTGACCTTCCCGATTGCATGGGGCTCGGCGGGCGTGCCGATTTTCTTCGTCATCAGCGGATACTGCATTCATCGCAGCGCGGCGCTGCGGCTCGCGAAAAATCCCGCTTACCGGCTCGATACCGGCAATTTCTGGGTGCGCCGCTTCGCGCGTATCTATCCGGTGCTGCTGGCGGCGCTCGTGCTGACCTTCGCGCTCGACTGGTTCAGCCTGCAACTGCCGCCCGTCAGCCACAAGATCCGCGAGATCGGCCTGCAGGCTTTCCTCGTCAATCTGTTTTCGCTGCAAGGCGTGGCCGGCAAGACGTTCGGCTCGAACGGCGCGCTCTGGACGCTCTCGCTCGAAGTGCAGTTCTATGCAGTGTATCCGCTGCTGTTCGCGCTGCGCCGGCGCATCGGCATGACCTCCGTGCTGGCGATCGTCGCGGTGGTCAACGTGGCGTCCGCCTATCTGCTGGAGCGTAACGACCTGCAGTTTTTCACGTCGTACTGGTTTTCGTGGACGCTCGGCGCGTGGATCGCGGACGCCAAGGCCCGCACCGCGCCGCAGGCGCGCTCGTCGATCTGGCTCTACGTGCTGGCCGCGGGGTTCATCGCGCTCGGCTGCGCGGCGTTCCGTTTCGGCCAGTACGGCGCCTTCCAGTTGTGGGCGATCGGCTTCGCGTTCTATCTGTACAAGGCGCTGGAACGCCGCAACGCCGACACGCCGGGTCTGCGTGTGTTGTCGCGCTTCGGCGACTTCAGCTTCTCGCTGTATCTGATCCATCTGCCGATCTTCGTGCTGCTGTCGTCGCTGCTGTTCCGCTCGTCGCTGCAGATGTCGATCTGGCCGTCGTTCGGCTACATGCTGGTGGCCGTGCCGGTCGCCTATGTGTTCTACCGGCTGGTCGAACTGCCGGCCATGAAGTGGTCCGCCAGTTTCAAACCGAAAGCCGCGCTGAAACTAGGTTGAAACGCAGGTTTCAAATCCAGGCTTCAAATCCAGGCTTGAAATCCACGCGATAAAAAAACGGAGCGAAGTCCCTGGGACTTTCGCTCCGTTGCGCTAACGGCGGGGACTGGCCAAGTCCCTGCCCCTACCCCGCACAAAGCCATTCACTCGCAACGCGCTCAGCCCGCCGCCACGCGCTTCAGAATCCGCTCGACGCCCTCGACATAAGTGGCGGTGCCGAACCGGCGCAGCGCCGTTTGATAGCCGTTGCTGACGAGCTTGTTGCGCAACGCGTCGTTCGATTGCAATTCGCTCAGCGCGTCGGCGAGACCTTGCGCATCGCCGGGCGTGCACAGCACGCCGTTCTCGTGGTCGTCGATGATCTCCAGCACGCCGCCCGCGCGAGCCGCCACCACCGGCCGCTGCGCCAGCATGCCTTCGACGATCACGCGGCCGAACGGCTCCGGCGTGATCGACGTGTGAACGACCGCGTCGACCGCGCACATGCAGGCCGGAATGTCGTGCTGGAAGCCGAGGAAATGCACGCGGTCGCCCAGCTTGTGCGCGGCGACGAACGCATGCAGTTCGATCTCGTACTGGTCCTCGCCGAACAGCGGCGCGCCCACCAGCACCGCGTGCATGCGCGGATTGAGGACCATCGCCTCGAGCAGCACGTGCTGGCCTTTCCAGCGCGCGAGACGGCTGAACGAGCCCACCAGGAAGGCGTCGCGCGGCAGGTTCAGGCGCTCGCGCAGCGCCGCTTGCGGCACCGTGCGCAACGCGTCGAACGGCGCGGCGGAAATGCCGTTGAACACCACGTCGACACGTTTTTCGTCGAATCGCGTCAGTTCGGTGAACGCTCGCGCCGAAGCGGCGGAATTGGCGATCACGTGCGTGAGACCGAGGCGCGCGCACCACTTGATGATCGCCAACTGCTTGCCGCCGAAATGCTCGGGGCTCACGATATCGCGCAGATGCCAGACCACCGGCCGCCTCGCCAGCTTGCCGGCAATCGCGCCGATCACCATCGCGCGCTGCGTGTTCGCGTAGATCACGTCGGCATTGCGCGCGCGTTTCGCGGTGGCGCGCACGAGCGAGAGCAGGCCCTTGAGCGCCTGGCCCTTCGGCAGCGAGCCGCCTTGCTTGCGAACGTGGCGCAAGGCGCCGGCGTCCAGCACATCGACGCTCACGCCGGCCCTGGCCAATGCGGTGTGAAACGGGCCGTCGTCGAACAGCACGACCTCGATGCGCGAGCGCAGCGCCTTGACGATTTCCAGCAGCGACAGCTCGGCGCCGCCCAGCACGCCGCTCTGATCGACGGCGAGAATGCGCGGCGCGTCGGCGCCCGCTTCGGCCTTGTAGGGCACGTAAGGCGGCAGCGTGGCCGAACGCAACGCCGGCACCGAAGCGCGCACATGCGCGAAGAAGCGCTCGCGAAAATTCGCGGCGGAAAACTGCTCCGCGTTCGCGCGGCAATCCACCGGCGAAAAACGCTTCACGTGCTCGTCGAAACGCTCGACCGCGGCGATGATCGACTCGGCGTTCTGGTCGTCGAAGAACATGCCGGTCGGCCGCGGCTCGGACAGATCGCGCACGGTTTCGAGCGCGCCGCCCTTGCCGTAGGCGATCACCGGCGTGCCGCATGCCTGCGCCTCGACCACCGAAATGCCGAAGTCCTCCTCGGCGGCGAAGACGAAAGCCTTCGCGCGGCTCATCTTCTCCTTCAACACCTTGAACGGCTGATAGCCCAGGATCTCGACGTTCGGCCCCGCCTTCGCGCGGATCTTCTGCATGTCGGGGCCGTCGCCGATCACCACGAGCTTGCGCTCGGGCATCCGCGCGAACGCCTCGACGATCAGATCGATCTTCTTGTACGGCACCATCCGCGAGGCCGTGAGATAAAAATCGTCCTTGTCGGTGCACAGCGAAAACGCCTCGACGTCGACCGGCGGAAAGATCACCTGCGCCTCGCGCTGATAGACCTTCTTGATGCGCCGCGCGATGAACTCCGAGTTCGCCACGAATCCATCCACCGAATTCGAGGTGCGGATATCCCAGTTGCGGATGTAGTGCAGAATCAGCCGCGCCATCGCCGACTTGGGGCCGTTGGTGAGCTTCGACTGCTGCAGGTACTGATGCTGCAAATCCCACGCGTAGCGGATCGGCGAATGCACGTAGCTGATGTGCACCTGGTCCGGGCCGGTGAGAATGCCCTTGGCGACCGCGTGGCTGCTCGAAATCACCACGTCGTAGGCCGACACGTCGAGCTGTTCGATCGCGAGCGGCATCAGCGGCAGATACGTGCGGTACTTGGTGCGCGCGAGCGGCAGCGTCTGGATGAACGAAGTCGTCACCGGCTTGCCGCGCAGAAAGCTGCGGTCGTCGAGAAAATCGACGAGGCTGAACAGGTCCGCGTCGGGAAAGCACGCGACGATCTGCTCCAGCACCTTCTCCGCGCCCGCGTACGTGACGAGCCAGTCATGCACGATCGCGACGCGCACCGTCTTGTCGCCGCGCAACGCGCTGCGGCGCGACTGCGTCTCAGCGCCGGGAACGGTGGTGAGTTCGGCCAGTGCGCTGCGCGTCGCGGGTTGCAGCACGGCTTCTTCAAGGATGTCCTGGTTCATGCGCTTTTCCTCAAATTCAGTCGCAACAGCAGTGAACGCGCAAGATCGCGCAAGGCGGGTGTCATCGTGATCGACCAGGCGACGTTGGCCGCCACCATCAATGCACCGGCGACGATCGCCATTGCGAGACCCGGCAGGAAGCCGGCAAGCCAGAGGCTCGCCAGCAGGAAAGCGAGGTGGGCGAGCATGTCGAGCGCGATCTGCCGCGCGTGAATCGCGGACAGACGCAGCAGCACCGCGTAGTCGAACAGCGCCCGGCCGGCCACGGCGAACGCCGCGCCGGTCAAACCGAAATGCGTGATGCCGAACCACAATGCCCCTGCAAACAAGGGCAATTCGAACAAGCCGACGCGCGCGGCGGTGGCCGGATGGACCTGCGACTGGATCAGAATGCGCGTGACGTTCGCCTGACCGACGAGCCACACGGCGACGATCATCACGCGGCCCACCGGCGCGGCGACGGTGGCGATTTCATTGCCGACCCATAGATGCAGGAACGGTTCGAGCACCAGCATCGCGACCAGCGCGACCGGCGTGAACACGCCGTTGAGAAATTCGAGCGACTGCCGCGTGATGGTGTCGGCGTCGGCGCGGCTCACCGCCGAAAGGCGCGGAAACAGCGTACGCACCATCGCCGTCGGCACGATGTTCAGACGCGTGACGAGGTTTTGCGGCACCGTGTAGTACGTGACGAAGCGCGCGCCCAGACTCGTGCCGAGCATCACGCGGTCGAGCGATTCGGCGATCATGTTGGTGACGCTCGCGATCAGCATCCAGCCGCCGAAGTTGAAGAGCCCCTTCGCGACGCCCAGTTGCGGCGGCAGGATGCTGCGGATTTCCAGCACCTTCAGCGCGGAGCGGCCCAGCAGGAGCGCCGCGAGAATGCGCGCGAACACCGCGGCGGCCAGCACGTTCTGCAAGGTCGCGCCCAGCCACAGCGCGGCGCCGAGCGGCAGCAACTGGAACAGAAACGTGCCGATGGTCTGATTGGTGTTGTAGACGCCGAAACGCTCGGCGCCGTTGATCGCGCCCGCGAACACCCACGACACGTTGGCGATCGGAATCGCCACCGCGAGCCACGGCAGCGCCATATACACCTCGTGCTGCAACTCCGGCGACACCTTGGTGAAATACGCGGTGTACAGAAACGCGCCGAAGTAAATCATCAGCCCGCCGATCACGCCGGTCGCGAGATTGAGCCACGTCGCGCTCCAGAACACGCGCGCGCTCTCGGTCTTGTCGCCGGACGCGCGCGCCTTCGAGATGTGGTTCTGCGCGGCCATGCTCATGCCGAGATCCAGAATCCCGAAGTAGCCGATCAGGGTCCACACGAGACTGATCACGCCGTAGCGCTCGACGCCGAGCAGCCTGATATACGACGGCACGGTCACGAGCGAGACGAAGGTGGGCAGCACCAACCCGAAAAAATTGATCGCTACGTTCTTGAGAATGCCTTTGTCCATCGGATGCCCTGGGGTTGAATACGGTTGACTGCCTGTTGTTCTGTGCGCTTCATCAAGGTTTCCAGCGGTACATCATCACTTTGCCGCGCGCGTCTTCCTCGACGAACACGAGGTACTCGCCGTTGCTTCGCTTCGCGGCGCTGATGCCGTTGGGCACGTCGACCCAGCCCGACGCGCGGCCCACTTCCGGGCCCGGCCGGATCACGCCGAGTTCCTTGCCGCTGCCCTTGTCCCACACGTGCACCGCGCCGGCCGGCTCCACGCCGAACACGTATTGCCCCTCGACGGTGAGCCCGATGATCGTGGCGATGGGCTTGCTCTGCGTGGTCCAGGGCAGCGTGATCGAATAGCGCTGCACGGGGTTGCCGCTCGACCATTTGTCGTAGCGCACCAGCACGCGGCCCACTTCCTTCCAGAAGCCGCGATCGGTCGGCGTGTCGGCCGTATAGCCGGCCACGTACATCGTGTCGGTGTCGGGTTCGTAGATCGCGCGGTGCAGTTCGGTGAAGGGCTTGGGCACCGGGTATTGCGTCAGGTCCGAATACGAGTAGACGGGGTTGCCCTTCGCATCGAGTCCGCCGAAGCGGAAGCGATAGATGCCCTTGGTGTCGCGCGTGCGCCAGATGTCGCCCGCGCTATCGACCCACCAGCCCCAGCCGCCCGCGAGCTTGGTGCCGCTCGTGTTCGGCGTGAATTCGTCGGTATTGAATTTGCCGTCGCCGTTCGCGTCGCGCCAGATCCAGTCGCCGCCCGGCGGCGCGTTCGGCACCTTGGCCACCGCGCGCTCGCGCCCGGCGATGAAGCCCGAGGGCGCGGCCACCTCGCCGTCGCGCTGCGGATCGAAGCGGTAGATCTTCAGGTGATCCGCGTACATGTCGGTGAGATACAGGAAGGTCTTGCCCTTGAGCTTGCGGGCGATCGGCAGCCCCGGATATTGGTCGGTGTGAAACACGGGGTCGTCGGGATACTTGAAGCGGTTCGACAGGAAGCCCACGTATTTCCAGTCCTGCCCCGCGGGCTTCGAGAGATCGAGTTCGAAGCGCTTGTTGCCGGTGTAGACGCTGTCGGGCCGAGCCGGATCGATCCATGCGCCGTCGACGAACAGCAGCCCTTGCACCTGCCAGTTCTGCCGGCCGTCCGGCGCATAGCTTTCGAGCGTGGCGCCGAGGCCCGCGCCGATCGGCTCATAGCGCGGACCGATGCCGTTGGTCGACACATACACGTTGCCGCGCGCATCCACGCCCACGCCGGTCAGCCCGTTGAAACGCCGGGGTCCCGGCCTGCCCGCCACGCCGCTAAAAATACCGCCGCGCTCGCCGAGCGAGCCCGACTCCGCATAGCGGCCATTGCTCCTGCTGAAGAACAGCACCTGCTGACGCGGACCGTTGTCGGCGATCAGGATGCGACCTTGCGCGTCCACCGCGATATCGACGGCGAGCGTGTCCGCGGGCAGCGTGAAGTTTTCGTCGATGCGCTTGCCCGCGACCGTGTAGTGCTCGACGTGCGGCGCCGGGTCGTTGCGCGTGCCGGCCAGCACCCACAGCGTGCCGTCGGGCGCCAGCGCGAGACGGCCCGGCTCGTGCACGGTCCAGGTGGTTTTCTGTTGCATCGATTCGGCGTCGTAGACCTCGATGCGATCGCGCGCCGTGTTGGCCGCGAACAGCGTGGTGTCGTTCGCCGCGAGGCCGCCGATTTCGGCGCTCGTGCCGGTGGGCACTTCGTTCATCATCAGGAAGCCCGCGGCGAGCTGCGCATGCGGGTCGCCGCTTTTGGCGGCCGGCTGAAACGGCGCGGCGCGCTTCGGATCGGCGATCAGCCGGCGCGAGATGCCGAACCATTGCTTGCCCTTCTGCGGCCATACGCCCTGCTCGACGAGCCGCCCCTTCTCGTTGCCGACCGCGATCGCCACGAACGCGTATTGGCGATTCAGCGCGATCGCGTTGCCGCCGCTATTGCCCCAGCCGTGCGTGCCGCCCGCGAAGCCGAGCATCTTGCCGTCCTGGTAGACGCTGGCTTCCGCGCCGCTCTCGTCCCACGGCGCGTTCGTATAGACCTTGCCATCGGGCGCGACCGCGATCGCGGTGATATTGATTTGCGCCCACGTGCCCTCGCCGAAACCGAACGTGTTGCCGATCCATGAGGTTTTCGCGTTCAACGCGGTTTCCGCGCGAGCCGTGACGCCGACCGATCCCGCGACCAGTCCCGCCGCACATGCCAGCACGGCACACCAGCTTTTGAACGCGAAACGGGGCAAAGTATTTTCTCCAATCAGCGGCGCGCCGCGCTCAGGCAAACGACCCGCGCGGATAAAAAAATCCGGTGAGGTCACGGTAAGAACGCTTGCGAACGAATACGAACGGGTACAAAAAAGCCAGAAGCAACACAAGAACATCAGACCGGTTCGCGCAGGACACGAGGCCGGGTAACGACGGCGAGGCGGCATGCAGGCAACGGGAAGCGGCGGCGCCGCGGGCTCGCGAGCGGGACAACCGGGTGCGGCCCACGCGCCGTCCTTGGCCACCCAATTCACACGGCTCACATTACGCGGAAAAAACACCGCGACGAAAATCGAAAATAATTCAAAAATATTCGCCGCTTTAAGCGCAATGAAAGAAACTGATTTAAAAATCGATTAAAACGGAATGGACGCCGGGCTGGCCGGCGCGAGGCCGTTGCAGCCAAGCTTACCGACCCGGCCAGGCTCACGGCGCAGTTCTTACGCGTCGCGTCACGCCTTCGGCACAAGCATGAAAACTCATTGGAAATGAATAACGAAACACCCTGTTGCAATCTGATTCATTTATCCAATTCATTCCCGTTTTTTCACGATTTTCTTTTGCCTAGAATCGATTGCACTTCCGTTGCGACGCGAAGCGAGCGCGCCTGTGGTTGCCGAACGCGCGTTGCTTCGCCCGGCCCATCCGCTTCACACCATGGACGGTTCATGACTGCCAGCGCCCTGCCCTTAGCGCCTTCCCACTCCCGCCGCATCGTGCAGCTCGACGGCTTGCGCGCGATCGCCGTGCTCGCGGTGTTCGCGCAGCACGCGCTCAAGGCGCCACTGTGGATGGGCGTCGATCTGTTCTTCGTGCTGAGCGGCTTTCTGATTACCGGCATCCTGCTCGAACGCAAGTCGCGCGAGCAGTCGTATTTCGCTTACTTCTACGCGCGCCGCGCGCGGCGCATCCTGCCGCCGTATCTGCTGCTGATGGTGGTGTCGTCGCTGCTGTTCGGTCTCGGCTGGGCGCAGCACTGGCAGTGGTACGCGTTCTTCGCGACGAATATCGGCGACGCGCTCAACCAGAGCGGCCACGACAGCCTGAACGTGCTGTGGTCGCTCGCCGTCGAGGAGCAGTTTTATATTTTCTGGCCGTTCGTGATCCTGCTCGTGCCCGAGCGCGTGCTCGGCTACGTCGCGGCCGCGTTGATCCTGCTCGTGCCGGTGCTGCGCGCGGTCGCCACGCCCTGGTTCGATTCGTTCTGGCCGATCTATTACCTGACGCCGTTTCGCATGGACCTGCTCGCGGCCGGCGCGCTGCTCGCGGTCGCCGTGCGGCGCGATCGCGACGCGCTCGAACCGTTCAAGGGCGTCGCGGTGCTCGGCGTATTCGCCGCGCTCGCCGTGCTGGCGTGGCTGCATCTGCATTACCCGCGTTTTCGCGCGGCCAATACGCCGCTCTCCAACGCGGGGCTCTACAGCGTTTCGTTGGTGCTTTGCACGTCCGTCGTGGTCATCGCCCTGCAAAGCAAGGGCATCGTCAAGCGGCTGCTGTGCAATCCGGTGCTGGTCTATATCGGCACCATCAGCTACACGGTTTATCTGATTCACCTGAGCGTGCTGTACGCGCTGTGGCCGCTGCATCTGAACCGCTACATGACCGCGGCGCTCGCGCTCGCGATCACGCTCGCCTACGCGAGCATCACGTGGTTCGCGTTCGAGAAGCGGCTGATTTTCGGCGCGGGCGGCAAAGCGGCGCAAGCGCCGGTGCCGGGCGCGGGCGTCACGTGGGCGGCGCCGCAAGCGCCGGCCACGGGCCGTGGCGGGGCCGCGTCGCAAGCGCCGCGCAGCCGTGCATGAGGCGCGGCGGATGGCGCAGAGCGAGCTTGACGACTACCGCGGCGCTGGCTTCGCTCGCGCTGCTGTCGTTCGCGCTGCTTTCGTTGCCGGCCGGCGCGCATGCGGCCAGCGTGGACGCAAGCCAGGCGAAGCCGATGAATTTGACGCAAACCCAGGCGACGCAAATCCGGGCCACGCAAATTCAGCCGACGCAGGCGCGTGCAAAACCGGCCCAGGTGCTGATCGACGCCTATGGCGATTCGACCACGCTCGGCATCACATGCAGCGACGGTCATTGCGGCCCGCAGGCGCAAAACGCCGTGGCTTTTTTGCAGGATGAATTGCAGGCGCGGCACGGCGAACGCGTGCGCGTCACGAACTACGGCGTGGGCGGCACGATGGCGACGCAACTGCGCGACGGCACCGGCAACCGCCGCGCCGGCCCGAGCGCCGGGCTGCCGTGGCAGGAGCGGCTTGCCGCCTCGCCCGCGCAGATCGTGCTGATCAATTACGGCATCAACGAAGTCATGCAGAACCAGACGCCCGAGGCGTTCTACGCGGCCGAAACGGCGCTCGTGAAAACCGCCCGCGCGCTCGGCAAGGAGCCGGTTCTGCAGACCTCGAATCCGATGCCCGACGGCCGGCTCAACGCGCGGCTCGCCGCGATGGTGGCGATGACGCGCCGCGTGGCCGCCGAACAGCAGGTGCCGCTCGTCGACCAGTTTGCCTACATCAGCAATTTGCCCGACTGGAAGACGCTGATGTCCGACGGCGCGCATCCGAAGCCGGGCTTGTACCGGCTCAAGGCCGAGGAAGATTTTCAAATCGTCGATCCGCTGGTGCGGCGACTGCTGGACGGCGCGCTTTGAAGCTTTTTTCGGGTGCGCCTGGGGTGCGCCTTGTGAGCGGCTCGCGAAGCGTGCTTCCGACAGGCGCTTTTCGAGTATTGCCGCGGGGTGTGCCGCTTGATGTGCCAATGACCGTGCCGCTGTGTTCGTCGACAAAAATGTGCCAATGACATGCGCCGTAGCCGGCGCGACTGCTTCTTCTCTTTCTCTTTTACCAATATCGAAGGCAAGCTATGAGCCAACCACGCAAAGCGATCATCACCGGCGTATCCGGACAGGACGGCGCCTATCTGACCAAACTGCTGCTCGACAAGGGCTATCACGTGACCGGCACGTACCGGCGCACCAGTTCCGTCAACTTCTGGCGCATGCGTGAGCTCGGCGTGCTCGATCATCCGAATCTGCGTCTGGTCGAACACGATCTGACCGACCTCGGCTCCACGCTGCGCCTGCTCGAAGGCGCGCAGGCCGACGAACTCTATAACCTCGCCGCGCAAAGCTTCGTGGGCGTCTCGTTCGACCAGCCTGTGACCACCGCCGAAGTGACCGGCATCGGCGCGCTGAATCTGCTGGAAGGCATCCGCATTCTGAATCCGAAGACCCGTTACTACCAGGCGTCGACCTCGGAAATGTTCGGCCTCGTGCAAGCGGTGCCGCAACGCGAGGACACGCCCTTCTATCCGCGCAGCCCGTATGGCGTGGCCAAGCTGTTCGCGCACTGGTCGACCATCAACTACCGCGAGTCGTATGGCCTCTTCGCGAGCAGCGGGATTCTGTTCAATCACGAATCGCCGCTACGTGGCCGCGAATTCGTCACGCGCAAGATCACCGACACCGTCGCGAAGATCAAGCTCGGCAAGCAGGACGTGCTGGAACTCGGCAACCTGAGCGCGAAGCGCGACTGGGGTTTCGCGCTCGAATACGTCGAAGGCATGTGGCGCATGCTGCAAGCCGATGAACCGGATACCTTCGTGCTCGCCACCGGCCGCACCGAAACGGTCCGCGACTTCGTGCTCATGGCGTTTGCCGCGGCGGGTTATCAGATCGAGTGGTCGGGCAAGGAGGAACGCGAGATCGGTATCGACGTCGCCACCGGCAAGACCCTGGTGCGCGTGAATCCGAAGTTCTACCGTCCGGCCGAAGTGGATCTGCTGATCGGCTGCGCCGACAAGGCGCATGAGAAGCTCGGCTGGAAGCCGGAAACCACGCTCGAACAGCTATGCCACATGATGGTTCATGCGGATATCGGGCGCAACGAGCATCACGAGACGTTCTAAGCGACGAGTGGGCATTCGCCACGGCTGCGACTTCGGTGTGGGGACCCGAAAGCCAGGCAGGCCGTGGCGCACCGGCTTGCGAATGCCTCAACTAAGCTGAATAACGACAAATGACGGGGTATTTTAGCTGGATTACGACAAAATACCTCGTTGAACCAGGCTAATTTAGCTAAATAACGACACGCCCGTCTCTTGCCGACATACCCGTCTTTAGCCAGAAAACGACAAATGCACTAAAATAAAAGCTGGTTAACGACAAACGCTGGCCCAAATGGCTCGCTCTTTAGCGGAAAAACGACAGGCAGACGAAATTCTTTTCGCGATCGGTGACGCGAGTGCAGATCGCCATCTTCAGCGACGCGCCAAGGAAGGTCAGCTAATTCGCGTCGGGTCTGGCATCTACGTCCAACACGGCACCGCCGAGGAAGTGGAAGGCCGGATTCGCCGGAACTGGCAGAAGATTGCGGCGTACGCGGTACCGGGCGCCGTCGTCTCGCACCTGAGCGCGTTTGCGGGGGGCATCACGCCGTCCCATGAAGTGGTGCTGTCCCATCCAACGCGATTTAACCGGCGCATCCGCTATCCCGGCCTCACCTTGGTCTTGATGAAAGGACCGGGCCCGCAACCTGGTGATCTTCGGCTCGGTTCGCTCGACCTGTATTGGGCCTCGCAGGAACGCGCGCTTCTTGAGAACCTGGGTCGAAGTTCCGCTACGACCCGCGCTACCCGCGACCAGGTCGAAGAACGCCTCGTCACCTGCCTGAACGCAAATAAAGAGGCTGGACTTAACCAGATTCGGGATCGTGCTCGCGAACTTGCCGAGCCGCTCGGAGCCCAGACCCATTACGAAGTTCTCAACGGACTGATCGGCGCTCTGCTGAGCACCCATTCAAAAGGCGTACTCAAAACAAAGGCTGGCCTGGCGATTGCGCAAGGCACGCCCATCGACATGGCGCGCGTCGAACTCTTCAACACGCTTGCGACGGCGCTACGGACAACAGTGCTGCCGGATCTTGCAGACGTTGCTGGTCAAGGCAGTAGCCGCATCCATTTTGCATTCGTCGAATCGTATTTTTCCAACTATGTCGAGGGCACGCGATTCTCAGTGGAGGAGGCAGAGAGCATCGTCTTGCGCAATCAGATCGTCGCGCAGCGTCCCAAGGATTCACACGACATCCTGGGCGTATTCAATCTTGCCTATCAGACCGAGACCCGCGCAATAGTGCCACCTGTCGGCGACGACTTCGTGGATGTGCTCCAGGAACGCCATCGAATCATGCTCGAGCGCAGACCGGAAGTTAATCCAGGGCACCTTAAGCTCGATGCAAACTACGCCGGCACGACTGAGTTTGTTCAACCTTCGCATGTGCGCGGGACGCTTGCCGAAGGATCGCGCCTTGCCCTGGCGATTCCTGAAGGCATGGCAAGGGCGATTTATTACCTGTTCCTCATCGCCGAGGTGCATCCATTTGCCGATGGCAATGGGCGGCTCTCAAGACTGGTGATGAACGCCGAGCTATCCAGGTCTGGGCACTCCCGAATCATTATTCCCACACTCTTTCACCCGCAGTTTGTGGACTGTCTTCGGGCGCTCACCCAGAATGGGCGGCCAGAGCCGCTCATCAACGCACTATCGCGCGTGGCAATCTGGTGCGCGGCATTCGACTATAAGGACCTTGCAACGCTCGTATCAGCAATGAGGCGCGCGAATGCGTTCGAAGAGTCTCCTGCGGAATTCCGATTGCTGAACGCCGACGGTAGCCGAGCCACATAAGCGCACCGAGCCCACTTCGCTCAATGCACCCCACCCGCCGCGATCGCCTCGCCATACACCGCGGCGACCCGCTTCGCGATCACCGAGTTATCGAAGTTCTCACGCGCGTAGCGGCGGCACGCATCCGAATCCGGCATCTTCAGCGAGCCGTTCAACGCGCCCGCCAGGCCTTCGGCGATTGCCTTCGCACCCGTCTCCGGCAGCACCAGGTTCGGCGACAGACCCGCCACCGCTTCCGGCAAACCGCCCACCGGGGTCACCAATACCGGCGTGCCCGACGCCAGCGATTCGACGGTGATCAGCCCAAAGCCTTCCAGCGCCACGGTCGGCACCACGCTGATATTCGCCGCGCGGTACAGCGCCGCCAGATGCTGATCGGGCACGAAGCCCAGCAGCTTGACGTTGTTCTCCAGCCCAGCCTCGCTGATGCGCGCCTGCAACTCGCCTTCGAGCCGCCCCTTGCCCGCGATCAACAGCAGCACGTCGGGCTCGCTGCGCTTGAGCAGCTTCACCGCGTCGATCAGATCCTCCAGACCCATGCGGCGCACCAGACGCCGCACCGCCAGCACGATCGGCCGGTCTTGCGGCAATTGCAGTTTGAGGCGCGCCTCGGCCGGCGTGATCGGCAGATTGAACTGCTCGACGTCGACGCAGCCGGGCACCACGCGCACCCGATCCGGCGCGATGCGATAGCGCGAAGTCAGAATCTTGCCGAACGCCTCGGACAGCACGATCAGCCGCGACGAGCGCGCATACACCGATTGCTCCAGATAGCGCTTCGCGCGCTGGCCGAGCGAATCGGCGCCTTCCACATGACTCTCGTCGGCCCACGGTCCCTGGAAATGCGAGACCTGCGGAATGCCGCGCGTCACGTCGAGCCCCGGAAACGTGTACAGCGCGAAGTGCGACGAGATCACGTCGGGCCGCGACCGGCTGATTTCCTGACGCAGCGCGCGGCGCGCGGCCATCAGCCGCAGCGGCAGCGATTGCGCGGCGGAGCCGAAGCCGTTGATCGCGCCGCCGGTGTCCGCGGCCACCTTGGGCGAGCCGGCCACCACGCCGCGCACCGCGACGCCCGCGCCCGGCAGCGCGCCGACCAGCGAGTAGTACATGCGGTCGAGGCCGCCCGCGCGCTCGGGGAACCAGTGCATCCCGATCTGCAGCGATTTGATTGAGCTCGTCGTCATGGTTGTTGCCCCTGTGCGTTCTGTGAGTTGTGTGAGTCAAGCGATGCGGCGCGCGATCGTGCAAGCGAGGTCCGCGCGATCATTCGGCGCTCTTCTGTCCGGCCAGCGTGTTCAGCGTCAACGCGTCGGTCTTGGCGACCACTGCCGCTTCCGCGTCGCTGCGCCGGCGGTTTTTCTGCTGCCCTTCCAGTTGCCGGTACAGCGCGATGTATTGCGCGGCCATCCGGGCCCAGCCGAAGCCGGTGGCGAGTTCGTTGGCGGCGACACCCATCGCGCGCCGCGCGCCGTCGTTGTCGGCGAGACGCGCGACCGCGCCGGCCAGCGCCTTGGGATCGTCCGGGTCGTCGAGCACGATGCCGCATTCCGGCGTGATGATCTCGGCGCCGCCCGCCGTGCGCGCGGTGACGACCGGCAGACCCGCCGCCATCGCCTCGAGCAGCGACAGGCTCATCGCTTCATAGCGCGAGGGAAACACGAAGGCGTCGACCGAATGCATCAGCACCGGCATCTCCTTCACGAGCCCCAGAAAATGCACGCGATGCGCGATGCCGAGCGCCTTCGCTTCTTCAGGATAGGGACTGCCCGGCAGAAAACCGGCCACCGCCATCTGCACGTGCCCGGGCAGATGCTTGAGCGCGGCGAGCACCGTGCCGAGGTTCTTGCGCGGCGTGCGCAAGTCGCCGACGAACAGCAGCAGGAACGCGTCCTTCGGCAAGCCGAATTTCTCGCGGTCGCCGGTGGCTGCGGCGAAGCCTTGCGTGTCGACGCCGTTGTAGATCACATCGACGCGGTTATCCGGCGTGAGGCCGATCGCGCGAATCTCGTCGGCGACCTTCTGCGACACCGCCGTGATGACCTTCGAGCGGCGGTAGGCCCAGCGTTCGAGCAGCGCGTTGCAGCGCGTATAGATCGACTGGTACGCGGACCACACGCCCTTGGTGAGCCCGAACGGATAGTACTTGCTGCCGAACCAGCCGCTATGCACGAAGTGCGAGGTGTTGACGTCGGCGGGCATCCACGTGATGAAGCCGTTCACGTGCAGCACGTCGTATTCGCTGCGATGCGCGCGTAGCCACATCGCGCTCTTGAACGCGAACACCTGCTGGCGCAGCAGATTGGTGGGCCACCAGCGGCCGATTTTCATCGGCACCCAGCGGACGTTGGGGTGGGCGAGCAGATCGGGCGCGACGTGCGAGGCGACCAGCGTGACGCCGATGTTCTCGTCGAGCGCGGCGCGCGCAATCTCGTGGTTGACGCGCCCCTGGCCGTCGTTATGGCGCACGACGTGCGTGACAATGGCGACTCTCACTCAGTGCCTCCGTGGACAAATAGCGTGCGTCTGCGGTTCATTTTTTCGTAGTGCACCGCAGAAAGGATCGAAAAAACACTCATGAAAAGCAGCAGTCCGCCTGTGCCGACCAGCGAATTGGTGAACACCAGCATCGCGAAGGTCGCGAGACTCAGGCTCAGGCAGGCGGACACGAACTTGTCGTTGCGCATCCTGAACGACGCGAGCACCGCGCGCACCACCAGCCAGACGATGCCGGACATGTACAGCAGCGTGCCGGGCCAGCCGAGCACGAACGGAATGTTCATCACGCCGCTGTCGAAGTTGCCGTACTGGCCGAGCTGGCCGCCGTCGTTCGAGAGCTTGGTGGAGGTGCCGGTCGCGCCCATGCCCTCGCCGGCCACGTCGGTAAACGCGGTTTTCGCGAAGGTCGCGTAGAACTCGTTACGCGCGGCGTAGCTCTGGTCGTCGTTCAGGTTGACGATGGTGGAGAGCCGCGCCTGCATCCGCTCGGCCACCGGACCGACCGCGAGCAACGGCACGCACAGGCCCGCGAGCAGCACCGCGCTCGCGATGATGCGCACGCGCACCTTGTTGTTCGACTTGACCAGTTGAATCAGGAGCGCGACGATCCAGCCGCCCCACGTCGAACGCACGAGGCTCAGCGCGAACGAGAAGAAGCCGAGCGCCGCGGCGATCCAGCGCACGCGGTGCGTGGCCGCCATCACGAAGACCATCGCGCCCATCATCGCGAACGCGAACGGGCCCGACGAATTCATCGTGCTGAACACGCGCACGCCCATCGGCACGGCGTCGCCTTGCGAGTTCATCTGCGAGCCGAGCATCCACAGCGCGTCCCACTGCGGCATGATGAAGAACTGGATCAGCCCGTAGCCGCCCATCACCAGCATGCCCCAGATGAAGGTATTGACGATGGTGTCGCGGTACTGCGGATACTGGCGCGTGTGCGCCATGATGTGAAAGCCGATCAGGATCGGATAGAGCCAGTTCGCGAGGTCGTAGGTGGCGGCGAGCGGCCCGCTCGACATCACGCCGATCATGAACGCGTAGGCGAGCCCGAGCAGCACCAGCAGCACCGGCAAGCCGCGCCGCTGCGACAGCAGCCGGTAGTAGCGCAGCAACGAGAACGCGCTGATCATCGTCACCGCGAGCGGCGCGACCTGGATCAGACTGGTCGGCGTGAACGAGCCCTTGGACCAGTCGGCGAGACGCCGCACTTCCGGGCTCAGGAACCACAGCCACCACATGAAGCCGATGTAGCGCGCCGGATTCCTGAAATACAGCCACAGGCCCGTGAGGATCGCGAGCAGCGGAAACGCGAGCGTGAGCACCGTGCCCTGACGCGCGCCGATCATGAGCGCCGTGATCAGCCACAGCAGCGCCTCCGGCATCCACTCCTTGCGGCCGTTGGAGACGGCTCGCGGTGCGCCGTCGGCGCCGGCTCGCGTGATCGTCGACATCGTTTAGAAGCCTCCGCGCGATTCGCGCGCGCGCTGTCCGGCGGAACCGCTTGCGCCTGCGCCCGCGCCCGCACCCGCCATGCGCCCGCGCAACGCCGCGCGCGCCCGCAGCATGTCCTGCGTGATCCGCACGTGCTGCATCGCGTAGCTTTGGGTGGTCAGATCGCGCGACAGCAAACCGGCCGCCGCCGCCTGGGCCTGCTGCAACGCTTCGGCCGGCGACGCGACGAGCCGGTCCACCGCTTCGCGCAGTGCCTGCGGATTGAACGGCGGGATATACGCGGCCTCGCCCGCCGGGAAATAATCTTGCAACGCGCCGACGTTGGTGACCACCATCGGCTTGCCGACGGCGGCCGCCTCCAGCATCACGGTGATGCCCGACGCGTGCGTATTGGGCCGCAACGGCACGACGATCACGTCGGCCCAGTCGTACAGTTCGTGTTGCTTTTTGATGCCCGAGAACAGCGCGATCTCGACGTTCGGCGCGCGCAGCGAGGCGGGAATCCGGCGGCGCGTCGCGAGTTTCACCGTGTAGCGGTCGTCGTTGCCGAGCGCCTTGATGAGCGTCTCCCAATCGCGGTCGCGGTCGTTGCCGATCGCGGCGATGCGCAGCGGCGTGTGCGGCTTCCACTCGCTCGGCGCGCGCACCGGAAAGTCCTGCGTATTCAGGCCGTAGAGCAGCGGCTTCGCATCGCGGTCGAAATAGCGCCGGCACAGCTCGGCGTTTTCGCTGGCGAGCGTGGTCAACTGATCGGCGCGCGTCATCAGCTTGCGATACAGCCAGCTACGCAGCATCCCGTACGAAGGCCACTTGTCGAGCAGCCACACGCTTTGCGCGAGCAGCAAGGGAGAGGACTCGGCGCCCGCCTTGCGGCCGGAGAGCAGCAGCATCAGCGCGGCGGAGAGCCATTCCTGTTCGGTGTGCGTCCAGATCACGTCGGCGCGCAGCATGTCGGCGCGGTTGCGCCACGTGTGGATGAAGTCGAAGCCGAGCGCCGCCTTCAGCGCGCGGCGCAAAAGGCGCGCGGCCTTGCCTTCGCGCGCGTCCTGCGAATAGGTCAGCGCGAACGCGTCGGATTCCGCGTGGTGATAGCCATACAGGCAGCCGATGTTGTCGCCCGGTCGATAAAAACGCGGGTCGGCGCCATAAAACAGGTGAACGTGAACTTTCGTACTCATGCAGTCACTCCGGTCTGCCGGTGGAAAGGGGCATCGCCGCGCGCGTGCCCGCGCGCCGGCCGATGCACGAACGTGCCGGACATGTCGCTGGTTTCGCTCACGCGGCGCGTGACAGCGCGCGGCGCGCCTCGTGCGCGCCGGTGCGCACCGCCCGCCAGCGCGACAGCTTCAGGGCCGCCTGCCTCGACACGAGTGCGAGCGCCGCGTGGGTGAGTCCCGGATAGACCCGCGTGCCGACCAGCGTCCACCACCACCACGCGGTTTCGCGGCGCAGCGGCGGCAACTGGTCGCGCAGGATCAGATGGAAGTTGAAGGCGGCGTTGCGCAACGCGGTCATGGTCTGCGCGTCGCGCCGGTCGTCGTCGAAACGTTCGGCGGGGAAGTGATCGACCGCCACGCGCGGGTCGTACATCAGCTTCCAGCCGGCGTTCTTCACGGCGAGGCTGAAGGCCATGTCGTTGTGGACCTGCGCGCCGGCGCCGCGCAAACGCGCGTCGAAGCGGATGGCGCGCACCGCATCGCGCCGGTAGCTCATGTTGGCGCCCTTCAGGATGTCGACTTCGCGCGCGCCGCCCACGCCGAGATGATGATTGCCGATGATCTTGCCGTGCGCGGTGACCTTGCCCACCAGCGGGCGCTGGCCGTCGAGCACGCGGCCTTTTTCATGCACCCAGTCGCGTCCGCCGAGCGCGCCGAGGCGCGCATCGTTTTCGAACGCGGCCGCGATGCGTTCGACCCAGTCGGCGTGCGGCGCGGCGTCGTCGTCGGTGATCGCGATCACGTCGCCCGTGGCGGCGTCCAGTCCGCGATTGAGCGCCGCGACCTGACCCGGCACGTCGACCAGCGCCACGGCGAGCGGCAGCTTGCCCGGCACCGCCGGATCGCGCAGACAGGCATGGGTCGCTTCGTCGTCGGCGCGCGCCACCACCACCACTTCGTCCGGCGCGCGCGATTGCCGTTGCAGCGCCGCGAGGCAGCGCGCCAGATCGGCCGGGCGGCGGTAAGTCGGAACCAGTACCGTCACTTTCATCGTGATGTCCTTTGTTATCGTCATTGCGACAGCTTTCGAATGCGCGCGAAGTTCAGGGGCTCGTCAACGCGCCTCACCTCAGGTGCTCAGATATTCCTGAACCGCCGCATAGCTGCGGTCGTAGCCGCCGCGCGCGCGCGCCGGCATGCCGTTGAAAATGCCGCCCTGCACGTGCACGCCGGCGGCCCGCAAACGCTTGAGCGCGTCGGCGATCTCGCCCTCGCTGTGCACGCCCGAGCGCATCACGAAGAAGGTCGAGCCGGCATACGCGCCGATGATCGACGCATCGGTCACCGCCAGCACCGGCGGCGTGTCGATGAGGATCACGTCGTAGCGCTTGGCGAGGCCGTCGAGGTATTGCGGCAGACGCGGCGACATCAGCAGCTCCGACGGATTCGGCGGACGGCGGCCGCACGAAATGAAGCTCAAGCCTTCCACGGGCGCGTTGCGGATCGCTTCCTCCAGCGAGATCTGGCCGCTCAGCAATTCGGACAGGCCATTGTCCTGGGCGCCGCCCAGATAGCGTTCGAGCACGCCGCGGCGCATGTCGCCGTCGATCAGCAGCACGCGCTTGCCCGAATTCGCCAGCAGCACCGCGAGATTGACCGTCAGGAAGCTCTTGCCGACGCCGGCCATCGGGCCCGTCAGCATGACGATGCGATTCTTCGCGTCGAGCATCGTGAACTGCATGGAGGTGCGCAGGCTGCGCAGGCTTTCGATCGTGACGTCCTTCGGCCGCGCGTTCGCCAGCACCGAGCGCAGGCGTTCGCCGCCGCGCTCGAAACTGCTTTCGAGCAGCGCCTGCTCGGGGCTCAACGGCACGAGGCCGAACACCGGCAGATGGAAAGCGCGCTCGATGTGGTCGGGGTCGTCGATGCCCTTGAACATATTGCGGCGCAGGAACACGAAACCCGTGCCCGCGATCAGGCCGAGAATCACCGCCGCCGACAGGATCAGCACCTTCTTCGGCTTGACCGGCACGCCGGGGCGCAACGCGGCGTCGACGATATGCACGTTGCCGCCGGTGCCGGCCTTCTGCACCGAGAGCTCCTGCACGCGATTGAGCAGCAGCACGTAGATGTCCTCGGCGACCTTCGCGTCGCGCTGCAACTGCACGGCCTTCACTTCGGTGGCGGGCAGATCGCGGAAGCGGTCGGCGTACTTGGCGCGCTGCGCCTGCAATTCGGCCATCTGTTCGCGCGCGGCCTTGAGCGTCGGGTGGTCGTCGCCGTAACGCTCGGTGAGCTGCGCCATCTGCAGACGCAAGCCGGCGATCTGCTGCTCGTACTGCACGCTGCCTTCCAGGTAGACCTTGGCTTCCTCGCTCGCGTTGATCGAGCCGGACTGACGCTGGTACGCGGTCAGCGCGGCCTCGGCGCGTTCGAGATCGGACTTCAGGCGCGGCTCCTCGCTCTTCAGGAAGTCGAGCATCTTGCTCGCGTCGGCCTGCTTGTTCAGCACGTGCTGGCGCACATACGACTGCGCGAGCGCGTTGGCGACCTCGGCCGCGTGCGCCGGGTCCTTGTCCTCCAGCGAGATCTGGATCACGCCGGTCTGCTTGCCCTGCTCCTGCACGCTGATCGCCGACTGGAACGCGGTGATCGCGTCGAGATCGTTCGCGCGCATCACGGTGAACTGCTCGCCCGGACGCGCCACCAGTTTGTTCACGAGCATCGTCACGCCGCCGCCCTGCTCCTGCTGGCCGACCTGGCCGCGCAGCAGCAGCGTGCCGTTCGGCGCGTAGAGCTCGTAGTGCTGGTCGTCGATGGCCTTCATCGTGAGCTTCTGGCCTTCCAGCGCGGGCACCACGTCGATCGAATCGACGTCGGCCACCTCGCCGCCCCATGCATACGACGACAGACCGAGCCACGGCCGCGCCGGCTGGCCGGGGCTCGCCATGCGCGCGGCGATGCTGCCGAGCAAGGGGAACATCTTCGGCGTGACGCTGAAGTTCAGCTTCAACTGCTGCACCACGGGCGCGACCACGCCGCGGCTCTTGATGATTTCGATTTCGGCGTCGGTCGGCAGCGAGGTGGAGCCGGTGGTGATCGCCGCGCCCGTCTGCGTCTGCGTGAGCGCCTGCGAGGTGTTGTCGGACTGCTCGACGCGCACGTGCGCGTCGGCCGAATACACCGGCTTGGCAAGGTAGCAGTACGCGCCCGCCATGCCGACGATCACCGCGGCAATGGCGATCAGCCACCAGATGTCGTCGAGGATCACCTGCACCAGTTGCCCGAGGACGACGTCCTCTTCTTCGGTCCGAACCGGACCGGCCATGTATGGAGAGATTTGATTGCTCACAATTCGATCCCGTATCGGTTGCTGCGGCGTGTGTCTGGGCTTCTTGCTTCTTTCATCCTGCTTCCCGGCTGGCTTGCCTGTCTTTCCGTGTCGAGGGCCCGCGCCCCGTGAAGGCGGCGCGGACCCGTCGACGCCGTCGCGGCTTAGCGCGTCAACTGCTTCAGGTAGAACAACGTCTGCACGCTCGGCAAGACCTGCTGCAACACACGGTTGAAGGTGGTCGAGGCGGCGGTGCCCACATACACGACATCCATCGGCTGCAACTGGAACTGCGACGACAGCATGATCGCGTCCGGCTGCGTCATGTCGAGGCGGTACACGTCCGGCGTGGTCGGCTTCTCGCGCATGCCGCGCATCACGAAGATCTGCCGCGGATTGGCGTCGGTGTCGAGAATGCCGCCCGCCTGCGTGAGCGCGTCGGCGATCGTCAGACGGCCCTTCAGCATCGGCACCTGGATCGGCGTCTTCACTTCACCCATCACGAAGATGCGGCTGTCGCTGCGGTCCGGCACGTTGATCACGTCGCCGCCTTGCAGCATCACGTTCTGCGTGGTGTCGCCCTTGTCGAGCATGCGGTTGGCGTCGAGCACATAGAGCTTGTTGTTGCGCGTGAGACGCACGCGCTGGATGTCCGCGTCGCCGGTCGAGCCGCCCGAGCGCGTGATCGCGTCGACCAGCGTGAGCGGCACGTCGCTGACGGCGAGCGGCCCCGGCGTCTTCACCTCGCCGGTGACCTGCACTTTCTGCCCGCGGTACGACAGCACGCGCACGTCGACCTGCGGGTTGCGGATATAGCGCACGAGGCCCGATGCGAGCTGATCGCGCAGTTCGCCCGGCGTCTTGCCGGCGGCCTTGATGCGGCCGACGAACGGGAAAAAGATCGTGCCGTCGGCGGCGATGGTCTGGCCGTACGGATCGGCCTGGCCCGGCAGCGCGGCCGTATAGGGCTGCTGCAACGCGCCGGCGACGCTTTGCGTGGTGTTGCCGCCGGAGGACAGCGTGCTGCCCTGCGGGGTGGTCAATTCGGGGTGATCCCACACGGTGATGCCGAGAATGTCCTGCGGCGACAGACGGTACACGTACTGCGACGGATCGCTGAAACGCGAGGTCGGCAGCACCTGGGTCGCGGCGGCGGCGGCTTGCGCCTGCGCGGCGACCAGCGGGCCGTCGATCAGATGGACCGGATAGGTTTCCGCGGCCTGGCTCTGGTGCTGGCCGTCGTCTTTCAGACGGGAGGTGTCGAGATAATTGCCAGGTGCGGTGGCGCAGGCCGACAGAAAGGACGTCAGCAAAAGCGAGGCGGCAACGCTCGACTTGAAGCGCGTCGAGTCGAAGCCCGTCGATGTGAAGTTCGCAAGCGAGCTTGCAGCGGTTTTTTTCATCAGCATATTTTCTTCAGCCATCCCATGACCAGATGTTCGATGAGCACGAGACTCTCCCTATAAGTGGTTTCCGCGCCGCCGTGCGGATCGGCGACGTCGGAATCGGCCTCCCACTTGCCGAGCGGATAAACCTTGCCGCGCGAGGCCGGATCGAGCGCCTCGACCGCGCTCACCTGCGCGCGCTCGCTGACCAGCACCAGATCGGCGGCGCGCACGAGCTGCCGGTCGAGACGTCTCGAGTAGTGGATCCCGGAGGCGACGCCCCGCTCCGCGAGCAGGCGCTGCATCACCGGGTCCATGCCGTGGCCGTTCACGGCACGGATGCCCGCCGAATGAAACGCGATCGGCGCTGCTGACGTGCGCGACGTCAATCGCTGCCGGGCCTTGAACAGCATTTCGGCGGCAGGCGAACGGCACACGTTGGCGTGGCAGACGATCAGAACGTTGGCGAACATAGCGGACTCCCTTCGGGTGAGACGCTTCGTGACGGCGCGTTGGCGTCGACGGCCTAGCGGCCGGTCTCGGCCGTGGCGGCCTCGGCGACGAGCGGCAAGCCGTTCGCGCCGACCTTCGCCGGCGCGTTGCGCAGCGCATGCTGACGGCCGATCGCGTGATACTCGATACCGAGTTCCAGCAGCGCGTCCGGTTCGTACAGATTGCGGCCGTCGAAAATCAGCGGCGTCTTGAGGAACTGCTTGAGCGCGTCGAAATCCGGGCTCTTGAAGACCTTCCATTCGGTGAGGATCACCAGCGCGTCGGCGCCCTCGGCCGCCTCCATCTCTTCCGTCGTGAACGTGAGGCGCGCGTGCTGCTGCGGCACGTCCTTCAGATCGAGCGCGAACACGCGCTTCGATTCGTCGATCGCGACCGGGTCGTAGGCCTTCACGCGCGCGCCGCGGCGCAGCAGTTCGGCGATCAGCGGACGGCTCGGCGCTTCGCGCATGTCGTCGGTGTTCGGCTTGAACGCGAGACCCCAGATCGCGAACGTGCGATCCGACAGGTCCTCGCCCAGACGCGCGACGATCTTGTGCGCGAGCACTTTCTTCTGCGTGTCGTTGACGGCTTCCACCGCTTCGAGAATGCGCAGGTTCGCCTTGTGATCGGCGGCCGTGCGGATCAGCGCCTGCACGTCCTTCGGGAAGCACGAGCCGCCGTAGCCGCAGCCGGCATACAGGAAGTCGTAGCCGATGCGCGGATCGGAGCCGATGCCGCGGCGCACGGCCTCGATGTCGGCGCCGACGCGGTCGGCCAGATTGGCGAGTTCGTTCATGTACGAAATGCGCGTGGCGAGCATCGCGTTGGCCGCGTACTTGGTGAATTCGGCGGAGCGCACGTCCATGTACAGCGTGCGTTCGCGATTGCGGTTGAACGGCGCGTAGAGGCGCTTCATCAGTTCGCGCGCTTTTTCGCCGGGCACGTCCTCGTCGCAGCCGAGCACGATGCGATCGGGCCGCGTGAAGTCCTCCACCGCCGCGCCTTCCTTCAGGAACTCGGGATTGGAGACCACCGAGAACATGTGGCTCGCATTGCGCGCGGCCAGTTCTTCCGCGATCGCTTCGCGCACGCGCGAGGCGGTGCCCACCGGCACCGTCGATTTGTCGACGATCACCTTGAAGCCGGTCATGTGGCGGCCGATGTTGCGCGCGGCGGCCAGCACGTATTGCAGGTCGGCCGACCCGTCCTCGTCCGACGGCGTGCCCACCGCGATGAACTGAATGTCGCCGTGCGCGACCGCGGCTTCGACGTTGGTCGAGAACTTCAGACGCCCGGCCTTGCGATTACGTGCGATGACCTCCTGCAGACCCGGTTCATGGATCGGCACGCCGCCGTTGTTGAGCACGTCGATCTTGCGCTGATCGACGTCGAGACAGAACACGTCGTGGCCGATGTCGGCCAGACAGGCGCCCGTCACGAGGCCTACGTAGCCGCTACCGATGATCGTCAGGTTCATGTGTTACCTCGGAGGTTGGGTTGGTTCACAAATAAAGTTCGGGGCCACCGCAAGAAAACGCCGGGCCGCCCCAGGTTTTCTCGCACCCCCTCGGGGGGCTGGCGCGCAGCGACAGTTGGGGGCCGACATCAGTACGCATTGCTGCCCACGAAGCCCTTCCACAGCGTCAGCACGACGATCTTGATGTCGAGCCAGAAGGTCCAGTGCTGCATGTAGTACAGATCGAGCTTGACGCGGCCCATCATCTTTTCGATGCGGTCGGTTTCGCCGCGATAGCCGTTGATCTGCGCCCACCCGGTGATGCCCGGCTTGATCCGGTAGCGGTGCATGTAGCCCTTCACCAGATCCTTGTAGATGTCGTCGTGTTCGAGCGCATGCGGACGCGGGCCGACCACCGACATCTCGCCGCGCAGCACGTTGATGAATTGCGGCAGCTCGTCGAGGCTCGTGCGCCGCAGGAACGCGCCGACCGCGGTGATGCGCGGGTCGCGGCGCGTGGCCTGGGTGATCTTGCCGGCCTCTTCCTGATGGATGCGCATCGAGCGGAACTTGTAGATCTCGAACTGATGGCCGTCGATGCCTTTTCTCTTCTGGCGGAAAAACACCGGGCCCGGCGAACTGAGCTTCACCATGACCGCGATCACGATCATCAGCGGCGACAGCGCGGTCAACGCGGCGAGCGCGAACAGGCGATCGAAAATGCGCTTGGGCAGCACGCGCAGATCGGTGATCGGCGAGGCGGCCAGGTTGATCGCCGGCACGCCGAGCAGATCGACCATCGGCTGGTTGAACAGCGTGAGGCTGCGCACGTCGGGAATGAAGCGGATATTCACGAAGTCGTTGCGCAGGTCCATCACGAAGCGGTGAATCGCCTTCTCTTTCGAAATCGGCAGCGCGAGCCACAACTCGCGAATCGCGCGCCGGCGCACCAGTTCGAGCATGCGCTGATAGTCGCGCTCGACCGGCACGCCGTCGATCGCGTCGCCCGCGTCGGGGTCTTCGTAATGGTTGATCGTGCCGTCCTCGTCGAACACCACCACGGGGCTAAAGCCCGCATCGGGGCGACTGCGCATCTGCTCGATCAGAAACCGCCCATACGGCGCGCCGCCGACGATCGCCACCGCGCGCTGATTGAAGCCCTCGCGGCGCAGACCGCGCAGGATCGAATACACGATCACCTTGGTGACGATCAGCAGCACGATGGTGGCCAGCGCCCAATACGCGAGCCACAGCCGCGACAGGCTGTCCGAGCGGTGCAGGCTGAAGCTGATCAGAATGCCGGTGACCTCCACCAGCACCCAGCCGCCGGCGACGCGGCACAGCAGGTCGTACAGCGGCTTGCCGCGCCATGACTGATAGATGCCGAGCGCGGGGAAAAACACCACCACCAGCAGGCAATCGAACGCGAGCGACACGCTTTGCATATCGTCCAGCCACACGAACTTCCCGCTGTGCGCGGCCGCCGCGAGGGCGGCGCCCAGCGCGACCATGGCGATGTCGATGATTCTCGATAGAACGCTCAGCATGCGTGGCCCCTCAGTTCGTCAGTCAAGTGCCATCCGTTGTGGTTGATTAATTCCGTCATGCACTTCGGTCCGCCGCGCGACGCACAACGCCGGTATCCGCGTCCGGCCAGATAAATGCGCGACGCGAAATGAATTGAACCGGTGCTAATTGCTCCGCCGTTTTCCTTTCCAGAGAAATGACTGGAACGGCCGGCTGGAAAATGCGTGTCGGAATGAGTGAATACCCTTGTACAGGTATAGATAAAGCGGTATTAAAATTCGCGCCGCAAGCCTGCAAAAAATCTCAAATTGTATCGGTCAAAGTTTCGGTATTTTTTCCGACTTTTGTTCGGCAATTGTTACCGGATTTAGCGTTGGAACGGCGTATTGCGCGCCTTTCCGTCGGCCTATGCGGTGGCTGCCGAGCGTTTCCTACGAAGCTTACAGCGGCGCCTTTCGTGGTTATTCTGCCGCATTGTCGGGCGTAAAAAAATGGCCCATGATTTTTTTCGGGTAATTTTTCTTTTTTAAAAGTTACGCCGACATTTTTTCTTCACGAAACAGACGATTTTTATTAGCGGATTTATATAGTTTCTATTTAACGCGCTTTTATTGATTCCAGAGTTCATGATAAAACTCGACGCATTCACCCCAGCCTCGAGGAGTCCATCATGACAGCTCCGGTCACGGCCATCCCCGCCGACACCCGGTCCACGCAAGCTACGCCCCTGAACGTCAAGCTCAAGGTTCATCCCGTGATTCTGGCGGGCGGCTCCGGCACGCGCTTGTGGCCGATGTCGCGCGAACAGCATCCGAAGCAGTTGATCGGCCTGCTCGGCGAGGATTCATTGCTGCAATCCACCACGCGCCGCCTCGACGGACTCGAGGCCGGCTATCCCGTCACCGGACAACTCGTCGTGGTGGCCAACGAAGAGCAGCGCTTCACCACCGCCGAGCAATTGCGCACGAGCGGCAAGCCGGCCCGGCTGATTCTCGAACCCGTCGGGCGCGACACGGCGCCGGCGCTCACGGTGGCCGCGCTGTCGGTCGCCGCGCAGGACGAGGACGGCATCATGGTCGTGATGCCCGCCGATCACGCGGTCACCGACCTCGACGGCTTTCATGCGGCGGTGGCCGTCGGCGTGAAGCACGCGGCAGCCGGTCATATCGTGACGATGGGCATCGTGCCGACCCGCGCGGAAACCGGCTATGGCTACATTCGCATCGGCGCGGCGCTTGTCGGTGCAGCCGACGAAGCTCAGGAAGAAAGCACCGGCAAGATCGAGGTGCATCAGCTCGATCGCTTCGTCGAGAAGCCGCATCTGGAACTCGCGCAGCGCTACATCGAATCGCAGGAATACTGGTGGAACAGCGGCATTTTCATCATGCGCGCGTCGACGTGGCTGAAGGCGATCCGCCACTTCCAGCCGGCGATTTTCGAAGCATGCGAAGCGGCCTTCGCGGGCGGCAAGGCGGACGGCGACTTCTTCCGTCTGCAACGCGATGCGTTCAGCGCGTCGCCGTCGAATTCGATCGACTACGCGGTGATGGAGCAGCTCGGCAACGATCAGACCGCCGCCTCGGGCGTGGTCGTGCCGTTGCAGGCGGGCTGGTCGGACGTCGGTTCGTGGGACGCGATCTGGGACATCTCCGACAAGGACGCGAGTCAGAACGTAGGCCGCGGGCGCGTGATGTTCGAAGGCGCGAACTCCACGTTCGCGCATTCCGAGGGACGGCTGATTGCCTGCGTGGGTACGCAGGATCTGGTGGTGGTCGAAACGGCCGACGCGATTCTGGTCGCCGATAAATCGCGCGTGCAGGACGTCAAGAAAATCGTCGGCCGGATTCGCGAGGACGGCGGGCTCGAAGCGGCCAACCATCGCAAGGTGCATCGCCCGTGGGGCAACTACGATTCCGTCGACACGGGCGAGCGTTTCCAGGTCAAGCGCATCGTCGTGAAACCGGGTGCGCGGCTTTCGCTGCAAATGCATCATCACCGCGCCGAACATTGGATCGTCGTGCGCGGCACGGCGCTCGTCACGCGCGGCGAAGAGCGCTTCATCGTCTCCGAAAACGAATCGGCTTATATTCCGCTGGGCGTCACGCATCGTCTCGAGAACCCCGGCAAGATGCCGCTCGAAATGATCGAGGTGCAGTCCGGTTCGTATCTCGGCGAAGACGATATCGTGCGCTTTGACGACACTTATGGACGTCAATGAGGGACGCCGGTCAGGGACGTCGATGAATCAATGCCAGTGACGAGTCACAACGGATGAAGCGGGAACCTGCGGCGGTTGCTCCTACCGGCCGCGGGGTGCTGCGCTCATCCCGCGTGGGAGATGAGTTCTGGGTACGACGAAAAACGATCTGACGCACTGTTCTCGCTGCTTGCGTTCGTGCTGGCCGGTTCGCCGGGATAGCGGCGCAAGGGTCCGCGGAACGCATTGAGCGGACCGTGCAAAGGCGCGCCGTGATTCACCGCGACAGGCTCCGGCACATGACGCATGGGCGGCAAGGGACGCGCGGGCGCCGGCACCGTTGAATTCACCGCAGGCGCGGGCACATTCACCGTCGATGCCGGCTCCGGTGCCGCTTGGGTCGCTTGTGTCTGGGCCGCCGCGAGCGTGCCGCATTCACGGTCGATCCACTGCCGCGCCCATTCAAACGCGTACTGCTCCGCTTCTTCGGCATGCGCGAAGCGTGGGCCCACGAGACCGGAGCGCTCGATGCGCTTGCCGTCCTTCATGATTTCCGCCCATGCGCGATACATCTCATTGGGCACCCGCTCGGCCGCGATGTAGATCTGATAGCCGCGCCGGTCGGCGATCTCGGTGCCGCGTGGCGCGAGACTCATCGACAGCGGCGTGCGTTGATCCGCCTGTTCATGCGCGTGGCGTGCCGACACAACGGCCGAATTCAAACCGTTCATGGCCGCGCCGACCGCGCCCGCTTCGTCCATGCGCGGCAGACCGGCTCGCCACACGGGCCGTGCCGCCACTGCCGACGCGCCGTTGGACGCCGCCTGCATGCGCGACGGCGCGGCCGGCGGCACCACGGCTGGCGCGGTATCGAGCCCCGCCAATTGGCGCGTGATGTCCGCGATCGGATCGGCCGAACGCCAGTTACCCGCATGATGCGACGTGCCATTGGACGAGCCCGGCGCTTGCCACGACTCGGGACTCTTCCAGGACACGCCACGCATGCTTTCGTCACGCGTGCTGGGGGTTTCCGTGACCGGTGCCGCGGGTTTGGCCGCGACGGGCGGCGCCGGTTGGGGGACGTACGCGAAAGTGCGCCCGGTTTGGGATAACAGCCGAACCATCTCGAGCAGCGTGCCGTTCAATTGCCATTCTTCAAAACGGCGCCGGCAGGTAGGACCCGACGGATAGCGGCCTGGCAGTTTCGACCAGGGCTCACCGGTTGTCAAAATCCACAGGACGGCATTCGCCACGATGCGTGGTTCGGCGCGGGGCCGGCCGCGTCGGTTTAGACGGACGGCCGGCTCATCGGAGACGAGCGCTGCCAGCAGCGCCCATTCGTCATTGCTTAGCTCATCAAAAAACATTTGGATTTTCTCCACGCAGCCTGGCCAGGCCGCGGCTTTGGGTCAGCCACGGATTCAACTTTCACGATCCATGTGCGACCCTCGGTTGCACAAATATGTCTTGGACGTTTTGCTGGCTGGTCAATACCGCCCTGTCTTAGTGCGGTTTGTCCCTATTGCGAAGCACAAAACGTGGTCTCACTCGTGCATGGGAGAATTGTGCACGAAGCATACCATCCCCAGGGTTTGCGTGAATATGACTGAGACAAGTGTTACGGATGGAAACAAACTTGTCCTTTTTGCTGCGTCATTCCACGCATTGCCGTAACAGAACTACTGTCCATTCGGGCGATGGAAAAGGTTGCTGCGCAGCACAACGTTACGACTATCTAAACGAGTTGCCTTGGTAAATCTGTTGCCCAGACGGAACGCGATTTCAATACATTTTGAGTGAATGTCGAAGAGGCGCGCAACACCTCGGACGCATCTTTTCGACAGCGCGCGAACAGCCGCCTGTACGCCGCCGCGCGCGCGAGCAACGCCCACGCAAAGCGCCGGCTTCGCGTTCGACGACACCCGCGCGGGCCGGCGCAGGTTTCTAGCGCACTGGCTTGGCGGCGCCCTCGCCCACCACGGTCGTCCATTCGCGCACGCGCCATTGCGCGACCAGACCCGCGCGAACATACGGATCGGCCTCGGCAAAGGCTCTCGCGGCAGCGGGCGAGTCGCCCTGGAAGAGCAGCAAGGCGGTGTCCGCGGGTTCGGTCAACGCACCGCCCAACAGCAGCTCGCCGCGTTCGACTGCCGCCCATGCGAGCTTCAGATGTTCGTCGCGATACGTGCCACGACGTTCGAGATAGTCGGGCACGAGGTCATACATCAAGAGGTAGTGCATGAGAGTCTCCCAAGGCTTGCTTGCAAGAATGGATCAGTGACGCACCGGGCACATGTCGAGTCTAATAGACGCCAATGATCACCAATGGATTTTCTTCCGATTTACTATTCACGTGCGCCCGCAGCAATCCGAAATGCATACTTACGCCTTTCATCATTCGGCGTGAATGCCGTTGATGTAATTCATGCGAATTCGCCGCGACAATTCCTCTGCGTCGCATGACATGATTCGGCGCTGTCGCGCTTGCTCAAATCATGGGACGCACGCGGCCTCCGCCATGGCAGGCGTAAGGGAATACCACGGCGCGCGCGTGTCAACCAGAACGCGCCGTCCGCCGTTGTGGCAGACAGTATTTGCCATAATGAACGTGCCGAGCGGCTCTGTTGCGGGCTGTTGCGTTTGTGCCCGCGCGCCTGAACAACCACAAAATGTCTCACCACCCATGGAGTGTCACATGAAGATCCAATCCGCTATCGCTACGCTGGTGCTGGGCGCGGTGCTCGTTTCGCCGGTGTTCGCACAGAACAGCCAGCAGACCAAAATGGCCGACTGTAACAAGCAGGCAGCCGACAAGAAAGGCGACGAACGCAAGGCCTTCATGAAGAGTTGCCTGTCCGCCAAGCCCGCGGCCGCGCCGATGACCCAGCAGGAAAAGATGAAAGTGTGCAACACGCAAGCCACCGGCAAGAAAGGCGACGACCGCAAGGCGTTCATGAAGAGTTGCCTGTCGTCCGCGCCGGCCAACCAGGCCGTGCAATGAGCGATGCGCAATGAATGCGACGGAATGAACCCGGCGCAAACGTCCGGCATTGAGTCGCTCATCGATCGATAAGGGCCGCGCCTTTCTCTGGCGCGGCCCTTTGCTTTGTGCGCCCTTCTTGCAACGCTCCGTGCGCATCAACGCGCGCATCAACGCACGCACCAACGCGCGCACGAACGTGCCGTTTTTCTTCTATGATGGCTGCGGAGACGGCCCACCCTCAATACAACATCAGACGGGCCGCCATCTTGTCGTTGGTGCTGCAGGGCATCGATCGGAGGCAAGGATGGTATCGAAGCATAAAAACCGCTGGTTAAGGCGGTGGCTGGTCGTCATCATCTTCTGGGCGGTGCCCGTGGCGATCGTTGCGGTGAACGAGATCAGGGAGGAAATGGCGTACAACGCCGTCGACCTCGATCGCGCGCTCACCACCTGGAATCTCACCGACGCGCAACGCGCCGCAGGCGTAGCCGCGCGCTGCCACGGCAAGCCCGACGAAGCGCAAGCCGCCGGCTGCCCAGCCGAGGTGCTGGCCGCCAATGCGCCGCGTCAGCAGGACGCCCGCAATGAATACAGCGTGCGCCGCACTACCCTGATGGCTTATCTCTGGCATGCGTTCGTCGGCTACTGGGTCGTGCCGGCTATCGCACTGTTCCTGCTCGGCGTGCTGATCGGCATGATTCGCCGCGCGCTGCGGCGGCCGCCGGCGGTGAAAAGCCCGGCGAATCACGGATGACGGCGACTGCGTCGATAGTCGCTGCGCGCTGGCGTCGTTGCATTCGCGCGGGCGCCGGATCAGCGTCACGAAACACCGGTTCGCGGCGCAGAAGCAACACTTTCAATTGAATTGCAACGGGAATCGCTGGCGCGAAAAATCGGTAAAAACGGGCATTCGGTTCGGTCAGGTCCTTTCGAGCGTGGAGCGGATCGAGTCTCGACGGCCGCCCCGGAAAGCCCATTCGAACTCGCTGCCGGAGCGCTTCGAACGGTGTTTTCGATGCAGGTCAAATTTACATCACGATGCCTTGCGATTAGCCGCAAAGCCCCGCCACACAAGGCTCTCCGCCTGCCGGCGAGGCGTCCCTCCAGGTCCGCATGTGATATAACTCAAAGGGCAACCCCGGCAACATCCAACGAGGTTGCGCCCCGGAACCATGACGGAGAAAAACGATGCAAAGACGAAACTTCATGTTGAAGACTACCGCTGCGCTCGCTTTCGGAGGCCTTGCACTCGCCGGCTGTACGACCACCGGCGGCGGCAAGCAGGGCACGTCCTCCACCGATACCTCCAAACGCCAGTCGATCGACGCCAGCGTCGACGGCACCATGTCGCGCCTCTATACAACGGTGAAGGGTTCGCGCGAACTCGTCGCCAAGGCGCGCGGCGTTCTCGTGTTCCCGTCGGTCCTGCAAGCGGGCTTCATCGTCGGCGGCCAGTACGGCGAAGGCGCGTTGCGCGTGGGCGGCAGCACGGTCGGCTACTACAGCACGGCCACGGGATCGTTCGGTCTGCAGGCAGGCGCGCAATCGAAGGCCATCGTCTTCCTGTTCATGACGCAAGACGCGCTCGACAAATTCCGCAACGCCGACGGCTGGTCCGTGGGCGGCGACGCTTCCGTCGCACTGGTGAAGATGGGCGCCAACGGCGCGATCGACACGAACACGGCCACGGCGCCGGTCGAGGTATTCGTGATGACCAATGCCGGCCTGATGGCCGACCTGTCGCTCCAGGGCACCAAGGTGTCGCGCCTGAAGATCTGAGCGCGCGGTGAGTTTGCCGGTCCGCGGGCTGCGGCGGATCCGCCGGTTCCGCTAGCGGCGGCAGCGGTTCAGACGCAGCCCGCGGACGAGGCGATTGCACGTTGCATCCCGCGCACGCGGTGCCTGCGGGTCATGGAGCTTTGTGTTCGGCATCCCGATGCGAGCCCTCATGCCGGCGATGCGACTATCCCCAGCGAAGCGGCAATAAAAACGGCGATGCGCCTTGCACATCGCCGTTCTTTTTATCGTGCCGCGCGAGGCGGTGGCCGCTTTATCAACCCGGCCCACTGCGCCATGTCCGCTCGCCTCAACTGCCCGACGTATCGATCACCTTGAAGCGCGAACGCTTCTGCGCGCGAATCACCGACTGATACGCGTCCACATACTGCTGCGCCATCCGGTGCGACGTAAAGCGCTCCTCGAAACGTTGCCGCACGCCCGCGCGCGGCATCTTATGCAGGCGATTGACCGCCGCGACCGCGCCGATCTCGTCCTCGACGATAAAGCCGGTCACGCCGTCTTCCAGCACTTCGGGCACCGAGCCGCGATTGAACGCGATCACCGGCGTGCCGCACGCCATCGCCTCGATCATGACGAGGCCGAACGGCTCCGGCCAGTCGATCGGGAACAGCAGCGCATGCGCGCCGGAAAGGAACTCGGCCTTCTGGTGATCCGCAATCTCGCCGATGAATTCGACATAGGGCAAGTCCAGCAACGGCCGGATATCGCGTTCGAAGTACTCGCGATCGGCGGCGTCCACTTTCGCGGCGATGCGAATCGGCATGCCGCAACGTCCGGCAATGCGAATCGCCGTGTCGACACGTTTTTCCGGCGAGATGCGGCCGAGAAACGCGAGGTACTTCTGCTCGACGGGTTGCGGTGTGTAGAGCTGCTCGGGCAAACCGTGATAGACGGTCGTGAGCCACCTGGCCTGCGGCAGCGGATGACGCTGCGCATTCGAAATCGAAATCACCGGCGCGGTGTTGAACGTGTCGAACACCGGCTGCTGCTCGGGCAAGTCGAGACGGCCATGCATCGTCGTGACGAAGGGCGTCTCCTGGCGCTTGAACACCGAAAACGAGTAGTAGTCGAGGTGGAAATGCAGAACGTCGAAGCTCTCGGCCTGGCGGCGCACCAGTTCCATCAGCAACATATGGGGCGCCACGCGGTCGCGGATGCCGGGGTCCAGACGCAAGGCGCGAGGCCAGACCGCTTCGAGTTTTGCGTTCGTGACGGAGTCGCCGCTCGCGAACAGCGTCACGTCATGGCCGAGATCGACGAGCGCCTCGGTGATGTACGACACGACGCGCTCCGTGCCGCCATATAACTTGGGCGGCACCGATTCGGTCAAGGGGGCGATCTGCGCAATCTTCATATTGTGTCTCCGTGAACTGACGGCTTGCGCGTGCGGCGGTGCGCGTCAGCGGCGCCGGGATGCCGGCGCCAGGTGCTTCCCGATCAATGCCGATCAATGCCGATCAGTGCGATCACCCGCCGCGCGAGCGCGTGCATCACCGGCATCGAAGCATTATTCATCAAGGCGCAACAAAAAGCCCCTGGTCTTGCATTTCCTCGGTGCTGTTACATTCAGCTTACATCCGCCCAGGCACCGAATCGCGACGCTGCTAACGAGTCGGCCATTTCCACGCCGGTAAGTCGCGATCGTCCGCGTCCGCGATACGCGTCGCGCCGAAGTGCTTCTCCAGCACGATCGAGCGGCTGTCGTTCTCGCGCTCGAGCGCCGCGATCAGCCGCGCCGCGTGCGACACCACCAGCACCTGCGAATGCGTTGAAGCACGCGCGATCAGACGCGCGAGCGCCGGCAGCAGATCCGGATGCAAGCTCGTCTCCGGTTCGTTCAGCACCAGCAGCGCCGGCGGACGCGGCGTCAATAACGCGGCCACCAGCAGCAGATAGCGCAAGGTGCCGTCCGATAGCTCCGCGCCCTTTAACGGTCGCAGCAGGCCGTGTTGCTGCATCGTCACTTCGAAGCGGCCGTCCTGCGTCGCGATGTCGAGGCGCGAGCCGGGAAAGGCGTCGTCGATTGCCGCATCGAGCGCGACCGGGTCGCCGATTTCACGGATGGTTTGCAACGCGGCGGCGAGGTCGGCGCCGTCGTTGGAAAGCACCGGCGTATGCGTGCCGATTTGCGGCAGACGCGCGGCGGCTTCGGCGTCGGTGCGGAAGTGGTCGTAGAAGCGCCACGAGCGGATCTGTTCGCGAACCGTGATCATCTCCGGCGCGGTGCGCGGGTCGGAGAACTCCGTCATCATGCTGTCGAAGCTGGCGACGGGTTGCGGAACGGCTTGCCAGTCGCGACCGTCGCGCGTGTGGATCGCGGGGCCGCGCCGATCGACCAGCATTGCGGCCGGGCGCAGCACCGGACCGCTCCAGATGCATTCGCGTTTGATGATCGGGTCGAGCTGGAAGCGGCTGTTTCCGGGCTGCGGCAGCCCCAGGTCGATCGCATAACCGAAACTGTCGCCGGAAAAGCCGAGCCGCAGACTCACCGGCTCTTTGCGGCGCGTCCCTTCAACCGCAAATTCCCCATCCAGCACCGCACGCGAAAAACGCTCGGGCCCAGCCCACAAGGTGGACTGCAAACCGCCCTCACGCGCGAGCGACGTGATCACTCCGCCGCGCGCGGTCTCGGCGAGCAGACGCAGCGAGCGATATACGCTCGACTTGCCGCTGCCGTTCGCGCCCGTGATCACATTCAGCCGGCCGAGCGGCACGATCAATTCGCGCAGCGACCGGTAACCGGCGATGGCCAGGGTCGTCAGCATACGCGCCGCCTTCGGTCAAACGCGAGCCGCGACGTGCCCGCGACACGCACCCCGTATCCATGCGTCATCATCCATGCCCGCCGCCCTTGCCCGGCGTCTGCACCGGCACACTGCGTAAATCGCGCAGGAACGTATCGCGCCACACGCCGAGATCGTTCTTGCGCAGCGCCGCCATGTTGATCTCGTGACGCCGCTGACGTGCATCGAGCGGCATTTGCAGCGCGCGTTGCAAGGCTTCGCACATGCCGATCGCATCGTGCGGATTGACGAGCAGCGCGCCGCTCAACTCGGCCGCCGCGCCCGCGAAAATCGACAGCACCAGCACGCCAGGGTCGTCGGGATTCTGCGCGGCCACATACTCCTTGGCGACGAGGTTCATGCCGTCATGCAAGGGCGTGACGAAGCCGATCTGCGACTCGCGAAACAGCGACATCAGTTTCCAGCGGTCGTACTGCTGGTTCAGATAGCGGATCGGCGTGTAGTCGAGGCCCGAATAGCGCCCGTTGATGCGCCCTGCCTCGTACTCCAGGTCCTGGCGGATCTTCTGATAAGTAGCGACGTCCGAGCGCGTGGGCGGCGCGATCTGCACCAGCGTGACGTTGCCGCGCCACTCGGGCGAGCGCTCCAGCAGATGCTCGAACGCGCGGAACCGCTCGACCAGTCCCTTCGAATAATCGAGCCGGTCCACGCTCATGATCAGCTTGCGGCCCTCCAGACTCTGCTTCAAATCGAGCACGTGCTGGCGGCTTTCGTAGCGCTTGGCCTGTTCGGCGATTTCGTCGGGAAACACGCCGATCCGGTAGACGCCCGTGCGCAGCTTGCGGCCGAATGCTTCGACGAGGCCGTCCGCGCTGACGGTGCCGCGCGCATGACGCGTCACGTAATCGTGAAAGGCGAGTTCATCGGTCGCGGTCTGAAAGCCGAGCAGGTCGTAGCACGACAGCGACTTCACCAGTTCTTCGTGCGGCGGAATGTTGAGCAGGATCTGCGGCGCGGGAAACGGAATGTGCAGGAAGAAACCGATGCGGTTCGTGATGCCTTCGGAACGCAACGCTTCGGCGAACGGGATCAGATGATAGTCGTGAACCCAGATGACGTCGTCCGGTTCGAGCAGCTTGATCAGCTTGTGCGCAAGCCATGCGTTGACGCGCCGGTAGCCCGCGTATTCCTCGCGCTCGTAGCGCGCGAGGTCGTTGCGGTAGTGGAACACCGGCCACAACGTCGCGTTCGAAAAGCCGCGGTAGTACTGGTCGTAGTCCTTGCGCGTGAGGCCGACGGTCGCGAACGTCACCGCGCCGTCCTGTTCGAGCGTCGGACCGGCGTTGGCGACGGTTTCGCTGACCACGTCACCGCTCCAGCCGAACCACACGCCTCCCGCGTCCTTCAGCGCGCCGAATACGCCGACCGCGAGGCCGCCCGCCGACCCCTTGGTTTCCGTCGGCGTTGCGACGCGATTCGACACGACGATCAGTCGGCCCATGTTGGTTATCCTCCTTGGTTCGCACGGCTTTGAGCGCGGCCTCGCTTCGACGGCAGGAAGATAAGCGAGTGAAGCGAGGCGCGCCATGCCGCGTCAGGTTCGTCAATCAGTGGGCGGTTCGACCACGTGGTGCCCGATCGGTTGCACGCAGTTTCACGCACGCGCCGCCCGGCCGCGCTAGGCGTTCTCCTTCACCTTGCGCGACGGCTCGGGCACCGCCGGACGGCTGCCACGGCTTGCGACCGGATCGGCTTCGGTGTGCGCGGCGGTGCTGCCGGCCGGCGTGCGCGCACCGCGCGGCACCCAGTCGAGCGGCTCGCCCTTGCCGTTTTCGAGTTCCGCCGACACTTCGGCACGCGCGCGCGGCAGGTACTGCGGATAGTGCTTCTGAATGAAGTCGAGGAGCCCCTCGCGAACCCGGCAGCGCAGGTCCCAGTTCAGGCCGGAATCGAGCGAGCTGACGAGCGCGCGCAATTGCATCGAGCGCTCCGTGCCGTCGGTGACTTGCAGCACCTGCACGCGGCGGTCCCACTCGGGCGCGCTCTCGACGATGCGCGCGAGTTCCTCGCGCAGCGGCGCGAGCGGCATCCGGTAATCGACGTAAAGAAACACGGTGCCGATGATCTGCGAACTGCTGCGCGTCCAGTTCGAAAACGGATTTTCGATGAACCATTGCAGCGGCACGATCAACCGCCGCTGATCCCACAGACGCACCGACACATACGTACCGGTGATTTCCTCGATGCGCCCCCACTCGCCCTCGATCACGACGACGTCGTCCAGACGAATCGGCTGCGACAACGCAATCTGCAAACCGGCGATCAGATTGCCGAGCACCGGCCGGGCGGCAATACCGGCGACCAGACCGGCCACGCCCGCCGACGCCAGCAGGCTCGCGCCGATCTGCCGGACATTCGGAAACGTCATCAGCGCACCGCCCACCCCGACGATCACGATCACCAGCATCACCGTGCGCGCCAGCACCCTCGCCTGCGTATGGATGCGGCGCGCGTGCAGATTGTCGGCGGTGTCGAGCGGATGCGCCTGAATGATCGCCTCGCCGATGGCCGCCGCCGAGCGCACGGACAGCCACGTGAGCGCGCCGATCAGCGCCATCGCGGCGGCGTCGCGCAACGGTGCGATGAAGCGCAGCGTATCGGGCGCTTCCCACCACACCGCCTCCAGCGCGAGGATCACGAGGACGAACAGCGACGGCTTGTCGATGTAGCGCAGCACCACGCTGGTGAGCGGATAAGGCCGCGCGATGCGCGTCACGATGCGCGCGCCGACCCGATGAATGCCGATGCCCAGCAGCACCGCGACGCCCGAGACGATCAACGCGCCGAGCCACGTATGCAGCGGCGCTTCGGCGATACGGCTGAGTTCGTCGAGAGTAGGCAGGTAGCGCATGTTCCTCCTGACTTGGATATCGGACCACGGAATCGCCGAACCGCGACGCGAGAACGCGGCGCGTGCGGCTCGCCGCGCACGGCGAAAGAGGCGGCAAGGCGCCCGCGACGCGGGCGCGAGCCCGAAAGCCCCGTCCCGCTGATGATACTGACACGCCTGAAATAAACGCGGCGCGCCGTCTATGTTTCGATTGCCCGGGCCGCGCCTGGCGGCCCGTTAACCCCGGCGTGGGAGGCGTCAGCCGTCGTTTGGATCAGCTTCCGCTCTTGCAAGGAAACGCCTTGCCGAGTCCCAACGAGATCGCCGTGCTGGCGTTGTAGCCCGCGACGATTGGATTTTCCGCGATGTACTTGCGCACCGCGTCGGTCAGTTGCGCCGAGCGCGCGTCTTGCGGCAGGCAGAAGTACTGGCCGACGCGCGGCCCGGTGGTGCCGCCGATCGCGTCGATGGTATTGAAGATGCCGTCGGCGGCGCCTTCGATATAAGCGGCGCACGCGCTACGCGACGCCACGTCCGTCTTGGTGCACAGCTTGTTGAGGTCGCCTCCCGTAAACGCGAATGCCGATAGCGGTGCGGCAAGCGCGCTGGCGAAAATCAAAGCCCGCAGCATGGTGTTCCTTTCCAGTCGTTTATCACGCGGTCTGCTGCCGCGTCCCGAGGGCGCGCCACGCGGCGCGCCAAAGTCGTCATTCTGCACTGTTTTGCGAAGCGGCAGCAGGCAACAGCGGCTAGCTTCAGGCGCTTTTACGTGCGCGGTGTTCGCGGCTTGCCGGCATGCAATCCGGCGCGCCGGACCGCGGCGGCGCGGACACCGCCTCGCCGCGCCCTTCACTTCTGTTGCATTTGCTGCAGGCGCGCCGTCAGTCCTTCGACGACGTCCGGCTCTTTATAGGTCTTCGCAAAATCGAGCGCGGTCAGGCCGATCTGGTTCTTCACCGTGAGGTCCGCGCCATTGTCGAGCAGCAGTTTCACCGTCGACACATGGCCGCCGCGCGCGGCCATCATCAGCGGCGTCGTGCCGTTGGGCGAACCGGCGTCGACATAGGCCGAGTGGTCGAGCAGCAGCTTGACGACGTCGTCGTGGCCGTTCGCGGCTGCGTAGTGCAGCGGCGCCCAGCCCTTCTTGTTGACTTCGGCATCCTTCGCGATCAACTGTTTGACGAACTCGATGTCGCCGTTCAGCGCGGCCATCATCATCGCGTTTTCGCCGGCCTTGTCCTGGATCTCGACATCGGTTTTAGGATTCGCGAGCAAGGCGGCGCCCACCTTGTCCGACTTCTCGCGCGCGGCCAATACCAGCAGCGGATAGCCCTGGTTGTCGACGCTGTTCGGGTCCATGCCCTTGGCGAGCAGCTTGTTCACGCCGTCGACGTCGTCGAATTTGACCGACTTGATCAGCGAGTCGATCGGCGCGGCCTGAACCGGCGCGGCAAAGAGCGCAGTGAACGCCGCGCAGGCCAGCGTGGCCGCGAGCGCCATGCGGGCCGCACCGCGCCGCGCCAAGGCGGGAACGGTTTGCGTGACTGGAATCAGGGGAAACGCTGCGTTCGACATCGGATTAGTTCTCATATTTTGCTTTAGGAAACTTTCCTATCCACTTGATATTTATCATTTTTAGACTCAAACCCCGGCAGGCGCCGGGATCTTGAAGAGCCGGAAGAAATTCTGCGTGGTCGCGGCGGCAAGCGCGGCATCCGGCATCTCGCGCTGTTGCGCGATGAAGCGTCCGACATAACTGACGTACGCAGGTTCATTCGGCTTGCCGCGATACGGCACCGGCGCGAGGTACGGCGAATCGGTTTCGATCAGCAAGCGCTCGAGCGGCACGCGGCGCGCGACGTCCTGCACGTCGGTCGCGCTCTTGAACGTGACGATGCCCGACAGCGAGATATAAAAATTCTGCGCCAGCGCCTGCTCCGCGACCGCCCACGGTTCGGTGAAGCAATGCATCACGCCGCCCGGCTCGCCCGCGCGCTCCTCGGCCATGATGCGCAGCGTGTCTTCCGCCGACGAACGCGTGTGGATGATCAGCGGCTTTTGCGTGGCATGCGCCGCGCGGATATGCGTGCGAAAACGCTCGCGCTGCCATTCCATGTCGGCGATGGTGCGGCCTTCCAGACGGTAGTAGTCGAGGCCGGTCTCGCCGATCGCCACCACCTTCGGATGGTCGGCCAGCTCGACCAGTTCGGCGAGGCTCGGCTCGCGCATGTCCTCGTGATCGGGATGCACGCCGACCGACGCGTAGACGTTCTCATACCGGCTGGCGATGTCCAGCACGGACGGCAGCGTTTCCAGATCGACCGACACGCACAGCGCATGCGTGACCGAATGGCTGCGCATGTTGTCGAGCACCTGCGGCAGGCGGTCGGCGAGTCCTTCGAAGTTGATATGGCAGTGCGAGTCGACAAACATGAGGATGATGTCCTGCTAGCTAATGATCAAAATGCGGCGGCGCGAATCAGGTGGCAAATCAGGTGGCAAATCAGGCGGCAAATCAGGTGGCAAACCCGGTGTCGAGGCGCTTGCCGAGAATCACCAGATCGCGCTCCACGCCGTCGAGCACCGCGACGCGCGGCAGCGAGCCCCAGGTGTCGAAACCGAAGCCGCGAAACAGGCGCAGGCTCGCTTCATTGTGGCCGAAGATAAAACCCAGCACCGTATCGATGCCGAGCGCCGGCGCCACCGCGAGCGAGGCCGCCAGCAGTTGCTTGCCGATGCCCTTGCCGCGCGCGCACTCGTCCAGATAGATGCTGACCTCGGCCGTGCGCTGGTAAGCCGGACGGCCATAAAAGTCCGAAAAGCTCAGCCACCCGATCACGCGGCCCGGCTGCCGCGGATCGTCGACGACCCACAGCGGACGCTTTTGCGGACCGTGCGCGTGGAACCACGCATGCCGGCTTGCCACGCTGACCGGTTCGAGGTCGGCGGTGACTTGCCGCGACGGCACGGTCGAGTTGTAAATGGCAACGATCGCGGGCAGATCGTCGAGCGTCGCATCGCGGTAGACAAGGCTCATGGTGTTTTGAGTGAGATCGAATTGGAAACAGCGTGGAAACGCCGTGCGAGCTGCCGGCCAAAGGGCGCCGCAGTGACCAAGCTAAGTGAGCAACCTAAGTAACCAACCTAAGTGACCAACCTAAGCGAACAACTCGCGATAACCGAGGAACAGTTCCTCGAACACCAGCCGCGCATTCAACGGATGGTTCTCGACGGCGCGCTGGCGCGTCACCGTGCGCATGAAGCGCGCGAACGCTCCAGCGTCGGCCTGCGATGCGCAGCGCGTCAGCGCCGCCGAGGCTTGCGGAAAATAACGCGGCGCGCCGGCGGTGCGCTGCGCCAGCAAATCGTACATCCAGCGTTGCAGCCAGCCGAGCACCAGCGGCACCGGCAGCTTCTGCAACGCCTCGCCGCAGGCGAAGGCGTCGCACTCCGAACCGGCGGCCAATTGCTTCAGGGTCCAGTCGCGCAGCGCGCGGTTCTCGTCGCTCGCGAGCGCCAGCGCCGTGAGCGGCGCGCCGCCGGCTTCCGCCAGCAGCGCGGGCGCCTCGGCGACGCCTTGCGCGGCCAGCCACTGCGTTGCCGCTTGCTGCGCCGGCAGGCTCATCGGCCATTGGCGGCACCGGCTGATGATGGTGGGCAGCAGCCGGTCGACGCGCGCCGACACCATCAGGAACACGACGCCCGCGGGCGGCTCCTCGAGCGTTTTCAGGAGCGCGTTGGCCGCCGCGATATTCAGCGCCTCGGCCGGATACAGCACGACCACGCGCGCGCCGCCGCGATGCGAGCCGACGCCGACGAAGTCCAGCAGACCGCGAACCTGCTCGATCTTGATTTCCTTGCTGGGCGCGCGAGTCTTCTTGCCCTCGTCGGCGTCGGCCTTGTCGGCTTTTTCCTCGGCGGCGTTGCCGGCGCCGGCTTCAGCGGCCAGCGCCTCGGGCACGACGATCCGGTAGTCGGGATGATTGCCTTGCGCGAACCAGTTGCAGGCGACGCACGCGCCGCACGGCTCGCCGTTGGCCTGCTGCGCCTCGCATAGCAAGCCCTGCGCGAGATGCTGCGCAAAACGCAGTTTGCCGATGCCGGCCTGCCCATGAAGCAGCAACGCATGCGGCCAGTGGCCGCGCAACTGCTGCAGGCGGTTCCAGTCATCGGCTTGCCACGGATAAATCATCGTTTCTCTTTGAATTCAATCAGTTGACGGCGTTTCACGAGAGGTCACAAGAACTTCGTAGGTCGCTATAATGGCGGCTTATATTTTTTAAAAATCAAAGGCTTGCAATCAATTCTTCGAGTTGCTTCTGAATTCGCGTGATGCTTTGCGACGAGTCGATGATAGCGAACCGGTACGGCGCTTCTTCCGCGCGGCGCAAATACTCGGCGCGCGTGCGGTTGAAAAACGCCACCGACTCGCTCTCGAAGCGGTCCGGGTCGCGTACCGCGCTGCGCCGTTCGCTGGCGACTTCGGGCGCGAGGTCGAACAGCACCGTCAGGTCCGGCTGAAACCCGCCCTGCACCCAGCGCTCCAGCGTTTCCAGCTTGTCGCGCGGCAGTCCGCGCCCGCCGCCCTGATAGGCGAAAGTCGCGTCGGTGAAACGGTCCGACAGCACCCAGTCGCCGCGCGCGAGCGCCGGCTCGATGACCTCGGCCAGATGCTGGCGGCGCAGCGCGAACATCAGCAAGGCCTCGGTTTCGAGGTCCATTTTCTGATGCAGCACAATCTCGCGGATCTGCTCGCCGAGCGGCGTGCCGCCCGGCTCGCGCGTCATGACGACCGAACGGCCGGTGCTCGCGACCTTCGTTTCGAGGCGCTCGCGGAACCAGCCGAGATGGGTGGTCTTGCCGGCCCCGTCGATGCCCTCGAATGTGATGAATTTGCCCCGCGCCATCATTGCCCTCGAATGTATTTGTCCACGGCCTTGTTGTGATCGCCGAGGGTGTCAGAAAAGATGCTGCTGCCGTCGCCGCGCGACACGAAGTACAGCGCGGTGGTTTGCGCCGGGTTCATCGCCGCTTGCAGCGACGCGACACCGGGCAACGAGATGGGCGTAGGCGGCAAACCCATCCGGGTGTAGGTATTGTAGGGAGTGTCAGTCTGCAGGTCTTTCTTCCTGATGCGGCCGGCGTAGTTTTCGCCCATGCCGTAAATCACGGTCGGATCGGTTTGCAGCGGCATGCCCACGCGCAGCCGGTTCGCGAACACGGCCGCCACCATCGGGCGGTCGGACTTCCTGCCGGTTTCCTTTTCGATGATCGAGGCCATGGTCAGCGCGTCGTACGGCGTCTTGTACGGCAGGTCCGCCGCGCGCGCGACCCACGCCTCGTCCAGACGCAAGCGCATCAGCCGGTATGCGCGGCGGTACACGTCGAGGTCGCTCGTGTTCTTGTCGAACAGATACGTGTCCGGAAAAAACAGCCCCTCGCCGTTGCCGATCGGCGCTTCCGGCGCGTTGATCGCGTTCATCAGCGCGGCGTCGCTCATGCCGAGCGTGTCGTGCCTGAGCGCCGGATTGGCGTCCAGCTCGGCGCGCATGCGCTTGAAGGTCCAGCCTTCGATAATGGTCGCCACGTATTCGTTGACGTCGCCGCGCGCGATTTTCTGCAGCACCTCATACGGCGTCACACCCGTCTTGAACTCGTAGTTGCCCGATTTCAGCGCGCTTTGCAACCCGAGCAGCCGCGTCATGACGATGAACAGCTCGGGCTCGACCGGCACGCCGCCGCGATTGAGCTGCAACGTGACGCTGCGCAGGCTGCTGTGCGGTTTGACGGTGACGTCGAGCTGCGCGGGGGTCAACTCGAGCGGGCGGTTGGCCCAGTAATACCCGCCGGCAACGGCGGCGCCGGCCAGCACGACGACGATCGAGCCGGCGACGAGACATTTCTTCAGGAGGGACATGCGAAACATGGCTGGGTTGGACCTCATATAATACTTGTTTGCCTTAGCCAAAGTCAGAATTGACTGTTCCGGGAATCCATGAACACACCGCTCGCTAATGCTGCTTCAGGCGCTTCAGGCACGACTGCTTCAGGCGCGACTTCGGCTCCCGCCGCCGCGGCCCCTTCGGCCGCGTCTGCCGGACTTCCCACGCTGCCGCGCCCGGCGTCCGATGAATTCGAGGCCGTGGTCGAGCACGGCGCCTACATGCCGCTCACGCAGTTCGGCGTGATCGACGCCACCGGCGACGACGCGGCGAGCTTCCTGCACGGCCAGTTGACCAACGACACCCAGCATCTCGATGCCGCCAATGCGCGGCTCGCCGGCTACTGCTCGGCCAAGGGGCGTCTGCTGGCGTCGTTCCTCACGTGGCGCAGCGGCGACACGATCCGCCTGCTGGTATCGAAAGACGTGCAGGCCGCGGCGCAGAAACGGCTGTCGATGTTCGTGCTGCGCGCGAAGGCCAAACTCGTGGACGCAAGCGGCGAACTGGCGGTGATCGGCCTCGCGGGCGACGTGCGCCGCGCGCTCTCCGGCGTCTTCGACGCGCTGCCCGACGGCGTGCACGTCAAGGTGGACGGCGCCGCCGGTTCGCTGATCCGCGTGCCGGACGCGCTCGGCCGCCTGCGTTATCTGTGGGTCGGGCCGAAGGCGCAAGTCGAGGCGCACCTGCCCTCGCTCGACGACAAGCTCAAGCGCGTGTCGCCGGCCGTCTGGGACTGGCTCGACATTCGCGCGGGCGAACCGCGCATCACGCAGCCGGTGGTCGAGCAGTTCGTGCCGCAAATGGTCAACTTCGACGTGCTCGGCGCGGTGAATTTCCGCAAGGGCTGCTATCCCGGCCAGGAAGTGGTCGCGCGCAGCCAGTATCGCGGCACGATCAAGCGGCGCACGTCGCTCGCCAACGTGGCCGGCGAACTGGAAACGGTGCAGGCCGGCGCCGAACTGTTTCACTCGGACGATCCGGGCCAGCCGTGCGGCATGGTCGTGAATGCGGCGTCGGCGCAGGACGGCGGAGTCGATCTGCTGGTCGAGATCAAGCTCGCGGCGCTGGCAAGCGGCTCGGTGCATCTGGGCGCGGCCCAGGGCCCCGCGCTCCGGTTCCTGGCGCTGCCATATGGATTTCCAACCGAGGTTTAAAGCAGAGGAACGAGAGTGAGCGGCGCGGTCAGGCGCCGCTTTTTTCTGGCCTCTTCAACGCCATCGCCCCACCGGGAGACGTCCCCCGATGTGCCTGATCGTTTTCGACTGGCGGCCCGACGCGCTCGACGGCCCGCTCCTCACGCTCGCCGCGAATCGCGACGAATTCTTTCGCCGCACGGCTGAGCCGATCGGCTGGTGGCGCGACGCGCCAGGCGTGCTGGCCGGCCGCGATCTGCTGGGCGGCGGCACGTGGCTCGGCATGTCGCGCGACGGCCGTTTCGCCGCGCTGACCAATTACCGCGCGCCGCATGAAATGCGCGCCGACGCGCCCACGCGCGGCACGCTGGTTAGCGATTGGCTCAACGGCTCGCCGCCTGGCTCCGTCAACTCGACCCACGCAACGCCGCTCGAGTATCTGCACCACGTCGCCCGCACGGGCGACATTTACAACGGCTTCAACCTGCTGGTCGGCGACTGGACGCGCCGCGAACTCGGCTGGTATTGCAACCGCTCGAACATCGCGCCCACCTTGCTTGCGCCCGGCACGCACGGCATTTCTAACGCGGTGCTCGATACGCCGTGGCCGAAGCTGGTCAACAAGCGCGCCGAACTGGGCGCGCTGCTCGCCCGCGACTCGATGCCGCTGCTCGAACGTCTGATCGATCTGATGCGCGATCCGCGCCTTGCCCGCGACGACGAATTGCCGTCCACCGGCATTCCGCTCGAACGTGAACGGGCGTTGTCGGCGGCGTTCATCGAGACGCCGGAATACGGCACGCGCGGCACCACCGCGTTGCGCGTGGTCGCGCATGGCGACGTGATCGGCGTCGCCGTCGCCGAGCGCAGCGACGACAACGGCTCGCACCGGATCGTGCGCCCCGGCGACTTCGAGCGCAGTTTCGCGTTCAACGTGGAACGCGAGATTCGCGCCGACGAGACGGTCTAGGCGCGGCAGCGATTACTCGTCCCCGAACGCCCCGCGCAATGCCGCCGCGGCATCCGCATGCGCGTGCGCGACTTCGGGCACGAAGCCGCCCATCTTGAAGAACTCGTGGATCATGCCCGCGTAGCGCCGCAGCGTGACGCGGTTGCCCGCCGCCAGCAATTTTTCCGCGTACTCATCGCCTTCATCGCTGAGCGGATCGTATTCGGCGGTCGCGATCCAGGCCGGCGCGAGGCCGCCGAAAGCGGGCGCGCCGCGCGTGCCGTCGAGCGGCGCGAAACGCCAGTCGTCGCGATCGCTCGTGTCGCGCACGTACTGGTTGAAGAACCATTGAATCGTCTCGCCCGACAGCAGAAAGCCGCTGGCGAGCCGCGAGTGCGAATCGGTTTGCTGATAGCCGGTCACGCCGGGGTAGATCAGCAATTGCAGCGCGAGCGCGATGCCGGCGTCGCGCGCGAGCACCGCGCAGACCGTCGCGAGCGTGCCGCCCGCGCTATCGCCGCCCACCGCGAGGCGCTTCGCATCCACGCCATGTTCCGCGGCATGCGCGTGCAGCCACGTCAAGGCGTCGAAAGCGTCCTCGACGGCGGTCGGAAACTTGTGCTCCGGCGCGAGCCGGTAATCCACCGACAGCACCGCGCACCGGCCGTCGCGCGCGAACATCCGGCACAGCGCGTCGTGCGTATCGACGCTGCCGATCGTGAAGCCGCCGCCGTGGTAATACACCAGCGCCGGCGCGGGCTCGGCCCAGCTCGGCTCGTCCGCGTGATAGAGACGCGCGCGAATCGCGGCGCCGTCGCGCGTCGGCACGTGCAGGTCTTCCACGGAGAACATCGGCGCGCTCGCGATGTCCAGAATCGACGCGCTTTTCTCATACGAGGCGCGCGCCTGTTGCGCGGTCAGTTCGTGCAGTTGCGGGCGCTTCGCGCGCACGATCATGTCGAGCACCCGCTCGATCGTTGGATTCAACGGCATGGTGCGTTAACTGGCGCGTGAACGCCGAGGGTTGAAAAGAGCGCCGATGATGCCATGAACGCCTAGCCCGCGCTCTTCACTTCCGGCTTCAACGACATCGGATCGGTGGGAGCGCGTAATTGCTCGATGTCCTCGTGACGCAGCTTCACCGTCGCCATGATGCCGGGGTGCGTGACGATGTAGAAACGCCGCGCGGCGATCGCGTCGAACGTGATGTCGGCGACGTCGGCCGCGCTCAGTTTGCCCGCCTGCACCGCGCGATGCAGTTGCTTGCCGGCGGCGATCTGCGAGCGCGTCGGGCGGCTGTCGTTGCGCAGATCCGCGGGCCGCGCGCGTTCGGCATCGGCGATGCCGGTCGGCACGAAGGCCGGGCACAGCAGCGAACAGCCGACCAGACCGTTCGACGCCTGCACCCCTTGCACCCCTTGCGCCCCTTGCACCAGTTGCAGATCGTGATAGAGCGTCTCCGTCAACGACACGACAGCGTGCTTCGACGCGTTGTAGGCGCCCATCGCGGGCGGCGACAGCAAGCCCGCGACGGACGCCGTGTTGACGATATGCGCGGGCTCGTTCTGCGCGAGCATGATCGGCGTGAAGACCCGCACGCCGTGCGCGACACCCATCACGTTGACGCCGAACACCCAGGCCCAGTCGTTCGCCGAGCTTTCCCACACAAAACCGCCGGAGCCGACCCCGGCGTTATTGAACAGCAGATGGACCTTGCCGAAGGCGTCGAGCGCAGCTTGCGCAAGCGCTTCGACCTGTGCCGCGCTGGAGACGTCGGTCGGCACGCCGAGCGCCTGCGCGCCGGCGGCATGCAGTGCATCGACGGTTTGCCGAAGTGCTTCGGGGTTCACGTCGGCGAGCACCAGCTTCATGCCGAGCGCCGCGCCCTTCTGCGCGAACGCGCGGCCGAAACCGCTTGCCGCGCCGGTGATCACCGCCACCTTGCCTGCGAATTCGAACATCATGAGACTCCTGGTGTGATCGGCGGTGCTTGCATCCGCAGCGTAAGCGGTGAGCGGTGAGCCATGAGCCGCGATCAGATCAGCTTGACCAACTGCTTGCCGAAGTTCTTGCCCTTCAGCAGACCGATGAACGCCTCGGGCGCGGCGTCGAGCCCTTGCGCGATGGTCTCGCGGTATTGCAGCTTCTTCTGCGCGACCAGCGTGCCGAGTTGCTTGAGCGCCTCGGGCCACACATCCAGATGCTCGGTGACGATGAAGCCTTGCACCAGCAGCCGCTGCGTGAGGATCAGCGACGGATGCCTGAGCGGTACCGGCTGGCCGTCGTAGCCCGCGATATAACCGCACAGCGCGATGCGGCCGGACGGGTTCATGCGCGCGATCGTCGCGTCGAGCACTTCGCCGCCGACGTTCTCGAAGCAGCCATCCACGCCGCCGGGCGTCGCGGCCTTCAGGTCCTGATACAGATTGCCGGCCTTGTAGTCGACGCACGCATCGAAGCCGAGCGTCTCGACCACATAGCGGCATTTGTCCGCGCCGCCCGCGATGCCGACCGCGCGCGCGCCGGCCAGCTTCGCCAGTTGGCCGACCACGCTGCCGACCGCCCCGCTCGCCGCGCTGACCACCACCGTCTGCCCCGCTTGCGGCGCGAGGATGCGGTTCAGGCCGTACCACGCGGTGACGCCCGGCATGCCGACCGGGCCGAGATACGCGGACAGCGGCACATGCGTGTCGTCGACCTTTTGCACGCCTTCGCCGTTCGAGGTGCCGTATTCCTGCCAGCCGAACATCGCGACGACCTTGTCGCCGACCGCGAACTTCGGATTCTTCGATTCCACCACCTCGCCCACCGTGCCGCCGATCATCACTTCGTTCAACGGCTGCGGCGGCGCGTACGACTTGCTGTCGTTCATGCGGCCGCGCATGTACGGATCGAGCGACAGGAAATGATTGCGCACGCGAATCTCGCCATCGGCGAGCGGAGCGAGCGGCGTTTCGACGAGCTTGAAGTTATCGGGCGTGACGGCGCCTTGCGGACGCGAAGCCAGTACGAATTGACGGTTGATCTGTGGCATGACGATCGTCTCCTAAGTTGCCGATGTGATCGGCGAATGATTCGAACGGCGTCCGCCGAAGCGCGGACCCGGAACGCTAGACGACGGACCGCGGCGGACTTGCGGCGGACCCGCGACGGACCCGGCGACGGACCGCGACGGACAAGCGCGGCGGCGAGCAAGCGCGGGGCTCGATGCCGGCACGCGCACGCCCGGCATCCGCCGGTCAGCCGTCGCTTGGACCGGGTTTCGCCGACGGGTCGCTGCGCAGACGCTGCCGCGTCACGTCGCGGCCCACGGCGAGGCGCCGCATGTATTTGAAGGTGCCGAGCGCCTTGGCGACGAAGTGGCCTTCGCTGTCGCGGATCTCGCCTTCGCAATAGGCCATCGTGGTCGAGCGGTGCAGCACGCGGCCGGTGGCACGCAGTTCACCGCGGCCCGGCTGCATGAAGTTGACCTTCATCTCGACCGTGACCACGCCGACGCCGTCGCCGGCCAGGCTGCGCGCGGCCATGGCGAGCGCGACGTCGGCCAGCGTCATCGTGACGCCGCCGTGCGCGACGTCCCACGTATTCATATGATCCGGCTGCAACGGCAGCGCGAGTTCGCTGACGCCGTCGGCCGCCGACAACAACCGCACCCCGAGCCGGTCGACGAACGGGCTCTCGGGCAAGGACGCGCTGCTCGCTTTGGATGAGGGCGAATCGGACATCGCCGCGTTCAGATTTCGTAATCGACAGCTTGACGCGCTTCGCGCACCGCGCCGACGAAGCCCTTGATCGCTTCGTGCGTGGGGTGGACCTGATAGGCGTCGAGCGCGGTTTTGTCGGCGAAATCGGAAACCAGCACGATGTCGTAGCTCGATTCGAGGCCCGGCGCCGCGATGCCGACCTCCAGCTTCAGAATGCCAGGGACGATGTCGCGGCAGCTTTCCAGCTTTTCCTTCAGCTTCAGTGCGTTTTCAGCGCGCGAGGCGCCCTCTGCGTGTTCTTTGAGCTTCCACATCACGATATGACGGATCACGGCATCACCTTGTTCGATTCGCTGCGTTGGGCTGCGAAGTGTTTGAATTTTGCATGCGCCGACAGGCGCGCGGCAGTGAGAAATGATAACCGCGATGGCGTTGCCGACGCGCGAGCACCATTGTCGCGTGTGGGTATATAGCCCGGATCACGGCGCATGCGTCGCCATCCGCGCCGCGAGGCGCCCTATTCTGCGCAGTGCTTCGTCGGCCAGATCGAGGTACGTGCTCGGTGAACTCAGTCGAATGAAATGATCGAAGCGTCCGGCGTTGGAGAACGCCATGTCACGCCGCCGCGCGGCGTCGTGTCGATCAGCGCAACGCATGCGCGTACCGACGCGTTCTTCGTGAGCCTTGGCACGCTGAAAACCCACGTCACGGTTCGATGCGTCAAGCCGTGCGGCATCTGGCGAGCCTCGTCGAAACAAGGCTGCGGCGCGCGGCCTGAAACGCCTCGTGGCGAGCAATACCGCCCGGTACAATGCATGCCTAACCCGCTTGCTTCGAGGTGCCGGTCATGTCCTTCTTTCGCGCGCTGCTGCGCGGCCGTCCTGTTCTGCTGGCCATGCTCGCGGTTTTCATCACGCTGACGCTCAACGGTTGCGCGAGCCTGTTCGGCGACCCGTTGCGCGTGAACGTCGCCGGCATCGAGCCGCTCGACGGCCAAGGCTTCGAGATGCGCTTCAACGTCAAGCTGCGGGTGCAGAATCCGAACGAATCCGCGGTGAGCTTCAACGGCGTGTCGCTCGATCTCGAACTGAACGGCAAGCCGTTCGCGAGCGGCGTCAGCGATCAGATCGGCACCGTGCCGCGCTTCGGCGAAACCGTCGTCGACGTGCCGCTCACGGTGCCCGCTTTCGCCGCGGTTCGCCAGGCCTTCGCGTTCGCCGGGGCCGCGCAGTCGGGGCAGTTTCCGTACGTTCTGCGCGGCAAGCTGGCGGGCGGCTTGACGGGCACGACGCGCTTCGTCGATCGAGGAACGCTGAGTCTGCCGACTACGGGAATGGCGTTGCCCTGATTGCCGGCAAGCCGCGCAAGCGGCGAATGCCGGACAACGACAACGCGGCGTCCGCCTGCCGCCACGCGCGCCGCATCAAACCACTTCGAACAAACCCGCCGCGCCCTGCCCGCCGCCGATACACATCGTCACGACAACGAGCTTCGCACCGCGCCGCTTGCCTTCGATCAGCGCATGACCGGTCAGCCGCGCGCCCGACACGCCATACGGATGCCCGACCGCGATCGCGCCGCCGTTCACGTTCAGACGCTCATGCGGAATGCCGAGCTTGTCGGCGCAATACAGCACTTGCACCGCGAACGCTTCGTTCAGTTCCCACAGATCGATATCCTCGACCTTCAAGCCCGCTTGCCGGAGCAGCTTCGGCACCGCGAACACCGGGCCGATGCCCATCTCGTCCGGCTCGCAACCGGCCACCGCGAAGCCGCGGAAAATGCCGAGCGGCTGCAAGCCCTCGCGTTCCGCGACCTTCGCGTTCATCACGACGCAAGCCGACGCGCCATCCGAGAACTGGCTCGCATTGCCCGCGGTGATCACGCCGCCCGGCAGCGCGGTGCGAATCTTCGAGACGCCTTCGAGCGTGGTGTCGGCACGAATGCCTTCGTCGCCGCTGACGGTCACTTCCTTCGTGTAAAGACGGCCCGTTGCCTTGTCCGCGACGCCGGCGAGCACCGTCAACGGCACGATCTCCTCGTTGAACCGGCCGGCTTCGAGCGCGGCCGCGGCGCGCTGTTGCGAGCGCACGCCGTACTCGTCCTGGCGCTCCTTCGAAATCGAATAGCGCTTCGCGACGTTCTCGGCGGTCTGCAACATCGACCAGTAGATTTCCGGCTTGTTCTCGCTGAGCCAGCCGTCGGTGAGCATGTGCTGGTTCATCTCGTTCTGCACGCAGGAGATCGACTCCACGCCGCCCGCCACGAACACCTCGCCTTCACCGGCGATCACGCGTTGCGCGGCCAGCGCGATCGTTTGCAAACCGGACGAGCAGAAACGGTTCACCGTCATGCCCGGCACGCTGACCGGCAAGCCCGCGCGCAAGGCGATCTGCCGCGCGATGTTCATGCCCGTCGCGCCCTCGGGGTTCGCGCAGCCCATGATCACGTCCTCGACGCGCGCCGGGTCCAGCTTCGCGCGCTCGACGGCGGCCCGCGTGACGTGGCCGCCGAGCGTCGCGCCGTGCGTCATGTTGAAACCGCCGCGCCATGATTTGGCGAGACCCGTGCGGGCGGTCGATACGATTACGGCGTCAGTCATACAAGTCTCCTGCTTTCTGGTGTCGAGGGTGGCGCGCTCGCGCATCGCTGAAACGCTGAAACGCCCCACCTCATTCATTCGCTCAAGCGGCTTGTTCGGCCGCGTTTCAGCCGCGTCTTTCAGCCACGCTTTTCAGCCATTAAACCCACGGCCCTCGGCCGCGAGCCTGGCAATGCCCGGTGCCAGTTGCCAGGCATCGCCGTTCGGCTGCGCCGCATAGCGGCGAATCGCGCGCTCGACGTTGTAGAGGCCGAGCGTATCCGCATGGAGCATCGGGCCGCCGCGATAGATCGGAAAGCCGTAGCCGGTCAGATAGACCATGTCGATATCCGACGCCTTCGACGCAATGCCTTCATCGAGAATCTTCGCGCCTTCGTTCACGAGCGCGAGCACGAGGCGCTCGACGATTTCCTCGTCGCCGATCTTGCGGCGCGCGACGCCGGTTTCCTTCGAATACGCGACGATCATCTCGTCGACCACCTTCGACGGATACGCGGTGCGCTCGCCCGCCTTGTAGTCGTACCAGCCGCCGCCGGTCTTCTGCCCGAAGCGCCCGGTCTCGCACAGACGATCGGCGATTCGCGAGTAATGCATGCCGGGATGTTCCTGATAGCGGCGCTTGCGGATCGCCCAGCCGATGTCGTTGCCGGCCAGGTCGCTCATGCGGAACGGGCCCATCGCGAAGCCGAACTTCTCGATGGCCTTGTCCACCTGTGCGGGCAGCGCGCCTTCCTCGAGCATGAAGAGCGCCTGGCGGATGTACTGCTCGATCATCCGGTTGCCGATGAAGCCGTCGCACACGCCCGAGACCACCGCGGTCTTTTTGATTTTTTTGGCGAGCTTCATGACGGTGGCGAGCACGTCCTTCGCCGTCTGCCTGCCGCGCACGACTTCGAGCAGCTTCATCACGCTGGCCGGGCTGAAGAAGTGCATGCCGACCACGTCTTGCGGACGCTTCGTAAAGGCCGCGATCTTGTCGAGGTCCAGCGTGGACGTATTCGACGCGAGGATCGCGCCGGCCTTGGCGACTTCATCGAGCCGACTGAACACCTGTTCCTTCACGTCGAGTTCCTCGAACACGGCTTCGACAATCAGGTCGGCGTGTTTCAGGTCGTCGTAGGACAGCGTGGGCGTGATCAACGCCATGCGCGCCTCGAGCGCCTCCGGTTCGAGCTTGCCCTTGCTGACGCTGGCTTCGTAGTTCTTGCGGATCGTCGCGAGTCCGCGGTCGAGCGCTTCCTGCCGCGTTTCCAGCAGCGTGACCGGAAAGCCCGCGTTGACGAAGTTCATCGCGATGCCGCCGCCCATCGTGCCGGCGCCGATCACGGCCACCTGTTCGATGTCACGCACCGGCGTATCCGCTGGCACATCGGGAATCTTGCTCGCCGCGCGTTCGCCGAAGAACGCATGCCGCAACGCGCGGCTTTCCGGCGTCTGCACGAGTGCGACAAAGCATTCACGCTCGAACGCGAGGCCCTTGTCGAAGCCGTTCAGCACGCCGGCCTCGATCGCGTCGATGCACTTGTGCGGCGCCGGGAAGGGCTTGGCCACCGCCGCGACGCTATTGCGCGCGAACTGGATGAAACCGGCTGCGTTCGGATGGGTGATCTCGCGTTCGCGCACCTTCGGATGCGGACCTTCCTTCGCGCCGACCTTGCGGGCAAACGCGCACGCCGCCTCGGCCAGATCGCCTTCAACGAGTTCGTCGAACAGGCCCGAGCCGGCCAGTGTCTCCGACATCACCGTTGCGCCGGAGACGATCATGTTGAGCGCGGCCTCCAGGCCGATGGCGCGCGGCAGACGCTGCGTGCCGCCCGCGCCCGGCAGGATGCCGAGTTTCACCTCGGGCAGCGCGATCTGCGCGCCGCGCGCGGCGATGCGGTAATGCGCGCCGAGCGCCAGTTCCAGGCCGCCGCCCATCGCGACGCTGTGAATCGCCGCGACCACCGGCTTCGCGCTGCCCTCGACGGCCTTGATGACCGTGGCGAGCGTCGGCTCCCGGGTCGCTTTCGGCGTATTGAATTCGGTGATGTCGGCGCCGCCCGAAAAGGCCTTGCCCGCGCCCGTCAGCACGATCGCCGTGATGGCCGGATCGTTCTGCGCGCGCTCGATTCCCTCGACAATGCCGGCTCGCGTCGAAAGACCGAGGCCGTTCACCGGCGGATTGTTCAGCGTGATGACGGCCACGCCGTCACGGGTTGTGTAGTCCACTGCCATCTGCCTGCCTCCATGCGATCCATTCGATGAGCGACGCATGGGGCGCCGCCCGTCCGGTTCACTGAGCCGTTGCTCGACGCTCATTGTCGAACCAGCGGTCAAACCCAGTGTGCAAGTCTCCCGGCGTCAGCACGCAGAGTACACAGAAAAGCACGCCCGTTCAATTGGAAGGGGTTTCCCTGGCGAGCGGACAATCCTTCTCGTCCGCCAGCGCGGACGGCAGCACGTGGTCGCGGAAGAGGTCGCGCAGCTTCAGCTTCTGCAATTTGCCGGTGGCCGTATGCGGCAGTTCGTCGACGAACACGACGTCGTCCGGTATCCACCACTTCGCGACCTTGCCCTCGTAGAACGCGATCAGTTCCTCGCGTGTCACGTCGAAGCCCGGCCGCTTGACCACCACGAGCAACGGCCGCTCAGTCCACTTCGGATGCGCGCAGGCAATGCAGGCCGCCTCCGCCACCGCCGGATGCGCGATCGCGACGTTCTCGACATCGATCGAACTGATCCACTCGCCGCCGGACTTGATGACGTCCTTCGAGCGGTCCGTGATGTTCAGGAAGCTATCGCGGTCGATGGTGGCGACGTCGCCGGTCGGAAACCAGCCGTCCACCAGCGGCGAGTCGTCGCGGCGGAAATACCGGTCGATCACCCACGGCCCGCGCACGTACAGATCGCCGAACGCGACGCCGTCCCACGGCAGTTCCTGCCCGTCTTCGCCGACGATCTTCATATCGACGCCGTAAAGCACGTGCCCCTGCTTTTCGAGCAATTTGCGCTGCTCGGCGAGCGGCCGCTGGCTCTGCTCCCACGTCAGTTTCGACAAGGTGCCGAGCGGCGACATTTCGGTCATGCCCCATGCATGGATCACCTGCACGCCGTAGTCGTCCTCGAACGTGCGCAGCATGGCCGGCGGGCACGCGGAGCCGCCGATCACCGTGCGATTGAGCGACGAAAACCGCACGCCCGCCTCGCGCATGTAGTTCAGCAAGCCGAGCCACACGGTCGGCACGCCGGCCGAATAGGTGACGCGCTCGCTTTCCATCAATTCATACAGCGACTTGCCGTCGAGATCCTTGCCGGGAAACACGAGCTTCGCGCCGGTCAAGGGCGCGGCGTGCGGAATGCCCCATGCGTTCACATGGAACATCGGCACGACCGGCAGCACGGCGTCGCGCGCGGACAGGCTCATCGCATCGGGCAAGGACGCGCCGAACGCATGCAGCACCGTCGAGCGATGCGAATACAGCGCGCCCTTCGGATTGCCGGTGGTGCCGGACGTATAGCAAAGGTACGACGCCTGACGCTCGTCGAGAAGCGGCCATTCGAAGTTGCCGTCCTGCGCGGTGACCAGCGTTTCATAGCTGAGCGCGGGCGTTTGCATGACCGGCAGATGCGCTTCGTCGGCGAGCGCGATCCAGCCGCGCACTTTCGGACACTGCGGCGCGAGCGTGTCGACGAGCGGCGCGAAGGTGGTGTCGAACAGCACGTAGGCGTCGTCGGCGTGATTGACGATGTAGGCGATCTGATCGGGAAAGAGCCGCGGGTTGATCGTGTGGCACACGGCGCCGAAGCCGGTCGTGCCGTAATACGCTTCCAGATGCCGGTAGCCGTTCCAGGCGAGTGTCGCGACTCGTTCGCCGGGCTCGACGCCGAGTGCGATCAACGCCTGCGCCAGTTGCTTCGCGCGCTTTTCGCAATCGCGGTAGGTGTAGCGATGCAGGTCGCCCTCGATGCGCCGCGACACGATTTCCGTGCCGCCGAAATGCCGCGCGGCATGCGCGAGCAACGAGGATACGGTGAGCGGCACGTCCATCATCTGGCCAGGCAGCGGCGTCGTCATATAGAGAAGTCTCCTCGCCTTGTTTGCTTCAATGGGATGGCAGCTCGGGGAGCGCATGCGGCAAGCGCCGTTGGCGAAATCCGCCATGCAGGTTAAAGAGCCATGCGGCCGATAGCGGCCCGATAGCACGCCAGCCAGCAGCCCCGCGGGCGCGGACTTACAATATCGGTTAATCCAGAGGCGCTCAACATGTCGTTTTCCCCAAGCATTGCAGGGTTATCCGGGCCGTTGTCGGCCCTTTCCGACGCGCTCACCAGCACCGCTGAAAACGCCTTCGCGCGGCTCGGCAGCACGTTTCTGACGCGCCTGCCCGCCGCGCCGCTCAGCGCGCCCTACGTGGTCGGATTCTCCGAGGAAACCGCCGCGCTGCTCGGTTTGGAACCGGGGCTCCAGAACGACCCCGGCTTCGCGGAACTGTTCTCCGGCAACGCCACGCGCGAGTGGCCCGCCGAAGCGTTGCCGTATGCGTCGGTGTATTCGGGTCATCAGTTCGGCGTGTGGGCCGGCCAACTCGGCGACGGCCGCGCGCTCGGTCTGGGCGAAGTCGAACACGACGGCCAACGCTTCGAGCTGCAACTCAAGGGCGCGGGCCGCACGCCGTATTCGCGCATGGGCGACGGCCGCGCGGTGCTGCGTTCGTCGATCCGCGAATTTCTGTGCTCGGAAGCGATGCATCACCTCGGCATTCCGACCGCGCGCGCGCTGTGCGTGATCGGCTCCGATCAGCCGGTGCGGCGCGAGGAAGTCGAAACCGCGGCGGTGCTCACGCGGGTGTCGCCGAGTTTCGTGCGCTTCGGCCACTTCGAGCATTTCTATTCGAACGACCGCACCGACGCGCTGCGCGCGCTCGCCGATCACGTGATCGAGCGCTTCTATCCGCTTTGCCGCGAAGCCGACGATCCGTATCTCGCGCTGCTCAATGAAGCGGTGCTGTCGAGCGCCGACCTGATGGTCGAATGGCAGGCCGTGGGCTTCTGCCACGGCGTGATGAATACCGACAACATGTCGATCCTCGGCCTCACGATCGACTACGGTCCGTTCGGTTTCATGGACGGCTTCGATGCCGGCTACATCTGCAATCACTCGGATTCGCAAGGCCGTTACGCGTACCGGATGCAGCCGCAGATCGCGTACTGGAATCTGTTCTGTCTCGCCCAGGGCCTGTTGCCGCTGCTGGGCGCCCAGCATGAGGAAAGCGTGCGCGGCGACAAGGCGATCGAAGACGCGCAGCGTGTGCTCGCCGGTTTCAAGGAACGTTTCGCGCCGGCGCTGGAGCACCGTATGCGCGCCAAGCTCGGCCTCGAAGTGGAGCGCGAGGGAGACGACACGTTGATCAATCGCCTGTTCGAACTCATGCACGCGAACCGCGCGGATTTCACGCTGACGTTCCGCAATCTGGCGCGCCTGTCGAAGCACGACGCGAGCGGCGACGCCCCGGCGCGCGATCTGTTCCTCGACCGCGCGGCCTTCGATGTCTGGGCGAACGACTACCGCGCGCGGCTGTCCGAGGAAACACGCGACGACGCGGCGCGCGCCATTGCAATGAACCGTGTGAACCCCAAATTCGTACTTCGCAATCACCTGGCGGAAACGGCGATCCGCCGCGCGAAAGAGAAGGACTTTTCCGAAGTGGAGCGCCTTGCAGCGGTACTGCGCCGGCCGTTCGACGAACAGCCCGAGCATGAAGCGTATGCGGGTTTGCCGCCCGACTGGGCGAGTTCGCTGGAAGTCAGTTGCTCGTCATGATGCGCGAAGCGAGCCGCACCCAAAACAAGCCCGAGACAGGAACCCGATCATGAACAATCCCGACGACCTCAAGACCGACGCCCCGGCCGTGCAGAAAGACGACGCCGAGTGGCGCAAGCAACTCTCCGACATCGAATATCAGGTGACGCGCCACGCCGCCACCGAGCGCCCCTTCACGGGCCGCTATCACGACCACTGGGAGCGCGGCATCTACGACTGCGTCTGTTGCGGCACGCCGCTGTTCGAATCCGACACCAAGTTCGACGCCGGCTGCGGCTGGCCCAGCTACTTCAAGCCGATCGACGGCGAAGTGATCGCCGAGAAAACCGACCGCTCGCACGGCATGCTGCGTATCGAAGTGCAATGCAAGAACTGCGGCGCGCATCTGGGCCACGTGTTCGAAGACGGGCCCGCGCCCACCGGTCTGCGCTACTGCATCAATTCGGCTGCGCTACAATTCGAATCCAAGTAACGCAGCGCGGAGTTTGGCGCATGGCCGGACGGCGTCCGTGATCGAACGGGCGCCGGTTGCGAGACCTTCGCGTGTGCTTCGTGCGTGCGTCGCGTCTCGCGACCCGGTCGATCGGGTCGACCCGGCGCGGCCATCCCACGATGAACGGCAATGAACGCCGTCCGCCGGCCGCTGTGGCGGGTGGCTATCGCGGGCCGCTGCCTCACTTGCCATCGGGCGCTTCGCACCGCGTCCCTCGTTCTCCGACCCACTCTCCGAATTCCCGGCCAGACATGAAATTCCTGTTCGACCTGTTCCCGATCATCCTGTTCTTCGTCGCCTTCAAGGTATGGGGCATTTTCACGGCGACGGCAGTGGCGATCGCCGCCACGCTGGTGCAGATCGCGTGGGTGGCCTTCCGTCACCGCAAGGTCGATCCGATGCTGTGGGTGAGTCTCGGCGTCGTCACGGTATTCGGCGGCGCGACGCTCGTGCTGCACAACGACACCTTCATCAAATGGAAGCCGACCGTGTTGTACTGGGCGTTTTCCGTCGTGCTGATCGTGTCGCAACTCGCGTTCAACAAGAACCTGATCGAAGCGATGATGGGCAAGCAGATCAGCTTGCCGCACGCGATCTGGGGCAAGCTGAACATCGTCTGGGCCATCTTTTTCATGCTGCTGGGCCTGGTGAACCTGTTCGTCGCGTACAACTACACCACCGACCAATGGGTCAATTTCAAGCTGTTCGGCGCGACTGGCTGCCTCGTCGTGTTCATCGTCGGGCAGAGTTTGTGGCTCGCGAAATACATGAAGGAAGAGTGATATGACCAGCGATGTTTTCATGCACGCCACCACCGCCGAGCGCGCCGCGCTGATCGAAGCACGCCTCAGCGCCGCGCTCGCGCCGGTCGCCTCGATCCAGATTACCGACGACAGCGCGCAGCATGCGGGCCACGCCGGCGCCTCCGCCGGCGGTCATTTCAGCGTCACGATCGTGGCTGCCGCATTCGCCGGCAAGGCCCGCGTGGCGCGGCATCGCATGGTGTATGATGCGCTGGCCGATGCCATGCAGCGCGGCATTCATGCCCTTGCAATCACGGCTTATACGCCCGAAGAATTCGCTTTGTTGTCCCGCTAGGAAAACTTCCGATGACCTTGAAGAAAACCCGCCTTTGGGTATTGCTGGCCGCATGTGCGGCCGCACCTGCATTCGCACAGAACATCGCCGTGGTGAACGGCACACCGATTCCCAAAGCACGCGCCGACGCGCTGATCGCTCAACTGGTTCATCAAGGCCAGCAAGACACGCCGCAACTGCAAATGGCCGTGCGCGAAGAGCTGGTGAACCGCGAAATCCTGATGCAGGAAGCGCTGCGCCGCGGCCTGCCGAATCGGCCGGACATCAAGGCGCAAATCGCCGTCGCGCAACAAACCGTTGTGCTGCGCTCGCTGATCGAAGACTTCGTGAAGAAGAACACGCCGACGGACGCCGAAGTCACCGCGCGTTACAACACGCTGATCAAGGACGCGGGCGGCAAGGAATATCACCTGCACCACATCCTCGTGGAGAACGAGCAGCAGGCGAAGGATCTGATTGCGAAGATCAAGGGCGGCGCGAGCTTCGAAGACCTCGCAAAACAATTCTCGAAAGATCCGGGATCGGGCAAGAACGGCGGCGACCTCGACTGGTCGGATCCGAAGGCTTACGTGCCTGAATTCGCAGACGCGGCCACGCATCTGCAGAAAGGCCAGACGACCGACACGCCGGTGCATACGCAATTCGGCTGGCACATCATTCGTGTCGACGACACGCGCGACATCACGCCGCCGCCGCTCGAACAGGTGCGTCCGCAGATCGTGCAGCAGATCCAGCAGGAAAAGCTGCAGGCGTTTGAAGAAGGTTTGCGTAAGAACGCGAAGATTCAGTAAGCGCGTCGGGTGACGGTGAAGAACTGAGCAGCGTTAGCCTGGAATAAGGCTGTTGGTTCTTCCGTTCGGCAGCGCTCCTCGATTGTGCCCAGGCCCCGGTTAGTCAGTGACTGATCGGGGCTTTTTCATGTTCGGTCGCCCAGCCAGTCCTTGTCGTAGGCGAATGACCAGATTCCGCCTTCGTCGCTGACGACACCCACGCGCTGGCCATTCGCGAATGCCGCGAGCGTTCTAGCTGCCATGAGAAGTCCGTCGGCGATGGAGCGCCTTGGTGGCTAACACAGGGGGAATGTCCACGGAGACCTCCGCGTGGAGAGTGATGCCCAATTCGCCGAGAAGATGCAGCACCTTGCCTATCTGGGCTGTCGGCTTGCCCGCCTCGATATGCGTGATGAACTTGGGGGACAGGCCGGTGGCATTGGCGACGTCATCGCGCGTGAGCCCTTGCGCAAGCCGCGAAGCGCGCACGAGATCGCCTAACGCCGACATGCTGCCGATCAAAACGTCGGATGCGCGCACTCCGCTCTCCTGTGTATGTTCGTACCCGCTCGGTAACATTATGCCACGGGGAATGCGCGTCGGCTCAGCTTCGTATCCGATCGGGTACGAAATGAGATATTGGGTGATTCATCGAGCCGTTTCGTACCCGAACGGATACGAAGAGAACCTGCGAGGGTGCGTGCGTCGCGTTATGTACCCGAGCAGGTACGGATCGGACCGGCGGCAATTTTGCTCATTAGCGGCAAGAAACACCACAGATCAAGCCCGCGCGGCCCCAATCTGCGCCGCGGCATCAACGCCGTCTGGTGCGCGCTGCCGGCAAGGCCGTCGCGCGCACAGCGGCGACGGCCTTCGCTACATGATTAACCCAGCCAGCGGCGCGCGTTCTGGAATACGCGCATCCACGGACTCGCGTCCGTGCCGCCCTCGCCCCAGCCTTCGGGATGCCAGCTCATCTGCACCGCGCGATGCACGCGCTCGGTGTGCGGCATCAGCACCGTGAAGCGGCCATCCGGCGTGGTGACCGACGTGATGCCGTTCGGCGAACCATTCGGGTTGAACGGATACTGCTCGGTCGCCTGACCGCGGTGATCGACATAACGCATCGCCACCGCCACCTTCGACACATCGCCTTGCTGCGAGAAGTCCGCATAGCCTTCGCCATGCGCGATCGCCACCGGAATGCGCGAGCCTTCCATGCCGGCGAAGAAGATCGACGGCGAAGCCTCGACCTCGACCAGCGAGAAGCGCGCTTCGAATTTCTCCGACTTGTTGCGCGTGAACTTCGGCCAGGTTTCGGCGCCCGGAATCATCGACGCGAGACTGCTCATCATCTGGCAGCCGTTGCAGATGCCCAGCGCGAAGGTGTCCTCGCGGCCGAAGAATGCGGCGAACATGTCGGCCAGTTGCGAGTTAAAGCGGATCGCTTTCGCCCAGCCCTCGCCGGCGCCGAGCGTGTCGCCGTATGAGAAGCCGCCGCATGCCACCGCACCGGCGAAATCCGCCAGGTTCGCGCGGCCCGATAGCAGATCGCTCATGTGCACGTCGTGCGCGTCGAAGCTGGCGCGGTCGAATGCATACGCCGTCTCCAGGTGCGAGTTCACGCCCTGCTCGCGCAGGATCGCGACGCGCGGACGCGCGCCCTTGCCAAGGAACGGCGCGGCGACGTCTTCAGCCGGATCGAACGTGAGAACCGGCGTAATGCCCGGATCGGCGGCATCCAGAAGCGCGTCGTATTCGGCATCGGCGCAAGCCGGGTTGTCGCGCAGACGCGCAATACGCCAGCTCACTTCACTCCACGTGCGATGCAGTTCGGTGCGCGGCGCTTCGTAAATCTTCTTCGCGTCGCGATAGATTTCGATCGTGTCGCGCTCGTTGATCTTGCCGATCACGTGCGAGCAGGCCGACAGCCCGTGTTCGCGCAACGCGACCAGCACCGCGTCGCGGTCGGCCGCGCGCACCTGAATGACGGCGCCCAGTTCCTCGTTGAAGAGCGCGCGGATCGTGCGGTCTTCACGGCGGCCGCTCGTCTGCTTCGCCCAGTCTTTGGCGTCGCCGTAATCGGATTCGTGGTGCGGATCGAGCACCAGCATGTCCACGTTCAGCGACACGCCGACATGCCCCGCGAACGCCATTTCGCAGACCGTCGCCCACAGGCCGCCGTCCGAGCGGTCGTGATACGCGAGCAGCTTGCCGTCGCTGTTGAGCGATTGGATCGCGTTGAAAAAGCGCTTCAGGTCCTCGGGATCGTCGACGTCCGGCACCGTGTCGCCAACCTGCTGCGTGACTTGCGCGAGGATACTGCCGCCCAGACGATGCTTGCCGCGGCCGAGATCGATCGCGATCAGCACGGAATCGCCAGCATCGCTCGCGCGGCGCAGTTGCGGCGTGAGGTGGCGACGCACGTCCTCGACCGGCGCGAACGCCGAGATGATCAGCGAGACCGGCGCGACCACTTCCTTCGCCACGCCCCGGTCTTCCCACTTGGTGCGCATGGAGAGCGAATCCTTGCCCACCGGAATGCTGATGCCCAAGGCCGGGCACAGTTCCATGCCGATTGCCTTGACCGTCTCGTACAACGCGGCGTCTTCGCCCGGCGCGCCGCACGCGGCCATCCAGTTCGCCGACAGCTTGAGCTTGTCGAGCGACGCGATCGGCGCCGCCGCGATGTTGGTCACCGCCTCGCCCACCGCCATGCGGCCCGAGGCCGGCGCGTCGATCACGGCGAGCGGCGTGCGCTCGGCCATGGTCATCGCTTCGCCGCGGAAGCCCGCGTAGTCCATCGTGGTGATCGCGACGTCGGCGACCGGGACTTGCCACGGGCCGACCATCTGATCGCGCGCGGTCGTGCCGCCCACCGAGCGGTCGCCGATCGTGATGAGAAACGACTTGCTCGCCACCGTGGGGTGACGCAACACGCTCGTCGCGACCTCCGGCAACGCGATGCCCGTCACGTCCACCGGTTCGAGTTTCCGCTCGACGCGCCTGACGTCGCGATGCATGCGCGGCGCCTTGCCGAGCAGCACTTCCATGGGCATGTCGACCGGCTGATGCGCGGCGTCGTCCTTGAGTTCGGAGTCGATCACCTTCAACTGACGCTCGGCCGTGGCCGTGCCGACCACCGCGAACGGGCAGCGCTCGCGCTCGCACATCGCCTCGAAGGCCGGCAGATCGGCCGGCGCGATCGCCAGCACATAGCGCTCCTGGGCTTCGTTCGACCAGATTTCGCGCGGCGACAAGCCGCTCTCTTCCAACTGGATATTGCGCAGATTGAACACCGCGCCCTTGCCCGCGCCGTCCACGACTTCCGGAAACGCGTTCGACAAACCGCCCGCGCCCACGTCGTGAATGCTCAGAATGGGGTTCTTCTCGCCGAGCTGCCAGCACGCATTGATGACTTCCTGCGCGCGCCGCTCAATCTCCGGATTGCCGCGCTGGACCGAGTCGAAGTCGAGTTCCGCGGTGTTGGTGCCGGTCGCCATCGAACTGGCCGCGCCGCCGCCCATGCCGATGCGCATGCCCGGCCCGCCGATCTGGATCAGCAACGAGCCTTCCGGCAGATCGTGCTTGTGCGTGTGCTGATCGGAGATATTGCCGATGCCGCCCGCGATCATGATCGGCTTGTGATAACCGCGCACGAGACCCGCCACGTTCTGTTCGTAAGCGCGGAAATAACCGCCCAGATTCGGCCGGCCGAATTCGTTGTTGAACGCGGCGCCGCCGAGCGGCCCGTCGATCATGATTTGCAGCGGCGAGGCGATGCGGTCGGGACGGCCATACGCTTCGTACCTGTCGTGCGGATTGCGGTGCGCGAGCGGCTGGGCGACGTCACGCGCGTTTTCCCACGCCTCGACGCCGTCCGGCAATTCGAGGTTCGACACGGTAAAGCCCGCGAGGCCCGCCTTCGGACGCGCGCCGCGGCCGGTCGCGCCTTCGTCGCGGATTTCGCCGCCCGCGCCCGTCGCGGCGCCGGGGAACGGCGAGATCGCGGTCGGGTGGTTGTGCGTTTCCACCTTCATCAGCGTGTGCGTGAGTTCGACGTTGCGGCGATAGTGCTCCGGCAACTCGTGCTCGCCCAGCTCAGCCGGCGTGCGCGGGAACCAGCGTTCGGCCATGCCGCCCGCCATGATCGCCGAGTTGTCCGAATACGCGACGATCGTGCCTTGCGGATTGAGCTTCTCGGTGTTGCGGATCATGTTGAACAGCGAGATGTCCTGCTTCTCGCCGTCGATCGTCCATTCCGCGTTGAAAATCTTGTGGCGGCAGTGCTCGCTGTTGGCCTGCGCGAACATCATCAGTTCGACGTCGGTCGGGTTGCGGCCGAGCCTCGTGAACGCGTCCACCAGGTAATCGATTTCGTCGTCGGCGAGCGCGAGGCCCAGTTCCGTGTTCGCCGCTTCCAGCGCGCCGCGGCCGTGGCCCAGCACGTCGACGGTTTGCAACGGCTTGGCCGGCAGTTCGTCGAACAGATGCAGCGCGTGGTCGCGCGAAGGCGACACGCTTTCGGTCATGCGGTCGTGCAGCGCCGCGGCGACTGCCGCGCGGGCTTCGTCGGAGAGCGTTTTCTTGCCCAGCAGGCCGCTTTTCAGCGTGACCGTGTACTCGACGCCGCGCTCGATGCGGCGCACCTGCGTGAGACCGCACAGATGCGCGATGTCCGTTGCCTTGCTGGCCCACGGCGACACCGTGCCGAAGCGCGGCACCACGAGAAAGGTTTCGACCGTGCCGCGCTCCTTGCCTTCCTCGAACGGATCGCCGTAGTGCATCAGCGCCTCGATCTTCGCGTGGTCTTCGGCGGACAGCGGCGTTTGCGCGTTGACGAAGTGCAGATATTGCCCGCGCACGCCGGTAATGTTGGCGTCGATGCGCGTGAGCGTTTCGAGCAGGCGGGTTTGACGGAAATCGGAAAGGGCCGAAGCGCCGGGGAAACACGAGAAGTGGGCCATGGACTTGACGTTGCGTCGCTAATGATGCCGATGAGTGATGCCGATGAGTCGCGCGTGCAGGCGACGTGAGGCGGAAAGGAAGTCCGGGATTATACCCCGGGAACGCGCTTCCAGCGGGCCTGACGGCATGGCGGCGCGGCCGGCGGCGTGGCCGGTCGGCGCGTTTGGCTGCTATCATTCGCCCTTTCATCAGATCGGCGCGAGCGGCGTGAGTCATGCCGGGCCGCGCGCCGCATGCCACGCTCGAGCGGCACGCGCAGTTTGGCGTCCCGCCGGCAACTCGAATCAGAACATGGATGTCATCGTCATTGGCGGCGGGATAGCAGGCGTCGCCACCGCTTACCAACTGCGCGCGGCCGGTCATCGGGTCTGCGTCGTGGAGCGCCACGCCACCGTCGCGCAGGGCGCCACCTATGGGCACAGCGGCATCGTGCTGCCCACTCCGCTCGACGTATGGTTCGGCCCGACCTTCATGGCGAGCCGTCAGAACGCCAGGAACGGCGTGGTCAACAAGGCCGGCTTCAACGGACCGGCGCGCCAGTTCGTCAAGCAGCTCGCGAGGCTCCAGGATCCGAACCCGTACGGCCATCAATACGGATTGCTGCGCCCGCTGATCGAGATGTCGCGTGAGACGCTGGCCGACATGGAAGCGCGCTTCGGGCTCGAGTTCGAGCAGGCGAGCGGCCTGCTTCATCTGGTGCGTTCGGCGCAGGAGTGGGAGCAATTGCGGCCTGCGCTCGGTCTGCTGCGCCTGCACGAAATGCCGTACCACGAACTCACGCCCGCCGAATGCGCGACCTTCGAGCATTCCGTGCGAACCGAGCCGGAATTCGCCGGCGGCGTGCTGTTCGAGCATGAGCGCACGGCGAACTGCCCGCTTTTCACGAAGCTCGTCAAGCAGGTCCTCGACACCCAGGGCGGCGTGCAATTCATGCTGGGCTGCGAAGTCTCGGCGATCCGTCTGGAAGGCCAGCGCGCCGGCGTGGAACTGGCGCCGGGTCCCGGGGTGGCGTCGCGTTCACGCGAAGTCGACGTGATCAACGCCGATGCGGTCGTCGTCGCCGCCGGGCATGGCAGCTTGCCGCTGCTCGAACGCCTGGGGCTGCGGCTGCCGCTCTATCCGCTGCGCCTGCACACGCTGGTCGCGCCGATCGCGCATGAGGAATGCGCGCCGCACGTGACGATCGTGGACGCGGTCAAGCGGATCGTGATCAGCCGCATGAATCACCGCCTGCGGATCGCGGGCGGCGCGGTCTTGCAGAGCCCCGCCCTGCTCGACAAGCCGCTCGGCGAAGCGGTGACGAAGGAAGCGCTGGCGCTGCTCGGCCAGGCGACCCACGACTGGATTCCGGGCGCCGCCCGCATCTCGGCGGCCTTGCCGTGGGAAGGCGTCAAGCTGCTGTCGCCGGACGGCTTGCCGGTGATCGGCAACGCGCTGCATCCGCGGCTCTATGTGAACGCCGGCCACGGCCCCGCCGGCTGGGGCCTCGCGTGCGGGTCGGGCAAGCTGATCGCCGACCTGATCACGGGCGGGACGCCGGATCTGCCCGTCGACACCCTCGCCGCGCTGCGCGCGGATCGGTTCAAGTAGGAGACGGTGGGCGCCGCTGTGTTCACGCGCGGCGGAAAGAGGGGCGCCTGGGTGCGGTGAGGCGGCGGGCATCGGGCGTCGCGCATCGGACACCGGGCATCGGACACCGGGCATCGGGCATCGGACACCGGGCATCGGGCATCGGACACCGGGCATCGGGAGCGTGCACGAGGCGGCACAACGCCAGGCAACCCCATCACGCATCGGCACCCCATAGGCACTACCATAGTGATTCCCGCAGCCTCCTCACCTCGCAACAGGTGCCCGCCCGCCTCCGCCATGACAGAAGCCGACCTCGCGCCGCCCACGCTCACCAGTCCGCACAACCGGGCGCTTCCTCTCCTCACGCTGACCGATCTGCGGATCGCCGAGGCCCAGGCGTCGGCGTCCCTGCCGCCTCATACGCTGATGTCGCGCGCGGGCAAATCCGCCGCGAGCTTTCTGAAGGAGCAGATCACCCGCGACACGTCGATCGGCAAATCGAAGCAGAAGGTCTGGCTCGTCGCGGGGCCGGGCAACAACGGCGGCGACGCCCTCGTTCTCGCGACCGAGCTGCACCAGGCCGGCATCGCCGTCGATCTGTGCATGCCGGTCGAGGTCAAGCCGGCCGACGCCCGCTGGGCGCTCGACACGGCCCGCGCCGCGGGCGTGCCGATCAGCGCGGCGCCGCCCGCCTCGCTCGACAGCTACACCTGGCTTGTGGACGGCATGTTCGGCATCGGCCTCACGCGTGAACTCGAAGGCGTGTTCGCGAGCCTCGCGCGGCAACTCTCGCAACGCGCGAAGGCCAGGCCGAGAAGAGGCGGCGTGCTCGCGCTCGACGTGCCGAGCGGCCTCGACAGCGACACCGGCACGATCGTCGGCAATGGCGACGGCGCCGCGGTCCACGCCACGCACACCATCACGTTCATCGGCGCGAAACCCGGCCTCTTCACCGCGCAAGGGCGCGACCTCGCCGGCGCGGTGACCGTGGCGCCGATCGGCGTCGATTGCAGCGCCCGCACGGCCGTGCAATTGAACGCGCCGGAACTCTTCGCCGCCTTTCTGCCGCCGCGCGACTTCGCGACCAACAAGGGCAGCTTCGGCAGCCTCGCGGTGGTCGGCGGCGACACCGGCATGTGCGGCGCGCCGATCCTCGCCGCGCGCGCGGCGCTCTACACCGGCGCGGGAAAAGTGCACGTCGCCATCCTGGGCGAAGGCGCCCCGCCCTACGATCCGCCGCATCCCGAACTGATGCTGCATGCCGTCGACGCGCTGCCGCTCGACAAGATGGACGCGCTCGCCGTCGGTTGCGGCATGGGGCACGGCGAGCGCGCCACGCGCGTCATGCACGACGTGCTGCCGCTCGACGTGCCCAAGCTGTTCGATGCCGACGCGCTGAATCTGCTCGCCAAAGACCCCTCGCTCGCCGCCGAACTCACCGCGCGCGGCGTGCAAGGCGATCCGTGCATCCTCACGCCGCATCCGCTCGAAGCCGCGCGCCTGCTCGGCACCGACGCGCCGGGCGTGCAGCGCGACCGCCTCGCCGCAGCGCGCGCGCTGGCCGCGCGCTTCGCCAGCGTTGTCGTGCTGAAGGGCAGCGGCACCGTGATCGCGGCGCCGGACGGCCGCCTCACGATCAATCCCACCGGCAACGCGGCGCTGGCGACGGGCGGCACCGGCGACGTGCTGGGCGGCATCATCGGCGCGCTGCTCGCGCAGCATCTGCCGCGCTACGAAGCGGCCCTCGCGGGCGTCTATCTGCACGGCCTCGCCGCCGATACGCTGAGCGCGCAAGGCCACGGCCCGGCCGGTTTGACGGCGGGCGAACTGGCGCCGATGGTGCGGACCTTGCTGAACCGGCTGTTCTATCCGGCTACGAGCTGACCACGTGGATCCCGTCGCTTGCGCGGCCCGGCCAAACCGCTGCCGCCCCGCTGCCACCCCGCTGCCACCTGTCACGCAACGCCGTTATACTGACCGACTGCGCCGCGGGTTGGATCCTTCGCGGGTTGCGGCGAAACTTCAACGGGCGGCTTCATCGCGAGGCTGCCGGCCCGAAGTTTCAGCGCAAGCCGCGGCGAACCGGCCGCGCGGCATCGCTCTAACAGCATCGTTGCATCATCCTCGGCAGCGCTTCACGCGCACGCCTTTCTTCGTGCCCCTTCGTTAGACGGACGCTATGACGCAGAACTCGCTCCCCTCCTGGTCCTCGCTGCAAACGCATTACGAAAGCATTCGCGATGCGCACCTGCGCGACTGGTTCGCCCCCGAGAACGACCCCGCCCCCACTCGCGCCGAGCGCTTCGCGTTCGCGGGCGGCGGTCTCGCAGCCGATTTCTCGAAGAACCGCATCACCGACGAAACCCTGAACCTACTCGTGCAGCTCGCGCGCGAAGCGGGCGTCGAGAAGCGCCGCGACGCGATGTTCGCGGGTGAAGTCGTCAATCCCACCGAAGGCCGCGCCGCGCTGCACACGGCCTTGCGCGCCAGCGACCCGAACGCGCCGTTCCACGCGCAGGTACAAGCGGAGCGCGCGAAGATGGCCGCGTTCGCCGACCAGGTGCGCAGCGGCGCATGGACCGGCTATACCGGCAAGCAGATCCGCTACGTGGTGAACATCGGCATCGGCGGCTCGGACCTCGGGCCGAAGATGGTCGTGCACGCGCTGCAGCATCTGGCCACGCCCGACATCACCACGCACTTCGTATCGAACGTCGACGGCGCGGATCTCTACAACGTGATGCAGAAGATCGATCCCGAGGAAACGCTCGCGATCATCGTCTCCAAGACGTTCACCACGCTCGAAACCATGACCAACGCGCGCTCGCTGCGCGACTGGTTCGTCCAGAAGGGTTGCCCGGAAAATGCGCTGGCGAAGCACTTCGTCGGCGTGTCGGCCAATCCCGCGGAAGTGGTCAAGTTCGGCATCGCGAAAGAAAACGTGTTCGAGATGTGGGACTGGGTCGGCGGCCGTTATTCGCTGTGGTCGGCGGTGGGTTTGTCGATCATGATCGCGGTCGGCCCGCAACAGTTCGGCGAACTGCTCGCCGGCGCTAATGAAATGGACCAGCATTTCCGCGACGCGCCGCTCGAAAAAAACCTGCCGGTGCTGCTCGGCATGCTCGGCATCTGGTATCGCAACTTCTTCGGCTCGCAAAGCTATCTGGTCGCGCCGTATTCGGAAGCGCTGCATTACCTGCCCTCGTATCTGCAACAGCTCGAAATGGAGAGCAACGGCAAGTCGGCGCGTCTCGATGGCGCAACCGTCGACTATCCGACCTCCGCGGTGACGTGGGGCGAGCCCGGCACGAACGGCCAGCATGCGTTCTTCCAGATGCTGCATCAAGGTCCGACGATCGTGCCGATCGACTTCATCGCGGTGCTGACGCCGGAGCATCCGCTCGCGAGCCATCATCCGAAGCTGCTGGCAAACTGCTTCGCGCAAAGCGAGGCATTGATGCTCGGCCGCACGCTCGAGGAAGCGACAAAAGTGGCCGGCGCCGATCAGCCGGAACTCGCGCCGCACCTGGTGTTTCCGGGCAACCGGCCGACCAGCACGCTGCTCGTCGAGGCGCTCACCGCGCGTTCGCTCGGCGCGTTGATCGCATTGTATGAACATAAGGTGCTGGTGCAGGCGTCGGTCTGGAACATCAATCCGTTCGATCAATGGGGCGTCGAGTTGGGCAAGATTCTCGGCAAGGTGGTCGAGGCCGATCTGACCGCGGCAAGCGTCGATGAGAAGAAGCACGACTCGTCGACCTCGGCGTTGATCGCGCGGGCGCGCGCCGCGTTGAAGCGGTGACATCGAAGCAATGAGCGCGGGCGGCGCGCTTGCGTGGCGCCGCCGATGCGTGCGGCTTGTTCGTTTGCGCGTTGCCGCGGTCGAGCAAGCCAGAATGACAAAGCGGGCTTTCGCGGCCCGCTTTTTTTGCGCTTTGCTCGCTTTGCTGTATCGAACGTTTTAGATCTTCAACGACGCGCCGCCCTGTCAGGCGAGCCGCCCCGCCTCGATCGTCACCGTGGTATCGCAGCGGCGCGCCAGTTCGACGTCGTGCGTGACGAGAATCAGCGTGGCGCCGTTCGCGCGGTTCATCTCGAACATCAGGTCGATCACCGCATGGCCGGTGGCCGCGTCGAGACTGCCGGTGGGCTCGTCCGCGAACAGGATCGCCGGATGCGTGACGAACGCGCGCGCCAGCGCGACGCGTTGCTGTTCGCCGCCCGAGAGCAGCTTCGGATAATGGCCCGTGCGCTGCCCGAGCCCGACCTGCTCCAGCAAGCCGCGCGCACGCGCCGCGGCCTCGCGCGTGCTGATGCCGCCTTGCAGTTCGAGCGGCAACGTGACGTTTTCGAGCGCGGTCAGATGCGGCATCAATTGAAACGATTGAAAGACGAAACCGACCGAGCCGCTGCGCAGCGCCGCGCGCTGGTCTTCGTTCAATTCGGCGAGCTCGCGCCCGAGCAGCCGAACCGAGCCCGAGCTTGCGCTGTCCAATCCTGCGAGCAAGCCGAGCAGCGTAGACTTGCCCGACCCGGATGCACCGACGATCGCCACACTGCTGCCGGCATCGATAGCAAGATCGATGTTGTCGAGAATCGTCAGTTCGCCTGTTGCATCCTTAACCTTCTTGCACAAACCCCGCACTTCAATGACTGGATCAGTTTTGTTTAGCATGGTGAAGCGTAGGTTGAAAGTGCGCGCCATAGCGCTGACTACGGCATTCGGCTCGGCCGTCATGGCCGCCGCCCTGTGTTCGCTGCCCTTCGCGGCTCACGGCGCCAACACGCCCGAGCCCGCCAGGCCGGTGATCGTCGTGCTCGGCGACAGCATCTCCGCCGAATACGGCTTGCCCCGCGACACCGGCTGGGTCGCGTTGATGCGCAAACGCCTGAGCGAGGAGCGAATCGATTATAGCGTCGCCAATGCAAGCATCAGCGGCGACACCACCAGCGGCGGCAGGGCCCGCTTGCCGGCGCTCATGCAGCGCCTGAAGCCGAGCATCGTGATCGTCGAACTCGGCGCGAACGACGCCTTGCGCGGCGTACCGCTCGCCACCACCGAAGACAACCTGCGCACGATCATCGAGCAGGCTCAACAAGGTCACGCGAAGGTCGTGCTGGTCGGCATGTATGTGCCGCCCAATTACGGCCCCGACTACACGCAGAAGTTCCACGGCCTCTACGGGCAGTTATCGAAACAACTTCGGGTGCCGCTCGTGCCGTTCATGCTCGCGGGCATCGCCGACAAGCCCGAGATGTTCCAGGCGGATCAACTGCATCCCACCGTGCAGGCACAACCAGTGCTACTCGATAACGTGTGGCCCGCCGTCAAGCCACTCCTTCGCACAAGTTCGCCGCACTGAACAGTCCGCTAACAACTTGTTTCCAGAACTTCGGGAACATGGATCGGTAAGGTCTATCTGACACCTTCAACTCCATGTAACCCGGCTCGTTTTTTGAGCGAATTCCTGAGGAGATAACGTGAAATACTTACCGTTAATCGCTTTGACCGTGGCAATTTCCGCCTGCGCCGCTCAACCGCCGGCGGGCGTCCAGTCAGTGGGCCAAAGCCAGCAGGCACCGAAGGCCGTCGCCACCTGCATCGCGCAGAAATGGGCTGACGGCTCGCAACAGCAGGTCGTGTCGCAAGACACGCTCGCCAACGATCAAGCCGTCGACGTCTATGTCCCCGGTCAACAGCCGCCGAATGGCGCAGCCGCGGTGGTGCGTCCTTCGTATTCCGGCAAGGGTTCGTGGGTCGGCTTCCGCGCGAGTGGCGCGGCCGGCAGCGATGCCACCAGCGCGATCAGCGCCTGCCTGTAACGCATCGCGCGTCGAGGCGTTTGAAGCAAACCATTTGATGAGCTTTCATGCTCGGCAAAAAGAAAGCCCCGCATTTGCGGGGCTTTTCTTATTTCACGCGTTGCGGCCGGCTCATTCGCTGCTCGCCTGCGCGTTGCCGCTCTCCAGCGAACCGTAGAACTTCACCTTCGAGCGCGCGCGCAACGCTTCCAGATAAGCCTCTGCTTCAGACTGCGCGTCGACTTGCGCGATCTGCTGCTGTGCGGCGGCGAGGCGTTGCGGATCGATCGGTGCGCCCGCGACGACCGAGTTCACGCGATAGATCGCATAACCGTCGTCGCCGAGATCGACGCCCACGTAGGCCGGCAACTTTTGCGCATCCGCCTTGTAGATTGCACTCAATGCGACCGGCGGCATGCCCTGCGCGTCATTGCGCGAAACCTTCAGCGGCGACGAGAAGCCCGTGGTGGCCTTCGACTTTTCGAACTCAGCGAGCTTCGCGATGCCGTCCTTATGAGCGGCCTCGTTCGATTGAGCCGCGATCACCTTCTGACGCACGGTGTCCTTGACCGCGTCGAGCGCGGGCACGGCTGCGGCCTTGTAGTCGGTGACGCGCGCCGCGATCAGCGTGTTGCCGCCGACGTCGATGGCCTGCGTGTTGTTGCGCGCGGTCACCGCGTCGTTCGCGAACACCGCGGCGAGAAACTTCGCGTTGTTCAGCGGACTGTCAGGCGGCAGCTTCGGGTTCGGCTGCGGCGTGACGGTGGCCGTCTGCAATGGCAGCTTGTATTTGTCCGCGGCCGGTTGCAGGCTCTTCGCTTTTTCATAGACGATCGACGTGAAGCCTTCCGAGTCGTCGCTGAACGCCTTGGCCGCCTGCTGCGTCTTGAGCTCTTTCGCGATCTGTTCTTTCACTTCGTCGAACGGCTTCGTGACGGCCGGCTTCACGTCCGTCGCCTTGACGATGTGATAGCCGAAGTCGGTCTGCACGATGCCGCTGACTTCGTCTTTCTTCAGCGCGAACACGGCGTCGTCGAATGCCTGGCCGCCCGCGATCATGCCGCGGCTGAAGTAACCCAGGTCGCCGCCCTTCGAGGCCGAACCCGGATCCTGCGAATCCTGCTGTGCGATCTGCGCGAATTGATCCGGGTGCGCCTTGATCTGCGCGAGCAACGCCTCGGCTTTCTGTTTCGCCTTAGCCTTGTCGGCCGCGCTCGCATCCTTCGGCGCGGCGATCAGGATGTGGCTCGCGCGCACCTGGCCTTCCGTGCGGTAATGCGCGATGTTGTCCTCGTAGTACTTCTTCAGATCGGCGTCGCTCGGCTGCACCGAGGCCGCGAGATTTGCCGGCGACATCACGAGGTACTGGATCGTGGCGGTGGCCGGCGTGGCGAAGTCGTTGCGATGCGCGTCGTAATAGGCTTGCAGTTGCGCGTCGGTGGGCTGCACCTTCGCCGCGTAGTCGCGCGGATGGAACGCGATGCCCTGCACTTCGCGCTGCTGTTCGGCGAGTTCGGTCAGATGCTGTGCGAGGGTTTTCGACGTGAAGGCGCTGCTCTGGATGCTGGCCGGCAACTGCTGCGTGGAGATGTCGTAGCGCACGCGTTCGTCGTACTGGTCGGGCGTCATGCCCTGCATGGCGAGCAACTGCTTGTAACGGTCCACGTCGATCGTGCCGTCGGGTTTCTTCAGCGACGAGATCACCGGATCGTTGAGCAATACGCGGCGCACGGCGTCGTCGGACGCGGTGAGGTGCAGGCGCTGCGTTTCGTCGACCAGCACGCGCTGCTCGATCAGGCCGTCGAGCATCTGACTGCGGCGCTCCGGCGTATCGAACGACTTCATGTCGAACTGCGCGCCGAGCATCTGCCGCGCGCGGTCGAGTTGCTGACGCATCGCGCTGTCGTATTCCGCGCGCGTGATCTTGTGACCGTTGACGCTCGCAACGTTTGCACTTTCGTCAAAAAAGCCGCGGAAGCCTTGAATGCCCACAAAACCCAACCCCGGCACAATGACGAGGATGAGCATGAACATCATCAGGCGTTTGTGATTGCGGAAAAAATCGAGCATGCGTGAGTGCCAAAAACAGAACGCCCGATATTACAACAGCGGGCAATAAAAAAGGCGAACCGGAGTTCGCCTTTCGAGGATACTGGCGGAGTGGACGGGACTCGAACCCGCGACCCCCGGCGTGACAGGCCGGTATTCTAACCGACTGAACTACCACTCCTGATACTGCTCTACAAGAGCCCGTGATTTTGCCTCATCTGTCGCCACACCGCAACAGAAATCTGCCGAGCGGCCGACGCGAGCAAGCACCCAGGCACGCCCCGCATACATGACATTCACGCGCCCGCTGCCGTGCGAATCAAAGCCGGCCAGCACATCACGCGCGCCCGACCCGCTCGCGAAATCGACCGCGATCTCGTTGTGCAGCGCGGCAGTCGCGCCCTATGAGGACGGACCGATCAGCACGAAAAGCGGCACACGTGTCGCGCGAAACGCTGCATCACGCATGCTTCACCCCGCTTCCTCTTATATATAAGCAGTCGGCCCAACGCCCTTCATGGGCGCTTCGTCATGCCTTCGTCCATGACTTCTGCCCGATTGTCCGCGACCCGTTAGCCACGCAAAGTGGTCGCTGCCGTTGAGCGCATCTCGCGCACGACGCCACCCGACACCGGACAGGTCATTCGAATGGACATCTATCGCTTTGCGAAGCGTCTTCGCTTTCGTGACGCATCGCGCGCCTCACAGCGTCACGCATCATACGATGGCGCGTCGCCCGGCGCGCTGCTCGCGCAACTGCGCGACGAATGCGAGGCGATGGCGCGTTATGCGTTGCACCACGGCCTGCCGGTCGCGCCCGAAACGATTGCGCTGTTGAGCGCGCTGATCGACGGCATGCCGTCCGATACGCGACCGGCTGTCTTGTCGGGCGCTTCATCGTCCACCGCACCGTCCACGGCACCGTCCAACGAAACCGCGAATGCCACACCGCGTCACTCCACCTCGGCACAACACGCGCTCGCGTCGATCCACCGCAAGCTCGCGGCGCTGATCGCGCCCGCCACGCCGCAAGCCGTCACGTTGCTGGATGAACAGCATCGCCTCGCCCGCCCGCTCGCGTGGCTCGGTCCGGTTCCGTTGATCCGCCTGCTGACGGTCGCGGCGATTTCGTTTCTGATCGCCGTCATCGCAACCGGACTCTCGCCCGAGGTGTCCGCGGACAACGTCGAGCGCGGCTTTCTCGATTCGCACGGCACGCAGTTGCTGTGGAACGCGCTCTTCCTGCTGTTCTGCGCGGGACTCGGCGCGTCGTTCGCCACGCTGTTTCAGGCGCATCGCTATATCGCGGCGTCGACCTACGACCCGAAGTACGACGCGTCTTACGGCGCGCGGCTGATCCTCGGCGTGATCGCGGGGCTGATTCTGGTCGAGCTGCTGCCGCCGCGGCTCTTCGATCAAGGCGGCATGCACAGCTTCGGCAAACCCGCGCTCGCGATGCTCGGCGGTTTCTCGGCGACCGCCGTGCATCGGCTGCTGCAACGCCTCGTCGATACGCTCGACACGCTCGTGCGCGGCGATCGTTCCGCCGATGTCGACGCCGCGCTGCATACGCGCCGCGCGCAAGCCGCCAGCGAACGCACGCAATGGCAGAGCGAACTCGCCGCCAGTCTGCTCGATCTGCAGCAGTCGTTCGACAAGCCCGATTCCGCCGACACCGCTCGCCGGCGCCTCGCCGAACTCACGCGCGCGATGCTCGCCGGCGATCCGTTCAGCCCTTCATTCCGCCCCTCCTCCACGACATTCTCAAACGACACGGAGTAACCATGCTCTTCCTCTACAACCTGCCAGCCGCCGTGATGGGCATGCTGGTCGTCGGCGCCACGCTCGTTGCGGCGCTCGCCGGCTACCTGCTGTTTCGCCGCTGCTTTCCGATCCGGCTCGACGCCGAGCAGCGCGGCATGACGGTCGCGATGATGTCCGCGGTCACCACCATCAACTCGCTGCTGGTCGCGTTCGCCGCCGTCACCGTATGGGGCACCTACGACGCGGCAGCCGGCACGGTCGCCGCCGAAGCCGCATGCGCGACCGAACTGGCGCGCGATCTCGCGTCGTTCGGCAAGCCCGACGCGCGAGCGGCGCGGCGCGAACTCATCGTCTACATGGAGCACGTCGTGCGCGATGAATGGCCGCAAATGCAGCAGCACGCCCGCGCGGATGCCGCCACCGAAGCCGCGTTCAGCCGCATGTTCGCGACCACCAACCGCATCACGCCGACGGGCGACCGCGAACGGGCGCTGCTCACCGAAGTGCTCGCCCGCGTGAATGAAATGACCAAGCTCCGCGAGCATCGCCTGCAAGCGCTCGACGTCGCGATGCCCGCGACGCTATGGGGTGTGATGCTGATCGCGAGCGCGCTCTCGCTCGTGCTGCTGTACGTGTTGCCCGCGACGCGCTTTCACTTCGGCCTCGTCACCATCTGGGCGACCACGCTCGGGCTCGCGTTCTTTTTCGTCCTGGCCGTGGACCGGCCGTTCGCCGGCGAGGTCAGCGTGAGTCCCGCGCCGTTGCGGCACGCGATCGAAACGCTTGCGGCCGAGGACGAGGGGCGTCCGGGCGCGCCGGCCTGAGCGCGACGCCGCCGGCGAGGGCGGCGCGCTTCACGCCGATAGAGTGCCGCTACAGCCGACGCGCCGCCGCCCGATCGAGTCCCCCTTCCGCCGCGCGCGCACGCGTGCGGTCATTCATCCGGGCCGCGAACGGGCGCGGCTTTTATTCATGTACCGCGCATACCGTCGCTTGCAGGTACGCGCTTTCCGGCGTGATATGACGCGACAGCCACAACGCGGCCTCGGTGCGGTTGCTCACGCCGATCTGCCGGAATAGCGCATACAGGTGGTTCTTGATGGTTCCCTCGGCGACGTTCAGCACGCGGCAGATCTGCTTGTTCGACTTGCCTTCGGCGAGCAGCCGCAGCACCTGGCGCTGCCGCGGCGTGAGGCGCTCGAACGCGCGGTCGCCCGAAGGCGATTCCCCGGACGCGACGCCGGCGGCGAGACCATAACTCGGCGGCACGTAAATCGCGCCCGAGGCGACGCGGCATAGCGCATCGGCGAACTCGTCCGCGCTCGCATGACGCTCGACGATGCCCGCGGCGCCCGCCATCAGCGCGTCGGCAATCGCCTGGCGGTACACCGTGCGCACGACGAACAGCCACGGCACCGTGCCGAGCGTGTCCTGCAGCAGCTTGGGCCAGCCCATGCGCGCCGCCCGCTCGTCCCATTCGAGCGTCACCGCGCCGACCGTGCCCGGCGGAAATTCCTCACGGATGCGGTAAATGTCGTCAGCGCACTGAGCCGACCACACCTGGCAAGTGCTATCGCGCCGCCATAAGACATCGGCCACTCCCGCCACGAACAACGGCGGACTATCGATCATTAGAACGTTCATTTTGCGCGGTTCCCCTCGGTAGCGAGACGCTCGGGTTCACGTTATTCGCGTCTCTTCGGCTCGCTTTTACCGCTCTTTTCAAAACGACGCACTAGGTCCGTTGATCCGTGACAAACGTTCTAATGCAAAAGGCACATTAATTCTTTACGATTTTCCATGACCGTCACCCCTGTCTACATCCATGACGGCCGGCCTCTCCAAATGGGCCTTCAGATTATGTAACTTGAATAAAGGCAGTGTATTCGCACTGCCCGGTTTTCACCACTGGAGGTTTGTATGGATGCTAATTTCATCGGTTCCGTCATTAACGCGTTGCCAATGGATCAAATGATCGCAGGCCCATTGAAAGCAATGATTACCGCGCAAACCCAGGCGGCAAAAAGTTACGCCGACTTTCTGATGCAGGTTTGCATTCAGGATGGCAAGGCGGTGGCCGTCCAGTTCGACTACGACGAAACCCTCGTCGACGAAAGCGGCGTATCGAAAGGCGTGGTGCAGAAGACCATGCGCATTCCGCTGCTGGCCGCGATCGTCCATCCGATCATCGCGATCGAGGAAGGCACGATCGACTTCGAACTGGAAATCACGCAGTCGGAGAAGTCGTCGTCGTCGACCGAAGCGGGCGGCGAGTTGCAGGTCAAGCTCGGCTGGGGACCGGTCAGCGTGAGCATGTCGGGCCGCGTATCGCACAAGGCCGAGCAGACCCGCAGCACCGATACGCGCGCCAAGTACTCGATCCACACGCAGGTCAAGCGGCAGCCGCCGCCCGAAGCGCTGATGCGCGTCATCGACTTTCTGACGGATGCGGCCACCAAGCCGGTCGTGACGGAGGACAAGTCGAAGGACGTGAAGGCGCTGCCCGCGACGCCGACCGACGGCAAGCTGATCGGCGAAACCGCGGCCGGCGGCGCGACGCAGGCGGCGGGCGGCCAGCCGCAGCCCGCTCATCAGTAAGCGCGACGGCCACTGACGGCGGACGGACACCATGTTCAATTTTTTCAGGCGGCGCGGCGCGCAACGTTCGCCGGCCCATCCCCCTTCGCATGACGACGCCGCGAACGCGGTTCCGGCCGATGCCGTCGACGGCGAGGCGGCCGTCGCGCACGACGACGGCGGCGCGCCGCCCGGCGCTCCCCCACCCGGCGACACCCCACCGCCGCCCAACGCCAACCCACCCCCACCGCGCGGCCTCGCGCTCGACGAAATCACCCGCGGCATGCAGCACGCCGCGGCCGCCGCGAACCAGTTGCTCGCGCATCAGTACACCGCCGTGCTCGATCAGTTCTTCGATCAGGACGAGGACGGTTTGCTGTCGCCGCGCGTCGTCGAACTCGCGCTCGACGCGGAGCACACCATGCCGGTGCCGCTCGTCGCGCTCGCCACGCCGCGCGGACTCGCGCTCGACAGGATGGTCGTGCATCTGACCGTGCGCGCCGACTTCACCGAAGCGCTGCCCGCGGGCGGACTGGCCGGCGGCGATCAACGCGGGCGCTTCTTCGTCACGCTCGCTCCGCCATCGGCGCGCAAGGATGCCGAGGGCCGGCAGGCGCAACGCGACACCCAGCACATCGACATCGAAATGCAGTTCACGGCGCTCGCGCCGCCCGAGGCGATCATGCGCGTGATCGACGAGTACACCCATCGACTCGTACCGCGCAAACGTCACGACGAACCGGAGAAACCTCATGACTGACCAACCCACGCGCACCGGCGCGCAAGGCATCGACCTGATCAAACACTTCGAGGGCCTGCGCCTTCAGCGCTATCTCGACGCGGTCGGCAAGCCGACCATCGGCTATGGACATCTGATCCTGCCGCACGAGCATTTCGATCGCCCGCTCAGCGAAGCGGAAGCGCAAGCGCTGCTCAGGCGCGACCTGCGCGGCGCCGAATTGCAACTGTGCAAGCTGGTGCGCGTGCCCATCACGCAGCAACAGTTCGACGCGCTGATGTCGTTCGTCTTCAACCTCGGCGCGGGACGGCTGCGTTCGTCGACCCTGTTGCGCTATCTGAACGCCGGCTCGCCCGCTCATGCCGCCGATCAATTCCTCGTGTGGAACAAGGCGGGCGGCAAGCCGCTTGCCGGACTCACGCGCCGCCGCCAGGCCGAACGCAAGCTGTTTCTCTCCTAGCGCATTCAAAGGGGTCTTTCCGATGATCTCGAACCATCGTGCCGCAGCCGGCATCGTCACGGCCGCCATCGCGGTTTGCCTCGCGGGCTTCGCGAGTTTTGCTCACGCGCAGCAGCCGACGCCGCCGCTCACCTGCGACGCCGAAGCCGCGCGCATCAACCAGGCGTTGCAGCTCGCGCATGAGCCGGCGCTGTGCGCGAGGTGTGCCGAGCGGCTCGCGCAAACGCTCGACAGTCTCTACACCCGCGGCGTCCTGCCGAACTTCTATACGTCGGCGGACAACGCCGACTGGGACGACCCGCAGCGCCGCCCCGCGATGATGAGCGGCCGGAGCCTCGCGCGACTACCCGACGGCACGGACCTCGCCGCGGACATCGACAGCGGTTTCGGGCCGCGCGGCATCCACCGTTTGCGCTACACGCAGGCGAACCGCCCCATCGCCGTCACGACGGTGGACCGCGGCGTGTCGATACCGGTGTCGTTCTGCACACGCGAGGCCGCGCGCTGACCGCAAGCAGCGCGGCCCATTGCGTGCGCTATCGGTTCATGGGCCATCCGTTCTATGTCGCATACCGGCCTTCCGCCCCATTCATGCCGATGCGCGGCCCACGTACTCTGCAAGCGTAGTGAGATTCACGCAACGCAAGCCCTACCCGGCCGAAACGCGAACAGAAACGCGAACACCCATGCGCTCGCCGTGCATCCGGCGAACACCAGAACCTACAGGAGCAACGGTATGAATGCGGCAGCCGTCATCGATGATTCGTTATTCAGAACTTTCAGGCAACGCGGCATGCGTCAGCGCCTCGCCCTGCGTTTGCGGCTCGGCGCACTCGTGCTGGCCGCGACGCTCACGAGCGCGAACGCCGCGGACCTCGCCGCGCTGCCCGCGCTCGGCGCGAATCTGCAACAGACGTCCGTCTCCGGGCTGTCGTCGGGCGCCTTCATGGCCGCGCAATTCGACGTGGCGTGGTCGAGCCGCCTGGTCGGCGCGGGGATCGTCGCCGGGGGCGCGTTCGATTGCGCCGGCGAGTCCGACTTCATCGCGCCCGCCGTGGCGGCCGTGACGTTGTGCATGCAGCCGGCCGGCGCTGCGCCGTCGGCGGAAGGCGCATGGCGCGCCGCGCAGCGTTACGCCAAGGCAAAACAGATCGACGACCCGGCCAACTTGCGCGAGCAGCGCTTCTACCTGTTCAGCGGCGCGAAGGACACGGTGGTCGCCACGCGCGTGGTCGATCAGGCCGAACGCTTCTATGAACTGGCTCAGGTGCCGAAGCCGAACATCCAGTATCAGCGCCACCCCGAAGCGGGCCACGCGTTGATCACGAACAATCCCGAAGACTCGCCGTGCAGCGCGAATCAAGGCCCTTACATCAACAACTGCGGCTTCGAGCAAGCGCACGAGATTCTGCGCTGGATTTACGCACGGCCGAATGCGCCGTTGAACGCGCCCGCCGCCCAGGCCGGCGGCCAGTTGCAAAGCTTCGACCAGCGCGCGTTCGATCCCGAGCGCCGCGCGTCATTGGCCGATCTCGCCTACGTCTATGTACCGGCCGATTGCCAACGCGTCGCGTGCGGCGTGCACGTCGCGTTTCACGGCTGCGTGCAAAACGCCGCCGCGGTCGGTCAACGCTTCGTGCGCGGCGCCGGCTACAACGAAATCGCCGATACGAACCGCCTGATCGTGCTCTATCCGCAAACCGAAAAATCGGCGGTCAATCCGCTCGGCTGCTGGGATTTCTGGGGCTACACGAGTCCCGATCCGATCCATCCCAACTTCTATTCCCGCGAGGCGCCGCAAATGGCCGCGGTGATGAAGATGATCGAGCGCCTCGGCGGCGCGCGTCAGTGAACAGCGTCCTTGCTTGCTCGCACTCGCTCTGAACTCAACCCGAACTCAACCCGAACCCGATCCGAACCAGGAGCCGTCATGCTCTCGACCTTTATCACGCAGTGGGAAACCGCCAATCTCGCCGCCTTCCGTTTGTTCAGCCAGCTCGTCGCGCAGTCGGCTCATCCCGCTGGACTCGCGGGCGCCGCCACCGATCCCGGCGCGTGGCGCGCGCTCACGCGCACCGCGTTGCAAAGCGCCCAGCAGTACAGCGCCGCATCGCAGTCGGCATTGGACGCCGGCTGGCGCGAGCGGCGCGAGCGCTTCGCGCTGACCGGCGCGGCGGCCGCGATCAAGGAACTGGCCGCGATTCACGCCGACCTCGCGACGCGCATCGCGCAAGGCCACGCGCAACACAGCGGCGCGCTCAGCGACGCCGCCGCGCAATACCTCGACGACCTCTCGCGCAGCCGCAATGCCACCGACGCCGCGATGGCCTTCGGCCGCTTCGCGACCGATCTGCAGGCGCAGAGCCGCGCGCAAGCGCTGCATGCCGCGTCGGTTGCCGGCAGCGTGTCGCCGGCGCTCACGCAGTGGGTCGAAAAGCACCTCGCGGACGGCACCACGGACACAACCAACACCGCGGAGCCAGCGCAATGAACATCCAACTGCGCTTCATCAACCGGTCCAACGATCGCGGCAACAGCGAAGTGGTGCTGTTCCAGCGCAACGTGGTGCCCGATTTCGACGAGCTGGCGATCGCGTGGAAAGTGATCCGCTTTTGCGGCCGCGACTGTATCCATCCGTTCGTCTACTCGACCGCGATCGAAATCGCGCTGGGCGACGAGCACGGCAACTACTCGCCGCGCGCCACCGCGCAGGATGGCGAACGATTCATGGTCGGCGTCCATCCGACCGGCCGCGCCCGGCTCGTCGCCGAGCCGGCGCCGGCGGGCGGCGTCGGCGGCGGCGCGGAAATCGAGGTGGTCAACCGCATGACGCGCGGCGCGGTCAACGTCAACGCGTTCAGCGCGGGCAAGCTGATCGCCGCCAAATGGGCCGTCGCGCCGGCCCAGAAGGCCGTGTTCCGCTTCACGCCCGTGCTGTGGATCGGCGCCGCGTCGCAAGTGCAGGAAGGCCGCGCGCTGAGTTCCGCCGTGCTGTCGAGCGACAACACCATGCTGCCGCTCGCGGGCATCGCCGCGGCCGACATCGTGATGACGGGCGGCGGCGGCGGCGCCGACGCGCAGCCCTTCGGCTTCGCGCTCGAAAACGTCGTGCACGTGTAGCGCCTTTCACGCGACGACGCCCGCCGCCCGGCGGGCTCCCCTCCGGTTTCGTTTGACGGCCGGCCCGCCGGGCCGGCCGGTGGGAAGGTGCGCGGCAAACCGATTGCCGTATTTCAAACTTCAAGGAGCAGGCAAGTGGACATTCAGCTTAACTTCGTCAACCGTTCGAATGACGCTAACAATTCGAGCATCGTGATCTTCCAGAAAAACGTCGCGACCGACTTCGACGAACTGGCGATCGCGTGGAAGGTCATCCGCAACTGCGGCCAGGGCGACAATCATCCGTTCAAGTTTCCGATGACGATGAACGTGAGCGCGAGCGACAGCTACGGCAATTACATGCCGCAGCAGCCCGCGAGCAACGGCCAGGTGTTCCAGATCGTGCGCTCCACCTCGGGCGACGTGCTCACGCTCGGCACCGAGCCGGGCAACAGCTCCGAGGTGCAGGTCCGCAACGATCTGCCGAACGGCGCGGCGAACGCGACCATCTACAAGGACGGCAGTCCGCTCGCGACCAAGACGTCGATCGCGCCGGGGCAAAAAGCCGTGTTCCAGTTCAAGCCGACGCTGTGGATCGGCGTGGCGTCGCAGATCGAACAGGGCGCGTTGCTCAATTCGGCGGTGATCTCCGACATCAATACCGAGCTCTCGCTGCTCGGCATTGCCAGCGCCGACATCGTCATGACGGGCGGCGGTCCCGGCCCGCGTTCGCTGCCGTTCACGTTCCGGCTCGAACACGTCGTCATGGCCTGACGAGGTCGCGGCGTCCCACACGCGGCAACACCCAGGCAATACCCAGACGGCGCCGGACCTCGCATGGTCCAGCGCCGTCTCACTCCATTCGGAAAAGGTCAGTCATGGACATCCAGCTCAACTTCATCAACCTCTCCAACGACGTCAACAACAGTCAGGTCGTGATTTTCCAGAAGAACGTCTCGACGGATTTCGACGAACTCGCGATTGCGTGGAAGGTGATCAGCAACTGCGGGCGGGGAGACAATCATCCGTTCGTGTTTCCGATGCAAACCACCCTCACCGCCAGCGACGCCGACGGCAACTACATGCCGCAGCGGCCCGCGCAAAACGGCCAGATGTTCAGCGTCACGCGCGCGGCTTCCGGCAATGTGCTGGGCGTGGCGGGCGCAGCGTCGAGCTCGCGCGAGATCCAGTTGCGCAACGACTTGCGCAGCGGCGCGATCACCGCCGGCGTGTTCAAGGACAACCGGCTGCTCGCGCACAAGACGGGCATCGTGCCGGGACAGAAGGCCGTGTTCGAATTCAAGCCGACGCTGTGGATCGGCACGGCGTCGCAGATCGAGCAAGGCGCGGTGATGAATTCGGCGGTGCTCTCCGATATCAACACCGAACTCTCGCTGCTCGGCATCGCGCGCTGCGACATCGTGATGACGGGCGGCGGCGGCGGCACGACGGCGGTGCCGTATCAGTTCCGGCTCGCGAACGTGGTGATGGCTTGATCGAACGCCGATGCCGTAAAACAGCCGGCCCGCATGTCGCGGGCCGGTTCGCTTTTGAGCGCTCGAAAACACCATCACGCAAGACCTCGATTCATCGCGCATAGTGGCAAGCCCACGGCGACGAGGCTTACGTAAAACTTCCAATCAAGTTGTACAGTAAGGTGCCGTTAATCGCGTCAATGCCATTCCTCCTCGACCTGGAATTACCCATGCGCCGATTGATCGTCTCCACCGCCCTGCTCGCCTGCCTCCCCTTCATGTCCGTGTTGCTCGCCGCTTGCGGCGGCAGCGCCGCGTCGCCGCGCATGGTGGACGGCAGCGTGTATCTCGGCCCGGTCGCGGGCGCGACCGTCAGCGCGTATGCGATCGACAGCGACGGCAAGATCGGCGCGACCCCGGTCGCGCGCACCGTCAGCGATGAAAACGGCCGCTTCGCCTTGCCCGGCGATCTGCATTGGCCGCTGCTGCTGCGCGCGAGCGGCGGGTCGTATCTGGAGGAAGCCACCGGCACGAGCGCGTCGGTCGACGGCGGCACGTTGTCCGCGGTGTATGTGGCGCGGCCCTCGGCGATGCTGGTGTCCGCGTTTTCGAGCGCGGTGGTCGCCGATGCGCAGGCCGCGGGCGGCTTGACGCCCGCGAATATCACGGCGGCCGCCGCGCGCGTCGCCGCGTTTCTCGGCGGCATCGACCCGCAGCAAACACCGCCCGCGTTCGTCGCCGCGCACACGCCGACCGGCACGATCACGGACGGCAACCGCATGGCGCTCGCGCTCGGCGCGGAATCGCAAAGCCGCGGCGACACCGGCGCGACGCTCGCGGCCAGCGTGCAAAACATCGTCGCGCAGTCGGCCAGGGGCGACACGCTGGCCGCTTGCCACGCGGGCGCGGGCAACCTCGCCGCGGACGGCACGCTCGCCGCGCCCGCCGACGAGGCCTGCCCGGTCACGACCGGCGCGGCGAACTTCAGCGTGAATCCGCTGAACCGCTCGGGCATCACGTCGTTGGCGATGCTGAACGCCACCCAGGCATCGGAGAATCAGACCGCCACGGCGTCGGCCGCCGCGTGCGGCGACCGCGTGGCCTTGCTCGCTGAAAACCTGTGGCTGTTCCAGGGCCGCAAGAACGACGTGCAGGCGTCGCTCGCGCCGGGCATGACGAGCAGCAACTGGTCGACCTATCCGACCGCCAGCACGTGGGGCCCGCACGCCGCGAGCTACGGCAGGATCGCGCCGCCCGCGTCGTGCGCCGACGTCGACACGTTCAGGCGCGAACTCGTGATGGCGATCGAGAACTACTGGGTCGATCAGAACCTGAACTACTGCCACCATCACATTCCGGGCTGGACGCCGCCCGAGAACACCGGGTCGATCGACTATCGCGATTCGTCGGCCGGCAGCACCAGCGGCGGTTCGGCCGACGCGCATTCGGCCAGCATGACCTGCACCGCGCAGCGCGGCGCCGACGGCGCGCAGACCATTCAGACCTCGGCGTCGCAAACGCCCGCTCCGATCACGTCGCAAGCGCTGATGTGGAACGGCGCGGACTGCTCGAATTTCACGTCGTGGGTCTATAACTTCGCGGGGCTCGCCAGCAATCAGTTGTCGGGCGCCATCGGCGCGCAGGCCTGCGCGACGCCCGCCAGCGGAGTCGATCCGTTGACGGGCGTGCTGCTCGACATCAACCGCGGCAACATCGGCGCGATGGAGCAATACCTGTTGCCCGGCGACCTGCTGTACATCACGCAGAAAGACAAGGTCGGCAGCGGCACCTTCGCCGACGACTACAAGCTCGCGCACGTGATTACGTGGACCGGCAAGCGCTTCAGCGATTTGCAGGCCGGCGCCGATCGCGCGAAATACGACGTGAACCGCATCGGCCAGCCGGACTCGCGGCTGGGCGGCGACTTTCAGGCGCTGCTCGGTCCGACCGATACGCTCGCGAATCTCGGCCAGCCCGGACACGATCCGTGGATGATCATCGACAGCCACTATGCCGGCCCCGCCTACCGTCCGTTCCTCGGCTGGTACGCGGGCAGCCTCTCGCACGTGCGGCGCATCATCGGCGCGGACGCGGCCGCGGCCGATCCGCAACTCGCCGCGCTCGTGATCCGGCCGCTGCCGCCGACGCGCAAGGGCTGGCTCACGCTCGCGTCGAAACAGGCCAACGCGACGGCCGCCAGCGGCTACCGGCTCGTCTATCAGACCACGGGCACGCAGGCCTGCTATCAGGCCGGCACGCCGCAATGAAGCTCGCCATGCGGCAGCCGCATGGCGGCGTCGAATCACGACTTCAGCATGTCGACATGATCTCAGGAGCTTTGCCGAATCGATCCCGGTGGCCGCAGGCGAACTCGCCCAAGGCGATCTGGACCTCTCGCGGCGGACCGAGGAACAGGCCGCCTCGCTGGATCGAACGGCCGCGAGCACGTCGCCGGGGAAACGAGCCTCGCGCCGATCCCGGCGCATCTCGGCTATGAGGAGGCCGCGACGCTGTCGTGTGTCGGCGTGACCGCATGGAACGCGCTGTTCGCGGACGGCGACGCCAAACCCGGCGCGACGGTCGTGCTGCTCGGCACGGGCGGCATGTCGATCTGCGCGTTGCAACTGGCGCACGCGGCGGGGCTGCGCACGATCATCACGTCGTCGAGCGACGAGAAACTGGAGCGCGCGCGCAAGCTCGGCGCGAATGAAACCATCAACTACCGGCGCACGCCCGAATGGCAGGACGAAGTGTCGAGGCTGACCGATGGCGTGGGCGCCGACATCGTCGTGGAGGTGGGCGGCCGCGACACGCTGCCGCGCTCGGTGGCCGCGACCAAAATGGGCGGGCTCGTGTCGATCATCGGCGGCGTGAGCGGCTTCGCGGGACCGGAGCTCGGACTGCTCGCCGTGATCGGCGGCATCAAGCGGCTGCACGGCATCATGGTGGGCAGCCGCTCGATGCTCGACGACGTCGTCAAGCTCGTCGACGCGCATCGAATCAGGCCGGTCGTGGATCGCGTGTTCGGTTTCGAGGATGCGCCGGCCGCGTATCGGCATCTCGAGTCGGGCCAGCACTTCGGCAAGGTGGTGATTCGCGTCGCGCCGTAACGCGGCGCTGCTCGATCCTTGATGTCGTCGATGTCGTTGATGTCGTCGATGTCGTGAATGAATCGAAGCGAGACGGTGTGCGTGCCGCGTGTCACGGCACGCACGTTGGCAGCTTCATGCGCGGCGCCCGCGGGCGCCGCGCCAGCACTCAATTGCCATTCGTGCCGTCGAACCGGACGATCTCGATCCAGTTCGCGCCCTTGCCGACCGGATACTGACCGATTGCGCTCAACGCGCCGCTCTTACGGTCGATGCGGTAAGCGCTCAGGCTCGTCGACAACTGCCCGGCCGCCAGCAGGTAACGGCCCGACGGATCGATGTTGAATCCGCGCGGCTGCTTCTCGGTCGGATACGTGCCGATGCGCGTCAGCTTGCCCGAGGCCGTGTCCACCTTGTAGGCCGCCAGCGTGCTGGAGGTGCGCTCCGACGCATACAGAAAGCGTCCGTCGGGCGTCAGGTGGATATCGGCGCCCCACGGCTTGTCGCCCGAAAAGTCGGGCGGCAGGATCGAGATGGTCTGAATCGGCTTGACGTTGTCGCCGGCGCGATTGAACGCGAGCACGTGCAGTTTGCCGTCGAGTTCATCGATCAGATACGTGAAGCGCTGATCCGGCGAAAACACGAAGTGGCGCGGGCCCGATTTCGGCGGCAGCGAATAGGCGGGCGCGGCGTCGTCGGCGAGGCGGCCGTTGGCGGCGTCGAACTTCAGACGCAGCCACGCATCCGCGCCGAGCACCGAGGCGAACGCGAAGCGGTTGTCGGACGTGGTGCGGATCGCGTGCGCCATCGGTCCGGTCTTGACGGTCTGCTGCACGTCGCCGGCCACGCCGTCGCGGCCGATCGGGTTCACCGCCAGCAGGTTGCCGCCGTAGGAGGCCGACAGCAGGTAGCGGCCCGTCGCGTCCGTCGAGACGTAGGCCATGCTGTCCGCGAGCGGCGCTCGCGCGAGTTCGATCAGCCGGCCGTCGAGCGGATTGACCGCGAAGCTCACCACGCGATACGGCTTGGAACGCAGCCCCGCGTACAGCCGCAGATGATCGGGCGACAACGCGAGGGGCATGACCGTGCCCGCGACCGCGACGGTCTGTACCGGCGCGAGCGCGCCGTTCGATTCGTCGAGGCTGAACACCGAGATATCCTGGCTGTCGGCATTCGATACATACGCATAGGTCGCGGCCTGCGAGACGCCGGACACGACAGCGGTGCCCAGCACGAGGGCGGCTACACCCAGGGCGCGTTTAACGCTCATGCTCATACTCCCGTTGGAAAGATTGGAATCGTTGGAATGATCGGAACGACCCGCGCCGGCGGGTGAAGACTCACCGGACAACCGACCCGGCTCGCAGCTTATCTCATCGTGCGGCGCGTGCCTGATCCGGCACGGCCGCGCGTCGCGATTAATGCACGGCTAACGCGCGGTTAATTCGTGGCTAGTTCGCGGCGAGTCGGAATGCGGACACGGCATGCGTCATCGACTGCGCCTGCTGTTCGAGCGCGCTCGCGGCGGCGGCCGCCTGTTCGACCAGCGCGGCGTTCTGCTGGGTCACCTGGTCCATCTGGCTGACCGCCTGCCCCACCTGCTCGATGCCGGCGCTCTGCTCGACGGTCGCCGAGGTGATCTCGGCCATGATCGTCGCGACGCCCTGCACCGCGCCGACGATCTCGTTCATGGTCTGCCCCGCCTGCACGACGAGTTCGTTGCCGCTGCGGATATCGTCGACCGACGCGGCGATCAGCGCCTTGATTTCCTCGGCGGCGTTCGCGCTGCGCTGCGCGAGCGTGCGCACTTCGCCCGCCACCACCGCGAAGCCGCGGCCCTGCTCGCCCGCCCGCGCCGACTCCACGGCCGCGTTCAACGCGAGGATGTTGGTCTGAAACGCGATGCTGTTGATCATGCCGGTGATCTCGGCGATCTTGTGCGAACTGGCCGTGATGGCCGTCATCGTCTGCACCGCGCGCTGCACCACGTCGCCGCCGCGCTGCGCGACGTCGGCCGCGTTGGCGGCCAGCGTGCTGGCCTGACGCGCGTTGTCGGCGTTCTGCTTCACCGTCGAGGTGAGTTCTTCCATGCTTGCCGCGGTTTCCTCCAGCGAAGCCGACTGCTGCTCGGTCCGGCTCGACAGATCGACGTTGCCGGCGGCGATCTCGCGCGCGCCGCCGTGGATCGCCTCGCAATTCACGCGCACGTTCGAGACGGTCCGCGCGAGTCCCGACTGCATCCTCGACATGGCGTTGAATAGCTGGCCGACCTCGTTCTTCCCGCCTTCCGGGATCGACGTGGTCAGATCGTTACCCGCTATCCGGTCGAGCAGCGCGGAGGCCTGCTGCAACGGACGGATCACGATCCCGCGCAGCGCGAAATGCGTCGCCACGATCAAGGCGAGCGCGAGCGCCACGCCCGTCACCACCATGCCGACGACCCACGCGTATTCGCGGTCGCCCTGGGCGGCGGATTCCGTGGAGAGCGCATCGGCGAGCTTCTGAAACTTCTCGACGTTGGCCGAATACGCCGCGCCCGAGGCCGTGATGTCCTTGTCGTTGATCGCGACGTAGGCGTTGGTGTCGCCGCGCCGCAGCGCGTCGAATGCGGTGTTCAGGAGCGCGGCCAACGAGGTCGACGAATCGAGAAGCTGTTGCTTCAACGCTTCGTCCTGGCCGGGAAAGAGCGCTGCCGCGCGGAACGCCCTGGTTTCGCGATCCGCTCGGTCCAGCGTGGTCTGCGCGCTTTTGAGCGCGGAGTCGCGCGTCTGTTCGTCATTGCGCTCCTTCAATGCCGAGTAGGCGCGCGTGAGCGCCGCGCGGGTGCGGGTCGTGTCTTTATAGGCGTCGTTGACGAGCACTTCCTGGCTCGCGATCTCGTGCAGAAGCCGGGCGTTGTCATTGGACCGGCCGAGCGTGAGCACGCCCACTACGCCGCCGAACAGGATCATCCCTGCAAAAACCACCAGCACCGCGAGGAGGCTATGTCTTATTGTCAAATTGCGCATCGAGCCAGAGTCCGTTGGTTATCGTATGACTCGTTAACGACCGGGATGCGCCGACCTTTAATTCCGGCTGGACACCGCTGCCAGCTTCGCGCGCGCTCAGGCCATGTCGAGCGTCGACGCGTCCAGCGTCTGATCCGACAACTCGGTGAGAACCCGATTGCGTCCGGCACGTTTCGCGGCGTAGAGCAATTGATCGGCGCGCGCCAGCAACGCCGCGACCGCCTCGCCAGGGCGATAGCGGGCAATGCCGGCACTCGTCGTGACGCGCAGCGTTGCGTCGATTTCGTCGAAGCGCGACGACTCCAGCACGGTGCGCAAGCGCTCGGCGATCCGGTACGCGAACTTGCCGTCGGCGCCCGGCAGCAGAAGCACGAACTCCTCGCCGCCGATCCGCCCCACCACGTCTTTCTCGCGCACCGCGCCGCGCAGGATCGCGCCGAACTGGCGCAGCACCGCATCGCCGGCCGCATGGCCGTAACGGTCGTTGATGGACTTGAAGTTGTCGATATCGAACGCGATCAGCGCGAGCGACTGGCTTCGCTTGTCCGCGACGCGGCGGCCCGCGAGGCGTTCGAACGCGCGCCGGTTCAGGGTCTCGGTGAGCGAGTCGAGATCGCGTTCGAGAACGAGCCGGTCGATCACGTCCGACATCGCCGCGGCCAGCAGCACGAGTCCCAACACGGCGCCCATCAATGCGAGCGACAGTTGCAGCAGAACCCAGAACATGCTCTGCGCGAAGGGCGCGGTGCTATGCGGCAAGGGTTGAATGACGGTGAGCGGCGTCCTGATGAAAAAACTTGCGCCGAAAATCAGCAGCACCCAGAGAAGAATGTGATTGATGGTGCGGCCACGGCAGCGTTTCCTGAAACGGAGCGCGGTGAACACCATCAACAGCCCGGCGCTGAGATTCAGAATGTAGATCCGCACCAGCAGGTTCGAGGCGACGTAGGAGAAGTAGTACATGCCGCCCATCACCAGCGTGAACATCGACGCATGCGCGGCGAACCGCAACCGAAGCCCGGCCCTGCGCAAGACGCCTTCGGCCAGCAGTTGAATACTGGGCACGTAAAACGCGGCCGATAGCAGCGCGTTCGCTCGCCATTCATCCGGCAAGTGACATATCTGCACCGCCGAGCCGAGTGCGAAAGCACCAAAGGAAGCGGCCAGAAAGCGCAGATAGCGCAGCCGTTTGTCGTAGACCCACGCCCAGGCGAAGCTGAGCGCAAAGACGGCGGTAATGCCTGGGATGATGAGTTGAATCAGTTGATTGGGCGTTATATGAGCGGGCATGTGGCTCGTTCTCCGCTGCGCTGCCGGCCCGGAACAATCGGGCAATCGGGCCTGTGGGCGGCGGTTTCGACAGAGCGTGTATCGTCGCCAGCCGCCATTGACGACTCTGCCAGAAATGGACGTGGCGCCCGGTACGGCCGCACGATTGTACGCTCCAGGTGAGTGAACCGGACGCCTCGCGGGCAAGGCCGGTTCGCTCATAGGCGCTCAGGTCCGTGTTTGGAATTGTGTCTTTCGAGGCCGTATTCAAGGCCGCTCGACGCGGCAAGGTGCGAGTCGCGCCGCCGCTTCGGCCCGCCATGACCCGCTACGGCCCGCGACGGGCCGGGTCTGCGTTCGTCGCGTGCCTGCGCCACGGCTACTGCTTCATCGCGCGAGCCGGCCCCGTGCCGACCGTTTGCAGACCGCCATCCGTGACATACGGAACGATGCCCGCCGCGCTGATCCGGCTCGCGGTCTGGGTCGCGCAGGCGTCGTCCGCGGGCGCGCAATAGTCGATTGCGAGTACCGGCAGCCGGTATTGCTCGCGAATCGTTTTCGCCTGCCCCAGCAGCCATTCGCGATCGGCCGGCGCGATCTCCGTGTAGCGCTGCCCCGCCTGGTCCCAGCCGCGATACAGCGATTCGAATGCCACTGCGGACACCAGCGAATGAACCTGCGGCAGGATCTCGAAGCCGCGATTGAAAATCAGCCGCGCACGCGGAAAGCGCGCCTTGATCGCGCGAACGACCGCGACCAGACCGCGTTCCTGCCGCGCCCTCGTTGCATCCGTTTTGGCGACGAGCTGGTAGGAATCGAGCGTGTCGAGAAAGAAACCGCGATAGCCCTTCTTCCACAGCGGCGCGATCACATGCTCGACGTAGAACGCGGGCCAGTCCGCCGCGTCCTGATCGATCACCGTCGCGCCCCACACCGCGTTGTCGCCGACTAGCCACGCCTTTGGAATCGCCGCGTAATACGAACGCTGCGGCGTCACCTCCCCCACGCTCACATAGGCGAACCACGCGGTACGCGCGCTTTTGTGCCTGAGCGGCTCGAAGCCGCTGTCCGGTTCGATCACCGCGACATCGAATTCGCGCAGCCGACTGACCGGCGGCTGCGCGCCGTAAAAGAGCGCAATGGACGGCGCGACGCCCGCGTCGGCCGACGCGCGTTCATGCGCGACCGACGACAGCAAACCGACGATCACGAGACGCGCCGCGCACACGACACGCCGATAAAACCCGCGCATCGAAGCACGCCCGCGCAGCGCATTGCTCATCTGAAATTCTCCCGCCTAGTTGCGCAGCATGTAAGTCTCGTACTCGAGCGACGCGAATTTGCGGTCTAGCATCATCACCGCGGCCATCACGACGACGAGCAGCGCGAGCGCGAAACCATAGCCGTACCAGTCCGGCCCGAGCCACAGCGTCATGCCGGTGAACAGCCCGTTCAGCACGACGAAGGCCGCCGTGAGCCTGAGCACGGCGCGGCGTCCGTCGAGATAGAAGAACACGTTCAGCAAACCGAGCAGCAACACTTGCAGACTGGCCGAGATCACATCCACGATGAGCAGCGGCAAATACAAGGTGGAAATGCCCAGCGCTTCGAGCACGAGGTGGCCGAACGCGAGAATCAGCAGCAGCACGACAGCCTGAATTTTCACGATCTCGAAGAGCCCCGCGCGCACGCTGCCGACCATCATGTCGCGCATGTCGTTGATGTGGCGCAGCGTCGCGCCGCTGCGCACGGCGTCGTAGAAGCGGTCGTAATACTCGACGAAATCCGCCTCGATCCGCACGAGGAAGGTCGCCATGCCGGGCATCACGCACACGTAGGCGATGAACACGGGAAGGTCGTAGATCACCGATGCATGCAGCGGTCCGATCACGCGCGCGCCCGTTTGCGGCGCGTACCAGAACATGAACTTGTCGATCCACACGCCGAGGTTGAACAGCAGCCCGACGAGCGCGAGGCTCGGATACGCGAAGCGCTTTTCCAGCACCTCGAACGAGATGAAGCGCTCGCTTTGGTAGTTGCGGTAGATCAGCCCCGAGAGGCCCGCGAGCAGCACGATATGGCCCGCCACGAAGCCGCCGAGCAGGCCCGGCAATCCATGACGATTCAGCATCAATGCGAACGCGACGGTGCAGCCGTAGCCGAGCGCGAATACATAGAGAATCTGCCGATATTGTTTGACGCTCGACAGAAAGATCACCGCGATCCAGATATTGCTGACGACGACGAAGCCCGCCACCATCAGCAGCCGATAGACGAGCGGCTCGCCGCGAAAGCCGAACGCCACCGCGAGCACGCCGAGTACGCCCGAGGCCGCCGTCGAGATCAGCACGACGCCGTTGTAGTTGGACAGCACCAGGTCGTCGCGCTTCTCGAACAGGCGGTCGGAAATGAAGCGCGTAAACGACAGTTGCAGCGGCCCGGTCAGGATCAGGCTGCAGGCGATCAGATACGTCACCGACACCTGGAACTGCACGATCGCGTACTTCGGTATCACGAACGCGAGGCTCAACAGGCCGATGATCAGAATGCCGAAGATCGACAGAATCAGCGGCCCGGAGCTGATCAGCCCCGCATAGGCGTAGGCGCGCGCGACGCCGAACAGCGTCTGGTGCTTGAGTATCTTGCGGAGTTCGAAACCGATGCCGGCCATCAGCGCACCTCTTGCGGTTGAAGCCGTGCGCCGCCGTCCGGCGCGCCATGATGCATCGGACAGCCGCCGCGCGCGGCGGCGGCCTGGCCGCTCGCGCGATCGGCCCGCGTGGGCGCGGCCGTCAAACGTTCATACAGCACACGGTATTGATCGATCATCTGCTTCTTCGTATAGAAACGCCGCACGCGCGCGAGGCCGGCCTGTTGCGCCGCGAGCCAGCGCGGTTCGTCGCCGAGCAGGTCGAGCACGGCTTGGGCGAACGCGGCCGGATTCGCGATCGGCACGACGCTGCCGGCCGAACCCAACGCGCGATCGTCGTCGCCGTAGCCTTCGATCAACTGGCGGCATGAGCCCACGTCGGTCGTGATCGCCGGCACGCCGGCCGCGAAGCCTTCCAGCACGACGAGCGGCAAGGCCTCGCTGATCGAGGTCAGCGCGATCACGTCCACTTGCGGCAGGATCTCGTCGATGCGCTGAAAGCCGAGGAACTTCACGTTCGCCGCGAGCCCGAGACTTTGCACCAGCGCGCGGCACTCCAGCGCATAGGCCGGGTCTTCTTCTTGCGGGCCGACGATCCAGCCTTCGATATCGGGCATCGTCCGCGACGCGATGAAGAGCGCGCGAATGAAGGTCTTGATGTCCTTGATCGGCACCACGCGGCCGATCAGCGCGACCACCTTGCGCGCACGCGCCACGCGTTGCGCGACGAGCGGCGCGAGCGCGTCCACGTCCACGCCGTTCGGAATGTTGCGCGTGCGCGAGGCCTGCGCGCCGTCGGCGATCTGCCGCTGGCGATTGGTCTCGTAGAGCGCGACGATGTCGTCGGCGGCGTCGTAGGCGAGCTTGCCGAGCGCTTCGAAGAAACGCACCCACAGTTCGCGGAAATAGCTGATCCTGGAGATGTCGCGCTCGAACGCGCCGCGGTTGTCGCGGATCCACTGGCTTTGCAGCAGGTCGATCTTGCGTTCCTTCGTGTAGATGCCGTGCTCGGAGACGAGCAGCGGCCGACCGCTCCGATAGTGCAGCAGCGCGCCGAGAAAGCCCGCATAGCCCGTCGACACCGTGTGATACATCTTCGCCGGCGGCAACTGTTCGGCCACGCGCGCAAGCTGCCACAGCGGTTTGTGCATGATGCGCACGGTCCAGAAGTAGTCGGTAAACGAAGGGTCCGTGCAATAGCGATGGTACTGGTCGACGATGAAATCCCATGCCGCGCGGCTGGAGAGAAACTGTTCCTCGTTGAGCGGGCCGTGGTCGCCGATCAGTTGCACCATGTCGGCCATCAGCGCGCCGGGGCTTGAGGCTGGATTCGAGCCGCCGTTGCGCCACGCGTCGTGCAAGGCGGCCGAGCGTGCAAACGCTTGCGCATCGCCGGGAATTTCACGCGAAGCCTCCTTGTCGGCGAGCGCCGCTTCGTACAGGTAGTGCGCCTCGAAATGCACGACGTTATCCGGCAGCGCATAAGCGGCGCCTTCGTAGTCCTCCTGGCGGCTGCCGACGAACACGATCGAAAAGCGCAGTTCGGGATACGAGCGGATCATGTCGTTGACCCAGCTCGACACGCCGCCGCGCACATAGGGGAACGTGCCTTCGAGCAGCAGGCAGACATCGGCGTCCGCGGCGCGGCGCAGCAGTGATGGTTTCATGTTGACCAGTAACGCGCGACAGGTTTGAGCATCGGCAGCGTCGCGGCATTGCCGAGCGACGCCAGCAGTTCGGACACGCGCGGAAAATCGCCGCGCAGGAATTCGACTTCGGCCAGCCAGGGCACGAGGCGCTCGCGCGGAAAGCCGAGCGCCTGGGCACGCGCCATGTAGGTGGCGGCTTCGTCGGCGGCGCCGTTCGCGAGCGCGAGGCGGCCGCGGATCATCCACAGCGCGGCGTCGGCGTCGTCGATATCGAGCGCCGCGCGGGCGTGGCGATCGGCCTGCTCCAGCGTGTGCCGGTAGACCGCGCCTTGCACCAGGTTCTGATAGATCAGCTCGAAATACAACTCGGCAAGCTGACGATTGATCGCGTGACGCCGCGCATCGGTGCTCGCCGTTTCCAGGCTTTGCGCGGTCTGGAAGATGCGCTGCGTCACCTCGTTTTCCGCCTGATCCAGCGTGCCGTAGGCGATCAGGCGCACGTCCTCGACCGGGTCGGCAAGCAATTCGCGCAGCAACGTGCCGGTGGTGCGCGTCGGCATGGTTTGAATCGCGACGAGCGCCGACAGACGATCCGACGCATTCACCTGCGTATTCACGATGCGCGCCTGCAAGCGGGCGCCGCCGCCGTGCGAGACGCGCGACATCAGATGCGTGACGAACTCGGGCGCCGGCACGTCGTCCAGTTCCTCGCCGCTGTGCGAGCGCGGATAGCAGGCGGCCCACACGCAGCTCGCGAGCACCACGAGCCCGCCGAACAGCGGCACGAACGCGCAGCCGAGCCACAGCAGCAGCACGCTCCAGCCGCGCGGCTCACGATAGCGCACCGGCAGCAGCGCACGCACCAGCAGCGCCTGGAGCGCGCCGCCGAGCACGTCGATCGCGACGACGGGCAGCAGCGGATCGAACGCGGTGTGCCGGTTCGCGATGCGCCAGATCAGCGCAAACTGCACGAGCGCGATGAGCACGATGCCGGCGAAAGCGGCGCTGGCGCGGAGCACGCTCGACGCGCGGCGGACGGATTCGGAGCGCATGGCGTCAGACCTCGAGACCGCTGCGCACGAGAAGGCGCTTCAGCGCCGCGCCCGGCTCGCCGCCGCCGAGATGCAGCGTATGCACGCCGATGCGCGCGCCTTCCAGATCGAGATTGAACTGCGCGCGCAGGCTCGCTTCGATCCGCGCGAGATAGCCGTCCACGCCGGTCGCATCGGTGGCGGGCATCAGGTTGATCAGCACCGAGCGCCCCGCCGCCTTCACCGGCCACATCAGATCGAGCGCGCGGCGGCGACGCATCACATGCTCGAAGAACGAATCGCCTTCGTCGTCGTGCGGAAACACCAGCGCGACCAGCGACGAGGTAATGCCCGCCGTGCCTTCGAGACGCGTGAGGCGGCTTACGTCGAGCGCGAATTCATACGGGCAGTCGGGCACCGCATGCAGGATCGTGCGCACCTGCCGCGAGTGTTCGACGCCGTCGGCGTAGTAGCCGAGCAGGACCAGCAGCAATTGCAGGTTGTCGAAGTTCAGCGACAGGAACGGCATGCGCCTGATCGCCAGCACGGCGAGCAGGCGCCCGTCCGCCGAGATCACCGGCGCGCACACCAGCAGGCTCGTGTGCGTGGCCGGATGCCCGCCGCTCCTGATATGCGCGACCGCTTGCGTTTCGAGCGCGCGGGCGACGAGTTCGTCGCGCGGTTCCAGTTCGAACGCATCGCCGATGCGCGCGAGCGCTTCATGCGCGAGCTTGCCCTCGTGCACCGCATACAGCGCGGCTACTTCGATCTGACACGCCTGGGCGACGAATTCGAGCAACGCCTGCGCGCCCGGCAGGGTCCGCGCCGGCGTCATCGGCACGGTGTCGAGCCCGTGCGCGACCGACAGGCGGCGCAACTCGGTGATCGAATCGCGCAGCGTGGTCGGCTTCGACAACAGATCCTTTTCGAGCCGCTCATGCGACAGGCGCATCAGGTAATGGCTGTTCGTGATCGCGACGAGCCGGTCGTTCAGGTAATCGTTCAACGCGTTCGCGCGCTGCGCGCGGTTGCCCCACGTATCGCCGAAATGCCCCGCGACGATGGTCTGCAACAGGCCGCCGGTGAAGAACAGCGTCGGCCATGCGTCGGCGCTGCCGCGCATCAGCACCTGCCATGCGCCGATCAGCATCGCGCACGCCAGCAGACCGAGCAGCGTGCCGTAGCGCAGCGCGACGATCAGCGGCGCGAACCACAGCCACGGAAAACCCGCGTGCAGCAGGAACGGATCGTTGCGGTCGAGCGCCCAGCTCAACACGCCGATGACCGCGACGAACGCGATCGTCTCGACGATGGAAAACGGCCGCGCCACCGCGGGCGCAACGAAACGCCGCAACGCGCTCAGATTGCCGAGCGGATTCGAATGGCGCGGCTTTGCCGCACTGGCGGCGGATTGCGCGGTGACGGTATTCACAGCCGACTCCTCATGACGTGTCGAGATACGGATGACAGCGTGCTTGCGCGACGCGGGACGTGACGCAAGATGTGAAGCAAAATCTGAAGCAACCCGCGCATCAACCGCGCGAGCGCAGCGGCGACAACAGGCTGCCGATCAGCGACGAAGCGACGCTCGCGAGACTCGAACGCGTCCAGCCGCTCTTCGAGCCCGTGGCGCTCCACACGACCTGGCCCGAGGCGACGTCGATCAGTTCGAAGGTGACGCCCGCCACCGGCTCGCCGTCCACGCCGACCTTGTAGCGCCACTCTTCCACCGCGCCGGTCAGCACGTATTTGACGTGCTGCTCGCGCGCCCAGGCGAGTTTCTTCTCGCCGAGCTCGCGCTGCGCGGTGTCGAACATCGCGTTCGCCGACGCATCGACGGGCGCGATCCGCACGTCCGTCAAGCCGTTCGCGCGCAGCGTGTTCGCCGCGATCGCGGCGGCGCTGCTGCCCGCGGCCGGCGTTTCGGTGAAGTTCGCCATCGACACGATCGCCACCGAGTCCTTCACGCCGAGCGCCGGCGAACCCGTTTGACGAATCGAACCGCACGCGCCGAGCACGAGCGCGGACGCCGCCACCACCGCGGACCACTTGACGAGGCCGCGCCATCTTTTCATGTTGTTCATCGAACCACTCCTCAGTAACGTCGTTATTCATCGCAGGCGCGGTCCGCCTGCGTCGCCAATAGAACGGAAAATCGAACGGAATCAGTAGTACCAGCTATAGCGCGCGCCCAGCACCGTGACCGGCGTGCCGATCTTCGACACGCGCTGGTGTTGCAGGAACACGGCCAGGTGATCGCCGCCGAACACGGTGCCCGCGATACCCACGTTGAACTGCGGCCCCCAGCCCTGTATCGAGTCGTGCAGCAGGCCGACGTCGAAGAAAGGCCGCCAGCGGTGCGTGTACTGTTCGAGCAGATCGTTGCCCGCGCCGAGGAAGAAGCCGTATTGCGTGTAGGTATCGGGCATGAAGTCGCGCGGCGTCGCCGGTTGCAAGGCGACGGGCAACAGCCGCGTGATCAGCGCGTCGGCCTGGCCGCTCGCGCCGTAGCCGCCGTGCGTAATGAGCGCGCGCAGCGTGTAATCCGGGTACTGCGTGCGGATCCGGTAACTCACCTCGCCCGTCGACAGCACGCCGCTGCCCAGATACGTGCGCGCCTGGCTGTAGAAGCGGTCCGCCTCCACGCTGCCCCTGAACGTGAGGCGCTGCGTCATCCGATACGTGAGGTCGCCGATCAGGTTGTCCTTCATGCCGCCGACCAGCAGCGCCTGGGTTTCGTCGGCGACCTGGTTGCGGCCCGCGCGCAGGCCGAGCGTGAGCGCCGAGTTGCGGCCCACCTCGCCGGCCAGGTCGAGCGTATAGAACGAGGCGGAGGCGACGCGCCGGCCGCCCGTGATCGTGAACGACGTATCGCGCGTGCGCCGCTCGCCGTAGATGTTGAGCCAGCGGTCCACCGAAGGCACGTTGACGAGCTGCGTGATGTCGGTCGAATGCTGGAAATGCTGGACCGCCGTCACGCCGACGAGATAACGCTCGGCGATCTTGCGGCTGCCCGCGAGCGTCGCCTCGACGTAATCGAGCGGATGCTCGACGTAGTTGGTGACGCTCGCGTCGAGCGATTGCGGCCAGTCGAGCGCGGTCTCCGTGACCCGCGTATGGAGTTCCGTGTCCTCGGGCGCGCCGCCGAGCGCGTCGAAGGCAAGCTGCTGCGCGCGGTCGGGATGATCGACGGCGATCGTCGCGTCGATGCGGTCGTAGATCGGCAAGCGCGAGCGTTCCTGGTCGAGCAGGCGCTCCATTTCACCGACGTCGTTCTCGGCCAGCGCGATGGTCAGGCGCGCGTCGGCGGGACGCGACAGGCGCTCGGCATACTGCTGCGCGAGCCAGCGCTTCGCCAGCGGATTGCTTTCGTGCGACAGCGCCCATGCGATCGCCACGTCCTTCGCGACCGCGCCGCGCAAGCGTGCGTTTTGCGGCAGATCGGCGCCTTGCATCGGCGCGCCGCCCGGCAGACCCTTCACGTTGCCGATCAGCGTGCGGCGCGTTTGCGCGAGGTCGGCGGGCGTCGCGTGCGCCGACATGAGGTCGTCGAGCAATGCGGCGGAGACGTCGCCGGTGGCGAATTCCGTCGACAATGTCACGCGCCGGCCGCGCAGATCGGCCGCTGCTTCGGCGTCTCGTGTGATGCGGCCGCGCGTTGATGTGCTCGACGCGTTCGATGCGTTCGACACGCTCGATGTGCTCGACACGCCCGGCGTGCTTGACGCGTTCGACACGCCCGACACCTTCGACGCGCTCGTTGCGTTCGCTGCGCCCGACACACGCGACACACCGCGCTCTTCCACGAACCTCGCCTGTTCGCTCTGCAATTGCAGCCACACCTTCTTGCGGATCGTCCACGCGAGCCCCGCGTGTCCCGACTGTTCCTGGGCGTCGGCATAGGTGAGCAGCCACAGCGGATCGCGCGACATCATGCCCGCCTGGCGGCGCAGATATTCGAGCGCGGCGACCGGCCGGTTCAGGCGCATTTCGGCCGCGGCGAACGGTCCCCACAGCGCCGAGCTTTGCGCCGCGCTGCCGCGCCAGCGCTTGAGCGCCGCGCGCAGGTCGGCGTCGCTGCCGTAGTCGACGAGCGTCCACAGATAGGCGGCGTTCACGTCGGCGCCCGCGCCCGGCAGATCGACCGCGCGCTTCAGATCGGCGAGCGCGTTTTGGGGCTGGCCGATCAGGCGATAGTATTCGGCGCGCACGCCGAGCAAGGCGGGCGACGCTTCGGCGGTTTTGCGCTCGTCGGGCGTGAGGTTCGCGAGCAGTGTGGCGATGCGGTCCAGCGCCTGGGCGTCGAGGTAGTAATAGATCGCGTCGCGCAACGCACGCGCGCTGTGCTCGCGGTGAAAACGCAATTCGGCGATGCGGCCCGCGTCGATCGGATACGGATCGTAGAAGTCCGTCATTTCGCCGAGGTCCTCGCGCGTGGCCGCACCGCTCGCGAGCAGGTGACGATACGCTTCGTTGGCGTCGCCGTCGCGTTGCAGCAGGCGCGCGAGTTCGGCGTAGTTGCGCCAGAAGATCGGGTCGCTGTCTTTCGCGCCGGCGCGCGCGGCGCTCAACGCGGCCAGCGATGCGCGATAGTCGCCCTGGCGATACAGCACGCTCGCGGTGCGTAATGCGGCGGTCGCGTCGTTCGGATGACGCGCCTGCACCGCGCGGTAAGTGGCGAGCGCCTGGTCGTCGTGGCCCGCGCGTTCGGCGAGGCCGCCTATGCGCTGATCGATCGCGTCGCCGTTCGCGCCGTTCGTATCATTCGCGCCGTTCGTATCATTCACGCCGCGCGGCAGCGAGCGCAGGAAGGCGAGACCGTCGTCGGGACGGCCGAGGCGTTCATAGGTCGCGGTGACGCTATCGACCAGCTTCATATCGCCGGGCGTGGCGCGCGCCTGATGAACCAGCGCGACCAGATACGCTTCGTCGTCGTTGAGCATCGGCGCGATGCGCAGCACGTTGCGCCAGCCGACCGGATCGTTCGACACCTGCGCGTATTCGAGCCACGACTTCAGCGCCAGCGTGGGCTCGCGGTTCCATTCGGCCACCTGCGCGAGACGCTTGACCCACAGCGCGGAACGCGGATCGCGCTGCACCTGTTGCGCGGCGATTTTCTGCGCATTCGGCAGGTCGCCGGATTCGACGAACGCCTGGAATACGGTGTCGGCGATGGCGAGGGTTTGGGGGTTCGCCGCGCTGGATGTGCTAGCTGCGCTTGCTTTGTTGCCTGCGATTGCTGCGCTAGCTATGCTTGCTGTGTTAGCTCCGCTTGCTTTGTCGGCCTGGCTGGCTGCGTTAGTTAAGCTGGCTCCGCTAGCTGCGCTGCCTACACCCGCCACCTCCCCCATAGCCGCGACGCGAACCACACCCACCGCGCCCCGCCCCCGCACATCGCCGCGCATCGCCGCGCGCAAACTCGCGAGCGCGAAACCATCCCCCTGCGCCACAGGACCATCCCGATACGCGTACTGCGCGAGCTGCTGCCGCGGCGCGAAATCCCTCGCCCCATCGCGCGGCCCGAGCGACGCATAACGCGCCAGCATCTTCGCGTAGCGATCGACGGCTTGCGGACGATTCGCCGCGCGCGCCAGATTCAGCAACACCACCAGCGTGGCCGGGTCGTCGGCGAGCCCGGCGCCATGCGCGTCCGCCGCCGCGAGCGCTTCGTCCAGCAGATTGCCCGACTGCAATGCGCGCACGCCGGCCACGAAACAACGGCGCTGCTCGTCGCGCGTGCGCGCCGCCGCTTGCTGACGGAACCAGGCGTCCGCGGCCGCGCGATAGTCGCCCACTTGCAGCGCGTAACGCGTGATCTGCGTGTCCCACTTCGCGCGGCCATCGGGATCGTGCGCCGACAGCCGCGCGTAAAGCTGCATCGCGAGATCGGGCAAGCCGACGCCGGCCGCGCGCTGCGCGAGCCATTCGAGATCCTTCGGCGCCCATTGCAGCCTGGCCGCCTCTTGCAGATGCGCGCGCAGATCGTTCAACTCGCGGGCGCGCCGCGGATCGTCCTCGGCAATCGCAAAGGTGCGCTGCTCGGCCACGGAAAGACGCAGCATGGTCGCGCCGCGGCGCATGTCGTCGGTGCCGAGCGCATCCATGCGCGCGGCGATCCGCTCGGTATCGGCGGTGCGGCCCAGATACGAATACTGCGCGCCGAGCAGGGACAGGAACTCTTCGTTGTCGGGCCGCACTTTCGACCAGGCTTCCAGATACGCGACGCTCAATTCGCTGGGCGCGCCGACCGACGCCACGCGCTGGCGCAAGCCGCCGCGCGGCGACACGCCGTAGATCGTCAGCAGCACGACGCCCGCCAGCAAACAGACGAGCCAGGTCGGTGCGATACGGGGACGTTTAGCGCTCACAGGCAATCTCGACGGGCTGATAGTTCACCTGCAAACCGGCGGAGGCCGGCGTATCGAAGCGCACGCCCGCGCCGTCGCGCGGGGTGGCGACCGCGCGTCCCGCGACGCTCACGCTGCAACCGCGCGCGTTGGCGAGCCTGACGAACGGCTGGTAGTAGCCGCCGAATTCGAACGACATGCCGTTGGCGTTGCGTCTGAAGTTGCGCACGAAACCGTTGGCTTCGGCGATGTAGGGCAACGCGCCCGCCTTCGCATCGGTCGTGTTGAACGACACCCGCGCCGCGCCGTCCGCGATGTGGATATAGGTGCCGTCCGGACCCGCCGAATAGCCGGTGACGCCGGCCGACGCGCGCAGATCCGGCGCGCTCGACAGCGGCCAGTGCAACTCGCGCACCTCGCCGTTGCCGCGCACGATCCAGTCGCCGCCCGCAGGCTTTCCGGCATCTGCGTTTGCATTTGCATTTGCATTTGCATTTGCATTTGCATCTGCATCCGCATCGGGCTCGCCACGCACCGCGCGCGCGACCGCGAACGAACGCCAGTCGAGCACCTTCTGCGTGTAGTCGGTCATCTGCACGGGCAGCACGGCTTGCTTGAGCACCGCCGTGAAAATCTGATCAAGCGCGCGCAGCGACGCGACTTTCGTGCCGCTGTACATGTGGTAATACAGATCGATCGGCTTGAAACGCAACGGCTTGTCCGTCATGTCGAAGGTTTCGAGCACGCGCGTGAAGCCGTAGAACGGGCCGAGCCAGTCGTTCGTGTAGACGTTCTCGTCCTGATTCGGCGCATACACCTGGTACGCGCCCGGCCCCTTGTCGACGCCGATCGGCGCGATGTTGGTCCAACTGCTCGCGCTCTTCGTGATGACGGTGTCGCCGCCGTTCACGTTCGCGACGCCCGCCGCATACACCTTGCGCACGACGAGCGCGGGCGGCTTGCAGTTGCCCGGCCATTGCAGGATGGCCGTCTTCTTGCCCGGCGGCGCGAGACGCGTGTTGATGTAATCGATCGAGCCCGTCACTTCGCGGTCGATGTCGAACGTGTAGTTCGGAATGACCAGCGAAAACGCGGTGTCGCCGCCGCCGCGGTCCACGCGCTCGCCGGTCTTCGCATCCACGCTGCCCCAGTCGAACGGATGCGAGTACGTGTGCGTGCCGATCGCGACATACGGCAGCGCGAACATCTTGCGCGCGATCTCTTCCAGACGCGGCGAGATTTTCGGATAGAGGCCGGTCGGCCCCACTTCACCCTCGATCACCGAGAGCGTCATCGGCACCTTGTAGCGCGTGAAAATCTGCTGATACAGCGCTTCGCCCGAGTAGTCCGCGCCGGGAAATTCGGCGCGCGACGCGAACCCGTCGCCGTCGACGTGCGACATGAAAAGACGCCGCCCGTTCTCCGTCGTCACGCTCGGCGACGGCATGCGCTGCAGGCGCAACGCGGCGGTGAGGAACGAGATCGGTTGAATCGCCCAGCGTTCCTGGTCGATGCCGTTGAGCGAGACGACCGTGTACGGGCTCATCGCGAAGCCGCCCCACGGCGTGATCGCGATCGGGTCGAGGGTCGCCTGGCCGCTCGTCACGCGCAGCAGCGGCCGGCTCGCCGCGCCGACCCGCACGCCCGTCAGATCGCGTGGGCCGAGCTTCGGATCGATCTCGAAGCCGACCATCGGATCGCGCGAGACCACCTCCACCTTGTCGCTGAACGGACCCGGCACCGCTTGCAGATCGAGCGCGCGTCCTTCGTCCTCGGCCGCGTCGAAACCGAACTGGCCGAGAAACGCGACGGGCACGTGCGACGCGATGCGCGCATCCACCCATGCGCGCCACACCGCGCTGTCCTGCGTGCCGCTGCCCTGCAGCCACGCGACGACGCCGGCATAACGGTCGGGCGTGATGTCGCCGGGGAGCGTGTCGTTGACGTTCGCGTACTCGACGTCGTAGCCGAGATAGTTCAGCGGCGTCGCCAGATCGCGCACGCCGGGGGTTTCGTCGAGCAGCAGATCGTCGCCCGTGTCCTGCACGACGAGCACCTTGCGCGGCAGCACCTCGATCGCGCCGATGCCGACCACGCCGCGCGCCACGTCGGTCACGTAGGGCGTGACGCCGGTCGCCACCACCTGCGCGGCCGTGTTGCGGGCGCAGGCGCGATCGTCCGCGGGGCAGTATTCGATCGATACCACCGGCACGCCGGTCTGCTGCATGAATGCTTGCGCGCCGGCGACGCGCGCCGCGCGCTCGTCCGCGGACACGACGGTCTGCAACGCGCCGTTCGCGCTCACGCCGCTGACGAGCGACGGACCGGCCACCGCGTACAGCGCGTTGGCATGCGGCATCGCGAGTTGCAGCGCGTCGGCGCCGCCGATCACGAGGCGCGCGTCGGGATGCGCCGCGTGTATCGCGTCGATGGCGGCAAGGGCGTTCGGCGTGTCGAGCAGGAAGCCGCGAAAACCGCGCTGCCACAGCGGCTCGATCTGGCTCGCGACGAAGGCGGCCGGCGTGCCTGCGGCGGCATCCGCATGCGTGCGCGCGAGCCATGCGGTATGGCGCAACGGATGCGCGGACGGATCGAAACCGTGCGCGGGATCGACGACGACGGCGTCGAAGGCCTGCAACAGATCGACCGGCACGTTGGCGCCGTCGAAGAATGCGAGGTTGACTGATGGCGCGCGATGCGGTTCGGTCGCTTGCGGTTTAGCTTGCGGTTGCGGTTGCGGTTGCGGTTGCGGTTGCGGTTGCGCGGACAACGGCGCGGGTTGCGGTTGCAACTGCGCTTGTGCCGGCTGAGCGATCGCATTCGCGCCGCCCAAAGCGAGCACCGCGACAACCGCGCGGCTCAAGGCGCGCATGACGAAGCGTGGACGGGCCGTTTTCCGCTCTTGCCGCGACGGCCCCGACATGTTCCGAGGTGCATCGCAAAGCGCCGGCCGTGCTTCGAATATCGTTTGAATCCCCAAGGTCATGTGATTTCTTCTTCGGTTTTATTGCTTTTACCGATCCGCGTCGAACACGGCCGCCATCGCCCATCTACCCGTTAATGAGCGCCTTTCGTCCAGGCAGCGCATTCTAATAGCTCTTTTTTTCAAGCGCACCACTATTCTGTGGTTGAAAGCATGGCGTTGAGATGGTCAAAACCAGGCAAACTTTAATAACCTGCTGGCTATTTCCAGCAAACAGAACCTCGCAAACGTTTTACCGCTGCGAGAGGCAATGTTTAAGCAAGCCATGGATTTGACAAAAGTTAACGGAGCTGAAAGCATTTGAAATTTTTGGCGGGCGGTCATGCAAAGCACGCGGTGCGCAATCCAATTGCAAGGTTCGCGGATCGGCGAAAAAACGTGCATAAAAGCGAAACTCCCGCCGCCTGGGTGGGCCGTTGACGGGACGTTCCGTCGCCGAGCAAGAGCGAAGCGCGGTGGGCCGTGGCTCGGCTATTCTTACCTCCCGCTATCGAGCAGAATCGTTTTCAGGCAATAATTGCCTGATACCTGGGCAATAAAGCGCGATTTTCCGTAGGCTCTAATGAGACATGGCGCGGGCCGATCGCCCCAATACTTTCTGATCCGCGTTCCTTCTAAAAGCTTTCCGCTTCATAAATTAATTTTGTTTTCGCGCACTGCGCCGGATCGCTTCGCTCTGCCCTTGGACTTCGCAAATTCTGGTGTTTTTCGAATGACGCGATAAAGCCCAAAAAAACATGATTAGAGGGATAAACGTTAAATTTTGGCGGGATTTTCGCCGGTCCTCGGCCGACCGGCCAAACATAATAAAAAACCCGCAAAACGTTTGCGGGATTCCAAAGCCAACCCATCGTCATCCAATCGGACCAAGCGAGCGGCACTAGCGGCTCGCGCCTCGGGCAAACTCACCCCGCCTCGATCGCGCTTCGGGAGCGAAAAACGGATAATGCATGTCAAGCCGCTTTCATTCGTCTGCCCTTCACCCGCAACTGAAAAATTCCCCATGCGTATCCCACCGCTCAAGGCGATCATCGCGTTCGAAAGCGTGGCCCGAACCAAAAGCGTGAATCGCGCGGCCGAGGAACTGGGCCTGACCGCTTCGGCGGTGAGCCATCAACTCAGCAATCTGGAGTCGATCATCGGCCAGCCGCTGTTTCAGCGGTCCGGGCGCGGCCTCGTGCTCACGCCGACCGGCGAGCGCTATCTCTCCGATGTAACGGGATCGCTGGCCGATCTCAGCCGCGCGACCGAACGTGCGTCCAGCCGCAAGGAAGTGGACATCCTGCGCGTGCATTCGAGCCCGAGCTTCGGCCTCATGTGGCTGCTTCCGCGGCTGTCGTCCTTTCAGGAGGCGAACGGCGACATCCAGCTCAATCTGGCCTGCTCGTACGAGAACGTGTCTTTCTCGAACGGCTACTACGACATCGACATCCGTCACGGCTATGGCAACTGGAGCAATCTGGAAGTGAAAACCATCCGGGGCGAGTTCATTGCCCCGCTGGCCGCGCCGAAGTATCTCGAACGGCATCCCGTGAACACGCCGGCGGATCTGCTGGCGCATCGTCTGATCTATTCGGAAACGCCGCTCGTCCAGTGGAAGCAATGGTTCGGCAGAACGGGCGTGTCCGCGCCTCAAAAGACGTTCGATTTTTCTTTCGACCGCTCGTACATGTCGATCGAAACGGCGGCGCTCGGCCTCGGCATCGCGCTCGAAAGCCTCATGCTCGCGTCGGTGAAAATCAGGGACGGCCTGCTCGTCCCAGTGTTCGACGATAGCTGCGCGGTCGAGGTCGGCGCGCACCACCTGGTTTACCCGAAGCAGAACGCGGAACTGCCGCGCGTCGAGCGGTTTCTTGCGTGGATGGAGCGCGAGGCCGCCGCCTCTTCCGCGGCTCGGCGATAGTCGGAGCGCTTCGCGCCCGCCACAGTCGACACACCTGAATACCTGAATTTTTCTCAGCCATTGTTGAGCGTTTCCGCGTTGATGCCGCCGGCCCGCGAGCCGACACTTCAGGCATCAAATCAACACTCAGGAGACAAGCGATGTTGCTGGAGAACAAAATCATCATGGTGACGGGCGCGGCATCGCCCCGCGGTATCGGCAAGGCAACCGCGAAAGCGCTTGCCGCCCAGGGGGCGCAGGTGGTGATCCTCGATCTGCGCGAGCAGGACGCGCAGGCGGCGGCCGCCGACCTCGGCGCGCAACACCTCGGACTCGCGTGCGACGTGACCGACAAGACCGCCTGCGTCGCGGCCGCGCGCGCCACGCTGGAGCGCTATGGCCGGATCGACGGGCTCGTCAACAATGCCGGCATCACGCAGCCGGTTCGCACGCTGGAGATCGGCGGCAAGGACTTCGACGCGATCGTCGACGTCAATCTGCGCGGCACGCTCTATATGTCGCAAGCCGTGATTCCCGCGATGAAGGAGCAGAACGGCGGCAGCATCGTCTGCATGTCGTCGGTGTCGGCGCAGCGCGGCGGCGGCATCTTCGGCGGCCCGCACTACAGTGCCGCGAAGGCCGGCGTCCTCGGACTCGCCAAGGCGATGGCGCGCGAGTTCGGCCCGAACCGCATTCGCGTCAATTCCATCACGCCGGGTCTGATTCAGACCGACATCACGGGCGACAAGCTCACACCGGAGATGCGCGTCGAGATCATCAAGGGCATTCCGCTCGGACGTCTCGGCGACGCCGCCGATGTCGCGAACGCTTGTCTGTTTCTGGTGAGCGACCTGTCGAGTTACCTGACGGGTGTCACACTCGATGTGAACGGCGGCATGCTGATTCACTAAATCACTACTAAATAGCGCCGCGTTTTTGCGCGGCTTGGGTTCGCGTGCACCTGGGACAACCCGGGGCGCGACAGCTTGGCATGGGATCGGAGTAAGGCGCTAAAGCGCCAACTCCGATCGACCGCAAAGCATGGGACGAGAGTAAGGCGCTGAAGCGCCAACTCTCGTCGACAGGAGACAACCATGAAATCCAGATACAGCGCGCCGCCCGTCACGGGCGATGCGATTTCCCGTAGCGACTCGCCGACGTTCGAAGCCAAAACCTACGCCAAGGTCAGCCGCCGGCTCATTCCGTTTCTGATGCTGTGCTATCTCGGCGCCTATCTCGATCGCGTCAACGTCGGCTTCGCGAAGCTGCAAATGCTGAGCGACCTGCGCTTCAGCGAAACGGTGTACGGCATGGGCGCCGGCATCTTCTTTCTCGGGTACTTCCTCTTCGAGGTGCCGAGCAATCTGATTCTTCACAAGGTCGGCGCGCGCCGCTGGCTCGCCCGCATCATGCTCACGTGGGCGGTGATTTCAGCGAGCTTCGTGTTCGTCAAATCGCCAACCGTCTTCTACGTGCTGCGCTTTCTTCTCGGCGTCGCGGAAGCGGGCTTCGCGCCCGGCGTCATCCTCTATATGACGTACTGGTTTCCCTCCGCGCGCCGCGCGAAAGCACTGTCGCTGTTCTTCATGGCGATTCCGCTCGCGGGCATCATCGGCGGCCCGCTGTCGGGCCTCATCATGCACTCGCTGCAAGGCGTCTATTCGATGGCCGGCTGGAAGTGGCTGTTCCTGCTCGAAGCACTGCCGTCGCTGGTACTCGGCGTGGCGATCCTGCTGTATCTCGACGACGGCATCGCCCACGCGAAATGGCTCACCGATACCGAGAAGGCGCTGCTCGCGCGCAACGTCGCCGGCGACAACGCGCACAAGACCGCGCATCTGTCGATCAAGGCCTTCATCGGCGACCGACGTTTGTGGCTGATGGCGGCAATCTACTTCTGCGTCGTGCTCGGTCAGTACGGACTGACATTCTGGCTGCCCACCATCATTCGCAAGTCCGGCGTCGCGGACCCGCTGTGGGTCGGCATCTTCACCGCGATTCCGTATCTGTGCGCGATCGTCGCGCTGCCGCTGGTCGGCATGAGCGCGGACCGCTTTCACGAGCGCCGCCTGCATCTGGCGATTCCGATGCTGATCGCCGCCGCGGGTTTCGCCACGCTGCCGCTGCTCGGCAGTGTCGCGGCCTCGATCGTCTGCCTGAGCATCGCCGCGGCCGGCATCCTCGCGTCGTCATCGCAGTTCTGGTCCCTGCCGACGGCGCTGCTCGGCGGCATCTCCGCCGCGGCGGGCATCGCGGCCGTGAACTGCTTCGCCAATCTGGCCGGGTTCTTCTCGCCCGCGATCGTCGGCTGGCTCAACGATCTCACCGGCAAATCCACCGCGGGCCTCATCTTCATCTCGATCGCGGTGACGCTGGGCGCCCTGCTCGTGTTCCTCGTGCCGGCCAGGTCCGTCAACCGCTGAAAGACCGGACATCTCTCGATATCAAAGGAGTCGTACATGGACAACGCAACCCTTACCGAGGACGCCACGCTCGCCGAGCGCGCGTACCGCATCCGCAGAAACGCGCTGCTGATGGGTGAAGTACAGGGCCAGGGCTATATCGGCCAGGCACTCGACATCGCGGACGTGCTGGCCGTCGCCTATTTCGGCGCCATGCGCTACCGCCCCGAGGATCCCGCATGGGACGAACGCGACCGCTTCCTGCTGTCGAACGGGCATTACGCGATTGCGCTCTACGCCGCGCTCTTCGAAGCCGGCATCCTGCCCGCCGACGAACTCGAAACCTACGGCAGCGACGACAGCCGTCTGCCCATGTCGGGCATGGCGAGCTACACGCCCGGCATGGAAATGTCCGGCGGCTCGCTCGGCCAGGGCCTGACGATCGCGGTGGGCCGCTGCCTCGGTCTGAAGCATCGGGGCTCGGATTCGTTCGTCTACACGCTCTTCTCCGACGGCGAACTCGACGAAGGCGCGATCTGGGAAGGGCTGATGTCCGCCGCGCACTGGAAGCTCGACAACCTCATCGCCATCGTCGATGTGAACAACCAGCAGGCCGACGGCCCCTCGACGCAGGTCATGGCGTTCGAGCCGCTGGTCGACAAGCTGGAAGCGTTCGGCTGGTACACGCAGCGCGTGAACGGCAACGACATCGACGCAGTGAAGCGCGCGTTCGATAGCGCCCGCCGTCACGACAAGCCGCAACCGCGCATCATCGTCTGCGATACGAAGATGGGCTGCGGCGTGCCGTTCCTCGAGGAACGCGAGAAGAACCATTTCATCCGCGTCGATGCGCACGAGTGGCAACTCGCGCTCGACGCACTCGAAGCCGGGAGGCAAGCATGAGCACGATCCAGAACAAGCCGCGCCTGAAAACCTCCGCGATGATCGCGTCGATCGCGGGCGAAGGCCAGCTCACGCGCTCCGCCCCGTTCGGCCATGCGCTCGCCGAACTGGCGCGCACGAAAACGAACGTGATCGGCATGACGGCCGACCTCGGCAAGTACACCGACCTGCACATCTTCGCGAAGGAATTTCCGGCGCGCTACTACCAGATGGGCATGGCCGAGCAGTTGCTGATGGGCGCGGCGGCCGGCTTCGCGCATGAAGGCGCGCAACCGTTCGTCACGACGTATGCGGTGTTCGCGACGCGCCGCGCGTATGACTTCATCCATCAGGCGATCGCCGAGGACAACCTCGACGTGAAGATCGTCTGCGCGCTGCCGGGGCTCACCACGGGCTACGGCCCGAGCCACCAGGCCGCCGAGGACCTCGCGCTGATGCGCGCGATGCCGAACATGACCGTGATCGATCCGTGCGACGCGCTCGACATCGAGCAGATGGTGCCGGCGATCGCCGCGCACGACGGCCCCGTCTATGCGCGCCTGTTGCGCGGCAACGTGCCCGCCGTGCTCGACGAATACGACTATCGCTTCGAGCTCGGCAAGGCGAAGCTGCTGCGCGACGGCAACGACGTGCTGCTGATCTCGTCCGGGATCATGACGATGCGCTCGCTGGAAGTCGCGAAGGCGCTCGAAGCGGACAACGTCGGCGTGGGCGTGCTGCACGTGCCGACCATCAAGCCGCTCGATACGGCGACGATTCTGCGCGAAGCGAAACGCACCGGCCGCATGGTGGTCGTGGCCGAAAACCATACGGTGATCGGCGGGCTGGGCGAAGCCGTGGCGGGCACGCTGCTCGGCGCGGGCGTCACGCCCGCGTTCCGGCAGATCGCGCTGCCGGACGCGTTCCTCGCCGCCGGCGCGCTGCCCACGCTGCACGACCGCTATGGCATCTCGACCGGCACGATGGCCGCCACGATCAAAACGTGGCTGGCCTGAGCGAGCGAATCGCGGCTGGGGTTTCGCTCCGCTGTCCATGACGGGCGCGAGCGAACCACGGCGCGGTTCGCCGCCCCCCTCGCGCCTTACGCGCCGGGCCTCACGCGCGCGCGCCGTCGAGACGGAAGAACGCCACCGCCTCGGTCAACTGGCGGCCCTGGTCCTCCAGCGAGGTCGACGCGGCCGCCGCTTCCTCGACGAGCGCGGCGTTCTGCTGCGTGACCGCGTCCATCTGCGTGATCGCCACGTTGACCTGCTCGATGCCGCGGCTCTGCTCGCCCGAGGCCGCCGCGATTTCGCCCATGATGTCGGTCACCCGCGCCACCGCCTGCGTGACTTCGGCCATCGTCTTGCCCGCCTCGCCCGCGAGCGTCGAGCCGTTGTGAATCTTTTGCACCGAGGCGTTGATCAGGTCCTTGATCTCCTTGGCCGCGCTCGACGAACGCTGCGCGAGACTTCTGACCTCGCTCGCCACCACCGCGAAGCCGCGGCCCTGCTCGCCGGCACGCGCGGCTTCCACCGCCGCGTTGAGCGCGAGGATGTTGGTCTGGAACGCGATGCCTTCGATGATCCCGGTGATATCCGCGACCTTGGTCGAACTCTCGCTGATGTCGGTCATCGTCTCCACGACCTGTCCGACCACGGCGCTGCCTTTCAGGGCGACTTCCGAGGCATTGGCGGCGAGCGTGCTCGCCTGCTGCGCGTTCTCCGCGTTCTGCTTCACCGTGGACGTGAGCTCTTCCATGCTCGACGCGGTTTCCTGCAGCGACGACGCCTGCTGTTCGGTGCGCGACGACAGGTCCTGGTTGCCCGAGGCGATCTGGCTGGACCCGGTGGCGATATTGTCCGCCGAGGTCCGCACCTGGGCGATCAGCTTCACGAGGCTCGCCTGCATCTCGCCCATCGAGGCGAGCACGCTGCCGCGCGGCGCGGCCTGCGCGCCCGGCACGGAGCCGAGATCGCCGCCGGCCACGCGCCGGGTCACCTCGCCCAGCGCAGCCGGCTCCGCGCCCAGTGCGCGCGTCACGCTGCGGGTAATCAGGAATGCCGCGACGAGCGCCGCGCCGATTGCCGCGAGGCAGATGCCGATCAGCAGCATGCGCTGCGTCGCGTAGTGTTGGGCCGACTCCTGCATCAGGGCCTGGGCCCGGTTGCGGGTGAATTCGCTATACGTATTGGTCGCCTTGACGAGCGCCGCGAGCAGCGGACGGCATTGCTCGTTCATCATGGCGATCGCCTCCTCGTGCCGCTTGTTCAACGCGGCGTCGACGATCGCGAGCGCGACCGGCCCGTACTGGGCCTCGACCCGGTCGATGTCGGCCACCAGGGCGCGCGCCGCCTCGTTCGCATCGCCGGCGTTCGCGATCATCTCCTTGAGTCGCTTGAGCCGAGCCTGCACGTCCGCGTGCGCCTGGTTCACGGCGGCCTTTTCGATTTCCAGATCCGCCGGCTTCGTCACGAGCACCAGATTGCGCGCGGCGATCGCACGCCGGTCGACCGCGGTGCGCACCTTCGCGGCCACCTCCGCGCGGGCGCTAATGCCGCTCACGTAATCCGAGAAGCGCTCGTTCGCATCGTTCAATGCAACGAGCGCGAGCACCGATACCCCCAGCACCATCGCCGCTAGCACGCTGAACGCCGTCGTGAGCTTCGCCCGTACGGTCATCTGTCTGGAATTCATGCTTCATACCTCCACCGTTCGCCGGTTTCGTCATATTCGCCGCCCTGCGCGGCCATCACCTGCTGCCCTGGTGCTTGTTGCTATGTCGGCTGCATCACAACGGTCCTTGAATGCCGATGCGCCCGCCAATCGTTTGCGTCAGGGTTCAGGAGCGATGGGGCTTACCCGGCGCCACCCCGCGCGACGGGGTGCGATCTGGCAATGCGGGTTCGTTGTTGTCCTCGTTGTTGTCCCATACGCGCGGCCGTCTGGGAAAACCCCAGGACAACGATCGGGACCCCGCCGGCCCCGTCCCGGCGCGGTTTCAGCGCCCGGCTCGCCAGATCGTTACCCTTGGGATAACAGACGCGTCCCGAACGTGATTGAACCGGGATACCCCGCTCCCTAGACTCGCCTCATGTCCTGAGCGAGAGCGCACATGTCCGGTCAAAGTCAGTCCTCATCCCGTTGGGCCACCCGCCGCGCGGAAAAGCATCGCCGGCTCGCGCGCGTCGCAGCGATCGCGGACGGCGCGGTTCTCCCCGCCGAGCGTATCGTCGACGTCCTGCAAGCCCTGATCGCCCCCGGCGACCGCGTGGTCGTCGAGGGCAACAACCAGAAGCAGGCCGATTTCCTGTCGCGCTCGCTGGCGAAAGTGGACCCGGAAATCGTCCACGACCTGCATCTGATCATTCCGAGCGTGAGCCGCGCCGAGCATCTGGACCTGTTCGAGCGCGGCATCGCGAGGAAACTCGATTTCGCCTTCGCCGGCGCGCAAAGCCTGCGCATCTCGCAGTTCCTGCAGGACGGCATCCTCGAGATCGGCGCGATCCATACCTACATCGAACTGTATGGGCGGCTGTACGTCGATCTGACGCCGAACGTCGTGCTGGTCGCCGGCTACAAGGCGGATCGGCAAGGCAATCTCTACACGGGTCCGAGCACCGAGGACACGCCCGCCCTCGTCGAAGCCGCCGCGTTTCGCGACGGCATCGTGATCGCGCAGGTCAACGAGATCGTCGACGACCCGAAGGACCTGCCGCGCGTCGACATCCCCGGCTCGTGGATCGACTTCGTGGTGCAGTCGGACAAGCCGTTCTTCATCGAGCCGCTGTTCACGCGCGATCCGCGCCTCATCACGCCGGTTCAGGTGCTGATGGGGATGATGGCGATTCGCGGCATCTACGAGCGGCACCAGGTGCAGTCGCTCAATCACGGCATCGGCTTCAACACGGCCGCGATCGAACTGCTCCTGCCGACCTACGGCGAGAAGCTCGGCCTGAAGGGCAAGATCTGCAAGCACTGGACCCTGAACCCGCATCCGACGCTGATCCCCGCGATCGAAACCGGCTGGGTCGAGAGCGTGCATTGCTTCGGCGGCGAACTGGGCATGGAAGCCTACGTCGCGCAACGGCCGGACATCTTCTTCACCGGCCGCGACGGGTCGATGCGCTCCAATCGCGCGATGTGCCAGCTTGCCGGGCAATACGCGGTCGACATGTTCATCGGCTCGACCTTGCAGATGGACGGCGCCGGCAACTCGTCGACGGTCACGCATGGCCGCCTCACCGGCTTCGGCGGCGCGCCCAACATGGGCCACGATCCGCATGGCCGGCGCCATGCCACCCCCGCGTGGCTCGATCTGCTGCAAACGGACAGTCCGCTGGAGCGCGGCCGCAAGCTCGTCGTGCAGATGGTCGAGACGTTCCAGGCGGGCGGGCAGCCCACCATCGTCGAATCGATCGATGCGGTCGACGTCGGCCGCGAGTCCGGCATGCCGCTCGCGCCGGTCATGATCTACGGCGACGACGTCACGCACGTGCTCACCGAGGAAGGCATCGCCTATCTGTACAAGGCGCGCTCGCTCGAACATCGCAAGGAGATGATCGCGGCGGTCGCGGGCGTGACGCCCATCGGCCTCACGAGCAGCGCCGACAAACTCGCGACGCTGCGCCGCGACGGCTTCGTCGCGTTGCCGGAGGACCTCGGCATTCAGCGCGGCGAAGCCACCCGTTCGCTGCTGGCCGCGAAGAGCATGGCCGATCTGGTCGACTGGTCGGACGGTTTGTATGAGCCGCCGGCGCGGTTCAGGAGCTGGTGATGCGCGAGACCCTCGCCATGCCAGTAGCGCGAGCGCGACGCGCGACACCGGATCTCGCCGGGCGTTTGGGCGAACACGTGATCGCGGCGCTGATCGAGGAAGCCACGCTCGCGCCGAAGCCGGGACTCGTCGACATCCGCAGCCGCGGCGCGCATCACGATCTCGACTGGGAACTGATGTGCGTGTCGGCGCTTGCATTGCAGCCGACCTTCACCGAACTGGCGCGCGCGGGCCTGGAGATGCAGCCGATGCAGTCGCTGCAACGTATGCAGTCGCTGCGCGAGCGCATCGGCGCGATCGGGCGCGACGGCGAAGCGCGCATGCTCGACGCGACGCAGGGCGTGAACACCCATCGCGGTGCGATCTGGGCGCTCGGGCTGCTCGTGACCGCCGCGGCGGCCGGCCCCACCGACCCCGCCGACCCCGTCGACCATACGCCACACGCCATCGCCGCGCGCGCCGGAGCGCTCGCGCGTCTGCCCGACCGCCACGCGCCCGCGCTGACCGGCAACAAGGGCGAGCGGGCATGCCTCGACTACAACGTGGGCGGCGCGCGCGGCCAGGCGCAAGCCGGCTTTCCGCATGTCGTTGACGTGGCGCTGCCGGAACTCTCACGCTCGCGCCGGCGCGGCGACAGCGAGACGGCCGCGCGCCTGAACGCGCTGCTCGCGATCATGGCGAGTCTCGACGATACCTGCGTGCTCGCACGCGGCGGCCCCGGCGCGCTCGTCGAGTTGCAGGACGGCGCGCGGCGCGTGCTGGCGCTCGGCGGCGCCGCGTCGCTCGCCGGCCGCCGTCACCTGAAGCTGCTGGACCGGCGGCTCGTCGAACTGCACGTGTCGCCCGGCGGCGCAGCCGATCTGCTCGCCGCCGCCCTCTTTCTCAACCGGCTTCACCGCGAAGCCGCTCCTACGACGCAGGCTTAGGAACGCATATGGAAACCATCGTCCTCGAATTCCCGGCGGGGCAACCCGCGCCAGGCCGCGCGCTGGCGGGCGTGGTCGCGTCGGGCGACCTCGAAGTGCTGCTCGAGGCGAACGGCTCGCCGCGCACCGTGGTGAACATCACGACTTCCGTCGATGGCATGGGCCGCGTCTGGGAAGCCGTGCTCGAACGCATCTTCGGCGACGGCACGCTGCCGGCCGCGAAGATCGAGATCAACGATTCCGGCGCGACGCCGGCCGTCGTGCGCATGCGCATCGGCCAGGTGCTGGAACAACTGGCGACAACCGGCGGAGCATGACGATCATGGACACACAGGCATTGCTGGAACGCCAGAGCTTCATCGAACTCGACGCGCGCAGCCGCGCGAAACAACTGCTCGACGCCGGCACCTTCAGCGAACTGCTCGATCCGTTCGAGCGCGTGCGTTCGCCGTGGCTCGCGCGGCAAGGCATCGTGACGCAGGCCGACGACGGCACCGTGGTCGCGCGAGGCGAGCTCGACGGACAGCCCGCGGTCGTGCTCGCCATCGACGCCGGCTTTCAGGGCGGCAGCATGGGCGAAGTGTCCGCGGCGAAGATCGCGGGCAGCCTCGAACTCGCCGCCGAGGACAACCGCAACGGCATTCCGATGCGCGCCGTGATTCTCTTCGAAACGGGCGGCGTGCGCTTGCAGGAAGCGAATCTCGGGCTCGCGGCGATCGCGGAGATTCACGCCGCCATCGTCGACTTGCGGCGCTATCAGCCGGTGATCGGCATCACGGCGGGACCGATCGGCTGCTACGGCGGCATGTCGATCGCGGCGGGCCTGTGCAGCTACCTGATCGCCACGCGCGAAGCGCGCCTCGGACTCAACGGACCCACGGTCATCGAGCAGGAGGCCGGCATCGCCGAATTCGATTCGCGCGCCCGTCCGATGATCTGGAGCTTCACGGGCGGCGAGCAACGCCATCGCACGGGGCTGGTCGACGTGTACGCCGCCGACGACGCCGGCGCGATCCGCGCCGCCGTCATCGAACGGTTTCGCGCGGGACGTCCCGAGGCGTGCCGCAGCGAATGCGTGGCCGGCTTTCTGCAACGGCTTGCCGAGGTCGATCCCGAAGCGCAAGTCACCCCGCAACAGGCGGCCGCCATCTACAGCAAGGGGTTCAGGTCATGAGCACACAGGAGCTTTCGAAGCGCGGCGCGGTCTGGCTCGACGCGCTCACTTACAGCGCGCCGTTGCAGGCGGGCTATCCGCCTTCGGTGCGGGTCGTCGATGCGCGGCTCGGCGAGCATCCCGCGCGCTTCATCGCGGTGGTGCCCGACCCGGATAACGCGTTCCCGCGCGCACGCAGCGGCGAAGTCGGACTGATCGAGGGTTGGGAGATCGCGCGAGCGGTGCGCGAGGTGATCGACGCCGATGCCGGCCGCGAGGACCACGACAAGCGCGCGATCGTCGCCGTGATCGACGTCGCGAGCCAGGCCTACGGACGGCGTGAGGAAGCCTACGGCATTCACCAGGCGCTCGCCGGCGCCGCCGATGCGTATGCGAGCGCGCGCCTCGCCGGTCATCCGGTGATCGGGCTGATCGTCGGACGGGCGATGTCGGGCGCGTTTCTCGCGCACGGCTATCAGGCCAACCGCCTGATCGCGCTCGCCGATTCGCAGGTCATGGTTCACGCGATGGGCAAGGAATCCGCCGCGCGGGTTACGCTACGCTCGGTAGCCGATCTGGAGGCGTTCACGGCACGCGTGCCGCCGATGGCCTACGACATCGACAACTATGCGTCGCTCGGGCTGCTGTGGAAGCTCCTGAGCGTGAGGAACGCCGATGCGCCCAACGGCGCGGATCAATCCGCTGTCGAAAAGGCGTTGCAGGAAGCTTTCGACGAGATTCGCGCCGACCCGTCGCGCGGCCTTGGCAGCCGGCTCGGCAGCGCGCATCGCGCAAGCTCGGTGACCGTGCGCCGCAAGCTGCGCGAGCAGTGGCGCTGAACCGCGCCGACCCCATCCCCGCCCATCCCGCTTCACGCACCGGCTCGTAAGAAGCCATTAAACGTATGACAGGAGACACGAAATGATCATCTATGGAACCGCGCTGCTTGCGTTCTGCCATCTGGCGGGACTCTTCCTCGGCGACCTGCTGGGGCTCGCGATCGGCGTCAAGACGAATGTCGGCGGCGTCGGCATTGCGATGCTGCTGCTGATTTTCCTGCGCCTTTATCTGCACGGACGCGGGCTGTTGCCGAAGGAAACCGAGGCGGGCGTGGGCTTCTGGGGCGCGATGTACATCCCCGTGGTGGTGGCGATGGCCGCCAATCAGAACGTGGTGGCCGCGCTCAAGGGCGGTCCGGTCGCGCTGCTGTCGGCATTGGGCGCGGTGGCCGTCTGCGCGTGCTGCATTGCCGTTCTTTCCCGCACCGGGAGCGACAGCACGTCGCTCGTCAGCGCGCCGAAACTCGAAGAAATCTGAGGCAGGAGACCATCATGTTGCATATGCTCGATAAAGTTCTGATCCAGAACGGCCTTGTGACTTCGTTCGCGCTGGTCGGCCTCATCATGTGGGTGTCGTCGCTGATCTCGCGCAAGCTGACCTTCGGGCGCGTGCACGGCTCGGCCATCGCGATCGTGATCGGCCTCGTGCTGGCCTATTTCGGCGGCGTCTTCACCGGCGGACAAAAAGGCCTCGCGGACCTGCCGCTCTTCACCGGCGTCGGCCTGATGGGCGGCGCGATGCTGCGCGACTTCGCCATCGTCGCGACCGCCTTCGAGGTGCAGGCCACCGAGGCGCGCAAGGCCGGGCTCATCGGCGTGGTGTCGCTGCTGCTCGGCACCGTGCTGCCGTTCATCGTCGGCGCGAGCATCGCCCACGCGTTCGGCTACACCGACGCGGTCAGCATGACGACCATCGGCGCGGGCGCGGTCACCTATATCGTCGGACCCGTCACCGGCGCGGCCATCGGCGCAAGCTCCGACGTGATCGCGCTCAGCATCGCGACGGGCCTCATCAAGGCGATCATCGTGATGGTCGGCACGCCGATCGCGGCGGGTTTCATGGGACTGAAGACGCCCCGCTCCGCGATGATCTTCGGCGGCCTCGCCGGCACCGTCAGCGGCGTGAGCGCCGGACTCGCCGCGACCGATCGGCGGCTCGTGCCGTATGGCGCGCTGATCGCGACGTTTCACACGGGCATCGGCTGCCTGCTCGGACCTTCGCTGCTGTTCTTCGCGACCCGAGCGCTGATGGCCGCGTGAAACGCGCGAGCGAGCGCGGCGTGCAGAGTGCGGCGTGCATGATGCGCCACGGAGAAGCCTCATGAGCGTGCTGTTCACCTTCCCCGGCCAGGGCTCGCAGCGAAGCGGCATGCTGCGCGCGCTGCCGGATCACGTCGCGGCCGCTCGCGCGATCGAGGAGGCCAGCGACACGCTGGGCTACGACGTCCGCGCGCTCGACACCGCCGATGCGCTGCGCTCCACCACCGCGGTGCAGCTTTGCCTGCTGATCGCGGGCGTCGCGCAGGCGCGCGTTCTGGGGGCCCGCGGTCACGAGCCCGACCTCGTGACGGGCCTTTCGATCGGCGCCTATCCCGCCGCCGTGAGCGCCGGCGCGCTTCATTACGCCGACGCCGTGAGGCTCGTCGCCTTGCGCGGGCAGTTGATGGAGCGCGCCTATCCGGGCGGCTACGGCATGACCGCGATCGTCGGCATGACGCAACGCGCGCTCGAACCTTTGATCGCGCGAGTCAACAGCGCGGCCATGCCGGTGTTTCTCGCGAACATCAACGCGCAGACGCAGATGGTGGTGGCGGGCAGTCACGCCGCCATGCACGAACTCGCAACGCTGGCGGGCGAACACGGCGCGCAACGCTGCGAGCGTCTCGACGTGGCGGTGCCGTCCCATTGCGCGTTGCTCGACGAGCCCGCGGCCGAACTCGCCGATGCGTTCGCCAGGGTAGCCGTGCAAGCGCCTCGCGTCGTGTATCTGAGCAGCAGCGTCGCGCGGCCGCTGTTCGACGGCCCGCGCCTCGCGGCCGATCTTGCCGGCAACATGGCGCGGCCGGTGCGCTGGCACGACACGATCAGGCTCGCGTGGGAGCGAGGCGCGCGGCTCGCGGTCGAGATGCCGCCCGCCAACGTGCTGACGCGGCTCAGTTGCGCGATCTTCGGCGAAGGCATTGCGGTGAGTTGCAGCGAGACGGCGCTGCGTGACGTTGAAGCGCTGATCGAACGGGAACGGGCGCGCGAATGACGTGAAGCGTCGGGCGACGCCTCGGTTGCCGCCTCAGTTTTCTAACCTCAGATGACGCTTCTCGTGCGAAGCCGGCAAACGGCCATCAGCGCGAGCAGGTTCGGATCGCGTTCGCGCGCGCGCAGAAAGCTCACGCCGATGGTCTGACGCATCAAAAATTGCGGCTTGAGCGGAATGAACTGCACCTGGTCGCCGAACACGCCGCGCACGCGGCCCGGCAACAGCGTATAGCCGACTCCGCCGCTCACCAGGTTCATCAACGAAAAGATATCGCCGACTCGCATGGTCACGTTCGGCGTGAAGCCCGCGACGCGAAACGCCTCCAGAAAACCGCGATACGTGACGAAGCCCTCGCCCAGCGAAACGAAGGTCTCGTCGCGGCAGTCGCACAGATCGACGGCCTCCTGATTCGCATACGGTGAACCGGCCGGCGCCGCGAAAAAGATGTCGTCCTCGAAAAGCGGAATGGACTCGATCTCCGGATCGGCGTCGGGCAAGGCCATCAACGCCGCATCGATCGCACCCCGCTTGAGCTTGTCGAGCAGTTCCGCGTTCGAGCCGAGCGCGAGTTCGACCTGGAGTGTCGGACGCCGCACCTTGATGTCGATGACGATGCCGGGCACGGCCCGGATGGTCAGCGAGTAAAGCGAGCCGATCTTCAGACGGTCCGACGAATAGCCCGCCGCCTCGCGCGTCGCGCGAATGCCGTCGGACATGGTGGTGAGCACTTCTTGCGCGACGTCGGCCAGCATCTGCGCCGCTTCGGTCGATTTCAGATTACGGCCTTCGTGCCGAAAGAGCGCGCATCGCACACCCTGTTCGAGCGAATGCAGCGCGCGATGAACACTGACGGTACTGACGTTCAACGCCTCGGCCGCCTTCGACAGGTTCCCCGTCTCCATGAAAGCGAGCAGGACTTCCAGCTTGCGAAAAGTGATCTCCTCGTCGATTCGGTCGCGCATCTCGATGCTTCGGCAGGTGGAAACAGGCCATTATCGGCTCGCGCCAGCGCTGCACAAATAGCGTTAACCCCGCATTCGCCCGCTCACGCGAACACCGGATCGCGGCGTTGCCGGTTGATCCATCTCAATCCGATGACGATTGCGAAGCCCGCTAGTTCTTTCGAACTACGGCCAACCGTGACGGCATAGTTCCAATGCCTCGCGCGTGACCCCCACTCGACGGATATTCATCCGCACCCCCGCCGCCCACAATCGTGCTCAACCATTCGAGCGGCGTCACATCATGAATCCCTTGCCTAACCCGATTTTCGACCAGAGCTGGCCACTGCAGGACGCCGCCGTGCTGATGTTCTGCCTGTCGGTGGCGATCTGGCTCGCGTGCTTCGTGATGGACCTGCGACAGCACGCAACACGGCCGCGCCCGGACACCCCCGGGCGGGCCGACCGTCCAACAGGAGAATTGCAATGAACTCCCGGCCGATAGCATCGCGGCCAGGCCGCACGCTCGCGATCTGGTCCCCCGAAGACAAGGCGTTCTGGGAACGTGAAGGCGAAGCGATCGCGAGGCTCAACCTGTGGATCTCGGTCCCCGCGTTGTTCCTCGCGTTCGCCATCTGGCAGGTGTGGAGCGTCGTCGCGGTAAGTCTGCCGACGCTCGGCTTCCGCTACTCGACCAACCAGTTGTTCTGGCTCGCGGCGGCGCCCGCGCTGAGCGGCGCGACGCTGCGCATCTTCTATTCGTTCATGGTGCCGCTCGTCGGCGGCCGTCGCTGGACGGCGATCTCGACGGCCTCGCTGTTGATCCCCGCCATCGGTATCGGTTTCGCGGTGCAGGACAACACCACCACCTATCCGACCATGCTCGGGCTCGCGTTGCTGTGCGGCCTGGGCGGCGGCAACTTCAGTTCGAGCATGGCGAACATCAGCTTCTTCTTTCCGAAGGAGCGCAAGGGCTCGGCGCTCGGCGTCAACGCGGGACTCGGCAACCTGGGGGTGTCGGTCGTGCAGTTCCTGAGTCCGCTGGTGGTCACCGCCGGCATCTTCGGCATCTTTGCCGGCGACCCGCAAAGCGTCGTCAAGGCCGGACAGACCACGCTCGTGTGGACGCAGAACGCCGCCTTCGTGTGGGTGCCGTGGATCGCCCTGGCGTCGCTCGCCGCATGGTTCGGCATGAACGATCTCGCGGAAGCGAAGGCGTCGTTCGCCGAACAGGCGGTGATCTTCCGGCGCAAGCACAACTGGCTGATGTGCGTGCTGTACCTCGGGACCTTCGGCTCGTTTATCGGCTATGCGGCGGGCTTTCCGCTGCTGATCAAGAGCCAGTTCCCCGGTGTGAATCCGCTCGCCTACGCGTGGCTGGGACCGCTCGTCGGCGCCGCGGTGCGCCCCTTCGGCGGCTGGCTCGCCGACAAGCTGGGCGGTGCGCGCGTCACGCTGTGGAACTTCGTCGTGATGGCGTGCGCGGTGGGCGGCGTGCTGATCTTCCTGCCGAGCGGCGCCTCGGCGGGCAGCTTCGCGGGTTTCTTCGGCAGCTTTCTCGTGCTGTTCCTGACCACGGGCATCGGCAACGGCTCGACGTTCCGCATGATCCCGGTGATCTTTCTCACCTCCAGGCTGCGCGAGGTCGACCCGGCGAACCGCGAAGCGGTGCAGCGCGCGACGCGGGAAGGCAACACTGAGGCCGCGGCCACGCTGGGATTTTCCGCGGCGATGGCGGCCTACGGCGGCTTCTTCATCCCCAAGAGCTATGGCAGCGCCATTGCCCTCACCGGCGGCCCTCAAGCGGCGCTGTACGTGTTCATCGCCTTCTATCTCGTGTGCATCGCCGTGACGTGGTGGCACTACGCCCGCCGCAACGCGCCGATGCCCTGCTGAAACCGGAGCCTGTTCCATGAGCCATTTTCTCGACCGACTGACCCACTTCGCGCTCCCCAAAGAGCGGTTCGCGGACGGTCACGGCGTCACCACGGGCGAAGACCGCACGTGGGAAGACACTTACCGTAATCGCTGGGCCCACGACAAGATCGTGCGCAGCACGCACGGCGTGAACTGCACGGGCTCCTGTTCATGGAAGATCTATGTGAAGGGCGGCATCGTCACGTGGGAAACGCAGCAGACCGATTACCCGCGCACCCGCTGGGACATGCCCAATCATGAACCGCGCGGCTGCGCGCGCGGCGCGTCGTACTCGTGGTATCTGTACAGCGCGAACCGCGTGAAATACCCGATGGTGCGCGGACGCCTGCTCGAACGTTGGCGCGCCGCCTTGAAGGCGCAGGGCGATCCGGTCGCGGCGTGGGCCTCGATCGTCGAGAACGCCGAGGCGCGGCGCGATTATCAAAAGGTGCGCGGCATGGGCGGCTTCGTGCGCAGCAGTTGGGACGAGGTGAACCGGATCGTCGCCGCCGCCAATGTCTATACGATCAGGAAGCACGGCCCGGACCGCATCATCGGCTTTTCGCCGATTCCCGCGATGAGCATGGTCAGCTATGCGGCAGGCAGCCGCTACCTGAGCCTGATCGGCGGCGTCTGCATGAGCTTCTACGACTGGTATTGCGACCTGCCGCCGGCCAGTCCGCAAATCTGGGGCGAGCAGACCGATGTGCCGGAATCGGCGGACTGGTACAACTCGTCCTACATCATCGCGTGGGGCAGCAATGTTCCGCAAACGCGCACGCCCGATGCGCACTTCTTCACCGAAGTCCGCTACAAGGGCACGAAAACCGTCGCGGTGACGCCCGACTACAGCGAAGTGGCGAAGCTCTCCGACCTCTGGCTGCATCCGCGGCAGGGAACCGATGCGGCGCTCGCGATGGCGATGGGTCACGTCGCGCTCAACGAGTTCTACTTCAAGACGCGCAGCGAATACTTCGACGGCTACGCGCGGCGCTACACCGACCTGCCCATGCTCGTGATGCTCAAGGCGCACACGCTGCCGGACGGGCGCGAGACCCTGGTGCCGGACCGCTATCTGCGCGCGAGCGACTTCAACGGCAAGCTCGGGCAATCGAACAATCCCGAATGGAAAACCATCGCGTTCGACACGAACGGGCGTGCCGTGCTGCCCAACGGTTCGATCGGTTTTCGCTGGGGCGCGGAAGGCGGCGAGGACGCCGGCAAGTGGAATCTGGAGGACAAGGAAGCGCGTCACGGCGAGGCGGCCACGCTCAAGCTCTCGGTGCTGGAAGACGGCTCGCAACCGTATGAGATCGTCGATATCGCCCTGCCCTACTTCGGCGGCGTTGCGTCACCGCATTTCACCGCCAATGAACTGAACGGACAGATCAATCACGTCAAGGCGCCGGCGGTGCGCCTGCGTCTCGGCAAGGAAGGCGACACGCGCGAAGCGCTGGTCGCCACCGTGTTCGATCTGCAAGCGGCGCAGTACGGGATCGACCGCGGCCTCGGCAGCGGCGCGGCCAGTTACGACGACAATGCCGCGTACACCCCGGCCTGGGCGGAGTCGATCACCGGCGTGCCGCGCGATCAGATCGTCACCGTGGCGCGCGAATTCGCCGCCAACGCGGACAAGACGCACGGCCGCTCGATGGTGATCATCGGCGCGGCCATGAATCACTGGTATCACGCCGACATGAACTATCGCGGCGTAATCAACCTGTTGATGATGTGCGGCTGCATCGGCCAGAGCGGCGGCGGCTGGGCGCACTACGTCGGCCAGGAAAAGCTGCGCCCGCAAACCGGCTGGACCGCGCTCGCCTTCGCGCTGGACTGGATCCGTCCGCCGAGGCAGATGAACGGCACGAGCTTTTTCTACGCGCACACCGACCAGTGGCGCTACGAAAAGCTGAACATGGAGGAAATCGCTTCGCCGCTCGCGGACAAGCGTCTCTATGGCGGCAGCATGATCGACTACAACGTGCGTGCGGAGCGCATGGGCTGGCTGCCCAGCGCACCGCAGTTGAAGACCAATCCCTTGCAGGTGGCGAAGCAGGCGGCCGAGCACGGCATGGAAGCGAAAGACTATGTCGTGCAGGGGCTGCGCGACGGCAGCTTGCAGATGAGCTGCGAAGATCCCGACGCGCCGCAAAACTGGCCGCGCAACATGTTCGTGTGGCGCTCGAACCTGCTCGGCTCGTCGGGCAAGGGCCATGAGTATTTTTGCAAGCATCTGCTCGGGACGGAAAACGGCGTGCAGGGCAAGGACCTGGGCCGCGACGACGCGCGCCCCGTCGAGGTCGAATGGCACGACGAGGCGCCGGAGGGCAAGCTCGATCTTCTGGTGACGCTGGACTTCCGCATGAGCACGACCTGCCTGTATTCGGACATCGTCCTGCCGACCGCGAGTTGGTACGAGAAAAACGACCTCAATACGAGCGACATGCACCCGTTCATTCACCCGCTCTCGGCGGCGGTCGATCCGGTTTGGCAAGCCCGTTCCGACTGGGAAATCTACAAGGGTTTCGCGAAGGCTTTCAGCGAGGTCTGCGTGGGTTATCTCGGCGTCGAGCGCGATGTCGTGCTGACGCCGTTGATGCACGATTCGCCGGCGGAACTCGCGCAACCCTTCGAGGTAAAGGAGTGGAAGAAAGGCGAATGCGATCTCGTCCCCGGCAAGACGGCGCCGCAGATCGCCGTGGTGGAGCGCGACTACCCGAACGTCTTCAAGCGCTTCACCGCGCTCGGTCCGTTGATGAACAAGATCGGCAACGGCGGCAAGGGCATTGCGTGGAAAACCGAAACCGAGGTGACGCAACTCGGCCAGTTGAATGGTCTCACCCAGGACGATGGTGCGACCAAAGGCATGCCGCGCATCGTCACCGATATCGACGCCTGCGAAGTGATCCTGCAGCTTGCGCCTGAAACGAATGGTCATGTGGCGGTAAAAGCCTGGGAAGCACTGTCGAAAGCCACCGGCCGCGAGCACAAGCATCTCGCGCTCTATCGCGAGGACGAGAAGATCCGCTATCGCGACGTGCAGGCGCAGCCCCGCAAGATCATCAGTTCGCCGACCTGGAGCGGCATCGAAAGCGAAACGGTCAGCTATAACGCCGGCTACACCAACGTTCACGAACTGATTCCATGGCGCACGCTGACCGGACGCCAGCAGTTCTACCAGGATCATCCGTGGATGATCGCGTTCGGCGAGGCCTTCTCGAGCTATCGTCCGCCGGTGGATCTGAAGGCGACGGGCGGCATGCATCACGTCAAGCCCAACGGTCACCCGGAGATCGTCCTGAACTTCATCACGCCGCACCAGAAGTGGGGCATTCATAGCACCTACAGCGACAACCTGCTGATGCTCACGCTGAATCGCGGCGGCCCCGTGATCTGGCTCAGCGAAGACGACGCGAAGCGCGCCGGTGTCGAGGACAACGACTGGGTCGAGCTGTTCAACATCAACGGCGCGATTGCGGCGCGCGCGGTGGTCAGCCAACGGGTCAATTCCGGCATGGTGCTGATGTATCACGCACAGGAAAAGATCATCAATACGCCGGGTTCGGAGATCACCGGGGTACGCGGCGGCATTCACAACTCGGTCACCCGGATCGTGCTCAAGCCCACCCACATGATCGGCGGCTATGCGCAACTGAGCTACGGGTTCAACTACTACGGGACGATCGGCACCAACCGCGACGAATTCGTCGTGGTCCGCAAGATGAAAGACGTCGACTGGCTGGATACCCCACGCGGCGACGAACTCGCGCGCGCCTATCAGTCCCAGGGCGAGAACCCCTGATCGATCGCCGGTCCCAAGGAGCCAAATCATGAAAATACGCGCACAGATCGGCATGGTGCTGAACCTGGACAAATGCATCGGCTGTCATACCTGCAGCGTGACCTGCAAGAACGTGTGGACGAGCCGGCCGGGCGTGGAATACGCCTGGTTCAACAATGTCGAAACGAAGCCGGGCATCGGCTACCCGAAGGAATGGGAGAACCAGGACAAATGGAACGGCGGCTGGGTGCGCCATGCCGATGGTTCGATCGCGCCGCGCCAGGGCGCGAAGTGGAAACTGCTGATGCGCATCTTCGCCAATCCGAACCTGCCGCAGATCGACGACTACTACGAGCCCTTCACGTTCGACTACGACCATCTGCAGAGCGCGCCGGAAATGAAAGCGGCGCCGACCGCCAGGCCGCGCAGCCTGATTACCGGTCAGCGCATGGAGAAGATCGTCTGGGGACCGAACTGGGAAGAAATTCTCGGCGGCGAGTTCAGCAAGCGCAGCAAGGACCGCAATTTCGACGACATCCAGAAGGACATCTACGGCCAGTTCGAAAACACCTTCATGATGTATCTGCCGCGCTTGTGCGAGCACTGCCTGAACCCGGCATGCGTCGCATCGTGCCCGTCCGGCTCGATCTACAAGCGCGAGGAAGACGGCATCGTGCTGATCGACCAGGACAAGTGCCGCGGCTGGCGCATGTGCGTGAGCGGCTGTCCGTACAAGAAGATCTACTACAACTGGAAGAGCGGCAAGGCCGAGAAATGCATCTTCTGCTATCCGCGCATCGAGGCTGGACAGCCGACGGTGTGCTCGGAAACCTGCGTCGGACGCATCCGTTATCTCGGCGTGCTGCTGTACGACGCGGACCGCATCGAACAGGCCGCGAGCGTCGAGCACGACAAGGACTTGTACGAGGCGCAGCTCGGCATCTTTCTCGACCCGCACGATCCTGAAGTGATCGAACAGGCCCGCAAGGACGGCATACCGGAGAACTGGCTCGACGCCGCGCGCGCGAGCCCGGTCTACAAGATGGCGCTCGACTGGAAAGTGGCGTTGCCGTTGCACCCCGAATACCGCACGCTGCCGATGGTCTGGTATGTGCCGCCGCTCTCGCCGATCACCGCTGCCGCGAACGCGGGCCACGTCAGCGCGAACGGCGAAATCCCCGACGTGAACCAGTTGCGCATTCCGGTCAAATATCTCGCGAACCTGCTTACCGCGGGCGACACGAAACCCGTGGTGCGCGCGCTCGAACGGATGCTCGCCATGCGCGCCTATCAGCGCGGCAAACAGGTGGACGGCTGGGAAAACCACGCCGCGCTGCAACAGGTAGGTCTCAGCACTCGGGAAGTGGAAGACATGTACCGCACGATGGCGATCGCCAATTACGAAGACCGTTTCGTGATTCCGACCACGCACCGCGAGTATGCGGAGAACGCCTTCAACGTGCGCGGCGGTTGCGGGTTCAGCTTCGGCAACGGCTGCTCCGATGGCGTGACGGAAACGAGCCTGTTCGGCAGCGAGAAGAAGCGCACCATTCCCATCAAGGCCGAGGTCTGAACGATGTCCACTCAAGCCCTTCATTCCGCCGCGCATGCCACGACGCTACGCGTGCTCGCGCATCTGCTCGACTATCCCGACGCGGCGCTGCGTGAACATCTACCCGACCTGCGCGCGGCCTTGCACGGACAGCGCACGCTGAGTGCCGCGCGGCTCGCCGAACTCGATGCGTTGATCGATCAGCTTCTGCACGCCACGGGCTTCGACGCCGAGGCCGCCTACGTCGACCTCTTCGACCGGGGACGCGGCACCGCGCTGCACTTGTTCGAGCACGTTCACGGCGATTCGCGCGACCGCGGCCCGGCGATGATCGATCTGATCAAGACCTATGAGGAAGCGGGTCTGTATCTCGCCTCCGGCGAACTGCCCGACCACCTAACCGTGGTGCTGGAATACGCGTCGACGCAACCGCCGCTAGCGGCCGCCGATTTTTTGCGGGAGATCGCGCACATCCTGCGCAGCATCTTCAGCGCGTTGACGAGGCGCGAGAGCGCCTACGCCTGCGTGCTGGCCGCGCTGCTCGATCTGGCCGGCGAACCGACGAAGCTCGTCGAGGTGGCCGCCGAGCCCTTGCTCGATGAGACGTGGAGCGAGCCCGCCGCCTTTGGCGGCTGTTCATCCGAGGGGCAACGCAGTCCCGGCGAATCGCAACCCGTGCGTATCGTCAGAACGCTACGCCAGCCGCAACATGGTCAACCCGGTCAACACGGTCAATCCGCGCATGGAGCGTCCACATGAACATCGCCGCGCACAACTTCTTCTTCAGCGTCTATCCATACATTTGCCTCGCCGTGTTCCTGCTGGGCAGTCTCGCGCGCTTCGACCGCGATCAGTACACGTGGAAGAGCGATTCATCGCAGCTTCTGCGCGCGGGCCAATTGCGCTGGGGCAGCAACCTGTTTCACATCGGCATCCTGTTCCTGCTGTTCGGGCACACGGTGGGCCTGCTGACGCCGCATTTCCTCTACGAGCCGTTCATCAGCGCGCAGCACAAGCAACTGCTGGCCATCATCTCGGGCGGGACGGCCGGCCTGATCTGCTTCGCCGGTCTGAGCGTGCTGCTGCACCGGCGCATCTTCGATCCGCGCATCCGTCTCACGAGCCGGCGGACCGATCTGGCGATTCTCGTGATTCTCTGGGTGCAACTCTGCCTCGGCCTGCTCACGCTGCCCTACTCGTTCGCCGACCGGGGCGATGCGCATACCATGCTGGCGCTCGCCGACTGGGCGCAGCGCATCGTGACGTTCCGCCCCGACGCGAGCGTCCTGCTCGCGGTCGAGTGGCCGTTCAAGGTGCATATCGTGCTCGGCATGACGATCTTCCTGCTGTTCCCGTTCAGCCGGCTGGTCCATGTGTGGAGCGGCTTCGCATCGGTCGCGTATCTGGTGCGCCCTTATCAGCTGGTGCGCTCGCGGCGCCTGAACGTGCCGGCCGGTCATCAACAGCCGCGTCGCCGAATCTGACTCGCAGGAGGATCGAAACATGCAAGAGAATCTGTCCGCCGTCGCAACCGTCAATGGGGTTGCGCTGCATGGCGGCAGCGACATGCTGTCCGCCGAGGATTTACGCCAGCGTGCGTGCATCGAACTGCTGCGCCAGTCCGCCATCGAGGCCGGTCTGCTCGCCGCGGACGACCCGCTGCCCGCCGACGGCGCCATCAGCGTCGCCGCCTCCGAGGCGATCGACGCCTTGCTGGAGCGCGCATTGCAATTGCCTGAACCGACCGGGGACGCCTGCCGCCGCTACCATGCCGCGCATCGGAACCGCTACGCCGTCGGCGAGCGGGTGCGTGCGCGTCATGTGTTGTTCGCCGTCACGCCCGGCGTCGATATCGGCGCGCTGCGCAAGCGCGCCGAAGCGTGCCTGCTGGATCTGCGCTGCGACGATGCGGCAGCCGACGACCGCTTCGCTCGCGCGGCGCGGGATCTGTCGAACTGTCCGAGCGGCGGCGCGGGCGGAGACCTGGGATGGCTGCGCGCCGACGAATGCGCGCCCGAGTTCGCCAAAGCACTGTTCGGCCGACCGGACATCGGCGTATTGCCGCAGCTCGTGCACAGCCGTTTCGGCCTGCACGTGGTCGAGATCATGGAGCGGGACGCCGGCGCCGTGCCCGCCTTCGAGGCGGTGCGCGAGGCGGTCGCGCAGGCGCTGCGCCAGCAGACCTTCGCCACGGCGCTGCGCCAGTACGTCAGCGTGCTCGCGGGCCGGGCCGCTATCGCGTGCGTGGACCTCGATGCCGCGGCCACGCCCCTCGTCCAGTAGTCTTTTCAGTATCCGTCCGGCTGTCGCGGCTGTCGCGGTTGTGCCGGCTCTGCATTTCGCCGGAGGAGCGGCATGCCGTTGATCGACTTCTATCCGCTGCTTAAATTCAGCCATGTCTCGCTGGTGGGTTGCAGCGGCGCGTTTTTCGCGGCGCGCGGCGCGGCCGTGCTGACGGGCCGGGTCTGGCCGATGCGCAGTCACTGGCGAATCCTCAGCTATGTCATCGACTCGCTGTTGCTGGCCGCCGGCGTCACGCTGTGGCTCATGCTGCGCCTGAACCCCGCGCGCGACGTGTGGCTCGGCGCGAAGCTTCTGCTGCTCCTGCTATACATCGTGGCCGGTTCGCTCGCCGTCAAGCGCGGACGCGCGATGGTCGTGCGCGGCGCCTTCTACGGAGGCGCGATCAGCCTGTACCTGCTGATCGCGTCGATTGCACTCACGCACGATCCGCTCGGTTTGCCGGGGCGCTGGTAGTCGTGATTTCCTTTCCGGTTCTCCGCGCATCGCCCGGCGCGGGCTTTCGCAAAAGCATCGACGAAGGCGGCGCGGCGCCTCGCCATACCGGAACCGTGGAACACGCTTCGAATTGATCTGGATCAGTTCTTTCAGGTGCACCGCCGGTGACTATATCGCCTAAGCTTTCGGGCGCTGGGCGACCCGTTTCAACCGTCTGGAGCGATCCAGGAACCCACATGAGCAGATTCCGGACACTCGCCGCCAAGCTCGGCATCATCGGCGGCACGCTGCTGCTGGTGGCGTTCGCTTCCATCGGCTACACGCTCTGGGCAAGCTGGCAACTGGAGGGCGGCGCGGCCGCCGTCAACGAAGCGGGCCGCATGCGCATGCAAACGTGGCGGCTCGCGCAGACGCTTGCGCGTGGCGACACGCTGTTGGCGAAGACGCAGGTCGACCAGTTCGAGCAAAGCGTCGCCCTGTTGCGCGACGGCGATCCATCGCGGCCCTTGCTCGTGCCGCGCGATGCGGGCTCGACAGCCGCCTTCGCCGACGTGCAGCGTACCTGGCAAATAGTACGGGCGGCATGGACCGCCTCGCCCGCGCCGGACCCGAGCGAGGCCGCGAAGCAGGCCGAGGCCTTTGTCGGACACATCGACGTGCTCGTCTCCGCGATCGAAGTGCGCCTCGCCTATCTGACCACCATCCTGAACCTGCTGCAGGTTCTCATGGTCGGCCTGACCATCGCCAGTGCGGTAACGCTGCTCTACTCGGCGTATCTGTTCGTCTTCAATCCGCTTGAGCGGCTCAGATCCGGCCTCACGCGCGTGCGCGAAGGCGATCTGTCGGCGCGGATCGCGGTGGAGTCGAGCGACGAGTTCGGCGCCGTCTCCGAAGGCTTCAACCAGATGACGGAAACCTTGCAGGAGCTCTACCAGAATCTCGAAGTCAAGGTCGAGGAGAAGACGGTGAGGCTCGCCGCACAGCATGCGCGATTGACCGCGCTGTACGAAGCGAGCGCGTTCGCGGCGCACGCCTCGACGCTCGATGAACTGGCCGATGGTTTCGCGAGGCAGGTGAGACGCGCCGCGAAGGCGGATGCATCGGCGATTCGCTGGTCCGACGAAGCGAACCTGCGCTATCTGCTGGTGGCGTCGGACGGCCTGCCCCGCCACGTGATCGACCGCGAACAGTGCATTCCGACGGGCGATTGCCATTGCGGCCAGTCCGTGGCCCACGCGGACACGCGCGTGATCCCGATCCGGCTTGACGGGGCGGGACTGCTGCGCGACTGCGGACAAGCGGGCTTCACGACCGTCATCAGCGTTCCGGTGCAACTGCAGGACCGCATGATCGGCGAGATGGATCTGTTCTACCGCGCCCCCACCGCGCTCAGTGGCGAAGACCGCACGTTGCTGGAGACGATGGCGAGCCATCTCGCTGTCGCGATCGAAGGGCTCAGGGCCGGCGCGCTCGAACGTGAAGCCGCCGTTGCCGCGGAGCGAAGCCTGCTCGCGCGGGAAATGCACGACTCCATCGCGCAAAGCCTCGCCTTCATGAAAATCCAGACCGCCCTGCTGCGCGGCGCGCTCAAGGACGCCGACGCACCGCGCACGGAACGCACGATCGGTGAGCTCGAGGCCGGCATTCACGAAAGCCTCTCCGACGTGCGGGAATTGCTGATGCACTTCCGTACCCGCACCAACGCCGAGGACATCGTTCCCGCGCTGCAAACCACCCTGAAAAAGTTCGAGCACCAGACGGGGCTGATCACGCATCTGTCAATCGAAGGTACGGGTGTTCCGTTGCCCGCCGACGTGCAAGTGCAGGTGTTGCATGTCGTGCAGGAAGCGCTGTCCAACGTGCGCAAGCATGCGCACGCGCGCGAAGTATGGCTGGACGTCCAGCAGACGCCGCAGTGGCGCGTGGAAGTCCGGGACGACGGCTGCGGCTTCGCGACGGAGGCCACCGCCCAGGACGAAACGCATGTGGGCTTGCGCATCATGCACGAACGGGCCGAGCGCATCGGCGCCGGCGTCGACATTGCGTCGGTGCCGGGCTCGGGCACCTGCATCGTGCTGACGCTACCCGAACGCAGGAGACTGGCAGCATGACCGAACATAAACAGATTCGCGTTCTCGTGGTCGACGACCACTCGCTTTTCCGGCGTGGCGTGATTGCGCTGCTGACGGTCGATTCGCGATTCGTCGTGGTGGCCGAGGCCGGCGATGCCGGTGAAGCCTATCGACGCGCCGCCGAGACGCAACCGGATATCATTCTTCTCGACAATCATCTGCCGGGCGTGAATGGCGTGGACGCAATCGCGGGATTGCGGGAAGCGGCGCCGCGGGCTCAGGTGCTGATGCTCACTGTCAGCGAGGACGAGCGCGATCTGGCTGCCGCGCTGCGTAGCGGCGCGCGCGGCTATCTGCTCAAGACGGTGGACAGCGACGGCATGGCCGCCGCGATCGTCAGAACGATGGCGGGCGAATCGGCGATCAGCCCCGAGATGACCGGCAAGCTGGTGACCGCGTTTCAGTCACTACAAAGCGCGGCAAAGGTGGAGGAAGCATCGGCCGAGCAGGACCCGATTCATAGCCTGTCCGCGCGCGAGGACGAAATTCTTGGCTATATCACGCGGGGCAAAACCAATAAGGAAATCGCACGAGCGCTGAACATTGCCGAAGCGACGGTAAAGATCCATGTGCAGCACATCCTGCGAAAGTTAAAGCTCAGTTCGCGCGTGCAAGCGGCAGCCTATGCGGTCGCTCGGGCAGCCTGATCGCGGCGCGTGTGGGACATGCAGACACGCGCGCGGGTGAGTCTGCAACCAGGCTTCACGATCTCTTTCATGCATCCCTGCGCGCGTTCCTCGGGAATTCGCGGCGATCTCCTGACTTCCCGACGGCCTCCGAGCCATGCGGAAATCAGTGTCTACGACGCTTCGACGTGTCCACCTGAGTCATGTCAACAATCTCAGCGTGGGAACACGAAATCCGAACGGAACGCGCTTTAAGATGTGCGCAAGGTCTATCTTTGGAGAAGCATGATGAAGATCGGTGAACCCGCTTCATTGAATGCGTCGCGCGATGCCGACACTCTGCCGGTTATGCGGCTCGGCTTTCGGCCGTTCTATCTGGGCGGCGCCGGCTTTGGCGTCATCGCCGTCGTGCTGTGGCTGCTCGCGCTGCACGGCTATCCCGTCGCGGGCCGCTCGACCGCGATGAACGGGATGATGTGGCATGTCCACGAAATGATCTTCGGCTTCGTCGCCGCGATCGTCGTCGGCTTTCTGCTCACGGCGGTACGCGCGTGGACCTCGCTCGATACGCTGCGGGGGCCGTCGCTCGGATGGCTTTGGCTGCTGTGGGCCGGCGGCCGCGTGCTGATGTGGTTCGGTCCGCAGCCGCTCGCCGCGCTAATCGACACCGCCTTCTTGCCTGTTACCGCCGTCGTGCTGCTGCGCGTGTTGCTCGCCGCCCGCAATCGCCGCAATCTGTTTCTGCCCGTGGCGCTGGCCGCGCTCGGCTTGCTGAATGGACTTTCCCACTGGTGGCTGGGGCACGGCCGCGCGGACCTCGCGTTGCGCGCCGCGTATGCGGCAACCGGACTTGCGATCATGTTCGTGACGGTCATCGCCGGACGCGTGATTCCGATGTTCACGATGAACGCGATGCCTGGATTCACGGCGAAACGCTGGAAGTTCGTTGAAATGCTCGCCACGCCCACCGTCATCGTGGCGTTGCTCGCGGATGCCCTCGCCGCGCCCTCCGCGTTGATTGTCGCCAGCGCCGGAATCGCCGCCGCGGTCCACGCGGCGAGAATCGCGGGCTGGCATTCGTGGCGAGTCCTTTCACGCCCGATTCTCTGGATTCTTCACGCAGCCTATGCATGGATTCCCGTCGGCCTCGTGATGCTCGCCCTGGCGGCAATGGGCATCGTGCCGCACTCTCTTGCGATTCACGCGCTAACGGTCGGGGCCATGGGATGCGCGATCATCGCGATGATCACGCGCACGGCGCTCGGTCATACAGGGCGCATGCTCGTCGCGGGCCGCGCGGAGATCGCGAGCTACTGGCTGATGATCGCGGCCGCCCTTCTGCGTGTCTTTGGGCCGTGGTTAGCCAATAGTGCAACGGCCGCGCGTGGGTCGACGCAGCGGGCGTGTGCTGGGCCGCGGCGCTGGTCGTTTATCTGCTCAAATACGTGCCTTATCTGACTTCACCACGTGTGGATGGAAAGCCCGGTTGACATGCGCTCTCCGGCCATTGGCATGCGACAAAATGCACGTCGATCATCGGATCGAAACAACTACTATGAATATACGTTTATTGAAGCCGATGATTCCTGTTTCGCCCGGGTTCCAGTGGGGCTCGCCCACGGCGTGCCGATGCGCGCAGTCGAACACTGCCACGTTCGGCTTCAATGAGATTCCTTGTCTTCGAGGAGAAGCCCATGCTCAGTCCGCATGAAGTTGCCGCGCTCATCCTGGTCGGGAGCGCAACCGATCACCATGACCTGAGTCACGCCGACCTCGAAGTACTACTCGAACGCCGGCTCGCCACGTTCGAACAGATCGCGCCGAACACGAGGCGCGTTCACTTGACCGAACATGGGCAAGCGATCCTGCAAGCGGTGGCGCGGTATGGACTCCATTGATCCGGATGGTTTGGCTCCCTACGGAGATCGATCCTGACAATGTCGCTCGATGCCGGTTCTCTAGATCAGCTTCGAATAGGATGACGCGGTCGGCTGGCCGAGATACCGGTCAAACACCATTCCAATGGCGCGCACGAACAGACGTCCTTTTGCCGTAACCGAGATTCCATGCGCATCCGTTTTCAACAGTCCGGCTTCCTCGTAGGGTTGCAGCCTCGCCAGTTCATGCGAAAAATACTGGGCAAAATCGATTCCGTGAACCCGATTGATCCGGTCGAAGTCTAGCGGCATGCTGCACATCAGCGTCATGATGACTTCCCGGCGCAGAAGATCGTCGGGGCTCAGCGCCCATCCTTTTTCAACGGGCAATCGTCCTTCTTCCAGATGCTGATAGTACGTTTGCAGAGAGCGCGTCGACTGGCTGTAGGAACTGCCGACCTTCCCGATAGCGGATACGCCAAAACCGATCAGATCGCATTCCGCCCTGGTGGTATAGCCCTGGAAATTGCGATGCAAGCTTTTGTTTTGTAGCGCGCGACTCAGTTCGTCTTCCGGCTTTGCAAAATGATCGAGGCCGATGTAAACATATCCGGCCTCGAGGAGCTGCCGCGTGGACAGGGCGAATATGCCCAAACGCTCTTCCGCCGAGGGCAACTCGCTATCGACTATCAGCCGTTGCGCCTTGAACCGTTGTGGCAGGTGCGCATAGTTGTACAGCGCGATACGGTCCGGCGACAAACGAATGATATGGTCGAGCGTGCTATTGAAACTCGCAAGCGACTGTCGCGGCAGGCCATAGATGAGATCGACATTCACCGACTGGAAGCCCGCATCGCGGCTTGCGGCCAGCGCCTTCTCCACCATGCCGAGCGGCTGGATGCGATTCACCGCCTGCTGGACCGCAGGATCGAAATCCTGCACGCCGAAGCTCGTGCGGTTGAACCCGAGAGCGGCCAATGCGGACAGCGTGGCGCCATCCACGGTGCGGGGGTCGATTTCCACACCGAGTTCGGCCTCCGGTGCGAAATCGAAATGGCCTCGCAGCATATCCATTAGCTGCGCGAGTTCCGCGAGACTGAAAAACGTCGGTGTACCTCCACCTAGATGCAATTGCTGCGTGCGGCGGTCGCGGCCCAGATGCGGCACGACCAGATCCATCTCCCGGCCGAGATAGCGCAGATATTCCACCGCCCTGCCGTGGTCGCGGGTGATGATCTTGTTGCAGGCGCAGAAGTAACACAGCGACTCGCAAAACGGCAGGTGCACGTAGATCGACAGCGGCGGATTGCTGGCGGCCTCGGCTCGTTCGCCCAGGTACGTTCGGTAGGACCGCTCGTCGAAATCGCTCGCGAACCGGTCAGCCGTCGGGTAGGACGTGTAACGCGGACCCAGATTGTCAAACCGGCGAATCAGCGTTTCGGAGATCTCGATGTCGAGGGCGGAGCCGGCAAGGGGCAGCGGCGCATTCACGGGAGCATCCCCCTCTCTGGAGGTTGTGGCATATCGATTCCTGTTGACGGGAATATATCCGCACATACGGCATGTGCGGCAATCGTTGCCTGATTGTCCGGTCTTGAATCTGGACAGCCTTGATTTATGTCAGCGAAGGGCGGTTCCGGCAACGCTGCTGCTCCACTCGTCATCGCCGCTGTCGTGTGGAAGCGCGAGGCGGACGAAGATATGGAACTGGCCTACTTTATAGGTACGTTATGCGACTTACAGACTCCACGGACTACAGCTTGCGTGCAAGCGTGCCGCCCGCGCATACGTGGTGGATCCGAAAGGTTTAGCGGTTTGATTCCGCCGCGAAATGCGCGAGGACGTCTCGCAGCACGATGGCCTGGTTATGCTCCTCGTCCTTCGCGCCGTACACCAGCGTAATGGGTTGTCCCTTCGCATCAGCCAGGAGCGACCGCATGCGTCCTCGAAGTTCCTCAGCATCGAGTTCGTGCCGATAGCGTTGCTGGAAGACTTCCCATCGCTCCGGCTTGTGTCCGAACCATTCGCACAAGGCGGCGCTTGGCGCGATGTCGCGCGCCCATTGGTCGAGCGCCAATCTCTCCTTGCTGCGACCGCGAGGCCAGAGCCGATCCACGAGGACGCGATAGCCATCATCCTGCGCCGCATCCTCATACGCCCTCTTGATGAAAATCCTCAACCCGTCGCGGTTCGAATGCGGCATTCCTTGCTCCGTTCGAATAGGTGTGTCCATACAGATTACCCGGCTCGTCTCAGGTCATGTTCCTATGAGTTGCGCGATTCTCTCGCGCAACATCGGAAGCGCTTCGCTTTCGAACCACGCGTGCCGTTGAAACCACGGCTGGTTGCGTGGCGACGGGTGCGGTAGCGGAACGAACGCCGGCGCGTATTCGGGCCATGCCCTGACCGTTTCAGTCAGCGAAGCCTTGCGGCGGGCGCCGAGAAAATGCCGTTGCGCATACTGGCCGATGAGCAACGTCAATTGAATGTCCGGCAGTTTTCCCAGCAGACTGTCCAGCCAGAGTTGCGCACACTCGCGACGCGGCGGTTTGTCACCGCCGTTGCCTCGTCCCGGATAACAGAATCCCATCGGAATGATCGCGAAGCGCGACTCGTCGTGAAATGTGGCGGCGTCGATTCCGAGCCAGTTTCGAAGACGGTCGCCGCTCGCGTCATCCCACGGAATGCCCGATGCGTGCACGCGCGCGCCCGGCGCCTGTCCGACGATCAGAATGCGCGCGTCGGCCCCGGCTCGCACGATCGGGCGAGGACCGAGCGGCAAGTGCGGCGCACATGCCCGGCAGGCACGCACGTCAGCCAGAAGCGAATCGAGCGAGGAACACGAGTCTTTGTTCATTGTGCGGCCACGTCATTTCCAGATTGGCGTCATGCATGGTGTTTGCCACGCGTATTGCAGTAGCATACGCCGCAGCGATGCTGCGGACTGGAGACGCCCGGTCACACCCGCTGATGCCGGATCTGATCGCATATCGTCGAGCCCGCGGCCGTAAGTATTCGATATGGTCGATGCAACGATCATCATCGGGATCATTCATCGTGACGGGAATCGACTCCGCTATCGGCGTGGTCCGCGCCGGCATTCAACGGACCATCGCGAGATCCAGCGACGACAAAAAACCCGCGGAGCCAATAGCCACGCGGGTTTTAGAGTACTGCAGCGGATAGGATCGCGACCTGATCGGCGCGAATCGCGAAACGGTGGTGGGTGCTGAGAGGCTCGAACTCCCGACCTACGCCTTGTAAGGGCGCCGCTCTACCAACTGAGCTAAGCACCCGCTTCGCTATTCATTACTTCCGTAGGCTGCCTGATTTTACAAAACCTCAAGCAGCGAGCCCGCTAGTTTAGCGCATCCTTTAGGGCTTTGCCAGGCCTAAATTTGGGAACCTTGGCTGCCTTTATCTTGATGGCGTCACCGGTGCGCGGATTGCGCCCTGTGCGCGCCGTACGCTTACCGACCGCGAAGGTGCCGAAACCGACCAACGTCACTGAACCGCCCTTCTTCAACGTACCTTTGACCCCACCGATCACCGCATCGAGCGCACGGCCTGCCGCAGCCTTCGAAATATCGGCCTGCTGTGCAATGTGATCGATCAATTCCGTTTTATTCATTCCAACCCCCGAGAATGTTCATGGCAATCGTGACGGCGCTCTACAGCGCCTGACATCACGCGGGCCGGCGGGCAACGCCGGGCGGACTCATTAGAATTGGCCGAAAGCCTTGTGTCAAGCGGGGTTGAGCCTGATTCGGGCGGCTCTCGAAGCCTCACCGAATAAGCAGATTTTGCGTTCGACCGATGCGTACGCAACCGTTGGAAGGCGCAACCTGTCGTTTGCCCAAAAGATGGGAAAGCGTGCGTTCATGAGCCGCGCCGCAGGCTGTTTGGGCAATAAAAAACCCGCGGACAAGTCCGCGGGTTTCTGCTCCACCAAGCCGCTTTCGCTGCTGGCTTTGCCTTAGTGCTTCACGACTTCCGTCGCGCCGGCGTCTTTGCCGGGCTCCGCCGCAACCGGCGTAGCGGGCTTCGCCTCTTCTTCCGGCAATGCCTCCGGCACACGTTCGAGCGCCAACTCGAGTACCTTGTCGATCCAGCGGACCGGCACGATCTCGATCGCGTTCTTCACGTTGTCCGGAATCTCCGTCAAGTCCTTGACGTTTTCTTCCGGGATCAGCACCAGCTTGATGCCGCCGCGATGCGCCGCCAGCAGTTTTTCCTTCAAGCCGCCGATTGGCAGGACTTCGCCGCGCAACGTGATTTCGCCCGTCATCGCGACGTTGGCGCGCACCGGAATACCGGTCAACACCGACACCAGCGCGGTTGTCATCGCGATACCGGCGGACGGACCGTCCTTCGGCGTCGCGCCTTCCGGCACGTGGATGTGAATGTCCCGCTTCTCGAACGCCTCGTCCTTGACGCCCAGACGACGCGAACGCGAGCGCACCACCGAGCGCGCGGCTTCGACGGATTCCTTCATCACGTCGCCGAGCGAACCCGTGCGGATCACATTGCCCTTGCCCGGCATCACCGCGGCTTCGATGGTCAGCAGATCGCCGCCCACTTCCGTCCACGCGAGACCCGTGACCTGGCCAACCTGGTTTTCCTTGGCGGCCAGACCGAAGTCGTACTTGCGCACGCCGAGGAAAGTGTCGAGGTTGCTGCCGTCGACCTTCACCGCGCCTTCCGCCTTCTTCAGCAGAAGCATCTTCACGACCTTGCGGCAGATCTTCGAAATTTCACGCTCGAGCGAACGCACGCCCGCTTCACGCGTGTAGTAACGAATGATGTCGCGGATCGCGGTTTCCGTTACATCGACCTCGCCTTCCTTGAGGCCGTTGTTCTTCTTCTGCTTGGGCAAAAGATAACGTTGCGCGATGCTGACCTTCTCGTCTTCCGTGTAGCCCGACAGACGGATCACTTCCATCCGGTCAAGCAACGGCGGCGGAATATTCAGCGAGTTCGATGTCGCCACGAACATCACGTCCGACAGATCGAAGTCGACTTCGACGTAGTGATCGGCGAACGTGTGGTTCTGTTCCGGATCGAGCACTTCCAGCAAGGCCGACGACGGATCGCCGCGGAAATCCTGGCCCATCTTGTCGACTTCGTCGAGCAGGAAGAGCGGATTGCGCACGCCGACCTTGGTCAGGCTTTGCAGAATCTTGCCGGGCATCGAACCGATGTACGTGCGACGGTGACCGCGAATCTCGGCTTCGTCGCGCACGCCGCCGAGCGCCATACGCACGAACTTGCGATTCGTGGCGCGAGCGATCGACTGACCCAGCGACGTCTTACCGACACCCGGAGGCCCAACGAGGCACAGGATCGGCGCTTTCACCTTGTCGACGCGTTGCTGGACCGCGAGATACTCGAGAATGCGTTCCTTCACTTTCTCGAGACCGAAGTGGTCTTCGTCGAGCACGCGCTCCGCATTCGAGAGGTCATTGTTGACCTTGCTCTTCTTGCGCCACGGCAAGCCGATCAGCGTATCGATGTAGTTGCGCACGACGGTCGCCTCAGCCGACATCGGCGACATCAGCTTGAGCTTCTTCAGTTCGGCGTCGGCCTTCTTCTTGGCTTCCTTCGGCATGCGAGCAGCCGTGATGCGCTTCTCGAGTTCCTCGAGATCCGCACCTTCCTCGCCTTCGCCGAGTTCCTTCTGGATCGCCTTGACCTGTTCATTCAGGTAGTACTCGCGCTGGCTTTTTTCCATCTGGCGCTTCACACGCCCACGGATGCGCTTTTCCACCTGCAGGATGTCGATCTCGGCTTCGAGTTGCGCGAGCAGATGCTCGAGGCGCTCGATCACCGGGAACATTTCGAGGATGTGCTGCTTCTGGTCGAGCTTGAGCGGCAAATGCGCCGCGATGGTGTCGGCCAGACGCCCCGCCTCGTCGATACCCGACAGCGACGTCAGGATCTCGGGCGGGATTTTCTTGTTCAGCTTCACATACTGGTCGAACTGCGACACGATCGCGCGGCGCAGCGCTTCGGTTTCAGCGCTGTCGGCGTGGTCGGGTTCGAGCGGCATGACTTCGCACGAAAACTGCGTTTCCTGTTCTTCGATGGAAAGCGTCTTCGCGCGCTGCAAGCCCTCGACCAGCACCTTGACGGTGCCGTCGGGCAGCTTGAGCATTTGGAGGATGTTGGCAACACACCCTACTTCGTACATGTCCTTTTCGGTCGGCTCATCTTTCGCAGCCGTTTTTTGGGCGACGAGCATGATGTGCTTGCCGCCTTCCATCGCTGCTTCGAGAGCCTTGATCGACTTCGGGCGGCCTACGAAGAGCGGAATCACCATGTGCGGGAAGACGACTACGTCACGCAGCGGGAGCAGCGGGAGCGTAATGCGTTCCGGCGGAAGGAGTTGGGTTCCTGACATTTCATTTCCCCATGAGTGGAATCAGTTCGTTCGATAGGTGAGGCCGGCAGAAAATATTGCAAGCCTCCGCGTGTGGGAAAAGTTCAGTGACTCCGAAGGTTCAGTGACTCCATAGTGAAAACTAGCATCCTGACCACACGATAAACGAAAAAGCCGTTCACGTCGCCATGAACGGCTTTTTGCAGAACCCGAAGCCGATCAGTTCGAACCCGCCACTTTTGGCGCGTCTTCGTAGATCAGCAGCGGTTTGCCGTCACCGTCAATAACGTTGTCGTCGATGATAACCTTGCTAACACCTTTCATCTGCGGTAGATCGTACATGACGTCAAGCAACGCCTGTTCCAGGATGGAGCGAAGACCCCGCGCGCCCGTCTTGCGACGGATCGCTTTGCGGGCGACAGCCTGCAACGCGGCCGGACGAATTTCCAGCTCGACGCGCTCCATATTGAACAGCTTGTGATACTGCTTCACCAGTGCGTTCTTGGGTTCGACCAGAATTTTCATCAGCGCCGTTTCATCGAGCTTGCCGAGCGTGGCGACCACCGGCAGGCGGCCAATCAGTTCCGGAATCAAACCGAACTTGATCAGATCTTCCGGCTCCACTTCGCGCAGCACTTCGCCCGCGTCACGGTCCTGCTTGCTCTTCACGCTTGCGCCGAAGCCGATCCCGGTTTTCTCGGTACGATCGACGATGACCTTCTCGAGTCCGTCAAATGCGCCACCGCAAATAAACAGAATGTTGGTGGTGTCGACCTGGATGAAGTCCTGATTCGGATGCTTACGTCCGCCCTGCGGCGGCACCGACGCCATCGTGCCCTCGACCAGTTTGAGCAAAGCCTGCTGCACGCCTTCGCCCGAAACGTCGCGGGTGATGGACGGGTTGTCCGACTTGCGGCTGATCTTGTCGATTTCGTCGATGTAGACAATGCCACGCTGAGCCTTGTCCACTTCGTAATTGCAGTTTTGCAGCAGCTTCTGGATGATGTTCTCGACGTCTTCGCCGACGTAGCCGGCTTCCGTCAGCGTCGTGGCATCGGCAATGACGAACGGGACGTTAAGAAGGCGCGCGAGCGTCTGCGCGAGCAGGGTCTTGCCGGAACCGGTCGGGCCGATCAGCAGGATGTTGCTCTTGGACAGCTCGATCTCATCCTTCTTGTCGAGATGCTTGAGGCGCTTGTAGTGGTTGTATACCGCAACCGCGAGGATCTTCTTCGCGCGCTCCTGACCGATCACGTACTGATCGAGGATTTCACGGATTTCCTGCGGACTCGGCAGATCGGACTTGGACAAGCCCGCTTCGATGCCGGCGCCTGCAGCTTCATCGCGGATGATTTCGTTGCACAGGTCGATACATTCATCGCAGATGAACACCGACGGGCCTGCAATCAGTTTTTTGACTTCATGCTGGCTCTTGCCGCAGAACGAGCAATACAACAGCTTCTCGCTGTTAGAACCTTTCTTGTCCGCCATAGATGTGTGAGCCTCCGGACACTCGATTACATGATACGCCGTTTGCCCCCGCCTCGCAGTTGGGCGCGGCAGGGCTAATGAGCCAGATGACGGCGTTTGCCGCAGGCGCTCGGACGAGTCTTGATTATTTCACAACCGGTCCGATGACGAGTTTGCCCCATTTCGGGGCAAACTCGCACCGGTTCAAGGACGCTTATGCGCCACCTGATCGACCAGACCGTAAGCTTGCGCGTCATCGCCGGACATGAAATTGTCACGGTCGGTGTCGCGCGCGATACGCTCGACCGGCTGGCCGGTGTGGTGCGCGAGCAGATGATTCAGCCGCTCCTTCAAATACAGAATTTCGCGCGCCTGGATTTCGATGTCCGACGCCTGACCACGCGCGCCGCCCAGCGGCTGGTGAATCATCACCCGCGAATTCGGCAGCGCGAAGCGCTTGCCCTTCGCACCCGCCGCCAGCAGGAACGCGCCCATGCTGGCCGCGAGTCCCATGCACAACGTAGACACGTCCGGCTTGATGAACTGCATCGTATCGTAAATCGCCATGCCGGCCGAAACCGAGCCGCCCGGACTGTTGATGTAGAAGCTGATGTCCTTGTCCGGATTCTCGCTTTCGAGAAACAGCATTTGGGCAACCACGAGGTTCGCCGTCTGGTCGTTCACTTCACCGACCAGAAACACGATGCGTTCCTTGAGCAGACGCGAATAGATGTCATACGAGCGCTCGCCCCGGCCGCTCGTTTCCACCACGATCGGCACCAGTCCGAGCGCCTGCGCTTCGAGATCCCGGGACGACTGGGAGGTCAACGTGTCCAGCATTTGGGCGCGAAAGGTCATGCAATGGATCCTTGTCTGGAAATATTCTAACTATGGATGCTAGACAGGTTGTGGTGAGTCAGCCCGTATTCAAGCATGCGGTCAGTGCAAGGCGAAGCGCACGCCAGTACAGACGTCATGCAGGACGCCACGCACGTTCACAGCACGAAAAAACGGCGTGCGGGCCGTCGCTCCGACAGCCGGCACGCCGTTGCAGCGACGCTTACGCTTGCGCCGTTGCGCTTGCCAGTTCTTCGAAGCTCACTTCCTTGTCCGTCACCTTGGCCTTGCTGAGAACGAAATCGACGACGTTGGCTTCAACGACGTACGCTTCCATTTCGGCAAGACGTTGCTGGTTGGAATAATACCAGCGGACGACTTCCTTCGGGTCTTCATAGCTTTTCGCGAACTCGTCCACTTCGGCGCGAATCTGCTCCGGCTTGGCTTGCAGATCGTTGGCCTTGACCAGTTCGGCCAGCACGAGGCCCAGCTTGACGCGGCGCTCCGCCTGCTCCTTGAACATGGCAGCCGGGATCGGCGCATCTTTGGCGTTCGGCACGCCGCGTTGCTCCAGATCCTGACGCGCCATCGCGACGAGGCGTTCCTGATCCTGTTCGATCAGCGCGTTCGGCACCTCGAGTTCCGAAATCTTCAGCAGCGCGTCCATCACCTGGTTTTTGACGATCGCTTGCATGCGGCGCTTGGCTTCACGCTCCAGATTGTCCTTGATCTCCGCGCGCATCTTGGTCAGATCGCCGTCTTCAATACCGAGCGACTTCGCGAAGTCCGCGTCGATTTCCGGCAGATGCGGCCATTCGATCTTCTTCATCGTGATCGTGAATTGCGCCGTTTTGCCCGCCACTTCCTTGCCGTGGTAGTCGTCCGGGAACTTCAGGTCGAATTCGTTCGATGCGCCGACGGTCAAGCCCAGCGCCGCCTTTTCGAATTCCGGCAGCATGCGGCCCTCGCCCAGCACGAACGCGAAGTCTTCCGCGCTGCCGCCCTGGAACACTTCACCGTCGATCTTGCCGACGAAGTCGACCGTCACGCGATCGCCTTCCTTGGCCGCCGTATCCGCGCCGCCGTCGCCATGCTCGCCGGCTTCGCCGCGAGCGTGGAAATGCACGCGCTGCTTGCGCAGGATTTCCAGCGTGCGGTCGATTTCCGCTTCGCTGATGGTGGTGGTGGTGCGTTCGATTTCAGCCGTGGCGACGTCGCCCAACTTCACTTCAGGGTACACCTCGAAGGTCGCGTCGAACGCGTAGTCGCCTTCGGCGACGTCGGACTTCGGCGCAAAGCTCGGCTGGCCGGCCACACGCAGGTTCTCGGCGCGGCTGATGTCGAAGAATTCCTTGCCGACCTTGTCGCTCAGCACTTCGGCTTCCACCTGGCCCGAGTACTGTTGCGTCACCATCTTGAGCGGCACCTTGCCCGGGCGAAAACCCGGCATGCGCACGTTCTTCGCGAGTTGACGGATACGCGAGTCCACTTCCTTCTGCACGGCATCCTTCGGCAGGGAAATCGTTACGCGGCGTTCGAGCTTGCCGAGGTTTTCAACAACGTTAGCCATGGCTTCAATCGTCCTAAAATTATTCGAGCGAATCAGTTATCTTCTCCGTGCCGCTTTTCGACGTCGCTTCGCGTCGATTGCGCGCCTGCGCCGCGGGCTTGCAGGCCGCCGGCAGCACGGTTGGGTCCAAAGAGCCGAATATTTTAGCAAACTATTTGTGCGATCAACCGGGATTCGATGATTGCGCGCCCTTTTCTCGGTGTTCGGGCCGCTTTCCACGCTGTTTCGAGCCAGTTTTTATTTCGGCTCCAACTTGCCGCCGGCACCACGCGGCCATGCGAAAACAAGCCCGACAGGCGCCATGACAACCGCTTGCCGCGGCGATTCCGCCTATGCCTTTCGACATATTCAGTCGGCGCGCCCATGCTGATAAGCTTACGGACGCACTCGGGGTTCGCCTCCGGTTTCCGCCTGTTCCCCGCCTTCGCAACGATTCCAACCATTCAGAGACACCATGCCGAATTCGCCGTCCTCGCCTGTCGTCGTCATCGCTCCCGATTCCTTCAAAGGCTCGCTTGGCGCGGAGCAGGTCGCGCAAGCGATCGCGTCCGGCATCCTGCGCGCGCGTCTCGACGCCGACGTGCGCATCTGTCCGATGGCCGATGGCGGCGAAGGCACGCTCGACGCCATGCTCACGAGCGGCGGCGAACGCCGCAAGCTGAGCGTGCGTGGCGCGGCCGGTCCGGTGCGCGAAGCGCTTGTCGGCCTGCTGACCGACGGCAGCGCGATCGTCGAAACGGCCGAGGTCGTCGGCATTACCGATCCCGTGGGCATGGGCGTGCCGGTCGAGGCGCGCGGCACGCGCGGCATGGGCGAAGCGATTCGCACGCTGCTGGACGCGGGCGTGCGGCGCTTTTTCGTCGCGCTCGGCGGCAGCAGCACGAACGACGGCGGCGCGGGCTTGCTAGCCGGCCTCGGCCTGAAACTGTTCGACGCCCAGGACAAGGAACTCGACGCCTCACCCGAACAGTTGGCGCGCGTCGCGCGCCTTGATGTCTCGCAGTTGGACGCACGACTCGCGGACACCGAGTTCGTGGCCATGTCGGACGTGGACAATCCGCTGACCGGTGCGCACGGCGCGACGGCTGTGTTCGGTCCGCAAAAGGGCGTGAAGCCGGAGCAGATTGCGCCGATCGACGCCGCCCTCGCCCATTTTGCCGATCTGCTGGAAGGGGCGCTCGGGCGATCGGCGCGCGATCAGCCAGGCGCGGGCGCGGCCGGCGGCCTCGGCTTCGCGCTGCATATGCTCGGCGCGCGGTTCGAGCCCGGCGCGGAAACCGTCGCGCGGCAAATCGGCCTGGACGCAGCGCTTGAAGGCGCGAACTGGCTGATCACCGGCGAGGGCCGCTCCGACGTCCAGACGCTGCACGGCAAGGCGCCCTTCATCGCCTGCCGTCATGCAAGGGCGGCGGGCGTGCCGGCCACGCTGCTCTCCGGCGCGGTCGACTCGGCGGCACTGCCCCGGCTTGCCGAGTACTTCAGCGGCTGCTTCTCGCCGGCGCCCGGCCCCATCACGCTCGAGGCCGCGATCAACGACGCGGCGCGTTTGCTCGCCGACGAAGCCGAACAGTTGACGCGCCTGAAGTACGGCGCGCGCTGAGTACGGTCCGCAGTGGCCGTCGGGCACGGTCGCCGCAACGATCAAGGCACTCTGATCGAACGACTCTCGTCAGCCGAAGCACTCGCGCCACACATTACGGGAAGACCATGAAGGACACCGCCAAAGCCGGGCTCGAACAGTTCCTCACGTACCGTCTGCATGTGCTGAACAAGCTCGCCGAGCGCGGCATCAGCGAGCGCTACCAGCAGAAGCTCGGCGTGACTTTGCCGGAAGCGCGCGTGATTGCGTCGGTGGGCTCGTTTGGACCGTTTTCGATCATGGAACTGGCGCGGCACGCCAATCTCGACAAAAGTCAGGCGAGCCGCGCAGCCGAGGCGCTGATCAGGCAGGGGCTCGTGAAGCGCGAGCCGAGCGCGGACGACGGCCGCGTCGTGCTGGTGTCGTTGACCGCGGAGGGGCGTGCGCTGTATCGGAAGGTGATGCCGATCGCGCGTAAATGGAACGACGACCTGTTCGACTGTCTCGACGAGCAGGAAAAGATCGCATTCGGTTACGCGCTGGATAAGGTCATCCATACGATGACGGCGAACGACGGGTGAGCGCGCGGTGCCGGTCGCACGCACTGATTCCTGGTAGCGCAATGCTGTAATGGTTATGCGCTATCCGTACTGTGCGATCCATTTGCTGTGCGAGGCGCTCATCTTCCGTTGCGCACACCGCCTGGCACTGCGCGCGCCGAAGTCGGGCGACTTCGCGGTCCGCGCGACTCTTCGTCCTGATTCGTGGGCGTGCGCTCATGCCTTGCCGTCAAGGTGACCGGTGGCGTCGCTCGCGCTCGGCTCGCCAGGCGCAACGCTCGCCGCGCCGGACCCGCCGGGCGCCGCTTCACTGCCCCTACCGGCTGCCGCGCCCACCTGAGCCTGAGCCCGCGCTCCGCGCGCAAGCCGCCATGCAATCGCACCGAGCGACCCGACAGCCAGCAACAACGCCGCCCACAACAAATAGCGGCGCGACGCTTCTGGATGCCTGCCCGCGGATTGCGCATCGCGTTGCTCAGCGGACAACGCGCTGCCCACCCGCGCTGTCGCGGTAACCGAGGAGGCGCCCATTCCCAGCGCTTCCGTGCTCACCGCCGACGACACCTCCGCCGCGCTGCCCACCGCCAGCGTGTACGGCGCGCCCCCGCGCGCGGCGAAGGTCAGCGTCGCGGGACGCCAGCCCGCGGCGACCGTCAACGCGCCGCTACCCAAGCCGCCGCCGCGCGTATCGACCACCACGCGCCATTGACGATCCGTGTCGGACGCCAGCTCCAACGGCGGATTGCTTTGCTCGACCGCCTCGTTATGCAGGCGATACAGCGTCGCGCTGGAAACCTGGCGCCAGGCCGACCCCAAACCCGCGCGCGAATAGACGACGACCGGCGCCACCGTATTAGGCTGCGGCAGATTCAGGCGCAAACGGTCGATGGGATAAGGGCCGCCCGTGTCGAAGAAATACTCGCCGGCTTTCGGGCCCGCGTGGGCGACGATGCCTTCGCGCCACATGCGCTGCGCGTCCGCGCGCCGCGCCTCGGCGGCGCCGGCCGCCTGCACTTCGATGTCGATCGATTCGACGTAAGGCGAGCCGTCGAGCCAGTGCAAACGCAGATAGCGCGCATGCTCGCCGTCCAGTTCGATACGGTCCTGGCTCAGCGTGCCGCCGTTGTAGCTGACCTTGAGAAGTTGCGCATCGCCGGCCGGTTGCCAGTTGCGCAAGTCCTCGCTCGATTCGACGGTGACGCGCCCCTGGTAATTGTCGTCCCGCACACGCACGACCAACGCGTCGACCCGCCCTGTGCGAGGCGCGTGTCCGGCATCGATCAGGTCCGTGTCGTGTTGCGCGCGGCCGGGCGGCGCCGCGGTCGCGCGCAGTGAGCCGTCGGACGCGATCGTGACGCCGAGCGGCGCGCCGGTGCTGCCTCGAGCGGCTGTCCGCAACGGAAACCAGCGCGCCGGACGCAACGCGGGCGGTTTGCGGGCAGGCTCGCGCGGCGCGTCGAGCGCATACGGCACGGATTCGCCCGCTCCGTCGAGCACGCGCAGGTCGCCGAGATCATTGCGCTGGCTGGCCGCGTAGACGGCGGCCGGCAGGGTCACGCTGTAATACGCGGCGCCCTCTTCGAGATCGAGCGCGAAATGCCGCGCAAAATGCTCGGCCGCGTTCGCTTGCGCGGGCGCGTACACGCACGCGATCGCAAGACACCAGCCCGTCAGGATCAAAACACGCTTCATTGCTCGGTTTCCAGAACCACGGCATTGGGCGGCATCGGCGAGAGACAGCCGATCGGCAGCCACGTCAGGCCAATGCCGATAAACGATACGATCCGCTCGACTCCCCGCCAGAGGCGACAATTCGAACAGAAACAGTTTGACGGCGACCGCCGTAAGCAGCGCGTCGCCCGGATCATTATGCCGGGTGCGCAGGCTGTTGACAGTATCGATACCGAAGCTTGCGTGAGCGTCGCGTTCGACATGACATCGGATCGGTACGGCAGCTGCGCTTACTTGATAGCCAGCCATCTATCGCTCGCCGGATCGAGCAGCCGGAAAACCCTCGCCACCATCTCGAACGCCGCAAGCACGGGAACCTGCCACGTTCGCGGCAACCGGCCAGGCATGTCAAAATTCCGGAACCGGCCCCCGAGCCCTTCAATCTCCCATCTTCATCCAAGGAAGTTTTCAGTGGACATCAACAAACAGGTCGCCGCCCTCACCGCTTCGGAACTCCAGACCGCGGGCGCGAGCCAGGCCACGGCGATTGCCGTGAGCGTGCTGCTGCGTCATTTGCGCTCGCCCGAACTGGCGAAACTACTGTCGTCGGCGTTCGAAAACCATCAGGCGGTCATGCTGCAAACGCCGTGGCCGGAGCCGATGCTGCAGGCGTTCGAATCGACGCGCCGTTTTCTCGAAGGCGCGGCGCAGGCTGAGTTGCCGGGCACGCAAGCACAGCCGCCGGGCGTCTGAGCGTCGCGCAAAGCGCACATAAAAACAAAAAACCCCGCCGGTCCAAAGACTCGACGGGGTTCTCCGCTACATCCGCTTCACATACCTGGTGCGAGGGAGGGGACTCGAACCCCTACACCCTTGCGGGCGTCAGGACCTAAACCTGGTGCGTCTACCAATTTCGCCACCCTCGCAGCCGGACAAGCCGCTGTGCGCCCTGCCCGATGTCCTGCATGCTCTGTGCGCATAAAAACACGCGCCCAAAAGCGTAAGCGCGAGATTCTAACCGATTGATTCGCGCTTGTCTGCATCTGGCCGGCCGTCCGCATGAAGGGCGCCGATGCTACAATTTTTGGCTTGGCGCGCGCACGCCGTGCTCCAGTCGCCTCCCCCTTCGCCCGCTCTTCCCCACATTCCAATCCAGTGAATTTCGACGAATATTGCCAGCAAAAAGCGGCACCGCCCGGATCGAGCACTTACTATGCGCTTCGGCAGGGGCCCGCCACAAGCCAGCCGCTTTTGACCGCGCTGTTCGCGCTGCGCCGCGAGTTCGAGGAAACGGTGAAAGAGGTAAGCGATCCCGCCATCGGCCGCACCAAGCTCGCATGGTGGCAAAACGAAATCGCCGCGCTGGCTTCGGGCGCGCCGTCGCATCCGGTGTCCAAGGCGCTCGCGGCCTATCTGCCGGACGTGGAGAACGAGTCCCGCGCGTTGCAGGCGCTGCTTGCCGGTTTCGAAATGGACCTCGACCAGGCGCGCTACCTCGACTACCCGAACCTGCGACGCTATGTACAAGGCGTCGGCGGCACCTTCGCGTCGCTGGTGGCGCGGGCCACGGCGAAAGACGCCGCGCATGCGTCGACGTGGTCGGCTCCGCTCGGCGAGGCGCTACTGCTCGCGCAGTTGGTGGTCGAAACGGGCAATGACGCACGCCACGGCCGCATCTACATTCCGATCGACGAAATGCAGCGCTTTAACGTCACCGCCGCCGATCTGATCAACCGAAAGTATTCCGACGCGTTCACCGGGTTGATGCGCTTCCAGACGAAGCGCGCCGGCGATGCGTTGCATGCCGCACTCGCCGCGGTGCCCACCGGCGAGCGCCGCTCGCAGCGCACGCTGCTCGCGCAAGCGGCGCTCGCGTTGGCGCTGCTGGATGAAATCGAACGCGACGGCTATCACGTGCTGCATCAACGTATCGCGCTGACGCCGATTCGCAAGCTATGGATCGCGTGGCGCGCCAGATAGCTTGAACCTTGCAACGGCCGCGGGTTGAATCCGATGAAGCGCGGCCCGTCATCGTCAGACGCGCAGCAAGGGCAGCGGCTCGAAACGCTGCTGCAGAATCGCCGACGCGTCGAGCCCCCACCACGACCCGAGCACGGTCGCGTAAAGCTGTCGAAAATCGACGCCGACCGGCAAATTGCCATTGCCGTCGAGCCGCCCGAGTTCCGGCGGTACACCGTATAGACCGCCCCGCACTCGTCCGCCCGTGACGAAATGCGGCGCCACGGTGCCGTGGTCCGTGCCGTTGCTGTGGTTCTCGCGCGGACGGCGGCCGAACTCGGCATAGGTCATCACCAGCGTATCGTCCCAACGGCCGAGTTCGACGAGCGCCGACTTCATCGAAGCGAATCCCTCCGCGAGTTGTTTGAGCAGCGCCGCCTGTTGAGCCGGCTGGTTCTGATGCGTATCGAAACCGTTGAGCGTCAGGCGGATCACCGCGACGCCCTGCCCGTTGCCGGGCTGTCCTTGCTGCGTGCGGCCAAAGGCGGCTTCCTTCGGGGCGCCCGCGGCGGCGAGCACCTGCATCGCCGCTTTGATCGAACTGCCGAACGCGCCGCCTGGGAGCGCGGTCTTCATGGCCGCGAGGCCTTGAGCGGGACGCAGACGGTCGGCGGCTTTCACGATGTCGTTCTCGACCTCGAGAATGTGCGCCAGTTCGGGATTGCGCTCGTGCAGCGATACCGGCGTGGCGAGACGCGAGGCCTTCACGAACTGCGCCGGATTGACGAGCGCGATGGCGCGCGCGCCATTCGCGAGCGGCCCCATTTCGGCGCTGCCGATGACCACGCCGTCGGCGGCAAAACCCGCGGGCACCGGCGTCCGCGCGAACGCACGCGTGAGCCAGCCCTCGCGCAGATATTGGTCGGAACGCGACGCGGTGTCCCAGATCTCGATCGAGCGGAAATGCGAGAGGTTCGGCTGCGCATAGCTGACGCCTTGCACGATCGCCAGTTGCCGGCTCTGCCAAAGCGGCATCAGCGGTTGCAACGACGGGTGCAGCGCGGTGCGCTCGTCGAGTTGAATCGCCTGCTCACGTTTGATGCCGATGTTCTTGCGCAGCTGATAGTAAGTGGAATCGGCGAACGGAATCACGGTGTTCAAACCATCGTTGCCGCCCTTCAGCTCGACAAGAATCAACAGGTTGCCGTAGCCGCGATAGGGCGACGCGTCCGGCGCGGCCATTTGCGCGCCGGATGCGCTCGGCAGCCAGAGCGACGCGCCGGCGGTTGCGGCCATCGAGAGAAAGCTGCGTCGTTTCATACTGCACCTCGTTCGATTGTCACGGCGCGTCACACTCTCGCCGCCGGACCGTTCATTTCAGCGGTTCGCGCTCACTTGAGCTGATACGTCGGGTCCATCAGCAGCGCTTCCAGATAAGCGCTCGCGGTGGAATCGGTGTCGATCGCGTTCACCGGCGCAAGCGGCAAGACCGCGTGCTGAAGTTGTAGCTCGGCCGATAGCCCCGGTTTCGCCGTCGGCGCGGTGTTGTACTGTGCGAGCCACCTATCGATGTCGAAGCGCACGCCGCCCCTGGCATCCCGAGCGCCTCGCGCCGTCGCGCGCTGCATCGGCGGATTCGTCCGCATGTCGCGCGGCGCGGCGCTGCCGCTCGCCTCGCCGTTTGCGTTCATCGAATCGCTCATGCGCCGCGGACCGGCGGTTTCGGTCGCGCGAAACAGTTGCTCGACGAATTGCTTGCGCGCGAGCAGCGTCGAACTGTTGATCCATGTCGCGCCGCCGGGCCATCCCTTGACGTTCGGCGGGTATAACAGGTTTTCGCCGAGCGTGCGGATCTGGGCGGCGAACGGCGCGGTGTTGTCGTAACCGATGTCGAACGCGCGCAGCGTGCCGACCACGAATTCCGCCGGCGACTTCACGAGCACGCCGCGATCGCCCTCGTCCCAGAAAGCGTCGCTCATGAAGAGACCGCGCAACGCCACCTCAACCTCGTAATGACTCGCGCGGAACTGCGCGGCGATTGGCGCGATAAGCGCCGGATCCGGCGTATCGGAGACGAATTCACGCCACAGCCCGGTCGTGACGAACGTGGCGGTTTCCGGCCGTGCGAGCAGAATGTCGAGCACCTGATCGCCGTCGAAAGAACCGGTTTGGCCGAGCACGGTCTTTTCGCCGTCGTCGTGCTGGTTGGCGCGCCACAGATACGCCAGCGTGTCGGGATCGAGGCTCCATCCCGTGTAGGCGCGCGCCGCTTCCGAAACGTCGCGCTGCGTGTAATGCCCTTCGCCGAGCGTGAATAGCTCCATCACTTCGCGGGCGAAATTTTCGTTGGGCTTGCCCTTGCGATTGCTGGCACCGTCCAGATACTGCAGCATCGCCGGGTCTTTCGCGACCTCGTGCAGCAGCGTGCCGAAGTTGCCGAGCGCCTCCCGGCGCAGCAGCAGGTTCTGCCGCGCCATCAGTTGTGGAAACTGAACCTTGTCCTGCCCCGACGTGAAATGGTTGTGCCAGAAGAGCGTCATGCGTTCGGTCAGCGGCGACGGCGTGACCAGCATCTCGCGCACCCACCATGCCCGCAAGGTTTCGTAACGCTGCCGACGCAAGCGCTGCTCGTCGCGACGCTGCTCGGCGGTCCACGCCTTGCGCGCTTCACGTGTCGGGAGCGGTTCGAAGACCCAGTCGGGCAGCGGCGTGACAGCTTCGGTTCGTGCTGTTGCGAGCACCTTGTCGACGGCCTGCGCTCGCGTGAGTCCAACGTATTGCGCGAGTTCGGCGCTGTCCGGCGCGAAGCCGACGCGCATCAGGAAGAAGCGCGCGTCGTCCACAGCGAGGATGTTTTGTTCAATGCCGGACGCAGCGGAGGCCGGGGCCGGCGTGCGATGTTTGACGTGCGAGACGCGAGGCCGGCTCTGCTGCGCGACGGCCACCGTCTGCAAACCGTACGTCGCCGCCAGCGTGATGACGGCGATGGCAAACCATCCGCGGCGATTTCCACCTGTGAGAAATTGGGTCATCGGTCATCCGGGTTGGCGGAATGTCAAGTAGCAGCAATCGCGCAGGCAGTCAGGTGCCGCGTCCTCGCCACTCAACGGTAGAACGGATGACAAAGTTGACGAGAGAAGTGCAACGAAATTTTTCGCGCGAGCCAAGGGCTGGAGAACCCAGACGTGAAAGCCGCGCGGCAGCCAGGCGGCGACCGTCACATAAACTGACTAACGCTTATACAGCTCGCGCACGGCGTCTTCGATATGCTGCCGTAGGAGGCGCCGCTCGTCGGGCGTCATATGGCCGTCGCGGCGATGTTGATCGAGATCGGAAGGAATCGCGGTGCGCAACATCGCGTCTGAGGCGGGGCGTTCGGCGTTACTCGCGTTGCGGCGGTTTGCCCGCGGATTGGCGGGTCTGGACGCGTGCTCACTCGCAGCTCTGTCGGCGGAAGGCTGGGCATGGGCGAGCGTTGGTGCCAGTGAGCCTGCAATCGTACCGGCTACCGCCAGTGCAATCACCCGTAGACGCACATTCGGCCAAACCCCTCCCTTCATGTTGTTCCCTTCGTGGCGCGGCAACCGGCTACCTCAATGCGTATACAACCCGGTAACGAGCCGGGCGCGTGAGTTTTAGTCGAGTGAAGTATCCACCGAACAGCCGCATTCAGTAAAGGAGTCTAACGGTCGATGCTTTACGTCGTGCCACATGGCGGGTAAATTTTGTAACTGACTGTAACCCGATAAATGATGCAACCGCGCACCACTTTCTAATCGCGCTAAGATGCCGACCATGGAAACCAAAAACCCTTCGAAAATCCTCGTCGTCGACGACGATCCACGCCTGCGCGATCTGCTGCGCCGTTACCTCGGTGAACAGGGCTTCAACGTCTATGTTGCCGAGAACGCGCCATCCATGAACAAGCTGTGGGTGCGTGAGCGCTTCGATCTGCTGGTGCTGGATCTGATGCTGCCCGGCGAGGACGGCCTGTCGATCTGCCGCCGCCTGCGCGGCAGCAACGACCGCACGCCGATCATCATGCTGACGGCCAAGGGTGAAGACGTCGATCGTATCGTCGGTCTCGAGATGGGCGCCGACGACTATCTCCCCAAGCCCTTCAATCCGCGCGAACTGGTCGCACGGATTCATGCGGTGCTGCGCCGCCAGTCGCCGTCGGAGTTGCCGGGCGCGCCGTCCGAAACCACCGAAGTGTTCGAATTCGGCGAGTTCGCGCTGAATCTCGCCACCCGTACGCTCACCAAGGCCGGCCAGGAAATTCCGCTTACCACCGGCGAGTTCTCCGTGCTGAAAGTGTTTGCGCGCCACCCGCGTCAGCCGCTCTCGCGTGAGAAGTTGATGGAACTCGCGCGCGGCCGCGAATATGAAGTGTTCGACCGCAGCCTCGACGTGCAGATTTCGCGTCTGCGCAAGCTGATCGAACCCGATCCGGGGAGCCCGCGTTTCATCCAGACCGTCTGGGGTCTCGGCTACGTGTTCATTCCCGACGGTGCAGCCTGAGTTTGTTCTCGCCTCCCGTGTCGACTGGAGTTGGCGCTTTAGCGCTTACTCTGGTCCCATGCAAGATAGTTCCAGATAAGAAGGGCCCATGCGGATCGACCGGCGCCTCCTGACGCTCGCGTTCGGCGGCCTTTTCTGGCGGACCTTTCTGTTGATCGCGCTGTTGATCGCGGTCAGTCTCGCCGCCTGGTTTCAGAGCTTTCGCGTGATCGAACGCGAGCCGCGCGCGCAGCGCGTGGCGTTGCAACTGGTCGCCATCGTCAAGCTCACGCGCACCGCGCTCCTCTATTCCGATCCCGACCTGCGGCGCGCGTTGCTGCAGGATCTGGAAAGCAATGAAGGGGTCCGCGTGTATCCGCGCGAAACCACGGACAAGTACAAGCTCCAGCCCGACGAGTCGCTAAACCGGCTGATCGAACACGACATTCGCGGGCGCCTGGGCGACGACACCATCATTGCCCAGAGCGTGAACGACATCCCCGGCGTGTGGATCAGCTTCAAGATCGACGACGACGATTACTGGGTCGCGCTCGACCGCGACCAGCTCGACAACGCCACGGGCCTGCAATGGGCCGGCTGGGGCGTGTTCGCGCTCGCGCTGTCGCTGTTCGGCGCGGCGTTCATCACGAGTCTCGTGAACCGGCCGTTCGCCAGGCTGGCCATGGCCGCACGCAAGGTCGGCTCCGGCCAGTCGCCCGAGCCGTTGCCGGAGCGCGGCATGGGCGTCGCCGCCGAAACCAATCGCAGTTTCAACCAGATGGTGCAGGACCTCGAACAGCTCGAGGCCGACCGCGCGCTGATGCTCGCCGGCATCTCGCACGATCTGCGCACCCCGCTCGCGCGGCTGCGGCTGGAAACCGAAATGAGCCCGTCCGACCAGGCGACCAAGGACGCGATGGTCGACGACATCGAGCAGATGGACATGATCATCGGCCGCTTCCTCGATTACGCGCGCCCGGTGCAGCGGGTGCCCGAACCGGTCGACCTGTCCGTGATCGCGGGAGAACTGGCCGCGCGGATGCAAAGCGAGGACAGCATGCGGCTGATCACGCGCCTCGCGCCCTCGGCGGTGATCGAAGCCGACGAAACCGATATGCGGCGCGTGGTCGGCAATCTGCTGGAGAACGCGCGCAAGTACGGTTTGAGCGACGGTGACGGCATTCCGCACGTGATTCTGGAAACGCGGGTGTCGCACTCACGGGTCGAACTTTCGGTGGTCGACGAAGGTCCAGGTATTCCGGAAGACCAGCTAGCGCTTGTCACACGGCCGTTCTATCGTGTGAATTCCGCGCGCACCCAGGCGAACGGCACCGGCCTTGGCATGGCAATTGTGCAACGCCTGGTGGGCCGCTACCGCGGCGCGCTGCGTCTGCGCAATCGCACGCCAGGACCGGGGCTCGAGGTGACGATCGAGTTCCCGCTCGCGAAAGGCGTTTGACCGCGTCAAGCCGGGCGCGCTGCCGGAACCGCCAGTCATCCGCGTTGAATAATAACTATCCGGGTTGTTAGTGAAAAACTACTGAACGGATAGTTCAATAGAGCTATAGTTGAAAACCTTGCAACGCGCTCGCGATGACGAGCTGATAGCCTCAAACATGCTGTTTTTTCCAACACACGAAGGAGCATTCGCATGAAAACTGTTGGCGACAAACTCGAAGCGTTCACCGTCACGGCTGCCAAGCCGGGCTTCAACAACCACGAAGAAAACGGCATCTCGGCGTTCGAAGAGATCACGGAGCAGTCGTTTCCGGGCAAGTGGAAGATCCTCTATTTCTATCCGAAGGATTTCACGTTCGTCTGTCCGACGGAAATCGTCGAGTTCGGCAAGCTGGCCAAGGACTTCGAGGAGCGCGACGCGGTATTGCTGGGCGGCAGCGTCGACAACGAGTTCGTGAAGCTGGCATGGCGCCGCGAGCACAAAGACCTGAGCAAGCTGAACCACTATTCGTTCGGCGACGTCAAGGGCGAACTGATCGACCAGCTCGGCGTGCGCGACAAGGAAGCCGGTGTCGCGCTGCGCGCCACGTTCATCGTCGATCCGGACAACACGATCCAGCACGTTTCGGTCAACAACCTGAACGTCGGCCGCAACCCGGAAGAAGTGCTGCGGATTCTCGACGGCCTGCAAACGGACGAACTCTGCCCGTGCAACCGCGCGGTCGGCGGCGCAACGCTGTAAGCCGTGGCGCCGGAAGCCCGCCAGGCTTGGAAAAGCCGCGGGCTTTTTTATCGACAACTTGATAGGAGATGCCAATGGAATTCTTATCTTCGATTAAGGCGCTCGTGCCCGACTACGCCAAGGACATTCGGCTGAATCTGGACGGGACGATTGCGCGCTCTTCGCTGGAAGGCAACGACGCGGTCGGCGTGGCGCTCGCGGCGGCGTTCGCCGCGAAGAGCACGGTCATCGTGAATGCGATTCGCAACGCCGGGGTTTTATCTCCGGAAGAAACGAATGGCGCGCTGACTGCCGCGGCGTTGATGGGAATGAATAACGTCTGGTATCCGTATGTGGAAATGACGGATAACGCGGATTTGAAATCGCAGCCGGCGCAATTACGGATGAATGCCTATGCGTCGCATGGCGGGGTCGATAAGCGGCGGTTTGAAATGTATGCGCTGGCCGCGTCGATTATCGGCAAATGCCATTTCTGCGTGAAATCGCATTTCGACACACTGGTGGCCGAAGGCATGAGCACCACTCAATTGCGCGACGTGGGGCGTATTGCGGCGGTGATCAATGCCGCGGCGCAGTGCATTGCCGCGGAATAAAAACGCGTTGACGACGCGCGGCGCGGCGATTACTTGCGCCGCCGCGCGCCTTCGTTTGAAGGCCTGCCCGGCGGCTCAATTCTTGAGCAACAGAACCACGGCCTGCGCCTCGATCCCCTCGCCTCGCCCGAGATAACCCAGCTTCTCATTGGTCTTGGCCTTGACGTTGACCCGCTCGACAGGCAAGCCAAGGTCAGCCGCGATATTGGCCCGCATGCCTTCGATATGAGACGCGAGCTTCGGCGCCTGAGCCACCACGCTGCTGTCCACGTTGGCAATGGAAAATCCGGCGGCCGTCACGCGGGCAAAACACTCGCGCAGCAAAACCCGGCTGTCCGCGCCGGCAAACTTCGCGTCGGTGTCGGAGAAATGCCGGCCGATATCGCCCATAGCGGCCGCGCCGAAAATAGCGTCGGTAATCGCATGCAACAGCACGTCCGCATCCGAATGCCCGAGCAATCCGCGCTCATAAGGAATCGTCACGCCGCCGATTATCAGCGGACGCCCCGGCACCAGCGCATGCACGTCATAGCCCTGCCCAATTCTGAAATCCATCTGCGTCGAGTCCGGTAATTGAAATTTGAAGTCGTCGAATCAGGAAGCCGATGCGGGCCGGCAGAGAATCGCCTCGGCCAGATCGAAGTCTTCCGGATAAGTCACCTTGAAGTTGCGCAAGCTGCCCTGCACGAGTTTCGGCGCATGGCCCAGCCATTCGATCGCGCTTGCTTCGTCGGTCAGATCGTGACCGTCCGCGTGCGCGCGCAAAATCGCCTCGCGCAACATGCCGATGCGGAACATTTGCGGCGTCTGCGCCTGCCACAAGCCGTCACGCGCCTCGGTGCGGGCGATCCGCCCGTCGGTCGAGGCGGCGTCGATCCGCTTCAGGGTGTCCGCCACCGGCAAGGCCATGATGCCGCCGACCGCGTCGTCCTTCAGCGCGCCGACCAGCGTGCGGATCAGCGAGGGCGTGATGCCCGGCCGCGCGGCGTCGTGCACCAGCACCCAGTCGTCGTCGCGCGCGCCGAATTCCGCGAGCGCATGCAGCCCGTTCAGCACCGACGCCTGGCGCGACGCCCCGCCGCACCGGCGCACCGCGAAGCGCAAGCCGCCGAAGCGGCGGGCGTCGAAGTGCTGGTCGTCGGCGGCGATCACGACCAGCGTTTGCGCAAACTCGCTGCACGCGTCGAACGCCGCCAGCGAATAATGCAGCATGTCGCGGCCGGCGACGGTGCGATATTGCTTGGGCATCGCGGCGCCGGAACGGCTGCCGGTGCCGGCGCACGGAATCAGGGCAAATAGACGGGAAGTCACGAGTGCGGATGCCGCGAAGTGAAAGTAAAGGACGGATTTTATAATAGGTCCTTCGCATCCACGCCCCGACACGCGTAAACTTGCCGGTCACGTGTGAGCCCAAGGCCGCCTTTTCTCTTCTATGCCAGACATCGCCGCATCATCGCAATACTCCCCGCCCGTCGCGCTCGTCAAGGCCGGCCAGCGTTTCGTCTTCGACGGCACGCACGGCTCGTCCGACGCGCTGCTGATCGCCCGCTACCATCTCGCCTATCGCGAGAAGGTGCCGCTATTGGCGGTGGTGTGCGAAAGCGCGGTCGATGCGCAGCGTCTGTCGCAGGAAATCGGCTTTTTCGCGCCCGAGGCCCGCGTGCGCTTGCTACCCGACTGGGAAACGCTGCCTTACGACAGCTTTTCGCCGCACCAGGATCTGGTCTCCGAGCGCCTCGCCACGCTGCACGATCTCGGCGAGGGCCGCTGCGACATCCTGCTCGTGCCCGCCACCACGGCGCTCTACCGGATGCCGCCGGCGTCGTTCATGGCGGGCTACACGTTCGCGTTCTCGCAAGGCGAGCGTCTCGACGAAGCGAGGCTGAAGGCGCAATTGACGCTCGCCGGCTACGAGCACGTGAGCCAGGTGGTGCGCCCGGGCGAGTACTGCGTGCGCGGCTCGCTGCTCGATCTGTTCCCGATGGGCTCGCCCTTGCCGTACCGCATCGACCTGTTCGACGATCAGGTCGACTCGATCCGCGCCTTCGACCCCGACACGCAGCGCAGCCTCTATCCGGTGAAGGACGTGCGCCTCCTGCCCGGCCGCGAATTCCCGTTCGACGAAGCCGCGCGCACCGCATTCCGCAGCCGCTGGCGCGAAACCTTCGAGGGCGATCCGAGCCGCGCGTCGATCTACAAGGACATCGGCAACGGCGTGCCGTCCGCGGGCATCGAATACTATCTGCCGCTTTTCTTCGACGAAACCGCGACGCTGTTCCACTACCTCCCCGAAGGCGCGCAACTGGCGTTCGTCGGCGATCTGGACGCCGCGATCCGGCGCTTCACCAACGACACGAAGCAGCGCTACAACTTCCTCTCGCACGATCGCGACCGGCCGATTCTGGAGCCACAGCGTCTCTTTCTGTCGGATGAGGACTTCTTCACGTTCGCCAAGCCGTTCGCGCGGCTCGCGCTGCCCGGCAACGCCGGCGGCGGCTGGTCGCTGCCGCTGCCAGATCTGGCGATCGACCGTCACGCCGACGATCCGGTCGCGGCCTTGCGCGCCTATCTGGAGACCACGCCGAACCGCGTGCTGTTCGCCGCGGAATCGGCGGGCCGTCGCGAAACGCTGCTGCAACTGCTGGTCGACAATCATCTGAAACCCGTTTCGAGCGACAGCTTCCAGGACTGGCTCACCGGCGACGAGCGTTTCTCGCTGGGCGTCGCGCCGCTCGCGAACGGTTTTGCCGTGCCGCTCGACGGCATCGCGATCATCACCGAGACGGAGCTATACGGCCCGCTCGCGCGCCGCGCGGGACGCCGCCGCCAGGAACAGGCGAGCAACGTCGATTCGATGGTGCGCGATCTGTCCGAGTTGAAGGTGGGCGATCCGGTCGTGCATTCGCAGCACGGCATCGGCCGCTATATGGGTCTCGTCACGATGGATCTCGGCGAAGGCGAAACCGAGTTCCTGCACCTCGAATACGCGGGCGACAGCAAGCTCTACGTGCCGGTCGCGCAACTCCATGTGATCTCGCGCTACAGCGGCGCCGATCCCGAAAGCGCGCCGCTGCACTCGCTCGGCTCCGGCCAGTGGGAAAAGGCCAAGCGCAAGGCGGCGCAACAGATTCGCGACACCGCGGCCGAACTGCTGAACCTGTACGCGCGCCGCGCCGCCCGCGAGGGCCATGCGTTCGCGCTCGAACCGAAGGATTACGTGAAGTTCGCCGAGAGCTTCGGCTTCGAGGAAACGCCCGATCAGGCCGCGGCGATTGCCGCCGTGATCGGCGACATGACGAGCGGCAAGCCGATGGACCGGCTCGTGTGCGGCGACGTCGGCTTCGGCAAGACCGAGGTGGCGTTGCGCGCGGCCTTCATCGCGGTGATGGGCGGCAAGCAGGTGGCGCTGCTCTCGCCCACCACGCTGCTCGCCGAACAGCACACGCAAACCTTCTCCGACCGTTTCTCCGACTGGCCGGTGCGCATCGCCGAACTGTCGCGTTTCAAGTCGACCAAGGAAGTCAACGCGGCCATCCAGCAGATCAACGAAGGCAGCGTCGACATCGTGATCGGCACGCACAAGCTGCTCTCCTCCGATGTGCAGTTCAAGCGGCTCGGGCTCGTGATCATCGACGAGGAGCACCGTTTCGGCGTGCGTCAGAAAGAAGCATTGAAGGCGCTCAGAGCGGAAGTCGACGTGCTCACGCTCACCGCCACGCCGATCCCCCGCACGCTCGGCATGGCGCTCGAAGGTCTGCGCGATTTCTCGGTGATCGCCACCGCGCCGCAAAAGCGCCTCGCGATCAAAACCTTCGTGCGCCGCGAGGAAGACAGCGTGATCCGCGAGGCCATGCTGCGCGAGTTGAAGCGCGGCGGCCAGGTCTACTTCCTGCACAACGAAGTCGAGACGATCGAGAATCGCCGGCAGATGCTCGAAGCCCTGGTGCCCGAAGCGCGCCTCGCGGTCGCGCACGGGCAGATGCACGAACGCGAGCTGGAGCGCGTGATGCGCGACTTCGTCGCGCAGCGCGCCAACGTGCTGCTGTGCACGACGATCATCGAAACCGGCATCGACGTGCCCACCGCCAACACCATCCTGATTCACCGCGCCGACAAGTTCGGTCTCGCGCAGTTGCATCAGTTGCGTGGCCGGGTGGGCCGCTCGCATCACCAGGCGTATTCGTATCTGCTGGTGCACGATCCGCAAGGTCTGACCAAGCAGGCGCAACGCCGGCTCGAGGCAATCCAGCAGATGGAGGAACTCGGCTCGGGCTTCTATCTCGCCATGCACGACCTGGAGATTCGCGGCACCGGCGAAGTGCTCGGCGACAAGCAGTCGGGCGAGATTCACGAGATCGGTTTCCAGCTTTACACCGACATGCTGAACGACGCCGTGAAGGCGCTCAAGGAAGGCAAGGAGCCGGACCTCACCGCGCCGCTCGCCGCGACCACCGAGATCAATCTGCACGCGCCGGCGATTCTGCCCGCGGACTATTGCGGCGACGTGCAGGAGCGTCTGTCGCTGTACAAGCGCCTCGCCAACTGCGAACACAACGATTCGATCGACGGCATTCAGGAAGAACTGATCGACCGCTTCGGCAAGTTGCCGCCGCAAGCGCACGCGCTGGTGGAGACGCATCGTCTGCGGCTCGCGGCGAAGCCGTTGGGCATTTCGAAGATCGACGCGGGCGAAGCCGTGATTGGTTTGCAGTTCATCCCCAACCCGCCGGTCGACGCGATGCGGATCATCGAGATGGTGCAGAAACACAAGCACATCAAGCTCGCGGGCCAGGACAAGCTGCGTATCGAAACGCGCAGCCCCGATCTGGCGGTACGCGTCGCGACGGTGAAGGAAACGCTGCGCGCGCTCGGCGCGCCGAGCCGCGGCACCGCGGCCCCGGTCGCCGCGCGCTGACGTCCGCTTTCGGCGCCGATCGCTCGAAGTTCGGGAATACGCGCCACGTCCCGCGTTTTTGCTCATGTTGCAACGCGCAAACGCGCGCCGCGGCGCACGAAAGGGGCATATTTTGGGATATGATCGAAAGACTCAAATGCCGGAGTCCGTCATGTCCCATGTCGCTGAATCAGCGCAGCCCTCTTCCCTATCCGCTTCCGCACAGAACGCTTCGTCGCCGGTTTCGCTTCCCTGGGTCACCCGTCTCGTGTCGATGGACACGGTCAGCCGCAACCCGAATCTCGGCCTGATCGAAACCGTGCGCGACGAACTGCGCGCGGCCGGCATCGAAGCCACGCTCACGCACGACGCGAGCGGCAAATGGGCCAACCTGTTCGCGACGATCCCCGCGCACGACGGCGAAACCAACGGCGGCGTGGTGCTCTCGGGTCATACGGACGTGGTGCCGGTGGACGGCCAGCAATGGGACAGCGATCCGTTCAAGCCGGAAATTCGCGGCGACAAACTGTATGGCCGCGGCACGTGCGACATGAAGGGTTTCATCGGCGCGGCGCTGGCGCTCGTGCCCGACATGCAGCGCGCGAAGCTCGCAAGGCCGATCCACCTCGCCCTCTCGTTCGATGAGGAAGTCGGCTGCGCCGGCGCGCCGCTCATGATTCAGGACCTGATGAAGCGCGGCGTGAAGCCGGACGGCTGCATCGTCGGCGAACCGACCAGCATGCGCCCGATCGTCGCGCACAAGGGCATCAACGCTTACCAGTGCTGCGTGCGCGGCCAGGCCGCGCATTCGTCGCTCACGCCGAAGGGCTTGAACGCGATCGAGTACGCCGCGCGCCTGATCTGCTACATCCGCGACATGGCCGATCAGTTCCGCGAGCAAGGTCCGTTCGACGAACTGTACGACGTGCCCTTCACCACCGCGCAGACCAGCACGATCGTCGGCGGCAATGCGATCAACACCGTGCCGGCCGAATGCAAATTCCAGTTCGAATTCCGCAACCTGCCCACGCTCGATCCCGAACCGATCTTCGCGCGCATCGATCAGTACGCGCGCGAAACGCTGCTGCCGAAGATGCTGCGCGAGCATCCGTCGGCGGCCATCGAGATCACCAGGATCGCCGCGGCGCCGGGGCTCGATTCATCGGAACAGGCGGCGATCACGCAACTCGTGCGCGCCCTGACCGCCGATCAGGACAAACGCAAGGTCGCGTACGGCACCGAAGCCGGTCTGTTTTCGCTGGCGGGCATTCCGAGCATCGTATGCGGCCCCGGCGACATCCAGCAGGCGCACAAGGCCAACGAATTCGTCGCGCTCGATCAGCTCGTGGCATGCGAGCGCTTCCTGCACAAGTTCATTCACAGCATGTCGGTCGAGGCGCACGCACACTGAAACCGTCCGCCGCCACGCACCGTTTCACCCATACCAAACGAACGAGCGCCCCCGCCATGTCCACCGCCACGCCACTGCATACCGACCACACGATCGACGGCGAGCCGATCCCCACGCTCGACGACATCGCGACGCAACACTTCGCGTTGACGCCGTGGGTCGCGCGAACGCCGGTGTTCGACAGGCTCGACTTTCCGTCGATGGAAGGCACGGTGGTGAACTTCAAGTTCGAGCTGCTGCAAGCGGGCGGCAGCTTCAAGGCGCGCGGCGCGTTCACCAACCTGCTGGCACTCGACGAAGCGCAACGCAGCGCGGGCGTGACCTGCGTGTCGGGCGGCAATCACGCGGTGGCGGTGGCGTATGCGGCCATGCGTCTTGGCATCGGCGCGAAGGTCGTGCTGTTTCGCGCGGCGAACCCGGCGCGCGTGGCATTGTGCCGGCAGTATCGCGCCGAGATCGTGTTCGCGGAAAACATCGCCGAGGCGTTCGAACTGGTGCGCCGTATCGAGGCCGAGGAAGGCCGCTATTTCGTGCATCCGTTCAACGGTTATCGCACCGTGCTGGGCTCGGCCACGCTCGGCTATGAATGGGTCACGCAAACGCCCGACCTCGAAGCGGTGATCCTGCCGATCGGCGGCGGCGGTCTCGCCGCGGGCGTCGCCACGGCCATGCGGCTCGCGAATCCGCGCGTGCATGTGTACGGCGTCGAACCCGAGGGCGCGGATGTGATGGGCAGGAGTTTTGCGGCCAATCACACGGTCAAGATGGGCCAGATGCACGGCATCGCCGATTCGCTGATGTCGCCGCATACCGAGGAATACAGCTACGAGTTGTGCCGCCGTCATATCGACGATCTCGTCACCGTTTCCGACGACCAGTTGCGCGCGGCCATGCTGACCTTGTTCGGTCAACTCAAGCTGGCTGTGGAGCCCGCCTGCGCCGCCGCCACGGCGGGCTTGCTCGGACCGCTACGCGAAAAGCTGCAAGGCAAACGGGTGGGCGTGCTGCTGTGCGGCACCAACACCGATCCGGTCAGTTTTGCCGCGCATATCGAACGCGCCCGCCACGGCGAGTCACAGTTTCCGGGCTAAAGACCGCGCCTCGTTTTCCCTGCCCGAAGCACTCGCCTATTCGTCCGACGTTGGTATGATTCGTTTATCGATTCTCGGGAGGAACCTCAATGAGCATGGTCAAGGAATTCAAAGAATTCGCCCTCAAGGGCAACGTGGTGGATCTGGCAGTCGGCGTGATCATCGGCGGCGCGTTTTCCACCATCGTCAATTCCGTTGTTAAAGACCTGATCATGCCGGTTGTCGGCGTCGCCACCGGCGGCCTCGATTTCTCCAACAAGTTCATTCGCCTCGGCGATATTCCGCCCAGCTTCAAGGGCAGCCCCGAGTCGTATAAAGATCTGCAGACGGCAGGCGTCGCGGTGTTCGGCTACGGCTCGTTCATTACCGTGGCCATCAACTTCGTCATTCTCGCGTTCATCATTTTCCTGATGGTCAAGTTCATCAACAATCTGCGCAGGCCGGCCGAGGACGCAGCGGCAGAGCCGCCGCCCCCGCCGGAAGACGTGCTGCTGCTGCGTGAAATCCGCGATTCACTGAAGAACTCGCCGCGCTAGGCCGCGAACCCGCGGATCGGGCGGCGCCAATAAAAAGGCCTGTTGCGATTTGTCGCAACAGGCCTTTTTTCACGCTGTCCACTTTCATGCCGGGCGCTACGCGCAACCCCTAAGCGCCTTGCTGCGCCTTTCGGTTCACCGCGCCCTCGATCATCGTCTCCAACTGGCCGAAATTGACGGGCTTCGTCAGATGGGAAGTGAAGCCGGCGCTCAAGCAACGACGCACGTCTTCATCCGTGCCGAAGCCGGTCAACGCGACCGCCGGCGCATCCGAATGCTCGCGGAACGCCTTGATGAAATCGAGGCCGGTGCCGTCGGGCAAGCCCACGTCGCTGACAACCAGATCGAAGCGCTGCAACTGTGTGGCGGCCAACGCATCGTCCACGCGGCCGACCGTCGTGACTTCGTGGCCGAGGCTGCGAATCAGTTGCGCCATCACCTCGGCGGTATCCACGTGGTCCTCGATCAGCAAGATGTTCAGCAGGCCGGCCGCATGCACTTCGTCAGGCACGGCGACGGACGGCGTGCCGGCCGGCGCAGCGGCGGTCGGCAGCGTGATCGTGAAGGTCGCGCCGCAATGCGCGCCGGGGCTCTGCGCGGTGACGGTGCCGCCGTGCACATCGGTCAACGCCTTCGTGATCGCGAGACCGAGGCCCAGGCCGCCGAATTGCCGTGTCATGTTCTGGTCGCCCTGCTCGAACGCGTTGAAGAGCTTGCCGATCTGTTCCGGCTCGATGCCGATGCCCGTGTCTTCGACCGATATCTGCACCTGCATGCGTTCGTCGCGCGTGCGCACGTAAATGTGGCCGCCATCGGGCGTGAACTTGGCGGCGTTGCGGATCAGGTTCCATAGCATCTGCTGCAAGCGCGCGCGATCGGCCAGCACGTAATGGTGCTTCGCGTTCTTGTGCACGTGCACGTCCTGCTGCTTGACCTGGATCTCGCTGCGGAAAAGTTCGAGCACGCTGTCCATCACGTCGTGCACGTCGACGGTTTCCAGCGACAGACGCAGCTTGCCGTTCGCCACGCGCGTGAGATCGAGCAGGTCGTCGATCAGCCGCGCCTCCAGCTCGACGTTGCGGCGAATCATGCGCACGCTCGCACGCGCCTGATCGGGCAGATCGGGAATCATCTCCAGCACGCTCGCGCCCGCCAATACCGGCGTGAGCGGCGTGCGCAACTCATGCGAGAGCATCGCCAGAAAACGGTCCTTGGCGCGGTTCGCTTCCTCGGCGATCTGACGGGCAGCCTGCTCCGAGGCAAGCAGGCGTTCGCGCTCCTCGATCGCCTCGCGCTGCGAATGAATGTCCGTGCAACTGCCGAACCATTTGCTGACCTTGCCCTCGGCGTCGCGCATCGCCACCACGCGCGCGTCGAACCAGCGGTATTCGCCGTCGTGGCGGCGGATCCGCAGTTCGTGCTGGTAGTCGCCCGCGTTGTTCGCCACCGTGTTGAGCCACGTGCGGCGGATTTCCTCGCGGTCGTCCGGATGCACGGCATCCAGCCACGCGAGGCCGTGTGAGCTGTTGTCGGGCAGGCCGGTGTAGTCGAACCACTGCTTCGAGAGAAAGTCGCAGTCGCCCGTGGCGTTGCAGGTCAGCACCAGATGCGGCAGCGTCTCCGACAAGGTGCGGTAATGCTGTTCGCGGTCGCGCAACAGCAAGGCTTCGTCCGACGCTTTTTGCAAACGCACTTGCGACAGCACGCGCTCGACCGCCTCGGGCAGGTAATTGAGGTATTCGCCGGATTTGGGCACGACGTCGGAGACGCCCGCGCGCAGCGCTTCGATCACGCGCGATTCGTCGGTGAAGCCGGTCACCAGAATGGCGGGAATCCGCACGCCTTCGGCGCGCAAGCGGCGAAAGAAGTCGAGTCCGGTTTCCGGTCCGCTGAGCTGATAGTCGAGCACCAGCAAATCGGGGCCGCCCGCGCCGAGCCGCTCGTGGGCCGCCTCGACGCTGGCGCAGATCGCTACCCGGCAGCCGGCGCGCTCCAGCGACTTGCGCGCGAGCCGCAAAATGCCTTCGTCGTCGTCGACGACCAGCACATAGGCGGCGGGCAGCGTGGACACGTCTTCGATCATGCGAATCTTCTTTTAGGCTAGGTCTGGTGGTTATGTTGTCACGAGCGACTTTCGGGTGACTTTCAGGTGACTTCCAGCGGCGGCTGTGCGGCTTCACATGAACGTTACCTCAAGGCACCGCGAAACGATGGCCCGGCGGCAGCTTGACGACCTGCAGGAAGAAGCCGAGCCGGCGCACGGCTTCGATGAACGCGTCATATTCGACCGGCTTGGTGATGTACACGTTGCAGCCCAGCTCGTAGCACCTGGCGATTTCGCGCGGGTCGTCGGTGGTGGTCAGGACGATCACCGGCACCGCGGCGGTCCGCGGCGACTCTTTCAGACGCCGCAAGACTTCGAAGCCGTCCACTCGCGGCATCTTCAGGTCGAGCAGCACGACGAAATTCGTCAGATCGTCGCGCGACGGATAAGCGCTCGCCGCGGGCTCGGAGGCGCCGCCGCCCGCGCCGCTGGCAGCGGCCTCGGCCGGCGCGGGGCCGAAAAAGTAATCGAGTGCCTGCTGGCCGTCGCGAAAGCGCAGGAATCCGTTCGAAACGCCGGCACGGCGCAGATTGCGCTCGACGAGCGTGGCATGGCCGTCGTCATCCTCGATCAGCACGATGCCGACCGTTTCCCCGTGACTCATACGCCCTCCGTGCTAACGATCCGTATCTATGTTCATGGCGTTTCCGCGGTGTGTCCCGTTGCCGCGACCCGTCTCGCATCAGGCGCGCGCGGGCTGCTCGGGCAACACGACGAAGAAGGTCGACCCCGCGCCTTCCGCCGACTCCACCCACACGCGCCCGCCGTGCCGCTCCACCATGCGCCGCACCACCGCGAGACCGATGCCGTCGCCGTTCGCGACGTCGCCGTGCAGACGCTGAAACGCGCGGAACACCTTCGACATATACGCGGCCGGAATGCCGAGGCCGTTATCGCGCACGTAGTAAGTGCGCATGCGCACCGCGCGCGGGTCGGTCGCATCGACCGGATCGGGCTCCAGCGCACCGATCTCGATGCGCCCGGTGCGCGCCGGATCGAGGTAGTTGAGCGCGTTGCCGATCAGGTTGCTGAATATCTGTTCGATCGCCGTCGGGTCGCCCCACACGGGCGGCAACTCGCGCACGGTGACCGACGCCGCGCGCTGACCGATCGCGCCTTCCAGCGCATCCACCACCCGGCCCACCACGCGGCCGACGCTCACCCGCTGCCAATGGTATTCGAGCCGGCCGGCGCGCGAAATCCGCAACAGCGCGTCGATGATCGCCGCGGCCCGCGTCACCGCGGTGCGCAGATATTGCAAGGACTCGCGCACGTCCCCTTTCAGAATATGCGCCATGCGCCGATGCTCGGCTTCCGGCAAGCCGGCGGCATCGACGATGCTGTCCAGCTCGTCGCACGACACCTGAAGTTCCTTCGAAAAGCCTTGCAGATTCACCAGCGGCGAGCGCAGATCGTGCGACACGCTGTAGATGAACATTTCGTTGTCTTGCGTCTCCTGGCGCAATTCCTCGTTGACCACCGCAAGTTCCTTCGCGCGCGCCTCGAGCCGCGCCTTCAGCGTGGCCTGTTGCACGTCGGCCTCGGCGAGACGCGCGCCTGTCTCGTGCAGCACCGTGTCGAGCGCGGCGATTTCGTCGTTGCCCGACAGCGGCGCGGCGAGCGGCCGCCCGTTGCCCAGACGCTCGGCGTTATCGGTCAACACTTCCAGCCGCCGGCCGATGTTGCGCGCGAACACCACCGCCGTGGCCGCCCAGATCAGCATCGAACCCAGCACCGCCGCGATCAGCGCGTATTGCTGGCGCTCGCGCCGCCGCGCGAGCGCCGCGCCGCGTTCGGCGTCGAGCCGCGACGCCTCGTTGCCGAACGCGGCAAGCTCGTCGCGAAACACCGCGACCTGGCGCGGCAGCGCGCCGGTTTCGAGCGCCGCGAACGAAGCCACGCCGCGCCCCTCGTGCAGCGCCTGCGAGATCATCACGGCCTGGGCGCGATAGGCGTCGACCGCCTGCCGCATCTTGCGTACTCGCTCGACCTGCTGCGGCGTGCCGCCGACCAGCGCGTCGAGTTTCTGAAGACGGTCGCCGAGATCGATCCATACCGTATGCCGGTCGATGAACGACGGATCGCCGACCGCCATGCCGGTGCGCACGCGCGCGGCCTGACGCAGCAACGGATCGACGAGGGCCGACGACTGATAAAGGATCTGCTTGCTGTTGGCGACCCATCGCGCGGCCTGCGCCGTCTCTTCCTGGGTATCGAAGACGAAGCCGAGAAGCGCCAGTTCGACCACGCTCGGCACCGCAATCAGCAGCAGCCCCTTGGTGAATAGTTTCATGTTCGCCCGAAGGGTCGCGAAGGGTCATTCAAGCCGCGGCAACTCAGGAGGACCGGTCGCGCCCGCCAGAGCGGCGAGTGCGACGCGGCCGGACGGGCCATTATCGGCGTGATTTAGAGATATTTCAACGTAGCCGCAAGAGGCGCCCGGCCCACACAAAAACGACTTTTTTATTGGTGTGAGATGTTTTTTCGGCGCCTCGTGCGTCTATGATGGAAACAGATGTGCTGGGAAGCGAAAGCGCGCGGCGAGGCGGTTCGGCATGATTCGTGCGGGAGAAGGTGATACGGCGCAGACGTCGAATCATCGTGAATCCAGCCTTGTCGTATGCTATAAAAGATCGACGTGCGGCGCGCGAAGCCGGGAGTTGTCGCATGAGGACGCTGCGTTTCTTGCAATTCTTTTTCAGGCGAATTTTTATGTCCTTCCCGAAAAAGCGTAGACGCGCGAAGGTGGACGGCGATGAGTCGTTCCTCGCGGTACTACGGCATTTCAAGCCGTTCGGCCAGCTCGACACCAAGATTGCGCGTGCTCGCGCGCAAGACGAACCGGTGCTCTATGCACACGTGCTGCCCGGACTCGATGTGCTCCTGTGCAGCGTGCGCGGTGCGCAACCGCCTTATCCCGCGCCGGCCGAGTTGCGGCGGCGCTGTATCGAATCCATCACCAACGCGTTGGAACAACCGCTCGACGGACTGGAGAACGGCGGCTACTGGTACGAGGCCGACGGCTTCGGCTTCCTGGTGTTTGCCAGCCGGGCTCGCGGCAAGATCCTGACGGAGTTCGGCGCCACTCGCATCGGTGCCCGTCGCGGGGTTCGTCGGCAAGATGCCGCTGGAGACGCCGCTCCGCGCTCGCTGAGATAGCCGAGGCAGGTTCTTCATACAGGCCTCTTACAGGCCTGTTCCCGAGGCCTTTTTCACATCGACCCGCTCGTCCTTGGCAACGCCGCTGTCGGTTCGCAAGCGGCGTGGGTCTCAGCTTCCCTTGTATTCAACCGCGCTCGCCGGCGCCGTGACCGCCGGCTGCTTCTTGCCGGTCGCGGCAGGCGACGAAGCTTCCCCTGATGATTTATTCACCGGCGCGCCCTCGAGCGAAATGGCGGCCTTGGGCTTCTGCTTGACCCCGGGCGGCGGCGCCGTCGGCGCCTGACGCACCTGCGCGAGCAAGCGCGCACAAGGCAGCGGCTTGTTGTTGCTGGGCGCCAGCAGCGGAATCAGCGCCGCGAACGGATTGACGAGACCGAGCCCGACCGCCGCGCCGCCTCGCAGCGCCAGCGCGGCCGGATTCACGCCCACGTGCGGGTCCTTGAAGGTCCCCTTCACATAGAGGGGCGAGCGCAACGAAAACACCCGGAACCCCTTGGTATGCGGATGCACGCCGAGGTCCATCGACTCGTCGCGCAGATTCACCTTGCCGTCGATGTCAATCACCGCGTCGCCCGTATCGAGCGCGAACACGCGCGAATCGAGCACGCCGTTGGTGGCGACGAAATCGGCGGCCGCGCAATTGATCTTCACGTCGCGATTGCCGAACAGCTTTTCATACACGACGTTCGCCACGTTCAGGCCCGCCGCTTCCATCAGGAGGCGGCTCACGGTGCCGTCGGTGACGAGCGCCTTCACCTCGCCGTTCGAGGTCGCCGCTAGCGCGGCCGGTGAATTGCCGGTCGCGGTCAAGGCGGCGTCGCCGTTGATTTCGCCGAGCGCGTTCTGCATCGTCTTGAAGTTCGGCAGCAACTGCTTGAGCTTCAGATGCCGCGCCGACGTCGACACGCGGCCCTTGAGCGGCATCGCGCTGCCGTCCAGATGAATGTCGGAGGCCAGCGAGCCGCCCGCCACGCCGAACTTGAGCGGTTCAAGCGAGAGCACGCCATTGGTCATCACGATATGGGTGTACAGGTCCGTGATCGGCAGGTCCACGTTCTTGATGATGCGCCGGCCCGAGAACTTCACGTCGGCGTCGATCGCCTTCCAGCGGTCGGTGTGGAATTCCTCGACCGGAAGCGCCTTGTTTGCCGGCTGCATCTTCGCATCGCCGCGCCTGGCCTTGCTCGCGTTCGAGTCCGCGCCGATCACCGGCGCGAGATCCGAGAATTGCAGCAGATGCGACACCACTTCGCCCTGCAACAGCGGACGCGGCTCGCGCGCCGTATAGATCAGCGACCCGTTCAGATCGCTGCCGCCCACCCGGCCTGTAAAGTTTTCATACTTGAAGACGTTACCGCTTTGCTTGAACTGCCCGATGAGACGCCCCTCGGTCGCATAAGGCGGCGTGTCGGGCAAGGTCACGCCGGTCAGCGAATAGAGCCGCGACATGCTGTTGCCTTGCAGCCAGAGGCGCAGATCGACCGCGGCGAGATGCGCCGGATCGGTGACCGTGCCCACCAGACCGATATGCAGATCGCCCGCCTTCACGTCGGCCTGCACCGGGAACGGCCGGTTCGCGTCCTGCAACGCGAGCACGCCGCCCACCTTGCCGCTGCCCGCCACCGGCGTCTTGTTGTAGGTGCCCTTGACGGTCCAGCCGATCGCATACGACGGCATCTGCGGTTTCGCGCCGCCCGCGTCGCCGGCTTCACTGGCGCTCGAGGCCGGCACGGAGGCCGCCGCGGCGGCGCTGGTTTCCGCGCTAGCGCTAGCGCCGACGCCGACGCTCGCGCTCGCCGCCTGGCTCGCGCCCTTCGAACCGCCCGCGATCAACGCGCCCGAAGCGCCCGTGGCCGCCGTCGCGCCCGACGCCTTGATGTCGGTCGACGCAGCCCCCGACGCGGCCGCCGCCGCGGCCGCCGAAGCCTCGGACGCCGCCTGAGCATTGGCCTGCGCGGACAGCTTGTTCGCGCCCGACTTGCCGACCGCCTCGGCCGACGCACGGCGCGACGCCGCTTCCTGCTGCCGGATCGCCTCGCCGAGCGGAATCGGCTGACCGAGCGTATCGACGACCGTCTGCACGTCGATCTTCTTCTGCTGGTCGGACAGTGCGATGTTGCCCTTCTCAAACGCGATATCGTGCAGATCGAGCTTCCACTCGGAAGGCTCGCGCGGCTTCAGTTTGAAGGTCCAGTTGTTGCGCCCGTCGAGCAGGCGTTCCAGATCGACGGAAGGATTCACCAGATTGATCGCCGGAATCACGATGTCGCGGGTGAGCAGCGGCAGCACCTTGACCTGGAAGTCGATCTCGTCGAGCGTGGCGAAATGCGGCTGTTTGGCCCAGTCGGGATTGGCCACCGTGATGTTCGTCGCCGAAAAGCGCGGCCAGGGCACCCAGCCGCGCCAGCCGGTCTCGCCGACCGGATGCCGCCAGCCCACTTTCAGATCGCCGTTGATGACGAACGGCCGGCCGATCGCCTGCGTGACCTTGTCGTTGACGTAAGGCCGCGCGTGGTTCCAGTCGAACGTCAGGAGAAAAACTGTCAGCGCGACAATCAGAATGACGATGATCGCCAGCAGCCATGCGATGATTTTCCCGATCCGTCTTCCGGTCGTGCTCCACGCTGCCATCGAGGGGGCTCCGCTATTTTTTCTGCGTTGCCCTTCGCCCAGCACGTAGTGTGCCCGAACGACGGCCTTCGACATGACGCCCACTCTCCACCCTACGACTCATGACCGATGTTCCGTTCGTGCTCGCCGACGGCATCGTCCGGCGCGACGCCTTGCGCGGCCAGACGCTGCTGCAGCCCACCATCTTCGCGTTGCATGCGGGCGACCGCGTCGCGATCACGGGGCCGTCGGGCTCCGGCAAGAGCGTGTTGCTGCGCGCCCTCGCCCTGCTCGATCCGCTCGATGCGGGGCGCATCGTGTGGCATGGCAGGCCGGTCGAACGCGCGGCGATTCCGCGCTACCGGCGCAACGTCGCCTATATTCGCCAGCGGCCCGCGCTGCTCGACGGCAGCGTTGAAGACAATCTGCGCTACCCGTTCGAGTTGCGCACCTATCGCGACGTGCGCTTCGATCGCGCGCGAGCGGCAAGTCTCGTGGCAGCGGCCGGCCGCGGCGACGATTTTCTCGACAAACGCGCGAGCGAACTGTCCGGCGGCGAGGCGCAGATCGTCGCGCTGATTCGCGTGTTGCAGCTTGCGCCGGAAGTGCTGCTGCTCGACGAGCCCACCGCGTCGCTCGACCCGGAGTCGTCGCATGCGATCGAGGGTTTGGTGCGCGCCTGGTTCGATGCCGATCCCGGCCGGCATGCGTCGATCTGGGTATCGCACGATCCGGCCCAGGCCGCGCGCATGAGCGAGCGGCGTCTGACAATGCGCGCCGGCATGCTCGACGAACCCACGGTCACGCCCGCGCAGGAGGCGTTCCGCCAATGACCTTGCAAACCCTGAGTCTCTGGGACCTCGCGATCGCGGCCTTGCTGATCGTCGTGAACGGCGCGGTGTCGGTGGCGCTCAAGCTCGATCTCGAACGCAAGCTCGCGTGGGCGGCGCTGCGCACCGTCGTGCAGTTGGTCGCGATCGGCTACGTGCTCGGCTGGGTGTTCCGCTACAGCCACTGGTTCGTGGTGTTGCCGCTGATGATCGTGATGACGCTGATCGCCGGCTTCGCGGGCGCGCAGCGCGGCAGCCGCTCCTATGCCGGACAGCGCGCGGATAGCGTGCTGTCGATCGGGTTCAGTTCGTGGCTCGTCGCCGCGATCGGCCTCTTCGTCGTGATCCGCATTCATCCGTGGTACGAGCCGCAGTATGCGATTCCGATTCTCGGCATGATCCTCGGCAATACGCTGACCGGGGTCTCGCTCGGCATCGAACGGATGACCGAGGAATTGACCGCGCGGCGCGACCGCGTCGAGATGGCGCTCGCGCTCGGCGCGACGCGCTGGGAAGCGGCGCGGGCGCCGGCGAGCCAGGCGGTGCGCGCGGGCATGATGCCGACGCTGAACCAGATGGCCGTGGTCGGCGTGGTGAGCCTGCCCGGCATGATGACGGGCCAGGTGCTGGCCGGCCAGTCGCCGTTGCAGGCGGTGCGTTATCAGATCGTGATCATGTTTCTGATCGCCGCCGCGTCGGCGCTCGGGACGGTCGGCGCGGTGCTGCTCACGTACCGGCGGCTCTTTTCGGCGGAGCACCGGTTTCTGTCGTCGCGGCTGGTGGAGCGCGCCGCGGCGCCGCGCTGAATGCCGGCTCGCCGCGGACGGGGCTTCAACGCTTCGCGCTGACCGTCACTTCGGTGCCGTCGGCCAGCGTGAGCTTCTTCGTGCTGCCGTTGGTCGGCATCGTAAAGCGCAGAATCTGGCTGACGGCCACGTCGTTCGGACATTGGAGCGTCTTGCCGCCGCTCGTCACCGACTTCACGCCGCGCGGCGTGCGCGCCTGGAAGCTCAGTTGCACGGTTGCGGTGCCGTCGCTGGCCACCACCGGCGCGAAGCGGATCTGCGTCTGACGGATCATCGCGCCGTTGGTGTCGAGTGGCAGCGACGAATAGCTCGGGCACGCATCGCTCACCGGAACCGGCCCGCCCGGCGGTACGGTTTTCCACGTGAAGTCGTCCGATTCGCCGGAGCGGATCGTGCGGGTTTCCTGTGAATTGCCGAACTGTTTCGACGTGACGCGAACCGTGTAGCGGATCGGACCGTCGGGCGCGGACTGCGACGTCACCGTGATCGGCGTGGCCGCGTGGGCCGCCGGCACGAACGCGCAAGCGAGAGAAGCGACAACTGAAACGGCGGAGAGTTTGAAGCGGTAGCTCATACTGTCACCTCGTTGTTGTGCCGCTGCGCGCTCGCGTGAGTGCTGCGTGGGTGCTACCGCCTGAGCGAAGCATCGTGGCTCTGCAGGTTCATGCCGGGTCGATGGGTGCTTGCGCATTCACCAGCCGGGCCGCGAGACACGCAACTGTTTTTGCATGATGCCCCGCCAGTCTAACGCCAAGCGACGCCGCGCGCGCTGCGCGCGGATCGGGTGTTAACCCCCTTGCGGCAAGCCGTTTTTTGCCGGCCGATCGCGACGCTTCAGAAGCCCGTCAGCACCAGCTTGCCGATCGCGCGGCCTTCTTCCAGCAGTCGATGCGCGCGGCGCAGATTCTGCGCGTCGATCTTGCCGAGCTGCTGGCCGACGGTGGTGCGCAACGTCCCGGCATCGACGAGACGCGCCACTTCCGTCAACAGCTTGTGCTGCTCGATCATGTCGGGCGTGCCGAACATCGAACGCGTGAACATGAACTCCCAATGGAATGCGGCGCTCTTCGCCTTCAACAGTTCGACCGGCACCGGCCGGCTGTTTTCGACGATCGTGCAAATGCCGCCCTGCGGCGCGACGACCTCGGCCGCGGCGGGGACATGGCGGTCGGTGTCGTTGAATATCAGCACGTAATCGACCTGCCCGATGCCGAGCTGTTTCAACTGCGCGGGCATGTCGCCGAAGTGATCGACGATGTGATCCGCGCCCAGCTCCGTCGCCCACTTCGCCGACTCGGGACGCGAGGCCGTCGCGATCACCTTCAGCTTCGCCAGTTGTTTGGCCAATTGAATGCCGATCGAGCCGACTCCCCCCGCGCCGCCGACGATCAACACCGTGCGGCCTTCATCCGCGCCTTGCGGCGATACGCCGAGGCGATCGAACAGCGCTTCCCATGCGGTGATCGCGGTCAGGGGCAGCGCCGCCGCGTGCGTGAAATCGAGCGACGCCGGCTTGCGCCCGACGATGCGCTCGTCGACCAGATGGAACTCGCTGTTCGCGCCCGGCCGCGTGATGCTGCCGGCGTAGAACACGGGATCGCCGACCTTGAACAGCGTGACTTCCGGTCCGACCGCGACCACGGTGCCGGCGGCGTCCCAGCCGAGAATGCGCGGCGCCGTTTCGACCGTGTCTTTCGGCGCGCGCACCTTGGTGTCGACCGGATTGACGGAGATCGCCTCGACCTTCACGAGCAGGTCGCGGCCGGTGGCTTGAGGTTGCGGGATCTCGACATCGACCAGCGCTTCGGCTTGATCGATCGGCAAGTAGCGATAGAGACCTACGGCTTTCATAAGAAGCTCCTGTTGGTTCGGATGAAGATGCGCTTGAGAATCGGGGACGGCGACGGCAACCGATCCCATCGGCGTCATCCTAGGCGCCTTCTTATTTTTATAAAACCGTCATAATGACTGAAACATCTTTTTGAATTTCAGAAGAATGAATCGTCCTGCTCCATCCGCCCATGCACCTTCCACTGAACGCGAACGGCTCGATCTGCTCGACGTCGCGTTGTTCGTGCGCGCCGCCCTGCTCGCCAATGTGTCGGCGGCGGGCCGTGAGTTCGGTTTGTCGGCGGCGGTCGCGAGTTCGCGCATCGCGCAACTGGAAAAGCTGCTGGGCGCGCGGCTTTTGCACCGGACCACTCGCCGCATCAGTCTCACGCAGGACGGCGAAGTGTTCATGACGCGCGCCGAGGCGCTGCTCGACGCGGCCGCCGCCGCGCGCGCCTCGGTGGGCCGCGCGCAGGCCGAACCGCAGGGGCGCGTGCGAGTGTCGATGCCGTCCTCGTTCGGGCGGCAGCACGTGTCGCCGGTAATCAGCGAATTTCTGCGCCGCTATCCCGGCGTGAGCGTCGATTTGCGGCTGACCGATCACCTGGTCGATCTGATCGACGCGGGAATCGACGTGGCGATCCGCGTCGGCGTGCTCAAGGATTCATCGCTGGTGGCGCGGCGCCTGGCGGTCAACCGCCGGGTGCTGTGCGCGGCGCCCGCTTATCTGGCCGCGCGTGGCGCGCCGCATCATCCGTCGGATCTCGCGCGGCACGAATGCATGATCCTGTCGGACCAGCGCGACTGGGCGTTCATGACGCCCGCCGGCCCGCTCGACGTGCGCGTGAGCGGTCGGCTCGTCACTGATAACGGCGAGGTGATTCGCGACGCGCTATTGGCCGGTTTCGGCATCGCGCTCAAATCGACCTGGGACGTGGCGCCCTATCTGCGCAGCGGCGAACTGGTGCGCGTGCTCGACGCGTATCCGCTCGCCGAGGAAGTGGCGATCTGGGCGGTGTATCCGAGCCGCGCGTTCGTGCCGCCGAAGACGCTCGCGTTCATCGAATTCCTCGCGGCGCATTTCGGCGATCCGCCGTATTGGGACGCCGAGCCGAGCGGCGGGGCTCGCTGAAGGATTACCGCTGCGCTCACTGCTGTGATCACTGCGGCGATCACCGCTTGCCGCGCCCGCCGCCTCCCGCCTTGCCCTCGGAGTTCACATCGGCGTGCGCGTCGTTCTGCGTCTTTTGCTGATAGTCGCCGCCGCCGCGGCGGTCGGTATCCCGCAGTCCCCGTTCGATGTCGCGATGCGCCTGCTTGCCGACACGCCGCGGATCGTCCTCGTGCTGCGATTCCGGGCTCTGATCGGTTTCATGCGGCAGCGGCGCGGCCACGTCCTCCAACGAACGCGGATGCTTTCGGGCATGCGGATCGGCTTGCTTGTCGCCGTCCGACGATTGCGGTGCGGTCTTCATGGCTTGCTCCTTTGCGTATGCGTTGAGAACGGCGGCAGCGCGCTCACTTCGCGCCGTCCAGACGTTTTTTCATCGCCGCGGTAATCCGCTGACGCGTCGTCGGGTAGTCCGCCCAGGGGTCGCCTGCGAGGTCGGCGAGCCGCTCGTGCAGGTTCTCGATATTCCATTGATCGCCGGCCGTGGTGCTGGCGACTTCGTCCCACGACAGCGGCACGGACACGCCCATGCCCGGCCGCGCGCGCGCCGAGAACGCGACGATCGTGCTCGACCCGCGGTTGTTGCGCAGATAGTCGACGAAAATTTTCTGCTTGCGATTCTGCGCGCCCATCTTCGCGCTGAAGTACTTCGGCAGCGTGGCCGCCATATGCTGCGCGACGGCTTGCGAAAAGCCCTTCACTTCATCCCAACCCGCCTGCCTGGCGAGCGGCACCACCACATGCAGTCCCTTGCCGCCGCTCGTCTTGCAGAACGACGTGAGACCGAGCTCCTCCAGCAGCGAGCGCGTGAGCTGCGCGGCCTCGATCATCCGCTCCCAGCCGAGCGACGCGTCGGGGTCGAGATCGAACACCATGCGATCGGGCTTCTCGATGTTCGACGCCACCGCATTCCAGGTATGAAACTCGACGGTGCCCATTTGCGCGGCGCCCACCAGCGCCCCGATCGTTTCGACGGTGATCAGCGGCGGATGGCCGGGGTCGAGCCCGGGATGCTGCGTGATGTTCGGGATCGACAGCTTCTGGCTGTGCTTCTGGAAAAACAGCTCGCCGCCGATGTCCTCGGGCGCGCGCACCAGCGATACCGGCCTGTCCCGCAGATACGGCAGCATCCAGTCGGCCACCGATTCGTAGTACCGCACGAGGTCGATCTTGCGCGTGCCGGTGCTTTTGTCGATCACGCGATCGGGGTGAGAGACGCGCACGCCGGCGACTTCGGAGGCAGTCGAGGCGGCTTTTGACTTCGCCGTGGCGGTTTTGGCGGCTGCGGTTTTGGCGGCTGCGGTTTTGGCGGCTGCGGTTTTGGCGGCCGAGGTTTTGGCGCCGGAGGTTTTTCCTGCCTGCTTCGCACGCGTGTCATCCGGCTCGGACACGGCGTTTGCTTCGGCCCGTCGCGCCGCGCGTTTCTTCGGCGCGGCGGCGGACGCGGTATCGGTTTGCTGTTGCACGTCGGCTCCTTTGCGGGGTGCTTCCTTGACGATCTGGCTCGCCGGCTTGTCGTTGCGCAGACTCACGAACGACGCCTGGCGCACGATGCCGTCGCTCGTCCACTCGGCGAAGTTGCATTCGGCGACGAGCACGGGTTCGACCCAATGCACCGGCGTGCGACTGCGCTCGCGCGGCGGGGCCGCGAACGGCATGCGTTGGGTTTCGTGCGCGTCGAGCTCCTTCTTCACCGAACGCAGCAACGCGGCGTCGAAGCCCGTGCCGACGCGCCCGGCGTATTGCAGCTTGCCCTTGCTGTCGTGAACGCCGAGCAGCAGCGCGCCGAACGCCGCGCGGCTGCCGGACGGTTCCGAATAGCCGCCGATCACGAACTCCTGGCGACGCCGGCACTTCAGCTTGATCCACGCGGACGAGCGTCCCGACATATAACCGCTGTCGCGCCGCTTGCCGATGATGCCTTCGAGCGCCATGTCGCATGCGCTCTTGAGCAGGTCCTCGGCGCTGAATTCGAAATCGTTCGAGAAGCGCAGCACGTTGTCGTCGACGCCTTCCAGCAACGCGCGCAGGATCGCGCGGCGCTGTTGCAGCGGCACGCCGCGCAAGTCGTAACCGTTCAGAAAAGGCACGTCGAACAGATAGATGGTGATGTCCTGCGGACGGTTCGAATCGAACGCGTTCTGCAGCGCCTGGAAACTCGGCACGCCGTTCTCGTCCAGCACCACCGCCTCGCCGTCGAGCCATGCGGTTTCGAGGTCGATCTGTTCGAGCGCCTTGACCTGCTTGCTGAACTTCGTGGTCCAATCGTTGCCCGCGCGCGTGAATACCTTCACCGCGCCGCCCTTCGTGCCGTGGTCGATGCGCGCCAGCACGCGGTAGCCGTCGAACTTGATCTCATACGACCATTGATCGCCGGGCGGCGCGCTGTCGACCAGCGTTGCCAGTTGAGGCTTGAAGGTGGCGGGCAGCTTCGCCTCGACCGCGCCTTCGATCGACGGCGACACGGCGAGCTCACGCAGCGACTGCGCGCTGCGCGTCGCCACGATGTCGGGTCGTTTCGGATCGCCGCGGCTCGCGCGGTTCGATGAAGCGGTCCTGGCGGCGGCGCTCCTGCCGGTCCGGCTCGTGCTCGTCGCTTCCTTCGCCGCGGACGCGCGTTTCGCCGTCTTCGCGCCCTTCTGCGCCGGCGCGCTTCCATCGAGCACGCTGCCGGGTCGCTCCTTCAGAATGTCGTACTCGCTTTCATCGCGCGCTTCGTCGTCGCGTTCCTTGATCAGCAGCCACTGCTCCTTGTCGCCGCTGCCGCGCATGTGGCTGCGCACCAGCGTCCAGCCGCCGTGCAGCTTGTCGCCGTGCAGGATGAATTTGAGCTTGCCGGCCGCGTAGGTTTTGGCCGCCTGCGCCGCGCCGCCGACCGGCTCCCAGGTGCCGCGGTCCCACACGATCACGGTGCCCGCCCCGTAGTTGCCAGGCGGAATCTCGCCTTCGAACGAGCCATACTCGACCGGATGATCCTCGACATGCACGGCGAGCCGCTTCACCGACGGGTCCAGACATGGCCCCTTGGGCACCGCCCACGACAGCAGCGTGCCGTTCAGTTCGAGCCGGAAGTCGTAGTGAAGCCGCCGTGCGTGATGCTCCTGAATCACGTAGGACAGCGCCTCGTTCGACTCGCGCGCACTCGTCTTGCGGCCGGCGCGCTTGCGTGCGCTCGTGCCCGCGGGCTCCGGCGTTTCGTCGAAGCGGCGCTTGCGGTTGTAGAGATCGAGCCTGTCGTTCATGGGGATGACGTCATCGCGGGTTGGGTGGCGCGGTTCATCTCACTGTTCCTCTCACTGTTCCTCTCACTGTTCCTCTCGCGGTTCCTCTCGCGGTTCCTCTCGCGGTTCCTCTTTCTAACCTCCAGGATCGGGCGCTCCGTGCTCACGCGGCCGCGCGGCGTTTGCGGGCCGCCGGCGCGGTCTTGGCGCTGGAACGGCCGCCGGCGCGAGTGCCGCCGCCGCGCGTCGCGCGCGTCGTCTTCGGCTTCTTGCGAGCGGGCGTGGCGCTGGCATCGGTATCCTCGTCGGCCTCTTCGTCGTTGGCCTCAGCTTCCTCATCGTCCGCGGCACGCTTGCGTCCACCGGACGCCGGCTTGCCCTTGCCGCGCCCCAGGCTGCGCTTGAGCAGATCGGACAGATCGAGAATGTCCGCCGATTGACGCGACTCGCGCGGCGTTTCGACCTCCGTGATTTCCTCGGTCTTGCCCGCGCGAATCTTGCGATCGACGAGCGCCATGATGTCGTCGCGGAAGGTGTCGTGGTACTGCGACGGATCCCACTTGTCGCTCATGTCGTCGATCAGTTTTTTCGCCATGTCGAGTTCGCGCGCGCTGACGCCCGCCGCCTTCACGCCTTCGGCCGGCAGCTTGAACTGGTCGAAGTCGCGCACTTCGGCGGCCCAGCGCAGCGTGTTCAGCGCGAGGACCGGACCGAGCGGAATCAGCGCGGCGAGATGCTGCTTGTTGTGCAGCACGACGCTCGCCACGCCGACCTTGCCCGACGCCTTCATCGCTTCGCGCAGCAACGCGTAGACCTTTTCGCCTTTGCGATCGGGCGTGAGGAAGTACGGCGTGTCGAGAAAGAGGAACGAGATGTCGGCGGCGTCGACGAACGCAAGGATGTCCACCGTCTGCGTCGACTCGGGATTCGCCGCGCGAATCTCCTCGTCCGAGAGCACGACGTACTTGTCCTTTTCGTACTCGAAGCCGCGCACGATGTTATCGCGCGTCACATCCTTGCCGGTGCGCTTGTTGATCTGCTTGTAGCCGACCGGGTCGATCGTGCGCTTATCCAGCAGATTGAAGCCGACCTTCTCCGACTGCGTTGCCGGGTACAACTGCACCGGCACGTGAACGAGGCCGAAGCTGATTGCGCCCTTCCAGATCATGTGTGCCATCGTGCGCTCCCCAAGGCCCAGGTCTTTACGTGAAGCAGCAAGCGTGCCACGGGTTTTGCGCTGACGCGGGACGCCGCGATGCCGGGCGCGCCGCGCATCGGCTGTAAGTCTTGCGCCGCGTCGGCAAAAGCTACGGCGTTCGGCGTGCCGCCGGGTCGAGTTCCACCGGCACTTCGGCGAAGCCGCGAAACCGCACGCGACCGCCGCGCGTCGGCTCGCCGTGCAGCCGATAGGCCGGAAAGCGCTGCACGAAGCGTCCGATGGCAATGCGCGCCTCGAGCCGCGCGAGCGACAGCCCGGCGCACTGATGAATGCCGAAGCCGAACGCCAGATGCCGGTTCGGAGCGCGGCGGATATCGAAGCGGTCCGGCTCCGCGAATTGCTCCGGGTCGCGATTGGCGGCGCCGATGCACAGCGTGACGGGCGTGCCGCGCGCCACGGGAACGCCGCCGATTTCGGCGTCGAGCGCCGCCATGCGGTTGCCGAGCTGATTCGAACTCTCGAAACGCAAACATTCCTCGACCGCCGATTCGATCAGCGACGGCTCGCGCAGCAACGCGGCGCGCTGTTCAGGCCACTCGGCGAGCGTGACGAGGCCGTTGCCGATCAGATTGGTCGTCGTCTCATGCCCCGCGTTCAGAATGAAGATGCAGTTTTGCAGCAATTCGGCTTCGGACAATTGCTCGCCGCCCTCCTCGCCCTGGATCAGACGCGTGAGCACGTCGTGCAGCGGGTCGCCCGGCTCGCGCCGACGTTGCGCCACCAAGCGGCGCAGATAGTCGACGAATTCGCTCACCGCGCGATTGCCGCGTTCGAGTTGCGCGTCGCTGAGCGACGGTTCGAGCGCGCCGAGTATCGCCAGCGACCAGTCGCGCAACGGCGCGCGCTCGGCATGCGGCACGTCGAGCAGATTGCCGATGATCTCCACCGGAATCGCCGACGCGAATTCGCCGATCAGATCGATGCGGCCGCGTTCGGCGGCGGCGTCGAGCAAGCCGTCGACGAGACGTACGAGCCCCGGCTCCATCGCGGCGATCGCGCGCGCCGTCAACGCGCCGGCGATCAGCTTGCGCACCCGCGTATGACGCGGCGGATCGTTGAACACCAGACTCGTCGTGTGATGCGCGTAAAGCGGCGAGTCGCCGTACTTCGGCCTGAATTCGACGGTCTTGTCGGAACTGAAGGTTTTCGCATCGCGGTAGACCGCTTGAACGTCGCGAAAGCGCGTCAGAAACAGCGAACCGTCGGGCATGCGCTTGACCGGCTCATGCGTGCGCAGCGCGTGGTAGACCGGATAGGGGTTTGTGTAGAACTCGGGACTGAGCCGGCGCAAATCGAAGTCGCGCGCGAGGGCGGCTGCGTCGCTGGTGGTCGCGGGGGGCATGCGTTGTCTCCGTGCTTGTCGTGGTTTTGATTTTGCGCCTGGTTTGCGCAACGCTACTCGCGCCGCTGTCTGCCCTGCGCAACTTACCGCGCGCGATGCGCGGCGACAGACAGGCTCGACGCGTCCAGGCGCTGCGGGCATGGTTGGCTGCGTTGGCTGCGTTGGCTGCGTTGGCTGCGTTGGCTGCGTTGGCTGCGTTGGCTGCGTTGGCTGCGTTGGCTGCGTTGGCTCGTCAGTATGAACCGGCTGCCGAGGGATTGCATAGGCGGGCCGCCGTGGCGCACCTCGTCGAACCGTTACAATAGCGGGATTTTCCGCGCGCGCCGCGCGCCCGTCCTGTCCTGCGTCACTCGCGTCGCCAATGAACCTCGTCATCCAAAGTCCCGCGCCTCTTTCCGCCGATCATCACAAAACGCTCGTCGCGCTCGCGCGCGGTACGCATGCCGCCGCCATCGACGCGAACGCGATCCGCATCGCCGGCGCAAGCGAAGCGCAGCGCGCCGACCTCGACGTGTATTGCGGCACGCATCAACTGGACTACGCGTTCGTCGAAGCGGGCCGCAAGTTGCAAGACTTCGGGCTGGTCGCGATGGACATGGATTCGACGCTGATCACGATCGAATGCGTCGACGAAATCGCCGATTTCTGCGGACTGAAAGCGGAAGTGTCCGCGATCACCGAGGCCGCGATGCGCGGCGAGATCAAGGACTTCAACGAAAGCCTGACGCGCCGCGTGGCGCTGCTCAAGGGCCTCGACGCAAGCGCGCTCGAGCGCGTTTACGAAGAACGGCTGCAACTCTCGCCGGGTGCGCTGCAGATGCTTGCAGGCGCGAAGGCCGCCGGTTTGAAAACGCTGCTGGTGTCGGGCGGGTTCACGTTCTTCACCGAAAAGCTGAAGGCCCGTCTCGGCCTCGACTTCACGCGTGCGAACACGCTCGAAATCGTGGACGGCAAGCTGACCGGCAAGGTAATCGGCGAGATCGTCAATGCAGACGTGAAAGCAGCGATGTTGCGCGAGACCTGTGCCCAACTGGGCATCGAGCCGACCCGCGCAATCGCGATGGGCGACGGCTCGAACGATCTGAAGATGATGGCCGCAGCGGGACTTTCCGTTGCATTCCGCGCGAAGCCCGTGGTGCGCGAAGCGGCCAGCGTGGCCTTCAATTTCGTGGGACTGGACGGGCTGCTGCGCCTGTTCTAATGCCGATGTGCTGCGCTGGCCGTGGCGATGACGGCCAGCATCAGAAGCGCATCCAGAAGAAAAGTTTCATCGAAGCTCACCATCGTGCCGCAACCGTTAGTCGGGATGCGCACCATCGTAGCGGCGTGATGGAAGGTTGAACATTCAGCCGAACGGCCAGGCTCGATGGCTATATCGACAAAGAAAAAACCCCATCGGGAACACGTCTCGACGGGGTTGCTCGACGACCGGCCGAGAGCGTCGGAAGTCTACCCAAGCGCCGTCAGACAACGTTCGATATCCGCGCGCAAATCCGCTTCTTCCTCCAGGCCGATGTAGAAACGCACCAGCGTGCCGCGGTGCGGCCACTGCCCTTCGGCGCGCATCGACGCGACCTCGTAAGGCATCGCGAGACTGTGCGCGCCGCCCCAGCTCCAGCCGAGCGAAAAGAGTTCGAGCGACTCACAGAAGGTATCGATTTGCGCCGCGCTATACCGGCCGTCGAACACCACGGAGAACAAGCCGCCCGCGCCCGTGAAATCGCGCTTGAAAAACTCGTGTCCCGGACAGTCGGAGAGCGCCGGATGCAACACGGCGGCGATCTCGGGCCGAGTCTTCAGCCAGTTGGCGAGGCCGAGCGCCGCGCGGTCATGCTGTGCGAAGCGCAGTTGCATGGTCGGCAGGCTGCGCAGAATCAGCGAGCAATCGTCCGACGACACGCCGATGCCCATGCGCATGCGAGCCGCCTTCAGCTTCAGGTGCAAGTCGCGCTCGACGGTGATCGTCGCGCCCATCAGCACGTCGCCGCCGCCCGATTGATACTTGGTGAGCGCCTGCACCGAAATGTCGACGCCGTGCTCGAACGGCTTGAAGCCGAGCCCGGCCGACCACGTATTGTCGATGGCGGTGACGACGTTGCGCGCACGCGCCACGGCGGTGATGGCGGGCACGTCGGCCACTTCCATCGTCACCGAGCCGGGGGCTTCGAGCCAGATCAGGCGCGTGTTCGGCTGGATCAGAGCGGCGATGCCCGCTCCTATCATCGGGTCGTAGTAGCGCACCGTCACGCCGAAATCGCGCGCCAGCCAATCGCCGTGATCGCGGTTCGGCGAGTAGACGTTATCGGGAATCAGCACGTCGTCGCCGGCCTTGCAGAGACCGAAATACACATTCGAAATCGCCGACAGACCCGAGGGCTGCAGCAGCGCGTGATTGCCGCCTTCGATCGTGGCGAGACGCTGCGCCAGCGCGAGCGAGGTCGGCGTGGCGTGCAGGCCGTAGCGCCACTGCGCGTCGTTTTTCCAGTCGAGCGCGCGCATGGTGGCGAGGTCGGGGAACACGACCGTCGAGGCCCGCGTAACTGGCATCGAGAACGACTCGAAGCCCGGCGTGAGCTGGTCCTCGGCATGCACGATGCGGGTTTGCAGAGCGCGTTTGAGTTTGGATTGCGTCATGGTGAGATCGAATTAGAAGCTGACAAAAATGATGGAGGCGCGCCGCGTCGGGCCGCGCGCGCCGTACCCGCAAGAGTAGACGAGCCGGCGGCATGTCGCCTGAGCTTGAGCGCGCGAGCCGTCCGGCTCGCGCGGCAGTGGCTTCACTCGCCGGTTTGCAGGTTGCTGACGCCGCCCACGGGGTGACCGCCGGCTGCAGCCGCCGAAGCGCCATGGGGGGGAGCCACAGCGCCGCCGACCGGGTCTCGCGGCGCCGCGACGGCCTTCTTCGCTGTGATCGCCGCGATCGCCGGCGCGCCGGCAGCCGGCACCGCCTGCCCCGCTGCCAGCCGCTTCAGATCGAACGGCTGCGGATCGGAATCGTCGACGTTCATCCGCTCGCCCGCCACCGAGCCGTCGGCGGCGAACCTGCCGACCCAATTGCCGGTGATATGCGTGCCGTCGTTCGACTCCTCGACTTCGAGGGTGTCGCCGTCGCGATCGCCCGCGATCAGGATCACTTCGCCGCTATCGGTGTACTGATACTCGCCGTGCACGCCGGACGGATCGTCGGTTTTCGCGCCGAGCCGCAGCACGATCTGACGCGCGCCCAGCATGCCGGCGTAGCGCGGAAATCTGGCGAATTCAGGGCTCGGCTTGAGCGGCAACTGAATCGGCGCAGGCGCCGCCAGTTCCTTGACGGCGTCGCTTTCCGCCCATGCCTGCGCGGGCACCCAAGCCACCGCGCCCGCACACAGCAAGGCGGCGGCACCGAGCACGCGCCGAAGAAAGTGCCCTTGTGCGGCCGTCCAACCGCGCCGACGCACCGCGCGCGACATCGCTTCCAATTCCCGCATCCGTTTCTTCCTTATTGCTGACTTATTGCTGACACTGCCCGATACCTGTGACGGCATGCGTTCCGCGCATTCCCGACGAGCCTCAGATTCTTTCGAAGATCGCCGCGATGCCCTGCCCGCCGCCGATGCACATCGTGACGAGCGCGTAACGGCCGCCCACCCGTTGCAATTCGTAGAGCGCCTTGACGGTGATCAGCGCGCCGGTCGCGCCGATCGGATGGCCGAGCGAAATGCCCGAGCCGTTCGGATTGACCTTGGCCGGATCGAAGCCGAGTTCCTTGCTGACCGCGCACGCCTGAGCGGCAAACGCTTCGTTCGCCTCGATCACGTCGAGGTCGGCGACCGTCAGCCCGGCTCGCTCCAGCGCCTTGCGGGTGGCCGGCACCGGGCCGATGCCCATATAAGCCGGATCGACGCCGGCATGCGCATACGACACCAGGCGCGCCAACGGCTTGATGCCGCGCTGCTCGGCCACGCCGCGTTCCATCAGCACGACGGCGGCCGCGGCGTCGTTGATGCCGGATGCGTTGCCGGCCGTGACCGTGCCGTTTTCCTTCGCGAACACCGGCTTGAGCTTCGAGAAGTCTTCGGGCGTGGCGTTCATGCGCGCGTGCTCGTCCGTGTCGAACACGACGTCGCCCTTCCTCGACGCAATCGTGATCGGCAGGATCTGTTCCTTGAAGTAGCCGCTCGTGATCGCATTGGCCGCGCGGCGATGCGATTCGAGCGCGAGCGCGTCTTGCGCCTCGCGCGAAATGTCGTACTTGCGCGCGACGTTTTCGGCGGTCACGCCCATATGGATCGACTGGAACGGATCGTTCAGCGCGCCCACCATCATGTCGACGAGGCGCGCGTCGCCCATGCGCTGACCGAAGCGCGCGGCGGGCATCGAATAAGGCGCGCGGCTCATGTTTTCCGCGCCGCCGCCGATCGCGATGTCGGCGTCGCCGAGCAGCACGCTTTGCGCGGCCGACACGATCGCCTGCAAGCCCGAACCGCACAGGCGGTTCACCGTCAACGCGGGCGCGTGCTGCGCGACACCGCCGTTGATCGCGGCCACGCGCGCCAGATACATGTCTTTCGCTTCGGTATGCACGACGTTGCCGAACACCACGTGACCGACTTCGTCGCCCGAAACGTTCGCGCGCGCCAGCGCTTCACGCACGACGCGTGCGCCGAGATCGGTCGGCGGAAAATCCTTCAGGCTGCCGCCAAAACCGCCGATTGCGGTACGCACACCGCTCACCACCACTACGTCCCGTTGCATCGCTCGCTCCTCTTCAGTCTCCGAGATGAATGTGCCTTGGCGGGCCGCACGTCGCGGTACGTTGCGATCAGCCCGCCAGGATGTGTTCGACCGTGGCCCGCGAAGGAATCGGCGCAACCGCGCCATAACCTTGCGTCGACAGCGCGGCGGCGACGTTCGCGTAACGCGCCGCTTCAAAGGGATCGTCGCCCGCGACGAGGCGCGCGATGAACGCGCCGCCGAAGCAGTCGCCCGCGCCGGTTGCGTCGACCGCGTTGACGAGGTGGCCCGGCACCACACGCCGTTCGTCGGGCGTCGCGATGTACGAGCCTTCCTTGCCGAGCTTGAGCGCGACCACGCGCGGACCGTGCGACAGCAGGTAATCGACGATCTCGTCGCGCCCGGTCAAGCCGGTGAGTTCGGTGACGTCGTCCCAGCTCGGCAGGCAGATGTCGGTCTGACGGATCGCTTCGAGCATCACCGCACGCGCTCTCGCGAGCGGCCACAGCTTCAGACGCAGGTTCGTATCGAAGCTCACGCGCACGCCGTTCGCGCGCGCATGCGCGATCGCTTCCAGCACCGCGTCGCAAGCGCTCAGGCTGATCGCAAGGCTGATGCCGGAAAGATGGACGACCTTGGCCGCGGCGATCGCCTCGAGCGGCAGATCGTGCGGCGCGTAGCGGCTCGCGGCGGAGCCGGCGCGCAGATAGTCGAACGCATGGCCGTTGGGACCGTGCGAGACGAAATACACGCCGGTCGACGCGCGTTCATCGACGCGCACGAGCGATGTGTCCACCTGCTCGCGCTCCCACAGATCGATCAGCAAACGCCCGAAATGATCGCTGCCGACCGCGGACACGAAGCCGGTCCGCGCGCCCTGCCGTGCGGCCGCGATACAGAAGTTCGACGTATCGCCGCCGAAGCCTTGCAGATAGTTCGGCTGGTCTTTCGCCGACTGGTTGAATTCGATCATCGCCTCGCCGAGCGCGAGGATGTCCGGGGTATGGGTTCCCGGCATATGAAGGCTTGCCGTCATCGCTTATACCTCGCCCCACAGATCGTGGCCGTCGGCGCCGGTGATCTTCACCGAGACGAAATCGCCCACCTTGTAGCGCTTCGACGCCTTCGTGGTCGGCGCGATATACACGACGCCGTCGATCTCCGGCGCATCCGCCGCGGTGCGGCCAATGCCGCCGTCGGCGTTGATCTCGTCGACCAGCACCTTCAGCGTCTTGCCGACCTTCCTTGCGATGCGCTTCGCCGACACTTCCTCGGCGACTTCCATGAAGCGCGCGCGGCGCGCTTCACGCACTTCGTCGGGCAACGCGCCGTCGAGTTCGTTGGCGGTGGCGCCTTCGACCGGCGAATAGGCGAAGCAGCCGACCCGATCCAGTTCGGCCTCGCGGATGAAATCGAGCAGCGTTTCGAACTGCTCCTCGGTCTCGCCCGGAAAGCCGGCGATGAACGTGCTGCGGATCGTCAGGTCGGGACATGCCGCGCGCCAGGCCTTCACGCGCTCCATCACTTTTTCGGCATTGGCCGGACGCTTCATGCGCTTGAGCACTTCGGGATGCGCGTGCTGGAACGGCACGTCGAGATACGGCAGGACGTGGCCCTTATACGGGCCTTCGGCCATCATCGGAATGACTTCGTCGACGCTCGGATACGGATACACATAATGCAGGCGCACCCACGCGCCGTATTGCGCGGCGAGTTCGCCGAGCGCGCCGACCAGATCGGTCATGCGCGTCTTGATCGGCTTGCCGTTCCAGAAACCGGTGCGGTATTTCACGTCGACGCCATAGGCGCTCGTGTCCTGCGAAATCACCAGCAGTTCCTTCACGCCCGACTTGAACAGATTCTCCGCTTCGAGCATGACCTCGGCGACCGGGCGCGACACGAGGTCGCCGCGCATCGACGGGATGATGCAGAACGTGCAGCGGTGGTTGCAGCCTTCGGAAATTTTCAGGTACGCGTAGTGGCGCGGCGTGAGCTTCACGCCCGCGGCCGGCACCAGATCGACGAACGGATCGTGCGGCTTCGGCAAATGGTTGTGCACCGCCTGCATCACCTCGCCCACCGCGTGCGGGCCGGTCACGGCCAGCACCTTCGGATGCACTTCCTCGATCAGGCCTGAGCCGCTCGCGCTTTTCTTCGCGCCGAGGCAGCCGGTGACGATCACCTTGCCGTTTTCGCTGAGCGCCTCGCCGATCGCGTCGAGGCTTTCCTGCACTGCTTCGTCGATGAAGCCACACGTGTTGACGACCACGAGGTCGGCACCGTCGTAAGTGCCGGAAATTTCGTAACCTTCGGCGCGCAACTGCGTGATGATCTGCTCGGAGTCGACCAAAGCTTTAGGGCAGCCGAGGCTGACGAATCCGACCTTCGGAACGGAAGGCGTCGGCGTGGCGGGGGAACGGGTTTGCGACATAGGTGGGGTCCGGCGTATAGCGGTGGCGATGGCGACAATGGGGACGGCGCGTCGAGGCAAGCGAGGTTCAAGGGTCACGAGCGACCCACCTGCGAGAAACACTCCGCGACGCCCCGCGCAATCAACCCGCTATTGTACCGTGCCGATGGCCGCGCAATCGCGCGGCGCGGCTGGGCGCGCTGCGCGCAATCGACGCCCGCCGGCCGCCGATTGGTCCGGCTCACGCCCTTACTTGTTCTCCGGCTCCGGATTGTTTTGCGGATTGGCCGGCGCGCCCGGCGCGGCAGCCGCATTGCCCGGCCCGCCCGGCGGAAACGGGAACGTGGCGAACATCGTCTTCGCCTGGTTCTGCATCTGCTCCTGCATCTGCACGAACATATTCTTCGACTGCTCGATGTAGCTGGTCATCATGCCCTGCATCATCGGCGCCTGCATGTTCATGAACTGCGACCAGACCTCGGGATTCATCGCCTTGCCTTCGTACAGATTCTTCGACTGGTCGGCGAGCTTCGCCTGAATGTCGATGAAGGCCTGGATGTTCTTCTCCAGATAGGTGCCCATCATGCCCTGCATCGCATGACCGTAGAAACGGATGATTTGCGAGAGCATCGACGACGAGAACATCGGCAAGCCGCCGCTCTCCTCTTCCAGAATGATCTGCAACAGGATGGCGCGCGTCAGGTCCTCGTTGCTCTTGGCATCGATGACCTTGAAATCCTCCTGATCGAGCACGAGCTGTTTGACGTCCGTCAGCGTGATGTACGTGCTTGTCTCGGTATCGTAGAGCCGACGATTCGGATATTTCTTGATCAGTCGTTCGGCTGTTTTCTTTGTAGTAGTAGTCATGTAACGCCTTTGAGCGCGAGTTGCGCGCGAAAACGGCGTCTTGCCGGCTGCGCAATCGGGTCATTGCGCAGGCGAGACGCCGCCGGAACCATCCGAGCCGAAGCGCGCTGCCTTGTGAGCGGCGCGCCGTGACTCAGCCCATATGCAAACCGCCGTTCAGCGAAAAATCCGCGCCCGTGGAGAAACCCGATTCGTCCGAGGCGAGCCACGCAACGATGGAGCCGATTTCGTCCGGCTGACCGAGACGGCGCACCGGAATCGTCGCGACGATCTTTTCCAGCACGTCCGGGCGGATCGACTTGACCATGTCGGTGCCGATGTAGCCGGGCGACACGGTGTTGACCGTCACGCCCTTGGTGGCCACTTCCTGCGCCAACGACATCGTGAAGCCGTGAATGCCGGCTTTCGCGGTCGAGTAGTTGGTCTGGCCGAACTGGCCCTTCTGCCCGTTCACCGACGAAATGTTGATGACGCGGCCCCAGCCGCGCTCCACCATGCCGTCGATCACCTGCTTGGTGACGTTGAAGAGGCTCGTGAGGTTGGTGTCGATCACCGCCGTCCAGTCTTCATGCGTCATCTTGCGGAACACCACGTCGCGCGTGATGCCGGCGTTGTTCACCAGCACGTCGATCTCGCCGACTTCGGCCTTGACCTTGTCGAACGCGGCCTTGGTGGACTCCCAGTCGCCGACGTTGCCTTCGGACGCGATGAAATCGTAGCCCAGCGCCTTCTGCTCCTCGAGCCACTTCACGCGGCGCGGCGAGTTCGGGCCGCAACCCGCGACGACCTTGAAGCCCTCTTTGTGCAGCCGTTGGCAAATGCTCGTGCCGATGCCGCCCATCCCGCCCGTTACGTACGCAATTCGCTGTGTCATAACCTACACTCCATTATCGTTTTCGAGGCGCCGACCGGCTGCCTCTTCCCTCGTCCTTGCTTCATCTCCGCTGCCGCCGGGCGACCGGCCGACGAGGCCACTGCTGAACGCGCGCCACCTGCTGCAATGCCACCGGCTGCAATGTGACGCGCGGCAACGCTCATGCTCGATGCCGGCTTACGGCGCTTACCGCGCCACGTCCGGCATCTATGGACGTGCCTCTCAGGCGCGCTCGACCGCCAGCGCCACGCCCATGCCGCCGCCGATGCACAGCGACGCGAGACCCTTCTTCGCGTCGCGCTTCTGCATTTCGTGCAGCAGCGTGACGAGAATCCGGCAACCGGACGCGCCGATCGGATGACCGATCGCAATCGCGCCGCCGTTCACGTTGACCTTCGACGTGTCCCAGCCCATCTGCTGATGCACGGCGAGCGCCTGCGCGGCAAACGCCTCGTTGATTTCCATCAGGTCGAGGTCGGCCGGCGACCAGCCCGCGCGCTCGAGGCAACGGCGCGACGCCGGCACCGGGCCCATGCCCATCACCTTCGGATCGACGCCCGCGTTCGCATAAGCCTTGATGCGCGCGAGCGGCGTGAGGCCCAGTGCTTCCGCCTTCTTCGCCGACATGACGAGCACCGCCGCGGCGCCGTCGTTCAGGCCCGACGCATTGGCCGCCGTGACCGTGCCTTCCTTCGAGAAGGCCGGCTTCAGGCTCGCCAGCGACTCGGCCGTCACGCCGTGACGCACGAACTCGTCCGTCGCGAAACGCAGCGGCTCGCCCTTGCGTTGCGGGATCTCGATCGGCACGATTTCGTCGTTGAAACGGCCGGACTTTTGCGCGGCCTCCGCCTTGTTCTGCGACAGCGCCGCGAACGCGTCCTGCTGCTCACGGGTGATGCCGTGTTCCTTGGCGACGTTTTCCGCCGTCACGCCCATGTGATACTGGTTGTAGACGTCCCACAAGCCGTCGACGATCATCGAGTCGACCAGCTTCGCGTCGCCCATGCGGAAACCGTCGCGCGAGCCCGGCAGCACGTGCGGCGCCGCGCTCATGTTTTCCTGACCGCCGGCGATCACGATGTCCGCGTCGCCCGCGATGATCGCGTTGGCTGCGAGCATCACGGCCTTCAGGCCCGAGCCGCACACCTTGTTGATCGTCATGCCGGGCACGGCCGAGGGCAGCCCCGCCTTGATCAGCGACTGACGCGCCGGGTTCTGGCCCGAGCCCGCCGTCAACACCTGACCGAGGATGACCTCGCTGACCTGCTCGGGCTTCAGACCGGCCCGCTCGAGCACGGCGCGAATCACCGCGGCGCCCAGATCGGGCGCGGCGATCTTCGCCAGCGACCCACCGAATTTGCCTACTGCCGTACGAGCGGCCGATACGATCACAACATCAGTCATTTCCATGTCCTCCGGGCACGTCGGTCGAATGCGCCGCAGCCCGTCAAGTTAAAAATCTGGTTGTTCCCACGCCCTTGCCGATTCGAACCGACGCTCCTCGCACCGCGAAAAGCGCCGGGCGGGCGCGCCAAGCCCGCGCAAAAGCCCTACTCCCGCTGCCGCACATAACGCCCAGGCGCCGGCTCGATTACCGGAAACTCAGCTGAGCCGAGGCTGGCGCGCGGCTTCACCTTCTTGCCGCCATACTGATCGAGCCACGTGGTCCATTCGGGCCACCAGCTGCCGGGGACCTCGGTAGCCGCGTCGAACCATTCGTCCGGGCTTTCGGGAAGGGTCTTCACGTCGCCTTCCAGCGTCCAGTAATTGCGCTTTTTCTTCGCCGGCGGATTGATGACGCCCGCGATGTGACCGGACGCGCCGAGCACGAATTTCATCGGCCCGCTCAGGAGCGGCACCGATGCATAGGCGGTTTGCCACGGCACGATGTGGTCGTCGCGTGAACCGTAGATGAAGGTGGGCACGTCGATCTTCGAGAGGTCGATCGGCTCGCCGCAGGTGGTCAACGCACCCGGCTCGCGCAGACGATTCTCGTGATACGTATTGCGCAGATACCAGACGTACATCGGACCCGGCAAGCTGGTCGAATCGCTGTTCCAGTAGAGCAGGTCGAACGGCACCGGCGTGCGCCCCTTGAGGTAATTGTCGACCACGTAGTTCCACACCAGATCGTTCGGGCGCAGGAACGAAAACGTATTGGCGAATTCGATGCCGCGCATCAGCCCCGGCGGCGCGCCGTTCTTGCCGCCGATGGTTTGCTCGCGCATCTGCACGTGCGCCTCGTCGACGAATACGTCGAGCACGCCCGTGTCGGAGAAATCGAGCATGGCGGTGAGCAGCGTCATGGACGCGGCCGGATGTTCGCCGCGTGCCGCGGCGACCGCCAGTGCCGCGGCGAGCATCGTGCCGCCCACGCAGAAACCGAGCGTGTTGATCTGCTCGCGGCCGCTGATCTGGCTGACCGTGCCGATCGCGGTGAGCACGCCCTCGCCGATATAGTCGTCCCACGTCTTATGCGCGATGGAGGCGTCCGCATTGCGCCACGAAATCAGAAACACCTGGTGCCCCGAATCCAGCGCGTGAGCGACCAGCGAGTTTTCCGGCTGCAGATCGAGAATGTAGAACTTGTTGATGCAAGGCGGCACGATCAGGAGCGGCCGCTCGCGCACGGTGGCCGTGCGCGGCTTGTACTGGATCAACTGCATCAGCTCGTTTTCGAACACCACGGAACCTTCGGTGTTCGCGAGATTTTCGCCGACCACGAAACGCGATTCGTCGGTCTGCGAGATCTTGCCGCGCTGCATGTCGTTGAGCAGATTCATCACGCCCTGCCGCAAGCTCTCGCCCTGGCTTTCCAGCAGGGTTTTCTGCGCCTCGGGATTGAGTGCGAAGAAGTTGCTCGGCGACGCCGCGGCGGTCCATTGCTGAACGGCGAAACGGATGCGCTCGCGCACCTTCGGATCGGCTTCGAGCGCGTCGACCATTTCCTGCAGATAACGCGCGTTCAACAGATACCAGGCGGCCGTGAATGCATAGGCCGGCGTGGAACTCCATGCGTCGGAACTGAAACGGCGGTCCTTGAGTTCCGGAGCCTTGCTGGTGGAAGTGGCGGCCTGCTGAAGCAGCTCCATCGCTTCACGCGAATAGTCGGCTTGCAGTTTCTGCAGACGCTCCGAGGGAATCGCGGCGCTCGGTATGTTGAGACCGGCGAATGAAGGCATTGACGGCATCGTTCCCGCCGCCAGCTTGCTGAAGTCGGGCATGCCCGGAAAGGACGGCATCTGCGGCATGGACGGCATTGGCGGCACCGCGAAAGGCGTGCCGTTCGCGCCGGGGGCCGCGCCGAGCGAACGCCATGCGTTCATCCAGGCGTTGAATAATTGCTGCATGCCGGCGGCCGGCGCAGCGCCGCTCGTACCGGCCTGCTGCGTTTTCTCCTTCGGGGAGTCCGTGCTGGGGGAAGCTGAGGAATGTGATGCTGCCATACCTGCTTTTGACCGGTAAGTCCTTGCGGACGGGTTGAGAGGCAGGTTCATGCGCACGTGGGCGATTGCTCGCGACCTCGTCACGCCCTGTCCTATGTACGAGGAGCTCGTGAGGAACATTCTTGCTCCCCATCGCAAGGCATGTCAATGCTTGTTCCCGATTTTGCCGCAGTGCGATAGTTTTTTAATTATCGTTTTCCCTGTGTAGCAGATCGCGCTTTTGCGTCATGAATCAACGAGCATGGCCGCAAGCGAAAAAACCTCCTATGTCGCATGAGTTTATGGGCATTTATCCATTCGCCCGAACCAACTTTCAGCGGCGGATTTGCGCAGTGCGGCGAATTCCGGCAGCGCAGCAAAAAAGCGCGCCGCGCGTCGGAACAAACCCGCATATGCATGCTGCCAGGGACGGTGGGAGAGCCGCGCAGAGGTCGCTGGCGGCACGGCTTCATGATCGTGCTCAACGTCCGAAACGCCATTCGATGCCACGGTTCGCGCCTCAGCAGTTGAATAACCGAGGCGCCTCGCATGCCACGCGTGGACGCGGGACTTCGGTCGCGTTGCCCTGGCAGCGAGCGTGCCAGTCGCGCTCATGCGCAGGGCTAGTCGGCGATCGTCTGCGCCTCACCGTCGAGCCAGATGAGCGCCGCCATGCGGCCCGTCTCGCGATCGCGGCGATACGAGTAGAAACGTTCGCGTTGCGTGACCGTGCAAAGGTCACCGCCGACGATCCGTGTCACCCCGAGCCGCTGCAGCCGCAAGCGCGCGAGCGCCGCGAGATCGGCCAGATATTTGCCCGCGTTTTGCGGATGCTCGACGAACGCGTTCGCGGTGGCCTCGCGTTGCGTGCCGTCGACGCCGTTCATGAAGGCGTCACGCACATCAGGGCCGACCTCGAACGCATCGGGTCCGATCGCCGGACCGAGGTATGCGTGCAATGCACCGGCGTGCACACCAGCCAGCTCCGCCACGCGCCGCGCGGTCTGTTCGACGATGCCCGCCGCCAGCCCGCGCCAACCCGCGTGCGCCGCGCCCACCGCGCGCCCCGCTTCGTCGCACAACAGCACCGGCATGCAATCGGCGACCATGACTACGCAGACCGTGCCCGCGCGATCGGTGACGCTGGCGTCGGCCCGCGTCGGCGTGCCGCTCGCATGAGCCTGCGCGAGCGCGTCTTCGGCGCGCACGATGTCGGCGCCGTGAATCTGCTGGAGCCACGCGGCCTCGCTGACGCCAACGAGGCGCAGCAGCCGCTCGCGATTGGCGGCGACCGCGGCCGGATCGTCACCGGATTTCAGGCCCAGATTCAGGCCGCCTGGCTGGTCGGCGCCGTTGCGCCAGCGGCCGAACGGCGGTCGACTCACGCCGCCGTCGCGCGTGGTGACGAGCGCGCGCACGCGCGGCGACACATTCCATGCGGGTTGCACAACGTCGTCAAAGCTCAGCGCAGGCAAGCTCATGCGTGACCGTCCTCGTCGTGTTCGTCGGTGTCGTGATCGAGTTCGCCGTTTTCGTCGGCATCCTCGTCGAGCGACGCTTCATAGCCCTCTTCCTCATAGTACGTCCCGTCGAATTCGCCTGCATCGTCGCGGCCGAGACCGAGCGCCGCCGACAGCGCCGCCATGTCTTCCGGCACGTCGGCGCGCCACTGCATCGTGCGGCCGGTTCGCGGATGAACCAGACCGAGCCGCCATGCATGCAGCGCCTGGCGCGCGAAGCCGTCCGGCAGCGGCGTGACCGAACGCTTGCCGCGTGCGCGCCCATACACCGGATCGCCGAGCAGCGGATGGCCGATATGCGCGCAATGCACGCGAATCTGATGAGTGCGGCCGGTTTCGAGGTCGCAGTGAATCGCGGTAACCGGCTGCCGCTGCCAGATCGCCGTATCGACGCGCCGGAAATGCGTGCGTGCCGGTTTGCCAGATGCGCCCGTCACGACCGCCATGCGCGTGCGTTCGCGCGGGTCGCGGCCGATCGGCGCGTCGATCGTGCCCTCTTCCGGCATGTTGCCCCACACCAGCGCGAGGTAACGGCGCTTCACCGTGCGCGCCTGCAACTGGCGCACGAGGTCGGTCTGCGCCTCCAGCGTGCGCGCGACCACCATCAGCCCGGAGGTTTCCTTGTCGAGGCGATGCACGATGCCCGCGCGCGGCAAGCCCGCGGCCGCGTCGCCATAGCGGTACAAAAGACCATTCAGCAGCGTGCCGCCCCAATTGCCGGCCGCCGGGTGCACCACCATGCCGGCGGGCTTGTTGATGACCACGAGCGTGTCGTCCTCGTACACGATGTCGAGCGGCACCGGCTCGGGCGTGAACGCGAGTTGCTCGGGCAGCAGATCCGGCACCAGTTCGATGGTGGCGCCGAGCGGCACCGGCTGGCGAATCTTCGCCGGCTTGCCGTCGATACGCACCCGCTCGGCTTCGATCCAGCTTTGCAGGCGGTTGCGGGAAAACTCGGGAAATACCCGCGCCAGCACCTTGTCGAGGCGTTCGCCGGCCAGTTCGTCCGGCACCACGACGCTGCGCGGCGACTCGTCCGCCACGGGGCTCGCCACGGTCGGCACCAAGCTTTGCGCGCCGGCGGCGGCAAGCGCATCGGTGCCCAGATCGTCGTCGAGGGAATCGACGCCCAACGCGTCGGAGGGGTCAGCGCTTACGCTATAATCTTCGTTGCTATTCCCGGCGCCGGTTGCGGCGCCTGGAGTATTTGAGCGGGTCATTGAGTCTGGGTCACCTGGACGTAAAGCTAGACTGGAAAATGCGAGCCTTGAACACCATCACTAAAGCGGCGATCAATTTGGCGGCCATCAAGAAGGCGGCCCGGAAAGTGGCCGGATACATTGCGTGTGCCGCGGCGGTCGTCGTTGTCGCGGCTTGTCACGGCCTGCCGGAAAAGACCGACGAAACGGCAACGTGGAACAACAACAAATTATATACGGAGGCGAACGACGCCTTGACCGGTGGTGACTACGGCAAGTGCGCGAAGTACTTCGAAATGCTCCAGGGCCGCGATCCGTTCGGCCACTTCGCACAGCAAGCACAGATCAACGTTGCGTATTGCAACTGGAAAGACAACGAAAACGCCGCCGCCGACCAGGCGATCGACCGCTTCATCCAGTTGCACCCGGATCATCCGGACATCGCTTACGCGTACTACCTGAAGGGCATGATCCACTTCAACGACGACCTGGGTCTGTTCGGCCGCTTCTCCGGCCAGGACATGAGCGAGCGCGATCCCAAGTCGCTGCGTCAGTCGTATGACGCGTTCAAGGTCGTCGTGGACCATTATCCGAACAGCAAGTATGCGCCGGACGCCGCGCAACGCATGCGCTATATCGTGAACGCGCTGGCGTCGCACGAAGTTCACGCGGCGGATTACTACTACCGCCGCGGCGCCTATGTCGCCGCGATCAACCGCGCGCAACTGGCGTTGACGGAATACAAGAACGCACCGGCTATCGAAGACGCGCTGCACATCATGATGCTCTCGTACCAGAGGTTGAACCAGCCGCAACTGGCCGACGACACCAAACGCATTCTCGCCGGCACCTTCCCGGACAGCCCGTACATCACGGGCCATGCAAGGCCGGGTAAGGAAAAATCGTGGTGGCAGTTCTAAGCCGCACGACACCCGGAATTTAGCGGGAAACAAAAACGCCACGACTTCGGTCGTGGCGTTTTTGTTTGTGCTGGCGCAAAGACCGCCGCCCGGCTTGCATCCAGCGCGGGCCGGCAACGAACTCGCTCAATTCCGCTCGAACAACGCAATCGACTCCGCATGCGACGTGTGCGGGAACATGTTCACCACGCCCGCGCCCACCAGCCGATAGCCGGCTTCATGCACGAGCAGGCCGGCGTCGCGCGCGAGCGTCGCCGGATTGCACGATACATAGACGATGCGACCCGGCAGCGGCCCATTGCCGCTCTGCGCGATTTCCGCGAGCGCCTTGGCGACCGCCAGCGCGCCTTCGCGCGGCGGGTCGACGAGGAACTTGTCGAAGTGGCCGAGCGCGCGCATGTCGTCGGCGGTGACTTCGAACAGATTGCGGCAGGCGAACGACGTATGCCCCGCCACGCCGTTCAATTCCGCATTGGCGAGCGCACGCGAAGTCAGCACCTCGCTGCCTTCGATACCCACGACTTCCTTCGAAATCCGCGCGAGCGGCAGCGTGAAGTTGCCGATTCCGCAGAACAGATCGAGCACGCGGTCGGTACGCGCCGGCGCCAACAGCCGCAGCGCCCGGCTCACCAGCACGCGGTTGATCGCGTGATTCACCTGAGTGAAGTCGGTCGGCTTGAACGGCATGCGGATGCCGTATTCCGGCAGCGTGTAGTCGAGCTGCGCGTCGAGCGGATAAAACGGCGTGACCGTGTCCGGCCCCTTCGGCTGCAGCCACCACTGCACCTTGTGCTCGTCGGCGAAATCGCGCAGCACCTGTTCGTCCGCGGCGGTGAGCGGCTCGAGATTGCGCAGTACCAGCGCGGTGACCGATGAGCCGACCGCGACCTCGATCTGCGGCATGCGGTCGTAGATGGACAGCTTGCGGACCATGAAGCGCAGCGGCATGAGCATGGCGGAGACGTGCGGCGGCAGCACCTCGCAGGTCTTCATGTCGGCGATGTAGCTGCTCTTCTTCTCGTGAAAACCGATGCGCATGCCGCCTTTTTCCGGCAGATAACGCACGGCCAGACGCGCGCGATAGCGATAACCCCAGGACGGTCCGTGAATCGGCCGGAACACCGTTTCCGGGCGCACCTTCGCGAGATGTTGAAGATTGTCCTCGAGCACGCGCTGCTTGACGGCGATCTGGGCGCGAATATCCAGATGCTGCATCGAACAGCCGCCGCAGATATCGAAGTAGCGGCATTTCGGCGTCGTGCGGATCACGCTTTCGCGGAACACCTGCACCACTTCCGCCTGCTCGAACTTCGGCTTGCTGCGATGCGTGGCATAGCTGACGCGTTCGCCGGGCAACGCGCCTTCGACGAAAATCACCTTGCCGGGCGTGCCGTCCTCGCTTTCGACGCGGCCGACGCCGCGCGCTTCCATATCGAGCGAGACGATTTCGATGATCGGCTCGTGACCGGTAATGACGGGCGCCGGCGCCGAAGCGGGGGCCTTGTGGTACTTGGACGGGCGCTTGGGCGAGCGACGATGGGGGGCAGTTCGGGACACCTGCGACTTCCTGACAAACTTTGGGGAAAGGCGAGATTGTAGACGAAGCGCCGCGGTTGCCAACCGCGGTTGCGGCGGCCCGGCACGGCAAGGACGGGCATGACGCGCGCCAGGCGCTTCTATTGTGATTAGCGTGCGCCGAACCGCTTCGTCACCTGCCCGAAAGCGGATTACTGTTCGAATGCCGCCAGATACTCGGCCCATTGCGGCGCCGTTTCCAGCGCCAGCGCATTTTTGACCAGATTGATTTCGTCAGCATACTCTTCAGCCGAAAACGCGCCGCGAATCAACTGGAAGCGGCAATAGAGCAAGTACGTATTGACGACGTCGGTCTCGCAATAATTACGGATTTCCTCGACGCGGCCTTGCTGGTACGCATGCCACACCTGGCTGCCGTCCATGCCCATCTTGCCGGGGAAGCCGCACATCTTGGCGAGCGCGTCGAGCGGTGCGTTGGCGCGCGCCTGATACATCGCGAGCACGTCCATCAGATCCGTGTGGCGCGCGTGGTAGCGGCTGATGTAGTTGTTCCACTTGAACTCGCGGTCGTCCTCGCCGAGATCCCAGAAACGGTAGGCGGGAATACCGTTCACGAGCGCCCGGTAATTCAGCACCGGCAAGTCGAACCCGCCGCCGTTCCACGACACGAGTTGCGGCGTGTACTTCTCGATCACGCGATAAAACGACTGCACCAGCGCCGCCTCGCCGTCCGCGAGCGTACCGAGCGAGCGCACCCGGAAACCGTTGTTGTCGCGGAACACGCAGGAAATCGCCGCGATCCTTTGCAGATGATGCGGCAGGAAATCGCTGCCGGTCTTTTCGCGGCGCGCGGCGAACGCGTGCTCGGCGACTTCGGCGTCGCTCATCGTGGCGGGCAGATCTTCGAGGCGGCGGATGCCGGCGACATCGGGAATCGTCTCGATGTCGAAAACAAGAATCGGTGTCATCAGGTTAGAGAACGGCGTCCTTGCGAACGCCGTTGGAGGCGAAGAAGCGCTTTAACCGCACGAGCGCTTCCTGTTGGATCTGGCGCACACGTTCGCGCGTGAGGCCCATTTCGTCGGCCAGTTCCTCGAGCGTGGCGGGTTCGATGTGATTGAGCCCGAAGCGGCGCTCGATCACATGACGATGCTTGTCCGACAAGCGCGCGAGCCATGCGCGCGTGAGGGTTTCCAGTTCGCGATGCTGCACTTCGGCGTCCGGCGACTGGCTTTGGTCGTCGGACAGCAGATCGAGCAGGCTGCTCGCCGGATCGAGGTCGAGCGGCGCATCCAGCGACGCGGTGTGCTCGTTGAGCGCGAGAATGTCGGTGACTTCGTCGGTGGTTTTGCCGGTCAGATAGGCAATGTCGTCGATGCTGGCGTCGCGGCGCTCGGCCGCCTCGCCCGAATTCATCGAATTCTTTTCGAGATGGCGCTTGGCGCGCAGCACCTGATTGAGTTCACGAATCACGTGAACCGGCAAACGCACGGTGCGCGCCTGGTTCATGATCGCGCGCTCGATGCTCTGACGGATCCACCACGTGGCGTAAGTGGAAAATCGGAAGCCGCGCGTGGGGTCGAATTTCTCGATGGCGTGCATCAAGCCGAGGTTGCCCTCTTCGATCAGATCGAGCAGCGGCACGCCGCGGTTCAGATAACCCTTCGCAATGCTGACGACGAGCCGCAAATTGCGCTCGATCATCACTTGCCGGGCGTCGAACTCGCCCGCCTTCGCGAGCCGCGAATACTTCTGCTCTTCCTCGACGGTGAGGAGCGGCTTGACGCTGATCCGGTTCAGGTAATGCTGGATCGTGTCGGCCGTCAACTCGGCTTGCAGGAGCGCGCGGAAATCGTCGGCGTCGGGCACGACCTCGCTCGCACCTTCGCGGGCGTCGACGGCTTCCTCCGCGCCGCCCTGGCGATCGTCGAGTTCGCGCTCTTCCGCGATCTCGTCTTCCGCTTCCGAAGCGCTGCTTTCCTCCACCGAAGCGGACGTGGCACGGCTGATCGTCTCAGATTCGGCTTGCGGCAGGCGGCGCTTCGATTTCGGCATGGTCGTATCGCTCTATTGCGGCGGCAAATACTTCAGTGGGTCGACCGGCTTACCCTGCCGGCGAACTTCGAAATGCAACATCACACGGTCGGAATCGCTATTCCCCATCTCAGCGATCTTCTGCCCCTTCGTCACCGCGTCCCCCTCTTTTACCATCAAAGAGCGGTTGTGTGCATATGCGGTGAGATAAGTTGCGTCATGCTTGATGATAATGAGATTGCCGTAACCACGCAGCCCATTTCCTGCATAAACCACACGTCCGTCCGCCGATGCCTTGACAGCGTCGCCGGCAGCGCCGCCGATGTTGACGCCCTTGTTGGTCGAATCGTTGAACGTGCCGAGGAGCGGCCCGCGCACCGGCCAGGAGAATGCGACGTTGCCGCTTGCGCCGGCCGTCGAGTCGCTGGCCGCGCCGGGCGTGGCCGGCGGCGTGAGCGCCGCGTTATTCGCGCTGGAACCATAGATCGGCGGCGCCGCGGCAGCGCTCGACGGCGGCGTGCTGCTGAGCGGCGCGGTCTGCACGGCGCCGCTGTTGCCGATCGGCGCGGTGGCAACGCCCGGCGTCAAGGCCGCGGTATTCGCACCAGGCGGCACCACGCGCAGCAACTGATCGACTTCGATCTGATTCGGGTTGGTGAGATTGTTCCACGCCGAAATATCGCGGTAGTTCTGACCGTTCTCCAGCGCGATCCGGTACAGCGTATCGCCAGGCTTCACGCGGTAGTAACCCGGAGGCGGCGGACCGAGCGGCACGGCCGGCTGCGCTGCCTGCGTGCCGAGCACGCCGCCACCGGAGCGGTCGACGACCGGCGCCTGATCGAGCCGGGATGCACAGGCCGTCATCAACAGGGACAAGGCGAGCACGCACACGCTACGCTGGGTTACGGTCATGGGGACATTCAGTGTGGTTCTTTGCATCGCGCGCAACATACTCATCGGTGTCAAATCACTCCGGATTTTAAGGGTACAAAGAAAACGCGATCAAGCCGCGACTCGCGCCACTGCGCGGGTCCGAGGCGCTCGACGAGAGTCAGCACCTGGCTGTGCCCCTCCTGCGAGCCGACCGGCGCGACCAGACGGCCGCCGATCGCGAGTTGTTCAAGCAAGGCCTGCGGTACGTCGAGTCCCGCCGCCGCGATCACGATCGCGTCGAACGGCGCCGCCGACGGCAAGCCCAATCGTCCGTCGCCGTAGTGCAGCCGAATGTTCGGAATGCGCAGCGGACGCAAGTTTATCTTCGCGCGCTCGGACAACGGCTTGATGCGCTCGATCGAATACACCTCGCGCGCGACCTGGCTCAGCACCGCCGCCTGATAGCCGCAACCAGTGCCGATTTCCAGCACGTTGTTCAACGCGCGGCCGGCTGCCGCGAGTTCGATCATGCGCGCGACGACCGAGGGCTTCGAGATGGTCTGATGGTGGCCGATCGGCAGCGCGGCATCTTCATACGCCTGGGCCGCGAGCCCCGGATCGACGAACATGTGGCGCGGCACCACCGACATCGCGTTCAACACGCGCGGATGGGTGACCCCGTTCGCTCGCAGGCGTTCGACCATCCGTTCGCGAACCCGTTCCGAAGTCAGCGCCAGGGCGCCGTTCAGGGCGACGCTCGGCGCGGCGGCGCGGTCGCTGAGTTTGGCGGCGGGCTTACTCGACGGCGCACCGTTGGGCGCGGTGCGCGGTGCGAGGATTTGCGCGGCGGCTTTCGCCAGGGGTTTGGGTTGCGATTGAAGCTGCGGCTTGGACTGAGGTTTGACCGCGGTGTGGGCCGGCCCCCTTGCTTGAGGCTGAGCTGGCGGCCTGGCCTGCGCCTTGACCTCCGACTTCGCCTGGGCCGGAGCTTGCGCCTCGGGCGTCCTGGCTTGAACTGGCTTGGCCTGAACCGGCTTGGTGTGAGCGCCTTTCACCGACGAAGCGGATGACGCGTTTTTCGCCGACGGCTTGCGAGCGTTGAGCGCCGCGCTCGCGGCGAATGCCGCCGCGCGGATTTCTCCCGGACGGCCTTCGGGCCGGCGCGGTTCGCGCACCAGGTCCTCGAGGCCGAGCGGAAAGCGCTTCGCGCGCTCGTTCGTCATGAAGCGCTGCTGCCGGCGCGCGCCCAGTCGCGCGCGGCGGGCAGCATTTGCGTGTGGGTCAGATCGAGCTGCAACGGCGTGATCGACACATGGCCGTTGGCGACCGCATGAAAATCCGTGCCTTCGCTCGCGTCGCGCGCGCTGCCCGACGGCCCGATCCAGTAGATCGGCTCGCCGCGCGGGTTGGTCTGGCGGATCACCGGCTGCGACGGATGCCGCTTGCCCAGACGCGTGATCTGCCAGTCACGCAATTGCTCATACGGCAGATTCGGAATGTTGACGTTCAACAGCGGATGCCCCGGCAGCGGCTGCGCGAGGTAATGCGCGACGATCTCGGCGGCGACGCGCACCGCGTCTTCGAGATGCACCCAGTCCTTGTCGACCAGCGAGAACGCGATGGCCGGCACGCCGAACATGATGCCCTCGGTGGCGGCGGCGACGGTGCCCGAATAAAGCGTGTCCTCGCCCATGTTCTGGCCGTTGTTGATGCCCGAAACGACGAGGTCCGGCGTATGGTCGAGCATGCCCGTGAGCGCAATATGCACCGAGTCCGTAGGCGTGCCGTTCACGTAGTAAAAACCGTTCGCCGAACGCAGCACCGAGAGCGGGCGTGACAGCGTCAAGGAATTCGACGCGCCGCTGCAGTTCTGTTCGGGGGCCATCACGGTGACATCCGCGATCGGCTTGAGCGCTTCATGAAGCGCGGCAAGACCAGGCGCCAGATAACCGTCGTCATTGCTGAGTAGGATTCGCATGCGGCGATTGTAACCGAGGAAAGAAGACGCGCGAACGACACCGCGCCCGGTCTGCAATGCACGGGCGGATTGTCCGGGGTGGGCGGTCTCGGGTCGGGTTTAAACCAGGTTTGAGCCGGCTCGGATCGCGTTGCGAGCGCGTGCGCGGCGCCACAACCGTACGGTCGTGCGGATTGTTTTACACTCGATAGGATTGCAACGCCCCGAAGCAAGTCCCCGTGCGGGACGCTGATCGATACGGAGACACGATGCGCGCGATTCGCTGTAAGCAATACGGGCCACCGGAAAGCCTGGTGGTCGAAGATCTGCCGGACCTCCAGCCGCCGCCCGGCCACGTCGTGATCGACGTCAAAGCCGCGGCCGTCAATTTTCCCGATGTGCTGATCATCGAAAACAAATACCAGTTCAAACCACCTCTGCCCTTTACGCCCGGCTCGGAAGTCGCGGGAATCGTGCGGGCGGTCGGCGCCGATGTCACGCGGTTCAAGCCGGGCTCGCGCGTGGTGGCGTTCACCGGTTCGGGCGGCTTCGCCGAGCAGGCGCTGGCGCCGGTCGACGCGTGCGTGCCGCTCGCGGACGATGTCGATCTGGAACTGGCCGCCGCGTTCACGCTGGCCTACGGCACGTCGCATCACGCGGTGGTCGATCGTGGCGCGTTGCAGGCGGGTGAAACGATGCTGGTGCTGGGCGCGGCCGGTGGCGTCGGGCTGGCGGCGGTCGAGATCGGCAAGGCGCTCGGCGCGCGCGTGATCGCGGCGGCGTCGAGCGACGAGAAACTCGCCGTCTGCGTGAAGCATGGCGCGGACGCCGCCATCAATTACGGCACCGAGGACCTGCGCGAGTGCATCAAGGCGCTCACCGACGGCAAAGGCCCGGACGTGATCTACGACCCGGTCGGCGGTGTCTATGCGGAGCCGGCATTTCGCAGCATCGGCTGGCGCGGGCGTTATCTCGTGGTCGGCTTTGCGAACGGCGAGATTCCGAAGCTGCCGCTCAACCTGACGCTGCTCAAGGGCGCGAGCGTGGTCGGCGTATTCTGGGGCGACTTCGCGAGGCGCGAGCCGCAGCGCAATCACGCCGCGTTCGAGCAGATGACCGGCTGGATCCGCGAGGGCAAGCTCAAGCCGTACGTGTCGGCGCGCTATTCGCTCGAGGATACCGGCCGTGCATTGCGCGATATGGCCGAGCGTCGCGTGATCGGCAAGGTGGTGATTACGCCGTAGGTGTCGGGTGGTTGAGCGGTGTTTCGTTCGGCGGCCGTCCAGGCGGCAAAGGAAAACGGCGTGCGGCTCGCGAACCGCGCGCCGTTTTTTGTGGCTTGCACTTGTTCAGCCGCGCGCTGGTTGAATGCGATGCTCGTCGAGGCCGGCGCGCCTGTCAGCGCCCCGCCCTCGAACGCTTACAACTTCTCCGTATCGCCCGTCTTCGGTTGCCACTTCATCAGGCGCCGCTCGCCGATGCCGACAAGCGCATCGAGAATCAGCGCGAACGCGGTCAACACGAGAATCCCCGCGAACACGGTATTGATATCGAAGGTGCCTTCGGCCTGCAGAATCAGGTAGCCGACGCCGCGCGCCGAGCCGAGATACTCGCCCACCACCGAACCGACGAACGCCAGTCCCACCGAGGTGTGCAAGCTGGAAAACACCCAGCTCATCGCGCTCGGCAGATAGACGAAGCGCAGCAACTGCTTGCGGTTCGCGCCGAGCATGCGCGCGTTGGCGAGCACGACCGGGCTCACTTCCTTCACGCCTTGATAGACGTTGAAGAACACGATGAAGAACACCAGCGTGACGCCGAGCGCCACCTTCGACCAGATGCCGAGGCCGAACCACACCCCGAAGATCGGCGCGAGAATCACGCGCGGCATCGAATTGGCGGCTTTGATGTACGGATCGAACAGCGCGCTCGCGAGCGGCGAGAGCGCGAGCCACAAGCCGACGCCGAGCCCGAACGCGGTGCCGAGCGCGAACGCGAGCACCGTCTCGACGAGCGTGATCCACAGATGCAGATAGATCTCACCCCCCGTGAACCATTCCCAGATCCGCTGCAACACCTTTTGCGGCTCGCCGAAGAAGAACGCGGCCTTGTTCGGGTCGTCGAAATAGAACGCCGGCAGCAGCGTCGGGCTGGTCAGCACGTACCAGAGCGCGAAGCACAGCACGAGCAGCAGCCATTGCCAGATCACCAGATTCGCCCGGTTCGGGCGCAACGTCTTCCACATGTCTCGATTTGCCTTGGACGATTGATTAGCGATAAGCGCAAATGCCGAACGCGACGACCGAACGCAACGGCGCGAAGCGCTGAACGCGCGGTTAAACCGCGGTCAGTTGCTGCTGGTAACCCTTGAGGACCTCATCGCGCAGCACGCTCCAGATCTGCGCGTGCAATTCGACGAAGCGCGGATGCGCGCGAATCTCGGCAACGTCGCGCGGACGCGGCAGATCGATCGTGAATTCGCCGATCGGATGCGTGCCCGGCCCGGCCGAGAGCACCACCACGCGGTCCGACATCGAGATTGCCTCGTCGAGATCGTGCGTGATGAACAGCACGGCTTTGCGTTTGGCCGCCCACAGATCGAGCAGCTCGTTTTCCATTAGCTGGCGCGTCTGGATATCGAGCGCCGAAAACGGCTCGTCCATCAGGATGATGTCGGGATCGAGAATCAGCGTCTGCGCCATCGCCACGCGCTTGCGCATGCCGCCCGACAGTTGATGCGGATAGCGGTCGCCGAAACCGCCGAGGCCGACGCGCTTGAGCCACTCGTCCGCCTTGCCGCGCGCTTCGGCCGGCGGCACGCCCTGGAACGCGAGGCCCGCCATGACGTTGTCGATAGCGGAGCGCCACGGCATCAGCGCGTCCGCCTGGAACATGTAGCCGGCGCGCCGGTTGATGCCCTTGAGCGGCTCGCCGAACACGCTGACCGTGCCCGACGACGGCCCCAGCAAGCCCGCGCCGACGTTCAGCAGCGTGGACTTGCCGCAGCCGGTCGGGCCCACCACGGAGACGAACTCGCCCGGCGCGATGCGCAGCGTGGTGTCCTTCACGGCCGTATAGCGCTGCGCGCGGTTGTCGCGCGCGGCGAACGTGCAGGTGATGTTTTCGAGCGCCAGGGCGGCAACGGTCATCGTTCGGCTCGCTTCGAGGATCGGTTTCGGTTTGTGACGTCGACAGTCAGGGGCCGCTTGCTCGGGACGAACGCGGCGCGTGTCGCGCTCGTCCCTCCCTGCCCCTGGTTTATGCCTTGACGGTGGCCAACGCCTTCTTGACGAAGTCGTTGGTCCAGGTTCTCGACAGATCGATGGGCTTGCCTTGCACGTTCGGGTCGAACGCCTGCAAGGTTTTCAGCGCGGTCGCCGGGCCGTCCGTGGGCATCAGCCCGTCCGGCGACATGGCTTCCTTCACGTGCTGCCACGCGTCCAGATACACCGCGCGGTCGCCGAGCAGGTAGCCTTCCGGCACCGTGTTGATCAACTCGGTGCCGGTTGCCGTTTGCAGCCATTTGAGCGCGCGCACCATCGCATTGGTGAGCGCCTGCGTGGTGTTCGGGTTCTTCGTGATGAAGCTTTGCGACGCGTACAGGCACCCTGCCGGCATGTCGCCGCCGAATACGCTGCGCGTGTCGGCGAGCGTGCGCGTGTCCGACACGACGCGAATCTCGCCGGTGCGCTCGAGCTTGGTCATCACCGGATCGAGATTGGCGAGTGCGTCGATCTGGCCGGACTGCAACGCGGCGATCGCGCCGGCGCCCGCACCGACGCCAATGAACGCGACGTCTTTCGCGGTGAGCCCCGCCTTACCGAGCACGAAGCTCGCCATGATCGAAGTCGACGAACCCGGCGCGGTCACGCCGATTTTCTTGCCCTTCAGATCAGCGATCGATTTGTAGTTCGGCATCGTCTTCTTCGACACCGCGAGCACGATCTGCGGCGCGCGCCCTTGCAGCACGAATTCGCGGAACGACTGCTTTTGCGCCTGCAGCAGCAAGGTGTGCTCGAACGCGCCGGACACCACGTCCGCGCTGCCGCCGACCGCTGCCTTCAACGCTTGTGACCCGCCGGCGAAATCGGAGATTTCGACGTCGAGCCCTGCTTCCTTGAAGTAGTTGCGGCGCTCCGCAATGGTGAGCGGCAAGTAATAGAACAGGTTCTTGCCGCCGACGGCGATCGCCACCTTGGTGGTTTCAGGTTTGCCCTGCGCGAAAGCGAGCGGCGCGGTGGTGGCGAGCGTGGCGCCAGCGAGCGCGGCGGTTCCGGCGAGGAAGGTTCTGCGTTGCATGTCGAGTAGTCTCCAGCTTTCGTTGTTCAGCTTTTTTCTCTTCTTGCCGCGGCGTTCGTGGGCGCCATGCCCGCGTTCGGGTTCGCGTCACCGCGTGCGGCAAGTTGCGCACGCCGTCGCTGGTCACGCGCGGCGGGCCTTGCCGGGCACGCGCTCATTCAAACGATCTGTTGCGCGTGCAAGCTTGCAATGTGGTCAGCATCATAACCTAGCGACTGTAGGACTTCATCGGTATGTTCACCCAGTTCGGGACCGAGCCAGCGCGTTTCGCCGGGGGTTTCCGAGAGCTTCGGCGTGACCGACGGCAGCGTGATGTCCTGGCCGTCCTGCCATTTGAAGCGCTGGATCATCTGGCGCGCCATGTACTGCGGATCGGTGAACATGTCCGCGACACTGTAGATGCGGCCGGCCGGCACGTCGGCCGCATTCAGCACCGCGAGCGCTTCGTCGATGGTGCGCGTCGCGAGCCATGCGGCAATCGCGCCGTCGATCTCCTGGGTGCGCGGCACGCGGCCGTCGTTGTGCGCGAGCGCCGGATCATTCGCGAGATCGTCGCGCTCGATCGCCACCATCAGCCGCTTGAAGATCGGATCGCTGTTGCCGCCGATCACGATGCTGCCGTCGCGGCACGGATACGTATTCGACGGCACGATACCGGGCAACGATGCGCCGGTGCGCTCGCGCACCATGCCGTACACGCCGTACTCGGGCACCACGCTTTCCATCATGTTGAAGACGGCCTCGTACAACGCGACGTCGACCACTTGCCCCTTGCCGCCGTTCACCTGCTTGTGATGCAGCGCCATTAGCGCGCCGATCACGCCGTGCAGCGCGGCGATCGAATCGCCGATCGAAATGCCGATGCGCGGCGGCGGCAAATCCGGATAGCCGGTAATGTGACGCAAGCCGCCCATCGATTCGGCGATCGCGCCGAAGCCGGGCCGGTCGCGATACGGCCCGGTCTGGCCGTAGCCGGATAGACGCACCATCACGAGGCCGGGATTTTCCGCGGATAGCACGTCGTAACCGAGCCCGAGTTTCTCCAGCAAGCCCGGCCGGAAATTCTCGACAACGATATCCGCTTCTTTCGCGAGGCGCCGCACGATCTCCTTGCCCTCTTCGGCCTTCAGATTGATCGTGACGGATTTCTTGTTGCGCGCCTGCACCGCCCACCACAGCGACGTACCGCCCACCTCGGGATAGAGCTTGCGCCACTTGCGCAGCGGATCGCCGCCTTTGGGATCCTCGATCTTGATGACGTCCGCGCCAAATTCGCCGAGAAAGCGCGCGGCGAACGGGCCGGCGATCAGCGTGCCGAGTTCCAGCACCTTGACGCCGGCAAGCGGGCCGGGTCGGGTGGCTTGATCGGGTTGACCTTCATGCGCGGCGCTCGTGTCTGATTCAGGGGTGACGCTCATGTGTCTCCTTTCTTCTGTCTTCGAGGTGTGCAGTGGTGGAGCGCATCAGGCGGCGATGCCTCGCCTCGCTGAAGCTGCGTGCGGCGGCGGAAGCCTCGTGCTACATCGAACGACGGTCGAGCATCGCGCGGGCGATCGTGCCGGCGTCCACATATTCGAGTTCACCGCCCACCGGCACGCCGCGCGCGAGGCGCGTGACGGCAAGACCGCGCGCCTTGAGCGTCTGCCCGAGGTAGTGCGCGGTGGCTTCGCCTTCGTTCGTGAAATTGGTCGCGAGCACGACTTCCTTGACCACGCCGTCGGACGCGCGTTTGACCAGCCGGTCGAAATGGATCTCCTTCGGGCCGATGCCGTCGAGCGGGCTCAAGCGTCCCATCAGCACGAAATAGAGACCGCGATAGGTCATCGTCTGTTCGAGCATGATCTGGTCGGCGGGTGTTTCGACGACGCACAGCAGTGTGGGATCGCGTGCGGCATCAAGGCAGACCTCGCAGATTTGCGCCTCGGTGAACGTGTTGCACTTCTCGCAGTGCTGCAGATGCTCGGTCGCGAACAGCAGCGAGCGGCCGAGCTTTTCGGCGCCCTCGCGGTCGTGCTGCATCAGGTGGTACGCCATGCGTTGCGCGGACTTCGGCCCGACACCGGGCAGCGCGCGCAGCGCTTCGACGAGCGCCGACAAGGCGGAAGGTTGTTTCATGCGGAATCGGCGTCGAAGTGGGTGTTACGCGGTATGCGGTTGACTCGGTGAGGGTCTGGTTTGCTTGCGTTGCCTAAGCTGCCTGGGTTGCTTCTACTGCTTTCGTTTCTGCGTCCGCTGCGTCGAGATTCCTGACTGCGTGCCGGACAGGCGCGCGGGATCGCCCCGAGCGCGCCGGCGCGCATGGCAAGCGCGCGCGGCTCGCGTTCAGCTTACGCAGCGGCGCGGCATGACCGCAGCCACGCGCGCCGCGTCGAGCGCCGCGGGTTCAGAACGGCAGCTTGAAGCCCGGAGGCAGCGGCAGGCCCGAGGTCATGCCGCCCATTTTTTCCTGAGCAGTGGCTTCGGCCTTGCGCACGGCGTCGTTGAATGCAGCGGCGACGAGGTCTTCCAGCATGTCCTTGTCGTCGGCGAGCAGGCTCGGGTCGATCGACACGCGGCGCACGTCGTTCTTGCAGGTCATCGTCACCTTCACGAGACCGGCGCCCGACTGCCCCTCGACTTCGATCTGCGCGAGTTGCTCCTGCATCTTCTTCATGTTTTCCTGCATCTGCTGGGCTTGTTTCATCAGCCCGGCGAGTTGGCCTTTCATCATGGACGTGCTCCTTCGTGATAGCGTGAAATTCGGTGAATCGGGCGCGCTCGGGCGCTTCAGTGTTATTGGGCGAGGCGAATCAGTGGGCCGGCGGCGCGCCGTTCTGACCCGCGTCCGGCGTGATCGGACGGATCGAGCCGGGCACGATGCTCGCGCCGAACTCGCGGATCAGCGACTGCACGAACGGATCGGCGCCGATCTCGCGCTCCGCTTCCCGCTGACGCTGCGCGCGCATGGCGGCGTCGTGCGCGGCCGCTGTGCGGCGCGCCGCGCCGACCTCGACCAGCACGTCGACATTGTGGCCGAGCTTTTCGGCGAGCGCCGCTTTCAGTTTAGCGACCTGCGAGGCTTCCGCGTACTGCGGCACCGGCACGTTGAGTTTGAGCGTGTTGCCTTCGAGCGCCATCAGTTCGCTATTGAACGCGAGCTGATACGAAATGCCCTTGAGCGGCAGGTCGACGGCGAGCGCCGGCCAGTCGCCCTTGAAGCCCAGCGGATCGAGCGGCACGGCGGGCGGCAGCGGACGTTCATCGACCTCCGGCGCCGGTGCGGGTGCGGCGTTCACGCGGACGTCGTCGGGGCCGCTGTCGAATACCGGCATGTAATCGTCGTCAGGCAATCCGTAATAGCCTTCGTCCGCTGCCGTGAGCGGCAGGTAATCGTCGGGAGGCATGTCGTCCCACGGCGGCATCGGCGAGCCGTTCCGCTCGACGCCGTTCTGTCCGGTGCCGTTGCGCTGGGCCGGCACCGCTGACGACGGCGCGCGTGCAGCCGGCGCGGCATCTTGCGGCGCGCGACGCGCGGCGCCGGGCGTCGGCACGGGAACGACCACGCGCGGCGCGGCGGGTTTGGGCGCGGCTGAAGCGGTGGGCTTCGCGGACGCTGCGGGGGTGGCGCGGCCACGGTCCGACGATACTTTCAGACCCGCGCTGCGCAAGACATCGAGTGCGGCGCTCGCACCGCCCGCGCGGCGCGGTGGCGCATCGGCTGCGGTTTGTGGTTCCCGTTCTCGCGACGCCGCTACCGCCGCGACTTGCTCCGTGCCTCCGGCGGCGGCTGCGGCCGGTGCGGTGAGCGCGGACGCAGGCGTCGGGTCATCGGGGCCGGCTGCTCGAGGCGGTTGGTTGACTGCCGGCTCGGCAGGCGCGTCTTCCCACGGAGCCAACGCTCGCGCTGCGGTGGGCTGAGTGGGCGTGGATGCCTGGGCCGCGGGTGTCGCGTCAGCCGCTGGCGCCGCTCTGGCGCCGGTTGCCATGGGTGCGGGCGCAGCAGGCGCGATTTCGGACACCGGCGCATCGGTTGGCATGGGGGTCGATGCCGTTGGCGTCACCTCGGGCACCGGCACAACGTTTGCCACCGAACTGGCGTCATTTGCCGTCGGTGTCGATGCGGTGGGTATCCCCTCGGGCAACGGCGCAACTGCCGCCGAACTGGCGCCGGTTGCCATCGGTGCCGACGCCGCGGGTGTTACGTCGGCCGCCGCTGCCGCTGACTCGGCATTCGCGCCGTCCGCTATAGGCGCTGGCGCTGAGTTCACTGGATCACAAACCGGCGCCGACTCATCGACGTCAGTCGCTTCGGCAATATTTTTCGGTTCTGGCGCCGTTACAGTGCCTTCGGCGGAATTCGCATGCACGGGTCGCGCGCCGCCCACCGCAGCTTGCGCCTGAACGGCACCGGTGGTTTCCTCGGCAGGCGCCGCACTTTTAGTGGACACGCCAGAGACGGCGCCCTTCTCCGTCATCGCACCCGAAACCTGCGAGTCACGGACCGCCGCGCCAGCGCTGGCCGTTTCCCGCGCGTCCGGCTGCGCGACCGCTGCGGCAGCCGTTGCCGGCAAACCTGCCGCGCCGCGCTGCGCGGCCACTGCCGGCGTGCCGGCGCGCTGCGCGCCGCCCGCGCCCGCCTGACCCGCCTGACGCGCGGCACCGCCCACGCCGCCACCGCCGCCCGTAGGCGCCGGCTCGAACGCCAGCATGCGCAGCAGCGTCATCGTGAAGCCGGCGTATTCGTCGGGCGCGAGCCCCAGTTCGCTTCGGCCGATCGTCGCGATCTGATAGAACAATTGCACCCGCTCCGCGCTCAACGCTTCGGCGAAACGGCGCAAATCGCCTGCTTCAGGCCATTCGTCCAGCACCGACGCCGGCGCGAACTGCGCCCACGCGATACGGTGCAGCAGGCTCGCCAGATCCTGCAGCGCCGTCGAAAACGACAGGCTGCGCAGCGCCATCTCGTCGGCCACCGACAATACCGCGGCGCCGTCGCCGTCCGCCAGCGCGTCGAGCAGGCGTATCAGATAGCTTTGATCGAGCGCGCCGAGCATGCCGCGCACGGCTTCTTCATTGACCTGATTGGCCGAGTAGGCAATCGCCTGATCGGTCAGCGAGAGCGCGTCGCGCATGGAGCCGTCGGCCGCGCGCGCGAGCAGGCGCAGCGCCTGGGCGTCGTACGGCACCTTCTCTTCGCCGAGAATGCGCTCGAGATGCGAGACGATATGGCCGGCCGGCATCTGCTTCAGATTGAACTGCAAGCAGCGCGACAGCACGGTAACGGGAATCTTCTGCGGATCGGTTGTGGCGAGAATGAACTTGACGTGCGACGGCGGTTCTTCCAGCGTCTTCAGCATCGCGTTGAACGCGTGGTTGGTCAGCATGTGCACTTCGTCGATCATGTAGACCTTGAAGCGCGCATCGACCGGCGCGTACACCGCGCGCTCCAGCAACGCCGCCATTTCGTCGACGCCGCGATTGCTCGCCGCGTCCATTTCCACGTAATCGACAAAGCGCCCTTCGTCGATCTCGCGGCACGCGCGGCACACGCCGCACGGTGTGGAGGTCACGCCGGTTTCGCAATTCAGCGCCTTGGCGAAGATGCGCGACAGCGTGGTTTTGCCGACGCCGCGCGTACCGGTAAACAGATAGGCATGGTGCAAACGGCCACCGTCGAGCGCGTGCGTGAGCGCGCGCACCACGTGCTCCTGTCCGACGAGCGAAGCGAAATCCTTCGGCCGCCATTTGCGTGCGAGAACTTGATAGGTCATCTGGAAATTGTATCAGTAACGATGCCGTGCAAAACCGAATCAGACGGCATGCGAACGCACGTTGCCGCCGCATTGAAAGTGGCTAACGGACCGATAGAAAAAAATAGATGAAGTGCGCGGACGACGCTACCACGGCATGACGGCATGCAATTCGCACAGCGGAAACGCTGGGACAAAACCGGAGTTGGGGGTAAGGCAGAGGAAGACAGAAAAAGGAAGGTGACGAGCCCGACCCTCGGCACTGGTGGAAAACGGCTGTGGCTGCTTCGTTCCCGACCTGACCAGGTTGACCATCCCTCCATGCGAGGAGGCCCGTCACGAAACATTCTATCACCGCTTGGATCGTCGCGCGACTGTTAATACGGCCAAAGCCGCATTGGCACGTCGAATCGCGAGCTTTGCATCACGTATCGCTCTGCCCACGACGGGCGTCGACGCCACTTGATGTTTGCCGCAAGCGTCACCAGATGGGGGATGTCGTGGCTAGTGAAAGAGGGTGGCACTTCATCGGCAGCCGTCGTCGGCCCCACTGCCCCTGACGAGTACTATCGCCCCCGGCAACGCATAGCGAATTAAGCTAAACTGCTATTCGGATGACCCGCAACCGCGCGCCTTCCGCACATTCGGGAACCGGGTCTTCGCGTTTTCCGGGCTGTGTCGGCAAGGCTCCGATTGCGGCAAAGCGAACAGAAGTTTCCTTGGGTTTTGACGTATCGTGGCGAGCAATTCAGGCGGGCCTCGAACCGATAGAGGTATTCATACAATGAGCGAACAAATCAAGCATATTAGCGACGCATCGTTCGAACAGGACGTCGTGAAATCCGATAAACCCGTGCTGCTCGATTTCTGGGCTGAATGGTGCGGTCCGTGCAAGATGATCGCGCCGATCCTCGACGAAGTCGCGAAGGATTACGCCGATCGCCTGCAAATCGCCAAGATCAACGTCGACGAACATCAATCGACGCCGGTCAAGTTCGGCGTGCGCGGCATTCCCACGCTGATCCTCTTTAAGAATGGCGCAGTCGCCGCGCAGAAGGTCGGCGCATTGTCGAAGTCGCAGCTCACCGCGTTCCTCGACGGCAACCTGTAAAGCGGCGCGCATCGGCACGCGGCAAGTCTCTCCAGACCGCCCCGCGCCGGTATTGAGCGTGTTGTCTACCGACAACACGCTCAACGAGAAAGATGCCATGTCGTCGCGCTGACGGCAGTTGGCGTGTGCTATGCTAGAATCCGCAAAACGTCGTGAAGACGTGTAAGTCCTTGAGCGGTTCCGCTCACTCTCCTCCCAGATTTCATTTCGTCGCACCTTCTCCTGCGGGTTCTCCGTATGCATTTATCCGAGCTTAAGACTCTGCACGTGTCCGAATTGATCGAGATGGCCAATGGCCTCGAGATCGAAAGTGCGAACCGCCTGCGCAAACAGGAATTGATGTTTGCCATTCTAAAAAAACGAGCCAAAACGGGCGACACGATCTTCGGCGACGGCACGCTCGAAGTGCTGCCGGACGGCTTCGGCTTCCTGCGTTCACCGGAAACCTCGTATCTCGCCAGCACGGACGATATCTATATCAGCCCGTCGCAAATCCGCCGCTTCAACCTGCATACGGGCGACACGATCGAAGGTGAAGTGCGCACGCCGAAAGACGGCGAGCGCTATTTCGCGCTGGTGAAGGTGGACAAGGTCAACGGCCAGCCGCCGGAAGCCTCGAAGCACAAGATCATGTTCGAGAACCTCACGCCGCTGCATCCGAACAAGGTGCTGCTGCTCGAACGTGAAATGCGTGGCGAGGAAAACGTCACGGGCCGCATCATCGACATGATCGCGCCGATCGGCAAGGGCCAACGCGGCCTGCTGGTAGCTTCGCCGAAGTCCGGCAAGACCGTGATGCTGCAGCACATCGCGCATGCGATCAAACAGAATCATCCTGACGTCGTGCTGTTCGTGCTTTTGATCGACGAACGCCCCGAAGAAGTGACGGAAATGCAGCGTTCGGTGGCCGGCGAAGTGATCGCCTCCACGTTCGACGAGCCCGCCGCGCGTCACGTGCAGGTCGCCGAAATGGTGATCGAAAAAGCCAAGCGCCTCGTCGAAATGAAGAACGACGTGGTGATTCTGCTCGACTCGATCACGCGTCTCGCGCGTGCATACAACACGGTCGTGCCGGCCTCGGGCAAGGTGCTGACAGGCGGTGTCGACGCGAATGCGCTGCAGCGTCCGAAGCGCTTCTTCGGCGCCGCGCGCAATATCGAGGAAGGCGGCTCGCTCACCATCATCGGCACCGCGCTGATCGAAACCGGCAGCCGCATGGACGACGTGATCTACGAAGAGTTCAAGGGCACCGGCAACATGGAAGTGCACCTCGAGCGCCGTCTTGCTGAAAAGCGCGTCTACCCGTCGATCAACCTGAACAAGTCCGGCACGCGCCGCGAGGAACTGCTGATCAAGCCCGAGGTTCTGCAAAAGATCTGGGTGCTGCGCAAGTTCATTCACGACATGGACGAAGTCGAGTCGATGGAATTCCTGCTCGACAAGATTCGCCAGACCAAGAGCAACTCCGAATTCTTCGACATGATGCGGCGCGGCGGCGGCAGCTAAAGCCTCGCGCAGCAACAGTCGCGGCAGACATGCCGCCTCCTTCAGAAAGCCGCTCGTCGAAAAACGAGCGGCTTTTTTTTCGTCCGCGCTCAAAAGGACGTGCAGCCCGGCAACCTGCACGTGAACGTACACGTTGCAGTACAATACGAGCACCCCGTTACGTTCATTCAAGCGTATGCCGAAGGATTCATCCGCCCTGCTCACCGTGCGCGAAGCCGCCGAACGCCTCGGCGTCACGCCGCGCACGCTGAAGTACTACGAGGAACGCGGCCTCGTCTCGCCCACCCGCAGCGGGGGCCGCTACCGGCTGTACGACGACGAAGACCTGAAGCGCTTCGGCCGCATTCTGCGTCTGCGCTCCCTCGGCTTCTCGCTGCACGGCATCACTGAAATGCTGAAGCGCCCGCTCGAACCCGTCGAGGGCGGCCACCGTTTTTCGACCGAATCACTCCAGCAGATTCGCGACGCCATCGCACAGCAGGTCGCGGCGCTCGACGCGCGCATCGAAACCATGCGCCGCGACCTCAAGGAAGCGCAGAAGCTGCGCGCCGAACTGAGCCCTGACCTCGACTATCTGGAACGGCGCCTCGCCGGCGAAAATGCGGACGCGCTCCTCGAACAACGCCGCAGCGCCCGCGCCAAATCCTCGGATGCGCTGCTTGCGAAGCCCAAGCGCGCGCGCAAGTCCGGCGGACAATCGTGAGTTCGGCATCGCCCCGCGCGCCGCTGTTCAGCGTCGACAAGCTGCGCGGCGATTTCTTTCCTTGGGTGCTGGCCGTCGTCACCGGCCTCGACTACTTCGACAATGCGATCTTTTCGTTTTTCACGAGCTATATCGCGGGCGGCATCAACGCCTCGCCCGACGAGCTCGTGTGGGCGTCGAGCGCCTATGCGATCGCGGCCGTGCTCGGCATCCTCCAGCAGCAATGGTGGGTCGAGCGCTTCGGCTATCGTCGCTACGTGGCCGGTTGCATGCTGCTCTATGCCGCCGGAGCACTCGCCGCGACGCTGTGCGAATCGTCGATCGAACTCGCATTGGTGCGCGGTGTTCAGGGCTACTTCATCGGCCCGATGATGGGCACGTGCCGCATCCTCATTCAGATGAGCTTCACGCCGCGGCAGCGGCCCGCGGCTACCCGCGCGTTTCTTATATTGATCGTCCTGAGCAGCGCGCTCGCGCCGCTGATCGGCGGCCAGTTGATCGCGCATTTCGGCTGGCGCGCGCTCTTTGCATGCACCGCGCCGGTGGGCCTGCTGTTCGCCGTGCTGGCTTTGCTCGCGCTGCCCGACTCCGGCAACCGCCTGCCGGACGAACGCGGTTCAGCGCATTTCTGGCCGTACATCGTATTCGCATTCGCGCAGGGCGCGCTGCAGATCGTGATGCAGCAAGTGCGCTTCCAGTTGTTCAGCGCGTCGCCCGAACTGATCCTGCTGACGGTCGCGGGCCTGGTCGCACTCGGCTGGTTCGCGTATCACCAGTGGCACCACCCCTCGCCGCTCGTGCGACTGCACGCGCTGCGCGAAAAGGTGTTCCAGGCCGGACTCGTGCTGTACATGTTCTATTACTACATCTCGACGGTGCTGGGCTATCTGATCTCGCGCTTCCTCGAGGGCGGACTCGGCTATCCCGTCGACAACACCGGTCAACTCGTCGGCGTGACCTCGCTGATTTCCGCGAGCGCGCTGTTCGTCTATCTGCGTTATGCGAAGCTGTTGCCGCACAAAAAGTGGATCATCGTGTCGGGGTTCGCGGTAGCCGCGCTGACCGCGGCATGGATGACGCGCATGTCGCCGGCCGTCGGCGAGTCGGCGCTGTTCGCACCGCTCCTGCTACGCGGCCTGCTGTTGCTGTTCATCGTGCTGCCGGTCGCCAATCTGACGTTTAGAATCTTCGCTATCGAAGAATTCACGCACGGCTACCGGTTGAAAAACATCGTCCGCCAGTTGACGATCTCGTTCGCGACGGCCTCGGCGATCATCGTCGAACAGCATCGGCAGGCGCTGCATCAAGCTCGCCTCGCGGAGTTCGTGAATCCGTACAATCCGGTGTTCCAGAATTCGCTTGCCGCGTTGACGAGAAGTTTCGCCGCCGCCGGCCGCCCGGCGTCCGAGGCGCACTCGCTTGCATTGGTTGAGATCAGCCGGAGCGTCGCGCGGCAGGCCAGCTTCCTGGCCTCGCTGGACGGCTTCTACTTCCTGATCGGCGTGGCGATATGCGGCGGCCTCTTTGCCGCATGGCAAAGACAGATCGACTAAAGGTTCATCAGGCCATGCTTTCGAAACTCACTCAATGGCTGGGCGCGCGCCGCCGCCACCGCGCGCTGCGCGACTACGCGATCGACGACGCGCTGTGGCAAGCCACGCTCGACGGCTTGCCGTTTCTCGCACACCTGGAGGCGCCCGACCTCGCGCGTCTGCGTGAGCTCACGAGCCTCTTCATCGCGCAAAAGGAGTTTTCGACCGCGCACGAGCTCGAACTCACCGACGCGATGACCGTCTCGATCGCCGCGCAAGCCTGTTTGCCGGTGCTGAACCTGAGCCTCGATCTGTACCGCGGCTGGGTCGGCGTGATCGTCTATCCAGGCGAGTTCGTGATCCGCAAGACCGTCGAGGACGAAGACGGCGTGGTGCACGAAGTCGAACAGGACGCCAGCGGGGAAGCATGGGAAGGCGGACCGGTGGTGCTGTCGTGGGAAGACGCGCAGATGACGGACGGCGCGGAGGCCTATAACGTCGTGATCCACGAATTCGCGCACAAGATCGACATGCTGACCGGCGAGGCGGACGGCCACCCGCCGCTCATGCGCCGTTGGCACGCGCCGCTCGATTCGGAGGCATGGGCGGACGTGTTCGACCATGCTTACGACCAGTTCTGCGCCAAAGTCGACGCGGTGCCGGAGCGCCGATGGGCGCGTTTCGAGCGCGATTGCCTGATCGATCCGTATGCGGCGGATCATCCATCGGAATTCTTCGCCGTTTGCAGCGAGGCGCTGTTCGTGAAGCCGCAGGCCTTCGAGGCGGAATATCCGGAGCTCTACCGGCTGCTCGCGCGCTATTACCGGCAGGACCCGGCGCGCGTCGGCGTGACGTTCGGTCCCGCTTGAGCGCTTCTCACTGCCGGCGAAAAGCTGCGGGAAAGTCGTCAAGCGACTGATTTTCTGGCATAATCGCCGTTTTTCGACCATAGGCAAGTGGCTCGCGCCTAGATGCGGTCCGCGCTCATAGCGGCTGCACGCGGGTTGGCTACCGCCAGATCAAAGGAAAGACCATGAAAGAAGGCATTCACCCCGATTACCGCGAAGTCCTGTTCATCGACATGTCGAACGACTTCAAGTTTGTGACGCGCTCCACCATCCAGACGCGTGAAACCGCCGAGTTCAACGGCAAGACCTACCCGCTCGCCAAGATCGAAGTGTCGTCGGAATCGCATCCGTTCTACACCGGCCAGCAAAAGATCATGGACACGGCAGGCCGCGTCGAGAAGTTCAACAAGAAGTTCGGCACGCGCGCTACCGGCAAGGCAGCAGCAAAGTAATACCGCCTCGTCGCCGGCTGTTTGCCGGCCACGCAGCAGCAAAAAAGGGCAGCGCGAGCTGCCCTTTTTTGTCGCCGGAGCTGTTGCTCTACCCAGGGTGCATGTTCGTCACGTCCCGGCTCTTCCGTGCCGGTGTTGTTACAGCTTACCCACCCACGTTGCGAGCCGTTACCGGCCGTGACGCGCATCGCACGGCACGACTACAATGCCGGATGCTCCAAATTGGCCATTCCAGCCGGACATTCCGTCCGGTCCCGGCTGCACCGCTTACCCGTTACCCACACACCGCATGAGACCTGTCGTTCGCCTCACTGCCTCCGCGACCAGTGCGTTGCCGCGCTGGCTGCTGCTCACCATTTGTATCGTCTATGCGTCGTTCGGTCTGTTCGGCCGCGATCCGTGGAAGAACGAGGACGCAGCCGGCTTCGGCGTCATGTGGACGATGGCCAACGGCGGTGTCCACGACTGGCTGCTGCCGAATCTGGTCGGCAAGTACCTGACGGAAGACGGTCCGCTCGGTTACTGGCTCGGCGCCAGCGCGATCCGCGCGCTCGCGCCGTGGGTCGACGCGAGCAACGCGTCGCGTGTGTTCACGGGTCTGCTGTTTTGCGCGGGCTGCGCGTTCGTCTGGTATGCCGCCTATCTGCTCGGTCGGCGCGCCGAGGTGCAGCCGTTCAAATATGCGTTCGGCGGCGAGCCGGAACCGCGCGACTACGGCCGCACGCTCGCCGACGGCGCGCTGCTGATCCTGCTCGCCTGCTTCGGCCTCGCCGAACGTGGCCACGAAACCACGCCGCAACTGGCGCAGTTCGTCGGCATCGCGATGCTCGTGTACGGACTGGTGCGCATGATCGACAAGCCGATTCAAGGCGCGCTGATCTGGGGCCTCGCGCTCGGTCTCGTCACGTTGGCGAGCAGCCCGGTGCTGGTCGGCGCGCTGCTGCTCGGCACGCTCTCGATGACCTTAATCGTGCGCGAGGCGCGCTCGCGCTGGCTGCTGCTGGCCGGCTTGCCGGTGGCGCTCGCCTTGTCGATCGCGTGGCCGATCGCCGCGCTCGCCGCGTTTCCCGAGGACGCCGTCTGGTATCTGCATCAATGGTTGCACGTCAGCCTGAACGCGTTCGCCGGGCCGCCCGGCTCGGTGACCGCGTACGCGCTGAAGAACCTGCCGCTCTTCACGTGGCCCGCCTGGCCGCTGGCGCTGTGGGCATGGTTCAGCTGGTCCGGCCTGCGGCGCGCGCCGCACGTGGCCATTCCGCTCTCGGTCATCGGACCGCTGCTGGTGCTGGTCGTGCTGCAAAGCCATCAGTCGAACCGGCTCTACATGCTGCTGCTGCCGGCGCTGGCGGTTCTCGCCACCTTCGCATTGCCCACGCTCAAACGCGGCGCGATCAACGCGATCGACTGGTTCGCGCTTCTGAGCTTCACGATCCTCGGCAGCTTCGTGTGGCTGGTGTACATCGCCGGGCTGACCGGCTTTCCGTATCCGCTCGCGCGCAACCTCGCGCGCCTCGCGCCGGGTTTCGCGCCGCAGTTCAAGATCCTGTCGTTCGTGTGCGCCGTCGCCGTGACGGTCTGCTGGTTCGTGCTGGTGCAATGGCGCCTCGCACGTCATCCGAAAGTCTTGTGGCGCAGCGTGGTGCTCTCGAGCGCCGGCACGACGCTGATGTGGGTCCTGCTGATGACGCTGTGGCTGCCGGTCGTCAACTACAGCCGGACCTATAAGGATGTCGCCCAGCAGATCGCGAGCCATCTGCCCGAGGACTACACCTGCATCTCGCCGGTGCGTCTGGGCAATGCGCAGATTGCGACCTTCGCCTACTTCGGCGACATGCACTTCTCGTTCGACCAGGACTGTGACGTGATCCTGCGCCAGGACACGCAGGACTTCGGCGAGCCGAGCGCGATGTCGAACTTCGTCTGGAAGCTGGTGTGGCAAGGCCGCCGCGTGGCCGACCGCGACGAACGCTTTCGCCTTTACGTGCGTATCGACCGCCCGAAACCGCCGGTCGTCAAACGCCGCGGCTGGCGCAAGAATCCCGGCTGAGCATGTTCGCCGACGTACGGAAAATCGCCGAGCTCGCATGGCCCGTGCTGATCGGCCAACTGGCGATCATCGCGTTCGGCGTGATCGACACGGCGATGGTCGGCCGTTATTCGGCCGTCGATCTGGCCGCGCTCGGCCTCGGCTCGTCGATCTACATTTCCGTCTATATCGGCTTGACCGGCATTCTGACCGCGCTCCAGCCGATTGCCGCGCAGTTGTACGGCGCGCGCCGCTACGCGGAAATCGGCGAGGAAGTGCGCCAGGCGCTGTGGCTCGCGCTTGCGTTGACCGTGCTCGGTTTTCTGATTCTCTATTTTCCGGGGCCGATGCTGCGTCTCGCGCGGGTGCCCGAAGCGCTGCACGAGCGCACGATCGCGTACCTGCGGATCCTGTCGTTCGGCTTGCCGGCGAGCCTTGCGTTTCGCGTCTACAGTTCGCTGACCAATAGCGTCGGCAAGCCGCGGCTCGTGATGATCCTGCAAATCGGCGCGCTGCTGCTCAAGGTTCCGCTCAATACGTGGTTCATCTTCGGCGGGCTCGGCGTGCCGGCGATGGGCGGTCCCGGCTGCGCGCTCGCCAGCACCGCGATCAACTGGGGACTTGCCGCCGTCGGCATGCTGGTGTTGACGCGCGTCGACGTGTTCACGCCATTCGGGATCTTCGAGCGCTTCTGCTGGCCGGTGTGGCGGCGCCAGGCGGCGCAGTTGCGTCTCGGCATTCCGATGGGCCTGTCGTATCTGATCGAAGTCACCTCGTACACCTTCATGGCGCTCTTCATCGCGCGTTTCGGCACGACGACGCTCGCGGGCCATCAGATCGCCGGCAACATCGGCGCGGTGCTGTACATGACGCCGCTCGCGATCGGCATTGCTTCGTCGACGCTGGTCGCCCAGGCGCTTGGCGCGCATCGCCCGGAAGCGGCGCGCACGCTGTCGCGGCACGGCATCATCATGGCCGTCGCGATCGCCAGTTGTTACGGCGCGATCGTGCTGGTGTTGCGGCCGTACATCATCGAAGGCTATACGACGAATAAGCAGGTCGCGGCGGCGGCGTTGCCGCTGGTGTTGATCGTCGTGGGCTATCACCTGTTCGACGCCTTGCAGATCACCACCGCGTTCGTGCTGCGCGCCTATCAGGTGGCGGTCGTGCCGACCGTCATCTATGCGCTCGCGTTGTGGGGCGTGGGACTCGGCGGCGGCTATCTGCTCGGCTTCAACGTGGGCGGCTTCACGCCGTCATGGCTGACCGGCGCGCGCGGTTTCTGGGTGGCGAATACGGCGAGCCTGGCGATTGCGGGCATCGGCCTGCTGATGTACTGGCGAGCGGTGAGCCGGCGATAAAAAGCGGCGGTCTGAAGCGGCTACATGAAGCGGCTACATGAAGCGGCTACCTGAAGCGGCTATCTGAAGCGGCTACATGAAGCAGCCGCCCGCTCATCCGGCAATCCAAAGCGGCGCGCTGCCTCGGCCACGCGCCCGCCCACGCGGCAATCTCAAGCGGCGCGCGCCTCCTCCGCCACTCGCGTTCCTTCCGGCAATTCCGCCCCGTTCGCCCGATCGTGACGCTCGAAAATCTCGCGCGCCGCGAACAGCGCATTGAGCGCCGCCGGAAAACCCGCATACAGCGCCATCTGCATGAACACCTCGACGATCTCCTCGCGCGTGCAGCCGACGTTCAGCGCCGCCTCGATATGCACCTTCAACTGCGGTTGCGCACAGCCGAGCGTGGCCAGCGACGCGATCGTTGCAATTTCCCGCGCGCGCAGATCGAGTTGCGGCCGGCTGTAGATGTCGCCGAAGCCGAACTCCAGCAGCAGACGTCCGAAATCCGGCGCGATCGGCGCGAGCGCGGCGATCACCTGTTCGCCGGCCGAGCCGTCGATTTCCTTGAGTTTGTTCCAGCCTCGGGTGTAGCGGTCGTTTTCTGCGTGTTCCATGGCGAGTCCTTTTCCGAATGTGAAGGCGATTGAGTTGCGTCGGTCTGTCGTGTCGGATCGCACCCGGTGGACGCCTGCGCGGCGGCATCGATCGCGGCCTCGTAGTAGGCGATCTTGTCGACGATCGCGCCGAGGTTGCTCTGCAACTCGTCGATCCGCGCCAAAACCGCGTCCCGGTGCGCCGCCAGCATCTGGCGGCGGGCGTCCATCGTAGGCTGGCCTTCCGCGCGCAACGCCGCGAAGGCCTGCATCCCGGCGATCGGCATGCCGGTCGCTTTCAGACGCATCACGAACTTCAGCCAGTCGAGGTCGGCCGGCGAATACAGGCGATGCCCCGCCCGCGTTCGCCCAACCGCCCGTATCAGGCCGGCCTGTTCGTAGTAGCGCAGCGTATGGGTGGAGACGCCGATGGTCTGTGCGACCTGCCCGATGGTGAGTGCTTTTGACATGACGGTACTCAGGTTAGGACTTCGAGTGCACTTTAAGTCAAGCGCGCGACGCTGTCATTTGTCGGCGCCGGCATATTTTCTTTTCGATGTATTTGATCGATAAGCTCACAAGAGCCTAATCGATAGGCAAAAGGTTTAAAGATTGTCCGCACTGATTTACTTGTCACGAATCGATCGGTATAACTCGTCGGCGTTCGCAAATAAGGGCGCGCATTTGTCCTATGCTTAAGCGCGGCGCCCGCTAACAGCATGCGCCGCCCGTTCCCCGGTTGACTTTTCTGCCCTCAATGGAGTGCTTGCCATGCTGAAGAAGCTTTTGATGCTTTGCGTTGCGTTGGCGTTGTCGCTATCGGCCGGATTCGCGGCGGCCGTCGAGGTAAATTCCGCCGACCAGGCGGCGCTCGAATCGGTCAAGGGTATCGGCCCGGCGCATGCGAAGGCGATCATCGAGGAACGCTCCAAAAACGGTCCGTTCAAGGACGCCGACGATCTCGCCGCGCGCGTCAAGGGCATCGGCAGCAAATCGGTGGTCAATCTCGAAGGGGCCGGTCTGACCATCAACGGCTCCTCCGCGCCGCCTACCGGCGCGAAGCCAGCCACGAAGTCGAGCGGCGCCGCGAGCACCAAGGCGGCGCCGGCAGCCACTACCGCCGCGCCGGCCACGGCCGCGAGCACCGCGCCGGCTACGCCTGCCGAGGCATCCGGCGCGAAACCGTCGAAGTCGAAGAAGAAGAGCAAGGCCGCGGCGTCCGAAGCCGCGGCCGCGTCCGCGCCGGCAGCCGCGGCTAGCGCGCCGGACGACGCATCCGGCGCCAAGACCTCCAAAAAGAAGGCGAGGAAGAGCAAGGCTGCATCGGCCGCGGCAGCCTCCGGCGGCGCGTAACGCCCCCAACGGCGCCGCGCAACCGCGCGGCGTTTTCACCCGCCGACCCGTCGAGCACGCGTCGGCATTCAAGAGAGACCGTCATGAGCCTACTCGACACCATCGGTTCCCTGATGGGTAAATCGCCCGAAGGCGGCGGCCAGCAAGCGCTGGTCGCAGCCGCACTCGAATTCGTCAACAACCAGCCGGGCGGCCTGAACGGCCTGATCGAGCGATTCCGGGAGAAGGGCCTCGGCGACATCGTGTCGTCGTGGGTCAGCAACGGCGAGAACCAGCCGATCGCCGCCGAGGCGCTGCAAGGCGTGCTCGGCTCTGAAACCGTCACCAACCTCGCGGCGAAAGCCGGCGTGCAGCCCGATCAGGTCAGCGGCCTGCTCTCACAGATCCTGCCGCACGTCGTCAATGCGGCCACGCCTGACGGCGAAGTGCCGGCCGAGGGCAAGCTGAACGCCACCACCGTACTCGGCGCGCTTGGCGGCCTGACGGCGCTGTTCGGCAAGGGCACCGCCTAAGCGCTTTTACCCTGCTGTTCACCTCACGCCTCGCACTGTCTGAGCAGCAAGAGCGTGGCAAATAAAAAAGCGGCAACGAAGTCACCTTCGTTGCCGTTTTTTTTAATGTCGCGCCGGCTGGAAACGGCTCGAATCGGCGCCGATTTGCCGCCGTTTCGCAGCCGTTCCCCCGCGCACTCGCGTCGCTCAATGCACGACGCGTTCGAACACCAGCTCGCCGTTTTCCAGTTCGACCGGAATCACGTCCTTCGGACCGAACTTGCCGGCGAGAATCAGCTTCGCGACCGGGTTCTCGATCTCCTGCTGGATCGCGCGCTTCAACGGCCGGGCACCGAACAGCGGATCGTAGCCGACCTTGCCGACGTGTTCGAGCGCCGCGTCCGACACCACCAGTTGCATGTCGAGCTTGGCAAGCCGTTCATGCAGACGCTGCAGTTGAATCCGCGCGATCGACTGGATGTTCGAGCGGTCGAGCGCATGGAACACCACGACGTCGTCGATCCGGTTCAGGAACTCGGGCCGGAAGTGCAGCTTCACTTCTTCCCAGACCGCGTCCTTCACCGCTTCCTGCGATTCGCCGACCATCGACTGGATCACCTGCGAACCGAGGTTCGAGGTCATCACGATCACCGTGTTCTTGAAGTCCACGGTGCGGCCCTGGCCGTCGGTCATGCGGCCGTCGTCGAGCACTTGCAGCAGCACGTTGAACACGTCGGGATGCGCCTTCTCGATCTCGTCGAGCAGGATCACGCTGTACGGCTTGCGGCGCACCGCTTCGGTCAGATAACCGCCCTCCTCGTAGCCGACGTAGCCCGGCGGCGCGCCGATCAGGCGAGCGACACTGTGCTTCTCCATGAACTCGCTCATGTCGATGCGGATCAGATGATCTTCCGAATCGAACAGGAACGCCGCCAGCGCCTTGCACAGCTCGGTCTTGCCCACACCGGTCGGCCCGAGGAACAGGAATGAACCATACGGCCGGTTCGGGTCCGCGAGACCCGCGCGCGAGCGGCGGATCGCATCGGCCACCGCGCTGATCGCCTCATCCTGACCGACCACGCGGTCGTGCAGTTTTTCCTCGATCTGCAGCAGCTTTTCGCGCTCACCCTGCATCATGCGCGACACCGGAATGCCGGTTGAGCGCGACACGACTTCGGCGATTTCCTCCGCGCCGACCTGCGTGCGCAACAACCGCGGACGGGTCGGGTTGTTCTGCTCCTTCGCTTCGGCCTGGGTCACTTCCTTCAATTGCGCCTCGAGACCCGGCAGCTTGCCGTACTGCAATTCAGCGACCTTCTCCAGCTTGCCTTCACGTTGCAGGCGCGTGATTTCCGCACGCGTGCGGTCGATCTCTTCCTTCAGTTGCGCGCTGCCCTGCACCGCGGCCTTTTCCGCCGTCCAGATTTCCTCGAGATCGGAATATTCGCGATCGAGCCGCTCGATTTCTTCCTCGATCAGTTGCAGACGCTTTTGCGACGCTTCGTCCTTTTCCTTCTTGACGGCTTCGCGTTCGATCTTCAACTGGATCAAGCGACGGTCGAGCCGGTCCATCTCTTCCGGCTTCGAGTCGATTTCCATCTTGATCTTCGACGCGGCTTCGTCGATCAGATCGATCGCCTTGTCGGGCAGGAAACGGTCCGTGATGTAACGATGCGACAGTTCGGCCGCCGCGACGATCGCCGGATCGGTGATATCGACGCCGTGATGCAGCTCGTACTTCTCCTGCAAACCGCGCAGGATCGCGATGGTGGCTTCCACCGTCGGCTCGTCGACGAGCACCTTCTGGAAGCGGCGCTCCAGCGCGGCGTCCTTCTCGATGTACTTGCGATACTCGTCGAGCGTGGTGGCGCCCACGCAATGCAGTTCGCCGCGCGAGAGCGCCGGCTTGAGCATGTTGCCCGCGTCCATCGCGCCCTCGGCCTTGCCCGCGCCGACCATCGTGTGGATTTCGTCGATGAAGACGATGGTCTGCCCTTCGTCTTTCGCGATGTCGTTCAGCACGGCCTTCAGCCGCTCCTCGAACTCGCCGCGATACTTGGCGCCCGCCAGCAACGCGGCCATATCGAGCGACAGCACGCGCTTGCCCTTGAGCGTCTCGGGCACTTCGCCGTTGACGATACGCTGCGCGAGACCTTCGACGATCGCGGTCTTGCCCACGCCCGGCTCGCCGATCAGCACCGGATTGTTCTTGGTGCGGCGCTGCAGGATCTGGATCGAGCGACGAATTTCATCGTCGCGGCCGATCACCGGATCGAGCTTGCCGGCCCGCGCGCGCTCGGTCAGGTCGATGGTGTATTTCTTCAGCGCTTCACGCTGGCTTTCGGCGTCCTGGCTGTGCACTTGCGAGCCGCCGCGCACCGCGGCGATCGCGCTTTCCAGCGACTTGCGCGACAAGCCGTGCTGACGCGCGAGGCGGCCGGCCTCGCCCTTGTCGTCGGCGATCGCGAGCAGGAACATCTCGCTCGCGATGAACGTGTCGTTGAGCTTTTGCGCTTCCTTGTCGGCCTGGTTCAGCAAACCGGTGAGTTCGCGGCCGATCTGCACGTTGCCGTCGGTGCCCTGCACTTGCGGCAGCCGCGTGATGGCATCGGCGAGCGCCGTTTGCAGCGCCTGTACGTGCACGCCGGCACGCGAGAGCAGCGAGCGCGCCGAACCGTCCTGCTGCGCGACGAGCGCCGCCAGAACGTGAACCGGTTCGATGTATTGATTGTCGTGGCCGACGGCCAGGCTCTGCGCATCCGCCAGCGCTTCCTGGAATTTAGTGGTGAGTTTGTCGATTCTCATCAAGAGACCTCCAATTTCGATTACCACCAAAATGAGGCGTTTTAGGCAGGTTTCAAGCGGGTTTCTGCATTCAGCGGCAACTATTTAACGCTCGATGCGACGGAAAATCGCCCCGCCGGCTTCACGTCAGCGGCGTGGGGCTCTCTTCCGTCGGCGCGGCGGGCACGATCGGAATGATGTTGCTCAGGCCGAGCAGCGCGGCGAGCGCGCCGTGCGGCTGCGCCATGTCGCCGATGGTATGGCGGTCGAGTTCCGCGAGGAAGGCGTTGCGCGCCGCTTCGAGCGCGCCTCGCAGCCGGCACTGCGCTGTAATGACACAGTCGCGGCGCTCGCCGTGCTGATCCGGCAGGCAGCCGACCAGCGCGAAGTCGCTTTCGGTGGCGCGCACGACCTCGCCCACGCTCAGCCCGATGGAGCGCTCGGCGAGCCGCAGGCCGCCGTTGCGTCCGCGCACGGTCTCGACCCAGCCGAGCTCGCCGAGTTGCTGCACGACCTTCATCAAATGGTTCTTGGAGATTCCGTACGCATTCGAAATGTCCTGAATCGTCGATAGTCCCTCGCGACGGACGGCGAGATACAGCAGGACGCGCAGGGAGTAATCCGTATAGTCGGTGAGTCTCATAAGTGCAGGTGCCGCGGTGAGCGCAAGCCGCGATCCGGGGATAACCGCGTGGATGCAAGGGTTGCCGGTGCCGTCGCCTGGTCATAACATGCAGGCGCTACGCATAGTTTGTTATTCTGCGCTGACGGCGCGGAGTTTGTCGTTCGGCAGTAATGGTAGCGTTTTCCGCATAAGCCGTTCGCCCGATAAGCGGAAATTGCCGATTTACTTTGTTTCGTCTGACTACGCCGCGAGCGATTCTCCGCCATTCGACGGCGCGTATGGCGGGCCGCGACGAAGCACCGCATTTTCTGGAAACCAGCATGAACCCGTCTTTCCCCGCCGCGCCGGTTGTCGAGCGCGCCGCCGAACCCACTGACGCGAATATTCGCGAACTCGTCTACGGCTTTTACGACCGCGTGCGCGCCGATCCGCTGCTGGGTCCGGTGTTCGAAGCGACGCTGGCGGGCCGCTGGGACGACCATCTGCCGAAAATGTGCACGTTCTGGGCGAGCCTCGTGCTGGGCGCGAAGCAGTACCGCGGCAACGTGCAGCAGGCGCATCAGCCGCTCGAGGGCGTCGAGCCCGAGCACTTCAGCCGCTGGCTGTATCTGTTTCTGGATACGGTCGAGTCGCGCTACCAGCCGGCCGCGGCGGTCCGCTTCATGGAACCGGCGCTGCGCATCGCGCAGAGCCTGCAACTGAGCCGCTTCGGCTGGGACTACCAGATTCCGGCGGAACAACAGGCGTTGCTGGACCGAGTGGCGCCGAAGCGTCCTCGCGACGATGGCGACGACCACGCCGCCCGCCCGCGCGGCGAGCCATTTCCCACGCGGATCATTGGCCGGGGGCGCGACGAGGGGCCCGACGAGGGGCGCGACGAATGACGCGCGCGGGCTAAGGGTTCAATCCTCGGCCTGATTGCCCGATTCGAGGCCCCAGCGGGCCAGCGCGGCGTCGTCGGTCACGCGGGCGTCGACCCAGCGCTCGCCGGCCTCGGTCTTCTCTTTCTTCCAGAACGGCGCCTGGGTCTTCAGATAGTCCATCACGAATTCGCACGACGCGAAGGCGTCCCCGCGATGCGCTGCGGTGGTCGCCACCAGCACGATCTGATCGAGCGGATAAAGCTTGCCGACGCGATGCACGATCAGCACCTCGATGCCCGGCCAACGCTCGCGTGCGCTCACGACGATCGCTTCCAGCGACTTCTCCGTCATGCCGGGGTAATGCTCCAGTTCCATCGTTTCGACCGCGCTGCCGTCGTTCAGATCGCGCACCGTGCCGACGAAACATGCGACCGCGCCGACCTTCGGATTGCGCGCGCGCAACGCGGCGACCTCGGCGCTGAGGTCGAAATCTTCCGTCTGGACTCGAACGGGCATCTCTGGCTCCTATGCGGTGAGCGGCGTTCCGGCGCGTCAGCCGCCGGTGACGGGCGGAAAGAACGCGACTTCGCAGCCCTCGGTGATACGCGTGGCGGCGCCGGTCATCACGTGGTTGCAGGCCATTCGCAGCGCGCGGCCTTCGGCGAGCGTGTCGGCCCAGATGCCGCCGCGCGCGCGCAACCACGCGCGCACGTCGCCGACGGTCGCGATGCCGTCGGGCACATCGACCGTTTCGTCGGCCGTGTCGAGCGCTTCGCGCACGCTCGCAAAATAGCGGAGTTGAATCTTCATCGGATACCGCCGGCTTTTTGCCGGCCTCAGTTCAGCAATTCGGAAAAGGGGATGAAGCGCACGGTCTCGCCGGCGCTGATCGCGTGGTTCGGCGGATTGTCGATCAGGCCGTCGCCCCAGACGGTCGAAGTCAGCACGGCCGAGCTTTGATTCGGAAACAGATCGAGGCCGCCGGCTTGATTGATGCGGGCCCGCAGGAACTCGTTGCGGCGGTCGGCCTTGCTCTGCGTGAAATCGGCGCGCAATGTCAGCGCTCGTGGCGTGACCGTCCGCACGCCGGCCAGATGCAGGATGAACGGCCGCACGAACAGCAGGAACGTGACGAAGCTGGAGACCGGGTTGCCGGGCAAGCCGATGAAAAAGGTTTCCGCTGAAGCCGATGCCGGCGTTTGCGCCGAAGCCGAAGCTGAAGCCGAAGCGGAAACCGAAGCCTGAGTCCGAGCCAACCCGCCCGCATTCTCCGGCGCCTGTCCCGCCACCCGGCGCACCGCGCCGAACGCGAGCGGCTTGCCCGGCTTCATCGCGATCTGCCACATCGCAAGGCGCCCTTCCGCCTCGACAGCCGGCTTCACGTGATCTTCCTCGCCGACCGACACGCCGCCGCAGGTCAGAATGAGGTCGTGCGCCTGCGCGGCTTCGCGCAGCGTGGCCCGCGTGGCGTCGAGCCGATCCGCGACGATGCCGTAGTCGGTCACTTCACAGCCTAGCTTTTCCAGCAACGCGCGCAGCGTGAAGCGATTCGAGTTGTAGATCGCGCCCGGCTTGAGCGGCTCGCCCGGCATGGTGAGCTCGTCGCCGGTGAAAAAAACAGCGACCTTCACGCGGCGGCGCACCTGGAGTTCGGCGCAGCCTACCGACGCCGCGAGCCCCAAGGCCTGCGGCGTGAGCCGCGTGCCTGCCGGGAGAATGATGGAACCGCTGCGGATGTCCGCGCCTTGAGCCGTGATCCATTCGCCGGGTTGGGGGCTGTGCAGGAGCGTGACTTCCTCGCCGGCGGCTTCAGCCTGTTCCTGCATCACGATGGCGTCGGCGCCCGGCGGCACCGTTGCGCCCGTGAAGATGCGCGCCGCCGTGCCCTGTTTTAACGGCTGTGGCGCGTGCCCGGCCGGGATGCGTTGGGACACCGGCAAGCGGCGGTTGCCGTGCGCCGTCAGATCCGCGGCATGGACCGCGTAGCCGTCCATTGCGCTGGTGTTCATCGGCGGCACGTCCAGCGGCGAGGTGACGTCGGCGGACAGCACGCGGTTGAGCGCTTCGAGCGTGGGGATCGTCTCGGTGCCCGCGATCGGGCTGGCGGCGCCAAGCAAGGTCGCCAACGCTTCGGCGGTGGCGAGCATCGGCGCGCGGGGCGTGGTGGTGGACATCGGTGGTTTCGAAGCCGCGGGTGAAAAGAATATTGTAGCGGTCGATGGCGGCGGCATGGGCGCCTTGGCGCGATGGCGGGGTTGTTCGGTGGTCGGCGTCCGCCGCGACGATTCGCGACGAGCGCCGTGCCTGCATCGGACGAAGCTGCGTGAGCCGCGAAGCTCACGCTCGCCGGTGCTTACTCGCCCGTGTTCGCCACGATGTAGTCCTTCACGCGCTGCGCGTCCGCCGGCAACACCTCGAAACGCTGCGGCAGCGCCTCCAGACCCGAGAACGCGGCCGGACGCTCCGGCTCGCGCAGCAGCGCTTCGCGGATCGTCTCGCCGAACTTGATCGGCTGCGCGGTTTCCAGCACGATCATCGGAATGCCCGGCTGCAAATGCTCGCGCGCCACCTTCAGGCCGTCGGCCGTGTGGGTGTCGATCATCGTGTCGTAACGCTCGAACACGTCGCGGATCGCTTCCACGCGATCGTCGTGGCTGCTGCGGCCGGAGACGAACCCGAATTCCTTCACGCGCGCGAAGTCGCCGCTCGCCGCGAGGTCGAAACCACCCTTCTCCTCGACGTCGCGGAACAGTTGCAGCACGCGCGCCGGATCGCGGCCCAGCAGATCGAACACGAAGCGCTCGAAGTTCGACGCCTTCGAAATATCCATGCTCGGGCTGCTGGTGTGATACGTCTCCACCGCCTTGCGCACGCGGTAGATACCGGTGCGGAAGAATTCGTCGAGCACGTCGTTTTCGTTCGTGGCGACCACCAGCTTTTCGATCGGCAAACCCATCATGCGCGCGATGTGACCCGCGCAGACGTTGCCGAAATTGCCCGACGGCACCGTGAACGACACGCGTTCGTCGTTCGACTTCGTCGCGGCAAAGTAGCCCTTGAAGTAGTACACGACTTGCGCGACGACGCGCGCCCAGTTGATCGAGTTGACCGTGCCGATCTTGTACTTCGCCTTGAACGCATGATCGTTCGAGACCGCTTTCACGATGTCCTGGCAATCGTCGAACACGCCTTCGACCGCGAGGTTGAAGATGTTCGGGTCTTGCAGGCTGTACATCTGCGCGGTCTGGAACGCGCTCATTTTCTTATGCGGCGACAGCATGAACACGCGAATGCCCTGCTTGCCGCGCATCGCGTATTCAGCGGCGCTGCCGGTGTCGCCCGAGGTCGCGCCGAGAATGTTCAGCGTCTCGCCGTGCTTCGCCAACGCGTACTCGAACAGGTTGCCGATCAACTGCATCGCCATGTCCTTGAACGCGAGCGTCGGACCGTTCGACAGTTCCAGCAGCGACAGCGGCGCACCGTTCTCAACGCCGAGCGTCTTCAACGGCGTGATCTGCGCGGCGCTTTCGTCGTCACGCACGTGGCAGTACGTTTCGCCCGTGTACGTCTTGCGCGTGAGCGCGCGCAGGTCTTCGGCGGGAATGTCGTCGCTGAATTTCGACAGGATCTCGAACGCGAGATCGGCATACGGCAGCGTACGCCAGCGCGTGAGTTCGTCGCCGGTCACGCGCGGGTATTCGGCGGGCAGGTACAGGCCGCCGTCTTTCGCGAGACCGCCCAGCAGGATGTCGGAAAAGGTATGGCGCTCGCCGGCTCCGGCGCCGCGCGTAGAGAGGTAGTTCATAGTTCGGCCTAGTTCAGCGCTTCCATGCGCAGCTTCGTGACTTGGGAGACGACGGTCTTCAACGCTTCGATGGTCTTGATCGCGGCGTTGACGTTCTTTTCGACCGTCTCGTGCGTGATCAGGATGATGTCGGTTTCGCCCTTGCCGTTCGCGTCGACCTGCTCCGATTCCTTCTGCAGCAGCGCGTCGATCGAAATGCCCGTGTCGGCGAGAATGCGCGTGATGTCGGCCAGCACGCCGGTCACGTCCGCGACCCGCAGGCGCAGGTAGTAGCCGCTCGTCACTTCGTCGATCGGCAGGATCGGGGTGCTCGACAGGCTGTCCGGCTGGAACGCCAGATGCGGCACGCGATGCTCGGGGTCCGCCGTGTGCAGGCGCGTCACGTCGACCAGATCGGCAACCACCGCGGACGCCGTCGGCTCCGCGCCCGCGCCCTTGCCGTAATAGAGCGTCGCGCCGACCGCATCGCCATGCACGACGACCGCGTTCATCGCGCCCTCCACATTCGCCAGCAGACGCTTCTCGGGAATCAGCGTGGGATGCACGCGCAATTCGATGCCTTTATCCGTGCGGCGCGCGATGCCGAGCAGCTTGATGCGGTAGCCGAGTTCCTCGGCGTATTTGATGTCGATCGCGGCGAGCTTGCTGATGCCTTCCACATAAGCCTTGTCGAACTGCACGGGCACGCCGAACGCGATCGCGCTCATGATCGTCGCCTTGTGCGCGGCGTCCACGCCTTCGATGTCGAAGGTCGGATCGGCTTCGGCATAGCCCAGTTCCTGCGCGGCCTTCAGCGCGGTCGCGAAGTCGAGGCCGCGGTCGCGCATTTCCGAGAGGATGTAATTCGTCGTGCCGTTGATGATGCCCGCGATGTATTGGATGCGATTGGCCGTGAGCCCTTCGCGCAGCGCCTTGATGATCGGAATGCCGCCCGCCACCGCCGCCTCGAACGCCACCATCACGCCGTTGGCGCGCGCCGCCTCGAAAATCTCCGTGCCGTGCACCGCGAGCAGCGCCTTGTTGGCCGTGACCACGTGCTTGCCGTTGTTGATCGCGCGCAGCACGAGGTCGCGCGCGACGCCCGTGCCGCCGATCATTTCCGCCACGATGGCGATCGAGGGATCGTCCACCACCGCGTTGAAGTCGTCGGTCAACGCCACCGTGCCGGCCGCGCCGCCGAGCGCCGCGCTCGCCTTGGCGGGATTGCGCACGGCAATGCGCGCGATCTCGATGCCGCGGCCCGCGCGGCGTTTGATTTCTTCCTGATTGCGGCGCAGTACCGTGAAGGTGCCGCTGCCTACCGTGCCGAAGCCCAGCAGTCCAACTTTGATCGGTTCCATGCAGCGTGTGTTTTCGAGTAGGTGATTAAAAGGAAACGGGTGCCGGCGCGGCGCGCCATGCGCATTATTGTGCGCTAGGCCGTGTGACGTTTGCGGTAACCGTCGAGAAAGCGCGCGATCCGGTTGATCGAGTCCGCGAGATCGTCGACGTTCGGCAGGAACACGACGCGGAAGTGATCCGGCGTTTTCCAGTTGAAGCCGGTGCCCTGCACGAGCAGCACGCGCTCTTCCAGCAGAAGATCGAGGATGAACTGCTGGTCGTCCTGGATCGGATAGATCTTCGGGTCGAGGCGCGGGAACATGTACAGCGCGGCTTCGGGCTTTACGCAGCTCACGCCGGGAATCGCCGTCAACATGTCATACGCGAGTTGGCGCTGTTTGTACAGGCGCCCGCTCGGCACGATCAGGTCGTTGATGCTCTGATAGCCGCCGAGCGCGGTCTGGATCGCGTACTGGCCGGGCACGTTCGGGCACAGGCGCATGGACGCGAGAATGCCGAGCCCTTCGAAGTAGTCTTTCGCGTGGCGGCGGTTCTCGCCGGTCAGGCCCGAGATGAACATCCAGCCGGCGCGGTAGCCGCAGGAGCGGTAGCTCTTCGAGAGGCTGTTGAACGTGACGGTGAGCACGTCTTCGGAGAGCGCCGCGACCGACGTATGCACCTTGCCGTCGTAGACGATCTTGTCGTAGACCTCGTCGGCGAAGATGACGAGGCCGTGCTGGCGGGCGATCTCGATCAGGCCGAGCAGCAGTTCGTCCGAATACAGCGCGCCGGTGGGGTTGTTCGGGTTGATGACGACGAGCGCGCGCGTGTTCGGCGTGATCTTCGCGCGGATGTCGTCGAGGTCGGGCATCCAGCCGTTCGACTCGTCGCAGATGTAATGCACCGGCGTGCCGCCCGACAGGCTCACGCCGGCGGTCCACAGCGGATAGTCGGGCGCGGGCAGCAGCACTTCGTCGCCGTCGTTCAGCAGCCCCTGCAGCGCCATCACGATCAGTTCGGAGGCGCCGTTGCCGATGTAGATGTCGTCCAGCTCGACGCCGTGCACGCCCTTTTGCTGCGTGTAATGCATGATCGCCTTGCGCGCGGCGAACACACCCTTGGAGTCCGAATAGCCGGACGAGCCCGGCAGGTTCAGGATCATGTCCTGAATGATTTCATCGGGCGCCTCGAAGCCGAACGGCGCGAGATTGCCGATGTTCAGCTTGATGATGCGGTGGCCCTCTTCTTCGAGCCGCTTCGCATGTTCGAGGACGGGCCCGCGAATGTCGTAGCAGACATTCAACAACTTGTTGGATTTGAGAATCGGTTTCACGGCGGGCACTTCATCCTGGTTAATGAGCCTGGGGGCGAACAAGCGGAGGCGGCGACGCCGGGCCGGGCAAGTTCGCCGATATGGGACGTCGGGCGCGGCGCGCCCGGCGACGACCGTCAGACGCGGATCGGCCGCCTTTTCGGCCGGGTGGCGCCCGCGGGGGTTGCGCCGATGCGCCGGCAAAACACCGGCAAAACACCGGCAAACAGACGAGAACCCGACGAAATACGGACGAACAGCGGAGCAAAAACCGAGGCAGGTAGCCGGTTGGCCGCGCCCGTGTGCTCAGCGCAGCTTGTGACGGCGCCTGAGACGGCACTTGAGCGGGGGCGCCGCCAGGCGGCTAAAAAGTTATAATTTAGCGGATTTGGGCCGACTTCCGCAATGCGCCAGGCGCAACGGCAAGGCTTTTCGGCCGCTTCTGTCACGTTCGCATCTTCCATTCGCGTCGACTCGCCCTCGCCCGGCTGCGTCCGGTCAGGCCGCTAACACGCATGATGTCTCACGACGACTTCGGAAAACCGATTTGAAATTACATCAGGACGCAAGCGGCGCCCTCAACACCGTCACCGGTTACGGCGCCGACTATGTCGAAATCAATCTGGTGCGCCATTCGGGCAGCCTTCTCGTGCTGCCGGAGGCGCCTGTCATCCCCTGGCCCGTGTCCTCGTTCGACCAGTTGAGCGCCGAGCACTTCGCCATGCTGGTGGATTCCGCGCCCGAAGTGGTGGTGTTCGGCAGCGGCGAGCGGCTGCGCTTCCCGCATCCGCGCCTGACCGCCGCGCTGACCGCCAAACGCATCGGCGTGGAAACGATGGACTTCAAGGCCGCCTGCCGCACCTACAACATCCTGATGGCCGAAGGCCGCAAAGTCGCGGCGGCGTTGCTGATCGAAGCTTAGCGACGCCTGCGTCAGCGCCTCGTCGTTCGTGGCATCGTGATGCCGGCACGCGCCGCCATGCGCGATATCCAACGCGTTCCGGGCGGCCGAACGGCCTCGTCGCCCTGGCCGCGTCACGGCCGATAACGTACACTGCTGCGCCATCGGTGGCGTGCCGGCGCCCAGAGCAGGGCCCTGACCCGCGTGAGCGCCGTGCACTGGCACAGCCGATGAGGCGCTGACCGCCGCGGGAACCCAGCGCTTCTCCGGTAGCCGGCGAGCCGCCCAGGCGGCCCGCGGCGCTTCATGCAGCCGCTCCCGCAGCCGTCTCGCGGACAGTCGGCCCCGGCATCGCCGATCGCCATTTCCAAACAACATCGCGTCGCCGCGCATGCGGCGTCGCCAAAAAGGTTGAGATTCCATGAACGATACGCCGTCGAGGCTAGCGCTCAATCGCACCACGATCCTGCTGCTGGTGCTGACCCTCGCCGTGATCTGGTTCGTGCCGCTCGGCTGGCGCCATCTGCTGCCGAGCGACGAAGGCCGCTACGCCGAAATGGCGCGCGAGATGTTCGTCACCGGCGACTGGATCACGCCGCGCTACAACGGCTACAAATACTTCGAGAAGCCGCCGCTGCAAACCTGGATGAACGCGCTCACGTTCGCGTGGTTCGGCGTCGGCGAATGGCAGGCGCGGCTCTATACCGCGCTGACCGGCTTCGCCGGCGTGCTGCTGATCGGCTTCACCGGCGCGCGGGTGTTCAACGCGGCGACCGGCGTGTTCGCGGCGATCGTGCTGGCGACTTCGCCGTACTGGAACCTGATGGGCCACTTCAACACGCTCGACATGGGCCTGTCGTTCTGGATGGAGCTGACGCTGTGCGCGCTGCTGCTCGCGCAGCGCCCCAATCTGCCGACCGCCCACACGCGGGCATGGATGTGGGTCTGCTGGGGCGCGATGGCGCTCGCCGTGCTCTCCAAGGGTCTTGTCGGCGTGATCCTGCCGGGCGCGGTGCTCGTGCTGTATACGCTGATCGCCCGCGACTGGGCGATGTGGAAGCGCCTGCACCTGATCGGCGGCCTGATCGTGTTCTTCGCGATCGTCGCGCCGTGGTTCGTGCTGGTGCAGCAGCGCAATCCGGAATTCCTCAACTTCTTTTTCATCGTTCAGCAGTTCAGGCGCTACCTGACGCCCGAACAGAACCGCCCCGGAGCCTTCTACTACTTCGTGCCGGTGCTGCTGGTGGGCTTTCTGCCGTGGCTTTCGATCACGGTGCAGAGCGTGCGCCACGCATGGCGCCTGCCGCGCCAGCCGAACGGCTTCGCCCCGGTGACGATGATGCTGGTGTGGACAGCGTTCATCTTCCTGTTCTTCAGCGCGTCGCATTCCAAACTGCTGTCCTACACGCTGCCGATCGCCCCGCCGATCGCGCTGGTGATCGGCATGTATCTGCCGCTCGTCACGCGTGACCAGTTGCGCCGCCATCTGGCCGGCTATGCGCTCTTTCTTGTGGCGGCCGCGTTTGCCGCGCTGTTTTTGTCGCGCTTCGGCAGCGAGCGCAATCCGGCCGAGCTGTACGCCGAATACCGCGGCTGGGTGCTGGCGGCGCTCGCCGTCGCGTTCGTGCTGACGCTCGCCGCGCTGTGGCTGAACCGCCGCAGCCGGGCCGGCAGCCTTGGCACGATCGTGACCTTCGCCACGGCGTGGCTGTTGCTCGGCACGATCGCCGGCACCGGTCACGACGTGTTCGGCCGGCTGAGTTCCGGCGCGCAGCTCGCGCCCGCGATCAAGGCCGAGATGGCGAAGTTGCCGGCGGATACGCCGTTCTATTCGGTCGGCGTGCTCGATCACACGTTGCCGTTCTACATCGGGCACACCACGATCATGGTCGAGCATCCCGACGAACTGGCGTTCGGGATATCCGTCGAGCCGCACAAGTGGCTGCCGTCGATCGACGCCTGGATCGAGCGCTGGAAGGCCGAGCGCTACGCGCTCGCGCTGATCCCGCCGCCGATCTACGACCGGCTTCTGAAGCAAGGCCTGCCGATGCAGGTGATCGCCCGCGATTCGCGCCGGGTGGTGGTGGCGAAGCCGCCGGCGGCGTCCGCTGGAGCGGCGCCCACCCCGGCGCCGAATGCCGCGGCGCCGGTGGAAAAACCGCAACAATGACCCCATATCAGGATCAGACCGTTCGATGAACCCGATTTCCCTCTTTTGCATCCTTGCCGGCGTGACGTTGAACGCCGGCGCGCAATTGCTGCTCAAAGCCGGAACCAATGCCGTTGGACACTTCGAATTCAGCCGTGCGAACATCCTGCCCATCGCCTTTCGTCTCGCGACCCAGCCGCCGATCATCGGCGGGCTCGCCTGCTATGTGATCAGCGTGGTCGTCTGGGTGGTGGGACTGTCGCGGGTGGACGTGTCGATCGCCTATCCGATGCTGTCGCTCGGCTACGTCGTCAACGCGTTCGCGGCGTGGTATCTGTTCGGCGAGGTGATGTCGGTGCAAAAGCTGGTGGGCATCGGCATCATTCTGATCGGTGTGGTGGTGCTGGCGCGCAGCTAGGTTGCCGGCAACGCGGCCCGGCCGGGCTCCGCGAACTCGCGGCGCTGCCGTGGCGGGAATGCGTGGCACAAAATACCGTAAGCCGGGCGTCACGCCGGCCAAGAAAAATGTAAGGTTGACCGCGTTATGCTGTGCGGTTACCGCCCTTTTTAGCCGCCACCCTGGATTTGCGCAGTCGTGCTTTTCGCGTTTTCAGGCTGCGCCCTTTCATCGAGCCATGCATTCATGACCCAGTCAACACTCCCGTTCCTGCCGTTCGTCAAACCCGAGATCGATGAAGAAACGATCCAGGGCGTCGCCGACGTGCTCCGCTCCGGCTGGATCACCACCGGTCCGCAGAATCAGAAGTTCGAGGCGGCGCTTTCCGAATTTTGCGGCGGCCGTCCGGTGCGCACGTTCAACTCGGGCACGGCGACGCTCGAAATCGGGCTGCGCATCGCCGGCGTGGGCGAAGGCGACGAAGTCATCACCACGCCCGCCTCGTGGGTCTCGACCAGCAACGTGATCTACGAAACCGGCGCGACGCCGGTGTTCGCCGACATCGATCCGATCACGCGCAACATCGACCTCGATCTGCTGGAAAAGGCCATCACGCCGCGCACCAAGGCGATCATTCCGGTGTATCTGTCGGGCCTGCCGGTCGACATGGACCGCCTCTACGGCATCGCGCGCGCCCACAAGCTGCGCGTGGTCGAGGACGCGGCCCAGGCATTCGGCTCGACGTGGAAAGGCGAGCGCATCGGCAAGCTCGGCGACATGGTCTCGTTCAGCTTTCACGCGAACAAGAACCTGACCACCATCGAAGGCGGCGCGCTCGTGCTGAACAACGAGGAAGAAGCGGTCCTCGCGCAAAAGTACCGTCTGCAAGGCATCACCCGCACCGGCTTCGACGGCATGGATTGCGACGTGCTGGGCGGCAAGTACAACCTGACCGACGTCGCCGCGCGCGTCGGCCTCGGGCAGTTGCCGCATCTGGAGCGCTTTCTCGCGCAGCGCCGCAAACTCGTCCGCGCGTATTTCGCCGGGTTCGAAGGCGGCGCGGCGGTCAAGCTCGGCGTCGGCCTGCCGTTCGCGGACTTCGAGAACAGCAACTGGCACATGTTCCAGATCACGCTGCCGCTCGACCAACTCTCGATCGACCGCGCCGGTTTCATGGGACAGTTGAAGGAGCGCGGCATCGGCTCGGGCGTGCACTATCCGGCGATCCACCTGTTCTCGCTGTACCGGGCGCGCGGCTTCAAGGAAGGGATGTTCCCGCACGCGGAGCGCTTCGGCGCGACCAACGTCACGCTGCCGCTCTTCACGCTGATGAACGAAGGCGACGTGGCGCGGGTCTGCCGCGCGGTCAATGAAATTTGCGAACAATACGGAAAATAAGCGGAAATGATTTATACGGAACAACGCGCCGTCACGCCGGAAGTGTCGATCATCATTCCGGTGTACAACGAGGAAGCCGGGCTGGCCGCGCTATTCGCGCGCCTCTACCCGGCGCTCGATGCGCTCGGCACGTCGTATGAAGTGATCTTCATCAACGACGGCAGCCGCGACAAATCCGCTGCTCTCCTCGCCGAGCAGTTCCGCGCGCGGCCCGACACGAGCCGCGTGATCCTGCTGAACGGCAACTACGGTCAGCACATGGCGATTCTGGCGGGCTTCGAGCAGTCGCGCGGCGAGATCGTCATCACGCTCGACGCCGACTTGCAAAACCCGCCCGAGGAAATCGGCAAGCTGGTCAACAAGATGCGCGAAGGCTTCGACTACGTCGGCACGATTCGCCTGCAACGCCAGGACAGTTTGTGGCGCCGCAAGGCCTCGCGCGCGATGAACCGCCTGCGCGAGCGCATCACGCGCATCAAGATGACCGACCAGGGCTGCATGCTGCGCGCGTACAGCCGTCACATCATCGACACGATCAATCGCTGCGGCGAGATCAACACGTTCATTCCGGCGCTCGCGTATACCTTCGCGCAGAATCCGGTGGAAATCGAAGTCGCGCACGAAGAGCGTTTCGCCGGCGAATCGAAGTACTCGCTGTATTCGCTGATCCGCCTGAATTTCGACCTCGTCACCGGCTTTTCGGTGGTGCCGCTGCAGTGGCTGTCGTTCATCGGCGTGATCCTGTCGCTCGGGTCCGCGGCGCTCTTCGTGCTGCTGCTGATTCGCCGCTTCATCATCGGCGCGGAAGTGCAAGGTGTGTTCACGCTGTTCGCCATCACCTTCTTCCTGCTCGGCGTGATCATCTTCGCGCTGGGGCTGCTCGGCGAATACATCGGCCGGATCTATCAGCAGGTGCGCGCGCGTCCGCGCTATCTGGTGCAGACCATTCTCGAGCAGCGCGACGGCGCCGCCGTGAGCGAGGCGCCGCGTCAAACGGTCGTGCAGGCCGTGCAATCGGCGCCAGTCAATCAGGGACCCAATCCATGAAACCGCGCGCCGTCGTATTCGCGTATCACAACGTCGGCGTGCGCTGCCTGCAGGTGCTGCTCGCGCGCGGCGTCGAAGTGGCGCTGGTCGTCACGCACGAAGACAGCCCGAGCGAAAACATCTGGTTCGGCAGCGTCGCAACGGTGGCGGCCGAGCACGGCATTCCGGTCGTGACGCCGGCGGATCCGAAGAGCCCGGAACTGCGCGCCGCGGTGAGCGCCGCGCGGCCGGACTTCATCTTCTCGTTCTACTATCGCCACATGTTGCCGGTCGACCTGCTCGCGCTCGCCGCGCGCGGCGCCTACAACATGCACGGCTCGCTGTTGCCGAAATACCGCGGCCGCGTGCCGACCAACTGGGCGGTGATCCACGGTGAAACCGAGACCGGCGCGACGCTGCATGAAATGGCCGCGAAGCCCGACGCCGGCGCGATCATTGCGCAAACGCCCGTGCCGATCCTGCCCGACGACACCGCCGCGCAAGTATTCGACAAGGTCACGGTCGCCGCCGAGCAAACGCTGTGGCGTGTACTGCCGGCGCTGCTGGCGGGGGAAGCGCCGCATCTGCCGAACGATCTGTCGCAAGGCAGTTATTACGGCGGACGCAAGCCGGAAGACGGCCGCATCGACTGGACGCAGCCCGCGCAGCAGGTCTACAACCTGATCCGCGCGGTCGCGCCGCCCTATCCCGGCGCTTTCACCGACCTCGGCGGGCGGCGTTTCATCGTCGCTCGCGCGCGTCTGGCCGTGCCGGGCGCGCTCCGCTCGGATTTGCCCCCTGGCCTGCACGTAAGCGATAATGCCGTTTTCGCGATATGCGGCGACGGTCGCGCAATCGCCATCCACGAATTGCGGCACCAGCACGACGGCCACGAAACCGTTCTCACGCCGGCCGAATTCGCCCAGCTCATCCAAACTCCCCGTCACTCATGAAAACCGAAGGTTTCGCCAAAAAAGTCCTGATTCTGGGTGTGAACGGCTTCATCGGCCATCACCTGTCCAAACGCATTCTCGAAACCACCGATTGGGAAGTCTTCGGGATGGACATGCAAACCGAGCGTCTGGGCGACCTCCTCAATCATGAGCGGATGCACTTCTTCGAAGGCGACATCACGATCAACAAGGAGTGGGTCGAGTATCACATCAAGAAGTGCGATGTGATCCTGCCGCTGGTCGCGATCGCCACGCCCGCCACCTACGTGAAGCAGCCGCTGCGCGTGTTCGAGCTCGATTTCGAGGCGAACCTGCCGATCGTGCGTTCGGCCGTCAAGTACGGCAAGCACCTCGTGTTTCCGTCCACGTCCGAGGTCTACGGCATGTGCGCGGACGAGCAGTTCGATCCCGAAGAATCGCAACTGTCGTATGGCCCGATCAACAAGCCGCGCTGGATCTACGCGTGCTCGAAGCAGTTGATGGACCGCGTGATCTGGGGTTACGGCATGGAGGGCCTCAACTTCACGCTGTTCCGTCCGTTCAACTGGATCGGCCCGGGACTCGACTCGATCTACACGCCGAAGGAAGGCAGCTCGCGCGTGGTCACGCAGTTCCTCGGCCATATCGTGCGCGGCGAGAACATCAGTCTCGTGGACGGCGGCGCGCAAAAGCGCGCGTTCACGGATATCGACGACGGCATCGGCGCGCTGATGAAGATCATCGAGAACAAGAACCGGGTGGCGACGGGCAAGATCTACAACATCGGCAACCCGACCAACAACTTCTCCGTGCGCGAGCTCGCGCACAAGATGCTGACGCTGGCCGCCGAATTCCCGGAGTACGCCGAGACCGCGAAGAAAGTGCAACTGGTCGAGACATCGTCGGGCGCGTACTACGGCGCGGGCTACCAGGACGTGCAGAACCGCGTGCCGAAGATCGACAACACGATGCAGGAACTCAACTGGGCGCCCAAGTCGACCTTCGACGAAGCGCTGCGCAAGATTTTCGAAGCGTATCGCGGCCACGTCGCGGAAGCACGCGCGCTCGTCGAACAGCAATAAGGCCGATCCTTGGCTCGTATCGTCCTGAAGATCGACGTCGACACGCTGCGCGGCACTCGCGAAGGCGTGCCGAATCTCGCGCGCATCTTCGACCGCTTCAAGGCGCGCGCCACGTTCCTCTTCAGCCTCGGGCCCGATCACACCGGTTGGGCGATGCGCCGCGTGTTGCGGCCGGGCTTTCTGAAGAAGGTGTCGCGCACCTCGGTGGTCGAGCACTACGGCATCCGGCAACTGATGTACGGCGTGCTGCTGCCCGGTCCCGACATCGGCGCGCGGGCGTCGGCGGAAATGCGCGCGATTCATGAAGCCGGCTTCGAATGCGGCATTCATACGTGGGATCACGTGTACTGGCAGGACAACGTGCGTTCGAAAGACCGCGCGTGGACCGCGGCGCAAATGCAGAAAAGCCACGACCGTTTCATCGAGGTGTTCGGCACGCCGCCCGTCACGCACGGCGCGGCCGGCTGGCAGATGAACGGCCACGCATTCGAACAGATCGACGCCTGGGGCATGCGCTACGCGTCCGACGGTCGCGGCCATTCGCCGTATCTGCCGGTGGTGGGCGGCAAGACGCTTGCACACGTGCAGATGCCCACCACGCTGCCCACGCTCGACGAAGTGCTCGGCGTGGACGGCGTCGACGAGCACAACGTCGCCGCATGGATGTTGAAGCATACCGAGAACAATCCGCACGATCAGGTGTTCACGCTGCACGCGGAACTCGAAGGGCAAAAGCTCGCCCCGATTTTCGAGCAGCTGCTGGACGGCTGGCGCGCGCAAGGCCATACCTTTGCGACCATGGGTGATTACCACGCCACGCTAGACCGCGGCACGCTGCCCACGTACCCTGTCACGTGGGGCGAAATTCCAGGCCGCTCCGGCGAGTTGATCGTCCAGCCCTCCTGACTGGCCGACCAGCAGCCGGCTCCGACGACCCTGAGCGCCGCGCGAAAACGTGCCCGCGCCGCGGTTCACTTTCCCCCACAAGCATCGATGCCAGGCCGACGCCGCCAGCAATCATCCATTCGGCGCCGGCCATAACAACCGGAGAACCTCGTGCCCATCGCAGTCGACCAACCCATCCCCGACTTCACCGCCCCCGCTACCGGCGGCGAGATCACGCTGTCCAAGCTGCGGGGCAAGAAGGTGGTGCTGTATTTTTATCCGAAGGACAACACGCCGGGCTGCACGACCGAAGGTCTGCAATTCCGCGATCTGTATCCGAAGTTCAAGAAGGCCGGCGCCGAAATTCTCGGCGTGTCGCGCGACAGCCTGCGCTCGCATGACAACTTCAAGGCCAAGCTCGAACTGCCCTTCCCGCTGATCTCGGACCCTGAAGAAACGCTGTGCGCGCTCTTCAACGTCATCAAAATGAAGAAAATGTATGGCAAGGAAGTACGGGGAATCGAGCGCTCGACGTTCCTGATCGACGCTGAAGGCGTGCTGCGCCAGGAGTGGCGCGGCGTGAAGGTGCCAGGGCATGTCGACGACATTCTGGAAGCTGTACAAGCGCTGTGAGGCGCGTTATATTGGGCCGCAATGAGTGCCTGTCCACCCCATTCCTTCCGCGGCTGTGCCGGACTTGACAGTGGTCTTGTCGAAGTCGTGAGGCGCAACGCGATGACCGTAGGCGAGCCGCTTGCCCCGTACGCCGGGGCGGCGGCTTTTTTAATTGCGCGCGGCCGTTCGTTCACTCGGCCGCGCGTTTCCGTTAAGGAGCCGATCGAAGACCAGGCGAACCGGCATCTCTAGACCGAATGCGCGCCTCCGGGCGCAAACTGCGTGCGCACTCACGCGCACCGGCAGAATGCGACAGGCGGCGCACGATATGTGACCCGACTTTTTCGAGGGAAACCATGCCTTTGCCTACCCCCCCCAGCAAGCTCGGCAATCTCCTGCCGCCTGACGAATACAAGGCCAAGGCCGCCACGCCGGCGCGCTCCGCCGCGAAGAAACAGGCTGGCGACGGGGACAACGCGGAGCCGGCCGATTACGGCCGCGCCAATGTCGCCACGCCGATGGCGCATGCCGCCAATGCCGCGACCACCTTGCGGCCCGTGCCGGCGTCGCCGGCTGCCCCTGCTTCGTCCGCCGCAGCCGCGCAAGCCGCGCCGGCGCCCGGCCGGAAATCGCGGCAGAAGGCCGCGTTGCTGCAACCGGTTCCCGCCGCTCGTCCGCAGGCGGAGCCGGCTGCACCCGCGGCCGAAGCACAGCCGGTCGTCGCGCGCGCGCCGAGCGCGAAACAGCCTGCCGCGAGCGCGCCCGCCGTCACGGCGCCAGGCACGCGCGGCACCGGCAAGAAGCGCGGCGCCGCCACCGGCACGCTCGAAATGCAGAAGCTCTTCGTGCTCGACACGAACGTGCTGATGCACGATCCAAGCTGCCTGTTCCGTTTCGAGGAGCACGACGTCTATCTGCCGATGATGACGTTGGAAGAGCTCGACAACCACAAAAAGGGCATGTCGGAAGTCGCGCGCAACGCTCGCCAGGTGAGCCGCACGCTGGACGCGCTGGTGGCGAACGCCGGCAACATGTCCGACGGCATTTCGCTGGCGCGTCTGGGCAGCCGCGAGGCGTCCGGGCGTCTGTATTTCCAGACCAAGCTCACCGCCATCGAGCCGGTCGAAGGCCTGCCGGAAGGCAAGGCCGACAATCAGATTCTCGGCGTCGTGCGAGCGTTGCAGCGCGACCGGATGGACCGTCAGGTCGTGCTGGTGTCGAAAGACATCAACATGCGCATCAAGGCGCATGCGCTCGGCCTGCCCGCCGAGGATTACTTCAACGACCAGGTGCTCGAGGACAGCGATCTGCTGTACTCCGGCATCCGTGCGCTGCCGCAGGATTTCTGGACCAGGCACGCGAAGGGCATGGAGAGCTGGCAGGACACGAAAACCGGCACCACCTATTACCGTGTGACGGGGCCGCTGTGCGCCTCGATGCTGGTCAACGAGTTCGTTTATCTGGAACCGCAGAACGGCGAGCCGACGTTTCATGCGCTGGTGCGCGAACTGAACGGCAAGACGGCGCTGCTGCAGACCCTGCGCGATTACGGTCATCATAAGAACAACGTGTGGGGCATCACCGCGCGCAACCGCGAGCAGAACTTCGCACTCAACCTGTTGATGAATCCGGAAATCGACTTCGTCACGCTGCTGGGTCAGGCGGGCACCGGCAAGACGCTGGTCGCGCTCGCGGCCGGTCTCGCGCAGGTGCTCGACGACAAGCGCTACAACGAGATCATCGTGACGCGCGCGACGGTGCCGGTCGGCGAAGACATCGGCTTTCTGCCGGGTACGGAAGAGGAAAAGATGCAGCCGTGGATGGGCGCATTCGACGACAACCTCGAAGTCCTGCAGAAAACCGACGATGCCGCCGGCGAATGGGGCCGCGCCGCGACTCAGGAACTGATCCGCTCGCGCCTGAAGGTCAAGAGCATGAACTTCATGCGCGGCCGCACGTTCGTGGACAAGTATCTGATCATCGACGAGGCGCAGAACCTGACGCCGAAGCAGATGAAGACGCTGGTCACGCGCGCGGGTCCGGGCACCAAGATCATCTGTCTCGGCAATATCGCGCAGATCGACACGCCTTACCTGACGGAAGGCAGTTCGGGGTTGACCTATGTGGTCGACCGCTTCAAGGGCTGGGCGCACAGCGGCCACGTGACGCTGGCGCGCGGCGAACGCTCCCGTCTCGCCGACTACGCGTCGGAAATTCTTTAAGTTTCAGCGCATTGGCGTGACATCCAAGCCGCGTCCGGAGCATTCCGGACGCGGCTTTTTCATGCGCCGCGCGTTCGGTTCTGGCCACACTTAGCGCACGAACTTCAAGTAATTTATCAGGAATTCTTGCCGCAGCCATGCAGTGCGGGCTACCATCCCGACATCGTTTGCCATTAAACGAGCGTTTACCGCTCGGTCGTCCTCATGCGCCGACTCGCCTTTTCGCTGCTGACCGTTGTGCTGCTCGCCGCCTGTGCCGGCGCGCCGCAGAAGACGTCGCGCGGGTCGGGTTCGTCGGTGGCGGTCGCGAATGGCGCTTACCGCGCGCCGCCCCCGGGCTTTCCGAATTTCGTCGATCACAGCGTGGGCCGCGAGGAAATCTCGATCCAGGCGATGAGTCTCGTCGGCATCCCCTACCGTTGGGGCGGCAATACGCCGGATAGCGGCTTCGATTGCAGCGGCCTGGTTCGCTACGTGGTCGCGCGCGCCGCATCGGTGAATCTGCCGCGGACCACCGCCGACATGAGCGGGCGCGGCGAATCGATCGAGCCGGACGGAATCGCGCCGGGGGACCTGATTTTCTTCAATACGACGGGGCGCGCGCACTCGCACGTCGGCATCTACGTCGGCAAGCTGCGCTTCGTCAATGCGCCGTCGACGGGCGGCACCGTGCGGCTCGATTACCTGACCAATCCGTATTGGGCCAAGCGCTTCGACGGTATTCGTCGCGTGGCCGCGCCGGCCGCGAAACCGACCCCGTTCGATACGCCGAACTATCAAGCCTCGGCGCCGCAGCCCGAGCGCGTCGTGCCGGGCGAGTCGATGGCGTCGACGGGCCCGGCGGCCGCGCCGGCGAAGGCAACGCAGACTTCACCGGCTTACGCGGCCGGCGCCACCGCGCCGCAACAGGCGAGCCGCATCGCGACGGCGTCTCGTGCTCCATCGAGCGCGGGCGCTCAATCGGCCGCCGCAGTCGTGACAGCAGCGCCAGCGCCGCAAGCTGACGCGTTCGAACCGCCGCCGCCCGGCATGAGCGCCGCGCAGATCCAGGCGCGAGCGGCAGGCGCGGTATCCCCGGCGGCTGTTCCCGCGGCTCAAGCCGGTGTCTACGACGCCGCCGGGGGCTCCGCGACTCAATCGGCGACCACCGCAAGCACTGGCCAGCAGACATCGGGCAGCCGGACGCCTGACCCGATCGACGCCGCCGCCGATGCGTTCGAACCGCCGCCGCCCGCTTCGGTGGCCGCCCGCCAGGCCCAGCAAGCGGGTGCCGATGGCGGCGACGTACAGATCATGCGCGCCTCGACGGCCTCGCGCGGCACCCCCGCTCCTTCGCAAACCAACGACGACCCCATCGCCCGTTTCGCTAACGGCAACTTCTAAGGGGCTGCTCAGTTCGGCTGTGCGTCCCGCAATCGGAGGAGAGCCGAGCACCATGCACAGCGCGCCGCACCACGAGCCAACGCATCACGCCCCGCGCGCCGATCTGCTATCGTCACCGATATTTCTTCCGACAGCGGGTGGTAACAATGGACCTCGGGCTCAAAGACAAGGTGGTGTTGATCACGGGCGGCAGCAAGGGAATCGGGCTTGCCTGCGCCCGTGCATTCGCGCTGGAGGGCGCCAGAGTCGCGATCGTCTCGCGCGACCCCGCCAATCTGGCGCGCGCTTACGAGCAGTTGAAACAGGAGGGTCTGCACGTGCACCGCACCCGCGCCGATCTGCACGAGCCGCACAGCGCCGCCGATATCGTCGAGGAAGTCAGCGCCGCGGTTGGCCCGATCGACGTACTGATCAACAGCGCGGGCGCCGCCCGCCGCTATGACCCGGAAACGCTCGACGCCGACGCGTTCCGCGCCACCATGGAAGCGAAGTATTTCCCCTACATCTATCCGCAGCAGGAAGTGTTGCGCCGCATGGCCGAGCGCGTGAAAACCGGCAGCGGCGCGGCGCCCGGCACGATCGTCAACATCATCGGCATGGGCGGCAAGGTTCCCAGCGATATCCATATCGCCGGCGGCGCCGCGAATGCCGCGCTGATGCTCGCGACTGTCGGCCTCGCTCACTATTACGCGCGCTACGGCATCCGCATCAACGCGATCAACCCCGGCTCCACGCTGACCGAACGCGTCGAGGAAGCGGTCAACCTGGAGGCGACGCAGCAGGGCATCGAGAACACGGAGGCGCTCGCGCGCGGCCAGGCGAAAGTGCCGCTCGGACGCTTTGCGAAGCCGGAAGAAATCGCCGACGTCGCGCTGTTTCTGGCGAGCCGCCGCGCGAGCTATGTGACAGGCGCGATCGTCCCGATGGACGGAGCCAGCGCGCCGCTGATCTGAACGGCGCGCTTCAAAGCGCTGTATGTGAATTGCGCGGAAGGCGGCGAGACCGCCCCGCGCTTACAGAAAGTGGTGGCCGAGCCACCAGCCGGCTGCGGCAAGGGCAGCGGAAGCCGGAATCGTCAAGATCCACGCCCAGACGATGTTGCCGGCCACGCCCCAACGCACCGCGCTCAGCTTCTGCGTGGCGCCGACACCGACGATCGCGCCGGTGATCGTATGCGTGGTGGACACCGGAATGCCGAGTGCCGAGGCGGTAAACAGCGTGATCGCCCCACCCGCCTCCGCGCAAAACCCGCCGACCGGCTTGAGCTTGGTGATCTTCTGGCCCATTGTGCGGACGATCCGCCAGCCGCCGAACAGCGTGCCGAGGCCCATCGACAGATAACAGCCGCCGATCACCCATAGCGGCGGCGCTTCCGCGATCGACGACGCATAGCCGGTTGCAATCAGCAGCATCCAGATGATGCCGATGGTTTTCTGCGCGTCGTTGCCGCCGTGGCCGAGGCTGTATAAGCCCGCGGACAGCAGTTGCAGACGCCTGAAACGCCGGTCGACCTTGCTCGGCGGCGTGCGGAAATACAGCCACGACACCGCCAGCATGAAGAACGATCCCAGCACGAAACCGAGCAGCGGCGAGATAAAGATGAAAGTCACCGTCTTCATCAGGCCGTCGAAATTGAGCGAGTCCCAGCCCGACTTGGCGAGCGCCGCGCCCACCAGCCCGCCGATCAGCGCATGCGAGGAACTCGACGGAATGCCGTAATGCCAGGTGATGACGTTCCAGCCGATCGCGCCGACCAGCGCGCCGAAAATCACGTAATGGTCGACGATATTCGGATCGATCGTGCCCTTGCCGACGGTCGCCGCCACTTTGAGATGGAACACGAAATACGCGACGACGTTGAATGCCGCCGCGAAGGCCACCGCCTGCTGCGGCTTCAGCACGCCGGTGGAGACGACCGTGGCGATCGAATTCGCCGCGTCGTGAAAGCCGTTCATGAAGTCGAAAATCAGTGCGACGGCGACCAGGCCGGCGACGACCCAGATAGCGAGTTGTATCGATTGCATTATGCGTTTTCCAGCACGATGCCTTCGATGATGTTCGCTACGTCCTCACACTTGTCCGTGATCGTTTCGAGCAATTCGTAAATCGCTTTCAGCTTGATCAGGGTCTTGACGTTGTCTTCTTCGCGGAAGAGTTTCGACATGGCCGAGCGCAGCACGCGGTCGGCTTCCGATTCCAGACGGTCGATTTCCTCGCACGCCTTCAGGATCTGGCTCGCCTGCTTCATGTCCGACAGCAGGCTGACGGCGAACTGCACGCGCTCGGAGGTCGCCGTGCAAATGTGCGCCAGCTGGCTCGCTTCCGAGGTCACCGCCTGCACGTCGTACAGCGAAATGGCGGTGGCGACGTCCTCCATCAGATCGAGGATGTCGTCCATCGTGGTGATCAGCTTGTGGATCTCGTCGCGGTCGAGCGGCGTGATGAAGGTCTTGTGCAGCAGGTCGATGGTTTCGTGCGTGAGCTTGTCGGCAGCCTTCTCGGCTTTCTGCACGTTTTGCTTATGGGTTTCGGCGTCTTGCAGATTGTCGATCAGCAGCTCGAGTTCGTGGCTCGCCGAGACGATGCACTTTGCGTGCGCATTGAAAATTTCAAAGAACTTGCCCTCGGTGGGCATGAATCGACCGAACATTGGGATCCCGGAAATTGGTCACGTAATGGCTGACATAAAACCGCCATATTGTACCGTTCCGGGGTGGATGCCGCACTTGTGAAAGCGCCGTTACAACAGGCGCGTGAGTTGTCGCTTTACTTCCTGGGCGTCACTCGCCGTAGAAATTTTGCGCACCCGCAAAGTTATCGAACTTCGTATATTGGCCGTGGAACGTGAGGCGCACCGGACCGATCGGACCGTTCCGCTGCTTGCCGATGATGATCTCGGCCGTGCCTTTGTCGGGACTGTCGGGGTTGTAAACCTCGTCCCGGTAAATGAACAGGATCACGTCCGCGTCCTGCTCGATAGCGCCGGATTCGCGCAGGTCCGACATGATCGGCCGCTTGTTCGGGCGCTGCTCGAGACCGCGGTTGAGCTGCGACAGTGCGATCACGGGCACGTCGAGTTCCTTGGCGAGACTCTTGAGCGAACGCGAGATTTCGGAAATCTCGGTCGCGCGGTTTTCGCCGGTCGAAGAGCCGCTCATCAGTTGCAAATAGTCGATGATGATCAGGCCGAGTTTGCCGCATTGGCGCGACAGCCGGCGCGCGCGCGAACGCAGTTCCATCGGGTTCAGGCCGCCGGTTTCGTCGATGAAAATCTGCGCCTCGCTCATTTTCTGCACGGCGTGCGTGAGCTTCGGCCAATCCTCGTCGGTCAGGCGCCCGGTTCGCATGCGGTGCTGATCCAGCCGGCCGACCGAACCCAGCATCCGCATGGTGAGTTGCGAGCCCGGCATTTCCATCGAGAACACCGCGACCGGCAAGCCGTATTCGACCGCCACGTATTCGCCGATATTCATCGAAAACGCCGTTTTACCCATCGACGGACGACCCGCGACGATGATCAGCTCACCGCCGTGCATGCCCGAGGTCATGCGGTCCAGGTCGACGAAGCCGGTTGGCGTGCCGGTCACGTCGCTCGGATTGGCGGTGTGATAGAGCGTGTCGATCCGCTCGACCACCTGCGTCAGCAGCGGCCCGATTTCGAGGAAACCCTGCGTGCCGCGCGCGCCGTCCTCGGCGATCGAAAACACCTTCGATTCGGCCTCGTCCAGCAATTGCCGGACTTCCTTACCCTGGGGGTTGAATGCGTCGGCCGAGATTTCGTCGGCCACCGATACGAGCCGGCGCAGCACGGCGCGATCGCGCACGATTTCCGCGTAACGGCGAATATTGGCCGCGCTCGGCGTGTTCTGCGCCAACGCGTTCAGGTACGCGAGACCGCCGACCTCCTCGGCTTTACCCGCGGTGCCGAGCGCTTCATAGACGGTAATCACGTCGGCCGGCCGCGTCGCTGCGATCAGCTTGCCGATGTGCTCGAAAATGAGGCGGTGGTCGTAGCGGTAAAAATCACTCTGCGACAAGAAATCGGCGATGCGGTCCCAAGCCGCGTTGTCGAGCAGCAGGCCGCCCAGCACCGATTGCTCGGCCTCGATCGAATGCGGCGGGACTTTCAGCGACTCGAGTTGGGGATCTTTGGACGGTGCGTTCATGGAGAGGAATTATCGGGTAAATGCGTGCCGAGGGAAATCTAAAAACCGATACTTCGAGACATCGAAAACGGGCATAAAAAAGGCAGGGGCCGGTCACCCGGCCCCTGCCTCCTATCCCATTTGCCAGCACAACGTCCTGGCAGATGTCAGACGATGCTTAGACGTGCTCGCCCAGAACCGACACCGTCACATCGACGACAACGTCGGTGTGCAGCGAGATCTGGACCGGATGGTCGCCGACCATCTTCAGCGGGCCTTCCGGCAGACGCACTTGCGCCTTTTCCACCGCGAAGCCTTGCTTGCCGAGCGCCTCGGCGATGTCCGCGTTCGTCACCGAGCCGAACAGACGGCCGTCCACGCCGGCTTTCTGGCCGATCTGGATCGTCGAGCCTGCCAGCTTTTCGCCTTGAGCCTGAGCGGCAGCCAGCTTTTCAGCGGCGGTCTTTTCGAGTTCGGCGCGGCGCACTTCGAATTCGGCCAAAGCTTCCTTCGTTGCACGGCGAGCTTGCTTGTTCGGGATCAGGAAGTTACGTGCGTAACCGTCCTTGACCTTCACGATATCGCCCAGGTTGCCCAGATTGACGACTTTTTCCAGAAGAATGATTTGCATGCGGATGCTCCTTATCGCGTCGTCGGGTTAGGCCTTGTGCTGGTCGGTGTACGGCACCAGCGCGAGAAAACGTGCGCGCTTGATTGCCGTGTCCAGCTGGCGTTGATAGTGCGACTTCGTACCCGTGAGACGCGCCGGCGTGATCTTGCCGTTTTCGCCGATGAAGTCCTTCAGCGTTTCGAGGTCCTTGTAGTCGATGTGATCGACACCGGCTGCCGTGAAACGGCAGAACTTCTTGCGCTTGAAGAGCGGATTTTGTTGCTGACGACGTTTGTCGAATTTCTTACCAGTCGGGCGGGCCATGTTCAGTCCTTTCCAATGTCCTGCAATGCTGTGATGTGAAATACCAGAGTTCTTGCGTTGCGGTGCTTTTTCGCCAGAAAGCCTGTGAAGAGCGTTTCCACGCCCATCTGGCAGCTTTCCAGCTTACCGCTCGCCTCACCCGCGGCTACCGCCTGCATGGTCAGTTCGACTTGCCGGGTGATGCCGGCTTCGACGACTTCCGCGCGGTGGTGCAACGTGCAGCCTGCAATCGGAACGCCGGCGGGGGTGTACCGCACCGGTTCGCGTTCGACGACGCTGGCCGTGAGTTGCAGCCGGTTCATGAGCCCTTTGACGAGAGCGACGCTTGTTCTGGTAGCTTAAATAGTGTGTCTTAAGCCTGCGCTTCGGACGGTTGCGTGGCAGCCGACTTCTTGGCTTCTTCGCGCTGCACTTCCTTCATCATCGGCGACGGGCCGGTTTCGGCCTTCTTCATCTTGACGATCAGGTGACGCAGAACGGCGTCGTTGAACTTGAATGCGTGCTCCAGCTCGTCGAGCGTGGTTTGGTCGCATTCGATGTTCATGCAGACGTAGTGAGCCTTCGCGAGTTTCTCGATCATGTAGGCCAGTTGGCGACGGCCCCAGTCTTCGATACGGTGGATCTGGCCACCGTGCGAGGTGATCGTGGTCTTGTAGCGCTCGATCATGGCGGGCACTTGCTCGCTCTGATCGGGGTGCACGATAAAGACGATTTCATAATGACGCATACACACTCCTGTGGACTTGTGGATTAAAGCCACCCGGGCGTCGGAACCGGTGTGGCAAGTGAGAAGCCGAAGAGTGTAACCCGAATGGGGCCGGGCTGCAAGATATCCCGTTATTGCGGCGCGCGAATCAGGTGTGTTTTCAACGGTTTAGCGCCGCAAACCCGAGGCTGGAGCCATCCGTCAATAGGCCGGACGGTTCCAGTAATCCTCGCTCGCGTACACCTCTTTCAGATAATCGATGAAATAGCGCACCCTCGCCGGCACGTAACGCTGCTGCGGATACACCGCGAGGATGTCGTAGTCGGGCAGCGCGAATTCGTCCAGCACGGTTTCCAGTTCGCCGCGCGCGAGTTGCTGCTGGATCTCCCATGTCGAGCGCCAGCCGAGCCCGAGCCCTTCCGAGACCCAGCGATGCAGCAGCTCGCCGTCGTTGCAGTCGAGCGAGCCGCCTACCCGCACGGTCACCAGCTTGCCGTTGCGGCGAAAATACCAGCCGCGGTTCTGTCCCCCTTGCAGATTGAAGGCGAGGCAATTGTGGCGCGGCAGATCCTCGAGCGTTTTCGGCTTGCCGTGCTGGCGGAAATATTCCGGCGTGCCGCACACCACGCGCCGGTTCGACGCCAGCTTCACCGCGACGAAGTTCGGATCCACCGCCCCGCCGATCCGGATCGACAGGTCGTAGCCCTCGCGCACCAGATCCACGACGCGGTCGGTCAGATTGAACGACACCTGCAATTCCGGCTTGTCGGCGATAAAGGCCGGGGCGAGCGGCGCGACGTGCTTGCGCCCGAACGCGGCCGGCGCCGACACGATCAGATGGCCGTTCACCGCGCGCCGTCCGGCGCTCAACTCGTTTTCCGCCTGGTCCCATTCGGTGAGAAGGCCGCGGCAGCGCTCCAGAAACGCGGCGCCTTCCTCGCTGACCACCAGACGGCGCGTCGAGCGGTACATCAGCTTCACGCCGAGGCGCTTTTCCAGCGCATCGATCCGGCGGCCGAGAATCACCGGCGACACGCCCTCTTCCAGCGCGGCGGCGGCCAGGCTACCCGCATCCGCCACGCGCACGAAGGTTTCGATCTGCTTGAAGCGGTCCATGTCTGTCTCCTGCCGGCCTCGCGCCATTCCATACTTTTTGTTTCGAAATAAGCGACCCGAACTGATCTTATCAAACCTTTAGGTCAGGCCTAAAGTGCATTCGACAACGCTTGATTCGCAAATTCGTTGCAGCTTCATCCGCGGATTGCGCCCGCCACAGACCACAGACATTCAGGAGACATTCATGGCCAAGATGAGAGCCGTCGACGCAGCCGTGCTGGTGCTCGAAAAAGAAGGCATCGACACCGCATTCGGCGTTCCGGGCGCTGCGATCAACCCGTTCTACTCGGCCATGCGCAAGGCAGGCAATATCAGCCACGTGCTGGCGCGTCACGTCGAAGGCGCGTCGCACATGGCCGAGGGCTATACGCGCGCCCAGCCCGGCAACATCGGCGTGTGCATCGGCACGTCGGGCCCCGCCGGCACCGACATGATCACCGGTTTGTACTCCGCTCAGGCCGACTCCATTCCTATCCTGGCCATCACCGGCCAGGCGCCGCGCGCGCGTCTGTACAAGGAAGATTTTCAGGCCGTCGACATCGAATCGATCGCCAAGCCCGTCACCAAATGGGCCGTCACCGTGCGCGAGCCGGCGCTGGTGCCGCGCGTGTTCCAGCAGGCGTTTCACCTGATGCGCTCGGGCCGTCCCGGCCCGGTGCTGGTCGATCTGCCGATCGACGTGCAGCTCGCCGAAATCGAATTCGACATCGACACCTACGAGCCGCTGCCCGTCTACAAGCCCAAGGCGACGCGCAAGCAGATCGAAGCCGCCCTCACCTTGCTGAACGACTCGGACAAGCCGCTGATCGTCTCGGGCGGCGGCGTGCTGAACGCGGCCGCCGAGGATCTGCTGGTCAAGTTCGCCGAAACCATCGGCGTGCCGGTGATCCCCACGCTGATGTCGTGGGGCGCGATACCCGACGATCATCCGCTGATGGCCGGCATGGTCGGCCTGCAAACCTCGCACCGCTACGGCAACGCGACCATGCTCGCCTCCGACTTCGTGCTCGGCATCGGCAACCGCTGGGCGAATCGTCACACCGGCAGCATCGAGGTCTATACGAAAGGCCGCAAGTTCGTGCACGTGGACATCGAGCCGACGCAGATCGGGCGCGTATTCGGCCCGGACCTCGGCATCGTGTCGGACGCGAAGGCCGCGCTCGAACTGTTCGTCGAAGTCGCGAAGGAATGGAAGGCGGCCGGCAAACTGAAGGACCGCGGCGCGTGGGTTGCCGATTGCCAGCAACGCAAGCGCACGATGCATCGCAAGACACACTTCGACAACGTGCCGATGAAACCGCAGCGCGTGTACGAAGAGATGAACCAGGTGTTCGGCCGCGACACCTGCTACGTGAGCACGATCGGATTGTCGCAGATTGCGGGCGCGCAATTCCTGCACGTCTACAAGGCGCGCAACTGGATCAACTGCGGCCAGGCCGGCCCGCTCGGCTGGACGATTCCGGCCGCGCTCGGCGTGCGCGCGGCGGACCCGCAACGTCCGATCGTCGCGCTCTCGGGCGACTACGACTTCCAGTTCATGATCGAGGAACTGGCCGCCGGCGCGCAATTCAATCTGCCCTATGTACACGTGGTGGTGAACAACTCCTACCTCGGCCTGATCCGCCAGGCGCAGCGCGCGTTCGACATGGATTTCTGCGTGCAGCTCGGTTTCGAGAACATCAATTCGCCGGAGACCAACGGCTACGGCGTGGACCACGTCGCGGTGGCCGAAGGCCTGGGTTGCAAGGCGATCCGCGTGTTCAAGCCTGAAGAACTGAAGCCTGCCTTGCAAAGGGCCCAGGCGATGCTCTCCGAGTTCAACGTGCCGGTGATCGTCGAAGTGATTCTGGAACGCGTGACCAACATTTCGATGGGCACCGAGATCGACGCGATCAACGAGTTCGAGGAACTGGCCGCGACGCGCGAGGACGCACCGACCGCGATCAGCATCGCCGACTGAGTTTCCCGACTTTGCATCACATGAGGGCTTTCGCAGCGTAGCGACCCGACGCTGTGAAAGCGCCTCACGAAGTCATTCCACTGACCGACCAGCGAGACCCCGCATCATGCCGAAATTCGCAGCGAATCTAACCATGCTCTTCAACGAAGTCCCGTTCCTCGACCGCTTCGCGGCCGCCGCGGACGCGGGCTTTGACGCCGTCGAATTCCTGTTCCCCTATCCGTATCAGATCGCTGAGCTGAGCGAACGTCTACAGCAGAACAGCCTGAAACTCGTCTTGCACAACCTGCCCGCGGGCAACTGGGAAGCCGGCGAACGCGGCATTGCGTGTCTGCCGGATCGCGTGAGCGAGTTCCAGGAAGGCGTCGGCCGCGCGATCGAATACGCACGAGCCTTGAAGGTGCCGCGACTGAACTGCCTCGTCGGCATTCCGAGCGCCGGCGTGGATGCGGACAAGGCGCGCTCGACCATCGTCGAGAACCTGCGCTTTGCCGCGGGTGAATTGAAGAAGGCCGGCATCAGGCTGCTGGTCGAGCCGTGCAATTCCTACGACATCCCCGGCTTCGCGTTGAACCGTTCGGCCGAAGGCCTCGATGTGATCCACGCCGTGGCTTCGGACAATCTGTTCCTGCAATACGACATCTATCACATGCAACGGATGGAAGGCGAACTCGCGGCGACGATCACGAAGAACCTGGCGCGCATCGCGCACATCCAGCTCGCCGACAACCCGGGGCGCAACGAACCGGGCACCGGCGAAATCAACTACCCGTTCCTGTTCGATCTGCTCGATTCGCTCGGCTACGACGGCTACGTCGGTTGCGAGTACAAGCCGCGCACCACCACGACGGCCGGCCTCGGCTGGTTGCGCAGCATGGCCGGGCAGGCGCGCGGCGCGGCCCACGCCGCTGTCTGATCGAACGATCAGGCGCGTCGCGCCCGGAAGGAAGTCCCTCGGGCGCCCCAACAACACTGGAGATTCAGACACATGGCAAAGATCGGTTTCATCGGCCTCGGCATCATGGGCGCGCACATGGCGCGCAACCTCATCAAGGGCGGTCATTCGCTGTTCGTGAACGGCGCGTACCCGGTGCCGGAAGATCTGGGCAAAACGACCACCGTGGTCGCCGATTCGACCGCTGTCGCGCAAGCCGCCGACATCGTCATCATCATGGTGCCGGACACGCCTGACGTCGCCAACGTGCTATTCGCCGACGACGGCGTCGCCGCCGGTCTCACGAAGGGCAAGCTGGTGATCGACATGAGTTCGATCTCCCCGCTCGATACGCAGGCATTCGCGAAGAAGATCAATGCGCTCGGCGTCGATTACCTCGACGCGCCGGTGTCCGGCGGCGAAGTCGGCGCGCGCGAAGCAACGCTGACGATCATGGTCGGCGGTCCGGAACAAGCGTTCGCGCAGGCCAAGCCCTTGTTCGAACTGATGGGCAAGAACATTTCGCTGATCGGCGAGAACGGCGCGGGTCAAACCTGCAAGGTCGCCAATCAGATCATCGTCGCGCTGAACATCGAAGCGGTGGCCGAAGCGCTGCTGTTCGCATCGCGCTCGGGCGCCGATCCCGAACGCGTGCGCAAGGCGTTGATGGGCGGCTTCGCTTCGTCGCGCATTCTCGAAGTGCATGGCGAGCGCATGACCAAACGCACGTTCAATCCCGGCTTTCGTATCGAACTGCATCAGAAGGACTTGAACCTCGCGCTCGACGGCGCGCGCAAGCTCGGCATCGCCTTGCCGCATACGGCGAGCGCGCAGCAACTCTTCAGCGTGTGCGCGGCGAACGGCGGCAAGGCATGGGATCACTCGGCGATGGTGCGCGCTCTGGAAATCATGGCGAACTACGAAGTCGCGCAAGCGCCGGATAGCGCGGCGAAGGCTGCTTGAGTCGTCATGCGGGTTGCCTTGACCGCGGCTTCGTCGGCTCGGTCTTCGTCGTCACGGCAATCGCAGGTGGGGCGTCCGTTGCGTCGCGCGACATGCGCGGCGCAGCGGACAAAGCGTGTCGCTCTGGGCTGAGAGCGGCACAGTGGGGTCCGCAGCGGCACCCGGCGGCGCCGGGGAAGCCTTGGTCGGTCAGACGTCGTCGTCGGGTGTCCGGCTGTCGGATCATCGTCATGCTTTTTCCGCCAATGTCTCGCGGCGGGGTGCATCATGCACGCCGCTTGCTGCACCTCCGCTTGCGCGTTCGCTTGGGCATTCGCTTGCACGCTTGCTTGCATTTGCTTGCAACTGCAAGCACCCCGGCGCACCTTTTTTGACACATCGCTTCGCGCTTTTCTCCTACACTCCTTGAGTCCGCCTGCTTGCGTTTCAGGCATCCCGTGCCGCTCTTCGCAGCGCGCGTCTTTCGCTTCATTCGCCCGATTCGCAACCAGTGCACAACCCGTGCGCAAAGTATTCTTGCGCCGCCACGTTAGGAGTGTGATCCATGGGTATTCTCAGTTTCATCAAGGAAGCCGGCGAAAAACTGTTCGGCGCCGCCTCGACCTCGGCACAAGCCGCGCCTGCCGCGCCCGACCTTGCCGCGTTGAATAAAACAGCGGGCGACGCGATCGCCGCATATATCCGCACCCAGGGTCTGGACGCCACCAATCTGCAAGTCGCATACGACGGCACGAGCCACACCGTCACCGTGTCCGGCGAGGCGGCCGATCAGCCGACCAAGGACAAGATTCTCGTCGCGGCCGGCAACGTGCAGAACGTCGACAAGGTGGACGATCAACTGACCGTCACCACGCCCGCGGCTGCGCCCACTCAGTTTCATACCGTCGTGCCCGGCGACAATCTGTGGAAGATCGCGGAGAAGTACTACGGCAGCGGCGCGAAGAACGACGTGATCTTCCAGGCCAACACGCCGATGCTGAAGAGCCCGGACAAGATTTATCCGGGTCAGGTATTGGTGATTCCGCCGCAGTAACCCGCGGTTGCGGTAAGCATTGCAGCAAGCGGTAATAACAGCGGTAAAAGCAGCGGTAAAAACGAAAAACGCGGCGCTCGAGTCATCAACTCGAGCGCCGCGTTTTCATTGCGCGATCATGCGTGTGGCCGTGACCGTTACCGCATCAATACGTATCGAAGACCTTTTGCAGCGCAACCGGCCCCGTGCCACCCGCGGCCAATGCCAGCATCAGCAGCACACGGGCCTTGTACGGATTCAGCGAGCCCGCGCTGACGAAACCAAGCGCGTCATCGGCGGCGGCGCCGTTGCGCATCACGTGCCCCGAACCCACGCGCGAGGAGCGCACCACCGCGACGCCTTGCGAGACCGCATCGGCCAACGCCTGTTGCAGCGACGCGTGGATCGAGCCGTTGCCCGTGCCGGCCACCACGATGCCGCGCACGCCGGCGGCAACGAGCGCATCCACGGCAATCCGTGAGACGCCGGCATAGCTCGCGACGACCTCCACATGCGGCCACTTCGCGCCGATCACGAACTCGGTCGCGAGCGTATGCGGACGCACCACGCCGCGCTGGAATTCGACCCGCCCGTCCTGCACCCAGCCGAGCGCGCCGATCTCCGGCGAGTGGAATGCGTCGACGGCATACGTGCTCGTCTTCACCACGTCGCGCGCGCTGTGAATCTTGTTGTTGAAGGCCACCAGCACACCCTGCCCGCGCGAGCCCGCGTGCGCCGCGACCGTCACGGCGTTCAGCAGATTCAGCGGACCATCGGCGGAGAGCGCGGACGCCGGACGCATCGCCGCGCTCAGCACGACCGGCTTGTCCGACTTGACGGTCAGATGCAGCAGATAGGCGGTTTCCTCGAGTGTGTCGGTGCCGTGCGTGACGACTACGCCGTCGATGTCGTCTTCGGCGAGGAGCGCGTTGATGCGTTGCGCGAGCGTGGTCCAGAGCGGCAGCGCCATGTCCTTGCTGTCGATGCTGGCAATCTGCTCGGGCGCGATGCGCGCCACCGTGGACAAAGCCGGCACCGCCGCCAGCAATTGATCGACGCCGACCACGCCCGCCTGGTAGCCGGAGGTGTTGGCGGCGTCCGCCGCGGTCCCGGCGATCGTGCCGCCGGTGGCGAGCACGGCGATGCGCGGCAGCGTCGGTGTGACGCCCTGGTTTGAAGGCGTCGCGGAAGAGGAAGTCGGAGTATTCATGGCGCCGATTGTAAGCGATGCGCCGCGCGCCGCGATGCGTGAAAAAACGGATGGCCGTTCGTTTTGGATTAGCGATGCTGGGCGCCAACGCTCGCGCATCGCCCGCGAACGATTCAGCGCCACTTCGCGCCGGACCTCAAGGATCCGGCGCCAACCTCACACCGCCTCGCGCAATTGCGCGGCGATCTCCGCTTCGTTCAACTGCGGCGCGAACATCTCGATCAGCCGATACGCATACGCGCGCAGGAACGCGCCCTTGCGCAGACCGACCCGCGTCGTGCTCGCCTCGAACAGATGCTGCGTATCCAGCGCCACCAGTTCGGTATCGCGCCTGGGATCGTAGGCCATCGCCGCCACCACGCCGATGCCCATGCCGAGTTCGACGTAGGTCTTGATCACGTCCGCGTCGATCGCGGTCAGCACGACGTCGGGCAACGCGCCTGCCTTGGCGAACGCCTGGTCGATGTGCGAGCGGCCCGTGAAGTCCTGGTCATACGTGACGATCGGGAATTCGGCGATTTCGTCGAGCGTCAGATTTTCACGGCCCACGAGCGGATGATCCTTCGGCACGACCACCACGTGATGCCACGAGTAGCACGGAAACGTGACGATGTCCGGAAAGCGGTCGAGCGCCTCGGTCGAGATGCCGATATCCGCCTCGCCGTTGATGATCATCTGCGCGATCTGCTGCGGGCTGCCCTGGCGCAGCGCCAGGTGCACTTTCGGGAACACCTCGGTGAATTGACGGATCACCTTCGGCAACGCATAGCGCGCCTGCGTGTGCGTGGTCGCCACCACCAGGTGGCCGCTGTCCTGATCGGCGAACTGGCGCGCGACGCGGCGCAGATTCTCCGCGTCGAGCAACATCCGCTCGATCAGTTGATGCACAGCCTTGCCCGGCTCCGTGAGCCCCGTCAGACGCTTGCCGCGCCGAATGAAAATGTCGACGCCGAGTTCGTCCTCGAGATCCTTGATCTGTTTCGATACGCCCGACTGCGACGTGTACAACACGTTCGCCACCTCGGTCAGATTCATGTTCTGGCGCACGGCCTCGCGCACGAAGCGCAATTGCTGGAAGTTCATCTGTATGTCTCCGGTTCAGCCAGAGTGAGTTATTTGAGTTCGATCGAAACGCCGGGGGTCGTTGCCCGCTTCACTGCGGGCTTCACGACGTCATTCATTGCGCCGGAAACACGCGCAATGCGCGCGGCACGGCGGTCACGCCATCGCCGACCGCCAGTTGCAGATCGCGCCACGCTTCGCGATCGAGTTCGGCTTCGAGCAGGTTGCCTTCGCGGCCCGCGAGTTCGACCCGCACCGAGCCGCCCAGCGTCACCACGCGCCGCACGTCGACGACGATGCCTTCGCGATGACCGGCCGCCTGCGGGTACAACTGCAGATCGTGCGGACGCACATAAGCGAAGGCCGGCCCGCTGAATCCCGCGGTGATCGCGACCGGCAGCGCCGCGCCGTCGACCACGAAGCCGCTCGAATCGACGTTGCCGTGCAGGCGGTTCGCCGCGCCGAGAAACTCGTAGACGAACGAGGTTTGCGGATGGTCGTACACGTCCTGCGGACTGCCCACCTGCTCCACGTGCCCGCGATTGAGCACGACGATGCGGTCGGCCACTTCGAGCGCCTCTTCCTGATCGTGCGTGACGAAGATCGTCGAGATATGCAGATCGTCATGCAGACGCCGCAGCCAGCTACGCAATTCCTTGCGCACCTTCGCGTCGAGCGCGCCGAACGGTTCGTCCAGCAGCAGCACCTTCGGCTCGACGGCCAACGCGCGCGCCAGCGCGATCCGCTGCCGCTGGCCGCCCGACAGCTCCGACGGATACCGTTGCGCGAGCCAGTCGAGTTGCACGAGCTTCAGCAGTTCGTGCACCTTCTCGCGAATCACCGCTTCCGAGGGACGCTCCTTGCGCGGTTTCACACGCAGACCGAACGCGACGTTCTCGAACACCGTCATGTGACGGAACAGCGCGTAATGCTGGAATACGAAGCCGACTTCGCGTTCGCGCGCGCCGACCGTCGCGACGTCCTGGCCTTGCAGCACGACCTGGCCGCCGTCCGCGTATTCGAGCCCGGCGATCACCCGCAACAAGGTCGTCTTGCCGCAACCCGAGGGCCCGAGCAGCGCAACCAGTTCGCCCGGCGGGAAATCGAGCGAGACGTTATCGAGCGCGACGAAATCGCCGAAGCGCTTCTGCAGGTTACGAACGGTGATACCCATTACAGCTCTCCTTGCTTGAGCGGGTGTGGCTGCGATGCATTGACGGATTGCGAGGTGGTCTGTGAAGCGGTCCGCGAGCCAGGCTCAGAACCAGGCTGCGAACCAGGCTGTGAACCAGGCTGTGAAGCCGGCGCCGGCGTGACGGGCCCGGCATACGCGGGCACGTCGCGCGCCGCCGACAGTTCCGCCGACATATGCCGCTCGGCGAGCAGCTTGAGCGCCAGCGTGACGAGCGCGAGCAACGCGAGCACCGACGCCACCGCGAACGCCGCCGAGAAGTTGTACTCGTTGTAGAGAATTTCGACGTGCAGCGGCATCGTGTCGGTCTGGCCGCGAATATGGCCCGACACCACCGACACCGCGCCGAACTCGCCCATCGCCCGCGCGTTGCACAGGATCACGCCGTACAGCAGGCCCCACTTGACGTTCGGCAGCGTGACGCGGCGGAAAATCTGCCAGCCCGAGGCGCCGAGCACGTGAGCGGCTTCTTCCTCGTCGTTGCCTTGCGCCTGCATCAGCGGAATCAGTTCGCGCGCGACGAACGGGAACGTGACGAAGATCGTCGCCAGCACGATGCCCGGCACCGCGAAGATGATCTGCACGTCATGGGCTTGCAGCCACGGGCCGAACCAGCCTTGCGCGCCGAACAGCAGCACGTAGATCAAGCCCGAGATCACCGGCGAAACCGAGAACGGCAGATCGATCAGCGTGGTCAACAGCGCCTTGCCGCGGAATTCGAACTTGGCGATGCACCAGGAAGCCGCGAGACCGAACACGAGGTTCAGCGGCACGGCAATCGCCGCGGTGATCACGGTGAGCTTGATCGCCGACAGCGCATCGGGATCGGCGAGCGATTCCAGATAGAAGCCGAGCCCCTTGTTCAACGCCTGATAGAACACGGCGACGAGCGGCACGACGAGAAACAGCGCGAGAAACAGCAACGCGACCCCGGTCAGGATCCAGCGCACCACCGGCGGTTCGGTCACCGGATCGGGCCGGCGCGCGACGTTGAGCGGCGCGCGCGGCGCGACGGCGACGGCGGCCCGATCCGTCCCATCCGCGCGATTCACACGATGCGCGCCGTCGGCGGAATGGCGGCTCATCGCACACCTCCGCCGATCGCCGCGACGCTTGCCGGGGCCGGCGCCGGGCCCGCGCCGCCGCGCCCGGTGCGGCGCTGCAAGTACCACTGCAAGGTATTGATGAACAGCAGCATCAGGAAGGACACGACCAGCATCACCACGGCCAATGCCGTGGCGCCCGCGTAGTCGTATTGCTCGAGCTTGGTGATGATCAGCAGCGAGGTGATTTCAGACTTCATCGGCACATTGCCGGCGATGAAAATCACCGAGCCGTATTCGCCGAGCGCGCGCGCGAACGCCAGCGCGAAGCCCGTCAGCAGGGCCGGAAACACCGACGGCAACACCACGCGGCGAAACGTCAGCCAGCGCGACGCACCGAGGCACGCGGCCGCCTCCTCCTGTTCGCGCTCGAACTCCTCGAGCACTGGCTGCACGGTCCGCACGACGAACGGCAAGCCGATGAACGTCAGCGCAACCAGCACACCCGCCGGCGTGAATGCGATCTTGATGCCGAGCGGTTCGAGAAACTGCCCGATCCAGCCGTTGCCCGCGTACACGGCCGCGAGCGAAATGCCGGCCACGGAGGTCGGCAAAGCGAACGGCAGATCGACCACCGCATCGACGATGCGCTTGAACGGAAACGTGTAGCGCACCAGCACCCACGCCACCAGAAAGCCGAACACCGCGTTGATCAGCGCGCCGCCCAACGCCGAGAAGAACGTCAGGCGATACGACGCGAGCACGCGCGGCGAACTCACCGCGCGCACGAACTGCGCCCAGTCGAGCGTCGCGGTCTTGAGGAAGGTTGCGGCAAGCGGAATCAGCACCACGAGGCTCAGATAAGCCACCGTGATGCCGAGTGTCAGGCCAAAACCGGGCAAGGCGCTCGGTTTTCGGAAGGTCAACGTCGTCATGCTCAATGCTCTTTCAGGGTTCACGCCTGCGTGTTCTGGCCGCCGGGCCCTGGCTGGCCAAAGCGCGCCACTGGGGCGCGCCCGGATTGGACGCGTTGCCGCGTCGCTCGGTCGATGCCGTTGCCGGCACCGGCGGTCTTACTGCGGCTGATAGATCGAATCGAATACGCCGCCGTCCGCGAAGTGCGTTTTCTGCGCGTTCGTCCAGCCGCCGAACGAGTCGTCCACCGTGTACAGCTTCAGCTTCGGAAACTTCGAGGTCAACTCCGCCGGCACCTTGTTCGAACGCGGCCGGTAGAAGTTCTTCGCGGCGATCTCCTGGCCCTGCTCGCTGTACAGGAAGTTCAGATACGCCTCGGCCAGCTTGCGCGTGCCGCGCTTGTCGACGACTTTGTCGACCACGGCAACCGGCGGCTCGGCCAGGATGCTCACGGACGGCACGACGATTTCGAACTTGTCCGTGCCGAACTCCTTCAGCGACAGGAACGCTTCGTTTTCCCACGCGATCAGCACGTCGCCGATGCCGCGTTGCACGAAGCTGGTGGTCGCGCCGCGCGCGCCCGAATCGAGCACGCCGGCATTCTTATAGAGCTTGCCGACGAACTCCTTCGCGTTCTGGTCGTTGCCGCCCGGCTGATGCGCGGCATACGACCACGCCGCGAGGTAGTTCCAGCGCGCGCCGCCCGAGGTTTTCGGGTTCGGCGTGACGATCGACACGCCCGGTTTGATCAGATCGTCCCAGTCCTTGATGTGCTTCGGGTTGCCCTTGCGCACCAGAAACACGATCGTCGACGTGTACGGCGATGCGTTGTCGGGCAGACGCTTTTGCCAGCCCTTGTCGAGCAGGCCCTTGTTAGCGAGGGCGTCGATGTCGTAGGCGAGCGCGAGAGTCACGACGTCCGCCTGCAGGCCGTCGAGCACGGAGCGCGCCTGCGCGCCCGAGCCGCCGTGCGACTGCTTGAAGGTGATCGTTTCGCCGGTTTTTGCCTTCCACTCCTTGCCGAACGCCTGGTTGACGTCCTGGTAGAGCTCGCGCGTCGGGTCGTAGGACACGTTCAGCAGCGTCGTGTCGGCGGCGTGCGCCTGCCCCGCGACGCCGAGCGCGGCTGCCGCGCCGAAGGCGAGCGCCGCGATCAGTTTCTTCGTCTTGCCTGCCAGCCCCGTGTGTCGATGGTTCATGCCAACTTTCTCCGCGTTGTGGTCCGTTGAAACGGCGTGTGATGTTGTTTTGCGTCGTCTGCGTGCGGCCACGCGTGCGTGGCGCCAACTGGAGGCCAGTCTATCGAAGGGCTTTCATCATTAAAAATAATGTTTCTTCATTCTTTAATACGCAAAAGTGGTAATGACAGCCAGATAAGGCGTTGCGGCACGAAAACGGGTGTTGGAGCGTCCGGTTCGGACGTTTCCACGACTCCACTTCGTCGCCTGCCCGCACGAACTTAAAGTAAAGCTTGAATTGCGCCGGATACTGTATAAAAATACAGCCACCTGTTCATACATACAGTGGCGCCATGACAAAACTCACCGCACGACAGCAGCAGGTTTTCGATCTGATCCGCCGGGCCATCGAACGCACCGGTTTTCCGCCCACCCGCGCGGAGATCGCCGCCGAACTGGGCTTCAGCTCGGCCAACTCGGCAGAAGAACATCTGCGCGCGCTCGCTCGCAAGGGTGTCATCGAACTGGCGGCCGGCGCATCGCGCGGCATACGCCTTCTCACCAGCCCCGAAGACTCGCCGCACCAGTTCACGCTGCCGCACGCGAGCATCATGCAACTGTCGTTGCCGCTGATCGGCCGGGTCGCCGCGGGTAGCCCGATACTCGCGCAGGAACATATCTCGCAGCATTACGCATGCGACCCGGCGCTCTTCTCGAGCAAGCCCGATTACCTGCTGAAAGTGCGCGGGCTGTCCATGCGCGACGCCGGCATCTTCGACGGCGACCTGCTCGCGGTGCAAAAGCGCAGCGAGGCGAAAGACGGCCAGATCATCATCGCCCGGCTCGGCGACGACGTCACGGTCAAGCGCCTGAAGCGCCGGCCAAACGGTATCGAGCTGATCGCCGAGAACCCCGATTACGACAACATCTTCGTTGAAACCGGCAGCGCGGATTTCGCGCTGGAGGGTATCGCCGTGGGGCTGATCCGCCCCGGAGAGTTTTAACCCGCCCGCTCGCCGGTTCGCCGGATCGCAGCCGCCCCAACGTTGAATCGCCTGGAGAGACTCATGGAACGCCTTGCCCGCCTGCTGCCCTTTCGCCAGTTCGGTCGTCTGCGCCGTCTGCGCAAGCTGGTGCCCTGCTCAGTGAGCGGAGCGCCCGCGGTCAGCACGCCATCGCTGTTCGACTCGCCCGACGGGGTATCGAGCTTGCCGTCGTCGTTGCCCGCCTTTGCCCGCGTGTCGTTGAATGCCGGGTTGAATATGGCGGAGCCGGAGCGGCGCGCACCGGTTCGGGTTTATCACGGGCCGTCGCGGCTCATCATGGTCGGCACCATGGAGGCCGTATGCCGCATGATCGATCGCTGCATCGCTGACGAGGCCAACGTGCACGGCGCCGTATTCGAGTCCTGATCGGCTTTCAGATACCGTTGTCGCGTGGGATCGTTTTTGCGTGGCCACGGTCCACGCTAGATCAAACGCGATGGAGAGTCCCACCCGATGGCAGTTTCGACACGCACGAAGCGCGGCGCCAACCGGCCCTTGATCGTCACTCTGGTTGTGATTGTGGTGATCGCCGCGCTGGGGTTCGTCTACGCGTCGCCGTATATCGCGCTGAATAATCTCAAGCGCGCGGCGGACGCGCGCGACGCGCAAACCGTCAATCAATACGTCGACTTTCCCGCGTTGCGCGAGAGCCTGAAGCAGGAGGTCACAGGCTTGCTGACACGCCGGCTCGACGCGCAGGGCAACGGCAATCCATTAGCCGCGATCGGCGCGATGATCGGCGTGGCATTGATCGGTCCGCTGGTGAACGCTTATGCGACGCCGGACGGCGTGGCGGCATTGCTGAACGGCATGCCGCCGCGCGGCAATCCTGGCGAGCGGCCGCCTGCTCCGCCCGCGGCCAACAATCCGCCCGCAACACCCGCGCCGGCGCCCGTGCCTGCATCGCCCACCGCGGGAGGCTCGGCCAACAGCGCGGCAAACAAGAACGCCGCGCCGCCGCAGCCGCCGGAAACCACGGCGGGCTATCGCGGCCTCAACCAGTTCGTCGTTACTTACCGGCATGGCGCCGGCGACGCACGTTATTCGGCGATCTTCCAGCGTGAAGGCCTGCTCACCTGGAAGCTGAGCGCTGTCAATTTGAATGAGTGATTGTCTGTTCGCATGAACGGAGCTGGAAGAGCAACCGTTTTCCTGTCAGGACCGCACTCGGCCACGCGCCACACTTGCCACACTTCCCGCGCATCAAGCCGCCGCTTGCTGCTGCTCCTGCGCGGAGGAACACGCCACCAGGATGCTGCACGATACGCGGTCGAGCAACGGCGTATTGCCCGCGCCCATCCACCATCGCGACAAACCGGTGCGGCAACGGTGACCGACCACCACGAGGTCCACGTTCAACTCGTTGGCGAGATTCGCGATCTCGTCGATTGGATGGCCGAACGCAAAGTGCCCTTGCGCGGTCACGCCACGCTCGGTGAGCCAGTCCACCCCTTCCTGCAGAATGTCGCGGGCGGTCTTCTCGAAACTGCCGCAGGCCACATCGGTCAGCAGGCCCGCGCTTTGCGCAATGCTCGAACGCATGTCGACCACGGACAACAGATGCGTTTCCGCCTTCAGATCCAACGCCAGGTCGGCGCCGCAACGCAACGCCTTGCGGCCTTCGCGCGAGCCGTCGTAGCACAGCAGGATTTTCTTGTAGCTCGCCATGATTTTCTCCCTACCCGCGAAAAGCGCGGTCTTCATGAATCATGGTGCGCCGCAATTCAGCTTGCAAGGGATGGAAAACGCTAAGTGCGCACCGATCCGGAGCGTGCGGGGTTTTGATCGGGATCGAGGCTGTCTTGCGAGGTTTGCGGCAGTGCAAGAAACGCGCTCGGAACGGCTGCGGGCTCGCCGACGGCAACTCGCCGATGCCCTAGAATAGACGGCCTTCCCGGCCCTTAGCACCATCGGCGAGTTTTTCCCGGAACCTCCATCGATCCCATGCCCGAAGCCCCCATTGAATTCCAGCAGGTCAAGAAAAGCTACGGCGACAAAACAGTCGTCGACGGGCTCTCGTTTCACGTCGATGCCGGCGAATGCTTCGGCTTGCTCGGCCCCAACGGCGCGGGCAAGACCACCACGCTGCGCATGCTGCTCGGCATCGCCGCACCGGATGCCGGCGTGATCCGCCTGTGCGGCGAGCCGATTCCGCGCCGCGCGCGGGTGGCGCGGGCGCGCGTCGGCGTGGTGCCGCAGTTCGACAATCTCGATCCCGACTTCACGGTGCGCGAGAACCTGCTGGTGTTCGGCCGTTACTTCGGACTGAGCGCCGCGCAATGCCGCGCGATGGTGCCGTCGCTGCTCGAATTCGCGCGCCTCGAAAGCAAGGCGGATGCGCGCGTGAGCGAGCTATCGGGCGGCATGAAGCGGCGCCTGACGCTCGCGCGGGCGCTCGTCAACGACCCCGACGTGCTGATCATGGACGAACCGACCACCGGCCTCGACCCCCAGGCGCGGCATCTGATCTGGGAGCGGCTGCGCTCGTTGCTCGCGCGCGGCAAGACGATCCTGCTGACCACGCATTTCATGGAAGAAGCCGAGCGGCTCTGCAACCGGCTGTGCGTGATCGAGGAAGGACGCAAGATCGCCGAGGGCGCGCCGAGCACGTTGATCGCGTCGGAGATCGGCTGCGACGTGATCGAGATCTTCGGTCCCGACCCGGTTGCGTTGCGCGACGAACTGGCGCCGCTTGTCGAGCGAACCGAGATCAGCGGTGAGACGCTCTTCTGCTATGTGAACGACGCGCAGCCGGTGCATGCGCGGCTCAAGCAACGCGCCGACCTGCGCTATCTGCATCGTCCGGCGAATCTGGAAGATGTGTTCCTGCGGCTCACCGGCCGCGAGATGCAGGACTGACGCCGGGCAAATCTGTTACGGCTACAACGACACCGCACGAGACACGCAATGGACGCACGCACTTACGAAACACACGGCAACGGCGACGCACCGTCGAGGCAGGAACCGTTCGCCGCGTTGCCCGCGAACGCCGTGAACTGGATTGCGGTGTGGCGCCGCAACTATCTGGTGTGGAGAAAGCTCGCGATCGCCTCGATGTTCGGCAATCTCGCCGATCCGATGATCTATCTGTTCGGGCTCGGCTTCGGGCTCGGCCTGATGGTCGGACACGTCGACGGCGTGTCGTATATCGCGTTTCTGGCGGCCGGCACGGTCGCGTCGAGCGTGATGATGTCCGCGAGTTTCGAGTCGATGTACTCGGGCTTCTCGCGCATGCACGTGCAGCGCACCTGGGAGGCGATCATGCACACGCCGCTCACGCTCGGCGACATCGTGCTCGGTGAAGTGATCTGGGCGGGCAGTAAGTCGGTGCTGTCCGGCACGGCGATCATGCTGGTGGCCGGCGCGCTCGGCTACGCGAACTTTCCGTCGATGCTGCTGGCGTTGCCGGTCATCGTGCTGACCGGGCTCGCGTTCGCCAGTATCGCGATGGTGGTGACGGCACTCGCGCCATCGTATGACTTCTTTATGTTTTATCAGACGCTGGTGTTGACGCCGATGCTGTTGCTCTCCGGCGTGTTCTTTCCCGCTTCGCAACTGCCCGCCGCCGCGCGTGCCGCGACCCAGGTGTTGCCCCTCGCGCACGCCGTCGATCTGATTCGCCCGGCAATGCTCGGGCGGCCCGTCGAGGACGCGGTTTTGCACGTCGCGGTGCTGGCGGTGTATGCGGTGGGTGGGTTCGTCGTCTCGGCGGTGCTGTTCCGGCGCCGGATGATGAAGTAGCGCGGGGTTATTTCCAACACGGCGGCGGACGGCGCGCTCCTGTCGCCCGCCGCGAATGGACTGTTCTCAGTCCTCGTCGTCCGTCCACGGAATATCCACGTCGGAGATGAACGCGACCGTCGCGAACGGCCCGCCATCCTGGCGGCCGATCTTGCCGTCGGCGCGCTGCCATTCAACGCGAAACACCGTGCCTGGGTCGTCGGCGATCAGCCTGACCGTGCGAAGCTCATCGGGATCCGCCTCTTCGACAGGACCGTCGAGCGAGATCAGCAATTCCTGCGGCCATAGTCCGTCGGCGGGATCGTAAATCTTGTCGCCGTCGGGTATCAGCGTGAACGCCTCCACGCCGATCGTCGCGGAAGCGTCGACGATCATCTTGGCCAATGCACGCAGCAATGCGGTCGCGCGCGCCGAGTTCGCCTGACGAATTGCAAGGTCCCCGCGCGTCAGCGCCTGCTCGAGTTTTGGGTTTGTTTTTTGTTGCGCCATTCGATGTCCTGAGTCCTATCGCTCTGTTGTAGGCGGCACGCCGCATTGATCCGCCGCCGCTCGCCGTTTTTCGGGCTGAATCCTACCATTGGCGTGCATCCCGGCATGGCGATCCGCGCGGCCCGGTCCGACAGCCCGCCCCGTCCACCACAGTTTAGGTCGTGATTCGTGTTCCGGCTTGGGAGATTTGGTTTTGAAGCGCCGGTCGAGCGCGGCGCCTGCAGCAATTCCGATGGTTTGCCGCATGCTTCGCATCGTTTGAAACGGTGCTGGCGAGCTTGATTGCCGCCGTCTGTCCGAAGCCGTGTGCGGTGGCGCGCGAAGCGAAAGATTCGCCGAACGCGATGGCGTTGAAGCAAGGCGCAACCAACCCACGCAACCCCACGCCACATCACTATCCCGGCAACGAGGCCGGGGCACGTTCCGACGACGTTCAGGCGCGTCGCTCGAATCGATCACGAGGCAACGCGCCCAGGCCACTCCATCAAGGCGCCGGGTTCGGCTGCAACTCGTGCAGCGCATCGATTTCCGCGAGCGCCTCAACCGGAAGCTTGACGTCCGCGCTCGCGATGTTTTCCCTCAGCTGATCGAGCGACGTGGCGCCGATCAGATTGCTGGTCAAAAACGGCCGGCTGTTGACGAACGCGAGCGCGAATTGCGCGGGCGACAAGCCGTGACGTTTCGCCAGTTCCACATAACGCGTGGTCGCCTGGATCGATTGCGGCTTGCTGTAGCGTTGAAAGCGCTCGAACAGCGAGATGCGGGCGCCCGCCGGCCGCGCGCCGCCTTCATACTTGCCCGACAGCCAGCCGAAGGCCAGCGGCGAATAAGCGAGCAAGCCGATGTTGTCGCGATGCGCGTATTCGGAGAGCCCCACTTCGTAGGTGCGATTGAGCAGGCTGTACGGATTCTGGATGCTGACGATGCGCGGCAAGCCGAGCTTTTCGGCCGCGCGCAGAAACTGCGCGACGCCCCACGGCGTTTCATTCGACACGCCGATGTGCCGCACCTTGCCCGCCTTCACGAACTCGGCGAGCACCGACAACGTCTCTTCGATCGGCACCGTGTACGCGTCGTCGACCCAAGGGTACGCCGTGCGGCCGAACGTCATCGTGCTGCGATCCGGCCAGTGCAATTGATACAGATCGACGTAATCCGTTTGCAAGCGCGTGAGGCTGTCGTTCAGCGCTTCCGTCAGATTCTTACGGTCGAACTGATTGCCTTCGCCGCGAATATGTCGCGGGTTGTGCGGTTGACGCGCGGGGCCGGCGATCTTGGTGGCGAGCACGATCTTCTCGCGCGCGCCGCGATGCCGCCCGAGCCACGTGCCGATGAAGCGCTCCGTCGAGCCTTGCGTTTCGGCGCGCGGCGGCACCGGGTACATTTCAGCGGTGTCGATCAGGTTGACGCCGTGGTCGAGCGCATAGTCGATCTGCGCATGCGCTTCCTGCTCGGTGTTCTGCTCGCCCCATGTCATGGTGCCGAGGCCGATCAGGCTGACCTGCACGTCGGAGTCGCCGAGTCTGCGGTATTCCATCGAACTTGTCCTGTTGATTTGTATGAACGGAAAGCGCTGACGTTACCACGCCGGCGTCATGCGTGCAGCACGGCTAAAATGCCGTTCGAACAGCGCCAACCGGCTCTGTCGACTCAGCCGCGCTCAATAATTTTTGCGTCGATCTCCCCACGATGAATCCCGAACACCTCGAACTGCTGGTCACGCGCGTGATGCCTTACGGGAAGTACAAAGGCCGTGTGATCGCGGACCTGCCCGGCCACTATCTGAACTGGTTCGCGAGCCAGGGCTTTCCGCCGGGCGAAATCGGCCGGCTGCTCGCCTTGATGCACGAGATCGATCACAACGGTTTGTCGTCCCTCATCGAGCCTTTGCGCAAGCGCTGAGGCGAAGCTTTCGTCTGATGGGAACGTGACAGCGCGCCTAGGGTTGCGGCTCGAAAAATTTAACTAACTGTTACGACGCGGAGAACCGCTGAGGCGCGAAAAGTTCGCGGCCTTGCCTTGCTGTCATGGCGTTGAACCGGGGTGCAGCGATAGTGCACGCCCAATGACGCGCGACGGCGGTAACTTGCGGACACAACCGCCGCTGAACTCTCTTACGCACGATCTTTCTGATCCTTATCCACGAAGGAGAAGATCGTGAGCAAGCTGATTGCATCGACGGCTCTATTGGCTGTAGTGGCGAGTCTCGCGGGATGCGCGGTCGCGCCGGGATATGACTACGCCTACGGTCAATCCTATTACCCCGGCTACGGTTACGCATACGGGCCGCCGTACCAACCGGTGTACGGCACGATAGGCATCTGGGGCGGCTCGTCCTGCTGTTATTACCGCGGCGACGGTGGGCGCTGGCATGGCGGCCACGGTGGTGGCGGCTGGCACGGTGGGAACGGCTGGCACGGCGGTGGATATGGCGGCTCCCACGGCGGAAGTTCATGGAGCGGCGGCGGGCGTGGGGGTCGTTGGCATTGACGCGGCTGGGTCGCGCATCTGGGTCGCTCCGCCAGCGCGATAAACGGATCGGTAAGCGAGCCAGGACATCGGGTGCCTTGCGGTAAAATCGCATTTTGATTCAAGCCGCCTGGCCGCCATGTCTTCAGTTCAAACTCCCAGTCCGCGCCGCGTTTCGGTCGCACCCATGATGGACTGGACGGATCGTCACTGCCGCTCGCTGCATCGCATGATTTCGCGCCATACGTGGCTTTACACGGAGATGGTCACGACCGGTGCGCTGCTCCACGGCGACGTGCCGCGTCATCTGGCGTTTGCGCCGGAAGAAGCGCCGGTCGCGTTGCAACTCGGCGGCAGCGAGCCTGACGACCTCGCCCGTTCGGCCAAGCTGGGCGAGCAATGGGGCTACGACGAGATCAATCTGAACTGCGGCTGTCCGTCCGAGCGCGTGCAGCGCGGCGCGTTCGGCGCGTGTCTGATGAACGAGCCGCAACTCGTCGCCGACTGCGTGAAGGCAATGCGCGATGCCGTGTCGGTGCCGGTAACGGTCAAGCATCGGATCGGCGTCGACGCGGTCGAGGAGTATGGCTTCGTGCGCGATTTCGTCGGCACGATCGCGGACGCCGGCTGCAACGTCTTTGTCGTGCATGCGCGCAACGCGATTCTCAAGGGCTTGAGCCCCAAGGAGAACCGCGAGATCCCGCCGCTCAAATACGACTACGCGTATCGACTGAAGCGCGATTTCCCGCAGCTGGAGATCATCATCAACGGCGGCATCAAGACGCTCGACGAAGTGGAAACGCATCTTCAACACGTCGACGGCGTGATGCTTGGGCGCGAGGCTTATCACAATCCCTATGTGCTGGCCGACGTCGATGCACGCTTTTATGGCTCGGCGCAAACGCCGCTCACGCGCGAGCAGGTCGAAGCGAAGCTGATCGACTATTGCGCGGCTGAAATGGCGCGCGGCACGTATCTCGGTGCAATCACGCGCCACGCGCTCGGCCTCTATCGCGGCGAGGCGGGCGCACGCGGATGGCGTCGTGTGTTATCCGACAGCAAACGGCTGGCTGCACGCGACCTGTCGATTTTCGACGAGGCAAGACAGCATCTGCGCGAGCCAGTCGAAATTTTTGAATAAAGGACTAGGCAAGTCGGATTCTTGTTCGTATAATCTCGTTTCTTCGTCGGCGAGCCATGTTTTTTAGGCAAGCCAAGCAGATGTCAGTGGTGGCTGTAGCTCAGTTGGTAGAGTCCAGGATTGTGATTCCTGTTGTCGTGGGTTCGAGCCCCATCAGCCACCCCAAAGAATTCAGACGCTTCAAAAGTTAGACATTCAAAAGCCGTTCCGGAATATTCGGAACGGCTTTTTGTTTTCGGGAATCTACTCCGGCGCTTCCGCGGCTTTTGTGTTTCTGGTTTCGCCCGGCTCGCGAAGTGGCCTACCCTCACGTGTCGCCGGATACATCGTTTCGCGTCATATGTGAGGAGCGGGTGGCATGCGCCCACCCTAACGGATCACGGCTATATGCCCATTCGGCACTGATGCCGTGGTCGAGATCCAATGGTTCCACGGTAGTTTTCATCGCGCGGATTTCGTCCATCGTATAAGTGCAGTTCGCGGGGTCTCGCTTTTGAGGCGTGGCATCTCCGCACGCGTGCGTTGCGGAATCCGGCATGTCTTTCGCCATCTCAGCCATGCGTCGCCATGACCTGGCAATAAGACGCCGGTCACTTGACGGGCGCAGCGATACAAAGAACTCGAACGTGTACTTCTCCGTGTCGTGGAAGCGGTCGCACGCAAAATCGAGCAATCCGACATCCGCCATTTGCGCCATCAAACGGCCGAACGATTTTGGCGTAAAGACCCAACAGTGCACGTCATGGTATGTACCGTTATCGAGGACGTCCCGCGCTATCTTTACTGCATTCTCGAACGTCTGAAATTTTACGAGTTTGCTAGTTTCAATCTCCCCGTCCCATGCGGCGGCGCAGTCTAGCCGAACTGCGTTCAACAGGAAATCCAGCACGGAATGAGGCTGCGGAACACGGGCTCGCAACAGGAAGCTGTTCACGACATCCGCGAAGCGCGTTTCCTCGCGTAAATAATCGAACGTGAACCGCCTGTCTGGGATCATCAAACGGACTTCGCCGGTGTCTTTCAGAATGCTGCGAAGTTCGGCGAGCCACGTAATGAGGTCGGGCACGTGCTCAATGACGTGCGAGGCGATCACATAATCAACTTTTCGATGATCGACGGCGTCAGCCAGGGTGTTTTCGCCCCATATCGCGTCAACGCGGACGATATTTTCGACATTAACGTTGGGGTCCTGCCTGTATTTTTCGACGAGGCCCTCACGGTCGGTATAGTCGACGTAGAGGATATTCCCGTCATTTCGCTGGATGAACGGTTTGTCGAGCGCGCCGATTTCAATGCCCACCAATTTCGAAACATCGAGATTAAAAAGCAGTTTCTCCCGCCTCTGCATGCCCGATCCCCTTAGATTTTGTTCTAGCGGCAAGTCTAGTTCACTGCGCGAAACCGCGCGCGACAAATGATGAGCGATTTCCGACTTTCAAGGCATCCACCAGGAAAATGGCGAAAAGCAGTGCGGCACATGAGTTGTGTGGTTTTTTATTTTTTATTGAGCGTTGCACCTGTTTAATCGTTTGTCATCGTCGCGCCGAAAAACGCAAACAGCGGAATTTCGCGAACGGCACTGTGAAAACCCGTCGACCCGTTTTTTATTGTTAGGTGATCCGGAATGACAGCCCGATATATGTCTTGGGCATCAGTAACGTTGGCGCGAAGTCCCTCCGATAAACCGCGCTCCCAATCTGGTTTTTCAGGTACGAAAAGCCTTGCCAACCGGGGTCGAAACGCCGCGCAGGCTTGTCGCCCCTGCGCCTGACAGATTATTCCAGTATCGAGAATAGTAATTTCAGATTATCGGCACAAATTTTCGATAGTAGGGGTATACACTGCTCCACATCGACGTTGCAGACACACCTCCCGGCCTCTGTCGCGACGTCTTCCTGAACTGAAGTCGAAACGTTATCGGAGTCATACCATGAAGACCAAGCTCATCGCCGCCCTGTTGGTTGCTGTTTCCGCCTCGATCGCCGCCCCCGCTTTCGCGAGCGGCTACGGCCCGGCGCCGTTCTACCGTCCGTCGGTCGGCGCACCGGCCTCGCAACAAGGCCAGAACGCGCAGACCGTTGCGGCCGAACGCGCTAACGCTGAATCCAATGCTTACGGCGGCGTGCAAAACGTGTCGTCGCAATCGGGTACGCGTGAACCGGTTTCGGGCCCGCAATCGGTGTTCTTCGGCCACTAAGCACGCCTGGCCGATCACTGCCCGCCACGGGCAGTGATTGAAGCGGGCGCCGCGCATGATGAATGCCGGCGCCCGCTTCCGTTTACGCGGCATTGCGCCCGCAACACCGGCGAGCGGCATCGTTACTACGCAGCCCGACTCCGTTCGTGGCGCTCTTGGCTACTCGCAGAACCTGATCCGGTTACCGAACGGATCGACCGTCTCCAGCACCCTTCCCCACGGCAGCGCCTCGACGCCCGGTTTCGCGTACTTGTAGTTCTTGCCCTGAAGTTCGGCATGCAACGCGTCGATGTCCTGCACGGGAACGAAAATCGTCGAACCCGGCGTCGCGTCGCCATGATGCTCGCTCAGATGCAGAACCAGGTCAGAGCGGCGCACCTGGGCGTAGAGCGGAAAATTGTCTTCGAACCGATGTTCCCATTCGACGGTGAAGCCGAGAAAGTCCACATAGAACTCTCTCGCTTTTGCCTCGGAGAAGATACGAATGATCGGGATGGCACGCGCGAGATGCACAGCGCTCTCCTGCAAATGACGACGAGACAGCCAGCTTAATCGAACGCGCCCGCGATTTCACGCACCCGTGCTCAGGTCGCGAGGCCCGCGTCGATCACTTCGCGCGCGGCCTGGAAGCCCGCTTCGGCGGCGGCGTGCTCGGTGGACCATAAGCTGTCGATATGGACGAGCCGCCAGTCGACCACCACCGCGTCGCCCCGCAGCACCCTGAAATGCGCCTTGACACCCGTGAGCACCTGCTCGACCGCGACCTCGATGTCGTAGTCCTGATAGCGCTCCTGGTAATCGCCCACGTCGATGCCTTTCGGCTCCATGCCCGCCTCCTTGTGATTGCAGGCGACGTGACGGCGGCCAAGCCCGTCCAGCCGGCGAGCGTACGGCTCGCGACTTGCGCCGGCCCGCGTCCGCTTATCGCCGACGGATCAATCGCAATCGCCTGACAGATACTGCCGGCCGTTGCAGGTGATCTCGACCTCGTCGTCGCCCGCCTCGGCGACCAGGCCGCTTGCCAGCAATTCCGCCTTGACCGACTGCGCGAACTTCGGCGCGTGCTGTCCGACGCCGACGTCGTTCAGGCGCCGCAACGCTTCGACCGCTTCAGGACTCAATGACTTCGACATGGCCGTCTCCGTCGACTTGTTCAATTCATCCTAGCAAGTTTCGAGGGCGTATGCAGGTGCGGATACGTCGACGCAGCGCGATGGGCATACGCATTGCGTGCCTGTTATCGCTTGGCCGGCGACGCGCTCCACGGCGTGTGTCCCGCGTTATGCCCTGCGTTTGATGCCGTGGGCGCATGAAAACCGCAGCGCGATGCGGCCCGCGCGAATTTTCCTCGCGAGCGCGAGTCGCACGAACGTGGCCGCGTCAAATCCAGCAGGCGGCATGGCAATGGAGGACGAAATGGAGCGAAGCAGATTGACAGCGCTGACCGCGGGCGTCGCACTCGCGGTGTTCGTAGCGAGCGGCGCGACGGCGTTCGCGCAAACGACGCAATCAAAGCAACCGACGCAAAGCGACACCGCCTCGATGGTGAAGCCGCCTGAATCGGCCTCGGGGTCGGGCGGTTCGAGCAATCCGGACAATATGCCGATCAAGCGTCCGCGCCATCCGACCAACGACAAAATGATGCACGAGCCGCCCGCCAGCGGCGCAAACGCGAAGTAGCGCCGGCGCGCGCGGGAGCGGCTTTCGTCAGCGGTTCTACAAACGTGCGATCGACACCTCCGTCGACTTCACCAGCGCGACCACTTCCGAGCCGACCTTGAGTTCGAGTTCGTCGATCGAGCGGGTGGTGATGACCGAGGTGACGATACCGAACGGCGTATCCACATCGACTTCGGACACCACCGGTCCGCGGATGATTTCCTTGACCTTGCCTTTGAACTGATTGCGTACGTTGATAGCGGAAATGCTCATATCGAGTGACTCCAGGAAAGCGATCGAAACGGTCGATCAAGGAAGGTCAGACGGCCCAACGGACGTCTGTCGGCCGCGTGAGACGGCCTTCGTTAACTGCGTCGTACGCACGATAAGACAGCGCGTCGTCGTTCGGCGCGGTCTTCAATACCCGTTGCAACACATGGTCTTCGAGCGCGGCGAAGCCCGCCGATGCGCTCGCCCGCGGACGCGCGAGCGGCACCGGCTGATCGAGCGCGATGCGCCCGTCTTCGATCAGCAAAATCCGGTCGCCGAGCGCCACCGCTTCATGCACGTCATGCGTCACCAGCAGCGCGGTGAATCGATGCTCACGCCACAAGCGTTCGATCAGCGCGTGCATTTCGATGCGCGTCAACGCGTCGAGCGCGCCGAGCGGCTCGTCGAGCAGCAGCAATTGCGGCCGATGCACGAGCGCCCGCGCCAACGCCACGCGCTGCCGCTGGCCGCCCGAAAGCCGCGCGGGCCAATCGTCGGCGCGTTCGAGCAAGCCGACTTCGGCGAGCACGGCGCGCGCGTCCTCACGCGCGCCGCGGCCGAGGCCGAGCATCACGTTTTGCAGCACGGTCTTCCAGGGCAACAGGCGCGCGTCCTGGAACATGATGCGCGTGTCGAGCGGACGGCCATCTTCAGTGCGCTTTTCCAGCACGCCCGAGGTGGACTTTTCCAGACCGGCGACGAGCCGCAGCAAGGTCGATTTCCCGCAGCCGCTGCGGCCGACGATCGCGACGAAACTGCCGCGCTCGATCGACAGATCCAGATCGGACAACACCTTGCGCTCGCCGTACTGCTTGCCGACGCCGCGCAATTGCACTGAATAGTCGGCGCGACGGCGCGCGTCGTCGCGCGCGAGCGCCCCCGCCGGGGGCAACCGGCCCGCGTGCTCGCGACCCTGCTTGAGATCGCGCACCTGATCCGCGCGCTCGAAGCTCGCGGCTTCGCCGGCGTCGTGATCGACGGTGCGCGGCTGTTCCAGTTCGGCTTCCAGATCACTGCCCGCGATGCCGCCGAACGACGCCGACAATGTCGTTGCGCTCATACTTTCGCTCCTCGTTGATAAGCCGGGTGCCAGCGCAGCGAGACGCGCTCGAGGCTCTTCGCCAGCACGTCGGCGAGCTTGCCGAGCGCCGCGTACAGCAGAATGCCGACCACCACCACATCGGTTTGCAGGAATTCGCGCGCGTTCATCGTCATGTAGCCGATGCCCGACTGCGCGGAGATGGTTTCCGCGACGATCAGCGTGACCCACATGAGCCCGAACGCGAAGCGCACGCCGACCAGAATCGACGGCAACGCGCCCGGCAGAATCACGTGCCGGTATAGCGCGAAACCTCTCACGCCGTAACTGCGCGCCATTTCGATCAGATTGGCGTCCACCGAACGGATGCCGTGAAAGGTGTTCACGTAGATCGGAAAGAACACGCCGAGCGCAACCAGGAACAGCTTGGCTTCTTCCTCGATGCCGAACCACAGAATCACGAGCGGAATCATCGCGAGCGCGGGGATGTTGCGCACCATCTGCACGGTCGAATCGAGCGCGATCTCGGCGGGCTTGAAGAGCCCCGTCGCGAGGCCGAGCACGAGTCCGATTCCGCCGCCGACCGCGAAGCCCGATACCGCGCGCCACGTGCTGACCTTCACGTCGGCCCACATTTCACCGGACTGAACCAACGACCACGCGGCCTTCACGACCGCGAGCGGTTCGGGCAGAACGCGTGTCGACAGAATCCCGCTGCGCGCGGCAAATTCCCACGCGAGCAGAATCGCGAGCGGCGCGAGCCAGGGCGCGAGATGCGCGCCGGCGCGGCGCAACACGTCGAGAATCCCGCGGGCATTCGCGGCCGAGCTTGGGTCCGCATTCGCACGCGCATTCGCGCCAACGCCGCCGCCTGCATCGGCATTCAAACTGGATTGAGCCATGATCACTTTCCTCATTGCTTATCGATGAGCATCGCCGCCGTCGGCGGCACGCGCGCTCAACTGGAACTCGCCGCCTTCGGCAGATAGTTGTTGCCGACGATCTCGCCGAACGGCCCCGACAGCGGTCCATTCGAAGTCTTGCTTTGCCGGTTCGGCAGCAGCGGAAACACCAGCTCGGCGAAGCGATACGACTCTTCCAGATGCGGATAGCCCGACAGAATGAACGTCTCGATGCCGAGGTCCGCGTATTCCTTCATGCGCGCGGCCACCTGCTCGGGATTGCCGACCAGCGCCGTGCCCGCGCCGCCGCGCACCAGCCCCACGCCCGCCCACAGATTCGGATACACCTCCAGTTCGGCGCGCCCGCCGCGCTTGCCGCCGTGCAACGCGGCCATGCGGCGCTGCCCTTCGGAATCCATCTTCGAGAACGAGGCCTGCGCGCGTGCGATGGTGTCGTCGTCGAGCTTGCTGATCAGTTGGTCCGCGGCGGCCCACGCTTCTTCCTCGGTCTCGCGCACGATCACGTGCAGACGAATCCCGAACCGGATCGTGCGGCCGCGTGCCGCGGCGCGCGCGCGAATGTCGGCGATTTTCCTCGCGACGGCCGCGGGCGGTTCGCCCCACGTCAGATAGGTATCGATATGGTCGCCCGCGATGTCGTGCGCCGCCGCCGACGAACCGCCGAACCACAGCGGCGGATGCGGCTTCTGCACCGGCGGATACAACGCCTTGCCGCCCTTCGAGCTCAGATGCTTGCCGTCGAACGCGATCGCGTCGTTGGTATGCGAAGCGGCAAGCAGCTTGCGCCAGATGTGCAGGAATTCGTCGGTGATTTCATAGCGCGTGTCGTGATCGACGAACACGCCGTCGCCTTCCAGTTCCGCCGCATCGCCGCCGGTCACGACGTTGATCAGCAGACGCCCGTTCGACAACCGGTCGAAGGTCGCCGCCATGCGCGCGGCGAGACCCGGCGACGAAAGGCCCGGACGGATCGCCACCAGGAACTTCAGGCGTTGGGTCGCGGCGATCAGGCTCGACGCGACGACCCATGCGTCCTCGCACGAGCGGCCCGTCGGCAGAAGCACGCCTTCGTAGCCGAGCGTATCGGCGGCGATCGCGATCTGCCGGAAGTAGTCGTAATCGGCTGCGCGTGCGCCTTGGGACGTACCGAGATAGCGACTGTCGCCGTGAGTCGGAATGAACCAGAACACATTCATTTGCTGCTCCTGCCTGTTCGAAACTGCGTTGATTGGAGACGGTGCGTGAAGCGCCCGCGCACACGCCGGCCGCGCGCATCCCGCCGGCGCGCGGCCGGGTGAAGCAGGCGCAAAGGAGACGGAAGTGCCGCGCCTGGCGCGGCTTGGCGGCTTGGTATTGCGGCTTAGTATCGGCGGCGCGACCGCGAACGCGCGTGCGCCGTGGCGCGGCTGAAGATCGGCATCAGACAGGACATCGCGACGGCTTCCCTCGACAGAGACGTGCGCGTCATGCGCGCGATTAAACGGGCGACGGCGGCAAACGCCGTCTGCATGGAGAAACAGTCTATGGATCGGGCCGCGGCTTTTGAACGATTTTTTTTAGCTTAGGTTTTCCACTTCCGTGATTAGCCCGACGCTAAAGCATACGGATGTTGCGCTCGATGCACGCGGGAAAGCGGGTACCCATAGATATAATGGCGCACGTTTCCAATAATCCGGTACAGGCCATGCGAACCGCACCGCTTGTACCCTGGCGGTGCAATGCATGCAAAAACTCATCCTGCCGTTCGTCGCCGGTTTTCTGGCATCCCTCTTCTTTCATGAATCGACGCTGGCGCTGCTGCACGCAGCCGGGCTGATCGATCCGACCGGGTTTTCGACCGCGCCGTTTTTGCCGCTCGGTTTGCCCGAATTCATCGCCAACGCGATCTGGAGCGCGTTCTGGGCCGTGCTGATGGCGTGGCTCTTGCGCATCGCGCCGGAGAGGCGCGCGCCGTGGGTGCCGGCCTTCGTGTTCGGCGGCGTCGCGCTGACGGCGGCGAGCGTGTTCGTGGTCGATCCGCTGCGCGGCATCTGGCCGAGCGGCAACATGCTGCCGCGCCTCGCGGTGGGTTTCGCGGCGAATGCGATGTGGGGCTGGGGCGCGCTGGTGTTCATGCGCGCGTTCATGGCAAGCGAGTACGACGACTGAGCGGGCCGAGCGGACCGAACGTCAATGTCGAAATAACGCCGAAATAACGCCGAAACCTAACCGCGCAATTCGCGCAGCGGATGTTCGTTGGCCGGCCACGGGCTTTCGAACATTTTCTCCACCTCGGCGGCGCTCACGTCTTCGATACGATCGAAACGCCAACGCGGCGCGTTGTCCTTGTCGATGATGCGCGCGCGAATCCCTTCGATCGTATCGCCATGCAAGAAGCATGAGCGCGTCAGATCGAGATCGCCGCGCAGCACGTCGGCCATCGAACCCTCGGCGCGCGTCACCACTTCCAGCGATACCGCCATCGACAACGGCGAGCGTTCGCGCAACACGGCGATCGTTTGCTCGGCCCATTCGGCGGCATCGGGATCGGCGTCGCCATCGCGCGCCCGTTCGAGCGAAGCGAGAATCCGCGCGAGTTCGGGCAACGCGAAATGCCGGTCGATCAACGCGCGCGCGTTGGCGAGCGGCGACGCGTCGGGCTCCGGCACGACCCGATGCGCGGACGTCTCGCGCTCGACGCACGCCACCACGTCCGCGCCTCGCTCGAACAGTTCGCCGCGCAAGGTGTCGACTAGCGCGGGCAACGCCGCGTCCTCGATGTAGGTGTCGGCGAGACCCGCATAAAGCGCGTCGGCCGCGCCGATCGCCTCGCCGGTTACCGCGAGATAACGGCCGATCGCACCCGGCGTGCGGGCCAGAAACCAGCTCGCGCCGACATCGGGAAAGAGCCCGATGCGGGTCTCGGGCATCGCCATCTTCGTCGAATCGGTGACGACGCGCAGGCCGCCCGTGCGGTGCGCGCCTTGAGAAATGCCCATGCCGCCGCCCATCACGACGCCGTTCATCAACGCGATATACGGCTTCGGATACGTGAAAATCGCGTGATTCAGCCGGTATTCCTCGATGAAAAACGTGTCGCGCGGGTCCTGCTCGCCGCGCTGCGCCGACTCGTACAGGAAGCGCACGTCGCCGCCCGCGCAGAACGCGCGCGGGTGCTGGCTGCGCACCACCACGGCGAGCACGTCGGGATCCTCGCGCCATTGGTTGAGCGCCGCGTGCATCGCGCGAATCATGCCGGTGGAGAGCGCGTTGAGCGCCTTCGGCCTCTCCAGTTCGATGAAGCCGATGCGGTTGGCTACGTAAGTCGCGATTTCGTCGCTGACGGCGGGCGAGGTGGAAATGGACATGGAGTGCTAGGCGGGCTGGCGCGAAGTGAATTGGGATTGAACGTTATCACGCACTCGATGATTTGACCTTGGCGGCGGGTTCGGCGGCCTGGCGGTTATGCGGTTATGCCGTTCTGCAGCCGTCCCGATGTCGGTTCTTGCCGGCGTTCCGGCGGACTTTGGATCGACGGCTAGGTCAGCGGAGCGTTGCCCGTGCGCCGCCCGTTTGCTCGGCCGACATGCTTGCTGCCAACGACCTGCCAACAACGTCCCACCAGGCGTTGGATGCGACGCATGAAATCGCATCGGGCCCGCTCAACCCGCCGCGTTACCCGGCGGAAAGTGGCCGCTCTTGAGCAGCACGGGCGTGCCGTTGCTGATCTGCAAGTGCTCGCGCGCCACTGCCTCGATACGCCGACGCCCGGCGTCGAACGCACGCATCCAGCCTTCGGGATCCTCGGAGTAGGCGCCGAAGTGATCTTCGAGCGCTTCGACCGAAATGGCGCACGGCACCGTTTCGCCGTCCACCAGCGCGGGAAACACAACGGTCAGATTGGAGTCGCGGTAAGCAGGTGCGTCCGCGGGAAACCGAATTTCCATGGTCGCCTCATCAGAAGTATCCGGCAGGAAACCGGCGCCGGCGAGAACCGGCCGGCTCCGGACAACCCCGATATGGTACTCGCGCGGCCGGACCTAGGTCCAGCCTGGCGGGGCGTCCTGCTCGACCTCACGCGCCGCCATCAATGGCCTCCGAGCAGACGGTCGACGTAATCGCGCGCGGCCTGTTCGACGAACGCAAGCGCTTCTTCCTCGCTGCCGAAGCGCTGTGCGTCGCCGAGTTCGAGCAGGGTTTCGATGCGATGCGGATCGTCCGGACCGAGTTCGGCGAGACTCACCGTGCCGACGTAGGTGCCGCTCCTGGCGGCGCCCTTTGCGTCAACGCCGACGCCGGCGCCCGTGGCCGGCGCGTCGGCCGCGGGCACGAGACGCGCGGCGGCGCTGATGTAGTAGCCGCGATAAGGGCCACTGACCCGTTCAGCCATGTTCGCTCTCCTCGTTGTGTGTATCGCTTTGTGTGTGATAAGCGGACGCTGCCGCCGTAGCGCATCGAGCCCGCGTGAATCTGAACGGGCCGTTGCATGCATGCGCTCGCGGCAGGTCAATCAGTAAGGCGCGCCTCAAGGCGATAAGTTCTGCGGCCTGCATGCGGTGACGGCGTCAGCAAGCCGACGACCCGTTGCGAGCGGCGCGAGACGCCGATTCGCACTTGTTCGGCATGCGCCGGTCGAACGGACTGTCGGCATGGTCCATGCTGAAGCAGTCACCCGGTTTCGAGTCCAGCGAGCGCAATATGGGAAAATATTTTCTGCGGAACCACGAATTACCGGAGCAGGAGGCGGCGAACGCATGGTTTGCTTATGCGGAAAGCCACGGCATCGACATGTCGAAAGCCATCGGCATCTGGAAAGACGCCGCCACCGAAAACGGCACGTAAAGCCGTCGACTGGTCGGCGCGGCGGGCACCACGATCGACATGCCCTAGCCGGGCAGGCGCACTCTCTGTGTACCTGGCGGGCCGCGATCTCTCTTTGAAAGGAAAACATCACGATGCATTTCATGACGCACTTGGGCCTCGTTGTCCGCGCCGGCCGCTTGCAGCGACTGCGAGCCAGCGTAGCGCTCGCTCGGGTCCGCCGGGCGTCCCGGTTTGCCGCCCTGCCCGCCGCTGTTTTGCTGGCAACGGGGCTTGGCGGCTGCGCATCGTCGAACACCACTTCGCTGATCAACCTGCCGAACGGCCAGACAGGATTCGCCGTGAACTGCAGCGGCGCCGACGCCGCTTCCAGCTGGGCCTCGTGCTACGTGCAAGCCGGCAACGCCTGCGGCGCGACCGGCTACGACATCGTGTCGAAAGACAACGACGAAGGCGGCATGGCGGGCGGCAGCATCACGAACGTCGTGTCGGCCAACGTGAAGAACCGTTCGATGATCGTGCGCTGCAAATAACGCCGGGCGCGTTCATGCAGGCTCATGCAGGCGACGATTCAATGCGCCTGCATCTTTGAAAACATGTTCAGCACCGCGACGCCCGAAATGATCAGTCCGAGTCCGATCACGGCCGGCACGTCGGGCACCTGGCGATACAGCAGCAGCGCGACCAGTGTTATCAGCACGATGCCGGCGCCCGACCACACCGCGTAGACGATGCCGACCGGAATGCTCTTGAGCGTGAGCGACAGGCAATAGAACGCGACGCCGTAGCCGAGCACGACCACCGCCGACGGCACGAACCGCGAGAAGCCCTCCGACGCCCGCATCGCCGAGGTCGCAATCACTTCGGCAACAATGGCGATGCCGAGCAACGCATAAGGAGGCACGCGCATCGCCTCAGGCCTTTGCAAGCGCGAGCTTGCCGTAGTCGAGGCCGAGGTGCGCGCACAGCGCTTCCACCACCAGTTCGTGATCGGCCCGCTGCGGCAGACCGGACACCGTGATCGAGCCGATCACGCCGGCGCCCGCCACCGTCAAGGGAAACGCGCCGCCGTGCGACGCGTATTCGGTGGCCGGCAAGCCGTGCTTGTCGGCGAGCGTGCTGCCCGCCAGTTGCATCTTCAGGCCGATCGCGTACGAACTGCGCCGGAAATGCGCGACCGTGTTGCCCTTGCGGCGCGCCCAGTCGACGTTGTCCGGCGTCGCGCCGTCGAGCAGACTGAAGAACAGCGGCTGACCGAAGGTGCGCACGTCGATGGCGGCCGCGATGCCGCGCGCCTTGGCGACTTCGTGCAGATAGGCGCCGACCTGCCATGCCCGGTCGGCGTCGAATCGTGGGAACACCAGCGCGTGTTCCTGAGCGGTAATCACCTGCAGATCGTGAGCGATGTCCATGAGGTTCGAGCAAGGAAAGAGTTGGAGCGTGCGCCGGCAATGAAGGCCTGGGGGCGCCGCGCGAAAGAGAACCCGATTCTAGCGCAGCCCCTTGCGACGGCCTGCCCGCATGCGACGCCCGCCGTGCGCGCCGCGACTTCGAAGCGCGACGCAGACTGACCGCCAGCGGTGCGCACTCACGATTGAAGCCGGCTCTTAAATAGCTATTGCACGGCCATCCGCATTGTTCTATAATCTTTTCTTCGACGGACGCGGGGTGGAGCAGTCTGGCAGCTCGTCGGGCTCATAACCCGAAGGTCGTAGGTTCAAATCCTACCCCCGCAACCAAGTGTCTCGAAACGTCGAAAACAACATTGAAGGCTTGCCCAACCGGCAGGCCTTTTTTGTTTTCCGCCGCCATTTCGCCGCGTTTCGTCGCGATGTTTCTTCACGGTGCCGCGCTCGCCACCGCATCGCCAACCCGGCCATCGCCGAGGTCAGAAAACCCCCGTCCCGGTGATAAACTCCTATCACCCTTTCTCGTCCCCTTCCTATGAAATTCTGTTCTGTCTGCGGCCAGGGCGTCAGCCTGAGCATTCCGCCGGGCGACAACCGCGAGCGCTTCGTCTGCGGCGGTTGCGGCACGGTGCACTATCAGAATCCGCGCAACGTGGTCGGCACCGTCCCGGTGTGGGACGACAAGGTGCTGCTGTGCCGTCGCGCGATCGAACCGCGCTACGGCTACTGGACGCTGCCGGCAGGCTTCATGGAAATGGGTGAAACCACGGCCGAGGCCGCCTCGCGCGAAACGCTGGAAGAAGCCGGCGCGCGCGTCGAGGTGCAGAACCTGTTCTCGCTGCTGAACGTGCCGCACGTGCATCAGGTGCATCTGTTCTACATGGCGCGGCTGCTCGACCTCGACATCGCCGCCGGCGAGGAAAGTCTCGAAGTGCAACTCTTCGAGGAACACGAAATTCCGTGGGACGAGATCGCCTTCCCCACCGTCGGCCAGACCCTGCGTTTCTTCTTCGCCGACCGCGCCGCCGGCAGCTTCGGCCTGCACACGGGCGACATCTTCCGCTCGCTGCGCGAAGGTTGAGCGGCGCGCATGGTTCCCTGGCTCGGACCTGACGATCCGTTCCCGCCCGTCGAGCGTGCGCTCGGCGCGTCGAGCGGCGCACCGGGCCTGCTTGCCGCGAGCGGCGACCTGCTGCCGTCGCGCCTCATCGACGCCTACCGGCGCGGCATCTTCCCTTGGTACTCCGACGGTCAACCCGTGTTGTGGTGGAGCCCCGATCCCCGCATGGTGCTCGTCCCCGCCGAATTCAAGGTATCGCCGTCGCTGCGCAAGACGCTCAGGCGGGTGTTGCGCGACGACGCCTGGGAGATTCGCGTCGACCATGATTTCGCCGCCGTCATGCGCGCGTGCGCGCAGGCGCCGCGACGCGGACAGCGCGGCACCTGGATCACCGCGGACGTGGTCGAGGCGTATTCGTCGCTGCATCGGATCGGTGATGCGCACAGCATCGAAACGTGGTTCGAGGGCAAGCGCGTGGGCGGTTTGTATGGCGTGTCGTTCGGCAAGATGTTCTTCGGCGAATCGATGTTCGCGGACGTCACCGATGCGTCGAAAATGGCGCTGGCCGCGCTTGTCGGGCACTTGCGCCGTCACGAAATAGAAATGATAGACTGCCAGCAGAACACGTCGCATCTGGCGTCGCTCGGCGGTCGCGAGATAGCGCGCAAGGCGTTCATCGCGCATGTTCGCGCGGCTGTTGAGGCACCGCCGATTCCATGGCGTTTCGACAAGACCGCGCTGCTCGATGTGCTCGCGCGAGCGGCGTAGGAAGATCAGGCCGAATCCGGATTCGCCGCCCATCGAGCCGCGGATCACGAGCCGCGGGTCGTCAACCGCAAGGCGCCGGGTTTGCATCACAGAGACGCTTCGAGAGCTGCCAACGTGACTCATCCCAACGAGCTGCCTCTTTCCCCGCTTTCGGCGCTGCAATTTTATGCAACGGCGCCTTATCCCTGCAGTTATCTGGATGGGCGCATCGCGCGCTCGCAAGTCGCCACGCCCAGTCACCTGATCAACTCCGACGTCTACACCGACCTCGTCAAGGCGGGCTTCCGCCGCTCGGGCGTGTTCACCTACCGCCCCTATTGCGACGGTTGCCGCGCATGCGTGCCGGTGCGCGTGCCGGTCGGCCGGTTCGAGCCGAACCGCACGCAACGGCGGGTCTGGAAAAAGCATGGCGAGATGGTCGCCACCGTGGCGCCGCTCCATTACGACGAAGAGCATTACGCGCTCTATATGCGCTATCAGTCGGCGCGGCATGCGGGCGGCGGCATGGATCGCGACAGCCGCGATCAATACGAGCAGTTCCTGCTGCAAAGCCGGATCAACTCGCGGCTGGTCGAATTCCGCGAGCCGTTGCCGAATCAACCGGACGCGCCCGGCATCCTGCGCATGATCAGCATGATCGACATTCTCGGCGACGGACTCTCGTCCGTGTACACGTTCTTCGAGCCGGGACTGCCGCACACCAGCTTCGGCACCTACAACATCTACTGGCAGATCGAGCAGGCGCGCAGCCTGAAGCTGCCCTACGTGTACCTCGGCTACTGGATTCGCGAGAGTCCGAAGATGGCGTACAAAGCGAATTTCCGGCCGCTCGAAGGCTTGATCGACGGCGCGTGGCGAGTGCTCGATCCGAACGGCGTCGATCTGCCGCCGGTCGATCTGGCGATTCACGGCAGGCGCGGCGGACCGCTCAGGCCTTGACCATCTGGTGGCACGCCGGGCTCGCGAGTACGTTCGCAAGCCGCCCGGCCCCTGCGCCATGCGAGCGACGGCTATCGCACTACTTTCGCCACCCACCGGCCAGGCAATGAAACGGCGCATGCCCGCTTTCCAACGCGTCTCCCTGAAACCCCAAAGCCGGTAAAATAGCGGGTTCCCATTTTCTGGCCGCCCGGCTTCGTCCCGTGTTCAGCTCCCTCTACCCGCTCGTACGCGCCCAACTCTTTCGCATGGACGCGGAAGACGCACATCACCTCACCTTGCGCATGCTCGGCGCGGCCGGCCGCGCCGGCCTCGCCGGCGTGCTCGCGCCGCACGTGCCGGATGCGCCGCGCACCGTGATGGGCCTGACGTTCCGCAATCCGGTCGGGCTCGCCGCGGGGCTCGACAAGGACGGCGCGTGCATCGACGGTCTGGCCGCGCTCGGCTTCGGCTTCATCGAGGTCGGCACGGTGACGCCGCGCGCGCAGCCGGGCAATCCGCGTCCGCGCATGTTCCGTCTGCCGCAGGCGAACGCCGTGATCAACCGGATGGGCTTTAACAACGCGGGCGTCGACCAGTTCGTGAAGAACGTGCAGGCCGCGCGCTATCGCGGCATTCTCGGGCTGAACATCGGCAAGAACGCCGACACGCCGATCGAGCGCGCCGCCGACGACTATCTGTACTGCCTCGAACGCGTGTACCCGTTCGCGAGCTACGTGACGGTCAACATCTCGTCGCCGAACACGAAGAACCTGCGCCAGTTGCAAGGCGCGGGCGAACTCGACGCGCTGCTCGCGGCGCTCAAGGACAAGCAGCAGCGTCTCGCCGACATGCACGGCAAGCTCGTGCCGCTCGCGCTGAAGATCGCGCCGGACCTCGACGACGAACAGGTGAAGTCGATCGCCGACACGCTCTTGCGCCACCGCTTCGAAGGCGTGATCGCGACCAACACCACGCTCTCGCGCACGGCGGTCGCCGGCATGCAATACGGCGACGAGGCCGGCGGCCTGTCGGGCAAGCCGGTGTTCGACGCGTCGAATGAAGTGATCCGCAAGCTGCGCGCCGAACTCGGCGAGACCGTGCCGATCATCGGCGTCGGCGGGATTTTCTCAGGCGACGACGCGCGCGCGAAGATCGCGGCGGGCGCCTCGCTGGTGCAGCTCTATACCGGCTTCATCTATCGCGGGCCGGCGCTGGTGGGCGAATGCGTGCGGGCGCTGCGTCAGTAATATAGGCATGAACAAACGGTATTTTGGTTTCGATAGTCTGCTTTGTTAAGCTTTCGTCTGCTAAAACGCCAGGCGAACAAAAAAGGAACACGATGAAATTTGGCTTGCTGAAAAAGGTTGTCGTCGCCGGTCTGATCGGCGCGTCGTTCACCGCCGTTACTTCCGTCACCGCGCACGCGGAGGATCTGTTCGATCAGGTCAAGCAACGCGGCACGCTGCGCGTCGGTCTCGAGGGCACCTTCCCGCCGTTCAATTCAAAGGCGCCGTCGGGCGAACTGGTCGGCTACGACGTCGACATCGCCAGGGCGGTGGCGGCGAAACTCGGCGTGAAACCGGAATTCGTCACGACCGAATGGAGCGGCATCATCGCCGGTCTGCAGGCGGGCAAGTTCGACGTGATCGTCAACCAGGTCGGCATTACCGACCCGCGCAAGCAGGCGCTCGACTTTTCGCCGGCCTACACGTACTCGGCCGCGCAACTGATCCAGCGCAAGGACGACTCGCGCCAGTTCAAATCGCTCGACGAACTGAAGGGCAAGAAGCTCGGCGTCGGTCTGGGCACCAACTACATGGACATGGCGAAGTCGGTGCCGGGCATCGACGTGAAGACGTATCCGGGCGCGCCCGAATACCTGCGTGATCTGGCCGCCGGCCGGCTGGACGCGGCGCTCAACGACCGCCTGATGCTCGCGTATCTGCTGAAGAACTCGCAACTGCCGCTGCGCACGGGCGCAACCGTCGGCGCGGGCAACCCGTCGGGCATTCCGTTCAAAAAGGGCAATCCGAAGTTCGCCAAGGCGATCGACGAAGCAATGATCCAGCTCGAAGCGGACGGCACGTTCTCGAAGATCTCGGACAAGTGGTTCGGCATCGACGTCAGCAAGCCGATCAAGTAACGGGCGCGAGGTAAACCGAAGGGCGGCATCGGCGATGGTGCCGCCCTTCGCTTTTGTGTCGCGCGGTTTTGCTTGCGGTCCACGTTGCGCGTCAACGGCGCTTCGCTCTCCGCCCCGCCCTCCGCCCCGCCCCCCGCTCAAGTTTATGATGTGCGCTTTGCGCGCCAACCCGACTTCCGCTCATGTCCATCACTTCCCTGCTGGTCCAATCGCTTCCCGTGCTCGCGCAGGGCGCTATCCTGACGGTCAAGTTCGCGGTTCTGTCGATGTTCTTCGGCCTGCTTGCCGGCGCCGTGCTCGCCTTGATGGGCGTGAGCCACAACCGCGTGCTCAACTGGCTCGCGCGCCTCTACGTGAGCGTGATGCGCGGCACGCCGCTGCTCGTGCAGATCTTCGTGATCTATTACGGCTTGCCGAGTTTCGGCATTTCACTCGACCCCACGCCGGCCGGCGTGATCGCATTGTCGGCGAACGTGGCGGCGTATCTGTCGGAGAGCATGCGCGGCGCGATCCTCGGCATTCACAACGGCCAGTGGCTCGCCGCCTACAGCCTCGGACTCTCGCGCCGTCAGACGCTGCGCTATGTGGTCGCGCCGCAAGCCTTGCGCATTGCCGTGCCGAGTTTGTCGAACAGCTTGATCAGCCTGATCAAGGACACCTCGCTGGTATCGGTGATTACCGTGACCGAACTGCTGCGCAGCGCGCAGGAAATCATTGCGTCGACCTATCAGCCGCTGCCGCTGTATCTCGCGGCCGCCGCGATTTATTGGGTGTTGTGCCAGCTGCTCGAATGGGTGCAGCGCTGGTACGAGCGGCGCCTCGCGCTGCCCTCGCGCCACTGAGCAACGCTGGCGTCGGCTAGCGGCTCACTCATGCTTCGCTAACGGCTCGCCATGGGCGACACCGGGTCCAGCGGCGCGCCGAAGCGCTCGAAGCGCGGCGCGTAGTAGCGATCCGGGTCGAGCGAGAACGCCACGCGGCGCGTGCGGCCCATCAACTCCTTGCGCGGAAAGAAACCGAAGTAACGCGAATCGGCGCTGTTGTCGCGATTGTCGCCGAGCATCAGATATTCGCCCGGCGGCACGATCACCGGCCCGAACGAGTCACGCGGACTCGGCGCATTCGGCGCGAGCCGCACGGTATGCGCGACGCCCTCGAAGCGTTCGGTCAGATAGTCGCCGGGCGAAGCGGTGTCGCCAGGCAGCGGCTTTAGTTTCAGCGGCTGATAATCGGCGCGCACGCCGTTCACATACAGCACGTTGTCGCGCATCGCGACGCTGTCGCCGGGCAAGCCGATCAGCCGCTTGACGATCAAGTCATGCGCCACCGACGAATCGATCGTGACGATATCGCCGCGCTGCGGCTCGTGCAGATGCGCGATCGCGATATGCGTGAGCGGCACGCGCAGATCGTAGGCCATCTTGTCGACGAAGATCCGGTCGCCTTCGCGGATCGTCGGCAGCATCGAGCCGCTCGGCACGCTATTCCAGTCGGCCACGGCGCTGCGAAACAGCACCATCAGGAAGAGAAACGCGACAAGACTCTTGTTGTCGCGCCAAAGTTTTCCGAGCATGCGCATCGTGGACGGCTCCCATGGAAGAGGTTCGAAAGCTGCGGACATGCGGACGATTCTTGCGCCTTGCATGCGCGCGCAAATCGTACCACCGCTAACCTTCACTTGCCCTTCACTTGCCCTTAACGCGCCCCTCACTCTCCCGCGAACCTGAGCCCCAGCGCGGCGCGCGCGGCATCGGCCATGGCGATCATCCGCAGCGAGGTGGCATGCGGCATCACCGGACTCTCCAGTTGCCCGGCACGAATCAGCTCGCAGAAATGCGCGGTCTCATAGTTCAGGCCGCCGCCTTCGAACGGCTCGTCGAGTTCGACCACATGAGCGTCGGCGTAACGGATCGTCGCGCGCGACGGATTCCACCAGGGCTCGTGAATCGTCACATGCCCGCCTTTCGCCATCAACAGCGCATCGCCCTTGCCGTGCAGATCGAGGCCGCAGAACAGTTGCGCGATGCCGCGCTCATGCCGGCTGTTCAGGCTCGCGAACGTATCGACGCCGGTCGGGCCGAGCCGTCCGAGCGTCTGCACCTCATGAGGCACGCCGAGCCAGTCGACGGCGAGAAACATTTCGTAGACGCCGATGTCGAGCAGCGCGCCGCCCGCATGCTCGAACGACAGCGACGGATGATCGTCCGGCACGCCCGGCACCGAACAGCCGGCGCGCACGAGCCCCACCTCGCCGATCGGTTCGGCGGCGAGCTGCGCGCGCAGCTTTTGGTAGAGCGGATAGAACGGCGGCTTCATGGCTTCCATGAAGAGCCGTTGCGCGGCGCGCGCGGCATCGAGCACGCGTTCGAGTTGCGGCTGATTGATGGCGGCGGGTTTCTCGCACAGCACATGCAGGCCCGCTTCGAGCGCGGCGACCGCGTAGTCGGCGTGGCTGTCCTGGATGGTGGCGATATAGAGCGCGTCGATACCGCTCGCGAGCAGCGCGTCGAAACTCGCGCACGCCTCGCCGCCGAATTCCGCGGCGAAGGTTGCGGCCGGTTCGGCTCGGCGCGACCACAGCGCGGTGAGCGACGCCTGCGGCACATGAGCGAGGCTTTGAGCAAAACGGCGGGCAATGCGGCCCGTGCCGACGATTCCCCAGCGAATCACGTCGTTCGCGAGGGTTTCCTGCGGTGGGTTTGTCATCGTTCCTTCGAATCCGTGCAGTTCAGAACAGGCGCTATTGTCGCGCACGTTGCCCACGTCGCGCACTTTCGCGCGCGCCCATGAGCGCACCGTCCGTCATGCAAGGTCTCTTAGGAAAGAAGCCGGCGTGCCGCGGCGTTCAGCCACGCACCGGCGGTGGTTCGGAAAGCGTGCTGCCCATCTCTTCCGCGGTGTGGTCGATCATGGCGAGCGACGCGGCTTCCGCTGCTTTGGGATCGCGCCGTTCGATCGCCTCGACCACGCGTTGACGCGCACTCACCGCGCCCTCCCATGCGCCTTCCTTCTGGTTGACGATCGGATTGACCGTCGACAGCGCGCCGCGAATGATCGCGGCCATCTGCTTGAAGAACTGATTGCCGCTCGCGATCACGATGCGGGTGTGGAACAGCTCGTCGGCTTCCTGATAGCCGGGCTCGTTCGGGCGGATCGCGCGGAACGCCTCGAACGCCTCGCGCAGCGCCGCGATGTCCGCCGCGCTGCCGCGCGCGGCCGCCTGCGCCGACGCACGCGGTTCGATCAGGCTGCGAAACTCGATCACGTCGCGCACGAACAGCGGATCGGGCTTCGCGCGAAAACGCCAGCTCACGACGTCCTCGTCGATCATGCGCCAGTCGCTCATCGGCCGGATGCGCGTGCCGATCTTCGGCCGCACGTCCAGCATGTCGCGCGCGAGCAGCATCGACAGCGCCTCGCGCATGACGGTGCGGCTGACGTCGAACTCCTTCGACAGCACATCCTGCGGCGGCAGAATGGCGCCGTATTTCTCCTCGACGATCCCTGTGACGAGTCCATCCATCACCTTGCTGACCAACGATCGATCCTTGTTTGCCTGATCCATGACGACTCTCCCCGAAGCGGTGTTGATCCCCGCGTAGCCTGTTGATAAAACGGCCCTTATGTTTCTTCTATATCGACATCGTTATGCTCTTTCGATACGTTGCTAGCTTCAAAACGGTTGCGCCAGTTGGGGGACTTCCTGACAGGGTTATCCCTCTGAAGAATTGTTTCTTCTGTGTAACGCCGGACCTTTTGACGGACCTTAAGCTTGCGTGTCAAGCGTGCCTGCTTCGAACTACTTGCATCGTGCGAAGACGCACGCAATCGGATGAATTGTCTGACCCATGAGCGAATGGCGGCTAGGGGCAGGCCGAAAAAGACTTACGGATCGGACAGCGCGCGGCGCTGAGTTCTGTCGATCCCCATGATTCAGATCGTGTGGTGGAAGGTGCGATCGGCCTTCGCCCCATCACAACAGTTCGACGGTGTCGATGTCCGCCGCGCTGCCGCGCTCGCGCGGCCGCATGCCGAAGCGCAGCGGGTTGCCGCGCAACTGGCGCGTCAGAACGATGAACGGCACGCCATGCGCGAGGTACGGCCCCTCGGTCTTGCGAAAGCCGAATTGCTCGTAGAAGTCGCGCAAGCCGAGCGGCGCCTTCACGCGCGCGGCGTGGCCGGGCCAACGCTCGGCGATCGTCTGCAGCACGCGCTCCATCAGCCGTTCGGCGGTGCCGTCGCCACGCCGCAGCGGGCTCGTGAGTACCTTGTCGATGGTGATGTCCGGATCTTCGGCGTCGCCTGGTTGCAGGCGTGCATAGGCGAGGATCGGCATCGACCGCGTCATGTCGTCCGCCGCGAACACATGCAACGCGTGTTCGTCACGAGCGTCCGCGTCGAGACAAACGTGCGCCTGTTCGACGACGAACACCGCGCTACGCGCCCGCAGGATGAGATACAACTCGCGTGCCGAAAGCTGCTCGAATTCCAGCGTTTTCCAGTTCATCACGTTCCCTTGCGGTCAATGAGTTCAGCGACGCGGGGCTTCGCGCGCCGGTCCGTTGTCGTGACTACACGGTACGTCCGCCATAGGCGTGTTTCCGTGCGGCATCGCACCGACGTTCGGCTTCGACACTTCGTCTAATACAAGGCATCGTGCGCGGCCTCGCGACAGCCTCGGCACCAGACTCCACGCACAGCAAAACGCGGCGACGAGGCGCGCCTTGTCCGAGCGATGCGCAGTAATGGCGTCAGCCGCCTCGATAAGCACCCATGCACGCCCAGGCGTCAGAAACGATCCGATGTGTTCGTTAGACGCCTGCCCGATTCGAGGCCGTTGAAAACGACACGGGCCACCCGCCATGAATAACGCATCGCGACGCATCCTTTTCGAACCGGCCGGTCTATCCTCGCTCGCGACGATGCCCGCTCAACGCGGCACGTCCGCGCCTGAAACCCGGCCGCGCCAGCACGCGCAGCACGCGTTGCATCAAGGCGAGCGCGTATGGCAGGAGACCCATTGCTACGTCGATTTGTGGATCGAACTGCTGCACGGCTTCGGACTCGAGCCGCGCGCGGCGTTCGGCTTCACCGTCACGCAGGATTTCGAAGGCGACCAGTTCACGTTCATCAAATTTCCGCTCGATGATCTCGACCGGCTCTACGGCACCCAGGTACAGGAGCTGGCCATCTACGATTCGCTCGAAGCGCGCGTGCTCGCGCAAACCTCGCGCGGCCATACGGTGCTCGTCGACGTGGACGGCTACTACTTGCCGAACACGCGCGTCACGTCGTACCGGCGCGAGCATTCGAAAACCATCGTGGGCATCGACTTCGTCGACCCCGCCGCGCGCCGCCTCGGCTATTTTCACAACACCGGCTATCACCGGCTCGACGGCGACGACTACGACGGCGTGTTCCGCAAGCTGCCGCAATTCGCGCAGCAGCCCGATCTGCTGCTTCCTTATGTGGAGTTCGCCAAGCAGGCGCGCCCGGCACTGGAAGGCACCGCGCTCGCGGACGCGTCGGCGGAATCGTTGTGCGCCCATCTGCGCCGCCGGCCGCTCGCCAATCCGATTTCGCAATGGCGTGCCGCGTTTCCCGCGCATCTCGAGACGTTGCTCGAACGCGGCGAGGCGTTCTTCCATCCGTACTCGTTCAATCTGACGCGACAACTCGGCGCGAACTTCGAGTTTCTCTCGAAGTATCTGCTGTGGCTGACCGCACAGGGCTTCGACATTCCGGCATCGATTCCGGCGGCGGCGCAGAGCATCGCGTCGGAGTCGATGGCGATGCAGTTCCGGCTCCTGCGCGCGATCGCACGCGCACGCCGCGATCTGTGCGAAGACTGCTTCGACGAACTAGAAAGCGCGTATGAAAAGACGCTGCCGCCGCTCGCCGCGCTGGTGTTGTGACGCGCCGTCTCGCGCTCGGGGCTTGAGAGATGCCACGGGGCCGACCTGAAAGCGCGCGGCACGGCCTCGCGCGAGCGCGGCAACCCATCCGGGCCATCCGGGCCGTCGATGGCCTCAACGCCCTCGATATTCGTCTGCTCGACGAGCGCGCGCAAACGTTTCACGCGCGGTTCGAACCCGTCTGTCTACGCAACGGCGGCGTGGAGTGTCCGGCGCCGAATCGCTCCTGCGTCGTGCCGTTTGTTTCCTCCATTTCCTCTCGTTCCCCGAACGATTCATTGCGCACGCAACCGACCGCGCGTTTAACGCGGACGCAACATGCGCGGCGCCCCCGGCGAAGTGCGCGCGGTCAATGCGTTATCCGCCACGCTTCAGGGTTAAATGTCCGACGGATCCGGGTATGCGGTCGCGACCTGCCTAATACCTGGCGTCACACGCAGCCCCCTGTCTGGCCTGCGGAATCACTGTTGGTTTTTTCACGACTTCCGAGCCGTCAAAAAGACGATCCGTACGACAGCGCACGCAGTGTACTGAACACATCTGAATCAATTCCGGCACATCCCGGACGCGCCTTCACCACGCCCATCGAGAGGCCATTGCCGCCGCGAGACGGCTCGCTTGAAGCCGCGCCCGAGCGCATCTAAGCCAGTCCGATCAAGGACTTGGCTCGAAGAACCCTGCCCCGCGAGGCGACGGCGCGCGAGGCCGGCGCTGTACAGAATTGAAACAAAAAGACACGTTTGGCTTCGCGCATCGCTAAGGCTATGTTCGTTGTGCCGCACCAGCACTCACTTTTCCGATCATTGGCACGCTCCTCGCTAAGAACAAAGCGCAACACAGCATGCCGCGAACGACAACAACTGCGGGTGCGTATCAGGCCAAGACGGGGCCGATCCTGTTCATCCTCTTCGTTGCTCGCGGGGCAGCGCTGTTTTAAAGGATGCAGGCGTCGGATCAAAAAACAAGGAAGCCGCGGCACGCGGCTTCCACGCGAGGACCGATCATGTTGACACTCCAATCAGATCTGCACGGCAACCATTTGCTCGGTGCATTACCGTCGCACGAATGGCAAGCGCTGGCTCCGCATCTCGAACTGGTTCATCTGCGTACGGAGCAACTGCTGTGCGACTCCGGTCAACGCATTCATCACGTCTACTTCCCCACCACCGCGATCATCTCCATGCTCTCGACGATGGAAGACGGCAGCTCGGTGGAAATCGCCGCGGTCGGCCGCGAGGGCATGACGGGCGTGCCGGTGCTCACGGGCGGCGAAACCATGCCGAACCGCGTGCAGGTGCAATGCGCCGGCTTCGCGTATCGCATGAACGCGCAGGCGCTCAAGCAGCAATTTGCCCGCTCCGATTTTCTGCGCCGCCTGATGCTGCTGTACATGCACGCGCTGCTCACGCAAGTCGCGCAGACCGCAGCCTGCAATCGCCACCATGCGCTGAACAAACAGTTGTGCCGCTGGCTGCTGATCGAAGTGGACCGGGTGGCGTCGAACGATCTGACGGTCACGCAGCAACTGATCGCCGACATGCTCGGCGTACGCCGCGAGGGCATCACCGAAGCGGCCGGCAAGTTGCACGACGAAGGGCTGATCCATCACAGCCGCGGCCATATCAAGGTGCTCGACCGCAAGGGACTCGAAGCGCGCGCATGCGAATGCTACGGCCTCGTCAAGCGCGAATTCGACCGCCTTTTGCCGCGCTTGCGCCAGGCCGAGGCCGTCGAGTAAGCGTTGAATCATTCGACTCCCGCACTGGGTCGACCGGGTTCAGGAATACCGCGCGATGCCTCGACGCGCGCTTCGTGGTCGCGCGAGGCGGGTTCGCTCACACGATGCGCATTGCGAGGCCCGCCACCCTGTGCGGCGGCTTTGCCGGCCACAACGCATTCCGACCATGCCACTACGCGAACCGCTGGTGAAAGTCTCCGTGATCGTGCCGACGTACCGGCGCACCGCCGACCTCGCGCGCTGCCTCGCGGCGCTCGACGCGCAGGAGCGCCGCGCCGACGAGGTGATCGTGGTCGTGCGTCACGACGATTACGCGACGCTCGACTGGCTGCGCACCCGTGACGCGACGCGCCCCGACCCGCGCCGCTGGATCGTGCTGGTGCGCAACCCGGGCGTGGTCGCCGCATACAACCTCGGCATCGAGAGCGCGAGCAGCGACGTGCTCTGCTTCACCGACGACGACGCCGCACCGCATCCCGACTGGGTCGCGCGCATCGCACGCGCCTTCGAAAACGATCCGGCGCTGGGCGGCCTCGGCGGACGCGACATCGTGCATGAACGCAACGGCATTCCGCAGGGGCAGAAGCCCTGCGTGGGCCTCGTGCGCTGGTATGGCCGGACCATCGGCAATCACCATATCGGCCACGGCAAGGCGCGCAAGGTTCAGGTGCTCAAGGGCGTGAACATGGCGTTTCGCCGCGAGGCGATCGGCGCGCTGCGCTTCGACTCGCGCTTGCGCGGCACCGGCGCGCAGGCTCACTGCGAGATGGCCTTCAGTCTGGACGTGCAGCGGCGCGGCTGGACGCTGATCTACGACCCGTCGCTGCTGGTCGAGCATTTTCCCGCGCAGCGCAGCGATGACGATCAACACTTCACATTCAACGACGCGGCTTTCTATAACGCGTCATTCAATCTCCGGCTCATCATGTGCGAATACCTGACGCCGCACGGCAGATGGGCCTTCGTCGTTTACTCGACGCTGATCGGCGATCGCGCGGACCCGGGGTTCCTGCGCGCATTGTCGTTGGCATTCGAGCGCGGCGGCGTGGCGCTTGCGCTTCGCAAATGGCGAGTGGGCCTACGCGCAATGCGCGGGGCATGGCAGGAGGCGGCGCGCTGAGCGAACCGACGCGCGGCCTCACACGCGGCCTCACAAAAAGAGGCAAGGCCGCTGCGCGTATGTGGGCACCTATCCCACCGGAGACCGGTTCGATACGCCCATGCCGCGATAAAACGCGTCAACGCATCACGACGAAATGCCGCGCAAAAAAGGGGGCTGCGCCGTAACCAGGCGCCGCTCTCTTTTCCGTCGACACTGCGCGCGGCGCCGCTCTTACAGAAACGCGCTGACGTCCGTACGGAAACGCTGCGCCAACGCCTTCGCCACCTTTTTGCTGATGGCGCGCCGGCCTGCGAGAATGTCGCTCACCACGGTGGGCGACGCGATGCCGATCAGGTCCTTCTGCTTGAGGCCGTGCGTTTCCAGCAGATGCCGCAACACCTCGCGCGGCTCCGCTTTCGGGATCGTCACGTTGTGCGCTTCCCAGCTTTCGATCAGGTCGGTGACGATCGCGAACAGATCGGCAAGCGGATCCTCTTCGTTGCCGTTCAGATGGTCGGCCAGCGAGTTGGCGAGCCGCACCATCTTCTGGTAGTCCTCTTCGTTGCGAATGGGCGTGATCGGCAATTGGGTTTGCAGCGCAGTCCAGGTTTGCGCGATGTCGGGAAAAGCTCCCGGGAGGCGATCGGCGTTCATGAGTTTAGATTCTTCCTCGTCCAAAGGTCGTATTCCGCATGCGTCAGTACATGACGAATGAATAACGACTGCCTGTTGTAGTGAATCGCCGCGACGATGCGGAACCGGTTGCCGCCTACGTTAAAAACCGTGTATTGCGGCGGCACGTAATCCACGCCGGCGAACGTCTGCTTCAGGTCGTTATAGCCATACGCGAGACAAGCCTGCGCCAGTGAGTACCACGTCAATAGCGCACCGCGCGCCCCCGGATGTCTGTTTATAAAGTCCAGCAACGCTTTCTTCGAAATGACCCGCATCGTATTTCCTCGCACGTATTCGCGCACTGAACATGCGCGATCTGCCTGCAAGGCTAAACGCAGCGGAGGGGTGCCGATAGCTAGCCGGATGGCATAGCCAAGGCACCCGGATACGACCTACAGCGGTATGACGAAAACCATTTTATTCGCAAACTGCGAAGTTCGCAACCCGCGAACAAAGAGACGAACTACCTCTTCTTCTATTGATGCCAAACCACGCGAGACCGCAGTCGAGCGCGTCAACGTCCCCAACTGCTTTCCTGCGCCGGCTCGCCTGGCCAGGCGATATCCGCGATGGCCACCGGTTCGATGCGCTCCACGAGGCCGATCCGCCGACGCCGGCCGCGCGCCGCGATCGTGCGCGTGACTTCCGCCATGAAGGCGCGGCGAAACACCGCCGGCGAAAAGCGCTCGGCATTCGCGCGGCAGGCCGCCGGCGTGATCTGCTCGCGCAGCCGTTCGAACCGCCCGATTGCGTCGAGCAACGACACGACCGTTTGGCGCGCGAAATGGACGCCCGTGGGATGCGCGTCGCCCACCGGCACCACCGTTTCGAGCGCCCCGCCCTTGCCGAATGCGATGACCGGCGTGCCGCATGCCTGCGCTTGCAGCGCGAGGAGGTCGAAGTCTTCCTCGGCGGCCAACACGAAGGCTCGCGCGCGTTGCAGATAATCCTTGAGAACAGCGAACGGCTGAGGGCCGAGAATCGTCACGTTCGGAGCGGCCCTGGCACGAATCGCCGCCATCTCCGGGCCCTCGCCGATGACGATCAACGAACGGTGCGGCGTCGCGTTGAAGGCCTCGACGATCAGCTCGATGCGTTGATACGGCACGTTCCGCGAGGCGGTCAGATAGAAGTCTTCCTTGTGCGTGCACAGTTCGAATTCGCCTGCGTCGAGGAGCGGCGGAATCACGGCCGCATCGCGCCGGTAAGTTTTCATCATGCACCGCGCGACGAAATGCGAGTTCGCGATCAGACGGTCGACGCTGTTCGCCGAATTCGCGTCCCAGCCGCGCACATAATGAAGCAGCATGCGCGCGACCCAGGACTTCGGCCCGCGCGTCAGATTGGCCTCGCGCAGATACTGATGTTGCAGGTCCCACGCGTAGCGCATCGGCGAATGCACGTAGCTCACGTGCGTCTGATGCGGGCGAACCCGCACACCCTTGGCGACCGTATGGGAACTCGTGATGATGAGATCGTAGCCGGACAAATCGAACTGTTCGACGGCGAGCGGCATCAACGGCAAATACGCGCGATAACAGCGCCGCGCAAACGGCAGGCGTTGGATGAAGGAGGTCGTGACAGCTTTGCCGCCGAGCGGCCGGCGGTCTTCGAGGAAATCGACGAGAGTGAAAATATCCGCGTCGGGAAAGCACTCGACGATCTGTTCGAGGACCTTCTCCGCGCCGCCTGGTGCGACCAGCCAGTCGTGCACGATCGCCACTCTCATGACATCCCACCTTTAGATAAGCGCCCCATGGCCATTGCAACGAGTGTATGGGGCACACCGTTTGCTGTGCGTGCGCGTGCCCACATTCAACGCACGACAGCACGCGAATAATGAAGACCCGCGCTTAGCCTCTTGCGAACCTGCATCCCGCTGCTTCGCGTTCCTATGCGGCCGATGATCGATGCCTCGTCATTTGCCCGCTCCTCGCTGATGGTTCGGCGGGCGCTGATTGATCCAACGCCCCTTTTCGTTCGCCCACGTCCGGCGCAACAGCGTCGACGCGCGCGCATGCGCTGCCGTGTCTGAGCCGTTCAGGCGAATGATCGTCGAAGGAATGGCGGCACGCCCGGTGATCGCCGCGGCCGCCAGAGGCGTGACCGGGATTGCGCGGCAGCGGAGCAATGGCTGGCTGGTGAAACCGGAGATGGGGTCGCGCTGGCCGACGCGATCGGCGCATTGCGCGCCGCGCAGGCGCTTGCGAACGCGCAAACGGAATTTTCGGTGGATCGGCGTTTGCAACGGAGGATGCAAGCGCATCGGACTGGTCGCGCGCTAATGCGAGTCGTTGCAACGGGGTGCGGGTAGAACTTTTGAAGCGGGCCTGTCGAAACCGGCCCGCATGCGGCGACAAGAGACGAGCGCGTACGCTCAGGTCCTGCTGAACTCGATCGTCTCGACGCCGCTATCGGAGCCGAGCAGGCACAGATTCGCGCCACGGCCCGCGAAGAGCCCCACCGTCACCACGCCGGGCCATGCGTTCACATGCATTTCCAGCGTGCGCGGATCGCTAATGCGCAATCCCTTCACGTCGATGATCTCGTTGCCGTTGTCGGTAATGAACGGCACGCCTTCTTTCGTGACGCGCACGATCGGCACGCCGCCGAGCGCCGTGACGCGGCGGCCGATGGAGGTCCGCGCCATCGGCACCACTTCGATCGGCAGCGGAAAATTGCCGAGCGTCTCGACGAGCTTGCTTGCGTCCGCGATGCAGACGAACACGTCCGACACCGAGGCGACGATTTTCTCGCGCGTCAGCGCGCCGCCGCCGCCCTTGATCATCGCGCCGCTGTGGTCGATTTCGTCGGCGCCGTCCACGTAGACCGGCAGCGAGTCGATTTCGTTGAGATCGAGCACCTTGATGCCGTGCGATTGCAAGCGCGCGGTAGTGGCGAGCGAACTCGACACCGCGCCGCGATAGCGTGCCTTGCTGGCGGCCAGCGCGTCGATGAAACAGTTCGCGGTGGAGCCGGTGCCGACGCCGATCACCGCGCCTTCGGGCACGTTGGCGTTCACATAATCGGCGGCGGCCTGGCCGACCAGTTGCTTGAGTTCGTCTTGGGTCATGGGAAATGCTGGCGAGCAGTAAAAACGGCTAGTTTACCGGAGCGGCACATGAGCGCCGCCTGCAATTACTTCTTCACCGACCGCTGCCGCACCGCTTCGAACAGGCACACGCCGCTCGCGACGGAGACGTTCAGGCTTTCGACGGTGCCCGCCATCGGAATCTGCATCACCACATCGCAGGTATCGCGCGTGAGGCGGCGCATGCCCTCGCCTTCGGCGCCCATCACGAGGGCCACCGGACCGTCGAGCTCGGTGTCGTAGAGGCTCCTGGTGGCCTCGCCGGCCGTGCCGACGATCCACACGCCCGCGTCCTTCAATTCACGCAGCGCGCGCGCCAGGTTCGTGACGGTGATGTACGGCACGGTGTCGGCCGCTCCGCTCGCCACCTTGGCGGCCGTTGCGTTCAAACCCACCGCGCGGTCGCGCGGCGCGATCACCGCGTGCGCGCCGGCCGCGTCGGCGACCCGCAGGCACGCGCCGAGATTGTGCGGATCGGTCACGCCGTCCAGCACCAGCAGCAACGGCGAACCGTTGATGCCGTCGAGCAGTTCGGCCAGGTTCTGCGCGAGCGGCATGTCGCTCGCGCGCGCGACCACGCCCTGGTGGCGCTCGGTATGCGAGAGTCCCCACAGACGCGTTTCGTCGGCGGCGATCAGACGCACGCCGGCTTCTTTCGCCGCGTGCAGGAATTCGGTCATGCGCCGGTCCTTGCGCGTCGCGTCGAAATAGACATCCTCGACTGTCGACGCATCGTGCCGGATGCGCGCGGTCACTGCGTGAAAACCGTATAGAACCTTGAGACGTGCCATGACTGATACAACCTTTGATTGAGCGCGCCTTCAATACGCGCTGCTGTGATGAATACGAGTTGCGTGCCGCGCTTGCCTGCCCGGCGAAGAAATGCAGACCGCGCGCAACCGGTGCGTCTTGACGCACCCGATGCGCGCGGTGTCAGCCGTGATGCGGCTTCAGCGCTTCTTGCGCGTCTGCGGTTTCGATGCCGGCTTGGCCGTGGCGCCGTGCTTCTTCGCCGCGCCGCGCGCGGCGCGCGCTTCCTGCACCGCCGCGGACTGCGCGGGCGCCGCCTTCTTGCGCCGCCCGACCGGCGCCGGCACGGCGCCTTCGATCGGCGGCAGCACGCGCACGCGTGCGCCGCCGTTTTCACCGGACGACTTGTCGGCGAGCGGCGTACGATTCACAGGCGGCTTGATCGGCGTATCGCGCACGAGACGGAAGTCGATCTTGCGCGCGTCGAGATCGACGCGGCTCACCTGCACGCGCACGCGATCCGACAGGCGATAACGGATGCCGGTGCGCTCGCCGCGCAACTCGTTCTTGATCTCGTCGTACTGGAAGTAGTCGGAGCCGAGTTCGGTGACATGCACGAGGCCCTCGATAAAGAGCGAATCGAGCTGCACGAAGATGCCGAACGACGTCACGCCGTTCACCATGCCGCCATACTCCTCGCCGAGCTTGTCGCGCATGAAATAGCACTTCAGCCATGCTTCGACGTCGCGCGAGGCTTCGTCGGCGCGGCGTTCGTTGGCCGAGCAATGCAGGCCGAGCTCTTCCCAGATCGCCACGTTGTTGCCGCGCACGCGGCCGCGCTTTTCGTCGTCGGCCTTTTGCATGGCGCGGGCACGCGGCGAGAGCGCCGTGTTCAATTCGATGCCTTGCGCCGGTTCGGGCTGGTACTTGCGGCCCTGCAGGATCGCGTAGATCGCGCGGTGCGTGAGCAGGTCGGGATAACGGCGAATCGGACTCGTGAAGTGCGCATACGCCTCATACGCGAGGCCGAAGTGACCGATGTTCTCCGGGCTGTAGACGGCCTGCTGCATCGAGCGCAGCAACATGGTTTGCAGCATGGGCGCGTCCGGCCGCTCGCGGATCTGCGCCATCAGCGCGGCGTAGTCGCTGGCGTGCGGCGTCTCGCCGCCGGCGAGCGTGAGGCCCATGCCGCGCAGGAAGGTGCGCAGGTTCTCGAGCTTCTCGGCGGTCGGGCCGGCGTGCACGCGGAACAGCCCCGGATGCTTGTTGCGCTTCAGGAAGTCGGCCGCGCAGACGTTCGCGGCCAGCATGCATTCCTCGATCAGCTTGTGCGCCTCGTTGCGGGTGCGCGGCACGATCTGCTCGATCTTGCCCTGCGCATTGCAGACGATGTAGGTCTCGGTCGTATCGAAGTCGATCGCGCCGCGTTTCTGGCGCGCCGCGAACAGCGACTTGTATACGCCGTAAAGATTCTGCAGTTGCGGCAGCAACGCGGCGCGGCGCGCGGCCTCGGGACCCTTGGTGTTCTTCAGCACCGCGGCGACTTCGGTGTACGTGAGACGCGCGGCCGAATGCATCACGCCGGGGTAGAACTGATACGCCTTCACTTCGCCGCGCGTGGTGACGATCATGTCGCACACCAGCACGCAACGGTCGACGTTCGGATTCAGCGAGCACAGGCCGTTGGAGAGCTTCTCCGGCAGCATCGGGATCACGCGGCGCGGGAAATACACCGAGGTGCTGCGTTCGATCGCGTCGGCGTCGAGCCCGCTTTTCGGATGCACGTAGTGCGAGACGTCCGCGATCGCGACGATCAGGCGAAAGCCCTCGCCGCGGCCGACCTGAACCGGCTCGCAGTACACCGCGTCGTCGAAGTCGCGGGCGTCCTCGCCGTCGATCGTGACGAGCGGCACGTCGCGCAGATCGATGCGATGACGCGCGTCGACCGGACGGACTTCGTCGGGCAGCTTCGATGCTTCGTCGAGCGCGGCCTGGCTGAACTCGTGCGGCACGCCGTATTTGCGCACCGCGATTTCGATTTCCATGCCGGGGTCGTCGATATCGCCGAGCACTTCCGCCACGCGGCCGAGCGGCTGCGAATGGCGGCTCGGGAAATCGGTCAGCTCGACCACCACCACCTGGCCGACCTTGGCCTTCTTGGTGTTCTGCGTGATCAGAATGTCGTGGCCGATGCGCTTGTCTTCGGGCGCGACGATCAGCGCGCCGTTCTCGTTCAGCAGACGGCCGATCACGCGCTTGTTGGCGCGGTCTGTCACCTCGACGATGTGCCCTTCCGGACGCCCGCGCCGGTCGTAGCCGACGATGCGCGCCAGCACGCGGTCGTTGTGCATGACCTTCTGCATTTCGCCGGTGGGCAGGAACAGATCGTCCTGGCCGTCGTCGCGAATCAGGAAGCCGTAACCGTCGCGATGGCCTTGCACGCGGCCCGCCACGAAGTTCGACGGATGGGTCAGCTGATAGAGATTGCGCTGATCGAGCCGGATCTGGCCGTCGCGCTCCATCGCGCCTAAGCGCTTGAAAAATCCCTCGCGCTCCTGGCGCTTGATCGACAATGCTTCGGCGATCTCGTTCGCGGCAAGCGGCGCTTCGCTCGTGCGCAGGACGCCCAGGATTTCTTCGCGGCTTGGGATCGGATACGGAAATTTGCTCAAGGGCTTGTCGATGGTTTTTTCTCGTTGCATGGACGTCGGTCGGCGATATGGCTCGGCTTAAGAAGCGTTGAAATTGCGCTTAAGTTGCACTTGCAATTGCACTGGAAAGACTGCTCGGGTCCGGCTCGTTCAAGGCTGAGTCCGACGGGCGTGTGCACCGTGCCAACGAACTATGCGAGGCATTCTAACACCCGTCTCGCGCGCCTTGCGGCCCGTCAATAGTCGCTGCGGGGCGCATGCGGACGCACGGTCGCGTCGTTTAAGCGACTTTTGAGAAACGCTTGACAGGGGTGAATCTGTCGCTATAATGGCGTTCTTTGCTGTTCATCACCTGCCCAGGTGGCGAAATTGGTAGACGCACTAGGTTCAGGTCCTAGCGGTGGCAACACTGTGGAGGTTCGAGTCCTCTCTTGGGCACCAGATTCAAAGTAAAGCCGCCTGGCATTTTTAGGCGGCTTTACTTTTTGTGTGAGACGCTTGAAGCATGGCTTCGCGGCACGAGCCGCTGCCCGATCCGATCGGGGTGATTGACGAAGCAAGTTGTTTGTTGGCAGGGATTGACAGGCTGCATCATCCCGATAAAATAGCTGTCTAGCTTGAAAACGTGCCCAGGTGGCGGAATTGGTAGACGCACTAGGTTCAGGTCCTAGCGGTGGCAACACCGTGGAGGTTCGAGTCCTCTCCTGGGCACCAACAGTTGTTACGGCGTAAGCCGATATAGTTTGCGAAGTAGATCGAGAAACCCCGTAAGACCACAGTCTTACGGGGTTTTTTGTTGCCTGTCGCTTCTCGCGGACGGAAACGGGCTCGCTTCATCGAAGCGCGGCTTTACTCTCCGTACCCCACGCCGTTGCGGCGCCTTAACTGCACCACATCGCGAAGCGGCGGCGCCCCGAACAGCCGGCTATATTCGCGGCTGAACTGGGAAGGGCTGTCATACCCGACCTTGATCGCCACCGAGCCGACATCCCCGTTCTGCCCCAGTAACAATCTCCGGGCCTCGTGCAGCCGCAGTTGCTTCTGATACTGCAGCGGACTCAGCGTCGTGACGTTCTTGAAGTGATGATGGAACGACGACACGCTCATATTCACTTCCTGCGCCAGCATCTCCACCCGCAAAAGCTCGGTGTAGTGATTCTGGATCCATTCGATCGCACGCACGATCCGGTACGTCTGACTCCCGTTCACGGCGATGTGCCGCAGCCGCTTGCCCTGCTCGCTCGTCATCAGCCGGTAGAGCAATTCCTTCTCGATGAGCGGCGCGAGAACCGGTATGTCATCCGGAGTATCGAGCAAGCGCACGAGCCGCAGCGCCGCGTCGAAGACCGGCGCCGACAACGAGCCCACGGCAATGCCCTCGCCCGCCGACACGGCGCCCGGTTCCGGCAGACGCAGTTGCGTCGCCAGTTCGGCGATGCACTGCGGATCGAGCGCGAGCTTCACGCACAGATAAGGCGCATCGGACGACGCTCGCGTGACCCGCGACGTCATCGGCAGATCGACGGACGTCACGAGGCAATGCAGATGATCGTAGTCGTAAGCCTGCCCCGCGACCACGACCCGCTTGGCGCCTTGCGCCGCGAACACGAACGCGGAACTCGCCACGCCGCAGCCGAGATCGACGGGCGCCGAGTATCGGTAGAAGGCCAGCGAGGGAATCGCCGTCTGATGCGCGCCGTCCGTTGGCGCGAAGCGGCTGACGAGCGCGGCGAGTTCGCGGCGAGCCGTTTCGCGCGCCTCGGCGGGATCGAGCCAGGAAGAATTCTGTTTCATACGCATGAACTCCGTTGACGAGATCGAGCATACCCAGGCGCCTGCCGCGCAGCCACGGTTGGGCCGCTCGATTTGCAGCATTGTTCAATATTTTTGCAGGATCGTGTAAGCACAACGGCGCGTGCTCGGTCACACTGCCGCGTACACCCGGCGCCAAGTTCGGGCTTTCCCCACGGAGAGGTTCCATGTCCACATCGTTTGTCCTGAACGGCAAGAACGTTACGCTCGATGCCGATCCTACTACCCCGCTTCTCTGGGCGATCCGCGAGAACGCGGGCCTGCACGGCACGAAGTTCGGCTGCGGCATGGCGCAATGCGGCGCCTGCACGGTTCATCTGGAAGGCGAAGCCACCCGTTCGTGCGTGCTGCCGCTCGCCGCCGTCGCGGGCAAGCGCATCACCACCATCGAAGGCATCGAAAGCCGGCCCGCCAAAGCCATCCAGGCCGCATGGGTCAAGCTGCAGGTGCCGCAGTGCGGTTACTGTCAGTCCGGGCAGATCATGTCCGCGACCGCCTTGCTCGAACGCAACGCCACGCCTACCGACGCCGACATCGACGCCGCGATGAACGGCAATCTGTGCCGCTGCGCGACCTACGCCCGCATCCGCGCGGCCATTCACGAAGCCGCCGCCACCCTGAAGGCCTGACCATGACCACCGATCTCGATCTCACGGACGCCGTGCGCCCGTCGCGCCGGACCTTCCTGAAAGCAGCCGGCGCGGTCGCGGCGGTCGGCCTCACCATCGGCTTCGAGTGGGCGGGCACGGGCCGCCGCGCGCTCGCCGCCACGACGCCCGGGGCGGCGTTCGCACCCAACGCCTTCCTGCGCGTCGCGCCGGACAACAGCGTGACGGTCATCGCGAAACACGTCGAGATGGGCCAGGGCGCGTACACCGGCATCGCGACGATCGTCGCCGAGGAACTGGATGCGAACTGGCAGGACGTGCGTGTCGAAAGCGCGCCCGCCGACGCCAAGCGCTACGCGAATCTCGCGTTCGGCACGATGCAGGGCACGGGCGGCAGTTCGGCGATGTCCAACTCGTGGATGCAACTGCGCGAGGCCGGCGCGAAAGCGCGCGCGATGCTGGTCTCCGCCGCCGCCGCGCAGTGGCGGGTGCCCGCGTCCGAGCTGACGACGCGCGACGGCAGCGTTCATCACGCGGCCACGAACCGGAGCGCGACCTACGGCTCGCTCGCGTCGGCCGCGGCCCGGCTACCAGTGCCTGACAAGGTCACGCTGAAATCGCCGGAGGATTTTCGTCTGATCGGCCACCAGGTGCCGCGCGTCGATGTCCCGCCGAAAACCGACGGCACCGCGCAGTTCACGCTCGACGTGACGTTTCCCGGCATGCTGGTCGCGTTGCTGCAGCGTCCGCCGCTGTTCGGCGCGACGGTCAAGTCGTTCGATGCGTCGGCTGCCAAAGCGGTGCCGGGCGTGGTCTCGGTCGTGCAGGTGCCGGGCGGCGTCGCGGTCGTCGCCAAGGGCTTCTGGGCGGCCAAGCAGGGCCGCGACGCGCTGAAGGTCGAATGGGACGATTCGAAGGCCGAGAAGCGCAGCTCGGACGCGATGATGGCCGAATACCGGCAACTCGCGGAGCAACCCGGCGCATCCGCCCGCAAGGACGGCGATGCGACGCAGGCGCTCGCCGGCGCGGCGAAGAAGATCTCCGCCACCTATTCATTCCCCTATCTCGCTCACGCGCCGATGGAGCCGCTCGACGCCGTCGTCAAGCTCACCGCCGACAGTTGCGAGATCTGGGCCGGCGACCAGTTCCAGACCGTCGACCAGGGCAATGCCGCGCACACGGCCGGGCTCGACCCGCAGCAGGTGAAGATCCACACGCTGTATGCGGGCGGCAGCTTCGGGCGGCGCGCGAACGCGCGCTCGGACTATATCGTCGAGGCCGTCTCGATCGCCAAGGCGCTGGGCGCGAACGGCACGCCCGTCAAGCTGCAGTGGACCCGCGAGGACGACATCCACGGCGGCCTGTACCGCCCGATGTACTTCCACAAGCTCGACGCGGGCCTGAGCGCGGACGGCAAGCTGGTCGGCTGGCGGCACCGGATCGTCGGCCAGTCGATTCTCGCGGGCACGCCGTTCGCGAGCTTCATGGTCAAGAACGGGATCGACGCGACGTCCGTCGAGGGCGCCGCCAACATGGCCTACGCGGTTCCGAACATCTCGGTCGAACTGACGACCACGCAGACCGGCGTGCCGGTGCTGTGGTGGCGGGTAGTCGGCAGCTCGCACACGGCATTCGCGGTCGAGGCGTTCATCGACGAAGCCGCGCACGCCGCGGGCAAGGACCCGTTCGCGTTCCGCCGCGATCTGCTCGCGCACGAACCGCGCATGCGGGCCGTGCTCGAACTCGCCGCCCGGAAAGCGGGCTGGGACCCGGCCAAACCGTTGCCGAAAGGCCGCGGGCGCGGCATCGCGGTGGCCGAGGCGTTCAAGACGTTCGTCGCGCAGGTCGCGGAAGTTTCCGTCGACAAGGACGGTAACGTGAAGGTGGAGCGCGTCGTGTGCGCGGTGGATTGCGGCACGCCGATCAATCCCGATGTGATCGCCGCCCAGATGGAAGGCGGGATCGGCTTCGGTCTCGGCGCGGTGTTGCATAGCGCGATCACGCTGAAGGACGGCAAGGTCGAGCAGAACAATTTCGACGGCTACCAGGTGCTGCGAATCGCCGAGATGCCCAAGGTCGAGGTGCATATCGTGCCGTCGGGCGAGGCGCCCACGGGTGTCGGCGAGCCGGGTGTCGCGCCGGTCGGGCCGGCGGTCGCGAACGCGATTTTCGCGGCCACGGGCAAACGGCTTCACAGCTTGCCGTTTCCGGCCGTTGCGGAAAAAAGCGCCTGACGGTCGCTTGTGCGAAACCGTTCGACGAGCGCCGCTCCCTGCCGGGAGCGGCGTTTTTTTTGCTTGATGGGCGGACCGGCGAACCGAAGCGGGTCACAAGCGCGTGGCGCTCACACGCCACGCCTCAGCGTGCGGCACCCGCCGTCTTTTTCGTGGGCGCTTTCCGCTTCATCTGCTCACGCAGTTGCACCACGTCCGGCACGTCGACGCCCAGCAACGTGTAGACGTAACTGATGTGCTCCTGCGCGAAATGGTCGTCGAGCGGACCGTTTCCGACCAGCAGGCGCATGTAGACCGGCGCATACAGAATCTCGCTCAGCGTCTCGATGTTCGGCGGCACGGGAATGCGCGCGCAACCGCGCCACTGCTCGAGCATTTCGCGGACGAGCGCCCGACGCCCATAGTGAAACCGCTCGCGGAATTCGCGCAGCACAGCGGGATCGGCCTGACCTTCCGCGATGATCTGCGCGACGATCCTGCCGGACCATCCGGCGTATTCGTGAATCAGCGAAACAAGATGCGCCGCAATGGCCTCGCCGGGCGGCAAGTTCCGCGGCATCGGCGTCTTGACGAGGTGGTGCTCGATGAACGCATCGATCACGACGAGCGCCTTCGAATTCCACCAGCGGTAGATCGTCGCCTTGCCGACACCGGCCTCCTTGGCGATGGCCTCGATGGAGATCGACTGAATCGTGCGCGTCTCGAGCAGACGAACCGTCGCCGCAAGAATCTGCGTACGCGTTTCCTCGCTGCGCGGTCGGCCGACGCCTCGTGCGGTGAAGGATGCGGTAACAGGAGGCTGAGCGTTTGTCTTCATTGGCGTAACGGAAAGTCGGTTGGCAAGATCGCCTCGATGTGCCGCGAGCGCGGACCGCGCAACACGCAATTATAAGACACATCGTATCCTATTTGCCTGTCCAACTCGAAGAAGCACGCCAGCCGCGGCGTTCCCGCCTGGACGGCAATGCCTACCGACGCGATCCACCGCCGTCAAAGCCCGCCGAGCGCCACATACTTGATTTCAAGGTAATCATCGACGCCATACTTCGAGCCCTCGCGACCCAGACCCGAGTTCTTGACGCCGCCGAACGGCGCAACCTCCGTCGAGATCAAGCCCTCGTTGACGCCGACCATGCCGAACTCGAGTCGATCGACGACACGGAAAATGCGCCCCACGTCGCGGGCGAACACATAGGAGGCGAGACCGAACGGCGTGTCGTTGGCTAGCGCGATTGCCTCGTCTTCCGTGTCGAAGCGAAACAGCGGTGCGACCGGTCCGAAGGTTTCCTCGTTGAAAATCGCGGCCTCGCGAGACACGTCGGCCAACACCGTCGGTTCGAAGAAGCAGCCGCCGAGCGCGTGGCGCTTGCCACCTGTCAGCACACGAGCGCCTTTGCGCAGCGCGTCCGAAATATGCTCCTCGACCTTGCGAACGGCGTCCTCGTTGATGAGCGGCCCCTGCACCACACCCTCGTGCATGCCGTTGCCCACGCGGAGGGCGGCGGTGGCTTCGGCCAGCTTCCTCGCGAAACGGTCGTAGACGCCCGACTGCACCAGTATGCGATTGGCCGCGACGCAAGCCTGCCCCGCGTTGCGGTACTTCGCGGCGAGCGCGCCTTTTACCGCTGCATCCACGTCGGCATCGTCGAACACGATAAGCGGCGCGTTGCCGCCTAGTTCCATGCTGGTTTTCTTGATGGTCGGCGCGCACTGCGCGAGCAGTTGCGCGCCGACTTCCGTCGAACCGGTGAACGAAAGCTTGCGGACCACCGCGCTGGCAGTGAGCTCCCCGCCAATGGCGCGAGCCGAGCCGGTGACGATATTGCAAACGCCCGGCGGCAGACCGGCGCGCTCGGCAAGCACCGCCAATGCGAGCGCGGACAGCGGCGTCTGACTCGCCGGCTTGATCACTCCGGCGCAACCGACGGCCCACGCCGGGCCTGCCTTGCGGGTGATCATCGCGGAAGGAAAATTCCACGGCGTGATCGCCGCGAATACACCGATCGGCTCCTTTTGCACGAGGATGCGACGACCGTCGACATTGCGCGGAATGATGTCGCCATAGACGCGCTTCGCTTCCTCCGAGAACCACTCGATGAAACCCGCGGCATACAGGATTTCGCCACGCGATTCGACGAGCGGCTTGCCCTGCTCCGCGGTCATGATGACAGCGAGATCGTCGATGTGCGCCAGCATCAGGTCGTATAGCGTGCGCAATACCTTGGCGCGCTCCTTGGGCAACGCCTTGCGCCACACCCGCATCGCGCGCTCGGCTGCGGCGATTGCCCGGCGGGTCTCGTTCGCGCCGCCATTCGGCACGCGCGCGACCCGTTCGCCGGTCGCCGGATTGCGCACTTCCAGCGTCTCGCCACTGTCGGCGGGCACCCATTCGCCGTCAATCAGCATGGCCTGCCTCAGCAGGCCGGGGTCCTTCAAAGGTAGCGCGATGAATTCACTCATGTCGGTCGGTCTCACACGGGATGGCGGCCGACGAAGAAGGCCTCGTCGGGATCGCTCGTCGGATTCAGGCCCGCTGCTTCGAGGCCCTTGCGCAAGACGGTCATGTCGCGCTGGTACACGCGCTGGGTCGGATGCGGCATCGGGCCGCCGTTGTAGCCTTGCAACCAGGCCTGGTATTTCCACAACATCCGGTTGAGCAGACCGTTGGCCGCGATCGGCAGGCTGGCGAACGCCTTGCGCGCCGGGTCCATCTTGTACCAGAGCTGCGTGGCCTGATCGTATTCGCCCGCGCGGATCAGCTTGTGAATCCGTGGCAGCAGCGGCCCGTAATAGGCCGAATAATTCGTGCCGCAAAACGGGATGTCCATCACCTGCGCGAGCGGTACGTACTCGTATTCCAGCGGAGACGAAATCACGACTTCCTCGTGGAATTCGCGGTGCACCTCGATCGCCGACATGATGTAGGGCAGGCCGCCCTCGGCCTTGATCGCGACCACGTTGGGAATTTCATCCACCATGCGGCGCAGCACCGGCAGCGGAATATCGGCGGGATGCAAACGCGAAAAGCCCCAGGCCGGCAGCGGGAACACCATCACGCCGAGATTCGTCGCGGCGCAGATCGCCTTCGTGTACTCGAACACTTCGTCGTAGGACTTCGGATAGAAGTACGGGGGATAGCCGAGCAGCACCAGGTCGGCGCCGCCCGCCTCCGCCAGTCTGATCGCCTCGATGTTGTCTTCCAGCGTATTGAACACCGCGTGATGCACGATCACGAGGCGGCCCGCGGCCTGGTCGGCCATGATGGCGCAGAACTCGCCGTACTGCGCCTGCGTGATCGCCACTTCCGAGCACGAAAGCGAGCCGACGAAGCCGTGCTCGATCGCCAGTTCGACATCGTGGCGGACGGCTTTTTCGTTGATGCGCCTGAAGTCCGATGTCATCGTCGGAATGGTCACGTTGGCGACGCCAACGAGATGCTCACGCGCCCATTCGCGCGCTTCGTTTCGGGTGTAGCGGGCCATCCTGTGCTCCTTTTTTGCGTTGCTATTGAATGCCGCGTGTCCTGGTGTGCGCTTAGCGCTTGGTTTCGAATTCGATCGGCAGCGGCGTCGCGAGGCCGGCCGCGATTGCCTTGTCGAGGATGAGTTCCGCCACCACGATGTCCTGCAGCCCGCCGCCCACCGACTTGTACATCCGGGTGCGGGCGTCTTTCAGGCGCTCATCGATTGCTCCGCTCATCAGATCCGTCAGGCTGAACGACTTGTCGCGAAACGCGATGCCGGCTTCGTGGGCGGCAAGCATGTCGCCGGTTTCTTCCAGGACTTCCTCGAGCGTGTCGCACACGATGATGTCGCTGCGAGCGACGACCGAGACATCGATCTCGCGCTGCTCGGGAATGGTCGAGCCGATCGATACGACGGTCGCGCCGGGCTCGAGCCAGTCGCCGAAAAGAATCGGCTGTTCGCCCCTCGCGCGCGCCGCGGCGAGCACGATCCCGGCGCCGTCTACCGCTTCTTGCGCCGACGCCACACCGCGCGCGGGCACGCCGAGATCGCGTGTCACGGCTTGCGCAAACGCGGCGCGCCGCTCGGGTGTCGGGCTGAACACGACGACCTCGCTCAGATCCCGCACGCTGGCGATGGCACGGGTATGCATCGTCGCTTCGAGGCCGCTGCCGAGCACGGCGAGGCGCGCGGCGCCGCGAGGCGCCAGCCGGTCGAGTGCGGCAGCCGAGGTGGCGGCCGTGCGATAGCCGGTAACCAGATTGCCGTCGACAAACGCGGCGATGCGGCTGGTCTCCCGGTCGAACAGGACGATCACGTATTCGACGCCGGGCGCGGCCGCGTCCATCGCCATGCCCATGATCTTGGCGCCGTAGTAGCGGCCGCCCACCGGCACGGCCGGCAGCGTGCGCAGCCAGGTCTTGCCGGCGGCCGCCACGGTGCGCGGCGGGGCGGATTTCGGCGGAACCGGCCGCGCATAGGCCGACTGCAGCGCGCGTATCGCATCCGTCCAGTCGAAGACGGCCTTGGCGGTGTCGCTGGAGACGAATACCGGAGCAAACGAGGTGGCGGTCATGGCAAACAATAAAGAGTGATTTGAAAGAACCGGGCCCGCCGGCAGCACGCGTCGATGCGTCCTTGCGCAGAGCCAATGCCCGCTCCGGAATCGAGGTTCCGCGCTCAGAACGGCTGGGCGAGCACGCCATAACCTTCGAACAGGAGTTCGACGGCACGCCGTCCGTCCGCGTGTGGGTCCTGCTCCGCCTGACAGATGGCCAGCGAGATGTCGAACACCCGCTTCACCCGCTCGCCACGACGCTGCCCATAGGCGACGAGTGCATCGTCGATACTTGTGCGCTGGCTCAGTTCCTCGATCAGCACGACCGCGTCCTCGATCGCCATGCCGCCGCCGGACGTCAACTGCGGTGTGACCGAATGCGCGGCATCCCCCACCAGTACGACTCGCCCCCGATGCCACGGCTGCGGCATGAACAGGATGTCGAACGGACGGTAACTGATGTAGCGCGTGCCATCGCAACGCCCGATCGCCGCGAGAAGATCGGGCGCCGAAAAACCCTCCAGACGCTCCCTGAACATCTCGCTCAGCCTGTCTTGCGCCATATGCGCGTGGACCTTGGCGTTCTCGAGGAAGAAGTAGTAGCAAAGCTTGTCGGAGAGCGGCAGGCCACCCACCGCGCGGCCGTCCCGGTGCTTGTACAGCACGAGCCCGTCGAACTCCGCGGGCCGCTCCACCGTGAAGCGCCACGCGCCTTGTCCCGCATAAGCCGGCTGATACTCGCCGCCGAATACTTTGCAACGCGTCTTTGAATACGTTCCGTCCGCGGCGACCAGCAGATCGCAGCGCCCCGTTTCACCCGTCGACAGTCGATATGAGACGCCGTTGCCGTCCTGCTCGATATCCTCGACGGTCGTGCGATAGTCGATCCGGGCACCGCTCGCGAGCGCCTGCCCTTCGAGCACCTCCGCCAGCTTCGGCCGCATGATGCCGATCGCGCCGGGGGCGTCCGGCCTGAAGATGCGCGGCGGACGCCGCTCGTTCACGATCTCGCCCGCGTCGTTGCGCACACTGACCGTGTCCCATCCCGAGCCCGCCGCCATGCAACTGTCGGCGAGCCCCACGCGATCCAGTGCGCGCAACGCGTTGCCAAGCAGGGAAATGCCGGTTCCCTGCTGATCCATCCGGTGGCCGCTCTCCACGACCCTCGCGTCCATACCGGCGCGCGCGAGTCCGTGAGCGAGCGTCATGCCACTGATCCCTCCGCCGACGACAAGCACCTTGTGCTGCGAAGCCATGACTGTGTCTCCTTGAAATTTGTTTTAGAAGCTGTTGCGAAATTAAGTTTTGGGTCTGTTAAACTTTTCTGACTTGGTGTTAACTTCTTGTCTTGTTTTGCCTGACAGGAAGCAATGCCTAAAGAACTCATAGACGACGAATTGTGGTCACTCATCGAACCGCTTCTGCCCGCGCGAGCACCGCGCAATCGCCAGTACGCGGGCCGCAAACCGACGCCAGACCGAGCAGTGCTGACTGGCATCGTGTTCGTGCTGCGCTCGGGCATTGCGTGGAACCTGCTGCCGCAGGAAATGGGTTGCGGCTCAGGCACCGCCTGCTGGCGACGGCTCGTCGCATGGCAGAAGGCCGGTGTCTGGCAACGTATCCACGAAACGCTGCTGGCCGAACTGCGCCGCCGTGGCGAAATCGACTTAACGCGTGCCATCGTCGACAGCTCATCAATTCGCGCCATGCTGGCGGGAAAAAAACCGGCCCGAATCCCACGGACCGGCGCAAGCTCGGCAGCAAGCACCACCTCATCGTCGACGCGCAAGGCATCCCGCTCGCGGTCATCCTGACCGGCGCAAACCGCCACGACATTACGCAGCTCGATGCACTGGTCCAGGCCATTCCACATATCCGGGGCAAACGGGGACGTCCCCTGCACAAGCCGCAAATCGTTCAGGGCGACCGGGGCTACAGTTCCGAGCCACATCGGCAGCGCTTGCGCGAACGTGGCATCACGCCCGTGCTCGCAAAAATTGGCTCGCCCCATGGCAGCGGACTCGGCAAAACGCGTTGGCAAGTCGAGCGCTCGATTGCCTGGCTTCACTCGTTTCGACGCCTGAAGATTCGCTATGAACGCTACGCCCATATCCACGAGGCTTTCCTCTCGTTAGCTTGCGCCTTGATTTGCTGGACGCGCCTCAAGCCTTGGTTTAACTAATTTCGCAACAGCTTCTTAGTCGCGTCAACTCACATGAACGGAGCGCGCTCCTGCGGCCACCACAATCCCGGTTGCGGCTGGCCCATCCGGTTGCGCAGAATGCCCACGCCGCCCACTTCGAGTTCCACCACGTCGCCGGGCTGAAGCCTGCGATCGAGTTCGAGCGCGGAGCCGCCGCCCATCGTGCCCGAGCCGATCACGTCGCCGGGCTCCAGCACTTCGCCCAGGCTCGCCCACGCGATCAGTTCGTCGACGCTCCAGAGCTTGTTCGCGCTCGTGCCCTTGCCCCAGGTCTCGCCGTTGACGCGCACTTCCATGGGAATGGCGTCGAGGTCGGCGAATTCGTCGATCGTCGTGATCCACGGCCCCACTCCATAGGCGAAGTCCTTGCACTTGGTCGGCCCCATCTGGATGGGCATTTCGATCGACTGGCGATCGCGGGCACTGAAGTCGTTGAACACCGTGATGCCGAAGAGATAGGGACGCGCCTGTTCCGGCCTCAGATTACCGCCGCGCCGGCCGATGATGTAGCCGAGTTCCAGCTCGTAATCCATATGCCCGATATAGCCCGGCCACGGCACCTCCGCATCATGACCGATGACGGTATGCGGCGTCCCCTTGAAATAGCCCGGCACCTTCAGCAGGCTCTCATGCGGCTTGTGCCCGATCTTCTCGTGAAAGCCCTTGATGTGTCCGATGAACGTCAAGCCGTCGCGGACAACGGAGGGATCGGTGGCAGGCAGCCACTTCGCCTCTGCGATCGGGATCGACGCTTCGTCCGGGCGCTCCTTGTCCGCGCGGCGGGCAGCGTCGAGAAACCGCTCGCCGAGGCCGATCGCCGCCGACATGCTGCCGGGAAAGAGCGCCTCCGACAGCCGGCGCGCCGATTCTCCCGTCGCGCCCTGTTTCTCCAGCGCCAGCACGGACGCGCGCTTCAGATCGATGACGCGCCCTTCTTCCGGCAATACCAGCACCAGACGGGCGACATCCCCATCCGGACCGTTCACAGCGATGCGACCCAGCTTCATTGTTCGGCTCCAGTTTCTGGATACAGCGGCTATGCCGGCCTTCCCGGCCTAACCCCACGCATCCTCGTTAGTGACCGTTTCATTATATATACGATACGCCGCGTATCGTAAGCGAGGGTTTTTCCTCATGCTGAAAAACCATGTGGAAACCCGAACGCCTCTTGCGTTATTCGAAGCAAGCGGAATATTATGATCCGAACCGTATCGTATTAACCGACATCACCTTTCTCTTTCGACAGGACGCTTAAAGTGAGAATCCTTGGACCTGACACACTCGTTTTCGGCGTCGACGACGTCGCAAGCTGCGCGAGCTTTCTCGCCGACTACGGACTGACGCCGCAAGGCGATGGCGCGTTTGAGGCGCTCGACGGAACGGGCGTCGTGATTCGCCACAAGGACGACCCCGCGCTGCCGAAGTGGACGCTGCCGACGAGCAATCAGCTACGCAAAACGATCTACGGTGTGGAGGATCGAGCCGCACTCGACGAAATCGCGCATGAGTTGGCCAGGGACCGCGAAGTCAAATTTCTGGCGGACGGCTCGATCGAAGCGACCGACGACTCGGGATTCCTCCTCGGGTTTCAACTCTCCGTGCGTCGAACGCCAACGCTCGCGGCCGAGCAGATCAACGCGCCCGGCGATGCGCAGCGCGCACTGAACGTCACCGGTTCGCCGGCGAATCGCGACGAACCGCCGCCGCTTCCCAGGACGCTTTCGCACGTCGTCTACTTCGTGCCCGACACGGACAAGGCCGAGGCGTTTTATGTGAACCGGCTCGGCTTCCGGGTCAACGACCGCTTCACCGGAATCGGCCCGTTCCTGCGCCCGCGGGGCACCCTCGATCACCACACGTTGTTCTTCATCAAGACGCCGCCGGCCATGCAGGGTTGCGAACATTTCACGTTCCACATGGGCGGTCCGTCGGAGGTGCTGCGAGCAGGCCACGCGTTCGCGGCCAAGGGTTACGAATCGTTCTGGGGACCAGGCCGTCACCGGTTCGGCTCGAACTGGTTCTGGTACTTCAATAGTCCGCTGGGTTGCCATATCGAATACGACGCCGACATGGATCAGCTCGACGACTCCTGGGTTCCGCGTGTCGCCCCCGCCATCGCGGAGAACTCGCAGGAATTTCTCTTCCAGTTGCGCGAGACGTGGGCGCCCGGAGGGCCGCCCCCGACGCAATCCCGAACAGAGTCCTGAAAGCAAGCCTGAACGCAGGTCGCCATGCCGGATTCGGGCACTGCCCAATGGGTCCGCCTGTGCGAGTTGAACGCGCTTGCGCCGACTGGCGCACGCGGATTCGACTTGCAAGGACGCGGCGTCGACGACCTCTTCGTCGTGCGCCGGCACGCGCTCCTGCGCGGCTACATCAATTCGTGTCCGCATTGGCCCGGGGCTTCTCTGCCGTGGCGAAAGCACGCCTATCTCGACCAGGGTGCGAACCACATCGTTTGCCACAGCCACGGTGCGAAATTCACGCTTGATGACGGCCTGTGCGTATCGGGGCCCTGCGCGGGCCAGCACCTCCAGGCGGTCGCCTTGAGGATTGAAGAAGGCAGGTACGTCAGCGCGCTCTTGCCGATGCCGCGTTGACAAACGCACCGGCGACCCTCGCGAAACGTCGTCCGGTATCGCTGACTGCACGCCAACGAGAGCGTGTTCGTCGCGCAATAACTTCGCGGCACAAATCAAAATCCTTATAAATACAGGAGACACGGCAATGAAACGATACAAACTTTACGGCGTCGCGTGCGCCGCGCTGGGTCTCGCCCAGAGCCCTGCATTCGCGCTCGAAAACGGCACGAGCAGCTATCCGTCGGGGATCATGACCGTGATGAGCGGACTGCTTGGCGGCCCCGGAACCTATCTCTACACCTACAACAAATTCGAGAACATGACGTCGCTACGCGACGGCGGCGGCAACAGCAATCCGCAAGGCGCCAATGGCGGGCTGCAGGCCCATTCGCTGCGAGCGGTTCATGTGTTCGAAACGCCGACCATTCTGGGCGGCACCATCGCCGTCCAGGCTGCGCTTCCCTATGTGGACGGCACCTTGCACCTGCCGTCGTTTGGAATCTCCGGCGGCGGGCGTGGATTCGCCGATCCGCTGTTTGGCATGCTCGTCGGCTGGCAATCGCCGCACTATCTGCAGACCGTCGAACTCGACGTCGTCGCCCCGTGGGGTTCGTACGACAAGAGCCGTCTGTTCAATCCGGGAAGCAACGTCACGAGTTTCTATCTCGCCTATGCGTTTACCTGGATGCCGCTCCAGCAGATCGAGCTCAGCTCCAAGATCAATCTGAGCTATAGCAGCGTGAATTCGGCGACGCACTATCAGTCGGGCGTTCAGCTTACCGCTGACTACGGCCTCAATTACCACATCAATCAGAACTGGCTCGTCGGTGTCGGCGGATACGTGAATACCCAGCTCAACGACGACAAGATCAACGGCCAGTCCGCGTTCGGCGACGGACATCGCACCAACGAGTTGACGCTGGGACCGCAGGTCGGCTATGGCACGCAGAAATGGGGCGCCGTGCTTCACTGGCAGCATCAGATCTACGCGCGCAATGCCGCCTACGGCAATACGCTGTGGCTCAACGCGTACGTCAAGTTCTAGCGGCATGAAGTCGGGCGTTGCGGCTGCATCGCCCGATTTTTGTGCTGCTCGCGTCTCGCTTGTGTCGCGCATCAAGGCGCCGCCATGGCATTGCAGCCGCCCGCTTATTCCGGGACCCGCGACGTTTGCGGCGCACGCCTGGGCGTCGACAGATGCGCGAAGACGAGCGCAAGGACGAGCAGCCCCACCGCGCAGACAGCGAACAGGATGCGTACCGAAGCATGAGCGAGCGACCGCGCACCCAACGCGATTCCGAACGACTGCCCCAGAAAGAGCACGCACGAAAACAGCGAAACGGCCGTGCCTCTCGCCTGCGGGGCCATCTGCGCGGCATGGTTCTGCAAGACGTTGTGAAGGGCGTAAAAACCGAATCCGGCGAGCATGCAGGCTGGGACGGATAGCCACCAGAACGGCGAGACCGCAAGCGCGACCAGCGAGATTGCGAGCAGCAGCCCGCCCACTCGCGCAAGCCGCGCATCCCTGAAACGCCGTATCACGCGCTTCGAGCTCAGACTGAAGAGCAGCCCTCCCACGCCGTAGCTCGATGCGATCAATCCCGCCGTGGACGAAGACAGCCCAAACGACGTGCTGAGGTAGGTCGGCAAGAATGCCAATGCGCTGTACGCAAAGGCGCCTTCAACGAAAGTCACCAGCAAGACGATGCGAACCCGGCTTGCGCCGAGCATCCCGATCGTCCGGCGCGCGAACGCCGGTTGTTTCGTCGGGGTGTCTCGCGCGATGGGCGGCGACACGCTTCGCACCGCCAGCCAGCCGAGCGCGAACACCGCCGCGATCGACACGAACGGAGTGCGCCACCCCCATGAGGAAGCCAGCGCCGCGCCGCCCCATTGCCCCGCGATCATGCCGAGCACGGTAGCGCCGAGCAGACGCGCGAGCGCCGCCTGGCGCTCGCCGTCCGCGCTGTGATCGCCGATCCACGCCATCGTCAACGGAACGATGCCTGCCGCCGCCGCACCCGAAAAAAACCGCGCCGCAAGCAGTTCGTCCAGATTGCCGGCAAAGCACGCGCCAAGGTTGCCGAGTGCGCAAACCACCGCCGCGAGCGCGATCACGCGCATTTTTCCGAGCCGGTCGCCGAGCGGCCCCGAGCCTAGCTGACAGATTCCGTAGGCGAGCGCGAACGACGCTATGGTCTGCGCGGCGCGATCGGCGCCGACCGCGAACGCCGTCGCAAGAACGGGCAGCATCGAATCGCACATGCGCATGGAGGCCATGCTGCCAAAGCAGCAGATATAAAGCGGCCATTGCGCGTTATCGCGGGTTCCGGTCATGGCTCAGAGATCGATCACCAGCTCCTGGGTCGTCGCTCTCGACACGCAAATCATGAGCGACTTGCCCTCGCGCTGCTCCTCGGCGCTCAGTACATAGTCGCGATGATCGACCTTCCCCGACACGATCGCCGTCTCGCAACTTCTGCAAAGCCCTTCCCGGCAGGAAAACGCAGGCGTCAGACCATGCCGTTCGAGGCAATCGAGAATCGATTCGTCGGGCTCTACCGTGTACCGCGCGCCGCTCCGCGCGAGAGTGACGGTAAACAGCTTCTCGCCGCCGCGCTCGCGCTCGTCCGTTGAAGCCGCGAATCGCTCGAAATGAACGCGATTCGCACCGATGCCCAGGTCGCGAGCGCGCGCCGCGATTGCGTCCATGAGCCCGCCTGGTCCGCAACAGTACACATGCTCGGCGGGTTTCACGTCAGCGAGCATGCCGCTCACGTCGTGCGGCAACGCTGCCTCGTCGTCGGCATGGAGACGAATGTCACCGCCCAGCGCGAGCAACTCGTCCAGGAACCCCGCGTGTGCTCTCGAGCGTACGCAGTAGCTCAATTGCCACGGCAGCGCATGACGCTCACACCAGCGGATCATGCTGAGGATCGGCGTGATGCCAATGCCGCCGGCGATGAAGCGATGACAGGTCGCTTCGGCCGAGAGCGCAAAAAGCGAGCGCGGCTCACTGATGCGCAGCGTGTCGCCGGCCCGCAGCGCATCGTGCAGGTACGCCGATCCGCCCCGCGACGCCGCACTTCGGCTGACGCCGAGGCGGTAGCGTGTCGGATCGATCGGGTCATTGCACAGCGAATACTGACGCACGAGCCCCTCGCGCAAGTGAACGTCGACGTGCGCCCCCGGATCGAATGCCGGCAGGTTCGTCCCATCCGGTCTGCGCAATTCGATGTCGAGTATGCCCTCGGCCGCACGCGCGATTTTCTCGACGACGACTTCGATCACGACGTGGCCTCGCTCTTCCGCGCCGCTGCGGCGCCTTCTTCCTCGATCCGTTTGTTCACGGCCCAACGAAACTGCGAGAGGGCCGCGTCGATGCCGAACGCCATCATCCTGAAGCCGGGATCGAGCGTGAGATTCCGATGCTGAGCCGTCACGATGTCGCGGTCCTCGTCGAAGGCGTCGACCACCGCCTGATGAATCGAACGCGTCACGTCGGGCTGATCGAGCGAGAAATTGTGCGGATGAGCAAAGAAATAGTGCGTCGAGTTTTCGGTTTCAGGCGTCAGGGCCTGGCAACCGCGAAACTCGACCGCGCCGACACGAACGCCCTCGGGCGCACCAGTACCCGTTGGCGCCATGCCCGAATCCATGCGCAGAACCGCCGGCACCGTGAAGTCGTAGATGTTCCAGCGGTCGACCTTGCCCGGCCACGCCCGGACGGCTTTGGCGAACGGCGGCGGCTCGGTGTCGAGTGTCCACCGCGTGATGCGCACACCGTCTTCGAGTCGCTCGACTTTCGGCTGGCTGGCTGCGTAGTCCTCGCCTCCGCCCAGCGTGGTCGGATGAACGAATGGGAGATGCGAAAAGTCCAGCAGGTTGTCGCAGATCAGCAGGTAGTTGACGTCGTAGTGAATGTAGCCGGGCAGCGAGCGCCATGCTGGATCGTCGACCCAATGCGTGTCGGGAATCGTGGCCGGATCGGCCAGCGCGGGATCGCCCATCCAGATCCAGATCCAGCGGCAACGCTCCACGACCGGAAACTGCCTGACCCTGGCCTGCGGCGGAATTCTCTCCTGGGCCGGAGCTTCGACACAGGCTCCGTTGCTGTCGAATTTGAGGCCGTGATACATGCAACGAACGCAATCGCCTTCACGCCGGCCGACCGACAACGGCGCGCCGCGATGACAGCAGCGATCCATCAGCGCGACGACCTCGCCGCCTTCCTTCCGATACAGCAGAACGGGCGTGCCGATGATGGTGCGCGAGAACAGTTCGGCGCCCTCGACCTCATGCGACCAGGCGGCCACATACCAGGTGTTCCTGATGAACATCGCTTGTCTCCTGATTCGTTATAGCGCGTCTTGTTCAACGCTTGACGCCACGATAGGTTTGCCCGGATCATGCGTCAACCTAATGGGACTAATTCCCTGAATGCACGCCATGCATATCCGCGACCTCGATCTCAACCTGTTGGTGCTGTTCGACGCCCTGCTGAGGGAGCGCAGCGTCACGCGCGCCGCCGCCGAAGTCGGGCTGTCGCAAGGCGCGATGAGTCACGGGCTCAACCGGCTCAGAACGTTTTTCGAAGACCCGTTATTCATCAAGACGTCGGCCGGCATGCAGCCGACTGAGAAAGGCTTGCTGCTCGGCGCGACGATTACCGAGGTCATGACGGCGTTGAGGCAGCGCGTCGTTTCGCAGGCGCACTTCGATCCGGCCAGCGCTCGCCGCACGTTCGTGCTCAGCATGACCGACATGGGCGAACTGGTTTTTCTGCCGCCGCTGATCCGCCGCTTGCGCAAGATTGCGCCTAACTGTGCGGTGCGGTCCGTGCAGGTGCCGCTCGAACAGATCGAGGCGACGCTCGCGGCCGGCGAGGCGGATCTCGCGCTCGGCTCCGTGCGCGCGGCGCCCGATGGACTATTCCAGCAACGCTTGTTCTTGCACACCTTCGTCACGATGGTCAGCGTGCGCAACAAGGCGGTCGGCAAAACGATCAGCCGCGCGCAGTTCGAGCGCATGCCCCAGATCGTCGTCTCGCTGACCGGCCGGGCGAGCGCTGCCTACGACAGCGCGTTCGACGAATACGGCATCAAGCGCAACGTCTATCTGACCACGCCGCACTTTCTGGTCGTGCCGCATCTGATCGACGCGCAGCCGGATCTGATCGCCACGGTGCCGCTCGAACTCGGCAACGTGTTCGCGCGGCTCGGCACGATCAGGATGGTGCCGCCGCCGGTGTCGTTGCCGCCGTTCGCCCTCCGCCAGCATTGGCACCCGCGATTCCACGACGATCCCGCCAACATCTGGCTACGCCATCTCATCAAGGAAACGTTCGACCGCTATCCGGATATCGCGGACGACGAGGCCTGAAGTCAGCCCCGCACATCGAACACCGCAAACGGCGCGGTGGCGCTTGCGACGCGGCGCGTTCCCGTCGCATCGTAAAGGTCGGCTTCCACGAACGAGACGCGCCCGCCCAGACGTTTGACGCGGGCGTCGGCGATAAAGTCGCCCACGTATCCCGGCTCGATCATGTCGACCGTGAGACTGATCGTTGCGCACGTGCGGCCGTGCGGCAGCCTGGCGAGCAGCGCCAGGGCCATCGCGAGATCGAGCATCGAGGCGAGCGTTCCGCCCGATACCACGCCATTGCCTTGCACCGATTGGTCCGGCGCGGTGAAGCGGAGCGACAGCCCCTCCGCGCTGCCCGCCAGCAAGGTGGCGCGCAGCGAGGTCAACGCGGGATTCATGTCGAGCGTGACGTTGCTCGCTTGCGCGGACAGAAGCTCGTGAAGCAAGGCGCGATCGGGATTGTCTCGACGTAGCGTCGGTTCGATCACGTCAGCCATGTCGTTGTGCGACGCACACTTGTCGTTGACGGCCCAGTCCCTCGATCTCGGCTTCCATCACATCGCCGTCGCGCAGGAAACGGTTGTAGTGCGTGCCGTTGCCGGCCGGCGAGCCGGTGCAGATGACGTCGCCGGGCAACAGCCGCGAATAGCGCGAAATGTATTCGATCTGCCGCTCGATACCGAACAGCATGTCGGCGGTCGTCTCGTCCTGCATGACTTGCCCCGACACCGTGAGCCGCATTCGCAGACGATGCGGGTCGGGAACGAATGCCTTGGGCACCAGATACGGTCCGAGCGGCAGAAAGCCCGGCTGTCCCTTCGAGCGCAGCCAGTCGGTGCCCAGCATCTTGTAGTCGGTGCGTGGAATCAGATCGCGCGCGGAGATGTCGTTGGCGATGGTGTAACCCGCCACGTGGTCCAACGCCTGCTCGCGGGGAATCCGATAGCCGCCGCGACCGATGACGACGGCCAGCTCCAGCTCCCAGTCGGGCTTCACTGTCGTGACCGGCAGCACCAGCGGATCGAACGCCCCCGAGACCGCGGAGACCGGCTTCGTGAATGCGTAAGGCTCGCCGTTCGCGAGCCGCTCATCCATCATGGCTTCCGCCCAGCGCCGAAGGCCGGCCTCGTCGAGTCCTTCTGGACCGACCTTCGCATCCACCGTCAGATCGACCACATGCTTGCGGTAATTCGCGCCGGTGCAAAAAATCTGCCGCGGCAGATCGATGGCCGGGTGAGCCTGCAAATCGGACAGCGCATGCCAGCCGCCCTCTTCTGCCGAGACCTGCGCGGCGAGACGGCCCAATGCGGGCTCGCTCGCCGACCAGGCGTCGAGAAGCGCGAGCACGCCGGGCGCGTTTGCCAGATCGCGTTCGCCATGACGCGCTGCCAGTTCGGCAAGCGAAGCCACGCGATCATTCACGACGAAGCCCACAAAGCGGGCAGCGTCCGCCACCGAAAACGTTCCGAGCGCGTATTGCTTCACTTCTGTCCCCCCATGTATTGCTCGACCATCGAATCATCGACGATGGTCGAATAGTCATTGTCCGCACCCACCAGACCGAGCGAGCGACGGTGCGCGACGAGTAGCGCGACGCCCTCTGCCGATGGACGCAGCGAATCCGGGTTCTGCGCGATCATCGCAGCGGCAACCGCGTCCGGAAAACCGGCCGCCAGCACCGCCTGCCTCGCAAATTCCGCGCGCTCGCCAACGCGCCGGCGCGCGCGTTCCAGCGCTCGCAGCCACGCGGCGACCCTGGCGTTCGCCGCGCCGCCCCGGCGCACGACGACGCCCTGCCCGGGAAAACCGGCGTACGTGTCCTGCACGCTCGCGATGCAGGCAAGCCCCGCCGCTTGCGCCATCGAATCGAATGGCGGCCCTAGCAAGGTTGCGTCGCCCTGTCCCGCCACGAGCGCGTCGAAGCGCTCCTTGACGCCGCCCGCGGGCGTCAGGCGCACCGCATCGGACGGTACGCCCGCATCGCGCAGCATGGCCCTGAGCGCAACGACGAAGCCGTTGTCCGGCGCATCGACCAGCAGGTTCGCACCGTGCAGATCCCGCAGATTGCACAGTTGCGGCCTCGCGAGCACCGTCAACGGCGTGGTTCGCTCGATCTGCGCGACGACGCGAAAGTCTCGCGGACCCACGCGGCCGTTCCAGCCGATGACGTTGTCCATCGAAGTCACGACCGCATCCACGCTTCCGGCCACGAGCGCGTCGAATTGCTCATCCGACGAACGGTTGCGATCGGCGTGAACCGCGATGGCCAGCTCGTCGTGACTCGCGACGAGTGCAAGCAGCGGCGGCACGAACCACATCACGCGAATTTTCTCTGTCTCCATGAATCCCGGCTGTTGTCATTTGATTGCCCACATTACAAAACGGACCGTTCATATTTGTCAAGCTCAAACCTAGCCAAAAACCGCTAACCATCCCTAATCCTTTTCCCTATTGACAGGCAACTCCGGCTCATTAACGATACGATACGACTCGTTAATGGAGAGAACATGGAGACGCTGGTCAACAATCAGGGCTTGCAGCAGCAGGCGGAGACGGACACGTATCGCCCGGTCAGGCGGATCGTCACGGGCACCAATACGCGGGGCCAGTCCTGCTTCGTGTCGGATGGACCGACGCCGAACCGGACAAACCGGCCGGGGCTGCCGCTTGCGCACGTCGTGTGGGCAACCGGCGAAGCGCGCGCACCCGGCGACGATCCCGCGCCGGCCGGTCGCGCGTTCGCGTTCCATTCGAAGGGCGGCTCGTTGCTACGCGTCGTCGATTTTCCGCCTGACAACAACTACGACGAAGCGCAGCTCAAGCAATTCCTCGACGACAGCGGCGTGCGCGGCAAATCCGACGCACGGCATTTCTGGTTTCACAAGACGGAGTCGCTGGACTACGCAATCGTGCTCGAAGGCGAAATCTGGGCGCTGCTCGACGAAGGCGAAACACTCATGCGCGCTGGAGACGTGCTGATCCAGCGCGCGACCAGTCACAGTTGGGCGAACCGCTCGGACAAGCCGTGCCGGATGGCGTTCGTGCTGCTCGATCTCGTCGAAGGAGAGCCGCTGTGAGCAAGGCGATCATTACCTGTGCGGTGACGGGTGGCGCTCATACACCCTCGATGTCGCGATTTCTGCCGGTCACGCCGGAGCAGATCGCAGCCGAATCCATCGCGGCCGCCGAGGCCGGCGCCTCGATCATTCATCTGCATGCCCGCGATCCCGAGGACGGCCGCCCCTCCGGCGACCCCGAAATCTTCAGGCGCTTCGTCACGGCCATCAAGTCCTCGACGAACGCCGTCATCAACATTTCGACGGGCGGCGGCGGTCCGAACATGCCCATCGAGGAGCGCACGGCGGCAGGCCGGGCGCTCAAGCCCGAGATGTGCTCGCTCAATATGGGCTCGCTCAACCTCGTACTGTCGGAGATGGCCGAACGCGAGCGCGAATGGCGGCATGACTGGGAAGTGCCGTTCCTGAAGGGCACGCGCGGGCTGATCTTCCGCAATACCTACGACGACATCGCGTGGATTCTCGAGCATGTCGGAAAAGCCGGCGGCACGCGCTTTGAATTCGAGTGCTACGACGTCGGCCATCTGTACACGCTGCAGTACTTCCTCGAAAAGGGTCTCGTGAAGCCGCCGCTTTTCGTGCAGACCGTGTTCGGCCTGCGCGGCGCGATGGGCGCCCACGCCGAGGACCTGCTGCATCAGAAGCGCACCGCCGACCGGCTGTTCGGCAACGACTACCACTGGTCCGTGCTGGCGGCCGGCAAGCATCAGATGCCTGTCGCGACGATGGCGAGCCTGATGGGCGGCAACGTCCGGGTCGGCCTCGAAGACAGCCTGTATATCGGCCGCGGCGAGCTGGCTCGAAGCAACGCCGACCAGGTGCGCAAGATTCGCCGGATTCTCGGCGAACTGGGCATCGAGATCGCCTCGCCGGACGAAGCGAGACGGATGCTCGATCTGAAGGGCCACGACCAGGTGGCCTTCTAGCCATACCGGACAGGGATCGCCCCCGGTCGCCGGCGTGAAACCGGCAGCGATCCCGATCCGGCGTTCGATGTCCGTCGTTCCGTCCGCGGACGGCGACACATTGCCCGACGCCCCGCGTCAGGAGCAGCCAATACAAGAACGTTGGAGACGAACATGACTCATCTTTCCCCTGAAGCCCGGCCGGCACGCGTCGCCGGTGCGCGGCACGGCTGGCTCCTGATGGCCAGTTGCTGGCTCTCTTCGACCGGCGCCGTGCTGATCGCCCCCGTGCTTCCGCAGATGCGGCACGACTATGCGGGCGTTCCGCATGCGGACGTGCTGACGCTGATCGTGCTGGTCATTCCCGCGCTGATGATCGCGTTGTTCAGTCCGCTAGTCGGCTCGCTGGTGGACGCGTTCGGACGCAAGCGCCTTTATCTGGCCGCGGTCGCGATCTACGCGGTGGCCGGCGTCCTGCCGTTCTGGCTGACGAGCCTGTACGCGATCGTCGCCGCGCGCGCGGTGATCGGTCTCGCGGAAGCGGCGATCGTCACGATCGCCACCGCGCTCGTCGCCAATTATTTCTCCGGTATGCGGCGACAGAAGTGGCTGACGATGCAGCACGCGTCGGCCTCCGTCGTGGCCGCCTTGATGTTCGCCGTGGGCGGCGGGCTTGGCAGCCTGGCGGCGGGTTGGCGCACGCCGTTCCTGGTCTATGGATGCGCGATCCTGTTCCTTCCGTTTATCGCGGTGATGATCTGGGAACCCGGCGAAAAAACGCACGTCGAGCATGCTCCCGTGCAGAAGTTGCCGTTTCCGTGGCGCGAGATCGGCCTTCTCTGTCTGCTGATCCTTTTCGCGTCGGTCATGTTCTTCGTCGTGCCGGTGCAGATCAGCTTTTTGCTCAGCGAGCGCGGCGTCACGGCACCGGCGATTCTCGGGTTCGGCGGCGCCATCGCCAATGCGGGCATTCCGGTGGGTTCGTTTGCGTTTCACCGGCTCGCCCGCTGGCCTATCAACCGGCTTCTGGTCATCGCCTTCGGGCTGCTCGCGCTGGGTTTTTTTGTCATCGCATCGTGCGCGGGCGCAAACGCGACGGTCGCGGGCGCTTTTCTCGCCGCGGCGGGGGCGGGCATGGCGCTGCCGCTACTCGGCACGTGGACGCTGGCGCGCGTGCCGTTCGCGCAAAGCGGTCGAGCGACCGGCGGGTATATGGGATCGTTTTTCCTCGGCAATTTCCTGAGCCCGCTCATCGTCGAATCAGTCGCCAGGTTCGCCGGCGGACTCATCCAGGCGGTCGCGTGGCTGGCGGTGGCCTGCGCCGGCACGGCGGTCGCGGTCCTGATCCTGACACTCGCGAAACGCGGACCCAGCGGATCGGTGCATGCGGCGCAGGTGAACCGCGTTCCGCTCGGCTGATCGTTCGATCACACGTCTGCGACTGCGCCGGCAGTCGCCGCGTCGACGTCCTTCGTGCCATGAACAAGGCGACACCGACGCATGGCATGGAGACGGCTCAAGCGAGCCCTTCGACTCGTTACAATAGCCCGTGCAAAAACGCGTTCCCTTCAACCGCATCGTGTGCGACACATGTTGACCTCTTATTTCCGGAGCGGCGACGCCATCCGCAGTCGGCGCGTGAGCGATATCGTGTTAACGGACACGATCGACGTGCCCGCCCCCCCGGCGCGTCTGCTGGCGGATTGGCAAAGAGAGACGTCGATGCACATGCGGTTGGACCCCGGCGACGTCGAGCCCATGCCTTTGGCGCGAGCGCGGATGCGCTGGCCGGACTACGCGCGCTGCGTCGAGGCCATGTCCGACTGGACGTCCGGGCTAGGGCTGCCCGAGGTGCTCGCCGCCAGTGACATCGCCCTCATGGCCTGCCGCGGCGCGCGGTATCACCATGACGCCGCGCAATATGGCGGAGCGGCCTTTTGCAATCTCTTCATGAGCGAGGACAAGGGGCTGGATCTGCATTTTCCCGCGTTGGACCTGCGCATTCCCCTGACCCGCGGCACGGCCGTGATATTCGACACTGGCCAGCCTCATGGCGTCATCCGGCGCGGCCGCTCGGGCTTCGATGCCGCCGACTTCCCGCCGGACCAGGACTGGCTGCAGATATTCCTGACCTGGGAGCTTCCTGTCGAAGAGGCTCATGTCGGGCAGGCGCTCAACATTGCATTCGATATCGCCCCTCCTGTTTCGCCGCAACCGGACGAAGAGCAAGTCCGGCTCGATGGCGAACGAGCCGACGTGTGCCCGAATTCCGGTCGCTGGTTCCAGGTGGACTAGACGTCGGGGCTCGCGGGCCGTCTGTATGATGGCGGCTTTCGCCGACGCTTGGCACGCGCGGCGCAACGCATTCATCCACACCCAAAGGAAGACCGCCATGACGGCCGCAACGCAATTCGATCAGGTTTCCATCGTCAAACGCGCCAATGTCTACTTCGACGGCAAGTGCGTGTCGCACACCGTTCTGTTCGCCGACGGCACGCGCAAGACGCTCGGCGTTATCTTGCCCGGCGTGCTCAACTTCGGCACCGACGCGCCGGAGATCATGGAGGTGCAGGCGGGCCAATGCCGCATTCGCCTCGAAGGCACCGACGAGTGGCGGACGTACGGCGCGGGCGAGTCGTTCTCGGTGCCCGGCAAGAGCCGCTTCGATATCGACGTGATCGAAACCCTCGACTACGTCTGCAGCTATCTGTAGATCGAATGGGCGCATGACGCGCGGCGATGAAGGCGGCTTCATAGGCATGCGCCGGGGCCACGGAATAAGCCCGCTCCGACCACGCAGCGCGTAAGCCTAATGGCTGCGCTTTCTATCGACTTGGGCCACTTCGCGTGGCTGCTTTTCGTAGGGCGGCGTGTTTTCGTTTGAGTGGCTTTGTCACGCCGATAATCACCTCGGCAAGACGTTGCGCAGCCGCCTTCATTTGCGCGTTGCTGAATCCGCCGAATCCAAGGACCAGGCCGGGCCGCGCCGTTCCCGGCGCGAACATCGGCGATACGGCCCGCACGGCGACTCCGGCCCGCGCGGCCAGTTCGACCACCTTGCGGTCATCCATGCCTTGCGCCAGCCACAGGACCACATGCATGCCCTGGTCGCCCGGCTCCAGCCATGCCAGATCATTCGGAAGCAGCGCGTTCAGCGTCTCGATCAACTGGGCCCGGTGGTCTGAATAGACGTTGCGAACCCTGCGGATGTGGCGCTCCAGATGGCCCTCGGCCATGAAGGCCGCCAGCACATGCTGATCGGCGTTCGGCGGATGACGGTCCATCAGCACACGCGCGCCGCAGAAAGCATCGACCAGATCGTCGGGGACGATCACATAACCCGAGCGCAACGACGGAAACAGGACCTTGCTAAACGTGCCGAGATAAATCACCCGGTCGGGGTCCAGTCCCTGAAGTGACGGAAACGGATAGCCCTGGTAGCGAAGTTCGCTATCGTAGTCGTCCTCGACGACCCATGCGTGGTTTGCACGCGCCCAGGCCAGCAAGGCGCTGCGCCGAGCCATGCTCATCGGCATGCCCAGCGGATACTGATGCGACGGCGTGACGAATGCGGCCCGCGCGTGAGGCGCCGCCCGTATCCCCGCTTCGACATCGATGCCCTCGGCGTCGACCGGTATGCGAATCATCGCATCGCCATGCCCCGTACTTTCGAGTATCGCGGTAACGCCACGGTAGGCCGGGTTCTCCACCCAGACCTGATCGCGCGGACCCAGCAACACCTGGCTCGCCAGAAAGAGTCCCTGCTGAGTACCGCTGGTAACGATGACCTGACCCGGTTCGCAGCGCACGGAGCGGGACTTGCGCACATAGTCGGCAATCGCTTCACGCAGCGGTAAGGCCCCAAGCGGATCGGAGTATCCAGCCGGCGCGCCAGCTCCCCTGGCACGCAGACGGTTGCCGAGCCGGCGCCAGATGTCGGCGGGCGCGGTCAAACCGACAGGTACGGAAATCGCAAACGGCACCGGCGGCAGCGGCCTGAATTCCTGCGCGATCCGCGCAAATGCCGCGGCGGGCTCAGGCAGGCTGGTCCGCGCGATACGCCGGCGGGCCGCACGCGGTTCGGTTGCCTGTCGCGGCTCGGCGAGTGCTTGCGCGACGCACGTGCCGGCGCCCCCCTTCGATTCCAGAAAGCCCTCGGCGATCAGTTGCTCGTAAGCCCCGATCACCGTGCCGCGCGAGACTTGCAGCGAAGCCGCCAGCAATCGCGTGGACGGCAACGCATCGCCGGGCTGGATATTCCCAGTGCGCACCGCCTCTCGCAACGCCTGCGCGACCTGACGGCTGAGGCTGCCCGCCGCGCGGTCCAGGGTGCCGATCGACGGAATTTCCGCGGCCCGCGCCGTTCTCGCCATGATTCTGGTCCTATGAAATCGATCTAAACTGGATCTGTAGGATAAACCAGTTTTTCAACATAATGCGTCCACACGGCTTTCGATCCGATCGCCTTCGAACACCTCCGCCAGCTAGTGGAACCGACATGTACATACCCGCCGATTTCAATGAACCTCGCACCGAGATTCTGCACGCGCACATCGCGCAACATCCGTTCGGAACGCTGATTACGCATGGAAACAGTGGGCTCGACGCCAACCATCTTCCATTCGAACTGGCGGCGGCCGAAGGCGAGCTGGGCGTCCTGCGCGCGCACGTCGCGCGGGCCAATCCGGTATGGCAGGACGTCGCGAACGGCGATGAAGTGCTCGTCGTCTTTCGTGCGGGAGACGCTTATATTTCCCCGACCTGGTATCCGAGCAAACACGAGTTTCACCGGCAGGTTCCCACCTGGAATTACGTCGTCGTCCATGCGTATGGACGCATCGCCGTTCACGATGACGAGCAATACGTGCGCGGCGTGGTGGCCCGGCTGACCCGCACGCATGAGGCTTCGCAACCCAAACCCTGGAAGATGGCCGACGCGCCGAGGGACTACATCGATACCCTGCTCAAGTCGATCGTCGGCCTGCGGATCGACATCACGCGACTGGTCGGCAAGAGCAAGCTTGCCCAGAACAAGGACGCACGCGATATTCGAGGTGCTGGCGAAGCGCTCAGGGCGCGCGAGAACTTTCAGATCGGCGATGCCATGCTGGCCGAGGCCGCCAGGAAGCCGGAGTAACCCGCTCCGCTGCTGTCGAATTGCCCGGCATAAGCCGGGCAATGGTTTATGGCGAAACCAAACCGCCCTATCCCATCACGCTTTGTTCATGCTTTGCCCTACCTTCGGTTATGCAAAGCAGTCGCCGAACCCCAGGACATTCCCGTACGACAGGGTTCCGCGTTCAATAATCAAAGGCCGGGCCGGCACTCCGCTTTCTGCGCAAACCCTTCAATGAAGCTGCACGGGCCCGCCCCGTCTGAGGCTCCTCTTTCACCAGCACTGCCGGCTCCACCTGCATTACCAAAAGTAGGGAAAAGCCCGCAGAAAATGTAGCTGGATCGATCAAATTGGCTTGAATACGCTGCGATTCATCCATCAAGCAGAGGTGGCAGCGCACGGTCGACATAGTGCTTCTTTTCATTCGACGAATCGTGTTTGCTGTTCGCCCGGCTGCCTTGCAACTTTCATAGGTCGCGGGCTTGATTTCTTGAACTCGCCAGTTGGGAAGACAGAATGAACCCTAACCTGACATTTGCGCCGGGAGATGTGTTGAGCCCGGGCACAATGGAAGCGGAAGACGTTGCAGCGACTGCCAAACATGTCGCGGTTTCCGGGACCGACATTCTTACGGTTAAAAACCTGTCGAAAATCTTCGGGCCGAAGCCCGAGCGTGCCGCCGATTTGATCAAGCAAGGCCTTGGCCGCAACGAGATTTTCGAGCAAACCGGCAACATGGTGGCTGTCAACGACGTCAGCCTCAGCGTTAAGGCGGGCGAGATTTTTGTCGTCATGGGCCTCTCGGGTTCCGGCAAGTCGACGCTGGTTCGACTGCTCAACCGGCTGATCGAGCCGACGTCGGGCCAGGTCATTCTCGAAGGCCACGACATTGCGCCCATGTCCACGTTGGAATTACGCGATGTGCGCCGCAAGAAGATGGCGATGGTGTTCCAGTCATTCGCGCTTCTGCCGAACCGCACGGTCCTCGACAACATCGCGTACGGGCTGGAAGTGGCCGGCATCAAGAAGGCGCAGCGCTACGAAATCGCGCGTACCGCGCTCACGCGAGTCGGCCTCGGCTCGTACGAAAAACTGCTTCCCAGCGAACTATCCGGCGGCATGCAGCAGCGGGTAGGCCTCGCACGCGCGCTTGCCGTGAATCCCGCCGTGCTTCTGATGGACGAAGCGTTCTCGGCGCTGGACCCGCTGATCCGCTTCGAAATGCAATGCGAACTTCTGCGGCTTCAGAAAGAAGAGCAGCGGACAATCGTCTTCATTTCACACGACATCGAAGAAGCCATCAAGATTGGCGGCCGGATCGGCATCATGAAGGATGGCTGCCTGATCCAGGTCGGCACGCCTGCTGAACTTATCCAGTCGCCCGCGGACGCTTACGTGCGGGACTTCTTCCGCAATGTCGACGTATCCCGCTTCCTCAAGGCGTCCAGCCTGATGACAAAGGTGGACCGGGGTCTCATTTCCTGCGACGTCGGCACATCCTCGGAACGTTACCTCAATCAGCTTATCGATAGCGGCGTCGAATGCGGCTATGTCTGCGACGAATCGGGTCGATACCAGGGCTGCGTCACGCCGGCCTCGTTGCATAAGAGCGGTACGCGCCCCGTGCGTGACGCCTTGCTCCGGGACGTGAATGCGGTTTCGCTGGATGCGGATTTGCATCAACTGGCTGCGATTGCATTGAGCCAGGAGCACGACGTACCCGTCACCGACACGGCCGGAAAGCTCGCGGGCGTGGTGTCCTGCCGGACGATACTCAAGCAGGTTATGGAACGGAGAGCAGCATGAACTCGTCAGTCATCGGGAAATTCGCAGAAGACGGCGTCAATTTTCTCTTTCAGCATTTCCGGGGCGGTTTCGACGCTTTCTCCGCCTCATTGGGCGCGGTCATCAAGCTATTGCAGGACGGACTGGCCGCGATTCCCTTCGTTGCAATGCTGGTCATTCTCGTGGCCTTTGCGTTGTGGCGGCGCGGTGTGGTGTTTGCGGTCTTCGTCGGCCTTGCGCTTCTCGCGATTCATTACATGGGTCTGTGGGCTCAAACCGTCTCGACCCTGGCACTCGTCATCGCAGCGACCTTCTTCAGCCTGGTGGTGGGCGTGCCACTCGGCATCTGGGGAGCGCGCAACAAACGGGTGGAAATGATCTTGCGCTCGCTGCTCGACTTCATGCAGACGATGCCCGCCTTCGTCTATCTGATCCCGGCGGTCATCCTGTTTGGCTTGGGGCGCGTGCCGGCGGTGATCGCCACCATCGTGTTTGCCATGCCGCCAGTCGTGCGGCTCACGACCCTGGGTATCCGGCAGGTGCGCGAGGAACTGCTGGAGGCGGGCCGCGCCTTCGGCAGTACGGACATGCAGCTTCTCTGGAAAATCCAGTTGCCGAATGCGCTGCCTTCAATCATGGCCGGCGTGAATCAGACCATCATGATGGCGCTCTCGATGGTCGTGGTGGCGTCGATGATTGGCGCCGGCGGGCTGGGCGAATACGTGCTGAGCGGTATTCAGCGTCTCGACATCGGGATCGGCTTCGAAGGCGGACTCGGTGTCGTATTGCTCGCCATCGTACTCGACCGCTTGACGGAGAGCTTTGGCGTGAAGGCGAAGAAGAAAGTCAAACGGGTCACGCCCGGCACGGGAGCGGCAAAGGCCGGCACACATGCCGCGGCGCGCACTTGACCGGCAGCATCGCATCGGGCATGCGATGCGATGCGATCGCCAGAGACATCAGGTATTGGGCATTAGCGAGTTTGGAGACCCGACACGCTATTGCAGCAGCAGTCGAATTTTCAAGAAGATTTCATCATCTCGTAGGAGTAGCGCATGAACAGCAATGTATTGAAGTCGCTCGTTATGAAACTGGCGGTGTCGGCGGTCGTTGCCCTGGCTGCCGGTGCGGGGCCGGCAGTCGCGGCCGAACCGCTGAAGATGGCGGTTACGAACTGGGCGGATGTACTGGCCGTCGCCAATGTCGCCAAGTACGCTCTGGAGACGAACCTCAAGCAGCCGGTGCAGTTTGTTCAGGCCGATATCGGCATTCAGTACCAGGGCGTCGCCCGCGGCGACCTCGACATCATGGTGGGCGGCTGGCTGCCGGTGACGCACGCAGCGTATTACACAAAGTACAAGAACGATATGGACGACGTCGGCATCATCTATACCGGCGGCAAGAACGGTTGGGCAGTGCCGGCATACATTCCCGAGGCCCAGCTCTCGTCGATTGCCGACCTGGAGAAAGCCGACGTCAAGAGCAAGCTGAATGGCACCGTGCAGGGTATCGAGCCCGGCGGCGGCTTGATGCAGGCGTCCGAGAAAACCATCAAGGCCTATGACCTGAATGGCTACAACCTGCAATCGTCGAGCGAAGCAGGCATGCTCGCAGGCGTGCAGCGAGCTTACCAGTCGAAGCAATGGATTGTCGCCACGGTCTGGAGCCCTCATTGGCTGTTCCAGAAATGGCAGATGCGTTATCTCAAGGATCCCAAGGGTACGCTGGGTGGCGAGGAGCAGGTTCACGCCTTCGCGTCCAAACAGTTCGCAAGCAAGTTTCCGCGGGCGGACGTCTTCTTCAAGCATTTCAAGCTGACTCTCGCTGACGTCGAGGCCATCGAGTTCGAGGGCAACGCCACGAACGACTATGCGACGGCAGCGAGGAAATTCGTCGACGCGCATCCGGAAAAGTTGAAGGCCTGGTTGCAGCAATAGATCACGTTGTTCTCGCCGTGAGCGGAAGGGTTCATTGCCGCTCGCGGCGTGGCATGACTTGTCTTACACGATTTAATTCCGGAGTGACCACGTGAACGAGAACTCACGCTTTTTTGCTGAAACTCTCCAGAGCCGTGACCCCGTCATCGCATCGGAGATTGCGTTGGAGTTGCGTCGCCAGCAAACCCAGATCGAATTGATTGCTTCCGAGAACATTGTCTCGGCTGCGGTAATGGAAGCGCAAGGCACCGTGCTGACCAACAAATACGCGGAAGGGTATCCGTCAAAGCGGTATTACGGTGGCTGCGAGCACGTGGACAGGATCGAGGCGCTCGCCATTGACCGCGTGAAAGCGCTGTTCGATGCCGAATACGCGAACGTGCAACCCCATTCGGGCGCCCAGGCAAACGGCGCGGTGATGCTCGCGCTGGCCAAACCGGGCGACACGGTGATGGGCATGTCGCTCGACGCCGGCGGACATCTGACGCACGGCGCGCGTCCCGCGCTTTCCGGCAAATGGTTCAACGCGGTCCAGTACGGCGTGAATCCCGAAACGTATCGCATCGACTACGAGCAGGTCCGTCGGCTTGCCGACGAGCATCGCCCCAAGCTCATCATCGCAGGTTATTCGGCCTACCCGCGCGCGCTGGATTTTGCCGCGTTCCGCGAAATCGCCGATAGCGTGGGCGCATTGTTGATGGTCGACATGGCGCACATTGCCGGGGTCGTCGCGGCAGGCAGGCACGAGAACCCGGTTCGATTCGCCGACGTGGTGACGTCCACGACGCACAAGACGCTTCGTGGGCCGCGCGGCGGCTTCATTCTCACGAATAACGGCGACATAGCCAAAAAAATCAACTCGGCTGTATTCCCCGGCCTGCAGGGCGGCCCGCTCATGCACGTCATAGCGGGCAAGGCGGTCGCATTCGGTGAAGCGCTTCGTCCGGATTTCACGGCGTATATCGACCAGGTGCTGCGTAACGCCCAGGCGCTCGGCAACGTCCTGACCTCGGGCGGCCTGAGTCTCGTCACTGGCGGAACCGACAACCATCTGTTGCTGGTCGATTTGCGCGGCAAGCGGCTCACCGGCACCCAGGCTGAAAAGGCGCTGGAACGTGCGGGCATCACCTGCAACAAGAACGGGATTCCGTTCGATACACAAAGCCCGACTGTCACCTCGGGAATCCGCCTCGGCACGCCCGCTGCAACAACCCGAGGCTTCGGCACCGATCAGTTCGAGCAGGTCGGCCAGATGATTCTGGAGGTGCTGTCGGCGCTCGAACGGGAGCCCGACGGAGATGATCAGGTCGAACGCGCGGTCCGCAGCCGCGTACGAGATCTGTGCAACCAGTTTCCGATTTACTCGCATGCCGAGGCACTTGTGTAGCCGGCCCACGATACGCCTGCGATTCTTGCCGGCTATCCGGGCAGCGCTTTGCATCTTTTATTCGAGAGAGAATTCCAAATGAGCTTCGAGGGCGTACATACACCACTAGTCACACCGTTCAAGGCGGACGGCGAGATCGACCATGATCTACTCGGCAAACATGCCGCCAATCTCGCAGGCCGGGTTTCGGGCCTTGGAGTCGGCGGGACCACGGGCGAGTACTACGCGTTGAGTTTCGAAGAACGGGTTCGGACCTTCAACACCGTGGCGCAAGCGGCAGGCGGCAAGACGTATCTGACCGCCGGCATCAATGCGACCACGACGAAGGAAGTCATTCGCCTGGGTCAGGAAGCCAGGCGGGCCGGCCTGTCCGCGTTGCTGCTTGCCGCTCCGTACTATGCGCAGCCGACGCAGGAAGAACTGCTGAACCACATGTTGAAGGTGGACGACAGTCTCGACATGCCGATCATGCTGTACAACTTTCCGGCGCGCACCGGGACCGAAATCAGCAACGGCGTTCTGGCAACGCTGCTCGAACGGCCAAACTTCATCGCGATGAAGGAAAGCACCGGCGACATCTCGCGTCTGCATCACCTTGCCACGCATTTCCGCGACAAGCTGGTACTGAGCTGCGGCATGGACGATCAGGCGCTCGAGTTTTTCGCATGGGGAGCGAGGAGCTGGGTCGGGGGTGCTTCCAACTTCCTGCCCGAAGCGCATACCGCGCTCTTCGACGCATGCGTCGAGCAAGCTGACTTCGTAACGGGCCGCAAGCTGATGGCGCAACTGCTGCCCGTACTCGAATTGCTGGAGCGCAGCGGCAAATTCATTCAATACGTTCGCTACGGCTGTGAACTCGCCGGCACGCCAGTCGGTATCGCGCGCGCGCCGCTCGGCACGCTCACTGAAGAAGAGCGTGGCGATTTTGCGAAGCTCGTTCAACCCATGTTGCGCAACGCGCAGTAAACGCATGGCCTCGAAACTGGAATTCGTGCGGTTCCCGGCGCCAGATGGCGTGAACGGCTGGTGGGAAAGTCTGCCGCCGCCCTCCCCCGCCAATACGGTGTCTTCCGGGCATCGATATGACTGGGTCGTCGTCGGCGGCGGTATTACGGGGCTGTGCGCCGCGCGGCGTCTGGCGGAGCTTGCGCCTGACGCCACAATAGCGCTGGTCGAAGCGGACCGTATCGGGCGCACCACGGCGGGACGAAATTCCGGGTTCTTTATCGATTTGCCACACGACATCAGCAGTGAAAGCTATTCGCGCAGTGTGGAAACCGATAAGGCCGATGTTCGGTTTCAACGTCACGGCATTGACTATGTGCGCTCGACGGTCAAGCAATACAACATCGATTGCGACTGGCGGGACGACGGCAAGTTTCATGCTGCGGTGAACAGGAAAGGCCACGCCGCACTGACCCACTTTGCTGAAGGGCTTGCTCGCATCGACGAAGCCTTTCAATGGCTGGACGAGACCGCCATCGCTAAAGTGACCGGCACGAACTTTTATCAGGGCGCGCTCTTTACGCCGGGTTGCAGCACGGTTCAGCCGGCAGCGCTCATGCGCGGTCTCGCGGCAACGTTGCCGGAGAACGCGAAGGTCTTCGAGCTGAGCGCGGTCAAGGGCATCGAAGACCAGGGGCTGTCGAAAGTACTGCGCTTCGACAGCGGCAAGATCGTCGCGAAGCGCGTGATTCTATGCACCAACGCGTATGCGGCGACCTTCGGCGGGCATCCGAACGGTCTGCTGCCTGTTTATACGTTTGCGTCCATGACACGGGTAATGAACCCGGAAGAAGTCGGGCGACTCGGCGGCACGCGGTCATGGGCACTGATTCCCGCCGATCCGATGGGCTCGACCATTCGCCGTCTGATTACCGACCGTATCTGCGTTCGCAACCACTTCGCCTTTCGACCTGGCCTGGAACTTTCGCAGGCTGACCTGGCGAAGGCGAAGACCATGCATCAACGGTCGTTCGATCGGCGCTTTCCGATGCTGAAAGACGTCGAACTGGAATACACATGGGGCGGCCCCTTGTGTCTGTCCGCGAACAACGGCGCGCTGTTCGGATGCAGGGACGATGGCGTCTTCCAGGCGATCGGATGCAATGGCCTCGGTCTGAGCAGAGGGTCGGCATCCGGGAAACTCATCGCCGAATACGCACTCGGCCAATCCAATGAACTCGTTCGCCAGCTTTTGAACCAGCCGCATCCGCGCTCGCTGCCGGTCCGCCCGATCGCGGACGTAGCGGTGTCAGCGGCTATCTGGATGAAGGAATTTTCGGCGGGAGCCGAGCTTTAAATTTGCGAGGACAGAACATGACGACTTATCAGGAATGGCAGCAGAAAGCTGAAACCCTCTCAGTCGATGGCAGAGCGTTTATCGCCGGGCAACGGTGTCCGGCGGCGGCGAACGAAACGTTCCAGACACTCAATCCTTCGACGGGAAAAGTACTGGCCGATATTGCAAAGTGCGACGCGAAAGACGTCGACCGGGCGGTAGCGGCGGCAAGGAATGCGTTCGTGTCCGGCGTGTGGTCGAAGGCCGCGCCTGCCCAACGAAAGTCGGTGCTTCTGCGGCTCGCGCAACTCATCGAGGAAAACGCCGAGGAACTGGCGCTGCTCGAAGCACTCGAAGCGGGCAAGCCGATCAGCGAGTGCATGGCACTGGACATCCCCGAATCGGCGGCCTGTATCCGTTGGCACGCGGAAGTCACCGACAAGCGGTACGACGCGCTGTCGCCGTCGGGCGCGAGCGTCGTGAGCATGATTACGCGCGAGCCGATTGGTATCGTGGGTGCAGTCCTGCCGTGGAACTTCCCGGCGCTCATGCTTGCCTGGAAAATCGGCCCGGCGCTCTCCGTCGGCAACAGCGTCATTGTGAAACCCGCCGAGCAGACATCGCTTTCCACACTGCGCATCGCCGACCTGGCAAGGGAAGCCGGCGTGCCCGAAGGTGTCTTCAGCGTCGTCACCGGCTTTGGCGAAAGCGCGGGCCAGGCCCTGGGCCGCCATGCCGACGTCGACCTGATTGCTTTCACGGGTTCGACGGAAACCGGCAAGCGGTTCCTCCATTACTCGGCGGACACGAACCTGAAGCGAGTCGTGCTGGAATGTGGCGGCAAGAACCCTCAAGTCGTTCTGCCCGACGTCGCGAACCTGGATGCTGTCGCGGAGCAGGCAGTCGCTGCCGCGTTCTGGAACATGGGCGAGAACTGCAGCGCGGGCTCCCGTATTCTGGTTCCTTCGACAACAAAAACCGAGTTGCTCGACAAGGTCCTGGCCGTTCTGGCGGGATGGAAGACGGGCGACCCGCTCGACCCCGAGGTCAAGCTTGGTTCCCTGATCGAAGAGAAGCACTGTCAAAAAGTACTCGCCCACATCGAGAAAGCGAAAGCGGAAGGCGCGCGCCTCGTGTGCGGCGGCAAAGCCACATTGACCGAGACCGGCGGGTGGTTTGTCGAGCCGACCATCTTCGACCATGTCACGCCAGAGATGAGCATCGCCCGCGACGAAGTCTTTGGCCCCGTCGTCTGCTTCATCGAATACGCCGACATCGACGAGGCTGTCCGGATTGCCAACGACACCTGCTATGGACTCGCCGCATCGCTATGGACCGACAACGTCAACAACGCTCACAAGATTGCCGCCCGCATCAGGGCGGGTACGGTCACGGTGAACTGTTTCGGCGAGGGCGACCTGTCCACCCCATTCGGTGGATTCAAGCAATCGGGCTTCGGCGGCCGTGATAAATCGGTCTACGCGCACGATCAGTATTGCGAGCTGAAAACCACCTGGCTAAAGCTGGACTAATGCAACTCCACTCGATCGGGAGCCCCGGCCTGTCACGCCGGGGTGTTGACTTTCCGGGCGCGACGGCGTTTGACGCTGCCGCACTTCAACGCTATGTGAGACCCCATGCGACTTGGATTCATCGGGACCGGCGCCATCACGCAGGCAGTCGTTACCGGATTGCTTCGGTTCGACTTTCCGCTCGAGCGCATTTCGCTGTCGCCCCGCAATGCGCAGACCGCAGCGGCGCTTGCCGCTCTCGATAAGCGAGTGCAGGTATGCGAAAGCAATCAGGACGTACTGGAAGCATCCGACGTCGTCTGTCTTGCCGTCGTGCCGCAAATCGCTGCCGACGTGCTGAGCGAACTGCATTTTGATGCGCGCCATCATGTCGTCAGCTTCATCGCCGGCATCTCGATCGATGAGGTGCGCAGGCTCGTCCGCGCGCAGGGCAAGGTCGTTCGCGCGATACCGCTGCCGGCAGTTGCCGAGGGCAAGGGAAGCACGGCGATCTGTCCCGCGGACCACGTTGCGAAATCCTTGTTCTCGGCGTTGGGACAGGCGGTCGAAGTCGACGACGAAGCCAGGTTCGATGCACTGTTGGCCGTCACCGCGACGATGGCGAGTTTCTATGCGGTGCTGGAAGCCCAGGCGTCGTGGCTGGTCCGCCAAGGGCTGGATGACGATGCCGCTCGCTCATTTCTGTCGGGCTATTCTGTCGGCCTCGCGCACGACACAACGCGAGGTGAAAGATCGTTTACTGAGCTGATCGAGCACTCCATGACGCCGGGTGGCATCAACGAACAGGTTCACGACGAGCTCTCGAAACGCGGTACGTATGCACATTTCGCCGACGCCCTCGACCGGGTTTTGATGAGGATCCAAGGCCGCGCATAACGCCACGTTTTCGCCACGCAGAACGCCGCCTGAGGAGAGGCCTGACCTCGGGTTGACCTCTCTTGCCAACGAGCAGGGAGACTCGCAAACTATTCCGATCGAGATGCTCCTGCCTCATGACGGATGGCCGCCTTGCACCGAGAAAAAATAGAGCGGCGTAGATCCACCGTCTTCGGACAGCACCGCGCTTGCGCGTGAAAAAGGTGACAACGATGCAACAGAAGCATTTATTCGCGGACCGACTCCTCGCCCAGATGCCGTCGTTACGGGCACTGCGATGCTTCGTCACCGCGGCGCGCTACGAAAGCTTCACACAGGCGGCGGAAGTGCTATGCGTCACGCAGGCCGCAATCAGCAGGCAAATCAAGGAACTCGAGGATTCGCTAGATGTGGCCCTGTTTGAGCGCACCGGGCGGCACATCGCGCTCACCGATGCGGGCCGCATTCTCTACAACGCATCGTATCTGTCGATCATGAATATCGCGGAAGCAGCCGAGGCGGTGCGTCGCTCGGACAAGCGCGCGCTGACCATTTGCGTCTCGCATACGTTCTCGGCTTTGTGGCTGTCGTTCAGGCTGCCCGAGTTCCGCAGACGGTTCCCGGACATCAGATTGCTCGTGATGGTGACCGAGCATTTCATGGAACTGGATGAACTCATGCAACCTGACGTCATCATTACCAAGAATCCGCCGCGCGAACCGGAGTACGAAGTCGAGCCGCTCTTCCACGACGTGGTGTATCCCGTCTGTAGTCAGCCGTTCTTCGAGAAACACTTTCGCGGACAGTCGTTGAAGCCGCTCGATCTGCTGTCGCAGCCCACGTTGAACCTCTCGCTGCTGGGACGGGCCCAGGTGTGTGAACACGTCGACTGGCGCGTGTGGCGAAACTGGTTTCAGCAAGGCGATGGCTCGGACAGGCTCACGGAAAACGAGCACTTCGAGAGTAACGACTATCGACTCCTCGTCGCCCAGGCCGAAGCGGGCGAAGGCACCCTGCTCGGCTGGCATCATCTTGTCCATCGCCAGGTCGAACAGGGCCGTCTGATTCGGCCGGTGCGTGACGCGCTCGAGTTCCACGACCGTCACCACTACCTGATCACGCATAAGAACGCGAAGCTTCGACCAGAGTCTTTGCAGTTCCGTGAATGGCTCGGTGAGGAAGTCGGCGCGATGATGCGCGAATGGCGAGGCGTCGAAGCGGAGACTACCAGGTAGCTTTCGCTCGCAACCGTTCGAACAGCATGAGCAGGTCCGTCGAAAGACGATTCTCCTGGCCGGATTCCAGAGCGCATCTAGAGCGCTTCCAGAGCATTAATGCAGGCAGTCCCATGTTCAGCGACCCCACTCATCCCGGAACCGTCCGGCCGCTTCGCTTTGGAATCGTGCTGTTGCCCAATTTCACGTTGACCGCATTTTCCGGTTTCGTCGACCTTCTCAGGCTGGCAAGCGACGAAGGTGACATGAGCAGGCCGGTCCGCTGTTCGTGGAGCATCGTCGGCGAGTCTTTTACTCCCGTCAGGGCAAGCTGCGGAATCCAGGTCGCGCCGTGGACAACCTTCGAGGAAGCCGGGTCCTTCGATTACGTCGTGATCGTCGGCGGCCTGCTGCACTCGGGGCCGTCCGCAAGCAAAGCCACGCTCCAGTTCATTCGTGACGCGGCGCAAACGTCCGCCACCCTGGTCGGCATTTGCACAGGGGTGTTCGCCTTGATGCGTGCCGAGGTGATGGACGGCTACCGCCTATGCGTGAGCTGGTTCCACTACTGGGATTTCGTCGAGCGCTTTCCCGGCGTTGACGAACGCAATCTCGTTGCGGACCGGCTGTTCGTCATCGACAGACGGCGGATTACCTGCTCAGGCGGACGGGCCTCGATTGACGTGGCAGCGGCCATACTGCTGCGGCACGTCGAGGCCACGGTCGTGCAGAAGGCGCTGCGCATCATGCTTGTGGACGATGCGCAGAAAGGCAATGCTCCGCAGCCGCACCCTCCGGGACTCGAACCCGCGACGCACCACAAGGTAAGGCGCGCGATCCTGTTGATGGAACAGCACATGGGTCAGCCGTTGAGCCTGGGAGAACTTGCCCGGCGTCTCGATATGTCCGTCCGACAGCTTGAGCGGCTGTTTGCCGCGGAAACGGGTAAATCGCCGCACGCGTACGGGCGGCAGATTCGTATACGGACGGCGTCCTGGCTGCTGACGAGTTCCGACCGAACGGTGGCCGATATTGCGACGTCCTGCGGCTTCTCCGACGCCTCGCATCTTGGCCGCGAGTTCCGTAAAGAATATGGCCAATCGCCGCATGCCTATCGGGTGGCTCGACCGCAGAGCGAGGCGCTAGCGCTGGACTCCGGGTAGCGCTGCCAGTTGGGCTTGTGAACGTGGAATGCAGGTGCACCGACTTCCCCGACAGCGCGCCGCCGAGGCGCGACAGGCAGGGGGTCCCCTTTGACAGACAATGGATACGGCAGAACATGATTACCGGGCACGCGCACGATGAAACAGTTCTTTTTGGCTTGAACGTCAAGAATGGGCGACGCTGTTACTCCATTGACGAGCGCGACTGGCAGCCTATGAAAATCGGCGCAACAGTGCTGCCCGGCTTTCTCTGGATTCCTGTCGCCGATGATGAGAATGGCGCCTGGAGCAGTTACTGGATGCGTCTGCAACCCGGAGCGCGCTCGTTCGAACACCAGCACGACTCGACCGAGTTGATCCTTGTTCTCGACGGCGTATTCACCGATGACGACGGCACGGATTTCCTGCCGGGACAGACGGTATGCTACGCGGCCGGCTCGCGGCATAGTACGTCCTCGCAAGCGGGCTGTACGGTACTGGTCGTTGCTCATACGGGGTCGACGATAGTTTCTCAATCGCCAGCCACGCGCGTCTGAGTCACGCGGACCATGGCGTTCATAGGCGGCGGGCGGCACGCTGGGCGAACATCGTCAAAGCCGCTCGTCATGCCTTTGCGAAAGTAATCAGACACTGCTGCCCTGTTTTTTTGACTGGAGGGGCCGAAATGAAACCGACAGGCGCACGGACCAAGGGATACCGGCGGCTGATTCCCTCCGTGACGGCGCTCGTCGAGTTCGAGGCGGTCGCGCGTCATGGCAGCTTTACTCTGGCCGCCGATGAACTCGGGGTGACGCAAGCAGCGGTAAGCCGGCAGGTCAAATTTCTTGAAGAAACGCTCGGGACTCGGCTCTTCAATCGTCTGCATCGTTCCATCGAGCTCACTCAGGAAGGCGAAGCTCTGTATCTCGTGGTCGCCGAGTCGATGCAGAAAATCGCCGGTGTGTTCGACCGGTTGTCGAGCGGACCGGTCCAGCAGGAACTGGTGCTTGCGGCAACGTCCGCGTTTTCACACTTTCGCCTCTTGCCGCGGCTGGCTTCGCTCAAGAAGACTCAACCGGATATTCAACTCCGCATCTCGACGCAGATGTTCAACGCTGACCTCCGACCCAAGGAGGTCGATGTCGCCGTTCGGTTCGGAAACGGACGTTGGGGCGACGGCTCCGCAACCCTGCTTTTTGACGAGGAAGTCTTCCCCGTCTGTTCGCGCGAGTGGGTGGAATCGCGGGGCGCGCCAGCGTCGCTGCAAGAACTCGCCAACGCCGCTCTCATCGAGTCGGATTCCACCTCGGAAGGCTGGATGGGATGGGAAGCGTGGTTTCACGCTCTGGGCTTCGGGCCGGTGCGATTGAACTTTGCCCTACGCTGCAGCCTTTATACGGACGCCATCGAGGCCGCGCGCTACGGGCAGGGCATCGCCCTTGGCTGGGGAAGATTGGTCCACGATCTTATCGAGGCAGGTGAGCTGATCCGATTGCCGGTCGCCTCGTTCAAGGTGAGCGATTCATATTACGTCGTGGTGCCGCATGGGCGCACCCTCACCCCTGCAATCGAAGGTCTTATCGACTGGCTTCGGCAGGATTCCATCCACCGCGAAGCGGCCGGGCTTTCGCATAATCCAAAGTAATGCCAGGCCGAAAATAAAGCGCATTGACGCTGTTTTTCGGCAATCCAATACTCAAGTCATAGCGGGAACAATCGAAGTCCCGACATACCTGAACGTTGGAGAAAGGCGATGTCCGAAGTGCGATTCAAAACCCATGGTGAGTTGATCCGGAGCCGTCAGCCCGGTCACGGCATGCCCGGCGAGCTCTTTGGCCGCCACGACGTTTTCGAAACGGACGTCGAGATCTTTTTCCACAAGCACTGGATTCTGGTCGGCGTCACGGCGGATGTGCCGGAGCCGGGCGATGTGTCGGCCGTGGATATCGGCAAGGCCTCGATCATCATCGTGCGCGACGACGACGAAAACGCCCGAACCTATCGCAACGTCTGCCGACATCGCGGCGCACGTCTGAAAGAGGCCGGGAAGTCGACGGTCGGCATGCTGGTGTGCCCGTATCATCAGTGGACGTACGATCTCGACGGAAGCCTGCGCCACGCTACCCACATGGGAAAGGACTTCGACCCGAGCTGCCGTGGCCTGATGCCGGTTCATACGAGGATTGTCGGCACGCACATCTTCGTTTGTCTCGACGAGCATGCGCCCGAGGACATCTCGAAGCTCGAAGAGACCATGACACCGCGTTTCGCACCGTATGACCTGCAAAACACCAGGATTGCCTTCGAGCAGGAAATCATCGAAAACGGCAACTGGAAACTCGTGATGGAAAACAATCGCGAGTGCTACCACTGCCAGGCCACTCATCCGGAATTGACGGCATCGTTCCTGCCGGAAGACTTCGGCTTCTGTCCTGAGAATCTCAGCGAAGAATCGCTGCGTGCGCTGGAAGCGTACAAGGCGCGCAACGCGGCATGTCAGGCAAGCTGGGAGCGAGACGGATTCACCAGCGCCAGTGTCGAGCGGCTGGACGAAGATGCGGTCACCCAGTTCAGAACGCAGCAACTCGTCATCGCCGGTAACGGTGAATCACAGACCATCAGCACGAAGGTCGCCAGCACCAGGCTGTTGGGAAATCTCGAACGGCGCGATCTCGGCGATACGCACCTCTGGACACACAATTCGTGGACGCATGTCATGAGCGATCATGCGGTGATCAGCTACATCATTCCTCTCGCGCCGGACAAGACGCTGGTGCGCTCGAAGTGGCTTGTTCACGCGGATGCCGTCGAGGGCGTGGACTACAAGGTCCCGGATCTCACCGAAGTATGGGTTGCAACAAACATGCAGGATAAACACCTCGTCGAAATCACGCACGAAGGCACTCAGGATCCCGCCTACTCGCCGGGCTTGTTCTCGCCTTTCACGGAAACCTACGTGGAGCAGTTCTCGCGCTGGTATGCAGCCCGATTGAGCGCACACGGCATCTGAGCGGAATGAGCGCTATGAACTCCGTTGAAAGCATTCTTGACGCCGAACCCGCGGCCGCCGACCGACTGTCCGATCCCGACACGTGGGAGAGTGGCGGCAGGCTCTGGCCCAGTAGCGAGCAGCAGACGCTGACGTGCTGCCGCGTCGTCGACGAGACGCACGACGTCAAGAGCTTCGAGTTTCGCGCGAGCGATGGTTTGCCCGTGCGTTTCGAGCCCGGTCAGTTCATGACGGTCGCGGCGAATGTGCAAGGACGATCGGTCGAACGTTGCTACACGATTTCCTCGCCGCCCACGCGTCCCTATCTGCTTTCCATTACGGTAAAGCGGGTTCCGGGGGGAATCATGTCCAACTGGCTTCATGACAATATGAAGCCGGGAAGTCAGTTGAAAGCGTATGGTCCGTCCGGCACTTTCACGCCTACCGCCTCGCGTGCCTCGAAGTCGTTGTACCTGTCGGCGGGTTCCGGCGTGACGCCGCTGATGTCGATGACGCGCGCGAGCATCGACCTCGGGCTCGACCGCGATATCGCGTTCGTGCACAGCGCAAGAACGCCTGCCGATATCGTGTTTCGCGAGGAACTGCAAAGACTCGCCAAACTCTCCCCTCGGTTTCGCCTCTTCTTCGTATGCGAAGGAATCGGCAACGACGAGGCTTGGGCCGGCGCGACGGGCCGATTGAGCCTTCAGCTCCTCGCGGAATGGCTTCCTGATTACGCGGAGCGCGAGGTGTTCACTTGCGGTCCGGCGGGCTACATGGGTGCGGTAAGGAATCTGCTGCGCGAAGGCGGTCACGACCCGGCGCGTTATCACCAGGAAAGTTTCGATATCTCAGCAGGTGTCGCACCGGTGTCCGCCGCTGCGTCTGCCCCTGCGTCTGCCCTGCAAGAGAGCGATGCGGTTCGGGAAACCGTCACGGTCAAGCTGGCCCGCTCCTCCAGAACGTTCACGATGAGCCCGTCGGAAACCGTGCTTGCCGCGGCAAAAAAAGCAGGCGTTGCAATCGCATCCTCTTGCAGCCAGGGTATGTGCGGTACCTGCAAAACCAGGGTACTCGAAGGCACGGTGGATATGCGTCACAACGGCGGGATTCGCGACAGGGAAGTCCAGAAAGGTTTCCGCCTTCTGTGTTGCAGCCGTCCGACCTCCGATCTGGTGCTGGAACTCTGATTGGCCCCTCCCATGAAGCGCGCAACGTCGCATGCTGAATGTTCCGCGGCGACCGTTGCACTCCGACAAAGCGAGTCCCCATGCCTTGCAGCGAGATGATCGATGCGAGTACGCCCGCCGATCTGAAACGAACGAGCAATACTTTGATCGACGTCAGGGCCTACAGGCTGGCCCGGGTGCGGGAACAACTGCATAAGAACAACTGCCCCGCGATATTGTTGTACGACCCGGTGAATATCCGCTACGCAACGGACACGTCGAACATGCAAGTCTGGACGGGGCGCAACCCGTCGCGATACGTGATGGTATTCGCCGACGGTCGTGTCATCGCCTGGGAGTTTCACAGTTGCGAGCATGTGTGGGATGGCCTGAGTCTGGACCTCGAAATGCGCAGCGCGGTCGGTTGGACCTTCTTCAGCGCGGGCCCGGAAGCCGAGCGCCGCGCTAACGCGTGGGGCGCCGAGATTGTCGATGCGCTCGGCAGACGTGCGCCGAACGAGCGCCGACTGGCGGTCGACCGGCTCGACCCCATCGGCGCTGCCTGCCTGACGCAGCACGGGCTGACTCTTTTGGACGGACAAGCCATGATGGAGATGGCCCGGACGGTTAAGTCGTCGGGCGAACTCGTGCTCATGAACGAGTCCCTGCGCGCGTGCGAGAAAGGGATCGAGCGCATGCATCGCGAGCTTCGGCCCGGCATGAGCGAACAGGATCTCTGGGCAAACCTTCACCACGAGAACATCCGGCATGGCGGCGAATGGATCGAAACGCGTCTTCTCGCATCCGGAGACCGGACCAATCCGTGGATGCAAGAATGCTCCTCGAGGATTCTTGTACACGGTGAGTTGTTGGCGTTCGATACCGACATGGTCGGACCGAACGGCTACTGCTCGGATATCTCCCGGACATGGACGGTAGGTCATACCCGGCCGTCCGACGAACAGCGCAAGCTTTATGAGGCTGCCTATTCACAAGTTCATTTCAACATGGACCTGTTGCGCCCAGCCATGACATTCCGGGAGTTCTCGGAACGGGCCTGGAAGATCCCGGCGCTATATCTGAAGAACAGATATAGCTGCGTGGCGCACGGCATCGGCATGGTCGACGAGTATCCGTCCATCGCGCATCAGGTCGATTGGGAAAGCGCTGGCTACGACGGTCAGTTCGAAACCGGCATGACGCTTTGCGTCGAAAGCTATATCGGCGCGGAAGGAGGAAATCAAGGCGTGAAGCTCGAGCAGCAGGTGGTCGTCACTGACAGCGGTTGTGTGCCGCTCACCTCGTGCAGCTTTGAAACCGGCTGGCTTTGAGGTCGGCGGGAGCGGCGCTGGTTCGGACACGGATGTCGTGGCACCAGAAAACACGGGCTCGCATGGCGATTCATGAGCCGTGCCGGCGGCATCTTCTCGTCTGCTTGGTGATCGGTCGGGAGGCTGGCGCAACGGTGAATTTTCGGCGCTCTCAGCGAATGCTGGCGCGGCAGGAGTCTTGGCGGGAACCCGTGCCCTTTTGCGGCCTGTTATATGTTCCTACCGACCTCAGAAAAAAATAAAGCCCCGATTTCTCAGGGCTTTCGGACTTCTGATGCTGTACAGCATGTTGGCAATGTTCTGATGGTGGAGGTAAGCGGGATCGAACCGCTGACCTCTTGCATGCCATGCAAGCGCTCTCCCAGCTGAGCTATACCCCCCTTGCAGAACAGAAACGAAATTCTAGAGGCCAATCTTCGCTTTGTAAATACCCTTTGAGCAATTGCGTGCGTTTTTTTCAGGAGCCGCATGCAAGGCCTTTCGATGCACGGCCTGAACGCGCTTCAGGCCAGCGCGCTTTCGATACGGCCCACGACGACATCGCGCCCGAACAGCAGCAGCACGCTGTCGATCGACGGCGTATGCGTGGTGCCCGCCACCAGCAAACGAACCGGCATCGCCAGTTGCGGCATCTTCAGCTTGTGCGCGCCCAGCGTCGCCTTCAATGCGGCGGCGATCGCTTCCTTCGTCCACTCCACCGTCTTGAGCGCGGCCGCCAGATCGGCGAGCGCCGGACGCACCGCGTCGGTGACGTGCTGCGCCAATGCGTCGGCCTCCGGCGCCGGCGCGCGATAAAACATGGCGGCGTTTTCGGCGATTTCCTTCACCGTGGACGCGCGATCCTTCAGCAAGCCCACCACCGCGGCCAGATCCGCGCCTTGCGCGACGGCGGCTTCATCGATGCCCAACTGCGCGAAGAATGGCTTGGCAAGCCCGGCGAGGCGCGCGTTGTCCGCTTCCTTGATGTAGTGCGCGTTCAGCCAGTTCAGCTTGTCGTGGTCGTACTGAGCCGGCGACTTGCCGAGGTGCTCGAGATCGAACCATTCGACGAACTGCTCGCGCGAGAAAATTTCCGCGTCGCCATGCGACCAGCCCAGACGCGCCAGATAATTGACGACCGCTTCCGGCAGATAGCCTGCGTCGCGATAACCCATCACGCTCATCGCACCGTGGCGCTTGCTCATCTTCTCGCCCTGCTCGTTCAGCACGGTCGGAAGATGCGCGTACACCGGCGGCTCGGCGCCCAGCGCGCGCAGGATGTTGATCTGACGCGGCGTGTTGTTCACGTGATCGTCGCCCCGAATCACGTGCGTGATGCGCATGTCCAGATCGTCCACCACCACGCAGAAGTTGTAGGTGGGCGTGCCGTCCGGGCGAGCGATCACGAGGTCGTCGAGTTCTTCGTTCGAGATCTCGATGCGGCCCTTCACCGCGTCGTCCCACGCCACCACGCCGGTAAGCGGGTTACGGAAGCGCAGCACGGGCTCCACGCCCGCCGGCGGCTGCGGCAGGACCTTGCCCGGCTCGGGGCGCCACGTGCCGTCGTAGCGCGGCTTTTCGCCGGCTTCGCGTTGACGCTCGCGCAGCGCGTCCAGTTCTTCCGTCGACATGTAGCACGGATACACGAGCCCCGCGTCCTGCATCTGCTTGAGCACTTCGCGATAGCGGTCCATGCGCTGCATCTGGTAGAACGGGCCTTCGTCGAAATCGAGGCCGAGCCATTCCATGCCCTGGAGAATGGCGTCGACGGATTCGGAGGTGGAGCGCTCGACGTCGGTATCCTCGATCCGCAGCACGAAGGTCCCTTTCATCTTGCGCGCGAACGCCCACGGATAGAGCGCGGAGCGAATGTTGCCGAGGTGGATGAAGCCGGTGGGACTCGGTGCGAAACGGGTACGAACGGAGGTGGTCATTAGCGGTTACTCGGAAGACGGGCGCCGGCGCCTCGGCAAACATCGCCAGCCAGGCGCGGCAGCGGACCGCGCCCATGCGGCAGAAAAACGCCGCGCACGGACACGAAGGAAATAAATGCGAGAGGCGAATTATACCTGCGGCTAGCGAGTTGCCCGCCCTCGTCCGAATGGCCAACGAGGCGGTGGAACCAGCGCGCAAGCGGCATGCGCGACGCAATTCACGGCACCCGAGCGCTTCCTCTGCAACGTTTCATTACCGGGTCGCCGCGCATCGGGCGCTTTGATTTATGATGTGCGCGCGCCGCGGCCGGGGATAGAACCGCCGCGCATGGCATCGCCGCCGGCGATCCTCGTATGTGACTACCCGCCTGATCGCGGCACGGGTTCACGCTGATCCCGCCGCCCGTGCCGTTGCTGGAGAACTCGTTGAAACCGTCATCCCCTCGCCTCGCCCGTCGCCATTTCACATTGGCGGCGGCCGCCACGGTGCTGGCCGCGTGCGGCACAACCGGCAGCAAGACCGACCGCACGCCGGTCGCCGGCATGCCCGCGGCGACCACGCCGCCGCTCGACAAACCGCAGCGGCCGATTCGCGTCGGGCTCGCGCTAGGCGGTGGCGCCGCGCGCGGCTTCGCGCACATCGGCGTGATCAAGGCGCTCGAGGCGCGCAACATCCAGATCGATCTGGTGGCCGGCACGAGCGCGGGCTCGGTGGTCGGCGCGCTGTACGCGTCGGGCATGAACGGCTTCGCGCTGAACAAGCTGGCGCTGACCATGGACGAAGCGTCGATCAGCGACTGGGCCATGCCGTTTCGCACGCGAGGTTTCCTGCAAGGCATCGCGCTGCAGAACTACCTGAACACGACGCTCAACAACCGTCCGATTGAAAAGATGGTGAAGCCGCTCGGCGTGGTCGCCACCGATCTGAGAACCGGCCAGCCGATCCTGTTCCAGCGGGGCAATACCGGCATCGCCGTGCGCGCGTCGTGCAGCGTGCCGTCGATTTTCGAGCCGGTGAAGATCGGCGGCCACGAATACGTCGACGGCGGCCTGGTGAGCCCGGTGCCCGCCTCGTTCGCGCGCAAGATGGGCGCGGACTTCGTGATCGCCGTGGACATCTCGCAGCGTCCGGAAAGCGGCCTGACCGCGAGCTCCTTCGACGTGCTGATGCAGACCTTCACGATCATGGGACAGACGATCAAGGCCTATGAACTGGACAAGTACGCCGACGTCGTGATCCGGCCGAATCTGGCCGCCATGAGCGGCAGCGATTTCTCGCAACGCAACGCCGCGATTCTGGCCGGCGAGGAAGCCGTGGCGAAGATGATGCCGGAATTGCAGCGCAAGCTGGCGGTGAGCCGCGCGGCGGTGTAGGCAGGCGGTGCCTGGGTCAGGCAACACCGGCGGCGCGCGGCGGCTACGGCTGGACTGCGCGGCCCGCAAGGCCCGCGCCGACACGATACGGTCACAACCCCCCGCCTTCCAGACAACAAAAAGCCTGCTTCAAACGAAGCAGGCTTTTTGTTGTCGCGCCAGAACCGCCGGCGCAACAGATCAAAATCAGTTATTGCCGCCGATCGCCGCGTTCACGCGCGTGCGCAGATCCTGACCGTCCTGATAGGACGTCTCGATCCGGCGTGCACCGGTGAAGCGCTTTTCCCAGTAGCCGCTATCCATGTCGTCGACGCGGATCGTGCTGCCCGTGGAAGGCGAATGCACGAACTTGTTGTCGCCGATGTAGATGCCCACGTGTGAGAACGTGCGGCGCATCGTGTTGAAGAACACGAGATCGCCCGGCTTCAGGTCGCTCACGCGCACCTTCTCGCCGACCCGGCTCATTTCCTCGGCGCGGCGCGGCAGCGCCATGCCAAGCGTGTCCTGGAACACGTAGCGGACGAAACCGCTGCAATCGAGTCCCGAATCGGGAGTATTGCCACCCCAGCGGTAGCGCACGCCGATCATGTTCAGCGCGCCGACGACCACGTCGCCCGCCTTGCCGGCCATGCCGGAAAGGAACGACTTGGCGCCGCTGTCGCTCCCGGGAGCGGCCGCACGCGAATTCGGGGAAGATAACGAATTCGACCCGTTGAGGGTCGAATATGAGGCATTCTGATTGAAACTGCTTACTTCGTCGGCGAAAGCGCCGGGAGCTGCTGCCATCAAGACGCCAATGAACATCCCGGCGACGACGCGCGTGCAAGCCTGGGTCAGGTTTCTGTGCTGCATTGGTCGGTATTTATTGCCTAAAAAACAAGGGTCTACGGAAAAAGTTTGGTCGATACTAGCCAGTAAGTATTCACGTGTCAAAACAAATAGAAAAATACAATCGAGACACGCACCCAATTGGTGAAAGAGTGCAAAATCAATGGTCAAGCGCCGCTTTCAGCAGCTTTCGAGTGTAAGGATGCGCGGGCGTCGCAAAAATCTGCTCAACGGCGCCGCTTTCGACGATCGAACCGTTTTGCATCACCGCGACGCGGTGCGCCATCGCTCCAATCACGGCCAGATCGTGGCTGATGAAGACGAAGCCGAGGTTGTACTTCTGTTGCAATCCGGCGAGTAGTTTCAGCACTTGCTGCTGGATGGAAACGTCGAGCGCGCTGGTGGGTTCGTCGAGGACCAGGATGCGCGGCTCCAGCACCAGAGCGCGGGCAATCGCGATCCGTTGACGCTGGCCGCCGGAGAATTCATGCGGATAGCGCCACAGCACCGTCCGGTCGAGGCCGACTTCGCGCAGCACCGAAACCACCTTGTCGCGGCGCGCCTGCGGCGTCATTTGCGGGCGGTGCAGCGCGAGCCCCTCGCCGACGATCCGCTCGATGGTGTGGCGCGGCGAAAGCGAACTGAACGGGTCCTGGAAGACGACTTGCATGTTCGAGCGCAAGGCGGTCTGCTCGGCGCCGCGATAGCTGCCGAGCGCCCTGCCCTGAAATTCGATCTCGCCGTGCGCGGTGCGTTGCAAACCGAGCAAGGCCATCGCGAGCGTCGATTTGCCGGAACCCGATTCGCCGACGATCCCCAAGGTCTCGCCCTGGCGCACGGACACAGTCGCATCCGCCACCGCGCGAAAACGCCCCGAACGGAACCAGCCGCTCACACCCGGCAGCTTCGTTTTGAAATCGACCGACACCTCGCGCGCTTCGAGCAGCACCGGCGAAATCGGCAGCACCGGCACCAACGTGCGCTGCGGCCGACTGGCCAGCAGACGCTGCGTGTACGGATGCTGCGGCGACTCGAACACGCGCTCGACCGGCCCGCTTTCCACCAGCACGCCCCGCTCCATCACCGCGATGCGGTGCGCGAAGTGGCGCACGAGGTTCAGATCGTGCGTGATCAGCAGCACGGCCATGCCGCGTTTTTCGGCTTCATCGCGTTGCAATTCGAGCAGCAGGTCGACAATCTGCGCGCGGATCGTCACGTCGAGCGCGGTGGTCGGTTCGTCGGCCAGCAGCAGGCGCGGCCGGCAGGCGAGCGCCATCGCGATCATCGCGCGCTGCCGCTGGCCGCCCGAGAGTTGATGCGGATAGCTGTTCACGCGCTTGCCCGGCTCCGCGATGCCGGTGCGCCCCAGCAGCGCGACCGCGCGTTTGCGCGCCTCGCCCGCCGCCACGCCGTCGTGCACGACGATGGTCTCCGCAATCTGATCGCCGACCGTGTAAAGCGGGTTGAGCGCCGTCATCGGCTCCTGGAAGATCATCGCGATGTCCGAGCCGCGCATGCCGCGCATCTCGCGCTCGCTTTTGGCGAGCAGGTCCTCGCCGTCGAAACGGATCGACCCGCTCACTTGCGCGTCGTTCAGCAGGCGCAGGATCGACAGCGCGGTCACGCTCTTGCCCGAGCCCGATTCGCCGACCAGCGCCACGCGCTCGCCGCGCTGGATCGCGAGCGTCACGTCGTTCACCGCGACCGTGTCGCCGAACGTCACGTGCAGATGTTCGAGTTCGAGCAGCGGCCGCGTGACGGCCTCTTTTGCGCTGTTATCGACCGTGGCGCTCACTGGTTGCCTCCGGCGCGCATCGCATCGGAGATGCGGGTGTCGAGCGCATTGCGCAGCGCGTCGCCCATGAAGGTCAGCAGCAACAGCATCGCGACCAGCACGCCGAAGGTGGACAACGAAATCCACCACGCGTCGAGATTCGCCTTGCCTTGCGCGAGCAGTTCACCGAGGCTCGGGGTCGGCGACGGCACGCCGAGGCCGAGAAAGTCGAGGCTCGTCAACGCCAGAATGGCGCCGCTCATGCGAAACGGCAGGAACGTGATGACCGGCGTCAGGCTGTTGGGCAATACGTGCCGCCACATGATCTGCCAGTTCGACAGCCCCATTGCTCGCGCGGCACGCACATAGTCCTGGTTGCGGTTACGCAGAAACTCCGCGCGCACGTAATCGGACAAACCGATCCAGCCGAACAGCGACAGCAGCACGATCAGCAAAATGAATCCGGGCTCGAAGATCGACGAAAAAATAATCAACAGATAAAGCTCCGGCAGTGCGCTCCAGATTTCGATCAGCCTCTGCCCGACGATATCGACACGCCCGCCAAAGAAACCCTGCACCGCGCCCGCCGCAATACCGATGACCGTGCCGATCAGCGTGAGCACCAGCGCGAATTCCACCGACACGCGAAAGCCGTACAGCAAGCGCGCGAACAGATCGCGGCCGCGGTCGTCGGTGCCGAGCCAGTTTTCACGCGAGGGCGGCGCGGGGTTCGGCGCCTTCGAAAAGTAGTTCAGCGTGTCGTAGTAGTAGCGGTTCGGCGGATACAACGCGAAGTTGCCGGGCGCGTCGAAGCGCTGCTTGATATACGGATCGAGATAATCGGCGGGCGTGGGGAAATCGCCGCCGAAGGTGGTCTCGGCATAGGTCTTGAACATCGGGAAATACAGATGGCCGTCGTAGCGCACCACCAGCGGCTTGTCGTTCGACCACAGCGGACCGGCGAGGCTCGCCGCGAACGCGGCGACGAACACGATCAGGCTCCAGTAGCCAAGCCGCTGCTGGCGAAAACGCTGCCACACGCGGCGCGCGGGCGAAGGCGACACGAACGCGCGAGCCGGTTCGGTGCGCGCCGCCGCATCGGCGGAAAGGCGGGCTCGATTCATCAGCGCTCCAGTTGTTCGAATTGGATGCGGGGATCGACCCACACATAGCACAGGTCGGAGATCAGTTTGGTCGCGAGACCGATCAGCGTGAATAGATACAGCGTGCCGAGCACCACCGGATAGTCGCGCCGCACCACCGATTCATAGGACAGCAGGCCCAGGCCGTCGAGGGAAAACAGCGTCTCGATCAGCAGACTGCCGGTGAAGAACGCGCCGATGAACGCCGCCGGAAAACCGACGATCAGCGGCAGCAACGCATTGCGAAACACGTGCTTCCACAGCACGCGCTTTTCCGACAAGCCCTTGGCGCGCGCCGTCAGCACATACTGCTTGCGGATCTCGTCGAGGAACGCGTTTTTGGTGAGCATGGTGACGACCGCGAAACTGCCCACCACCGAGGCGGTGATCGGCAACGTGATATGCCACAGGTAGTCGACGATCTTGCCGCCGAGGCTCAGTTGCGCCCAGTTGTCCGAGGTGAGGTTACGCAGCGGAAACAGTTGCAGGAACGTGCCGCCGCCGAACAGCACGAGCAGCAGCACGCCCAGCACGAAACCCGGAATCGCGTAGCCGATCAACACGACGAGACTGGTCGAGATGTCGAAGCGCGAGCCGTTGCGCACCGCCTTCGCAATGCCCAGCGGCACCGATATCAGATATGTCAGAAAGAACGTCCATAAGCCGATGCTGATCGACACCGGCAGCTTCGAGACGATCAGCGACCAGACGCTTTGATGGCGGAAATAGCTCTGCCCGAGGTCGAACGTCGCGAAGCGCTTGAGCATCAGCACGTAGCGTTCGAGCGGCGGCTTGTCGAAGCCATACAGCGCCTTCAATTGCGCGACCTGCTGCGCGTCGACGCCGTTATGCGCGCGCAGACCGAACGGCGAGCCGCCCTCCGCGCCCTTGCGCAACTCGTGCTGCATCTGCTCGACCGGGCCGCCCGGAACGAACTGGATCACGGCGAAGGTCAGCGTCAGCACGCCGAGCAAGGTCGGGATCATCAGCAGCAGGCGTTTGAGGATGTAGCTCCACATAGTCGACGTTTCCGGTGCGAGGCGGTAAGTGGATGGGCGCTTCCGCGCGGCTGCGGTTACGGTTGCGACGACGATGGCGACGGTGATGGCGGCTGAGGCTGCGCGAACCACCACGTCGACGTGATCCAGCCCTCCGCGCCATAGTACAGAGGCAAGGTTTTCGGCCACGCGAGGCCGCGCTTGAACGCGACACGATGCGTCGCGCTATACCAGTGCGGCACCACATAGTAGCCATGCATCAGCACGCGGTCGAGTGCGTGCGTCGCGTCGACCAGTTGCTCGCGCGTCTGCGCATGCACGAGCGCGTTGAGAATCGCATCGACCGCCGGCGACTTCAGCCCGATCATGTTGTCCGAACCGTGGGTATCCGCGGCCTTGCTGCCGAAACGGTCGATCTGCTCGGAACCCGGCACCTGCACATCCGGCATGCGGATGGTGGTGGTGTCGAAATCGAATGCGTCCAGACGCTTCTGATAGACGGCGAAATCCGATACGCGAAACGTGGCGGTGATGCCCAGCTTCCGCAGATTGCGGATGAAAGTAGCGATGATCGGCTCCATTTGCGCGGACGAACCGGAGTCGTCGAGAATCTCGAAGTGGAACGGCTCGCCCTTCTCGTTGCGCAATGCGCCGTCGCGATAGGTCCACCCCGCCTGTTGCAGCAGCGCCCGCGCCTGCAGCAGATTGGCGCGTAGCGAGCCTGGCGGATCGGTGTCCGGCTGCTTCGGCGGCGGGCCGAACACGGCCGGATCGAGCTTCGCGCGCCACGGTTCGAGCAGCGCCAGCTCGCCCGGCGAAGGCGGCCCCTTGGCCTGCAAATCCGTGTTGGCAAAGAAACTGTCGATGCGCGTGTACTGGTTGTAGAACAGTTGACGGTTCAGCCACTGAAAGTCGAGCGCGAGGTCGAGCGCCTTGCGCACGCGCACATCCTGAAACAAAGGGCGCCGCGTGTTCAGCATGAAGCCTTGCATGCCCGTGCCGTTATGTTGCGGAAATTCGCGCTTGATCAGTTCACCGCTGTCGAATTTCTTGCCGACGTCGCGCCGCACCCAATTGCGCGCGATGTACTCGACCATCGCGTCGTACTCGCCCGCCTTGAACGCCTCGAGCCGCACGGTGCTATCCGAATACAGCTTGTAGACGATGCGATCGAAGTTGTTCGTGCCGACCCGCACCGGCAGCGCCGCGCCCCAGTAGTTCGGGTCGCGCCGGTACGTGATCGTGCGCCCGTTGTCGTACCGTTCTATCAGATAAGGGCCGCTGCCGATCGGCTTTTCGAACGCCAGTTGATCGAATGGAGTACGGCTGCCGTCGGGCTTCATGCCCCACTTGCGCGAGAACACCGGCACGCCGCCGGCGAGCAACGGCAACTCGCGATTGCGCTGATGGAACTCGAAGCGGATCGTATGCGGATCGACCACCACCGCTCGCGTGATCTCGCCGAAGATCGACGCGAATTGCGGCGCGGCTTGCGGGCTTTTCAGCGTGTCGAGCGAGAATTTGACGTCCTCGGCGGTCACCGGATCGCCGTTCGAAAAGCGCGCTTTCGGGTTGATGTGAAAGGTAGCGGACAGGCCGTCCGGCGCAACGTTGATGTCGTCCGCAAGCAGCCCGTACGCGGACGCCACTTCGTCGCTGCTGCCGGTGGTCAGGCTTTCGAACATCGCGTTCACGCCAGGCGCGGTGTTGCCGCGCAATGTGAACGGATTGAACTTATCGAAGCTCGTGAGCCGGCTCGGATTGGCGAGCACCAGCGTGCCGCCCTTGGGCGCATCGGGATTGACGTAGTCGAAGTGCTTGAAGTTCGCCGGATATTTCGGCTCGCCATATTGCGCGATCGCATGAACGGCCTGCGCCCGCGGCGCCACCAGCAGCCCAGCTACCGCCAACGCGCCGGATAGCGCTACGGCGCATGCCGCGCGCCATGAATTCCGCAAACGAGGCACAACCGGTAGACCGACACGCGAGAGTCTGTGAATCACGCTGCGCCGAAGCGCGTGAGGCGTTTGAACCCGTCGCGAGCCAGTTGTCATAGGGGCCTTGTTGGTCAATGGGCAAGAGCAATGTGAGAGAATTCTACCTAATAAACCCGCGCTATCCGTACGTTCCGAACGCATCACGTTCGCGTGCGCGAAGCGCAGACCTTATCAGGAGAATTCATGGGCTTCCTCGCTGGCAAACGTATCCTGCTGACCGGCCTGCTGTCGAACCGTTCGATTGCATACGGCATCGCGCAAGCCTGCAAGCGCGAAGGCGCCGAACTGGCGTTCACCTATGTCGGCGAGCGCTTCAAGGACCGCATCACCGAGTTCGCCACCGAATTCGGCAGCGACCTGGTGTTCCCCTGCGACGTCGCCGACGACGCGCAGATCGACGCCCTCTTCGCCTCGCTGAAAGAGCGCTGGGACGGCCTCGACGGCCTCGTCCATTCGATCGGCTTTGCACCGCGCGAAGCGATCGCGGGCGACTTTCTCGACGGCATGACGCGCGAGAACTTCCGCATCGCGCACGACATCTCCGCATACAGCTTTCCGGCGCTCGCCAAGGCCGCGCAATCCATGTTCACGCCCGACGCGTCGCTGCTCACACTGAGCTACCTCGGCGCCGAACGCGCGATTCCGAACTACAACACGATGGGTCTCGCCAAGGCGTCGCTTGAAGCGAGTGTGCGTTATCTGGCGGTGTCGCTCGGCGCGAAGGGCGTGCGCGTGAACGGCATTTCAGCGGGGCCGATCAAGACGCTGGCCGCGAGCGGCATCAAGGGCTTCGGCAAGATTCTCGAATTCGTCGAGCAGAACGCGCCGCTCAAGCGCAACGTGACGATCGAACAGGTCGGCAATACCGCGGCCTTCCTGCTGTCGGATCTCGCGGCGGGCGTGACGGCGGAGATCGTTCACGTGGACAGCGGCTTTAGCGCAGTGGTGGGCGGAATGGCCGCCGTGGCCGAATAACTCTGTTGCTTGTGCCGCATGGGCGCATGGCCGAAGGTATTGCTCGCGCAAAAAAAACCGCCCGGCGCGAGATTCGCTCCGGGCGGTTTTCTGATTCCGCGGCGACATCGACCGCGGTCTGAACGCTTAATGCCAGCCGCGCCGATTGTCGTAGTGGTTGCGGCCATAATCGTAACGGCCCGGAGGATGATGGCGATACCAGTCGTTCCGTGCCCAGTAGCGGCGGCCGTCCCAGTAGCGGTCGCCATGCCAGCCGATCACGACCGCCGGAGCGCCGTAATACACTGGCGCCGGCTGATACACGACGGGCGGCGGCGGCGGCGGCGGTGCGTAGACGGGCGCCGGCGCGACATAAACCGGAGCGGGAATGCCGATATTGACGCCGATGTTGACCCTACCAGCCATTGCCGCACCCGATGCGCCCAATGCGAAAACCCCGATCAGAAGCGGAACAAGACGAACGGACTTCATCGATCACCCTTTTGACGAATGTGTTGTTGGGCGAAATATAGCGCAAGGCGGCAGTCCGCGTATTTCAAGTTTGTAATAACTGATGCACGAGATCGCGGTGCCGCCTGCTGGGTTACGTCTGGTTACAAGCGGGGGAATTTCGATGAAGAACAGGGCGCATATTACGCAATGAGACCTTCCGGTTCATTCGCTCTTTCGCCGTGGGCGAGCGCCGATGACACTCTTCGTCTTGTAGGTCACGCCATGCTGTTCGAGGTATTCGCGAATCAATTGCCGCACCACTTGCGAGGGCGTGAGGTCCTGCGCGGCACACAATTTCTCGAACGCTTCCTTCTTCACCGGGTCGATCAGAATCGTGAGTCGAGCGCTTTTCGTTTCCATGATGAGAGCGGCGTCCAGTTCAGATATGTTAATTTGATTATAATACACGGCGCGATGCGAGTCACCACCATCGAAGCCTCATCAACGCCACACGCGCCGCCGGCTTCTCAGGCCACTCGCTCATACGCCGTCATCATGCGGCCGTGAAGCACTTCGAGAAAAACAAACTGCGCGCTGCTAGCGCACGGCCCTGGCGCGCAGGTAGTTCTGGCCGGCCTCGGTAATCGACACAGCGCCCCGCCCGTTCGCCGGCACCGACACATATCCCGCGTTACGCAATTCCTGTGCAACCGACCAGTTCAGCGCCGGCGCGTCGCGGCCATATCGCTGCCGCGCAAGCCGCTCGAGCGCCCAACTGGCGGCATGAGTCAGGGTACTGCTTTGATTATCGCTTTCTGCTGTCATCTGCTTTCCTTGAGAATGCGCCCGTTCGATAAGGCGGGCATTGAAGCGGGGCCGATCGTTGAAGCCTCGCGGACGAACACGCTCAACGCGGCTGCCCGTATCGATTCCAGTCAAATCTTTTGCCGTATTCGATGCGCGTGGCCGTGGCATGCAGATTGACCGCATGTCGCGGCTCGAGTACGCGTGCCCGTTCGAGCATCGCGGCAAGAGATGGAACCTGCCCGGCTCCTTTCCATGCAAACACGGTGACGTTATGTTGGCTGCCCTCCGACGGCGCGAGAGCCACCGCGTTCGCGAAGACTTCCCTCAGAGCGCGCAGATAGCGCTGGAAGTCCGGCTCGTCCGTCACGAGATTCGCCACCATCATGCCGTCATCGCTCAAACGGCGACGGCAGGCCTCGTAGAACGTCGTACTGCCCAGTTCGGCGGGCAACCCGTCGGCGTTGAAAGCGTCGACCAGCAGAACGTCCGGCCGGTGATCCGTTCCGGTGACGAACCGCGCGCCATCCGCACATACCACGCGAAACCGTTCGTCATCGGGCGGCAGATGAAACTGGTCGCGCAGCGCGATCACCTCCGGATTGATTTCGACGGCAGTGATGGCCGTCTCCGGCAAATGACGGTAGCAATATTTCGCCAGCGATCCGCCACCCAGACCGATCATCGAAATGCGGCGCGGGGCCGGCCGCAACAGGAGAAAACCCATCATGGTGCGCGTGTAGCCGAGCGCGAGCGCATAGGGGTCATGCCGAAACATCGTGCTCTGCACGCCGCGCGCATCGAAGTACAGTGAAACGATCCGATCGTTCTGTATGACCAGCGGCTTGCTGGCCTTTCTCTTTCTGTTCATGGCTGTGGCCGGAATTCGCCGCGGCGGCATTCGGCGGGGATGCGTGCGCTCTTTCGCATTGGCCGCTCAGCAGGATTGCTGCGACTGCACGATGGCCGACAGCGTCTCGAGCGCGACGATCTCATCGGGCCCCGTCGCCAGAATGCGCACATGCGCGCCCCGTTTGACCCGCAGCGACATGACCGACATGACGTCCTTGGCATTGACGGACCGGCCGTTCGCCATGCAGACGATATCGCAGGCGAATCGTGCGGCATTGACGGCAAGCCGCGCCGACTGGTGCGCGTTCAAACCCCAGCGCCCATCCACCTGAACCGATGCTTCGACCACTCCGCCCCCCTCGTATGTGATTCCAACCCGCGTCGTGTCGTGCCGCCAGGGCGCGCTCCCCGCGCGCCCTGGCTCAATGCATCGACCCTGCCGCCGCCTGCGCGAAGAACGCCTGCAGTAGCGCGTCCCACGTTTCGTCCCGCAGCGCGAACTCGGCCGCGCCGAGCCGCTTCATTTCGCGATCCAGATAGATCGCGCGAAGCGATTTTGGACGCGGCGGGCCGACAAAAAACTTGCCGTCGTCGTCCAGAAACAGACACGGTCTTTGCCGGTAGCGGGCGCCGAACAGCGAGGTCGTGTCCTGCACGTGACGGGCCGACTCCTTCTGATAAACGAAGATCACATTGATCCCGCATTGCTCGAGACGGTCGCAGATATTGGAGAAGCGGTACAGCATCTGGAATCCACGTTCGCCGGCCTTGCCCACGCCGACGACGATCAGCCCGCGCTGCCCCATGACGTCCCGCAGATAGAGATGCGTGTAGTCGTGCGACAGCAGCGGAACACCTGCATTAATCACGTTCACCCCCATGCCGTACGCAGGCATTTTCCTCGTCTCACCTGAACCCGAAACGGGACCGACAAGGCTCTCGCCCGAGAGTCGCATTATTGTTACCATACCAGGATAAGTCAATGATAACGACATTATCATAGAACAGTGGCTTGTCCGCCGGTGCCGGCTGGCGGTTCCGAGGGCGTTTGCGCACGAAAAGCGCCGCTTCCCCCGGCGCCCCGCCTATCGGTCGAGGCGATAAACGCGCTCGCGCAGGTCGTCGATGAAAGGAACGATGGCGAGCACGATCAGCATGCCCGCGAGCGGCACGGTGGAGGCGTATCCAATGTGCTTGAAGCCCATCGCCCCGGTCACGCCGCCGGCAAAGAACATCGCAAGCATCGTCAGATGCACCTTCAGCCTGGCGCGATTGGCGAGCACGACCGGCTCCGCCGGCCCTGCCTTCGACGAATTCCAGTAGAACAGCTTGCCGAGCTCGATACCGATATCCGTCACGATGCCCGTCATGTGAGTGGTGCGGATTTCCGCGCCGGAGAGCTTGGTGATCATCGCGTTCTGCAGCCCCATGATGAAGCACAGCAGCACGACGGCCGCGGGCACGAACAGGGTTTCCCATACGGCCAGATGGCTGCCGAGCAGCCCGAAGCACAACAGCAGAACGGCTTCGATCAGCAAGGGCGACGCGTACTGGCTGTTCAGCCGCCTGCGCCGCCCCCAATTGACGAGCACGGACGACGAGGCGGCGCCCAGCAGGAACGAGAGCAGCGATCCGACACCCGCCAGCGCCAGCGACAGGTCGCCCAGCGCGGCCTGGTCGGCGATCGCGGATATCACGCCGCTCATATGCGACGTGTACTGCTTCACCGCGAGAAAACCACCGGCATTGGTCGCGCCAGCCACGAACGCGAGCGAGAAGCCGAGCTGCCTGTTGGCCTCGGCGCTGCGGTCCTTTCCCGTCAGAGCGCGGAAATAGTGTGCTGGCATTGGGTATCGATTCGAAGATTCGCCCGTCCGAACCGCGCGTTGGGCGTGAGAGGGACCGGCGCGGCAAGCTGGAGCTTCTGACATTCCACGCGCGCGGCAAGGTCGCATTGCCAATGCGCGGAACCGACGCGGCGCACTCGCGGCGCACTTTATGCGCGCACCGACGGGTCATCGCGCGTGGAACTGGAACGATAAAACTGCTAGGATGATAACGCAATTATCATCAACTGCTAACCTGATGTCCTCCAGCGAAACAGCGCCACTGACGGTGAACAGCGCGCCGCATCACGAGCCGCTTGCCATGCCGCCATGTCAACGAAATGGAAGATCGTCACCGGCTGGAGGCGGTTTCGGGATACTCTTCATCAGACACGCTGCCCGCTGAACAGAACCTTTGACGGTATTGGAGACAACGTCGATGGAACACGCGCAGTTCACCCCGCTGGTCATCCACTACGTGCTGCTCGTGATCGCGGGCTGGCTCGTCATCGGGGTCGCGGGGCTGGCGAGCCTGCGCCGCACCCGCGTGGTGGCGCACGGGCTGTTTCCAGCCGGCGCGGTGTTCGGGCTGCTGCTATGCGGGCTCGGCCTCGCGGGCGCCTTTGCCGGTCCCCGGCAGATCGTCCTGCCGCTCGGGCTGCCGGACCTGCCCTTCCATCTTCGGCTCGACGGCCTGTCCGCCTATTTCCTGTGCGTGCTCGGCGTGGTGAGCACGGGCGTGAGCGCCTTCTCCGCCGGCTACTTCCGCAAGGGCGAGGGCACGCCGCCGGGCCTGCTGTGCTTCGAATATCACGTGTGCCTCGCCAGCATGGCGCTCCTCCTGCTCGCCGACGACGCCTATTGCTTCATGGTGGCATGGGAAACCATGACGGTATCGGCCACCTTCCTCGTCATGACCAATCACCGCTTCGCCGACATCCGCCGGGCGGCCTGGCTCTACTTCCTGATCTCGCACGTCGGCGCGCTCGCGCTGCTGCTGTGCTTCGGCCTGTTGCAAGCCAATACCGGCGACTACACGTTCGCCAACATGCGCGCGCAGCATCTGGACGTGTTCTGGGCGTCGGTCGCGTTTGTGCTGGCGCTGTTCGGCTTCGGCACGAAGGCGGGCATTGTCCCGCTGCACGTCTGGCTGCCCGAGGCGCATCCGGCGGCGCCCTCGCCGGTCTCGGCGCTGCTCAGCGGGTTCGTCCTCAAGGCGGGGCTGTACGGCGTGCTGCGCACGGTGTTCGATCTGCTGCACGTGCAGATTGCCTGGTGGGGCGTGCTCATGCTGATACTCGGGCTCTTCTCCGCGCTCTTCGGCGTCGTGTTCAGCGCGATTCAGACGGACATGAAGCGCCTGCTGGCGTACTCGTCGATCGACAACATCGGGTTGATGTTCGTCAGCATGGGGCTCGCGATCCTGTTTCGCGCGTACGGAATGACGGCGCTCGCGGCCTTGTCGTTGACGGCCCTGCTCTATCAGATCGCGAGCCACGCCGCCTTCAAGAGTCTGCTGTTTCTCGGCACCGGTTCCGTGCTTCATGCCACGGGCGAGCGCAACCTCGGGCGTCTCGGCGGCCTGATCCGTTTCATGCCCTGGACCGCATGGGCCGCGCTCGTCGGCGCGCTTTCCAGCGCGGGGCTGCCGCCGTTGAGCGGCTTCGTCTCCGAATGGCTGTTGCTGCAAAGCTTCCTGTTCACGCCGGGTTTGCCGGACCCGTTCCTGAACATGGTGGTGCCGCTCGTCGCCGCGCTGATCGCGCTCGTGGCCGCGCTCGCGGGCTACACCATGGTCAAGTTCTTCGGCATCGTCTTTCTCGGCCAGCCGCGCGAGGCGAAGCTGAGCGAGGCCCGAGACGCCACGCCGTGGGAGCGGGTCGGCTTCGCATGGCTGGCCGCGATATGCGTGCTGCTCGGACTGCTGCCGGTGCAATTCGTGGCCGTTCTGGACCGCGTCACGCGGATGCTGGTGGACGCCGGCATCGGGCCGGCCGTCGCACGCAATGGCTGGCTGCTGCTCGCGCCCACTAGCGTGGACCGGGCCAGCTACATGCCGGCGGTGTTCCTGCTGTTCTTCCTTGCCTGTTGCGCGCTCGCGTGGCTGCTGGTGCGGCGTCTCTACCATGGGCGCCTGCGGCGGGCCGCGCCCTGGGCCTGCGGCTATCCGTTCGGGACCGCGCGCATGCAGGACACGGCGGAAGGCTTCGGGCAGCCGATCCGGGAAATCTTCGCGCCGCTCTTCAGGATCGAACGGCGGCTGCCTTCGCCATTCGACAGCCAGCCGATATACAGCGTGAGCGTGACCGATCGCGCGTGGGCGCTGATTTACGAGCCGCTCGAACGGCTGATCAAGCGCATCGCGGCGCTGGCCGGCTTGCTTCAGACGGGCCGCATCGCCGTCTATCTGATGCACAGCTTTCTCGTGCTGATCGTCCTGCTGATGCTGGTGAGACGATGATCACGCTCTCCGGATTGCTCTCCCAGGGCCTCGAAATCCTGCTCGCGCTCGCGGCAGCGCCGCTGTTGACCGGGTGGATCAACATCTGCCGCGCGCGCTTGCAGAACCGCCGTGCGCCGAGCATCTGGCAGCCTTACCGGATGCTTCACAAGCTGTTCAACAAGGAGTCGGTCGTCGCCGAACATGCGAGCCCGATTTTCCGCGGCGCGCCGTATGTCGTCTGGGCCTGCATGACGCTCGCCTGCGCGATCGTGCCGACGCTTTCCACCGATCTGCCGCTCTCGCCCGCCGCGGATGCGATCGCCCTGGTGGGCCTGTTCGCGCTGGCGCGCGTCGCGATCTCGCTCGCGGCGATGGACATCGGCACCGCGTTCGGCACGCTCGGCGCGCGCCGCGAAATGCTGGTCGGCTTTCTGGCCGAGCCGGCCCTGCTGATGGTGCTGTTCTCGGCGTCGCTGATCACGCAGTCGACCTTGCTGACCCGCATCGTCGCCACGCTCAGCCATCGCGAACTGGCGATCTATCCGAGCCTCGCGTTCGCGGGCATCGCGTTCACGATGGTGTCGCTCGCGGAAAACGCGCGCCTGCCGGTCGACAATCCGACCACCCACCTCGAACTCACGATGATCCACGAGGCGCTGATCCTCGAATATTCCGGCCGGCATCTCGCGCTGATGGAGTGGGCCGCGAGCCTCAAGCTGTTCGCGTACTCGTGCATCGGCCTCGCGTTGTTCGTTCCCTGGGGCATCGCGGAAGCCGGCAGTCCGCTGGCGCTGCTGCTCGCGATACCGACGCTGTTCGTCAAGCTGTCGATAGGCGGCGCGGCACTCGCGATCGTGGAGACGACCAACGCCAAGATGCGCATTTTCCGCGTGCCGGAGTTTCTCGCCACGGCGTTCCTGCTGGCCGTCATCGGCATGCTGGTTCACTTTCTGCTGGGGGCGTGATGCACGGATTCGCCACGCAGATCATCAATTTCCTGGCCGCGATCCTGCTGCTGCTGTCGTTCGCGATGCTCAGCCAACGCCGCATCCTGTCGCTGATTCACCTCTACACGCTGCAGGGCGTGACGCTCGTGTCGGCGAACGTGATCCTCGGATACGTGACCGCCGACGTGCATCTCTACATCTCCGCGGCGCTCACGCTCGTGCTCAAGGTCGGCCTGATCCCCTGGATACTCTATCGGCTCGTGCAGCGCCTGAACGTCAGGACGGACGTGGAGTCGCTCCTCAACATTCCCGCCACGCTGCTGATCGGCATCGTGCTCGTGATCGTCGCGTTCAACGTCGCCTCGCCGGTCAGCCAGCTCGCCTCGTCGGTGGCGCGCGGCACGCTCGGCATCGCGCTCGCCTGCGTGCTGCTATCGTTCATGATGATGATCACGCGGGCGAAGGCGATTCCTCAGGTGATCGGCTTTCTATCGATGGAGAACGGCCTGTTCTTTGCCGCCGCCGCGGCGACCAACGGCATGCCGATGATCGTCGAACTCGGCATCGGGCTCGACGTGCTGGTGGGCATCCTGATCCTCGGCGTGTTCATGTTCCAGATTCGCGAGCAGTTCGACAGCCTGGACATTCACCACCTCGAAAAACTAAAAGATGACTGAAGCCTGGATCCTGCTGCTGGTTTTCGCCATCCCGCTTCTGGCGGGCGTCTGTCTTGCGCTCGTGGGCCAGCATCATGTCGCGGCGGAACTCAACGTCGGCTTCAGTTTCCTCACGTTCGCGGCCGCCGCGCTGCTCGCCGCGAAAACCGTGGCGCACGGGCCGGCGTTCGCGCTGGGCAAGCTGTTCTTCGTCGATCCGCTCAACGTGTTCCTCGTCGCACTGACGGCCTTCGTCGGCTGGACCACGTCGATCTTTTCACGGCCGTACATGCGCATCGAGCGCGACCGCGGCAAGATGACGGCCCCGCGCATGCGTCTTTACCACAGCATGTATCAGCTGTTCATCTTCGCGATGCTGCTCGCGCTGCTCACCAACAACATGGGCATTCTGTGGGTCGCGATGGAAGCGGCCACGCTCGCGACGGTCCTGCTGGTGAGCGTCTATCGCACCGCGGCAAGCCTCGAGGCCGCGTGGAAGTACTTCATTCTGTGCGGCGTCGGCATCGCGCAGGCGCTGTTCGGCACGATCCTGCTCTACCTCGCCGCGAGCCGGCAACTGGGCGGCGGCGACGCGCTGCTCTGGACCAGTCTGAACGCGGTCAAGAGCAGTCTCGACCCGACCATCATTTCGCTCGCGTTCGTGTTCCTGCTGATCGGCTACGGCACCAAGGTCGGCCTCGTGCCCATGCACAACTGGCTGCCCGACGCGCACGCCGAAGGACCCACGCCGATTTCGGCCGTGCTGTCGGGGCTGCTGCTCAACGTCGCGCTGTATGCGGTGCTGCGCTGCAAGGTGCTGGCCGATGGCGCATTGCAGAACGGCCTGCCGGGACATCTGCTGGTCGGCTTCGGGTTGGTCTCGGTGCTGATCGCCGCTTTTTCGCTGTTCCGGCAGAAAGACGTCAAGCGGCTCTTTTCGTATTCGTCGATCGAGCACATGGGCTTGATGGCGTTCGCATTCGGGCTCGGCGGTCCTATCGCAACGTTCGCGGGCCTGCTGCACATGACGGTGCATTCGCTCGTGAAGTCCGCGATCTTCTTTACCGTCGGACACGCGGCGCAAAAGGCCGGCACCCAGGCGATCGACGACATCCGCGGCTTGTTGCGCGTGAGCCCGACTGTCGGCTGGGGCATGATGCTCGGCACGCTCGCGATTCTCGGCATGCCGCCGTTCGGCGTGTTCGCGAGCGAGTTCCTGATTCTCACCACGGCGATGCGCACGCTGCCGTGGGCCACGCCCTTCCTGCTGCTCGGACTGGCCGTGGCGTTCGCGGCCATCTTCGTGCGCGTGCAGGGCATGGTGTTCGGCGACACCACGGCCAAGGTGCTTGAACATCCGCCGGCGCTGCTGCCGGTGTTCGTCCATCTCGGCATGAGCTTGATGCTGGGACTCTACATTCCGCCTTATCTTGCGACGTGGTATCGGCAGGCGGCGGCCATGATCGCGGGGTGAAGACATGCGCATCGAGGCATTCGGTCTTGCCAATCTCGTCCGCCTGGCCGGGTTCGCGGGCACGTCGTCGGCGTTTCTCGCGCGCGTCGACGCCGACACGTGGACCCGCACCGCCACGACGGCGCGCGCAACGGGCGGCCGTCTGATTTCGTTGTGGGGCGCCGAGGAAGCGGCGGGCTCGTTCGCGATCTCCGCGGCCTATGCAGTGGAAGACGGCCTCCTGTGGGTTCAACTGCCGCTTCCATTGCCGCCCGGCATCGAGGGCGGCTACCCGGACCTTTCGCCGATCTTTCCGTGCGCGGTGCGCATGCAACGCGCCGTGCACGATCTGCTGGGACTGCGTGCGATAAACGCCGGGGACGCGAGGCCGTGGCTCAATCACGGCAACTGGCCCGCCGATTATCATCCGCTGCGGAAGCTGCATTCCGGGACGGAACGGTTCGAGTCGCGTGAAGCGGACTATCCGTTCGTGGCGGTCGCGGGCGACGGCGTGCATGAGATCGCCGTGGGTCCGATCCACGCGGGTGTGATCGAGCCGGGGCACTTCCGTTTTTCGGTGGTCGGCGAGAAAGTGCTGCGACTGGAGGAGCGCCTGGGTTACGCGCACCGAGGCATCGAACGTTTATTCCAGCAAACGCCTCTGTTGCTCGGGCATCGTCTCGCGGGCCGGATCGCCGGCGACTCGACCGTCGCGTTCTCATGGGCGTATTGCATGGCGGTGGAACGGGCGCTCGGCGTGCTGATTCCGCCGCGCGCGCAATGGCTGCGTGCGCTGCTGCTCGAACGCGAGCGCATCGCCAATCATCTGGGCGATCTCGGCGCGCTCGGCAACGACGCCGGATTCGCATACGGCCTCGCGCAGTTCTCCCGTTTGAAGGAAGACTGGCTGCGGCTGAACCACCGCGTCTTCGGGCACCGCTATCTGATGGACCAGATCGTCCCCGGCGGCATCGCGGCGCAAATCGATGCACGCGCCGTCGCGGCGCTGCAAACGCAGTGCGATCAGATCGACGCGCAGGTCCGCGTGATGCAGCGTATCTACGACGATCAATCGGGACTGCAGGATCGCTTCGCGGGCGCGGGAATCCTTGCCGCGAAAGTGGCGGAGCACTTCAGCGTCTGCGGACTCGCCGCGCGTGCCAGCGGTCGGAAGGTCGACGTGCGGGCCGATCATCCCTATGCGCCCTATCATGAAGTTCAGGTGCGCGTGATCGGCGACGAACGGGGTGACGTGGCCGCCCGCGTCATGGTCCGCTTCGGCGAGATCCATGAGTCGATCCGGCTCATCCATGCGCTGCTCGCCGATCTGCCGGACGGAGAGATTGCAGCGACATGTGAACCCAAGGCCGCGCCGGCGCGTGGCGTGGGCTGGATAGAAGGCTGGCGCGGCGACGTGTTCGTCGCACTCGAAACCGCCGGCGACGGCACCATCGCGCGCTGCCATTGCCATGACCCGTCGTGGCAGAACTGGCCCGCGCTGGAGCATGCGATCATCGGCAACATCGTTCCCGATTTCCCGTTGATCAACAAGTCGTTCAATCTGAACTACGCGGGGCACGACCTGTAATGTGGCAACTCATCAAACAGATGGCGAGAACCGACACGCCAACGCTGCGCGTGCCCGAAGGCGACGACGCGTGGCGCACGGAAAGCCGGCGGCTTCAGCAGGACATCCTCGACGTGCTCGGTCGGGCGCTGTGCATCCGCGAGATCGATGCGGGTTCCTGCAACGGGTGCGAGCTCGAAATCCACGCGCTCAACAACCCTTATTACAACATCGAGGGCCTGGGCATTCGCTTCGTCGCAAGCCCGCGTCATGCGGACATGCTGCTCGTCACCGGTCCGCTCACGCTCAACATGAAGGAAGCGGTATGGCAGGCCTACGAGGCGACGCCTCATCCGAAACTGGTCGTTGCCGTCGGCGAATGCGCGTGCACGGGCGGCATGTTCAAGGACAGCTACGCGGTGTGCGGGCCGCTCTCGAAGCTTCTTCCCGTCGACGTGACGATCCCCGGCTGTCCGCCGCCGCCCATCGACATTCTGAGGGGTATCCTCACCACGCTTCGTGCCCAACGCGCGCCTGTTCCGCCGTGATCGAGGCGCACGTCGGACATCGTCATTTCCCAGTAGCTTCGCAACACATCACCGCATGACACCTATCAAATTCATCCTGCGTTACACCGTAGTGCCGTTGATGGCGATCATCGCCGTCGTGAGCTGGGCCTTGTTTCATTCATCCGCCGAAATCGACGCGCGTCAGTACGCGGCGCTCTCGGCGGCCTACGCGAGCTTCCCTGTGCCACTCAGGCATGACGTCGCCGATGCAATGAAATCCGGGAAGCTGCACAAATGGGATTATTCGTCGCTGGTGCGCGAATCGCTCGACGACGGCGTGGTGCTCGACTGGCCGCAACAGCAGACGGCCGACGTGGCGCAGGAACGAGCGAGGCTCGCTGCGCTGGTGCGCGCCGACCGGTTCTGATTTTCTGATTCGTGCTGCCCGCGTCGGCGGCCGATCGCTACCGCGCGAGGGACAGCGGCAGCGGCAGCGCGATCACAATATCGCGGGCGTGTCCGGCAATTCGTTTATGAAGTCGCGCTGCGCGGGAAAGTGCTGCTTCAGAAGCTGCGCGATCGCCTGAATCCCGCCGATCGCTCCCTCGCGGTAGGCTCCCTGGCGGAAAGCCTCTTCCATCGTGTGGCAAACCGCCTGCCATTGCACTTCACCGACCTTCGCATGCACGCCGCGATCGGCGACGATCTCGACGTCGCGGTCGGCAAGCAGCACGTAAATCAACACGCCGTTGTTGTGCTCGGTATCCCAGACGCGCAATTGCGAGAACACTTCCACGGCACGGTCCCGCGCCGATTGCCCGTTGAAGAGCGCGAGGCTCGGCAGCGCGCCTTCGATGGCGAAGCAGACCTCGCCGGCGTGTTGCGCATCGCATGCCTTGATCGCCTCTTCGATCGCGGCCAGCGTGTCGCGAGAAAACGCCGCGTTGACCTTCGCATGGGTGGTCAAGAGATGCTTGAGGGTTCGCTGGATGTTCATCTCACCACCTGCCCGACGCGCCACCGCCGCCAAAACCGCCGCCGCCGCCGCCGAATCCGCCGCCGCGGCCGCCGCGCCCCGACCCGCCGCCACGACGCCCGAGACCGTATGCGCCGACGTAGCTTCCGATCCCGCCGCTGGTGAGCGTCAACACGAAGGCGATCACGCCGGCTGCGATTGTCGCGAGAAGGCCGGCCGCCAACAGCCAGGCGATCACCGCCACGCCGACGCCCGCGACCGCGGCGCCGGGCAAGCGTCCGAACATGGCGCGCAGCACGCCGCCGAACACGATCGCCACCATGAAGATAACCGGCGCATAGCGCCAGATGTTGGGCGGCTCACCCGCGTTGCGGGATTGCGGGGGCGGCAACGACTCGCCGTCGGCCACCCGGATCATCTGATCGACTCCCGCGTTGATGCCGCCATAGAAGTCGCCCTGGCGGAATCGCGGCACGATGATTTCATTGATGATCCGATTGCTGACCGCGTCGTTGAGCGCGCCTTCGAGTCCATAACCGACCTCGATGCGCAGCGCGCGGTCATTCTTCGCGACGATCAGCAACGCGCCGTCGTCCACCTTCTTGCGCCCGAGCTTCCATTGCTCGACCACGCGCATCGAATATTGCTCGATGGTCTCCGGTTCGGTGGTGGGCACGATCAGCACCGCAATCTGCGTGCCCTTTCTACTTTCGAAGGCCTGCAATGTCTGTTCGAGCGCGCCTGCCTGCTCGCGGGTGAGCGTGCCGGTCTGGTCGGTGACGCGTGCCGTCAAGGGCGGCACCGCGACCTCGGCCATCGCCCCCGAGGCGCCCCACAGCGCGACGCCGATCAGCAACGCCATGAGGGCTTTGAGCGCATTCAATTGGCGGCTCCCGACGCTGGCTGGGCCTTACCCGGCGCGGCGCTGAAGTCGACCCGCGGCGGCCTGGCGATTTCCTGCTCGTTGGCGACCGAAAAGTTCGGCTTCTCCTGATAGCCGAACGCCTTCGCCGTGAGGTTGGAGGGAAACGACCGAATGGTGACGTTATAGGCCTGGACCGCCTGGATGTACCGGTTGCGGGCGACGGTGATGCGGTTCTCCGTGCCCTCCAGTTGCGCTTGCAGATCGCGGAAATTCGCGTCCGATTTCAATTGCGGATAGTTCTCCGAGACAACCAGTAGCCGCGAGAGCGATGAAGTGAGTTGCCCCTGGGCGGCCTGGAACTTCGCGAATTCCTCGGGATTGTTGAGCACCTCGGCGGTGGCCTGAACCGAGCCGACGCGAGCCCGTGCTTCAGTCACCTGGATGAGCACGTCCCGTTCCTGGGCAGCGTAGCCCTTGACCGTGTTCACCAGATTCGGCACCAGGTCCGCACGCCGTTGATACTGATTGACGACTTCCGACCAGCTCGCCTTGATCTGTTCATCCTGAACTTGCAGCGTGTTGTAGCCGCAACCCGCGAGGCTTAGCGCAAGCAGCGCAGCCAGGACCCGCCATACCTTGCGCATTCTGTTTCTCCAGTGTTCTGTCGGCATTTCGATGATAGACCAAACAGTGGGGCATGCGGTTTGGATATGCCGTGCGTTGGCCGATGCTTGCACCCTCCATGCTGCGATCGCCCCTGCCTGCGCAATTTGACCTGGCTCAACGAATTGTCAGTGCCGCGCCGCCGGGATCATCCCGTTGCGCGGCGACTGTATCGCACGAATGGCCTTACGGCTGAGTGGCCCACTTCTGAGGCGCCGCTTCCAGTCGCGCCAGATTGCGCGCAATCGTTGCTTCGCTCGGCGGATAGTCGGCGCCACCGGACGGGATCAACCCCGCGCGCCGCGCTTGAATCAGTTCCTGCAAGACTTCATCCCGGGTCTTTCCTCGCGGCGCCTGGGCAACCGGAGTGATCGCGGTCGTCACATTCGATGACGACGGGCTCGCGCTGCTCGCCGGCGGCAACGCGGTCGAAACCGAGGCTTTGGGGTAGTCGTGGTCGGCATCAGCGAACGCGGACGTGGCGAGCGTTGCGGCAATCAGCGCGGCAACGATAGAGATGGATTTGGACGACATGGTTACTTTTCTCCTGAACGACGCGGAACCGGTAAGAGTTGATTCCGAACAGGTTCCATTCTGGAGTGCGGCGTCTGAACGACCGGTGACGGCGAAATGACTATTTGGTCATCCGAACAACAAGGCGTTCGCCGCGCCAACGTCAGTCGATGTCGATCGGCCGATAGCACCGAGCCCGTCGTGCGCGGCGCAAAAAAAAGGACCCGAGATCATGCCCTCGGGTCCCGTAAAAGATGGCCGTACCTCGGGCCGATCAAGGAATACATGCGGCCTTCATCGACCCGGCGGCGATGACCATCTGCGTGGACGTGAAACAAAAAACGCGTTGAAACGAACTACGACGCGCCGGGCAGCGGACTCGAAACCAGCACCGCAGCCACGACCAGCACACCGGCCAACACCACCGACTCGACATGCAGCACCGCGGCGAAGCGTTTCAAAGGCTTCACCGGCAAGGCGGACGAGACATTCTTCAGCGACGCGAGCAGTGTCGGCATCTCGAAGAAACGATTGTGCCCGCCGAGGGCGGCCGCCACGAACACCAGCGCGAGTTTCAGCATGAGCATCTGCCCATAGCCGGACTCGAGCAGTCCCTCCGGCGACCGGACGCCGCGCCAGCCGTTATAGGCGCCCGTGATAAACAGAACAACCAGCGCAAGCGTCGCGGCATCCGACAGGGACTGGATATACGCGGCGCTATTCACGCGCTCGCTGCCCGGCGCGTTAAAGAAACGTGGCGCGACGATATACGTGGTCACCAGCACGAGCCCGACCCACGCACTGATCGCAAGCAGGTGGATCCAGTCCGCCCATACCGGCAGACTGAAGGCGCCGGCATCCACAGGATGTCCGCCGTTGCTGCGGGCCAGCGCGACGCCCGCCAGCGCCAGCCAGATTGCCGGCACGAAGCGGATCGACTTGCCGGTCTGCATAAACGAAAGAACCACCACGCATGACATGAGCACGGCCCCGGCGAACCATGCGTGACCGAACCCGGTCTCGACGAGCATCGAGCGCACCGCGGGCCAGGCTTCGACAAGCGTGGACTCGCTCATCAACGCGCAATGAATCCAGAAGGCAAACGTACTGGACAGCAGTGTGCTGACAGACGCGATACGCAATGCGCCGACGAGCCGCCGGCTCACGCCCACCTGCCACGTGGACGTGCTGCGCGCGAGCCATCGGTCGCTGAGCATCACGCCGACGACAACCGCAAAGCCGAGGTTTTGCAACGCAACGAACGCGAGCCGCAGGACGCCGAGGAGACCGTCGTTCATCACTTCACCTGAAACGCGTACGTGCCCTTGGTCTTGTGGGCGTCTTGCGTCATGACCGCCCACTGCACGGAGTAAGTGCCGGACGCGAGCTTCGGCAGCGCAACGGTCAGCATCCGCGGATTCGCCGCGTCGACCTTGGCCTTCTCCTTGCTCACGGTCGCGCCCTTCGCGTCCGACACCTTCACCGTGCTGAAGGTGGCCTCCAGGTCTTCGTTGAAGGTGAGCCGCAGCGCGTCGGGCGCCGCATCGACGGTGCTGCCGGACGCGGGCACGGCGCTCTCCAGCTTGCCGTGCGCGAACGCCGCCATCGGCACGAACGCGACGGCGGTCGCCGTGGCCAGTCCGAGTAGTTGTTTGCGAGTGAATATGTTCATGTTCTTGTGCATCCTGATGATCGAAAAAGGCGTAGCCCCTGTGACGGGGCACCCTGCGAATCCTTACTTCTTTTGCAGCTTCGCCACCGTCAGCGCGCCGTCGACTTCCTCAGCCACGAAGTCGATTTTGTCGCCGGGCTTGACCTGCGAAATCATGGCGGGATCCTTGACCTTGAACACCATCGTCATCGCGTCCATGCCCAGATTGTCCAGCGGGCCATGTTTGATGGTCAGCTTGCCGGCCGACGTGTCGACCTTCTTGACCTCTCCGTGCGACATCCCCGCTTTCGCGTCGCCGCCCTGCTTCGCGGCGCTGCCGCCCATGTCCATGTTGCCCATGTCGCCGGCCGCATAGGCCGATGCGGAAACGGCCAGTGCGCAGCCAAGCGCAATCGATGCCAATACGTTCTTCATCACTCTTTCTCCTGCGTTGAAATGAAAAGTTGAGCCGGACCGCCCGGTCCGGCGACACAAAAAATCAGCTGTCCGGCAACTCGCCGGTGTATTCGTAAGCAACCGTTCCCTTCGGGTGCCGATACCAGCCGGGGTCGCGATAATCCTTGCGCCCCAGTCCCTCGCGAACCTTCACGACCGTGAACATGCCGCCCATTTCCAGCGGACCGAACGGACCGGTGCCGGTCATCATCGGCAGCGTGTTGTCGGGGAGCGGCATTTCCATCTCGCCCATCGCGCCGCCCGTGCTGCCCATTGCCATGTAGTCCGGCACGAGCTTGTTGATGCGTTTGGCGAGATCCTTTTGCGGCACGCCGATCAGGTTCGGCACCTGATGGCCCATCGCATTCATCGTGTGATGCGACTTGTGGCAGTGAAACGCCCAGTCGCCGGGACGGTTGGCCGTGAATTCGATGGCGCGCATCTGGCCGACCGCGACGTCGGCCGTGACCTCCGGCCAGCGCGCGGCAGGCGGAATCCAGCCGCCGTCCGTGCCCGCGACCTCGAAGTGATAGCCGTGCAGGTGGATCGGGTGATTGGTCATCGTCAGATTGCCGAAGCGGATGCGCACGCGGTCTCCCGCACGCACCGGCAACGGGTCGATGCCCGGAAAGACCCGCGAATTCCAGGTCCACATGTTGAAGTCGGTCATCTCGTTCACGCGCGGCGTGAAGCTGCCCGGATCGATGTCGTACGCGGACATGATGAACACGAAGTCGCGGTCCACCTGCATGACGCCAGGGTCTTTCGGATGGACGATGAAGGTGCCCATCATCCCCATCGCCATCTGCACCATCTCGTCGGCATGCGGGTGGTACATGAAGGTGCCGTGCTTCTCCAGCTGGAACTCGTAGACGAAGGTCTTGCCCGGCGGAATATGCGGCTGCGTGAGGCCGCCGACGCCATCCATGCCCGAGGGCAGCAGCATCCCGTGCCAGTGAACCGTGGTGTGCTCCGGCAGCTTGTTGGTCACGAAGATGCGGACCTTGTCGCCTTCCACCGCCTCGATGGTGGGGCCCGGCGCCTGGCCGTTGTAGCCCCAGAGGTTCGCCTTCATGCCCGGCGCCAATTCGCGCACCACCGGCTCAGCGATCAGATGGAACTCCTTCCAGCCGTTCTTCATGCGCCACGGCAACGACCAGCCGTTCAGCGTGGCCACCGGCGTGTACGGACGGCCATTCGGCGGCGCGAGCGGCGGCTGCGTGGTGGCTTTACTCATGATGGGCGCTTCGGGCAACGAGGCCGCGCCGGCCTTGCTGACGAGCGCCGCGCCCAACAGCGCGGCCCCCGAGCCGCCAAGAAAATTTCGACGTGACAGCATGTCATTTACCTTCGGAATGTGTGGACGACGCGGGTTGCGCCGCCGGCGCCGCTGGCGCGGGTTGTTCTGATTGCGCCGAAGCCACCGCGAGCGGCGGCAAACGGCCGCCGACCGCCTGCTGCAAGTCGGTTTCCGCGAGCCAGTAGTCCTTCAGCGCATCGATATAGCTGTTCACCGCGCCGACCTGGTCACGCGAATCGGCGAGCAGTTCGAACACGCTCGCGAGCATGCCGTTGTAGCGAAGCATCAGTTCATCGGAAATGGTTTTGCGGATCGGCACGACCTCGTCGCGATAGTGCTTGGCCACGTCGTAATCGGTCACGTAGGCCGAATACGATTCGCGGACCTCCGAGCGTGCGTTGATCGCGGTCTCGGCGACGCGATTGGCCGACTGCATGTAAATCGCCTCGGCCCGCGCCACCTTGGAGCTGCCCCAGTCGAAAAGAGGAATCTCGACGCTGATCTCGTAGCCTTGCTCGCGGCCGTCGGAAGTCGTGAAGTTGTTCTGATACCCGACGTCCAGCGCATTGATGAAGCGCGTCGCCTTGCTCAAGCCCAGCGAGGACGCGACGCTCTGCGTTTGCAGCTTCGCCGCCTGGATGTCCAGCCGGTTTTGCATTGCAAAGCTTTCCAGGTCGTTCAACTCGGGGCGCGCTTTCGGCAGATCGGGCAGGCGCTCGGGCAGCGCGTACTGCGTGCCGGGACCCCACAGACCCATCGTGCGCGTGAGCTTTTCGCGCGCGGACACCGACTGCTGCCGCGTTTTCGCCAGTTGCGCGACGGCGTCCGCATAGAAGGCCTGCTCGCGAGCGTAGTCGAGCCTGCTGAAGTTGCCCGCCTGTTGCATCCGCAACGCCAGTTCGGCGCCGGCCTCCGCCGAATCCTTCACTTGCGCGGCATAGGCGGCGGCCTGCTCGGCGGCCACCGCGCCGATGTAGGCTCGTCGTGCGTCGGCGGCCACCTTGAGCATCGCGTCCGCGGCGAGCAGCTTCGTCTGTTCGAAGCGGCGGCTCTCGATCTTCGTCGCGAGCGGCAGCGTCAGGACACCCAGCACGCCGAGCGTGAACGTGCGGCTGATGCTCAGTTCGTTGCCGCCGTGCGTGCGGCTGAAGCTGAAACCGGGATTCGGCAGGCGTCCGGCCTGCACGAGATCGGCCTCCGAAATGCCGAGCTCCGCGTAGGAGGCTTGCAAGCCGCGGTTGTTCAGCAACGCGATCTGGACCGCGTCGTCCATGCTCAAGGGCTTGGCCAGCAGTTCCTGGGTTCGCTTCGCGACGGCGTCCCGGTCCTCGTCGGTTTTCACCAGCACCGCGTCTTTCGCAAGACGTTCGGAGGCGGTCGTCGATACGGTATTGAAGCCGCCGTCTTTCGAAAATGTCGTGCAGCCGGCAAGCAAGGTCAGCGCAACGGCGAGCGCCGCGATGCGGCCGCCCGAAAAAAGTGGCGAGCTCATTTGGCCGGTCCCTCGTGGGTGCTGTGTTCGTGTTGGCTGGGTGGTTTGTGTTCTTTGTGTTCGCCGTCGTTGCCGCGTTCGTTGGATCTGGCCCCGGCGCCGGCGGCCGGCTTGGCGCCGTGGTTCATCCCTTTCATCGCCGATGAATTCATCACCGCGCGATTGAGTTCCTGCCAGCTGGGCGCAGGTTCGTCCCGGTAGGCCCGATAGTCCGCAAAGACGGACGGCGTGCTGAGCGCGGGCACCGACGCGAAGGCGTCGGACGGGTCAGGATGTGGGGTGTCGGCTTGCACGAGCGCCGGCAACAATGCCGCCGCGCCGAGCAGCGCCGCGATAAACATTCGCATGATTTTTTCTCGTCGTCAGTCATCTGGATGGCCGAAGCACGGCCTTCAGGACGAAATTGCGCATCGCAGCCGAGGCCGCGACGAAGGACTAGACGAGGGAGATGCGGGGAGGTCGTTCGATGCCGCTCGTCAGAAACGACGCGACGTGAACCGACGGAGGAAGAGGAACCGCGAAGTGAGCGATGCCGGCGGGCGCCGCCACGGCGGGAAGCGCAAACAAGCCGACGCCCAGACAGCAGGACGCGCAGGTCCCGCAACTGTGGGCATGATGCGCGCCGCGGTGTTGGTGGCCATGATCGTCGTGATCGCCGCCGTCGGCCATCGTCAGCTCATGCATATGATGATCGTGAGCGGGGGCGTCCATCTCGGCATGCTGCATGGGCGCAACTTCGCTCCTGATATGCGATGACTCGCATTTCAGGGAGACGGCCGCGAACGCCTGAACCGGAAGGCTCAGCATGAGCAGCACGATGACGAAGAGTTTGCGCCAATACGACATGGAAATGGAGTCTAGCACGCAGTTTGGGAGGGCCGTAAGGCTGGAATCGGTGCGGATACGGCCGTCGCGCGGGAAAAGCGGCAACGGCTCAACGCAGATACGCCTCGAAGCTTAATTGCGTCGGCGTGACGAAGGCATGGCTGCAACATGACCAAATTTTCAGACTCGATCGAAGATGAACACAATGTCATTTTGCCGCCATGTTCGATCTACCTTTCGCCCACTACGCTGCGTGCACTAGACTCGTCGTGTCGGGAACCGGCGACCGGCGACCGGCACATACCTACTACACCACCACCTGCCATGCGGATACTCATAGTCGAAGACGAACCGAAAATGGCGTCTTATCTCCGCAAGGGGCTGACGGAGGCAAGCTACACGGTCGACCTCGCCGACAATGGCAAGGACGGCCTCTTTCTCGCCTTGCACGAAGACTTCGATCTGATCGTGCTCGACGTGATGCTGCCTGAGCTGAATGGTTTCCAGGTGCTCAAGCGGCTGCGGGAACAGAAGCAAACGCCCGTTCTGCTCCTGACGGCGCGAGACACGGTGGAAGACAAGGTCGAAGGCCTCGAACTCGGCGCCGACGACTACCTCTCGAAGCCGTTCGCCTATGCGGAGTTTCTCGCTCGCATCCGCTCGCTGTTGCGACGCGCACCGCGTGGCGCGCGCGACGTGCTGCTCATTGCCGACCTGGAAGTGGATCTGATCAAGCGCCGGGTCCATCGGGGAGGCACCCGCATCGACCTCACCGCCCAGGAGTTCGCGCTGCTTCAGTTGCTGGCCGAACGCCAGGGCGAGGTGCTCACGCGCACGTTCATCACGTCGCAGATCTGGGACATGAACTTCGACAGCGACACCAACGTGGTGGACGTAGCCGTGAAACGCGTGCGCGCCAAGATCGACAACTCGTTCGACAAGAAACTGCTGCACACCGTGCGGGGCATGGGTTATGTGCTCGAGGACCGCTCGTGACGACGGTGGCCGGCCGTCGTTCGCCCCGTTCCTATTCGTTGCTGAAACGGTTGACGCTCGCTTTCTCCGCCGCCGCGATCGTGGTGTTCGCGCTGACGGGTGCGTTCCTGTACAACGCGCTGTCGACCGAGTTGCAACGACGCGATGACATCGAAATCACCGGCAAGCTCAGCCAGTTTCTACAGTTGGCGCGAGACGCCGGTTCAACTCGGGCCTTGCGGGATAACCCGTCCGTGTTCCACGAGGTGTTGCTGTCTCATCCGGGCGTCTATCTCGCCATTTTCGACCGGCAAGGCACGCTCCTCCTTCAGCATTCCGACGAGCCGTCGGCGAACCTTTGGCTTGCGCCCGCCGCGCATCGTGCGAACGAACCGTACACCTGCGGACCGGCCGGCATCGGTCCGTCGCGCTGCGTGTTTGCCGACGAAACGCTGCCGTCCGGCGAATCGGTTCACGTGCTGCTGGTTCGCGCGGCCGCCGAACGGCAATCGCTCCTGGAAAGCTATCGGATCGACATCTGGCTGGCGGTCGCGGTCGGGGCGGCGCTGGTCGGCGCGTTGGGTTATGCGGTCGCGCGACGCGGCTTTTCACCGGTCAAAAGCATCGGGAGGCAAACCTCGCGCATCGAGGCTCACAATCTCAGCGAGCGGCTGGATATTCAGGGAGGACCGATCGAGCTTCAGGACATCGCGTTCTCCGTCAATCGCATGCTCGACCGTCTCGAACGCGCGTTCGTGCGTCTCTCGCAGTTTTCGTCCGACCTCGCGCACGACATGCGCACACCGCTCGCCAACGTGATCAGTTCGTCGCAAATCACGTTGTCGCGCCCCCGAACCACCGACGAATACGAAGCGCTCATCGACTCGAATATCGAGGAATGCGAGCGGCTTCAACGGATGATCGAGAGCATGCTGTTTCTCGCGCGCACGGACAACGCGCAGCAGCACATCAAGATGGTCGAACTCGACGCCGAAAGCGAATTGCGCCGGCTCGCGTCGTATTTCCAGGGACTCGCCGAGGAAGCGGGTGTGCATTTCGTCGTGCAAGGGAACGCCCAGCTGTTCGCGGACGCGACGCTCTTGCGCCGCGCGGTGAGCAACCTGATATCGAACGCGCTCGACCATGCGTTTGCCGGGACCGCGGTTGAACTCAGCTTGTACGATTCGCCGAAATATGTCGCGATCGAAGTCGCCAATCATGGGCCGGCGATTCCTCAGGAACATGCCGACAGGATTTTCGAGCGCTTCTATCGGGTCGATGCCGCGCGGCACGGTTCGGCGCGCAATGCGGGCTTGGGTCTTGCCATCGTCAAGTCGATCATGGAATTGCATCGCGGCAAGGTCGACGTCGCGAGTTCCGCTGATCGCACGACCTTCACGCTGTATTTTCGGCGTGAGATTGCGGTCTGAATGCGACGCGCGCGGCTGCTTGACTTTACCGTCGTGGGAAGGTTCAAACTGAGTGTTCTGTTTGATTACCGGAGCAAAAAAATGGAATTCCAGGTGAAGGACATGTCATGCGGCGGATGCGCCAATTCGATCACGCGCGCGGTCACTCATGCCGATCCCGCAGCGAAGCTCGAGATCGATGTCGCCGCCAAAGTCGTGAAAATCGATTCGGCGTTGCCGCCCGAGCGTCTGCTCGCCGTGATCGAAGAGGCGGGATTTCATCCGACGCTCGGCGCGTAGCATCGGCATCAGCGCCACGCGTGCTGAAAATGACTCATCCAAGGAGTTTGAAGATGAAAAAGCTTTACGTCCTTCGCACCGTATCTCTTTGCATGGGCCTGGCATTCGGCGTCGCGACATTTTCCGTCTCCGCGCAACAAGGCGCATCGATGCACGGGATGGATATGTCCGCCTCCGCGGATGCAGGCTCGAATTCCTCGACCTCGGCCTTCGAGAAAGCGGACAAGGAGATGATGGCGAAGATGAGCTCGCCGCCCTATACCGGAGATGCCGATAAGGACTTCGTGTCGCATATGATTCCGCACCACGAAGGCGCCGTCGAGATGGCCAAGGTGCAGTTGAAATATGGCAAGGATCCCGATCTGAGGCGCCTGGCAAAGAACATCATCAAGGCGCAGCATGATGAAATCGCGTTCATGCAACGGTGGCAGGCGAAGCACGGCGGGAAGTGACGAAACCGCGTCATCCTCCAACGCTGTCCACGCGCAATTTTCCCGCTCAGGCTGTCGTCAGTTGCTGATGCAGCAAATGCCGACCGAATATCCGCCAATGGTCGGTTGCTTGCTCCAGCTAGCGCAACCGCTCAAACAAGGCGAGACAGATAATCGCGATTTTCATTTTGTGCCCCCGGGTTAATGGAACGGGATTGTAATGTCTGTTACCGGGCAGCGCTGAGTCGGCAACGAAGGGACGCTTTATTTTTTACAGCACCAGCCGAACTGATGGAACGCATCGGCGGACCACAAAAGGAAAAAGCCCCGTAAGCGGTTAGACTTACGGGGCTTTTTGTTCCGCTTTGGCGGAGACGGAGGGATTCGAACCCTCGATCCAGGTTTTGGCCCAGATGCTCCCTTAGCAGGGGAGTGCCTTCGACCTCTCGGCCACGTCTCCCAAACTTTCGGTCGCGCAGGGAGTCAGCGCGACGAAGCCAAGATAATAGCGGGCCGAACCGCGAAGGTCAATGTCTACCGCACAGTTTTCGTGCCAGATTCGTCACCGCCGACGCAATTCGTTCACATTGGCCGCGCGCACCGCAGAAACCACCAAAGCGGCGTGTTCGTGCGCCTCGCGATTGCCGGCAAATTACGCCTGATCCAGTTCGAATGCCTTATGCAGCGCGCGCACGGCGAGCTCCATGTACTTCTCGTCGATCAGCACCGAAATCTTGATTTCGGAGGTCGAAATCATCTGGATGTTGATGCCCTCTTCCGACAGCGTGCGGAACATCGTGCTCGCGATACCCACGTGCGAACGCATGCCGACGCCGACCACCGAAACCTTCGACACTTTCGGATCGCCCAGCACCTGCTCGGCCTGCACATGACCCTTCACCTGGCCGGTGAGGATGTCCATGGCGCGCTGATAGTCGCCGCGGCCGACCGTGAACGTGAACGCCGTTTTGCCTTCGACGCTCTGGTTCTGGATGATCATGTCGACGTCGATATTCGCGTCCGCCACCGGACCGAGAATCTGATACGCGATGCCCGGCTTGTCGGGCACACCCATCACGGCGATGCGAGCTTCGTCGCGCTGAAACGCGATGCCCGAGATGACTGCTTTTTCCATGGTCTCGTCTTCTTCAAAAGTAATCAGGGTGCCCGACTTCATTTCAGCGTCGAGCGGTATCAGCGGATCGGTCAGGCTCGACAGCACGCGCGTCTTAACCTTGTATTTGCCGGCGAATTCCACCGAGCGGATCTGCAGCACCTTTGAACCCAGGCTGGCCATTTCCAGCATTTCTTCGAACGTCACGCGATTGAGGCGACGCGCTTCTTCCACCACCCGCGGGTCGGTCGTGTAGACCCCGTCGACGTCCGTGTAAATCAGGCACTCATCGGCTTTCAACGCAGCCGCGACGGCGACCGCCGACGTGTCCGAACCGCCGCGGCCGAGCGTGGTGATATGGCCGTCGGGGTCGATGCCCTGAAAGCCCGTGATCACCACCACCTTGCCCGCGTCGAGATCGCGCAGCACGCGCTCGCCGTCGATTTCGCTGATGCGCGCTTTAGTGAACGCGCTATCCGTCTTGACCGGCACTTGCCAGCCGGCGTAGCTGACCGCCTCGACGCCGGCTTCCTGCAGCGCGATGGCGAGCAGACCTGAGCTGACCTGCTCGCCGGTGGCGGCGATCATGTCGAGTTCGCGCGGGCTCGGCTGGCCTGTGATTTCTTTCGCGAGACCGAGCAAGCGGTTCGTTTCGCCGGACATTGCCGACGGCACGACGACCATCTTGTGGCCGGCCTTGTGCCATTTCGCGACGCGCCTGGCGACGTTCTTGATGCGCTCGACCGAGCCCATCGAGGTGCCGCCGTATTTATGTACGATGAGTGCCATTGTCGTTCTGAACTGGAGGAGAAACCGCGCTGGCGCGCTGGAGACGACCGCACACAAGCACGACAGCGCAACGTTTCTGGAACGACGGCAAAGTGTGTGGCGGCGTAGATGCAGCGCGCGTGCAGCACGCGCGGATTTGCCCGTGAATGATCGCTAATGGCTTACCGGAAACTACGCAACACGATCGGCAAAACGACAAAAGCGACGGCAAAAGCGGGCCGGGCAAACAAGCTAAAGTACCCGATCGGGCGTAAAAAGACAAGCCGAAACGGCCGTCGCGAGACCAGGAATAAGGGCTGCAAAGGCTTGTTTCATGCGGTTTTGCGCCCTATTTCGGGATCCGCCGGAGCGACAACCGGGATGTCCGACCGGCCGGTCAGACAAGCAGCAGGTCTTCGCGCCAGATGATCGTGACGCGCGGTTCAGCCACGTTCGCGTCTTCGGGCAAGGCCGCGCGGTTGACGCCGAGCAAGGGCACGAACAGCAATTCGTCGCCGACGTAAAGCAGTGGCACGTCGCGTTTCCACGCGGGAATGCCGCGCTCCTGGAACAGGTTCTTCAAGGTCCGGCTCGGCGCGTCCGGTAAAGCGCCTTTGCGCATGCGCTCACCGCCACTGCGCGGGCGCACGCTCAACACAGCGCGGCGCAAAACGCTCGTGGGAATCGTGTCGGTGTCGTCCTGAGTTGCCGCGGCATCGGTAGGAGCAGCGGCATCGGCGAACACGAACGTGCCACGCCATTGCGGCAAGCGCCAGGCCGCCTCCCCTTGCCACGCTAGTTCGCTCACGGCACGCGCGGCGAGCGCGGTTTCGTCGGCGGGTTCGCTGCTATCGCCCGCTTCCCAATAGACGAGGCCGCGATAACTGCGCAACGCATGACCCGCGTGATCGATTCGCAGACCATGCCCTTCGCCCGCTTCACCCACTTCGCGCAGTTGACGCAGCGCGTCGGCAACTCGCGCGCTCGACGCGGCCACGAGTCCTAGCGTGCGCATCCAGTAACGCATCAGGTTGAGCGCGCGATCGTCGTCGAGCGCTAGCAGCACGTCATGCGCGAGCGCGCGGCCTTCGTCGCGTGACGCCGTCTCCATGTCGATGCGCGCGAGCGCGTCGAGCAGACGCTGCGCCGACGCGGCATGCGCCGCCGTGCGTGCAAGCGCATCGCGAAAACCAGGAAAGTGGACGGCCAGCGCCGGCGTCACTTCATGGCGCAATGCATTGCGAGCGTAGCGTGTATCCGCGTTCGATTCGTCGTCGATCCAGCGCAGCGCGCGAGCGTTCGCATACTGCTCGAGTTGCGCGCGCAGCAGATGAAGCAAAGGCCGCACGCGCAGTGCCGACGCACCCGCCGGCAAGTACTCCGGCGCCATCGCCGCGAGACCCGCGAGGCCCGCTCCCCGCAGCAGTTGCAGCAAGACGGTCTCAGCCTGATCGTCCGCGTGCTGCGCGAGCCATAGCGAGTGAATACCGCGTGCCGCGCACATGGCGTCCAGCGCACGATAACGCGCATCGCGCGCCGCGGCCTCGACGCTCACGCCCGAATCGTGCGCGACCTGGACGCGCTGGGCCTCGAATTCGACGCCGCGCTCGCGCGCGAACGCCTCGCAATGCGCTAGCCATTCGTCGGCGCGCGCGCTCAAGCCGTGATGCACATGCAGCGCCACACAACGCGACGCGCCGGCCACGCGCACAACCGCATCGAGCAGCACGCTCGAATCGACGCCTCCGCTCAACGCCACCGCGATGCGCGCGCTTGCAGGCAACGCGGACAGCGCAACGCCGACCGCCTCTAGAACGAGGCGGTCGGCGGGAGAGTCGGCGGTGGAGGTCACGTCGTTAGCGCGCGAAGCGCCGAAAGTGAACGCGCGCGGGCTTAGGCACCCGGCGTCGTTTCCTTGAACTTGCCGTACGACATCAGCCGTTCGAAACGGCGTTGACGCAGGTCGTTGATGCTCATGCCCTGGAACTGGCGCAGCGAGTCGGCAAGTGCGCGGCGCAGCATGGCGGCCATGCCCTTCGGATCGCGATGCGCGCCGCCGAGCGGCTCGTTGACGATCTTGTCGATCAGGCCGAGCGCCTTCAGACGATGCGCGGTCAGGCCGAGCGCTTCCGCCGCCTCGGGCGCCTTGGCGGCGCTCTTCCACAGAATCGACGCGCAGCCTTCCGGCGAGATCACCGAATACGTTGAAAATTGCAGCATCAGCACGCTGTCGCCAACGGCGATCGCGAGCGCGCCGCCCGAACCGCCCTCACCGATGATCGTGGCGATCAGCGGCGTTTTCAGCTCAGCCATCACGTACAGATTGCGGCCGATCGCTTCGGACTGGCCGCGCTCTTCCGCGCCGATGCCGGGATACGCGCCCGGCGTGTCGATGAACGTGAAGATCGGCAAGCCGAACTTCTCGGCAAGACGCATCAGACGCTCCGCCTTGCGATAGCCCTCGGGACGCGGCATGCCGAAATTGCGCAGCGCGCGCTCCTTGGTGTCGCGCCCCTTCTGGTGGCCGATCACCATGCAGGCCTGGCCGTTGAAACGCGCGAGGCCACCGACGATCGACAGGTCGTCCGCATAATTGCGGTCGCCGTGCAACTCATGGAAGTCGGTGAACAGCTCGTTCACGTAATCGAACGTGTACGGGCGTTGCGGATGACGGGCGATTTGCGAAACCTGCCAGGGTGTGAGGTTCGCGTACAGATCCTTGGTGAGCTGTTGACTCTTCTTGGACAGCCGCTCGATCTCTTCCGAAATATCGACGGCCGAATCGTCCTGCACGAAGCGCAATTCTTCGATCTTCGCTTCGAGTTCAGCGATCGGCTGTTCGAAATCCAGAAAGGTGGTCTTCATTGTTTGTAATCCTTGGACTTACCGGCAGCGCGTATTCTAACCGCGCCCGCCGATATCAAAACCATCTCGCAACTATCAATTTTTTACAATTGATAGTTTCTGAAAGGCGTCACTTCCTGTTTTTCAGTAATCGACCGGCAATGGATCAAGACTACGCCACATATACCAGGTGGCAACGGTGCGCCACGGCTCCCAGTTTGCCGCGACCTCGCGCGCCTCGCTGCGCGTAACCGGTTCACCGCTAAAGTAATTGACGCTGATCGCGCGGATCAGGCCCAGGTCGTCGAGCGGCAGGACGTCCGGGCGCGACAGGTTGAAGATCAGGAACATCTCCGCGGTCCACCGGCCGATGCCGCGAATCTGCGTGAGCTCGGCGATCACCGCCTCGTCTTCCATCGAGGTCCACTTGCCGACGTGCAATGCCCCGGAGACGAAATGCTGCGCGAGATCGAGCACGTATTCCGCCTTGCGCTTGGACAACCCGCACGCGGTGAGCTTTTCCTGACCGAGCTTGATGAACTGCTGCGGCACGAGCTTCGAACACGCCGCCTCGACTCTTGCCCAGACCGCTTGTGCGGACGCCACCGAAATCTGCTGCCCGACCACCGAACGCGCGAGCGTGACGAACGGATCGCCACGGCTCAGCAAATGCACCGGGCCAAATTTCGGAATCAGTTTCTTCAGAATACGATCGCGCTTGACGAGGTCCGCACACGCCTTGTCCCAATACGCCGGACGCGTGACTTCAGGCGTGAGGCCGCCGATCTGCACCGGCACCGCCACTTCGGTTGCGCCGGCGGCTGGCCCGCCCGCATTCGAGGACACGCGCGTCTTGCGCACGACTTCGCCTTCGTGCGTGTCGCGCGCGAGTTCCTGCACGTCGCCCGCGAGTTCGGGCCGCAAGGCTCCATTGCTTTTTGCCCGCACTGTACGCGACGGCGTTTTGGCGCGCTTCGCCACAGGCGCATGGGCATGCGCCGATGCGCCGTTGAGCGCGCGTTTGACGGCGGCCTTTTTCGTTGCGCCCGCGCCGGTCTTCGCCGGCGCTCCAGCGGCCTTCGACGATACTTTCTTCACCGCGCTGCTGCCCGCGCGAGCCGACGTTCGTGTCGACTTTGCCGCGGCTGCCGCGTTTGTTTGAGACGTGGCTCGTTTAGCCGGCGTCTTCGTGGCCGTTGCCATCCTGCCTCCTGCCTGGCGAGTCGATCAAAGGGAAGCTCGAGGTGCGCTCACACGCGCCGCCACTCGGTCAATCCGCCGGGTTTGTCTTCAAGTGCAACGCCGGCCTCGAGCAATTCCGCCCGGATCCGGTCTGCTGCCGCATAGTCCTTCGCCTGCTTGGCGGCCACGCGCGCGGCGATCTTCGCTTCGATCGCGGCGGCGTCGAGCGCGCCTTCGGCTGCTGCCCCCGCTGCCTGCTGCAGGTATGCACGCGGCTCGCGGCCGAGCAGTCCGATCACCCGCCCGAGCGAGCGCAACTGACGGGCCAGCGCGGGGTCGCGCGTGCGGTTTACTTCAGTTGCCAACTCAAACAGCACCGATACCGCAACCGGCGTGTTGAAGTCGTCGTTCATTGCTGCCTGGAAACGCTGCGCATGCGCTTCGTTCCAGTCGAGCGCGGCGCCGTCCGGCGTGACGTCCTTCAGCGCGGTGTACAAACGCGTGAGGGCGTTGCGGGCGTCGTCGATATGCACGTCGCTGTAATTTAACGGCGAACGGTAATGCGCGCGTGCGATAAAAAACCGCACGACCTCGGCATCGTACTGCGCCAAAACTTCTCGAATCGTAAAGAAGTTATTCAACGACTTCGACATCTTCTCATTGTCGATCTGCACGTAGCCGTTGTGCATCCAGTAATTGACGAAGGTTTGGCCGGTAGCGGCTTCACTTTGCGCGATTTCGTTTTCATGGTGCGGAAACTGCAGGTCCTGCCCGCCGCCATGAATGTCGAAACGCTCGCCGAGCAACGTGCAGCCCATCGCCGAGCATTCGATATGCCAGCCGGGACGGCCGCGCCCGTACTTCGAATCCCAGCCGGTGTCGGCGGGCTCGTCGGGCTTCGCCTGCTTCCACAGCACGAAGTCGAGCGGGTCTTGTTTCGCGTCGTTGGCCGCGACGCGCTCGCCGGCGCGCAGGTCTTCGAGCGACTTGCCCGAGAGCTTGCCGTAGCCCGCGAACTTGCGCACCGCGTAGTTCACGTCGCCGTCGCTCGCCTGGTACGCGTAGCCGTTCGCCTCGAGCGTCTCGATCATGCCGAGCATCTGCGGAATGAAATCGGTGGCGCGCGGTTCGAGGTCGGGCCGCTCGATGCCGAGCGCGTCCGCGTCTTCATGCAACGCGTTGATGAAGCGGTCGGTCAGTGATTTGATCGTCTCGCCGTTCTCGACCGCGCGCCGGATGATCTTGTCGTCGATATCCGTGATGTTGCGCACGTAGGTCACTTCGTAACCGAGCGTGCGCAACCACCGCTGCACGATATCGAACACGACCATCACCCGCGCATGACCGACGTGACAATAGTCGTACACGGTCATCCCGCAGACGTACATCCGCACGACGCCCTCTTGCAGCGGCACGAAAGTTTGCTTGTCACGCGCGAGCGTGTTGTAGATGCGCAGTGATTCCATAGAGAGCGGTGCGTGGGCCGAAAGAAATCCGCAATGTGTTTCGTGCCGCGGCTTGGTACATGACGTGCCCCGCGAAAAGACGACGGGTGCGCTCTGTACAGCAACACGCACAGCAGCAAACCGGTGCACCTGGTGCGGCGCTCGGGCTGCAAGTCAGGTTGCGCTCAGTCTACGATCAAGGCGGAGACGACCACGAGTGGCGAAAAGACAGCCGGCGGTTCGACGGAACGCGCAGACCTTTTGTTAGAATGGCTCGGAGTATAACATCCAGACCCGAGCCTATGAAACCTTCCAGCGGCCGCGCGCGCAGCGCTGCGACCCTCGCCGCGACGGCCTTTTGCGCCGTCGCTCTCACGGTTGCACCGGGCACCGCGGCATACGCGCAGCGAGCCGCGCCGATGCCGCAAGGCCCCGCCGTGCGCGACAACACGCCGGAGATCGACGCGTCGATTGCGCAGAAGAACTGGGAAGCGTCCCTCGCCCAGCTCGACGCGCGCATCGCGTCGCATCCGCAGGACGCGCAGGCAAAGTTCAAGCGCGGCACGGTGCTGGCCCACCTGAATCGCGACGACGAGGCGATCACCGCGTTCACCGAACTCACGCAAACCTACCCCGAGTTGCCCGAGCCGTATAACAACCTCGCCACGCTCTACGCGAAGCACGGCCGTTATACCGAGGCGCGCGCCGCGCTCGAAACGGCGACCAAGGTGAACCCCGGCTACGGTCTCGCGTACGAGAACCTCGGCGACCTGTACTTGCGCATGGCCAACGAAGCCTACCGTCACGCGCAGAGTCTCGGCAAAGTAAGCGCCACGACCACGCAGCGCCTCACAGACATCCAGAATATCGTCTCGCCGCCCAAGACCGCAAAGCCGGCGAAGAAAGCCGCCGTCACGCCGCAAGACGACTACACCGCGCGCGCCACGTCGAACATCACGGAAACGCCGAGCTTCCAGTACGGCGGCGCGAACGGCTCGCTCGCCATGCCGCCTTACATGGCGCCGTCGCGGTAAAGCCGTCCCTTATCCGGCACCACGTTTTTTCCAACCCCGAGGATTTTCATGAAATGGTTGATGTTGGCGCTCGGCAGCGCCGCCCTGATCGCAAACGCACCCGCATTTGCCCAGTCCGGTTCGCAAGCCGCGCATCCGTCCGTCCTCTTCAAGACATCGGAAGGCGACATCCGCGTCGAGTTGTATCCTGAGAAAGCGCCGAAGACAGTCGCCAATTTCCTCGACTACGTGAAGTCCGGCCAGTACAGCGGCACGATTTTCCATCGCGTGATTCGCGGCTTCATGATTCAGGGCGGCGGTTACACGCAGAGCTTTGCCGAGAAGCCCACGCGCGCGCCGATTCCGCTCGAAAGCCGTAACGGTCTGAAGAACATGGCCGGCACGCTAGCCATGGCGCGCACCAGCGACCCGAATTCGGCCACCGCGCAGTTCTTCATCAACACGGTGGACAACGCCGGCCTCGACTATCCGAATCCCGACGGCAACGGCTACGCGGTGTTCGGCAAGGTCACGTCCGGCATGGAGGTCGTGAAGAAGATCGAAGGCACGCCCACCACCACGCGCGGCCCGATGAGCGACGTGCCGCAAAAGGCGGTCGTGATCGAGTCGGCCACGGTGGTCGGCAAGTAAGCGCACGAAAGTTCGCACAGGAGCTCGCACCAGGCTTTGCACTGAGGTTCGCACCGGAGTTGCCAGTCAGGCAGCCGCACGAAGCATCGCGTGCAAGCGCGTCAGCGCCGACCCTACGCCCCGGCGCGGCCCGTCGTCAACTTCCTATGACGACTCGCCGCGTCTTTTACCCACCCCGTTCATCAAAGGATTCCATCATGGTTGAACTGCATACGAACCACGGCGTCATCAAACTCGAACTGGACGCTGAAAAGGCGCCGAAGTCGGTTGAAAACTTCCTCAACTACGTGAAGGCCGGCCACTACGACAACACGGTGTTCCACCGCGTGATCGACGGCTTCATGATCCAGGGCGGCGGTTTCGAACCGGGCATGAAGCAGAAGCCGACGGCCGAGCCGATCAACAACGAAGCCAACAACGGTTTGAAGAACGTCAACGGCTCGGTCGCGATGGCCCGCACCAACGATCCGCACTCGGCAACCGCGCAATTCTTCATCAACGTGAACGACAACGACTTCCTGAACCACTCGTCGCCCACGCCGCAAGGCTGGGGCTACGCGGTGTTCGGCAAGGTGGTCGAAGGCATGGACATCGTCGAGAAGATCAAGAAGGTCAAGACGGGTTCGAAGGGCTTCCATCAGGACGTGCCGGTCGACGACGTCGTGATCGAAAAGGCCGTGATCGTCGACTAAGCGCCAACCCGGCACCTACTCGGCACCCACTCGTTGAACTGACATCAGGCACCTTCAATGCTGCAAGAAAAGCCGCTGCGAAGCGTCGCCGCGGGCGTGCCTGGCGAGGGCAAACGCCCGCACGCCGCACGCCCGTTTTTTTTCCTCTCCGACATTCATTTGAGCGAGGCGATTCCGCATACGGTTTCCGCCTTCGAACGCTTTATCCACGTCACCGCCGAACAGGCCGATTCGGTTTTCATTCTCGGCGACCTGTTCGAATACTGGATCGGCGACGACATGCTCGCGGAGCCATTCGCGGCGCGCATGGCGGCGCTGCTGCACACGTTGTCCGAGCGCGGCATCGGGCTCTACATCATGCACGGCAATCGCGATTTTCTGCTTGGCAAGCGCTTCATGAAAGCGGCCGGCGCGATCTGGCTGCCCGATCCGTTCGTGATCACCGCATTCGGCACGCGCATCGCGCTCGCGCACGGCGACCGCTTATGCACCGCGGACCGCGGCTATCAGATGTTCCGGCGCTTTGCGCGCAGCGGTTTCGCGCAGATGCTGTTTCTCGCATGGCCGTTTCGCTGGCGCCAGGCGCTCGCCGAAAACATGCGCCTGAAAAGCGAGCAAGGCCGCTCGCGGCCGGTCTCGCCGAAGTACGACGTGACGCCGAAGGGCGTCGCGGCGCTGTTCAAGTCGTCGAGGGCGGCGACGATCATCCACGGACACACGCACCGGCCGGCGCGGCATCGCGAGCCGGGCGGCATGCGCTGGGTGCTGCCGGATTGGGATCTCGACCACGGCGAGCGCCGTGGCGGGTATTTGCGCGTCGACGCCGAAGGAATTCGGGCGCTGCCGCTGGATTGAACGAGGCGCCCTCCTCGTCATCGAGCGCGCTCGCGTGCGCTCACCGGCGGCTACGGCAACGCTCCCGTGCGCACGTGCGGTTCGTTGATTCGCACCGCGGGCGCCCACCCTCAGCGCTCCGCTGCCACCCCTTCCTCCTTTCCTGCAATCGCGGCCGACAGGCGCCGCAGATCGAGCAGCGCCGCATCGGCGCCTTGCAGTCCTTCGAGACTCGTGCCCAGCCGCTCCAGCGCGTCGACGATTTCATCGATGCGCTTCGCCTGCGTCGCGGCGTGATCGATCAGGCCGTGAATCGCGAGCGACACCGGGTCGTCGGCATTCGGCGTGATGCCGTACGCGCAGAACGCGCTGCTTTGCGTCGCGTGTTTTGCGTTGCGGGCCGCACCGTTGGATCCAGTATCGGACGCGGCGCAATCCGCCGCCGAAGCGACGGCTGCCGCCGCCGGAACGATGATCCGCGCGGGATTGCCCACCGCCGTGCCGCGCGCCGGCACGGGCTTCGTGACCACCGCGTTCGAACCGATCTTGGCCTCCTCACCGATCGTGAAGCCGCCCAGCACCTTCGCCCCCGCCCCGACGATCACGCCGCGCTCGAGCGTGGGATGCCGTTTCGCGCCGCGCGTGAGCGACGTGCCGCCGAGCGTGACGCCCTGGTAGATCGTGCAGTCGTCGCCGATCTGGGCGGTCTCGCCGATCACCACGCCCATGCCGTGATCGATGAACACGCGCCGGCCAACGGTCGCGCCCGGATGAATTTCGATGCCCGTCATGAAGCGCGCCATCTGCGAGACGAAGCGCGCGAGCCAGCGCCGCCGCGCCCGCCAGCATGCATGCGCGAGCCGGTGCAATACGAGTGCGTGCAGGCCCGGATAACACGTCAGGACTTCCCAGGCGCTGCGGGCGGCGGGATCGCGCTCGCGGATCGTGGCGATGTCTTCGTGAAGTCTCTTGAACATGGCAGGGACGGTATTGGGGGGGACCATAAACCTCCGGCGCGGCGAAGCCACGCGCGGCGGGGCGGTGCTGCATAGCAGATCCGCAGCTTTGCTTAGAACGTTTCGAGCGATTGTAGGGCGATTGCGCGAAACCTGCCGGAAGTCCACGCTGCCGGCAAGGTCGGCGTTTGGAGAACGGCCAAGGTGGCGGGACGAGTCGACGTCGAATTCGCGGCACGCGATTCGCGCTTCACGTTGCGTTATCGGGAAGCCGTCCGCGCCTCGCGCTTATGCGTCCTTACGCGCCGTCGCCGCCGGGACGTTTGGTCTTCAACAGAATGTGCTTGGCGATGCCGCGCACGATATTGACTTCCTCACGCTCCAACCCGGAACGCGCGAAGAGGCGGCGCAAGCGCGACATCAGTTTCTTCGGATTGGCGGGATCGAGAAAGTCGAGCGCAACCAGCGCGCTTTCCAGATGCGTGAACATGCTTTCGATTTCGTCGCTCGCCGCCCGCGGGCCGACCGGCTCGCCCTGCCCCGCAGCCGTTAGTGCCACTGCGGACGCCGCGCTCGATGCTTCATCCGCGGACAGATAGGCCGTGCGCAATTCATACGCCAGCACCTGCACGGCTTGCGCGAGATTGAGCGAACTGTAGGCCGGATTGGCCGGGATATGCGCGAGCGCGCTGCAACGCTCCACGTCCTCGTTCGACAGACCCGTGCGCTCGTTGCCGAACACCAGCGCGATCTCGCCATGCCCCGCCTGTTCGCGCGCGACACCGGCCGCGGCGCGCGGCGTCCATTGGGGCGGTCCGTATTCGCGCAGCCGCGCGGTCAGCGCGACCGACCAATGCACGCCGCTCAAGGCTTCGGCGAGCGTCGGCACGACATGCGCGGACGCCAGCACGTCGTCGGCGCCGCTCGCCATCGCGATGGCTTCCGGATCGCTTTGCACGTGCGCAACGCGCGGCGACACCAGCACGAGACGCGAGAACCCCATGGTTTTCAGCGCGCGCGCCGCCGCGCCGACATTGCCCGGATGGCTCGGCTCGACGAGCACGAAGCGCGTCGAGGTGAAGCCGCCGCGCAACTCGGCCACGGCGGGATCGGAAGAATAGTGGGTGTGGTCCACGGTGGCGTTCTGCAAGCTAAAGAACGCGTATGGTAGCGCCAACCCCGCTGCGGCTCCGAATTGCGCGTGGATGCGGATGAATCGAAGGCACGGCTTGCGCAAGGACGCCGCGCGAATTTGCGCGTTCCGGGCCGCGCGGCGCATTTCCGACGACACCCCATGCAAAGCGCACCGCCTCGACGCCCGGACTCAGGTAAAATAGCGCGATTCGCGTCCGGCCATGCATGGGCGCCTCGTTCTTATTCAATTCGTCTCCGTCGGCGGAATGCGCACCGGGTCCTGTATCGGGCGGGCGTTCCGTGTTGTTTCAGCGCCTCTCGGTGGCGCCCAATCAGCGCACGCTTAGCGCTCAATTTCCGGCAAGCAGCCGCGCTGCCCCGGCACAAGGATCCAGTCTCATGCATCCCATGCTCAATATCGCTGTGAAGGCCGCGCGCCGCGCAGCCCAGATCATCAACCGCGCATCGCTCGATCTCGATCTCATCCAGGTCAGCAAGAAACAGCACAACGATTTCGTCACGGAGATCGACAAAGCGTCCGAAGCGGCGATCATCGACACGCTCAAGACCGCCTACCCCGAGCACGCGATCCTCGCGGAAGAATCCGGCAAGTCGGACAACGAATCCGAATTTCAGTGGATCATCGATCCGCTCGACGGCACCACCAATTTCATCCACGGTTTTCCGTATTACTGCGTGTCGATCGCGCTCGCCCACAAGGGCATCGTGACCCAGGCGGTGATCTACGATCCGACCCGCAACGATCTGTTCACCGCCTCGCGCGGCCGCGGCGCGTTCCTGAACGACCGCCGCATCCGCGTGGGCAAGCGCGACCGGCTGGCCGACGGCCTGATCGGCACGGGCTTCCCGTTCCGCGAAACGGATGGCCTTGAAGCGTATGGCCGCCAGTTCGCCGAAATGACCACGGCTTGCGCCGGCCTGCGCCGTCCGGGCGCCGCCGCGCTCGATCTCGCCAATGTCGCGGCCGGCCGCATGGACGGCTTCTTCGAGCAAGGCCTGAATGCGTGGGACGTCGCCGCGGGCAGCCTGCTGATCACGGAAGCCGGCGGTCTGGTCGGCAACTACACGGGCGATTCGAACTTCCTGCACGTCGGCGAAATCGTCGCGGGCAACCCGAAGATCTATGCGCAGATGGTCCCGATCCTGTCGCGCTACAGCCGCACGCGCCAACAACCGGCTTAAGGCGTCTTGCCGAGCCGGCTGTCAAGGCCGGCTCGTGCCGTTCAGTCAAGGTTTCTGGAACGCGACGCACCTGAACACACAAGCGGCTTCGGCCGCTTTTGTGTTTGCGAGCCTGCATGCCGCACGCGTTCGTGCTACAAAGCGGGAAGCCGCGCCGGCCCGTCCGCTTGCCGGCTGCGTTTCGCGCATCCTCACCGACCCCGCTTTGCGCCAGATTTGCGCGCAGCTTCCCATCCGCTTCATGAAAAAAGGCTTCTACACGATCATCGCGGCGCAGTTCATTTCGTCGCTCGCGGACAATGCCCTGTTGATCGCCGCCATCGCGTTGCTATCGGTGATTCGTTCGGCCGCCTGGGTCACGCCGCTGCTGCAGATATTCTTCACCGTCTCCTACGTGTTGCTCGCACCGTTCGTGGGCGCATTCGCCGACGCATTGCAAAAGCGGCACGTGATGTTCATCTCCAATGCGTTGAAAGCGAGCGGCTGCCTGATGATGATCGCGGGCGTCCACCCGATGATCGCGTACGGCGTGGTCGGCTTCGGCGCGGCCGCGTATTCGCCGGCCAAGTACGGCATTCTCACCGAACTGCTGCCCGCGGAAAAACTCGTCAAGGCGAACGCGTGGCTCGAATCGGCCACCGTGCTGTCGACCATCGTCGGCACGATGGTGGGCGGCGCACTGATTAGCAGCTTCGCCGATAAATTCGTCGCGCACGCGCATCTGCCGCTGATCCGCTCCTCCGCCGATCTGGCGATGTTCGCGGTGATGATCACCTATGCGATCGCGGCGGCCATCAACGTCTTCATTCCCGATACCGGCGCGCGCTATCCGAACCGCCTCGCCGAGCCGGGCAAGCTGGTCAGCGACTTCCATCACTGCTTTCACGTGCTGTGGGCCGACAAGCTCGCGCAGATCGCGCTGTGGGTCACGACGCTGATGTGGGGCGGCGCGGTGACGCTGCAGTTGCTGGTGCTCAAATGGGCCAACGTGAACCTGGGGCTGTCGCTGTCGAAGGCCGCGGTGATGCAGGGCGTCACGGGGCTCGGCATCGCGCTCGGCGCGGCCGCCGCGGCCGCCTTCATTCCGTTGCGCGGTTCGTTGCGCGTGCTGCCGGTCGGCATTCTGACCGGCGCGGTGGCGATCGCGATGGCGTTCTACAACAAGGACCTGTTTCCCGCCGGCGCGGGCATTCACATCGGCTCGTACGTCGCACCGGTCTATATCCTGCTTGCCTATCCGTTGATGATCCTGCTCGGCGCGCTATCCGGTTTTTTCATCGTGCCGATGAACGCGATTCTTCAGCATCGCGGCGCGACGTTGCTTTCCGCCGGACATTCGATCGCGGTGCAGAATTTCAACCAGAACCTGGCCGTGCTGCTGATGCTCGGCGTGTACGCGTTGCTGCTCACCGCGAAAATGCCGGCGCAATGGATCATTGTCGTGTTCGGCTGCTTCATCACGCTGATGATGTGGCTGGCCAAACGGCGCAGCGCGACGAACGAACGCACGGTGGATATGCGCGCGCTGGTGGAAGAGTGACAGAGTGACGGCGTCGCGGCGAGCGGCGACCACAGCCCGGTGCACGCGGCGATTGTCGCGTCGGCCTGCGGTCTGCCCAGCCGATCGGCCGTTCGGCCAGGGTCCGCTCGCGGCGTCGGCAGGTTAAACTCACGCCCTGAACAGCTAACGCAAAAGACACTTGGGATGGGTATTCAAACCGCAGCAGCCAACGACGTCGCCCAGCACACGCCGATGATGCAGCAGTACCTGCGCATCAAGGCGGAGCATCCGGGCACGCTGGTGTTCTACCGGATGGGCGACTTCTACGAACTCTTTTTCGAAGACGCGGAAAAAGCCGCGCGTCTGCTCGATCTCACGCTCACGCAGCGCGGCGCGTCGGCGGGCAATCCGATCAAGATGGCGGGCGTGCCGCATCACGCGGTCGAACAGTATCTGGCCAAGCTCGTGAAGCTCGGCGAATCCGTCGCCATTTGCGAACAGATCGGCGACCCGGCTACGTCGAAAGGTCCGGTCGAGCGCAAAGTGGTGCGCGTGGTCACGCCCGGCACGCTGACGGACGCCGCGCTGCTGTCCGATAAGAGCGATGTGTACCTGATGGCGCTGTGCGTCGCGCACAATCGCCGCGGCGTCGCCACAAGCGTCGGACTCGCGTGGCTGAATCTGGCGAGCGGCGCGTTGCGCCTCGCGGAAGTCGCGCCCGACCAGGTCGCGGCCGCGCTCGAGCGGATTCGTCCAGCGGAAATCCTGGTGGCCGACACGCCCTCCGATTCGGTTAGCTGGGCGCCGCCCGTCAATGCGGGCGCCCTCACCCGCGTACCGGCCTGGCACTTCGACATCGCGTCCGGCACGCAGCGTCTGTGCGACCAGTTGGAAGTGGCGGGCCTCGACGGTTTCGGCGCTCATTCGCTGACCTGCGCATGCGGCGCGGCGGGCGCGCTGCTGTTGTACGCGGCGGCCACCCAAGGCCAGCAATTGCGCCACGTGCGCAGCCTCAAGGTCGAATACGAATCCGAGTACATCGGCCTCGATCTCGCCACGCGCCGCAACCTGGAACTCACCGAAACACTGCGCGGCACGGAATCGCCCACGCTGTGTTCGCTTCTCGATACGTGCTGCACGACCATGGGCAGTCGCCTGCTGCGTCACTGGCTGCATCATCCGCCGCGCGAATCCGCCGTGGCGCAGGCGCGTCAGCAGGCAATCGGCGCATTGCTCGAGGCGCCGCCGGGTACGGACGTCGATTCGCTGCGCGGCGCGTTGCGGCAGATTTCCGACATCGAGCGGATTACCGGGCGTCTCGCGCTGCTGTCGGCGCGGCCGCGCGATCTGTCGAGTCTGCGCGACACATTCATCGCGTTGCCCGAGTTGCGCACGCAACTCGCGGCCGTTTCGTCCAATGCGGATTCGCTCGCGCGCATCGACGCGTCGCTCGTGCCGCCACAAGCGTGCGTCGAACTGCTTCAGCGCGCGGTAGCGCAGGAGCCGTCCGCGATGGTGCGCGACGGCGGCGTGATCGCGCGCGGCTACGACGCGGAACTGGATGAACTCAGGGATATTTCAGAAAACTGCGGCCAATTCCTGATCGACCTGGAAACGCGCGAGCGGGCGCGCACCGGTATCGGCAATTTGCGCGTCGAGTACAACAAGGTGCACGGCTTCTATATCGAAGTCACGCGCGGCCAGACCGACAAGGTGCCCGACGATTATCGCCGCCGTCAGACGCTGAAGAACGCCGAGCGCTACATCACGCCGGAGCTGAAAACCTTCGAGGACAAAGCGCTGTCCGCGCAGGAACGGGCGCTGGCCCGCGAGCGTTCGCTTTACGACGCGTTGCTGCAAGCGCTGCTGCCCTTCATCCCCGACTGTCAGCGCGTCGCCGCGGCGCTCGCCGAACTCGATCTGCTGGCGGCGTTCGCCGAACGCGCTCGCGCGCTCGACTGGGTCGCGCCGACGTTCTCGCGGGACGCCGGCATCGACATCGAACAGGGCCGCCATCCGGTAGTCGAAGCGCAGGTCGAGCAGTTCATCGCCAACGACTGCACCCTCACGCCCGAACGCAAGTTACTGCTGATCACTGGCCCGAACATGGGCGGTAAATCAACCTTCATGCGGCAGACCGCGCTGATCGCCCTGCTCGCGTACGTCGGCAGCTACGTGCCGGCGCGGCGCGCGGCATTCGGACCGATCGACCGCATCTTCACGCGAATCGGCGCGGCCGACGATCTGGCCGGCGGCCGCTCGACCTTCATGGTCGAGATGACGGAAGCCGCCGCGATCCTGAACGACGCGACACCGCAAAGCCTCGTGCTGATGGACGAAATCGGCCGCGGCACGTCGACGTTCGACGGCCTCGCGCTCGCCTGGGCCATCGCCCGGCATCTGCTCGCGCACAACAATTGCCATACGCTGTTCGCCACGCATTACTTCGAATTGACCCAGTTGCCCGCCGAGTTTCCGAGTGCGGCCAACGTCCACTTGTCGGCGGTCGAGCATGGCGCGCACGGCATCGTGTTCCTGCATGCGGTCAACGAAGGCCCGGCGAATCAGAGCTACGGTTTGCAGGTCGCGCAACTCGCCGGTGTGCCGAACGCGGTGATTCGCGCGGCGCGCAAGCACCTCGCGCATCTCGAACAGCAATCGGCGGCGCAACCCGCGCCGCAACTCGACCTGTTCGCCGCGCCGCCGATGCTGCTCGAAGATGCCGACGACGAACGCGATGCCAGGCCCGACGCGGCGAGCGCATCGCCTGCCGTACAAGCGCTTGTCGAGCGTTTGCGCGCAATCGATCCGAACGACCTGCGCCCGCGCGAAGCGCTCGATCTGCTATACGAACTGCATGAACTGGCCGCCGCGCCGGATGCGGATCATTGACGCACGGAGCCACCGGCCGCGCCCGCGCGAATCCCGCGCGGCGCTGAGTCTCGTCCTCTCGCTCATGGGCGGCCTCGTAGCGCCGGCCGCGCTGCGCGCACTTTTGGTGCTCTGCGCGCCGTTCGCGTTCGCCGCGCCCGCGCATGCCGAAGCGCCACGCTATTCGTTCGCGGTCATCGCGGGCACGATGCAAAGCGCGGCCGACGAAGCGCCCACGCAACGCCTGATCGATGCAATCGGTCGCGAGCGCGACGTGTCGTTCATCGTCTACGACGGCAATCTGAAGGGCGCGAAGGAAGCCTGTCGCGATGCGTTGTATGAGCGTCGCCACGCGCTGCTCGAAACGTCACGGCCCGCCCTCTTCTTCATTCCGGGTCAACATGACTGGGCCGACTGCGGGTCCGCCGAAGCCGGCGGCTTCGATCCGGTGGAACGGCTCGACCAGTTGCGTCAAACGCTCTTCTCCGACGCCACCTCGATGGGCCAGAATCCGATTGCGCTGACGCGCGAAAGTGAAGTGTCACGCTTTCGTCCGTATCGCGAGAACGTGCGCTGGCAAGTGGGCGGTACGGTGTTCGTCGGCCTGAATGTGCCGAGTCCAAACAATCATTATCTGACCGCGGGCGGGCGCAACGGCGAATTCGAAGATCGCGTGATCGCCAATGCGTTCTGGCTCGAGCACGCCGGGGAATTCGCAAAGCGCCGCGACGCACGCGCGATCGTCGTGTTCATCCAAGGCGACCCGGACCCTGAACGTTATGAACGGCCCGATCGTTTCGCGTGGCTGCGTTTTACGCGCAACGTGCGCCGCGACGGTTTTCTGGAATTCAAACGCAGCCTCGTCAAACTCGCACAGATTTTCCGCGGACCAGTGCTCGTGATTCATTGCGACGACGAGCGCGCGGGCGCCGGCTTCGTGATCGATCAGCCGCTACGCAACGACAAGGGGATGCTGGTGACGAACCTCACGCGTGTGGCGCTCGCGCCGCATGATCGTCAAAACCAGTGGATTCAGATTGAAGCGGATCTCGGCAGGAAACCGCCGTTCCGCGTGAGCGTTCGCGACGTGCCGAGGCAAATGCCGATGCCCGCTGCGCAGCCGGTCATGCCGCGCGACGAGCCGGCGGCCTCGATGCCGGCTGTGCCCGCGCTCGGTCCAGCCTCGGAATTGCCGCCGCTCTTTCAGACGCCGGGGCAGCCTCAACCGGACCCGCAGTCACGCATGCCGGACAACGAGGGAATCGGCGAATACGGGCCTGCCATGTCGGCACCGCCCGCCTCCGCCGTCTTGCCGCACGCGCCGGGCGCCGCCTCTTCGGGCATGCCCGGCATGCCGGCGAGTTCAGTGCAGCGTGGGCCCTGACTTGCCTTCGTCGGCTTCGTCGTCGTCTTCATCGAGGACTTCGAGGCCGTCGGCGCCATGCGCATGCTCGTGCTGGATTTCGTCTTCGGTAGCCGGACGCACGTCCTTCACCGTGAGTGCGAAACGCAGCGCCATGCCCGCGAGCGGATGATTGCCATCGAGCACGACCTTGTCTTCCGCGACGTCGGTCACGACATAGACCAGCGAATCGAGATCCTCGTCGCCCTCTTCCGGCGTGCCCTCGAATTGCATGCCGACTTCGAGCGGTTCCGGGAAGCGATTGCGCGGCTCGATCTTCACGAGATCCGGATCGTACTCACCGAATGCATCTTGCGGCTCGAGCTGGATCTGGGTCTCGAAGCCGGCCTCGTGGCCGTCGAGCTCTTCCTCGATCTTGGGGAACGTGCCATCATAGCCGCCGTGCAGATAGACCATCGGCTCGTCGCTTTCTTCGATCAGGTTGCCCTGCGCATCCGACAGCTTGTAAGCGACCGACACGACGGTGTTCTTTGCGATTTTCATTCGACTCTCCAGAATACAACTCACATTATACGATGCCCAAGCGGCCCACTGACCACCCTGCCGAAGCTGCTGCGGCACGCAATTCGTCATCGACTTCAAAGCCCGCGCTTCCTGTTCTTCCACCCTCGCCCGACACGCCCACGCCGCTACTCGGCAACCTGACTCCGTCGCAATTCATGCGCCGGTACTGGCAAAAAAAGCCTTTCCTGATCCGCCAGGCGATTCCGAACGTCGAGGCGCCGCTCTCGCGCGAGGAGTTTTTCGAACTGGCGGATCGCGACGAAGCCGAAGCGCGGCTAATCACCCACTTTCGCAACAAATGGCAGTTGGAACACGGACCGTTCGCGGCCGACGAACTGCCGTCGGTGAAGCAGCGTGCATGGACGCTCCTCGTGCAAGGCGTCAATCTTTACGACGACCGCGCACGCGCGTTGCTTGATCGCTTTCGCTTCGTGCCGGACGCGCGTCTCGACGACCTGATGATTTCGTACGCGACCGACGGCGGCGGCGTGGGCCCGCACTTCGATTCCTACGATGTGTTTCTTTTGCAAGTAAAAGGCAAGCGTCGCTGGCGTATTGGAGCGCAGAAAGATCTGACACTGCAGCCCGGTTTGCCCTTGAAGGTTTTACAGAACTTCCAACCGGAAGAGGAGTGGCTGCTCGAGCCAGGCGACATGTTGTATTTGCCGCCGCACATCGCTCATGACGGCGTTGCCGAAGGCGAATGCATGACGTGTTCGATCGGTTTTCGCGCACCTTCGGCGAGCGAGTTGACCGCGCAGTTCCTCTATCATCTCGCCGAGCGCGGCGAATCAACGGGCTACGCGGGAGCGCTATATCGCGATCCGGGCCAGCCCGCTGTCGACCGTCCCGCGGCGTTGCCCCAAGCGCTGATCGAAAGGGTTGGCGCGATCCTTGCGCGCATCAAATGGAATGAGCAGGACATCGCGTCGTTCCTGGGTACATATCTCAGTGAACCGAAGCCGAGTGTGGTCTTTGATCCCCCACAAAGACCGCTCAATGAAGCACGTTTCGTCGCTCAGGCATCGAAGTTAGGTGTCAGGCTGGACCGCAAGACTAATTTGTTGTACAACCGCCGTTTTTTCTTCGTAAATGGAGAGGAAACGGCATTCGATGGCGCAAAAAAATGGCTGTTTGACCTCGCTGACCACCGGTGTCTGAGTGCGAAACGCTTTGTAACACTCTCGCACGATTCGTCGGTGACAGCACTGCTACACGAGTGGTATTGTGCGGGCTGGATACAAGTGGGCGAGTTTGCGTAACTCCGCCGGCCTGCTATACCGTACAGTAGAAATTTTGTATGAGAAAGACAACGTATTGACCCCGGATTTATGGATTGTCAGTACGAAAGTGCATATAATTTCCGCCCAAGCCGTAGGGAAGATTCCAGCTCGTGAAAAGAGCGTCTCCACCAGCGGCCCAGGTCGGTGTTGGAGCACATTACCGGTATTATTTTGCGCTGTTGCTTACCTTTAACCATAAAAGGACGTGATCATGAAGAAATCCCTCCTCGTAGCATCCCTGTTGGCAGCCGTGGCACTGGCTGCATGCAACAAGAGCAACGACCAAGCCGCTGCCCCGGCTAGCGACGCAGCTGCTGCTTCGGCACCGGCTGCTGCTGCTTCGGACGCCGCTACTGCTGCTTCGGGTGCGGCTGCTGCTGCGAGCGATGCTGCTGCTTCGGCTACGACCGCTGCTTCGGATGCAGGCGCTGCTGCTTCGGCTGCTGCTCCGGCTTCGGGCGCAAGCCAGTAAGCTGTCGCGTAGGGTTCGCCTCTGGGCGAAAGCCGCATCGGGAGATCGTCGCGATTTCCCGGGCGGTAAAGCAAAACGCCACGGATTCACATCCGTGGCGTTTTGTCATTTGAGCGCTGTTTTTTACAGCGGTATTCGCTCAATGCCGAAAGGCTTATCGATCGCGCGCCGCGTTATCTTCATTCTCTTCGAAAAACTCGCGCACCACTTCGATCTCCCGCGTGCGTTTGAATGGCGGCAAGCTCTGCCATATGCGGCGCCCATACGGTTTGTCGACGAGGCGCGTGTCGCAGATCATCAGCACGCCGCGATCGGTCTCAGCGCGAATCAGACGGCCCGCGCCCTGCTTTAGCGTGATCACGGCCTGCGGCAGTTGATGGACGGCGAATGGGCTCAAGCCCTTCTTGGTGAGCGCATCGAGACGCGCGGACAAAACGGGATCGTCAGGCGGCGCGAACGGGAGTTTGTCGATCACCACCAGCGATAGCGCATCGCCTCGCACGTCCACGCCTTCCCAGAAACTTTGGCTGCCCACCAGAATCGCATTGCCGTATGCCCGGAAGCGATCGAGCAACTCGGTGCGGCTCGCGTCGCCCTGCACGAGAAGCGGGTTGTTCCAGCCGCGCGCTTCAATCGTGTCGCGCAACTTCGCCGAGATGCGGTCCACCGCGCGCAGCGTCGTGCATAGCACGAATACGCCGCCGCCCGATGCTTCGATCGCGGGCAACGCGGCGTCGAACACGGCGTCGGTGAACATCGGCGACGACGGCTGCGGCATATTGCGCGGCACATACAGGAGCCCTTGCGCCGGGTAATCGAAGGGACTGGGCAATGTCATCGAACGTTTCGCGTTCAGGCCCATCTGCGCAGCGTAGTGGGTGAAGTCGCCGCGCACCGACAACGTGGCCGATGTAAAGATCCACGCGCGCGGCACGCCGGCGCGCTGCTTCGCAAAAATCGGCGCGACGGACAGCGGTGTTTCATGCAACTGCACGGTATGAGCGAAGACTTCGATCCAGCGCACCTTTTCATTCGGGTCGGCGCGCCCGGTCTTGCCGTCCTCAGACGCGACGTCGGCGGCTTCGCGCTCGCTCGCGGTGGGCGGCGTGGTCCAGCCCGCGAGCACGCCTTGCAACTCGCGCGCCCGGCGCAAGCACGCGCCGATCGATTCAGCTCGCTCGGCCTGATTCGCCAACGCGGACGTCAAGGCGCCGAGTTCGGTGTCCAGCGTTTCGAGTGCGGGGAATAGCGGGTGATCGTCGGGCAACTGGCCGATCGACAAACGCACCGAGTCTTCCTTGAAGGCGAGCCGCACATCACGCGCGGCGCGCTCGAGCGTCGAGCCGAGCTTGACCCAGTCGACCGCTTCGCGCGCGTGGCCGAGGCCCTCGGCCACCGAATCGCGGGCGAGTTCGAGGAACTGCGCGGTGGAAAGCGTCTCGCCGAAAAACAGCGTGGCGGTTTCCGGCAATTGATGCGCTTCGTCGAAGATGACGGTGTTGGCCGTGGGCAGCAATTCAGCCATGCCGGTATCGCGCAACATGATGTCGGCGAAAAACAGATGGTGATTGACCACCACGATATCGGCCTGCTGCGCCTCGCGGCGCGCCTGCATCACAAAGCAATCCTTGTAGTGCGGGCACTCCTGGCCGAGACAGTTTTCGCGCGTGGAGGTGACCATCGACCACACCGCTGCCGTTTCGGGCACGCTCGCGAGTTCCGCCTTGTCGCCGGTGCGCGTGATCTTGGCGAAGCGCACGATGTCCTGCAAATACGAGGTCTCCTGGCGCGACGGCAAACGGCCGTTATCCGCGGTGCGCTGGAGATAGTAATGGCACAGGTAGTTCGCGCGCCCCTTGAGCATCGCCACCGACACCGGCACAGCGAGCGCGTCGCGCACCGTCGGAATGTCACGCTGGAAGAGCTGATCCTGCAAGTGCTTGGTGCCCGTGGAGACGATCACCTTGCCGCCCCACAGCATGGCCGGCACCAGATACGCATAGGTCTTGCCGGTGCCTGTGCCCGCCTCGACGATCAGCGTATTTTCGCTGCCGTCGAGTGCGTTCGATTCATCGCTTGCAGCGACCTCGGCCGCCGCATCGCCGGCTTGGGACTGCAGACGCCGCGCCGGACGCTTTTGCGCGTCGAACATCGCGGGCTCCGGCATTGCACGGCCCGAGGCTTCCATCGCGGCGGCGACGGCGCGCGACATTTCGATCTGCGAGGCACGCGAGCGATAGCCGTCGATCTGACGCGCCAGCAAGCCGTTCTCGGCGAAGATCTCGTCCAGTTCGGCGACGCGGCGCGGATTCAATGCGGCGCTCAATGCAGACGCGGCAGGACGCGCCGACGGCATGCCGACTTGCGGCGTGCCGCCGCCGGACGGATCGTCGTTCGTCGCACGGGATGAAGTTTCAAGCGGTGAATTCAAGGCAAGCGCTTCCTGCAAAGTCCGGCTCGCGCGGCGCGCGCCCGGCGCCTGCCAGGCCGCGAACTCAGGCGCGTGCGTCCGGTTCGAGCTGCAATTGCAGCAAGATGATGGTGTCCTTGACCTTAAGTTTGCGCTTTTTCAGGCGCTGCAACTCGAAGTCGTCGATGCCGGGCTCATCCGACATTCGGTCGATCAAACGATCGAGCCCACTGTGCTCCGATTCCAGTTGCAGAATGCGGTCGCGAAGTGTGTTCGCGTCGATGACGTGATGTTGATCGCGCATGCTCGCCTCCTCTCGTCTGCGGCGCGGACCGCGTGTGCGGCCCGATGCCTGAGGTTGCTGTCCGGCTTAAAACGCGTTACGACGGCTGCGGCCCCGCTACTACCTTGCGCGAGCCCACTACAGCACGTCTACTGCTGCTGTTGCTGCTGCTTTTTTTGCTGCTCGAGTTCCTGCTGCTGTTTCAACTGTTCCTGACGCTTCTGCTCGGCTTTCTCGGCAGCCTGCTTCTGGCGTGCCTCGACGTCGGCCTTGTGCTGGACGGCATCGGCCTGCTTCTTCTCGAAGCTCTGCTGCTTCTGAGTGCGCTCCTGAGCCTTTTGCGCGCCCTGCTGACGCGCCTGCTCGAGTTTGCGCTGGAAGTCGCTCTGCTTCTGGTCGTAAGCCTTCTGATTAGCTGTGGCTTGCGACGGGCTGATGCCGCGCCGCGCCTGCTCCAGTGCATGCTGACGCTGCTTCTCCTGATACGCCTGCTCGTTGGCGCTGCGCTGCGGCGCCTCGGCGTTGCGCTGCGCCTGGTTGAGCTCGTGCTGACGCTGCTTCTCTTCATACGCCTGCGCGTTGCGCGCGTCTTGCGCCGCGCGCTCGGGCGCGCTTGCTTCGTCCTGAGCGCGCTTGAGCGCTACCCGTTCGTCGCGCTCGCGGGCGCGCAACGCGCGTTGTTCGCCGTCGAGCGCGAGTTGCTCCTTGCGAATGTCGGCCTGCACGGTGCGCATGCTGTCGCGCGCCTTGTTCAGGCAGCGGTTGACGAAGAACTTGCTGTAGCAGTTGTGTTCGGCGACGGCATAGCGGTAGTTGTTTTCCTCGGAGCGCTGATCGAGGACCCGCTGCCGCGAGTCGAATGCGCTGTGCAGCGATGCGGTGTCGGATGCCGCATCCGCGCCGACGGCGCTCGGGCCGCCTGTCGCGCCGGCTGCCTGCACGCCTGACGCGGTGGCGGCCGCTGCGGGACCGCTCGCCGCCAGCGTCGCGCTGCTGCCCAGCGGCGCTGCGGATTGCGCCGCAGCGGGCGCGGACATGGCGAGCATTGCCGCCATGACGCACGATGCGCACGACCCGGAAAACACTCCATTGGAAACGAGCCCGAATCTGGACGCGGACCGCGACGCCGACCTCGGCGCGCTAAGCGGCGAGCCTGTCAAAAGTCGCGCCATGAGCGGCTGCAAATGCGGCAACAGGAACGTCAACGGTTGTGACAAGCGAGAGACCAAGCAGGAGCCCAGGCGGTTGAATGACAAGGAGGTCGGCAACGTCGTAGAAGGTTAGCGGAACATGCCCGAAATTCTATCACCCCGCGGTTGAGCCCTCCGGCATTTATGGCAAAATGCCCCGCTCTAGCAACCAGGCCGCGGCGCGCAGCCCGACGCGCCCTCCACGCGCCCCGCCTCTGCAATCAGCGCGCGGCCTTAGACTGAGTCCGCAGGAACATCAAGACCTTATGACGGAAACCGTAGCACTCAAGATCGTACAGCGCATCGCCGCCGAACTGTCCGTCCAGCCGCGCCAGGTCGCGGCCGCGGTGCAACTTCTCGACGAAGGAGCGACTGTTCCGTTCATCGCCCGCTACCGTAAGGAAGTGACCGACAATCTCGACGACACGCAGTTGCGCAATCTCGAGGAACGCCTGCTGTATCTGCGCGAACTGGAAGACCGGCGCGCCGCGATCATCGCCAGCATCGACGAACAGGGCAAGCTCACCGACGAGCTGCGCAGCGCGATCGAAGGCGCGGACAGCAAGCAGGTGCTGGAAGACCTGTACCTCCCCTACAAGCCGAAGCGTCGCACGCGCGCGCAGATCGCGCGCGAAGCCGGCCTCCAGCCGCTCGCCGACGCGTTGCTCGCCAATCCCCTGCTCGACCCTCAAACCGAAGCGGCCGCCTACGTGGACGCCGAGAAAGGCGTCGCCGACGTCAAGGCCGCGCTCGACGGCGCGCGCGACATCCTCTCGGAACAGTTCGGCGAGACCGCGGACCTGCTCGGCAAGCTGCGCGACTACCTGTTCAACCAGGGCGTGGTGTCGTCGAAAGTGGTCGAGGGCAAGGAGAACGCGGAAGAAGAGAAATTCCGCGATTACTACGATTACGCCGAGACCATCAAGACCGTGCCGTCGCATCGCGCGCTGGCGCTGTTCCGCGGCCGCAACGCGGGCGTGCTGATGGTCAAGCTGGGCCTCGGCGAGGAATTGGACGCGCAGGTGCCGCATCCGGGCGAGGCGCTGATCGCGCGCCACTTCGGCATCGCCAATCAGAACCGTCCGGCCGACAAGTGGCTCTCCGACGTGTGCCGCTGGTGCTGGCGCGTCAAGGTGCAGCCGCACCTCGAGAACGAACTGCTGACCAATCTGCGCGATGAAGCCGAGCACGAGGCGATTCGCGTGTTCGCGCGCAATCTGAAGGATTTGCTGCTGGCCGCGCCCGCTGGACCCAAGGCCGTGATCGGTCTCGATCCTGGCCTGCGTACCGGCGTGAAGGTGGCGGTGGTCGACCGCACCGGCAAGGTGCTCGCCACCGACACGATCTACCCGCACGAGCCGCGCCGCGATTGGGACGGCTCGATCGCGAAACTCGCGCGCATCTGCGCGCAGACGCAGGCCGAGTTGATCAGCATCGGCAACGGCACGGCATCGCGTGAAACGGACAAGCTCGCGAGCGAACTGATCGCGCGTCATCCGGAGTTCAAGTTGCAGAAGATCGTCGTGTCCGAAGCCGGCGCATCGGTGTACTCGGCCTCCGAACTGGCGGCGAAGGAATTCCCCGACATGGACGTGTCGCTGCGCGGCGCGGTGTCGATTGCACGCCGTCTGCAGGATCCGCTCGCGGAACTGGTCAAGATCGAGCCGAAGGCGATCGGCGTCGGCCAGTATCAACACGACGTGAACCAGCGCGAACTGGCCCGCTCGCTCGACGCGGTGGTCGAGGATTGCGTGAACGCGGTCGGCGTGGATGCGAACACCGCCTCCGTCGCCCTGCTTGCCCGCGTGTCGGGTTTGAATGCGACGCTGGCTCGCAATATCGTCGACTATCGCGACGCGAACGGTCCGTTTCCGTCGCGCGAACATCTGCGTAAGGTGCCGCGTTTGGGCGACAAGACCTTCGAGCAAGCGGCAGGCTTCCTGCGCATCAACAACGGCGAAAATCCGCTCGATCGCTCGTCGGTGCACCCGGAAGCGTATCCGGTCGTCGAACGCATGCTCGCGAAAATCAACAAGCACGTTGGTGAAGTGCTGGGCAATCGCGAAGCGCTGCGCGGCCTGTCGCCGAGCGAATTCGTCGACGACCGCTTCGGGTTGCCGACCGTGCGCGACATTCTGCTCGAACTCGAAAAGCCGGGCCGCGACCCGCGTCCCGAGTTCAAGACCGCGACGTTCCGCGAAGGCGTCGAGAAGGTCAGCGATCTGACGCCGGGCATGGTGCTCGAAGGCGTCGTGACGAACGTGGCGGCCTTCGGCGCGTTCGTCGACGTGGGCGTGCATCAGGACGGTCTCGTGCACGTATCGGCCATGTCGACCAAGTTCATCAAGGACCCGCATGAAGTCGTCAAGGCCGGGCAGATCGTCAAGGTGAAGGTGCTCGAGGTGGACGTGAAGCGCCAGCGGATTGCACTCACCATGCGTCTCGCCGACGAGTTCGGCGCAGCCGCGGCGCCGCGCGGCGGTAGCGGTGCCCAGCAGGACCGCGGCGGCCCTGGCCGATCGGGTGGCGGCGGGCGCGGCGCGCAACAGCCGCGCTCGCGCGAGCCGGAAACGGGCGGCGCAATGGCCGCGGCTTTCGCCAAGCTCAAGCAGAAGTAAGTTCGCGCGTTCGGTGCGTGATTCGCTCATGCGCTGAATGCGTTCACGCGCTGAGCGTCATGCGTTGAGCGTTGGCGCGACAAGGCGATGAGCCGCGCCACGAACCCGACCCTCCAACAAAAAGCCCACGCAAATGCGTGGGCTTTTTGTTGCGCGCGCCTTCGGCATAAAGGCGCTCAACATTCAGCGGCAGCGCCGCCGTCAGATCTCGATCTTCGTCCCCAACTCCACCACCCGATTGGCCGGAATACTGAAGAAGTCGGTCGGCTTCGCGGCGTTCTGATGCATCCATGCGAACACCCGTTCGCGCCATACCGACATGCCCGGCAATTGCGTCGGCACCACGGTTTCGCGCGCGAGGAAGAACGACGTGTCCATCATCTCGAAGGTCATGTCGTGCGTGCGACCCACCTCGAGCAGCACGGCCTTCACATCCGGCGTTTCATTGAAGCCGTACGCGGCCTTCACGAGATACAGACCGCCGTCGATGTCCTTGACGGTCACGCGCTCGGCGTCGTTCACGTACGGAATGTCGCGCGTGACGAACGTGAGGAAGATGGTGCGTTCGTGCAGCACCTTGTTGTGCTTCAGGTTGTGCAGCAAGCTCACGGGCACGAGCGTATCGCTGCCGGTCAGATAGATTGCCGTGCCCGAAACGCGGTGCGGCGGGTGCGCGAGCAGACCTTGCAGGAACGGCATGAGAGGAATGCCGTCGGCGGCCGTGCGTTCCTTGACGATCATCCTGCCCTTGAACCAGGTCATCAGCAGGAAGAACAGCAACGCGCCGATACCGAGCGGCAGCCAGCCGCCCTCCTCGACCTTCAGCAGATTGGCGCCGAAAAAGCCTAGATCGATCACCATGAACACGCCGATGATCAACGCCACGAGGAACTTGTTCCAGTTCCACACGTTCACCATCACGACGCACGCGAGGATGGTCGTGATCACCATTGTCGCCGTCACCGCAATACCGTATGCGGCGGCAAGATTATCCGAACTCTTGAACGCAATCACGATGCACAAGATGATGAACAGCAGCATCCAGTTCACCACCGGCACGTAGATCTGACCGATCGCCAGTTCCGACGTGTGCAGGATCTTCATCCGCGGCACGTAGCCAAGCTGGATCGCCTGGCTCGTCAACGAATACGCGCCGGAAATCACCGCTTGCGACGCGATCACGGTCGCCACCGTGGACAGCACGACGAGCGGCAGCACGCCCCAATCCGGTGCGAGCAAAAAGAATGGGTTTTCGATGGCCTTGGGGTCATGCATCAGCAACGCACCCTGACCGAAATAGTTGAGCACCAGCGACGGCATCACGAGCGCATACCAGGCCATGCGGATCGGCTTCGCGCCGAAATGGCCCATGTCGGCGTACAGCGCCTCCGCGCCGGTCAGCACCAGCACGACGGAGCCGAGCACGACATAAGCCTGCAACACGTGCGTGGCCATGAACGTGTACGCATAGTACGGGTTCAGTGCGCGAATCACGTTCGGAGACTGCGTGATGTGCCAGATACCGAGCACCGCGAGCACCGCGAACCATACCAGCATGATCGGGCCGAACAGGCGCCCGACCATCGCCGTGCCGTGCCGCTGGATCCAGAACAGCAGCACGAGGATCACGATGGTGAGCGGCACCACCAGATGCGACAGATTAGGCGCGGCGATTTCGAGGCCCTCCACCGCCGATATCACCGAAATCGCCGGCGTGATCACCGCGTCGCCGTAGAACATGCAGGCGCCGAAGATGCCGAGCATCATCAGCAAGCCGGCCATTTTCGATTTATCTTCGAGCGAGCGTAGCGCCAGTGCCATCAGGGCGAGCACGCCGCCTTCGCCGTTGTTGTCGGCACGCATCACGAACCACACGTACTTCACGCCGACGACGATCACGATCGCCCAGAACATCAGCGATATCACGCCGAGGATCGATTGCTCGGTGAGAGGAATACCGTGTGACGGGCTGAACGCCTCTTTCAGCGCATACAGCGGGCTCGTGCCGATGTCGCCGAACACCACTCCGATCGCTGCAATCGCGAGCGAAGGCAGAGGCTGTTTGTGCACGTGATTGGTATCTGTCATAAACGTGTGGAAATCCGTTCCCTGAGCGGAAAAAACGAGCGCTATTCTAAACTGCTCGCCCGATGCCGCCCGGCTTGTTGTGGATACACCACGTGGATGGTCCGCGCAGTGTAGCACTGCGATATGGGTGCGTCTGCCGCCCGAGGCGTATGGTCCGCAGTGTGTGGCATTGTGCCGTTGGCGAGGCGCCACGCGGTGATATGCGCACGGCGCGCACAAAAAAACGGAGCCCAACCGGACTCCGTTTTCTGGGTGCGACCCGACAGGTACGACGCCGAAGTGCGCATCACGCCTCCGGCGACTCCTGTGCTTGCGCCGTGCCGCGCTTGATCCACGCGCCGAGGTTGTGCGGACGAACCGTGTCCCACTCCTCGAACGGTTGATGAATCCACGGATTGGTGGGCAGATACTGCACGTGATAGTCGGGCTTTACTTTCGAGCAGCCCTTGTACCAGAGCACCGCCGAGCGCACCGAGGTGATAGCCGGGTAACGTTCCTTCAGATGCTGCTGCACGCGCGCCAGCGTCACGCCCGAGTCCACGAGGTCGTCGACCAGCAGCACGTTGCCGTGCAACTCGCCGCGCGTCATCGTGATGTATTGCGCGATGTCGAGTTCGCCCTGCTCCGTGCCGGCCGCTTCGCGGTACGAGCTGGTGGCGAGAATCGCGAGCGGCAGATCGTAGATGCGCGAGAGCTGATCGCCGACACGCAAACCGCCGCGCGCGAGGCACAGGATCTTGTCGAACTTCCAGCCCGACTCGTGCACGGCGAGCGCCAGCAGTTCGATCAGCCGGTGATACTCGTCCCAGCCGACCCACAGGTTCTTGTCGTCGTTGCGCGGATCTTTCATCGCAATCATGGGTACACCCTGCACCATGGCTTAAGCCTTGAACGGATGACGCAACAGAATGGTCTCGTCGCGATCCGGGCCGGTCGACACCATGTCGATCGGAATGCCTGCGACTTCCTGCACGCGCGAGAGGTACGCACGCGCATTGGCGGGCAGCTTGTCCCACTCCTTGATGCCGACCGTGCTTTCCTTCCAGCCCGCGAAGGTTTCGTATATCGGCTCACAGCGCGCGACTTCGGATGCGCCACGCGGCAGCAGATCGACGTGCTTGCCGTCGACCGTGTAGCCGACGCACAGCTTCACTTCGTCGACGCCGTCGAGCACGTCGAGCTTGGTCATGCACAGGCCCGACACGCCGTTGATCTGGATCGAGCGGCGCAGCGCGGCGACGTCGAGCCAGCCGGTGCGGCGCGGACGGCCGGTGACCGAACCGAATTCCTTGCCGACGGTGGCGAGTTCGAGGCCGATCGCTTCCTGACGGGCGGCGTTGTCCGCGTCGTACAGCTCGCTCGGGAACGGGCCCGAACCGACGCGCGTGCAATATGCCTTGGTGATGCCGAGAATGTAGTTGAGCTTTTGCGGACCCACGCCCGCGCCTGCGGTGGCTGCACCCGCCACGCAGTTGCTCGATGTGACGAACGGATAGGTGCCGTGGTCGATGTCGAGCAGCGTGCCTTGCGCGCCTTCGAACAGCAGGTTGTTGCCGGCCGCGTTTTCGTCGTATAGACGGCGCGACACGTCGGTGACCATCGGCTTCAGACGGTCGGCATAACCCAGCATCGTATCGAGCGTTTGCTGGAAGTCGACAGCGGCGACGCCCAGGTATTGCGTGAGTACGAAATTATGGTAGTCGAGGTTTTCACGCAGACGTTCGGCGAAAGCTTCCGGCTCGAACAGGTCCTGCACGCGTAAGCCGCGGCGCGCCACCTTGTCTTCGTAAGCCGGGCCGATGCCGCGGCCGGTGGTGCCGATCTTGCTCGCGCCACGGCGCGCTTCGCGGCCCTGGTCGATGGCAATGTGGTACGGCAGAATCAGGGTGGCGGCTTCGGAAATGAACAGGCGCTTCTGAACGTCGACGCCGGCGGCTTCGAGTTCGCCGATTTCCTTGAACAACGCTTCCGGCGACAACACGACGCCATTGCCGATGTAACACGCGACGCCGGGATGCATGATGCCCGACGGAATCAGACGCAAGATGGTTTTCTTGCCGCCGATGATGAGCGTGTGGCCGGCATTGTGACCGCCCTGGAAGCGAACGACGCCTTGAGCGTGGTCCGTCAGCCAGTCGACGATCTTGCCCTTGCCTTCATCACCCCACTGGGTCCCCACGACGACGACGTTGCGCCCGGGGTTCACATTCACTGCGCTGGCAGACATGTTGTTTCGTAAGCTGGTTAAAAACGTATTCTACCTATCTTCGCGGAACCTTCCGAATTTTTCCGTTTCCGCTCAACGGTATGCACGTCATGGGTGAGTGTGCCGAAGGTAACGCGGCCCCAGGCCGCGCCGGGTCCGGTGAAGCTACGGACGCCTTCGGAAATGCGATGAAGATACCCTTTGGACATTTCGACCTGAACGCTTACGCGCGCGGCTCGACGACCCATGCGCCGTTGCGCTCGACCAGCACGCGGTCGAACGCGAATTCGTCCAGATCGTGCTCGTGGCCGGGCAGCGCCTGAATCACCACTTCGCCGGCATCGCGCAGCGCGGCGACACTCACTCGCAATGCGTCGTCGTGCTGCCACGGCGCGAGAATCGCGCTGCTACGGGCTTCGACCGGCGAGATGCGCGCGACTTCGCGCAGGTCGAGCGAAAAGCCGGTTGCCGCGCGCGCGCGGCCGTAGGCCAGGCCTACGTGGTCGTAACGGCCGCCGCGCGCCACCGCGTTCGGCACGCCGTCGACATACGCCGAGAACATCACGCCGCTGTGGTACGCGTAGCCGCGCAGATCGGCCAGGTCGATCATCACTTCAGCGCCCGTCACCTGGCTTGCGAGGAACGCGAGGTCGTCGAGCGCGCGAGCGATGGCCGGCGCGTTCGGCAAACGGGCACGAGCCTCTTCGAGCACCGAGGCGTCGCCGTACAGCGTGGGCAACGCGCGCAATGCGTCGCGTGTGACCGGCGTGAGACCGGCGGTCAATTCGACCAGACGCGGCACGTCCTTGCCTGCCAAGGCGTCGTAGAGCGACTGGCCCAGTTCGGCCGCGGCGGGTTCGGCGTCGATCAGCGCAGCGAGTACGCCGGCGTGGCACAGGTCGAGCCGAACTTTCGCGAGGCCGGCGAGCCGCAGCGCGTCGAGCATCAGCTGCTGGATTTCCAGGTCCGCCTCGAGACCGGCATGACCGTAGATTTCAGCGCCGATCTGGATCTGCTCACGCGTGGCGTGCAAGCCGCGCGGACGCGTATGCGCCACATTGCCCGCGTAACACAGACGCGTCACGCCCTGACGGTTCAGCAAGTGCGCATCGATACGCGCGACCTGCGGCGTGATGTCGGCCCGCAGGCCGAGGGTGCGCCCGGAGAGCTGATCGACGAGCTTGAAGGTGCGCAGATCCAGATCGTGGCCGCCGCCGGTGAGCAGCGACTCGATGTACTCGAGCAACGGCGGCATGACCATCTCGTAGCCGTACGAGCGGAAACGGTCCAGCAAATGGCGCCGCAACTCTTCGATCTTGCGGGCTTCCGACGGCAGCACGTCGGCGATATTCTCGGGAAGTAACCAAATCGACATCGATGCAGTCCTACGACGTTGAACACGGCGGATGGGTGCGCCGGTAAGTGAGTATGAATGGCGGACGGCGGCTCGATTCTGGCGGTTATCGAGGACGTCGGAGAACCCCGGAAGAGACCCACGGGGACCAGCATCACCCTCTGCGGCCAACACGCGTCGATTGCGACTGGCGCCGCGCCGCGCCGTCAGCGCGGCGTGCCTCAGGTCACGATGAACAGCAGAATCAGCCCGAGCACCATCACGATCAGTCCGCCGACGCGGATCTGATGCGGCGGCCGTTCCGCTATTTTACGGAACGTGTCACGCCAGGCGCTCGGAAAAACGAACGGAAACATTCCCTCGATAATCAGCATCAATGCGATCGCGAGCAGTAACGAGCCGGCTATATCCATGCGAATGAAAAGGCCGCGATGCGGATGCCGCGGCGTTCCGGTTATCAGGGTTTGCGCGCAGCCGCGGAAGCGTCCGGGGCCGCGGCGCCGGTCGGGCCACGCATGAAGCGGAAGAACTCGCTGCTCGGGTCGACCACGATCACGTCGCCTGGCTTGAAGGTGTTCCGGTATGCCTGCATGCTTTGATAGAACTGGTAGAACTGCGGGTCGCTGCCGTACGCGGCGGCGGCGATTTCAGCCGCCTTCGCATCGCCCTCGCCCTTGATCGTCTGCGCCTGACGGTAGCCGTCCGCAAGAATCGCCTGCTGCTTGACGATTGCATCGGCCTTGATCTGGCCGGCCTCGGCGGCGCCCTTCGTACGTTCGTCGGCGGCAAGCTCCTGGCGCGCGGCGATCATCCGCTTGTAGACCGCGTCGGCCATCGACGCCGGGAAATCGACGCGCGTCAGCTGCACGTCGATCACCGAGACGCCGAGCGATGCCGCGGCCTTTTCCATCGCGCCGCGTGCTTCGTCGGCAACGGCCCGCTGTTTGGCCAGCGCCTCGGCGAGGGTGTATTTGGCGAAAGCATCGCCGAGCGCGCTGCGCGACACCAGCGCGAGCCGGTCCGGCAAGCTCTGCACGTCGCCCTTCGTTTCGGCGATCAGCTTCAGCGGATCGGTCACGCGGTATTTGACGACCGGATTGGCCAGCAGATCGGTTTTGTCCGACGTGACGAAGCGGTCTTCGTCCGGCGCATCGAGCGACTGGACGCGGTTATCGACCAGCGTGAGCGTTTGCAGCGGCGGCGGCAGTTTGACGTGCAGCCCCGGTCCGAGCAACGTGGGCGCGCTGTCGCCACGCGACGACAACACCGCCATATGCCGCTGATCGACAACGAACACCATCGACGAAGCGGCGAGCAGCACGATCACGACCGCAACCACGAGCGCAATAATCTTGTTCATGTGGTGCGCTCCTTATTGAACGTCGTCTTCGCGCGTACGGCTGCGGAAGGAGTCGCGTGAACGCAATGGATCGCTGCCGGCCCCGGCCTGGCTCGCCGGCGTCGCAACCGCGGCGGGCGCGGAAGCGGCGGTGGATGGTGCGGCGGCACTACCCGGCGCTGGCGGCGTGGCGGTGGCGCCCGATGCGGCTGCGGCGTCGGCAACGCGCTGACGGGTCTGCTCGACCAGCTTGTCGAGCGGCAGATACAACACGTTGTTGCCGCTCTTGCTGTCCACAAATACCTTGGTCGTATTCGAATAGATTTGCTGCATGGTTTCCAGGTACATGCGCTCGCGAATCACCGCGGGCGCTTTCGAGTACTGCGCGTAGACCTGCTTGAAGCGCTCGGCGTCGCCCTGGGCCTGGGCCACTGTCTTGTCGCTATACGCTTTCGCTTCGTCGATCTGGCGGGCCACGTCCGCCTGCGCGCGCGGCAGGAGATCCGCGGCATAAGCCTCTGCTTCGCGCTTCGCACGCTCGTTTTCCTGGCGGACTTTGGCGGCGTCGTCGAAAGCCGCCTGCACCTGATCCGGCGCCTGCACGCCCTGGATCGTCACACCGGTGACGGCGAGGCCGGACTGGTATTCATCCAGGGATCGCTGGATCGCGGCCACCAGTTGCTGGCGGATCGCTTCGCGATCCTGATAGAGAATATCGTTGGTGCTTCGCGATCCGACAATGCCGCGCACCGCCGCCTGCGCGGCCTGCATCACGCTCTGGTCCGGATCGGCGCTGCGAAACAGATAGTCGGTTGGCTTCTTCACCTGATACTGGACGGCGAAGCGCACGTCCACGATGTCCGCGTCATGCGTGAGCATGGACGCATCCTTCACGTTCGCGAGACGCACGACGTTGTTGCGGCCCACTTCCACCTGGCGGATCTGGCCGATATTGACGAGATCATGCGCCTCGAACGGATACGGCAGACGCCAATGCACGCCCTGGCCCGCGGTATAGCGATATTTGCCGAACTGCATCACGACGGCGGCCTGGCCGTCCTGCACGACGAATACGCCGCTGCCCAGATAGATCGCAATCAGCACGCCGATCACGATACCGACGCCGATGCGCGCGCCACGTCCGTTGTCGGAACGGCCACCGCCCGCACCGCCGCCCTTGCGGCCGAACATGCGGCTCAAACGGCGGTTGAAATCGCGCCACATCTCGTCGAGATCGGGCGGGCCTTCACCGTCCTTGCCATTCTGCGGACGCCTGGGTTCATTGGGCCGTTGGCGCTCGCCATTGCCGTTACCGTCGCCCCGGCCCCAGCGCGGATCGTTCAGTGAAAGCATGGCGCGCATGCGCAGCCAGATACTCCGCTCGTTGTAATCGTTCACCTGTGTTCGTTCACCAGAGTAGACAGCGGGTCAATGCAATTGGAACGGGTCAGTGCCCGAGTTCTGGGACCTTGCGGTCGTCGCGCGGTGCTGCCGACCGGTCTTCTTCCGACAGATCGACCTGGGCGTCGGGAAGATCTGGAAGAGGTTCGGCAGTAGCGATTTCGGCGATGGCTGCGCGCAATGTATCCAGACCTTGCCCCGTGCGCGCGCTCAAAAAGACGCGCGAAATATTACCATACTCGTCGCGCTCGACCGCCTCGCCACGGGCCGCCAACTCCGGCACCGAGTCGATCTTGTTGAACACCAGCACTTGCCGGATGGTGTCCGCACCGATTGCGTGCAATACCTCGTTCACCTGGTCGATCTGGTCGAGGCGCACCGCGCTCGATGCGTCGACCACGTGCAGCAGCAAGTCGGCGTGAATGGTTTCCTCGAGCGTGGCGCGGAACGCGGCCACCAGTTGGTGAGGCAATTCGCGGATGAAGCCGACCGTATCGGACACCACCACCTGTCCCGCTTCATCGCCGAGATAGACACGCCGCGACGTGGTATCCAGCGTGGCGAACAGTTGGTCGGCGGCATACGCCTGGGCTTTGGTCAGCGCATTGAACAGCGTGGATTTGCCCGCGTTCGTGTAGCCGACCAGCGAGACCGACATGGTCTGGTTGCGCGAGCGCTGGCGGCGCTGCGTGCCGTGCTGACGGCGCAATTTTTCGAGCCGCGTCTTGAGCGCCTTGATGCGCTCGCCGATCAAGCGGCGATCGGTTTCGAGCTGCGTCTCGCCGGGGCCGCGCAAACCGATACCGCCTTTCTGACGTTCGAGGTGAGTCCACGCGCGGATCAGCCGAGTCGACAGGTACTGCAGTTGCGCGAGTTCCACCTGCAACTTGCCTTCGTGGCTGCGCGCGCGTTGCGCGAAAATGTCGAGGATGAGACTCGTGCGATCGACCACGCGCCGGTTAAGCGCCTGCTCCAGATTGCGCTGCTGCGCAGGTGCCAGAGCGTGATTGAAAATGACGAGTTCGATGTCGTTCGCCTCACACGCGAGACGCAGTTCCTCGGCCTTGCCGCTGCCGACGAACATCTTGGCGTCGGGACTGGCCCGGCGCCCGGTGAGGGTGACTAGGGGATTCGCGCCCGCGCTTTGCGCGAGCAGGCTGAGTTCTTCGAGACTGGCTTCGAAATCGATCTTACCGAAGTCGATGCCGACAAGCGCTGCATTGATCAAATTGGAGGGTATCAAAATGAGGCGGCCGGGAGTAATCGCCAACGGGCGACGCTACGCCGGCCGCGACGGGGGTTAGGACTGTTCGGAATCCGGGTGGAAGTTCACCGGACGGGCAGGCACGACAGTAGAAATTGCGTGCTTGTAGACCATCTGGGTGACCGTATTCCTGAGCAACACGACGTACTGGTCGAACGATTCGATGTTCCCTTGAAGCTTGATGCCGTTGACCAAGTAGATCGACACCGGCACATGCTCTTTACGCAGTGCGTTCAAAAACGGGTCTTGTAACAATTGCCCTTTGTTGCTCATAGCAAACTCCGTGTTTTTTTGCAGGTTGACTGAATTGACGACGAAGGAAAAAGAGATCCGCCGTCAACCGCTACACTATAGCCGATTTTCGTTTTTGCGCGAGGGACCTGGCCATGCGGCCAAAGCCAGCATGCACGCGGGTTTCAGCCTTTGTCCGCGTAAGGGTTCGTCGATGATCTGAACTCTATTCGCAATGGAGTCCCGGTCAGCTTGAAAGTTTCGCGGAAGCGGTTTTCGAGGTAGCGTTTGTACGTGTCGGTGATCGCATCGAGTGCATTGCCATGAATCACGATGATCGGCGGATTCTGCCCACCCTGGTGCGCATAACGTAATTTCGGACGCACCGGACCGCGCCGGCGCGGCTGCTGGAATTCGACTGCATCGATCAGCGCGCGCGTGAGCTTCGGCGTCGGCAGCTTGGCCATCGCAGCGGCGTAGGCGTCGTCGACCGAACGCATCAGCGGGCCGATTCCGGTTTTCTCCGCGGCGGAAATGAAATGGAACTTGGCGAAGTCGAGAAATTTTAGTTTGCGCTCGAGGTCCGCCTTGGTGCGGTCGCGCACATGCGGATCGAGACCGTCCCACTTGTTCACGCCCACCACCAGCGCGCGGCCCTGCTCCACCACGAAGCCGGCGATGTGCGCGTCCTGCTCCGAGATATCCTGGCGAGCGTCGAGCAACAGGATCACGACGTTGGCGTCCGAGATCGACTGCAGCGTTTTCACCACCGAAAATTTCTCGATCGCTTCGAACACCTTGCCGCGGCGACGCAAACCGGCCGTGTCGATCAGCGTGTACGGCTTGCCCTGCCGTTCGAAATCAACGTAGATCGAATCGCGCGTGGTGCCCGGCATGTCGAACGCGATCACGCGTTCCTCGCCAACCAGCGCGTTGATCAAGGTCGACTTGCCGACGTTCGGCCGGCCGACGATTGCGATCTTCACGCCGCGCGCCGCCTTCTCTTCGTCGCCCTCTTCCGGCTGGCCGGCGTACGCGACGCCGAGCGCCTCGTTGATCATTTCCGTCACGCCGTCGCCGTGCGCGGCGGAAATCGCGCGCGGGTCGCCGAGACCGAGTTCGTAGAAGTCGGCGGCGACGGTGCTGTACTTCATCCCCTCCGCCTTGTTGACGACGAGGAAAATCGGCCGGCCGGTCTTACGCAGATAGTCGGCGATCGATTTGTCTTGTGGCGCGAGACCGTTGCGGCCGTCGACGATGAACACCACGACGTCCGATTCCTCGACCGCCTGACGCGTTTGACGCGCCATCTCGTGCAGGATGCCGTCTTTCGCGACCGGCTCGAAGCCGCCGGTATCGACGACCAGATACGGCCGATCGCCGGCGCGCCCTTCGCCGTAATGGCGATCGCGAGTGAGACCGGGCAGGTCGGCAACCAGTGCATCGCGCGTGCGCGTGAGACGGTTGAACAGCGTGGATTTCCCCACATTGGGGCGCCCAACCAGGGCAATAACGGGTTTCATCAGATGTTGTTCACGGTGAAACGCGGGATCGAAATCGACCGCCCGCGTAGCGACGCCATGCGGCCGCTACACGGCAGCGTTTGACGAAAATTATCACGAATTCGACCAGCTCCGGCTGCGCTCTCAATATGCGCACCCGGGTGGACGGGGGTTTGGCTGTATGGGCAGCGCCAATCAGGCCGCCAGGTTCAGTCTTTCCTGCTCGGCGGCTCGCATGTCGGTTCGAATACGATTCTCTACCGATTGACGAAGATCGCGCCGAAAGTGGCGCCGCAAGCAGCCACCGATGGCCAGTAGGCCGTTCTCATCCGACTTGCCGGACCAGCCAGTCCGGCGGAATATTTTTTACTGACTCCGCTACACACTAAAAACGCGTGCGGCCGGCAAAGCCGGCCCGCACGCTTGACGCCGAACCTGTGCGATCAGCGCGGACGGTAGCCGTACAGATCGCCGTCGTGCGTCTGCACCACCAGCGTTTCGCCGGCCAGTACCGGCGCGGCGGTAATTCGACTGCCGTCGGTCTTCGCACGCGCCACGAGTGTGCCGTCGTCGCGCGACAGGAAGTGCACGTAGCCCTGGTAGTCGCCCATCACCGCCGCATGGCCCAACAGGAAAGGCACGCCAAGGTCGCGGTTTTTCAGCTTGTCGTTCTTCCACAGCGGGTTGCCGTTGTTGACGTCGAACGCCGACACCACCGACCAGTCGTCGGGCGCGACCACGGCGCGGTCATCCTGCGCCAGGCCGCTCGTGCTCGAGAACGCCTTTTCCCACACCGCGCGGCCCGAGTTCGCGTCGAAGCAGCCGATCTGGCCTTGAAAGGTCACCGCGCAAGTTTGCGAACCGACCAGCGTGGGCGGACCGGTCACGTCATTGATACGCTCGACCTCCGTCACACCCTTCGGATACGACACCGGCGTCTGCCAGTAATTGTCGCCCGACTGCAGGTTGATCGCGGCGAAAGCGCCGCCGGGGAAACCGGCCAGCACGGCTGCGTCGCCCGCGAAGGTCATGCCCGACGACACGCGCAGATTGAGCGGCACCGCGCGGTTGCGGTAATTCCACTTCTGTTCGCCGGTTTGCGCGTTGAACGCGACGATCTGCCCGTCGACCGTGCGCACGACGACGAGCCCATTGCCGACGAGCGGCGGCGAGATGATTTCGCCCGGCGCCTTCGCGGTCCACAATTGCTTGCCGTCCGCGCCGAGCACGTAGACATCGCCCTTGAGTCCGCCCACCGCGGTGAGCGTGCCGTCGCTGCCCACACCCGCCGAGAGATCGTCGCGCAGCTTGACGCGCCAGATGTCCTTACCGGTTTGCGCGTCGATCTTCGCCACGGAGCCGTTGGCGCCCGCCGCGTACACCGCACCGCCCACCCCGACCGGCGAGAACAGGTAACGGCCCGCCTTGCCGACGCTCGTCTTCCAGACTTGCTGCACGTCGAGCACGGGTTTGAACTCGGTGAGCGGCGTCGGCTCGCGGCGCTCGTCTTTCGTGGATGAGCAAGCCGCCATGACGAGAACGGTCATCGCACAGACAACGGGCACAGCGTAACGTTTCAGCAGATTCATCGGTGGACGAAGCATTCAGGAGATTAATTAAAGGAGACCGGTTGGTCGTTGCATGCGGCGCGCTGCACGCGGCGTTCAGCCGCCCAGCGCGTCCAGCTTGAACTGAATCAACTGACGTGCCGAGCTATCGGTTTTCGACAACGAGTCGAGCGCGAGCTTGTAGGCGGCACGCGCATCGTCGCGCTTGCCTTGCGCCGCGAGCAGGTCACCGCGGCCGTTCGCCACGATGCCCTTGAAGGCGTCGGACTGCGGTTCGGCGAGCAACGCGAGACCCTGGTCGTAAGCCTTCTCGTCGAGCAGGAGCGAAGCGAGACGCAGCTTGGCGATCTGCTTGAACTCCTCGTCCTTCGCATGATCGACTACCCATTGCAGTTGCGCTTTCGCAGCCGCCTGGTCGCCCGCTGCGTACAGCGCCTTGGCGGCGCCCAGCGCGGTCATCTGCGCATACGCGGTGCGGCTGAACTTGTCTTCCATGTCGGCGGCGACGCGCGTGATCTTCGCCTTGTCGCCCGACGCCACGGCTTGCTGCACCTGGTCATACAGCACCGCTGCTTCCGCCGCCTGGCGCCGCTGCCAGAAATTCCAGCCGTTCCAGCCGGCTGCGGCAACCAGCGCCACCAGCACGATCCAGGTGGTTGCATTGCCCCACTGCGCCCACCATGCTTTCAGACCTTCAATCGATTCTTGTTCGTCGTGGTAACTCATCGCCCGGCGATTTCCTCTTTCTTGAAACGTGTGCGTGTCGAGCCAGGGCCCAACGACATCGCGATCAGTCGTCGCCGTCTTCGGCGGTTGCAACCATCGCATTGATTAGAAATTCGGTCAAGTCTTCGGCCGGCACGTTATGTTGCTCGTTTTTACCGCCGCTAGCATTGGTATCGCGCAGCGGTTTCACGCCGACCGTGCCGTTGGCGATCTCGTCTTCGCCGAGCACTACAGCGAAGGCCGCGCCGCTCGCGTCGGCACGCTTCATCTGCGATTTGAAGCTGGCCGTTTGACCGTCGGCGCTGCAATGCAGGATCACGTCGAGACCCGTATCGCGCAGACGCTCGGCGATGATGAAGGCCTGCTCGCGTGCCGCGTCGCCCTGATGGACCACGTACACGTCGCAACCTTCGTCTTCCGGCACGAGGTCTTCTTCCTTCAGCAATTCGAGAATGCGCTCGATACCCATCGCCCAGCCGCACGCGGCCGTCGCCTTGCCGCCGAGCTGTTCGATCAGCGGATCATAACGGCCGCCCGCCGCCACGGTGCCTTGTGCGCCGAGTTTGTCGGTGACCCATTCGAACACGGTCAGATTGTAATAATCGAGACCGCGCACGAGACGCGGATTGATCGTGAACGGAATGTTGTTCGCCTTCAGAATGCGCTGCAGACCTTCGAAGTGCGCGCGCGATTCCTCGCCGAGAAAATCGATCAGCTTCGGCGCGTTCCGAGCGACTTCCTGCAGGGCCGGATTCTTCGTGTCCAGCACGCGCAGCGGGTTCGTATAGAGACGGCGCTTCGCGTCTTCGTCCAGCACGTTCATGTGCTTTTCGAGGTACGCGATCAATTCAACGCGATGTGCGGCGCGTTCTTCGGCGAGACCCAGCGAATTGATTTCGAGCTTGATGCCCATCAGGCCGAGGTCGTCCCACAGGCGTTGGCACATCATGATGATTTCGGCGTCGGCGTCCGGACCGGCAAAGCCCAAGGCTTCCACGCCTACCTGGTGGAACTGGCGATAGCGGCCGCGCTGCGGACGCTCGTGACGGAACATCGGGCCGATGTACCACAGACGCTTCGGCCCGTCGTACAGCATGTTGTGTTCGATCGCCGCGCGTACGACCGCCGCGGTGTTCTCCGGGCGCATTGTCAGATTTTCGCCGTTCAATGCGTCGGTAAAGCTGTACATCTCCTTTTCGACGATGTCGGTCACTTCACCGATACCGCGCTTGAACAACTGCGTATGCTCGATGATCGGGGTACGGATATTCTGATATCCGTACGAACGCAGCAACGATTTGACGGTCGTTTCGAAAAATTCCCACAGCCCGGCTTCCTGCGGAAGGATGTCGTTCATACCCTTCACGCCCGACAGCTTGTCGAGCTTTTTCTTCTGTTCAGTCATCTGTATTCGTTCGACGATGTTTAATTGAGTGCTTCGGCGCGACCTGCTTCGACACGACCGTAGCGGCGCTCGACGTAGTCACTCACGATTTGCTGGAATTCTTGCGCGATGTTCTCGCCGCGCAGCGTCTTGACCTTCTCGCCGTCGATGAACACCGGCGCGGCCGGATTTTCGCCCGACCCCGGCAAACTGATGCCGATGTTCGCCTGCTTCGATTCGCCCGGTCCGTTGACGATGCAGCCCATCACCGCGACGTGCATCTTTTCGACGCCAGGATATTGGTCGCGCCACACCGGCATCTGCGTGCGCAGATACGTCTGGATTTGCGACGCCAATTCCTGGAACAGCGTGCTCGTGGTCCGGCCGCAACCGGGGCACGCGATCACCATCGGCGTGAACGAACGCAGTCCCATTGTCTGCAAAATTTCCTGGCCGACGATCACTTCGCCCGTGCGCGACGCGCCCGGTTCAGGCGTCAGCGAAATGCGGATCGTGTCGCCGATGCCTTGCTGCAGCAACACGGACAACGCCGCCGTCGACGCCACGATGCCTTTCGAACCCATGCCCGCTTCGGTCAGGCCGAGATGCAGTGCGAATTCGCAACGGCGCGCGAGTTCGCGGTACACGGCGATCAGATCCTGCACGCCGCTGACCTTGCACGACAGAATGATCTTGTTGCGCGCGAGACCGAGTTCGACCGCGCGCTCGGCGGAACCGATCGCCGACTGGATCAGCGCTTCGTACATCACGCTCTGCGCTTCCCACGGCGTGGAGCGCGCGGCGTTTTCGTCCATCATCTTCGCGAGCAGGTCCTGATCGAGACTGCCCCAGTTGACGCCGATACGCACCGGCTTGTCGTACTTCACCGCCGCTTCGATCATCTGCGCGAACTGCGTATCGCGTTTCGCGCCGTGACCGACGTTGCCCGGATTGATACGGTATTTCGACAGCGACTCCGCGCACGCCGGGTAATCGCGCAGCAGCAAATGACCGTTGTAGTGAAAATCGCCGACGAGCGGCACGGACACGCCCATGCGGTCGAGCTGCTCGCGCACGGCCGGCACGGCCGCAGCTGCTTCCGGCGTGTTCACGGTGATGCGCACCAGTTCGGAACCGGCTTGCGCCAGCTCCTTGATCTGGATCGCGGTGCCGATAGCGTCAGCGGTGTCCGTATTGGTCATCGACTGGATACGCACCGGCGCATCGCCGCCGATCGTGACGAGCTGGCCGCCCCAACGGACGTCCACCGCGTGCGACTTGCGCCGCGCCGCCTGGCCGCCGAACACCGGCTCGTTCGAAACTATCTTGCTACTGGATTGGGATTGAGCTTCGGATTGCATCGAAAGACCCATTTACGCCGCATGCGCCACGCAAAAGACGTCGCGCCTGAATTGAAAAAGCGCCGCAGGCCTGTTGGCCGCGGCGTATACCGTATCTGTCAAGGCAGCGCGAAACGCGCCACATTTCCCTTGGCCGCCGCGTACTTCGACGGATCGACCGGCTGACCGTCGAGTGTCAACGACTCAAGACCCGCCTTGTTGCCGACCGTGACCTTGAAAGGGGGCACGCCCGTCACTTCCTTCCTGTCGCCCGCACGCACGATGCCAGAGAATACTTCCTTGCCATCCTGGCCGCGCACGCTGAACCAACTGTCTTGCGTCACGCGCAGCGCGACTAGCGCAGCGCCCGCAGGCACCGCCGCTGCCATCGACGCGCTCGCGACGGCCGCGGCCGGTGCGCTTGCGCTCGGCGCAACCGCCGCTTGAGCCTGCGAAGCCACCTTTGGCGGCGCCGCTGTTGCCGTAACGGGCGGCACGGAAGACGCCGTCGTGCCGGTTGTCAGCGGCGCGGGCATCGGCGTGGCCGACGCAGCGCTCTCCGCCGCGACCTGCGTTTGCGGCGCGACTGCAGGCTCTTCCGCCGTTGCCTCCGAACCCGCCGGCTGGCCTTGCGCCACCGCGCCCGATGCACCGGTCACGCCACCGGCGGCGCCGTTCGCGCTGGCCTTCAAGCGCGCGAGCCACGCCGACGAATCGCCCCCATTGGTATGCCACATGGCGAGCGCAATCACCGCGACGACCACCGCCGCCACGCCCCACAGCCACGAGCGGCTCTTTTGCCCGCCACCGCCGAGCGATAACGACACCCGGCCGCGCGGCAAATCCTTGCCAGACGACGCCGGCATCGACAGATCCGGCGCAGGCACGCCTTTCTCGCGGCGCAAAACCTGCGTAAATGGCGTGGGATCGGCGCCGAGCATCTTCGCGTAGCTGCGCACCACGCCGAGCGCGAAGGTCGTATCCGGCAGATGGCTGATGTCACCCGATTCGAGCGCGCGCAGTTTGGCAGCGGACACTTTCAGACGCGCCGATACATCTTCGATCGTCCAGCCTTTCGATTCGCGCAACTGGGTCAAGCGCGCGCCCACCGCCGCCAACGAATCCAGGCCCGGTTGCACCGCAGGCTGTGCCACCGTCCGAGCGACCGGCGCCGGATGGGCTTCGTTCATGTCTGTGTCGTGCGGCTGCGGGTGCTGCGGCTCACTCATCCCAAATCCTTTAGCGTCGATTCTTTTTCACTTGTGCGCCCGGACGGGCTAAAGCCTCTCGCCCGAATCGCAGACCGTTTATAACAAAATGTGCGGCCCCATGTGCCGCTTCCGATCGCTTCTGCAAACTTTCTTTTCAACCGTGACTGACGATCAGGACTTTCGCGCACTCGTGGAACTTTCCACTGAGCGCCGGCGCCCTGCCCGCCGACACGATTACACGGCGCGAACCTCGATGACCTTTGCTGCCTTCCCGGTGCGCTCAGCAAGACGCGTGCGATCTTTCACCGCACCGGCCAACTGACCGCAGGCAGCGTCGATATCATCGCCGCGTGTCTTACGCACCGTGGTGACGACGCCCGCGTCCATCAACACTTGTGCAAACCGCTTGATCTGTTCCGGCTTCGAGCGGATGAGGCCCGACTCCGGGAACGGATTGAACGGAATCAGGTTGAATTTGCACGGCACGTCGCGCGTCACGGCCAGCAGTTCGCGTGCTTGCGCCTCGCTGTCGTTCACGCCGTCGAGCATGCAATATTCAAACGTAATGAAATCGCGCGGCGCGACTTTCAGATAGCGCTGGCAAGCCGCCATCAGTTCGCGCAGCGGATACTTCTTGTTGAGCGGCACCAGCATGTCGCGCAGCGGATCGCTAGGCGCATGCAGCGAGACCGCGAGCGCGACCGGCAGATCGGCGCCGAGACGGTCCATCATCGGCACCACGCCCGAGGTCGACAACGTGACGCGCCGACGCGACAGGCCGTATGCGTTGTCGTCGAGCATCAGGCGCATGGCGGGCACCACCGCGTCGTAATTGAGCAACGGCTCGCCCATGCCCATCATCACGACGTTCGTGACGACGCGCTCGCCCTTGCCGTCGCCGCCCGTGGCCCGGCCGCCTGCCGTGCCGCGCGACGCGCGCAGCGCAAATTCAGCCATGCGCAACTGGCCGATGATTTCGCCGGTGGTGAGATTGCGGGAGAACCCCTGTTTGCCGGTCGAACAGAAACGGCAATTGACCGCGCACCCCGCTTGCGACGACACGCACAGCGTACCGCGCGTTTCCTCGGGGATGAAAACGGTTTCGACCGCATTGCTGTTGCCGACGTCGATCAGCCACTTGCGTGTGCCGTCGGTCGAAATGTGGTCGCTGACGATGCCCGGCATCGAGATCGTGGCGCGCCCCTTGAGCTTTTCGCGCAAGGACTTCGCCAGATCGGTCATGCCGTCGAAATCGGCTGCGTTGTACTGGTGAATCCAGCGCTGCAATTGTTTGGCGCGAAACGGCTTCTCGCCCAGACTGTCGCAATAGGCGACAAGCCCTTGGGCGTCTAGGTCGAGAAGGTTGACGGTGGGACTGCTCGTCATGTCGAATCCTGCCATTTCAGTGCGAGACTGCGTTCATGCAACAAGCTGCATGAACGCAATGCCGTTCGCGCCCATTCCTGCTGCTTTTACCTTACTACTTTGCCAGGCGATTCGTGCGATTAATCCAGACCGGCTGCACGGATCGCACGGCGCAAATCTGCATCAACGCGAATAGACGTTCACTTGCGGGAAGAAGAACGCGATCTCGACCGCAGCCGTTTCAGCGGCGTCCGAACCGTGCACCGCGTTAGCGTCGATGCTGTCGGCGAAGTCAGCACGGATCGTGCCCTTTTCCGCCTTCTTCGGGTCGGTCGCGCCCATCAGATCACGATGCTTCAGGACGGCGTTTTCGCCTTCCAACACTTGCACGACCACCGGACCCGAGATCATGAACTCGACCAGATCCTTGAAGAACGGGCGTGCGGCGTGCACAGCGTAGAACTTCTCCGCGTCGGCGCGCGACAGGTGGACCATGCGCGAAGCCACGATCTTCAGGCCTGCGTTTTCGAAACGGCTGTAGATCTGGCCGATCACGTTCTTGGCCACTGCGTCCGGCTTGATAATCGACAAAGTGCGTTCGATCGCCATAAAAACTCCAAAAAATTAAGAGGTTACAGATTCAAATGAATCCGCTATTGTAGCATGTTCCCATGTATGATTGCGATTGAACCCTTACAGCATTGAAAGGCTTCAAGCAGGAGTTCCGGAATGCTGATAGCGTAGGCCTTGTTGGAGATTTCGAGGCCATTGAAACTCCTCGCCACCGCGCCAATCTTAGGAATGAACACCGCGCGACCGGCGGCAAAATCCGGCAGGCACTGCACGATTCGGTACACCCGCTGTACAACCACTACGCAACACGCTTCTGACGTAAGGAGAGACCATGAACGAACATCCGTATAGCTTTGGCCGCACTGGCGCGGTCAGCACAGTCGAAACGCGTAACCGCGTGCTACGGAACACCTACTGGCTGCTGGCGCTGTCCATGATTCCGACAGTGCTGGGCGCGTGGGTTGGCCTCGCTACCGGTTTCTCGCTGTTCGCCGCCACCAGCCCCGCCATGAGCATGCTGGCGTTCTTCGCGATCGCCTTCGGCTTCATGTTCGCCATCGAGAAGACCAAAGACAGCGCTGTCGGCGTCTTTGTGCTGCTCGGCTTCACGTTCTTCATGGGCCTGATGCTGTCGCGCATCCTCGGCTTCGTGCTCGGTTTCTCGAATGGGCCGTCGCTGATCATGCTCGCCTTTGGTGGCACTGGTGTGATCTTTGCCTCGATGGCAACGATCGCCACGGTCAGCAAGCGCGACTTCTCGGGTCTCGGCAAGTGGCTCTTCATGGGCGTGATCGTGCTGCTGCTCGCTTCGGTCGCGAACGTGTTCCTGCATCTGCCGGCCTTGATGCTGACGGTTTCGGTCATGGCCATCGTGATCTTCTCGGCCTACATGCTGTTCGACGTGCAGCGCGTCGTGAACGGTGGTGAAACGAACTACATCACCGCTGCGCTCGCGATCTACCTGGATCTTTACAACGTGTTCGTCAACCTGCTGGCGCTGCTTGGTATTTTCGGCGGCAACCGCAACTAAAGATGATTCGAGGCGCGGCGCCCAAAACGCCCGCCTTGGAAAAAAGCCCATAACGAGCGATCGTTATGGGCTTTTTCAATGCAGCGTCCGCACGCGGCTCAGATGCGCGTCACAGACTCAGCCACGCAAAGCCTTCGTCCTGCGAAGCCACCACCACTTCGGCGGGCTCCGAGCCCAGCACACCCGCCATCGCGGCTTGTGCCAGTTCCGGCAAGTTGTTTTGCTGGCTCAGATGCGCGGCTACCAGGTGACGCAAGCGCGACCGGTCGAGCGACGCCAGAATCTCCGCCGCCGCGTCGTTGTTCAAATGCCCGTGATTGCCGCCGATTCGCGCCTTCAGCGATTGCGGATAGCGGCTGCCCGCCAGCATTCGCAGATCGTGATTACACTCGAGCACTAGCGCGTCGCAGCCGCTCAGCACCGAACTGATATGCGGCGTCGAAGTGCCGACATCGGTCAGCACGCCGAGCCGGCTGGCGCCGTTCGAGAACACATATTGCAGCGGCTCCCGGGCGTCGTGCGGAACGGTGTAAGGGAGGATCCCGAGGTCGCCGATTGCCACCGCCTCGTCGCCCCACAGCACCTGCAGGTCGACATCGGCTTCGTCCGCGCCCACTGCGCGGGCGGTGCCCCAGCTCATGTACAGCGGAATCGACCACTTGCGCGCCAGTGTCAGCGCGCTGCCGATGTGGTCGCTGTGTTCGTGCGTGATGAGAATGGCGTCGAGGGCCTCAGCGCTCGCGCCGAGCCGCGCCAAACGCCGCTCGACTTCCTTGGCCGAGAAGCCGCAGTCGAGCAACACGCGCGTGGTTGTGGCGCCGCTGCGCGCTTCGACCAGCAACGCATTCCCTTCACTGCCGCTGCCAAGACTCGCGAACCTCACGGCCCGCTTAATTCAGTTGCGCGTGCAGCAGCGTCACGATGCGTTGCGCGTCGGACGAGTTGTCCACTTGTCCGTTCGCGTCCAGCACCGCGACCTGCGTCACGCTGTCGCCCTTGGAGCGCACATTGACGAGGAATTCCTGACCCGGCTTCTTCGACGAACTGCCGCTGTAGAACAGCTTGCCGAACAGCCCCTCCTTCTTCAGTTCCTGCATCGAATCCGCGTAACGCACGTAGTAGATCCCCTTTGCGCGGTCGCGGTTGTCGACGGTGAAGTTGGTGCGGTCGAGCGCAAGGCCCACACGCAGCCATGCACGGTCGAACGATTCCTGCAGATCGAGCGTCGACGCGCCCGCGGTCTTGTCGATTTTGGCCGGCGCGGTAGCCGGACGCGCATCGGTCAGCAGTTGCTTCGATTGCGCTTCGGTCAGGCCGAATTTCTGCATCAGCTTGGTGAGGAACAGCGCCTCCAGCGCCGGATCACGCGGACGCTCTTCCCAGCGAGACGACGTCTTGTCCTGGCCCGTCAGCATTTCTTCCATCGCGCTATGCGTGATCGAGATGTCCGTGGTGTCGGACGCACCGCGCGACACGAGCGTGCGGAAGCTGTCGCGGGTGCCCGACGAATACGCGAAGTCGATGACCTTGCCCACCGTGCGGCGGAACCAGTCGTCCGGAATATTGGCGCGATTTTCAGCCCAGTCGGTCACCAGGATGCCGGTGGCCGGCGCGTCGGTTTTCAGCGCGAAGCCGTTTTCCTGCCAGAACTCCTGCAACTGCGACCACAGTTGTTCCGGCGAGCGGCCGTCGACCACCAGCCAGCGGCGGTCGCCGTCGCGCTCGATGTGCATGCCGAACGGGTCTTGCGCGGTGGGTTGCCCTTCGGTGGCGTTGCCCGCCGCGGTGATCGCGCGTTTCGTGGCACCGCCCAGTGCCAGATTGGCGGGCGGCGCGACATAGCGCTGATCGGTCGGCGTGGTGGTGAGGTCGCCCGGAACGGCGAGCGGCGGCGCGCTGCCCGCGCCCTTGTAGTTGACGCGGTCGGAAGCGAACCAGTCGTTCAGCGTGTCACAGCCGGCGAGCGTCGTGAGGGCAAGCGCCAGCGCCGCCATGCGGGTTGCGTGGAGGGAAAGTGCGGAACGTTTCATGAGGTCCTTCGTGATGCTGGAACGCGGTGCCTGGTTCTGTGTGCCGGGAACGTGGGCTGGATCGACGTCGGTTAAGGGGATGCCGGTGGCAGGCTTTCGTTAGCGCTGATGGGTGCCGCGGTGGGTCCGCTTAGCCCAGCAGGCCCGCTTCGCGCAGCGCGCCGCGTACCGCTTCGTGGTATTGCGCGTCGAGCGGCGTGAGCGGCAGGCGGATTCCGCCCTGCACACGACCCAGTTGCTGCAACGCCCATTTCGCGGGAATCGGATTCGATTCGATGAACAGGTTCTTATGCAGCGACAGGAGTTTGAGATGAATCTCTCGGGCGGTCCTGGCGTCCGCGGCAAGCGCGGCCTTGCACAGTTCGCTCATCGCGCGCGGCGCGACGTTCGCGGTGACCGAAATATTGCCGTGGCCGCCGAGCAGCATCAACGCGATCGCGGTGGGATCGTCGCCGCTGTAGATGCCGAAGTGCGCGGGCGCCGACTTGATCAGATGCGCGGCGCGATCGATGTTGCCGGTCGCTTCCTTCACGCCAATGATGCCCGGCACCTGCGCGCAACGCAGGATGGTTTCGTTGCTCATGTCCGCAACGGTGCGGCCGGGCACGTTGTACAGGATGACCGGCAGATCGACGGTTTCCGCGATCTTCGTGAAGTGGCGATAGATGCCTTCCTGGGTCGGCTTGTTGTAGTACGGCACGACTTGCAGCGTGGCGTCCGCGCCCACTTCCCTCGCCTGCTGCGTGAGTTCGATCGCCTCGGTGGTGGAATTGCCGCCCGAGCCCGCGATCACCGGAATCCGGCCCGCCGTGTGCTCGACCGCCGTCTTGACCATCAGCACGTGTTCCTCGACCGATAGCGTGGCCGATTCGCCGCTCGTGCCGACCACGACCAGCGCATTCGTGCCCTCCGCGATATGCCAGTCGATCAGTTTGCGAAACGCCGGCAGATCGAGGCTGCCGTCTTCAAGCATGGGGGTGATGATGGCGGGAATGCTGCCGCGAATCCGGACCCCGTCGTTGCTGCCTGTATTGCCGCTCTGGTTGCCGTTAGTCATGAAACGCCATGAATTTGATCAGGTAAACCGCGATTGTAGCGGATTAGCCAGCCAACTCGTAACAAGGCGGGGGTGCCGCCTGCGCGGTGTCGACTGAGCGCTCCGCTTCGAGAATTGCGCAAATCCGCTGGACGTAAGCCGGACGCGGCTGCGCGAGAAAACCATCTTGAAACGCGACCACCCGCAGGCGGCCCCGGACCACATCGAGCAGTTCTCCGGGCGCGAGCAGGAACGCGGGATTAGAGGGCTTGCCGATGCTTTCGTTTCCTTGCGCGAAGGTCTCGTAAACCAGTACGCCGCCGGGCACGAGCAAGTTCAGAAGCTGCGGAAAAAGCGGCCGATGCAGGTAGTTCGTCACGACGACAGCGGCGAACTTCGCGTCGTCCGACAAAGGCCATGCGGCGCCCTCGAGGTCGGCGGCGAACGTCGTGATGAGCGGCTCGTCGCGCATCGTGTCGAGCGCCACTGCGTCGCGGTCGATTGCCGTCACCGGATGACCCCGCGACGCAAAAAAGCGCGCATGCCGCCCGGCTCCCGATGCCACGTCCAGCACGGCGCCGCCCGCCGCGACCAGGTGCGCCCAATGGCGCACCCACTGCGACGGCTCGCCGTTTCCGTGCGATGGCGGCGAGACGGCCGGCGTATTCATCGCTTGCACCCGCCGCTCAGTTGTATGACAGACCCATCGCTTCCCGCACGTCGCGCATCGTTTCGGTGGCGAACTTGCGGGCCTTGTCGCAGCCGTCGGCGACGATCGCGCGCAACAGCGACGGATCGTCCATGTACTTCTGCGCGCGTTCGAGCATGGGCTGCTGTTCGCGCAGGATGCCTTCGATCACCGGCTGCTTGCACTCGAGACAACCGATGCCGGCCGTCCGGCAGCCCTTCTGCACCCACTCGTGCGTGGCTTCGTCCGTGTAGACCTGGTGCAGTTGCCACACCGGGCATTTGTCCGGGTCGCCCGGATCGGTGCGGCGCACGCGCGCCGGGTCGGTCGGCATGGTGCGGACTTTTTTCGTGATCGTTTCCGCGTCTTCGCGCAGGCCGATCGTATTGCCGTATGACTTCGACATTTTCTGGCCGTCGAGACCCGGCATGCGCGACGCCTCCGTGAGCATGGCCTGCGGCTCGACGAGGATGATCTTGCGCGACCCTTCGAGGTAGCCGAACAGCCGCTCGCGGTCGTTCATCGACAGACTCTGCGACTCCTGCAACATCGCGCGCGCCTGTTCGAGCGCTTCGTCGTCGCCTTCCTGCTGGTAGGCATTGCGCAACTCGTGATACAGCTTCGCGCGCTTGCCGCCGAGCTTCTTCGCCGCTTCGCTGGCCTTTTCCTCGAAGCCCGGCTCACGGCCGTACAGGTAGTTGAAACGGCGCGCGATTTCACGCGTCATTTCGACGTGCGGCACCTGATCTTCACCGACCGGCACGAGCGAGCCGCGGTACAGCAGAATGTCCGCCGCCATCAGCACCGGATAGCCGAGGAAGCCGTAAGTGGACAGGTCCTTGTCCTTCAGCTTCTCCATCTGCTCCTTGTAGGTCGGCACGCGTTCGAGCCAGCCGAGCGGCGTGCTCATGCCGAGCAGCAGCGCCAGTTCCGCGTGCTCGGGCACCTTGCTCTGGATGAACAGCGTGGCCTGCGCCGGATCGATGCCGGAGGCGAGCCAGTCGATCAGCACGTCCCAGACGTTCTTTTCGATCACTTCGGGCGTTTCGTAGTGCGTCGTCAGCGCGTGCCAGTCGACCACGCAGAAGAAACACGGGTATTCGGACTGCAGCCGCACCCAGTTTTTCAGCACGCCGTGATAGTGGCCGAGGTGCAGTGACCCGGTGGGCCGCATGCCGGAGAAGATACGGTCTGGGAACATGGTTATTTAAAAAAGCGAAACGAGTGGAGTCAGAATTGCGGTAATCGCAGCGTAGCCGATCGTGACGAGCGGGCTCAACCAGTAACGCGTCAGCGTGCCCGTCATCACCAGCGCCATCACGATGAAAAAACCGTAGGGCTCGAGGCGCGACAGCGCGATCGATTGCCGCGGCGGCAACAGCGCCATCAGCACCCGGCCGCCGTCGAGCGGCGGCAGCGGAAACAGGTTGAGCACGCCGAGCACGAGGTTCACGCCGACGCCCGCGCCCGCCATGCGCGTGAGAAACGGCTCCTCGACGCTCAGCACCGCGAGCGCGACGCCGAACAGGCCCCAGATCAGCGCCTGCACGAAATTGCATCCTGGACCCGCCGCCGCCACCCACAGGCTGCCCCAGCGCGGATTGCGCAAGTTGCCGAAGGCGACCGGCACGGGCTTCGCGTAACCGAACATGAAGGCGCCACTGGTGGCAAAGTACAACAGCAGGGGAATCGCGATCGTGCCGAGCGGGTCGATGTGCCGCATCGGATTGATGGAGACGCGGCCGAGCACGTACGCGGTATTGTCGCCGAGCCAGCGCGCGACGTAACCATGGGCGGCTTCGTGCAGCGTGATCGCGAAAATCACCGGCAGCGCGTACACCGCAATGGTCTGTATCAGGGAAGAATCCATATCTCGCTATTGTAACAACGCGGTTGCGTGCGTCTGTCCGCTTTCGTTCATGCCGTTTCTTCGAGACCGAATGGCGCGAGAGAACCGCGCCCGGCTCGCACCAGCACCGGTTCGGCGCCGCTCAGATCGATCACCGTGGACGGTTCGCACACGCACGGGCCGCCGTCGATTACCAGATCCAGTTGTTTTTCCAGCCGCGCGCGAATGTCCTCCGGGTCGTTCAGCGGCTGCGTTTCGCCCGGCATGATCAGCGTGGAGCCGAGCAGCGGCTGGCCGAGCTCCTCGAGAATCGCCAGCGTGATCGCGTGCTCGGGCACCCGCAGGCCGATGGTCTTGCGCGACGGATGCGACAGGCGCCGCGGCACTTCCTTGGTGGCCTGCAAGACGAACACGTAGGGACCCGGCGTCACCGATTTGATCAGCCGGTACTGCCGGTTGTCGACCATCGCGAAATTCGCCAGCTCCGAGAGGTCGCGCACCAGCAGCGACAGCAACTGCTTTTCGTCGAGCCCGCGAATGCGCCGCAGGCGTTCGACCGCGTTCTTGTCGTCGAGATGGCAGGCGAGCGCGTAGCTCGAATCCGTCGGCAACGCGACCACGCCGCCATCGTTGATGATCTGCACGGCCTGCTTGACGAGCCGCGGCTGCGGGTTGTCAGGATGAAGCCGAAAGTATTGGGACATGATGACTAACCATGGCTACGGATGACTGCGAACGGAAACCGGATGCGAAGCAGACAGAGAAGCGGACAGAGAAGCGGACGAACAAGCGGACGAAAGCACGCGCCAGGGGCGGCCGGCTTTCGCGCGTATCGTGCCGCCGCGGCACGGCGCGCGATCACAGCCAGCGTTCCCAGACGGGCTTGAGATCGGAAGGCAGCGGCGGCAGCGTGCCGAGGTCGACGCGGCCTTCGCCGGGTGCGTGGAAATCGGAGCCGCGCGACGCCTCGAAGCCGAAACGGCGCGCGACATCCGCATATTCGCGGTATTGATCGGGCGTATGACTGCCCGTCACCACCTCGATCGCCTTGCCGCCCAGATCGATGAATTCGGCGAAAAACGCGTCGAATTCGACCGGCGAATAGTCGTAGCGGCCCGGGTGCGCAATGACCGCCTCGCCGCCCGCGGCCCGAATCCAGCCCACCGCGTCGGCCAGTTTGGCCCAGCGATGCGGCACATAGCCGGGCTTGCCGTCGCCGAGAATACGGGTGAACACGTCTTGCGTGGAACTGGCGTAGCCGTTTTCGACCATGAAGCGCGCGAAATGCGTGCGCGAAATCATGTCCGGATTCGACACGTACTTGAGCGCGCCCTGGTAGGCGTCGGGAATGCCGAGCGTGGCCAACTGTTCGCCGATCGCCTCGGCACGCGCGGCGCGGCCGTTGCGGGTGCGCGCGAGACCGTCGATCAGAACCGAACTGGTGGGATCGATGCCGAGCCCGACGATATGCACCGTGCGCGAGGCCCACGTAACCGAAATTTCCACACCGCTCAGGTAGCCCATGCCGAGCGCTTCCGCCGCGCTGCGCGCCTCTTGCTGGCCGCCCAGTTCGTCGTGGTCGGTCAAGGCCCACAGCGTCACACCGCCCGCGTGCGCGCGGCGCGCGACGTCGGCCGGCGCGAACTGGCCGTCGGAGACAGTGGAGTGGCAGTGGAGGTCGGCGTTCATCAGTGTCTTGAAAAAGTTCAGCGCTCATTTTACTGCAACGCAGTAAGTGAACGCGGAGCTATCTCGCGCCGCCGTGCCTCATCCCCCGGATTTTTGGAGGCGTCTACGCGCAAAACCCTTCGATCAGCGCAGCCACCTGCTCCGGCTGGTCGTGATGCACCATGTGCCCCGCTTCGTCGATGATCTTCTCGCGCCAGTCCGGGAAAGCCTGAAAGCGCGCCTTGAACTCGTCGAGCGGAATGTCGCCGGCGATCTGCGCGAGCGTTGGCGAGTTGGCGGCTTCAACGTGCAGCACTTTGGCACTGACCTTGCGCCAGACGGCCATGACTTCGTCGAGGCGATACAGCGTCGGGCCGCGCAGCTTGTGCGCCGGATCGGCGAGCAGCATGAAGCGCCCTTCGGCGTCCGGCTTCGACCAGTGCTGCGCGAGAAACCGCGCGCGCCGCGGATCGAGCCGCGGGTTGGTCTTGATCAGCCGCCCGGCGACCTCGTCGAGCGACGCGTAGCGCTTCAAATGTGGCGGATCGCGCAACTCGTCGAGCCAGTGACGCAGCCGGCCAGGCGCTTGCGCCGGGTGCGACGGTGCGAGGCCGAAGCCTTCGAGGTCGATCACGCGCCGCACCCGCTCCGGCCGCACGCCCGCATAGATGCACGCGATGTTCGCGCCCATGCTGTGGCCGACCAGATTCACTTCGCCGGTTGGCGCATAGTGGTCGAGCAATGCGTCCAGATCGGCCAGATAGTCCGGAATCCAGTAGTTGCCGCCGCCATGCTCCGCCACCGGCCAGTTGGACAGGCCGAAGCCGCGCATGTCCGGCGCGATCACCTGCCAGTCGCCGCCGAGCGCATCGACGACGAACTGGAAGGACGCCGCCACGTCCATCCAGCCGTGCAGCATGAACAGCATGGGCGCACGCGGACTGCCCCAGCGCCGCACATGCAGACGGATGCCGCGCACGGCGATGAATTCGGATTGGGAGAGAGTCATGAACGGCGCACCCGGAAAAGAATGGTCGTTCGATTATAGCGAGATAGCCGGCGCGGCGTCTGCCGATTGGGGAACGGGTCGCTCCGTCAGTCGTCCTCTGCGGGCGCAACAGGCGCGGGAGCGTCGAGGCCCGCCAGCGCGGCCAGTTCCGCTTCATCGAACCCTGCGTCGCGGCGCGCCTCGAAATTGAACGGGCCACGTAGTTTCGGTGCGTGATACTGGTCGGCGAGACGCGTGTAAGTCGCGTGCGGATCGAGGCCACCCTGGTCGCACAAGTAACGGAACCAGCGATTGCCGATCAGTACGTGGCCGATTTCGTCGCGCAGGATCACGTCGAGAATCGCCGCGGACGCCTGATCGCCCGCTTGTTGCAGCCGCGCGCGGATCGGCGGCGAGGCGTCGAGGCCGCGCGCTTCCAGCGTGCGCGGCACCAGCGCCATGCGCGCCAGCACGTCGCCACGCGTGCGCTCGCACATGTCCCACAGGCCATCGTGCGCGGGGAAATCGCCGTAAACGTGGTCGTATTCCGCGAGGCGCGCGACGAGCAGCGAGAAGTGATACGCCTCCTCTGCGGCGACCTTGAGCCAGTCCGCGTAGAAGTCGGCGGGCATGCCCGCGAAGCGCCACACGGCGTCGAGCGCGAGGTTGATCGCGTTGAATTCGATGTGCGCGAGCGCGTGCAGCAGAACGGCGCGCCCTTGCGGCGATTGCATGCTGCGTCGCCCCAGCTTGCGCGGCTCGACCAGTTCGGGCCGCTCCGGACGGCCCGGCAGGCCCGCCGGCTCTTCGAGTTCGAGGTCCGGCGAGCATGCGAGGCTGCCGTCGAGCACGGCGGCGTACAGCGCACGGGTGGCGGCCGTCTTCGCGACTGGATCGGTTTCGCGCAATGCGGCGAGCGCCGCCGTGCGTGCGCATCGAGCCCGGTTCGCGGCGTTGGAGGCGAGCGGCATGGAGGAAGCGGACGGAGCGGCGCGAATCATGGCAAGCGGATCGGCAAAGGGAACGGCAGTTGGACTGCGGTGGAGAGGATGACAGCGGGACCCGGAAAGGAGCGAAGGAAAGCCAAATCCGGGATCCAAGGCGAGGTCCAAAACGCTGGCTCACGGACACAACCGGCGACACGCGTAACAGTGGCGCACAACAGGAAGACACGGCCTGTGACCCTCGCACTTCCCTGCCCGCCTCGCCAGGCACCCGAATCACACAACCGTTTACAATACTCGATTCGACCATCCGACGCGCTCGTTGCGTTGGCGACACGCGCCGATTCAGGCAGCTTTCAGCCCGCCGCACCGCGCATGGCGACCGATCAAGAGGAGACACTGTGACGATTTACAAGCTTGGCGAAGCCGCCCCGACCATCCACGAAAGCGTGTTCGTCGCGGATTCGGCGAACATCATCGGCAACGTGACGCTCGGGGAAAATTCGAGCGTGTGGTTCGGCGCGACGATTCGCGGCGACAACGAGCCGATCACCATCGGCGCGGGCAGCAACGTGCAGGAAAACGCGGTGCTGCACACCGACCCCGGCTTTCCGCTGAAGATCGAGGCGAACGTGACCGTCGGCCACCAGGTCATGCTGCATGGCTGCACGATCAAGGAAGGCTCGCTGATCGGAATTCAGGCGGTGGTCTTGAATGGCGCGGTGATCGGCCGCAACTGTCTGGTCGGAGCGGGCGCCATCGTCACGGAAGGCAAGGTGTTTCCCGACAATTCGCTGATTCTCGGCGCGCCCGCCAAAGTGGTGCGCGAACTGAGCGAGACGGATATCGCCAATATGCAGCGCGGCACGGCAAGCTATGCCGAACGCCGCGAGTATTTCAAGGCGCAGCTCGTGCGTATCGGCTAAACAGCCGGAGCGCGGGCGCGCACGGCGCGGCATTAGGCCGCGTCATTCGACCGAGGAAAAGTTGTGAGCGACCAGTTGCAAAAATTCATGTTCAGCGCGGCGCCGGTGCGCGGCGAGATCGTTTCGCTGCGCAATACGTGGCAGGAAGTGCTGACGCGGCGCGAGTACCCGGCGCCCGTGCGGACGATTCTCGGCGAGATGATGGCCGCGTGCGCGCTGCTGTCGGCGAATCTGAAGTTCGACGGCACGCTCATCATGCAGATTTTCGGCGACGGCCCGGCCAGAATGCTGGTGGTGCAGTGCAGTTCCGATCTGTCGATGCGCGCCACCGCGAAGCTGTCCGGCGAAGCGGGCGACGCGATCGGCGACGCCACGTCGCTGATCGAACTGGTCAACGCAGGCGGCCACGGCCGCTGCGTGATTACGTTGGACCCGCGCGACAAGCAGCCGGGCCAGCAGCCGTATCAAAGCATCGTGCCGCTGTCGGGCGTGGACGGACCGCTCAAGTCGATGGCCGAAGTGCTCGAACATTACATGCATCACTCGGAACAGCTCGACACGCGCCTGTGGCTCGCCGCGAACACCGAGCGCGCGGTCGGCATGCTGCTGCAAAAGCTGCCGGGCGACGGCGGCATCGTTCCGCATCCGGGCGAACTGGACGCCGATACGTGGGAACGCGTCTGCACGCTGGGCGGCACGCTGTCGCAAGACGAGTTGCTGAAGGAAGAGCCGGAAACGGTGTTCCGTCGCCTCTTCTGGCAGGAAAACGTCCAGCATTTCGAGCCGGCCACGGCGCGCTTCGAATGCTCCTGTTCGCGTGAAAAAGTCGGCGCGATGCTCAAGATGCTGGGCCGCGAGGAAGTGGATGGCGTGATCGAAGAGCGCGGTCATGTGGAGATCCATTGCGAATTCTGCAACCAGCGCTACGAATTCGACCCGGTCGACGTGGCGCAACTTTTCGTCGCGAATGCCCTCTCGCAAGGAGTGACGCCGGCCACCGAACAACGGCATTGAACGCCCACCGGCGCGGGCGTGACGCCCGCCCCACGGCAACGCGTGTCACTTGTCCACGGCAGCAAACTACCGCGCCGTCCGCTGTCTTTTCAAGGCTCGGGCGGCGCGGTATCTTTGATCATTGCGTCGTGTCATTGGCGGCCACGCCCGCATGTTTTGCTTAGGCATCCGACCGGCGGAGATCGAACATGAACCACCTCACTTCGTTGATACGTTCGGCGCGCACCTGTGCCGTATTGGCGGTTATTGGCGGCAGCGTTGCGCTAGCCGGCTGCGTGATGGACCCACCAGGCCCCTCGCCAATTTATAGCCGCTTGCCCGCCGACCAGTCAGGCATGGGCAACAACGCCCAGCCGCTTACGCAGGAAGAGCGTCAACGCTATGACGCCATCGATCAACAGGTGATGGCCGAGCAGAACCAGGCCATTGCCGCGGAAAACGCCGCGCAGGCGTGGTCGCGTTATTACTCGCCGCCCGTCAGCGTGTACGGCAGCTATTACGGCGGTGGGTGGGGGCACGGCTGGGGAACGGGTGTCGGCGTCGGTTACGGGCCGTACTGGGGCTGGTAAGACGAGTCCAATGCAACGAGGCAATGCGAAGAGTCAATCGCGGTGCGTTGCGGGCGGGTTCGAGTGACGACGGCTCGATACGACGACTGAGCGCGACAACCCGGTGCCACGGCTCAGTGCGGGGCCGTCTTCTCTTTCGCGGTCTTGCTCCCGCGCTTTCTATCCGGCCTGGCGCGAGATTCCGGATTGGGCACCATATGCAGCGGTGCGCTCGACATCTCACCACGCGTGGAAGTCGTCACTGAAGGTGTGTTCGCGGTCGGCAACGGCGCATTCGGCGAGACGAACTGCACGAACACCTCGCTGTCCTTGACCATGCCCATTTCGTAGCGCGCCCGCTCTTCCACCGCGGCCGTGCCGTTCTGCAAATCTTGCACTTCTCCCTGAATACGCTCGTTGCGCAGCTTCGCATCGACGTTCTTCTGCTGTTGCTGCGCCAGTTGCTGCTGCAACTCGTGCACGCGCAACCAGCCGCCGTGCCCCCACCAGAGCGGGTACTGGATCAATACCAGTAGAACGATCAGGACAGCAGTGACAAGCCGCATGAAGTAAGCACAATAAATACGCGCCGCCCTGCGCTATACGCAGGGCGGCGAGGTCAATCAGGAACGAAGGATAACCGGCTCATCGGTTAGCGCAATCAGTTTGGCTACCTGCAGTCATTTAGCGCAGATTGTAGAACGCCGACTTGCCCGGATAGCTGGCGATATCGCCGAGGTCTTCTTCGATACGCAGCAACTGGTTGTACTTCGAGATACGGTCCGAGCGCGACAGCGAACCGGTCTTGATCTGGCCGGCATTCAGGCCGACTGCGATATCCGCGATAGTCGAATCTTCGGTTTCGCCCGAACGGTGCGAGATCACGGCCGTGTAGCCTGCGCGCTTCGCCATTTCGATCGCCGCGAACGTTTCCGTGAGCGTGCCGATCTGGTTGATCTTGATCAGGATCGAGTTGGCGATGCCCTTCTCGATGCCTTCCTTCAGGATGCGCGTGTTGGTGACGAACAGGTCGTCGCCCACCAGTTGGATCTTCTTGCCGAGCTTGTCGGTCAGCAGCTTCCAGCCGGCCCAGTCGCTTTCGTGCATGCCGTCTTCGATCGACACGATCGGGAATTTATCCGCGAGCGTGGCGAGGTAGTCGGTGAATTCCGCCGACGACAGTTGCAGGCCTTCGCCGGCCAACTGGTACTTGCCGTCGTGATAGAACTCGCTTGCCGCGCAGTCGAGCGCGAGCAGCACGTCTTCGCCGGCACGGTAGCCCGCTTTCTCGATAGCTTGCAGGATGGTGGACAGGCATTCGTCGTTGCTGCCGAAGTTCGGCGCGAAGCCGCCTTCATCGCCGACTGCCGTGCTCATGCCGCGGTCGCTCAGGATCTTCTTCAGTGCGTGGAACACTTCGGCGCCGCAGCGCAGCGCTTCGCGGAAAGTCGGCTGGCTGACCGGCACGATCATGAATTCCTGGATGTCCAGGCTGTTGTTCGCGTGCGCGCCGCCGTTGACGATGTTCATCATCGGCACCGGCAGTTGCATCGCGCCCGAACCGCCGAAGTAGCGGTACAGCGGCAGGCCGGCTTCTTCGGCGGCGGCCTTCGCGACGGCCATCGAAACGGCCAGCATCGCGTTCGCCCCGAGGCGCGATTTGTTGTCCGTGCCGTCGAGTTCCAGCAGTGTCTTGTCGAGGAAAGCCTGCTCGGAAGCGTCGAGGCCCATGATCGCTTCGGAGATTTCGGTGTTGATGTGCTCGACGGCCTTCAGCACACCCTTGCCGCTATAACGGCCGGTTTCGCCGTCGCGCAGTTCGATGGCTTCACGCGAACCCGTGGAAGCGCCCGACGGCACCGCGGCGCGGCCCATCGTGCCCGACTCGAGCAGCACGTCGCATTCGACGGTGGGGTTGCCTCGCGAATCGAGAATCTCTCGACCGATGATATCTACGATAGCACTCATGGTTTCCTCAAGAAATGACGTTGAATTCTTTACTGTGACACTGTATCTGGCGCAGGCCGGTCTCCCCGGCAGACAACTCGCGCACCGATACGTTCGACGACCATTGCGTGCATGTGCCGCGTGCCGACGGGCAGATCATGCACGCGAGGCATGACACGCCGCGCATGCTGAATCAGTTGAAATCGCTTTCGAGGAACGGCGCGCGCTTGACGGCCTGGTCGAGCGTGACAAGCGTTTCCAGCAATTCGGCCATGCGGTGCAGCGGCACGGCGTTCGGGCCGTCCGATTTGGCTTCCGAAGGCTTGGGATGCGTCTCCATGAAGAGCCCCGACACGCCCACCGCCACCGCGGCACGCGCCAGCACCGGCACGAATTCGCGCTGACCGCCCGAGCTCGTGCCCTGCCCGCCCGGCAATTGCACCGAGTGGGTGGCGTCGAACACGATCGGCGCGTTGGTTTCGCGCATGATCGCGAGCGAGCGCATGTCCGACACCAGATTGTTATAGCCGAACGACACGCCGCGTTCGCACGCCATGAAGCGGTCTTCGGAGAGGCCCGCTTCACGCGCCGCGTCGCGCGCCTTGTCGATCACGTTCTTCATGTCGTGCGGCGCGAGGAACTGGCCTTTCTTGATGTTGACCGGTTTGCCCGAGCGCGCGCAAGCATGGATGAAGTCCGTTTGACGGCACAGAAAAGCCGGCGTTTGCAACACATCGACCACCGACGCGACCTGCTCGATCTCGTGCTCGGCGTGAACGTCGGTGAGCACGGGCAGACCAAGCTGGCGCTTCACTTCGGACAGGATACGCAGGCCTTCGTCCATGCCCAAGCCGCGGAACGACTTGCCGCTGCTGCGATTGGCCTTGTCGTACGACGATTTGTAGATGAACGGAATGTTCAGCTTCGCGCAGATTTCCTTGAGGCGGCCGGCCGTGTCGATCGTCATCTGTTCGGATTCGACGACACAGGTGCCCGCGATCAGGAAAAACGGCTTGTCGAGCCCAATTTCGAAATCGCCCAGTTTCATGCTTGCTCTCCGACTTCCTTTTCCACGCGCGACTGCTGATGCGCGAGCGCCGCTTCCACGAACGACTTGAAGAGCGGATGGCCGTCACGCGGCGTGGAGGTGAATTCCGGGTGGAACTGCACGCCGACGAACCACGGGTGCATGCCGCGCGGCAATTCCATCATTTCCGGCAGATCTTCACTCGGCGTGCGGGCGCTGATAACAAGGCCGCCGGCTTCGAGCTGGGGCACGAAGCGGTTATTGACCTCGTAGCGATGACGGTGACGCTCGTTCACGTCCTTGCCGTAGATCTCTTCGGCCATCGTGCCGGGCTTGATCGGGCAACGTTGCGAACCGAGGCGCATCGTGCCGCCCAGGTCCGATTCCTCGGTACGCTTTTCGACGCGGCCTTCGCGGTCGTACCACTCGGTGATCAGCGCGACCACGCGGTTTTCGGTTTCCTGGTCGAACTCGGTGCTGTTCGCACCCTTCAGACCCACCACGTCGCGGGCGAATTCGATCACGGCCAGTTGCATGCCGAGGCAGATGCCGAGATACGGCACCTTGGCTTCGCGCGCATAGCGGATCGCGGCGATCTTGCCCTCGGTGCCGCGACGGCCGAAGCCGCCCGGCACGAGCACCGCGTCGAGATGCCTGAGGCTTTCGACGCCCTTCGTCTCGATCTCTTCCGAATCGATGTATTCGATGTTCACGCGGGTCGCCGTATGCATCGACGCATGGCGCAGCGCTTCGATCAGCGACTTGTACGACTCGGTCAGATCGACGTACTTACCGACCATGCCGATCGTGACTTCGTGCTGCGGATTCTCGAGCTTCTCGACGAGCCTCGACCACATGGACAGATCGGCCGGCTTCGGCGTGAGCTTGAGTTCCTCGCAAATGATCGCGTCCAGACCCTGGTCGTGCAGCATCTGCGGAATCTTGTAAATGCTGTCCGCGTCCCACACGGAAATCACCGCGTCTTCGGGCACGTTCGAGAACATCGAGATCTTCGCGCGTTCGTCGTCTGGAATGCGGCGGTCGGCGCGGCACAGCAGCACGTGCGGCGAGATGCCGATTTCACGCAGCTTCTGCACGCTGTGTTGCGTGGGCTTGGTTTTCAGTTCGCCGGCGGTGGCGACCCACGGCACCAGCGTGAGGTGCACGAAGCACGCGCTGTTGCGGCCCATGCGCAGGCTCATTTGACGCGCGGCCTCGAGGAACGGCAGCGATTCGATGTCGCCCACGGTGCCGCCCACTTCGACGATCGCGACGTCCGGCTCGCCGCACGTCGCGGAAGCCGCGCCGCGTTCGATGAACGCCTGGATTTCATTCGTGATGTGCGGGATGACCTGCACCGTCTTGCCGAGATAATCGCCGCGGCGTTCCTTGCGGATCACCGATTCGTAGATCTGGCCCGTGGTGAAGTTGTTGGCCTTGCGCATCTTCGTGCTGATGAAGCGCTCATAGTGGCCGAGGTCGAGGTCGGTCTCCGCTCCGTCTTCCGTCACGAACACTTCGCCGTGCTGAAACGGGCTCATCGTGCCGGGGTCGACGTTGATGTAGGGATCGAGCTTGAGGAGGGTGACTTTGAGACCGCGCGATTCGAGGATCGCGGCGAGGGAAGCGGCGGCAATACCCTTGCCGAGGGAAGATACTACGCCGCCGGTGACGAAAACATATTTGGTCATCGCTGGATGCTCGCGGGAAAAACGGATTATACCGTAAAGCAGGGCCCCAACCCCAGCAAAATCCGAGCGGCCTGCACGACCAGGGAGGCCGCGGCGGCGGCAATCGGCGCGCGCCGATCTTGCACCGTTTCACGGCGATATGAAGCGCGAGGCGCGTTGGGCTCGTCAGTCGCGGAGCTAACCTCACTGTCATCGCCCGGCATCGCAACGGTATCTCCATGCGCCGGCCAACCCGCCTACAGCGTCAAATCACCGCTCCAGCTCACGCAACATTCGCTGCACCGCGCGCGCGGTTTCGATCGGCTTTTCCATCGGATAGAGATGGCTGCCCTCGATCCATTCCAGATGACTGCCGGTCGCGCGGCGGGTTGCATCGAGACCGGCCTGGCGGATTTCCTTCGAACGCGTGCCGGCGATGAACCCCACCGGCACCGGCGCGCCGCGCGCGAGCCGCGCGCCGAGCGTGTGCGGCAAGGTCCGGTAGATCTGATACTCGGTGCGGCGGTCGAACGCCAGCGAACGCGAGCCGTCCGGCGAGGTTTGCGGAATGCCGAAGTCGATGTAATCGGACAGCATGCGCTCGTCCCAACGCGCGAATGCCGGCTTCGAATGGAAGTGCCGCCACGCTTCGTCGCGGCTCGCCCAATGCGTGCGGCGCGCGCGGGTGGCGGCCGCGGGCGACAGGCGCTCGTCGAGCCCGGTCCATTGCGACACGCGCAGCATGCTGCTGCGCCAGCCGGCGATCACCGGCGAATCCAGCATCACCACGCCCCTCACCCACTGCGGCTTCTTGAGCGCGGCCATCAACGACAGATAGCCGCCGAGCGAATGCCCCACCAGCCACACCGGTTGCTCGTACGAACGGCCGATGTCGTCGAGCAGCTGCTCGACCAGATGCGGCCAGTCCTGAGTCACCGGATAGCGGGTGTCGTGGCCGATGCGCTCGATCGAGCGCAGTTCGTAGTCGTCGGCGAGTTCGGCGAAGATCGTCCGGTAGGTCGACGCCGGAAAGCCATTCGCATGCGAGAAGTGAATGATGTTTTTCAACTGTGGCTCTCTCCGTTCTGTTTTCGCGCGCGGGCTTCTTGCGGCTTGCGGCCTGGCGGCATGTTTGTTCTGTGTTTGTTCGCGTTGCTCCCGCGCTTCTTCTCTTTCGTGCGGCCGGCGATCCGTCAGCGATCCATCCAGTAGCGGCGCTGCGTGTCGCGATAGCGCTCGAGCGTCAACGCGGCGCCGCTCATCGGCGCGCCGGCTTCGGCTCCGGCGTCCGGCGCGCGATCCGGGTTGACCTCGACCCGCACCGCGCCGTCCGTATCGCTGCGCCCCAGCTCGATGCGCCGCGCCTTGTAGCGCTCGAACACACCCACGTTCGGATGATGAAAACGGTTGCGATAGCCTACCTGAAATAGCGCGATGAGCGGATCGATAGAGTCGAGGAACGGCTCAGTCGACGAGGTCTTGCTGCCGTGATGCGGCACCACCAGCACCTGCGCACGCAGCGCCCCGCGATCGCGCGCGAGCAGGACGCGTTCGCCCGGCGCCTCGATATCCGCTGCCAGCAGCGCCGCCATGCGCGACCGGTCCGTTTGCACCGGCCCGGCTGACGAGCCCGCTTCGGCCAGCGCGGTCCTCACGCGCAGCACGCAGGAATGCGCGTTCGGTTTGCCTTGCAGCGGCCCGGCATTCGGCCAGAGCATCGCGAACTCGACGCCGTCCCACTGCCAGCGCTGCCCCGCCGCGCAACCCAGCGTCTCGGCGCCGCGTTCTCGCGCGTTCGACCACAGCGGATTCTCCGGCGCCAACGCCGCCACCATCTGACGCACCTCGATCGCGTCCAGCACCGCGGGCGCGCCGCCCGAATGATCCGAATCGGCGTGACTGACGATCAGCGTGTCGAGCGCCGTCACGCCATGCGCCTGCAGGAACGGCACGACGACGCGCTCGCCCGCGTGAGTCGATTCCGGACCGGGGCCCGCATCGAACAGCAGCGTGTGATGCGCCGTCTCGATCAGCACCGAGCTACCCTGTCCGACGTCCAGCGCGGTCAGACGGAAGCTGCCGTGCGGCGGCCCCGAAGGCGCCGGCAGCACAAGCGGCAGCCAGGTGAGCGGCGCAGCCCAGCGCAGCGGCCAGCCGCGCGGCGCCAGGCACCAGAGCACGCCAAGCGCCGCCGCGCCCAGCGCCCACGCGTCCGGTTGCGGCAGCCGCCACAGTGTCCACGCAGGGCCGGACAGCATCCGCAAACCCGCGGCCAGCGGATCGAGCAACGCGTGCGCGGCGCCGAACGCGTAGGCATCGAACGGTGCCGGCAGCGCGATGCCGGCCAGAACAACCGGCGTGACGAGCAGGCTCACCCACGGAATCGCGAAGGCGTTCGCGAGCGGACCGATCAGCGGAATCTGCGAGAACCAGTAGACCGTGAGCGGCGCGAGCGCGATCGTCACCGCGAACTGAACATGGGCGGCGTCGCGCAGCCGTTCGCCGCAAGCGCGAATCCAGCGGCGCGGGCCGACGCGCAGACGCGCGCACCGGGTCGCCGCCTCGCCGCCCTCGCGCTCTTCGGCGCGGCGTTGCTCGTGATCCCGCACGCGGGGCCGGCCCGACATCGCGAACAGAATCGCCGCCACGGCGCAGAACGACAACCAGAACCCCGCCGACACCACCGCCCACGGATCGACCAGCAGCACCAGCCCTAGCGCCCACGCCAGCACCATCGAACGCGCGAGGTTGCGGCCGCTGACAAACGCCAGCGCGACGACACTCGCCATCCACAGCGCGCGCTGCGCCGGCACGTTGAAGCCGGCCAGCGCCGCGTGCAGCGCGGCGAACATGGCGCCGCCCGTCACCGCGACGACCTGCGCGGGCAGATACAACGGCCAGTTGCGGCCGATGAACCCCGAGCGCCGCCACAACGCGCCCGTCAGCCAGCCCGTCAGACCCGCGACGATACCGATGTGCAAACCCGAGATCGCCACCAGATGACTCGTGCCGGTGCCGCGCATCAGCAGCCAGTCGGCGTCGCTGATCTCATCCTGTGCGCCGATGGCGAGCGCCACCACGATGCCGCGATGCGGCGCGTCGGCGAGCACTTTGTCGATGCGCGCCCGCAACGCGGCGCGCCAGCGGTCGACGGTCACGCTCACGCCGCGCGCATGGCCCGGCAAGCGCATGGCATGCGCGGGTGCGCTCACATAGCCGGTGGCGCGCACGTTGCGGGCAAGCAGGTTCGCTTCGGCATCGCGCACGCCGAAGTTCGCGTTGCCGTGCGGCCGTTTGAGCCGCACCGTCAAGCGCCAGCGCTCGCCCGGTTCGAGTAAAGGCGCCGGCGCATCGTCGGCGATCCACGACAGTTGAATTACGCGCGGGAAAGCGGCGATAGGCGCATCGGCCGATTCGACCTGGAACAGGAAGCGCGCGCCTTTCTCGCCGCGCGACGGCAAACCCTTGATCGTGCCGATCACGTCGATATGGCGGCCTTCCCAGGCGACCGGCAAGCTCACCGCGAGCCGTGCTTCCGCGCGCCAGGCCGCGTAGCCGAAGCCCGAGCAGAAGGCGGCACACCACAGGCCGCTCCAGCCGATGAACGAACGAATGGGTGTGCTGAACCGCAGCGGGTGCCCGAGCGTAGACGCGGACGCAGCCGTGTTGGCAGCGGTGGCAGTGTTTACAGCCGTGGGCGCATGGATTGCCGTGGCTGCATTTGTAGCCGTAGGCGCATTTGTAGCCGTAGCCACATGCGGGGCCGACGCTGCATTCGTAGCCGTGAACACATGCGTAGCCGAGGCCGCATTCGTAGTCGTGGACACATCCGCAGTCGTGGCCACATCCGCAGTCGTGACCACGTTCATAGCCGCGACCACATCCACACCCATTCCCGCACCCACACCCACACCCACAGCCCTTGCCGGAATCAAACCGTCATGCGCAACACCAGCCTCCTCGCCGCGCGCCCCGCCCGACGACCCACCCCGCCATCCCCAAGCCGCCACTACTAGCGCGCCGCCGCCGAGCAACGCGAGCATCCACCACTCGTGCCAATCCGGCAACGCGGCCTGCCGCTGCAACCCCATCACGCCCAACGCAAACCCGCACCACCATGCCCGCATTCGCCCTCCGCCAACCGGCGCCGGACGACGACGCGACGCTCGGCGCGCAAGCGTCGACGAGCCCGCCGGGCGTGAGCGGCGCCCGGCGCGAATGACTCAAACCATCGAGTTCGATTATGCAGAGGAAAGCGCGAGCCGCGGCAGTGCGGCGAGCGCGTTAGCCGTTGTGCCTAGGGCGGCTTCGTCCGCGGTCATGCCGCGCAGTTGCGCGAGGCCCGCGCCGATGCCCGGAATCTGCTCCGGCGTGTTGCGCTGCTTGTACATCCAGGAAGGCGCGATGTCCGGCGCGTCGGTCTCGACGACCAGCGCGTCGAACGGCAATTGCTCGGCGAGGCGGCGAATCTGCCGCGCCCGCTCGAAAGTCAGATTGCCGCCGAAGCCGAGATGCATGCCCTGGTCGATATACGCCTGAGCCTGCTGAAAACTGCCGTTGAACGCATGCGCGATGCCGCGGTGAACCTGATGCCGCCGCAGCCCCTTGATCACCTGGTCCTGTGACTTACGCACGTGGCAGATCACCGGCAGATCGAATTCGCGCGCGAGTTGCAGTTGGCCGTTATAGAAGAATTGCTGGCGCGCGTCGTCGAGACCCTCGACGAAATAATCCAGGCCGATCTCGCCGATGCCGACGAAGCGCGGGTCGTCGAGACTCGCCTCGATTTCCATGCGCAGCAGTTCGAGATCGCGCTCCTGCGCGGACGGCGTGAAAAGCGGATGAATGCCGAGCGCGTAGGCGCCGCCGTCGACCCGGTGCGCCAGTTCACGCACCGTCGCGAAGTTCTCGCGGCCGATCGCCGGAATCACGATGCGCCCCACACCCGCATCGCGCGCCGCCGCCGCGACCTGGTCGCGGTCGGCGTCGAATTCGGAAGCGTCGAGATGGCAGTGCGTATCGATCCACATGGCGTGCCTTGCTAGTGGTGGGGTATCAGCTCACGTTGCGCGGGGCATCGATCCCCGCATCGATCCCCGCATCGATCCCATCATCGATCAGCGCCTTCACGGCGATCACACCGGCACCGGCGGCTCTTCGTGAAGCACGCCGTCGCGCAGGCGCATGATGCGGTCGCAACGTCCGGCCAATTCAGGATCATGCGTGACGATCACGAAACTGGTGTCGAGCGTTTGCGACAGTTCGAGCATCAGGTTGAACACGATGTCGGCGGTGCTGCCGTCGAGATTGCCGGTCGGCTCATCCGCCAGCACGCACGCGGGCTTCGTGACCAGCGCGCGCGCGATCGCCACCCGCTGGCGCTCGCCGCCCGACAGCTCGCCCGGACGATGCTTCGCGCGATGCCCCATGCCGACGCGCTCCAGCACCGTGAGCGCTTCGCGGCGCGACGCCTCGGTGGTCATGCGGCGAATCCGCAGCGGCATCGCGACGTTGTCGAGCGCGGAAAACTCCGGCAGCAGATGGTGGAACTGATACACGAAGCCGAGCGCGCGATTGCGCAGGTCGTTGCGTTCGCGCTCGGAGAGCCGGGTGAACGGCTTGCCCATCACCGAGACGTGGCCGGCGCTCGGATCGTCGAGGCCGCCGAGCACATGCAGCAGCGTGCTCTTGCCCGAACCCGACGCGCCGACGATCGCGAGTTTCTCGCCGCGCCGCACGCTCAGTTCGGCGTTGTTGAGCACCTGCACGTTCAGCCCGCCCTGCACGAACGACTTGGAAATGCCGGTTGCTTCCAGCACGTAGGGATGCGGCGCGCTTTCCTGAGAGGTCATGGGTAACGTAGCGGAACGGTCATTCATAGCGCAGCGCCTCCGCGGGACGGACTTTCGCACCGCGCCAGCTCGGGTAAAGCGTCGCCAGCGCCGACATCGCGAAGGCGATGATGCCGATGCGCGCGACGTCGGCCGGAATCAGCTCGGACGGCAGTTCGCTGATGAAATACACCGACGGCGGCAGGAACTGCACGCCGATCAGATGCTCGATCATCGGCACCAGCCACGGAATGCTCCACGCGATCAGGCAGCCGAGCGCGACGCCGGTTGCCGTGCCGACGAAGCCGATCGTCACGCCCTGCACCACGAAGATCTTCATGATCGAACCTGGCTGCGCGCCGAGCGTGCGCAGAATCGCGATGTCGGCCTGCTTGTTGGTCACCGTCATCACCAGCGACGACACGAGGTTGAACGCCGCCACCGCGATGATCAGCGTGAGGATGATGAACATCATGCGTTTTTCGATCTGCACCGCCGAGAACCAGGTCTTGTTCTGCTGGGTCCAGTCGCGGATGTACAGGTCGCCGGACAGACTGCGCGCGAGTTGATGCGCGACTTCCGGCGCGCGCTGCATGTCGGTCAGGCGCAGCCGCACGCCGGTCGGCGCGGGCAGGCGGAACAGCGCCTGCGCGTCCTTGATGTTGATCAGCGCGAGCGTGCTGTCGTATTCGTAATGCCCCGACTCGAAGATGCCCACCACCGTGAACTGCTTCAGGCGCGGCAGCATGCCGGCCGGCGTGATCGTGCCTTCGGGCGCGACCAGCGTGATCTTGTCGTTGACCTGCACGCCGAGATTGGTGGCGAGGTCCGCGCCCAGCACGATGCCGAAGTCGCCCGGCACGAGGTCGGTCAGCTTGCCGCCCTTCATCTCGCGGCCGATGTCGGACACCTGCGGCTCGAGCGTGGGTTCGACGCCGCGCAGCGCCACGCCGCTCACGGCGTCCTGGCGCGTGAGCAGCGCCTGCGCCTCGACATAAGGCGCCGCGCCGATCACTTCCTTGTTCTGGCGAGCTTCCTGGGCGGTCAATTGCCAGTTGGGCATCGAGCCGGTCGGCGAAAAGATCTCGACGTGCGCGAGCACCGACAGCATGCGGTCACGCACCTCTTTCTGGAAACCGTTCATCACGGACAACACGACGATCAGCGCCGCGACGCCAAGCGCGATGCCCGACATCGAAACGAGCGCGATGAAGGAAATGAAGCCGTTGCCGGTCGTGCGTTTGCCGGCGCGGGTGTAGCGCCAGCCAATCTGCCATTCGTAGGGAAATTTCAAGCGAATCCTTTTCTGCGTTCTTCGGCTGCTCTTGAGCGTTTTGCTGCGCGATGACGGCGGCCAGCCGCGATATGACGACGGTCATGCTTGCGGCATGAGCGCCGTGATCATTGGTGTCGCGGCACCCGCGATGGTTCCGGTATGACGTTCCGGCGTCCGGGCAAAGCTCGCGCCTCCGACGCCCGCCCACCGACGCCGCACCGCCGCCAATCAAGCGCGAAGTTTGCCATACAATGCCGCCGATTCGCGCAAACGGCTTGCGAGCGGGACGCTCGCCGGCGGCGGCCCCCCGCCGCCCCCCCGCGACGCCGCCGCGCACGCTAACTCAGGTTGTAGCGCCCCCTCAGATCATTGATGAGCGCGGCCGCCTGATTCGCCGCCGCGTCGCGCAGCTCGGCGTCCTTGCGGTCGCGATGCAGGTGAGTGATGTCCCAGTTGCAGCCGGTTTCGTCCTCGACGGTCTCGTGAAAGCCGGTCGGAATCCAACCGGCCGTGGCCGGATTGGCATCGAGCGCCTTGACGACGAGTGCGAGCAGTTCCTGCTCGGTTTTCAGTTCACGCGACATGCCGGTCTCCTGCGTCATGTGCGCGGTGCCGCCGCGCGCGGCTTGCTGGTATCGGCGCGGCCCTCGCATGGCGCCGGAAAGTGTCGATACGGTCCGCGGCATGGTTCGTGTCGGGTCCGCGTTTGGTCTGAATAGTCGCACTCTTTGCCCTACAATGCGCAGCATCATGCACTCCGACCGCCTTCATCTCCTCCTGCCCTTCGCGCTGCCCGCCGCCGCGGACGCCTCCACCGCCTTACATGACATCCAGAGCCCGGCCCTCGACCGGCTGATTGCGCGCGCCACGCTGGTCGAACGGGTGATCGGCGAGGACTTTCAGCGCACGCTGCCGCATGAACGGTGGGTGGCGCGCCAGTTCGGCGCACTGCCGAGCGGCGCGGCCGCCGCCGACGAGGCGCCGCTTGCGCCCTACATGCTGCGCGCCGACGGCGGCGAGCCCGGCAACGCGACGTGGGCGTGCGTACAACCGGTGCATGTGCGGATCGCGCATGACCATCTGGTGCTGATCGATCCCGCCTCGCTGGAGTTGTCCGATGAAGAAGCCGGCGCGCTGCTCGCGGTCGCCCGGCCGCTGATCGAGGAACTCGGCGTGCGCATCGAGGCGCCCAAACCCACGCGCTGGTATTTGTCCGGCGAAGGCTTCGGCACGCTGGCGGGCGCGTCGCCGTTGCGCGCGAGCGGCCGCAACATCGAAATCTGGCTGCCGCACGAGGCGCATTCCGGCGAGCGCTCGCGCGCGTGGATGAAGCTGCAAAACGAAGTGCAGATGGCGTGGTTCGAGCATCCGGTCAATGAAGCGCGCGAGGCGCGCGGCCTGCCGGCCGTCAACTCGATCTGGTTTCATGCGCAAGGCGCGGCGCAACCGGTGCGCAGTCCGTTCGCGCGGGTGTTCTCCGACGCGGCCGCGACACGCGGTCTCGCGATGACCGCCGGTGTGCAGACCGACGCGCCGCCGGCTTCGTTCGGCGCGCTGTCCGCCGCCGTCAACGGCACGTTGGGGAGCACGAGCCATGCCGCGAGCAACGCCGAACCCACCACGCTGGTCGAACTCGATCCGTTCTCCGCGCCGTACATCCAGCAGGACTGGGCGCGCTGGAACGACGCCTTCGCCGCGTTGCAAAGCGACTGGTTCGAACCGGCGCTCGACGCGCTGCAATCCGGCCGGCTCGGCGAACTCGGCCTGACCTTGTGCGGCGACACCGGCTCGGTGACGCTCTCGGTCACGCGCGGCGACCTGCGCAAATTCTGGCGGCGGCGCGTGCTCGCCTCGCTTTTCATCGAATGATTGATCGCCTGATCCACGGCCTTTCCGAATGACTCGAATCGTTACGCGCGCCTCGTCTCCCGTCGACGCCGAAATTCTCATCCGTCACGGCCTGCATCCGGTGCTCGCGCGCCTGTACGCCGCGCGCGGCGTGTGCATGCCGGACGAAATCGAAACCGGTCTCGCGCGCCTCGTGGCGCCCGCCGGACTCAAGGGCTGCGAGGACGCCGCCGCGCTGCTCGCCGACGCGATCGAGGGCAAGCGCCGCATGCTGGTGGTCGCCGACTACGACTGCGACGGCGCCACCGCGTGCGCGGTCGCGGTGCGCGGCCTGCGCATGTTCGGCGGCCGGATCGACTATCTGGTGCCGAACCGCTTCGAATACGGTTACGGCCTCACGCCCGAGATCGTCGCGCTGGCCGCGAGGAACGCGTCCGGCAAGCCGGATCTGCTGATCACGGTCGACAACGGCATCGCCAGCGTCGACGGCGTGGAGGCGGCCAACGCGCTCGGCATCGATGTGCTCGTCACCGATCACCATCTGCCCGGCGACGAACTGCCCGCGGCCCGCGCGATCGTCAATCCCAATCAGCCGGGCTGCACGTTTCCGAGCAAGTGCATCGCGGGCGTCGGCGTGATGTTTTACGTGCTGCTGGCGTTGCGCGCCGAATTGCGCCGCCGCGGCGCGTTCAACGACCTGCATCCCGAGCCGCGTCTGGACGGCCTGCTCGATCTGGTCGCGCTCGGCACGGTCGCGGACGTCGTCAAGCTCGACGGCAATAACCGCGTGCTGGTCGCGCAAGGCTTGCAGCGCATCCGCAAAGGCAAGATGCAGCCGGGCATCGCCGCCCTCTTTCGCGCCGCCGCGCGCGACGCGCGCAGCGCGTCGGGTTTCGATCTGGGCTTTGCGCTCGGCCCGCGGCTGAATGCGGCCGGCCGTCTGTCCGACATGTCGCTCGGCATCGAATGCCTGACCACCGACGACATCGGCCGCGCATGGGACCTCGCGCAGCAACTGGACGCGATGAACCGCGAACGCCGCGAGATCGAAGCCGGCATGCAGCAGCAGGCGCTCGACGATCTTTCCACGATCGACCCCGACGGCGCGACCACCATCACGCTGTTCAATCCGGCGTGGCACCAGGGCGTGATCGGCATCGTCGCCGGGCGCCTGAAGGAAAAATTCCACCGCCCCTCGTTCACGTTCGCGCTCGCCGACGACAGCGGCCAGCTCGTCAAGGGCTCGGGCCGTTCGATCGCGGGCTTTCATCTGCGCGACGCGCTCGATCTGATCTCGAAGCGCGAGCCCGGCCTGATCGTCAAGTTCGGCGGCCACGCGATGGCCGCGGGCCTGACGCTCGCCGCCGCCGACGTGCCGCGTTTCACCGCCGCGTTCGAGGCGGTCGGCCGCGAATGGCTCTCCGAGGAGGCGCTGTCGCGCACCATCGAGACCGACGGCGAACTCGAGGACGCCTACTTCACGCCGCAATTCGTCGAAATGCTCGACGCCGCCGTGTGGGGCCAGGGCTTCCCGGCGCCGGTGTTTTCCGGCGAATTCGACATCGCGTCCCAGGCGCTGGTGAAGGACAAGCATCTGAAGCTGCAACTCGTGCGCGGCCGCCAGCGCTTCAACGCGATCTGGTTCAACCACACCGACACGCTGCCCGCGCGCACCACCGTCGCCTATCGCCTCGCGAGCGACACATGGAACGGCGTGTCGCGGGTGCAATTGATCGTCGAGCACGCGGCAAGCTAGTCGCGCGGCGCTCGACCGGCATGCGCGGCGGCGCCAAAACCACTGCAAAATCAACCCGGAACGCGCGCCGGATCGCGCGCGAGCGCCCGGCGCGGCGCGCCGATCGGCTATAATTTCCCCTTTTTACGAAGCCACAAAAGATCGACATGGAAGCGGAACGTCTCAACGCGATCGAAGCCTCTCTGGCGGACCTGCGCACGCGCGCGGCCGACCTACGGGGGTATCTTTGACTACGACGACAAGTCTCGTCGCCTGATCGAAGTCAACCGGGAACTCGAAGACCCGGACGTCTGGAACGACTCGAAGCACGCCCAGGCCCTTGGCCGGGAAAAGAAACTGCTCGACGACGTGGTCGGCAAACTCACCTCGCTCGACAACGACCTGCGCGACGCCCAGGACCTGTTCGACATGGCCCGCGAGGAAGGCGACGATGAAACCCTGATCGCCTGCGAAACGGACGCGCAAGGGCTCGAACAGCGCGTCGCCGACATGGAATTCCGCCGGATGTTCGCGAATCCGGCCGACCCGAACAACGCCTTCCTCGACATTCAGGCCGGCGCCGGCGGCACCGAAGCGTGCGACTGGGCGTCGATGCTGCTGCGCCAGTACCTGCGCTACTGCGAGCGCAAGGGCTTCAAGACCGAAGTGCTGGAACAGACCGAGGGCGACGTCGCGGGCATCAAGAACGCGACCATCAAGATCGAAGGCGAATACGCGTATGGCTTTCTGCGCACCGAAACCGGCGTGCACCGCCTCGTGCGCAAGTCGCCGTTCGATTCGTCGGGCGGGCGTCATACGTCGTTCTCGTCCGTGTTCGTGTACCCGGAAGTCGACGATTCGATCGAAGTCGACATCAATCCGGCCGATCTGCGCATCGACACCTACCGCGCGTCCGGCGCGGGCGGTCAGCACATCAACAAGACCGACTCCGCGGTGCGTATCACGCACATGCCGTCGGGCATCGTCGTGCAGTGCCAGAACGACCGTTCGCAGCACCGCAACCGCGCCGAAGCCATGGCCATGCTGAAATCGCGCCTGTACGAAGCGGAAATCCGCAAGCGTCAGGCCGAGCAGGACAAGCTCGAAGCCGGCAAGACCGATGTGGGCTGGGGTCATCAGATCCGCTCGTACGTGCTGGACAACAGCCGTATCAAGGATCTGCGCACCAACGTCGAAATCAGCAATACCAAGAGCGTGCTCGACGGCGACCTCGATCCGTTCATCAGCGCCAGCCTGAAACAGGGCGTCTAAAGCGCAACCGGCGCGGCATGCATCGCATTGCCGCGCCGCATCTTTTTAACGCCTGTTCGTCGACGTACTCGCAGGCCACCCGCGCGAGATTCATCCGATGCGGGCCACCGAATACCAGATCATCATGACCGAATCGACCCAGCGTAATGTGGCGCAGCCTAATGCGGCCCAACCGAACGTCGTGCCCGAGTTGGACGACAACAAGATCATCGCCGAGCGCCGCGAAAAGCTGCGCGAACTGCGCGAGCACGGCGTCGCCTATCCGAACGACTTCCGTCCCACGCATCACGCGGACGATCTGCAATCGCAGTACGAGCACGCGGACAAGGAAGCGCTCGAGGCCAACCCGCTCGAAGTCGCGATCGCCGGCCGCATGATGCTCAAGCGCGTGATGGGCAAGGCGAGCTTCGCCACCGTGCGCGACGGTTCGGGTCAGATCCAGTTCTTCATCACGCCGGCCGACGTCGGCCAGGAAACGTACGACGCCTTCAAGAAGTGGGACATGGGCGACATCGTCGCGGCGCGCGGCGTGCTGTTCCGCACCAACAAGGGCGAGCTCTCGGTGCGTTGCACGAACCTGCGTCTGCTGTCGAAGTCGCTGCGTCCGCTGCCGGACAAATTCCACGGTCTGTCGGATCAGGAGATGAAGTACCGCCAGCGCTACGTCGACCTGATCGTCACGCCGGAAACGCGCAAGACGTTCGTCGCACGCACCAAGGCGATCTCGTCGATCCGCAAGTTCATGGCCGACGCGGATTTCATGGAAGTCGAAACGCCGATGCTGCACCCGATTCCGGGCGGCGCGGCGGCCAAGCCGTTCACCACGCACCACAACGCGCTCGACATGCAGATGTTCCTGCGCATCGCGCCCGAACTGTATCTGAAGCGGCTGGTGGTCGGCGGCTTCGAGCGCGTGTTCGAGATCAACCGGAATTTCCGCAACGAGGGCGTCTCGGTGCGCCACAATCCGGAATTCACGATGATCGAGTTCTACGCGGCGTACACCGATTACACGTGGGTGATGGACTTCACCGAGCAGTTGATCCGCCAGGCGGCGATCGACGCATTGGGCACCGCCACGATCACCTATCAGGGCCGCGAGCTCGATCTCGCCAAGCCGTTCCACCGGCTGACGATCACGCAGGCGATCCAGAAGTACGCGCCGCAATACACGAACGAGCAACTCGCCGACAGCGCATTCCTGCGTACCGAGTTGAAGAAGTTCGGCGTGGACGCGTCGCAGCCGCAGTTCCTCAATGCCGGCGTGGGTTCGCTGCAACTGGCGCTGTTCGAGGAAACCGCCGAGTCGCAATTGTGGGAGCCGACGTACATCATCGACTACCCGGTCGAGGTGTCGCCCCTCGCGCGCGCGTCGGACAAGGTGCCCGGCATCACCGAGCGTTTCGAGCTGTTCATCACGGGCCGTGAGATCGCCAATGGCTTCTCGGAACTGAACGATCCGGAAGACCAGGCCGCCCGCTTCAAGAAGCAGGTCGACCAGAAAGAGGCCGGCGACGAAGAAGCGATGTTCTACGACGCCGACTACATCCGCGCACTCGAATACGGCATGCCGCCGGCCGGCGGTTGCGGCATCGGCATCGACCGCCTGGTGATGATGCTGACCGACAGCCCGAGCATCCGCGACGTGATTCTGTTTCCGCATCTGCGCCGCGAGGATTGATCGTTGCGCGGCCTTGCATCAAGTGCAACGCCCGGCTCGATTGAACTGACGCCGGGCGTTTTTCTTGCGGCGCGCAAAAAGCCGGTAGGCCGCCGTTGATGGTTGTAACCATCGGTAAAAGGCCCGCCCCGACGACCACGCCGTGTTCTCAGCAACTGTTGCGAGCCTTGAAGGAATCCGCACACCCTGCCGCGCAGCGCGAGCTTCGATGCAGTCAGTCCGGGATGATTGCCTCCAACATGTTACAAATTGAAACCCTCGCGGGATCGATTTGCCCCGACACTCAGTCTCAATAACAGTCGACTCTGCTTAAGACGGAGGCCAGTATGGACAGTCCAGATTCCAAATCCACGCAACCACGCCGTATCCATCCGCTCGTCGCGACAGCCGCGGGCGCGGTCATCATTGCCAGTCTCGTGGCGACAGCGGCCATGACAGGGCTCTTTCCCAAAGCCTCGAGCAACGGCGCGCAAACCGACCAGACGCAAACCGCCCAGGTGGCGACGCAGCCGAACGTAATCGACTCTGCCGCACCGGCGAATCCATCGGCGCAGCAGTCAGCGCAACAGTCAGCGCAACAAGGCGCGCCGCAGAACGCTCAGCAAGCCGCTCAACAACAGGCTGAACAGCAGCCGCAACGCGCCCCTGCTCCGGCGCCCGCCCAGCAACAGTACGCGCAGCAGCAACAAGCGCAGGCGGCGCCGCAATATGCGCAACAGCAGCAGCAGCCGCGCTCGGCTTACTGCTCCACGTGCGGCACGGTGGTCGCTATTTCGGCGGTGCGTCAGGAAGGCCACGGCACCGGTATCGGCGCGGTCGGCGGCGCGGTGGCCGGCGGCGTGGTCGGCAATCAGTTCGGCAGCGGCAACGGCCGTACCGCGATGACCTTGCTCGGCGCGCTGGGCGGCGGTCTCGCGGGCAACTCGGTCGAAAAGCACATCCGCAGCACGACTTCCTATTCGGTGCGAGTGCGGATGGAAAACGGCAAGACGCGCTACTTTACGTACAATGAAGCCCCGCCGTTCCAGCAAGGTCAGCGTGTGCGCGTTGAAAACGGCACGCTCGTGGCGGGCTGAGCGTTGGCGGCAGCCTGTGGGGCTGCGATATTGCGGCAGGCAGGCTTTAAAAAAGGCGATTCCGATGATGGAATCGCCTTTTTCCTTGCCGCGGCCGCCGCGCCAGTCATCGCGCGACGGCGGCGAAAACTCAGTAATCCGCGTCTTCAATCCATGCAGCCTGAATCGCTTCGAGGATCTTCTCGTTCGACCGGTTGGGATCGTCGTCGAACCCCTCCAGTTCGGTGACCCAGCGGTGCAAGTCGGTGAAGCGCACCTGCTGCGGGTCGATGTCCTGGTGCTTGTCAGTCAGGGCCATCGCGATGTCTTGCGTATCGGTCCACTTCATGGCTGCATCCTCCTGTTAGTGGTTTTCCTTCGCGTGATTGATCGAGTAGCGCGGGATTTCGACAACCAGATCCTGCTCTTCAGGCACGATCGCCTGGCACGACAGACGCGAGGCCGGCTCGAGCCCCCACGCCTTGTCCAACAGATCGTCCTCGTCTTCCTCGGACGGCGTCAAGGCGGCGAAACCCTCACGCACGATCACGTGACAGGTCGTGCACGCGCACGACTTCTCGCAAGCATGCTCGATTTCGATGCCGTTATCGAGCAGGTTGTCGCAGATGCTCTTGCCGGGCACGGCATCGATCACCGCGCCTTCCGGGCACAGTTCGACGTGAGGCAGCACAACGATTTGAGGCATACATTTTCCGTTTGGGTCTGAGGCACGGTCGGCGCAACAGCCTACGTACCATTTTACTGGCGGCACGCGGACTTTTTAAGTCCGCGCGGCGCGCTTCGGTTTGGGTTAGCGGGCTTCGCGGCCCGCGTGCCGCCGGCGCGACTCAGATCTCGTCGAGCTTGCGGCCGGCGAGCGCGCGGCGAATGCCCTTGTTCATGCGGCGCGCGGCGAATTCGTCAGTGCCCTCGGCGAGCGTTTTCGTCGCGGCTTCGATCGCGTCGACGTCGTCGCTTTGCTCGACGTTGCGCAGCGCGTTCAACAGCGCGTCGAGTTCGGCGCGTTCGCTGTCGTCGAGCAATTCGGCGTCGGCGGCGAGCGCCGCGTCGGTCGCTTCCACGAGACGCCGCGCTTCGACCTGCGCCTCGCGCAGCGCGCGGGCGCGCATGTCGACTTCGGCGGTCGAGAAACTGTCTTCGAGCATTCTGGCGATGTCGTCGTCGGCGAGACCGTAGGACGGCTTCACCACCACCGACGCTTCCACGCCCGAGGCCAGCTCGCGTGCGAACACGGACAGCAGACCGTCGGCGTCGACCTGATACGTGACGCGGATGCGCGCCGCGCCGGCCGCCATCGGCGGAATGCCGCGCAGCTCGAAACGCGCGAGCGAGCGGCAATCGCTGACGAGCTCGCGCTCGCCTTGCACGACGTGGATCGCCATCGCCGTCTGGCCGTCCTTGAAGGTCGTGAAATCCTGCGCGCGCGCGACCGGAATGGTCGAATTGCGCGGGATGATCTTCTCGGTCAGACCGCCCATCGTCTCCACGCCGAGCGACAGCGGGATCACGTCGAGCAGCAGCCAGTCGTCGCCGTCCGCGCCGCGGTTGCCCGCGAGCAGATCGGCCTGGATCGCCGCGCCGAGCGCGACGACCTGATCCGGGTCGAGATTGATGAGCGGCGGCTGGCCGAAAAACGACTCGACCGCGCGGCGGATCACCGGCATGCGCGTCGCGCCGCCGACCAGCACGACGCCCTTGATGTCCTTCGTCGTGACCCTGGCGTCGCGCAGCGCTTTCTTCGTGGGCCCGAGCGTGCGCTGCACCAGCGCCTGCGTGATGGCCTCGAAAGTGGCTTCCTCGATCGTCAGATCGATCCGGGCGCCGTTCGAGAGCGTCGCCTGTAGCTTTGCACTCGGCGCGTCCGACAACGCCTCCTTGGTCACGCGCACGCTGTCGAGCAGCAGGCGAACGTCTTCAGGCGCGAGCGTTTGCGGGGCAATGCCCGCCTGCTCCAGCACATGGCGATACAACATGTGATCGAAATCGTCGCCGCCGAGCGCGGAATCGCCGCCCGCCGCGAGCACTTCGAACACGCCCTTCGTGAGCTTCAGAATCGACAGGTCGAAGGTGCCGCCGCCGAGGTCGTACACCGCGTACAGGCCTTCGGAGCCGTTGTCGAGGCCGTAGGCGATCGCGGCCGCCGTCGGCTCGTTCAGCAGACGCAGCACGTTCAGGCCCGCGAGGCGAGCGGCGTCCTTGGTCGCCTGGCGCTGCGCCTCATCGAAGTAAGCGGGCACCGTGATGACCGCGCCGACCAGTTCGTCGCCGAGCGTGTCCTCGGCGCGCTGGCGCAGCGTGGCGAGAATTTCCGCCGACACTTCCACCGGGCTTTTCACGCCGTCGACGGTACGGATCTGCACCATGCCTGGGGCGTCGATGAAATCGTAGGGCGCGTTCTCGGCGCCCTCGACTTCCGCCTTGCCCCGGCCCATGAAGCGCTTGACCGACACGATCGTGTTGCGCGGGTCGGTGGCCGCTTCAGCCTTGGCCGCCCGGCCGATGCGGCGACCGCCCTTTTCGAGGTAACGCACCACCGACGGCAGCAGCACATGGCCGTCGTCGTCGGGCAGCACGTCGGGCACGCCGCTGCGCACGGCGGCGACGAGGGAATTGGTGGTGCCGAGGTCGATACCGACCGCCAGGCGCCGCTGATGAGGCGCCGGCGCCATGCCGGGTTCGGAGATTTGCAGTAAGGCCATCTGGATCTTCTCGGGGCCGCTTCGCCCCGTCCTGAATTTTCGCGTTGCTGGATATAAAGCTATGGCTGTTCCGGCTGCGTTCTGGCGCGGCGTTGGCTCGCGCCCGGATCGCTAGTGTTCGAGCCGCTCGATCTGCGCGTCGATTTCCGACGCTACCCGCTCGATGAACATCAACTGCCGCACCGCCTCGCCCGCCGCCTGATTCGCGCCGCTGTCGAGCAATGCGCCGAGCTTGGTGAAACGCATGCGCTCTTCGTCGCGCAGTTCGGTCAGCAGGGCGTCGAGCGCGTCGACGTTTTTCGCCGCGGCCGCGTCCTCGATGCCTTCGCGCCACTCCATCTGCTGCATCAGGAACGACGGCTCCATCGCCGTATTGTTCTCCGCGCCGACGTCGATGCCGCGCAGATGCAGCAGGTAAGTAGCGCGCTTGAGCGGATCGCGCAGCGTCTGATACGCCTCGTTGGTGCGCGTCGCCCACTGCATGGCGATGCGCTTTTGCGCGTCGCCGGCCGCCGCGAAGCGGTCGGGATGCACCTGGGCCTGCACGGTGCGGTAGGCGTGATCGAGCGTCGTTGCGTCGAGCGCGAATTGCGCCGGCAGACCGAACAGGTCGAAGTGGCTGTCGTTCAGCGAGGCCATCGGATAGAAGAGGTCCGTTCAGGAAAGCGCACAAGAGTGCCGTCTAAAAACGCGGATGAAACTAAAAAGGCGGCCCGCGCCGCCTTTTGTCCGCCGCACGCGGAAGTGTTCCGGTTTATACCCGGAACGACTCGCCGCAACCGCATTCGTCCTTCACGTTCGGATTGTTGAACTTGAAGCCTTCGTTCAATCCTTCGCGCGCGAAGTCGAGTTCAGTGCCGTCGATATAGGCGAGGCTCTTGGGGTCGACAATGATCTTCACGCCGTTGCATTCGAACACCTGGTCTTCGGGCGCGAGTTCGTCCACGTACTCAAGCTTGTAGGCGAGGCCGGAGCACCCGGTGGTACGCACGCCGAGGCGCAGCCCGACGCCTTTACCGCGGCGGATCAGATACTTCTGGACGTGCTGTGCTGCCTTTTCGGTCAACGTAATTGCCATTGCGTTTCTCATTGCGCAGTGTGCGGGCAGTCCGCGTTTCGTCACTCGGGCTTATCGCCGCGGTAATTCCTCGCGCTGCCACCCTGCCTGCATCAAATATCGCTCATGCCGGGCGGCGCGTTCGTTGCGCCGCCGCTTCCGGCTCACTTCGAATCCCGACGCCCGCTTACGCGGTTTGCTTGTCGCCCTCGACAACCGCAGCAACGCCGTGGCGTTGCTTGTAGTCGGCGACCGCTGCCTTGATCGCGTCTTCCGCGAGGATCGAGCAGTGGATCTTCACCGGCGGCAGCGCGAGTTCTTCAGCGATCTGCGTGTTCTTGATCGACATGGCTTGATCGAGCGTCTTGCCCTTCACCCATTCGGTGACGAGCGAGCTCGACGCAATCGCCGAACCGCAGCCATACGTCTTGAACTTCGCGTCTTCGATGACGCCGTCCGCGCCGACGCGAATCTGCAGCTTCATCACGTCGCCGCAGGCCGGCGCGCCGACCATGCCGGTGCCGACCGCATCGTCGTCCTTCGCGAAGGAACCGACGTTGCGCGGGTTTTCATAGTGGTCCAGTACCTTGTCGCTATAAGCCATGATCACACTCCTTGATTCGTTTCAACCTGCAATTCGATGAATTCGACGTTCACAAACCGGCGCGTCAGTGCGCTGCCCACTGGATGGTCGAGATGTCGATCCCGTCCTGGTGCATTTCCCACAGCGGCGACAGATCGCGCAGCTTCGAAATCTTGGTCTTCAGCAGGTTGATTACATAGTCGACGTCCTGCTCGGTCGTGAAGCGGCCCACCGTGAAGCGGATCGAGCTGTGCGCGAGTTCGTCGTTGCGGCCCAATGCGCGCAGCACGTACGACGGTTCCAGCGAAGCCGACGTGCAAGCCGAGCCCGACGACACCGCGACGTCCTTTACCGCCATGATCAGCGATTCGCCTTCGACGAAATTGAAGCTGATGTTCAGGTTGTGTGGCACACGCTTTTCCATGTCGCCGTTCACATACACTTCTTCCAATTCCGACAGGCCGCGCAACAGACGATCGCGCAGCATGCGAATGCGCTCGTTCTCCGTCGCCATCTCTTCGCGCGCGATACGGAACGCCTCGCCCATGCCGACGATCTGGTGCGTGGCCAGCGTGCCCGAACGCATGCCGCGCTCGTGACCGCCGCCGTGCATTTGCGCCTCGATACGGATACGCGGCTTGCGGCGCACGTACAGCGCGCCGATGCCCTTCGGGCCATAGGTCTTGTGCGCCGAGAACGACATCAGGTCGACCTTCAGCTTTTGCAGATCGATGTCGATCTTGCCGGTGGCTTGCGCGGCGTCGACGTGGAAAATGATGCCTTTTTCACGGCAGATTTCACCGATCGCCTCGATGTCCTGGATCACGCCGATCTCGTTGTTCACCGACATCACCGACACAAGGATCGTGTCCGGACGCAGCGCGGCCTTGAACACGTCGAGGTCGATCAGACCGTCGTCCTTCACATCCAGATACGTGACTTCGAAGCCTTCGCGCTCGAGTTCGCGGCAGGTATCGAGCACGGCCTTGTGCTCGGTCTTCACCGTGACGATGTGCTTGCCCTTGCTCTTGTAGAAGTGCGCGGCGCCCTTGATCGCGAGGTTGTCCGATTCCGTCGCGCCCGAGGTCCAGATGATCTCGCGCGGATCGGCGTTCACCAGCGCGGCCACGTTCTCGCGCGCTTCCTCGACCGCGCGCTCCGCGGTCCAGCCATACGAGTGGCTGCGCGAGGCGGGGTTGCCGAACTGCTCGCGCAGGTACGGAATCATCTTGTCCACCACGCGCGGGTCGACCGGGGTCGTGGCGCTGTAGTCCATGTAAATGGGCAGGTGGGGAATGTCGTTGTTCATGTATCGCTCCGGGGACGTCATATGCTCTGGCTTCTGGATTCTCGATCCGGCTGCGGTGATGCTTCACACCGCGCCACACCGCGCGCTACCGCGCCTAGGAACCGGCCATGTTGAAAACGGAATTGGGCCCTTTCGGCGCCGCGCGAACGGGCTCGACCGCCGGCGCCTCGTTGCGCCGGTCGCGCAACACGGTTGGCACGCCTTCGCGCGCACGCTGCTGGTCGACCAGATCCTTGAGAGAGACGGAATCCAGGTACTCGACCATTTTCTGATTCAGCGTCGACCACAGTTCATGCGTCATGCAATGGCCGTCGTGCTGTTTGGTGCCTTCGCACGAGCCCTTGCCACCGCATTGGGTGGCATCGAGCGGCTCGTCGACCGCGATGATGATGTCGGCCACGGTCACGTCTTCAGCGCGACGGGCCAGATTGTAGCCGCCGCCCGGTCCGCGCACGGACTCGACGATTTCATGGCGACGCAGCTTGCCAAACAGCTGCTCGAGATACGACAGGGAGATATGTTGGCGCTGGCTGATACCCGCAAGCGTCACCGGGCCCTGCTCCTGGCGCAGTGCCAGGTCAATCATCGCCGTGACGGCGAAACGGCCTTTCGTGGTGAGTCTCATATGTGTGGGAACCGCAATTCTCGACAAGTTTGGTCAAGTATAAATACATGAGTGAATTAGTCAAGTATCCCTGTCGCGATTTGGGTCATTTGCTTAATTGCTGGATGCGTCCGGCGCGGCTCCCCGCAGGACTAGGCCGTCAACTGGGGACGCAACGCCGCGATCAGCCCGCGGCACGCCGCTTCGCATTGATCCAGCACTTGCTCGAAACCGTCCGCGCCACCGAAATAGGGATCGGCGACTTCGCGCGTGCCGCTCCAACGGCTGTCCGTCTCGGGGACGAATTCCATCAGCAGTCGGATCTTGTCGCGCTGCTCCGGCGGGCAGATCCGACGCAAGGCCGCGACGTTCTTGTCGTCCATCGCGATCAGCAGATCGAAGCGCTCGAAATCGGCCGGGGTGATCTGGCGTCCGCGCAGCGCTTCCAATTTGTAACCGCGCCGGCCGGCCGCATGTCGCGCACGGTCGTCGGGCGGCGCGCCGATGTGCCAGTCGCCGGTGCCGGCCGAATCGATCAGAATGCGCTCCGCGAGCCTGGCTTCGCCAACGAGGTGGCGCATCACACCTTCCGCGGTCGGTGAACGGCAGATGTTCCCGAGGCAGACGAAGCAGATGGACACGGTTTTCATTAGAGACTTTCAGGCGCTTCGACGCGCAGGAAACGACGGTTGGCGAACGGTGCCGCGATTATACAAAGGCGCGCGGAATCTCGCCGGGCGCCCCGCCGCCTCGGCCAGGCGCTGCTTCTACCGCCGCAGCGCGCGGCATGTTGCTGTTTTATTCGATCGCGTCAGATGTCGCGCTCAGGACGCTTCGGCGAGCGGCGTCGCGGCGACGGCGCGTATCGGCTTTGCCGGCAGCGTCGACGCATCGCCGACCATGCCGTATGAAACAGCGCGCGCGAGTTCCGCGGTCAATTGATCGGCAGCGAGCGGCGCCTGCGGGGCGCGCGAAGCGGCATCGCCGCAAATATGCAGATAGGCGGCCGCGGCAAGCGGCACAACGATGGCGAGCGGCCAGTACACCGATATTGTCTTTTTCATGATGTTGTTTCTTCCGATTGAGGGGCGCGTGAACTCGTGATTCACTATTCCCATCTCGAATCCTATAGAAATTCGCAATCGAGAAAAACCGGCTGGCGCGAGATACAGCGTTGCTATGAATGGAACAGTGAATTGACGGATTCCGCGCACCGCCTCCGCGCGCGGGTTGGCACAAAAAAGAAATCCTTACAAACGCATACAAAGCTCGCATGACGTATCGCGATAATAGCGGTCTCATAGACATGAAACTTTCGCACCGGTCCATCAGATGAAACGCATTGCTTCAATCGTAGGTCTCGCCACCGCTGCGTTGCTGAGCGGCTGCGCGGTATATCCGGACGGCACGCCGATGTACGGCAATGGCTATAGCGGCTATGACGGCTACGCCTATGGCGCGCCGCAGACCAGCGTGTACATGGGCTACGGCAATTACTATGGCCCGGCGTATTACGACGGACCCGGCTACTGGGGAGGCTACCGCGGCTATCCCGATCGCGGTCGACCCTACAACGGTTACCGCGACGGCTACCGCGGCGATAACGGCGGGGGGCGTGGTCAGCCGAACGGCGGAGGGGCTCGCGGCGGGCCGCCGCCACAAGGCGCTGTCGCCGGACCGGGTGGGCCGAGCGGATCGAATGCGGCACGCCCTGGAGCCGGTAGTCCTCCGCCTCCACCTCCGCAACAGGCTGGCAACGGCGGCGGACGGGGTGCCGCGCCGGTGATCAGGGGCGTGCCTGGCCGCCAGTCCGGTGGAATGACCGACCATTGATCCACCCGACGAATCCTGCGGTCGTGCTTGAGCGACAGTGGCCGCTCCGCTCGACACAGCGGCGCATCGCGCGCCGCGCCCGGCCGCGAGCAAAGCCGGGCCAACGGCGCCGGTCGCAAGAGAGCGACGCCGACTCGCGGCTGACAGCCGCTCCCTCGGCAACAAGATCGCGCCGCCTACTCAGCCGATGTGGCTGCGCTGCGCGGCATACAACTCCCTGAAGGTGCGCCCCACCGGCGCCGGCATCTCGCGGGTATGGGTCCAGCCCGCACCGCCTAACGGCAGCCTCGCAATCGAACGAGTTTTCCCGCCCATCCGCTCCAGCACGCGCACGGCCACCTTGGTGAAGAGCGCATAAGCGTCCGGATGCAGCGCGAGGAAACCCCACACCGCCAGCCCCGCACGCTCCTTCCACGGCCGCAGACGCCGCTCCACCTGCTTCTCACGCAGCTTGCGCAACAGATCGGATAAGGGAATTCCCACCGGGCACACGCTATTGCATTCGCCGCATAAGGTCGCTGCCTGCGGCAAATCCAGCGCCTTGTCGATGCCGACGTAGCTCGGTGTCAGGACCGAACCCATCGGGCCGGGATACACCCAACCGTATGCATGGCCGCCCACCTTCTGATAGACCGGGCAATGGTTCATGCACGCGCCGCAGCGGATACAGCGCAGCATCTCCTGGAAATCGCCGCCTATGAGCCCCGTGCGCCCGCCGTCGACCAGCACGACGTACATATGCTCGGGACCATCCTGATCCGCCTCGCCGCGCGGCCCGGTCAGCACCGAAAAATAGTTCGATGTCGCCTGGCCCGTCGCCGAGCGCGGCAGCAGACGCATCGCCGTCGCGAGGTCTTCGAGCGTGGGCAGCACCTTCTCGATACCCGTGACGGCGACATGCACGCGCGGCATCACCGTGCACATGCCCTCGTTGCCCTCGTTCGTGACGAGCACGACCGAGCCGGTTTCCGCCACCACGAAGTTGCCGCCCGTCACGCCCATGTCCGCCGACAGGAAATGCGGACGCAGTACTTCGCGCGCTTCCCGCGTCATATCGGTGATTTCGGTGAGGCGCGGCCGGTTGTGGGTCTTCGCGAACAGATCGGCGATCTCGTCCTTATCCTTATGGACGACCGGCGCGATGATGTGGCTCGGCGGCTCGTTGTCGTTGATCTGCAGAATGTATTCGCCCAGATCGGTTTCGATCGACTGCACGCCCATCTGACCGAGCACCTCGTTCAGGCGCATTTCCTCGGTGACCATCGACTTGGTCTTGATCACCTTCTTCACGTCATGCCGGCGCGCGATGTCGCCGACGAGCCGGGCGGCTTCCTGGGTCGTCTCGGCGAACAGCACCGTGACGCGGCGCCGGGTCGCCTCGCGTTCGAACGTTTCCAGCCACACATCGAGGTTTTCCAGCGCGCGATCGCGGCGCTCCTTCAACGCCGCGCGGGTGGCGGGAAAGTCGATGGCGGTCATGGCCGCGGCGCGGGCCGACACGAATTTGGTCGACAGCTTGGTGAGGTTCTGCTGCAGACGCTGGTCGGCGAGTTTCTGACCCGCGCGAGCCTTGAACTGCATCGATTGGACTTGCATGGCGGCCTTGTGCTTATTCGGAATCGGGCATTCGGATGAGACGTTCGAAATGAAGCGCGCTGAATGAAACGCGGCACGCCTTCACGCGTCGCCGGCGAGCACCTGCGCGATGTGCAACACCCGCGTCGTGGTGTCGCCGGTGCGCCGCAACCGCCCTTCGATATTGAGCATGCAGCCGAGGTCGCCCAGCACCACCGCGCCCGCGCCGCTCGCGCTGATGTTCGCGCATTTTTCGTCGACGATCGCCGTGGAAATATCGCCGTACTTGACCGCGAAGGTGCCGCCGAAACCGCAGCAGTGCTCGCAGCCCTTCATTTCGGTCACCGCCACGCCCACTTGCGCGAGCAGCGCGCGCGGCTGCGTCTTGACGCCGAGCTCACGCAATCCCGAACAGGAATCGTGATAAGTCACCTGCCCCGCGAATTCGCCGGGCTGCAATTGCACCCTGGCCACGTTGACGAGGAAATCGGTCAGCTCGAACACTCTCGGCCGCAAGCGGCCGAAGCGGTTCATCAATTCGGGATCGTCGGCAAAGAGATCGCCGTAGTGCGCGCGGATCATGCCGCCGCACGAGCCGGACGGCACCACGACGTAGTCGAACTGTTCGAACTCACGCAGCGCTTTCTCCGCGAGGTCGCGCGCGATGCGCCGTTCGCCGGAGTTGTATGCGGGCTGCCCGCAGCAGGTTTGCGCGGGAGGCACCACCACCTCGAAACCGGCGCCCTCGATCAGCTTGATGACCGAAAAACCGATCTCCGGACGCATCAGGTCGATCAGGCAGGTGACGAACAATCCGACTCGCATGAGCCCTCCTTCGGGAAAACGTCCCTGATTATCCGCCGTTTGGCGCACAATACCAACGGCCGGAAGGCATAGGACGCGTGCCACGTTAATTTGGAATAGCGCTTCGAACCGCGTTCGCTTTTTTCACGATACGAGATACAATCAGTTTTCCGCTGTTTGACGCGTCAACCGATTCCTCCCATGAGCGATACGAACCCGGATCCCAAAACTTCGATCCAGGTGATCGAACGCATGATGCGCTTGCTCGACGCACTCGCTGCGCATAGCGACCCGGTCAGCCTGAAAGAACTCGCCATCCGCACGGAGCTGCATCCGTCCACCGCGCACCGCATCCTGAACGACATGGTGATGTGCCGGCTGGTCGACCGGTCGGATCCCGGCACCTACCGTCTCGGCATGCGCCTGCTCGAACTGGGCAATCTGGTGAAGGCACGCCTGTCGGTGCGCGACGCGGCGCTCACGCCGATGCGCGAACTGCATCGTCAGACGGGCCAGACAGTGAATCTGTCGGTACGCCAGGGTGACGAGATCGTCTATATCGAACGCGCCTATTCGGAACGCTCCGGCATGCAGGTGGTGCGGGCCATCGGCGGGCGGGCGCCTTTGCATCTCACGTCGGTGGGCAAGCTGTTTCTCGCCGCCGACGAATCCACCCGCGTTCGCGCCTACGCCACCCGCACGGGTTTGTCGGGTCACACGCAAAACAGCATCACCGACCTGACCAAGCTGGAGCGCGAGCTTTCGCACGTGCGTCAGCAGGCCTGCGCGCGCGATAACGAGGAACTGGAATTGGGCGTGCGCTGCATCGCCGCCGGCATTTACGACGACACCGGCAAGCTGGTCGCGGGTCTGTCGCTGTCGGCACCGGCCGACCGTTTGCAGGACTCGTGGCTCGGCCAGCTCAGTCAAACGGCGCTGATGATTTCGGAGTCGCTCGGCTACCGGCCGCAAGCCTCGCAAGATCATACGCATAGCCACGCGTAAGCCGTCGGCAGCTTAAGTCGCTGCCGCACAAAAAAGCCTCGCAAGTGCGAGGCTTTTTCGTTGGAGGCGCCAGTGTGCAAACCGGCCGCCGAAGGAAGCATTTCAGGTGCCGGCGCCGCCGGCGTCCGCGCTCGTGATGCGCGGCTGGTCGCCGCCGTTATCCAGCCATGTGCGCAGACGCGTGGCGTCCGCGAAGCGCGAGTATTTGCCCGACGAGTCGAGCAGCACGAGGACCATCGGACGGCCATGAATGGTCGCCTGCATGACGAGGCACTCACCCGCCTCATTGATGAAACCGGTCTTTTGCAGACCAATGTCCCACGTCGGATTGCGCACCAGCGCATTCGTGCTGTTGTACGCGAGCGAACGCTTGCCGGTGTAGACCTCGTAGCTGTGATCGGTCGAGAACTTGCGGATCAGCGGATACTGATACGCCGCGTTGACCATCTTCACCAGGTCGCGCGCGCTCGACACATTCTGGCTTGTCAAACCCGTGGCGTTCTCGAAGTGCGTGTCGGTCATGCCGAGTTGCCTCGCCTTCGCGTTCATTGCCGCAAGAAACGCCGGGCGGCCGCCGGGGAAATAACGCGACAGCGCTGCGGCCGCGCGGTTTTCCGACGCCATCAGCGCGATATGCAGCATGTCTTCACGCGAGAGCACCGAACCCACCGACAGGCGCGAGCCGGTGTTTTTCTCGTAGTCGCGGTCTTCGTCGGTGACTTCCAGCTGGTCGCTCATGGACTCTTTCGAATCCAGGACCACCATCGCGGTCATCAGCTTGGTGATCGACGCAATCGGCACCACGGCGCGCGAGTTCTTGTCGAAGAGCGGTTCGCCGGTGTTCTGATCGATCACGTAGGCGACGCTCGAGCGCAGCATCAACGCGTCCGGCGTTTCGTGCAGACCAAAAGCCTGGCCGACCGTCGGCTGACGCGGCTCATAGGCGACGCGGCGCACCGCCGAATGGTGGCGACCATTCGACGTGTACGTTACGCGCTTACGCTTGACGCTTGCGCGCGGCGTGTCGTCGTCGGCGGCAACGGCCTTGACGGTCGCGCCTTTGCCGGCCTTCGACGACTTGCTCGACACCTTGGCGGCTGCCGGCTTTTTGGCCGTTTTGGCTTGTTTGGATGTTTTTGCGGTTGCAGCAGGCGTGGCGGCAAAAGCGCTCACAGGCGCGGCGAACGCCGCCGTGATGACCATGGAGACGGCCACCGACAGAGCGGTGCTGCGGGCCGCGCCGCGGATCACTTTTAGCGACGAAAACATGTCGGTTTTCATGGGTGTTCGGTAGGGAGCGGCGAGAGGTTTCCGCAAGTGTAGTAAAACAACGAAAAATTAGCAATTTGAAGCACTTATACGCGGTCCTTAAACCGGCTTGTAAGATCCGATCGCCAAAACACAAATAAGTGCCACGCCTCGATCGAAAAAAACGATCGCCGACGCGTTGCTTCGCCGTTGCCGCCATCCACGGAAAGGGATGCTTCTTACAGCATAACGGCAAACGCGGAAACAACCTTAATAGGGGAAGTACGGTCACAGCGCCGATGCACAACGCTTCTGCGAAACGCAAGGGAACAACGCCGGATCTTGCGACAAGCTGTTAAACGCTTGCTGGAGACGCCAACGCGCATTCGACTAGCACCAAGCATTAACGTTCCATGAGACCTTCTGGTTTACGTCGGATGGACGAAACCACGAAAAGCCCCGTGACGCGGCAATCATTACCGATTTCGACTGGCACCAGTGGGGTGCAAATGTCAAATCGACCTGGTCATACTGCGGCCATGCTTCGCGCATAAGTTCTTGTTTTATCAGCAACTTCTTAAGATTGTGCGACGCACAAAAAGTGCTTGACATTCGTGACAGGCATCCTAAAATAGCAACCATTGCTGCGATGCACAAAACATCGCGGTCCAGGCAGACGATCTAACGTCTCGCCACCAACCCAATGCGGTCCGCACAGACAGACCGCAATCCAGGAGCGTAAACCATGACTCTGCTGACCCCTGAGCAATTCGCCGCCGCCCAGAAAGCCAACTTTGAAACGCTGTTCGGCCTTACGACCAAGGCATTCGAAGGCGTCGAAAAGCTGGTTGAGCTGAACCTGCAAGTCGTGAAATCGACGCTCGCGGAAAGCCAGGAAAATGCTCAACGCGCGCTGTCGGTGAAAGACGCGCAGGAATTGCTGGCCCTGCAAGCAAGCCTTGCACAGCCGGTGGCTGAAAAGGCGCTGTCGTATGGCCGCCACGTGTATGAAATCGTCTCGGCAACCCAAGGTGAATTCGCCCGCGTCGCTGAAGCGCAATTCGAAGAGCAAAACCGCAAGGTGCAGTCGCTCGTCGAAAACGTCGCGAAGAATGCGCCGGCTGGTTCGGAAACCGCTGTCGCCGTGATGAAGTCGGCTATCACTGCCGCCAACACCACGTACGAAACGGTCCACAAGGCGACCAAGCAAGCCGTCGAAATCGCCGAAAGCAACTTCAATGCTGCCGCCACGGCCGCATCGAAGGCAGCTTCGCAAGCCGCTGCGCAAGCATCGCGCTCGTCGGCCAAGAAGGCAGTTTAAGTTTCATCAGGCATCGCCATCACGCCGGTCCAGCTCACCCGTTGGGCCGGCGCTACTCCAGGCAACAGCGTCGAGCGGTTGCCGCTCGCCCGCCTCGATTGGCCGAACGCTCCGATACGTTGAATAACGTATCGTTTGCCCGGCGAAAGGCCGGGATTTTTTTCCTGAGTTGATGCCTGACACGCGCGGCCGTTTGTTCGTTTCCACCGTCTTGCACGGCGAACGCTACATCCAGCCCGCCGCGAAAAAAAACGGCGCGCCCTTCGCGGGGCGCGCCGTTTTTTTATAGAGCCCGTCTGAAAACGCGCGGGCTCGACAGCATTACTTCTTTTTCTGCGGCGGCAAATCGGTGCAGACGCCTTCGTACAATTCGGCGGCCATCCCGATCGATTCGCCGAGCGTCGGATGCGGATGAATCGTCTTGCCGATATCCGTTGCATCCGCGCCCATTTCTACCGCGAGACACACTTCGCTGATCAGGTCGCCCGCGTTCAGACCGACGATGCCGCCGCCGATCACGCGATGCGTTTCCTCGTCGAACAGCAGTTTCGTGAAGCCTTCGTCGCGGCCGTTGGCGATCGCGCGGCCTGAAGCGGCCCACGGGAACACCGCCTTGCCGTACTTGACGCCTTCGGCCTTCAACTGGTCTTCCGTCTTGCCGGCCCAAGCCACTTCCGGATCGGTGTACGCCACCGACGGAATCTGCAACGCGTCGAAGTACGCCTTCTCGCCGTGCGCGACTTCAGCGGCGACGTGCGCTTCATGCACGGCCTTGTGCGCGAGCATCGGCTGACCGACGATATCGCCGATCGCAAAGATGTGCGGCACGTTGGTGCGCATCTGCTTGTCGACCTCGATGAAGCCACGGTCCGTCACGGCAACGCCGGCCTTGTCGGCACCGATCCTCTTGCCGTTCGGCGTACGGCCGACGGCGACCAGCACGAGATCGTAGCGTTGCGCTTCGGCCGGGGCCTTTTCGCCCTCGAACGAGACGTAGATGCCGTCGTCTTTCGCTTCGGCCGCGGTGGTTTTGGTCTTCAGCATGACGTTGGCGAAACGCTTGCTGTTGTACTTCTCCCAGACCTTGACCAGATCACGGTCGGCACCGGCCATCAGACCGTCGAGCATTTCGACCACGTCGATCTGCGCGCCGAGCGTCGCATACACCGTCGCCATTTCGAGGCCGATGATGCCGCCGCCGATCACCAGCATGCGCTGCGGAATCTGACGCAATTCCAGCGCGCCGGTCGAATCGACCACTCGCGGGTCTTCCGGAATGAACGGCAGCTTCACCGCTTCGGAGCCTGCGGCGATGATCGCCTGCTTGAACTTGACGACCTTCTTGCCGCTTTCGGTCTGCACTTCCATGTGATGTGGATCGACGAACGCGCCGGTACCCGTCACGACGTCGACCTTGCGCATTTTCGCCATGCCGGCGAGACCGCCGGTGAGCTTCTTGACGACGCCCGACTTGAAGTCGCGCAGTTTGTCGAGATCGATTTGCGGCTTGCCGAACGTGATGCCGTGTGCGCCGAGCGCTTCGGCTTCGTCGATGACGAGCGCGGTATGCAGCAGCGCCTTCGACGGAATGCAGCCGACGTTCAGACAAACGCCGCCCAGCGTCGAATAACGCTCGACGAGCACCGTCTTCATGCCGAGATCGGCCGAGCGGAATGCAGCCGAATAGCCGCCGGGGCCCGAGCCGAGCACGAGCATGTCGCACTCGATGTCGGCGTTGCCGGAGAAGCTACCGGCCTGCGGAGCGGGCGCGGCGGCCTTGGGCGCCGTGGCGGCCGGAGCCGGTGCTTTGGCCGGTTCGCTTGCCGGAGCCTTCGGTGCATCCTTGGCCGGAGCCGCGTCCGCGGACGTTTCGACGAGCGCGATGATCGAGCCTTGCGAGACTTTGTCGCCGGCTTTGACGCGCACTTCCTTGACGGTGCCGGCAGTATCGCTCGGCACTTCGATCGAGGCCTTATCGGACTCGAGCGTCATCAGCGCCTGTTCGTTCTCGATGACATCGCCCGCTTTGATATTGACTTCAATGACATCGACGTCCTTGAAGTCACCGATATCCGGCACTTTTACTTCGACGAGACTCATAGTGTCCCCTTCTTTTATTGATCGGTGATGAAGCTCGCTAAACCGCCTGTCTGCAGCCCGAAAGCTAGCAGCGCCCTGAGCAGAATCAGCCTTTGCCTTCCGCCCAAGGACGCGCCTTTCTTTTGCCTACTTTTCTTTGGAAGACGCCCCGAAGGAAGTGCCCTTGGGGTACAAAGAAAAGTAGGTGCCGCCCCGCACAGGGCGACGCCAATAGACCACAAGAAAAACAGGTTCAACAGAGAGACGCGGATAACCACCTAAACAAAGCCATCCGCGCCGCGGACAACCATCACAAGATCAAAGAATCACACGCCGAAAATCGGCAAGAATCGACCCAAGATAAGCATTGAACCGCGCCGCCTCCGCCCCATCGATAACCCGATGGTCATACGACAAAGACATCGGCAAAATGAGCCGCGGCACAAACGCTTTGCCGTCCCAAACCGGCTTCATCGCGCCACGCGACAAACCGAGAATGGCGACTTCAGGCGCATTGATGATCGGCGTAAAGTTCGTCCCGCCGATCCCCCCAAGGGACGAAATCGAGAAGCAGCCGCCTTGCATCTGATCCGGCTTGAGCTTGCCTTCGCGCGCCGCCTTCGACAGATCGGTCATCTCCTTCGCGATCTCGACGAGACCCTTCTTGTCCGCATCACGAATCACCGGAACGACCAGACCGTTCGGCGTATCCGCGGCAAAACCCACGTGGTAGTACTGCTTGAACACGAGGTTATCGCCGTCGAGGCTCGCGTTGAACGTCGGGAATTTCTTCAGCGCGGAAACCACGGCCTTGATCACGAACGCCAGCATCGTGATCTTCACGCCGGCCTTTTCGTTTTCCTTGTTCAACTGCACGCGCAGCGCTTCGAGTTCGGTGATGTCCGCCTCGTCGTTGTTCGTGACGTGCGGAATCATGACCCAGTTGCGATGCAGATTCGCGCCCGAAATCTTCTTGATGCGCGACAGCGGCTTCGGATCGATCGGGCCGAACTTCGTGAAGTCGACCTTCGGCCACGGCAGCAGATTCAACTCGCCGCCGCCTGCCGCCGCAGGCGCTGCCGCGCCCGCCGGCGCCGCGCGCTGGCCGGTCATCACCCCCTTGATGAACGAGGTGACGTCGGCTTGCGTGATGCGGCCCTTCGGACCCGTGCCCTGCACTTGCGTCACATCGGCGCCGAGTTCGCGCGCGAACTTGCGCACGGACGGCGAGGCATGGCTCGGATGACGCGCCCCGCCTTCGCCGGCCGGAATCAGCGGGGCCTGAGCGAGCGCCGACGGCGAAGCGGGAGCCGGCGACGGCGCGACCGGCGCATCCGACGGCTTCTCGACGGCTGCCGGTTTGGCGGCGGGCGGCGGCGCAGCCGCGCCGCCTTCCGCTTCCACCACGACGATCACCGAGCCTTCCGACACCGTATCGCCGACCTTGACCTTCACTTCCTTGACGACGCCGGCGGCCGAGCTCGGCACGTCCATGGTCGCCTTGTCGGATTCGAGCGTCACGAGCGACTGCTCTTTCTCGACGCGATCGCCGACCTTCACCGCGACTTCGATCACGGGAATGTCTTTGTAGTCGCCGATATCCGGCACTTTCACTTCTTGCAGACCGCCGCCCGCCGGGGCAGGCGCCGGAGCCGCGGCGGGAGCCGGTGCAGGCGCGGCGGCCGGTGCGGCAGCCGAAGCACCGGCACCCGCGCCATTCAGCACGACGATCAACGAACCTTCCGACACGTTGTCGCCAACCTTGACCTTCACTTCCTTCACGACGCCCGCAGCCGAACTCGGCACGTCCATCGTCGCCTTGTCGGACTCCAGCGTAACGAGCGATTGCTCTTTCTCGACGGTATCACCCGCCTTCACCAGCACCTCGATCACAGGGATGTCCTTGTAATCGCCGATATCCGGCACCTTGACTTCGATCGCTTGACTCATTGTTAGTGTCTCCTGGGCCGCGCACGCGCCCCGCCCTGTCGATCAGGGCAGGCGCGCACGCCGTGGCACACGGGGAATGATGCCTTAGACGGTCATCGGGTTGGGTTTGGCGGGATCAAGGTTGTATTTCTTGAGCGCCTCGGCGACGACCTTGCGTTCGATCGTGCCTTCGTCTGCCAGTGCATTCAACGCGGCAACCGTGACCCAGTAGCGGTCGACTTCGAAGAAGTGGCGCAGCTTTTCACGCGTGTCCGAACGGCCATAGCCATCCGTGCCCAGCACGACGAATTTCTGCGGCACGAACGCGCGAATCTGCTCGGTGAGCGCCCGCACGTAGTCGGTGGAGGCGATGACCGGACCTTGCGTGTCCTTCAGGAGCTTCTCGACGTGCGAGAGCTTCTTCTCTTCGGTGGGATGCAGCAGGTTCCAACGCTGCACTTCATGGCCTTCGCGCGCGAGTTCGGTGAAGCTCGGCACGCTCCACAGATCGGCGGCAACGCCCCAGTCGTTCTTCAGCAGGTCGGCGGCGGCGATCACTTCGTTGAAGATTGTGCCCGCGCCCATCAACTGCACGCGCGGCGCCTTCTTGTCGGCCTCCGCCTTGCGGAAGGAGTACATGCCCTTGATGATGTCGGCCGCTACCGATTCGCCCTGCGGCATCGCCGGGTGCTCGTAGTTCTCGTTCATCACCGTGACGTAGTAGTACACGTCTTCCTGATCCGCGACCATGCGGCGCAGACCGTCCTGCATGATGACGGCGAGTTCGTAACCGAACGTCGGGTCATAGCTGATGCAGTTCGGCACCGAGGCGGCCCACAGCAGCGAATGGCCGTCTTCGTGTTGCAGACCCTCGCCGTTCAACGTCGTGCGGCCAGCCGTGCCGCCCAGCAGGAAGCCGCGCGAGCGCATGTCGCCCGCGGCCCATGCGAGGTCGCCGATGCGCTGGAAACCGAACATCGAGTAGAAGATGTAGAACGGGATCATGATCTCGCCGTGCGTCGAGTACGACGTCGCGGCCGCGATCCAGTCGGACATGCCGCCGGCTTCGTTGATGCCTTCCTGCAGGATCTGACCGGTTTCCGACTCACGGTAAAACATAAGCTGGTCGGAATCTTCCGGCACGTACTTCTGGCCGTCCTGATTCCAGATGCCGATCTGGCGGAACAGACCTTCCATGCCGAAGGTACGCGACTCGTCCGGCACGATCGGCACGATGCGCTTGCCGAGCGCCTTGTCCTTCAACAGGATATTGAGAATCCGCACGAACGCCATCGTCGTGGAAATCTCGCGGCCTTCGCCCGTGCCCTTCAACAGCGGCTCGAATACCGACAGTTCCGGCACCGGCAGCGATTCGGCCTTCTGGCGACGCGCCGGCAGATAACCGCCGAGATCCTGACGGCGGGCGCGCATGTACTCGAGTTCCTTCGAGCCTTCCTCGAACTTCAGGTACGGCACGTTGACGAGGTCTTCGTCGGAGATCGGCAGACGGAACTGGTCGCGGAATTTCTTCAACTGATCCACCTGCATCTTCTTCTGCTGGTGGGTGATGTTCATCGCCTGACCGGCTTCGCCCATGCCGTAGCCCTTGATCGTCTTGGCGAGGATCACGGTCGGCTGGCCCTTGGCGTTCGTGGCTTCCGAGAACGCCGCGTAGATCTTGTGCGGATCGTGGCCGCCGCGGTTCAGATTCCAGATGTCCTCGTCGGACCAGTCGGCGACCAGCGCCTTCAATTCCGGCGTGTTGAAGAAGTGCTCGCGAACGAACGCGCCCGACTCCGACTTGTACGTCTGATATTCGCCGTCGACGACTTCCATCATGCGGCGCATCAGCGCGCCCGACTTGTCGCGTTGGAACAGCGCGTCCCAGCGGCTGCCCCAGATCACCTTGATGACGTTCCAGCCCGCGCCGCGGAATTCGCTCTCGAGTTCCTGGATGATCTTGCCGTTACCGCGCACCGGACCGTCGAGGCGCTGCAGGTTGCAGTTGATCACGAACACGAGGTTGTCGAGCCGTTCGCGGCCGGCCATGCCGATCGCACCGAGCGATTCCGGTTCATCCGTCTCGCCGTCGCCGAGGAAAGCCCAGACCTTGCGGCCCTCGGTTTTCGCGATGCCGCGCGCCTGCATGTACTTCATGAAGCGCGCCTGATAGATCGCCATGATCGGGCCGAGACCCATCGAGACGGTCGGGAATTGCCAGAAGTCGGGCATCAGCCACGGGTGCGGATACGACGAGATGCCCTCGCCGCCCACTTCCTGGCGGAAGTTGTCGAGCTGGTTTTCGGTCAGACGGCCGAGCAGGAACGCGCGCGAGTACACGCCCGGCGACGAATGGCCCTGCACGAACACGAGGTCGCCGCCATGCTCGGCCGACGGCGCATGCCAGAAGTGGTTGTAGCCGACGTCATACAGCGTGGCCGCCGACGCGAACGATGCGATGTGGCCGCCGACGTTCGTGTCCTTGCCCGCGCGCAATACCATGGCGATGGCGTTCCAGCGCGTGTACGAGCGAATGCGGTGTTCGAGATCCTGGTCGCCCGGAATCGGCGCCTGACGCGAGACAGGAATCGTATTGATGTAGGGAGTGTTCGCCGAGAACGGCAGATGTTCGCCGTGCACACGGGCGAATTCGATTTGCTTTTCGATCAGGTAGTGAGCGCGATCGGGGCCCACAGCAGAAATCACGCCATCCAGCGCTTCAAGCCATTCGCCGGTTTCCTGGGGATCGTCGTCTTTTTCGGCGGCGACATATTTCATGACTTCGTCGGGTACAGCGGACATGCTCGTCTCCTGGATATAGAGGAACGCTCTTTGGACAGACGACGCGGACGAAGCACGGCCGCGGCAGCTTCGGCCGATTGTAATAAGGGTCCCGACGTCCGCGCAACAAAATTTTCGAATTGCGAGATCGATTCTCACAATGCGGAAAATTGCTGCGGCGCAACCTGATTTGACTGCCGATCGACGGATACGCCGGCTAGTTTGCTCCGATTAACGTGAGTTTCCGCGCTTTTTTGCGCCATTTACGAGCGACGCGCTGCGCTACAATGCCACGCATGTTGACCGAACGGCTTTTCGCACGCTCGGCGCGCACCGCCGGTCATTCGGCGGATTCGACGCCGTCCTCCCGCTGGCACCATGGACCATGGTGGTCGAATTCCTATTTGCTCACGCCGCTTCTGTCGATCCTCGTTTTTCTGGTCGTCATGAGCCTGATTCTGTGGAGTTTGAACCGGCGCGAGCAACAGCAGCAGGAAGACACGCTTTACCGTAACGTCGCATGGGCGCAGCAGCAGATCCGCCTTTCCATGACCGGCGCGCAGGAACAGATCCAGGCGCTCGCGCGCGACCTCGTCGCCGGCCACGGCGACCCGCATTCGTTCCAGGTGTCCACCACGGACATCATGCAGGGGCATCCCGAGATCCTCTACATGAACTGGTACACGAGCCAGCAGCAGCCGCGCTGGCCCAATACCGCGCTGCCGGTGTTCGGCCAGCGCCTCGCCAAGCCGAACGACTCGCAGATGGACGAGGCCGTGAAAGCCGCGTTTGCCGAGGCGCGCAGCACGCGCCGCCAGGTGTACTCGCCGTTGATCTACGACGACCTGGGCAACGGCTACATCACGCTGCAAACGCCGGTGTTCCGCGACCGCGAGTTTCTCGGCACCGTCGCCGCCGTGTTTTCGGTGGAAGGCATCCTGAAGCACGACATTCCGCCTGAGCTGTCCGCCAAGTACAAGATCTCGATCATCGACGTGAACAACCGCGAGTTGACCACCACGTCGACCCGCCCGCGCCTGCCGCGCGACATGTTCTACGATCTGCCGCTCGATCCGCCGGGCCAGGGCGTCTCGGTGCGCGTGTACGCGTTCCCGCAGATGACCAACTTCACCAACAACACGCTGGTCTGGCTGGTGGCGGGCCTGTCGTGCTTCGTGCTGTGGAGTTTGTGGAGCCTGTGGAAACACACGCGGCAACGTTTCGAAGCGCAGCAGGCGCTGTACGCCGAAGCCTTCTTTCGCCGTGCGATGGAAAACTCGGTGCTGATCGGCATGCGCGTGCTCGACATGCATGGCCGCATTACTCACGTCAATCCGGCGTTTTGCCGCATGACCGGCTGGGACGAAAGCGATCTGGTCGGCAAGACCGCGCCGTTCGCCTACTGGCCGCGCGACGCGTATCCGGAAATGCAGCGCCAGCTCGACATGACGCTGCGCGGCAAGGCGCCCTCCTCGGGTTTCGAACTGCGGGTGCGCCGCAAGGACGGTTCGCTGTTCCATGCGCGCCTGTACGTGTCGCCGCTGATCGACAGTTCGGGCCGTCAAACCGGCTGGATGTCGTCGATGACCGACATCACCGAACCGAAGCGCGCGCGCGAGGAACTCGCCGCCGCGCACGAGCGCTTCACCACGGTCCTGGAAAGCCTCGACGCCGCGGTGTCCGTGCTGGCCGCCGACGAGGCCGAACTGCTGTTCGCCAACCGCTACTACCGGCATCTCTTCGGCATTCGCCCGGACGGTCATCTGGAATTGGCGGGCGGCGGCTTCGATAGCTCGCAGGCGTCGTCCGATTCGATCGACATGGTGGACACCTATGCCGGTCTGCCCGCCGCGGCGCTGACCGAAAGCACCGCCGACGCGCAGGAAATCTACGTGCAAAGCATCCAGAAATGGTTCGAGGTGCGCCGCCAGTACATTCAGTGGGTGGACGGCCATCTCGCGCAGATGCAGATCGCGACCGACATCACCACGCGCAAGCAGGCTCAGGAACTGTCGCGCCAGCAGGACGAGAAGCTGCAGTTCACCAGCCGTCTGATGACGATGGGCGAAATGGCCTCCTCGCTCGCGCACGAACTGAACCAGCCGCTCGCCGCGATCAATAACTATTGCTCGGGAACCGTTGCACTGGTTAAATCCGGTCGAACGACGCCTGATAATCTCTTGCCCGTGCTTGAAAAAACCGCGCAGCAGGCGGTGCGGGCGGGCATGATCATCAAGCGCATTCGCGAGTTCGTCAAACGCAGCGAGCCGAAGCGGCAGGCCACGCGCGTGGCCGATATCGTCGCGGATGCCGTGGGTCTGGCCGAACTCGAGGCGAGGAAGCGCCGCATTCGCATCGTCACGGATTTGCGTTCGCGCCTGCCGGTGATCTACGTCGATCCAGTGCTGATCGAGCAGGTGCTGGTCAACCTGCTGAAGAACGGCGCCGAAGCCATGCACGAGGCACGCCCCGACGCCGTCGATCCGGTGATTCGCGTGGTCGTGCGGCTGGAAGGCGGCTTTGTCAGAATCAGCGTGGTCGACCAGGGGCCGGGTGTCGACGAAGCAACGGCCGAGCGTCTGTTTGAACCGTTTTACAGCACCAAGTCCGACGGTATGGGCATGGGGTTGAACATTTGCCGTTCGATTATTGAATCGCATCGCGGCCGTCTGTGGGTGGTGAACAACGTCGAGTCCGACGGCCACATCACGGGCGCCACGTTCCATTGCAGTCTGCCCATTGGAGAGCCTGACGGCCCGAGCAACGGCGGGTCACAGGCGCCGACACCACAAACCGTTACGGGAGAGCTATGAACAGCCCAGTCACCACACAGGAAACAGTCTTTGTCGTCGACGACGACGAGGCCGTGCGAGATTCGCTGCGCTGGCTGCTGGAGGCGAACGGCTACCGCGTGCAATGCTTCTCCAGCGCCGAGCAGTTCATCGACGCCTGGCAGCCGCATCAGCACCCCGGCCAGATCGCGTGCCTGATTCTCGACGTGCGGATGTCCGGCATGAGCGGACTCGAGTTGCAGGAACGCCTGATCGCCGACAACGCCTCGCTGCCGATCATCTTCGTGACGGGCCATGGCGACGTGCCGATGGCGGTCTCGACGATGAAGAAAGGCGCGATGGACTTCATCGAAAAACCGTTCGACGAAGCCGAGTTGCGCAAGCTGGTCGAGCGCATGCTCGACAAGGCGCGCAGCGAAAGCACCAGCGTGCAGCAACAGCGCGCCGCCGCCGAACGGCTGGGCAAGCTGACCGCGCGCGAGCATCAGGTGCTGGAGCGCATCATCGCCGGCCGCCTGAACAAGCAGATCGCCGACGACCTCGGCATCAGCATCAAGACGGTCGAGGCGCACCGCGCGAACATCATGGAAAAACTCAACGTCAACACCGTCGCGGATCTGCTGCGACTGGCGTTGTCGAACAAGCCGCAGCAAGCACAATAAGCGCGACAGGCGGCCTCCCCGCCAGGCGTTTTCGAGTTTCAACGGCCGGACTGTCGACGAGTCCGGCCCGCTTCGCCCCCGTTTCCCTTCTGTTTCCTTCTGTTTTCCCTCTGCCTTTGCCCGAGCGGCTCGTTGATTCCGGGTACGCCTTGGCCGTGTGTTGCTCGTTGGCCCGTTTGCGCACACTCGCCGATCGCTCCCATCGCGCTCCATCCCGCCGCACGGGCGAGCAGTGCGGCGCGCGTCCGTGCCGCCGCTCAACGCGGATATCGGCGCAGCGCTCGTCCTCGCACGCAACGGCCGTGCCACGGGAAGGGCGGCGCTCTCGCGCGAGCCGGAATCGCCCTGTGGCTCGTCATGCGGGTCGGTATAATGTCGGACTTTGCAGCGCTGCTTATCGCCGATTCGCGCCGCGCGCTTTTCACGTGCCGACCCGTTCCGGTTGAAAAGCGCCATCGACGTACGCGCCCCGCCCGCTTTCCAAACTGCCCATCTCGACCGACCATGACTGCCAAACTGATCGACGGCCTAGCCCTTTCCAAGACCCTGCGCGCCGACGTCGCCGCGCGCGCCGCCGCCCTCACCGCCCGCGGCCATCAGCCGGGCCTCGCGGTGGTGCTGGTGGGCGCGAATCCGGCCAGCGAAGTGTATGTGCGCAACAAGGTGAAGGCGTGCCACGACAACGGTCTCGGCTCGTCGTTCGACCGCTATCCGGCCGACTTGCCCGAAGCCGATCTGCTCGCGCGCATCGACGAACTGAACCGCGATCCGCGCATCCACGGCATTCTGGTGCAATTGCCGCTGCCGCCGCATATCGACAGCCATAAGGTGATCGAGGCGATCGCGCCCGAGAAGGACGTCGACGGCTTTCACGTCGCCAATGCCGGCGCGCTGCTGACCGGCCAGCCGCTGTTCCGCCCGTGCACGCCGTATGGCGTGATGAAGATGCTGGCCGCTTACCAGATTCCGCTGCAGGGCGCCAATGCTGTTGTGATCGGCCGCTCGAACATCGTCGGCAAGCCGATGGCGCTGCTGCTGCTCGAAGCCGGCGCGACCGTCACGATCTGCCACAGCAAGACGCGCGATCTGGCCGCGCACACGCGCAACGCCGACGTGGTGGTCGCCGCCACCGGGCTGCGCAACATTCTCACCGCCGAGATGGTGAAGCCGGGCGCCGCGGTGATCGACGTCGGCATGAATCGCGACGAAGCCGGCAAGCTGTGCGGCGACGTCGACTTCGCGGGCGTCAAGGAAGTGGCCGGCTACATCACGCCGGTACCGGGCGGCGTCGGCCCGATGACCATCACGATGCTGCTCGTCAACACGATCGAAGCCGCCGAGCGCGAAGCGGCCGCAACGGCGTAATCAAGCCCCAACGGCGCGTTGCGCCGCCCACACTCCTCGCGCGCGAGGAACCGCGACATCTGATAATTTGTCTGCCGACGGATTGGAATCGGCGTGTCCTGCCCCAATAATGTCTTTATCCGGTCTTATCGGGGCGCTTATCGGAGCGTCGTCGCGCGCCCGTCGAAGCGCCCCGATTACCCCGTTCACCCGCGTCAGACAGGAAGCCTCATGTCCACTACCGCCTCGAATCACGACAATCCGCTCCTCGATTTCTCCGATCTGCCGCGCTTTGGCGAAATCCGCCCCGAACACGTGACGCCCGCCCTCGATGTGCTGCTCGCCGACGCGGCCGCCGCCGTCGAGCGCGCCGCCCAACCGATCACCCCCGCCTCGTGGGCCGACGTGGTCGAGCCGGTCGAACGCGCCACCGAACCGCTGTCGCGCGCATGGAGCGTGGTGGGCCATTTGAACGCCGTCGCCGATACGCCGGAACTGCGCGCGGTGTACGGAGAAAACCTGCCACGCGTCACGGAATTCTGGTCGAGCGTCGGACAGAATCTCGCGCTGTACGAGAAGTACAAGGCGTTGCACGCTAGCAGCGATTTCGTCTCGCTCACCGGCGAGCGCAAGAAAATCCTCGGCAATGCGCTGCGCGATTTCCGTTTGTCCGGCGCGGAATTGCCGGAAGATCAGAAGCCGCGCTTCGCCGAATTGCAGGAGCGCCAGGCGGCGCTCTCGAAGGCGTTTTCCGATCATGTGCTCGATGCGACCAACGCGTATGCCTACGTCGTCGAGGCTGGCGATGAAGCGCAACTGGCCGGTCTGCCGGAAGACGTGATCGAAGCCGCGAAGGAAGCCGCCGAACGCGAAGGCAAAACCGGCTACAAATTCACGCTGCACTTCCCCTCGTACTTTCCGGTGATGCAGTACTCGGAAAATCGCGCGATGCGCGAGGCGGTGTATCGCGCCTACGTGACGCGCGCCTCCGAACTCGGTCCGCAATACGGCAACGGCAAGCCCGAGTGGGACAACACCGCCGTGCTAGCCGAACAGCTGCAACTGCGCGCGGAAGAAGCGCGCATGCTCGGCTACAACAACTTCGCCGAGGTCTCGCTCGCGCCGAAAATGGCCGAATCGCCCGCGCAGGTGATGGCCTTCCTCGAAGACCTCGCCGTGCGCGCTCGCCCGCATGCCGAACAGGACTGGAAAGAGTTGCGCGAATTCGCCGCCAACGAACTCGGCATGACCGAACTGCAACCGTGGGACATGACGTTTGCGGCAGAACGCCTGCGTCAGAAGCGCTATTCGTTTTCGGAAAACGAAGTCAAACAGTACTTCCCCGAAGACACCGTGTTCAAGGGTCTTTTCAAGGTCACGGAAACGCTGTTCGGCGTGCGCATCCGTCGCGACGAAGCGGCCGTATGGCATCCCGACGTGCGCTTTTTCCGCGTCGAGAATCAGGACGGCGGCCTCGTCGCGCAGTTCTACCTCGACCTGTACGCACGCGAAGGCAAACGCGGCGGCGCATGGATGGACGACGCGCGCGGGCGTCACAAGCACGCGCACGGCGGCGTGCAAACGCCGGTTGCGTATCTGACCTGCAACTTCTCGGCGCCGGTCGGCGGCAAGCCCGCCTGCTTCACGCACGACGAAGTCATCACGCTGTTCCACGAATTCGGCCACGGTCTGCATCACATGCTCACGCGTGTCGATGAACTGGGCGTGTCGGGCATCAACGGCGTCGAGTGGGACGCGGTCGAACTGCCGTCGCAATTCATGGAGAACTTCTGCTGGGAGTGGGACGTGCTGAGCGACATGACTTCGCACGTCGAGACGGCCAGGCCGCTGCCGCGCGAGCTATTCGACAAGATGCTCGCCGCGAAGAATTTCCAGAGCGGTCTCGGCACGCTGCGGCAGATCGTGTTCTCGATGTTCGACATGCAACTGCATACCGGTTTCGACGCGGCCGGCACGAAGAACGCCACCGAACTCGCGAGCGAGATCAACGAGCGTTTTCATGTCGTGCCGCAAGCGCCGTTCTCGCGTTGGCCGAATACGTTCAGCCACATTTTCGCGGGCGGTTATGCAGCGGGCTACTACAGCTACAAGTGGGCCGAAGTGTTGTCCGCCGATGCCTACGCCGCGTTCGAGGAAGCGGCGCAAGCCACGAGCGGCAGCGTGCTCGATCAGGCAACGGGCATGCGCTATCGCAAGGAGATTCTCGAAGTGGGCGGCAGCCGTCCGGCGATGGAATCGTTCAAGGCGTTCCGCGGCCGCGAGCCGAGCATCGACGCCTTGTTGCGGCACAACGGCATGACGCCCGCTGCGGCGCATTGATCTTGCGTTGAAGTATCCGTCGGCGCGTTGGCGTTGCACCGATAAGAAAGCCGGTGACTTGCGTGAGCAAGCACCGGCTTTTTCGTGCGCGCCGGCAGCGCCTGCGTTGCGTTGTGCGGCGGGGCTAACCCCGATGCAGCTTGAAGTCCACTTCCGAAGGACGCCCCGCCAGTGACAACGCGGCGCGCGCGGCGGGCGCCCGGCTCACCACCTTGCCGCGGCTCACCACGGCAAGGCGTGCCGCCCGCAGACGGATCGCTTCGACCGGATCGCGCGCGTCGAGCAGCACGAGATTGGCCGCGCAGCCCGGCGCTACGCCATAGCCTTCCAGCCCGAGAATCCGCGCGGCGTTCACCGTGACCGCATCGAAACACGCCTGCATGCCGTCGACGCCCGTCATCTGCGCGACGTGCAGGCCCATGTGCGCGACTTCGAGCATGTCCCCCGAGCCGAGGCTGTACCACGGATCCATCACGCAGTCGTGGCCGAACGCCACGTTGATGCCCGCCGCCATCATCTCCGGCACACGGGTCATGCCGCGCCGTTTCGGATAGGTGTCGCTGCGGCCCTGCAACGTGATGTTGATCAGCGGGTTCGCGATCGCATGGACACCCGCTTCGCGGATCAGCGGCAACAGCTTGCTCACGTAGTAGTTGTCCATTGAATGCATCGAGGTGAGATGCGAACCGGTGACGCGCCCTTGCAAGCCGAGCCGATGCGTTTCGGCCGCGAGCGTTTCGATGTGACGCGACAGCGGGTCGTCCGATTCGTCGCAATGCATGTCGACGCGCAAGCCCTGCTCCGCCGCGTATTCGCACAGCATGCGCACGGACTGCGCGCCGTCGGCCATCGTGCGCTCGAAATGCGGAATCCCGCCGACCACGTCCACGCCCATCGCAATCGAGCGCTTGAGGTTCTCGAACGCGCCGGCACTGCGCAAGACGCCGTCTTGCGGAAAGGCCACCAGTTGCAGGTCGAGATACGGCGCGACACGGCGTTTCACTTCGACGAGCGCCTCGACCGCGAGCAGACGCGGATCGCACACGTCCACGTGACTGCGGATCGCCAGCAGCCCGCGCGCGACGGCCCAGTCGCAGTACTGCAGCGCGCGTTCGATCAACGCCTCTTGCGTCAGGTCCGGCTTCAGCTCGCCCCACAGCGCGATGCCTTCCAGCAAGGTGCCCGATGCGTTCACGCGCGGCAAGCCGTATGACAGCGTCGCATCCATGTGGAAATGCGGATCGACGAACGGCGGCGTGACGAGGGAGCCGGCGGCGTCGAGTTCCTCGCGCGCGCTCGCGGCCAGATTCGGTTCGACGGCAACGATGCGGCCCGCGTCGATGCCGATGTCGACCGGTTGCGTGTGTTGCGGCGCGGCGCCTCGCGGCAGCATCGCGCGGCGGATGATCAGATCCATGTATCGCTCCCTGTTGACCGCTCGTTGACTGATAGCGATTCTATCGGCGTCAGAAACCGTTTGCGCGCGTTTTAGCGAGACCGCCGTACCGGCGCGCGGCGGCGAATCCGTACCGGCTGCGCGCCCGGTGCCCGCCTATACTCCGCTTTTCGAACGGCCGATGCCTCGCGTCCACGCATACGTGATGCATCCAATCACGGAGCACGCAGATGAAAACGATCGGTGTGATCGGCGGGATGAGCTGGGAATCGTCCGCCGAATACTACAAGCTGCTCAACCGCCACGCGAAGGCGCGCCTCGGCGGCCACCACAACGCTCGCAGCCTGATGCTCACTGTCGACTTCGCGCCGGTCGAAGCGCTCCAGCGCGCCGGCGACTGGAGCGCGCTCGGCGAGCAGATGGCCGATGCCGCGCGCCGGCTCGAACGAGGCGGCGCCGATCTCGTGATGCTGGCGACAAACACAATGCATCGCGTGTATGAATCGATCGAGCAGGCGATCGAGGTGCCGTTTCTCCACATTGCCGATCCGACCGGCGAGGCACTGCGCGCCGCGGGCATCGAGCGAGTGGGTTTGCTCGGCACACGCTATACGATGGAGCAGACGTTTTACACCGGCCGCTTGCGCGAGCGCCATGGACTCGACACGCTGGTTCCCGACGAAGCCGGACGCGCATACGTGCACCGCATCATTTATGACGAGCTGTGTCACGGCAAGATCACTGGCGATTCGCGTGAGGTGTATCAGCGTGTGATCGAAGACCTCGCCGCGCGCGGGGCGCAAGCGGTGATTCTCGGCTGCACCGAAATTACGTTGCTGATCAAGCCGGAAGATTCCGTGCTGCCGGTGTTCGATACGACCGCGTTGCATGCGCAAGCGGCGGTTGAATGGGCGGTCGAGGTGAAGTGAATGGCGGCATGTAGGAATCGGCATGCCACTGCATGAAGAACCGACGCCACCAGTTAAAAAGCCCGTTTGGCTTGCGCCAACGGGCTTTCAACAATGCTTGGTTGCGGGGGTAGGATTTGAACCTACGACCTTCGGGTTATGAGCCCGACGAGCTGCCAGACTGCTCCACCCCGCGTCAGAGAAAACGGATTGTATAGAGATGCTCGCAAGACGTCAAACAATCACCGGACTTATTTCAAACGACGCGTGCATGCACGAAGCCGTTCAAAGATCCTGCACCGTGGCGCCTTCCACCTTGCCGTCGATAATGTCGGCACCGTACTGGCTCGCGCTGCGTTTGGCGACACCGAAATCGGAGAATGTGGCCGGCAGCACGAGACGAAATACGCGGCTCGCTTTCGAGCCGCTGATCGCGCCCGGCCGGCAGACGCGCACCGCGACGTCGTAACCTTCGGCGTGACGCTTGTGGCCGTCGAATTTGTCGAACGCCCGCGAAAACACCAGCGGATGCACTTCGAAATTCTTATAGAGGGCTGGATAGAGTTCGGCCATGATGTCTCCCGATGCGTGAGCGCGAATTGTGATCCCACTATACGCTGCGCCCTGCCCGCTCCACGCTTTTATTTTCCGCCGTTAGGCTCGACAGCGGCGACGGCAATTTTCACGGACGCCCATCGCGCACGATAAGATGCGGGCTACCGGAATAACCCGAATGGCCCAGCAAGAACGTGAGAATTTCATGAAAATCGCCACCTGGAACGTCAACTCCCTCAAAGTCCGCCAGCAACATGTCATCGACTGGCTCGAAACCAGCCATACCGACGTGCTGTGCCTCCAGGAACTGAAGCTGCCCGACGAAAAATTCCCGCGCGCCGAGCTCGCGGAAAAAGGCTATCGGAGCTGGTTCGCCGGCCAGAAAACGTATAACGGCGTCGGCATCCTGGTGCGCGAGGGGCTGAACGTCGACGAAGACAGCATCGTGCGGAACATTCCCGGTTTCGAGGATCCGCAGCAACGCGTGATCGCCGCGACCATCGAAGGCGTGCGCGTCGTCTCCGCGTACTTCCCGAACGGCCAGGCGCCGGGCACCGAGAAGTTCGCGTACAAGCTGCGCTGGCTCGCCGCGCTGCACGACTGGATCGCGAGCGAAATGGCACTGCATCCGAAACTCGCGCTGCTCGGCGACTACAACATCGCACCTGAAGATCGCGACGTGCACGATCCAAAAGCGTGGGAAGGCCAGAATCTGGTGTCGCCCGAAGAACGCGCGGAGTTCGTTCGGCTGATCAGCCTCGGCCTCGTCGACGCGTTCCGCCAGTTCGAACAGCCGGAGAAGATCTACTCGTGGTGGGACTACCGGATGCTCGCGTTTCGCCGCAACGCGGGGCTGCGCATCGACCATATTCTGCTGTCGAAAGCGCTGGCCGAGGCATGCTCGTCGTGCGACGTCGACAAGGTGCCGCGCAAATGGGATCAGCCGTCGGACCACGCGCCGGTCGTCGCGCAAATCGGCTGATCTCGCCGCCCGATGCGAGACCCTGGAACGGCCTCTTTCAGACCCGCGTCGCGCTCAAGCGGGAGCGCCTAAACAGCGCCACAAAAACTCGAACACCATCGCATCGTGCTCGGCCTGCTCCAGTTCATCGGAACCGCCGTGCCCGCCTTCCGTGTTCTCCCGATACCAGACCTTGTCCGCGCCCAGCGCCTGCATGCGCGCGGCCATCTTGCGCGCGTGTGCCGGATGCACACGGTCGTCGGCGGTCGAGGTGGTCAACAATACAGGTGGATACCCGACGCCCGCGCTCACCCGGTGATACGGTGAGTAAGCGGCCAGCACGCGCGCTTCGTCGGGGTCATCGGGATCGCCGTATTCGTCGATCCACGAGGCACCCGCATGCAGCAGGTGATAGCGGCTCATGTCGAGCAAGGGCACCTCGCATACCACCGCGCCGAACAGCTCGGGGCGCTGCACCATGCACGCGGCCACCAGCAAACCGCCGTTGCTGCCGCCCTGAATGCCGAGTTGCGCGGCACTCGTCACGCCGGTGCTGATGAGCGCCTCGGCCACCGCGATGAAATCGTCGAACGAACGCTGCCGATGCTCGCCCTGCGCCGCCGTGTGCCACTCCGTGCCGAATTCGCCGCCGCCGCGGATATGCGCGACCACGTAGACGCCGCCGCGCGCGAGCCAGCCGATGCCCTGTCCCGTCAGATAGCTCGGCAGCAAGGGAATCGCGAAGCCGCCGTAGCCGTTGAGCAGGCATGGCCGCGCGTGTTGCCGTGCGCGCTCTGACGTGGCCTCTTGCGACGCTTCTTGCATGACGCGCGGCCCGATCACGGTGTACGGCACGCGCGTGCCGTCAGCGGACACCGCATGCGCGCGCGTCACTGCGAACGGCGTTGCGTCGAATTGCGTCGGCCAGCGATCGAGCAATTCCCAACCGGTCAGATCGTCGCGGGCGAGGTCGGTGAGCCAGTACGCCGGCGGTTGCAGATAGTCGTCGGTATCGACGAACACTTCGTCGTTCAACGTCGGCTCGACCGGCGAGACTTCGGCTTGCGCGTCGTCGCGCGACGGAAAGACGCGCCGCCGCCAATGCCAACCTTCTTGATCGGCATCTCGCGCGGGCGTCCACAGCAAGGTCTGGTTTCGCACATCCTCGAGATACGACACGATCAGATGGTTGCGCGTATGCGTCCACTCGCACACCGAGGTTCGCGGTGTCGGCATGAAAAGCGGCGTGACGTCGCGCTCGCCGCGCAGGAACGCCGCTTCGCGAATCGCCAGCAACGCGCCGCCCGCGTAATGCGCGCCGTTGCAATGCCAATCGAGGCGCGGCTCCAGCAGCAGCCAGCCCTGCCAACCGCTCACCGCGACATGCGAGGGCACGTCGTAACGGCGCCAGGCATCGGCGGCAGCCGCGGCGCTCTCGAGGTAATACGTGTGCGAATCGAAGAAGTCGACGCTGCTCACCACCGTATGCCGCTGTTCGACCGGATCGTAGTGCGCTTCGACGCCGATGTCGCCGAACGCGCCTTTGAACACCACCGGCGCGTCGGCCAGCGCCGTGCCTCGCGTCCAGCGGCGCACTTCACGCGGGTAGCCTGAGCGCGTGAGCGTCTTGCGGCCATTGTCCCAACCGACGTACAACGTATCGCGGTCGATCCACGACGCGGTGTGCTTGCCGGCCTTCGCGATCACGAAGCCGTCGTCGACGAAACGTTGGGCGTCGATATCGAATTCGCGCACCACCAATGCGTCCGAGCCGCCCGGCGACAGCGTCACCAGCGCGCGATCGCCATCCGGGTAAAGAATGTCGAGTTCCACGCATACCCACGGCGTGCCTTCCGCCGCGCCGAGCGCGTCGAAGTCGAGCAGGGTCTGCCACACGGGCGCGCCGCTGCGCCATGCGGCCCATGTGGTGCGCCGCCAGATGCCCTTCGGATTGCGCTCGTCCTGCCAGAGATCGTAGGCCCAATCCTTCCAGCGATCGGGAATGACCGGACGCTCGCGCGGCAGATAAGCGTCGGCGAGCTGTTGCCTGAGCGACTCGAATTGCGCACCGCTGCACCACGCGGCGCGCGTGCGGACATTCTGCGCGTCGACCCACGCGAGCGCGGCGGGATCGTCGAGCGCTTCGAGCGACAGAAAGGAATCGGGAGAAAGCGGCCAGAGAAAGGGGCCGCGAGTAGCGGGAGAAGCGGGCATCGTCGGCTGTCGAATGAAAACAGCGTTGATTATGCCCTGCGAGAAGCGAAGCGCCTTTGACGATGCTCGCCAGCGCCGACATGGATGAAGCCGCGAACGACGGAGCGATACCCGAACCGCTCCGCGTCACATCACGCCAACTTCAAGCACGAACCTCAGCACGAACCTCAAGGCTCGAGATTGAGCTCCTGAATCTTGCGCGTAATCGTATTGCGGCCGATGCCCAGACGCTCGGCCGCTTCCACCTTGCGGCCACGCGTGAAATCCAGCGCCTCGCGAATCACCGCCGCTTCGAAACGGCGCGCGAGTTCGTCCATGACGTCGGCCGAGTTCTCGCGCAACAGGCGCGCGACTTCGGTACGCAGACCGCCTTCCCAGGCGCTCACAGGCGTCGCGACCGGCAAGCCGCCGGCCGCGGCCGGTTGCGCCGAAGCGCTCGCGCCGTTGATCGGCGCCGTCGCCGCGAGGCCGGCTTCGCCATTACCGAGCACTCCGCCGCCGCCCGCGAGATCGCTCACGCCGGCTTGCGCGGGACCGAGGTCGGGCGGCAAGTCCTTGATCTCGATGGTCTGCGCGGGCGCCATCACCGTCAGCCAGTTGGCGAGGTTCTCCAACTGACGCACGTTGCCCGGAAACGGCAGCGACGCGAGATACGCCAGCGCGTCTTCGGACACGCGCTTGGGCTCGACGCCCAGATCGCGCGCACTCTTTTGCAGGAAGTGACGCGTGAGCAGCGGAATGTCCTCGCTGCGCTCGCGCAGCGCAGGCAAACGCAAGCGGATCACATTGAGCCGGTGATACAAGTCCTCGCGGAACAGGCCCTGGCGCACGCGCGATTCGAGATTCTGGTGCGTCGCCGCGATCACGCGCACGTTGGCCCGCAACGGATTGTGGCCGCCGACGCGATAGAACTGCCCGTCCGACAGTACGCGCAACAGGCGCGTTTGCAGATCGAACGGCATGTCGCCGATTTCATCGAGAAACAGCGTGCCGTTCTCGGCCTGCTCGAAGCGCCCCTGGCGCATGGCCTGCGCGCCGGTGAACGCGCCGCGCTCATGGCCGAACAGTTCGGATTCCAGCAAGTCCTTCGGAATCGCGGCGGTGTTCAAGGCAATGAAGGGACCGTTCGAGCGTGGGCTATGTCGGTGCAACGCACGCGCGACCAGTTCCTTCCCGGTGCCTGATTCGCCGGTAATGAGCACGGTGGCGGCGGAATGCGACAAGCGGCCGATCGCGCGGAACATATCCTGCATCGCCGGCGCCTGGCCGAGCATTTCCGGTGCATCGGCGACGCGGTCGTCCCACGTCTGTTCGCCGCGCATGCTTTCGTCGACGGCGCGGCGGATCAGTTCGACGGCCTTGTCGACGTCGAACGGTTTGGCGAGGTACTCGAACGCGCCGCCCTGAAATGCGGCGACCGCGCTATCCAGATCCGAGAACGCCGTCATGATGATGACGGGCAAGCCCGGCACCTTGTCACGCACGGTTTGCAGCAATTCGAGGCCGGAGCCGCCTGGCATCCTGATGTCGGACACCAGCACTTGCGGGCTGTCGTGATCGAGCGCGGCCGACGCCTCACGCACGTTCGCGAAGCTGCGTGTCGCGAAGTTTTCGCGGGCGAGCGCTTTTTCGAGCACCCAGCGAATCGATTGATCGTCGTCTACTATCCAGATCGGCTTCATATGGGTCGGTCAGAATTCTTGAGATGCGTTTGGTTTAGCAGTCGAGCGGCAGCACAATCTGAAACTCGGTGTGGCCCGGGCGGCTTTCCACTTCGATCAGTCCGTCGTGTTGTTGCACGAAGGTCTGCGCGAGCGTCAGACCGAGACCGCTGCCGTCCTCGCGCCCCGACACGAGCGGATAAAAGATGCGGTCACGGATCTCCTCGGGAATGCCTGGGCCGTTGTCGATGATATGCAAGTCCAGTGCCAGCTTACATAAACGTTTCGACACCGTGATCTTGCGCGCAATGCGGGTGCGCAATTCGATGCGCGCGTCGCCTTGCGAGATGCGCTCACGCAGCGCCTCGGCCGCATTGCGCACGATGTTCAGCAGCGCCTGAATCAATTGCTCCTTGTCGCCGCGCAAATCGGGCACGCTCACGTCGTAATCGCGTTCGATCGTGAGGCCGCGCGGAAACTCCGCGAGAATCACCTGGCGCACGCGCTCGCACACCTCGTGAATATTCACGTCGCCGACGATATGCGGATGACGGTGCGGTTCGAGCAGGCGGTCGACCAGCGTCTGCAAGCGGTCCGATTCCTTGATGATGACCTGCGTGTACTCGCGCAACTCGTCGCGCTGACGCTCGCCGAGTTCGAACTCGAGCAGTTGCGCCGCGCCGCGAATCCCGCCGAGCGGATTCTTGATCTCGTGCGCGAGATTGCGGATCAGTTGCTTGTTGACCGCCGTGAGGTCGTTGATGCGCTCCTCGCGGTCGGTGCGCAGATGCCGCTCGTTCTCGAACAGTTCGAGCAGCACGTAGTCCTGCGCCGTTTCCAGAAAGCCGACGATCGCATGCACGTGCAGCGGCTCGTGACCGGGACGCTCGAGCACGGCGTCGAGATGCGTCGCGTGAAAACGGTGGGCGGCGATCGCGGAGATGGTCGCGAGCAGTTCGTCCGCATTCGAGAAGATGTCCGGCCACGCCATCTGCGTGAGTTGCCGGCGCGAAAGCTCCAGCATCGATTCGGCCGACGGGTTCGCGAACACGACACGCAGCGTGCGCTTTTCGAGCACCAGCACGACTGTCGGCAACGCCTCGAAGCCGGGCAGCAAACCGGAACTCACGAGGAGAGCGTCGTCCGACAGCGTTTGCTCCTGCCCTTTCCTTGCCTTGATCAGATTCTTGAGAACCATCTTTGCAGTCCGGCCGATAGGAGATGGTGATAAATCAGGTGTAGCGCGTTTTGTGTCGCCCGGTGCCCGCGGCTCGCGCATGTCGCCTACGCGCATGTCGCGAACGTCGCCTACGCGGATCGCAAACGTTGCGCTCGATCCAACGAAAAAGGGACGGCGCCGCCGTCCCTTCGTGACCGATCGCGAGCGTCGGGCAAAGCGCTTCGCCGTTTGAAGGGCGAAGCGCCATTGCCGCTTACAGCGAGTAGTACATTTCGAATTCGATCGGGTGCACCGACTGACGATAGCGTTGCAGCTCGCCCGTCTTCAGTTCGATGTACGCGTCGAGCATCGAATCCGTGAACACGCCGCCGCGCGTCAGGAATTCGCGGTCCGCGTCGAGTGCGTCCAGCGCCTGGTCGAGGCCGGCACACACGGTCGGGATCTTTGCATCCTCTTCCGGCGGCAGGTCGTACAGGTTCTTGTCGGCAGCTTCGCCCGGATGAATCTTGTTCTGCACGCCGTCCAGACCCGCCATCATCAGCGCGGAGAAGCACAGGTACGGATTCGCCATCGGATCCGGGAAGCGCGTTTCGATACGGCGGCCCTTCGGATTCGACACGTGCGGAATGCGGATCGACGCCGAACGGTTGCGAGCCGAGTAAGCCAGCTTCACCGGCGCCTCGAAGTGCGGCACGAGGCGCTTGTACGAGTTCGTCGACGGGTTCGTGATCGCGTTCAGCGCGCGAGCATGCTTGATGATGCCGCCGATGTAGAACAGCGCGAATTCCGACAGACCCGCGTAACCGTTGCCCGCGAACAGGTTCGTGCCGTCCTTCCAGATCGACTGGTGAACGTGCATGCCCGAACCGTTATCGCCGACCACCGGCTTCGGCATGAACGTAGCCGTCTTGCCGTACGTGTGCGCGACGTTGTGGATGATGTACTTCATCTGCTGCAGCCAGTCGGCGCGTTGCACCAGCGTCGAGAACTTGGTGCCGATTTCATTCTGGCCCTGGCCCGCGACTTCGTGGTGATGCACTTCGACCGGAATGCCGATCTGTTCGAGCAGCAGGCACATTTCCGAACGGATGTCCTGGAACGTGTCGACCGGAGCGACCGGGAAATAGCCGCCCTTCGTGCCCGGACGGTGGCCGGTGTTGCCGCCTTCGAATTCCTTCGCCGACGACCACGGTGCTTCTTCCGAACCGATCTTGATGAAGCAGCCCGACTGATCCGTGTTCCACTGGACCGAGTCGAAAATGAAGAATTCCGGTTCCGGACCGAAGAATGCCGTGTCGCCCAGGCCCGTGCTCTTCAGATAGGCTTCAGCGCGCTTGGCGAGCGAGCGCGGGTCGCGCTCGTAGCCCTTGCCGTCCGCCGGTTCGACGACGTCGCAGGTCAGCACGAGGGTGGATTCTTCATAGAACGGGTCGATGAAGGCCGTGTTCGCGTCCGGGACCAGCAACATATCCGATGCTTCGATGCCCTTCCAACCGGCAATCGACGAACCGTCAAACGCATGGCCGCTTTCGAACTTGTCTTCATCGAATGCCGACACCGGCACCGAAACGTGTTGCTCCTTGCCGCGCGTGTCGGTGAAACGAAAGTCGACAAACTTGACGTCTTCGTCTTTGACGAGTTGCACGACGTCGGCCACGGATTTACTCATAACCTATCTCCTGATTAACGAATTCGGCGGGTTCAGCCGCCGCCCAATCTAGCTGACCCGTCCCGGCGCGTCCACCCCTGGTTTCGTCGAGGCGGACATTCGAGCCTGTGGGACAAGTCGATCGGAAGCAATGAAGCAGCTTCTGTGCCATGCATGCGCCAAGCCGGCGCAGACCCATTGTGCGCGCGCGTTTGCGGGGAATGCGCGCACCGAATGGCATGCAGCCCCGAAATCGGCGATTCGGGCATGGCACCGAAAACGTGCATGACCTAACTGCGACCTTGCCGTTATACCTATTTTGGTGCATTTTCTAGATTTTGCACCATTAGAGAACATTACACTTGCGCGGCGACTCCCAAGGTTTCTGGCGCCCGCCGATCCTCTCCGCTTCGCGCTGCGCGCTAGAATGGTTATTTGGTCCAAGAGAGAGACACGCTCATGAGCACGCTTGAACAGCTATACGCCCAGGCGGAAAAGCGTCGCGGCGAAAACCAGTTGCCCTACGCGGGCGCGATCTCGCCGGCCGAGGCGTTCGAACTGCTGCAACTCGATCCGCGCGCGCGTCTCGTCGATGTGCGCACGCGCGCCGAACTCGATTGGGTCGGTCGGCCGGTTGTCGGCGACGGGCAATACGCGCACGTGGAATGGACGCGCTATCCGGGCGCGGTGCCGAACCAGGAATTCCTCGATCAGTTGAAACAGGTCGCCTCGCCGGATACGCCGGTGCTCTTCCTGTGCCGCAGCGCCGCGCGCTCGAAGCTCGCCGCGATCGCCGCGGCCCAGGCCGGCTTCACCCAGGCGTACGACCTGCTCGAAGGCTTCGAAGGCGACAAGGACGGCCAGGGGCATCGGAAGACGGTGTCGGGCTGGTGTTTTCGCGGCTTGCCGTGGATCGGCGCATGATCGCGGACGGCGCGGTTGGCGCGGTTGGCTGACCCGTTGGCCGACCGTTGCCGGTTGCCGGTTGCCATTGGCATGCGCGCACGCCTGCCTGAAACGCATCGTCGGCGCTGAGTGTGACAGGCCGATGATGCGGCGACTACACAATGAAGCACAGCCGGCGAGAGAGTGCCCGCACGGCCTCACGAGCGCCGAAAAAAACTCGCTCGCGTAGCCCGCGAATCAATCGCGCGGTTTGGCCGCGGCCGCGTCCAATTCGACGATGTCGCCGCCCAGCAGATGCACCCCTTCGCGCAGTTTGACGAACGCCGCCGCGACGGCTTCCGGCTCGCCCTTCACACCCAGATCGATGTGATGCCGCGCATACACGCCGCCGCGTTCGGCGTCGCCCACGCTCGGCAGGCTGAACACCCGCACGCCCGGAAAATCCCGTTCGATCTTCTCCATCAACGGCGTCACACGCGATTCCGGCAACTCGAACACCAGCAGTGATTTTTCCGCGTGCGGCATGGCGTGATGCAAATGCGCGTACTGCGTATCCAGCACCCACTCGATCATCGGCCACGCCATCACCGGGAAACCCGGCACGAAGTGATGCTGGCCGATCGAAAAACCCGGAATCTTGTTGTAGCCGTTCGGAATGATCGAAGCGCCCTGCGGATAGGTGCCCATGTTCAGGCGATGCAGGTTTTCCGGCGTTTCCAGATCGAGCGGCGTTGCCGCGGTCGCCGGATACATATCGCGGATGCGCTCCTGGATCAGCCGCGCCGCTTCCGGATGCAATTGAAGCGGCACGCCGAGCGCGGCCGCCGCGCACTGGCGAGTGTGATCGTCCGGGGTGGCGCCGATGCCGCCCGTGGAGAACACGACGTCGCCCGACGCGAACGTGCGCCGCAGCGTCGCCGTGATGCGCTCGGGATCGTCGCCGATATATTCCGCCCAGCCGAGCGACAGTCCGCGCGCGCCCAGCAATTCGATGACCTTCGGCAGATGCTTGTCGACGCGCCTGCCCGACAGGATTTCATCGCCGATGATGATGACGCCAAATGCCATTGCCGCCTCTTTCGCTTAGTCAGTAATTCATCAATAAGGAACCGGCGCCGTCTGCCGCGCGCCGCCGTGCTCTTCCGCGCGCATGCGTTGCAGCGCGCGCAGACAGTAGTAGCCGAACCACAACGCCGAGAACACGAGGATGAACGCGTAGATCCAGATCGTCACCGCGGTGATTACCGGGAACAGCACGATCAGCCATACCGACGACACCCACAGCAGCGTGGGCAGCGAGCCCATCAGACCGCTGGCGATGCCGATCAGCAGCAGCGGCAGGCGGAAGCGCCGCACCAGTGCGCGACGCTCGTCGCGCGTGGCGTGCAGCGCAAGCGCGTCGTAAGTCATCACGCGATAGGTCAGCCAGCCCCACAGCAGCGGCGGAATCAGCGCGAAGAACGGCGGCACCAGCCAGAGCGGCAACGTGACGATCAGCAGCACCAGACAGACCAGGGTGGTCCACAACGCATGGCCGAGGCTACCGTACCACGTTCCGCCGCGGCGCATTTCGAGGCCGGTGAATTGCCGCGTCGACAGGAAACGGATGACCGCCGGCATCGACAGCGTGGCGATCAGCAGCAGCACGGTGACGACGATCAGCGGAATCGCCATCGCGATCACGATGAACGGCGCGATCGCCGCATGCAGCGACGCAAAGCCGAGCCAGTCGAACAGTTGATAGAGCGTGGCCGTGAACGACCAGCTCGCGAGCCAGGTGCGGGTCGCGCCGATCAGCGTCTGCCAGGAAAACCACAGGATCACGCCCCAGCCGACCGTGGCCGCGAAAAACGGCATGAAGGTCAGCCAGAGCATGCGCGGGTGGAGCGCGCTTGTAAGCGCGCGTCCGAACGAGCGCAACAGATCATTCATGCGTGCCAGTGCCGGTAAACCAAACGATGGGATAAAAGGAAGCGCGCGACGAGCCGGTCAGAACAGCGTTGCAGCGCGCGCAAACGTGGACAGGATAAACCACGTGATGCGCCGCCGGGGAAACCGGCGGCGGGTGATGAAGGAGTGACGCAGGAGTAATCAGGCGGGAATCGGGCGAAGATCGGGCTCGAATCGGGCTCGAATCGCGTGGGGCTCAAACGGCGGCGGCGTCACCGCCTTCGGTGCCGCGTTTCGACGAAAGACGCCTGGCGATTCGCACGAACGCGAGCCAGTGCTGCGCCCAGAATCCGTCGCCATAGCGGCGGCCGTCGAGTTGATCGGCGATGCCGGTCGGCTCCATGTCGCGGCTCCACGAGGCGCTGCGAAACAGCATGTCCCACCAGGGGAACAGCACCCCGAAGTTGCAACCGTATTTCAGCCCTTCATGGCCATAACCCATCGCATGGTGACGGCGATGGAAAGTCGGACTCACCAGCAGGCGCTCGCCGAGCCAGCCGAAATACAGGCGGATATTCGCGTGCTGCACGCTCTGCGCGAGATTCGTGATGGCGACCAGCACGACGAATTGCGACGGCGGCACGCCGATCACCAGCGCGATCATCGCAAAGAACGACGCCTGCAGCAGATCGTCGAGCAGATGATTGCGGTCGTCGGCCCACAGCGACATCTGCTGCTGGCTGTGATGCACCGCGTGCAGTTCCCACCACACGCCGACCCGGTGCTGCCAGCGGTGATACCAGTAACCCGCGAAGTCGAGCGCGAGCAGGTACATGACGAACGTGACGAGCGGCTGCGTGGTGACGCCGGGCCACAGATTGTCGAATTCGATATTCGCGATGTTGTGCAGCCGCAACCAGGCCTGCACGTTGTCGAAAAGCGGCTGCAGCGCGAAGAAAAAGAACAGGTTGAGAATGCCGAGCTTGGCGATCCACGTATAGATCACGTCGACGCGCACCGCCTTGCGGTTTTGCCACTGCTCCACCGGCCGCAGCGCCTCGAGCGGCCGCAGCACCGCGTACATGGCCAGCACCTCGAACACGCCCACGATCAGCCAGTACAGGCTGTCGTAAGTGTCTTCGTCGTAATCCATCAGATCGAAGCGGAACAGCAGCGGCTGCACCACGTCGACGTACAGCAGCGTCTGCACGGCGGAGACGAAGCTGTCGAGCGAAGAGAAGATGAGATGGAACATGGTGCTGGCCGGTTACTTCATTCTAGCGGCTGTTCAGGCGCCGTTCGGCGCCGTGACCGGCGCGCGATTGAAGAAATAGATGCCGTGCGGCGAACGGCCGACGGCAATCGTCTGGACCAGCTTGCGCGTGGTCAGGTCGATCACGCCGACGTGCTTCGCGAAGCGGAACGTCACCCACAGATAGCGTTTGTCGGCGGAAAGCTCCATGTCGTCCGGTCCAGGCAGCAAACCGCCAATGTCGCCGACGTTCGTGAGCGTGTCCTCGTCGAGAATGCTGATCGTGCTCGCAACCCGGTTCGACACCGCGACGTGCTTGCCGTCGGCCAGCGACCGGAAGTTGTGCGCGCCCTTGCCCGTCTGGATGGTCTTGACGATCTTCTGGTTGCGCCAGTCCACCACCGCGACGTAATCCGCGCCGGTCATGCCGATCAGCAGGTACTTCTCGCCCGGCGTCATCCATAGCCCGGCCGGCACCTTGCCGACCTTCATCTTCCATTTGACGGTTTGCGTGGCCAGATCGATCGCGGCCAGTTCGCCCGAGACCTGCAGCGTGACGAACACGGTCTTGCTGTCGTTGGTGAACGCCATGTGGCTCGGCATGACCGCGAGCGGCAGGCGCGACGCCAGCGTCATCTGTTTGTTCTGGTTGTCGTAGTGATAGATGTCGAGCCTGTCCAGACGCAGCCCGGTGGTGACGAGCCATTTGCGGTCGGGCGAAAAACCGATCTGATAAGGATCCTCGATGTTTTCGACCCAGCGCTGCACCTGGCCCGACTTCGGATCGACGAACATCAGATTGTTCGATACCGAATTGGCGACGATCAGCGATGAACTGTCCGGCGTGACCATCAGGTGATGCGGTTCCTTGCCGGTGGGCACCGTGCCGACGACCTGGCGGCTGGTCTCGTCGATGAGGCTCAGCGTGGCTTCGCCGGAATTGAGCACGATCACGTTGTTGGCGTGAGCCGCCGGGGAAAACAGGCCTGCGGCGGCAACCAGCGCCGCGCCCGCGGCGAACGTGGCAGTCAAGCCGGGAAGGAAAAATTTGCGCATGAAAACTCACTTCGGAGAACGGCTGTCATTGTAGAACGTTTGCCGCGGCCAGCGGTTGACGTGGATCGGGTATCCAGCGCGCGAAAAAACAGGGGCGCGATTGACTCCGATGATCGCGCCTCGAACGGCCTGGCGCAGCGGGTTCGTGCTCCTTGCGACGCGCGGAAAATGGATCCGCGGCTGAAACGTCGAGTCTTGATTTGCTCATACAACTCAAGAAATATCCAAATAAAATAATCCATTTATAAGAATAATTTCTTCAATTCCTTATTTCCTCTATTTTAGATTTTTCAAGTTAAGAGGCATCAATATAAAGCGATTTTTCCGGGCCAATTTCAGATTTACCTGACATCGCTTGCGCAGCGCCAGATTGGACAATCCCGCCGCTACATCGCCCACACAGCCAATCCCTGTGGACGAATGAGCGTGACGCGGGTGTTTCGTGCACGCAAAAAACGCCGAAGACGCTGACTCATGAAAGCCAAGGTCCGCGGGTTATTTTTTGCACGATTTATTCAGGTGATGAAGTCTTCTCCATTAACACGCGCCCATGCGCCGTCCACGCAAGCAATACCCGGAGACTCGTAAAAGATGAACAGGAAGAACCCATTGGTTTGCTGTGAAGCACCCCACACGCGGCTGGCGGCGCCGGAACCTGCGATATCGGGCGAAAAGCGAACCGCGGCCATGCGCAGGAAGCGCATCGCGCAAGCGGTGCTGGTCGCGGCAGCGTTGGCGGGCGCGGCATCGGCGGCGCATGCGACGATCTACTTCACGGCCAGCCCGAACGATCCGGCCACCGATACGGACGCGAGCGCGACCAAAACCGGCGCGCTGGCGGCAGGTATCGGGGCGAGCGCAGACGGCACCCGCTCACTGGCGGCAGGTCTCACTGCGCAAGCGCTCGACGACGCCACGATTGCAATAGGCGCGGAGGCTATCGCCGGGGGCAGCGGCTCGATTGCGACTGGCTTCCAGGCACTTACCGTGCAAGAAAATTCAATCGCAACGGGTACGCACGCCAGAGCGACGGGCAAGGGTTCCGTCGCCGTGGGCGCCACGTCGGAGGCAATGGGCGATATGTCCACGGCACTCGGCTTTGGAGCGCATACCACGGGCTCCGCCGCGTTCGCCGGCGGCAGATCGGCGAACGCCGCATCCAACTTTGCCGTCGCGATCGGGTATGAGGCCAGCGTGGACGTCGGCAGTGCGGGCTCAATGGCATTGGGTGCGGGCGCGCTAGCGCGTGGCGGCTATGCGAGCGCTTTTGGCGCCGCGGCCGCGGCCATCGCGAACTCAGCCGTCGCGATCGGCTACATGGCCACGGCCACCTCCATCGATAGTGTCGCATTGGGCGCCAGGTCCACCACGACGGCGGACCCCGCTCTGCCCGGTTACCAACCGACCGGCAACGGCGCGACGGACATCGAGGCCCCCAAGGCGATCGCCGAGGTGTCCATCGGTTCGGCGGCGAACGAGCGCCGCTTAACGAACGTCGCGGCGGGCACGGCGGGGACCGATGCCGTCAACGTCAGCCAGTTGAAGGCGGTCGACGGCAAAGTCGAGGCCGTCGCGCAAAATGGCACGCTGCACTATTTCAAGGCAGACGGCACGGCCACCGGTTCTGACGACGCCGTCGCGAACGGCACGAATGCGGTCGCGGCAGGCGTCAGCGCGGCTGCGACGGCTGAGAACGCGGTCGCAGTCGGCATGAGCGCCACTGCTGGCGGCGTGGGTTCGACCGCGCTCGGCGCAAGCGCCGTCGCCAATACCGCGGGCTCCACGTCGATCGGCGCGTCGTCCTTCGCCGACAGCAACGGCGCGACCGCGCTCGGCGCGTATTCGAGCGTTATCGGCGCCGGCGGCGTCGCACTGGGCTACATGGCGAGCGCCAGCGCCGACAACTCCGTCGCCATCGGCCAGGGCTCCATCGCCGACCGGGTCAATACGGTCTCCGTGGGCAGCGCCGGCAACGAACGCCAGATCGCCAACGTCGCGGCCGGCACGGCCGACACCGACGCGGTCAACGTCGCCCAGTTGAAAGCGGTCAGCGACGAAGGCGCCGCCACCGCCGCGAAGCTCGAGGGCGCCGTCATGTACGACACCGACGGAACCAGCATCAACAGGAACAGCATCACGCTCGGCGATCCGTCAAGCGGCGGCACCGTCATCCGCAACGTGGCGGCAGGCGTGGATGCCACCGATGCGGTCAACGTCAGCCAGTTGCAGGCGGCGAGCGAGAACGCGTCTCGCTATTTCAAGGCGAATGGCGCCAATGACGGCACCGACGACGCCTCCGCTAGCGGCGAGCAGGCGGTCGCCATGGGCAGCGGCGCGCTGGCGTCGGGTCAAGCCAGCTTGGCCGCGGGCACGGGCTCAGCGGCAAGCGGCGATTTCAGCACGGCGGTCGGCGGCCTCGCTACGGCTCAGGAGGAAGGCTCGACGGCATTCGGCTATCAGGCGAGCGCTGCGGCAACCAACACAGCCGCGTTCGGCTACCAGGCGAGCGCCACGGCTGAGAATGCCGCCGCATTCGGCAATCAGGCGAGCGCCAACGCCGTCAACGCCGTCGCACTGGGCCAGGGCTCCGTCGCCGACCGCGCCAACACCGTCTCCGTCGGTTCCGCCGGCAACGAACGCCAGATCGCCAACGTCGCGGCCGGCACGGCCGACACCGACGCGGTCAACGTCGCCCAGTTGAAAGCGGTCAGCGATCAGGGCGCCGCCACCACGGCGAAGCTCGACGGCGCCGTCATGTACGACACGAACGAGGACGGCAGCGTCGACAACAGCAGCATCACGCTCGGCGATGCGTCGGCCGGCGGCACCGTCATCCACAACGTCGCGAACGGCGTGGACGCCACCGACGCGGTCAACGTCAGCCAGTTGAATACGGCCATCAGCGGCGCTGTCAGCGACATCGTCAACCACGTCGTGATCAACGCGGCCAATCCGTTCTTCAGCGCGGAAGGCGATCGCGATGCCGAAGGCGCCGTGTCGTCGGGCGCGCATTCACTGGCGTCGGGCGCGAGCGCGCAGGCCACCGCCGCGAACGCGGTCGCGATCGGCGCAAACGCCGTCGCGAGCGCGACCAACGCCACCGCCTTGGGCGCGACCGCCAACGCCAGCGCCACTAACGCCACTGCTGTCGGCGCGGGCGCCAACGCCAGCGCCGAGAACTCGGTCGCGTTAGGCCAGGGTTCGGTCGCGGACCGGGCAAATACGGTATCGGTCGGCGCGGCCGGGCAGGAGCGTCAGATCACCAACGTCGCAGCCGGCGTGCAAGGCACCGACGCGGTCAACGTCAATCAGTTGCAGCAGAGCGTCGGCGGCGCCCTCAGCCAGGCGAACCGCTATACCGACGACCAGATCCGCTCCGCCCGCCGTGATTCGTACGGCGGCACGGCGTCCGCCATGGCGATGGCCGGCTTGCCGCAGGCGGTCTTGCCGGGTCGCGGCATGGTCGCGATGGCGGGCGGCACGTATGCCGGCCAGTCGGCGTTGGCCCTCGGCGTCTCGCAACTGTCGGAAACGGGCAAGTGGGTCTACAAGGTGCAAGGCACGACCGACTCGCGCGGCCAGTTCGGCGCGGCGATCGGCGCCGGCATGCACTGGTAAGCCTGAATTCGCGGGGCCGGCTCGCATCGAGCCGGTCATCGCGACGGTTTAAGCGTTGTCGTCCCGGGCGCGCAACAACAAGCCTCGCGCCCTTCGCGCGATGTCGTTCTCAAAAGGAGCGCCATCGCGCGTTTTTTAAGCCAAAGCCTGGCGGCATACTCGCAAGCCGCCCGCATCGAGCGACTGCGAGCCGCCCCATCAGCGCTGCATCGACTCCCACACTTTGTACAGACGCTTCACCGAAACCGGCATCGGCGTGCGCAACTCCTGCGCGAACAGGGAAACGCGCAGCTCCTCCAACAGCCAGCGGAACTCCGACAAGCGCGGGTCCAGCACGCCGCCGCGTTGCGCGACCGCGCGCTGATAGTTCTGCCACAACGGCTGAAACTCGGCGAACTGCCGGGCCTCGCGCGCGGGATCGGCCTTCAGTTTGTCGACGCGCAGCGCGATCCCCTTCAGATAGCGCGGAAAATGCGCCAACTGCGGATACGGCGTATCGACCACGAAGCGCTTGCCGATCAGTCCATCGAGCTGATTCAGCATGTCGGCGTGCGCGGCCGTGAACGACTTCGCCTGCACCAGTTTCTTGGTCACGCCCGCATATTCACCAAGGATCTGCCCCACTAGCCGCGAAATTTCCTGCGCCAATAAGGTGAGCCGGCTGCGGCCCTCGTCGCGGCGCGTATGAAAACTCACGTCGTCGTCAGGCAGCGGCTCTTGCAGACAGGCGCGGTCGAGCGCGGTGTCGATCAGCTGATCGCGCAACTCCTCCTGGGTGCCGCGCGGCATGAACAGCATCGCCATCTCACGCAAGCCAGGCAGATTCTTTTCCAGATACTTGATCGGCTCCTTCAACTGCAACGCGAACAGACGCCGCAAACCCGCGCGATGAATCCGCGCGGCTTCGTCCGGCGAATCGAACACCTCGACGTCGCAGTGCGCGCCGCGATCCACCAGCGCGGGATAGCCGAACAGGGTCTGCCCGCCACGGCGAATCTCGAGCAACTCGGGGAGCTTGCCGAAATTCCACGTCGTCAGTTTTTCGTAGAGCGCGGTGCCTTGCGCGCCGCCAGGCTGCGCGGTTTGGGGACCGCTCACCGCCGCGCCCTTGCCTCGCTGTGCGCCGCCGCCCGGCGAACCGGCGGCGCCTGCGGAAGCGGCTACCGGCGAAGCGCTCGCGACACCGCCACCGCCCGCCCCCGCCAACGCCGCCCCGGCCGCGCTCGACGCGATCTTCTGAAAATGCTGCTGCGCCTGCCCGCCGAGTTCGGCGCGCAGTTGCGACAGATTGCGTCCCATCGCGAGCTGCCGCCCATGTTCGTCGATAACCTTGAAGTTCATGAACAGATGCGGCGGCAGCGTTTCCAGTTTGAAGTCCGACTGCTTCATCGCGACCTGGGTCTGCTCGCGAATATCCGCGATCAGCGATTCGAGCAAACCGCCCGCGCCGAAGCGCGGCCCGCCGTGCCGTTCGACGAAACCCGCCGCGTACTCCGGCACCGGCACGCAATGACGGCGCAGCTTCTGCGGCAAGGACTTCAGCAGCAGTTGCGTCTTCTCCTTCAGCATGCCCGGCACGAGCCACTCGCAGCGCCGTGCGTCGACCTGGTTCAGCGCGTAGAGCGGCACCGCGAGCGTCACGCCGTCGCGCGGCGAACCCGGCTCGAAGTGATAGGTGAGCGTCATCTCGACGCCCGCCATCGTCATGCGCTTCGGGAACAGATCGGTCGTCACGCCGGCGGCTTCATGCCGCATCAGATCGTCGCGCGACAGATACAGCAGGCGCAGCTTCTCTTCAGGCTGGCCGCTCTTTTTCACCTCGTCGCGATACCAGCGCTCGAACGACGCGCCGGTGTAAATGCCCTTCGGCAACGCCTGATCGTAGAAGGCGAAAATCAGTTCGTCGTCGACCAGCACGTCCTGACGGCGCGACTTGTGCTCCAGTTGCTCGATGTCGGCGAGCAGCTTGCGGTTGTGCGCGAAGAACGCGAGCTTCGTATCGAACTCGCCTTCGACCAGCGCGCCGCGAATGAACAGCTCCCGCGCGCGCGCCGGGTCCTGCTTGCCGAAGCTCACGCGCCGCCGGTGATAGATCGGCAGCCCGTACAGCACCGCCCGCTCGAACGCCGACACCTGCGCCGCGCGCTTCTCCCAATGCGGCTCGGAGAGCGATTTCTTCAGCAGATGCGCGCCGATCTTCTCGATCCATTCGGGCTCGATCTTCGCGATGCAGCGCGCGTACAAACGGCTCGTCTCGACCAGTTCGGCGGCCATCGCCCACTTGCCCGCCTTCTTCACCAGCGCCGAGCCCGGCCACAAGTAAAACTTGATGCCGCGCGCGCCGAGGTAATACGGTTCGTCGTCGGCTTTCAGGCCGATGTTGCCGAGCAGGCCGGTCAGCAGCGCAAGGTGGATCTGCTCGAAGGTCGCCTCCGCTTCGTTCAGACGCCAGCCGTGCTCGCGCACCACCGTCAATAGTTGCGAATGCACGTCGCGCCATTCGCGCAGCCGCAGTTGCGACAGGAAGTTCTTGCGGCACTCGTCCTGCAACTGCCGGTTCGACTTCTTGTGCGCGATCGCTTCCTCGAACCAGTTCCAGATTTTCAGCCACTGCAGGAATTCGGAGCGTTCGTCGGCGAACCGGCGATGCGCCTGGTCGGCTTGCTCCTGCGCCTCGATGGGCCGGTCGCGCGGGTCCTGCACGGACAGCGCGCTCGCGATGATCAGCACTTCCTTCAACGCCTGCTGATCGCGCGCGGCCAGAATCATCCGGCCCACGCGCGGATCGAGCGGCAAGCGCGCGAGTTCGCGGCCGAGCGGCGTGAGGTCGTTATCGTCATCGACCGCGCCCAGTTCATTGAGCAGTTGATAACCGTCGGCGATCGCGCGGCCCGGCGGCGGTTCGATGAACGGGAAGGTTTCGATCGCCGTGAGATGCAGCGACTTCATCCGCAGAATCACCGAGGCCAGCGACGAACGCAAAATCTCCGGATCGGTGAAGCGCACGCGGCCCTGATAATCGCTTTCCTCGTACAGCCGAATGCAGATGCCGTCCGCAACGCGGCCGCAGCGCCCGGCCCGCTGATTGGCGGCGGCCTGCGAAATCGACTCGACCTGCAACTGCTCGACCTTGTTGCGATACGAGTAGCGCTTCACGCGCGCGAGGCCGGAGTCGACCACATAGCGAATGCCCGGCACCGTCAGCGAGGTTTCGGCGACGTTGGTGGCGAGCACGATGCGGCGCGCGTTCGAGGTGCGGAACACGCGCTCCTGTTCGGCGGCGGAAAGCCGCGCGAACAGCGGCAGGATTTCGGTGTGCGGCGGATGGTGCTTGCGCAGCGCCTCGGCGGCGTCGCGGATTTCGCGCTCGCCGGGCAGGAACACCAGCACGTCGCCGGGGCCTTCGCGGCAGAGTTCGTCGACGGCGTCGACGATCGCTTCCATCAGATCGCGATCGCGGTCCTTGCCAAATTCCCGTTGAGTTTTCGGCCTGTCACGCGATTCGCGCGACGACGGCGCCGGGGACGTGCCTTCCGCCGCCTTCACCGCCGGGCTGTCTTCCGCCACCGGCCGATAGCGCACCTCGACCGGATACAGACGCCCGCTCACTTCGATCACCGGCGCGAGCTTCTCCTCGCTGCCGAAGTGGCGCGCGAAGCGGTCCGCGTCGATGGTGGCCGAGGTCACGATCAGCTTCAGATCCGGGCGCCTGACGAGGATTTCCTTCAGATAGCCGAGCAGAAAATCGATGTTCAGGCTGCGCTCGTGCGCTTCGTCGATGATCAGCGTGTCATACGCCTTGAGCAGCGGGTCGGTTTGCGTTTCGGCGAGCAGAATGCCGTCGGTCATCAGCTTGACCGACGCGCCCGGCGACAGGTTGTCCGTGAAGCGCACCTTGTAGCCGACCACTTCGCCGAACGGCGTGCCGAGTTCCTCGGCAATGCGGCGGCCCGTCGCCGACGCGGCGATCCGGCGCGGCTGCGTGTGGCCGATCAGACCGGCGCCGCCCGCGCCCAGACCGCGCCCCAACGCGAGGCAGATCTTCGGCAACTGGGTGGTTTTGCCGGAGCCGGTCTCGCCGGAGACGATCACCACCTGATTCCGCGCGATGGCCTTGGCGATCTCGTCGCGGCGGGCGGAGACCGGCAGCGCCTCGGGGAAGGTGATCGGCGGAATCGGGTTGGGTTCGACGATACGCTGAGCGCGCGGCGCACGTGGCTCGCGCGGCGGCTTGCTTTTCTGCGCCGACACCGGCGCGCCTTCCGTCGCACGCCGCGGCTCGCGCGCCGGTTTTGGCGTGGGCGGCGCATCGCTACGCTTCGCGTCGCCGGCATTCATCTGATCGGCGGCCGGCGCCGCATTCTCGTTCGCCGCAGCGGGACTTTTGGGTACATTCGACATGGGGGCGCATTATAATCCCCGGCATGAATTCCCAAACCGACCTCGTCCCCGCGCCCGCGAGCGCTCCGGCCCCCGCCGGAGCAACGGAAAACCTCGCACAGCATGCGCAATTCGTCGACTGGATGCGCTCCGTCGCCCCGTATATCCACGCGTTCCGAAACAAGACGTTCGTCGTCGGTTTCGGTGGCGAGGTGGTGCATCAGGGGCTCCTGAATGCGCTCGTGTCCGACATCGCGCTGCTGCAGGCCATGGGCATCCAGATCGTTCTGGTGCACGGCTCGCGACCGCAGGTCGAAGAGCAGATGAGTTTGCACGGAGTGGAGTCTGAATTTTCGCACGGCATGCGCATCACCGACGCGCGCGCGCTCGAATCGGCGAAAGAAGCGGCCGGCGAAGTACGTCTGGACATCGAGGCCGCGATCAGCCAGGGCTTGCCGAACACGCCGATGGCGCACGCGCACATCAGCGTGGTGTCGGGCAACTTCGTGACGGCGCGGCCGGTCGGCATTCTGGACGGCGTCGATTTCGCCCACACCGGCGTGGTGCGCAAGATCGACGCGGATTCGATCCGCCATTCGCTCGCGAGCCGCAAGCTGGTGCTGCTCTCGCCGCTCGGCTTCTCGCCTACCGGCGAGGCCTTCAACCTGGCGATGGAAGACGTCGCGTCGGCCGCCGCGATCGCGCTGCGCGCCGACAAGATCGTGTTCCTGACCGAAACGCCGGGCCTGATGCAAGCCGGCGAGGAAGGCGCCGAACTGATCCGCGAACTGTCGCTCGACGACGCCTACAAGCTGCATGAAAGCGGCGAAGTCACCGGCGACGCGGGCTTTTATCTGAAGCATTCGATTCGCGCCTGCCGCGGCGGCGTGGCGCGCGCGCACATCATCCCGTACGCGCTCGACGGCAGCCTGCTGCTCGAACTGTTCCTGCACGACGGCGTGGGCACGATGATCTCGTACGAGAACCTCGAAAGCCTGCGCGAAGCCACGCCGGACGACGTCGGCGGCATTCTCGCGCTGATCGAGCCGCTGGAATCGGACGGCACGCTGGTGCGGCGCGGACGTCACCAGATCGAACGCGACATCGACCATTTCTCGGTGATCGAGCACGATGGCGTGCTGTTCGGCTGCGCGGCGCTGTATCCGTACACGCAGGAGCGCATCGGCGAAATGGCGTGCCTGACGGTTGCGCCCGAGGCACAAGGCACCGGCGACGGCGAGCGGCTCCTGAAGCGCATCGAGCAACGCGCGCGGGCGCGCGGCCTCACGCGCATTTTCGTGCTCACCACGCGCACCGAGCACTGGTTCCTCAAGCGCGGCTTCGTCAAGGTGACCGTCGACGACCTGCCCGAAGACCGCCGCAGACTCTATAACTGGCAGCGCAAATCGCTCGTGCTGATGAAACAGCTCTGAACGGCCCCATATACAGCGCCTGCCCGCCCCACATTCGATTACAGGAGAAGCACAGCATGACTCGTATGGTTCAATGCGCGAAGCTCGGCAAGGAAGCCGAAGGTCTCGATTTCCCGCCGCTGCCGGGCGAACTCGGCAAGCGGATCTACGAAAGCATCTCGAAGGAAGCCTGGCAGGCGTGGTTGAAGCAGCAAACCATGCTGATCAATGAAAACCGGCTGAACATGGCCGATCCGCGCGCGCGCCAGTATCTGATGAAGCAGACCGAAAAGTTCTTTTTCGGAGAAGGCGCGGATACGGCGCAGGGTTATGTGCCGCCCTCGGCGGAGTGAGTTTTCGCGTTTTGCCGGCGTTTTTGCGCCGCTGAAAAATCCGCGCCGCGTGCGCGGATTTTTTTGTGCCGGCGGCGACGTTGCTACGACGGGACGGCCGCAGTCCCTTCCAGCGCGATGATCCGCGTCCTCGCGCATGTTTCGCGGATCGCCTTGAGAGGGGCGTACTCGGGCGACTCATACCAAGCCATCAACGAAGCCATATCCGGAAACTCGATGATGACGAGACGATGCGGCTGCCAATCGCCTTCGAGAATTTTCGTCAGTCCGCCACGGCCCAGATATTTGCCGCCATAGCGCGCCTCGGTAGCGGGCACTTCTCGTTTGTACTCTTCGAAAACGGCGGGGTTGGTGACATCGACATCGGCAATCAGATAGGCGGTCATGGCGCAATCCTTTTCGCGGTGTCGTCCCACCGCCGACTGTGACCCATCCATTGTAGTCGGCAAGGACAGCAGTCATTTTTAGCTTTACCCTGTCGCAGTTTTCCCCCACTCCATCTCACTACGGAACCAACCAGCGGTCCGCGCCGCCGGCTTCCCGAACGCCCTCGCTCGACGCCCCGCGAGCCCAAGGTTTGCGCGATCCTCTGTCATCGTGCTATCATGTTCATCGTTCCAACAGCATTTCACCTCATTAACGTTTCTTTTCATTGTGGCGCGCAGTGCGTGTGCCATGTTGAAATCGAACAGTTTTTATACAAGAAGGCTTGTCGGTCGTTTTCCTGCCTGAGGTTCCCTCGCGTTTCCCCAGCGGCGAATAAAGCACCGGCCTTTTTCGTTTCAAGCCTTCCAGCGGCGCCTGGGCCAGCTTTCGGCCAACCCAGCGTCCTCATGCACCTGCCCCCCTTCCACGGCCACGCAGGTGCAACAGTCAGCACGATCCAGACGAGTGTTTTTCGCGAATCATCCGCGAGGCACGGGCGTTGTGTTTTTGCGCCCCGCTTCTTCGTTCCTTGCGACGAGGCATACGCCATCGCGGGTTTCGTGAAACGCACTTTTCCAGCAACCGTGGCGGAACGTTCATGCGCATCATGAGTTTCGTCGCAGTCATCGGAGTTTTAACCTTGACCGCTTCCAGCAACGGCTTCTGGCGACACCACAAAGAAGAACAACGCCTCTCTCTGGACGACATCACCGTCGTCGACAAATCACTCCTCAAGCGGGCCGTCGGCGCAACGGCGCTCGGCAACGCGATGGAATGGTTCGATTTCGGCGTGTACAGCTACATCGCCGTCACGCTCGGCAAGGTGTTCTTCCCGTCGTCGAGTTCGTCCGCGCAGTTGATCGCCACCTTCGGCACGTTCGCCGCGGCGTTTCTCGTGCGGCCGGTCGGCGGCATGGTGTTCGGGCCGCTGGGCGACCGCATCGGCCGTCAGCGCGTGCTGGCGATGACCATGATCATGATGGCGCTCGGCACCTTCGCGATCGGCCTGATTCCGAGCTACGCGACGATCGGCATTTTCGCGCCGGTGCTGTTGCTGGTCGCGCGCCTCGTGCAGGGCTTCTCGACCGGCGGCGAATACGGCGGCGCAGCCACCTTCATCGCCGAATTCTCGACGGACAAGCGGCGCGGCTTCATGGGCAGCTTCCTGGAGTTCGGCACGCTGATCGGCTACGTGCTCGGCGCGGGGACGGTTGCCGTGCTGACCGCGGCGCTGTCGAACGAAGCGCTGCTGTCGTGGGGCTGGCGCGTGCCGTTCCTGATCGCGGGTCCGCTGGGTCTGGTGGGTCTGTACATCCGGATGAAGCTGGAGGAAACGCCCGCGTTCAAAAAGCAGGCGGAGCAACGCGAAGCCGAGGACAAGTCGCTGCCGAAGCAATCGTTTCGCGAGCTGCTCGCGCAGCAATGGAAGCCGCTTCTGCTGTGCGTGGGCCTCGTGCTGATCTTCAACGTGACCGATTACATGGCGCTGTCGTATCTGCCGAGCTATCTGTCGGCCACGCTGCACTTCAACGAAACGCACGGTCTCTTCCTCGTGCTGCTCGCGATGGTGCTGATGATGCCGATGACGCTCGCCGCCGGCCGTCTGTCCGACGCGATCGGCCGCAAGCCGGTCATGCTGTTCGGTTGCGTGGGGCTGTTCGCGCTGTCGATTCCCGCGCTGCTGTTGATCCGCATGGGCACGGTGCTGCCGGTGTTCGGCGGCCTGATGATTCTCGGCGTGCTGCTGTCGTGCTTTACCGGCGTGATGCCGTCGGCGCTGCCGGCGCTGTTCCCGACCAAAATCCGCTACGGCGCGCTCGCGATCGGCTTCAACATTTCGGTGTCGCTGTTCGGCGGCACGACGCCGCTCGTCGCCGCTTGGCTGGTCGACAGCACCGGCAATCTGATGATGCCCGCGTACTACCTGATGGGCGCGTCGCTGATCGGCATCGTCTCGGTGATCGCGCTGCGCGAAACGGCGCGCAAGCCCCTCCTCGGCTCGGGCCAGTGCGTGGCCACGCATGCGGAAGCGCATGCGGTGCTGCGCGGCGAGCGTGAAGCCGCGGAGATGGACGAAAGTTATGCAGCGGCGGCGACGGCGCGCGCGTGATGCCGGGTTGCGCGCTAGCGCGGTAGTTGAGAACTGATGTGTCAGAACGGGTCGGCAAGTTTGCCGGCCCGTTTTTTTATGTCAGCAGGGAATCGAATCGCGCCGTCGCGTGCGCGCCATCGACGATCAACATGCCGGCCGAAACCGGCAGCTTGAAGCGCCGTGGGCCGGCGCTGCCGGGATTGACGAACAGCACACCGTCGCGTTCGCTGACCGACGGCTTGTGCGAGTGACCGGTGACCACCACGCCGATGCCCTCGCTGTGCGGATCGGCAAGCACATCGGTGATGTCGTGCGCGACGAGAATGGTCACTTGCTGGACGGCGAGCCTGGCGTGCGTCGGCAGCGATGCGGCCCACTCGCCGATGTCGTTGTTGCCGCGCACGGCCGTGACCGGCGCGATCTTCACGAGCGCCTCGAGCACTGCCGGATTGCAGATGTCGCCCGCGTGGATGATCGCGTCGCAGCCGGCGAGATAGCGCAGCGCTTCGGGACGCACGAGGTTGTGCGTGTCGGAGATGAGGCCGACGCGGGTGGAGGAAGCGTTTTTTGTGCGGGCAGTCATGACGCAAGTATCAGTTACGTGGCTCTGTTGTGTTCGCTACGGCTTCGCAGTTGGAAACTGCCGGCACCAGTGCGAGCTTGAGCGCCAGCAACACGCTTACGCTTCCAGCACGTGCTCGATACGCCGGTCGGGCACCAGCCACCACGCCGCGACCAACGTATAGAGCGCCGCCGAGACCCACGGCACGACGAATGCGAGCGCGATGCCCACCAGATTGATGGCCACCGAGACCTTGCCCTTGAAATCGCTGCCGACCGCCTTGGCAAGCGTCGAGTCCCCGCCATGCTCGCGGATCAGCACGCGCGTGAGAATGAAATAGGCGATCGCCGACATGCACAGCACGACGCCGTACATCGCGGTCGGCCACGAGGCCAGATGGCTCTCGCCGATCCAATGCGTGACGGCCGGCATCAGCGACAACCAGAACAGCAGATGGAGATTGGCCCACAACACCGCGCCATTGACCCGCTGCACCGCATGGAACATGTGGTGATGATTGTTCCAGTAGATGCCCACGTAGATGAAGCTCAGCACGTATGCGCAGAACACCGGCAGCATGGGGCGCAGCGCGGCGAGATCGTGGCCTTCCGGCACCTTCAGTTCGAGCACCATGATCGTGATGATGATGGCGATCACACCATCGCTGAAGGCTTCGATGCGTCCCTTGCCCATCGGTCGGTTTCCTGATGATGAATGCGGTTGGGCGCACAGCGTCGCCCGCGTCCCGCGGACGGCTCGCGCCGCCGCCGATTATCGGCGATGCCGCGCCGCTTTGTCGATGCGGGTTCAAACCGCTTGCACACATGCGCGCCGACTCTCGACCGACAACGCATATCTACGGCGCAAGCAACAACGCTCAATCCGCGGCGCCGTCCGGGTAATACACCGCAAGCCACACGCTCGGCTCCGTCTCGCTCGTCCATGCGACCCGATGCCGGCAATGCGCTTCGATCAGCACGTGGTCGCCGGGCTTCATCGGATGCGGCCGCGGTTCGCCCTCGAATTCGAGCGCGGCCGCGCCGCTCAGCAGCACGACCCATTCGGCGCGCGGGCTGTCGTACCAGAAGCCCGGCGGGCTGGCCTGCCCGGTCGATACGATCCGCTCGACGGTCACCCCGCCGCGCTCGACGAGCGCGTCGACTCGTTCGTCCGAGCTTGCCGGCTCACCGTGGTCGAACAGATTGCCGCTGCGGATTGCGCGTTTCATCGCATGGACTCGCTGCTGGTGTTGTTGGTCGATGGTGCTCGTCGATCACACTCGCCGCTCACTTCATCGGCTTCAGTCCGTCGAGCAAGGTCGGCACCAGTTCGCTGATGGTCGGATGAATGTGCATGGCGTACTGCAAGGTCGGATACGGCGCGCCCGCCGTCATGATGTCGATGAAGGTGTGAATCGCTTCGTCGCCTTCAATGCCGTGAATCGCCGCACCGAGAATCCGCTTGCTTTGCGCGTCGACCAGCACCTTCATGAAGCCGTCGGTCTCGCCGCGTTCGCGGGCGCGGCCGACGCGCGACATCGGCAGGGTGGCGATCAACGCGTCGCGGCCCGACTTGCGCACGTCGGCCTCCGAGAGCCCGACGCGCGCGAGCGGCGGATCGACGAACACCGCGTACGCCATGATCCGCGTGTCGACGCTGCGCGCGCCGCCGTCGAGCAGATTGGCCGCCACGATCTGATAGTCGTCGTAGGACGTATGCGTGAACGCGCCGCGCCCGTTCGCGTCGCCGATGGCCCACACGCCCGGCACGCTGGTGCGCAACTGGCCGTCGACGGGAATCGTGCCGTGCTTATCCGTCGCGATGCCGGCGGCGGCGAGGCCGAGGTCGTCGGTATTCGGCTCGCGGCCGGTGGCGAACAGCAGATGCGACGCCTCGAGCGCGGGAACGTTCTGCTCGAAGCCGATGCACACCTCGTTCGCGCGATGCGGATGCGGCTCGACCCGCGAAGGCTGCACGCCGAACCGAAACTCGACGCCTTCGCGCGCCAGCACCTTCTGCACGGATTCGGCGAGATCGGCATCCTCGCGCGTGAGCACGCGCTCGCCGCGCACCAGCACCGTCACGCGGCTACCGAAGCGCCGGAAGATCTGCGCGAATTCGAGCGCGATATAGCTCGCGCCGACGATCACCAGATGACTCGGCAATTCCGTCAGCTCAAGCAGACTGGAGTTGGTGTAGTAACGAATCCGCTCGATGCCTTCGAGCGGCGGCACGACCGCGCGCGTGCCGGTGTTGACGAAGATTTCGTCGGCGTTGAGTTCGTGGAGCAGCGCACCGTCCGGCCCGCTGATGGAAAGCGCATGCGCGCCGGTGAAACGCGCGTGGCCGTTGAAGACCGTCACGTTGTGCGCGCCGCGCAGCCATGTCTCGACGCCGTCGCGCGACTGTCCGATGATCCGGTCCTTGCGCGCTTTCACCGCCGCCAGATCGACGCTAACCGCCCCGCTCACCTGCACGCCCAGTTCCGACGCGTGGCGCGCCACGTGCGCCGCGCGGGCGCTGGCCACATAGGATTTGGTCGGCGTGCAGCCCACGTTCACGCACGTTCCACCGAAGGCCGCGCGTTCGATGACCGCGGTTTTGCGGCCGCTTTGACCGAGACGCACGGCGAGCGGCGCGCCGCCTTGTCCCGTGCCGATCACAACTGCGTCGAAGTGCTGTGGCATGGCAACTCTCCAGAGGCTGGATGCAGGTCGTAGCATCTTACGCCCAGCGCCTGAAGTCGCGTCACCGCTTTACCACTTTACCGCGTTTTCGTTTTTGCGCCGCGAACCGGCACTGCGCGATTCTCCTGTCGCCGCGCTCAGGCGTGGCAATGCGCGGCGCAGATCAATTCGCGCGAGCGTTGCAGCGCGGCCCGCGCGCCGCGCGCCGCCATGACCCAGCCGACCTGGCCGAGATTGAAGTCTTGCGACACCATGACTTGCATGAGGGCGACCATCGGCAAGACCACCGATGGCCGGTAAAGCTGGTTTTTGATCAAGGCTGGCATGACGGCTCCCATCGCACGGGACCGCCGTGGCGCCGCGCTCAACTTCCATTTCGATGGGAGGATTCTAGGGAGAACGACGTCGCGGATAAATACCGCGAACGCGAAGGCACTTGTTTGGGAAACTGAACAATCGGCGCTCCGTGCCGGGAAGCGGCTTGCGCCTGCCCAGCGCCTGCCCACGTGCGCCCGCGCAAGCGGGATAGCGGCGCGAGCCGCCTACGCGCTCATGACACGTTGACCAGCCGCGCCTGCGCGTCGCACAGGCTGCGGGCGTAAGCATTCGCGCCGACCGGCCGGCTATAGAAGTACCCCTGCTGCTTGTCGCACTTGATCGCCCGCAAGAACGCCGCCTGCTCCGCTGTCTCCACGCCTTCCGCCGTCACGTTCATGCCGAGCGAATGCGCCATCGCCACCACCGCCTGGGTAATCGCAATGGAGTCGCGATGATCCGGCAAGCCCGCGACGAACGAACGGTCGATCTTCAGGTTATGCAGCGGAAACCGCTTCAGATACGACAGCGACGAATAGCCGGTGCCGAAGTCGTCGACGGAAATGCGCACGCCGAGCGCGGTCAACGCGTTCAGCATGGGCAGGACCGTATCGGTGTCGCTCATCAAAAGACGTTCGGTGATTTCCAGTTCCAGCGCCGCCGGTTCGAGCCCGGAGCGCGCGAGGCAGCGCTCGATCCGCGCCACCAGACCGTCGTTGAACTGCCGCGGCGACAGATTCACCGCGACGATCAGATCCGGCGCCAGCGTGCGCCGCCATTGCGCGACCTGCTCGCAGGCGCGCGTCAGCACCCAGTCGCCGATCTCGACGATCAGACCCGAGTCCTCGGCCACCGGAATGAATTCCACCGGCGAGACGTTGCCGAGTTCGCTGTTGTACCAGCGCAGCAGCGCTTCCGCGCCGATCGTGCCGCCGTCATGACTGTCGACGATCGGCTGATACACGAGGCTCAGTTCGTCGGCGGCGAGCGCGCGCCGCAACGACTGCTCGATCATGAAGCGGCGTTGCAGGTGCTGATTCAGCTCCGCGGTGAAGAACTGGAAGTTGTTGCGGCCGCGCTGCTTCGCGTGGTACATCGCCGAATCGGCATTGCGCATCAGCGTGGCCACGTCCTGGCCGTCCTCGGGAAACAGGCTGATGCCGATGGAAGCGCCCAGGTAGTACTCGTTGCCCGCCACCGCGAACGGCACCGCGATCATGTCGAGAATGCGGTGCGCGAAGCCGATTAGCTGGCCGCTATTCTCATAAGCGCTGATCACGATCACGAACTCGTCGCCGCCCACGCGCGCGAGCGTGTCGTCGCGGCCGATACAGGCCGAGAGCCGCTGCGCCACGCTGCATAGCAGCGCGTCGCCGGCTTCGTGGCCCGCCGTATCGTTGACTTTCTTGAAGCCGTCGAGATCGACGAACAGCACCGCCACGCTCGCAAGCTCGCCCGTGCCTGCCGACCCGCCCGGCTCGAACAGATCGCGCATGCGCTCGGTCAGATAGGCGCGGTTGTATAGCCCGGTGAGCGGATCGCGGGTGGCGAGAAACTTGAGCTGCCGTTGCGCCTCGCGCACCGGCCCGATGTCGGTGAAGGAAATCAGCACCGAGCCGGGCTCGCTCTCGCCCGGCTTGACGATCGGCACGATGTTCTCCGTGATCCAGACGACATCGCCGTCGACCAGTTCCACCCCGATCGTGACGCCGAGCATCGGCTTGCCGGTCGCCAGCACCTGCACGGTCGGGCGCTCGGCCTCGCTCACCAGCGAGCCGTCCTCGTGATAGGCGCGCACCATCGCGGTTCGGATACTGCGCCCGACGATCTGCGGACCGGTGCGCAGAATGCGCTGCGCGCTCGGATTGCAAGCCAGCACCAGGCCCGAGCGCGACTGCACGACGATGCCCTCGTTCAGATGATCGACCACCATCCGGTGATGTTCCTCGCTGTGCGCGAGGCGCCGCGCCATCGTGTCGTGATGGACGGCGAGGCCGACGCTGCGGCCGATGTCGCGCAGCACCGCCTCTTCCTCCACACTCGGACGGCGCGGCGTGCGGTGATAGACCGCGAATGCGCCCAGCACGACGCCGGCGTCGTTCTCGAACGGCACCGACCAGCACGCCCGCAAACCGAGCGGCAAGGCGAGATGCCGGTAGTTCGCCCACAGCGGATCGGTTTCGATGTCTTCGGCGACCACCAGACGCCGTTCGAACATCGCGGTGCCGCACGAGCCCACTTGCGGGCCGATCTCGACGCCGTCGATCGCCGCGTTGAACTGCGCCGGCAGCGACGGCGCGCCGCCCACTCGCGCGTGCCGGCCGTCCGCGTCCAGCAGAAGGATCGAACAGGACGCACCTCCGCCGAGCAGCGCTTCCGCGCGGCGGCAGACTTCTTCCAGCAATTCCGGCAGCGGCGTGTTGCGGGTGATGAGCCGCAACACGCTGCGCTCGGACGCCAACACCTCCTCGGCCAGATCCGGCCGATGGCAGGCGCCTTCGGGCGTCGCTCCCATCGCGTTCTCTGATGTCGCTTTCCAGCTCATATGTACGCCCCCTAACCGAACATCGGCATTTCAGTGTAGGCGGCGCATCCGGGTTTACGCGAGCCGCGTGCACTTTTAATCCCCGATGCATACGACGAGGGAGGCCGACGGCGGAGCGGGACGCATGAGGCGGCCCGGATGGCTGGCGCGCTTCTGGAGCGCCAGCCGGCCCCGCCGTTGCTGTTATTGCCGGCCGTTCCCGCTGTTGCCGCCGCCGGGCGGCCGGTTCGCGCCGCCCGGCGGCGGACCGCCTTGTGGACGCCCGCCCCCGCCGCCCCGGTTGCCCGATGGCTCGGCCTGATGTCGTCCGCCAGCTTGCTCCCTTGGCTGGCCGCTCGGCGGACGGCCACCCGCATTCCCCTGTGGCCGATCTGCGGATGGACGCCCGACCCCATGCCCTTGCGGCGAGCCGCCCGGCGGACGCCCGCCTACGTTCCCATGTGGCCGATCTCCAGACGGACGCCCGCCCACGTGCCCCGGTGGCCGATCTCCCGGCGGACGCCCACCTGAATGTCCCGGCGGCGGCCCGCCCGACGGACGCCAGCCCGGTGGCCGTCCGGCGCCCGGTCGAGGCGGCGGCGGCGGCGGATGATGCACCCAGCGCGATTGCTGGCCGTACCACGGCCGGCCGCGATAATAATTGCCCCAGTAGCTGCCGATCGAGAACGTCACGATCGGCAGGCCGATCACCAGGCCGTAATTGATCAGCGGCACATTGCTGCCCTGATACGGATAACTGAGCCGCGCCGCATACACCCAGCCGCGCAGGTTCGGCGCGGCGACGTCGCACCATTCGTAGTTGCTGAGGCAGCCCATCACGCTCACCGGCACGCCGCCTGGCAACTGCGTCACGATCGGGTAATCCGGCGCGGGGCCGGCGCGCACGTTGACCGGGCCGTTGGTATAGGCCTGCGACTGCGCGCAGACCGCGGCCGGCAGCGCCAGCAAACCGGCCGCCATGCAGATACATCGAACGAGGTGTTGTTTCATTCTTGCTCCCGTTTTGCGGACCGCGCTCGCGCGGCCCGCTCTGTGCCCCGGTGCTGTCCCGGTGCTGTTCCCGTTGAGACAGACCCAGGCGCGCCGCCCCCACGGCGCAAGATTTGGTAACCACTCATCCGAAGTCATGCGTTTTTCGGGCCTCTGCATCGAGGCGTCCCGGCCGATCATCCATTGCATGAAACAACCATGCAACACCGGGACCGCCATGAAAATCTTCCGCCCGCTTCTTATCGCCGTGCTGACGCTCACGCATCCGCACGCCGACGCCACCAGTTTCGACTGCAACAAGGGGCGCTCGCTCACCGAGAAAATGATATGCAACGATCCCGCGCTCTCGAAGCTCGACGACACCTTGGGGCAACTGTACTGGAAAGCGCGGCGCGGAATCGTCGACCGGCGGGCCTTTCGCACCGACAGCGACAGCAAGTGGACGTGGCGGGAAGCGAATTGCCGCGATGCGGATTGTCTGGGGACGTGGTATTCGACGCGCATCGAGGAACTGCGGCGGCTGCTCGAAAGCATGCGGACGGGAACGCCGGCCGCACCCGCCGAACCGGGCACCCGGCGCAAACCGCCGATGCCGGCCGCGCAACCGACCGAAACCGCGATGCTTCAATGCACGGCGGCAAGTCCTGGGATCGTGGTGAACGAGCCGTGCCCGACCTTGCTCCGGGAGAAGACCGGCCAGTGGCAGTACAAGCCGCACGGCGGCGACTGGTTTTGCGGCGTGGCGATGCTCTCGCCGATAGAAACGCAAACGCAAACGCGAACGCAGATGCGCGATGGAGCCGCGCAATAAGCCGAGATAGCGTGCTGGTGCCTGCTTGCCCTGCAACCATGCCCGCACGGCAGGCACGGCTAACCCAACCGCGGTTGAAGCCGAAGAGGAACCGCTATCTGCCGTTCCAGAACCGGCGCTGAACCTCCATCACTTCGCCTTCCACCTCGGCCACCGGCCCGATCACCTCGACCCGCTTCTGGCAATGATCGAAGACATACCGGCAATCGACGCTCATGGTCGGATTCTCGGCATGATCGCCGGTCGCATCGAGCAGCCGCTTCTCGGTCATGCCGAACACCACCCGGCCGATGTTGGCCCAATACATCGTTCCGGCGCACATGCAGCACGGCTCGACCGACGTGTACAACGTGCAACTCCACAGGTACGCCGGCGTGAAATTCAACGCCGCCACGCGAGCCAGCACCGACTCGGCGTGATTCACCGTGTCGACATTGCCCTGCTCCATCAACACGGTTTCCTGGTCCGGGCCGATCAGCACCGCGCCGAACGGATGGTGGCCGAGCAACGTCGCCCGCTCGGCCACCCGGCTCGCATGCCGCAGATGCCGCACGATCTGCTCGTGCGTGGGCGGCAAACCCTGCGGCGGATACTCGGCCGCCGTTGCGGCGGCCCCGGTCGAGACGCTCAGGCTCACGGGCGATCTCCGTTGAAGAGGGTTGGTTTGGCTGGCCGATCGAGCGGTTACTTCGGCAGCGAGCCGTCCACGCCCTGCACGAACCAGTTCAAACGCAGCAGTTCGGCATCGCTCAGCGACTTGCCGGCGGCGACCTTCACCGTGCCCGACTGATCCGCGATCGGCCCGGCGAACGGATTGAACTTGCCGGAGATGATCTCCTCGCGCTTCTGGCTCAACGCCTTTTGCGCGACCGGCGAAACCGCCTCGGTGTTGATGTCCGCGAGGTCGATCGCTTTCTCCTTCAGCCCCCACCACACCGGCGCGTTGTTCCACGTGCCCGCCATCACCTGCTGCACCAGATAGCTGTAGTACACGCCCCAGTTGCTCACGCAGGCACCCAGTTGCGCGTTCGGACCGAACTTCTTCATGTTGGAGTCCCAGCCGAACGCATGCACCTTCTTCTGCTCGGCGGTCTGCATCGTCGCGGTGGAATCGGTGTTCTGGATCAGCACGTCGGCGCCCTGGCCGATCAACGTTTCCGCGGCCTGCTTTTCGAGGCCCGGATCGAACCAGCTATTGATCCAGACCACCTTCACGCGCGCCTTCGGGTTGACCGAGCGTGCGCCCATCGTGAACGCGTTGATGTTGCGCACCACTTCCGGCACCGGCACCGAGCCGACAAAGCCGAGCGTGTTCGACCTGGTCGTATAGCCGGCGACGAGACCGGCGAGATACGCGCTCTGATAGGTGCGCACGTCGTAGGTGGCGAAGTTGGCCGCTTTCTTGTAGCCGGTCGCGTGTTCGAACAGCGTGTCCGGGAAGTCCTTCGCGACCTTCAGCTCGAAGTCCTGGAAGCCGAAGCTCGAGCCCACCACGATCCTGTTGCCCTTGGACGCCAGATCGCGAAACACGCGCTCCGAATCCGCCGACTCCGGCACGTTCTCCACGCGCGTCACCTTGATCTTGTCGCCGAACTTCGCCTCGACTTCCTTCACGCCCTGTTCATGCGCATAGGTCCAGCCGGCATCGCCCGGATTGCCGAGATAGACGAAGGCGATGCCGAGCGGCTGCGCGGTCGCGGCGGCCGCCGTCGCGGCGCCGAGGACCAAGGTCGCGCCGACGGTCGCGGCGACGGTCGCGGCAAGAACGGATCGAATGGTTTTGATGCGCAATGAACGATGCAGCACCCGCGCCAGCTTTGTTTTCATGGATTCTCCGAAGATGTTTGAACGTGCCTGCCACCGCGCGCGGGACTTCTCGCGCAAGGCTCCAGCATAGGGGGCCATATTCGAAGGTCAATTTCAGCGGCAAAATTTTTATTCGTTATTCCGGCCATAACCGGGCGCGTATGCTGATCGCGGGCAAACACGTTCGATTCCGTCGAACGGGTACATCGGCAAAGTGGTACGGCAAGCGCCCGCCCGAAGCGCACTATCCGTACATCAACCCGTTTCCACTCTTTCGGAGAAATCAAATGACTCGCTTCCAAGGTAAATCGATCCTCGTCACCGGCGGCAGCAGCGGCATCGGCTTCGCGGCCGCCAGGGCCTTCGCCGACGAAGGCGCACGCGTCGTCATCACCGGGCGCGATGCCGATGCGCTCGACACCGCGAAAGCCGCGCTCGGCGCGAACGCCGTGGCCGTACGCAACGACGCCGGCTCCGTTGCCGCGGCCCATGAACTGGCCGCCGCGATCGGCGCCGCCGGCATCCGGCTCGACGCGGTGTTCGTGAACGCGGGCACCGCGAACTTCGCGTCCTTCCCCGATGTCGAGGAAGCCTTCTGGGATGCGATGTTCAACACCAACGTGAAGGGCGCCTATTTCCAGATTCAGGCGCTGCTGCCCCTGCTCAATCGCGGCGCCTCGATCGTCATCAACGGCTCGATCAATGCGCATATCGGCATGCCGGGATCGTCGGTGTATGCGGCGAGCAAGGCCGCGGTGATTTCGCTCGCGAAGACGCTGTCGGCGGAATTGCTGCCGCAAGGCGTGCGCGTGAACGTGGTGAGCCCAGGGCCGGTGCAGACGCCGCTTTACGGCAAGCTCGGTCTCGACGCCGCCGCGCTCGAAGCCACCGCCGCGCAGATTCTCAGCCAGGTGCCGGTCGGCCGCTTCGGCACGCCGGAGGAAATCGCCTCGACCGTGCTGCATCTGGCGGCGCCGGAATCGGCGTTCATCGTCGGCACGGAAATCATCGCCGATGGCGGCATGAGTCAGCTTTAAGGCGGCGCACGGCGCGGGCGGCCCCGGCAGGGTCGATATGCGATGCCTGCCGGTGGCGGCGCGGCTCAGGCCGCCCGAGCGCTTAGTGAAGCCGTGGCGCCGGGTCGGCCTGATCCTCGTCCGGCGCTTCGCCATCGCCGAACAGTTCGGCGCACAGGCCCGCGCCGAGTTCGCTCAAGCGCGCCGTGCCCGTGCCTTCCTCGTTGAAGGTGGTATCCACCAGACCGCCATCGACCAGGGCGGTCAACTGCCGGCGCAAGCCGCTCATCGGCACGGCCGCCTGCTTCGACAATCTGGCGAGCGACCATGCGCCGCCGGGCGTTTCCCGGTGCGCGCGCCACAGTTGCGCCAGCACGGCGACCAGCACCGGATCGAGTTCATCGTTTTCGCTTTCTTCCATCGTGTCTCCTCGTTCTCTGCTTTCAAGCCATGCGCGCCACCAGTTCGCCCAGCGTCTTCAATGCCGCCTCGGTCTGCGCCGTCCACGGATAGCTGTAATTGAGCCGGATGAAATGGCGAAAATCGTCGCGCGTCGAAAACATCATGCCCGGCCCGACCGTGATGCCGCGCGCGAGCGCCGCCTGGTAAAGCCGCATCGAATCGACGCGTTCGGGCAACTCCACCCATAGCACGTAGCCGCCTTGCGGCGCCGACATGCGCGTGCCGACCGGGAAAAACCGCCGCACCATCGCCGTCATGATGCTCGCCTGCTGCCGGTAAACCTTGCGCACGTGCCGCAGATGACGGTCGTAGCCGCCCTGCTTCAGATAATCGGCCACCGCGACTTGCGGCACCGAGGGCGTGGTCAGCGTATTGAGAAACTTGAGTTTCTCGACCTGCGCGCGGTAGCGCCCCGGCATCGCCCAGCCGATCCGGTACGACGCGGTCAGGCTCTTCGAAAACGACGCGCAATGCAACACCAGTCCCTTTGTGTCGAAGTTCTTCAGCGTCGAAGGCCGGGCGTCGCCGAAATAGAGTTCCTGATAAACGTCGTTCTCGATGACGGGAATCTCGTGCGCGGCGAGCAGGTCGACCAGTTGCCGCTTGCGCGCGTCCGGCATCTGGAAGCCGAGCGGATTCTGAAAGTTGGGCATGACCATGCAGGCGGCGATCGTCTGCGTCGCGATCACCTGAGCCAGCGCCTCGATGTCGATGCCGTGTGCGGGATGCGTCGCCACCTCGATCGCGCGCATGCCGAGGCGCTCGATGGCGTGCAGCATCGCGTAATAGGTCGGCGATTCGACCGCCACCGTATCGCCGGGTTTGGCGACCGCCTGCAAGCTGAGGTTGATCGCCTCCGTCGCGCCCAGCGTGATGACGATTTCGCCGGGATCGACCGGCACGCCGTTCTCGGCGTAGCGGCGCGCGATCTGCCGGATCAGTTCGGGATTGCCGGGCGGCAGATCGTCGATCAGATTCCAGCTCGCGCTACGCCGGGCGATCGCGTTCGCATACTGATTGATGCGCCGCCACGGGAACAGCGACGGGTCGGGATAAGGCGAGCCGAGCGGCACGGCGTCGTGCGCGCGGATGCTGCGCAGGGTCGACAGCACCAGCCGGCTGACGTCGACCTCGGCGGCCACGGGCGCGGTCTCGGCTGCCGGCTTGCCGCTCAGGCGCGGCTCATCGAGCGCCGCCGCCCTGGCCGCTCTCGCCGCGGCGTCGCGCACGAAATAGCCGGACTGCGGACGGCTCTCGACCACCCCACGGCTTTCGAGCAACGCATACGCGCGCAGCACGGTCTTGATGCTCACGCCGTGCTGCTGGCTCGCCTGCCGCACCGACAAAATCCGCTCGCCCGCCGCGAACACGCCACGGCGCACGGCTTCGGTCATGTCGTCGGCGAGTTTTTCGTAGAGTTTCAAGGACCTGGCTCAAACGGAAAGCGTGAGTTGAGGCGCCAGTCTATGACAAAACGCAGACAACTGTATCCCTCGGCTTTCCATTTTTCTGTATGCTGCGCTGCTTTTGGAACACAGTAGGCTTGCAGGTATCGGCTTAAAAGCCTCGTCAAAGCGTATCCGCGGCAACCATCATGAAGAAACCCGAAGCTCGCATCGAACCGTACACGCACCCCGCCGCAGGCTGGGGCGCGCTCAAATATGTCGCGATCAATCTGATCAAGGAAAAGGTCACGGGCGGCAATTACCGCACGCTGTTCAAACAGAATCAGCCCGACGGCTTCGACTGCCCCGGCTGCGCGTGGCCGGATCGGGAGCACGCGTCCACCTTCGAATTCTGCGAGAACGGCGTGAAGGCCGTGGCCGCCGAGGCGACCAGCAAGCGCGTGACGCCGGCGTTCTTTGAGGCACACACGGTCGAGCAACTGATGGCGCAGTCGGACTTCGAACTGGAACAGCATGGCCGTCTGACCGACCCGCTCGTCTACGACGCGCTGCGCGACCGCTACGTGCCGATCGGCTGGGACGAAGCCTTCGACCTGATCGCCCGCCACCTGGAGCGCCTCGACGATCCCGACCGCGCCGCCTTCTATACCTCGGGCCGCGCCAGCAACGAAGCCGCGTTCCTGTATCAGTTGTTCGTGCGCATGTACGGCACCAACAATTTCCCCGATTGCTCGAACATGTGCCACGAAGCGACCAGCCGCGGCTTGCCGCATACGGTCGGCATCGGCAAGGGCACGGTCACGCTCGACGACTTCGAACACGCCGACACGCTGCTGATCTTCGGCCAGAATCCGGCGACCAACCATCCGCGCATGCTCGGCGAACTGCGTGAATGCGCGAAGCGCGGCGCGACCATCGTGTCGATCAATCCGCTCAAGGAGCGCGGCCTCGAACGTTTCGCGAGTCCGCAGCATCCGGTCGAAATGATCACGATGGGCAGCACGAAAATCAGCTCCGTGTTCATCCGGCCGAAAGTCGGCGGCGATTTCGCGCTGCTCAAAGGCGTCGCCAAGCGCGTGATCGAACTCGACGACGAGGCGCTGGCGTCAGGCCTCGAGCGGGTGCTGGACGTCGGCTTCATCGCCGAACACACGGTGGGTTTCGACGCGTTCGCTGACGACCTGCGGGCGGAGAACTGGGACACCATCGTCGCCGAATCCGGCGTGCCGTTCGAGGACGTGCTGAAGCTCGCCGACATCTACGTGAAGGGCCGCGCGGTGATTTCCACTTGGGGCATGGGCCTCACGCAGCACAAGAACTCGGTGCCGACCGTGCAGTTGCTGTCGAACCTGATGATGATGCGCGGCAATATCGGCCGGCGCGGCGCGGGTTTGTGCCCGGTGCGCGGGCATTCGAATGTGCAAGGCGACCGCACCGTCGGCATCGAGGAAAAACCGACCGACGCGTTTCTCGACCGGCTCGGCGAGGTCTACGGTTTCGAGCCGCCGCGCGAACATGGACTCGACGTCGTCAATACGATTCAGGCGATGCTCGACGGCAAGGTGAAGGTGTTCATCGGTCTCGGCGGCAATTTTTCGATCGCGACGCCGGACACGCCGCGTACCTGGGAAGCCATGCGCTCGTGCGACCTGACCGTGCACATCACGACCAAACTGAACCGCAGCCACCTCGTGCACGGACGTGACGCGCTGATTCTGCCGACACTCGGGCGCACTGAGATCGACTTGCAGAATGGCGTGCCGCAAGGCGTGAGCGTCGAGGATTCGATGAGCATGGTGCATATCTCTTACGGCATGAACAAGCCGGCCTCGGACAATCTGCTGTCGGAGATTGCAATCGTCGCGCGCATGGCGCATGCGACGCTCGGCAGCGACAAGGTGGACTGGCTCGCGCACGCGGCCGATTACTCGCTGATCCGCGACGGCGTCGCGAAGGTGATCGAGGGCTTCGAGAATTACAACGAGCGGTTGAAGCATCCAGGCGGATTCCACCTGGGTGTCGCGTCACGCGAGCGGATCTGGAAAACGCCGAGCGGCAAGGCCCAGTTCATCGTGCACGCGATCGCGCTCGACACGCCGATACATCGCGCGCGCGAAGAGCACGGCGAGCGCCTGATGACCTTGATGACGACGCGTTCGCACGATCAGTACAACACCACCATTTACGGCCTCGACGACCGCTATCGCGGCGTATACGGCCAACGGCGCGTGTTGTTCGCCAACAAGGAAGATCTCGCGATGCTGGGCTTCGCCGCCGGGCAGCGCGTGGATATCACGAGCGTATGGGCCGACGGAATCGAACGTCATGTAAAGGGGTTTCTGCTCGTGGAATACGACATTCCGCGCGGATGTCTCGGCGCTTACTATCCTGAGACGAATCCGCTCGTGCCGCTTTCCTCAGTGGCGGATGGCGCCGGGACGCCGACTTCGAAGTCGATTCCGGTCTTGCTGAAGGCTGCGGAAGCTGACGCGCTGGCTGCTTGATGCTTCAGGCTTGATGCTTGACGCTTCACGTGTGGTCAGGCCGGGTTTTTCGTCAGTTCCCGATGCGTGAGATAGAGGCGCAGATCGAATTCGATCTGGTGGTAGCCCGGCTGCATGAACTCGCACAGTCGATAAAAGGCTTTGTTGTGGTCGCTCTCTTTCAGATGAGCGAGTTCGTGCACGACGATCATCTTCAGGAATTCCGGCGCAGCGGATTTGAACAGCGAGGCAATGCGGATTTCCTTTTTCGCCTTCAGCTTGCCGCCTTGCACGCGCGAGATGCTGGTGTGCAGGCCCAATGCGTGACGCACGACGTCGAGCTTGCTGTCGTAGGTGACTTTGTCGATTTGCTCCGCGCTGCGCAGATGTTCGCGTTTCAGGTCCGCGCAATAGGCGTAGAGCGCCCGGTCTGTTTGCACGTCGTGTGTGTTCGGGTATCGCTCAGCGAGGTACGGGCCCAGTTGCGCGTCGGCTATCAGCTTCCTGACTTTTTCCTGCAGCGCCGGAGGGTAGCCGGTTAGATATTTCAGGTGAGACAGTCCGGTCATTTTGCCTGGTCTTTGCGTTTCGGGGCAGCGGCGATCGGTGTCGGTAGTGGATTCGAAACGACACCGTCTCTTTGCTGATCCGCATTCTAAACGCATTGGCCTCACCGTTCGGCGTTGCTTCGCGAAGTCGAGGCTCGGGCAACTGTAACGGCAACCAGGAGCCCTCGCCCCTCCCTCGCGTTTCAAGAGAAACGTACTTTCATTCCATAAGCAGTTCGCCCCATTCGAAATCGACGCGGTCGGGAAACATGGGTACGACGCCCGCGCCAGGCGTAAACGTGAGCTCGCCAAAGTACAGCGCATTGTCCGGTGCATAAAGATCGACCCGAACGTAATCGAAGCCGTTGGATAGCTTCGCGGCGGCCTCGAGTATCGCGTCCAGGTTATCAGGCGGAGCGCTCGGCGTGGTGCCGCGCGCGTACTCGCCAATCGTTACGTCGAGATGGTTCCAGTCCGCGTCATACACATCGCCACGCGGCAGCGGTCCAAACCGGTCGCTGATTTTCACGATGTACATGACCGGTCGCCCCGCACTTCGACGAAAGCAATGCACCTTGTAGTCGGCGGGAACCTGACCGTTTCGATCGAGCAGGAGCGTCTCGAAGAATAGCCCCGGTTCGATGTCCCGGTAATGGCGCTCGCGCGCCACCTTGTAAAAATCGGTCGATAGCCACCGGACGGCCAACTGGTGAAGCCGCTCGAAACTCTCTCGTGATTTGTCGCGGACGATCTCGACGAACGTGCTGCCGTGATTCGCCTTCATGACAAACGAGTCTGGAAGGGAATCGAAGTCCGCGCGCGTGAACCTGGTGGGCGCGGCAATTAAAGGAACGAGAAATTCTTCTCCCAGAATCCGGCCCACGTAGTCGCGCACGGCCAGCTTGTCCGTCAACGGCGCAAATCGAGGATCGGGCTGCAGGTTTCGCCTGAGAATGCGTTCATTGAATGTTCTCGGCTTGATGAGATTGGGAAAGCGGCCCACCTCTTTGCGATGCAAAAGTAGCAGGAAGAGAAAATCCGGCAGCAAATCCTTGGCATGCTCTTTTATCCGCCTTTCGAGGCCGACAGGTGTCCCGCCAATGCTCTCTCCCCTCCCGAATGGTGCATTGAGGGCATGGCTTACCTGAAACGCGGTTTCCGCTTGAAAGACTCTTCTTGGACGTGACACAGAAGCCTCCTTAATCGTTGAGTTATCACAGACGTCGACTATTGCGTTGACAGGCGAACGATCACAACTCGAAACGTATTCAATGCGTTGACTGGCAAGCACGCGCCACGGAAGGCCTATACATGGTCCTCAAACCGCGCGGCGCTGTCGACCGGCCTAATAAGGCACGCCGGAGCCGGGAGGAGCAACCGGCGACACGATGTACGCCGGCTCGGTAGTCAACTCGATCCGTAACTCGCCCACCTGGATAACCGTTCCTTTCGGCGCGTTCGCACCATTGACACGGACGAGAGAGATGAAGAACTCTCGGGAGATTTGATCCACGGCCTTCAACAGCGCCGCGGTAGCGGGATAGTCCAAAGTCACCGCTCCATGATGCGCGGCACCGGAAATTTCAAAGGGACCCAGCGTGCCGATGAAGTGCTGAGCGCGCACCGCCTTATCGCCGAAGTTGTCGGGAAGGTTGAGGTACACGTTGTAGAAATAGCCCCCCGCCGCACCTCGAGCCGTCAGTTTGATGTCGTCGAATACGACCTTCACCGAACGATATTTCCCGGACGTCGTGGCGGTCGTTGTCGAAGGGGCAATCAGGCCTTGCGCGGCCGCGTCGTAAGACGCAGCGGTCGCCGAAAGCAAGTCCTGAACGGGTTTAATCGAGGCGGCCTCTCCCAGAATCCGAACGGTGATGGATGCCTCGTTCAGCGCAACGCCGGTGACGCCGCCGATCGAATGCCGCCCAGAGGTAATATCACGCGCCGAGCTTAGGGAGAAGCTGACGACGGGCGGGCGTGCTCGAAGGTCGGTCGTTTGCGCCTGCACCCGAATGATTCGGCCCACCTGTGTTTGCGGCGGCAAGGTGGTGGGTCTCGCCGTGTTGGCGTAGTCATAGCCGAGCCGGGAACGCGGAGAGTACGTTTGCTCCTTGTTGATCGTCAAGGCGGAAGCGTAAGTGAAGGTCCCGGCCCAATACGGATCGGTCGGCGCCGGCATGGTTCTTCCGTCCGGCAGCGCCCACGCGTGCCAAAGCCTGTCGACGTTCGCATGGTGCAGGTAAAAAATCGGATCACGAGGCGATTGCATGGTAGCCATCGAATTGCCGATGATGTTGTGCACCGGATTGTGCGGTGCCGTCTCGAACTTCTCTTCAAATGAATTGGCCGTGCCGCGCTGGAAGTTCACGACCGACGACGAGAAAGGCGACAGGTCGAGCGCGTTATAGACGTTCGTATTGAGTCGAGGACAATAAAGCGGATTACCGCTTGCCGTATCGGTGAATTCCGCCGGCACGTTCGGGTTGGTGAACCAGTCCCAGTACGGCAGCGTGAAATCGCTGTCACCCGAAATCAGTCTGATCTGACGCTCCAGGTAGTACAGGTATCCGCGATGCCAGGCAAGGAAATATGGCTGCCGATGCGGACAGTAGTTCATATGAACGTTGGTCCAGTACTGCCATGAATTCGGATCGGCCGCGTTCGGGTTGGCCAGCATGATACGCACCGCGTTAAGAAATGAAGCATAGTGAGGCGTCGTCTTGAATTGCTGCCATTCGATACGAATCACTAACGTAGTCGACGCTCTTGCCAAAAACGGAAACGACGCCCATGTCATGGCAGTGGCGGCGGCGCCGAGAAAAGTTCTGCGCTTTATCGTAGCGTACGGCATGACTCCTCCATTTAATGGCGGCAACAATGCATTTGCATTGGCTGCGTGTCGTCCCGCGGACACATCTTTGGCGACGGGTCTGCGCTGTCGTGAGATATCGCTTGCCAGTATGGCAATAGCTGGCGCCGGCGCTCGCGTGTTCTAACGCGGGCGTTCAGGCAATTGGCGTGGCCGGATTTGCTCCGGCCTCGGTCTTCCTCAAGCCAATCGGATTCAATTAATAATTTTGCAAAAGTGCGGCAGCGCCGCCTTTCGCGATCCTCGTCTCTGCACAGCAAGCCTAACGGAGACTGAAAAAAATCGTAAGGAATTTACATCCGCAGTTTTGGACAGCATGGCCGAAAATGGTGGACGCATGGTGGACGTATGGGCTGTCAACGCCGTGCGTTCGACGACCGGAACAGCTCCGTGTGCAGAGCGCTTTTGAGTGCCGAGAGAGAAGGGCTGGCGCGGGAGCGGGCAGCATCGAGACGATGCAAGGCAGACCAGATAGCTGGGCCGTTCAAGGAAGCCGCAACCTGCCGACCGTCTCTTTAGCACTTGCTTTTGACGCTTCACAGCGACAAGACAGCGACAAGACAGCGACAGGTTTGCGAATGACGGTATTCGCATTGGCCGCGACTCGACAACCGCGGCTCGCGGTCGAGCGCCTGGTTGAGTGGCGTCTCGAGTACGCTGTAAACGACGCAACCGGGTCTCCGCGCGAAGCAGGAGACCCGGTCTTTCGTCACGAATGAACAACCCGTCGATCAGTTGTCCGGGTGGCCCGCCGTGAAGGTCTTGAACGCATTGTACGGCTCGGTTATTGGAACCGTGTTGATCATAATGCCGTAGGTCGTGTTCCCGCTATCCAGCACGTAGTACATCACGGACTGAATGTTGTGCGTCTTTCTCGCTTGATAAAACTCGCCCAATTGCGTGGTGATGTAGTTCGCGCGGAAGGACTCGCTTTGGTCCGGGCCGGTATTCCATTCGGTAATCATGAAAGGCACGCCATATCGGGCCTTGCAATACGTCGGAAGGTCGAAGGTGGGGCCGTTTCCGTCGGAGCCGATTCTGAAAATGTCCCCATACGCATCGTAATTGTGCCAGGTGGTGATATCCCAACGCACCTTCGGATGACCGCCCGTGCCGTCGGGTTGCATGCCTTCCCACAAAGCGTCGGCCGCGCCAATATCGGCAACGCAGAAATTGATACCGCACTTCGCCGTGGACTGAACCGACTTCACGCCGTCGATCATGCCGCGCATGGCGCCGCGCATGGCGGGCCAGTTCGTATTGTTGAAGTCCATCGCCAACGAACCCGCGTAGGAGAAGTTCATGACCGTGGCGTTCTGCCGGGTCAGTTCGTTTCCGCATTCGTACATGGTCACGCCGTACGGTTTCATTGCGTTTGCGACAGTCCTGGCACAAGCGAAAGCGCGGGTATAAGCCGCCGACTCGCCAGAAAACACCGCACCGCTGGAGTCGTACACACCTTGCTGGATCAGCACGAGCAGCTTGAGTCCGGCTGACTGGAAGGCTTGCGCGATTTTGACGACGGCATTGATCTGGTTCGGGTCGTCCGTGCAGCCGACGCGATAGGTCGTACAGCCCATGTCTTTCAACATCGAGACCAGTTGAGTAGGCGTGTACGTGTAATCCCAGTGCCCGTTCATTCCGTAGAAGGAACCTGTCGCGGGAGCAACGGCGATACGTGGGTCGCTGCACGGCAGCCATTGGGCCTTGACGTTGCGCACGTCCACGTTCACGTAGAACTGGCCGCCTGAACCCTGATGCCAGATCTTGCCGCCGTACCAGAGCACCAGCGACACATTGTAGGTGTTGCCCACGGTCGCGCCGTTCCTGTAAATGACGCCATTCACGAGGGTCCAGACCGCGGCCGTCTTGTCGATAATGTACGGCGACGTAGGGAGCGTCGTACCCTCCGCTGAAGTGCCGCCCATACGCGGGTCGTTGCACGTTACCCATGTCGAGCCGGTCCATGAATAGAACTGGCCGCCGGAGCCCTGGTGATACACACCGCCGCTGTAGTACAGCACCAATGCGACGTTGTAGGTGTTGCCGGCTTTCGCGCCGTTTCGATACACCGAGCCATTCGCCAGCGTCCACACGGCGCCCGAGTTGTCGGTAATGGAACTTGCAGGGGGAATTGCGGTGCCGCTGGCCGAGGGGGTGCCCGCGTGTGCCGTTGCTTTATTGACGGCTGATTGATCCGTGCTGTTGCCGTCTTCCGAACCGCCGCCACAGGCGCTCAAAAGATAACTGCCACCAAGAGCCGTTAGGCAACCAATGAATTGACGTCGTTTCACCATGTCAAATAATTTCCGCTGTCGAGAAAATTCCCGATAAAAAATCCAAGTATTAACTTTCTGGAGTTTTCGAATTGAGTAGATGCGTCAAGACTCGCCGCCCATTAACTCGGAACGCTAAGGGCGAAGAAAGTCCTGCGCATGCGCGCACAAATCTGATGCTTGATTAGTGGTCGACAAAGACGTTTGAAGAGACGCAGTAATCCGCCGCGCGAGCGTCGCCGATCCTCCGGGCGAGCCTACCCGCACGTCCACTATCTCTTGTGCAAACGATGGAGACGACCTGACACGGTATTGATCTGCTGCTCAAACCGCGAGCCGCGCGTGGCGCAAACGTTTCACCGGAAGGACGACCGACGTGGGATCTGTTCGGTAAGTTATTCACAAATGCGGCGCGACGGAGTAAATCGTACCCGGAATGCGGTTTGAATTACAGTGGAAATAGTTTTTTTCCGCCAGAAAGCAGGAATCTTTCGAACAATTTGAGACGCAGCGAAAATTCCTACTTTCTTATGATCATCAGAGGACTGATGCGCTCAATTGGCACTTCGACCCTATTGGAACGGGGCTTTATTTTTCCGCCGGGTAGGCGGCGCGCACTCGTCGAAGCGAGGCCACCCTTCCGCCGCGCGGTCGCCTCCCCATGCGCGATGCGCAACCGGGCAAGTTGTACTCACTCGACCGGAGTAGACAGCCGTGGTTGCAACAAGACATTCCTATTCCAACGAGTTGTTTTAAATAGATCGAAATCGGCGATATGTAATGGGCCATTTTGCAATATGGCTAAGTTGAAAATAGAATGTTCTCTTTTTCACTGACCTATCGGCTGCGTTTGTCATTACATTCAATGTACTGACGCCAGTGTTGAATGCGTTTCTCGGCGAGCCTCGGTCGAATCCGCCAACACATCGTGTTCAGCGGACATCTTCCACAAGTGGCACTCCCTTGACGAACCACGCGCCGCGCTATTCGATACGTTTGGCCGTGAATGCGGAATTTATGCCGCGCGCCGCGTTATTAGCCACGTATCATGGTCTCACTTCACGCTCGCCGTTTCCGTCTTTCTTCTGATCGAACAGGATGGCGAGATCTCTCGCGATTTCTGGCATCCATTCCCGGAGGATAAGTGAGCATTGCGAGCTTTGTTCTGATCGTGACCGGCGTCCTGCTGAATGCAATGGCGCAACTCTGGCTGAAAGCGGGAACCAATGCGCTGGGAGCCTTTGGATTCAGTCGCCAAACAGCCGTTTCAGCGCTCTTCAGAGTGGGATTCGAGCCTCACATCATGGCGGGGCTGGCATGCTACGTACTGAGCGTTGCGATCTGGATCGTGGCGCTGTCCAAGGTTCCGGTGAGCGTAGCGTATCCGATGCTGTCGATCGGATACGTGGTGAACGCGATAGCCGCGTGGTATCTGTTCGGAGAATATCTGTCGGCGCAGAAATTGTTGGGCATCGCCGTCATCATCGTCGGTGTCTATCTGGTTGTGAAATCGTAAGGATCGAACAGGGAGTCGCATCATGCGAGTACTGATCACCGGCGCAGCGGGCTTTCTCGGTAGCGAGTGCGTCAAGCAATTCAAGGCGCGCGCTCATGACGTGACCACCACCGACAGGACCGGCCCAGTCGACTTGCCAGGCGATCTCGCCGATGCCGCCTTCACCGCTTCGCTGCCGAACGTCGATGTGGTGGTCAATTGCGCGGCGGTTCAATACGTTACCAAGGGCGTCCCCCTTCTCTTCAGAAAGTCGTTCTTTGAACGGAACAACGTGCTGGCGGCGAAGAACCTTTGCGAGCGCTATCGCTTCCAGGGATCGCATTTCATTCACGTCGGCACGAGCATGATGTACCGCCAAACCGGACAGGACCAGTACGACATACACAGCAGAATGGGTGGCGAAGGCGTGTACAGCCGCTCGAAGATGGCTGCCCAGGCGTTCGTCGACACCATGCCGGGGGCGGCCACGATCATTCCCTGCATCATTGGCGGCGAAGGAAGAGAGGGCCTGTTCCGAGGCTTCGTCAACATGATGACGAAGTTCGGTCTCGTTGCATTTCCCGGTCACGGCAACCACAAAATCCACATGGTGCACGTCCTCGACGTGGCGAGCCTGATCTATCGCGTCGCGGAAACGCGTGCCGCCGGTTTTTTCAATGCCGCCGATCCAGACCCGCTGTCGATTCGCCAGTGGATCGACGAGATCTCAGCGGAGCTTGGCGTGCGGCATGTGCGAAAAATCGCGATTCCATTGCTTCCCGTGAAGTGGATATCGTCTCTTTCCGGTTACAGGCTGCTCGCGCGCGAACAGTTGCTGATGCTCGAACTCCAGCACGTCCTCTCGATCGACGAGTCGCTTGCTATTGGCTGGCGCCCGCAGTTTTCGAATGCAAGAATCGCAAGGGATATCGCCGTCCACATCAATCGCAGCGCAGCCGCGCGGCCGGGACTTTCCCGCTCGGAATAGTGGCACGCCAGAACAACGCGAAGACCCCGGAGACGCGAATAGGCGCTCCGGAACGCCCTTTCCTCTTCTTCACATCGCGGCCAGCACAGTCAGCACGCACAGTGCAATGACGAACAGGCTCGCGCGGTTCTTGATCGCGAAGACGATCGGGTCATCGTGCATCTGCCCGCGGAACGCCACCATCCAGATGCGGCTGATCCAATACAGAAGCAGACAAAAGAGAACCCAGAGCCTGTGCGGATGCTGATACAGCACCTTGACGTCGGCCGAGTTCATATAGAGCGCCAGCACCAGCACCGCGACGTAGCCGGCTGCCGTTCCGAATGAGCGCACGATGCTCATGTCGTCGGTTAAGTACCCCCGGCCTGCCGCCGAAGCCTTGCCGTCCCGCTGCGTTTTGTCGAGTTCGGTGTAGCGCTTGACCATCGCGAGGCTGAGAAAGATCATCACCGAGAACATGATCAACCAGTCGGACAGCACAACGCCGCCGGCCGCGCCGCCAGCCACGATACGGGTGGTATAAAGCGCCGCGAGCACGAATACGTCCACCAGCATCACGCGCTTCAGGCGAAACGAATACGCGAGCGTTGTGACGACATAGCACGCCAGCACGAACTGAAACGACTGCGGCAGCATGACTGCAAGGCTTGCCGATCCTGCCAGCAGGATGAACATCAGAAAGATGCCGGAGACCAGCGACAATTCACCGGAAGCGAACGGGCGCTTGCACTTGCGGCTATGACGCCTGTCCGCATCGAGGTCGAGCATATCGTTTAACAGATACACGGACGACGCGCAAAAACAGAACGAAAGGAACGCCACGCCCTCTGCGATCAGCGTGTCGATATTTGTGAAGCGATGGGACGCGAGAAGTGGCACGAAGATCAGCAGGTTCTTCACCCATTGATAAACGCGCATTTCCCTGAGCGCGAGCCGCAAGAAAGAACGCTTGCTTTCGAAGAAGACGGTTGTCTGATTCACTTTCTGCGCCGCCGCCTGCATATGCCTGTTTCCCACGACAATCGCCCTGCGCGCCTGCTTCCAGACCGGCACATCGGCGCGAGCATTGCCGCAGTAGTCGAAGCCCTGCACACCGAATCGCGCCAGCAAGGCTCCCGCCTTGTTCGTGCCGGAGAGATTGCGCGACTCGTCGCTTGCCATCACGCCTTTGAAGAATCCGAAATGCGAGGCGATCTGTTCGGCAAATCGCTGGTCACCCGCCGTGCATAGATAGAGATCACGGCCACTCGACTGCTCGCGTTTGAGGAAATCAACCACACGGGCGTTATAGGGCAGCAGTGATACGTCGATGGCGACGCGTGAGGCGATCTGGGCCTTCAGATATCCCTTTCCCCGCAGCAGCCAGACGACGCAATAGAACAGATAGAGGGGATTTTTCTTGATCAGAACAAGGAACGACTCGATCAACAGGTCGCTATGGGTCAGTGTGCCGTCGAGATCGACACAAAGCGGGATGCTTGCAGCAGCCATCGGTAGCCTCGAACGATTATCGAAGTGTTAGCCTGAGCAAAGCGCCGGGGCGGCTCCCATCACTTGCGCGTTGAGCCGCACGCCGATGTCTGAACATACGGGGCCGGCCAAGGTGGGACGCGCTGCGTCGCACGATACTCAAATTAGCACGGGGCTCCAATAAAGAGGCTCCCGGGACCTCCCGAAAAGATGACGAAATATCGCTGCCGAGGGCCAATCGCATGTGGGCTCATACGTGCGAATCATCATCGGCTGACTCACAGGCAATAGCGGGTCGATAGCGGGAAGCACGCTCCTTGTGCGCCGCCGCACATGCGCCCATAATCCTCATTGATATCTTCACGCTAGCGACGTCGCTGTCCACGATCGCCGCGTTCCCTGTCGTGGCAAATTCACAGCTTTTCCGCGCCCCCGTTTCGTATCGGCGCTCCTTCGAAGCAATGCCGGCTACGGACAGTTCAACAAAAGCAGCATCACCTCCGCAACAATCGCTCTACGTTTTCCCTTACCTGAGAGAAGGCCCATCCATGTCTACGACGACGACGAAAAACACCTTCAAACATGTGGACTGGGCCAGGTTTTGCGACTATGTCGTTGTCTTCGTGTTCGCGTCGTCTCTATATGCGGCGACGCTCTATAACATCGGAATCTACAGCTCGTCGTCGCAACGAATCGTCGGGCTTGCCTTTATTGTCGCGATCGGAATATATGGGTATTTTTTCCGAACCGGATGGCGCACAGCGCTTCTCGCCGTAGCGTTCATCGCGGCTGTACTGTTTGGCTACGGACACTTGAGGGAATTTAGTTACGATGGTCTGAATTACCACAGCGCGGTCGCCCTGCTGCTCGACCGCGAATCGGCCTGGTCTGCCGGCATGCGCGCGCCCGGCGGTATCTTCTGGGCCGAGCACTATCCCAAGGCGTTCGAGTTTTTCGCCTACACGGCCAAGGTGCTCACCACGCACTTCAACACCGGCAAATCGTTCACGTTGTTGCTCAGCGTTCCCGCTTTGATCTGTCTAATGCGGCTGTTCCAGACGACGATTCAATCCCCGAGAGCCGCGTTCCTCGCCGCGGCGGCCTGCGTCTACAATCCGGTCGCGATCGGCCAGTTGACAACGCTCTACGTCGACGCTGCCCACTATTACTGCTGGACGATCTTCTCCATCAATCTCCTGTTCGCCATCAGAAACCGGCCGTACTCCGCGGTGCAACTGGGTACCGCATTGGTGCTTCTGGTCGGTTCAAAGATGACAGGACTGGTTTTCGCGGGTGTCTCCGTTTTAGTGCTCTTCGCCGCGGCATTTTTCGGCGGAGAAAAAAGAGGCTTTATCGGAAAGCACAAAGTGGTGATCGGGCAACTGGCTGTATGGTCGTTCGTCGCCGTTGCGGTAATCGGCTATTCGCCCTACATCGAAAACATCGCCTCGGGTAAGCATATCTTCTACCCTATTCTCGGCAAGGATAAGGTGGATATCATCGTGCGGCAGGCATCGCCGGAATTTCTTAGCATGAACCCGTTGCACAGACTTTTCCTGTCGTATTTTTCGGTGCCGAGTAACTGTAATGCCTGCAGTAACGCGCAGCCCAGCTTTTCGCTGTCGCCGGAGCATCTACGCGAGGCGTTCATCGCGCTTCACACGGCCGATACGCGCTTTGCCGGCTTCGGTCCTTTCTTTGGGGTCATGCTCATCATCGGTGTCATCCCCTTCTTCTGGAAAAGGAAGGGCGCCGATCTCCTGACGATTTTCCTGCTCGCCACGCTGGCTATCGTCCTGATCCACCCACAATCGTGGTGGGCGCGATACGTGCCGATGCTTTACGCGGTTCCATTGCTGATCACCGCGGCGTTTTCAACCAGCCGGCAGCAGTTCCATGCAATCATCGTCTTTGCCGCGATGAACTCCCTGTTATCCGCGGCCAGCGTCGCGGGCTACATCATGCTTAAACAGGCCCACTATAAAGGCGCCGTGGCCGCGGTCCACGAAATGTGCGATCAACGGCCAATCAGGTTGACACCCTCCGAGATGAACTGGGCGTTCGACTTGCGGGACGACAATCTCCCTGTCGCCACCGATAATCGGCCAGAGCAACCTGAATGCACCGTCAATTTCGACCAGTTGATGATCATGAAGAAGTAAGCGCTGCGCGGGCAGGCTCTTGAGGAGCCGGTGCGGCCCGGAAATGACCCTCACCGATGGCGAGCCATCCCTACGAGTTCCCTGAGATGCCGCGCCATCGTGGTCAATACATTCGCCGACGAACTGGCGGATCGCCCTCTGTGCGGCATTCGTTGAAGATCGTCCCAGTCGACTTCCAGCGAGCGTGCGTGACTCTCCGCTGTAAACGGCCATTCCATCACCACCGCGTGCGCGGCGGATGCGCGATGACCGTTTTCGAACCTCTCCAGATACGCGTTGATAGCCGACACTTCGTGCTGGGCCGCTTCTTGAGATGCGGCCGCGATGAAATCGTCCGGTCCTTCTATGTGGATACACCACAACCGCTCGCCAGCGTCCGGATCCGGTTCGGCCTGTCGGTCGTCACGCTCCACTCTTTCCCAATGGCCCAGATCGTCTTCCATTTGAGGCGCATCCTTTAATGCCGTAACAACGCCAACGGCGCGTACATGATCTTCGATAAGGCGGCTCAATAAGCGTTGCGGTGATGGAAACCTTTGAATATCGTCGCAAGAATGATCTTGACGTCCAGTCCGAACGACCAGTTGCGCAGATAGTACAGATCGTGTGCCACGCGCCCCTCCATTTTTTCGATGTGGTCGGTTTCGCCGCGAAAGCCGTTGATCTGCGCCCAACCGGTAATGCCCGGCTTGATCCTGTATCGGTGAATGTAGCCTGACACGATGTTCTGATAGAGATCGTCGTGCTCCAGCGCGTGTGGCCGGGGACCCACCACCGACATGTCGCCGCGCAGCACGTTGAAGAATTGCGGTAATTCGTCCAGGCTGGTTCGACGCAGAAACGAGCCCACGCGGGTGATGCGGGGATCGTCGCGAGTCGCCTGTTTCAGAACACCCTGTTGTTGCTCGTGCAGGCGCATCGTACGAAATTTGTAGATGGTGAACACCCTGCCGTCGGCGCCTTTACGGCATTGCCTGAAGAACACCGGCCCCCGCGAACTCAGCTTGACGGCAATCGCGCACGCAAGCAGGATCGGCGACACCGCGACAAGCGCGCCGAAAGCAAACACCCGGTCGAACAGCTCCTTTATCAGCATGGCGTTCGGCGGCAGCGGCGGCGCCGCCAGATTGATGGTGGGAACGCCCAGCAATTCGGTAATGCTTCCTTCGAACAACGCAAGCGCGCGCACGTCAGGCATGAAACGGATATTGATCAGATCGTTTCTGAACTCGTCGACCAGCTTGAGAATCGCGCGTTCCTCGCTCAATGGCAGAGCCAGCCAAACTTCACCAATCTTCTGCTCACGGACATAGTCGACGAACGCCGCGTGCTGGTCGAACACCGCGACAGACGATGTCACCCGGCCGCCAACGCCCAGGTTGTAAAGCGCCTTGGCGCGGAATCCGGCAGCCTGCTTTGCCTCCATCTTTTGAATGATTTCTTCACAGTGCTCGCCGCATGCCGCGATGGCGACATGCTGCAAATTCAATCCCGCGTGTCGAACACGGCCGAGCAGGCTATGCGTCAAGATGCGTCCGGCAATCATCGCGGCGCCTGACAGGCCCGTCCAATACGCGAACCATAAACGGGACACGAAGTCGATGCGATGCAGTGAAAACATCAACGCCATCGCGCACGCCTGAACGATCAGCCACGCCAGCGCAACCTGCCCCGCGAGCACCCACTTCGAGCGCCCGCGCCACGACTCGTAGACGCCGAGCGCGGGGAAGACCGCGAGCGAAAACGCCGCGGCGAAGGCGACGAACGCCATGTAGAAACTGTGCTGGGAAATGTCGTCGAAACGGAATATCAGCGCGACGAAAGCGCCCCCCACGATTACCGCGACATCGAACGATCTTGCCAGTAAACCAATGATTGCCCGCATTGCAACGCTCCCAGAGCACGCGCATTGTTCATACCGGCCGGTTAGCCGCAACGACCGTATTTATCGTCGAATCGCACGATGTCGTCTTCACCGAGGTAGGCGCCCGACTGCACCTCGATGATCTGCAGCGGGACACATCCGGGATTCTCGAGACGGTGGCGCACACCCAAGGGGATGTAGGTCGATTCGTTTTCGCTCAGAAGAAGCTGCTCGTCGCCTCGTGTGACGAGCGCCGTTCCGCTCACCACGATCCAATGTTCCGCGCGATGGTGATGCATCTGCAAGGACAGACGCGCGCCGGGGTTCACGACGATGCGCTTGACCTGGAAGCGATCGCCATGATCGATCGAATCGTAGAAGCCCCACGGGCGGCGCACTTTTCTGTGCGCCTCGGCCTCGGGCGATTTCTCTCTTTTGATCCGCGACACGAGACCCTTGATGTCCTGCACATGCGCGCGATCGGCGACCAGCACCGCATCGTCCGTCTCGACCACGACCAGATCGGTCGTACCCACGCAAGCCAGAAGCCGCCCGCCCTGCGAGCGCGCATACGTGCTCGTCGCGCCTTCGAACAACACCCGGCCGCTTCCCGCATTGCCGGATTCGTCCTTTTGCATTGCTTGCCACACCGCGTCCCATGAGCCGAGATCGGACCAGCCGGCCTCCAGCGGCACGACTACGCCAAGGCAAGGGGAATCCGCCTTGCCCAGGCGCTCCATCACCGCGTAGTCGATCGAATCGGAGGGCGAGCGGCAGAACTCCACCGCGGCGGGAATGACGCAACCCTCCGCCTTTTTTCCATGCTCGTGCGCTTGCGCGCAAGCCGTGTGCATGTCGGGCTGGAAGCGCTTGATCACCTTGAGCCATAGCGAAGCACGAACGACAAAGATGCCGCTGTTCCACCAGAAGTTTCCAGCCTCGACGTACTGGGCCGCGAGTTCGGCAGCGGGCTTCTCAACAAAGCGATCGATCAGATAGGCGCCGTCCTGTAGCACCGCGCCAAGCCGGATATAGCCGAAGCCTGTGTCCGGGCGAGCCGGTGGCACGCCCAATGTCACGATCGCGCCGCCCTCCGCATAGCCGGCGGCGATCGCGATCGAGCGATGCAGCGCGTCGAGATCGGCAATCGCGTGGTCCGCGGGCATCGCGACCAATATGGCGTCGTGGCCCTCGGCGGTTGCGGTCAATGCGGCAAGCGTCAACGCCGGCGCGGTATCGCGTCGAGCGGGCTCGACGATGATGCGCGCGTTGACACCGCTGTCACGAGTCTGCTCGTAAGTGGCGAAGTAATGCTCCGCCCCGCAGACAATGACGGGCTCCGGCGCGACTTCCCATCGTCCCTTGAAATTGTCCATCCGCGACACGGTGGCTTGAAGCAGCGTCTTGTCACCAATCACATCGATCAGTTGTTTGGGAAACTGCTCGCGCGATACAGGCCACAATCGTGTGCCTGAGCCACCGGCCAGAATCACCGGAACCATCCGCGAACACGCGGCTGCAGTGTCATTGGCCAACTCGACAGACGAAGCATTGACTTCCAGCGTGACATTGCCCATTTAAAGCCCCTGCAAAGTTGTATCCGTTGGTTGGCTATCCGAACCGCGAATGCCGCCACGAAACGCGTTGGGCGTTACTCGATTCAATGATAGGCACGTTACGCTGCACCACAGCATGCGTGGCGCGAACCGTTGAAACTTTGGCCGTGTCCACGCGATCCGTTTGCGCGTTGTAGCTGGCAGGCCGTCATAGGTGCGCGCAAAGTGGAAGCAGGTTTGAGATCAATGCCGAGCCGTGATAACTTCGAGTCAACGCACCGCGTGGTTGGTGAACTTCCAAAGATAGGATTCCGACGGTCTCGCGCACCCGCTTCCCGCTGCCAGTTGCCCTGTTCGTTACCGGCCATCCGTATGCTCTCGATGGAGTCGCAATGGCTTATATATCCCTGTTGGCGCTATTCCTGACAGTGACCAATCTGCTTCCGGTGAGCGCGGCTGGATTCTTACCGATCGTTTTATGTTCGTGGCGTTTCTTCGGTAGAAGCTACCCGGCTTTCATGTCGGCTCTGACTGCCTTTACGTTATTCGTTCTCGTCTCCACGCTGCTCTACGACCCGCGCTCTCTCATCGAATTCGAGTTTTACCGGCGCGACGGCAATTTCTTCGTCTCTTATGCCCCGATCTTCGCCGGGTGCCTCTATGCGCACCGCTGGGATCTCAACAAGGTCTTGCGAACGTTCTTTATCTTCGCCGTGGCGATCAATGTGCCGCCCTACGCCTACTACATTCTGCAAAACGGGCTGCTGAGCATCTTCACGCATCCGGACAACAGCTTCGGCAGCTACTTTATCGCCCGTAACGCGGCGGGCGGCTTTCTTGCGATGCTGTTTTGTCTCGGCACCGCGTGCTACCTGCAAAAACGCGGCAAGCTGATTCTGGCGTTACTCGCCATGAACGGACTGATGCTCTTTTCCACCTATAGCCGCGGGTCGTTGCTCGGTGCGCTGGTGATGCTTCCGTATCTGTATTTTGGCCGTAAGCGCTGGATGCTCGGCACGTTGATGGGCTGCCTAGTAGCCGGCTCGGTGGCGATAGCGTTCATTCATACCGAGCCGAACGTCAACTACATGGGCTACAGCTTCAACATCCATAACCAGGACGCGAAGGTCGCCAACCTCGACACGCGATCCGAATGGTTGTGGCCGCGCGCGCTGGCGTACTTCCGCCAAAGCCCGGTGGTCGGGCTCGGCTTCGGTTCGTATGACGATCAGATCGGCCACGTCGTGTCTTACTTCGATCTCCTGGGAATACCGTCGGACGTGACCGTCGAACACAGCGATTCTCATGCGCACAACTCTTACCTGAATTTACTGGCGGAAATGGGCGTGGTGGGACTGGGCCTGATGCTGAACTTCTTCTGGAAGCTCATTGAATGGAGCCGCAGAGGGGCGGCCAACGCCGCGTTGATGGCCGGTGTGCAGAACTTCGTGGCATTCCGGTTCGTCGAGCTTGCCTCGGTCTGCCTGCTCGTGATGGCGGCAACGGAACACCGGTTGGTGTCGCCGTCGAATGTCCTGATTCTTTCCCTCGTGATTTCGCTACTGCTCGCATCGCGGCCGTTGACCGCTGCCACGTCCGGACCGCCGGTGTATCGAACACGACGAGGCGACCCAACGATAACGCGGCAGCGGCGCGGCGCCGCGCCACTCGTGCCGAATAACCGTCCGTAGCCCGGACGGGGCGACAAAAGCAAACAACGAAGGAAACGACGACGCCATGTGGCGAATGTTTACCAATCTGGGGGACGCCGCGCTCACGTTGCCCGTGGCGCTGACCTGCGGCATCTGGATCGCGCTATTCGACGTGCGCGCGGCATACCGCTGGCTTCTGGCCTTGGCAGTCGGCATGTCGATCGTAGGCGCCACGAAGATCCTCCACGCGGGGTGGGGCCTGTCTTTCCCGGCTTCTCATTTCCGCGTGATCAGCGGACACGCCATGCTGTCGACGTCCGTATGGATCGTCGTCTTTACGCTGCAATTCAAGTGGTGGCGTCTGCCGCCCGCAGCCGGAGTCGTCATGGGCCTGATCGTCGGGCTCCTGACCGGCATGTCGCGGGTATTGAACGGTTCGCACTCGCTACCCGAGGTCTTTGCGGGCTGGGTAATAGGAGCCGCCGTTGCGCTAATCTTTTTACGCGGTGCGCGTCATGTCGACGTGGAGCGGTTCCCGCCGCTCTGGTCGACGCTCAGCATTCTGCTGGTTTCAGCGCTGGCGTACGGGCACACGACTCCGCTTCAACGGTTGATCGAAAGGCATTCGCCTGCAATCCATCGGCATACGCTTGCATTCGCCACCTATCTCCACCCGCGCCGTCATCCATTCCACTTTCACGAGACCACGGTCGAGAATCGACGCTTGCCGGCCGGCGCGGGCTCGACGGAGCGGTCGCCGGGACGTGATGGAACAAACTGGTCGACGAAGCTATAAGGAAGCCGCGCTTCGATAAAACCGGTCAGCGCCGCCTTGAAATTCTCAGACGAGAATCGCTCGGCGTTTCTCCGGCACTCGCCCGGATCGAAGAGACACGCGTTGCGCTCGAATCGCACCACGGCACTCAACAGCGATTCGGTGGTCTGTTCATGGAAAAAGACCCCGGTCGGCCGCTCCGCGGGCAAACCCACGACGGATTCCAGCGCGCCGCCCCTGCCGAAAGCGATAACGGGCGTTCCGCACGCCTGCGCTTCCACCACCGAAATGCCGAAGTCCTCTTCCGCCGCGAATACGAACGCCCGCGCTCGCCGCAGATGATCGACGAGAACGTCGATGGGCTGATGTCCGAGGATCGTCACGTTCGCTCCGGCGACGGCCTTGATCTTCTTCATCTCCGGGCCATCCCCGATCACCACCAGCCGCCGTTCGGGGGTCTGCGAAAACGCCTGCACGATGAGGTCGATACGTTTATACGGAACCATGCGCGAGGCCGTCACATAGAAGTCCTCCTTCTCGGCGGACATCGTCATGTTCTTCAAGTCGACAGGCGGATAAATGACCGTTGCCTCGCGTCGATACGCTTTTCTGATGCGGTGAGCGATGAACCTCGAATTGGCGATCAGGTAATCGACGCCATTCGCCGAGCGGGAATCCCATCCGCGGATGTAATGCAGCAGCACCCGCGCCATCATGGACTTCATGCCGCGTGTCAGGTGCGACTCCCTCAGGTACTGATGCTGAAGGTCCCACGCATAGCGAATGGGAGAATGGACATAGCTCACATGAACCTGGTTGGGGCCGGTAAGCACGCCCTTGGCCACCGCATGGGAACTGGAAATAACGAGGTCGTAGCCGGACAGGTCCAACTGTTCGATCGCCAGCGGCATGAGCGGCAAGTAGCCGCGGTAGCGCTTGCGGGCAAAGGGCAGGCGCTGAATGAACGACGTCTCGACGGACTTGCCCTTCACGCAGTCACGGTCTTCCATGAAGTCGACAATGGCGAAGATGTCCGCTTTCGGAAAGCACTCGATGATGTTCTGGAGCACCTTTTCAGCACCGCCCGAAACGACCAACCAATCGTGAACAATAGCGACTTTCACTTCGACCTCCGTTGAGAGCACAACCCGGCACGACGCGTCGGAAAGAACCTTTCACTTATCCTTGGCGCCCGGCGGCACGCGAGCACCCCATGCCAGTCTGAACATACCGAGCGCCCGTTGCCCGCCGGGAACCAGTCCGACCAGTTCGAGGCGAACCATGATGCTCATCAGCATGACGGACAGCGTCGCTTCTCCGATCACGCGAGCCCATGCCATACCAATCGCCCCATAGCGCGGTGCGAGATAGAGCGCCGCCGCGAGATTCGCCACTCCCGAGACGGCGCCGGCTATCGCCAGCAAGCGGTCTTTCTTGCGAGGCACGAACACGTAGAACGCGACGAATTCATTGAACGCGGCAAATGGGAACATCCATGCGAAGCACTGCAGCACACGGGCGCTCGGTTCGAACTCCGCTCCCAGGATCAGGGGTAGCAAGAAAGGTGACAACGTCAGCGCGCCGCACAGAACAATGAACCCGTAGCCCATGAGCAACGCCGCGCCGCGCCGCGTGGTGACATGCGCGCCATCCTTGTCGCCTCGCGCGAGTTGCGCGGATATGGTGGGCACGAACACCTGCGCCGCGGGCCCCATCAGGCTCAACCCGATCGTCGCGAAGCGCTCCGCCGCGCCGAAGTACCCGACCTGCGCCGGCGTGGACAACAACGTAAGCAGATAAGTGGACGAAGCCGTGAGCACGACCGAACCCGACGAATAGCAGAACAGCATCGTCGAACCGCGGATCAGCGGTACGATGCCGGCGGCCCTTAAACGCGGCAGTCCGAGCTGCCAGGTGGTCAGCCCATATGAAATGATCATCGAGGCCACGCCTGCAATCAGCAGACTTGCCAGCACCCATTCGGAGTCCGCGGGCCCCTTCACCAGATTCAGAACCAGCATTAGGCTCAAGGCGAAGCCGAACACCTCGATCATGATCGGCGTGCGAAAGTGTTGACGCCCCTGAAACAGCCAGCCGAGGTTGAGCGCGGAGACGACGCCGAGCAGCGTGGCGAGCACACCGATCAGCGGTCGTTCGGACAAAACCGGTGAACACATCGTGGCGACAATGCCGACGCCTCCCCCCACCACCCCGAGACAAAGACGTGCGCTGGTATGCAGCGAATAAATGCTGTTGCATTCGCCGTTGGACTGCGCTCTCGATACCTCGCGCATGCCGACAAAGGTAAAGCCGTAGCTAGCCAGCATCCAGATGACGTTCATCAGCGACATCGCCGCCAGAACGCGACCGTACTCGGCCACACCGAGTATGCGTCCGTAAAACGGCACCACGATGATGAGGTAGACATACCTCATCAAATAGCCGCCATACACGAATGCGATGATATTGACGTGTTTTCGTCGATCCATCCCGCCTCCTTCAGGCCGATGCAACCGCTGTTCCAGGTGTTATTGCTCAACCGCTCGCCGGCGGGCGAGCGGGTTGTTGATGTAGCGAACCACGAAGTCGGACAGCGGCGAGTACGGTACGAGACAGAGGCACGACAGAACGAGGGTGCCGACTTTCTTCTTCAGGCTCCAGAACGGGTTCGCCACGATCGTATGCAGATAGTCGTGCGAGTCGCGCATCATCCAGCGCCATCGCGTCGCAATCGGTGCGTGATAGACGCCCGAGCAGAACAGCGCCTTCTCATGCGAGAAGTCGTAAAACGCTTCTGGAAGATCGATCTGCAATCGAGCCGCGGCGGTCTTTCGCAGGATCTGCCATCGCATGGTGAAGGCTTTTGGCGCTTTGTTGATCTGCTCCGAGTTGGCGAACGAGACGTTCGAGCTCTTCGTGTTGTGGACGCGATAACCGCCCAGCGATTTCGGAATGTCCGCGACCGGACCCACCAGGGCCGTTCCGTAGATCGCATAGAAGTCCGCGCCGTAGCGGTCGGCAATCGCCTCCGGAATAGGAAACACCTGTTTTAAAGCGCTTACCCGATACGCGTTGCCCGAAGCAGGCGGCGAGGGATAGAGCCAGCCGCCCCGCAACAGCGCGTCGCAATTTCGCGGAGCGGAGGAGTTCGGCACATAGGCGCCGGTCGCGTTTCCGGCCGAGTCCATCACGTCAAGGCGAAACTGCACCTTCGCCCAGTCGCCGGTGCCGAACACCTGCATCACTTCCGACGCTGCGGACGGATACAGCAGATCATCCGAATCGAGAAAGATGGCGAACTCCGCATCGACAATGTCGACCGCCTGGTTGTACGCCGACACCTGGCCGCCGTTGCTCTTGAACACCGACTGTATCCGGTCGCCATAGCCTTCGATGATTGCGCGCGAGCCGTCGGTCGAACCGTCGTCGATCACGATCACATGCGTTGCCGCATAGTCCTGTTGCAGCGCCGAGTCGATTGCCGTGGCGAGATAGCGCTCGTAGTTATAGTTGCAGATGACTATTGTGATTCTGTCCATGATCTCGCAATGCTCTGTAAAGGGTTTAACCGGCCGGCAATCGCGGGTTCCAGCCTCCGCTTCGCCGATTCAAATGCCTATGCCGCGCGACGCACCACGATATATGCAAGGTGTCTTGGAGGCTTCGCAAGCGGTCCGTTCACCTCGGACGGCACCTTGAAACGGACATTCAACGTCGCGTCCTTCCACGTCAACGCGATGTTCTCGCCGTCGCTCCGCGCGCCAGTGAGGCCGTCGATCATTTCAACGGTTGTCGTTCTAGCAGCCGGCGGCTTCACGCCGGTCGCGGTGACGCTTCGCCAACCGGTCGCGGCGCTGACCTGAATCACGATATCGCTGTCGGATAGCACTGCCGTTCCGGACGTATCGCCGCCGAACGCAAGCGGTGCCGGAAAGCGCTGCAGCGATCCCGCGACGGTCCGGCGCAGCACCACGAGACTTTGTCCCGATACGTTATAAGTGCGCGCGGGCGGACCGCGATGCGTCAGACGGAAAGGCTCGTAACCATCCCAGTGATAAATCATCGATACGTACTTGTTCGGGTCGTTCCACTCGCGATCGAGCGCCCACGCCGCAAACTCGAAGAAGTAGCGCGGCAAGTAGTGCGGGTCCTTCATGTACGTATCGCCGATCTCCGTCTGCCAGATGCCGCGGGCGGGACCGTGCTTCACGTATTGCTCGTAAAGCGGATCGAGCTCGTGCACAGGAAGATAGTGGGTGTCGATGTAATCGACCTGGTCGAGCATTCGCTCGTCATAGAGCGGACTTCTGTATTCGAGCCACCGGCGGAAATTGTCGAGGCCGCCCTGGTCCGGCCAGCCGCCATAAACGACGTAGGCGCCGTAGCTGCGAATGATTCGCGCGGCGGGAAGATGGATTCGCTCGACGTAGTCCTGCATGGCGCGCTCGTAGGGCCGCGACAGTTTCCGATCCTCATTGAAATGCGGGCCGTGCCAGAACGATGCCTGCACTTGTCCGCCGGACAATTTGCCCGCCGCCTCGTTCCAGATCTGAAAGTGGCGCAGATTGTAGGGTGGCGCGGAGTACTTGCGCACCACCGCGTCGACGTACCGCTTCCACGCGTCCACATCGATGGGAGCCGATTTCGAGTCGCCCGGCACCGACGCATTCCATTTGGGCGTATAGGCGAGCAGCAGCAGCGAGCGCACGCCATTGCGGTTATTGCGGATCACGACAGGCGGCAGTTCGCTGTTGTATTGAACGCCCGTCCTGTCGACACGCATGGGGTCGCGCGGCGAATCGAGCTGGCCGGGGCCGACCGAATCGCGGCCCCACGTCAGTCCCATCTCGCGCCACATGGCGAGGTCGCTCGCCGATCCGGCCCAGCCGTTGGTTCCAAGCATGTCTGTGATCCGCCTGCCGCGGCTTGCTTGCAACTGCGAGTCGGCAACGGCCGCAAACGACGCCGTCGGGCGCGCGAGCGGTAGCATCGCAGCCGCAAGCGCTGCCAGCTTCGACAACGCCCGGCGCCTTCCCGACACATTGCGGACTTGATAACGTCGCCACCTCGTCAACATCGATTAACCCGCCGATACGTTCGGTGCAAGCGAGGCGAGGCTGTCGCTCGCCCGACCCTGCAGGATGTCCAGCAACTTCTGCGCCGAACGATCCCAGCGATACTCCCTTGCGTGAAGCAGGCCCTTGGCGCGGTAACGCTGCCGCAGCGCATCGTCCGTCATCATCAGGGAAATCTTTTCGGCAATATCATCCACCGACGTCGCGTCGCAGTACATCGCGGCGTCTCCACATGCCTCGGGTATCGAGGTGCGCGTCGAGGCGATCACCGGGCATCCGCAGTACATGGCTTCGAGCGGCGGCAAGCCGAACCCTTCGTAAAGCGACGGAAATATGAGGCAGCCCGCGTTGCCATAAAGTGCTTTCAATTCCCCGTCGGAAACGAATCCGGCCCAGGTCACCTGCTCGGCGTTCGTTGAACTCGAGACGGAGCCGTTGCCGAAAATACGCGGGTTCCTTCCGCCGACCACCACGAACCTGATGTCGCGCCGGTGCTTGAGCCGGCCAACGGCATCCAGCACGCGCTGAAGATTCTTGCGGGCATCGAGGCTGCCCACGATGACGCAATAGGCGTCCTTCTCGAGTCCCAGCCGCTCGGTTATCGACGCGTCGGAGACAACGCGATCCAGATGATCCGCGCCCGGCGTGACGACCGAGACGCGTGATTCGGCAATCTTCAGGTGTTCGCAAATCCGCGCTTTCGAAAACATCGACACGGTGAGTATCGTGGGATCCATTCTCGGCAGCATCGCAAAGCAGAACCGGTACCAAAGCAGGAACTTGCGCGAGAACCCGTGAGGCACGTCGTACACGGCCATATCGTGAACCATGACGATCTGCCGGCGTTTCAGAACCGGATTGGTATTGCAGAAGTTCAGAAGCGTCACGCCTCTTGCCGCAAGCGGAAGCGTGATCTGTTCCCAAAGCGTGCCGCGCAGCCACGGCAGGCGCCGCTGCCGCTTCAGCAACGCGCCGGGTTCGATGATGTCCTGCGGCACGAACACCTCCACTTCATCGCCCGGATGTGCGCGCATCTGCATGGCTCTCGTTAATTCATAGGCGACTCGCTGAACACCGGTGATCGGCTGCGAGGTGAACTTTCCATTGATTGCGAAGGGCATGGCACTCTCCGTTTTACGCAGTCACAAGAACTCTGACGACAATGTCCCTACTCGCCCACGTATGTCATTTCGTGGTTTCCACGTCGCCGAAGTCGCTCGCATAGTTAGTCGGATAGCCATAGTTCCGCGTGCTGGGCCGTAGCGGAATGCCATTGAAGACCGCACCGGCGATGCGCCCGTCCGAGCGGTCCATCTTCTTCACCGTGTCGGCAATCTCCTCCTCGCTCTGCATCCCGGAGCGCAGAACGAGCAACGAAGCGCCGGCCTCGCTCGCCATGATCGAGGCGTCCGTCACCGCGAGAAACGGCGGCGTGTCGATAATGACCAGGTCGAATTGATTGCCGAGCCGCTGCAGCACCTCCTTGAAATGCGGCTTCATCAGCAGGGCGGCGGGGTTCTCCGGGCGAGCGCCGCAGGCGAGAAAAGACACGCCGTCGATACAGGTGCGCCGCACTGCATTGCGCAAGGGCATTCGCTCGGCGAGTACTTCGGAGAGACCCTCACGATTGCTTTGCTTGAAGAAGGACGCGAGGTGGCCACGGCGCATGTCGGCGTCGATCAGAACGACGCGGGCGCCGATCTCGGCGTGCAGGACAGCCAGATTGGCCGCCACGAAGCTCTTGCCCGCCGATGGCGTCGGCCCGATGACCATCACCACATTGTTGGGCGTATGCACGAGCTCACGCGCCATCGCGGTTCGCACGGCGCGCAGCGCCTCGACCGAAGGATCATGCGGAAAGCGCGCCGCGAGAATCCGATTGCTGCCTGTACTGAACGGATCCGCCGCATCGACCCGGTTTGCGGAAAGGAGCGGTTCGAGGCGGGCTCCACCTCGCTGAAACGGCAAACTGCTGCGTCCGCCCGCCGGCAATGGCTTGCGGGTAGCGCCTGATGAATTCGGATTGAGCAGCGCTTGCTGCTGGCTAAACAGGATCTCGCCGAACACCGGCACGCTCAGGCGACGTTCGACGTACTGCGGATCCGTCACGCCGATCATCACGTGGCGACGCATGAAGACGAGGAGCATGCCCGACACCACGCCAAGCGCGAGGCCGGCGGGCAGTACGACGCCGGGCTTGGGTTTCACAGGCCGGTACGGCACGATCGCCGGGTCGACGATATGCGCGCCACCCGTGGTGCTGGCACGCCGGACCTGCAATTGCTCGGCTTTCTGCACCATGCCCAGATAGATCGTTTCGGCAACCTTCTGCGCGCGAAGCAGATCCACGCTTTCGCGCTCGGACGCGGGCATTCCGCCAAAGCGGTTATCGAATTGCGCCTTTGCGGCCTTCAATTGCTCCAGTTGCGTATCGATGCTCTGCACCCAGCGGCTACCCGGTTGATAGCGATCCAGAAGTTGGGTCCGCTGCAGTTGCAAGCCCGCAATCTGCTTATCGAGGTCGAGACCGCCTTGCAAGTAGGCTTGGGCTTCGGAACCGGGCTGCATGGATTGGGAGCTTGAACGAAAGCTTTTCAGCGCAGCCTCGGTCTTCTTCAGATCAGCCAGTAACCTGGGGAGTTCGCCGTTGATGAATGCGAGCGTCTGCGTGTCGTTCGCCTGACGGCTGGCGATGGCGGTAGCCAGATATTGCCGTCCCAATGCGTTCGCCACTTCCGCGGACTTCGCCGCACTCTTGTCCGAGTACTCGATTTCAAGCAGACCGGAATCCTTGACCTTGTCCGTCACCTTCACAAGGTCGTCGAAGCGCTTCAGGGCGTCGAGCGCGTTCCAGCGAATCACCGTAAACCGGGTTCCGGGCCGCGCGACCAGTTGCTTGATGAGCACCGACACGTCGTTTGCGTTCGCGACCGCACCTACCCTGCCTTCGACGAGCAGATCGCCTGACGGAGCGCGCAATTCGTACGCGCCGCCTTCGAGAGCAACGAGCGTGAGCTTCTCCTCTTCGAGATCGCGTGGAACTTTCAATGCGCCGACCTGAACGCTTTCTCCGCCCCATGCGAACGACTTCAATCCGAGCCACGGCGCTGCGGGCTTGCCCGGTGTGGCAAACCTCGCGGCGATGTCGCCCAGTAGTGGAATGGCGTGTGGTGTGACGCTGACGTCGAACCGGTATCGCTCGATGACGGGCCCCAATACCGAACGGCTGCGCATGACAGCCATTTCGGTCACGGGCGATGGCGCGGGAGGCGGTAGCGTCTCCTGGTTCTGCAAGGCAATGCCGAGCGCGTTTTGCTCGGGCGGGTCGACGCGTACGAGAACATCGGCTGAGTAGATCTTTGGCGCGATGAGTAGATAAAGTCCCGCCAGCATCAGGAATATCGCGGTGGTGGCCGCGATCTCCCAAACGTGATCGCGCATCAGATTCAACATCTCGCGCGCGGTGAGCTGACCGCGTTCCGTGACAGCGGCGTGAGGGAGCGAATTTTGATGGTAGTAATCCACCGGCGTATTCCTCACATGTTTATTTGTCGAACATAAGTGATGCGGTAATGAACTGCCGGAGAGCAACGAGGCACGTTTCGACGGCACCACGCCTGCGGCCACTCCGTGGCAATCCAATCAATTCGACACGTAAAATTTCCATGCGACAAACAAATCGGCATTTGTTTCGCAATGCAGATTTGAAAGCGAATTGAAACGGCAATCGACCCGCGTGGGGTTGAAAGAGAACTACGACGTGGCTCGGGCAGACCGGTATCCACATGTGACTCACTACAAGAATTTCTTCCAATGCTGCATCGAAGCATAGTCCGCCATAAGCACCAGCGTCGGCGTCGGCATAAAGTCGGGTGCTATTGGCCAATTCAGTTGAATCGGCCAGATGAATGCAGGGACTCCCCTATCGTTGCGTCGGCAAAAACTTCCTTATTTGCTGGCGCTTCCGTGTGATTTTTAGCGTGTTGCGCGGCAACAATTTCTCGAATTCGGACGATTTCGCCAATACATCCGGATAACCGGACAGGTCGCCGCATGAGTAATTCGGTACGTTATGCTCAAGGGGTGGAATGTACATTCCGTTCGGAGAATTTATATGATCGGTATTACAAACTTTCCCACGCCGCGTATTACAAATAGCAACGACGACTCAAAGGCCGAGCGCCATATCGGACTGCTGGTCTTTCAGGAATGCTCCGTTGCGACCACTGGGGCGATTGGGGAAGTTTTCCGCCTTGCCAACGCATTGCAACCGCCGCAAGGTGCGCCGCCGCCGTACCGACTTTCGGTTCTCTCGGACGAGGGCGGCTTTGTCGTGACCTCTTCCAGCATTCCAATCTGGACCCAGCGGCTCGAACGGTACAGCCTGGCCGATTTCCATGCGCTCTTCGTTGCCGGTTGCGACGCCGCGATCACGGCGGAGTCTAACGAGCGGCTGCTATCGTGGATCACGCAGCAGGGATTCATCGCATCGAGCGGTATCCGGCAAGGCGCCAGTGTCGCCATCGTGCGCAAGACACCGCTACAGGCAACCGTACCGGTCTTTCTTTTCGACGACGGCCCCGATGCGCCGCCGACGCATGGCGTCACGCCCACGGAAATGGCGCTGACTCAGATCGAGCGTGATCTCAGCGCCGACACCGCGCAAAAGGTGGCTCGCGCCATGCAGGCGAAGTTTGCCGAACATACACGACCCGAAATGGAAGGCGTCAGCATTGTCACGACGGCCGAAAAAATTCGCGCGTCCGCTCGATGGATGCACGAGAACTACAGCAAGCCGATTTCGGTTGCCCAGGCCGCTGAATCCGCGGCAATGAGCAAGCGCAATTATCAGCGTCGTTTCAAGGACGAATTCGGCACGACACCGCTCGAGTACCTGTTGCGGGTCCGCTTCGACGTCGTTATCACCTTGCTCAGGACGAGCGATCTGCCCGTCGACAAGATTGCCCGACGCTGCGGCATGGGCGATGGAAATCGTCTCGGACGACTGTTCAAGGAACGATACGGAATGTCCCCGACGCACTTTCGCGCGCGCCAGCCATTTGATCCCGGCGCGCCGAACGTGGAGACTGAAAACGGATGTCGATACAGTACCGAATCGCTGCCGATGGAACTGGCGGTGGTGAAGACCTGCTAGCGGCTTCTCTCGCACGGACCGAAAAAACCTACACTCAGTCTGCTTCAAGATAACGCATAATCGCCGGAATCCACTGGCGGAGATCTGAAAGTGCATCGACAAAGTGAACCGACGATCCGGTCGCTCCTGACGAGCTATCACGGTGATCCGGAAGAGCAACACTCGATAGTCAGACGAATCAAGGAGAGGGCGAAGTTCACATTGCCCGATGTACTTTTTTTGAGTCTGTTACACCGCAAATGCATTGGCCGGTACCCCAAGCTCATTCACCCCGCCACTTTCAATGAGAAGATCCTGCAGCGCAGCCTCAAGCCCGATCCGCGTTTCGTCAACCTGACAGACAAGCTTACGGTGCGCAATTATGTGGCGGCCAAGCTCGGCCAGGATCATCTGATTCCCCTGATCGCCGTTCCCGATGTCTTCAATCGTCAGGTCTTCGACGCGCTGCCGAACTCATTCGTGATGAAGGCAAATCACGGCAGCAGCTTTGTCGAGGTGGTCGGAGACAAAACGAAGACGTCGTTCGAGCGGCTGGAACAGATTGCTGCACGTTGGCTGTCCATCGATTTTTATAACGTTTCGCGGGAACGGCATTACCGAAAGATCAGCCCGCGCATCTTCTTCGAACGGCTGCTACTGGATCAGCGTGGACAGATTCCCGCCGATTTCAAGGTGCACTGCTTCGGTGGTCGCCAAGGGCGACCTGTCATGTACATTCTCGTGATTTCCGACCGCTTCGGGCCAAACACGCGAGGGGACGTGTACGACGAGAACTGGAATCATCTCGACGTGGCCATCGGCTACTACAAACGTAGCCCAGCTCCAGCGCCTCGGCCACAACATCTCGACTCGGTACTGGATGCGGCAGTCCGGCTCTCCGAAGACTTCGATTACGTCCGGGTCGATCTGTACGCACCGGATAACGCGGTGTACTTCGGGGAGTTGACGTTTACCCCCGGCGCGGGCGTCTTGCCTTTCACGCCGGACAACATCGACTACGAATGGGGAGAACTGCTGGGTGAAGGAAGGTTGCGGCCTTCGCTCAACGGCGCCGTGGCGAACTGGTGATGCAGAGCAGCCGTCCGCGCCCGCCACGTTCATGCCGCGCGCGACCCGAGCTCATCCGGCAGTGCCCGTGACCTGTGAGCCGGGCCCGTTGCCGTCGACGTTCATCAACGCACGGACATGCGCCATCGTGCCGGTCGCGAGACCCTCCAGACTATAGCCGCCTTCCAGAATCGAAACGATGCGTCCTTCGCATGTCGCATCGGCTATATGCATTAGTTCGTCGGTGATCCAGCCGAAATCACTGTCTTCGAGATTCAGGCCGGCGAGCGGATCCAGGCGATGCGCGTCGAAGCCCGCGGAAATGATGATGAATTGGGGGTTGAACCGGCGTACCGCGGGCAACATGTCGGATGTGATCCGCGCACGGAACAGCGTCGAATCGCAACCGCCGGGCAACGGAATATTCACGATGTTGTGATTCACGCCGGTCTCGGATACGGCGCCCGTACCGGGATACAAAGGCGACTGGTGGCTGGAGGCATAGAACAATTCCGGGCGATGGAAAAAAGCCGCTTGCGTGCCGTTACCGTGATGAACATCCAAGTCGACGACCGCGACGCGCTCCAGCTTGTGTACTTCGCAAGCGTAGGCCGCGGCGATCGCGGCCTGATTGAAGATACAAAAGCCCATTGCCCTCGCCGGCTCGGCATGATGACCACATGGACGCGTCGCGCAGAACGCGTTGCGCGCCTCCCTGTTCATTACCGCATCGACGCCGGCACACGCCGCGCCAACGCAGCGCATGACGGCTTCCCAGGAGCCTGGCGACATCACCGTGTCGCCGGCATCGAGCGGCACATAACCTCGCTTCGGGGCAATCTGCTCGACCTCGTCGACGAACGCCGGGTCGTGGATCAATTGCACCTGCTCGAGTGTGCCCAGCGGCGCCTCGCGCCATTCCAGCGCCGCGAATTCCGGCGACCGCAATGCGCGCAGCACGGCCTTCAGACGTTCCGGCGACTCCGGATGACCGGAGCCTGGGCGATGATCCAGACACGCTGCATGGGAAAAAACAAGGGTAGTCGTCATTTAGATTGATGCCTCACGGGCCCATCTCTTCTCATTGCAAGAAGCAAGCATAGGGCCGTCTGTAGCTTGACGACAATTAGACATTCCGTGGGAGATCATAGCCATTCGCTTATGGATAGCCAGCCTCGCGCGTAATCGGTTCTTCCCTTTCCCCTGCCCGATCAGACGGCGTTCGCCAACATTGACTGCCGACAGTCCGCCGTGGCGCATCGGCACGCATACTGCGCTCTAATGTCTTCGTCGGGCGGATCGTCGGTTTCCAGCAGGTATTCGATAAACAGTTCCTCGCCCGCCTCGATCGGACGAAGCGTGTGAATGAAGATGCGGCAGGCGTCTTCGACGGTCTCGCAGTTAGGCGCGCATGCGTGGTTCAGCCAGCGGGCGCTGTTGCCGCCGCGGCTGCCATCGATCACGCGCCCATCCGACAAGCCAAAAAGAAACGTGTGCCCGGCCACGCCTTCACGTTGGTGCCGGCGCACGGCTTTGCGCCAGCTGATTAACTCGCCTTTGTATTCGAGCACCCGCTCGCCCGCCGAAAGCGGCCGCATGGCGAATACGCCCTTCCCATGAACCGAAGATCGCCGGACGATCACGCGCCGCATAGCCTTCCCCTAAGTGGTGTTTATGCCAGAGTATATGAGAGGCAGTTTTCCCCTTCCAGTGGTTCTTGATGCGCGCGGCACGCACGGGTACAAGCTTCGCGGCAACGCCAGGCAAAAAAAGCCCGGCTTATGCCGGGCAAAAGTTCGCGCTCTCGCGCGCGAATGACGAAACGCCTCGCTTATTGGCAGAGTATTGGCAGAGCCGCCATCTAGCCCGCGGGAGAACGCTCCTTCCGCTGACCGCCATCGCGCCGGCGGACAAGCCAGGACGGCAACATCGATTCCAGCGAATCGCTGCGATCCACGAAGTAGTGTTTCAACGCCATCAATACGTGTCCGCAGACCAGAATGGCGATCGCATACGCGAGAAAGATGTGCACCTGTTTGAAGACGGGTGCAAGCGCGGGCGTCTTGTCCATCAAGGGCGGCAAGAAGAACAGGCCGGCCACCGGAATCTTGAACCCCGCCGCCGAACTCCAGAGCCATCCCGACAATGGCAGTGCAAGCATGCATAAGTAGAGCAGCAGGTGCCCAACACGCGCTGCGGCGCGCTCCAGCGACGGCACGCCGCATGACGCCGCAGGCGCGCCGTGCATGAGCCGCCACGGAATCCGGGCCGCCAGCAAAAACAGCGTGATCGTCGCAATCGACTTGTGCAGCATGATGCTGTCAGTCTGAATCTTCTGCGGAAGACTCAGCGTGCTGGAGTAGTACCCCGCGATCCATGCGCAGATGATTGCTACCGCCATCGTCCAGTGGAGAATCTTTGCGATGGGCGTGTATTGTCTCCTTTCCATTTCAACTCCTTTATGGGTTCGTCCAGCCGAATCGCTCAATTCGACGATGCGGGCACTGCCGGCGCTGCCTTCTGAGGGGCGGACTTGCGTTCGGCATTCAAAAGGTTCTCGGGATACTGATCGGGCGCTGCCTGCGGCCCATAGCCGTTGCGCTGAAGGTTCTGCAATTCGGCATTTCTCACCTGACGCGCCTGTTTTCTCTCGGCCTTGCGTTGTGCCTCGCGTTGTGCCTCGCGTTGTGCCTCGCGTTGTGCCTCGCGTTGTGCCTTGAGCGCCTGCTTCTGTGCCTTGCTGTCGGCCTTGCTCGCGGAAGCCGGCGTCATGTCCGGCTGCGACGGCATGGGGGCGCTCGCCGCCACGCCCTGCGCTTGCGCGACGAGCGGCATCGCCGATATGAGCAACCCCGCGACCCATTGTCGTGAACATCTATGCACGATGATCTCCTCTTTGAAATCCATGTTGTTGGTTTGGGCAAACTGCGAAATTCCACGCCAGCAACGACTTAAACCTCGACACAGGTCACCCGCTGCACACCGAGACCATCGATGCCGGCTTCAAGGACATCGCCGGGGCGCAAGTAGCGCCCATGATGGGTGCCCAGGCCGGCTGGCGTACCGGTGCAGATCAGGTCGCCAGGCTCGAGCCGCGTGAAGTTGGAAAGATAGGCGATCTGCTCGCCGATACTGAAGATCATGTCGCTGGCTACGCCCTCCTGCATCGATGATCCGTTCAGGCGAAGCCATAACCCGAGCTGTTGCGCATCGGCGATATGCCATGCCGGCACCATCCACGGTCCGGCGGGAAGCCAGCCCGGCCGCGCCTTCGACTGCAGCCAGTCCGCGCCCAATGCGGGTGCGTCCCGACGAAATATCCGCTCACGCAACGTGATGTCATTGACGACGCAATAGCCGGCGACGCAGGCGAGCGCATCTTCGGCGCGGACGTGTACCGCGCTTTTGCCGATCACGACGCCAATTTCCACTTCCCAGTCGAGCGTCGTGAGGTTGCGCGAAACAGGCAGCAAGTCGTTCGGTCCCGCAACGCAGGCGGGGCCTTTCAGGCAGATGTAGGGAGCGCCTTCCCGCCGCCGCGTTTCGATGGAATCCAGCAGCGCGGCGCGGCGTGCGGCGGCGCCGGGACCATCCGGTCCGTCGTCCGCATCGAGAGCGGCTTGCAGTAGTTGGCTGCGGTAATTGCCGATCGTGCAATAGACCTGCCGCGGCGCGACCGGAGCGTGCATGCGAAAGCTCGACAGCGGCGCGCCGCGTGTTTCGATTGCATCAGCCGTCGCGGGATCGTCGGAGATCCGCTTTAGCAAAGCCGCGTTGGCATCCCACTCACGCAGGAATGTCTCGATGCAGTGCGCCCCGCGCAAACCCACCCGCGCCCAATAGGCCAGCGCAAGCGCATGCGTTTCGGTCGACAACGCTGGAAACGGCGGGCAATCAGCGAATGAAACGTTGACAAGTACTGGGAGCATGGCGGTAATCGTGTTGGTGATGGCGAGCGTGTGTCTTTCGAACGCGAGTTCATGCGTCGCCGTTGCGCGCGATGACTCCGCCAATGCCGTCCGCGGTCGGCTGCGTTCGTGCCGCTTCGTCCCGGCGCTTGCGCGGCGCGGTTTCGATGAGGAAGAACGCAACCACGGCTCCGATTGCGAGACTGTAAAGCGCGAAATCGAGCGTGCGTGCAAGGCCGAAATGCTGGGCGATGAAACCTGCGATGACCGGCGCAACCCCGCCGCCAAACGTCTCGCCCACGCCCGACACGAAGCCGATCGTCGACGCAATGAGCCCGACCGGCGCGGCCTCCGTCGCGATCGGGCCACTGAGCAGGCTCAACAGACCCATCGAGAACATCGCGACACCGAAGAGCAGAATGAACAACATCGTCGGATTGGGACCCGTGCGTGAAAACAGATACAGAAGAACGGCCGCGCAGATGAACCCGATCAAGGCAGCCGGGCGGCGGCCAATGAAGTCCGAGAGCCCGGCGAGCGCGAAACACCCGATAAAGCCGCCGAATCCCACAGCGGACGCAACGAATCCCATGCTTCGCATGTCGAGATGCACAACGGAAACCAGGTACATCGGCACCATCGCGCCGATCACGAATATCCCGCTCATGGCGCAAAGAATGGCGAGGGTCGCGACGGCGACGTTGCGGCTTGCAAACAGTTCAGTCCAGCGCGGCCGATCGACCGGTTGCCGCGACGCATGGACCGTGGGCGCATCGCGATCACGCACGCAGCGCCAGATCAGCGCTGCCACGATAAAGCCGGGCACGGCCGACAGCGTGAACACCCAATGCCAGTTCGGGACGACTTCGAGCAATTGCGTGGCGGCGATAGGTGCGAAGCCGAGGCCCATCAAGGGAATCATGCTGATCTGTATGCCCTGATTCAGCCCGCGGCGCGCCGGCAGCGACGCCTCGCTATTCGCGGCGATGCTCGCCGGCGTGAATGCGCCCTCGGCGACGCCCATCGCGGCTCGCAACAGCAGCAAACTGATAAAGCCGCTCGCCAAGCCGGAAAGACTCGACAGTACCGAGAAGGCGATCATCGTCGTCACGAGAATCTTCTTGCGGCCGATGCGGTCGGCAAGCGGCCCCATGGCGATCGACCAAAGGCCCCACGCGACGCCGAGTATCCCCACGAGGCTGCCCAGTTGCGAGTAGTTCAGCCCCAGGTCGCGCATGATGTGCGGAAACAGCGGAGCGAGCAGCCAGCGATCGAAGCCGACCAGTCCAAACCCAATGCCGAGAAGCGCAAGTGTCCCGCGTTCATAGCGAACGTCGTGCCTAGGGGCGTTCATTGTGGTGTCTCCTTTGTATTGCGTTTATTGAGTCGCCGGTCCTGTCTGCGCAGGTCGGGAAACTGAAGCTGAATTCGATGCTGCGTGCTGCTAGCGGTTTGCGAACGTCGGCGTGGCGCGCCGGGTGGGCGGCGGAAAGACGCTCCATCGACCGTCGCCGTGCTGGAAGAAAAATATCGTCACGCGGTTCTCCGACTGCGGCGACACGACCTGGACACATCGATTCGGTCCCAGTTTCGCCGGCCTGACGCGGCTCACCTCCAATGACGAAATGGCTGTTCGCCCAAACCACTTTTCGACATGGAACCGCAAGGATTTCTCTTCAAACATGGCTTCCCCTCCTGCCCCCGCATAGCCGGCCAATGGCGAATGGACTTCGGCACGGACCACTGCGGTTACCCGACCCGCCCGCTTCATCCAGTGCGCTAACGTTAGCACAATGATAAAGGGCGTTTTTCCACGCGTCAAATAAATCTGGCTATGCAAATGAGCTCGCGTTAGCATTTGCAACCGCGAACTTCAGAGGTAAACGCGGCGATCAGTGGCGCACGGCTCGGTCCATTGCGAGCTTCACCGTTGTGCTATCGTTACAAAAAAAGCACCTTGAACGGATAACTCAAATGGTCACCATCAAAGACATCGCCGCGCGTCTACAGGTCTCCCCATCCACGGTAGGACGGGCGCTTGCCGACGACCCACGCATCAGCGCAGCCACCAAACAGAAAGTGACTCAAGTCGCGGATGAAATGGGTTACGTGGCCAATCTCGCTGCACGCATGATGCGAGGCGTCTCGAGCAATCTCGTGGGCCTGGTTCTGCCGGACATCAGGAACGGTTTCTACGCGACCATCGCCCATGCGCTGTCGAAATGCCTGCAGGCAGCCGGCTATCAACTGGCCCTGTCGGAAACGGACGACGACCGAATGGTCGAGTTGCAGAGCGTCCGTGAACTGGCGAGCGCGAATGTCGCGGGCATCATCATCGTGCCGACCGCGAAGCCCCATCGCGAAACGATCCGCTTGATCAAATTGTCCCCGCACGTGCAACTGTTGCGCAGGCATGCGGCGATCGGGGATCAGTGGTTCGGAATTGACGATACAGAGGCGATCTTCGAGGCGACCAGTCACCTCGTGCAGCTCGGCCATCGCCGGATCGGCTATATCGGCGGCACAGACGATCTGCCTACGGGTTCCGCGCGCCTCAAGGGTTATCACAAGGCACTGAGCGGCGTTGCAGCGGGCGAGCCCGCCCTTGTGCAACTGGGCGCGCCGAGCGAGGTCGACTTCGGTGCTAACGCAACCCGCCGGCTCCTGTCGTTGTCCAAGCCGCCGACGGCAATCGTGGCCGGTTCGGTCCAGATGACCCAAGGCATCCTGGAAGAATTGCTGGCTCAGGGCGTGCGAGTTCCGGACGACCTGTCGGTCGTTGGCTTCGGCGACGAACTCGGCTTCCGGTGGTGGGGACCGGGATTGACCACCGTGGGACTTCCCGTACACGATCTCGCCACCGCGTGCGGGCTGTGGTTCGTGCATCACGTCCGGCAGAATTCCGCTACCGCTTCACCCTACACATCGATCTCGCCAGCGACACTCATCGTGCGGGGCAGCACGCGCAAACCGGGCTCGCCGACCAAGACATCGGTACGCGCTTCGCCGCGCGGCGCCACGGCTTGACGGATGCGAACACGGTTGTGCCTAACGATGATCGTCGGCAATCCGCTCGACGAACTCAGGCACAAGCGTAAACAGATCACCCACCAGACCATAATCGGCGACGCTGAAAATCGGCGCTTCCGGGTCCTTGTTGATCGCGACGATCACCTTGCTGTCCTTCATGCCCGCCAGATGCTGGATCGCACCCGAAATCCCGACCGCGATGTACAACTGCGGCGCGACGATCTTGCCGGTCTGCCCGACCTGGTAGTCGTTCGGCACGAAGCCCGCATCGACCGCCGCGCGCGAGGCGCCCAGCGCCGCGTTCAGCCTGTCGGCCAGCGGCTCGAGCACCTTCGTGTAGTTCTCGCCATTGCCCAGACCGCGGCCGCCCGAGACGATGATCTTCGCCGAGGTCAGTTCGGGGCGGTCCAGCTTCGTCAGTTCACGGCTCACGAACTGCGAGATGCCCTGGTCCGCCGCAGCGTCGATCTTTTCCACCACTGCATTGCCGCCTTCGGCCGCGACCGCATCGAAACCGGTCGTGCGCACGGTGATGACCTTGATTGCGTCTTGCGACTGCACGGTGGCGATCGCATTGCCCGCATAGATCGGGCGCTCGAACGTGTCGGCCGAATCCACCGCGGTGATGTCGCTGATCTGCGCGACGTCCAGCTTCGCGGCGATACGCGGCGTGATGTTCTTGCCGTAAGGCGTCGCCGGCGCGAGGATGTGCGTGTAGTCCTTCGCGATGTCGAGCACCGTCGCCTCGACGTTTTCCGCGAGGCCCGCTTCCAGTTGCGGCGCGTCGGCCAGCAATACCTTCGACACACCCGCGATCTTCGCGGCCTCGTCCGCCGCGGCCTGCGCGTTGTAGCCCGCCACCAGCACGTGAATGTCGCCGCCGATCTTCTGCGCTGCTGCGATCGTGTTCAGCGTCGCCGGCTTGATCGATGCGTTGTCGTGTTCAGCCAATACAAGATTAACCAGATTCGTCATTTGCCCTGTCTCCGCGTTTTACTTAAAGCACCTTGGCTTCGTTCTTCAGCTTCTCGACCAGCGTCTTCACATCCGCCACCTTCACGCCAGCGGAGCGCTTCGGCGGCTCGGCGACTTTCAGCGTTTTCAGGCGCGGCGTGACGTCAACACCGAGGTCCTCGGGCTTGAGCGTTTCCAGCGGCTTCTTCTTCGCCTTCATGATGTTCGGCAGCGTCACATAGCGCGGCTCGTTCAGGCGCAGATCGGTCGTGACCACGGCGGGCAGCTTGAGCGACAGCGTCTCGGCACCGCCGTCCACCTCACGCGACACGGTCGCCCTGCCGTCGGCCACGACAACCTTCGACGCAAACGTCGCTTGCGGCAGGCTGGCGAGCGCGGCGAGCATCTGGCCGGTCTGGTTCGAATCGTCGTCGATCGCCTGTTTGCCGAGGATGACCAGTTGCGGCTGCTCCCGGTCGACCAGCGCCTTCAGCAGCTTGGCGACCGCCAGCGGCTGCAGTTCCTCGTTCGATTCGATCAGCACGGCGCGGTCCGCGCCGATCGCCAGCGCCGTGCGCAGCGTTTCCTGCGACTGCGTGACGCCGCACGACACCGCGATCACCTCGGTCGCCACGCCCGCTTCCTTCAGACGCACCGCCTCTTCCACCGCGATTTCGTCGAACGGATTCATCGACATTTTCACGTTCGCGATGTCGACGCCCGTGCCGTCCGACTTCACCCGGACTTTCACGTTGTAATCGACCACTCTCTTCACAGCAACAATGATCTTCAAAATGTCTTTCCCCTTGGCGTTAAGGATAGGGATAAAACCCCTGCCCACTCTTTCGGCCGAGATAGCCGGCGTCGACCATTTCCTTGAGCAAAGGCGCCGGGCGATACTTCGGATCGTTGAAGTCGCGGTACAACACGTTCATGATCGCGAGCGTCGTATCGAGTCCGATGAGATCCGCCAGCGCCAGCGGTCCAATCGGATGATTCGCGCCTAGCTTCATACCCTCGTCGATCTCTTCGGCGCTCGCGTGCCCCTCGTGCAGTACGAAAATCGCTTCATTGATCATCGGTATCAAAATGCGATTGACCACGAAGCCCGGCGAATTCCTCACGCAAATCGCGGTCTTGCCGATACGCTTTGCGAGGTCGACGGTGGCGTCGAAGGTGGCATCGCTAGTTTGAATCCCGCGAATGACTTCGACGAGCGCCATCAATGGAACGGGATTGAAAAAGTGCATTCCCGTCAAGCGGCTCGGGTCATCGAGCATCGCACCGAGCTTCGTGACGGACACCGACGACGTATTGGTTGCGATGATCGCATTCGGCCGCACGATCGCATCCAGCTTCTTCAAGATCCCCTCTTTGATCTGAATATTTTCCGTCGCTGCTTCGATCACGAAGTCGCGGTCGGCAAGGTCAGTCAACAAAGTACTTCCCTTGATTCGTTCCAGCGCCGCCGCTGCCTCCGCCTGCGCTGTTTTCCCCTTCGATACCATCCTGTCGAGATTCGCCGCAATACCTTCGATGCAGCGTTTCAGCGCGTGTTCATCGAGATCCGTGACGATTACGTCGAGGCCGGCTATCGCACAGACCAGCGCAATGCCGCTTCCCATTTGCCCCGCGCCGACGATTCCAATTGTCTGCATGTCGCTCTTCACTCACATGTTCGGATAGTTCGGCCCACCGCCGCCTTCCGGCGTGACCCACACGATGTTCTGCGTCGGGTCCTTGATGTCGCAGGTCTTGCAGTGCACGCAGTTCTGCGCGTTGATCACGAGGCGCTCGCCGCCGTCGTCGGTCTTCACGAATTCATAGACCGCGGCCGGACAGTAGCGCGCTTCGGGACCGGCATAGGTCTGCAGGTTCACGTTCACCGGCACCGTGGGGTCTTTCAGCGTCAGATGCGCCGGCTGGTTCTCTTCGTGATTGGTGTTCGAGATGAACACCGACGACAGCCGGTCGAACGTCAGCCTGCCGTCCGGTTTCGGATACGTGATCGGCGTGCATTGCGACGCGGGCTTGAGCATCTCGTGATCGGCGTGCTGATGATGCAGCGTCCACGGCACGTTGCCGCCGAACAGCTTCTGCTCGATGCCGACCATCAGCGTGCCGAGGTACAGGCCCTTGCTCATCCACTGCTTGAAGTTGCGCGCGCGATGCAGTTCGGTGTGCAGCCACGATGTGCGGAACGACTCCGGGTAGGCCGTGAGTTCATCGTTCCGACGTCCGGCCTGCACCGCATCGAACGCCGCCTCGGCGGCCAGCATGCCGGTCTTGATCGCCGCGTGACTGCCCTTGATGCGCGACGCGTTCAGGAAGCCCGCATCGTCACCGACGAGCGCGCCGCCGGGGAACACCAGCTTCGGCAGCGACATCAGCCCGCCCGCGGTGATCGCCCGCGCGCCATACGAGACGCGCTTGCCGCCTTCCAGAAACCCGCGGATCGCCGGATGCGTCTTGTAGCGCTGGAATTCCTCGAACGGCGACAGATACGGGTTCGTATAGCCGAGGCCGACCACGAAGCCCACCACCACCTGGTTGTTATCCATGTGATAGAGGAACGAACCGCCGTAGGTATCGGTGTTCAGCGGCCAGCCGGCGGTGTGCATCACGAGACCCGGCTTGTGTTTCGACGGCTCGATTTCCCACAGTTCCTTGATGCCGATGCCGTAGACCTGCGGATCGACGCCGTCGCGCAGCCGGAATTTCTCGTCCAGCTGGCGGCCCAGATGCCCGCGCGCGCCTTCGCAGAAGAGCGTGTATTTCGCATGCAGTTCCATGCCGAGCTGGAAGTTCTCGGTGGGCTGGCCGTCCTTGCCGATGCCGAGATTGCCGGTCGCGACGCCCTTGACCGAGCCGTCGTCGTGGTAAAGGATCTCGGCAGCCGGAAAGCCCGGAAAGATCTCGACGCCCGCCGCCTCCGCCATGGTGCCCAGCCAGCGCGTGACGTTCGCGAGACTGATCACGTAGTTGCCGTGGTTCCTGAAGTTATCCGGCAGCGCCCAGGCCGGCACGCTCTTCGAGCCGGTTTCGGTGAGGAACAGGAAGCGGTCCTCGGTCACGTCCACCGTGAGCGGCGCGCCTTGTTCCTTCCAGTCGGGAATCAGTTCGGTGATCGCGCGCGGGTCCATCACCGCGCCCGAGAGGATGTGCGCCCCGATCTCCGAGCCTTTTTCCAGCACGCACACGCCAAGCTCGACGCCTTTCGCAGCCGCCAGCTGCTTCAGGCGGATAGCCGCCGACAGGCCGGCCGGGCCGCCGCCGACGATCACGACGTCGTATTCCATCGACTCGCGCGGGCCGCCGATTTCCGGGAGATTCATTTATCAATGTTCCAGGCTGGTTGCGCCGCTGCTGTAACAGGTAGCGGAATGCGCCCGCGACTACAGAAGCTTCGTGCGGCGTAAATCATCGATCTGCGCTTCGCCCATCTCGAGCCAGTCGCGAAGCACGTCGCCGGTGTGCTGCCCCAATGTCGGCGGAGATCGCAGGTACTGCACGGGCGATTCCGACAGGCGAATGGGATTCGCGACCAGCGCCACCTGCTTCGCCAACGGATGCGGCATTTCAATGCGCACGTTGCGAGCTTGCACGTGAGGGTCCGAGAACACCGCTTCGAGATCGTTGATCGGGCCGCACGGCACGCCTGCCGCTTCCATCACCGCAATCCATTCCTTCGTCGGACGGCGCAACGTGGCGGAGCGGATCATCGCGACGAGTTCATCCCTGCTCTTCACCCGCTGCGGATTGGTGGAGAAACGTTCGTCGCTGCTCCATTCCGGTTTGCCCAATACAGCGCACAGACTCGCGAACTGACTGTCGTTGCCGACCGCGAGGATCATGTAGCCGTCGGCCGTCGGAAACTCCTGGTACGGGACGATGTTCGGATGGGCGTTGCCGATACGTCGAGGTATCACGCCGCCGACGAGGTAATTCGCCGCCTGATTCGCGAGACAGGCGATCTGCACATCCAGCAGCGCAAGGTCGATGTGCTGTCCCGCGCCGGAGCGCTCGCGCCGGGCGAGTGCGGCGAGAATCGCCACCGTCGCATACAGTCCCGTCATGACGTCCGTCGACGCGACGCCGACCTTCATCGGCCCTTCGCCTTCGGTGCCGTCCGCGCGCCCGGTGAGGCTCATGAGCCCGCCCATGCCCTGAATCAGAAAGTCATAACCGGCGCGCGCGGCATAAGGTCCGGTCTGGCCGAATCCCGTGATCGAGCAGTAGATCAAGCGAGGATTCAATTGCTTGAGACTCGCGTAATCCAGACCGTATTGACCGAGGCCACCGACCTTGAAGTTCTCGATCAGCACATCCGCCTTGCCGGCCAGTTCCTTCACGAGACGCTGTCCTTCCGGCTGGCTCAGATCGATCGTGATGGACCGCTTGTTGCGATTCGCGCACAGGTAATAAGCGGACTCGCCCATCGACTCATCGTCGGCATCGTTCAGCCACGGCGGTCCCCACGCGCGCGTATCGTCACCCTTGCCCGGCCGTTCGACCTTGACCACGTCGGCACCGAGGTCGGCCAGCAGTTGGCTCGACCAGGGGCCGGCCAGCACGCGCGAAAGATCGAGCACGCGCAGACCCGCGAGCGCGCCTTGTTGATTAGTCTCGTTCATAAGCGATCAAAAAGCTGCAATGCCGGTGATGGCGCGACCGAGGATCAGCGCATGAATATCGTGCGTGCCTTCATAGGTGTTGACCACTTCCAGATTGACGAGATGGCGCGCGATGCCGAACTCGTCGCTGATGCCATTGCCTCCGAGCATGTCGCGCGCGACGCGGGCGATGTCGAGTGCCTTGCCGCATGAGTTGCGCTTCATGATGGACGTGATCTCGACTGCCGCGGTGCCTTCGTCCTTCATGCGGCCGAGGCGCAAACACCCCTGCAAACCCAGCGTGATTTCCGTCTGCATGTCGGCGAGCTTTTTCTGCACCAACTGGTTCGCCGCGAGCGGCCTGCCGAACTGCTTGCGATCGAGAACATACTGACGCGCACGATGCCAGCAGTCTTCGGCCGCACCCAACGCGCCCCATGCAATACCGTAACGCGCGCTGTTCAGGCAAGTAAACGGCCCCTTGAGGCCCCGCACTTCGGGAAACGCGTTCTCTTCCGGGCAGAACACTTCATCCATCACGATCTCGCCCGTGATCGACGCGCGCAGACCGACCTTGCCGTGAATAGCCGGCGCCGACAGTCCTTTCCAGCCTTTCTCGAGCACGAAGCCGCGGATCGCGCCTTCGTCGTCTTTCGCCCAGACGACGAACACATCGGCAATCGGGCTGTTCGTGATCCACATCTTGCTGCCCGTCAGCGAATATCCGCCGTCGACCTTTTTCGCGCGAGTCATCATGCTGCCGGGATCGGAGCCGTGATTCGGCTCGGTCAGGCCGAAGCAGCCGATCCATTCGCCCCTCGCGAGTTGCGGCAGATATTTCTGGCGCGTCGCTTCATTACCGAACTCGTTGATCGGCACCATGACGAGCGACGATTGCACGCTCATCATCGAGCGGTAGCCGGAATCGACGCGCTCCACTTCCCGCGCGACCAATCCGTAGCAGACATGGTTGAGACCGGCGCCGCCGTATGTTTCGGGGATCGTCGCGCCGAGCAATCCAAGCTCGCCCATCTCGCGAAAGATGGCCGGGTCGGTGGACTCGTGACGAAAAGCTTCGAGCACGCGCGGTGCGAGCCGCTCCTGGCAATACGCGTACGCCGATTCCCGCACGAGGCGCTCCTCTTCCGCCAACTGCTGGTCGAGCAGCAACGGATCATCCCATTGAAACGACGGCTTGTGCTTTGAACTCATTTCATACTCGCTAGAGAAACTGTCATGCCGCGAATTTATCGGCACATGCGCGTCACGACAAACGATTTGTTTGCACTGACCTGTGCGAAAATCGCACAGGTCATCGACAATACCGGCGAGTCACGAGCATGCGCAGAAAGATCCCTTCGACAGCAGCGCTATCCGCATTCGAAACGGCCGCGCGCCATCAAAGCTTTACGAAGGCCGCGGACGAACTCGCGGTCACGCAAAGCGCGATTTGTCGGCAGATTGGTTCGCTGGAAGATTTTCTCGGCGTGAAGCTCTTTCGCCGCGATCGCCGCGGCGTGAGCCTGACCGAGGCCGGACAGATCTACAGCAAAAAAGTGGCGTCGCGTCTGAATGAAGTGGAACAGGACACGCTCGAACTCATGGCCAAGGGCGGCCACGGCGGCACGCTCGAACTCGCCGTGGTGCCCACGTTCGCGACAAAGTGGCTGCTCCCCCGATTGCCGCTTTTTATCGCGGAGCAACCGGATATCACCGTCAATCTCACGACACGGACTCGTCCGTTTCTCTTCGACGACACCGGATTCGACGCGGCAATTCACGCGGGCGCCGCGATCTGGCCGGGATCGGAAGGGCTCTTTCTGATGCGCGAAAGTCTGATCGCCGTGTGCAGCCCAACGCTGATCGCGCCGCGCACGCGCTTGACGGCGTCGGACTGGCGGCGTTACCCGCTTTTACAGCAGAGCACGCGTCCGTACGCATGGCGCGACTGGTTCGCATCGCGCGGCATGCAGGTGGAAGGCGATATGTCGGGGCCGAAGCTGGAATTGTTTTCCATGCTCGCGGAAGCGGCGATTCATGGTATCGGCATCGCGCTGATCCCGCGCCTTCTCATCGAGGACGAACTGGAACGCGGCGTTCTGATCCAGGTGGCAAAGCACGAGTACTCGAGTGGCCGCTCCTATCACCTGATCTACCCCGAGCGCAAAGCCGGCGATTCGGCCCTGGTAGTGTTCGGAGAATGGATTGCCGACCAGGCGAAGCAATATCGGCAAACCATGGGGCTCGACTGAAGTTCGGGCGATCGAGTCCCGTATCTGTCGCACGGATGGGTCGCGCGAGCGGCGACAGCCATCCGTTCGCGACGATGGTCAGAACTTGACGCGCAGTCCCGCACTCGTGAGGAATTGCCGGTTCGTCGACGAAGGGCCGCCACTTCCGCCAATGAACGCACCGCTGAAAATCGTCCCCGCCGCACCCGTGACATGCTGATATTCGGCCATCAGGTAAACGTCGGTGCGTTTTGAAAGCGAATACGAAGTCATCAGATTGAACTGGTTCCAGCGCGGCTTCGCATGCAGGGACGCGTTGGAATACGAACCGTCCGTGAAGGTGTACGAGGCCGCGACCACCCATGCCGGATTGATCAGATAGCGGATATTGGCTTCAAAGTTGTCGAAGCCAAGATCCGTGGGCGACCTGGTGGCGGCGGGCGCCAGCGTGCTGCCGCGGTACACGGCCGTCGTATTGTCGTAATGCGAGTGACTCCACACCAGCCCCAGCGTTGCCGGGCCAATCACATAAGCGCCGCCGACGCCCCATACCTGCTGTCGCGCCGCATGGAACGTGGCGTCACCGGACGTGGACGAACCGTCGAGCGCGCCCGCCGCTCCGTCCCCCGGATTGTCGATTCGCATGTATGCCGCGCTTACCGTGAATGGACCGTGGTTGTATGTCGCGCCGGCACTGAACGCACGATTGTCGGCGAAATCGCCCGCCTTGTTCGAGAACGCATACAGGCCGCCGAATTTCAGACCGTGGATGTCCGGACTCGCAAATTTGACGGCGTTATCGAGCCGGAAGAAATCGCCGAAGTTGTCGTTGTCCATCGGGTGCATGAATTCGAGCCCGCCCACGAAGCTCTGCGCGACACTACGTGGAGCAAGATAGTCCACCACCGAATCATACTGACGGCCAAGCGTGAGCGCGCCATACGAACTGGACATGCCGACCCACGCTTGTCGGCCAAACAGGCGTCCGCCCTGCTGGAGACCACCGTTGGTTCCGGTAAAGCCGTTTTCCAGTTTGAAGATCGCTTGCAGGCCGCCGCCCAGATCCTCGCTCCCGGTCAGCCCCCATCGATCGCCGACGATGTTTCCCTGAGATGCAAAAACGTTGCTGTGACCCGCACCGCTTGCCGTGCGCTGATTGCTGACGTACGACACGCCATTGTCGATCAGCCCATAGAGCGTGACCGAACTTTGCGCATGTGCGGCCGCACCTATGCAGCCGCAAATCGCGGGTACAAGAAGCCTCTTCATTCGTTGTCTCCTGCCAGTCGTGATATTTGGGTTTTTCTGCGGGTGCTGCATTTTTCAAAGGCGTGGCACCGAACGCCATGCAGGCGTCGCCTGATTCTGAACAGGTCTTTTATTGGTGCGCACGTCGACGCCTTCGCCTTTTTGTCGTACCAGCGATCGCTGTCGGCTCATTGAAAGATCGATCGGGCCATCGAGCCGGCTTGCGATCTGTGCCCCTCTAGCGCGAACGTTAGCATCGACGGATTGAGTCTAGTTGCCACTTTCTGGCATGTCAATCCGGTGTTTAACTCCATGAATCAAGGGTTTTTACTGAACTTTCGTGCCTTAAGGCTAGGCCACCCAGGCGAACCACGGCTTGGCACTGCGTGATTGCTATGCTAACGTTAGTGCAATCAGGCAGGGTTTGCGGGGCACCGCCAACCACGCGGTCATTCCGTTCACCATCAGGCTCAGTTCCATGATCGATACAGTCTTCCTCACCGACTATGCGTGGCCCGACGATAGCGTCGAGCGCGAGATCGTCGAATCCGCCGGCATGCGGCTAGTCAGCGGACCGGCCGCTCCCTTGCCCGCGTCCGGCATCGAAGCGCTGGCCCGCGAGCATCTGCCTTCCGCGATCCTGACGTGCTGGGCGCCGGTGTCGGCCGAAACCATCGCGGCTTCCGCGCGGCTGAAGATCGTTGCAAGGCTTGGCGTAGGGCTCGACAACATCGCCGTGGATGCAGCCACCGCCCGCGGCATTTTCGTCACGAACGTGCCGGACTATTGCGTCGACGAAGTCTCCGATCATGCGGTCGGCTTCGCGCTTGCATGGACCCGCGGGCTGGTGATTTTCGATCGTGAAGTGCACGCCGGGCGCTGGTCTCCCGCCGATGCCCGTCTTCGCCGCCTGGGCGCGCTTACTTGCGGGCTGGTCGGCTTCGGCCGCATAGCGCGCGCCACGGCGCACAAGCTCGGCGCGTTCGGCTGCCGGCTGCTGACGCATGATCCTTTCCTGCGCGAGCCGGTGGCGGGCGTGCAAGCCGTGGCGCTCGACGAACTGCTCGCCAACAGCGACATCGTGATCGTTCATGCGCCGCTCACCGACGGCACGCGCCACCTCATCAACCGCGAGCGAATAGCGAAAATGCGCCGCGGCAGTCTGCTGATCAACGTGAGCCGCGGCGGCATCGTCGATACGGATGCCGTTATCGAAGCGCTGCAAAGCGGGCAACTGTCCGCGGCAGGGCTCGACGTGCTCGACTCCGAGCCGCGCGTTCCGGACGAACTGCTGCGCCAACGCGGCGCGATGTTGACGCCCCACGTCGCGTTTTCGTCAGACGCATCCTTGCTGGAACTTCGCAGACGAGCTACCGAAGAAGTCGTGCGGGTACTGCGCGGCGAAGCGCCGCGCAATCCATGCAATTCGCCAGCGGCCTGACCGCTTCAACCGTTTCATTTCAACCACTCGTGATGACGCAATTCAATAGCCCCGACCCGCAACTCGATGCGTTTCTCGTCGAACACGAGCTCGCGCACAAGGACGAAGCGGCCACCTGGCACCCGCTCACAGGCGGCGTTTCGTCCGACATATGGCGTGTCGATGTTGCCGCGGGCTCACTGTGCGTGAAGCGCGCGCTCTCCACGCTGAAGGTATCGGCAAGCTGGCAAGCGCCCGTGTCGCGCAACGCCGACGAATGGGCCTGGATGCAATTTGCCGCGCGGCATCGCCCCGACAACGTGCCGGTTCCGCTCGCGCACGACGCCCGGCTCGGCGTGTTCGCCATGTCGTTTCTCGCGCCGTCGGCGCATCCCGTGTGGAAGCAGCAACTACTGCACGGAGAGGTCGAAGCGGACACGGCCCGCGCCGTCGGACGGCTGGTCGGGCATCTGCACGCGGTCAGCGCCGACGATGCGGAGCTGCGCGACAGGTTCGACACGCTCGACAATTTTCAGGCGCTGCGTCTCGATCCTTACCTGATCGCCACATCGCGGCATCATCCGAAACTCGAATCGAAGCTGCGCTATCTGGCCGGGCGCACCGCGAGCATACGCACGGCGCTCGTGCACGGCGACGTGAGTCCGAAGAACATTCTCGTGGGCCCCAGAGGGCCGGTATTGCTCGACGCCGAATGCGCGTGGTTCGGCGACCCGGCCTTCGACCTGGCGTTCTGCCTGAACCATCTGCTGCTCAAGTGCCTTGCTCGCCCCGATCGGCGGGAAGCGCTGATCGCTTCGTTCAAGGCGCTGACCGAAGCCTATTTCGACGAAGCGGACTGGGAACTGCGCGCGGCGCTCGAAGCGCGCACGGCCGAGTTGTTGCCCGCCTTGCTCCTCGCCCGCGTCGACGGCAAATCGCCGGTCGAGTATCTGACCGATGACGCGCAACGCGACCACGTCCGCGCGGTTGCCACCCGGCTGCTGCTGCAGCCGGTTGAATATCTCTATCAAGTGGCGCAAGCATGGCTGGAAGAGATCGAGTCGCGACAATCCTGAGAGGGTAGCGGAGAGCGTCGCTGCGTTGGCGACTCGTATGCGACTCGGCGCGCAGCCGCCGCATCCGCCCTGCTAACGTTTGCTCTCTCCGCACGATCGAGAGCCACACCGGCCTTGCCGGTTTGAGCATTTAGCAAGAAAAACCGCCTTAAACGGCCTATTGACAATGCACCGCAGCGTTTGCCACAATTTGTGCGAACGTTAGCAAAACCAGGAGACATCGTGAAAGACGTCAACGCCGATCCCCTCCGGTTCGATGCCCCGATCATGGGCGACGTGCCGCTAGCGCTTCGCCGCATCGTCACCGGCCACGACGCAAGCGGCGCATCGACAGTCGCACTCGATTCGCCGCCGCCGCGCTCCGACGCATACCGGCACATCCCCGGCATGGTCTCCCGTCTTGTCTGGGCAACGGAACCGGCGCAAGCCATTCCTTTCGACGGCACGGACCCGACCCCCGCTGTCGCCACCTTCGTCCCCGCGGCGTCGGGCACGCGCTTTCTCATCGTGACGTTTCCTCCGGATAGCGTGTTCCTTGCACCCGATTTCGACCCGCAGGCCGCGGCCGCTGAAAACCTCGCGATCAGCCCTGGGCTTGCGGAGCTTTTCGAGGAGGACGGCATGCACGCGACCCCGACCGTCGATTACGGCATCGTTCTCGACGGCGAAATCTGGCTCGAACTCGACGAGGGACGCGCGGAGTTGCTGCGCAAGCATGACGTCGTCGTGCAGAACGGAACCCGTCATGCATGGCGAAACGAAAGCGACCGTCCCGCGACGCTGGCCTTCGTCCTGATCGGAGCGCGCGGCAGCACGTGACCGCGGCTCGACGTTGCGAACGCTCCGCGCGCTGCAAGGACATGAATCGACCATACAAATCAACCGCACAAATCAACCACCAACGAGGTAGACATTCCTTATGACTGAATCAACGATCGCCCATGTACACGGCCGACGCGTCTGGGACTCGCGCGGCCGTCCGACAGTGGAAGTCGAAGTCGCCTTGCACGGCGGCATGAGCGGTCGCGCGATCGCGCCCGCGGGCGCTTCGACCGGCAGCGGAGAGGCGCTCGACTTGCGCGACGGCGGCGCCGCCTTCGGCGGCCTCGACGTATCCAACGCGCTGTCGAAGGTCAACGGCGAGATCGCGAGCGCGCTAGAAGGCGCCGATGCCCGCGATCAGGCCGCTATCGACGCCCGCCTGGTCGCCCTGGATGGCACGCCCAATCGCAGCCGTCTGGGCGGCAATGCGATCGTCGCCACTTCAATGGCGGTCCTGCACGCCGCGGCTGCCGCCAGCACGCAGCCGCTATGGCGCTATCTCGCCGGAGAACGCGCGGTGCGCCTGCCGTTGCCGGAGATCCAGATATTCGGAGGCGGCGCACACGCGGCGCGCCGCGTCGACGTGCAGGACTTCATGATCATGTGCCCCGCCGCGCGCAGCTTCACCGAGGCGCTGGAGTGGACGGCGGAGGTGTACCGCGCCGCCGGCTCGTTGATGAAGCAGGCGGGCAAGCTTCAGGGCGTGGCGGACGAAGGCGGCTACTGGCCGGCCTTCGACTGCAACGAAGACGCCCTCGACACGCTGGTGCGCGCCATCGCCGACACGGGCCTGCAAGCCGGCAAGCAGGTCGGCATCTCGCTGGATATCGCCGCGTCCGAATTCGGCCGCAACGGAACGTACACGCTGGCGCTCGACGGCCGCACGCTCGACACCGCGCAAATGATCGACATGCTGGGGCGCTGGCTGGATACCTACCCGATCCTGTCGATCGAAGATCCGCTCGCCGAAGACGACGTCGAAGGCTTCCGGCTCTTCACGAAAGCCCACGGCTCGCGTTGCCAGATCATCGGCGACGACTTTCTCGTCACCAACGCGGACCGGGTCAGAACAGCCGCAACGGACGGCGCGCTCAATGCCGTGCTCATCAAGCCGAATCAGGCGGGCACCGTCACCGAGGCCTACGAGGCGCTGCAGGCAGGCAAGACAGCCGGATTCGGCACGATCGTGTCGGCGCGATCCGGCGAAACGGAAGACGTCACCATCGCGCATTTGGCGGTCGGCTGGGACGCGGGTCAACTCAAGGTCGGTTCATTCTCGCGTTCGGAACGCATGGCCAAGTGGAACGAGGTATTGCGAATCGAGGAAGCGCTGGGACCACAGGCGCAATTCAGCGGATGGTCCGCGCTGCCCTTCATTCATCGCGCGATGTGAATCGTCGTACCGTCGCCGAAAGCTCGCCATCAACAATCGAGAGGTCATCATGCTGCCTGCTGTCAATCATCGGCCGCCGTTCAACATCACGCGCGCCAGCCATATCGTATTGAACGTTGCCGACCTGGCGAAAAGCCGGGACTTCTATGTCGACATCGTCGGCCTCGTCGTGACGGAGCAAACCGCCGACACGTGCTATCTGCGCGGCCTGTCCGAAGCCTGCCACCATAGTCTGGTGCTCGTGCAGGCCGACAGCAACGCACCCATCTGCAAGCGGATCGGCTTTCGCGTTTTCCTCGAAGAAGACCTGGATCTTGCCTATCAGTTCTTCAAGGAAGAAGGGCTTCCCGCCGAATGGGCCGAAGTCGCGCATCAAGGCAGAACCTTGCATGTCTCCGATCCGTTCGGCACGAAGATCGAATTGTGCGCGCAGATGGAAACGCGTCCCCGTCTCTATCTCGAGCGCAACCTGTTCAAGGGCGCGCACGCGCAGCGCATCGATCATTTCCAGATCTTCTCGCCGAACACCTACGAATCGTGCGCGTTCTATAGCAGGCTCGGCTTTCGCAACTCCGAGTATCTCGCGCACGGCGAGCGGCTGCTCGGCGCCTTCATGTATCGCAAAGGCACGTGCCTCGATCTGGCTATCGTCGAGAACGACGGACCCTGCATGCATCACTTCGCGTACATCGTGCCCGAATCGCACGACATCTTCACCGCGTGCGACCTCGCGGGCATCTACGGCCATGCGCATGAAGTGGAGCGCGGACCGGGCCGCCACGGCCCCGGCGGCATGCTGTTCGTCTATCTGCGCGACCCGGATGGTCACCGCGTCGAGCTGTGCGACGGTCATTACCAGACCATCGACATCGAAATCGAGCCGGTCCGCTGGGATGCCGCTTCGCTGAGCACCAGCGTGCGCTGGGGTCTGCCGGCGGAGCACCGTTGGTACTTCGAGGCCTCGCGGTTCGAAGGAGCCGAACTGATCGAAACAGCCAACAAGCCGCGTCCCACGACGCTCGAAACCTACATTCAGAACCGGCTTGCAAAAAGCTGATAGCGCAAGGAATAACCACTATGGCACGCGTCAAATACCTCCAGCGTTCGGACCTCGCAGGCGTTGACGACGCCCTCTTCGACCGGCTCGAACAGGAACGGAAAGTACCCACGGCGAACATCTTTCGCGCGCTCGCGCACGCACCGCGGATTCTCGATCAGTTCCTTTCCTACGCGAACGCGATCCGGGCGTCGTCGATCAGCCCGAAGTTGCGCGAACTCGCGATTCTGACGGTCGGACACTGCACCGGCTCCCAATACGAAATCGCGCATCACCAGTCGCATGGGCTGAAGGCGGGCATCAGTGCGGAGCAACTGAACGCGATTCCCGACTTCGAAACCTCGCCCCTGTTCACCGAGGAAGAGCGTGCGGTGATGGCGGTCGCGAAAGAGTCGACGCTGAAGGTCGACGTCAGCGACAAGACCTGGAACCGGATCGTGCCGTTCCTGAACGATCAGCAACGCGTCGAACTCGCGTTGAACATCGCTTGGTACAACTCCGGCGTGCGCATCATGGGCGCACTCGCGATCGAACTCGAGGAGAGCTATCGCTGATAGAAGCCCGGCCCCGATCGACAAACAGACCGGCTGCACCGAACCGGCCGCTGTTCAAAGCAATGCGTGGTACTTACGCACGGAATGGCGGATACCGCGGAAGTCTTCACAGAGAAAGAGGAACGTATGGAACGAACGATGGTTGCAGCGCGGCTGCATGCTCTTCACACTCCGATGACGCTCGATACCATCCCGGTGCCGAAACCGAGACCCACCGATGTTCTCGTGCGAGTCAAGGCATGCGGAATCGTGCCGAACATGGGCAACGTCATCAACAACTGGCCGAGCTGGTTTCCGCATCAGCCGCTGCCGAAGTTTCCCGCTATCTTCGGCCTGGACCCTGCCGGGGTCGTCGAAGAGGTCGGCGAAGCGGTGCTCAACGTCAAGCCGGGCGATCGCGTCTATGTGAGCCCGTTGCGTTCATGTGGATCGTGCAAGGCATGCCGCGCCGGCCGGCGCAGCGAATGCCGGTACTACACGTTGAACGGCTACTTCAGCACGAGCCGCGACGGTCAACGCATTTTCGATCTTTACCCGTATGGCGGCTTCAGCGAATACATGACCGCGCCCGAATATGCGATCGTCAACCTCCCCGATAACATGAGCTTCGAACAGGCCGGCCGGTTCGGCTATCTGGGCACCTCGTACGGTGCGCTGAAAAACGCCGCCGCGGGTCCGGGCCAGGTCGCTCTCATAGACGGCATCACCGGCACGCTCGGCGTGGCCGCGACGGTGCTGGGCCTCGCCATGGGCTTGTCGCGCATTCTCGGCACGGGCCGTGACGCAGCGCTGCTCAAACGTGTGAAGGCGCTCGCGCCGGAGCGCATCGAGGTGACGCAGCTCGGCGAAGGCTCGACGGGCGAATGGGCCAGGTCGCTGACGGGCGGTGAAGGCGTGGACTTCGTGATCAGTGCGCTCGGCGCCAAGGCGCCCGCGGCCACCATGCTCGACTCCATGAAGGGCGTTCGGCGCGGCGGCAGGGTGGTGAATGTCGGCGGCGTGGCCGACGACCTGCCGATCGACGTGAAGTGGCTGATGGACGAGCAGGTGCAGATCATCGGATCAAACTGGTTCACGACCGCGCAGGGTCAGGAAATGGCCGACATGGTGAGCACCGGCGCAATCGACCTGTCGTATCTCGAACATCGCAGGTTCCCGCTCGAACGCGTCAACGAGGCGATCTCCGGCCTGAAGGATCGCGACGGCGGCTTCAGCAACTATGTCGTCCTTCCCTGACTAGCTTCACTGCGTGACCGGAAGTGCGACTGCGCCTGCGGTCGCACACCGGCTCGCGCAAGTTTCGATCCGCTTCCTACCCGGTAAAAACCCATGAAGATCGCGCGATATTCGATTGATGGCAATGAGCATTACGGCATCCTCGGCAGCGACGGAAATATTCAGCGACTGAAGCGCTCGCCGCTCGAAGGACTGCATCCTTCCGGTCATGTCGACACGCTCGAATCGGTTCGCGTGTTGAGCCCGTTTCACCGCCCTCGCGTTTTCGGTCTCGGCTACAACTACCGCGCGCATTCGCAGGAAGTCGGCAAAAGCACGCCCACGGTTCCGGTGCTGTTCATGAAACCCAGCACCACGGTGATCGGCCCGGACGAAGCCATCGTCTATCCGCCCGACGGCGAGAACATTCATTTCGAGGGGGAGCTGACGGTCATCATCGGCAAGGAAGCGCGCCATGTTTCCGAAAGCGAGGCACTGCGTTACGTCTTCGGCTACACATGCGGCAACGACGTCAGCGACCGGGTGTTGCAGCGCCGCGAGAGCGAGTACGGCTGTCTGCTCATGGGTAAAGGCTACGACACGTTCGCGCCCATCGGTCCCGTGGTCGAGACGGATATCGATCCGTCGAACCTTCGTCTGCTCACCCGCGTCAACGGCGAGGTGCGCCAGAACGGCAACACCGCCGATCTCGTGTATGGCGTGCCCGCATTGATCGCCTACCTCAGCAAGTACATGACGCTCCTTCCCGGCGACCACATCATGACGGGAACGCCGGCGGGAGTCGGCCCCATCAAGCCCGGCGACACGATCGAGGTGGAGATCGAGGGCATCGGCGTGCTGCGCAACCGTGTGATCGCCTCGATCAGCGCGGCTTCCTGAACGAAACCAGGCTCCGAAAACGAAAAACCCTCGAAGCATCGCTGCATCGAGGGTTCAAAAAATTCCAGCAATCGGACGGAGTTCTACCTGGTGCCGGGGACCGGACTCGAACCGGCAAGCCGTGAAGCGGCGGATTTTAAGTCCGCTATGTTTACCAATTTCATCACCCCGGCAGGGTGCGATCGCGTGGACGCGAATTCTACCATTGCCGGGCGAGCGCACCAAACCGGCGGAAGTCGACCGCCGTCCGTTTCACTCGCCGCGTGGCGACGATAAAAATCGCAGTCATCCGCGAGTCACAAACCTTTCCGATAATCCGCTCACGAAAACGTTTACATCCGAGTGGATAGCCATGACCCCGACGATCAAAGATGTCGCCGCCCACGCCGGCTTCTCCATCGCCACTGTCTCGCGTGCGATCAATGCGCCGCATACGGTGAACCCCGTCACGCTGGATACCGTGCGCCGATCCATCGACGCCCTCGACTTCCGCCCAAGCGCGTTGGGCCGCCAATTGCGCGGCGAGCGCACGCGCCTGATCGGCGTGATCCTGCCGACGCTCGCCAATCCCGTGTTCGCCGAATGCCTGCAAGGCATCGACGAACTCGCGGCGGCGCAAGGCTACCGGCTCATGCTGATGACGACGCAGTACGACACCGAGCGCGAGCGTCACGCGATCGAAACGTTGCGCGAACACCGCGTGGAAGGCCTGATCCTGACCGTGGCCGACGCCGACACGCACCCGCTGCTCGACGAACTCGACCGCGCCGGCCTGCTCTACGTGCTGATGCATAACGACACGGTGCGGCGTCCGTCGGTCTCGGTCGACAACCGGCTCGCCGCCTATGAGGGCGTGCGCATGCTGATCGCCCACGGTCACCGCAGCATCCTGATGCTCGCCGGCACGCTGGCCGCCTCCGACCGCGCGCGCCAGCGTCACCTCGGCTACGCACAAGCGATGCAGCAGGCCGGCCTCGCGCCCGCGCCGGCGCTCGAAGTCGATTTCAATGCCGACGAGCTGTCGCCGTCGGTGCTCGCGCATTTGACCCGCGGCGCGAACCGGCCCACCGCCCTCTTTTGCAGCAACGACCTGCTCGCGATGGTGGTCATGCGCGGCCTGCGCCGCGCGCGTCTGCAAATTCCGCACGACATGTCGATTCTCGGCTTCGACGGCCTCGCGATGGGTGAACTGCTGTCGCCGCCGCTGGCGAGCGTCTGCGCGCCGAATCGCGAGATCGGCTGCGCCGCGTGGCAGCGCTTGCTGGCCCGCGTCACCGGCGGGTACGAGACATTCGCCGAGACGCCGCTCGCGCTGACGCTGCCGCACAGCTTGCGCGAAGGCGCCACCATCGCGGCGATTCCGAACCGCAACGAAACAACGCCGGCGCGGATTTCCGTGCGCGCATAGCGGCGTCTCGCCCATTTCCAACCCTGAACCACCCGCTCTCGTCCTCTCCAGGAGACTCGCAGTGATCCGCTCTTCCACACGCTCTTCGTTGCTCAAACCGCTCTGGCGCCGCGTCGCGCGCGCCACGACCGCGGCGTTCTCGGCGGGCATGGTCGTCACCGCCGCGCTCGCCACGCTCGCCCCACAAGCGGCCCACGCCGACGAAACCGCGATCTGCTACAACTGCCCGCCCGAATGGGCCGACTGGGCAAGCCAGATCAAGGCGATCCAGCAAAAGACCGGCATTCGCGTGCCGTTCGACAACAAGAACTCCGGCCAGTCGATCGCCCAACTGATGGCCGAACAGAAGAGCCCGGTCGCCGACGTGGTGTACCTCGGCGTCTCGTCGGCATTCCAGGCGAAGGACAAGGGCGTGATCCAGACGTACAAGCCCGCGCACTGGGACGACATTCCCGCCAACATGAAGGACCCGCAAGGCTACTGGTTCACGATCCACTCGGGCACGCTGGGCTTTTTCGTCAACAAGGACGCGCTCGAAGGCAAGCCGGTGCCGCGCTCGTGGGCCGACCTGCTCAAGCCCGAATACAAAGGCATGATCGGCTACCTCGATCCGTCGAGCGCGTTCGTCGGTTACGCGGGCGCGGTCGCGGTGAACCAGGCGCTCGGCGGCACGCTCGACAACTTCGAGCCGGGCCTCGACTGGTTCCGCAAGCTGAAGGCCAACGCACCGATCGTGCCGAAGCAAACCGCCTACGCGCGCGTGATGTCGGGCGAAATCCCGATCCTGCTCGACTACGATTTCGACGCCTATCGCGCGAAGTACAAGGATCACGCGAACGTGGAATTCGTGATCCCGAAGGAAGGCACGATCTCGGTGCCGTATGTGATGAGCCTCGTGAAGGGCGCGCCGCACGAAGCGAACGGCAGAAAGGTGCTCGATTTCGTGCTCTCCGACGAAGGCCAGAAGCTGTGGGCCGATGCGTATCTGCGGCCGGTGCGCGCGAACGCGATGAGCGCGGAAACCGCCGCGAAATTCCTGCCCGCGAGCGAGTATGCGCGCGCGAAACCGGTCGACTTCGGCAAGATGGCGGAAAAGCAGTCGAGCTTCGGCGAGCGTTATTTGCAGGTGATGCATTGAACGACATCACGTTCCCGCTGCGCTGGCGCATTGCGTTGATCGCGCCGGCGCTGGCGGTTTTCATCGCGTTCTGGTTGCTGCCGATGGTCGCGCTCGCGCAGTTGAGCGGCGACGGCCACGCGTTCGCCACCTATCGCGCGATGCTGACGAATTCGCGCTACATGTCGAGCCTGGGCGCGACGGTGCTGCTCTCCGCAGCCGTGACGGCGGCGACGCTGGTGCTCTCGGTGATCGCCGGCTTGCTGCTGGCGCGCCGTGAGTTTCCCTTGAAACGCACGCTGCTCGCGCTGCTGACCTTTCCGCTGGCGTTTCCCGGCGTCGTGGTCGGCTTCATGGTCATCATGCTGGCGGGACGTCAGGGGCTGATCGGCGCGCTCTCGCTGAAACTCACCGGCGACCGCTGGGTGTTCGCGTACTCGATGAGCGGCCTCTTTCTCGGCTATCTGTACTTCTCGATTCCGCGCGTGATCGTCACGGTGATGGCGTCGGCGACCAAGCTCGATGCGTCGCTCGAGGAAGCGGCGCGCTCGCTCGGCGCGTCGCCGTGGCGCATCACACGCGACATCGTGTTGCCCGCGCTGTCGCCGGGATTGATCGCGGCGGGCGCGGTGTGCTTCGCGACCGCGATGGGCGCGTTCGGCACGGCCTTCACGCTCGCCACCGACATCGACGTGCTGCCGATGACCATCTACACCGAGTTCACCCTCAACGCGAACATGGTGACGGCCGCGGGCCTCTCCATCGTGCTCGGCATCGTCACGTGGGCCGTGCTGGCGTTCGCGCGCAGCGTGACCGGCTCGGCGGTCGCGGCCAGCGCATGAGCGGCGTTCTCAAACCCGACGACAAGACTTCGATGAACTCCATCCCCGCTCCTCTGCCACGCGCCGCGAAGCCGCATTCGAGACTCAGGTGGCCAGGCTCGCGCACGTGGCTCGCGGCCGGCCAATGGCTCGTCACGCTGCTGCTGTGCGCCTTCCTGATCGTGCCGGTCGTGATGTCGATCGTGGCCGGCCTGACCGTCAACTACTTCAAGGGCGTATCGAGCGGACTGACGCTGCGCTGGCTCGGCGAAGTGTGGACGCAGTATCACGGCTCGGTTTTTCTTTCGCTCGAAGTGGCGGCGGCGACCCTGCTGATCACGCTCGTTACCGGCGTGCCGGCGGGCTACGTGCTCGCGCGCAGCAAGACGCGGCTCTCGCGCATCATCGAAGAGTTTCTGGTGCTGCCGATCGCGTTGCCGGGGCTCGCGTCCGCCCTCGCCTTGCTGGTGGTCTATGGCGGCTTCGCGATGTTCCGCATGAGCGTCGCGTTCATTGTGGTGGGGCATGTGGTGTTCACGCTGCCCTTCATGGTGCGCGCGGTCGCCGCGGTGTGCGCGAGCAGCGATCTGCGCACGCTCGAGGAAGGCGCGGCGAGCCTCGGCGCGAGCTTCTTTCAGCGCTTCACGACGATCGTGCTGCCGAATGCGCGGCCGGGCATCGTCGCCGGCGCGCTCGCGGTGCTGACGCTTTCGATCGGCGAATTCAATCTCACGTGGATGCTGCACACGCCCGACACGAAGACGCTGCCGGTCGGTCTCGCGGATACCTATGCGTCGTTGCGCATCGAGATCGGCAGCGCCTACACGATTCTGTTTTTCATCATGACGATGCCCCTGCTCGTCGCGATGCAATGGCTCGGCGTCGATGCAACCGGCCAGCGCAGCGCGGCGAGGAAACGCGTCGCTGTCTTACCTTCATCTTCAACGACCACGCCATGAAACTCGCTTCCGTTCCCATCGCGCTGACGCAATGCGCGAAAACGTTTCGCGGCACACGCGTGCTCGAACCGCTCGACCTGCGCATCGGCGCGGGCGAAACGCTGGTGTTGCTCGGCCCCTCCGGTTGCGGCAAGACCACGACGCTGCGCATGATCGCGGGTCTGGAGACGCCCGACGCGGGCGGACGCATCGCGTTCGGCGACGACGACGTCACCGCGCTGCCGATCGAAAAGCGCCAGGTCGGCATGGTGTTTCAAAGCTATGCGCTGTTTCCGAACCTGACCGTGCGCGGCAACATCGGCTACGGTCTCAGGATCAAACGCGTGCCCACTGAAACCGCGCGGCAACGGGTCGACGAATTGCTCGCGATGATGCGCCTCACCGCGCACGCGGATAAACCGATCGACCAGCTTTCCGGCGGCCAGCGTCAGCGTGTTGCGCTCGCACGCGCGCTTGCCGTGCAACCGCGCGTGCTGCTGCTCGACGAACCGCTGACCGCTCTCGATGCGCGTTTGCGCGACACGTTGCGCGGCGAGATGAACACGCTATTGCGCGAACTGGGCATCACGACGGTCTACGTGACGCACGATCAGGCCGAAGCGATGGAACTGGGCGACCGCATCGTCGTGATGAGCGCCGGGCGTATCGAGCAGATCGGTTCGCCGCGCGACATTTACTATCGTCCGGCGAATCGCACGGTCGCGCAGTTCGTCGGCACCATCAACCGGCTGGCGGGCGAACGGCGCGACGGCATGCTGAGCACGACCGGCGGCGCCGTGCCGCTTCCGTCGGGCGCGACGCATGCCAGCTCGGCGCACGAAATTTTCTTTCGCCCCGAGGATGCGTATCTCGCCGACCCGGCCCATGCGCAGTTGCGCGGCAACGTCGAAAGCACCGCGTTTCTCGGCGAACGCACCCGCCTGACGATCGGCGGCGCCGCGCCGGACGCTTTGCTGATCGACGTCGCGGGCCGCGTCGAGTTGGCGCGCGGCACGCCCGTCGGCATCTCGATCGTGCAGGACGCGCTGATCGCGCTATCGTAATGAAGCCGCGCTGCGCTCGTGGCAGCGCGCATCGATCACAAGGACATCCCCATGCTGCTGGCTCAAATTAGCGATCTGCATATCAAGCGGCCCGGCGCGCTGGCTTATCGCCGTGTCGACACCGGCGCCGCGCTCGCGCGCTGCGTCGCCGCGCTCAACGCGCTCGAACCGCGTCCCGACGCCGTTATCATGACCGGCGATCTCGTCGACCAGGGCGACCCCGAGCAGTACGCGCATCTCAAGCATCTGCTCGCGCCGCTGGAGATTCCCTACTTCCTGCTCGTGGGCAATCACGACGAACGTGCCGCATTGCGTGCGGCGTTTCCTGAGCGCATGGAGTTGCACAGCGGCGGCGAGTTCGTGCACTACGCGGTCGATGTCGGACCGCTGCGCGTGATCGCGCTCGATTCGTTGGTGCCGGGTCGAAGCGCGGGCACGCTGTGCGACGCGCGGCTTGCCTGGCTCGCGACGCAACTCGATGCGGCCCGAGGCAAGCCGACGGTGGTCGCGCTGCATCATCCGCCGTTTGCTTGCGGCATCGGACACATGGACGCGCTGCGCCTCGACCAGGCCGCGGCCGATCGACTCGCCGCCCTGGTCGCGCGTCATCCGAACGTGGAGCGCGTGATTTGCGGGCATGTGCATCGGCCGATGTTCGTGCGCTTCGGCGGCACGATAGCCTCGGCCGTGCCGGCGCCCGCGCATCAGGTCAGGCTCGATCTGCGCGAGGATGCGCCGTCGGCATTCGTCATGGAAGCGCCCGCGTATGCGCTGCATCGCTACGATCCGGCGACCGGCATCGTCACGCATCACGCGTATGTCGATCAGGCGGATGGCCCGTATCCGTTCTACGAGCCCGAAGGCGCGTTGATCGATTGATCGTCAAACCGGTCAACCCGTCAGGCGTTGACGAAGGTCTCACGAACGCGCCGGGACAGCCTGAAATACGGTATCCCGAGCGCGGCGGCGATGACGGCTTGAACAAAACCGTCGAATGGAATCGCGATGGCGATGCCGATCACGTGCGTCATGTAATCGCCGAGCAGATAAGCGCCCGTGCGCATGACGACGATGGCAAGCAGCCACGCTTGCACCTGCACCGCAAAGCGCGCCGATTTGCGCCACGCGAGAAGCGTCAGCCAACCCGCGCCCGCAACGATGAACGCGCCGATCATCACGTCGCAGCCGACCATCGTCATCACCGCGCGATACCAGCCGTGCGTTTCGCTGCGCGCGAACACGGCCAGCAGTTCCCATTCGAGCATCAGCTTGAGTGGATCGCGCAGCGCGATCGCGGTGGACAGCGCCCATGCAGCGAGGCAGAGCAAGGCAATCAGCAGACAGCCGCCGATTCGTCGTGGTTCGGTTTTTGTGCTTGTAGTCATGAAGTCGGGTCACGTGTGGGATTTATCGCGCGCGCCGATTCTACGAACGACCGCCGCAGCGGCGTCTCATTTTTGTCCGATGGACGTTTTTCAATTGCCTTACTTCGCGCGAGTCGCGTGCGAGCTGCGCTCAAACATGAACGGCTCGCACGGCCGCGACCGTCAGCACGATCCATCGCGCTCCGGTATGATCGGCACGCTTGAGGACCGCGCATGGGCCGGTCCGTCGATCGCCCCTCTCATGTCCACTTCCGACGCTTCCACTTCCGCTTCCGACAGGTCGTTGCGCGGCTTGCTGCTACTGCTCGCGACCATCGCGGGCGTGGCGGTCGCGAACATCTATTACAACCAGCCGCTGCTCGACAACTTCCGTGGGTCTTTTCCCACTAGCGCGTCATGGGTCGGCGCGGTGACGGCCGTCACGCAACTCGGCTACGCGGCCGGCATGCTGTTGCTCGCGCCGCTCGGCGACCGCTTCGACCGGCGCCGCCTGATTCTGTTGCAGATCGTGGGCATGTGCGTCGCGTTGGTGACGGCCGCTACGGCACCGACGCTGCCCGTGCTGATCGTCGCGAGCCTCGCGATCGGCGTGCTTGCCACCATCGCGCAGCAGGCGGTGCCGTTCGCCGCCGAACTCGCGCCGCCGGCTCAGCGCGGTCATGCGGTGGGCACGGTGATGAGCGGTTTGCTGCTGGGGATTTTGCTGGCACGGACCGCCGCCGGGGTCATTGCCCAGTATCTCGGCTGGCGCGCGGTGTTCGGCGCGTCGGTCGTCGCGTTGCTGGCATTGGCGGTCGTGATCATCATGAGACTGCCGAAGAGTCAGCCGACCTCGACGCTGTCCTACGGCAAGCTTCTGGTTTCGATGTGGCATCTGGTGGTCGAGCATCGCGCGCTTCGCGAAGCGTCGCTGACCGGTGCGGCGATGTTCGCCGCGTTCAGCATTTTCTGGTCGGTGCTGGCGTTGTTGCTGGCGGGCGCGCCGTTTCATCTGGGACCGCAGGCGGCCGGGCTATTCGGCATCGTCGGCGCGGCAGGGGCGATGGCCGCGCCGCTGGCCGGCAAGTTTTCCGATCGACGCGGGCCGCGCGCGATCATCACCGTGTCGATTGGGCTCGTGGCGGTTTCGTTCGTTGTGTTTGGGTTGTCGGCGGCCAGTATCGCGGGGTTGGTGGTCGGTGTGATCGTTCTCGATGTCGGGGTGCAGGCTGCGCAGATTTCGAATCAGTCACGGATCTATGCGCTCAAGCCTGATGCGCGTAGTCGGGTCAATACCGTTTATATGGTGGCTTATTTTATTGGTGGTGCGGTTGGGTCTGGGGTCGGGGCGGTGGTTTGGGCGGGTTTTGGGTGGGGTGGGGTTTGTGTGGCGGGGGTTGGGTTTGCCGGGCTGGCGGCCTGGAATCATTTGAGGCTTTCCGGCAAGGGGTGATTGGTTCTGGTTTTGTTGCCTGCTTGGGCGGTTGTTTGGATGCTGTTTTTTTTGGGGTGTTGGGATTTCCTTGATTTGTTAGTGGTCTATTGGCGTTGCCCCTGTGCGGGGCGGCACCTACTTTTCTTTGCCGGCCGCAAAGAAAAGTAGGCAAAAGAAAGCGGCTCACACCGCTAGCTTTCAAGCGGGTCCCCTGGCTTGGAGGAGGTAGTGGTGCATCTGGAATCCGTGTTCTCGCACACTCCGCGTTCGTGACACAGCAGTCATTCTTCCGGCGGCGCTGCGCGCGCCGTCGCGGTGCTTCGTCGGGGCGAGCCGTTGGGGGTTCGATTTGGTGGGAGCGAAACATGTTAATCGGAAACTATCCGTGTATTCGCCCCCGGCGCGCCTGGAGCATTGAAGCCATGAATGCCGCCGCCGCGCCCGCACGCTATTCAACGCGACGTCACCCTGCCCCGTTCGCTCACCACCTCGCCGCGCTGCAAGACATACGAGAGACGCTCGCCTTGTCCCGTGAGCACGCCGATATCCTTGAGCGGGTCGCCGTCCACAACCAGCACGTCGGCAATCGCGCCGGCTTTCACGACACCGAGCTGGCCGCTCGGATCGACGATCTCCGCGGCGATCGTGGTGGCCGAGCGCAACGCTTCCAGATTGCCGAGCACCTCCGCGCGAATCCGCAGTTCGTCGCTTTGGAACATATGCATCTCGCCGAGCAGGTCCGAACCGAAACCCATCGGCACGCCGGCCTTCGCATAGATCTGCAAGGAGTCGCGCCCCGCTTGCCGCACGGTTTCGACCTTGGCGATGGAGTCGGCGGGCAAGCCATAGTCGGCGCCATGTTTGGCCAATGCGTCGTACGTGACCAGCGTGGGCACCACGAACGCGCCGTGCTCGCGCATCAGTCGAGCGGCGGCTTCGTCGACCAGGTTGCCGTGTTCGATCGTGCGCACGCCGCAGCGAATCGCCCGCGAAATCGCGCGGCCGGTGTACGCATGCGCCATCACGTAAGTATTCGCCGCTTGCGCTTCGGCGACGATCGCGCGGATTTCGTCCTCGGAATACTGGGTGTTGCCGATCGGATCGGTGGGCGAAGCGACGCCGCCCGATGCCATGATCTTGATCTGCGTCGCGCCCTTCTGAATCTCCTCGCGCACGGCGAGCCGCACCGCATCCACACCGTCGACCACGCGCGCGATCGCCCCGGCGCGAAAGCAACATGAGCAGGGTTCGAGCATGTCGCCGCGTGCGCGAAAATCGCCGTGGCCGCCGGTTTGCGACAGCGCCTTGCCCGACGGAAAAATGCGCGGCCCCGGAATCAGGCCGCTTTCCAGCGCTTGCGTCAAACCCCAATCCGCGCCGCCCGCATCGCGCACGCTCGTAAAGCCGCGGGCGAGCATCGCCTTCAGAATCGGCAGCGCGCGAATCGCGGCGAGGATGTTCGGTTGCGTTGCATTCGTGCCGAGATTCGCGCGCGAAGCCAATACGTGTACGTGACAATCGATCAATCCTGGCATCACCGTCTTGCCGCGCGCGTCGATCACGCGCGCGTTCGGCAGATCGACAGGGCGATCGGTGACTTCGACGATGTGGCCGCTTTCGATCACCACATGATGATGCTCGAGCCATGCGCCCTGGACCAGATCGAGTACATTGCCGCCGCTGATTACCGTCATGCTCATTGCTATCTTCCTGACTTGATGAGGGAATCCGTCCGGCCTCTTTCAGTCCCGGCCGGACACGCCGCTTCAGGCGCGGCCGTGGCGCTTGTCGTCCATGCCGCGCACGAAGAACGTGCCGGTCAGGCTGATGGCCGCCGCGATCATCACGTAGATCGCGGGCGCCATGTTGCTGCCGGTCGAGGCGATCAGCCACGTGATGAAGAACGGCGCGAAGCCGCCGAAAATCGTCACCGCGAAGTTGTAGGCGACGGAGAGCCCCGTGGACAACACCTTGGTCGGAAACAGTTCGGAGAACGCCGCGAGAATCGGTCCTGTGTAAGCGGCGATCAGCAAGCCGAACACGCCCTGAAACACCAGCAGCGAAGCGAGGCCGGGCGCGCTGTTGATGTACGCGAACATCGGCCATGCGAGCAGCAGGATGGATACGGCGGCGCCCGAGAGAAAAACGCGGCGGCCGAAGCGGTCGGCCAGTTTGCCGACAACCGGCGAGAAACACATGATCATCAGGCCGCCGAACATGCCGGCGGAAAAACCGGTGGATTGCGGCAGGTGCAACGTCCGCACCGAATACGTCGGCATGTAGAACAGCAGCACATAGGTGCACACGGTCCACAGAATCACCATCGAAAAGCTCGCGAAGGTTTCGCGCGGAAAGCGGCGAAATACTTCCGCGAGCGGTGAATCGCTTTTGGCTTCTTCGGCGACCGCGCTGAATGCCGGCGTTTCATCCATGCGGCTGCGAATGAAATAGCCGACGGGGCCGATCAGAATGCCGATCAAAAACGGCATTCTCCAGCCCCACGAGTGCAGCGCATCGGCGCTCAGACTGGAGGTCACGAAGGTGCCGACCGCGGCGCCCAGCAGCACGGCGAAACCGATGCTCGACTGAATCCAGCTCGAATAGAAAGCACGCTTGTGCGCCGGCGCGTACTCGGTGAGAAAGGCGGTGGCGCTGCCCATTTCGCCGCCCGCCGAGAAGCCCTGTAGCAGCCGCGCGATTACGATGAGGACCGGCGCCCACACGCCGATCTTTTCGTAGGTCGGCGCGATGCCGATGAGCGCGGTGCCGCCCGCCATCAACAGAATGGTGAGCGAGAGCGCGGCCTTTCTTCCGGCTTTATCGGCGTACACGCCGAGCACGATACCGCCCACCGGTCGCATGAAAAAACCCACGCCGAAGGTGGCGACGGCAAGCAGCAGCGAGCTCAGTTCATTGCCGGTCGGGAAGAACAGCCTGGCGATGATGACCGCGAAAAAACTGTACACCGTGAAGTCGAACCACTCCAGCCCGTTGCCGAGCACGGTGGCGATAATGGCGCGGCGCCGCTGCTGCGCGAGCGCGTCAACGGGTAATGCGACGTTGGATGAAAGCGTTCCTTGCATGGTCTCTGTCCTCATGTGGCTGCCTGTCGGGCGGTGATGCCGGCAACGCGCCACGGCGTGACCGAACGGCGCTTTCGCATGCATTACGCCGATCGTAGAGAGACCTGATTTGTTTTCGAAACGAAAGATTCGCATGCATGCATGCGTGCGTGTAGCGCATGCGAAGCGGGTTCAGGCCGCGGCCCTGCCCTTCTGCTCCTCGGCCTGTTCGAACAACCAGCGCGTAAACCGGCGCGCCGCCTGGTTCTGCGAGCGGTCGTTCGGCGACACCACGTAGTAGGCGCCGCCGTGGCTCGCCGAAGCATGCGTCGCGCGCACCAATAGTCCTTCATCCAGACAGGCGTCGATCATATGACGCCAGCCGAGCACGACGCCTTGACCGAGAATCGCCATCTGCACGAGCTGCGGATAGTGGTTGACGACGACTGCCCGCGGTGAAGCGGGCATCTGCACGTCGTTGAGGCGAAACCATTCGGACCACGCCATCCATTGCCGCTGACCGTCCTCCTGCATCAGCAGCGTTTCGCGCGCGAGGTCGGCGGGTTGCAGCACGCGGCCGGCGAGATAGCCGGGCGAACAGACCGGATACACCTCTTCGTCGAAAATCCGGCGTGCGGTGAAGTGCGGTTCGGCGCGCTGGCGAATGTAGTACAGGCCCACATCGAACTCGGCGGGCGACAGCGACGCGAGCCCGTCGCGCACGATCATTCTGATCTTGACGTTCGGATGAGCGGCGCGAAACGCGCCCAGTCGCGGCGTGAGCCACAACACGGCGACCCCGGATGAACATGCGATCGTCAATTCCTGATCGCCGTAGCGCTTCATGACGTCGAGCGTGGCTTCGGAGCAGGTGGCGAGCAACCACTGCACGTGCTTCGCATAGCCCTCGCCGGCGATCGTCAGACGTAACGAGCGATGCTCGCGCACGAACAGCGAGCGGCCGAGAAAGTCTTCCAGTTGCGCGATCTGCCGGCTGATCGCGCTTTGCGTCAGATGCAGTTCGGCGGCGGCTTTGGTGAAACTGGCATGCCGTACCGCAGATTCGAACGCGACGAGGCATTGGAGCGGAGGTAAAGGGGTAATGCGCATGATGACCACACCCGAGTGACGATCGCACCATCATAGCGGGTCGAAACATGCGTCAAATCATGAGTTCGGGGAAGAGTCTCACTCCCAACATCCGTTTTGCAAGGCTTGTCACTCGCTACGTGGAACCGCCGATTTCTTCAAACGCTGCACGGCTTCGTCGACGTCGGAATCGCTGTCGGTGTCGTAATCGATCGTGATCTTGCCTTCGCGCGTTCTCGTCACCCGAGTTCCAATCGCGCGCTCGACGTTGCGTTCGATGACCCCTGGGGTGTCGATCCGCGCCTGCGCCGCGCGTGAAAGCCAGAACGGCCCGCGGTGCCGGGTATCGTCGAAGCCGAGGTCTTCCGCGCACGTGCCGCACGGCCGCATCGTGCCGCCAAGCAGTTGGGGATCGACGGCCGCACTGAAATTGTCCTGCACGTGGTGCTTGATCCGGCGCTCCGCGTGCAGATCGACGGTCTCGCCGCGATGGGTGAACTTTCGATCGGACACCTGGAGCCCGCCGTTCGACATCATCTTGTCCAGCACCTCTCCCGGCGTGCCGGGCAGCGTGTTCGCGGAACCGATGCGAAGCGCCGCACGCAACTTTTCCACATGCCGCCGCTCCCTGCCGGCAAGCGGCGTATCGCTTCGGGCCAACGCTTCGGCCATTTCGCTCAAATTGCCGCGCCCGAGTTGGTTCGCCAATTCTGTGTTCATCACGTTCAGGTTGGAGGAGACCACGAGTGTTTTTGCCGGCGCGTGGTAGTACGACTGAATCTCTTTCGAGTCCGGAAATCTGGCCTTCAGAAGCGTCGATTGCCAGCGCAGCATTTGCCTTGCTCTGTCCGCTTCGTAGGAGCGCGGCTCGCTAATCTGCTCGGGATTATTCGCAAAGACCTTTTCGAGCCGGTTCGCTCGCCTCGCCTCCGAGTCCTCGCTCGTGGACCGGACGATCAAGACCTTGGCCGGCATCTTTCCCCGGGGCGGCAATGTCATCGTCTTCATGGCGGACTCCGCCACGACGCTTACCGGCTCGCCGAGCGAAGCCGCGTGTAAGCGGTCGAGCTGTTTCTCGATGCCCGCCCTCAGGTATCCCTCGAAGTGCGTCAGCAACGCATGGACCGCCGCGCGTTCGCGCACGATTCCGCCTTCGCCGATCACCGCCGTGAACGTTTCGGGATGCAGGTTCGACTCGATCGCCGCGTCCCGGGGCGACATGGTCGGGTTGCCTCGCAGCGCGTTCATTGCCGCAACGATGCGGTCCAGATCGTCGCGCAAGACTGCCAGGAACTGCTCGGCGTCGACGAGCGGCAGCGGCAGCGCGCCGGCCTGCGTATGCAAACCGCGCGCGGCGAGCGCGGCGGCGAGCGCTTCGCGGTTCTGCCCATAGCCGGGTAAGCGCTGAACCGCGCCGACATCGCGAAGGCTGCCGTCGGCGGGCACGATATGCAGCGCCAGGCACGACGCGCCGACGCCGACGGCAGGGCCGATCTTCCATAGCTGCACCTTGCCCTCCGCGGGAATGGCGCGCAGCGCATCGGCGAGCAGCGCCGCCGTCATTTGCTGTATGGCGCCCTCGCCGGAGACAGGCAGGCTGTCCGCCGTCTGCACGTCGCCCAGATCCCTGAAGAGCTGTTGCAAGTCGTTCTGCACGTCGGCATAGCCGGCAAGGCGCGCCACCGCGGCAGCCGGCTTTTTCAACGCGCCGTCCACCACCGACAGCCAGCCCGCGATCGTGCTTTCCTTATGGCCGGTTCTCCGCGCGACGGTGCCGAGCGCGCCGGCGTTCTGGCCGCGCGTCGCGCCTCGCCTCACCCCGAGATCGACCAGCGTCTGGAGCATCGCTTTCAGCGCGTGCGCGTCCATTGCCCGCCGCCCGGCGCACGGCTGCGGCAGATCCTTCGTCGTGAAGCCGAGCGAGCGCGCGAGGACGTTGAGCCTGTCGCGAAACAACGGATAGTCCGGCATCTTGGCGAGGCGGTCCGGCAAGTTCCGGTACTGCCAAAAATTCGGATTCCGCCAGGACGTGACCGTTCCTTTTGGAAATGAATGCGCGTCGAGCGTGTCCTTGAGCGCGGCGCCTCTAGCCCGGTCCGACAGAATCGTGTAGACCATTGCCGCGGTCGCGCTTTGCCGCGATCGGCCAGCGCGTGCGGCGACGGCAGCGGCGTCCTGATGGTTTGCCGCCGGCATCGCACTCGCTAGCGCGACGTCCAGGGACGATGCAGCGGCTTGTTCACTTGTTCCACGAGGCAACGGCGTGGCCGGCAGATCCGCCCAACGCCAGTTCGCACCCCCGCGGCCCGCCTCGGCGCCCTCACCCGTTCGCGTTCGTTTGCCCGTGCGTTGCCACCCCGGCGACGGTTCATTCAACGCAGCGGACGACGGCGACGAATCGGGCGGCCTGCTCGCCGCGGCACGGCCACCGGCTTGCGACGACGACCCCTGCGCGAGCGATCGAGCGCGCCGCGCAGGCAGTGGGGCGAGCAATGGCGTACGCGCCGGCGCGGCACGCCGCACCCTGCCGGACGAAGCGATCTGGTCCGGCCGCTCGTCGCTGGTCGTTGCGGCGGCTTTATTTGCGGGGGTGTTTCCGATACGCATGCCGAGACTCCGGAAAAACGGCCTCGGATAATGATTCATGAGCCGTGCCGGTCTATCTTCCGGGCCGCTGATCGGGTGGGTTTGCGCGGCGGCGAATTTTCAGCGCCGCCGGCGAACCACGGCGTGCCTGCTCGCAATCCTGATGGCGACGCGCGCGCCGCCCATCACGCGATTTCACGGCGCGAGCAACCCAAGCACGACACGCGCGCCCATGCCCACGGCAACCACGACCGGTGGCCGGAACGTGTCGACGCCGCCCCGGTCGACGAGACGCGGCTGCGTGATATTCGCGGGCGTTGTCGTGGCGCCCCGAAGCGGCGCGTTGAGCCACGGAATCAGCCGATTCTGGCGGACCGTCGCGCCCAGTCCCCGGTTGGCGCGAAACAGATCGATATAGCTCTGGCGGTAACCGCTCGCGAACAGCAGATCGGCCACCGCCTTCGACAGATCCGCCGCGCCGGCCGCGTAATGGCCGGAGGCGAACGCATGCGGAACGGCGGCAAGGTCGGCCAGCATGAACGGGCCCGCGCCGATCACCGCCGCCGCCCTCATGGCCTGCTCCTGCACGCGCATCACCGGCGAAGGCTTGCGAATCCGGCTGCCGTCGGGCAGCGTCGATGGATAAATCACCGCCTCACGATCGCCGAGGCCCTGCAACCACTGCACGAGCGCGGAACGGTCCGCGTTGCCGCGATAGAAGCCGCGCATGCGCGCGCCCTCCGCCTGGACTTCGTGATCGCGATCGAGCCGCGCGCCGCGCGCGCCGAGCAGGTGCGCGGCCAGCGCGCTGCCGTTGTTGCCCCAGTGCACGGGAATGAAAGCCGCGGTCGCGAGATTCGAAAACGTCCGGCTCGCGTTCGACACGTTCAGAAGGCCGGCTTGCGGATCGAGCCAGATATTGGCGAAGACGCGCGGCCCAGCGGCATCGTTGATGCCGTAACTGGCGAGTCGCAGCACTTCGAGCGCGCGGCCGAGCGGACTCGTCAGCGCGAGCATCTGGTCCGACGCGCTTTCCAGTCGCCGGAACGCCTCGCCGTCCTCGGGATTGACGCGCAGCAGCTCGCTCGCAAAAGCGAGTTCGTCGCGCGCGCTTCGCGTCAGGCCGCGGCTGACGCCGCGCCACCCGCTGACCTGCCGCTGCACGACGTCGAGCGCCGCTCCGGTGGGCTCTTCGCTCGCGCGTTGCACGCGCACGGCGAGGCGGCTTTGCGCAATATCCGTCGCGCCGCCGACGGCTGCCCGATAGCCGAACATCGCGAGCGCCGCCTTGATCAGCACCGCCTGGCTCGCGAGGTAGCCGCCGTCCATGACGCCCCAGCGCAGGCTCGCGTACGTGCCGGTCGCGCCCGCGACGATCACGCCCGCGCTCTTGTACGCCGCGCGCCGGAGCTCTTTGCCGCTCATGCCGGTCAGCGTCGGGGTGCCGTGGATTTCGCCGGGCTGCACGTCATAGCGCGCGTCGCGATTGACGGCGGTCTCATGAAACAGGCCGCCCTGAGGATTGATCACGGGGACGCCGCCCGACAGCATCTCCGTTGGAATGTGGCCGTTGCCGATGGCGGCGCGAAGCATGCGGGCAGGCGCGACGATGCGATATAGCACGGGCAGGCCGGGCGCGTTCCCGTCATCGGCGCGTCGGGCGAATTCTTCGTTGAAAAGCCGGGTGGCTTCGCCGCGCGCGCCCGTGATATCCGCCCAGATGCGCGTGTTGCCGGCAAGGCTCAAGCCCGCGCCGTGCGGGCCCAGGCTTTGCTGAAGCGGCACATCCGACGAAGCGAACGCGACCACGTCACGCCGCGGTCCGCTCCAGAAGCCGCCGTCGTCGCTGCGCACAAGGCGTATGCGCTCACGCAGCGGCGTGCGCGGCGGCACGTAGCGCGGGCCGGCCTGGGTCAGGAAAAACCATTGCGCCTCCTCCACTTCGGTAATCCGATGCGGGCGCCTGCCGGTGCCGCCGCGCGCGAGCCGCAGCGCGCGATCCATCAGATCCTCCAGTTCCTCGGCCGTTGCCGGCCCGCTCGGCTCGGGCCGCGTCAGGTCGGCCGCCGCAGGGACGGTTTCGACGAGCCCGCGCTCGCCGCCCGCCACGGCGATCTCGGTGACCGGTGCGGACTCGCTGCCGGCGTTCGCACTGCGCGCGGCATCGGCGGCCGCCTGAGCGGCGGGCTGCGAGCGCACGAACAGTTCACGCAGACTCGCGTCCTGCGCCGCGGACAGCCCCTCGGGAAGACGCAGCAACTCGCGGCTGCGCGCATTGCCAAAGAACCCGTCGTGGCCGGGAGGCTGGCTCGCGTAATGCGTCTGCAGCGCGGCGCGGCGCAGGGCGAACTCATCGGCGATTTCATCGGTTTCGAGCGGCACCTGGATCGTGTTCGCCGGATCGAGCGGGACCATGTCTCTGAGCGCGTACCAACCCTCCTCCACTGCTTCGACGACGGGTGGCGCGTTGCCGCCATGCGTCGCGGCGAATGCGCGCGCGGCCTCGTGAGCGATCCGGCTGGCCTTGTCGTGCGCGGGATGGATGCGTGGATCGGTCGAGGTCGTCAGGATCGCCGCATATTCGTGGTTCGCCAGTTTCTCCTCGAGCAGCTCGTTGATTTTCCGGCGATCCCACGAGGCCTTGATTCCGTAATCGACCGTGTTGCGTGCGACGCGAAACGGGTTGAAATCGGGGTTGTCCATCACCGTGACAGTCAGGTTGGTGCTATTGCCGCCCAGTTCTTTCCAGAAACCCACCGTCTCTTTCACGCGGATGCGTCCATAGGCTTGCGGATCGGTTTCCTCCTTCCCGGTCGCGTCGTATTTCGGCTCGGGAATGCCCTTGCTCGACAGGCTGAACATGGTGCCGCCGTTGCCCTTCGTCAGATACACGACGTCGACGTGAATGCCCTGCGCCAGCAGCCGTCTGAGCGAGCCGGAAAACAGCGACTCGTCATCGGGATGCGCGAGGACGACCAGCACCCGCTTCGGGTCCGGGCGTTCTTCCGGTAATGGCAGGCGCGCACTCTCCGCGGTTGCGGCAGGGTGGACAGCCGCCGCTTGCGCGCCGGCTTGCGCGCGATGAGGCAATACATTCGGGAGAGCCGCCGGTCGCGATGCGCGGGGCGGCGGCGCATCGCTGTCGTTGTTGTTGCTGTTTTGCCGGAAGCGCACGGTCGCGGAACGTTGCGCGCGCGCGTCGGAAAAATACGGCGCGAGAAACTCGTGCGCGGCGCGGGCCGGGCGTGGAATGGGCACAGCGGGCGGATCGAAAGAAGAAGAAGAAGAAGAAGAAGAAGAAGCGAAAGGTTCCGTGCCGGCGGGAACGGACGGTTGAGCGTCGGGGCCGCGAACAGTCGACATATCGGTCCTCGCAAGGTTCGCGGACGACGCCTGTCGAAGCCGCGCGGCAGGCTCGCACGGCGTGGATGTCGCCCGCCGCATGAACGGGATTCAGCGTGTTGCCCTGGTTCCGTCTCCACCATTGCGCTCGGGGCTGTCGTGGCTGCCCTGAATTCGCGCGGTCCGCGCAACACTCGATGCTTCGAGCGTATCGAGTGGATGGCGCGGTACCGCGTTGCGACCGAAGGCATCGATGTGCATGCGAACGTCGCCAGAATTCAGAGCAACGCCCAATCCGCCGTGTCAGCTCGATCCGCGTTTTAGCCGGCTCAATCGCTCTCGTAACGTCGGAACAGGCGTGATCGCGGATGGACGCGGCGCATGCGCTGAAGAGGGGGCAGCCTTAGCCGGCTTGACGTCGGGTTTTGCGCCTGAATTCGCCGAATCGTTATCGGGCAGTGCGTCGAGTTGCGGCGATGCGCTTCGCGCGGTAGGCGTCACCTGCCCGCCCGCGGTGCCGGAATCCCCGTCTCTTTTCTTCGCATCCTTCGCGACTGCGTCAACGTATTGCATCGCGGGCAGCATGCTCGTCAGTTTGTGCGGTATCCAACTCATCTCGTGACCTCTCCTGTTTTCGTATCGGGACGCCTATGGAACCCGAAAACGGGAACCGCGGCTGACGCTGAACGAAGACGTCGTCGATCGAACGAAGAACAGGCGAGGCCCGACGTCGCAATGGGAGACACCGCGCTCGCAAGGGCACCGGGGACGATTCATGGGCCGTGCCGGCCTATCTTCCCGTCCGCTGATGGGACGGGTTTGCGCGGCGGCGAATTCTCAGCGCCGCCAGCGAACCACGGCGTGCTTGCAATGCGTTCTCTTACACCAACGCCTTGCCGGATTCCGCGTCAGCCGCCGAGTTCTTTCGCTGAAAAAAAGCGGGGATTTTATGACCCAATGCGATGCACGGCTTCTCAAGCAAAAACCACGATAGAACCGCAAGAAGAAGCGCACATGCAAACGTCATCGCCTGATTGCCATGTATTCCCGACTTCGGAAATAGATTGGCGAAAGTATTCTGGATCGGCCATCCGAATACGTAGACGCCGTATGAGAAATCACCAGGCAGCCGAATCGCTTTCACGACGCGAAGCGACATGACCCATAGGGCTGTCATGAGAAAGGCGAGGCAGAACGCGTATTCGAACGCGGGACCATGTCTCACCGCGAACGCGATGAGCGCGACGCCGATGCAAAGCCGCCCGTCTATCCGCACGCGATCCTTGTAGAGTGCGAGCAGCGCGCCAAATGCAAAAAATGCCGGGAGGCGTCCACCCGCATTGACGTTGGACAAACCTATCGCGGTGATGCTTTCCGGCCGGATCAGGCAGACGGCGATCACCGTCACAAGCACTGAGGCAGCTATCGGCTTGTAGCGAAACAGTCCGCACATGCCGGCGCCGAGCAGTAGCGCGTAAAGCATCAGTTCGTATTTGATGGTCCAGATCGAACCGTTTGCATGCGGATATAACGCGTGATCGAACACGCCCGGCAACAGGTATTCGTTGTAGGGATGCAAGAGCACATGGACGAGTTCGGCCCGGTGATGGAAGTAATCCGAAGTCGACAGCGACGTGAGCGCCGGCCCCATCACGACGATCGTCGCCACGGACGCGACGATCAACAGCGGGAAAATACGGAAAACGCGGGCCGAGGCGAAACGAATTGCACTCGGCTTTGAAAGCCAGCTATTGGTAACGAGGATGCCGCTCAGAAAGAAAAAGAACTTGACCGCAAGCGAGCCGGAATAATCGAAGTCCAGCAGATTTTGAATGGGATCGTCGACGCCCGGGACGGGAACCAGCCTGTATCCGTGGCCCCAGATGACGGCGGCCGCGGCGATCAATCGAAGCAGGTCGGCGTTGTTATTGCCACGGCGAAGCAATTGGTCAAGCGTCATGATCCGTATCTTCCCGGTTGCCGACCGCACGTTAGCGCGTTGAAAAGAAAAACGGGCCAGGAGGCCCGTTTTCATTGATGTGATGTCCTGGCGGAGAGACGGGGATTCGAACCCCGGATAGGCTATTAACCTATACACGCTTTCCAGGCGTGCGACTTAAACCGCTCATCCATCTCTCCGGCGGGGAGCCGAATTATAGCAAACTTCACGCCCCGCGCCACTCCTCTCCGGAAAGCCGGTCAGGGATGCCGGATGTAATCCACCAGCGCCCGCGTATACGCATCCGGTTTCCGATCCACCAGACTCACGCCGATCGCCACCAGAAAGCCAGCCGGCACACCGAACACGCCCGAACTGATCGGCTCGATGCCGAACCATCGCGCGCCCGCGAAACCCGTCAACTGCGTGAAGAACGGGTACGTCGAGACGATGTAATAGATGCACACCACCAGCCCCGCCACCATGCCCGCCACCGCGCCAAGCCGCGTGGTGCGCTTCCAGAAGACCCCCAGCACCAGCACCGGAAAGAGGCTCGAGGCCGCCAGCGAAAACGCCGCGCCCACCAGAAACAGAATGTTCCCCGTATTGAGCGACGCCACATACGACGCGAACAGTGCCACCCCCAACAGCAGAATCTTTGAAATCGTCACGCGCCGTTGACTCGATGCGCCAGGATCGACCATGTGGTAATACACGTCGTGCGATAGCGCATTGGCGATCGTCAGCAGCAAGCCGTCCGCGGTCGAGAGCGCCGCGGCCAGCGCTCCCGCGGCGATCAGCCCGGACATCACATACGGCAGCCCCGCGATTTCAGGCGCGGCGAGCACGACCATATCCGGCTGCATCTGAATCTCGCTCCAGCGCACGATGCCGTCGCCGTTCGTATCGGCGAGACTGATCAGGCTCGGCTCGACCTTGCGCCATTGCGTGACCCACTGCGGCAGATCGGCAAAGTGATGGCCGACCAGGTCGGTCAATATCTCGTACTTGATCAGCACGGCCAGCACGGGCACGGTCAGATAAAACAGCGCGACGAAGAACAGCGTCCAGCCGACCGAGCGTCGCGCGGACGCCACCGAGGTCGTCGTGTTGTAGCGCGTGAGGATATGCGGCAAGCTCGCCGTGCCGAGCGACAGGCACAGCAGCAGCGAAAGAAAATTGCGCTCGTGCGTGCGCCGCTCGTCGGCGCTCGCGCTGGGAAACGGTTCATGCATCGGCACCGGCGCGGCCGCGCGCATCAGCATTTCGTCGCGGCGCTGACTCCACACGACCTGCGCGGCGGCGGCATCGCGGGGAAAACGTTCGAGCGCCCTTTCGCGCTCCTTGATCTCGCGCAGCGGACCGTTGCGGCGGCGCAAGTCCGCGACTTCCTGCACGAGACGCTGCTTCTCGTCGACGAACGATTGCGGCAAGGTATCGAGCCGCACCTGCATCAGCGCGGCGCGCCGCCGGTAATCGTCGCGTACGGTCTGTTCGAGCGGCGCGTCGCGCACCTGTTTCTCGAGACCTTCCACGCGCTGCATCAAGTGTCCGTAGTTGAATTGCGGGAACCAGCCGAGGCCCTCCTTGTGCGCGATCATCGACACGGGAATCAGGATCGCCGCGATCAGGATGATGTATTGTGCGACCTGGGTCCACGTCACCGCCCGCATGCCGCCGAGAAACGAGCACACCAGAATGCCGGCGAGTCCACAGAAAATGCCGACTGTGAAATCCACGCCGATAAAGCGCGTCGCGATCAATCCGACGCCCTGGAGCTGCGCGACCAGATAGACGAACGAGCACAGGATCGCCGCCAACGCGGCGAGGCCGCGCACCGCGTTGCTCGAAAAGCGCGTGCCGAGGAAATCGGGAATCGTGTAGCGCGCGAGCTTGCGCACGTACGGCGCGAGCAGGAACGCGACGAGGCAATAGCCGCCGGTCCAGCCCATCACATACGCGAGACCGTCGTAGCCGGTCGCATAGATCGAACCGGCGAGACCGATGAACGAGGCGGCCGAGAGCCAGTCGGCGGCCGTCGCCATGCCGTTGAAGGCGGACGGCACGCGCCGCCCCGCGACGTAGTATTCGACGAGGTCGGACGTGCGCGACAGCAAGCCGATCACCGCGTACACCGCGATCGGCACGAACAGGAACACATAGCCGATCCACACGCCGGGGCCGGTGCTGCGCTCGATGCGCCACATCACATAGATGAATAGCAGGAAGCCGAGCGTATAGAACGCGTAGGAGCGGATCAGCCGGTTCGCGAGCTTCATCGGCTCGGTATCCGGGCGTCGGCGCCGGGACGAACGTCGGCATCGGCGCTGGCACGAACATCCGCGTCGAATGCGCGTTGCAGACGGCGGTCGGCACGCTGCATCAGCACGATATACACGCCGATGAGCGCCAGGTAGATCAGAATCGCCCCTTGCGCGCCGAAGTAAAAAGGCAGCCTGAAGCCATCGACGCGCAGATGCGCCAACGCCGGCGCAACCAGCGGCAACACGAACGACACCGTGAAGCCCAGCGTCATCAATGTCGCAATCAACGCGAGATTGAAGCGCCAATAGCTTTGATGCGCGCGCGCCATCACCGCCGAGACCGTGGGCGGTTCGGGCGCGGGATTCAGCGGAACATGAGAGGAGTGGTGCGGCGCGGCCATGCGCCTATGTATCAAAAAGCCACCGGGCAGGCAATCGGGATTGTCCGCGCGGTGGCTTTAACGGCCTGATTCAAGCGGTCGGCGCCTGGGGCAAGAGCAAGGGCGCTTAGTCCTGTACGCCCTCGCCCGAAGCCCCGGCAAACCCAAGCTCAGAGCGACTCGCCGAGCTGATCGAGAATCGCCGGGTTCTCCAGCGTGGACACATCCTGGGTGATGGCCTCGCCTTTCGCAAGCGAGCGCAGCAGGCGGCGCATGATCTTGCCCGAACGCGTCTTCGGCAGATTCTCGCCGAAGCGGATGTCCTTGGGCTTGGCGATCGGACCGATCTCCTTGCCGACCCAGTTGCGCAGTTCGTTGGCGAGCTTCACCGCTTCCTCGCCTTCCGGACGTGCGCGCTTGAGCACGACGAATGCGCACACGGCTTCGCCGGTCGTCGCATCGGGACGGCCCACCACGGCCGCTTCAGCCACCAGCGGATTGGACACCAGCGCCGATTCGATCTCCATCGTGCCGAGACGGTGGCCCGACACGTTGAGCACGTCGTCGATGCGGCCCATGATCGTGAAGTAGCCGGTTTCCTTGTCGCGCACCGCGCCGTCGCCGGCGAGATACAGCGTGCCGCCCAGTTCCTCGGGGAAGTAGCTCTTCTTGTAGCGGTCCGGATCGCCCCACACGTTGCGCAGCATCGACGGCCACGGACGCTTCACCACCAGAATGCCGCCCTGCCCGTTCGGCACGTCCTGGCCGGTCTCGTCGACGACCGCCGCCATGATGCCCGGCAGCGGCAGCGTGCACGAACCCGGCACGAGCGGCGTGGCGCCCGGCAGCGGCGTGATCATGTGGCCGCCGGTTTCGGTCTGCCACCACGTATCGACGATCGGGCAGCGCCCGCCGCCGACGTTCTCGTGATACCACACCCACGCCTCGGGATTGATCGGCTCGCCGACCGTGCCGATGATGCGCAGCGACGACAGGTCATAGCTCTTCGGATGCACTTTCTCGTCGGCTTCGGCGGCCTTGATCAGCGAGCGGATCGCGGTGGGCGCGGTATAGAACAGCGAGACCTTGTGCCTGGCGATCATGTCCCAGAAGCGGCCGGCGTTCGGATAAGTGGGCACGCCTTCGAACACGACCTGGGTGCCGCCGAGCGTCAACGGACCATACGTGATGTAGCTATGGCCGGTGATCCAGCCGATGTCGGCGGTGCACCAGAACACGTCCGTGGACTTCCAGTCGAAGGTCCACTTCATGGTCTGCGCGGCCCACAGCAGATAGCCGCCGGTGCTGTGCTGCACGCCCTTGGGTTTGCCCGTCGAGCCGGAGGTGTAGAGAATGAAGAGCGGATGCTCGGCGCCGACCCACTCGGGCGGGCATTGATCGGATTCGGCTTGCGCGATCTCGTGCATCCACAAATCGCGGCCTTCGTTCCATGCGATCTTGCCGCCGGTGCGCTTGTACACGATCACGCTCTTGACCGCTTCGCAGCCGCCCATCGCGAGGGCTTCGTCGGCGATGTTCTTGAGCGGCAAGGCTTTGCCGCCGCGCATCTGTTCATCGGACGTGATGAGCGCGACGGCGCCCACGTCGACCAGCCGCTCGTTCAGCGACTTCGACGAGAAGCCGCCGAACACGACCGAGTGCGTGGCGCCGATGCGCGCGCAAGCCTGCATCACGACGATGCCTTCGATCGACATGGGGATGTAGATCACGACACGGTCACCCTTCTTCACGCCGCGCTTTTTCAACGCGTTCGCAAAGCGCGATACGCGTTGCAGCAGTTCCTGATAGGTGATGTTGGTGACGGTGCCGTCGTCGGCTTCGAAAATGATCGCGACGCGCTCACCATTGCCGGCTTCGACGTGACGGTCGAGGCTGTTATACGACGCATTCAGCTGGCCGTCTTCGAACCATGTATAGAACGGCGCGTTCGACTCGTCGAGCACCTTGGTGAAAGGCGTGTTCCAGCTTAGCGTCTCGCGAGCGAGGCGCCCCCAGAAACCTTCGTAATCGCGTTCCGCTTCGGCGGCGAGCGCCCGGTACGCGTCCATGCCGGAGACGGCCGCACCAGCCGCGGCTTCAGCGGAGGGCGGGAAAACACGGCGTTCCTGAAGAACCGATTCAATCGCAGACATCGACAACCCCTTGGTGAAGATGAAACGTAAAACCTGTGCCGGCGCGCCGTTGGCACGCCCTGTCATGTCGACGCCGCGCTCAGGGACCGATGCGCGGCGCGCTGTCTCCAACCCTCGCGCGCCGATCGACGATCGCCGCGCCGCGGTCCGTTGCCGGCATCGTCATTCATGTGGCAACACCACATGAATGCGTGCGACGCGCGTCCCGCTCTCGTGCTCAAACATAAACGCTGCAACTTACCGGCCACTTACGCGAGGCGCGCCGGCTTGCCCGCGAAAACCCTTAGACGGTTCGCACGGCGCATTCAAAGCAGCCCAACGGATGCGCAACGCATGCTACGCGTCAGGGCCGCATTCATGCGCTCGAACCCGCAAGGACGAGCACGCCATCACGCTCGCCCGCGCGGCCTCTCACAATCCTAACTGAACTAACCGCTCCGACTCCAGCTTGAATCGCGATTCCTGGCTTCGCATGACCTCGGCGGCAATTCGGAATCGGCAAATAGCGCGTCGAGTTTGTCCGCGTCGCTTTGTTCGCGCCGCCGCGCTTCATGATAGCGATGGCCGTAGTGTGCTGTAGTGTGGCCGCTGTCGCGCATGGCAAAGCTGCGCCAGGTCAAGCGCGATGAATGGCTCGATCTGTTTCCGCAGGCGCGGGCCACTATCCTCGGGTTTACGCTAGCGATGCTGAGCGGCGTGCGGCACGCTAGTAGCGCCGCGAATGCCCGCGGCGATCCGCGGCATCGTTTTCCCCGGCAAGCAGCCCGCGCTCGCGCATGACATCCCGCTCGTCTGCGGTATCGCCGGCATCGGCCTGGCGAGCCTGAATGGCAAGCGGCGCCCCGCCCTCCGCAATGCAGCAAATTCAGCCGACGCTGTACAATAGCGCGCCTGACGCGAGCTTCATCGGCCCGCCGGGGCCGCGCCGCGCCGTCTATCCCTGGTTTGCCTGCCTGATTCGGGCGCGTGGTTCGCGCGACGGGTCGGCGCCCTGGTCCGTGTTCCGTCACCTGCGTTTCATCCGACTCTTGCCTATGTCCGCTTCGCGACCCGACTCCGCCTTTCAGCGCCGCCGCATGGCGCCGCTCCCCGCCGTCATCTTCATGAGCCGCTGGCTGCAGGTGCCGCTCTATCTGGGCCTGATCGTGGCCCAGGGCGTCTACGTCGTGCTCTTTCTGAAGGAAGTCTGGCATCTCGTCTCGGCGTCGTTGACGCTCGACGAAACCAACATCATGCTGGTCGTGCTCGGCCTCATCGACGTGGTGATGATCTCGAACCTGCTGATCATGGTGATCGTCGGCGGGTATGAAACCTTCGTGTCGCGCCTGGGCGTCGAGGGTCATCCCGACGAGCCGGAATGGCTCGATCACGTGAACGCCGGCGTGCTGAAGGTGAAGCTGTCGATGGCGCTGATCAGCATCTCGTCGATCCATCTGTTGAAGACCTTCATCAGCCCCGACCAGAATACGACGCACGCGATCATGTGGCAGGTGATCATTCACGTCGCGTTCCTCGTCTCGGCGCTCGTCATGGCATTCGTCGACCGCCTGACCACGCATACGCATCCCAAGCATTTTCAGGAACCCGTGGCGCTGCACGCCGTGGGTTCGACCGGTTCCACTCCCATGAAAGCGCACGACTGACCGCACTGCCCTGCGAACAGAAAAAAGCGCACCGTCCCCCACTGAGCTAGCCATGACCGTCATCAAACAGGAAGATCTGATTCAGAGCATTGCCGATTCGCTTCAGTACATCAGCTACTACCATCCGCTCGACTACATCCAGGCCTTGGGCCGCGCGTACGAACTCGAGCAGAGCCCGGCCGCGAAAGACGCGATCGCGCAGATTCTCACCAACAGCCGCATGTGCGCGGAAGGCAAGCGCCCGATCTGCCAGGACACCGGCATCGTCACGGTATTCGTGAAGGTCGGCATGGACGTGCGTTGGGACGGCGCGACGATGGGCGTCACCGACATGATCAACGAAGGCGTGCGCCGCGGTTATCTGAACCCGGACAACGTGCTGCGCGCGTCGATCGTCAGTCCGCCGGAAGGCGCGCGTAAGAACACGAAAGACAACACGCCGGCCGTGATCCACTACGAGATCGTGCCGGGCGATAAAGTCGACGTGCAGGTCGCGGCCAAGGGCGGCGGCTCCGAGAACAAGTCGAAGTTCGCGATGCTGAATCCGTCGGACTCGATCGTCGACTGGATCCTCAAGACCGTGCCGACGATGGGCGCGGGCTGGTGCCCGCCGGGCATGCTCGGCATCGGCATCGGCGGCACCGCCGAAAAGGCGATGGTGATGGCGAAGGAATCGCTGACGGATCCGATCGACATTCAGGACGTGATCGCACGCGGCCCGAAAGACTGGATCGAGGAACTGCGCGTGGAACTGCACGAGAAGGTCAACGCGCTCGGCATCGGCGCGCAAGGTCTCGGCGGTCTCGCCACTGTGCTCGACGTGAAGATCATGGCCGCGCCGACGCACGCCGCGTCCAAGCCGATCGCGATCATCCCGAACTGCGCGGCCACGCGTCACGCGCACTTCACGCTCGACGGCTCGGGCGTCGCGAAGCTCGAAGCGCCGTCGCTCGACGCATGGCCGAAAGTGCAGTGGGAACCGAATACGGAAACCAGCAAGCGGGTCGACCTGAACACGCTGACGCCGGAAGAAGTCGCGGGCTGGAAGCCGGGCCAGACGCTGCTGTTGTCGGGCAAGATGCTGACGGGCCGCGACGCGGCGCACAAGCGCATCGCCGACATGCTGGCCAAGGGCGAAAAGCTGCCGGTCGACTTCACCAACCGCGTGATCTACTACGTCGGCCCGGTCGATCCGGTGCGCGACGAAGCAGTCGGCCCGGCGGGTCCGACCACCGCCACGCGCATGGACAAGTTCACCGAGACGATGTTGTCGCAAACCGGCCTGATTTCGATGATCGGCAAGGCGGAGCGCGGCCCGGTCGCCATCGAGGCGATCAAGAAGCACAAGGCCGCGTATCTGATGGCCGTGGGCGGCGCCGCGTATCTCGTGTCGAAGGCGATTCGCAGCGCCAAGGTCCTCGCATTCGAAGACCTCGGCATGGAAGCGATCTACGAATTCGACGTGCAGGACATGCCGGTGACGGTCGCCGTCGATTCGAACGGCACCTCCGTGCACCAGACCGGCCCGAAGGAATGGCAGGCGAAGATCGGCAAGATTCCGGTCGCGACGGTTTGATTCGCCTGTAGCGCCTGTCATGTTTTTGAAAAAGCCGGGGCTCGCAGTCCCGGCTTTTTCATTGCCGCGCGAGGCGGGACGCGTGATGCCGGGGACAATGTCAAAAGATGCTTCTGTTCCCTTGGCTTTTTCAGGCGTGGCGTTTATTGTTGTTGGAAATTCAAAGTCCCCATAAGGAATCACCATGCAAGGCGACAAGAAAGTCATCGAGTATCTGAATGCTCAACTGAAAAACGAGCTCACCGCCATCAATCAGTACTTCCTGCATGCGCGGATGTACAAGCACTGGGGCCTCGATAAGCTCGGCAAGCATGAATACGACGAATCCATCGGTGAAATGAAACACGCCGACTGGCTCATCGAACGTATTTTCATGCTCGACGGCCTGCCGAATCTGCAAGACCTGCACAAGCTGCTGATCGGCGAGGAGACCAAGGAAATCCTCGAATGCGATTTGAAGCTCGAGCAGATTTCACAGTCCACGTGTAAGGAAGCGATCGCCTATTGCGAATCGGTTCGCGATTTCATCTCGCGCGAAATCTTCACCAAGATTCTCGACGACACGGAAGAACATATCGACTGGCTAGAAACGCAACTGGATCTGATCGACAAGGTCGGCATTCAAAACTATCAGCAAACCGGCATGGGTTCGATCGAGTCCTGATCGAACCAAGCTGAACCAGCGCGCGCGTCGGCTCGTGAGACCGTTCATGCGAGTGAACCTGCGCCGCGCGGGCGATATACTTGCGCACTTCCCCGTTCTCTCGAGTCTCACTTGACCGCCGTGCCACGCGTGTCCTCTTCGCCTATGTCCGCGGAATCAACGTCTCCGAATGCTTCGGCTAGCGTTTCCAATGCCGGCTCACACGCGCCGGTCGGCATTTTCGATTCGGGTCTGGGTGGTTTGTCTGTGTTGCGGGCGGTTCGCGCCCAACTGCCCGACGAGGCGATTCTGTATGCCGCCGACTCGCTCTACGCACCCTACGGCGAGCGCGACGACGATTTCATCGCCGACCGTACCCTCGCGATCGGCGAATGGCTCGTCAAGCAAGGCGCGAAAGCCTTGGTGGTTGCCTGTAATACGGCGACCGCGCAGTCGATCGCGCTGGTGCGCGAAAAGCTGCCGATTCCCCTGGTGGGCGTCGAACCGGGCGTCAAGCCGGCCGCGCTGCAGTCCAAAACCCGCGTCGCCGGCGTGCTCGCCACGCAAGTGACATTGCGTAGCGCGCGCTTCCAGGCGCTGCTCGAACGCTACGCTTCCGATTGCCGTTTTCTCTGCCAGCCGGGCCACGGGCTCGTGCAGGCGGTGGAGCGCTGCGATGTCGGGTCCGACGAATTGCGCGCGCTCCTGCGCGGCTACCTGCAGCCCATGCTCGACGCCGGCGCCGATACGCTGGTGCTCGGCTGCACCCACTATCCGTTTCTCGATGCGGCGATCCGCGACATCGTCGGTGACCGGCTGATGCTGATCGACACGAGCGTCGCTATCGCGCGCCAATTGGAACGCGTGCTGGAACAGCATGGCCTGCGCGCTCCGCCGCAAGGCGCTGGATCGGTTCCGCCCCGTTTTTATTCGACCGGCGACGGTACCCATCAACAACAACTCGCCGCCACGCTGCTGCATATCGACACAACGGTCGAACAGGTGTCGATCCCCTCGCCCCGTACGGCAGCGCCAGATTCCCAAGCCGCCTGAACGTCGCTAGTGCGCCGAGGCGCGCCACGCGGCTCACCTCGGCATTTTGAGCGGATTCGGACGTTTTTCCGTCCTTGGACCATTCACGCCGCATAGCGCCCTCCGACGCGAAACCCTTCTAACAATCTGGTTTTGTTACAAAAAAACGCGCAGGGTGCTTGCCAAATGGGCCGAACAAAATGATAATAATTCGCATTAACGTTAGCTATGACGCCCACCATGATTGTCTGTGTCTGCAAGTCTGTTTCTGACCGAACGATCCGTGCTTCGATCGCGGAAGGCGTCGATTCATTCGACGAACTGCAGTTCGAGTTAGGCGTCGCTTCGTGCTGTGGCAAATGCGCCGATTCCGTCCGTGACGTCATGATGCAAAGCGGCGTGTGCGCAAGCCGCTGCGGCGTGGAGCACCATTCGCAGGCGGTCCCGCTGACGTTTTACGAACGCAAGGCGGCCTGAGTCGAGATTGCGAGGCGCGGCCCGAGCCGCGCCTTGCTGCTTCGCCCGTTTCGTTGGTGCTTTTCCCCTTAACCCACTGCCGTCAGCAAGCCAGTATCCGTACCAGCCAGCTACCCCGCTCACCATCAAATGGAGTTCGAGATGGAATTGCTGATTGGTTTCGTGACTACCTTGTTCATTTCGCTGCTGATCTTCCGAACATGACGATGTCTTGTCTGAGGCGCTGTACCGACAGCGCGCCGCCACGCTAACATGCAGGCCTCGCATACCGTTTCAGCCGGCGCCTCGCCGGCATCACCCAACCGAATGAATTCCCGCGTCCTGACCGCGACCGCCATGGTTGCGGCGATTCACGTCGCTCTGCTTGCCGTCGTGCTGACGCTGCGCCATGACCCCGTCGTGCAGCCGCAACTCGAATCGCGCGTCATGACCGCGCAATTGCTGCCACCGGCACCGGTCGCCGCGCCCGTCGCGGTTCAATCGGTGGCCCCGCCGCCGCCCACGCCCACGCCGCCCGTGCGCACGAAGCCGAAGGTCCAGCCGAAACCGACGCCAACGCCCAAGCCGGCGCCTACACCGTTGCCGCAGGCCGCCACGCCATCGCCCACGCCTGTCGCGGCTGCCGATCCGACGCCGCCCGCGCCCCCGGCACCCGCCGCGCCGCCCGCTCAGGCCGCGCCGGCAATCTCGCGCCAGACGATGGAAATCACCGCGCCGAAGAACGTCTCGCACCTCGACTGCAACATCGCCAAGCCCGACTATCCGTCGCTCTCGAAGCGCCGCGGCGAAACGGGCACCGCGTATGTGAAGTTCGTGGTCGGCCTGACCGGCAAGCTCGAAAACATCGAACTGAAAAAGAGCAGCGGCTTCAGCCGTCTCGACGACGCCGCGCTCGCCGCCGTGCACGCGAGCGCCTGCAAGCCTTATCTCGAGAACGGCCAGCCAATTCGCGCTGCGTACACTCAGCCTTACGACTTCAATCTGAACGATTGAAGCAGATTTCAAAAAAGGAATGGCAATGCAAAACTACGGATTGGCGCACGTGTGGGCGCAAGGGGATTTCGTGACGCGCGGCATCGCGCTCGCGCTGTTGATCATGTCGGTGCTGTCGTGGAGCGTGATCGTCATCAAGGGCTGGAACGTGATGCGTCTGAACCGTCTCACGAAGAACGCCGAGCAGGCGTTCTGGCACTCGGACGATCTCGCCGACGGCGTGAAGAAGCTCGGCGCCGGTTCGTCGACGCCGCAGGACAATCCGTTCCTCGCGCTGGCGCTGTCGGGCCAGGAGGCAGCCGACCACCATCATCAAACGCAGCCGCATCTGCACGATCGCATGGACGTGTCGGACTGGGTCACGCGCTGCCTGAAAGACACGATGGATGAAAGCGTCGCGCGCATGCAAAGCGGTCTCGCGATTCTCGCTTCCATCGGCAGCACGGCGCCGTTCGTCGGCCTGTTCGGCACGGTGTGGGGTATCTATCACGCGCTGCTGGCGATCGGCGCGAGCGGCCAGTCGTCGATCGATCAGGTGGCGGGGCCGGTCGGCGAAGCGCTCATCATGACCGCATTCGGTCTGTTCGTCGCGATTCCGGCGGTGCTCGGCTACAACGCCTTGACGCGTGCCAACAAGGCGATCGTCGCCAAGCTGAGCCGCTTCGCACACGGCCTGCACGCATTCTTCGTGACGGGCGCGCGCCTGTCGTCGTCGCGACGTGGCGACGGTCTGCGCCTCGCCACGCGCGCCAACTGATCGACGAGGCATTCCGATGGCAATGAGCCCTTTCGCCGGCGACGATGACGACGGCTTGATGAATGAAATCAACATGACGCCGCTCGTCGACGTGATGCTGGTTCTCCTGATCGTGTTCATGGTGACGATTCCGGTGATCCGTCACGCGGTCAAAATCGATCTGCCGCATGCCAGCAGTCAGAAGGAAGACACCAAGCCCGCACAGGTAACGGTCGCCGTCGACGCGGACGGCAATGTGTTGTGGAACGACAGGAAGGTCGACGACGCGGCGTTGCGCGTGAAAATTGCAGAGGCCGCGCAAGCGAACCCGCAACCTGAACTCCATCTGGATGCGGATCGTAAAGTGCCGTATGAGAAAGTGGCCGAAGTGATGTCGGCGGCGCAAGCCGGCGGCCTCACCAAGATTGGTTTCGTTACGCAGCCGAAAGGAAAGTAAGCGAGGAAGTAGCGCTCACCTTGCAGAAAATCCCTTAAAACAGGGGCTAAAAGTAAAAGGCCTTCATCGTCAGATGAAGGCCTTTTTTTGTGCGCACTCGGCGCCTTCGGGCGGCGGGATCATTTGCCATTAGTCGAGGACCGATAGCTCGAATCATCGCATGCGACAGCCGTGTTCAACACGGACAGCGCGGTCAGCCCTATCAGGCCCGCTATGATAGCGGCCATGAGTTTCCGCATAAGAGACTCCTTAGCGAAGGGATTTCACTATAGGCCTGTGACCGCAAGCGTTCAAGCAAAGCGCCATTGAAAGTACTCATGACAAGCCGCGCTTAAATGCTAAAAGCGATGCTCGAAGGCTTAGCGGGCTATGAGGTAACCGCGAGCGCCGGCTGTGCCGCGGCGTTTTTCTCCTCTCTTACCGGACACTCACCCGTGACGTGCTTGCCGTCGTCCGGATCGAGCATCTCGACCAGATAATCGACAAAAGCACGCACGGCCGGCACCATCCCCTGCCGCGAGACGAATACCGCGTACAACTGCGGCGTCGGGAAAGTCCAGCCCGGCATCACGGGCGACAATTGCCCCGCACGCAACGATGCGCCGTACATCATCTCCGGCAGCGCGGCGATGCCGACGCCGGCCAGCACCGCCTCACGTATCGTCATCAGATCGGCGGTCACGAGACGCGGCTCGTGTTCATGCGCATGACGTGTGCCGTCCGGCGCGATCAGGTTGTAGACGTGGCGTCCGTCGCCGGTCGGCACGTCGAGGGTTTCAAAACGATTGAGATCGGCCGGCAACAGCGGCGGCGCATTCTGCTGCAACAGGCTCGGGGCGCCCACCAGCATCTGCTGCGTACGCCACAACGGCCGCACCACGATGTTCGCGCTTTCGGGCGGATCGGAACGCACGCGCAGCGCGACATCGATCGAATCCTCGAACAGGTCGATCACGCGGTTCGTCACTCGCATCACCACGCGTACTTCCGGAAAGCGGTGCATGAATTCGGGCAGGATTTGCGACAGGATGGTCTGCGAAACCGTGACCGGCACGCTCACCCGCACCGTGCCGCGCGGCGACGAGCGCAATTGCTGCACGACGTTGACGGCTGCTTGCGCCTCGCTCAGCATCGCCTGACAGTGCTGATAGAAGAGCTGGCCGGCTTCGGTCAGCGCCAGCTTGCGTGTGGAACGCTGTAACAGACGCACGCCCAACGACGCCTCAAGTTCGGTCAGCCGGCGCGATAGGCGTGACTTGGAGATCCCCAGCACGCGCTCGGCGGCGGAAAAACCACCGTGTTCGACGACCTGGGAGAAGTACATCAGGTCATTCAGGTTGTGTGAATCGATCTTCATCTCATCGTTCCATTAATAGAACAATCAATTGCATGACGGCGGCTGGCACCCCTAAAAACGGTCCCTATAATAGCTCCATGTTTCAAAAATAGCGCTATTCCCATTTTTCGAGGTGACATTTGATGAGCACGACACGCACGATCGAACGGACGTATCCGGCCGTTCGCACGACCGAGGGCGGGGGCTTCATCGTCCACCGTCCGTTCCCGACCCGCATGCTGATGGATTTCGATCCGTTCCTGCTGCTCGACGAAATGGGGCCGATCGATTACGCGCCGGGCGAAGCCAAGGGGGCGCCGGACCATCCGCACCGCGGCTTCGAGACGGTCACTTATGTGCTGGAGGGCCAGTTCGGCCATAAGGATTCGGCGGGCCATTCGGGCACGCTCCATGCCGGCGATGTGCAATGGATGACCGCGGGCGCGGGCGTCGTGCACAGCGAGATGCCGGACCCGTCGTTCGTGCGCACCGGCGGGCGCGTGCACGGCTTGCAACTCTGGGTGAACCTGCCGCGTCGCGACAAGATGATCGCGCCGCGCTACCAGGACATGCCGTCGTCGAGCATTCCGGTTGCGACTTCGGCGGACGGCAAGGTGCGAGTCAAAGTGATCGCCGGCGAAGCGCTCGGCGTGAAAGCCGCGATCGAAACGCGCACGCCGATCCTGTATCAGCATTTCTCGCTGCAGCCCGGCGCAACGATCCGGCAGCCGGTGCCGGCCGACTATCGCGTGTTCGCCTACAGCTTGTCCGGCAAGGGCCTCTACGGCGAAGGCGAAGCACGCCAGGAAATCGGCGCGCGGCAAATGGTCGTGTTTCAGAACGACGGCGAGACCGTCACGCTCACGGCCGGCGCCGAGCCGCTCGAAGTGCTGCTCCTGGGGGGCGTGCCACTGAAGGAACCGGTTGTGCGCTACGGCCCGTTCGTGATGAACACGGAAGACGAGATCCGCCAGGCCGTCGTCGACTACCAGGCGGGGCGCATGGGCGCGATCACGCATTGATGAGAGGCTGACAGCTCGGCGCCAACCTGCCACCCGCCCGTGAGCCACGGCGCGAACGCCGGTAAATTCGTTCACAATAGCAATTCATGCCGCGCGCCGCGCCGTTTAATCACAACGTGCCGTATCGCGCGGCGATTTCCGTCCCTATTCAGGAGCGCGCATGGCCGAACCCAACGTCACCGCCCACATCGGTTCGACGAATTTCCAGGTACTTTTCGACGACGGCAAACACACGTGGCTTGCCGATGAACCCGAATCGCTCGGCGGTGGTGATCGCGGGCCGACGCCTGTTTCGCTGCTGCTCTCGAGCCTCGGCGCCTGCACGTCGATCACGCTGAAGATGTACGCTCAACGCAAGGGCTGGCCGCTCGCCGACGTGCGCGTGACGCTCGCCATCGAAACCGGCGAAGCGGGCACGTCCATCGATCGTCAGATCGTGCTCGAGGGTGACCTGTCCGACGAGCAGCGGGAACGGCTTTTGCAAATTGCCAATGCGTGCCCGGTTCACAAGATCCTCACGCATTCGATCACGATCCGCTCGGGCCTCGCTGTCGCGTGACACCGCACTAGCCATATGTATTGCAACGCTTTGATAGGAAGCCGTCTTTGAATTTCGAACACCTCATCCAGATCAACGACCCGTTGAATCCCTTCGTCGACTCGATGACCCGCGAGCAGCTGTGGGAGGGGCTCGTGTTGCGCGCCGAGCAGCCGCAACTATTCGTGATCGGACTCGACAGCTGCACGATTCTTTCGCGCGACGGCAACGTACTTGAACGTGAACTGCACTACGGCCAGGCCACCGTGCGTGACCGCGTCACGCTGCAGGACAGCCAGAGCGTGCGCTACGACATCCTGCCGACCGCAGACCACGTGGGCGGGTCGCTGACGATGACCATTGAGCAGCCGGACGAACTGCAACTCTTCCTGCGGTTCGAGTACGCCACCACACTTCCCGTGTCCGACGATCAGGACGCGGTGCAGACGCAGGAAATCGTGAAGTCGGCGTATCGCGAGAACGACATCGATACAGTACGGTTGATTCGCCAGTACATGCAGACGAAGCAGGAGCCCGGCCCCCTTCATTGAGTCGCGCTCGGCGGTCGCCGCATGCTAGTGCCTGCTGTGCATCGACGCGCCACGATCGCGATGGCCGATATCCTCTTCTCGCTCATTCTGTTTGTCTAACTATCGAAAGTCGAATCCGATGAATTTCTCTTCCTTGTAAATAGGAATAGTTATCATTTAGAATTCATCCATCGAATCGACGAACAGCCAAAAACGAATGACCGATCTCAACCGTTCTTCCACGCTCAGTCTGCGCCGCCCGGCGGCCGCGCTAACCAGCCGTCCGAAAGCACCAGCGGCGACGGTAACCGCAGCGAAGCCCGCTGCCGAACGCGCAAACGGTTCAGGCGAGAAGTCGGAACGAGCCGTGCGCAGCGACGCTTTGCTGCAAGGACATAGTCACGTCAGCATCGTGCATAACGGCGAAACCTATCAGCTGCGCGCCACGCGTCTCGGCAAGCTGATCCTGACGAAGTAACGAAAGAATAGAGTAAGTACCGGGTATTGTGGGGACCACCTCTTCGAGAGGTGTTAGGCAGTAGCCAGCCACGACGGCTTGCACGTGAGAACTAGACCCCTTCGTGCAGACACCAAGCCAGCCGTCGCAGCCAGCCAGGCCGCTTTTTTGGTTCTCAACCAATGCGGATACGCGAAAACGCCGCGTATCGCACATGTAGAAAAGAAAAGCCGTGGGATGTTGTCATCTCCACGGCTTTTTGTTTGCTAAGGCGCAGGTAATGCCGAGACCCAAGGCATGCGCGTTGAAACGTTCAGACTTATTTCGACGCCCAGCCCCAGAACATCAGCCACCAGGCGCTGTCGACAACAGCCAGCGCCGCGACGAACCACGCCATCGCGAGGCTACGCGGAAAGAACTGTTCGCTATAGCGACGCGTGACGCGCCAGACAAGCCATGCGCTCCAGACGTTGGCAATCGCCAGAATTGCGATACGCATATCCGACGCCCACCACAACGACACATGTTCCGCGCGCAGCAGCGACAGCGTGGTTGCCGAGAGCCCAAGAAAGACGCCGGCGCCCGCGATCGGAATCAGCCCTTGCGTCAGATGATGCAGGCGCACGGTATTGAAGCGCCCAAGCATGCGCGTCGCGCCCATTAGCAACAACAGCAGCGCGGTGCCATACCCCAGTGCAGTGGCGAGGATGTAGCCGATCACCATCGTGCCGTCGAGCCAGGAGAATACGTCGTTCTGCTCGGGGTAATGCGTGAAAAGGAACCAAGGCGCGTTGGTCTGCAGCGGCCAGGTGATGTCGTGATCGACCAGCCAGGTCGCAAAGAACATCTTCAGATCGATGAACCAGCGCGAGGCGGTCCAGTGAAACGCGCCGATCGCAATGCCGAGCAGGCCGTACAGGATCAGCACGGTATCCCACACGTTCGCCTGTTTGTCGCCGAGTTGCACGACTTCCGATGACGGCGCGCGCCACGTCAGCGCAATCGCATCGCGGTGCCCGCTGCAGCGACCGCACATATGGCAGTCCGACGCACCCTTCATATTGCGCAACGGCACCAACGGCGCGCAATTGATCGGAATTACGCGATGTCCATGCTCGCCGTTCTTGTACGAACGGCGCCACGCGTCTTCATCGACTTTGTAATGGAACGGCGCCAGGCGCGCCAGAAGCGAAAAAACCCCGTTGACGGGGCAGAGATATTTGCACCAGACCCGCTTCTCGCGTCCGTAGAGCAACCCGATGATGATCGCCGCGAACGTCGAGCCGCCGAGCACCAGCAGCACGGCCTTCGGATACTGGTAGACGCTCACCATCTGGCCATAGATGGTGGTGGTGCCGAACGCGACGAAAGGCCAGCCGCCCCAGCGCATCCAGCGTGGAATCGCCCAGCCGCGCCCATATTTGCTGGCGAATTCCGCGAGCGCACCTTCCGGACACAGCACGCCGCACCAGACGCGGCCGAGCATCACCATCGAGAGCAGCACGAACGGCCACCAAATGCCCCAGAACACGAACTGCGCGGCGAGCGTCAGATTGTTCCAGAGATGCGAGGTGTCGTCCGGCAGCGGCATGACCGCGGGCACCAGGATCAGAAATGCGTACACCGCCACCACGACCCACTGAATACCGCGGATCACAGCGCCGTGGCGCTGCATCCACTGCCCGGCCGCTGCGAGGCGGCCCGGACGGGTCATGACCGTGCTCATGCCGTGCGCCCTGCGGCCTGTCGCGCCGGCTTGCGATTTGCACGACGCAACAGCAGATAGACAACTGCCCAGTACACCGCGTAGGCAATCAGATTCATTAGCGCCGGGTGAGCGCGATAGCCGGTGAGCGTCGAGACCAGCGAGCCGAACGTGTTCGAATCATCGAGGATCGCAGACGAATTCCACAACTGGTCGACGATCGTCGGCAGAAATTCCTTGTCGATCAGCTTGTCTACACCGGTCTGGAAAAGACCAGCGCCGAGGAACAGCAGCATGATTTCCGTGACGCGGAAAAAGAGCCGCCACGAGAAGAGCTTGCCGCCCAATTGCAGCACATAGAAAGTGAGGAAGGCGAGACCGAGGCCGATCACGACCGCGAGCATCTGGCCGCCGTCCACGTGACCGGATTGGCCGAAGCCGAGGCCGTACAGGAAGATCACCGTCTCGCTGCCTTCGCGCGCGATCGCGAGGGCGACCAGCAACGCGACGCCCCACCAGTTCGAATCGCGCTGGCTTTTTTGCAGCGACTGTTCCATGTCGCGCTTCAGCGACCGGCCGTGCTGCTTCATCCACAGCACCATCTGCACGATCAGCACGCACGCGACCAGTACCATCGCGGTCTGGAAATAATCCTGCGCGTCTCCGGAGAGCACTTCCGTGAAACCAACCAGCGCGGCGCCCAGCGCGACAGCAGCGATCAAGCCGGCCGCGACGCCACCCCACAGGTACGGCAAACCGCGGCGCGCGTCGTCGTCGCCATTTTTCAGCCATGCGTACAGGATGCCGACCACCAGCAACGCCTCGACGCTTTCCCGCCACACGATGAATAGAATCTGACCCATCAAGCCCTCCCGTCTACCCTTTACCGCTACTGCTGTCGCGAACGCGTAACCGAGGAAGGCCCGCGCTCGCGTCCTGGCCGTTATCCGTTACTTCGCGACGATCACGCCCTGCGCCTGCTGGTGGAAATCGTCGAAAAACTTGTATTCGCCCGGCTCGAGCGGCGCGATCACGACGAACGACTCCGCGCCCGGCGCCAGCACCTTTTCCTTACGCAACTGGACGCTTTCGAATTCGGCTGCGCCCTTGCCGGTGTTGCGCACTTCGATCTTGATACGCTGCCCCGCCGGCACCTCGATGCGCGCCGGCGTCAGCTTGCCGTCGTTCATTTCCAGCTTGAAGGTCGGCAGATCCGCGGCGTGGACCGCACCCGCCAGCAAAGCCGTGGTGGCGAGGATCGCGATCTTTCGGTTCATTCTCATTAGCCTTTCCGGGAAACGCGGCGCGCGAGGACTCAACGTTCGCCCGCCGCCTGCTGCATTCATTCACTCACGCCCCGCCATGCGACGACGCTTGACGAGGCGCGATGACCCGCTGCGATCAGTAACCGCCCTTCTTGCCGATGCCGGCGAAGGTGAAATCGTATTCGAGCGTGATCGGCTTGAACCACGGACCCACGCCGGTTTCCTTGTCGACGTGACGGCCGAAGGCCATGTGGCCGGTTTGCATCGGCGCTTCGACGATCATCTTCAGGTGGTACTTGCCCGGGCCTTGCAGCTTGACGTTGTCGCCGTAGTGCGGACCGTCGTTGGCGACCATCGCCATCAGGTCGCCCTTCTGCGTCTGGTTGGAACCGGCTTTCGTCAATTCATAGCGCACTTGCAGATACGGCATCCAGTCGCCTTCGGCAAAACCGGTCGGATTGTGCTTGACCGCGTGAATGTCGGCTTCCAGGTGGATGTCCGAATCCGACGCCTTGCGCATCATGCCTTCCGGTTCCATCGTGATCGGCTGCAGGTAGACAGCGGCGATTTCAATGCCGTCGCGAATCTGCTGCTTGCCGATCGGGTATTCCGCCGCCGTTGCCGAGAGAGCCGCTACCGCAGCCACCGCTGCGGCGCCGCCGCGCACAAATGAAGAAATCCGCATTGAAACTCCTTGTTTTTATCTGACTGGAACCGAACCCATTGGAATGTGCGTTACGCATGCACTGATGCACCGGCCACGTCCTTAAAGGAAGCGATGGTCCGTACGCAAATGGCATATACGAACGTTAATGCGAACCATTCTCAATATTGGGCGAGTTTATCATTGATCGCCAGGGGAAACAAATACGAACGCACGCAGAGCCTTATGGCAGCAGGGTCTTAAGGCCGTCTTAAGGAAGCGCGTGTGAAGGAGATGGCGGGATGCGGGGCGGACGAGACGGGACGCGGCACGTTGCCGCGCCCCAGACGGGAAGAGGCTTATTCGACACCGGACACGTGATCGCCCACGTTGGCTCCAAACACACGTTGGCGCAGCAAGGCCAGTTGATCCCGGGTCTGCGCGGCCTTTTCGAACTCGAGATTCCTGGCGTGCTCCATCATCTGCTTTTCGAGACGCTTGAGTTCCTTGGCGAGCTGCTTCTCGGACATGTCTTCGAATTTCGCGCGGGTTTGCTGTTCCTTCAGTTCGGCGCGGGCGTCATCGACGTTGTATACGCCGTCGATAATGTCGCGGATGCGCTTCACCACCCCGCGCGGCGTGATGCCTTTTTCGAGGTTGAACGCGATCTGCTTCGCGCGCCGCCGTTCGGTTTCGTCGATGGCGCGGCGCATCGAGTCGGTGACTTTGTCCGCGTAGAGAATCGCCTTGCCGTTCACGTTGCGCGCTGCCCGGCCGATGGTCTGGATCAGGGAGCGCTCGGCGCGCAGGAAGCCCTCTTTGTCCGCGTCGAGAATCGCGACCAGCGAGACTTCCGGAATATCCAGCCCTTCACGCAGCAGGTTGATCCCCACCAGCACGTCGAAGGTGCCCAGGCGCAAATCGCGGATGATCTCGACCCGCTCCACCGTATCGATGTCGCTGTGCAGATAGCGCACCTTGACGCCGTGGTCGGCCAGAAACTCCGTGAGCTGCTCGGCCATCCGCTTGGTCAGCACCGTGACCAGCACGCGGTCGCCCGCCTTGACGCGCTCGTTGATCTCGGCGAGCACGTCGTCGACCTGGGAACGCGCCGGCCGCACCTCGATTTCCGGGTCGACGAGCCCGGTAGGACGCACCAACTGCTCGGCGACCTGTCCCGCCGTTTTCTTTTCGTAGTCCGCCGGCGTGGCCGACACGAACACCACCTGGCGCATCTTGCGCTCGAACTCGTTGAACTTGAGCGGCCGGTTATCGAGCGCGGACGGCAGGCGGAAGCCGTAGTCCACCAGGTTCTCCTTGCGCGCGCGGTCGCCGTTGTACATGCCGTTCAGCTGGCCGATCAGCACGTGCGATTCGTCGAGCAGCATGATCGCGTCCGGCGGCAGGTAGTCGACCAGCGTGGGCGGCGGCTCGCCGGGCGCCGCGCCCGAGAAGTGCCGCGAGTAATTCTCGATGCCCTTGCAGAAACCGAGTTCCTGCAGCATTTCCAGATCGAAGCGGGTGCGCTGCTCGAGCCGCTGCGCTTCGACCAGCTTGCCTTGGCTATAGAAGAATTCGAGCCGTTCGCGAAGTTCGTTCTTGATCGTTTCGACGGCGCGGATCACGGTGTCGCGCGGCGTCACATAGTGCGACGACGGATAGACGGTAAAGCGCGGAATCTTCTGGCGCACGCGGCCGGTGAGCGGGTCGAATAGCTGCAGCGTTTCGACTTCGTCGTCGAACAATTCGACGCGGACCGCCATTTCCGCGTGTTCGGCCGGGAAAATATCGATCGTGTCGCCGCGCACCCGGAACGAACCGCGCTGGAAGTCCGCTTCGTTGCGGTTGTACTGCATGGCGATCAGCCGCGCGATGATGTCGCGCTGGCCGAGCCTGTCGCCGGTGCGCAGCGTCAGGATCATCTTGTGATATTCGGACGGATTGCCGATACCGTAGATGGCCGACACCGTGCCGACGATCACCACGTCGCGCCGCTCCATCAGGCTCTTGGTGGCCGACAGCCGCATCTGCTCGATGTGCTCGTTGATCGACGAATCCTTCTCGATGAACAGGTCGCGCTGCGGCACGTACGCTTCCGGCTGGTAGTAGTCGTAGTACGAGACGAAGTACTCGACCGCGTTGCGCGGAAAGAACTCGCGAAACTCCGAGTAGAGCTGCGCGGCCAGCGTCTTGTTCGGCGCGAACACCATCGCCGGGCGGCCGAGCCGCGCGATGGTGTTCGCCATTGTGAAAGTCTTGCCTGAGCCGGTCACGCCGAGCAGCGTCTGGAACGCGAGGCCGTCCTCGACGCCCTCGACGAGCGTCTCGATCGCGGTCGGCTGGTCGCCGGCGGGCGGATAGGGTTGATACAGCTGGAACGGCGAGCCGTCGAACGTGACGAATTTCGATTCGTCGAGCGTATCCCCGGCTTCGGTCAGATGTTGTTCGGACATGTGGGGCGGTACCGTGCCTTAGGCAAAGGACTATTCTAACGGGTTGCGGGATCGTGAGCTGAGCGGGTCGGCGTAGGTTTCGAGGCGCTTTGAGGGGCGGATTCGCGCCTCGAGTTGGCGGCTGATTTCTTGCACCCTGTCGTGTGTGATCGAGCGCGACGCGCGTCTGCGGCGCGCCGGTCGGCGGGCATCTTTCGCGCGAATTCTTGTAACCAGATGACGCCGGAATGCCTGTTTTTCAAGCAAATAATCCGCTCTGATCGAGTTCTCGGCCCAAAAAACGTTCGCGGATTCGTTACAATGCGAAGCTGCGCTCGCTCGTTGCCGTCCCCTGCCTGTCCGGGACCGCCCGCGCTCGAAGCCGCCCTCTTTTCACTACTGCTGCCCACCCACCATGTCTCTGTTCTCCGCCGTCGAACTTGCTCCCCGCGACCCGATTCTGGGCCTGAACGAAGCCTTCAACGCCGATGCGCGCGCCACCAAGGTCAATCTTGGCGTCGGCGTGTACTTCAACGAAGAAGGCAAGATTCCGCTGCTGCGCGCCGTGCGTGAAGCCGAAAAGGCTCGCGTCGAAGCCGCGCTGCCGCGCGGGTATTTGCCGATCGAAGGCATCGCGGCCTACGACGCCGCCGTGCAAAAGCTGCTGCTCGGCAACGACTCGCCGTTGATCGCAGCGGGCCGCGTCGTGACGGCGCAAGCACTGGGCGGCACGGGCGCGCTGAAAATCGGCGCAGACTTCCTGAAGCGCCTGAACCCGAACGGCAAGGTCGCCATCAGCGATCCGAGCTGGGAAAACCATCGCGCGCTGTTCGAAAGCGCCGGCTTCGAGGTCGTGTCCTACCCGTACTACGACGCGCGCACCCACGGCGTGAACTTCGAAGGCATGCTCAGCGCATTGAATAGCTACGCCGCCGGCACCGTCGTCGTGCTGCACGCGTGCTGCCACAATCCGACGGGCGTGGACCTGACGGTGGATCAATGGAAGCAGGTCGTGGAAGTCGTCAAGGCGCGCAATCTGGTGCCGTTCCTCGACATCGCGTACCAAGGCTTCGGCGACAACATCGAAGCGGACGCCGCGGCGGTACGCCTGTTCGCGGCATCGGAACTGAACGTGTTCGTGTCGTCGTCGTTCTCGAAGTCGTTCTCGCTGTACGGCGAGCGCGTCGGCGCACTGTCGATCATCACGGCCAGCAAGGAAGAAGCTGTCCGCGTGCTGTCGCAACTGAAGCGCGTGATCCGCACCAACTATTCGAACCCGCCTACACACGGCGGCTCGGTGGTCGCGGCGGTGTTGGCCTCGCCCGAACTGCGTGCAACGTGGGAAATGGAACTGGGCGAAATGCGCGACCGTATCCGCGCCATGCGCAACGGTCTGGTCGAACGCCTGAAGGCAAGCGGCGTGGATCGCGACTTCAGCTTCGTGAACGCGCAACGCGGCATGTTCTCGTATTCGGGCCTGACCGCGCCGCAAGTGGACCGTCTGCGCGAAGAGTTCGGCATCTATGCCGTGAGCACGGGCCGCATCTGCGTGGCTGCGCTGAACACGCGCAATCTCGACGTGGTGACTAACGCGATTGCTCACGTATTAAAGTAAGGCGCTTCAAAGCAGAACGCGAGGGACCATTGCTCGCGTTTTTGCCGGAACTGTCTCGGAACCAAACGGCGCCTTTTTCGAAGGCGCCGTTTTTTATTGGCGGCGAGTTACTTGCTCGCCAGTTGCTGCTTGCTTGATTAACCTGCCGTTCGTTCAGCGCGAATCCCGATGAATATCGTGCGTGACAAAGCCCGCATCGTTATCCGGCATATCGAGCCAATCGGGCTGTGAAAGGGAATGACGAATGTCTTCCAGACCGCTTTGCCAGTGTTCGCGCATGGTCGACAGACCGAACTGGAAGTCCTTGTAGTGCCCTTCGTATTCCTTGTGCCGGTAGATGAGATGCAGCACGTTGTAGCGCTTCGAACACGACAGATCTTCGGCCAGCTTGCACCATGGGTCGTCACGCTGCTCGGACGGCACCCGATCGAGCACCTCGCGCAACACATGCCGGAAACGCTGCGAGCGTTGCAGCATATCGGTCACGAGACGCGTGCGGCTCGAATACTGGATGTCCTTCATGCGCCCCTGAACGTCGGTGATGCTATCCGGCACCGGACCTATCGCGCTCCACAGATCGACCTGGAACGCGAGCGTGTCGCGGCGCGGCGTGGACTGGATCACCTCGTAGAGCGGCGTATTCGACATTAGGCCGCCGTCCCAGTAGTACTGGCCGTCGATTTCCACCGCCGCGAAGCCCGGTGGCAACGCGCCCGACGCCATGAAATGTTCCGGTTTCAGCGTGGTGTGCGTGTTGTCGAAATACGCGAAATTGCCGGTGCCGCAATTGACCGCCCCTACCGACACCCGCATTTCACGCGAATTGATCCGGTCGAAATCGCAGAGCGCCTCGAGCGTCGCTTTTAGCGGCGCGGTGTCGTAGTAGCTCGCGAGTTGCGGCGGTCCGGAGACCGTCGGCAACGGCGGCGGAAAACGCGGAACAAAAAAACCCTTCTGCCCTTCGACGATCGCGCCGATTGCCTGTGTTGCCGTGAAAGCCTTGCGTATGGCGTCGCTCGAATTAAAGAACGCGTGCTCGACAAAGGCGGGCAACGGCAGTCCGAAAGCCGGTTGGCAGATCGTCTCCCAGAATTGCAGCAGGCGTTCAACCCGTTTTTCCGGCGGATTGCCGGCAATGATCGCGGTATTCAACGCGCCGATCGAAATGCCCGCAAGCCAGTTCGGCTCGATGCCGGCTTCGAAAAGCCCCTGATAGACGCCGGCCTGATACGCGCCCAATGCGCCGCCGCCTTGCAGCACCAACGCGACGGTTTCGTAGTTGGGCAATTGAAGCGGCTGCGCAGGCTGGGCGGCGGGCGCCGAGCCTGCTCCTTCGCCATTCCCGTCGCCGGACGCGCTAACGCGCGCCCGTTTGAGATTGCGTTGCGCCACGGGCGCCTCCTTATTGCATGTACCAGCCGTGGCTCACAATAAAGGACTGGCCGGTCAGTGCGGCCGTTGGGAAGGTGGACAGAAACAACACCGTCTGCGCGACGTCTTCCACCGTGGTGAAGATGCCGTCGACCGTGCCACCGAGCATCACGCGCTTGACCACTTCTTCCTCGCTGATGCCAAGTTCCTTGGACTGCTCGGGAATCTGTTTATCGACGAGCGGCGTGCGCACGAAACCCGGACACACCACGTGCGAGCGCACGTTATGCTTCGCGCCTTCCTTGGCCAGGACACGCGAGAGTCCCAGCAGCGCATGCTTGGCCGTCACGTAAGCGGACTTCAGCGGCGACGCTTCGTGCGAATGGACCGAACCCATGTAGATCACGATGCCGCCGCGATCGTCCTTGTACATGTGCTTGAGCGCCGCCTTGGTGGTGAGGAACGCGCCGTCCACGTGGATCGCCTGCATCTTCTTCCAGTCGGAGAAAGAGTAGTTCTCGATGGGATTGACGATCTGGATGCCGGCGTTGGAAATCAGAATGTCGACCGAGCCGAGTTCTGCGGCAACCTTGTCGATGCCCTGGTTGACGGCGTCTTCGTTCGTGACGTCCATTGCCACGCCGATTGCCTTGCCGCCGCCCTTCCTGATTTCCTCAGCGACGGCGTTCGCCCCGTCCTGGTTCAGGTCGGCGATCGCGACCGCCGCACCCGCGGCGGAAAGTGTCAGCGCGATCTGCTTGCCGATGCCGCTTGCAGCGCCGGTAACCACCGCGACCTTGCCATTCAGATTCGTGTTCGGTGAGGACATGCAGAACCTCCATGCAATTGATGAGCAATGAGACCACGGGCCGCGAGCGTCGTGAAGTCAGCCAACCGGCATAGGCCGTTCGGCTGACTGCCGCACCGCGGCCAACGCTGCTATTGTGCATGAAGCGTGTGAAGTCCAGCGGTAAAAAGCACATTCAAACTTTTCTCTTTAGACTGGCTGCTTTCCGCGGGATTCCGGTTGCCTCACCATCAAGGAGACATGCATGAATTATCGACGTCTGGGCCGCTCCGGCCTGCAAGTCAGCGAACTGTCCATCGGCTCGTGGGTCACCTACGGCAACCAGGTCGATCATCGCGCGGCGCGTGAGTCGCTCGCTGCGGCGCGTGACGCGGGAGTCAATTTCTTTGACAACGCCGAGGTGTACGCTGGCGGGAAATCCGAGGAAATCATGGGCCAGGCGCTGAAGGAACTGGCGTGGCCGCGCGTGAGCTATGTGGTGTCGACGAAATTCTTCTGGGGCCTCGCCGAAGCGCCGAACCAGTACCACACGCTGAACCGCAAATATCTGCTGAACGCGATCGACTCGTCGCTCAAACGTCTGCAACTCGACTATGTCGATCTGGTGTTCTGTCATCGTCCCGACCCGAATACGCCGGTCGAGGAAACCGTTTGGGCGATGAGCGACATGATCACGCGCGGCAAGGCGCTGTACTGGGGTACGTCGGAATGGAGCGCCGATGAAATCCGCGCCGCTTATGAAATTGCGGGGCGGCACCATTTGCACAAGCCTGTCATGGAGCAGCCGCAGTACAACCTGTTCCATCGCAAGCGCGTCGAGCAGGAATATAAGCGGCTTTACGAAGATATCGGGCTTGGGCTCACCACATGGAGCCCGCTTGCGTCCGGCCTGCTCACTGGCAAATACCGCGACGGCGTGCCCGCCGACAGCCGCGCGCAATTGCAAGGCTACGACTGGCTGCGCAAGCAGGTCACCGACGCGGGCAAGAACAACGTGGTCGGCAAGCTCGGCGAAGTGGCCGACGACCTGGGCTGCACGGTCGGCCAGTTGGCAATCGCATGGATTCTGAAGAATCCGCATGTCAGCACGGTGATCACGGGCGCGTCGCGGGTTGAGCAGATCGGCGAGAACATGAAATCCGCCGACGTGGCCGAGCAAATCACACCGGAGATCAAGCAGCGTATCGAGGAGATCATCGGCGACGCCCACGACTGAGCAGACTCGCGCCGAACCGTGTGACACGTGTGAGCTCGGGCGCCATCGCGGCCATGCCGCGCGAACTCGCCGCAAGTCGCGATGCGGCGTCGCGTACAATACGCGGTCGCGCGGCACATCAGCCATGCTGCCGCACTGCACCCGCATCGCCGGATCGCTTCAGACCGGCCGCCCTCTTTCAGCGCCTCGTCATCATGCTCAGCTATCGCCACGCCTTTCATGCAGGCAATCACGCCGATGTTCTAAAACACGCCGTCGTCTTGCAACTATTGCGCTACCTTGGCCAGAAGGACAAAGCCTATTGGTATATCGACACGCACGCGGGCGCCGGCGTCTACTCGCTGAAGGAAGGCTACGCGACCAAAACCGGCGAGTTCCAGACCGGCATCGCCAAGCTTTGGGGGCGTAATGATCTGCCGCCGCTATTCGCCGATTACGTCGACGAAGTGAGCGCGCTCAATCCGGACGGCCAGTTGCGCTTCTATCCGGGCTCGCCGTATATCGCCTGGCGGCAGCTACGCGAGCAGGACCGCATGCGTCTCTTCGAATTGCACACCACCGAAATCGACGTGCTGCGCCATAACTTCCGCGACGCGGGTCGCCGCGCAATGCTTTATGCGGGCGATGGCTTCGACGGCATCCTCGCGTTGCTGCCGCCAGCGCCGCGCCGCGCGCTGGTGCTGCTCGATCCGTCGTACGAGGACAAACGCGATTACACCCGCACGCTTCGCTGCCTGGAAGAGAGCCTCAAGCGCTTCCCGACCGGCACGTATGCGGTCTGGTATCCGCAGGTGAGGCGCCAGGAGTCGCAGCGCTTTCCCGATCAGTTGAAAAAGCTGCAGGAACGCAACTGGCTGCATGTGAGCCTGACCGTCAGCAATCCGCCGACAGACGGCTTTGGATTGTTCGGTAGCGGCATGTTCATCCTGAATCCGCCGTATACGCTCGCGAAAACGCTCAAAGACCAGATGCCCTGGCTGGTGAAAGCGCTCGGCGAGGACAACGCAGCGCAGTTCAAGGTGGAATATCGCGGCGATTGAGTTTGCTGCGGATCAGTTGCCGAACGCGGGAATGGACCGCGTGGTTTGAGCGGGTGACGGCCGTGATCGCATTCGCTCAGCAACAAAGCCTAGCGCCGCGGACCGCGCCATGTGACGCTCGCGCGTACGTGCACGCAGTCCCGGCCCATTTCGCGCGCGGCCGCCCGCTTACATGCCATCGCTCCGCTTTACTTGAGTTGCGCCGCTGCCTTACGAGCGAAGTCGTTGGTATACGTCGTATTCAGATCGATCTTCTTCGGATCGAGCCGATTGTCGAACGACGCCAACGCACGCAATGAAGTCGCCGGACCGTCGGCCGGCATCAGGCCGTCCGGCGAATAGGCGTCGCGCACGTTGTGAAAGGCTTCCACATAGAGCGCCGAGTCGTTGAGCAGATACGCCGGGGGCACCATCTTCAGCAGATCCGCGTCGCTCGCGGTCTGCAGCCAGTGGTCCGCGCGCACGATCGCATTTGCGAGCGCCTGCGTCGTCTTCGGATACTTCTGGATGAAATTCTCCGAGGCATAGAGCGTCGCGGCGGGCATAGTTCCGCCGAACACCTCCTGCGTGCCTTTCACCGTGCGCGTATCGACCAGAACCTTGACAGCGCCGCTGCGCGTGAGCTTGGTCATCATCGGATCGACGTTGGAAAGCGCGTCGATCTGGCCGCCGCTCACCGCGGCCAGTACCGTTGCGCCGCTGCCGACGCCAATCGCGGAGATCTCGTTGCGTTGGACGCCTGCCTTGCGCAGCGCCACGGTGAGCACGAGATCGGTGGATGAACCCGGCGCGCTCACCCCGACTTTCGCTCCTTTGAAGTCCGCCAGCGTCTTGATCTGATCGGCCCTTGACTTCAGCACGGCGACGACGATCTGCGGCGCGCGGCCCATCAGAACGAACGCCCGGTAGCGCTGCCCCTTTGCCTGCATGAACAGCGTGTGCTCGAATGCGCCGGCGCCCACGTCGGCGCTGCCGCCCACCACCGCTTCCAGCGCTTTCGATCCGCCGGCGAAATCCTCGAGGGTAACGTCGAGGCCCTCGTCCTTGAAGTAACCCAATTGTTGCGCGGCAAGCACCGGTAAATAGTAGAGACCCGGCAAACCACCGACCGCCATCGTCAGCGTGGGCTTTTCCGGGGTGTCCCGGGCGAGCGAAACGCCGGGTAGCGCCGCAAGCGCAATCAGCGTGGCGAAAGCGCCGATGGTCTGCCACATCCGGTGAGTAGGCATTTGATGTCTCCTTGTTCTGTTTTTCATTCACGCCGTCTGATATGCATGGCCGATGCCCCGGCGCTGGACCGTGCAACGATTGTCGTCGGACGGTTTCGCCCACGCCATGCGCCCAAACCCCAATGGCGCGCGCCGTATGCCAGGCGCACGAGCGGAAGAAGGCAAGCGGTACTCAGCCGGCTGGAGCGAGCCGAGCCGCTCGAAACATCAATGGAATGGAAGCGAACGGCCGAGGTCGCGCGCCAAAGGCGCTTATTGCGAACGAGGCGCCGGGCGGAGTTGCAACTGCGGTGCCACGCCACCACCGACAGGCAATTGGATGTACGGCGCGATAACGAACGGCATCGCCGAATTGGGCGTCAACTCGGTAGGCGTCGCGATAGGCTGCGCCTCGACAATCGGTTGTCGCGAGAGCGGCGCGGTCTGCAATATGGTTCCGCTCTGACCGTCGCTAATGCCGTTTTGCGAGTCGAGGATCACCGGCTTACGTACGCTGCTCGACGCGGCCAAAGCGCTCGACATGGCGAGAGCCGTTGCCAGCGCGGCGGCCACGGCGACAACCAGAAGGGATTTCAGCGAGCGGACAGGATGCATGGGCGGACCGGTGCGGATTTGAGTTGCCGGATTATGCGGAAAACGCTTTACCTTACCGCGGCGTTGGTTATCAGGCTAGAGGATATTCGCCGCGAGTAGCCATACGGCGCCGCCGCCACGAAACGTTGGATTCAGATGTGACAAAGCCCCGTCTGTACGGGGCTCGACACTGTCCTACGATGGCTGCGCAATATGCGCTGCCGGGCCAAACTTGACGCAGTGAAAACTTACAGCGAGTAGCCGTTGGTTTCCAGCGAGCGGATGCGCTGCTCGAGCTGAACGATATCCGACGATGACGCCAGGTAGGCTTCACGACGGCTACGTTCCGCAGTTTCAAACCACGTGCTCAGCTTTTCAACAAGGTATGCAAACATGATGTTCTCCAAGGATCAGATCGAATCCCCGGTGATTTAGCATCAGGGATTTCCCGCTAACGGGTTAACCCGAATTATAGCCTTATGGTGCAACCTGCCTAGTGAAATGCTCGCATGATGTGCATTCCGTTTTGGAATGGTGCACGCCGGTGGTGCTGCTAACTCCTTGATTCTCCATGGATCCAGATCACTTTCGGCGAGCGATCGGCGCAACCGCCAAATTTTATGCACTATTTATGTGCAACCCTTCGGGTGGCACTGCGTTCGGTTCAATTTGCGTTCGATATGCGTGGAATTGCATTAACTGAGATGACAACCTTCTACCGTGGCCACAGTCGCATCGGCAAGTCGCTCGATAATTGGGCAATCGGGGCGTTCGTCGCCGTGGCAATGATTGGCGAGATGTGCCAATGTGTCGCGCATATCGGTCAGTTCGGCGATACGGCGATCAAGCTCCGAGACATGTTCCAGCGCAATAGCCTTCACTTCGGCACTCGCGCGCGAGCGGTCGTGCCACAGCGCCAATAGCCTTCGAATGTCCTCGACCAGAAAGCCGAGCCGGCGCGCCTGGCGGATGAAACGCAGCGAATGAACCTCTTGCGGACCGTAAACGCGATAGCCGGCGCTGGTTCTCGCTTTCGCCGCCAGCAGCCCGACACTTTCGTAGTAGCGAATCATTTTCGCCGTGACGCCTGACGCGCGAGCCGCTTCACCGATGTTCATGATTTGTTACCCCTGTGAGTGCGTCGATCGTACACCTTCCCATGATGGGAAGGCCCGCTACTCAGATACGGGTCGGCAGGCATAATTCAACTATTCAACGTCCCCCATTTTTCCGAGGCGGTTTTCCATGACGATCGAATTTAAGGTAGAAGGCATGAGCTGCCAGCATTGCGTAGTCGCAGTCACGAATGCGATCCGCGCACAGCTCCCGAGCGCGCAGGTAGAGGTCGATCTGGTATCCGGGCGTGTGACGGTCGAATCGGCGCAACCGGTTGACGTTAGCCTGTTGAAGACCGTGGTCGACGAGGTCGGCTATACGGTTACGGGCGTGCCCAGCGGCGCGCCCCACTAAGCGAGTTCGCCCATGTTCAAAATTGCCGTCATTGGCGCTTCCGGGTTGCTAGGCCGCGCTCTCATCGAAGAACTGGCGTCGCAGGCCGGCTGGCACGTCATTGCCACCGCGTTCAGCCGCCCAGGCCCGAACACGGTCGCGCTCGACATTCGCGACGCGCGGGCAGTCGCGGACTTCGTCGAGCGCGAAGCGCCGGACGCGCTCGTGATTGCGGCAGCGGAACGCCGGCCGGATGTGTGCGAGCACGATCCGGCGCTTGCCCGTGCATTGAATGTCGATGCGGTGCGCACCCTGGCTGCGGCAGCGGACCGGCGAGGTGCATGGATCCTGTCGATTTCTACCGATTACGTCTTCGACGGCACTCATCCGCCCTACCAGCATGATTCCACGCCAGCGCCGCTCAATGCGTACGGGCGGAGCAAGCTCGAAGGCGAGCGCGCGCTGGCCGAAACCACCGGTCTCGGCTGTGTGCTGCGTTTACCGCTGCTGTATGGACCGATCGTCAGTTGGGCGGAATCCGCGGTGACGAGTCTCGTGCCGGCGATTGCCGCGTCGACCTTGCCGAACGGCAAGGTCGCCGTCATGGATGCATGGGCGATCCGTTACCCCACGTTCACGCCAGACGTCGCGTTCGTGATCCGGCAGATGCTCGAGCGGCACGCCCGTGGCGAAGCGATCCGCGGCGTCGTGCAGTGGTCGGGCGACGAGCCGATGACCAAGTATGAGATCGCCGTGCGCCTTGCTCAAACACTGCAACTCGATGCGCATCTCACGCCGCAACGCACGCCCGCTGACGCGACGCCGCGTCCGCACAACTGCCACCTGGCCTCGAACCGGCTCGACGCGCTCGGCATAGGCCGCCGCACACCGTTCGATATAGCGATCCGGCAAGTGCTGGCCAGGTTTCCAGGGCGAGACGGAACGGTGCAAGCTTAACGGCAGCGAGAATTACGTGACTGCTTTCGACCGGCTGGACCGAAAATGCCGGTGATATGGGCGCCTGCACCGTCAGTCCCGGACGCCGGACTTTGTCGGCGTGCATTATTTGGTAGCCATTCGCGGCTCACGGCTGTCTGAAGACCCCGTCGTGAGGACTCCGGCACCAGCGAGGCATCCCGTATGTCCTTAACCGGCAGGAGGTGTTGCGCGTTAGTGCAACGATGGTTGGCTGAAGATGGACGGCGTGCCCGTCTTTTGCGGGTCCTCCAATGCGACGCGATTACTTGTTTTGCGGGAGCCGACTCGGCGGAGAGCGTGCCGCTGCAAGTTTACATTACAGCCTCCTATGCACCGCCCAAGTCAATGCGATCGCCCCGAAGCGTATTTGCGCTTCGTCCTCACCTACATTGCCGACCACCCGATCAACGTAAGCGCGTCTTCATTACCGTGTAGATTTACTTGTTGAGTTTGGCTACTTTGGTGCCCACCAAACGAATGGTGGACGCTACAGTGGACAGCCCTCACCAATCCAAACGGTCCAGGCGACCGAATTTCTCGGTCGAGTTCAAGCGGCAGATCGTCGAGGCGACGCTCAAGCCGGGTGCCTCGGCTACGCTCATCGCTCGCGAGCACGACATCAACGCCAATCTGCTGTTCAAATGGCGTCGTCATTGTCTTGCCGGCGATTTCGGCATGCCCGACGCTCAGCGGTCAGAGGCGCCTGCACTCAACTGGCTACCAGTGGCAGTGGCTGAGCCTTCACCGGAAGTGCCGGCATGCCCATCGCGAGACAGCACCAGCATCTACGAGCTCGAGTGTGGCGACGTCCGGCTACGCTTGAGCGCGGACACACCCATCGCGACCCTGATCAAGATTGTGCGGGGCCTTGCCTGATGAGCCTGCTGATGCTGCCGTCCGCCGTTGGCCTGCCGTCCGGATCCCGAGTGTGGCTGGCCGCGGGAGTCACCGATATGCGGGCCGGATTCAACAGTCTCGCGGCCAAGGTGCAGACCGTGCTTGAACGGGATCCGTTCTGCGGGCACGTCTTCGTGTTCCGCGGCAAACGCGGCGACCTGCTCAAAGTGCTGTGGTGGAGCGGCGATGGCATGTGCCTGCTGATGAAGCGACTCGAGAAGGGGCGCTTCGTATGGCCTCAAGCCGACGGTGGCGTTATTTGCCTGAGCCCGGCACAACTATCGATGCTGCTCGAAGGCATCGACTGGCGGCACCCGACGAGAACGGCACAACCGACCTCAGCGTTGTAAACGTCGTTGCTGGCGCGTAAACTATCCGCATGACGCGCGCGAACCCACTTCCCGACGATGTCGAAACGCTGAAGGCCATGCTGCTCAGCCAGGAGGAGGCGCTGCGCGAGCGAGATACGCAAGTGCTCAAACTGCAGGAAACGATCGACTCGCAACAAGCCGCGTTGGCTTCGCGCGCAGCCGAAGTCGAACATCTGAAGCTGCTCATTGCCAGGCTGCGCCGTATGCAGTTCGGTCGCAAGTCCGAGAAGCTTGACCACCAGATCGAACAACTCGAGCTGCGCCTCGAAGAGCTGGGGGCCGACGAGGGTGCCGCGCCGATCGAAATCCCGAAGACGCCACGCAAGGCTGTGGAGCAGACACCGCGCAAGTCACTGCCTGAACATCCGCCGCGCGAGATCCGGATGCACCTGCCTGAATCCGCCGGGAAGTGCACGCAGTGCGGTGGCAAGATGAAGTCGCTGGGCGAAGACGTCGCCGAACAGCTTGAGTATGTGCCGGCAAGCTTCCGTGTTATCCGTCATGTACGTCCGAAGTTTGCGTGCGTGTGTTGCGATCACATCTCCCAGGCGCCTGCACCGGGTCGTCCCATCGAACGCGGTCTCGCCGGCCCGGGGCTACTGGCACACGTACTGGTCTCGAAGTTTGCAGACCACCTGCCGCTTTACCGGCAGTCGGTCATGTATGCACGCGAAGGCGTCGAGCTGGATCGCTCGCTGCTTGCGAAGTGGGTCGGTCAGGCGGCGACGCTGCTGCAGCCGCTCGTTCAAACGCTGCGTCGACACGTGATGTTGGCGACGAAACTGCACGCCGACGACACACCGGTTCCAGTGCTTGCACCGGGCAACGGCAAGACGAAGACCGGTCGCTTGTGGGTGTACGTGCGCGATGACCGTGCATCGGCTGACATGACACCGCCGGCGGTGTGGTTCGCCTATACGCCCGATCGCAAGGGCATCCACCCGCAGCAGCACCTCGCGTCGTTCAACGGTACGCTGCAAGCTGACGCATACGGTGGCTACCAGGCCATCTATGAAACCGGGCGCGTCACGGAGGCGGCTTGCTGGGCACACGCCCGGCGACAGTTCCATGAGCTGCACGCAGCGCGTCCCAATGCGTTGAACACCGAAGCGCTCGAGCGTATCGGCGCGCTTTACAGGATCGAGGAGACGATCAGGGGCAAGCCGCCCGACGAGCGCCGCGCGCATCGCCAGACGCATGCGCTGCCGCTACTCGATCAATTCCACGCGTGGCTCGCAACGACGCTGGAAACGCTCTCGCGCAAATCGGACACGAGTCGGGCGATCCTCTATGCGCTGAACCGGTGGGAAGCGCTCACACGCTATTGTGAGGACGGGCAGTTGGAGATCGACAATCTACTTGTCGAACGCGCGTTGCGCGGGGTGGCCATCGGTCGCCGCAACTATCTGTTCGCTGGAGCAGACTCTGGTGGAGAACGTGCCGCCGCGATCTACAGCCTCATTGGGACCGCAAAACTCAACGGCATCGAACCTCAGGCGTATCTGCGCTACATGCTTGCACGCATCGCCGACCATGCGATCAATCGCATCGACGAACTTGCACCGTGGGTCGTTGCCGCTCAGCTCCGCACCACAGTCTGAAGATCGCGATCTCCAGTCAAGACGTTGCTGGTGCCGCGCTTACTTCCTGGCGGAGTCGGGCTTCGGCTCGGCGACCGGCGAGCAACTCGGTGCGGCGGAGCGCGCGGTGTCGGCGGTGTTCGATATCGGAAGGGAAACCGGCGAATGGGGATTGGATAGCGCAGGGTTCGCGCTTTTTGCCGCAATCGCAACGAATTACGACAAGCTGTTGCACAGCGCGCCTCTTTGGGCGGTCACCGATGCTAGCGAACGACTCGACCGGTTTGCCGCAGGTATGTCGTATCAGACGCCGGTGCGGAAGCGGGCCTGACGGATTGGATCGGTAAGCGTCATTTCGTGGCCGCATGGACAGAGCTGAAGCCAGTGTCCAAAGTGATGTCCGTTACTTCAAGTGGTGGGGACTACTTTGGACGCACGAAATTCGAGACCATCGAACCGCAAGGGGCGACCGAATTACACACCGGAGTACCGACGGCAAGTGGCAGTCGCGGCGAGCGAGCCGGATATCTCGGTGGCCAAGCTTGCGCAGGCGCACGGACTGAATCCCAATATGGTGTTCAAGTGGCGTCGGCAACTGCGGGCGGGCCTGTTTGAAGGGGTGGCGCACGGCACAGCGGTGTTGCTGCCCGTAGCGCTGCCTGATGCAACGGGAGGCGAGAAGACTGAACCGGCGTCGCTGGCACAACAGCCGGTCGAGCCCCATCGCGAGAGCGTGCCGGCGGCGTCGGGCATCGAGATTGAACTGAACGGTGCGCGTGTGCGCGTCACGGGCATGGTCGACCCCGTGCAGTTGCGCCTCGTGCTGCGCTGCCTGATGCCGGCATGATTGCCCCGCCGACCGGTACTCGTGTATGGCTGGCAGCGGGCGTCACCGATATGCGTCGTGGCATGGATGGACTTGCCGCGCTGGTGCAGTCGACACTCGGACGTGATCCCTTCTCTGGCCACATCTTTTTGTTTCGTGGGCGTCGCGGTGACCTCATCAAGATTTTATGGTGGAGCGGCGACGGCATGAACCTGTACGCGAAACGACTTGAGCGCGGACGCTTCGTGTGGCCGCAGGCGGACTCGGGAGCAGTCCATCTGTCTGCCGCCCAACTGTCGATGCTGCTCGAGGGGATTGACTGGCGGCATCCAGAGCGGACGTGGCAGCCGACACACGCGGCGTAACGCAGGGTGCGGGAGCCCACAAGTTCGTGGGCTTCATTTAAACTGGCATGCATGCCAGCCAGCCATCTGCCCGATGACATCGCCGCCCTCAAGCGCATCGTTGCCTCGCGCGACGAGACCATCGCGCAGTTGCTGGCGGAAATCTCGCGACTGAAACGATGGCAGTATGGCCGTTCATCGGAGCGCATGACCGAATTGATGGATCAGCTGCAGCTCGCGCTCGGTGAGCTTCCCGTTCCTGAATCGGCCATGGCCGCAACGACGAAGGCGCCCGATGCCGACGTGACTGCGGATACGCCGGCCACAACGAACGTTGTTCCGCTGCGCCGCAAGCCACGGCACTTCCCCGCTCATCTTCCTCGCGAAACAGTTGTTCATGCACCGACGGAGTGTGGATGCACGGAGTGCGGACAACAAATGCGGGCGCTGGGCGAAGACGTCTCGGAGGTGCTCGACTATGTTCCCGGTTACTTCAAGGTACTGCGTCACGTACGGCCAAAGCTGAGCTGCCCGCGCTGTGCTGCAGTGGTGCAGGAGCCAGCCCCTTCGCGGCCGATAGCGCGCGCAATGGCCGGTGCCGGACTGCTCGCGCAGGTCGTCGTTGCGAAGTACGCTGACCATACGCCGCTCTACCGGCAGGCCGGCATCTATCGACGCGCGGGCATCGAACTGGATCGGGCAACACTGGCTTCGTGGGTGCGTGAAGCAGCTGCGCTGCTGCAACCGCTGTCCGATGCACTTGGTCGTTACGTGCGCGATGCAGACAAGATCCATACCGACGACACGCCCGTACCTGTGCTGGAGCCGGGGCGTGGCAAGACACGCACGGCGCGCCTGTGGACCTATGTGCGCGATGACCGTCCGGCAGGAAGCCGTGCGCCACCAGCAGTCTGGTACAGGTACTCCCCCGACCGCAAAGGCGAGCGACCTCGGGAACATCTGGCGGGCTACGCGGGAGTCCTGCAGGCAGATGCCTTCAGCGGGTATGACGCCCTGTATCGTGACGGCACGGTCATCGAGGCCGGATGCTGGGCGCATGCGCGGCGCAAGTTCTATGACCTGTACAAGCTGGACAGCTCACCGATTGCCGAAGAAGCACTGCGCCGCATTGGAGCACTATATGTTGTTGAACGCGAGGTTCGCGGCCTGGATAGCGTCAAGCAGGACGTCCGGTCGTGTTGCCTCACGGGATGATGTTACTCCCGGGTAGTTGTCACGGACCCGTTGTTTTGCGGTGAAGGCTGGCGCTGCGTAGCGGCGCCAGCCTTCACCGCATCCGCATCCGCATCCGCATGACCAAGTATCCTTGTGACCAGTTCTCTCGCACGGTTCGATCGCCATGCCTTCACACGGCGCTGCAGGGTCCGAAGCTGGGCACTGGAATACATCGCCGGAGCCATCGCGACGAGGCGTTCATGCAGCTTCTTCGCCGTAATCCCGGGCTCGCTCTCAAGCCATTGCTGTATGGTCGGCCACGTATGCTCGAACGGATCTTCACGGCTGCGCCAGGTGTGTGCGACGTGCGCCTTTCGGCGATGCGTCGCTCGAACCTCTCCTTCGTGCCATGCTGTTCCAAGACTCGCCAGGAAGTTAGCGAGGGGGATTTGATCGGCCGTTTGTGTTTCCATCGGCGCCGTACCCGATGCGCTGCATCGTGCGACGCGCTGCTGTGCTTCGCGCATGCGGCGCAATAAGTCCAATGGATCTAGCGCCCGAAACCGCGTACGCAACCTGCGCTTGGTTGACTCGGGTATCGACGCCGATCGCAAGACCCGCTCAAGGGGAGTCAGAGGCGCTTCGTAGCGCTTGGTCACCCGTGCACCATGGCGTGTTTTCGATTTCAGCTTGAATGACGGCTGGAAGAAGTTGATGTACAGCCGCGACACCTCATAGAGGGAAGCGAGGGTTTCGGTAGCATCAAGTCCACGCAACTGGCCATACCCCACGAGGCGGCGCACGATTGAGCCATTCTTCTGCTCAACCCAGGCCTGGTCGTTCTTCTTGTAGGGTCGCGAGCGGGTCAGTTCGATACCCGTCGCTTTGCAGAAATCGAATATGGCCTCGTTCATGAAGGCGCTATCGTTATCGCAATCGATACCGCGCAGCGGAAACGGCAAGGCACGGCTAACGCGCTCGATGTGCTCAAGAACGAATGCACCGCTGCGATAGGGCATGGCCAGGCACTCGGTCCATCCGGTCGCGATGTCTGTCATCACGAAGCTGTGCACGAAGTCGCCGTCGATCTTGGTGCCACCGCAATGCTCGACGAAATCCACCTCGAGATAGCCGGGTAGCGGATCTCTCCAGTCGGCGAACGTGCGGATCGGCACCGCGCGGCGAATTGCGTTGCCGACTCCACCAGCGCGCCGGCGCTGACCGGCGAAGGCCTGTTCGCGGACGTCACGCAGCAGCCGGTCAATGGTCGCGGCGCTGATCTGGTCCATGCGTTGGCGCAGTTGCTTCGATAGGGTCAGGTGACCATGCCGGGTCATCGAGTCGATCAGCGTAGGGATGAGCGCCTTCAGGCGCTTGCCGCAGATCCGGTCGGCGGCTTCCCATAGCGTGATCAGGGCATCCCGCACCTCATCGTCATACCGCCGTTGCGGGCCGGGCCTCGCGCTCGGAGGTTGAGGCTCCCGGCACAGAACGCGGATCGCGTGCTTGCGGTGATAGCCGGTTACCTGAACAAACTCGTCCAGTATCTCGCGCTTCTCATTCCGGTCCGAACGGCGGTACCGCTCACCGACTGCCTCGGTCAATTCCCGTCGTGTTGTCATGCTGAGCTGCCTCGCCATAAGTCGCTCCCGCCAGCATTCTGACGGGTAGCAAATTACATGAGGCAACGACCCTGGCTCGGTAACAAAAAACCTGAGTCAATGCGCCGGACGTAGTCATTGTCGCCGCCCAGCGGCCAGACGCCGGAAGTGCGCCTGTCTGCGCGTCAACAACGATCCGCCCCATTGCTCACTGAGCTGAAGGCCTGGCTTGAACACACGCTGTCCCAGGTCTCGGCGAAGTCGGGACTGGCGAAGGCGATCAGATACTCGCTGGGGCACTGGCACGCACTCACACGCTATTGCGAAGACGGACGCGTCGAGGTGGACAACAATACGGCGGAGCGCGCGATCAGGCCGCTGGTCCTCGGCAGGCGCAACTATCTGTTCGCAGGCTCCGACGGCGGTGGTGAAAGCGCGGCAGTGATCTACAGTCTGATCGGTACGGCGCGCCTGAACGGCATCGAGCCGTTTGCGTACCTGCGCACGGTGTTTGAGCGCATCGCCAATCATCCCATCAATCGCATCGACGAGTTGCTGCCGTGGCACCTGATGCCGGCTGCACACATCGAGCAGCAAGCCGCCTGACAATCAAGCCGATGGTCCAACCCCGCAAACCTGCCGTGCGCCTGGTCAAGGCGCCAGTGCCCGATTACGTACTGCGCGCTGAGCTGAAGTACATTAAGCCGGCGATCTGGCGACGAATCATCGTTCCCGGCTCGATCCGGCTGGACAAGCTGCATGTCGTGCTGCAACTGGCCATGGGCTGGGAAGGCGGGCACCTGCACGAGTTCGTCTTCGGCGAAACCAACTATGGTGAACCTGATGACTTCGGATTCCAGAGCAATCCACCGATGCTCAATGAAGCACGGGTCACGCTGGCGAAGGCGCTGGGCGGGCTGAAATCATTCACCTATATCTACGACTACGGTGACAACTGGCAGCATCGGATCAAGGTCGAGAAGGCGCTGGTGCCTGATCCAGACATGAGCCGGCCGCTATGCCTAGACGGGCAGAATGCGTGTCCGCCGGAAGACGTCGGTGGAGTGCCAGGATATGCCGACTTCCTCGAAGCGATCACCGATCCGACGCACGAGGAGCACGACCACTTCCTCGAGTGGTGTGGCGGCAGCTTCGATCCCGCCGCCTTCGATCTCGTGCTCGCGAATCAGCGGCTCTCAGAGGTCAAGTTCTGATCGTCAAGACGGCCTCAGATTGACGCTTACTTGGATCGCGCAGGCGGCGAGGGAAAGCTTTCCGATTTCTCCGGGAGTTACCGGCTGTGAGGATGGACGTATTTCGCGCGGTAGCAAACCGTTCCTTGGTGGTGCGGTTACTAGTCTCTGATGGCTTGCTTTCGATGGCGCGTAAACGCACAAACCCCACCGGTGTGGGGTGGGGTCTGTGTTTCTGCATGGGAGCCTGACGATTACCTACTTTCACACGGGCAATCCGCACTATCATCGGCGTGGAGTCGTTTCACGGTCCTGTTCGGGATGGGAAGGGGTGGTACCGACTCGCTATGGTCATCAGGCATGACTTGTTGTCAGGTTGACGCGGGGGTCAACACGACCAATCTGGAAGAAGTAGTGTCTGGTGCATCGCACCAGGGGCAATGGGGTGGTGAGTGTATCGGGCACAACGCGGATCTCAACCGTGCGGGGCGGCGCGGGGAGGCGCCACCGGAAACACACTGGTTATAGGATCAAGCCTTACGGGCAATTAGTATCAGTTAGCTCAACGCATTACTGCGCTTACACACCTGACCTATCAACGTCCTGGTCTTGAACGACCCTTCAAGGGGCTCGAAGCCCCGGGGATATCTCATCTTAAGGCGAGTTTCCCGCTTAGATGCTTTCAGCGGTTATCTCTTCCGAACATAGCTACCCGGCGATGCCACTGGCGTGACAACCGGTACACCAGAGGTTCGTCCACTCCGGTCCTCTCGTACTAGGAGCAGCCCCCTTCAAATATCCAGCGCCCACGGCAGATAGGGACCAAACTGTCTCACGACGTTTTAAACCCAGCTCACGTACCTCTTTAAATGGCGAACAGCCATACCCTTGGGACCGGCTACAGCCCCAGGATGAGATGAGCCGACATCGAGGTGCCAAACACCGCCGTCGATATGAACTCTTGGGCGGTATCAGCCTGTTATCCCCAGAGTACCTTTTATCCGTTGAGCGATGGCCCTTCCATACAGAACCACCGGATCACTATGACCTGCTTTCGCACCTGCTCGACTTGTCGGTCTCGCAGTCAAGCACGCTTATGCCATTGCACTATCAGCACGATTTCCGACCGTACCTAGCGTACCTTCGTACTCCTCCGTTACACTTTGGGAGGAGACCGCCCCAGTCAAACTGCCTACCATGCACTGTCCCCGGTCCGGATTCACGGACCAGGGTTAGAACCTCAAACAGATCAGGGTGGTATTTCAAGGATGGCTCCACGCAAACTGGCGTTCACGCTTCAAAGCCTCCCACCTATCCTACACAGACCGGTTCAAAGTCCAATGCAAAGCTACAGTAAAGGTTCATGGGGTCTTTCCGTCTAGCCGCGGGGAGATTGCATCATCACAAACACTTCAACTTCGCTGAGTCTCGGGAGGAGACAGTGTGGCCATCGTTACGCCATTCGTGCAGGTCGGAACTTACCCGACAAGGAATTTCGCTACCTTAGGACCGTTATAGTTACGGCCGCCGTTTACCGGGACTTCAATCAGGAGCTTGCACCCCATCATTTAATCTTCCGGCACCGGGCAGGCGTCACACCCTATACGTCCACTTTCGTGTTTGCAGAGTGCTGTGTTTTTATTAAACAGTCGCAGCCACCAGTTTATTGCAACCCCTTCACCCTTTGCGCGCAGGCGCATCAAGCTACAGGGGCGTACCTTATCCCGAAGTTACGGTACCAATTTGCCGAGTTCCTTCTCCCGAGTTCTCTCAAGCGCCTTAGAATACTCATCTCGCCCACCTGTGTCGGTTTGCGGTACGGTCTTGTTGAACTGAAGCTTAGAGGCTTTTCCTGGAACCACTTCCGATTGCTTCGTCACCGAAGTGACTGGCCTCACACCCTTGAATTACGCGCCCGGATTTGCCAAAGCGCCTTCTCCAATGCAAGGACCGGGACTTCCAACACCCGGACAACCTTCCGCGATCCGTCCCCCCATCGCATTCAACAATGGTGCAGGAATATTAACCTGCTTCCCATCAGCTACGCATTTCTGCCTCGCCTTAGGGGCCGACTCACCCTACGCCGATGAACGTTGCGTAGGAAACCTTGGGCTTACGGCGAGGGGGCCTTTCACCCCCTTTATCGCTACTCATGTCAGCATTCGCACTTCCGATACCTCCAGCACACTTTCCAGTGCACCTTCGCAGGCTTACGGAACGCTCTCCTACCATGCATATAAATATGCATCCGCAGCTTCGGTATATTGCTTAGCCCCGTTACATCTTCCGCGCAGGACGACTCGATCAGTGAGCTATTACGCTTTCTTTAAAGGATGGCTGCTTCTAAGCCAACCTCCTGACTGTTTTAGCCTTCCCACTTCGTTTCCCACTTAGCAATATTTGGGGACCTTAGCTGGCGGTCTGGGTTGTTTCCCTCTTGACACCGGACGTTAGCACCCGATGTCTGTCTCCCGTGATTGCACTCTTCGGTATTCGGAGTTTGCTATGGCGTAGTAATCCGCAATGGACCCCACAACCATGACAGTGCTCTACCCCCGAAGGTGATACACGAGGCACTACCTAAATAGTTTTCGGAGAGAACCAGCTATTTCCAGGTTTGTTTAGCCTTTCACCCCTATCCACAGCTCATCCCCTAACTTTTCAACGTTAGTGGGTTCGGACCTCCAGTACGTGTTACCGCACCTTCATCCTGGCCATGGATAGATCACCTGGTTTCGGGTCTACACCCAGCGACTGAATCGCCCTGTTCGGACTCGCTTTCGCTACGCCTGCCCTAATCGGTTAAGCTTGCCACTGAATGTAAGTCGCTGACCCATTATACAAAAGGTACGCCGTCACCCCTTGCGAGGCTCCGACTGTTTGTATGCATGCGGTTTCAGGATCTGTTTCACTCCCCTCCCGGGGTTCTTTTCGCCTTTCCCTCACGGTACTGGTTCACTATCGGTCGATCACGAGTATTTAGCCTTGGAGGATGGTCCCCCCATCTTCAGACAGGATTTCACGTGTCCCGCCCTACTTGTCGTACACCTAGTTCTTCCTCGCTGTTTTCGTCTACAGGGCTATCACCTGCTATGGCCGCACTTTCCAGAGCGTTCGACTAACAATGAAGATAAAGAGTACAGGCTGCTCCCATTTCGCTCGCCACTACTCTGGGAATCTCGGTTGATTTCTTTTCCTGCGGTTACTTAGATGTTTCAGTTCACCGCGTTCGCTTCACGTAGCCTATGTATTCAGCTACGGATACTCCATAAGGAGTGGGTTTCCCCATTCGGATATCGGTGGATCAAAGCTCGTTTGCCAGCTCCCCACCGCTTTTCGCAGGCTACCGCGTCCTTCATCGCCTGTGATCGCCAAGGCATCCACCACATGCACTTGTTCGCTTGACCCTATAACGAGTGTGTCTCCCGGTCCTTGCGGATCCGTTGAGCTCGCTACAGGTTGAGTATTCGTGTTGCGCCGTATTCCAGGGCAATCTTCCGATTCCCCTTTCATACATTGATACAATCACAACCCTGATTCACCTACTCGGACACCCATCTCGAGGTACCCTTTCGTGAATCTCTTTACTACTTCTTCCTGATTGTTAAAGAACGACAGCCGATATCGCAGTTGCCATAACCGCGTATCACTCTGACTGGCTCAATCGCCAATGCAAAACGCTCTGTGCCGCACACAGAACACTGCGCATTGAGGATTGGTGGAGGATGACGGGATCGAACCGACGACCCCCTGCTTGCAAAGCAGGTGCTCTCCCAGCTGAGCTAATCCCCCGGGTTCATGCAGATGCGCCAGAGGGGTTGCATTCAGCACACCAGACAAGACAATGGTGGGTCTGGATGGGTTCGAACCATCGACCCCCGCCTTATCAAGACGGTGCTCTAACCAGCTGAGCTACAGACCCCTGAGTCTGCCTGATTTCACAGCCGATAAGCGTGAGCGCTCAACACTTGGACGCGTTAGCTCGAGAAAGGAGGTGATCCAGCCGCACCTTCCGATACGGCTACCTTGTTACGACTTCACCCCAGTCATGAATCCTACCGTGGTGACCGTCCTCCTTGCGGTTAGACTAGCCACTTCTGGTAAAACCCACTCCCATGGTGTGACGGGCGGTGTGTACAAGACCCGGGAACGTATTCACCGCGGCATGCTGATCCGCGATTACTAGCGATTCCAGCTTCACGCACTCGAGTTGCAGAGTGCGATCCGGACTACGATCGGTTTTCTGGGATTGGCTCCACCTCGCGGCTTGGCGACCCTCTGTTCCGACCATTGTATGACGTGTGAAGCCCTACCCATAAGGGCCATGAGGACTTGACGTCATCCCCACCTTCCTCCGGTTTGTCACCGGCAGTCTCCCTGGAGTGCTCTTGCGTAGCAACTAGGGACAAGGGTTGCGCTCGTTGCGGGACTTAACCCAACATCTCACGACACGAGCTGACGACAGCCATGCAGCACCTGTGTTACGGCTCCCTTTCGGGCACTCCCACCTCTCGGCAGGATTCCGTACATGTCAAGGGTAGGTAAGGTTTTTCGCGTTGCATCGAATTAATCCACATCATCCACCGCTTGTGCGGGTCCCCGTCAATTCCTTTGAGTTTTAATCTTGCGACCGTACTCCCCAGGCGGTCAACTTCACGCGTTAGCTACGTTACCAAGCCAATGAAGGCCCGACAACTAGTTGACATCGTTTAGGGCGTGGACTACCAGGGTATCTAATCCTGTTTGCTCCCCACGCTTTCGTGCATGAGCGTCAGTATTGGCCCAGGGGGCTGCCTTCGCCATCGGTATTCCTCCACATCTCTACGCATTTCACTGCTACACGTGGAATTCTACCCCCCTCTGCCATACTCTAGCCCGCCAGTCACAAATGCAGTTCCCAGGTTAAGCCCGGGGATTTCACATCTGTCTTAGCGGACCGCCTGCGCACGCTTTACGCCCAGTAATTCCGATTAACGCTTGCACCCTACGTATTACCGCGGCTGCTGGCACGTAGTTAGCCGGTGCTTATTCTTCCGGTACCGTCATCCCCCCGCCGTATTAGGGCTGAGGTTTTCTTTCCGGACAAAAGTGCTTTACAACCCGAAGGCCTTCTTCACACACGCGGCATTGCTGGATCAGGCTTGCGCCCATTGTCCAAAATTCCCCACTGCTGCCTCCCGTAGGAGTCTGGGCCGTGTCTCAGTCCCAGTGTGGCTGGTCGTCCTCTCAGACCAGCTACAGATCGTCGCCTTGGTAGGCCTTTACCCCACCAACTAGCTAATCTGCCATCGGCCGCCCCTGTAGCGCGAGGTCCCGAAGGAGCCCCCGCTTTCCTCCGCAGAGCGTATGCGGTATTAATCCGGCTTTCGCCGGGCTATCCCCCACTACAGGACACGTTCCGATGTATTACTCACCCGTTCGCCACTCGCCACCAGGGTTGCCCCCGTGCTGCCGTTCGACTTGCATGTGTAAGGCATGCCGCCAGCGTTCAATCTGAGCCAGGATCAAACTCTTCAGTTCAATGCCTGTTACTGTTTTTCGGTTGTTTTACCAACCGGTCGCTCACTCAACGTACTGACGAATGATCATCCTGTCTTTCAACAGGAAAACCTTCCTTTCATTACTGTGTGAGACTTGATACTTTCGCTTCCGGCAGACTCCGAAGAGTCCACCGCGCGCCGCGCACCAAGCGCCCACACTTATCGGCTGTTAGTTTTTAAAGATCGGTTACGCATTCACCACCGTCACGACGCCCACTTCAACCACCCGGCACCGCTTCGTTCTGCGTCGCTGCATCTGCAGCAGAGAAATGAGATTATGGAGAACTTCCGTCACGCCGTCAACAGGTTTTTCCAACTTTCTAACCCGTCCGACCTGCCGCAAACCCCCGCCATTGCTGGCTCTCCCGCTTCCCGCGCCCCGCTGTCCGGGGCACGAAAGAGCGAGATTCTAGCGACCCCGAACGGGCCTTGCAAGCGTTATCTGGAATTTCTTCAAGGCGCCTTTTCTATGCGGCCCGCCTCCTCTGCAACCGGTGCTTTTAAATCTGACGTCAAAGGCCGTGCAACCTGTGCGCCGATCGTCCAATCGTGCAGGACGGTATATGCGACCGCCAGCAAGGTCGGGCCGATGAAAACGCCGAGAAAGCCGAAAGCGAACGCCCCGCCAAGGATGCCGAGCATCACAAGGATCAGCGGCATATCGCTGTTCTTGCCAATCAGGATCGGCTTGATGACATTGTCGGACATGCCGACGACCAGCACGCCCCAAACGACCAGAAAGATCGCCCACCCCGTGGCGCCGCCGTGATACAGCCAGATCGCCGCAGGCAACCACACGACCACCGGGCCGCCCGGTATCACCGACAGGAAAAATGTTGCCAGGCCAAGCAGCGCCGGGGCCGGCACGCCGGCAATCCAGCAACCGAATCCAGCCAGAACCCCTTGCACGAGTGCGGTGCCGAGAATCCCATAGACCACGCCTTTCACTGTGCTGCCAGCGAGCGCCAGCAGATAATCGGCACGCTCGCCGGCGATACGCTGCATGCCGGCATTCAGCCAGGCCGCCGCGCCCTCTCCTCCGGTATAAAAGAAGAAAGCGAGCACGATACTCAGCGCCAACAGCCCCAACCCGTGCGTGACAGCAATCGCGGCCGCCAGGATCCATTTGCCGGCCGGCGCCGCCAGGGTACGCAATTGCGCGATCAGTTCCGAATTGCTACTTGTCAGGCGCTCCCAGAAGGTCTCGAGGCTCGAACCGACCACGGGGATTCGGCCCACCCATGGCGGCAAATCCGGCAAGCCGGCTTCAAAGAGCCGTTGCACCAGCGCGACGATGTCATGAACATGCGCGCCGAATGCAAAGCCCGCATAAACGAACGGCCCCAGCACAACGACCAGAATGATCAGCACGATCAACGTGGCGGCCCACCTGCGCCGCCCGCCGACCGCCACGGTCAGCCGCCGGTATAAGCCCCAGGAGCTATAACTGAGGATGGCGCCCCACAGCAGCGCGGTGGTAAAAGGCGCCAGCACCAGGAGCGAGCCGCCCACCAGAATGATGAGCGCGAAGACAGCGGCGAGACGCTCGATCAGTTGGTCCGATTTCACAATGAACACCTCCGGTTGTGCCAGACCACGGCGACGAATGAACATGCGCCTTGTCAGGCGCCCGCTAAAGCGTGCCAGTATAGAAGCGGGTCGCCCCCCTCGGGACGGTCTTATATCATCCGGCCAGGCCGCCGCACAACGCATGTGGAAACACTCCCGACGGGCCGATTCTTTCATGTGAAAACGCCCTGATCCACCCGGCATCGCCGGTCAAACAATATGGCGGCATGGAAAAGAATAGAATATAAGGTTCTGTGCCTCCCAACTTCTGGATTTATGCGCTCGCGAATCGCCAAACGTCTCCCCCCCGATGCCGACAAACTCGTCGGTCTCTCGCTCGCGCTTTTCGCGTCGGGCAGCCGCACCGAGGACCGCTTCTGGGAAGCGAAGCTCGATGCGTTGCTGACCAAGATCGTCCGTAACGCCAATCAGACCACGCTGGACGCCGCGCTCGACCATCTGCAGCAAAATCATCCGGATGCGTACGGCGCGCTCGCCGACATGGCGGAAACCCACAGCGAGTCGTTCATCGTCGAACATGAAGGCGTGTCTTATGAAGCGCTGCTGATCGCCGCGCCGGTGCTCGCCTGGACCCGTTACATGATTCCATCCGGCCCGCTCAAGACCGATGCGGCCGACGCCCTGCGCGCGCACCTGCAAGCACACGTGCTCGCGGCCAATACGCGCGTGGCCATGGCGCCGTTTCTGTACAGCATCGATCAGTTGCCGCGCCATCACGTGGAAACCTGGCGCATGGCGCAGCAACTTGCTCAAGCCGCCATGGCCGGCGGCAGCATCAAGCTCAATTTCGGCGAACTGCCGGAAACGTCGCCGATTCTGGCCGACCCGCGCTTCCTGCTGGCCGTGGTTGCGGCACCTGTGGGCGAGCCGACGTTTCGCTGGCAGGAGGAAGAGCACGGCAGCCGGATCGAGCGTGGGCAATGTCTCGAGCAATGGGCCACGCAAGGCGGCGCCAATCTGTCGCTGGTGTTGCCGGGCTGCGAATTCGAATGCCTGCTGCCGGACGCCTATTATTCGGCCTGCCGCGACGCCGACGAGCGCGTGCGCCCCCACACGGTGCGCACCGCCGTGCGCTATCTGTTCGACACCATCGGCGCCGCGCCGCAGGACCTGCGCGCGGTTGTCGCGGGCTTCGGCGAACGCCGCATCGACGAATATCGCGTCGGCTTCACGCGCCGCGGCAGCAATGATGTGATCTACGGCGTCGTATGGCCGCTGTACGGCCGCGAAAACGGCGAGCCGGGCATTGACGAAGAGCCGCAAGAAAGCGCCGCATCGGACGATCCCCTCGAGGAAATCGTCGCGCTGCTCAAGGAGACCGGCGTGACCGACGTGCGCCGCCATGCCGGCCGCTTCGAGCCTGAATATTGCGATGATTGCGGTGTGCCGCTCTACGCGGACCCGCTCGGCGAAATCGTCCACGCCGAAATGCCGGAAGACGCGGAACCCGCGCAGCCGCATTTTCATTGAGCATCGGCGTCGGCGCCTGACCGGGCAGCCGTCGAGTCAGAAAGCCCCGCCGCGCGCGGGGCTTTTTTACGTCATTCCTCTTATGCCTTTTGGACAGGCCGTCAAGTTGAAGGGAATTTGTCATCATAGGGACGGCGACGCATCGCATGCGTCCGGCTCCTTGGCCGGGCGCATGCATCGCGCCACTTCGCCCGAATCACCTGGAGACATGGCATGCGATTCTCGATACTCAACTCAGACGCGGAACGCCGCGATGGGCTCAAAGCGCTACTGCGGCAAATCGACCGGCTGGCGCGCTTTCACGAAGCACAAGATTGGCGCCAGGTCGTACGCGCGTTCAAACGTCAGCGGCCCGATTTGCTAGTGATCGACTGGCAGGACTGGATGTCGGTCGCGGACACCCGCCATCTACTCAGCCACTATCCGGACCTGCGGGTTGCAGTACTGACCGACCATATCTCACCGGACGTCGTGCGGGAACTCATGGACGAAGGCGTGCTCGGCGTCGTGCCCCGCGAAACCGACCCTTGCCTGATCGTGCGCGCGTTTGAAATGGTTTTGCTTGGCGGCCACTATGTGCCGCCCGGCGCGCTGGCATTGAATCCGCCGCTGCCGCCGGACGCCACGATCCGGCCGTTCGACGAAAAAAAACCGCCACCCGTCGCACCAAACTTTCCAACGGACTATCGCCCCGTCAGCAACAAATCATGCGCTGTGTCCACATGGGCAGCACCAATAAGATGATCGCGCGCACGCTCGGCATCAGCGAGGGCACGGTCAAGATCCATCTGACGAGCATCTTCCAGCAACTCGGCGCTCCCAACCGCGCCGCCGCGGTCGCGTTGTACAACGGCTGGCTGTCCGCCCAATTGCAAGTACTGCGCAACTGTGGAGAAGCTTCTACTCGTCCGGTCATGGGGCAAACCGGTGTCGTGCCGTTACGGCGCCGTACGCAGCGGCGCTTCCGCTATCCGTTGCCCGCTAACGACACGCCCAGTTCGTTGCCGATGGCGGCCGAACCGGCCCTGCCGTATGGCAACACGGCGGCTGGAGCGCCGGCACCGGAACTCGAACCGATGGGCCAGGGCCCGGCATGACGCCAGCCGGCGCTCGCGCCTTCAACCGGCACGCGCATTTCTGGCGGCGTTGCGCCGGCTGGCATGGAATCCGCTCACACCTTTTCTTATCCAACGAGTAATATGAAGACATGGGTTTCCTCTACACACCGCTTCCGTTCTGGGTCGCTGTCGGTGGCTGGATCGCCACTGCGATAGTGGTCGCGCTCGCGCTGTGGAAAAATCCTTTCAAACGACTTCAGGACGGCACATTGCAGCATGTCTGGCTCGCGATCATCGTCGCGGTGTCCGTGCTGTGGGCAAGTAACGCCTGGCTCGATGACGGCACCGTCATGCATCTGCTCGGCGCAACCCTCGTCGTCACGCTGTTCGACTGGGCGCTCGCGCTCATCGCGATGGCCGTGGTCGTTGGTCTCGCCGCCGTTGTCTTCGACGCGCCCTGGCAAGGCATCGCGCTGACCTTCCTCGTGTTCGGCGCGTTGCCTGTCGGCATTTCGACCTTGGTCCAGCGCGCCAGCATCGCCTGGCTGCCGCGCAACCTCTTCATGTTCATCCTCGGTCAGGGTTTTGTCTCGCCAGCCATCGCGGTGTCGCTCACGGCAGCCGCGGCGCTCGGCATTCACATCGTGCTGGCCGATGGTTCAATGCTCGTGGTGCCGGCCGGCTATGCGTTCAGCGTGCTCTTGCTCGCGACCGGCGAAGCCTGGTTCACCGGCATGTCGACGGCACTGATCGCGGTTTACCGTCCCGCATGGGTTACTACTTATGATGTACGCCGATACCGATTGGGTGGGCCACGCATCTGACAAGTCCGGCACAGGCAACCTGCCTGAACGTGCGCGCCGCAATACCTCAGCCGAACACATGAAGCCGGCGAACGCGTGACACGATAGAACAAAATATTTATGTCACGATTGAACTCATCCCCGGCGCGGAGCATCTTACGTGCCTCTGATCTCATAAGCGCCTAACGAACTAGATGGATCGCACCAACGTACCGCGCCGGTTGCTGCGGGTGGTCGGCCGGTTGGCAACATTTGCAGCGGGTCTCTCGCTCTCATGCATTGCTCCCGCATTCGCCGATCAGCTCGAACAGCGCAACGAGCTCGTCAACAGATTTGTCAATGAAATGCATGCCGATCCGCTAGTCGCGGACTGCGCCGCTCATGGCAACTTTGTCGCAAGCACATCCACTGCCTTCGATCATGTCGAATTTTCACCCAGTTCCTTTGACAGCGCGCACGCTTCGGTGACGCCCTGGAACGATTCGTTCGACGAAGGCAAGCAGCGTGTCAAGGTGGACAACATCGTCACCGTCGAAGGGCTCGGCATCCGTTCGGGGGGCGGCGGCGATCCGGCCGATCTGAAGTTTCGCTGCGGCTATGTGGGCGCGCAGATGCTGGCGTTCAGCTGGAACGATCCTGTGCCGCCGGCCCGTGCGCGCAGCGCCGGGCCATCGGGCTCCCAGGTCTCGTCGGGCAAGCAGAAGAGCGTGAAGGGCAAGCACACGGCAAGCGGCAAGACTGCGAAGAAAGCGAGTTCGAAGTCCTCCAAGGCGAACGCGAGCAAGTCATCGCGAACGACATCGAACAAGTCGCCCAGCAAATCCACGGCGAAGAAAACGCCGGCGAAAAAGTCTCAGTAACGAGGCAAAGAAACGCGACGGAATCAACGGCCCCGCTCCACCGGTCGTTCAGGCACCGCAATAAAAAAGAGGCACGCACTCTGCAGTGCGTGCCTCTTTTTCTTGCAACGCGCGGCTTAAACGAACGTCTCCACATGCCGCAGGATCGCCTGCAACATCGCGGCGCCGAGCGAGGCACTGCGCGCGCCGTTCCAGCCCACCCGTTCGTCGGGCAAATTGGCGTTGTCCTTGAACGGCATCTCCAGCGTCAACGACAGGCAACCGAATTCGTTGCCGATATATTTCGAAGCCAGCTTTAGCGCATCCTCGCGATATTTGCTCGCGGCATAGCCATATTTGTCCTGGAAATCAGGACTCGCCTGCTTGAACGCCTCGATGAACGCCTTCTGCTCCTGTCCCTGCCGCTCGGTGAAACCGGGCAGCATTTCGGAGCCTGCCACGAACACATAGGGCAGCGCCTCGTCGCCGTGAATATCGAAGAACAGGTCGCAGCCGGTTGCGTGAATCGCGTCGCGCACCACCAGCACTTCGGGGCTGCGCGCGGCGTCCGGTTCCATCCACTCGCGATTCAGATTCGCGCCGGCCGCATTGGTGCGCAGATTGCCGTGCACACTGCCGTCCGGGTTCATGTTCGGCACGATGTAGAACACAGCATGATCGTAAAGCTTGCGCGCGACCGGGTCGCCCGCCCAATCGCCCCAGCCCACGAGGCGCTTCACGAGACCCTCGATAAACCATTCGGCCATCGTCTCGCCTGGGTGCTGGCGTGCGATCAGCCAGACTTTCTTCTTGGGCACATCACCGGTCTGCGGCGTGCCGAGCGTAAGCAGCGACATTGGCCGACCTTCGACGGTCGCGCCCAGCTCCGTGAGCGTTGCCTGCGGCATCTGCTGCACCGCGCCGAGAAACTCCAAATGACGTTCCTCGCTGTACGGCTCGAAATACGCGTAATAGATGCGGTCGAAATCCGGCGTATGGTCGATCCTCAGCACACGGCCGTCATACGAGGTCGGCACGCGAAACCAGTTCACCCGGTCATAGCTCGCGACCGCCTGATAATCGCGCCAGCCTTCGGCAAAGGCGCACGCGGCGGCATTCTCGAAACTCATCACGCAGCGCTCGCCCGCCGCGCCGGACAAGCGGAAATAAAACCACTGCGCAAACTCCGCGTGGCTATCCGGCCGCACGCGCAGCCGTATATTGCCTGCGTCTTCGCAGGACAGCACTTCGATCGCGCCCGCGTCCAAATTGCTCGTAATCGATAACGTCATGATGTTCTTCCCTGCATGTGTGCGAGGCAGTCGCCTAGTCGCGCCTGGTCGGCGACGCGGCGGCGGAATACATAAGTGGAATCGTTCGAGGCTTCGGCGTCGAATGCGTAGCCCTCGGCGTCGAAATCCTTCAGCTGTTCCGGCGTGTTCAGGCGATTCTCGACCGCGTAGCGCGCCATCAGACCGCGCGCGCGCTTCGCGTGAAAGCTGATGATCTTGTAGCGGCCGCCCTTCCAGTCCTCGAACACCGGCGTGATGACAGGTGCTTCCAGCAGCTTCGGCTTGACCGACTTGAAGTACTCGCCCGATGCGCAATTCACCAGCACGCGCGACGCCGCGGCCTTCTTTCTTAGCTGCGCATTCAAAGCCTGCGTGATCCGTTCGCCCCAGAACGCGTATAGGTCCTTACCGCGCGGGTTGGCGAAGCGCGTGCCCATTTCGAGCCGGTACGGCTGCAGCAGATCGAGCGGACGCAGCAAGCCATACAGGCCGGACAGCACGCGCACGTGCTTCTGCGCGTAATCCAGATCGGCCGACGACAAGGTCTTCGCATTGAAGCCCTCATACACGTCGCCGTTGAATGCGAGCACCGCCTGCTTGGCGTTGTGCGTGCCGAACGTGGGCGACCATTGCGCGTAGCGCTGGAAATTGAGGTGCGCGAGCTGATCGGAAATGTCCATCAGCGATGCGATCTGCTGCGGCGACAAACGGCGCAATCCGCCGATCAATTCGGCTGCCTCGTCGACGAAATCGGGGATGGTGTGCTTCTTGACGTGCGGCGGGGTGTCGTAGTCGAGAGATTTCGCCGGCGACAGAACGATTATCATAGAGGCTTGCAGGCACGCCGTGCCTGGCGGTCAAAGACGAAAGCCAGATTGTAACGAATGCCCGGTTCCCATGCCTCACGCGGCGCCTTGCGCGTCGTCCTCGATTCCAACGTGTGGATCGATATTCTCGTGTTCGACGACCCGCACACGCGGCCGATTCGCGCCGCGCTCGAAAACGGTGCGCTGGCCGCGCTGATCGATGCGCGCTGCCTCGCCGAACTCACCTACGTGCTCGACTATCCGCAATTCGTGCATCGGAATGTGGACAAGGCCGCCGCGCTCGCGGTGGTGGCGCGGCTCGCGCAACTGGTCGAGCCCGCCGCGCCCGCGGAGAACGCGAAGCCCTTGCCCAAATGCAAGGACCGCGACGACCAGAAGTTCCTCGAACTCGCGCATGCCGCGCAGGCCGACTGGCTGGTTTCGAAAGATCGCGCGGTGTTGAGGCTCGCGAGGCGGATCGCGCGCGACTTCGGCTTTCAGATCGCTCAGCCGGCGCCGTTCGTGGCCTCGGTCTGCGTGTCAGCGGACGCCGTCGGCGAGGCTGCACCCGCATGAGCCTTGGCCGAATGGCCAACATGGATCGCCTGGCGCGCACAGCGCGCCGCGATTCCCTACAATCAGGCTTCGTCCGCTTCATACGACGCCTTTCGCTCGATTCGCCCACCCACTCGCCCACGCTTCGGACAGCGCCATGAATGCACCGCACGACACGCCCACGAGTCCCACGTTTCCGTCTCGCCTGCCCGACGTCGGCACGACGATTTTCACCGTGATGAGCGCGCTCGCCGCCGAAAAGGGCGCGGTGAATCTCGGCCAGGGCTTTCCTGACTTCGGCTGCGATCCGCGCATCGTCGACGCGGTCGCGAACGCAATGCGCGACGGCCACAATCAGTACCCGCCGATGGCCGGTGTCGCGCCGCTGCGTCAGGCAATCGCCGACAAGATCGCGAACCTGTACGGCCGCCGCTATGACGCCACCACGGAAATCACCGTCACCGCGGGCGCCACGCAAGCGTTGCTCACCGCGATTCTCTGCACGGTGCACCCCGGCGACGAAGTCGTCGTGATCGAGCCGACTTACGACAGCTATCTGCCGTCGATCGAACTGGCCGGCGGCAAGCCGGTTTTCGTCACGCTCGAGGCGCCCGATTACACGATTCCGTTCGACAAGCTCGCCGCCGCGATCACGCCGAAAACGCGGCTCCTGCTGATCAACACGCCGCACAATCCGACCGGCACGGTGTGGCGCGCCGAGGACATGCGCAAGCTCGAAGAGATCGTGCGCGGCACCAACGTGCTGATCCTCTCAGACGAAGTGTATGAACACATGGTCTACGACGGCGCGCCGCACGAGAGCGTCGCGCGCTACCCTGAACTGGCGCAGCGCAGCTTCGTGGTGTCGAGTTTCGGCAAGACGTATCACGTGACGGGCTGGAAGGTCGGCTACGTGGCCGCGCCGGCCGCCCTCACCGCGGAGTTCCGCAAGGTGCATCAGTTCAACGTGTTCACGGTCAACACGCCGATGCAGATCGGCCTCGCCGATTACATGAGAGATCCGGCGCCCTATCTGGAGCTACCCGCGTTCTATCAGAAGAAGCGCGACTTCTTCCGCGGCGGTCTCGCGAATTCGCGCTTCAAGCTGCTGCCGTGCACGGGCACGTACTTTCAGTGCGTCGATTATTCGGCGATCAGCGATCAGCCCGAAGCCGAATTCGCCCAATGGCTGACCGGCGAGATCGGCGTCGCGGCGATCCCGGTCTCGGCGTTCTATCACGAGGCGCATGAATCGGGCGTGGTGCGCTTCTGCTTTGCCAAGCAGGAGAGCACCCTCGCCACCGCGCTCGACCGGCTGGCGCGGCTCTAGGATGCCCCGCGCGATGCCGCGAACGAACCTGCGTTCCTCGCCATCGCGCGCAACGGCCAAGGCGTGCGCTGCATGCCGTGGCTCGTTTGATCGGCGCTCATTACATCAGCAGGCTCATGCGTCAGCCGGGACGCGACGCCGCGATGTACGCCTTGCGGTCCTCGGTCACACGCTGCGCGGCCGGCCTCGGGTTGATCGCCTTCACGTAGCTTTTCCAGTCCACGCCGGCGTCGAGCAGGAAATCGCGGCCGTAGACAGTCTGCGTCGCCATACCCACCAGCGGCAAACTCACATAGCCCGCCGCATCGGCGACACTGAACCGCTCGCCGCGCAAATACGGTCCGAACTTCGCAATCCGCTTGAAGCCCGCGAGGTGATGCACGAGCAGTTTTTCCACGCGCCCTTTGGTCGCCTCCGTCACCGTGCCGCCGAAGAACGCTTCCTTGTAGAGATTGCGCGCGGTAAGTTCGAGATGCACGTCGACGAACGTAATCAACTCGCGTTCCTTGGCCGCTTCCCATGGATCCGCGGAGAAAATCGCCTTGTCGGGAAAACGCGCCGCCAGATATTCGACGATGCATTGCGACTCGCACAGATCGCCGTCTTCGGTCTGAAGATAAGGCACCTTGCCGAGCGGCGAATGTTCGAGCATGGTCTCTTCCTGGCTGGGCAGCACGAAGACCTCCTCGAACGGAATGCCGTATTCGAGCAACACGAACTTCACTTTGTTGTAGTAGTTGGAAAGCGCGAAACCGCACAGCTTGATCATCGGGTGTCTCCTGTTCTTCGGGTGGTTTGAAGCCGCTCGTCAAAGTGAAAGCGGCGACCGTCGACCAATCATCCGGTAAATTGCACGAGCGTGCTAATCTAAAATAACCATGGAGTCGAGCATCACAATGACCTCTCGCAATTTCAGCATCGAAACCATCGGCATTGTCGGAACCGGCGCAATGGGCCGCGGCATTGCGCAGATTGCCGCGCTGGCCGGCCTGTCAGTGCGTCTCTACGACGCGAACCCCGTCGCGGCCGGCGCCGCGCGCGATTATCTCGCCGAGACTTTCGCCAGATTGACGGCCAAAGGCAAGCTCGATCAGGCACGCTCGGCCGCCGCGCTGGCGAAGGTCAGCGGCGCGCAGGCCGTCGGCGATCTGGCCGGTTGCGATCTCGTGATCGAGGCGATCGTTGAAAAGCTCGACGTGAAGCAGGCCTTGTTCCGCGAACTCGAAACCGTGGTGAGCGGCCGTTGCGTGCTCGCGTCCAATACCTCGTCGCTGTCGATCACGGCGATTGCGGCGGGCTGCATCGACCCGTCGCGCGTGGTCGGTTATCACTTCTTCAATCCGGTGCCGTTGATGAAGGTCGTCGAAGTGATCGACGGTCTGCGCGGCGACCCGGCGGCAGGCGACGCGCTGATGGATCTCGCGCGCCGCATGGGCCACACGCCGGTGCGCGCGAAAGACATGCCCGGCTTCATCGTGAATCATGCGGGCCGCGGCATGAACACCGAGGGCCTGCGCGTGGCCGGCGAAGGGGTGGCGAGCTTTGCCGACATCGACCGCATCATGCGCGAACAGGCGGGCTTTCGCCTCGGACCGTTCGAACTGCTCGATCTGACCGCGCTCGACGTGTCGCATCCGGTGATGGAGTCGATCTATCACCAGTTCTATGAAGAGCCGCGCTTCACGCCGTCGCCGATCACCGGCACGCGGCTCGCGGGCGGGCTGATCGGCCGCAAGACCGGCGAAGGTTTTTACCGCTACGAAGACGGCAAGCAGCAAGTCCCCGCCGAAGCGCCCGCGCCAACTGAACTGCCCCAAAGCGTGTGGATCAGCAAGCGCTATCCGCAAGCTTATGAAGCCGTCGCGCAACTCGTGAATCATGCCGGCGTGAAGCTCGACGACGGCGCCACGCCGGCGGCGGATTCCCTGATCGTCGTCACGCCGTTCGGTCACGACGCAACCACCGCCGCGGTCGACGAAGCGCTCGACGCCACCCGCGTCGTCGCGATCGACGCCCTCTTCCCGCTCGTCGGCGCGCAACGCCGCACGCTGATGACCACGCCCGCCACCCGCCGCGCCGCGCGTGACACCGCCCATGCGCTGTTCGCCGCCGACGGCATTCCCGTCACCGTGATCCGCGACTCGACCGGCTTCGTCACGCAACGCGTGGTGGCGACGATCGTCAATATCGGCTGCGACATCGCGCAAAAACAGATCGCCACGCCCGAAGATATCGACCTCGCCGTGATGCTCGGCCTCGGCTATCCGCGCGGACCGCTCGCTCTCGGCGACGCACTCGGCGCACCAACCATCCTCACGATCCTGCGCAACATCTTCAGCGTGCTCGGCGAGCCGCGCTACCGGCCGTCGCCCTGGCTCGCACGGCGCGCGCAACTCGGCATGCCGCTGACACAACGCGACGCCGCCGACAGCCCAACGGAGGCGCAACAATGAGCGCCGAACTGCTGACCTCGCGCCCGACCGAAAGCGAATCGACGCTCGTTCTCACGCTGTCGAATCCCGGCGCGCGCAACGCGCTGCATCCCGACATGTACGCGGCGGGCATCGAGGCGCTCGAATCCGTGGAGCGCGATCCGTCGATTCGCGCCGTCGTGATTACCGGCGCCGACAACTTTTTTTGCGCGGGCGGCAATCTGAACCGCTTGCTGGAAAACCGCGCGAAAGATCCGTCCGTGCAAGCGCAAAGCATCGATCTTCTGGGCGAATGGATTTCGGCGCTGCGCCTGTCGTCCAAGCCGGTGATCGCCGCGGTCGACGGCGCCGCCGCCGGAGCGGGATTCTCGCTTGCGCTCGCGTGCGACCTGATCGTTGCCGCGGACGACGCCAAATTCGTGATGTCGTATGCGCGCGTCGGCCTCACACCCGATGGCGGCGGCTCGTGGTTTCTCGCCCGAGCCTTGCCGCGTCAGTTGGCAACCGAGGTGCTGATCGAAGGCAAGCCGATCGGCGCCGCGCGCCTGCACGAGCTCGGCGTGGTCAACAAGCTGGCGAAGACCGGCGCCGTGCGCGACGCCGCCGTCGCATGGGCCGACGAACTCGGCAAGATTTCGCCGAATTCGATTGCGCGCATCAAAGGGCTGATCGGCGCGGCCGGCGCGCAGCCGCTCGCCGAACATCTGGTCGCGGAGCGCGACAGTTTTGTCGCGTCACTGCATCACCGGGATGGCCTTGAAGGAATTTCCGCGTTCCTGGAAAAGCGCGCGCCCGTGTACAAGTGAACGAAGTGTGAACCAAGGGTGAACGAAGACAATGCCTGACTATCAACTGCCCAAACGCCGCCGCATCTTTCTGATGCGTCATGGCGACGTCACCTACTTCGACGATTCCGGCCGCACCATCGATCCTGAAACCGTACCGTTGAATGCGAACGGCCGCGAGCAGGCGAGCGCCGCGGGCCGCGTGTTCGCGGAGCAGCAGGTCCGGTTCGATCGGGTGATCGTCAGCGGTTTGCCGCGTACCATCGAAACCGCCCAGCGCGTATTGGCCGAGACGGGCCAGCAGATCGAACTCGAAGTCGAGCCCGCATGGCAGGAGATTCGCGGCGGCAAGCTCGGCAGCGTTCCATTACAGGATATCGAAGCGGCTTTTCTCGGCGTGTTCGACGGCATCGTGCCGGAAAGCACGCGCTTTCTCGAAGGCGAGACGATCGGCGCGCTGTTCGATCGCGTCTTGCCCGCGGTGGCCGCGCTGCGCGAGGACACGTCGTGGGATACCGTGCTGCTCGTGCTGCATGGCGGCGTGAATCGCGCGATCCTGTCGCATGCGATCACTGCGGGCGGCCGGACGTTTTTCGGCCATCTCGCGCAGGCCACCGGCTGCATCAACGCGCTCGACGTCGGCGCCGCGCCGCGCGACTGGGTGCTGCGCACGATCAACTATTCACCGCCGTCGCCGCTGCATCGCGACATCCGCAATACGACGATGGAAATCCTCTACGCACAATTCATTCAATACAAGCGTAGCTGAATCCGAACCGGAGGAGACACATGGTGCAAGCCACACAGAGCGGCGAACCAGAGCGCAAACCGGATTACTCCGCCTTCGAGGGCACGCGCCCGGTCAATGAGCGGCAACGCTTCGACAGCGACGCGCTCGCAGCGTGGCTGTCGAAGCATGTGGACGGCTTTGCCGGGCCGCTCACCGTCGAGCAATTCGCCGGCGGCCAGTCCAATCCCACGTTCAAGCTGGTCACGCCGTCCCGTTCCTACGTGATGCGTGCGAAGCCCGGCCCCGCTGCGAAGCTGTTGCCGTCCGCGCACGCCGTCGAGCGTGAATACCGCGTGATGCATGCGCTCGCCGGCAGCGACGTGCCGGTCGCGGCAATGCTCGCCTTGTGCGAGGACGAAAGCGTGATCGGCCGCGCGTTCTACGTGATGGAGTTCGTCGCAGGCCGCGTGTTGTGGGATCAGTCCTTGCCCGGCATGACGCCGGCGGAGCGCGGGGCCATTTACGACGAAATGAATCGCGTGATCGCCGCGCTGCACAGCGTCGACGTCGCGGCCGTGGGTCTCGCCGATTACGGCAAACCCGGCAACTACTTCGCGCGCCAGATCGGCCGCTGGAGCAAGCAGTACGTCGCGTCGGAAACCGAGCCCATCGACGCGATGCAGCGCCTGATCGAATGGCTGCCGCAGCATATGCCGGCCGAAACCGGCGAGCGCGCGTCGATCGTGCATGGCGACTACCGGCTCGACAATCTGATCTTCCATCCTCATGAACCGCGCGTGCTCGCCGTGCTCGACTGGGAATTGTCGACGCTCGGCGATCCGCTCGCCGACTTCGCCTATCACTGCATGGCGTGGCACGTCGATCCGGCGCAATTCCGCGGCATTGCGGGCCTCGACTGGGCCGCTCTCGGCATTCCCGACGAAGCACGGTATGTCGAGCGCTATTGCCAGCGCACCGGCTTCGAGATTCACGGCGACTGGAATTTCTATCTGGCGTACAACATGTTCCGCATCGCCGCGATCCTGCAGGGGATCATGAAGCGCGTCGTCGACGGCACGGCGGCCAGCGCGCAGGCGCTCGACGCCGGCCGTCGCGCGAAGCCGATGGCCGAACTCGCCTGGCGCTATGCGCAGAAGGTGCGCTAAGCGTATCCGCGTACCGGTTGCACTGCATCTGCTGCCGAACACTGTCATCCGTTATCCGCGAGGTCATACATGAATTTCGATTACACCCCGAAGGTTCAGGCGCTGCGCGAGAAACTGCTCGCTTTCTTCGAGGAGCACATTTATCCGAACGAGCAGGCGTTCTACGCGGAGATCGCGCGTAATCGCGAGAACGGCAACGCATGGCTGCCGACCGAACTGATCGAGCAACTCAAACAGAAGGCGCGCGACGCCGGTTTGTGGAACCTGTTCCTGCCGGAATCGGTGCGCGGCGCCGGTCTCACGAATCTCGAATACGCGCCGCTATGCGAGATCATGGGCCGCGTGCCCTGGGCGCCGGAAGTGTTCAACTGCAACGCGCCCGACACCGGCAACATGGAAACGATCGAGCGCTACGGCAGCGAGGACAACAAGCGCGAATGGCTCGAACCGCTGCTGCAAGGCCAGATCCGTTCGGCGTTCCTGATGACGGAGCCCGAGGTGGCATCGTCGGACGCGACCAATATCCAGACGAGCATCGTGCGCGACGGCGATTACTACGTGATCAACGGCCACAAGTGGTGGTCGTCCGGTGCGGGCGATCCGCGCTGCAAGATCTACATCGTGATGGGAAAAACCGACCCCGAGGCGCCGCGCCATCAGCAGCAGTCAATGATTCTCGTACCCGCCGACGCCACCGGCGTCACCGTGCACCGCCCTCTCAGCGTGTTCGGCTACGACGACGCGCCGCACGGCCACATGGAAATCACGCTCGAAAACGTGCGCGTGCCGGCCACCAACCTGCTGCTCGGCGAGGGCCGCGGCTTCGAGATCGCGCAAGGCCGCCTCGGACCGGGACGCATCCATCACTGCATGCGTTTGATCGGTCTTGCCGAGCGGGCGCTCGAACTGATGTCGAAACGCTCGCTGCAACGCGTCGCATTCGGCAAGCCGGTCGCGGCGCAAGGCGTCACGCAGGAGCGCATCGCCGAGGCACGTTGCATGATCGAACAGGCGCGCCTCCTGACGCTGAAGACCGCGTACATGATGGACACCGTCGGCAACAAGGGCGCGCGCGGCGAGATCGCGATGATCAAGGTGGTCGCGCCGAACATGGCGTGCCAGGTGATCGACTGGGCGATTCAGGCGCACGGCGGCGGCGGCGTCAGCGATGACTTTCCGCTCGCGTATGCGTACGCATCGGCACGAACGCTGCGCTTCGCCGATGGTCCGGACGAAGTTCACCGCAACGCGATCGCCAAGCTCGAACTGGCGCGCTACCTGGATGCCGGCGCAACGGCTGCCGTGGAGACGCCGGTCACGCGCGTTTGAGGTTGAAGTCTCGCATCGGCGGCTAGGCTGTGCTCGCGGCGCGGCCAGCAGCATCGTGTGATCTATGCTCTAATTTTCGTCACCAGCGGCGCCCTTTGCGGCGCCGCTTTCACGATAGAAAGGAGCCACGATGATCGACGTCTATAGCTGGGCGACCCCGAACGGCCACAAGGTTCACATCATGCTCGAGGAGACGGGCCTCGCGTACACCGTGCACGGCGTGAATATCGGCGCGGGCGATCAGTTCAATCCCGAGTTTCTCGCGATCAGCCCCAACAACAAGATCCCGGCGATCACCGACTCCGAAGGGCCCAGAGGCGCCGACGGCAAGCCGTTCGCGCTGTTCGAATCGGGCGCGATTCTGATTTATCTCGCCGAGAAAACCGGCAAGTTTCTGCCGACCGACCCCGCTGCGCGCTATTCGGTGCTGCAATGGCTGATGTTTCAGATGGGCGGGCTCGGCCCGATGCTCGGACAAACGCACCACTTCCGCGTCTACGCGCCGGAGCCGATCGAATACGCGATCAATCGCTACACGAACGAGACGCGGCGCCTGTACGGCGTGATGGATACGCAACTCGGCAAGACGCAGTACCTCGCCGGCAACGACTATACGATCGCGGATATCGCCGCGTTTCCGTGGACACGCTCGTGGCAAAACCAGGGCATCGAACTGGATGCCTTTCCGAATGTGAAGCGCTGGCATGAAGCGATCGCCGCGCGTCCGGCAGTGGTGCGCGGCGTCGAAGTACTGGCGTCCGCCCGCAAGGCGCTGATGGACGACAAGGCCAAAGAGATTCTGTTCGGCGCGACGCAATACGCGAAACATTAGTTTCGTGCGCGGTGCTGGCGGCTCGTCAGTCCGCTGACAGCGTCAGTGAAAAGCGCGAGCCGGCATTCGTGCCGCTCGCGCTTTTTTGCGAATCTGTGCGGCGAGCCGAACGCCGGCTAGAAGTAATGCCGCGTGATGAATTCCGCGACGCAGACCGGCCGCTCGCTGCCCTGCCGTTCCAACGTCACATTCCACACGACTTGCACGCCGTCGCTGTCGATATCCGTGACCGATGCCACGGCGAAGTGAGCGCGCAACTGCGAGCCGACCGGCACCGGCGACGTGAATCGCACGCGGTTCAATCCACAATTGACGCCCATGCGCTGCTCGAGCGCCACCGTCTTTTCGAGCAGGACCGGAATCAGCGAGAGCGTCAGGAATCCATGCGCGACCGGACCGCCGAATGGCGACTCGCGCCGCGCCCGTTCGGAGTCGACGTGAATCCACTGATGATCGCCGGTAGCGTCGGCGAAACGATCGACGCTCGCCTGATCGACCGTCAACCATTCGCTCACGAGCGGCTCGGCGCCTACCAGCGCGCGTAAGGCCGCTGCCGTGCCGAACGTCGCGGCGGACGCCGCGCTGCCCGTCACGACGCGGCGCCCGGATTGCGCAGCCCGAACAACGCCTTCGAGCGCACGGTTATCACCGTTTCGCCATGCTGGTTGATCCCTTCCCACTGCGTCGACACGATGCCGCGATCCGGCTTGCTCGCCGAGACGCGCTTGTCGAGCACGGCGTTCATCATCGTGATGGTGTCGCCGACGCGCACCGGCTTTAACCAGCGGATCTCGTCGATGCCGGGCGAGCCCATCGACGTGGACCCCGCTATCGCGTTGCGCACCAGCATGCCCATCATGACCGAGCAGGTATGCCAGCCGCTTGCCACCAATCCGCCGAATGGCGACTCGGCGGCCGCGGCGTCGTCCAGGTGAAACGGCTGCGGATCGAACTTCTCCGCGAACGCGATGATCTCTTCACGCGTGAACGTGTGCTTGCCGATCTCCGTGGTCGTGCCGACAACCATGTCCTCGAAACTCAAACCCATCGTCGCACCTCTTTCTTATCCGATTCGACCGGCTGATCAGGCTTCGGCGGTGACAAACCCGGGCAGCGCGGCGAACCGCGCGAGATGGTGATCGACATCGCCCAATGTGGTTTCGATGATAGCAAGACGCTTGAACAGATGCGCCGCGGCCACCTCGTTCGTGACGCCCATGCCGCCGTGCAACTGAACCGCCTGCTGGCCGACGAAACGCGCGGCCTGGCCGACCCGCACCTTTGCCGCGGAGACGGCGCGGCGGCGTTCGTCGGCGTGTTCGCTGGTGTAACGCATGGCGGCGAGGTACGTGATCGAGCGCGCCTGCTCGGCGTGAATCAGCATCTCGACCATGCGGTGTTGCAAGGCCTGAAAACGCGCGATCGGCTGGCCGAACTGCTGGCGCGTTTTCGTGTAGTCGACGGTGGCGAGGTTCAGCGCGTCGAGCGCGCCGATAGCCTCCGCGCACAGCAGCACTGTGCCGTAGTCAGCGATATGTTCCAGCGCCGCCGCGCCGGCGTGCTTGCCGGCGAGCCGGCGCGCGGGCGTGCCGTTGAACTCGAGCGTCGCGGCGCGTTGGCCGTCGATCGTGCGGTAGTCGGTCAGCGTGACGCCGGCCGCCTCGCGCGCCACGACGAAGAGCGCGATTTCGCCATTCAGGCGCGCCGGCACGATCCAGTAATCGGCTTGTGCGCCATGCAGCACGACCGACTTCGTGCCGCTCAGCGTGTATTGCTCGCCTTGCCCGCCTTGCCCGCCTTGCCCGCTTGCGGCCGTTGCAACCGTTCCGATCTCGCACAGATCGTAGCGTGCGTGCGGTTCATGAAAGGCGACTGCCAGCTTGATCTCGCCCTGGGCCACGCGCGCGAGCAGCGACGCGTCTTCGCCCCCGCCCGTGCCCGCGAGGCGCAACGCCTCGACGCCGACCGCCGTCGCCCAATACGGCTCGACCACCAACGCGCGGCCCAGCTCCTGCATGACCACCAGCATGTCGATCGGGCCGCCGTTGAAACCGCCCTGGGCTTCAGGTACCGGCAAGGCGGTCAGGCCCAGTTCGGTAAAGGCTGCCCAATGTGCCTCCGACACGCCGCACTCCGATCGCACGATCGCCTGACGCGCCTCGAAGCCGTAGTTTTTGTCCAGATAGCGGCGCAGCGCGTCGGCGAATTGCTGCTGTTCGTCGTTGAAGTTGAAGTCCATGCGCCGCTCCTCAAAGTCCGAGAATCATCTGCGCGATGATGTTCTTTTGAATTTCGTTCGAGCCGCCGTAGATCGACGTCTTGCGGAAGTTGAAGTAGTACGCGGCCAGCGGCGCGGCGTCATCGTCGCCCGCCACGCTATGTTCGCGTTCGCCTTCGAGGAACGGCACGTCGAACGGTGCGGCGAGCGGCCCGATGGCTTCGAACATCAACTCGGTCAGCGCCTGCTGCACCTCCGTGCCCTTGATCTTCAGCATCGACGCTTCCGGGCCCGGCCCGCGCCCGCCGGTTTCATTGGCGACCACGCGTTGCACGGTGACTTCGAGCGCCATCAGTTCGATCTCGAGGCTCGCGACTTTCGCGGCGAACACCGGATCGTGCAGCAGCGGCTTGCCGTTCTTTTTCTGATTCAGCGCAAGACGCTTGAGGAACACGAGTTCGCGTTTCGATTGACCGACGCGCGCGATGCCGGTGCGCTCGTGGCCGAGCAGATACTTCGCGTAAGTCCAGCCGCGGTTCTCCTCACCGACCAGATTCGCGGCCGGTACTTCGACGTCTTCGAAAAACACTTCGTTGACTTCGTGGTCTTCGTCGAGCGTGATGATCGGACGCACCGTGATGCCGGGCGTTTTCATGTCGATCAGCAGGAATGAGATGCCCTCCTGCTTTTTCGCGCCGCTGTCGGTGCGCACGAGGCAGAACATCATGTCGGCATACTGACCGAGGGTGGTCCACGTTTTCTGACCGTTGACGACGTAATGGTCGCCGACGCGCTCGGCGCGTGTGCGCAGCGAAGCCAGATCTGAGCCTGAACCCGGCTCGGAATAGCCTTGGCACCACCAGTGCGTGCCGTCGAGAATGCGCGGCAAATAGCGACGCTTCTGCGCCTCGTTGCCATACTTCATCAGCACCGGCGCCACCATCGAGACGCCGAAAGGCAGCACGGTCGGCGCGCCGACGCGCGCGCACTCTTCGTCCCAGATGTGCCGCTGCGTTGCGTCCCAGCCAGGGCCGCCGTATTCCTTCGGCCATGCGACCGCCGACCAGCCGCGCGTGCCGAGCAGCTTGTGCCAGCCGGCGAAATCTTCGCGCGAGAGACGTTTATGGTTCAGTACTTTGTCGCTTAGCTCGCGAGGCAGATTCGCTTCGAGCCAGGCGCGGATGTCGGCGCGGAATGCGTCGTCAGCAGGGGAATAGTCCAGATTCATGCGCAGTGTCTCCTGGCCGCAACCGCCCGCCGCCAGTGAGCCACTGCACTATTGCAGCGGTTCCTTCAAGGCAGCCGGGACCGGCAGCGGCATCACTTGGATGCCTTCGTCGACCAAGGCTCGCGCGTCTTCGGGTGTCGTGACACCGCGAATATTGCGCGCAGGCGCTTCGTTGTAGTGAATGCGCCGTGCTTCCTCGGCGAAGCGGTCGCCCACGTTCTCGGTCTTTTCCAGTACCTCGCGCAACGCACGCATCACACGCGCCTGCATTTGCGCTTGCTCCAAGCCCGCAGGGTTTTTCGCCTCCGTCGCGCCCGACAGATTCAATCGCGGCGCCGAAGGCAAACGGCTCACTTCGTTCGCACCACAGATCGGACATTCGATCAGTTTGCGGGCTTGCTGCGATTCGAAGTCATCAGCCGAAGCAAACCAGCCTTCGAACCGATGGCCATGCGGACACTGTAAATCGAGGACCTTCATGTGGAATCAGGGCTTGAGTGCCAGTTTAGCGCAAAATGGTATTTTGTGAACGGTCGTTCGCAAACTATGACGGGGCGATGCGTTTACGCGTGGCGTCGCTATTAATTGGACGCGGTGCGCGATTTTAACGCCTTGCGCAAAGGGCTGCCGAAATCGGCCAAGCCGGCATGAACGGCACACGAATCGGAAGCTCGCGACGGCTCCGCGGATTGCATGAAATTTATGTCTAGTCACTGGCCAATGCCCAGCTTCTAAGCCACCAGGCATTCGAGTTGGCGGTTAAGCCGTGGCTCGAGTTCACGCGCCTCTTTGGCGAGGTTGATCTGCTTGGCCGATTTGGCGACATCAAGCACATCTGCCTTGATGTCGTACCCGCCGCGTGCGGTTAGCCAGTGAAGAATGTCCGACAGATGCCACACCGATGCGCTGCCCTCGTGCACCGGCGGCGGAAAGTCAATCGCGTGACTCAACATCAGCTTGCGCATGTTCTGCCGTGATACGCCGGCGAGCTCGGCTACGTCGGTGAGACCAACGAAATCAGGGCCCGCCTCGACAAGGCGCGCGGATGGCACCGCCTGCTTGACATCTTTCAGTGCGCTGACGAGCGCCTCGAACGCAGACGCGCCTTCGCGAGAAAAAACCAGCGCAATGCGCCCCGGTTGTCCCACGCCGATGGTGGCGTCGTCACATCCTGCTTCCCCGAGACGCTCGACGATCGCGTCGAGATCGCAATCTTCCGTGGTGAGGCGGTACTTCAAGGTGAACACATATTCCATAAATTACCTCCTGCCTTTATTCAGCGTCAAACTTGATCCTTGGAGCGCCTTGCATTGGCGGTGATGCCGTGCAGTTGTCGACGATACGCCGCAGATGCCTTGCGTGATTGCCAGGGTTCTTTGGCGTACTCCACACGCTCGATATGCAGAACTCTCCGCAGCGACACTCCGCGGCGTTGTACGGACAGTACATCTTTCCCCAAGCGTGACCTCTGCCACCGCCCCGAACGCGCCAACCGTTTCTTTCCGCGTAGGCCAATGCGGCCTCGATTTCCTTCTTAGAGTGGGTTCCACGAACCATCCATGCCCTCCAATTTAATGCGCTGACGTATGGTTGTCAAGCGACAACCATACGTCAGCGCAGTCATGACCGAACCGACGAGAGCCCTTCGTCATACCAGGTAAATGGGATAACAACTGGCGCTCAGTGTTCGATACTAGAGCGGCAACGGTCGTGAAGCGAGACTGTCGAATGGCATAAGACGAATGCACGTTTCTCAGGCACGAGACCGTGGTCGTAATGAAAAAGCCCCTGCTAGTCATCGACCAACAGGGGCTTCTCGCAATTCTTCAGCCGGCGCGCCTGGCGCGCCTCATGAACCCATAGCGCTATTGCGGCTCCGCCATCGGCCAGGCGCCCGACAAAATTTTCTCCAGCCAGAACGTGCCGATCACCGTCTTCACGTCGGTAATCTTGCCGGTGCGTACCCACTCGGACACATCGGCAACGCTTGCCGTGAACAGTTCGAGGAATTCCCCGTCGTCGAGCTTACGCTCGCCGGCGCTCAGGCCGCGAGCGAGGTAAATGTCGATGAACTCCGTCGAGTAGGAAATGATCGGGTGAATGCGCGTCAGATAAACATATTCGCGCGCCGTGTAGCCGGTTTCTTCCCGCAACTCACGAATCGCACAAGCGAGTGCGCCTTCGTTCGGGTCGAGCTTGCCGGCCGGATACTCGACCATGACCTTGCCCATCGGATAGCGATACTGGCTTTCCAGCAACACGCGGCCGTCGTCGAATAACGGAATGACCATGACGGCGCCCGGATGCTGAACATATTCGCGCGTGGCGTGCTTGCCATCCGGCAAGCGAACCGTGTCGCACTTGAGCGTCAGAAACGGCCCTTGATGCATCGTTTTGCTCTCGAGACACGTCTCGGTGAGCACGGCGTCGTGATCAGGAAGTTCAGCCATGGCGGACCTCGGGACAGCTTGGAGCGCGACGGCGAGGCGCCGTCAGCGGCGTTTGACGAGATACTGAAAGGTAAAGCCGGGGAATGCGAACACGACGAACAAGGCGAACGTGATGGCGTAGAACTGCCAGCCCTGCTCGAAGCGGTTACCCGCGCGTGCCTCAAGCAGGAAACCGAGCGCGCCGACCACGAAGTACAGCACGATCAACTCGGCAATCCTGATCCAGGCGCTCTTCCTCGCCGCTTTCAACGGCACGGCGGCGAAGAGGCGCTGATTCAGGAACGGCAGGTTGGCGCCGACCAGCGCCAACAACACGATGAACCAACCCGCAGCCGACATCAGAGCAGCAGCGTGTGCTGGATCGCCTGCAAGCAGGCCTTCAGCAACGGATCCGGCACGATGCCGAGCACCAGCACGGCAACGCCGTTGAACGCGAGCAACGCGCGCGTGCTGGCATCGGCGACGATCGGCGACTTGTCTTGCGGTTCGTCGAAATACATCAGCTTGACGATACGCAGGTAGTAGAACGCGCCGAACAGCGACGTGATCACGGCCAGCACCGTCAGCCAGGTCAAACCGGCGTTCATCGTTGCCTGCAGCACCGCAAGCTTGGCGTAGAAGCCGACCGCGGGCGGGATGCCGGCGAGCGAGAACATCATCACCATCATCACGAACGCGAACACCGGACTGCGCTGATTCAGACCCTTGAAGTCTTCGAGCGTATCCGCTTCGAAGTCGCGGCGCGCCAGCAGCATGATGACGCCGAAGGTGCCCATCGTCGTGATCAGGTAGACGATGCTGTAGTACATCGCCGAGCCGTACGCGTTGGCCGCGCCCGTGGTCTTTTGATCGACCACGCCGGCCAGCAGACCGAGCAGCACGAAGCCCATGTTCGAGATCGCCGAATACGCGAGCATCCGCTTGACGTTGCGTTGCACGATACCGGTAATGTTGCCGACGATCAGCGACAACGCCGCCAGGATCACCAGCATTTGCTGCCATTCGACAGCCAGCGGCAGCAGACCCATCACGAGGAAGCGCAAGCCCCAGGCGAACGCGGCGACCTTCGGACCGCCGCCTACCAGCAACGTCATCGCCGTCGGCGCGCCCTGATACACGTCGGGCACCCACATATGGAACGGCACCGCACCCATCTTGAACGCCACGCCGGCCACGATGAAGATCACGCCGAACAACAGCACGCTAGGATCGTAGTGGCTCGTGCCGATCGCCTTGAACACTTCGTTCAGGTCGAGCGAGCCGGTCGCGCCGTACAGCATGGAGATGCCGTACAGCAGGAAACCGGACGCCAGTGCGCCGAGCACGTAGTACTTCATCGCGGCTTCGTTCGACTGCGCCGCGTCGCGACGCAATGCGATCACGCCGTACAACGACAGCGACATCAGTTCCAGACCGAGATACAGCGTCAGGAAGTTGTTGCCGGAGATCATCACGAGTTGGCCGAGCAAGGAGAACATGCCCAGCAGGAAAAACTCGCCGCGGAACAGGCCGCGATCCTCGAGGTAGCGGCGCGAATACACGATCGACACCGCATAGCCGAGCGTCACGACGGCTTTCATCACGTTGGCGAACGAGTCCACCACGTACATGTGGCCGAAGAAGTAATGCACTTGCGGGTCGAACGCGTTCACCGCGAACCAGATCCCGCCGACCAGCGTCGAGAAGAACGCGATGAAATACGTGGTGCGGCGACCGGCCTGGCCGACGAACGTGTCGTTGAGCCACGCGACGACAACGGCGAGCATCACCAGCGCGTCGGGCAACAGAGCAGTCATAGGGGCGTTTTGCATGGTCTTTAAATTCCTCCGCTCTGCGTTACTGGGACAACGGCAGCTTTGACTGCGCAACGTGGGAGAGGAGGTTTTCCACGGATACGTGCATCACTTCGGTGAAGGGCTTCGGGTACAGGCCCATGAACAGCGTCAGTGCGGCGAGCACTGCCAGCATGAAAAACTCGCGACGGTTGATGTCGATGAGGCTCTTCACGTGATCGTTGGCGATCGCGCCGAAGTACACGCGCTTGTACATCCACAGCGTGTAGGCCGCGCCGAGAATCAGCGTGACCGCCGCACCACCCGCGATCCAGAAGTTGTACTGGACCGCCGCCAGAATCACCATGAATTCGCCGACGAAACCCGAGGTGCCCGGCAAGCCGCAATTGGCCATCGAGAACAGCATCACGAACGCGGCGAACTTCGGCATGACGTTGACGACACCGCCGTAGTCCGCGATCTGACGCGAGTGCATGCGGTCGTACAGCACGCCGATGCTCAGGAACATCGCGCCGGAGACAAAACCGTGCGAGATCATCTGCACGATCGCGCCTTCCACGCCGAGCTGGTTGAAGATAAAGAAGCCGAGCGTGACGAAGCCCATGTGCGCGATCGACGAATAGGCGACCAGCTTCTTCATGTCCGTCTGCACCATCGCGACCAGACCGATATAGATCACGGCGATCAGCGACAGCGCGATAACGACCGGCGCCAAGGAGTGGCTCGCGTCCGGCGTGATCGGCAGCGAGAAGCGCAGGAAACCGTACGCGCCCAGCTTCAGCATGATCGCGGCCAGCACGACCGAGCCGCCGGTCGGCGCTTCCACGTGCGCGTCGGGCAGCCATGTGTGCACCGGCCACATCGGCACCTTCACGGCGAACGCCAGGAAGAACGCGATGAACAGCAACACTTGCGGCGTCATCGCGATCTGCGCGTGCTGCCACGTGGCGAGATCGAACGTGCCGGTTTGAATGTACAGATACAGCAACGCGACCAGCATCAGCAGCGAGCCCATCAGCGTGTACAGGAAGAACTTGAACGCCGCGTACACGCGGTTCGCCCCACCCCACACGCCGATGATGATGTACATCGGAATCAGCGTGGCTTCGAAGAACACGTAGAACAGCATGCCGTCGGCCGAACTGAACACGCCGACCATGATGCCCGACAGGATCAGGAATGCGGCGAGATACTGCGCGACGTTCTTCGTGATGACTTCCCACGCGGAAATCACCACGATCACCGTAATCAAGGCGGTCAATACGACGAACCACATGGAGATGCCGTCGACACCCAGGTGGTAGGTGATGTTGAAGCGCTCGATCCAGTTCGCCTTTTCGACGAACTGCAGATCGGCGGTGCTCGAATCAAAACCGGTGATCAGCGGGATCGTCACGATGAAGCTGACGATCGAACCGATCAGCGCAATCCAGCGCGCGGGAGCCGGGTTCCGGTCGGAACCGATAGCCAGGACCAGGAGACCGACGAGGATCGGCAACCAGATCGCAATACTGAGAATCGGATAAGCGTGCATTAGTGTCCCTCGCCTTATTTGCCGCCGAGCGTTACAAACAGGGTCAGGAGCCCCAGCATGCCGATAATCATGGCGAACGCGTAGTGATAGATGTAGCCGGATTGGAGGAAGCGGATCACGCCGGCGAACCAGCCGATAAAGCGTGCGCTGCCGTTGACGATGCCGTCGATGACCACGACGTCGCCTTCCTTCCAGAGACCACGGCCAATTGCCACGGCGCCCCGCGCGAACACGACTTCGTTGATCTTGTCCATGTAGTACTTGTTGTCGAGCAACGTGTAGACCGGGCCGAACGCGCGCTTGATCGAAGCCGGCAGTTCGGGGCGGACCAGATACAGGAACCACGCGACCACCACACCCGCGAGCGCCAGCCAGACCGGCAGGCCCGAAACGGAGTGCAAGCCCATCGCCACCCAGCCGTGGAACTCCTCAGCCATCTCATGCAGCGCCGGATGGTTTTCGCCGATGAAGATCACCTTCTCGAACGCCACGCCGTGCTGGAAGAAGTCGCCGAACAGCATCGGGCCGACCGCGATTGCACCGATCACCACCGACGGAATCGCCAGCAGCACCAGCGGCACCCACACCACCCACGGCGTTTCATGCGGCTCGTGAGCGTGGCCGTGTTCGTGTTCGTGATGACCATTGCCATGACCGTGCGCCGCGGCTTCCGCGCCCATCGGCGAATCGGGATGCTTCGGATCGCGGAAGCGCTCCTCGCCGTGGAACACCATGAAGTACATACGGAACGAATAGAGCGCGGTAACGAACACGCTCGCCACTACCGCGAAGTACGCGAAGCCCGACCCCGGCAGATGCGACAGCTTCACCGCGTCGATGATCGAGTCTTTCGAGTAGAAGCCCGAGAAGAACGGCGTACCGATCAGCGCCAGCGAACCGACCAGCGACGTGATCCACGTGATCGGCATGTACTTGCGCAGGCCGCCCATGTTGCGCATGTCCTGATCGTGGTGCATGCCGATGATCACCGAACCCGCGCCGAGGAACAGCAGCGCCTTGAAGAACGCGTGCGTCATCAGGTGGAAGACGGCGACCGGATAGGCCGACACACCGAGCGCGACCGTCATGTAGCCGAGCTGTGACAGCGTGGAATACGCCACCACGCGCTTGATGTCGTTCTGGACGATCCCGAGGAAGCCCATGAACAGCGCGGTAATCGCGCCGATGACCGTCACGAACGACAGCGCGCTATCCGACAGTTCGAACAGCGGCGACATGCGCGTGACCATGAAGATACCGGCCGTCACCATGGTTGCCGCGTGAATCAGTGCGGAAATCGGCGTCGGGCCTTCCATCGAATCCGGCAGCCACACGTGCAGCGGGAATTGCGCCGACTTACCCATTGCGCCGATGAAGAGGCAAATGCAGGCAACCGTCAGCAGACCCCAGTCCGTGCCGGGGAACGACAACGCCGCCAGTTCGGTGCGCTTCGCGAACACGTCGCCGTAGTTCATCGAACCGGCGAACGCGAACAGCAGGCCAATGCCGAGCAGAAAACCGAAGTCGCCCACGCGGTTCACGAGGAACGCCTTCATGTTCGCGTAGATCGCCGACTCACGCGTGAAGTAGAAGCCGATCAGCAGGTACGACACCAGGCCCACCGCTTCCCAGCCGAAGAACAGTTGCAGGAAGTTGTTGCTCATGACGAGCATCAGCATCGAGAACGTGAACAGCGAGATGTACGAGAAGAAGCGCTGGTAGCCGTCGTCGTCGGCCATGTAGCCGATCGTGTAGATGTGCACCATCAGCGACACGAAAGTCACCACGCACATCATCATCGCCGTGAGCGAGTCGACGAGGAAGCCGATTTCGAACTTCGTCTTGCCGATCGTCATCCATTCATAAACGGTCGCGTTGAAGCTCGCGCCCTCCATGACCTGGAAGAAGACGATGGCCGAGAGAACAAACGAGATCGCGACGCCGAGGATCGTGACCGAGTGCGCGCCGGCTCGCCCTACCGCCTTCCCGAACAGCCCGGCAATCAGGCAACCGGCCAGCGGTGCCAGCGGAATCGCCAGCAGCAGGTTTTCATTGAGTATCGTGGACATAACCGCTTTTCCTGAAATTAACCTTTGAGCTGATCGAGATCCTCGACATTGATCGTGTCGAGACTACGGAACAGGGTCACCAGAATCGCGAGGCCGATCGCCGCTTCCGCCGCCGCGACGGTCAGCACGAAGAAGACGAAGATCTGGCCATGCACGTCGCCGAGGTAGTGCGAGAACGCGACGAAATTGGTGTTCACCGCGAGCAGCATCAATTCGATCGCCATCAGGATGATGATGACGTTGCGACGGTTCAGGAAAATGCCGACGACGCTGATCGCAAACAGGATCGCGCCGAGAACGAGGTAATGGGCAAGGGTCAACATGATTTCTATCTCCTGTCCGCTCAGCCGTTTTTCGCCGGGGCCGAGTCGGCCGCTGCCGCGGCTGCGGCGGCTTCTTCCGCCGCGACGGTCGCCGCGGTCTTTTCTGATGGCATTTTCACGACGCGCACGCGATCCTGGGCACGCACCTTGACCTGATCGCTGATCTTCTGGCGCTTGCTGTCCTTCTTATGGCTCGTGGTAAGCGCGACGGCCGCGATGATCGCCACCAGCAGCACGAGGCCGGCGACTTCGAACGCGAAGATGTAGTCGGTGTAGATGACCTTGCCGATGAGGCGCGTGTTCGACCAGTCGGCCATGCCGTTGGCGGCAGCGGTGGTGTCGCGCAACGCCGTGGCGGTAGCGCCATAGCCGTGCCACAGGATCAGCGCGGTTTCGATCACGATGATCGCGCCCACCAGCGTGGCCATCGGGACGAAGCGCTTGAAGTCGCGCCGCAGCACGTCGATATTGATGTCCAGCATCATCACGACGAACAGGAACAGCACCATCACCGCCCCGACGTAGACCAGCACCAGCAGGATCGCGAGGAACTCGGCCTCGAGCAGCATCCAGATCGCGGCTGCGTTGAAGAACGCCAGCACGAGAAACAGTGCGGACGACACCGGGTTGCGCGAAGTGATCACCTTCAGCCCTGAGACAACCAGGAGCAGCGCGAAGATGTAGAACAGTACGGTCGTGAATTCCATGATTACCGGTTCATCGTTAGGCCATCGTCAGGCATTGTTCTTTGGCACGTAGGGCTGGCAAAGCGGACAAGCCGCCAGTACAGCCGCACAGGTGCGCCGTGCCGCGGCGTTCAAGCCGCGACGCTCGGCCCGACAACAGGCCGTGTTACTGCTGCATTTACTGCTTCAAGCGAAGCCGCTTCAACGATACGGTGCGTCGGCCGCCTTGTTCGCGGCGATCTCCGCTTCGTAGCGATCGCCCACGGCCAGCAGCATGTCTTTCGTGAAGTACAGATCGCCGCGCTTTTCGCCGTGATATTCGAGGATGTGCGTTTCGACGATCGAGTCGACCGGGCAGCTCTCTTCACAGAAACCGCAGAAGATGCACTTGGTCAGGTCGATGTCGTAGCGCGTGGTGCGGCGGGTGTTGTCCGCACGGGTTTCCGATTCGATCGTGATGGCGAGCGCCGGGCACACCGCTTCGCACAGCTTGCAGGCGATGCAGCGCTCTTCGCCGTTTTCATAGCGGCGCAGCGCATGCAGGCCGCGAAAACGCGGCGAGATCGGGGTCTTCTCTTCCGGGAACTGCACGGTCACCTTGCGCTGGAACGTATAACGTCCGGTCAGCGCGAGGCCTTTGAGCAATTCCGTGAGGAAAAAGGTCTTGAAAAAGTTTTGGATTGCGGTCATGGGTTCATCCGCCCTTTATTTCCAGATGTTCAACGGCGACATGATCCAGAAGCCGACCACCACCAGCCACACCACGCAGACCGGAATGAAAATCTTCCAGCCCAGACGCATGATCTGGTCATAGCGATAGCGCGGAAACGTGGCGCGCGCCCAGATGAACACCGACAACAGGAAGAAAACCTTGGCGACGAGCCAAACGATGCCCGGGATAAACGACAGGAAACCGAACGGTGCGCTCCAGCCGCCGAGGAACAGTGTTGCAGCCAATGCCGAGATCACGATCATGTTGATGTACTCGGCGAGGAAGAACAGCGCGAACGCCATGCCCGAGTAATCAATCATGTGGCCCGCGACGATTTCCGACTCACCTTCCACCACGTCGAACGGGTGACGGTTCGTTTCGGCGATGCCCGAGATGAAATACACGACGAACATCGGCAGCAGCGGCAGCCAGTTCCACGACAGGAAGTTCAAGCCGTGCGAAGCGAAGAAGCCGTGCTCCTGCGAATTGACGATGCCCGACAGGTTCAGCGTGCCGGCCGTCATCAGCACGACCACGAGCGCGAAGCCCATCGAGATTTCGTACGAGACCATCTGGGCGGCGGCGCGCATGGCGCCGAGGAACGCGTACTTCGAGTTCGACGCCCAGCCGGCCAGGATCACGCCGTACACGCCGATCGACGAAATCGCCATCGCGTACAACAGACCCGCGTTGATGTCGCCGAGCACCGCGCCCGCCTGGAACGGAATCACCGCCCACACCGCGAACGCCGGCACCACCACCATGATCGGCGCGATCAGGTAGATCCAGCGGCTCGCCTGCGCCGGCTGAATGACTTCTTTCAGCAGCAGCTTCAGCACGTCGGCGATCGGCTGCAGCAAACCTGCGGGGCCGACGCGGTTCGGGCCGAGACGCACGTGCATCCAGCCGATCAGCTTACGCTCCCACAGAATCAGGTAAGCCACGCACAGCAGGATCACGACGGCCACCACCAGGATGCGCACCAGTGCCCACACCGTGGGCCATGCCACACCGAGAAGCTGGGTGCCGCCCGAGTTGATCGTATCGAACAAGCTCATTTACGCCTTCTCCACCACCAGTTCACCGAACAGGCTGCCCAGCGCCGCACCGGCAGGCGTAGCCGCCGATACGCGGACGACCGTCTCCGCAAGATTCGCGTCGCGCACGGCCGGCAACTGCACCGATTGCTCGCCCTGGCGCACGCGCACTGCGTCGCCTTCCTTCAAACCCAGCTTGTCGAACAGCGCGGCCGGCAAACCGACCGAGTTCGCCGTGCGCGCGGCCGCCGTCAGATGCAGCGATTCGGCGCGACGCACCAGCGCGTCGGCGTGGTAGATCGGCACGTCGGCGATGCGCTCGAACTTGCCTTCCCCTGCCTTCGCCGACTTGCCGCGTGCAACCGCAGCACCCGTCTTGTTCGACAGACGCGACTTCAATTCGCCGTCGCCGAGGGCTGCGGCGCGTACTTCTTCCGCGGTATCGAATTCGAAACCCGACGCGCCGAGCAGGCTGCCCAGCACGCGCAACACCTTCCATGCGGGACGCGTGTCGCCCAGCGGCCGCACGACGCCGTTGAACGTCTGCACCGTGCCTTCCGCGTTGACGAACGTACCGGCCGTTTCCGTGAACGGAGCGATCGGCAGCAGCACGTCGGCGTATTCGGCGCCCGTCTGGAACGGCGACATCACGACGACCATTTCCGCCTGCTTCAGCGCGGCCAATGCCTGCGCCGGATTGGCCGTATCGAATTCCGGCTCGACGTTCAGCAGCACGTAACCCTTGCGCGGTTGCTCGAACGCTTCACGAGCGTTCAAACCGCCCTCGCCCGGCAGCGCGTTCACGAGATGCGCGCCGACCGTGTTCGCGGCTTCCGTGAGGAAGCCCAGCGTCGCGCCGGTTGCGTCCGCGATCCATTGGGCCGCCGCGTGAATGGCCGCGAAATCCGGATGACGGACCGCGCCGTTGCCGAGCAGCACCAGACGGCGTTCGCCAGAGGCGAGCGACTTCGCGACCTGCTTGTCGGCGTCCGTCGGCTGCGTGCCGGCGAGGGCTTCCGGCAGGGTCGCGCCGTTGGCCTCGGAGACCGCGCCGGCGATACCGGCCAGCGCGTCGAGCCATGCCGACGGCGCTGCGACCACGCGTTGCGCTTGCGGAATCAGTGCGTCGTCGCGAGTGGCTTGCACGAGCGTGAGCTTCGCGCCGCCCTTCGCGGCCTGACGCAGACGCGCTGCAAACAGCGGGTGATCGCGACGCAGATCGGAGCCGATTACCAGCGCCGCGTCGACGTTGGACAGATCGGCGATTGCGGTGCCGAGCCACGGCGTACCGTTGAGCGGCGCGGAGAAATCAGACTGACGCAGACGGAAGTCGACGTTGGGCGTGCCGATCGCTTGCGCCAGTTGCTTCAGAAGGAACAGCTCCTCGACGGTGCTGTGGGCGCTGCCGAGCGCGGCCAGCGCATCCGCGCCGTGGTCGCCCTTGATGCCCTTCAGCCCCTTGACCACGTACTCGAGCGCGGTTTGCCAGTCGGTCTCGACCCACTTGCCGCCCTGCTTGAGCATAGGCTGCGTGAGACGTTCCGGGCTATTCAGGCCTTCATACGAGAAGCGGTCCTTGTCCGAAATCCAGCATTCGTTGATGGCTTCGTTTTCGAACGGCAGAACACGCATCACGCGGTTGTTCTTCACTTGCACCACGAGGTTCGCGCCGACGGAATCGTGCGGGCTCACCGACTTGCGGCGCGACAGTTCCCACGTGCGGGCGCTGTAGCGGAACGGCTTGCTGGTCAGCGCGCCAACCGGGCACAGATCGATCATGTTGCCCGACAGTTCGGAGTCGACCGTCTTGCCGACGAACGAAGTGATCTCAGCGTGCTCGCCGCGGCCTAGCATGCCGAGTTCCATCACGCCGGCCACTTCCTGACCGAAACGCACGCACCGCGTGCAGTGAATGCAACGCGTCATTTCTTCCATCGAGATCAGCGGGCCGACGTTCTTGTGGAACACGACACGCTTTTCTTCGCTATAACGCGACGACGACTTGCCGTAGCCCACCGCCAGATCCTGCAACTGACACTCGCCGCCCTGATCGCAGATCGGGCAATCCAGCGGGTGATTGATCAGCAGGAATTCCATCACGGCTTGCTGGCCCTTCACCGCCTTCTCGGACTTGGTGCGCACGATCATGCCCGCCGACACCGGCGTGGCGCATGCGGGCACGGCCTTCGGCATTTTTTCGACATCGACCAGACACATCCGGCAGTTGGCCGCAATCGACAGCTTCTTGTGATAGCAGAAGTGAGGAATGTACGTGTCGACCTTATGCGCAGCCTGGATCACCATGCTGCCTTCAGGCACCTCTACTTTCTTGCCGTCTATTTCAAGTTCAACCATGATGGTCAATCTTCCTTAACCTGTTACCGCTCAATCGTTCGCCCTGTTCATCGCCGTGTCAGGCGATGAATTCCGCGGATGACGTGCTCTGATGCGTACCTGTTGTTCAGCGTACTCAGGCAGCCACTGTTTCCGACGCCGATGCCGCGCCGGCATGACTGCCGACGAGACAATGCTTGTGAGCGACGTGATATTCGAATTCGTCCCAGTAGTGCTTGAGCATGCCGCGCACCGGCATGGCCGCCGCATCGCCGAGCGCGCAAATCGTGCGGCCCATGATGTTTTCAGCGACCGAGTTCAGCAGATCCAGATCTTCCGGACGGCCGAGCCCGTGCTCGATACGATGCACGACGCGGTACAGCCAGCCGGTGCCTTCGCGGCACGGCGTGCACTGACCGCACGACTCTTCGTAATAGAAGTACGACAGACGCAGCAGCGAGCGCACCATGCAGCGCGTCTCGTCCATCACGATGACCGCGCCCGAACCCAGCATCGAACCGGCCTTGGCGATCGAGTCGTAGTCCATGTCGGTCTGCATCATGATGTCGCCCGGAATTACCGGTGCCGACGAACCGCCAGGAATCACGGCCTTGATCTTCTTGCCGCCGCGCATGCCGCCGGCGAGTTCCATCAGCGTGGAGAACGGCGTGCCGAGCGGAATCTCATAGTTGCCCGGACGCTCGACGTCGCCTGCCACCGAGAAAATCTTCGTGCCGCCGTTGTTCGGCTTGCCGATCTCGAGGTAATTCTGCGGGCCGATTGCGAGCAGGAACGGCACCGCCGCGAACGTCTCGGTGTTGTTGATCGTGGTCGGCTTGCCGTACACGCCGAAGCTCGCCGGGAACGGCGGCTTGAAACGCGGCTGGCCTTTCTTGCCTTCCAGCGATTCGAGCAGCGCGGTTTCCTCGCCGCAGATGTAGGCGCCGTAACCGTGGTGCGCATGCAGTTCGAAAGAGAAGCCCGAACCCATGATGTTCTCGCCGAGGAACCCGGCGCGGCGCGCTTCTTCTAACGCTTCTTCAAAGCGTTTGTAGACTTCCCAGATTTCGCCGTGAATATAGTTATAGCCGACCGTGATGCCCATCGCGTACGCGCCGATCGCCATGCCTTCGATCAGCGAGTGCGGATTGAAACGCAGGATGTCGCGGTCCTTGAATGTGCCCGGTTCGCCTTCGTCCGAGTTGCAGACGAGATACTTCTGGCCGGGAAACTGGCGCGGCATGAAGCTCCACTTCAAGCCGGTCGGAAAGCCCGCACCGCCACGGCCGCGCAGACCCGACGCCTTGACGTCGGCGATCACCTGCTCGGGCGGAATCTTTTCTTCCAGAATGCGGCGCAGCTGGGCGTAACCGCCGCGCGCCACATAGTCTTCGAGATGCCAGTTGTCGCCGTTCAGGCCGGCGAGAATCAGCGGTTTGATGTGACGATCGTGTAAAGACGTCATTTCGAAAGTTCCTCGAGCAGCTGGTCGATCTTCTCGCGGCTCATGAAGCTGCACATGCGATGGTTGTTCACCAGCATCACCGGCGCGTCGCCGCACGACCCCATGCACTCACCTTCTTTCAAGGTGAATTTGCCGTCTGCCGTGGTTTCGCCGAAGTCGATGCCGAGCTTCTGCTTCAGATATTCAGCGGCGCTGTCGGAGCCGCCATCCGGGCCGAGCTGGCACGGCAGGTTCGTACAGAGCGTGATCTTGTATTTGCCGACCGGCGAGGTCTCGTACATCGTGTAGAAGGTAGCGACCTCCTGCACGGCGACTGCCGGCATGCCGAGATAGTCCGCGACGAACTGCATGAGTTCGGGCGACAGCCAGCCATGCTCTTCCTGAGCAGTGGCCAACGCCGACATCACGGCGGACTGTTTCTGATCGGCGGGGTACTTCGCGATCGCACGATCGATTTCTTTCAGGCCTTCAGCTGAGATCATTTTCAGACACGACTCTTTCAATTCCTACCGAACGAAAACCTGTCGCTTACGTCATGCTGCGACAGACCCGGCGTTCCTTTGCTTGACGCGCGCTTCGCTGCAACCGGAAGACGCGCGCCGATGAATACGTCCTAGCGATCCACTTCGCCGAACACGATGTCCTGCGTGCCGATGATCGTCACGGCGTCGGCGATCATGTGACCGCGCGCCATTTCATCGAGCGCGGACAGATGCGCGTAACCCGGCGCGCGGATTTTCAGGCGGTACGGCTTGTTTGCACCATCCGAGATCAGATAGATGCCGAACTCGCCTTTCGGATGCTCGACGGCGGCGTACGCTTCGCCTTCCGGTACGTGGAAGCCTTCCGTGAAGAGCTTGAAGTGGTGAATCAACTCTTCCATGTTCGACTTCATGCCGACGCGCGACGGCGGCGCAACCTTGTGATTGTCGATCATCACCGGGCCCGGATTCTTACGCAGCCACTCAATGCACTGTTTCACGATCCGCGTGGACTGGCGCATTTCTTCGACGCGAACCAGATACCGGTCATAACAATCGCCATTCACGCCGACCGGAATGTCGAAATCGAGCTTGTCATAAACTTCGTACGGCTGCTTCTTGCGCAAATCCCACTCGATGCCCGAGCCGCGCAGCATCGCGCCGGTCATGCCGAGTTGCAGCGCGCGCTCCGGGCTGACCACGCCGATACCGACGAGGCGCTGCTTCCAGATCCGGTTGTCGGTGAGCAGCGTTTCGTACTCGTCGACGCAATGCGGGAAACGCGTGAAGAAATCGTCGATAAAGTCGAGCAGCGAGCCTTGGCGGTTTTCGTTCATCTTCGACAATGCTTTTGCATTGCGAATCTTCGACGCCTTGTATTGCGGCATTGCGTCAGGCAGGTCGCGATACACGCCGCCCGGACGGTAATACGCCGCGTGCATGCGCGCGCCGGACACGGCTTCGTACACGTCCATCAGGTCTTCGCGTTCGCGGAACGCATAGAGAAACACCGCCATCGCGCCGACGTCGAGCGCGTGCGCGCCGATCCACATCAGGTGGTTCAGCACGCGCGTGATCTCGTCGAACATCACGCGGATGTATTGCGCGCGCACCGGCACCTCGACGCCGAGCAGTTTTTCGATCGCCATCACGTAGCCGTGCTCGTTGACCATCATCGACACATAGTCGAGACGGTCCATGTACGGCACTGACTGGATGAACGTTTTGGTTTCGGCGAGCTTTTCGGTCGCGCGATGCAGCAGGCCGATGTGCGGATCGGCGCGCTGGATGACTTCGCCGTCGAGCTCGAGCACGAGACGCAGCACACCGTGCGCTGCCGGATGCTGCGGACCGAAGTTGAGCGTGTAATTCTTGATCTCTGCCATGGCGTTCTCTTAATGTTTCAGACCGCCATAGCGATCCTCACGGATCACGCGCGGCGTGATTTCCCGCGGCTCGATCGTCACAGGCTGATAGACGACGCGCTTCTCTTCCGGGTCGTAACGCATTTCGACGTAGCCGGAGACAGGGAAATCCTTACGGAACGGGTGACCGATGAAACCGTAATCGGTCAGGATGCGGCGCAGGTCCGGATGGCCCTCGAAGACGATGCCGTACAGGTCGAACGCTTCACGCTCGTACCAGTTGGCCGAATTCCAGATTTCGACGACCGAAGGGATGATCGGCACTTCGTCGTCCGGCGCGAACACGCGCAAACGCAGACGCCAGTTGTTCTGCACCGACAACAAATGCAGAACGGCCGCGAAACGCGGACCGTCGTAAGCGCCATCGGCGTAGGTCTGATAGTCGACGCCGCACAGATCGATCAATTGCTCGAAGCCGAGCGAGCGGTCGTCGCGCAGACGCGTTGCCACATTGAGGTAATCGCTCGCCTTTACGACGATCGTCAACTCACCGATTGCCTCGGTGGTGCTCAACAGGAGGCCGCCAAAGGCCGCCTCGAGGTTCGCTTTCAGAGTCTCGAGTTTGCTTGCCATATTGTGGGGAGGCGTTGGCCTTATTGACGGGCGATTGTATTGGTGCGGCGAATCTTGGCTTGCAACTGGATCACGCCGTACACCAGCGCTTCCGCCGTTGGCGGGCAACCCGGCACATAGACGTCGACCGGCACGATCCGGTCGCAGCCGCGCACTACCGAATACGAGTAGTGGTAATAGCCGCCACCGTTCGCGCACGAGCCCATCGAAATCACCCAGCGTGGCTCGGCCATCTGGTCATAGACCTTGCGCAGGGCCGGCGCCATCTTGTTGCACAACGTGCCCGCGACGATCATTACGTCCGACTGACGCGGACTCGGACGAAACACCACGCCGAAACGGTCCAGGTCATAACGGGCGGCGCCCGCATGCATCATTTCGACCGCGCAGCATGCGAGACCGAACGTCATTGGCCACAAGGAGCCGGTGCGCGTCCAGTTGATCAGTTTGTCTGCCGTGGTGGTGACAAACCCTTCCTTCAAGACCCCTTCGATACTCATTTGCTTTCCACTCCAGACGGGGCGGCAAGCCTTGGCCACCCACGCAAACCGGCGATTAATCCATCATTCCCAGTCGAGGCCGCCCTTCTTCCAGATATAGGCGAAGCCCAGCAGGAATTCGAGCAGGAAAATCATCATCGCCATGAAGCCCGGCCAGCCGATGTCGCGCAGGGCCACGCCCCACGGGAACAGAAACGCGGTTTCAAGATCGAAAATGATGAAGAGAATGGCGACGAGGTAATAGCGCACGTCGAACTTCATGCGCGCATCTTCGAATGCCTCGAAGCCGCACTCGTACGGTGCGTTCTTCTCGGTATCGGGCTTGTTGGGACCGAGGATCTTGCCGATACTGACCAGTGCTACGCCTAAACCGGTGCCCACAATGAGGAACAACAAGACGGGGAAATAGGCTGCGAGGTTCAAGACTATCCTCAATCGGTTGGTTCTGAATGCCGTCAGGAGCATAGCACTCCTGACGCGAAATCACTTCTCAAACGCGCACACCGTAAGCCCAATACAAGCTGCGCGCCAGAAGTGAAAATGCCAGCCGAAGCGAAGCAAGCGGCTGGCATTTAGATAACATTTGGTGCCGACGGCGAGACTCGAACTCGCACAGCTTTCGCCACTACCCCCTCAAGATAGCGTGTCTACCAATTTCACCACGTCGGCACTAACTGCAATCCGGGAAAACAACTTATAAAACCCGCGAATCGCTTCAAGACTTGAATTGTAACGTGTCTAAACAGTTTGTTCAACGCACAAAAGCACTTCGAACGAAAAAATTATTTCGGCACTTCCGTGGCCGGAGCGGACGCAGCCGAGGCCGGCAATGTAGCCGAACCAACTGCCGGAGCCGACGCGGCGGAAGCCGCGATCGGCGCGGTCACAGCCGCACCCAGCACGCCTGCGGAAGGTTTCGCGCGATATGCACCGAGGTAGGTGAGCGTCAATGTGGTGACAAAAAACACCGCTGCGAGCACCGCGGTTGTACGCGATAAAAAGTTCGCCGAACCGGTCGCGCCGAACAGGCTGCCTGACGCGCCGCTACCAAAAGCAGCGCCCATATCGGCGCCTTTGCCGTGCTGCAGCAAGACGAGGCCGATGACCCCGAGTGCCGACAACAGCTGAACGACGATAATCAATGTTTTCAAATACAGCATCACACTCACCTGAGTCTTTATTTAACCGCGCCACACAAAGTATGCCGCGCGGGATGGGTCATCCTCGCCGAGGCGCCCTGCTTAATCAGCGGTGCTCGTTGCAGCCGCCGCCTTGCAGATCGCCAGGAAATCCTCGTCTTTCAACGACGCGCCGCCGATCAGGCCGCCGTCGATATCCGATTGACGGAACAATTCCTCCGCGTTCTCCGGCTTCACGCTGCCGCCGTACAACAGCGGCACGTCCGCCACCGCCGCGCCCTTGGCCGCGAGACGCGAGCGCAGGAACGCATGAACCGCTTGCGCCTGTTCCGAGGTGGCGCTCTTGCCGGTGCCGATCGCCCAGACCGGCTCGTAGGCGACGACAATACGCGACGCCTCCTGCTCCGACAGTTTCGCCAGCACTTGATCCAACTGCTCGCCGACCACCTGCTCGGTCGCACCGGCTTCGCGCTGTTCCAGCGTTTCACCGACGCAGACGATCGGCGTCAAGCCTGCTTCCAGCGCGCGCTGCGTTTTCACCGCAACGAGTTCGGCGCTTTCCTGATGATAGGCACGGCGCTCCGAGTGCCCGACGATCGCGAGCGTCGCGCCGAAATCCGTCACCATTGTCGCGGCGACTTCGCCGGTATAGGCGCCGTGCGTGAACGCGGAAACGTCCTGCACGCCCCACACGACCCGGCTGCCTTCCAGCAACGATTGAGTCTGCGAAAGATACGGACACGGCACGCAAACGCCAACACGCACGCCAGCCGTCAATTCGCCGGCGCCCTGAGCCACCGCCTGCAACAGCGTTGCGTTGTCGGCAAGGCGCCCGTGCATCTTCCAGTTACCGACTACCAGCTTGGCTCGTTGTTTCGACATCGTCTCGTCCTGGCTTGGCGGCGAACTTTGCTTGCGTCATATTGCGCTTACAGTCCGCCTTCCGGTTTCATGCGGCGTGCGCAAAACGCGCAATTTTACTGCGTGGGGTGGATCGGGTCAAACCGACCGCGTCAAGCGTCCTGACCCCACGTCAGCATGATCTTGCCGACGTGCGTGCTGCTCTCCATCAACGCATGCGCCTCGGCCGCCTGGGCCGCCGGAAACACCCGATGCACCACGGGCTTGATGCGTCCTTCCTCGAGGTGCGGCCACACGCGCTCCTTGAGTTGCGCGGCGATCCGCGCCTTGAATTCGATCGGCCGCGGACGTAGTGTCGACCCGGTCACCGTCAAACGGCGGCGCAGCACCTCGTTCAGATTCAACTCCGCCTTCGCGCCGCCCAGCAATGCGATCAGCACGATGCGCCCGCCGTCGGCCAATGCCGTCAGCTCGCGCGACACGTAACTGCCCGCCACCATGTCGAGAATCACGTCGACGCCGCGGTCGTTCGTGAGCGACTTGATGACCTCGACGAAATCCTCGATCTTGTAGTTGATCGCGCGCTCGGCGCCGAGCGCTTCACACGCGCGGCACTTCTCGTCCGAGCCGGCGGTGGCGAACACGCGAAAACCGAGCGCATGCGCGATCTGGATCGCCGTCACGCCGATGCCGCTCGAGCCGCCCTGCACCAGCAGCGTTTCGTTCGCGCCGCCCTCGCCGTTGCCGAGCTGGGCGCGATCGAAAACATTGCTCCACACGGTGAAAAACGTCTCCGGCAGCGACGCCGCCTCGACATCCGACAAGCCCGCGGGCACCGGCAGACACTGGGGCAACGGAGCCGCGGCATATTCCGCATAGCCGCCGCCCGCGAGCAACGCACACACGCGATCGCCGATTTTCAGACCGAACGGGTTGTTCTTCTCATCGATCACGCCGCCGACGATCTCGCCCGCCACCTCCAGCCCCGGCAGATCCGAGGCGCCCGGCGGCGGCGCATAACCGCCCTTGCGCTGAAACACGTCCGGCCGGTTGATGCCCGAAGCCGCCACCTTGATCAGCACCTCGCCCGCCTTGAGCTGCGGCGTCGGCCGCTCTGCCAGCTTCAGGACTTCCGGCGCACCGAATTCGGTGATTTCGATCGCTTTCATCTGCGTCAACTCCAAGATTGGATTGCGTTGCACACCCGCTGCGTGCCAACTGCCCGCGCTACCGACCAATCGTCCGACCTGCGACGAACCGACCGGAGCAAACAGAGTACCCGCTTATGCCCCTTCGCATACGCTCGCACCAGCGCGCAACGCGATCCACCCTGCACCCTGCATGAAAAACGGCCGGCGCGCATTTCGCGCCGCCGGCCGTCGTCCCGCTACCGCATTACTGCGGTGTCGGCTCGCCTTGCGGCGCACCCGATGCGGGGTCGTTCAGCAACGCCTTGGCCGACAAACGCACGCGGCCCTTTTCGTCCGTCTGGATGACCTTGACCTTCACTTGCTGGCCGTCCTTCAGGTAGTCGTTGATGTCCTTGATACGCTCGTTGGCGATCTCGGAGATGTGCAGCAGACCGTCCTTGCCCGGCAGGATGTTCACGATCGCGCCGAAATCGAGCAGCTTGAGCACAGTGCCTTCGTACACCTGGCCCACTTCGACTTCCAGCGTGATGTTCTCGATACGCTTCTTCGCTTCGGCCATGCCTTCGCTGCTCGTGCTGGCGATGGTGACGACGCCGTCGTCCGAAATGTCGATCGTCGTGCCGGTTTCCTCGGTCAGCGCGCGGATCACCGAACCACCCTTGCCGATCACGTCGCGGATTTTTTCCGGATTGATCTTGATGGTGATCATGCGCGGTGCGAACTCCGACAGTTGCGTGTTCGCGCCCGAGACAGCCGAGGTCATCTTGCCGAGAATGTGCATGCGGCCTTCCTTCGCTTGCGCGAGGGCGACCTGCATGATTTCCTTGGTGATGCCCTGGATCTTGATGTCCATCTGCAGCGCGGTGACGCCTTGCTCGGTACCCGCCACCTTGAAGTCCATGTCACCGAGATGGTCTTCGTCGCCGAGGATGTCGGTCAGCACGGCAAACTTGTTGCCTTCGAGGATCAGACCCATCGCGATGCCCGCGACGTGCGCCTTCATCGGCACGCCGGCGTCCATCAGCGCGAGGCAGCCGCCGCACACCGAAGCCATCGACGAGGAACCGTTCGATTCCGTGATTTCCGACACCACGCGAATCGAGTAGCCGAATTCGTCGGCGCTCGGCAGGCACGCGGCCAGCGCGCGCTTGGCGAGACGGCCGTGACCGATTTCGCGGCGTTTCGGCGAACCGACGCGGCCCGTTTCGCCGGTCGCGAACGGAGGCATGTTGTAGTGAAGCATGAAGCGTTCGCGGTACTCGCCTTCGAGCGCGTCGATGTTCTGCTCGTCGCCCTTCGTGCCGAGCGTCGCGACCACCAGTGCCTGCGTTTCGCCGCGCGTGAACAGGGCCGAACCGTGCGTACGCGGCAGCACGCCGGTACGGATTTCGATCGGGCGCACCGTGCGCGTGTCGCGGCCGTCGATACGCGGCTCGCCGTTCAGGATCTGCGTACGGACGATCTTCGCTTCGATGTCGAACAGCACGTTGCCGACGCTCGCCTTGTCGGCTACCACGATGCCGCTTGCCGAGGCTTCTTCTTCCAGCCGGGCCGACGTCGCCGCGTAGATTTCCTTCAGCTTGGCCGAACGGGCCTGTTTGTCGCGGATCTGATAAGCGGCGAGCAGATCGGCTTGCGCCAGTTCCGTCACGCGTGCGATCAGCGGTTCGTTCTTTGCCGCCGGTTGCCAATCCCATTCCGGCTTGCCGCCTTCACGGACCAGGTCATGAATCGCGTCGATCGCGATCTGCATTTGCTCATGGCCGAACACCACGGCGCCGAGCATCACTTCTTCGGTCAGCTGCTGCGCTTCCGACTCCACCATCAGCACCGCGCGTTCCGTACCGGCGACGATCAGGTCGAGCGCCGATTCCTTCATTTGCGGACGCGTCGGATTCAACACGTATTCGTTGTTGATGTAGGCCACGCGTGCCGCGCCGACCGGGCCGTTGAACGGCAGACCGGAGACGGCGAGCGCCGCCGACGCGCCGATCAGCGCGGGGATGTCGGCGGGAATTTCGGGGTTCAGCGACAGGACGTGGATCACGACCTGGACTTCGTTGTAGAAGCCTTCCGGGAACAGCGGACGCAGCGGGCGGTCGATCAGGCGCGAAATCAGCGTTTCGCCTTCCGACGGACGGCCTTCGCGGCGGAAGAAGCCGCCCGGGATCTTGCCGGCGGCGTAGGTCTTTTCGAGGTAGTCGACGGTCAGCGGGAAGAAGTCCTGGCCCGGCTTGGCGGTCTTGGCACCGACCACGGTGGCCAGCACGACGGTGTCCTCGACATCGACGATCACCGCACCGCTCGCCTGGCGAGCGATTTCGCCCGTCTCGAGGCGAACGTTATGTTGTCCCCACTTAAACTCTTTGACGATCTTATTGAACATAGTCATTGCTTTTCCTCATCGTTACGCCGCGCGGACCAGAAGCGGCGCGGCAACGCCAGGACCGGCGCCGCATGGGAAGAGTAGTGTTATGCCATTCCAGAGAACCACGCCCTACTTCGAGTACGCGCGCGAACCGCTGGAATGACACAAAGCTCCGCCCTGAAGCCCGGCCATGTTTCTCTTTTGCTGCTTTTTTTACTACTTTTTTCCGCTCCCCGCCGCATGAATCAACACGCTGCCGCGGAAAACGGAGGGCGCGCGTCACATGAAGCGCACCGTGCAAAAACAAAATGCCTGCATCAGTGGAACTGACACAGGCATCTTGCTGAACGACCGGCCGATTACTTACGCAGACCCAGCTTTTCGATCAGTGCGCGGTAACGATCCGCGTCCTTACCTTTCAGGTAGTCGAGCAGCTTGCGACGGCGGCTCACCATGCGCAGCAGACCGCGGCGGCTGTGGTGATCTTTCGCGTGTGCCTTGAAGTGAACGGTCAGTTCGTTGATGCGGGTCGTGAGCAGCGCGACCTGAACTTCGGGGGAGCCGGTGTCGTTAGCTGCGCGTGCGAATTGCGCGACGACTTCGGACTTCTTGCTTGTTTCAACTGCGGACATATCGATTTCCTTGAGAACTAGACAGGCGGTCACGGAAGAAAGGCCGTGCCGTGGGTTACCCGTGTGCATTGAAGCCGCTATCACAACGGGACGCGTATTGTAGCACAGCCCCATCAGGCCGCGAACCCCGCTGTGCCGGGCCGGATCATGAACTTTTCGCCGTTGCCGACGAGGGGTTTCACGGACGTTTCATCCTGCAAACGGTCGGCGGCACGGTGCGCTCGGAGGACAACGCGAGCACCGTGCGGAAGCCATAACCGGACCCTTCGTTATCGAAACGCACCCCCGGCTTGCCGGCCTTGTCCATTTCCATCACGTAAAGGGGCTGGATGAGTTGATGGTCGTCCGCGCGCATCCACGATGGATGGAAGCCGTTGTCGAACCTGATCCCTTCGAGCGCGCGAGCGACGGCCGTCGGGTCGGCACTCCCGGCGCGCTTCATGGCGGCGGCCAGGGTTTCGATCATCGACGCCATGCGCAGCACCGGGTAATCGTCCTGCGCCGCCGGGAAACGGGTTCGAAACGCGGCGTACCAGGCGTCCGAGGCCGCGCCGCCAGCGTTCGGATGCCAGTCGGCGACCGCGATCACGTGCCCGACCCCGGCGTCGCCCAGCGCGGCGGGCGCGCCGAGACTATTGCCGTAGAACGTGTAGAACTTCGTATCGAGCCCCTGCTCCCTCGCCGCCTTGACGAGCAGCGTGAGATCGTTGCCCCAATTGCCCGTGACGACCGCGTCCGCCCCGCTCGCGCGGATCTTGGCGATGTACGGCGCGAAGTCCTTCACGCGTCCGATCGGATGGAATTCGTCGCCGACCACCGCGATGTCCGGACGCTTCACCGCCAGCGTCGAACGCGCGAGGCTGCTCACGTCGTGACCGAAGCTGTAATCCTGGTTCAGCAGATAAACCTTCTTCACCGCCTTGTCGCGCTGGATCACGTCGGCCAGCGCGTCCATGCGCATGCCCGCATGCGCGTCGAAGCGAAAGTGCCAGAAACTGCAATTGGCGTTGGTCAACGCGGGGTCGTCGGCGGAATAATTGAGGAACAGTTCGCGGTTGCCCGGCTCGCGGCTGTTGTGCTTGTCGATCGCGCCGATCAGCGCGGCGGCGACAGCCGAACTGTTGCCTTGCATGACGTAGCCGATGCGGCGGTCGGCGGCCGCGCGCAGTTGCGTGAGCGCCTCTTCGGCGCTGCCCTTGCTGTCGAACACCACCAGTTCGAACGGATGCGCGCCGTCGGCGAGCGTCACGCCGCCACGCGCGTTCACCTGTTCGACGCCGTATCGCAGGTTGCGCTCCACCGCGGCGCCCGCGTTCGCGAACGGGCCGGACATGCCTTCGATCAGCGCCAACTGGATCGGCGCCCCCGTGGCCTTGCTCGCCGGGTTGCCCACCGGCTTGCCTGCCGGATTGACCGCGGTTTCGCCCGCTGCATAAGCCGCGGCAGCCACCATCATCGCCGCCAGCGTTGCTGCCGCCCGTTGCCACTTCGCCATCGTGATTGCCCCGCTCGAAAACGTCGAAGCGCGGATCATAGGGCGGGCAAGATGGAATAAGCAAGCCGGCGAATCCGTTATCGTGCCTACCCGCCGGCGGCGAATGACGTGCCGGTCTTTCGCCGCGGCGCGTGTCAAAATAATGCGTCTCGATGATAAAAACCGCCACTAACACGCCATCGGAGGAATCCATGTTCAACCGCCACCACTTCACGGCGGACTCGATCGGAGCGACGGCCGCCGCACGCGTGCGCCGCGCGGCGCTCGTCTGCCTGAGCGCGCTGGCGCTCGCGGGCTGCGCGCAGCCGTGGCAGCAATTTCAGCAAGGAGCGGACGCATCGACCATCGTCGCCCGTCTCGGTCCGCCGCGCGAGAGCTACGACTTGCCGAACGGCGGCAAACGGCTCATGTGGCCCACGCAGCCGATGGGCGAAACCACCACCGCCGCCGACATCGACGCCACGGGCAAGATCGTCAGCGTGCGCCAGGTGCTGCAGCCCAACGAGTTCTATCGCGCGGAAATCGGCAAGTGGACCAAGAGCGACGTGCTGGTGAACTTCGGCCGCCCGGTCGAAACCGCCTACTTCCCGCTCATGAAGCGCGAGGTCTGGACCTACCGCTATCTGGAAGACAATGTCTGGTACATGATGTACAGCTTTTATTTCGACGACCAGGGCATCGTGCGGCTCACGCAGAAAACGCCGGATCCGTTGCACGATCCTAATCGCCGCAATCTTTTTTGAACCTGCGTTTCAAGCCACTTTGACGCGCTGCGCATCTTTGTGCGAATGCCGCCTCCCCAGGCGGCATTTTTTTATTCGCCGCGCATCGCAACGAATTTTTTTCGCGCACAGAGGATTATTTTTTTGATAGAAAGGCTTTCGTAAGCATTGAATCGGTGGCAGTCCAGTCCCGGCATTGCCCGGGCGCAACCGCGGACTCGCCCTCGAATCGATGCGCCCCACTTACGGAGCCGCTAACCGATGAACCGTCCCAAACGCCTGCTGGTCGCCAACGTCGCATGGGCGCATGAAACCGCCGCGCGCAACCCTCAGTTTTTCCGTGATCTGGTGCAAGGCCAGAATCCGCACGTGCTGTGGATCGGCTGCTCGGACAGCCGCGTGCCCGCCGAAACCATCACCCACTGCGAACCGGGCGACCTGTTCGTCCACCGCAACATCGCCAATCTCTTCGATCCCGACGACGACAACTCCGGAAGCGTCCTCGAATACGCCGTGCGCGTCCTCAAGGTCGGCCACGTGATCGTCTGCGGACACTACGGATGCGGCGGCGTGCGCGCCTCGCTGCTGCCGCCGGAGCCGAGCCTGCCGCATGTGAACCGGCGCATCGCGCCGCTGTGCGCGCTCGCGAGGACGCATCGCGAGGAACTGGATGCGCACCCCAGCGAGCGCGAGCGTGTCGACCGCCTCGCGGAACTGAACGTGCTCGAACAGGTACGCCAGTTGCGCGCGAGCCCGATCGTGCAGCAAGCCGACCCCGCGCCGCTCGTGCACGGCTGGATCTTCGCGCTGGAGGACGGCCGCATCAAGGTGCTCACATCCGGCTACGAAGCCGACGATGCGATGACCTGCACGACAGCCGCGCATAGCGCCGCGTAATCCGCGGAGTTCACCGCCTTTTCCGCACCGGTGCCGCCCCCGATCCAAGGGGCGCGCCGGGCTCTACCCCATTACCGCACGGACACCATGAACCTTCGAGCTTTCTTCTCTACGTTTCAGCGCGACCTGCTTGCGGGCATCGTCGTATTTTTCGTGGCGCTGCCGCTGTGCCTCGGCATCGCCAATGCGTCGGGCGTCGAGCCGTTCGCCGGGCTCGTATCGGGCATCGTCGGCGGGCTGGTGGTCGCCGTACTGAGCGGCTCGCGCCTGAGCGTGAGCGGACCGGCTGCGGGCCTCGTCGTGATCGTCGTCGACGGCATCGCGCAGCTCGGCAGCTTCCCCGCTTTCCTCGCCGCGGTGCTGCTCTCCGGCATGATCCAGTTCGGCTTCGGCATGCTCAAGGCCGGCCGGTTTGCCGCGTATGTGCCGTCGCCGGTCATCAAGGGCATGCTCGCGGCGATCGGCATATTGCTGATCATCAAGCAGTTTCCGCTTGCGCTCGGCCTCTTCGGCACCTCCGCTGCTGCCGGCTCCCCAGCGGCGGCAGCGGTGGCCCCCGGCACGATGATGACGCCGTTCGGCACGATCTCGCTCGCGGCGTGCTTCATCACGTTGCTGTCGCTGGCGATTCTGGTCGGCTGGGAAACGCGTGCAATGCGCCGCTTCGCCGTGGTGCGCCTCGTGCCCGCGCCGCTCGCGGTGGTGCTGCTCGGCATCGGCGCGACCTTGCTGCTCGGCCTGCTGGCGCCGTCGCTCGCGCCGCCCGCCGAACATCGCGTCGCGCTGCCGCCGCTGGAATCGTTCGCCGCATTGCAGGTCGCGCTCGAATGGGCGGACTTCGGCCCGCATTTCGCGCAACTCGTCAATCCCGATGTTTGGCGTGTCGCCATCACGTTGGCGATCGTCGCGAGTCTCGAAACCCTGTTGAGCCTCGAAGCCGTCGAACAGATCGATCCCGAGCGACAGCCGGCCGCGCCGGATCGCGAACTGAAGGCGCAAGGCGTGGGCAATCTGATCGCCGGCGCAATCGGCGGCTTGCCGATCACCGCGGTGATCGTGCGCAGTTCGGCCAACGTGTATGCGGGTGCGCAAAGCCGGCTTTCGGCGATCATCCACGGTGTGTTGCTGCTCGTCAGCGTGTTTGCGCTCACCAGCGTCATCAACCTGATTCCGCTGGCCTGCCTCGCGGCGATCCTGATTTTCACGGGACTGAAGCTCGCCAAGCCGTCGCTGTTCGTCGCCATCGCGAAGCAAGGCTTTGCGCCGTTCGTGCCGTTCATCGTGACGCTGGCCGGCGTGCTCATGACCGATCTGCTGATCGGTATCGTGCTCGGCGTGCTGTGCAGCGTGCTGCTCGCGCTGTATGCGAATCTGCGCAGCCCGATCGTGCTCGCGCAGCACGGCGATCACTATTTGCTGACCTTCCGCAAGGACGTGTCGTTTCTCGCCAAGGTGCCGCTCAAGCACTATCTGCAGCAGATTCCCGATGGCGCAACCCTGATCGTCGACGCGACGCGCGCTGACTTCGTCGATCACGATGTGCGCGAGTTGCTCGACACGTTCGCTGAAGAAGCGCCGCCGCGCGGAATCGCCGTGGAAGTGCGGCATCAGGTGCGGACGCAGGCACGCGCGGCGCGCGGGTGGTCGATGCGGCGAGCAGCGACGGAGTAACGCGCGCGCGACGTCCGCCTTCAAGTGAAAAAGCCCCGCGCCTGTTTGACGGCGCGGGGCTTTGTCCGACCTTGTCTAATACGGATCGGAAACCACGCGATCCACACGCGGCGCTCAGATCACTCCGAGCGTTGCGGATTCAGTTTATCCACGTTCGAATACAGCTTGTTGAGCGCCGAGATATACGCCTTCGCCGAAGCCGCGACGATATCCGGATCCGTACCCACGCCGTTGACGATGCGTCCGCTCTTCGACAGGCGCACGGTCACTTCGCCTTGCGCCTGCGTGCCGGTGGTGATCGCGTTCACCGAGTACAGCAGCAACTCGGAACCGCTGCCCACTTCCGTTTCGATCGCATTGAGCGTGGCGTCCACCGGACCGTTGCCGCGCGCCTCGCCGGTGACTTCCTTGCCTTCCACCGAAAAGACGATCTTCGCGTGCGGCTGCTCACCGGTTTCCGAATGCTGCGACAGCGACAGGAACTTGTAGTGCTCCTTCTCCTGCGCTTCGGCGGACTCTTCGGTCACGATCGCGATGATGTCCTCGTCGAAGATTTCCGACTTGCGGTCGGCCAGTTCCTTGAAACGCGCGAACGCCGTGTTCAATTCGCCTTCGCTGTCGAGCGCGATGCCCAGTTCCTGCAAGCGCTGCTTGAACGCATTGCGGCCCGACAGCTTGCCGAGCACGATCTTGTTCGCGCTCCAGCCCACGTCTTCGGCACGCATGATTTCGTACGTGTCGCGCGCCTTCAGCACGCCGTCCTGATGGATGCCCGATGCATGCGCGAACGCATTCGCTCCGACCACGGCCTTGTTCGGCTGCACGACGAAACCCGTGATCTGCGACACCAGCTTCGAGGCCGGCACGATCTGCGTCGTATCGAGACCGAGTTCGAGGCCGAAGTAATCCTTGCGCGTTTTCACCGCCATCACGATTTCCTCGAGCGACGTGTTGCCCGCGCGCTCGCCGAGACCGTTGATCGTGCATTCCACCTGACGCGCGCCGCCGATCTTCACGCCGGCCAGCGAGTTCGCCACCGCCATGCCGAGGTCGTTATGGCAATGCACCGAGAACACAGCCTTATGCGAGTTCGGAATGCGTTCGCGCAGCGTCTTGACGAGCTGGCCGTAGAGTTCCGGCACGCCATAACCGACTGTATCCGCGATGTTGATGGTGGTCGCGCCTTCGGCGATCACCGCTTCGAGCACCCGGCACAGGAAGTCCATGTCGGAGCGGCTGCCGTCTTCCGGCGAGAACTCGACGTCGTCCGTGAACTTGCGGGCGAAACGCACCGCCAGCTTCGCCTGTTCGAACACCTGGTCCGGCGTCATGCGCAGCTTCTTTTCCATGTGCAGCGGCGACGTTGCGATGAACGTGTGGATGCGGAAACGATCCGCGGGCTTGAGCGCGTCGGCGGCGCGCTGAATGTCCTTGTCGTTCGCCCGTGCGAGCGAACAGATCGTGCTGTCCTTGATGAGGCCGGCGATCGTGTGAATCGAATCGAAGTCGCCGTTCGAACTGGCCGCGAAGCCCGCTTCGATCACGTCCACTTTCATCCGTTCCAGTTGCTTCGCGATCCGGATTTTTTCTTCCTTCGTCATCGACGCGCCGGGCGATTGTTCGCCGTCGCGCAAGGTCGTGTCGAATATGATCAGTTTGTCGGACATCTCTGGGCTCCTCGGGAGTCGTTCAATTGTGGGAATGGAAGAGTGGAATCTGGCGTTTGCGCCACCGCTGGCGACGCTTGTATCGCGGACGAGGCGGACGGAAGGCGAAAAACGATCAGCGTGAAAAACGCACCGGCTTTAGCACGCCTCGCCGGGGTTCGCCGCCGCCGTTCGGTGCGGTTGGCATTGCAGGACTCGCGTTTCGATCGAGCGGGGAGCGTGAACGCATCATCCAACGACTATAGCGGCATTCCAACCACCGTGCAATTGGCGTCATACCCGCGTCCAGACGGCGCTGGAGGCGGACTCGGAGGCACGCTCGAACCAACGAAAACGGCGGCTGGAAGGCCGCCGTTGTTTCATCTGCCGATCAGCTTGCCGACACGCGCAAGACCGCGCGCGCCGACCTGACCTCTCCTAATCCCCCGTTACCGAGCGGGCGGGATTCCCTCTGCCGCGCAGCGCCTGATAGCCCCAAAACACATAGCCCGACAGACCGTACAGCACGAACAGGCCGAACAGCATCAGCGGCGGGTCGGACGACACCAGCACGAACGCGACCACCACCAGCAGGATCACGCCGAACGGCACGCGATGTCGCACGTCGAGCGCCTTGCCGCTGTAGAACGGCGCGTTCGACACCATCGTCACGCCGGCATAAATGGTGAGCACGAACGCCACCCACGGCAGCCACACGAGCTTGAGCGGCACGCGGTTATCGGTGGCGAGCCACACGAAACCGGCGATCAACGCCGCCGCCGCCGGGCTCGGCATGCCCTGGAAGAAACGCTTGTCGACCACGCCGATGTTCGTGTTGAAGCGCGCGAGACGCAGCGCCGCGCCCGCGCAATAAACGAACGCCGCGAGCCAGCCCCAGCGGCCCAGATCCTTCAGCACCCACTCGTACATCACGAGCGCGGGCGCGACGCCGAACGACACCATGTCCGACAGGCTGTCGAACTGCTCGCCAAAGGCGCTTTGCGTATGCGTCATGCGGGCAACGCGCCCGTCCATGCCGTCGAGCACCATCGCCACGAAGATCGCGATGGCCGCGACTTCGAAGCGCACGTTCATTGCCTGCACCACGGCAAAGAAACCGCAGAAAAGCGCCGCCGTGGTAAACGCGTTCGGCAGCAGATAAATGCCGCGCTTTCTCAGGAACTGCTGACGCTGCGCGCGCCGGCTTTCGACCACCGGCGACTCCGCCACGATCGGCTTGTTGCGGCGAAACGGGCGCGGCAGCGGTCCACTGCTGCGCGGGCGACGCGGTTTGAATGCGGCCATTCGGAAACCTCCTGGGTGCCGCTTAGAGTTCAGCGAGAATCGTGGACGACGCCGAAACCTTCTCGCCGATCGACACTCGCGGGCGGCTGCCGACCGGCAGATACACGTCGACACGCGAACCGAAACGGATGAACCCGTACCGTTGACCACGCGTGAGCGGCTCACCCGCCCGTACGTAGCAAAGAATGCGCCGCGCGATCAACCCGGCGATCTGCACCGATGTAACCGTCTGGCCGCCGGCCATTTCGATCACCACCGCATTGCGCTCGTTTTCGACCGACGCCTTATCTACCGCGGCATTCAGATACGCGCCGGGGAAATATTCGACCTTGGAGATCGCGCCGTCCACCGGCGAGCGTTGCGAGTGAACGTTGAAAACGTTCATGAACACGCTGATCTTCAGCGCTTCGCGGTTCGCATAGGGATCGTGCGCGGTTTCCACCGCGACGATGCGGCCGTCCGCCGGGCACAGCACGGCATTCGCCTGGGTGGGGATCGGACGCGCCGGATCGCGGAAGAACTGCACGACGAAGATCAGAATCAGCCAGAAGAGCCACGCAATGCCGAACCCCGCGAACGCGTGAACCAGTAAGGCGACAACGGCCGCGATGGCGATGAACGGCCAGCCTTCTCGCGCGATGATCGGATGAGGGTAATTCATGGATGGCTTCTGTGTTTTTGTAAAACCGTAGGATAGCAAAAGCCGTCCAGGGTTCAGCACCCTTGGACGGCTTTTTGATGTGTCCGGCTTGCGGCGGTGCGCCGCAGCGGACAAAAGCGACAACCGGCTTAGTTCTTCGACTGATCGACCAGCTTGTTCTTCGCGATCCACGGCATCATCGCGCGCAGCTTCGAACCGACCTGCTCGATCTGATGCTCGGCCGTCAGACGGCGGCGCGATTGCAGCGTCGGCGCGCCGGCCTTGTTTTCGAGGATGAAGCTCTTGGCATATTCGCCGGTCTGGATGTCGGTCAGCACGGCCTTCATCGCCTTCTTCGTTTCAGCCGTCACGATACGCGGACCCGTCACGTATTCGCCATATTCGGCGTTGTTCGAGATCGAGTAGTTCATGTTGGCGATGCCGCCTTCGTAGATCAGGTCGACGATCAGCTTCAGTTCGTGCAGGCACTCGAAGTACGCCATTTCCGGCGCATAGCCCGCTTCAACCAGCGTTTCGAAGCCGGCCTTGATCAGGTCGACCGTACCGCCGCACAGCACGGCTTGCTCGCCGAACAGATCGGTTTCCGTTTCTTCGCGGAAATTCGTTTCGATGATGCCGGCACGGCCGCCGCCGTTCGCCGCTGCGTACGACAATGCGATGTCACGTGCCGCGCCCGACTTGTCTTGCGCAACCGCGATCAGGTGGGGCACGCCGCCGCCTTGCGAGTAGGTGCCGCGAACCGTGTGGCCCGGCGCCTTCGGCGCGATCATGATCACGTCGAGGTCGGCACGCGGAATCACTTGACCGTAGTGCACGTTGAAGCCGTGCGCGAAAGCCAGCGCAGCGCCCTGCTTGATGTTGGCGTGCACTTCCTTCGCATAGACTTCGGCGATCTGCTCGTCCGGCAGCAGCATCATGACGACGTCCGCGCCCTTGACGGCTTCCGCCACTTCCTTCACTTGCAGGCCGGCGTTCTCCGCCTTGCTCCACGATGCGCCGCCCTTGCGCAGACCGACCGTCACCTTGACGCCGCTTTCGCTCAGGTTCAGCGCGTGCGCATGGCCTTGCGAGCCATAGCCGATGATGGTGACTTGCTTGCCCTTGATGAGGGAGAGGTCGGCGTCCTTGTCGTAGAAAACTTTCATGTCGGTTCCTTGGCTAGATTCGATGATTCAGTGAAATTCAAATACCGCGAATGTTGTGTTGCTTTGGCCGGGTTCATGCAGGCACGGCCCGGCCTGTGGATCGAGACGGTATGAACGCTCGCGCGTCATACCTTCAGAATGCGCTCGCCGCGGCCAATGCCCGAACTGCCCGTGCGGACCGTTTCGAGAATCGCCGTGGAGTCGAGCCCTTCGATGAAGGCATCGAGCTTGTCGCTCGCGCCCGTCAGTTCGATCGTGTAGGTCTTTTCGGTGACGTCGATAATGCGGCCGCGGAAAATATCCGACATCCGCTTCATCTCCTCACGCTCCTTGCCGACCGCCCTCACCTTGATCAACATCAGCTCGCGCTCGATGTGGGCGCCCTCGGTAAGGTCGACCACTTTCACCACCTCGATCAGGCGGTTCAGATGCTTCGTGATCTGTTCGATCACGTCGTCCGAGCCAATGGAGACGATGGTCATGCGCGACAGCGAATGGTCTTCAGTCGGAGCCACCGTCAAGGTTTCAATGTTGTAGCCGCGTGCCGAGAAGAGACCGACCACGCGTGACAACGCGCCCGGTTCGTTTTCCAGCAGGACGGAAATGATGTGTCTCATGTTTCGCTTCTTCCAGATGTTTTGTCGATGTATGCGAGCCGTTCGCGCCGCTTCGTCCGCGTTTGCCTTTCGTGAAGGCGAGCATGACGAAGCCGGCGTCGGAAACGCTCGTTATAGATCTTCCGAACCCATGAGCATCTCGGTGATGCCCTTGCCGGCCTGAACCATCGGCCAGACGTTTTCGGTCGGATCGGTCTGGAAGTCGAGAAACACCGTGCGATCTTTCAGGCGCAGCGCTTCCTTCAGCGCCGGTTCCACGTCCGCCGTGCGTTCGATACGCATGCCGACGTGGCCGTAAGCCTCGGCGAGCTTGACGAAATCCGGCAGCGCATCCATGTACGAATGCGAGTAGCGCTTGCTGTATTCGATCTGCTGCCACTGGCGCACCATGCCCAGATAGCGGTTGTTCAGCGAAATGATCTTCACAGGCGTCTCGTACTGCTTGCAGGTCGAGAGCTCCTGAATGCACATCTGGATCGAGCCTTCGCCCGTGATGCAGAGCACGTCGTCGTCCGGGTGCGCCATCTTCACGCCCATCGCCGCCGGCAGGCCGAAGCCCATCGTGCCGAGACCACCGGAATTGATCCAGCGGCGCGGCTTGTTGAAGCGATAGAACTGCGCGGCCCACATCTGGTGCTGGCCGACGTCGGAACACACGAAGGCATTGCCGTCGGTCAGCTCCCAAGCCTTTTCCACCACGTACTGCGGCTTGATGATGTCGCTCTTGCGGTCGAACTTCAGGCAGTCTTTTGCGCGCCAGGCTTCGATGTCCTTCCACCAGTCGGCGAGCGCCGCGGTGTCGGGGCCGTGCTCGGCCGTTTGCAACTGCTCGATCAGCTCCTTCAGCACTTCCTTCACGTCGCCGACGATCGGAATGTCGACCTTGACGCGCTTGGAGATGGAGGAAGGATCGATGTCGATATGGATGATCTTGCGCGGACGCGACGCGAAGTGCGCCGGGTCGCCGATCACGCGGTCGTCGAAGCGCGCGCCGATCGCGATCAGCACGTCGCAGTGCTGCATCGCCATGTTGGCTTCGTAGGTGCCGTGCATGCCGAGCATGCCGAGGAACTTCTTGTCGCTCGCACGGTAGCCGCCCAAGCCCATCAGCGTGTTCGTGACGGGGTAGCCGAGCAGATCGGCGAACTGGTTCAGCTCACGCGACGCGTCCGCGAGGATGATGCCGCCGCCGGTGTAGATGTACGGGCGCTTCGCCGACAGCAGCAAGGCGACCGCCTTGCGGATCTGGCCGGAGTGGCCCTTCGTGACCGGATTGTAGGAACGCAGCGACACGCTCTTGAGCGGCTCGTACTGGCAAGGCGTTTTCGACACGTCTTTCGGAATGTCGATCAGCACCGGGCCGGGCCGGCCGGTACGGGCAATGAAGAAAGCTTTCTTGACGGTGGCCGCGAGATCGCGCACGTCCTTCACGAGGAAGTTGTGCTTCACGCAGGGACGCGTGATGCCAACCGTATCGCACTCCTGGAACGCGTCCTGGCCGATCGCCCCAGTCGGCACCTGGCCGCTGATCACGACCATCGGGATCGAATCCATGTAGGCGGTGGCGATGCCGGTCACCGCATTGGTGACGCCGGGGCCGGAGGTCACGAGGCACACACCGACCTTGCCGGTGGAACGCGCATAAGCGTCGGCGGCGTGAACCGCGGCCTGCTCGTGACGCACGAGAACGTGCTGGAACTTGTCCTGCTTGTAGAGCTCGTCGTAAATGTAGAGTACCGAGCCGCCGGGATAGCCCCAGATGAATTCGACGTCTTCGTCGGCCAGTGCCTTCATGAGCACGGTGGCGCCGATAGAGTCGGCTTCGGGATGGGGGGTCGTATCCGACGTGGAGAATTCCGCGCTGGGCATATTCATTTATTCACCTTTCGAATTTTCGGCAAAAAATTGATCGGGTGCTCTCTGCCGGGCTTGTGGCTCGGGTTCAAGCGGCGCGTCCAGTTGACAGGTGAGCTTCTTGGGCCACACCTCAATTGAGACAAGTCACTTATGTTGCGAACCAGCGAAGATATCTGCTGACGCCCGCGCGGTCAAGCAAATATTGCCGCAGCGTCCTGTCCCCAGTCCCGATATTGACCGGCGCGCTGTTATAGAGATGCAAGGTCGATCACGTTTCGCCCCGGCCGGCGCAAAAATTTGTTAGCATCCGCGAGTTTTACGACATTTTTCGACCGATTACGCGCACGCTCGCTGCGCCGACCCCCAACGGATGGCATCAGACAAGGAACTCGCCGATTTTCTGGCGGGCGTCGAAAGGCGCGCATTCAAGCAGACGGTCTACGCCGTGCGGGACGACGACGCCTCGCTCGATATCGTGCAAGACGCGATGATCAAGCTCGCCGAAAAATACGGCGACCGCCCGGCCGCCGAATTGCCGCTTCTGTTTCAGCGTATTCTGCAGAATGCGATGCACGACTATTTCCGTCGTGCCAAAGTGCGCAATACTTGGGTTAGTCTGTTTTCCTCGCTCGGCAACGCCGACGACGACGAATTCGACCCGCTCGAAACCTTCGAGGCCCAGCAAGGTTCGGCGGGCGCCGAGAGCAACGAACAGAAACTCGAACGCGAACAGGTCTTGCAGTCGATCGACGACGAGATCCAAAAGTTACCGGCACGTCAACGGGAGGCGTTTCTCATGCGTTATTGGGAAGATATGGATGTCGCCGAGACTGCCGCCGCGATGGGCTGCTCCGAAGGCAGTGTGAAAACGCACTGCTCGCGGGCCACCCACACGCTGGCGCAAGCGCTCAAGGCCAAAGGAATCACGCTATGAGCTCCCTCGAAACCAAAGAACTCGAGTTCGCCCGCCAGGTGCGCCGCGCGCTCGACGAAAACGCCGCCCGCATTCCGTCCGCCACCGTCGATCGACTCGCCGCGGCGCGCCATGCCGCGCTCGCCCGCAAGAAGCCCGAAACCGTGAGCGCGCCGGTGCTCGTGCCCGCGTTCGCCGGCGCGGGCATGCCGCAGCTCGACACCCCGCAGCGCCGCCGTTCGCCGCTGCGCCGCTTCGCGCTCGCGTGGCCGCTCGCCGCGCTGGTGGCGAGTCTCATCGGCATCGCCTACTGGGAAGACCAGCAGCGCACCGCCGAGCTCGCCGATATCGATGCCGCCATGCTTAGCGACGACCTGCCGCTCAATGCCTATCTCGACCACGGCTTCAACGCGTACCTTTCACGCGCCCACTGAGCGGGAGATTTTTCGGGTGAGTTACAAGCGCGGCCTGGCCGTTGTTTTCGGATGCGCGATCGCGGCCCTGGTGTCGTTTGCCGCGACGTATCCGCGCTTTTACCCGGCCCCGTCGACCGCGAGCGCGCCTGCCGCCGCCGGCGGCAACGCCACCGCCAAGACTCGCGCGCCCACGCTCGCCGTCGAATTGCCCAGCCTGCCGGGCAGCAATAGCCCGATGGCGTGGACGCGCCTCAGTTCCGCCGAACATATCGCACTGGCGCCGTTCGAGTCCCAATGGGATTCCTTCAGCGACGAACGCAAGCGCAAATGGCTCAAGATCGCGTCGCGTTACCCAAAAATGTCGCCGGAAGCGCAAAAACGCCTGCATGAGCGCATGGCCGAATGGGTCCGCATGACGCCCGATCAGCGGCGCGTCGCTCGCGAGAATTACCAGGTGTCGAAGGAATTGCCGCGCGAAGCTCGTCAGAACGCGTGGAAGACCTATCAGGAACTGTCCGAGGACCAGAAGGCCCGCCTCGCCGCCAGCGAGCGCAGGCGCCGGCCCAGCGTGGTCAGCGCGCCGCCTTCGGGCAAGAGCGAGATCAAGGGGCTCGACCGGCTCGTGATCGCCCGCGAGCACGGCGCGAGCGGCGCGGCGGCAGCGAGCGCCGCGGCCGCCGCGTCGTTGCCGAGTCCCACCCTCACGCCGGCGATTCCGGCCGCGGGCAGTTTCGTGCCCGCCACGCCGCTGCCGGTTTCGCCGGCCGAAGCGCCGTCGATCTTCAACGGCTCCTGAGCCGCGCCCGACCGTGTCGCAGCCGCTCGCGAGTTCGTCCTTGCCCGCCGGGTCGTCCGGCCCCGTTCCCACCGTTCGCCGGCGCCTCGCGGCGCTCCTCTACGAAGCGATGCTCCTGTTCGGCGTCGTATTCATCGCCGGCTATCTGTTCAGCACGCTGACGCAGCAGCGCAACGGCCTGGCCCACCACAATCTTCTCGCGGCATGGATCGGCCTCGTGGTCGGGCTGTACTTCGTCTGGTTCTGGACCCACAGCGGCCAGACGCTGCCGATGAAAACCTGGCGCCTGCGCGTCGTCGCCGCTAACGGCGCACCGCTTTCCACCGCACGCGCGATCGTCCGCTACCTGCTGGCGTGGCTGTGGTTCCTGCCGCCGCTCGCGCTGCATCCGCTGCTCGGGCTCCGCGTGCCGCAAACGCTGGCGGTCGCCGCGGTGTGGTTCGTCCTGTGGGCCGCCACCGGCCGCTTCGGTGCGCAGCGTCAATTCCTGCACGACCGCCTCGCCGGCACGCGTGTGATCAGCGTCGTGCGCTGAGCACGCGCCTCGCCTCGCTCCGCCACTCACACCACCTCCCCGCTCTCAGCGCGGTAATAAGAACTTCTCGTGACTGTCACGGCAGGGTCACGCGCAACTGGCGCAATACGGGCACCGCAACTCGACGCGTGAGCCATGGACCCCAAAACGTCCGCGACGTCCCTGTTCCGCCAGACCGGCCCGAGCGTCGACCCCGTCGCGTTCCGCCCGGAACCCAATCCCGGTCACGGCTTGCCGCTGCCCGTGGCGTCGCTGCCGCACGACGCGCATGCCGGCCATCACGATGAAGAGCACGCCGAGCCGCATCGTTACCGCACCATCTGGCTCTCCGACATCCACCTCGGCTCGAGCGGCTGCCAGGCGCCCTATCTGCTCGACTTTCTGCGCCATAACGAGTCGGAGTACCTGTACCTCGTCGGCGACATCATCGACGGCTGGCAGTTGAAGAAAGGCTGGTACTGGCCGCAGGCGCACAACGACGTCGTGCAGAAGGTGCTGCGCAAGGCGCGCAAGGGCACCCAGGTCATCTACGTGCCCGGCAATCACGACGAAGCCGCGCGCCAGTTCTGCGACCTCGCGTTCGGCGACATCCACGTGCGCGGCGAGGCGTTTCACACGACGCTCGCCGGCAAGCGCCTGTGGATCGTGCACGGCGATCTGTTCGACGGCGTGATCCAGCACGCCAAGTGGCTCGCGTATCTCGGCGACACGCTCTACACGATGATCCTGATCCTGAACCGCTGGTTCAACCGGATCCGCAGCCGGCTCGGTTTTCCGTACTGGTCGCTGTCGCAGTACCTGAAGCATCAGGTGAAGAACGCGGTGAATTTCATCTCGTCGTTCGAGCGGGTCATGACCGACGAAGCACGCCGCCGCGGCTGCGACGGCGTGGTCTGCGGACACATTCACAAGGCCGAGATACGCGACATCGACGGCGTGCTGTATTGCAACGACGGCGACTGGGTCGAAAGTCTGTCGGCGCTCGTCGAGACGTATGAAGGCGAACTCAAGGTGATCTACTGGACCGTGATGCGCGCGCCGGAAGTGCGCGCGCAAAAGGCCCAGGCGACCGCGTAGTCCCTCTTAACTTCCAAGGGCGCAAACCGATGAAGATCATGATCGTCACCGACGCATGGGAACCGCAGGTCAATGGCGTCGTGCGCACGCTGAAGAACACCACGCGCGAACTCAGCGCGCTCGGGCACCGCGTCGATCTGCTCACGCCGCTCGAATTCCGGACGATTCCGTGTCCGACCTATCCTGAGATTCGCCTCTCGCTGCTGCCGCGCCGCAAGGTTCGCCAGCGTATCGACGAATTCGCGCCCGACGCGCTGCACATCGCCACCGAAGGTCCGCTCGGCATGGCCGCACGCGCGTATGCGATCCAGCACAAGCTGCCGTTCACGACCGCTTATCACACGCGCTTTCCGGAGTACGTGCAGGCGCGCTTCGGCATTCCGCTCGCCGCGACCTACAAGTTCCTGCACTGGTTTCACAAGCCCTCGCTCGCCGTGATGGCGCCCACGCCCGTCGTGAAGCAGGACCTCGAGAAATTCGGCTTCACGAATGTCGTGCTGTGGACGCGCGGCGTCGATCTCGACATCTTCCACCCGATGGACTCGAAAGTGCTCAACACCGCGCGGCCGATCTTTCTGTATGTGGGACGCGTGGCGGTCGAGAAAAACGTCGAGGCGTTTCTGAAGCTCGATCTGCCCGGCTCGAAGTGGGTCGCCGGCGAAGGTCCCGCGCTCGCCGAACTGAAGTCGCGCTATCCGCAAGCGAATTATCTGGGCGTGCTGACGCAAGCCGAACTGGCCAAGGTGTACGCGGCCGCCGACGTGTTCGTGTTCCCGAGCCGCACCGACACCTTCGGGCTCGTGCTGCTCGAAGCGCTTGCATGCGGCACGCCGGTCGCGGCCTATCCGGTGACCGGTCCGATCGACGTGCTCGGCGACGGCGGCGCAGGCGCGATGCATCAAGACCTGCGCGAAGCCTGCCTCGAAGCGTTGAGGATCGACCGCAACCATGCGCGCGCGTGGGCCGAGCGCTTCTCGTGGGCGGCGGCGTCCGAGCAATTCGCGGCGCATCTCAAACCGCTGCCGCACGCGTCGTATCGCGAGGAAAGCGCCGCCGCGTGACGCGGCGCGCCGAGCCGCTCATGCGAGAAAGAAACGCTACCGTGACGCACGCGACGAACGGCGCGGCGCGCACCCCGCGCACCTCGCGCACAACCCGCTCCGTTCGCGCCACCGAGGCCGACGCCGCCAGCGTCGAACCGTTCGACGACGTGCGCGAGCGCGAGATGCCGCATCATGCGGGCGATGCGAACCATGCGCATGGCATCAATGGGATGAACTCGTCGAATGACAACCACGGCGACCCTCGCCACGAACCCCTCAGCCCCGACGATCCGCTCGCGCCGCTACCGTTCAACCCGTACAAGGGCAATCGCGGACTCACCCGCGCCTGGCACGCGATGAAAAACTCGCTGGCCGGGTTTCGCGTCGCCATCCGCGAGGAAAGCGCGTTTCGCCAGGAACTCACGCTTGCCGCGATCCTGATTCCATGCGGCGTGCTGGTTCCGGTGGAGCCGGTGGCGCGCGTCCTGCTGCTCGGCTCGGTGCTGCTGATGCTGATCGTCGAGTTGCTGAATTCGAGCGTCGAGGCGGCCATCGACCGCATCTCGCTGGAGCGCCACGAACTGTCGCGGCGCGCGAAGGATCTCGGCAGCGCCGCGGTGATGGTCGCGCTCGGCATGTGTCTGATGACCTGGCTGCTGATCGTCGGGCCGCTCGTCGTCGCGTGGGTCAAGGCGTGGCTGGCGGCATCGCCGTGAAAACCGCGGCATCCCTCGTGAATGCGCGCTGAAAACGCCCGAGGGAATGAAAACCCTGAGTGTCCGTTCGAGATAAGAACGGTCGGTTTATAATCGTCCGACAGTCCCACAAGAAAACGCTGGGCCGCTCCCTGGTTTTCTTGCCCCTTCGGGGAACCTGCCGCGCTGCGACGGGTTTCGGGGCGCTCAACGATACCAACCGCGTCCGGGTGGATCACGCAGCGGCGACATGCCGCCGCGCGCCTAGCCCGGCGTTACCAGGGCCGGACGATATGGAAGCCAAACCTCCCCGCCGCACCCGCGAACGGATTCTCGAACTGTCGTTGAAGCTGTTCAACGAAATCGGCGAACCGAACGTCACGACAACGACGATCGCCGAGGAAATGGAGATCAGCCCAGGCAACCTGTACTACCACTTCCGCAACAAAGACGACATCATCAACAGCATCTTCAGCCAGTTCGAGCAGGAGATCGAAAAGCGTCTGCGTTTTCCCGAAGACCATCGCGCGACCATCGACGAGATGTGGTCGTACTTGCAGTACATGGTCGATTTCACGTGGCGCTACCGCTTTTTGTATCGCGATCTGAACGACCTGCTGGCGCGCAACCGCACGCTCGAAACGCACTTCAAGCAGATCATCAGCCACAAGGTGCGCTTTGCGAGCCAGTTCTGCGAGCAGCTCGTGGCCGACGGCGAAATGGTCGCCACGCCGCAAGAGCTGCACGTCATCGCCACGAACATCGGCGTGATCGCCACGTACTGGCTGTCGTACCAGTTCGTGATGAACCCGCGCAAATACAACGAGCAGGAAACGATTCGCGCGGAACTGCATCAGGTGAGCGTGCAGATCGTGTCGCTGATGGCGCCTTACCTGCGTGGCCGCTCGCGGCAGATTTTCGACGACCTCGTGTCGGGCAAGCTGCCCAAGCGCGAGTTTTACGACTACCTGCCGCCCAAGGAAGGCGCCGCGCCCCGCAACGAACCGAAGGACGTTTAAGCATGAAGTCGGTGTGTGTGTATTGCGGCTCCGCCAATGGAGCCAAACCGTTGTATGCCCAGGCCGCGCGCGCATTCGGCCGCGCGCTGGTGCAGGCCGATCTGGCGCTGGTCTACGGCGGCGGCAAGGTCGGCCTGATGGGCGTGATCGCCGACACGGTGATGGCCGAAGGCGGCCGCGCGATCGGCGTGATTCCCGAACTGCTGGTCAACAAGGAAGTCGGCCATGACGGCCTGACCGAACTGCATGTCGTGCCGGACATGCATCAGCGCAAGAAGATGATGGCCGACCTGTCCGATGCGTTCGTCGCGATGCCGGGCGGCGCGGGCACGCTCGAAGAACTGTTCGAGGTCTATACGTGGGCGCAGCTCGGCTATCACCAGAAGCCGGTCGCGCTGCTGAATATCGACGGCTTCTACGATCCGTTGATCAATCTGCTCCAGCACACGGTCGACGAGGGCTTCATGCGGCAGACCTACTTCGACATCCTGCAAATGGATGCCGATCCCGCCGCGCTGATCGGCAAGCTGCAACGCTATCAGCCGCCCGCCAGCGACAAATGGGCGATCAACCGCGACGCGGTTTGAGGCGCGCGCGCTGCGCTCTTCGAGCGCGGGCGCACGGAATCTTCACCGCGCTTTCCGCGCAGACCCGAGAACGATGAGGTTGCAATGACGAAAGCCGTCCTGATCACCGGTGGCAGCCGCGGCATTGGCCGCGCGAGCGCGCGCTTGCTGGGTGCGCGCGGCTGGTCCGTTGGCGTGAACTACGCGCAAAATCTCGCGGCCGCGCGGGAAACCGTCGCCGAAGTCGAACGCGCCGGCGGTCGCGCGTTGGCGATCGCCGGCGACGTCGCCAACGAAGCCGACGTGATCGCGATGTTCGACGCGCTCCAGCAGAAGTTCGGCCGGCTCGACGCGCTCGTCAACAACGCGGGCATCGTCGCGCCTTCGATGCCGCTCGCGGACATGGACCTCGCGCGCCTGAAGCGCATGTTCGACGTCAACGTGCTCGGCGCGTATCTTTGCGCGCGCGAAGCCGCGCGGCGCATGTCGAAGAATCGCGGCGGCGCGGGCGGCGTGATCGTCAATGTGTCGTCGGCGGCGTCGCGTTTGGGCTCGCCGAACGAATACGTCGATTACGCCGGTTCAAAAGGCGCCGTCGACACGATGACGATCGGCCTCGCCAAGGAACTCGGCCCGCAAGGCGTGCGCGTGAACGCGGTGCGCCCAGGCCTGATCGACACCGAGATTCACGCGAGCGGCGGCAAGCCCGAGCGCGCCGCGCAGCTCGGCGCCACGACACCCTTGGGTCGCCCCGGCACGGCTGATGAAGTGGCCGAGACCATCGTCTGGTTGCTGAGCGACGCCGCCTCCTACGTAACCGGCGCGTTGCTCGACGTCTCCGGCGGACGCTGAGCGCGGCGCGCTTTTTTTCCTCGCGCGGCACGCGATCGCACGCGGCCGCCTTTCTCTCCACGCGCCCCTTTCCCTTGATCCGGCAGGGACGCGGCACGATGCGTCCACTTCGCCCAATCCCTCGGTCTTGCTGTAATCGGTCGTAAGGATCGGAGACTACAATCGCAGCGAATCTCCGCGAATCGCCTGCAACCGCACGCGACGCGGAGCGAGAACATAAGTACGCGGCCCATGCCGCCGCGTGCGGCGACCAGAGACTTCCATGCGAGAAAACCCGTCCGCGCCGGCGAACGCCGTCACGCCCGCCGATCCGGCACATCCAGCCGACCGCTCCACCCGTGGCATCAGGCGCATGCGCGCGCTCGCCGCCGTCCGTCCGCTGATGTGGCTCGCCGCCCTCGCGATCCTCTGCACATGGCTTTTGCCGGGCACCTTGGGACACGAGCCGTGGAAGCAGGACGAGACCTACACGTTCGGCATCGTCCAGCACATGCTCGAGACCGGCGATCTGGTCGTGCCGACCAACGCCGGCCAACCCTTCGTCGAAAAGCCGCCGATCTACGATTGGGTCGCCGCCGGGCTTGCGTGGATGTTTGGCCGCTACCTGCCCTTGCACGATGCGGCGCGCCTCGCGAGCGCGCTGTTCGCCGGACTGACCGTCTACTACACGGCGCGCGTCGCCCGCCGCGCGGTGGCCGCATCGAGTTGGCTCGACGTGCGCGTGATCGGCACGCTCGCGCTGTTCGCGGGCACGCTCGTCGTCGTCAAGCACGTGCACGACATGATGACCGACGTCGCGTTGATGGCCGGCGCCGCGCTCGGCTTTTGCGGACTATTCGAACTGGTGCTCGTCTATTTGCGCGACGATGCGCGTGCGCCGCCGCTCGACCCAAGCCGCCGGCGCCACGCGATACTCAGCGGCGCCGCGATGTTCGGCGCGGGTGTAGGCGTCTCTTTTCTGGCCAAAGGTCTGTTCGTGCCGCTCGTGTTCGGGGCGACCATCCTCGCGGTACTGGCCTTGTATCCGGCGTGCCGCACGCGCGGCTTCGCAGGGGCGCTCGGACTCGCCGCGTTAGTCTGCGCGCCGTTCGCGCTGATCTGGCCGATCTGCTTCTACCTGCGCTCCGACACGCTCTTCAAGCTCTGGCTGTGGGACAACAACATCGGCCGCTTCTTCGGCTTTTCGGTCGCCGAACTCGGCTCCGAAAACGAAAGCCGTCTGTTCGTGCTGCGCACCGTGCTGAGCGTCGGCTTTCCCGTGGTGCCGCTTGCGCTCGCCGCGCTTGCCGGCGGCGCGTGGCGGCGCTGGCGCGATCCACGCGTGGCGCTGCCGATGATCTTCGCGGGCTCCGGCTTCGCGGTGCTGCAAAGCTCGGCGACGGTCCGCGAGCTGTACATTCTGCCGTTCATCGCGCCGCTCGCGCTGCTGGCGATGCAGGGCGTCGAACGGCTTCCGCGCCGTCTGCATGCAAGCTGGGATATGGCAAGCCGCGTACTGTTCGGCAGCACGGCCGCGCTGGCTTGGATCATCTGGTCGATCATGAGCAACCCGGCGAGCACGCATGCGTCGCTACATCGGCTTGGCCGCTGGTTGCCGCTCGATTGGGTGCTGCCAGTCAAAGCGGGGTTGATCGCGGCCGCGTTGCTGATGACGTTCGGCTGGCTGTGGCTGCTGCCGGTTTTCAAGTACACCGGCAAATGGCGCGGCGTGCTGAGTTGGTGCGCGGGCGCAATGCTCGCGTGGGGGCTGGTGAGCACGCTGCTGCTGCCGTGGCTGGACTACGCGAAGAGCTATCGCTCGGTGTTCGAAAGCCTCGGCGCGAAGATCAAGGTCGAATGGAACGATGGCGACTGCATGGCCAGCACGGGGCTGGGCGAATCGGAGGCGCCGATGCTGTACTACTACACGGGCATCGAGCATCAACCGACCGCGAACGCCGCAACCACCGAGTGCACCTGGCTGATCGACCAGAGCCGCCGTGACCGCACGCGCGCGCCAGCGGGCGAGTGGCGCCTGTTCTGGTCGGGCGCGCGTCCGGGCGACACGGATGAATCATTGCGGGTGTTCGTGCGGGCGCCGGCCGGCGCCGCAAACGCGCGCAGCGAATAAAGCGTCGCGGCGTCTAGAACGACGAGCCGGGTTCGCGCAGAAAGGCGTTTTCTTCATCCGTCGAAGCACGCCCCAGCAATCCGTTGCGATGCGGAAAGCGCCCGAAACGCTCGATGACCTTCGCGTGCCGCACCGCGAACGAGTAGTAGGACGCGCCGCCCGGCTCCGCTTCCAGCGCCTTGAACAGACGCAGCGATTCCTGCTGGCTGGCGAGTGTTTCGTCGTGTTCGAACGGCAGATAAGCGAACGCCCGATGATGCGCGGTAGGCAATAACCGATCGGCTCCGCTTGCGATCATCTGCTGCGCCGTGTGCAAGGCCTTTTGATCGGCGGCGAATGCGCGCGGGGTGTTGCGGTGGCAATTGCGCGAGAACTGATCGAGCACGACGATGAGCGCCAACGCACCGAGCGGCGTTTCCTTCCAGTGGTCGAGCGAACCTTCGCGCGCCGCGTCGATGAGCGTGCCGAAGCGTTCCAGCAGCATCGCGTCGAAGGCCTTGTCGCGTGAGAACCAGAGCTTGCGCGCCACCCCGAAATCCGGCGCATCCGGCGTACCGAACCAGCAATCGAGCACGGCGCGCGCCTCGGGAGTCAGCGCGGCGTAGTCCGCCGAAGCCGTGTAGGGCGGCGGGTTCAAATCCAACCGGTTAGCCATTGCGATTGCGCATCCAGTCAGCGGTCTCGAAGAACGACGCAAGCAGACGCTCCCGCAGCGGCTCGGAGAGCCCGACGTCTTCCATCGCCCACGCCATGCACCGCAACCATTGATCGCGCTCGCTCGAAGCAATCGCGAACGGCAAGTGCCGCGCGCGCAAACGCGGATGACCGAAGCGGCTGATGTAATGATCAGGCCCACCCATCCAGCCGCACAAAAACCAGAACAGCTTGTCGCGCGAGCCGTCGAGCGACTCGGGATGCAAGGCCCGAATCCCGGCGAACTCCGCTTCGAGATCCATCAAGTCGTAAAACCGGTCGACCAGTTCGCGCACGCGCGCTTCGCCGCCGACCAACTCGAAGGCCGTCGGCTGCGCCGCGGACACTTCGTCATCCAGATCGCTCATACCTGCTCACATCAAAAAGAAAAATCACGCGTCCCGCAGCGATTGCAACGCGGGCCGCGCCAGCACATGCCGCAAGCTCAGCCAGCCGCCGAGACCCGCGCACGCGACGCCGGCCACGATGCCCGCCGGCAGCAGCCACGGATTGAAGCTCAGATAAAACTCGAACACGCGGGTCGCCAACACCCAGCCGATGGCCTGTGCGCCGAGCGCCGCCATCAACCCGGCAAGCGTCCCCACCGCGACGAATTCCGCGACCTGCACCGCGCGCACCTGGCGATGCGACGCTCCCAGCGCGCGCAGCAGCGCGGATTCTCGCATGCGCTCATCGCGCGTGCCGGCGAGCGCGGCGTAGAGCACCAGCACGCCCGCCGCGAGGGTGAACGCGAACAGGAACTGCACCGCGCCGATCACCTGCTGCAACACGCGCTGCACCTGCGCGAGAATCGGCGCGGTGTCGATCGCCGTGAGGTTCGGATAGGCGGCGATCAGGCCGTCGATGGTCGACTGTTTGTCACGCGGCAGATGGAAGCTCGTAATGAACGTCGCGGGGAAATCCTGCAAGGCGACGGGCGGCATCAATACGAAGAAGTTGACCTTGAACGAACCCCAGTCGAGCTTGCGCACGCTCGTCACCGGCGCATCGATCTGCAAGCCCGTCACGTCGAAGCGCAGCACGTCGCCGGGCTTCACGTCGATCACCTTCGCGAGCCCCTGCTCGATCGAGATCTGTGGGGTTGTGCTGTCGCCATACCACGTGCCCGCCGCGAGCCGGTTGTCGTCGGGCAATTCGGTCGTGTACGACAGATTGAACTCGCGATCGACCAGGCGCCTCGCATCCTCGGTCTTGAACGAATCGGGATTCACCGGCTTGCCGTTGATCGCGATCAGCCGCCCGCGCACCATCGGCGAGAGCACCGTGCCGGGCAGGCCATGCGTGTCCAGGTATTGCGTGACGGCTTCGCGCTGATCGGGCTGGATGTCGATGATGAATTCGTTCGGCGCATCGGGCGGCGTCGATTTGCGCCAGCCGGCCACCAGATCGTCGCGCGTCATCGCAATCAGCAACAGGCACATCAGGCCGATGCCGAGCGCCGTGATCTGCAGCGCGCTCGCGCCGCTGCGCCGCTCCAGCGACGCCAGCGCATAGCGCCAGCCGATCCCCGCATTCACGCGCTCGCTGCGCACGACGCGCGCGGCGCCCCACAGCGCGACTCGCGCGATGCACGCGAACACCAGCAGACCGCCCGCGAAGCCGCCCGCGACGATCCCGCCGAGTTTCAATTCGCCCGCCGCGACGATCAGCAACGCGGCGAACAGCACGATGCCGAGCGCGTAGGCGGCCCATGCGGTGCGGCCCGCCTCGCCCCATTCGCGGCGCAACACGCGCACCGGCGGCACGCGCGTGAGCGGCAACAGCGGCGGCAGCGCGAAGCCGAGCAGCAGCACGAGGCCGGTGGCGATGCCTTGCAGCGCGGGCCACGCAGTCGGATAAGGCAAGGCGACGTCGATCAGACTGCCGAGCCATGTCAGCAGCGCGAGATGCCCGAGGTAGCCGAGCGCCACGCCGAGCGCGCCGCCGATCAGGCCGATGCCGACGAATTCGAGCGTGAAGAGCGCGCGCAGCGTGGCCTGGCTCGCGCCGAGGCAGCGCATCGCCGCGCAGCCGTCCAGATGCCGGCGCATGTACCGATGCGCGGCCATCGCGATCGCCACCGCCGCGAGCAACGCGGTGAGCAGCGACACGAGCGTGAGGAAGTGGCCCGCGCGGTCGAGCGTCTGACGCACTTGCGGCTGGCCGTCCTGCAACGATTCCAGCGCGACGCCGCGCATCTTGCCGCCGTCCACGCGGCCATGCGCGAACTGCGCGAAACGCGCGACCGCATCGTCCGCGCCCGCCACCAGCAGTCTGTGCGTCACGCGGCTGCCGAAGGCGATGAGTCCCGTCGATTGAAGTTCGTCGGCGCGCAGCATCAAGCGCGGCGAGAAGTTGACGAACGAAAAGCCGCGGTCGAGTTCGCGGGTGATCAGCGCGCCGATCGTGAAGCCGCGCTTGCCGACCTTCACCGTGTCGCCGACCCGCAGCTTGAGCGCATCGAGCAGCGCCTGATCGACCCACACGGTGCCCGGCGGCGGAATCGATTGCGCCGGATGGTCAGCCGCACCCGGCGCCGAGGCGATCCGCAATGCGCCGCGCAGCGGATAACCCGGCGACACCGCCTTGACGGCGGCGAGCCGCGAGGCCGGCTGCGCGCCGGTCGAATTGATCATGCTGGGAAAGATCGCCGTGGTGGCGGTGTTCAGGCCGAGCGCCCTGGCTTTTTCGGCGAATTGCGGATCGACCGGATGATCGGCGCGCACGATGAAATCGGCGGCGATCATGCGCCGCGCGTCGCGCTCGAGTCCCTGATGCAGACGGTCAGCCAGAAAGCCGACACTCGATAGAGCCGCGACGGCCAGCACCAGCGCCAGCAGCAGCATCGTCAGTTCGCCCGCGCGCCAGTCGCGCGCCGTCATGCGGATGGCCTGGCGCAACAGATCCATACCGCCGAAGCGGCGCGCCGTGCCCGCGGTCCCCGTCGCTGCAGACGCGGCGCGCGCCGCCGCGGTCCTTACCGTATCGCTCAATCGTGCCTGCTCCTCGCCAAACGCGACACCATATGCGTCGCCATGCCGCGAAAACCGCCCTGCACGCCGCGCCAAAGCCGCGGCAACGCCCAGCCGGCCAGGATGATGAAGCCCACCATCAACACCAGAAACACGAGCGGCACGAACAGCGCGAGCAGCATGCCGCCGAACACGAGCCCGTCTTCAGCGGTGGAGGTCACGATATTCGACACCGGTTCCGGCGACAGATTGATCAGCGCGCGCGTGCCCGCTTTCGCCAGATGCGCGCTGCCGGCCAGCGTGCCGCCAGCGAGCGCGGCGACCGTCAGCAGCGCAGGATCGGCATGACCGAGCGCGCCGGCCGCCAGCATGGCGCCGGCCGGAATGCGGATAAACGTATGGATCGCGTCCCACAACGAATCGAACGCGGGAATCTTGTCGGCGAGAAATTCGGTGAGCGTCAGCACCCCGGCCACGCCGATCACCCACGGCGAGGACAGCGCGGACAGCGTATCGGGTAGATGGATGAGGCCGAGGCGGGCGAACACGCCGGCCAGCAGGACCGTCAGATAGAGGCGCAGGCCGCTGCCCCACGAGAGGCCCGCCGCAAGCGAAAGTGATTCAAGCATGGCCGCCTCCGGGCGCGCTGTGCGTGCCGGGCGCTTCGGCGAGCATGGCGGAACGAGCCGCCGCGCCGAAGTCGTCAGACCCGCGCCAAGCCGGCCGCGCCCCGTAGGCCGCGGGCAACATTCAGTTTGGATTCAGTCTCATTATAGCCACGTTAATTCGCAGAACGCAGAGCGGCGAACAAATGGCGCAATCCGGCGGGACACAGGCGGCGCGGGCACGGGTGCGCCGCACGAATCGGGGAATGAAGCGGCAATGAAGCGAAGCGGCCAATGAGCGGCCAATGAGGCTCAATGCCCTGACGAGAGCTTCAACCCGATCAGTCCGACCACGATCAGCGCCGCGCTGGCCACGCGCGCGACGCTCAACGCCTCGCCCATCATCACGATGCCGAAGATGAATGCGCCGACCGCGCCGATGCCCGTCCAGACGGCGTAGGCCGTGCCGAGCGGCAACTGGCGCATTGCCAGGGCGAGCAGCACGAAGCTGCCGAGCGCGGTCACGATCGTGAACACGGACGGCCAGAGGCGGGTGAAACCTTCGGAACTCTTGAGGCCGGCCGCCCAGGCGACTTCGAGCAAACCGGCGATCAACAGAAGAATCCAGGACATGAGACAGCTCGTTGGTCAGATGGGGCCGTCCCCGTTTGTGAATGTGCGTAAGGTCGTCCTTACGGTCCGTAATTCTAGCAAACGGGGCGCGATGCCGTCGCGACCCGCGTCCGTCGGTCAGACCGTGCCGACCAGCCGGTAGCCAACCCCCGTTTCCGTGACGATATGCTCCGGCTGCGCCGGGTCGCGCTCCAGCTTGCCGCGCAGATGCGCCATGTAGATGCGCAAATAGTGATGGCTCTCCACATGCGACGGCCCCCACACGTCGCGCAACAGTTGCCGGTGCGTGAGCACGCGGCCGGCGTGGCGCACCAGCGTCGCGAGCAGGCGGTATTCGATCGGCGTGAGATGAACGGCGACGCCGTCGCGGCTCACTTGCCGCAAGGCCAGATCGACGGTGACCGCGCCGAAGCGCACCAGCGGCGACTCGTTCGCGCCGCCGTGATTGCGCCGCCGCATCTGCGCCCGAATCCGCGCGAGCAATTCGGACACGCCGAACGGCTTGGTGAGATAGTCGTCCGCGCCGGCGTCGAGCGCGGCGACTTTTTCGCTCTCCTGGGTGCGCGCCGACAGCACGATCACCGGCAGTTCGCTCCAGCCGCGCAGTTCGCGGATCACGTCGAGGCCGTCCGTGTCGGGCAGGCCGAGATCGACGATCACCAGATCGGGCTTGCGCGTCGCGGCCTCCACGAGACCCTGCTTGCCGGTTTCGGCGTCGTGCACGACGATGCCCTCGCCCTCCAGCGCGCTGCGCACGAAACGGCGAATCTGCTTTTCGTCTTCGATCAGGACGACGGTGATGCCGGGGTCACTCATGGGTAGGTTTGGAATGCGGGTGAAGTGTCGGGTCGTCGTGGCCAAGCGGATCGGCGAGAGGACCGGCGAAGCGATCGGCTCTTTCGTCATTCAGCGGATCGGCGCCCTCATCGTCCAGCACGTCCAGCGCGTCGGGCGCGTCGGGCGGCGTTTCCACCGGCAGCGTGAACCAGAAGCGCGCGCCTTCCACGCGGCCCTCCGCCGACATCCGGTTGAGCGCGCCGATTGTACCGCCGTGCGCTTCGACGATCGCGCGGCAGATCGCGAGGCCGAGGCCGATGCCCGGCTTGGCCGACTCCTTCTCGCCGCGCGTAAACTTCTCGAACACGCGCGCTTCCATGCCGGCGGGCAGGCCCGGTCCGTTATCGTCGACGGTGACGCGCACGAACGATTGGCCGTCCGCGTCGAGACGCTGCGCGCCGATCGTCAACGGCGTGTGCGGCGGGGTGTATTTCGCCGCGTTCTCGAACAGGTTCGAGAACAGCCGCTCCATCAGCACGGCGTCGAGATGCAGCAGCGGCAAATCCGCGGCCAGTTTGACCTGCACGGGATGTTCGGCCAGCACGCGTTTGCACGCCCGCAGCGCGGCGCCCACGGTTTCCTCGAGCAGCGTCCACTGCTGATTCAATTGCAGGCTGCCGGCCTGCAAGCGGGCCATGTCGAGCAGATTCGTGACGATGCCGGTCATGCGCAGCGCTTCCTCGTGGATCGCTTCGACGAGATCGTCGTCGGGCCGGGCGCCGGCCCTGGTGTCGGCGCCGGTGTCGGCGTGGGCGTCAGCACGCGTGTCGCGCGATTGCGCGAGCATCGACGAGAACCCGACGATGGTCGTCAACGGCGTGCGCAGATCGTGCGAGATCGCCGACAGCAGCGAATTGCGCAAGCGCTCCGATTCCATGTTGACGAGCGCGTCGCGCGCGATATCCACGTAATGCACGCGTTCCAGCGCCAGCGCGATCTGCGCGGCGAACGCGTCGAGCATGCGCTGCTGCTCGGGCACGTTCAGCTCGCGCTCGTCGCGCAACGCGACGGCGAGCACGCCGCGCGTGCGCATCGGCGCCTTCAGCGGCAGGTACAGCGCGGCGGCGGCCGGCAGCGTGTCGGTGCCATGCCCGGCCGGCTTCTGCTGATCGTAGACCCACTGGCCGACGTCGCTATCGAGCATCTCGCCGTCGAGCAGCATCGCCGCGTCGGGGTCCTCGATCTTCTGCTTCACTTTATCGGCGCTGTCCGGCAACAGCATCGCGACGCGCGCGCCGAACACCTCGCTCACATGCCGGCTGCCGATCTCGACGATCTGCTCAGTGGTGAGCGCCGCGGCCAGTTCGCGCGCCATCGCGTACATCGCGCCGGTGCGCTGCTCGCGGCGGCGCGCGACGCTCGCCTCGCGGCGCAGGCTCGACGTGAGATGGCTGATGACGAGCGACGTGAGCAGCATGCCGAAGAACGTCAGCAGATACTGCGTATCGGAAACCGACAGCGACATGCGCGGCGGCACGAAGAAGAAATCGAACGCGGCCACGCTCATGAACGACTGCATCACGCCCGGCCCGCGTCCGAGCTTCACCGCCGTGAAGATCACGCCGAGCAGGTACAGCATGACGAGGTTCGTCAGATCGATATGGCCGCTCAACTGGCTCGACAGGAGCGTGATGGCCGCGCAGATCGCCAGCGCGAAACCATAGGCGCGCGGCGGCGAGCGGCGTTCGCGCGCCGCGCTCAACGCATCGCGCCACGCGTTCGCGGTGGTGGTGAGCAGGCGGCGCTGCTCGCCGCCGTCGCGTTCGGACGACGCGCGGATCAGCGTGAGATCGAGTTCGCCCGCGTGCTCGGCGATGCGCTCGCCGAACGGCCGGCGCAATCGGCGCAGCCAGCCCGCGCGGACCGACGCGCCCGCCACCAGCTTCGACACGTTGCGAGCCTGCGCATAGCCGATCAGCGCGGTGGCCGCGTCGGCGGCCGCGAGCGTCGCGGTTTCGGCGCCGAGTTCGGCCGCGAGCTTGAGCGCGTTGAGCGTGCGTTCGCGGCGCGCGTCGGGCAGGCGCTGCAGCGCGGGCGTTTCCACATAGACCGCGATCCAGTCGGCCTTGAGACTGGCGGCGAGGCGCGCCGCCGCCCGCACCAGCATCGGCGCTTCGGGGCCCGGCCCGACGCAAACCAGCAAGCGCTCGCGCGCCTGCCAGATGCGCTCGATCGACCGGTCGGCGCGATATTCCCGCATCTGCGCGTCCACGCGATCCGCGGTGCGGCGCAGCGCCAGCTCGCGCAGCGCGATCAGATTGCCCTTGCGAAAGAAGTTGCGCACCGCGCGCTCGGCCTGCTGCGGCAAATACACCTTGCCGTCGCGCATGCGGTCGAGCAGTTCCTCGGCGGGCAAGTCGACCAGCGTGACTTCGTCGGCGCGATCGAACACGCGGTCGGGCACCGTCTCCCAGACACGGATGCCGGTGATCTGGCCGATCACGTCGTTCAGGCTTTCGAGGTGCTGCACGTTGACCGTCGTGTAGACGTCGATGCCCGCATCGAGCAGTTCGTACACGTCCTGCCAACGCTTCAGATGCCGCGCGCCCCGCACGTTCGAATGCGCGAGTTCGTCGACGAGTATCAGTTGCGGCTTGCGCGCAAGCGCGGCGTCGAGATCGAACTCGCCGAGCGTGCGGCCGCGATAGTCGATCTGCGCGAGCGGCAGCACGTCGAGCCCCGCGAGCAGCGCGGCGGTTTCGCCACGGCCATGCGTTTCGGCGATGCCCACCACCACGTCCGCGCCTTCATCGTGACGGCGGCGCGCGGCCTGCAACATCGCATAGGTCTTGCCGACGCCCGCCGACGCGCCGAAAAAAATCTTCAGCTTGCCGCGCTGACGTTTTTCTTCGTCGCGTTGCAGCTTGTCGAGCAGTTCGTCAGGATCGGGGCGGTTCATGCTCAATGGTTTTCATAGTTGGGCGAGCGGCGGTGTGTGCATGGTGGCACGGCGGCGAGCCGGCCGCAAATGGCGATACACGGCGATACACGGCGACACCCGGCGGCATGACAACGTCGCGATGCGGGCGATGCAAAAAACAAAGGCGGGCGCGTGAGCCGCCGCCTTCGGGCATCGCTTGCGTTCAACCGCGCTTCATCTCGTCCAACGCCAGGTTCAGTTGCAGCACGTTCACGCGCGGCTCGCCAAAAATGCCGAACTGACGACCGCTCGTATAACGATCCACTAGCGCCTGCACGTCGTTCGCCGCGAGCTTGCGCGCCTTCGCCACGCGCTCGATCTGGTAAGCCGCCGCAGCCGGGCTGATCTCGGGATCGAGACCGCTGCCCGAGGACGTCACCAGATCGACCGGCACCGGCCTGGACAGATCGGTGCCGGCGGCCTGCAACGCGTCGATGCGGCCTTTCACTTCATCGATCAGCGCCGGGTTGGTCGGCCCGAGGTTGGAGCCGCCCGAGCCTTGCGCGTTGTAAGGCATCGGGCTGGTGGCCGAGAGCCGGCCCCAGAAGTATTGCGGCGCATCGAACTGCTGGCCCATCAGCTTCGAGCCGACCACCTTGCCGTCCTGTTCGAGCAGGCTGCCGTTGGCCTGAGCGTGGAAGAACGTCTGACCGACGGCGGTGATCAACGCGGGATAAGCGAGTCCGGTGAGCGCGGCGAGCACCGCGAAGATCACGATCAGCGGACGGAACAGATTTTTCATGATTGGCAATTCCTCTTAAACCCAGCCGAACGCGGCCAGCACCATATCGATCAGCTTGATGCCGATGAACGGCACGATGATCCCGCCCAGGCCATAAATCAGCAGATTGCGGCGCAGCAGGATCGCCGCGCCGAGCGCGCGGTAACGCACGCCCTTGAGCGCCAGCGGAATCAGCAGCACGATGATCAGCGCGTTGAAAATCACCGCCGACATGATCGCCGAGGCGGGCGTCGCCAGATGCATCACGTTCAGCGCGTTGAGCGCCGGATAGGTCGTGGCGAACGCGGCCGGAATGATGGCGAAGTACTTGGCGATGTCGTTGGCGATCGAGAACGTGGTGAGCGACCCGCGCGTCATCAGCATCTGCTTGCCGATCTCCACGATCTCGATCAGCTTGGTCGGATTCGAATCGAGGTCGACCATGTTGCCGGCTTCCTTCGCGGCCTGCGTGCCGGTGTTCATCGCCACCGCGACGTCGGCTTGCGCGAGCGCCGGGGCGTCGTTGGTGCCGTCGCCGGTCATCGCCACGAGGCGCCCTTCGGCCTGGTGCCCGCGGATCGTCGCGAGCTTCGCTTCCGGCGTGGCTTCGGCGAGGAAATCGTCGACGCCCGCTTCGGCGGCGATCGCCGCCGCGGTCAGGCGGTTGTCGCCCGTCACCATGATGGTCTTGATGCCCATCTTGCGCAGTTCGGCGAAGCGCTCCTTGATGCCGCCCTTCACCACGTCCTTCAGTTCGATCACGCCGAGCACGCGCGCGCCCTGCTCGCCTTTCTCGGCGACCACGAGCGGCGTGCTGCCGCGGCGCGCGACGTCGGCCACCGCGTTGCCGACTTCGTTCGGGAAACGGCCGCCGTTCGCCTCCACGTAGAGCTTCACGGCATCGGCCGCGCCCTTGCGGATTTCGCGGTCAACGAGATCGACGCCGCTCATCCGCGTTTGCGCGGTGAACGCGAGAAACACCGCGTGCAGCGAAGCCATGTCGCGTTGGCGGATGTTGAAACGCTGCTTCGCCAACACGACGATGCTGCGGCCCTCCGGCGTTTCATCCGCGAGCGACGAAAGCTGCGCGGCGTCCGCGAGCGCTTCCTCGGTGAAACCGGGCGCGGGCACGAACTGCGAGGCCTGGCGATTACCGAGCGTGATCGTGCCGGTCTTGTCGAGCAGCAGCACGTCGACGTCGCCGGCCGCTTCCACCGCGCGGCCCGAGGTGGCGATCACGTTCGCCTGCATCATCCGGCTCATGCCGGCCACGCCGATGGCCGACAACAGCCCGCCGATGGTGGTCGGAATCAGACACACGAGCAGCGCGACGAGCGCCGTGATCGTCACCACGTGACCCGAGGAATTGCCCAGATGCGCGGCCTCGACGGAGAACATCGAGAACGGCAGCAGCGTGGCGGTGGCGAGCAGCATCACGATCGTCAGCGCGACCAGCAGGATGGTCAGCGCGATTTCGTTCGGCGTCTTCTGACGCTTCGCGCCCTCGACCATCGCGATCATGCGGTCGAGGAACGCCTCGCCCGGATTCGCGGTGACGCGCACCACGATCCAGTCCGACAGCACGCGCGTGCCGCCCGTCACCGACGAAAAATCGCCGCCCGACTCGCGGATCACCGGCGCGGATTCGCCGGTGATCGCCGATTCGTCCACCGACGCGACGCCGTCCACCACTTCGCCGTCGGCCGGAATCACGTCGCCGGTTTCGACCAGCACGACGTCGCCCTTGCGCAGATCGGAGGCGGTCACGATGCGGATCGGCGACTTCGGATGCGGCTCGTTGAGCTTCTTCGCCATCACGTCTTTCTTCGCGCTGCGCAGCGACGCGGCCTGGGCCTTCGAACGGCCTTCGGCGAGCGCCTCCGCGAAGTTGGCGAACAGCACCGTGAACCACAGCCACAACGTGACCGCGAGAATGAAGCCCGCGGGCGCCTCGGCCTGGCCGCCGAGCGCGGCGAGCCACAGAATGGTCGTCAGAATGCTGCCGACGTACACGCAGAACATCACCGGATTGCGGAACTGCGTGCGCGGCGTGAGCTTCCTGAAGGAGTCCACGATCGCCGGGCGCAACAGCGCCGGGTCGAACATGGACCGCGTTGAGTTATGTTCAGTCATTGAATCCTCGAATTTCCCGTTGGCGCGTCGCTTTTCGATCACTTGTCGTCATTACCGGGCTCAATGCGCGCCCATCATCATCAGATGTTCGACGCCAGGTCCGAGCGCGAGCGCGGGCACATAGGTCAGCGCGCCGACCAGCAGCACCGTGCCGAGCAACAGCACGACGAAGAGCGGACCATGCGTGGGCAAGGTGCCGCCCGTCACGCCGATGCGCTTCTTCGCGGCGAGCGAGCCGGCGATCGCCAGCACCGGCACGATCGTGCCGAAGCGGCCGAACCACATCGCGATGGCGGTGAGCCAGTTGTAGAACGGCGTGCCCACGGTGAGGCCCGCGAACGCGCTGCCGTTGTTGTTGGCGGCCGAGCTGAACGCGTAGAGGATCTCGGAGAAACCATGCGCGCCGGGGTTCAGAATGCCCGCCTTGCCCGCGTCGCTCAGCACCGCGATCGAGGTGCCGACGAGCACCAGCAGCGGCGTGAGCAGCACGACGATCGACACCATCTTCATCTCGTAGGCCTCGATCTTCTTGCCGACGTATTCGGGCGTGCGGCCGATCATCAGGCCCGCCACGAACACCGCCAGCAGCGCGAACACGAGCATCCCGTACATGCCGGAACCCACGCCGCCGAAGATCACTTCGCCGAGTTGCATCAGCAGCATCGGATAGAGGCCGCCGATCGGCGTCAGCGAGTCGTGTGTATTGGCGACCGCGCCGCACGAAGCCGCGGTCGTCGCCACCGTGAAGATGCCCGATTGCGCGATGCCGAAACGCGTTTCCTTGCCTTCGGCGTTACCGCCCGACTGCAACGCGCTCGCCGACTGATCGACGTGCAACGCGGCGAGCGCCGGATTGCCGCTCTGCTCCGCGCCGATCTCGCCGAACACGCAGACGCCGAAACCGATCGCCATCGCCGCGAGCACGGCCACACCCTGTCTGCGGTCGCCGATCATGCGGCCGAACAGCAGCGCCAGGCCGGCGGGGATGATCAGGATCGAGAAGATCTGCAGGAAGTTCGAGAACGGCGTGGGGTTTTCGAACGGATGCGCGGAGTTGCCGTTGAAGAAGCCGCCGCCGTTGGTGCCGATCATCTTGATCGCTTCCTGCGAGGCGACCGGACCCATCGCGATGGTCTGCGTCTTGACCGGCGTATCGACGGTGAGCGGGTTGCCCTTCGCGTCCTTCATCGGGTTGCCCTGGGCGTCGAGGCGGGGCGCGGCGTAGCTCGTGGTTTGCAGCGTCGGCACGTCCTCGTAGGCCTTGAAGTTCTGGATCACGCCCTGGCTCATCAGCAGCGTCGCGAGGATCAGCGACATCGGCAGCAACACGTAAAGCGTCACGCGTGTCAGGTCGACCCAGAAGTTGCCGATGGTTTGCGCGCTGTGACGCGCGAAGCCGCGAATCAGCGCGATCACCACCACGATGCCGGTGGCCGCGGAGAAAAAGTTCTGCACGGTCAGGCCGAGCATCTGCGTCAGATAGCCGACGGTTTGTTCCGGCGTGTAGTCCTGCCAGTTCGTGTTGGTGACGAAGCTGATCGCGGTGTTGAACGCGCCGTCGACCGTCATCGGGCCGAACTGCTGCGGGTTGCCCGGCAGCCAGGCTGGCACGCGCAGCAGCGCGTACAGGAACGCGACGCCGAGCACGTTGAACGCGATCGTGGCGATCGCGTAGTGCTTCCAGCTCATTTCCGTCGACGGATCGACGCCCGCGAGGCGATACAGCAGGCGCTCGATCGGCGCGCCGATGCGAAGCACACGCGAGATGCCGTTGGGCTTGCCGTTGGAATTGCCGTCCGGGTTCGCGTTCGGGTTCGCGTTCATCACGGCGCTCAGATAGCGCGACATCGGCACCGCGGCCGCCAGCAGCACGACGATGAAAAACCCGGCCTGCAGGACATTGTTCGAGTTCATTCAATGTCCTCCGCGCGCAGAAGCGCATAGACCAGGTAAATAAACAGCAGCGCGGTGGCCGCGCCCGACAACCAGAGCATCCAGTTCATGACCGCGCTCCCTGTCCACGACGGAACTGCATCAACTTCTCGCAGCCCCCGATCAATGCAAAGGTCAGCGTGGCGAACAGCGCCAGGCCCCCGACATACAGCACATCCATTTTTATTCCCCATTCACGGACTTCGGATGGACGCAACGTTATGCCGAAGCGCGTAAAGGGCCGGTCAAAGATGGCGTGGCGCGTATAAAAATCGCGTAAACGGAAAAGGCCGTTCCATCGTGGATGGAACGGCCTTTCAAACGCTGGGGTTGGTTTGGCGCGTGTTACGGCAGCAGAATAGTCGAACCCGTGGTGCGGCGCCCTTCGAGATCGGCGTGCGCGCGGCCGACGTCCGTCAGCGCGTAACGCTGATTGATGCTCGTCTTGACCTTGCCCGACACCAGCACGTCGAACAGCTCGGCCGACATCGCCTCGTAATCGCTGCGCTTCGCGATATAGGAAAAGAGCGTCGGGCGCGTGAAGAACAGCGAGCCGCGTCCGGCGAATTCCGATGAATCGATCGGCGGCAACGGTCCCGAGGCATTGCCGAAGCTCACGAACATGCCGAGCGGCGCGAGGCAGTCGAGCGAAGCCGTAAACGTGTCCTTGCCGATGGAGTCGTACACCACCGGCACGCCCGCGCCGTTGGTGATCTCGCGCACCCGCTTCGTGAAGTTCTCGCGCGTGTAGACGATCGCGTGATCGCAGCCGTGCGCCTTCGCGATCCCGGCTTTTTCATCGGAGCCCACGGTGCCGATCACCGTCGCGCCGAGCGCCTTCGCCCACTGGCAAACCAGCAGGCCGACGCCGCCCGCCGCGGCCTGGATCAGGATCGTGTCGCCGGCTTTCACCGGGTAGGTCCGGCGCAGCAGATATTGCGCGGTCAAGCCTTGCAGCATCACCGAGGCCGCCTGCTCGTCGCTCAATGCGTCGGGCAGCTTGATCACCTGCGCCGCCGACAGCACGCGCTCCTGCGCGTAGGCGCCGGGCGGCCGCGCGACGTAGGCGACGCGATCGCCCGCTTTCAGACCGCTCACGCCCGAGCCGACCGCGGTCACTTCACCGGCCGCCTCCATGCCGAGACCGCCGGGCAGCGGCAACGGATACAGACCCGTGCGGAAATACACGTCGATGTAGTTCAGCCCGACCGCCGTCTGCCTGATGCGGATCTCGCCCGCGCCCGGCTCGCCCACTTCCACGTCGACCCATTTCATCACCTCGGGGCCGCCGGTTTTATCGAATCGGATTGCTTTGCTCATCATGTCTCCTGGATGTGTGGTCTGGTTCGGCCTGAATCGGCATTGCGCAAGCGCGCGTTCTCATACCTGCTGCGTCAGGCGCAAGGTCAGCACGTCGAGAATCATGCGCGCGGTCGAAATATTGGTCGCGCAGGGAATGTTGTGCACGTCGCACGCGCGCACCAGCGCGTTGATGTCGGGCTCGTGCGGTTGCGGCGTCATCGGATCGCGCAGAAAGATCACCATGTTCACGCGCCCTTCCGCGAGTTGCGCGCCGATCTGCAGATCGCCGCCATTCAGGCCCGACAACATGCGCTCGACCGTCAGGCCGTGCGCCTCGGCGATGCGCGAGCCGGTCGTGCCGGTCGCGATGATGTCGCAGCGCGCGAGCGTATCGACGTATTCGCCGGCCAGCTTGACGATGTCGTCCTTTTTGTGATCGTGCGCGATCAGCGCAATGCGGGTGGTCATGACGTAAGACTCCAGAAACCGTGGTGGTTGTCGTTGTTGTAGTGAGCGTGAGGGTGAGCGTAAGGCCGCCGCCGCGGAACGCGCCGGTTAGAACGTGCCCGGATACGCGCCGCCGTCGATCAGCCAGTTTTGCCCGGTGATGTAGCCCGCATGCACGCTGCACAGGAACGCGCAGGCGCGGCCGAATTCATCGCGATTGCCGAAACGGCCGGCGGGGATCGTTTTCATGCGCTGCCGGCGCGCTTCCTCGACGGAGATGTTTTGCGCCCTGGCTTGCGCATCGAACGTGACGGCGATGCGGTCGGTGTCGAACAGACCGGGCAGCAGGTTGTTGATCGTGACGCCGGTGGGCGCCACCTTGCGCGCGAGTCCGGCGACGAAGCCGGTCAGCCCCGAGCGCGCGCCGTTCGACAAACCCAGCACGTCGATCGGCGCCTTCACCGCCGAACTCGTGATGTTGACGATGCGCCCATAACCGCGCGCGCTCATCGAGTCGATGGTCGCGCGGATCAGTTCGATCGGCGTGAGCATGTTGCTCTCCAGCGCGCGGATCCAGTCGTCGTGCGAGAAGTCGCGGAAGTCGCCCGGCGGCGGCCCGCCCGCGTTGTTGACGAGGATGTCCGGTTGCGGGCAGACGGCGAGCGCCGCGGCGCGGCCTTCGGGCGTGGTGATGTCGCACGCCACCGTTTTCACTTCCACGCCGCTTTGCCGGCGAATCTCGGCGGCGGTCGCCTCCAGCGTCTCGGCGGTGCGCGCGACGATCGTCAGCTTGACGCCCTCGGCGGCGAGCGCTTCCGCGCAGCCGCGCCCGAGTCCCTTGCTGGCCGCGCAAACCAGCGCGGTGCGTCCTGCGATTCCCATGTCCATGTGTGTTTCCTTGTGGCGATGTTCTGGCGCGATGGCGGGGCTGCGCGAGCCTGGCGCGGCGAAGTCTCCCCCGATTCTAGAAGAATCGGTGCCCGATTGCGCCGGGCCGCTGCAATCTCCGGTATCTTCGGGCGGCACTCTTTCGGTAAACTTGCGCCGTGGCGCGCGCATCTCGCCGGTTTCCGGCCGTGCTGGCGCGCCGAACCGATCCCTCTAGCCGCCGCTTCGCGCCCCCGCCATGACTCAGGACAGCCGTTTCCCCAATCTTTTCATCCTCGATCACCCGCTGATCCAGCACAAGCTGTCACACATGCGCGACCGGGACACCTCCACCCGCACGTTTCGCGAGCTGCTGCGCGAGATCACGCTGTTGATGGGCTACGAGATCACCCGCAACCTGCCGATGACCACGCGGCGCCTGACCACGCCGCTCGTCGAGATCGACGCGCCGGTGATCGCCGGCAAGAAACTGGCGATCGTGCCGGTGCTGCGGGCCGGCATCGGCATGTCGGACGGCTTGCTGGAACTGGTGCCGTCGGCGCGCGTGGGGCACATCGGCGTATATCGCGCCGCGGATCACCGGCCGGTCGAATATCTGGTGCGCCTGCCGGATCTCGAAGACCGCGTGTTCATTCTGTGCGATCCGATGGTCGCGACCGGCTACTCGGCCGTGCACGCGGTGGACGTGCTCAAGCGCCGCAACGTGGCCGGCGAGAACATTCTGTTCCTCGCGCTGGTGGCCGCGCCCGAAGGCGTGCAGGTGTTCCAGAACGCGCACCCGGACGTGAAGCTGTATGTGGCTTCGCTCGATTCGCATCTGAACGAGCACGCGTATATCGTGCCGGGTCTCGGTGACGCGGGGGACCGGCTGTTCGGGACGAAGAACTGAAGGCGGGTTGAAAGAAGGGGCGGCGGCGGGCGGCAATCGCCGTTGCCGCCGGGCATGTGCGTGTCAGGCCGGAACGATCGACAACTCGAGTCGCTTTCCCAGTGCGGCGAGCGCCGCCGCGATCGTGTCGATCTTGGTCGCGTGACCGAGGTCGATCACACGCTGGATGTCCTGCGAACGCGTGTGAAGGCGCCTGGCGAGTTCGGCAGGCGACACTTTTTGCGCCAGCATCTCGTTGAGCAGCAGCACCTTTGCGGCCAGGCTGGCAGGCAATTCGATCAGCGTTTCGCCGCGCCGCACCTTTGACGGCAACGGCACCGGGCGCTTGTCTTCGAAGTAGAAATCCATCGCGGTCGCCAGCGCGTCGGCCGCCATTTCACGCGCTTCCTCGAGTGTGCCGCCGCTGGTCAGCGCCTCGGGAATGTCACGAAAGGACACGGTAAAACCGCCTTCATCCGGTTCGATGCGTGCGGGATAGCGAAACATAGGTCAATCTCCGGTGGTGCGTAAGGGAAAGGCTCGGGCGGTGACGAAGCCCCTCGCGGGGCTTGCCTCTATTTGCATTTCAGTTGTTTGAGAATTGCTTGACGAAGCGGCTCCGAGATCTCATGAGCGGGATGCCTCGGCAGCGTGGTCTGCCGACCGTTCAGATACACCTTCAAATGCTTGCTGCCTTGCTGGAAAGTCGCTCCCTGGTCAGCGAGCCAACGTCTGAACTCGCTTTGCTTCACCGGCCCTCCTGTGTCCGTGAACACAGCGCCAATTATAAGCATAAATGTTTACAAACGAAGCGCCTGCGGCCGCCTGAAAAACCCGCTTGGCCAGGTCCATGTGCGCCGACGAGCCGCTGCCGCCTGCTTTCCGCGCACTTTCCCGCCACGCGCCCCTCTGCCACGCCCCATCGGCGTGATAAAATTCGAATCCGCTCAAGGAGCGGCTCAACTTGCACCGCCCGCTTGCACCATCGGCACCCGCGCCTCGCGCGTCGCGCCTTTACGCGGAGCCTGTGGTAACCGGCGCGGTTGGAGCGGCACTCAGCCGTGCGCTGGCCGCACGCCTCGTCCCAACCCCAACCGCGCTGCCGACTTTCTGTCCCGTGAGCCGGGGCCGGCCGGGCGTGATCAAGCTGACAGGTCTAAAACCAGACTGACATCGGGCAGCCAGGCGGTCCGGCATGGGGCGGGTCCGACCTCGAGGCGCAAGACCGCGATTCGCACGCGCAAGCGGCCGGCATCGCAACGACAATTGCACAATGCGTGCGCCCCGCTGGCGCGCGCGACGGAGAAAGGTATGGCGGGTCATTCGAAGTGGGCCAACATCAAGCATAAAAAAGCAGCGGCCGATGCCAAGCGCGGCAAGGTCTGGACGCGGCTCATCAAGGAAATTCAGGTCGCGGCGCGCATGGGCGGCGGCGACATCGACTCGAACCCGCGTCTGCGGCTCGCCGTCGAAAAGGCGTACGACGCCAACATGCCCAAAGACAACGTCAACCGCGCGATCCAGCGCGGCGTGGGCGGCGTGGACGGCGCAAGCTACGAGGAAATCCGCTACGAAGGCTACGGCATCGGCGGCGCGGCGGTGATCGTCGATACGATGACCGACAACCGCACGCGCACGGTGGCCGAAGTGCGTCACGCGTTCTCGAAGAACGGCGGCAACATGGGCACGGACGGCTCGGTGTCGTTCATGTTCGATCACGTCGGCCAGTTCCTGTTCGCGCCCGGCACGGCTGAAGACAAGCTGATGGAAGCCGCGCTCGAAGCCGGCGCCGACGACGTCGTCACGAACGACGACGGCAGTATCGAAGTGCTGTGCCCGCCGAACGATTTCCCGAAGGTGAAGACCGCGCTCGAAAGCGCGGGCTTCAAGGCCGAGCTGGCCGAGGTCACGATGAAACCTCAAACGGAAGTCGAATTCACTGGCGACGACGCAGTGAAAATGCAGAAGCTGCTCGACGCGCTGGAGAATCTGGACGACGTGCAGGAAGTCTATACAAACGCCGCCATCGCCGACGAATGAGCGCGCCCCCGCGGCGCGCGGCGCGGGTTCGCACCGAACACCGCGCCACGCCGCCGGCCGGCCCTCGCGTCGTTGCTGAACGGGCGTTGGCGGACGCTAGCGGGTCCTCGCGCCCGCTGCCCGCCACGGTTACTCCGGTTCGCTTATGTGCCCTGCGCCACTTCCCGGCTGCGAGCGCTGTGCGAATCTTGCTGATATCCACGGCTGAGCGCGCGCTGCGTCGGCCGTTCATGGTTTTTAAGTCTCGGGGATTCTCATGAAGTTACTCGTCGTCGGTTCCGGCGGTCGCGAACATGCGCTCGCATGGAAGCTCGCGCAATCGCCGCGGGTCCAGCTCGTCTACGTGGCGCCAGGCAACGGCGGCACCGCCCAGGACGAGCGTCTGCGCAACATCGACATGAGCGAGCCCGCCGCGCTCGCCGATTTCGCCGAGAAAGAGCAGATCGCCTTCACGCTGGTCGGGCCGGAAGCGCCGCTCGCCGCCGGCATCGTGAATCTGTTCCGCTCGCGCGGTCTGAAGATTTTCGGGCCGACCAAGGAGGCCGCTCAACTCGAAAGCTCGAAGGATTTCGCCAAGGCGTTCATGAAGCGTCACGCGATCCCGACCGCAGAATACGAAACCTTCGCCGACGTCGCCGCCGCGCACGCGTATCTGGACGCCAGGGGCGCGCCGATCGTCATCAAGGCCGACGGCCTCGCCGCCGGCAAGGGCGTGGTGGTCGCGCAAACGCTGGAAGAAGCGCACGCGGCGGTCGACATGATGCTGTCGGACAACAAGCTCGGCGACGCCGGCGCGCGTGTCGTGATCGAGGAATTCCTCACGGGCGAGGAAGCGAGCTTCATCGTGATGGTGGACGGCAAACACGTGCTGCCGCTCGCGTCGAGCCAGGACCACAAGCGCCTGCTCGACGGCGACCAGGGCCCGAACACCGGCGGCATGGGCGCGTATTCGCCCGCGCCGATCGTCACGCCGCAACTGCATGCGCGCGTGATGCGCGAAATCATTCTGCCGACCGTGCGCGGCATGGAGAGGGAAGGCATCCGCTATACGGGCTTCCTGTACGCCGGTTTGATGATCGACGCGCAAGGCAATCCGAAGACGCTCGAATTCAACTGCCGCATGGGCGACCCCGAAACGCAGCCGATCATGGCGCGTCTGAAGGGCGACTATTCGAAGGTGGTCGAGCAGGCAATCGCCGGCACGCTCGATACGGTCGAACTGGAATGGGACCGCCGTACCGCGCTGGGCGTCGTGCTCGCCGCGTACAACTATCCTGACACGCCGCGCAAGGGCGACCGTATCAGCGACATTCCCGCTGAAACCTCGGATTCGGTCACGTTCCACGCCGGCACCACGCTCGCGGACGGCAAGCTCACCACCTCGGGCGGCCGCGTGCTGTGCGTGGTGGGCCTGGCGGACTCGGTGCGCAGCGCCCAGTCGGTCGCGTATGAAACGATCAACCAGATTTCGTTCGACGGCATGCAGTATCGGCGCGACATCGGCTACCGGGCGCTGAACCGCAAGCACGACGCCAGGACCGAAGGCAAGCAGTAGGCCATGCCCCACTCGCCCGCGTGCGGCGCCAACGGCGCTACACTGCGGGTTTTCGCGACCGGTTTCGCGGCCGTTTCCGTGCTCATTGCATCAGGCGATGCCGATATCGGCTCATGCGGGCCAATAGCCCGACTGCCCGGCGCGAATCACCGTACCGCCGCGCCTTCGCAGGTTCATCCTGCCGATGGCCCGGCCGTCGCCCTTCACGTAGAACCCGCGGCACGACGAGCGTGCCGCCCTCAGCACCTGCATTCATGAACGATTCGAGCTTCGACGCACAGGCCGTGCGCAGCTGGCTGCAAGGCCTGCAAACGCAGATCGCGGACACGCTGGGCGCGTTCGACGGCACGCCGTTCGCAACCGACGCATGGCAGCGCGCCCCCGGCGAGAAGCTGCGCGGCGGCGGCTGCACGCGGATCCTGGAAGGCGGCAACTTCTTCGAGCGCGCCGGCATCGGCTTCTCCGACGTCGCGGGCGACGCGTTGCCCGGTTCGGCGAGCGCGGCGCGCCCGCAGTTGGCCGGGCGCGGCTTCGAGGCGATGGGCGTGTCGCTCGTGCTGCATCCGCACAATCCGCATTGCCCGACCGTGCATATGAACGTGCGCTTGCTGGTCGCCACCAAGGCCGGCGAGGAGCCGGTGTTCTGGTTCGGCGGCGGCATGGATCTCACGCCCTACTATGGCTACGAGGAAGACGCACGGCATTTTCACCGCGTCTGCCGCGACGCGCTGCAGCCTTATGGCGCGGAGCTTTACCCGAGTTTCAAGCGCTGGTGCGACGAGTATTTCTTCCTCAAGCACCGCAACGAACCGCGCGGCATCGGCGGGATTTTCTTCGACGATTTCTCCGCGCCGGGCTTCGCTCAATCGTTCGCGATGGTGAAGAGCGTCGGCGAGGGATTCCTCGAGGCGTATCTGCCGATCATCGAAAAGCGCCGCAACATTCCATATGGCCAGGCCGAGCGCGATTTCCAGGCTTACCGGCGCGGGCGCTACGTCGAGTTCAATCTGGTGTTCGACCGTGGCACACTGTTTGGGCTGCAAAGCGGCGGACGCACCGAATCGATTCTGATGTCGATGCCGCCTGTGGTGAACTGGCGCTACAACTGGCAGCCCGAGCCGGGCACGCCGGAAGCGCGCCTTTACAGCGATTTTCTCGTGCCGCGCGAATGGGTGTGAGGCCGGGCCGGCCCGCACGCCCCTTCACGTGGACACGACAAAGGATCCTCACCTGAAGCCGAACGCTCATCCTGTCGCCCTGCCTCGCCGGATCGGACTGCTCGGCGGCACGTTCGATCCGATTCACGACGGCCACCTCGCGCTCGCGCGGCGTTTCGCCGAGGTGCTGCGCCTGACCGAACTGGTGCTGCTGCCGGCCGGTCAGCCGTGGCAGAAGTCGGACGTGTCGCCGGCCGTGCATCGACTCGCGATGACACGCGCCGCGGCAAGCGAACTGGTGCTGCCCGGCGTGGCCGTGCGGGTCGCGACCGACGAAATCGAACACGACGGCCCCACCTATACGGTCGACACGCTGCAACGCTGGCGCGAACGCGAAGGCGGGCAAGCGTCGATCGCGCTGCTGATCGGCGCGGATCAACTCGTGCACCTCGACACATGGCGCGACTGGCGGCGCCTGTTCGACTACGCGCACATTTGCGCGGCCACGCGGCCGGGCTTCGACCTCGCGTCGATTCCAGCGGCGCTGGCGCGGGAAATCGACGCGCGCCGCGCCCGCGCCGAGGTGCTGCAAGCCACGCCCAGCGGCCACTTGCTGATCGATACGACGCTGGCGTTCAACGTCTCGGCCACCGACATTCGCGCGCATCTGCGCGAACAGGTGAGCCGGCGGCTCGCCCAGCACGCGAGCGGCGAACCGCAAGACCAGAAACAGCGCGAGCGCGCGCAAGCAAGCCAGGACCAGGCCAAGGCCGTGAGCCATGTCCCCACCGCGGTGTGGGACTATATTCTTCAACATCATCTGTACCACCGGTAATCTCATGGATATTCGCAAACTGCAACGCGTGATCGTCGACGCTCTCGAAGACGTCAAGGCGCAAGACATCAAGGTGTTCAACACCAGCCACCTGACCGCGCTGTTCGATCGCGTGATCGTCGCGAGCGGCACCTCCAACCGACAGACCAAGGCGCTCGCTTCGAGCGTGCGGGAAGGCGTGAAGGAAGCCGGCGGCGACATCATCAGCACCGAGGGCGAGGACATCGGCGAATGGGTGCTGGTCGATTGCGGCGACGCGGTCGTGCACATCCTGCAACCGGCGCTGCGCCAGTACTACAACCTCGAGGAAATCTGGGGCGACAAGCCGGTGCGCATCAAGCTGTCGACGCCCGATCCGTTCGGCGGCGCGCGCTCGAGCGAGCCCGAGGACGAGGACGAGGAAGACGAAGCGCCCGCCGCGAAGCCCGCGCGCAAGGCGACGGCGCGCCGCAAGTAAGCGCGCGTTGCCGGCCCGCCGCGTCGTCCGCAAGACAAGTTCGCGACCGCATTCGTGATGAAACTGCATATCCTCGCCGTCGGCCACAAGATGCCGGACTGGATCGCCACCGGCTTCGACGAATACGCGAAGCGCATGCCGCCCGAGCTGCGCATCGAGCTGCGCGAGATCAAGCCCGAGCAGCGTTCGTCGGGACGGCCGGCGGAAAGCGTGATGGCCGCCGAGCGGCAGAAGATCGAAGCCGCGTTGCCGAAGAACGCGCGCATCGTCGCGCTCGACGAACGCGGCAAGGACTGGACCACCATGCAGCTTGCGGGCGCCCTGCCCGGCTGGCAGCAGGACGGCCGCGACGTGGCGTTTCTGATCGGCGGCGCCGACGGGCTCGATCCCGATCTGAAGGCGCGCGCCGATATGCTGCTGCGCGTGTCGAGCCTCACCTTGCCGCACGCGATGGTCCGCGTGCTGCTCGCCGAGCAGCTTTACCGTGCGTGGACCATCACGCAAAATCACCCCTATCATCGCGCGTGAGCGAAACGGCTGGCGCCGCGCGGCAGGGCGATCGGCTCGTTGCCTCGTTGCCTCGTTGCCTCGTTGCCTCGTTGCCTCGTTGCCTCGTTGCCTCGTTGCCTCGTTGCCTCGTTGCCTCGTTGCCTCGTTGCCTCGTTGCCTCGTTGCCTCGTTGACTTGCGTTGCCGCGCATCTGTGCAAATGCTTATCCCTGCATCAAGCCGTGCGATTACGCACGCGGGTAAGCAGGCAAGCGCGCACGCCTCGCTGAGCGCGCATGCGCCCGCGCGTCGGACTGCGAGCAAGGCTCGCGCGACGCCGCGAGCAACGCGCTCACTCGCAGCTTGACGCCATCCGTTTCATCGAGACCTGTTCATGCCCATGCCCGCCGACTCGCTGCATCCGTTCGTTTATCTCGCCTCCCAAAGTCCGCGCCGCCAGGAGTTGCTGCAACAACTCGGCGTGCGCTTCGAACTGCTGCTGCCGCGTCCCGATGAAGATGCCGAGGCGCTTGAAGTGGAACTGCCCGGCGAGCACGCGCGCGACTACGTGCAGCGCGTGTGCGTCGCCAAGGCGCACGCGGCCCGGGCGCGCCTCGTAGCGGGAGGACATGCCGCACGGCCGATCCTGGTTGCGGATACAACCGTCACGATCGACGACGCGATTCTCGGCAAGCCGGTCGACGCGGACGACGCCGTCACGATGCTCGCGCGCCTCGCCGGACGCGCTCACGAAGTGCTGACGGCCGTTGCCGTGGTGGACGCGCAAGGCGCGCTGCTGCCCGCCGCGCTATCGGTGTCGAAGGTGCGTTTTGCTGCAATGCACGCAGACGCGATCCGTCGCTATGCGGCGAGCGGCGAGCCGCTCGGCAAGGCGGGCGCCTACGGCGTGCAGGGACGCGCCGCCGAGTTCATCGAGCATATCGACGGGTCCTATTCAGGTATCATGGGTTTGCCGCTTTTTGAAACCGCTGCGCTCCTGCGCGCAGCGCGCATCGACTTCTAAAACAACACCATGAATGAAGAAATCCTGATCAATGTCACGCCGCAGGAAACGCGCGTCGCGCTCGTTCAGCAAGGCGCCGTCCAGGAACTTCACGTCGAGCGAACGCTGTCGCGCGGGCGCGTCGGCAACGTCTATCTGGGCAAGGTCGTGCGCGTGTTGCCGGGCATGCAATCGGCTTTCATCGACATCGGTCTCGAACGCGCCGCGTTTTTGCACGTAGCCGATATCTGGCATCCGCGCATTGCCGGCGAACCGCAGCATCAGGCGCCGCATCAGCCGATCGAGAAGATCGTGTTCGAAGGGCAAACGCTGATGGTGCAGGTCGTCAAGGACCCGATCGGCACCAAGGGTGCGCGGCTCTCCACGCAAGTGAGCATTGCCGGGCGCACGCTGGTGTATCTGCCGCAGGAACCGCACATCGGCATCTCGCAGAAGATCGAAAGCGAGGCCGAACGCGAAGCGGTGCGCGCGCGCTTGACCGCAGTGCTGCCCGCCGATGAAAAAGGCGGCTACATCGTACGCACGATCGCCGAAGATGCAAGCAGCGAGGAACTCGCCGGCGACGTCGCGTATCTGCGCAAGACGTGGGCGACGATCATTTCGCAAGGCCAGCGCATGCCGCCCACCAGCCTGCTGTATCAGGATCTGAATCTCGCGCAACGCGTGCTGCGCGATTTCGTCAACGACGAAACGTCGCGCATTCAGGTCGACTCGCGCGAGACGTATCAAATGCTCGCCGACTTCGCCGCGGAATTCACGCCGGCGGTGTCGTCGAAGCTGCATCACTACACCGGCGAGCGGCCGCTCTTCGATCTGTACAACATCGAGGCGGAAATTCAGCGCGCGCTGTCGCGCCGGGTGGAGCTGAAGTCGGGCGGCTATCTCGTGATCGACCAGACCGAAGCGATGACCACCATCGACGTGAACACCGGCGGCTACGTCGGCGCGCGCAACTTCGACGACACGATCTTCAAGACCAATCTCGAAGCCGCGCACACCATCGCGCGGCAATTGCGGCTGCGTAACCTCGGCGGCGTGATCATCATCGACTTCATCGATATGGAAAACGTCGAGCATCGCGACCAGGTGCTGGGCGAATTGAAGAAGGCGTTGTCGCGCGATCGCACGCGCGTGACCGTGAATGGTTTTTCGCAGCTCGGGCTGGTGGAGATGACGCGCAAGCGAACGCGCGAATCGCTCGCGCATGTGCTGTGCGAGCCTTGCCCCGTGTGCCAGGGCAAGGGGCAAGTCAAGACGCCGCGCACCGTGTGCTATGACGTGCTGCGCGAGATCCTGCGCGAATCGCGGCAGTTCAATCCGCGCGAGTTTCGCGTGGTGGCGTCGCAGCAGGTGATCGATCTGTTTCTCGAGGAAGAGTCGCAGCATCTGGCGATGCTGATGGATTTCATCGGCAAGACGGTGTCGTTGCAGGTGGAGTCGAATTTGAGCCAGGAGCAGTACGACATCGTGTTGATGTGAACCGCCATGCATGATCGACCGGCCTGGAATGCGCCAAGGGTGGCCACCGGATTCTCGATCGGCGATGTAATTGCCGCAGTCCTTTTATTCCGTTCGAAAGCGCATGCAATTGGCATTCGGGTCGCCCTGGCGATTGACAACAGGGCGCAACAAACGCCTAACAATTTGGCATAAAAGGTCGCGGCCAACCGTCCGCGCGCCGCTTTTTAAGCCCCGCTCAGCGGGGCTTAATTGTTCTGCGAACCGGATCAGTGTCGATGTTTCATCAAATCACGAAGATGATGCTCCCTGAACCACTGGCTTAGCCGCTCCTCATTGCTGGATGCGGCCCAAATCGCAGCGCCACATGCAACGACGACAATCCCCAACAAAATCGCCAACATTGAATCCGACATGGCGGCCTCCTTATCAGGTTGCGACCATGCTTACATTTTAGGCGATGATCAATCGGCAATTTGACGTTGGCAGTTCGCGGAAAATTAACCTAGTCTATTCGTTAGACGCAAATAAATAGAGCCTTCGGCCGAACACGAGGAATGACACGGGAGATATATGAATATCCTTATCGACCAGGATATTGCGCATATCGGTCGCGTGATGCGGCTGTCGTCGTATGGTGAGCTGGGTGATCCTCATCTCTCAACTCATTACTGGCGACAGCGGCTCAACGCGCTCCTCGATTACGACCACCTCACGCAAGCGCAGCTTCGCGCAGTGGACGGCCTCCTATTGGAACTCGACGAACTCACCGACGACAGTCCGTATTAGATCGGTTCGCTCAAACCGATTGCCAGGCAACGACGAGGAGGGATGTGCCATGCACGCCGATCGAGTTCAATACAAGACATCGACCATCATGCCGCTGGCGCCCATTTCGATACCGGGCTATGCGGCGATGGCCGTGGTGACGCATCGAAACGGCAAGCGGGAGACGTTCGGCATTCTGGGGTACTTTGCGTCCGAGAAGGCGGCCTGTCAGTTCGCTATCGAGTACGCGAAAGCCCGTATCGATGGACGTCGTCGGCCCGTGCCGGGACGCGAAGGCCAACAAGCCGCTACCCCCGCGGCAACGCCGCCTCGATAAACACCGCGCACAACGCCTCCATCCCCTTCGCGTCTTCTTCGTCGAAACGCGCGACGACCGGACTATCCACATCCCATACGCCGATCAGCGTGCCGTCGGGCGCGACGAGCGGCACGACGATTTCCGACTGCGATGCCGAATCGCACGCAATGTGCCCCGGAAACGCGTGCACGTCGCGCACCACTTGCGTCTGCCGGGTTTGCGCGGCCGTGCCGCAGACGCCCTTGCCGAGCGCGATGCGCACGCAGGCCGGCTTGCCCTGGAACGGGCCGACCACCAGTTCCCGGCCGTCGTGAAAGTAGAAGCCGGCCCAGTTCAGATCGCTCAGCGAATGGAACACGAACGCGGAAAAATTCGCGGCGTTGGCGATCCAGTCGGTTTCGCCGGCGAGCAGTGCGCGTGCCTGCCCGATCAGTTCTTCGTATTGCGCGGCCTTGGGCAGATGCGTGGTGGAGGAGACTTCGAACATGGCGACGTCCGTGATGAAAGCGAAAAGAGGAACAGCAAGGCCGTGCAGTTTAAATCAAGCGGCCATTTCGTTCAGCACGGGTGCCGATCCTCATTCGACACCGAGAATCACGCTCGATGCCTTGAAAATCGCCGTTGCCGACTGGCCGCTCGCGAGACCCAGGCGTTCCACGCTTTCGTTGGTAATGATCGCCGCGATGCTTGCGCCGCTCGTCCCGCCCGCGCTGATCGTCACTTCGGAATTCACCGCGCCCTTCGTCACCGCGGACACCGTGCCGGCGATGCAATTGCGCGCCGACACCTGGTGCTTCTCCACGTCGACCATCACGATCACCGACGATGCCTTGACCAGCGCGAACGCCTTCTTTCCTGGCGCAAGCTCAAGCGACGTGGCGCTACCGTGTGTGACGATCGAGACGATCTCGAGACCGTCGTCGGTGCGCAGCGTGACTTCGTCGTTCACCGCGCCGCGTTTGACTGCGGTCACTTCACCGGCGAATTGATTGCGGGCGCTGGTTTGCATATCGTTCTCCTGGTTTCGTGGATACCTGGTTGAAGCAGCCTCGCAAAATGCGTTTCGAGGCAAGGGGTCGAACAAGCAAGGCGAGTGTAGCGGACCACTCGCCGCGCGTGGCGGGATCGTGCGAGGCGCGCTATCGCCTCAGTAACTCCATCCGCTCCGGTCAGCCCCGGCCCGTTTCGATCCGCATCGACCACCCCGCCCCGCCGCGCGACACCGTATCATCGTGCCCTGGACCTTCCACGCCGAACCCTATGCCTGTCGCCGTTTTTTCCCGCCTTGCCGCCGCGTTGCCGAGCGCCTGCCGCGCCGCCGCGCTGTGCACCGCCTTCACCGCTCTGGCGACGATCGCCGCCTGCAGCAACCCCTCGTCGCCGCGCGACGCGCATGTGCCGCTCGACACCGTCGCGCTCTACCCGATCGCCAATTACGACCAGAACGTCGACCACTGGCTGGAGCCGGATAGCCCGAGCTACGACCAGCCGTTCCTGAGCCCCGCCGAACAGCGGGCGCACTTCAAGGCGCTCCACGCGCGCTACTTCGGCACCGGCACGAGCGCGCCCTCGCCGTGGAATTCCGCTTACGTGACGATGCGCGTCTACCGCCAGCAAGGGGCGGACATCGCCGCGTTGCAAGAGCGCCGCATCGCCAAGTTCGACAACACCGGCAAGCGCGGCGCGGCCGTCGGCTACGGCGAAAATTTCCGGCCGCACGACAAGGCGTGGATCGACACCATCGCGCAAAACATGGACGTCGGGCAGTTCACGCAGGAACCCGTCTACCAGCCGGAGCGCCGCGCGATCGCCACGAGCAACCTGATGGTGCGCGAACTGCCGACGACGGACCCCTCGTTCTACGACCACCGTCTGGCCGGCGAAGGCTATCCGTTCGACAATCTGCAAATCTCGGCCGTGCGGCCGGGCACGCCGCTGTACGTATTGGGCGGCAGCGCCGACGGCGCATGGCGCTACGTGCAAACGCCCGACGTGCAAGGCTGGGTGCGCAGCGACGGGCTCGGCATGGCCGACGAGCGCTTCGTCGACAGCTGGCGCGCCGCCGCGGCAAAGTCGCTGGGCGCGGTGATGGTGGCCTCGGCGCCGATGCGTGACAGCCGCGGCGTATTCCGCTTCGATGCGCCGGCGGGCACGCTGCTGCCGCTCGCACCAATCGCGCCCGCCGATCCGCGAGCGGGCAAGGCAACCAGCCCCGACGCCCCCATCGCCCGCAAAGTCCTCGTGCCTGCCCGCGATGCGGACGGCCACGCGCTCATTCGCAGCGCCGAACTCAGCGGCGCGCAAATCGCTCCGATGCCGCTCGCCGCCACCCCGCGTCATCTGGCGACGCTGCTCAAAGCGCTGATCGGCCGGCCTTACGGCTGGGGCAACAGCGGGCTCTACAACGACTGCTCGTCGGAATTGCAAAGCATCTTCGCGGCCTTCGGCGTATGGCTGCCGCGCCATTCGTCGACGCAGATGAGCGCCGGGCGCATGACCGATCTATCGGCGTCCACGCCCGCGCAGCGGCTCGATTATCTGGCCGGGCACGGCGAACCGATGCGCACGCTGATCTACATCGGCGGCCACGTGATGCTTTATCTCGGCAACACGACCCGCAACGGCGTCGCGGTGCCGGTGGTCTATCAGGACGTGTGGGGGCTGCGGCCCGCCGACAACAGCCGGCGCGCGGTGATCGGCGGCTCGGTGATCCTGCCGCTGCTGGAACACATCCCCGAGGACGCCGCGCTGCAATCGCTCGCGGCGACGCCGATTTTCCAGATCAGCATCCTCGGTGCGCCGGACGGCGGCGTGGCAACGCCGCCTGACGACGACAATCCTGCCGGCTGAACGCCTCGCCGGTCCTGGACCATGCATGCGGCCAGCCAGGCGCTGCGTCCGCGGCAGGCGGAAACACACGGAACCGCACACCCGTACTCAAAAATATTTTTCCCGGAGTGTCGATTCAACGGCGCGGTGCTCGTCGTAACGTTGAAGACCTGGCTCGCGCAGCCGGTCTTTCACCTCACGAACCTGTTACTTCAAGGAGTCGCCGTCATGTCCAGCCCCGCTGTCAAACCGATCCCCGAAGGCATGCATTCGCTCACGCCCTATCTGGTCTGCGCGAATGCCGCGGACGCCATCGCGTTCTACGCGAAAGCCTTCAACGCCGTCGAACAGTTCCGCCTGCCCGCGCCGGACGGCCGGGTCATGCACGCGTGCCTGAAGATCGGCGACTCCATGCTGATGCTGACCGACGAATGGCCGGAGCATCAAACGTTCGGTCCGAATTCACTGAAAGGCACGCCGGTCACGATTCATCACTATGTGCAGGATGTCGACGCCAGTTTCAGGCAGGCGGTCGAAGCCGGCGCCACGGTGACCCTGCCCGTGACCGACATGTTCTGGGGCGACCGCTACGGCCAGTTGAAAGACCCGTTCGGCCATAGCTGGTCGCTGGCCACGCACAAGCGCGATCTGAGCATGGAAGAGATTCAGGCCGGCATGCGCGACATGCAGTGCGGTCAGCCGTGAACCGCACGCGCCATCCATAAACAGGAGACTCGTCATGCAAAAGATTGCGCCGTGCCTGTGGTGCGACGGCAATGCGGAAGAAGTCGCGCGCTTCTATACCTCGGTGTTTTCCAATTCCCGCATCGCCACCACCCTGCACTACACGGAAGCCGGCCCCGGCCCGGAGGGCGGCGTGCTGGCCGTGACGTTCGAGATCGACGGCCAGGAGTTCATGGCGATGAACGGCGGCCCGGATTACCCGTTCACGCCGGCCATTTCGCTGTTCGTGCACTGCGGCTCGCAACAGGAGATCGACCACTACTGGGCGAAACTCGGCGAGGGCGGCGCGCCCTGGCAATGCGGCTGGCTTCGGGACAAGTTCGGCGTCTCGTGGCAGATCGCGCCCGACGCCCTCCTCCGCATGCTGCAAGATCCAGACAGGGCGAAAGCGAATCGCGTGATGCAGGCCATGATGACAATGATCAAGCTGGACATCGCGACGCTCGAAGAGGCTTATCGCGGAGGCTGATGCGCCGTTGCTAAGCGGCCGTGAAGGCCGGACCGCCATGAAACGCCATCAGGGCGGCCGGCCACGAGACCGCGATGTTTGATACGATCGGTCTCGACCCATGAACGGCGGGATATGAACGGTGCGCGTCAACCATCAGGCTTTCTTCTACTCGCTGTTCGTCGCGCGCCTCGCCGATCAGATCCTGCTGTTTCTCGTGCCGCTCGTCGTATTTCAAACGACGCACCAGGTCTCGTGGTCGGGCCTCGCGTTCTTTATCGAAACGCTGCCGCGCTACCTGGTGTTTCCCTTCTTCGGCGCTTTATGCGACCGCATCTCGCCGCTCAGGCTGATGCGGGTCAGTCAGACCATACGAGCGCTGGTGTGTTTCGGCGGCGTGCTGGCCTATGCGCTGTTTGGCGGCATCGGCTGGCTGATCGCGCTATCGGCTTTATGCGGCGTGTTGACGAGCCAGGGCCTCGTCGCGCGCGAAGTGATGTTGCCGCGGATCTTCAGCACGCAGCAGTTTCAGCGTGTGCTCGCCTACTCGCAGTTGGCCGATCAATTGGGTTTCGTACTCGGCCCAATGCTGGCCGCGCTGCTGCTCGGTCTGTGGCGCTGGGAATGGGTGGTCGCCGCAACGGGCGTGCTGTTCCTGCTCGCCGACGGCGCGCTGCTACTGTGGCAACACATGAGCGGCTTTCGCGCCGACGCCCCGCCTTCCGCCGCGCCGGGCCACTGGACGCTGCCGCTACGCATCGCGCTGCGCCACGTGCTGGTCCTGCCCGGCCTGAAAAAAATCGTGCTGCTCGCCGCCGCCGAAAATCTGGTGATCGGCGTCACGCTCGCCACCTCGGCGGCGATGGTCACCGGCTTTCACGCGCAATCGGACCGCTACTATGCCGGGCTGCAAACGGCCGGCGCCGTCGCCACCGTGGTGATTCTCCTGGCGATCGCGCGCAACGCGTGGCGGGCCGAGATGTTGGGCCGGGTCGCGTTCGTCTCGATCTGCGCGGGCGGCGTGATCGCCGGCGCGAGCGCGGCGCCGTGGGGCTATGCGCTCGGCTTCTTGCTGATCGTCGGCTTCGACAAGATGTTCAACGTCTACATTCGCAGCGCGCGGCAGAAAATCATTCCGCCGCAGGACTACGGCAAGACCACCGGCGTGATCATCCTGCTGAACAACATGACGCAGCCGCTTGCCGGTCTGCTGGTGGGCGTGTTCTCGGCGCGCACGCAAACCGGTCCGCTGATCGTGGCGCTCGCGGTGGCGATGGGCGGCATCGGCGCGGCGGTCTCGGTCGGCTCGGCGTTGCTTCGGCGCAAACGCGCGTTGGTGCTCGGCGAATAGCGCGCATCCGGTTTATTCGAAAGCCGGGCGCTTCACTTCCCTACTCGCTCGCAACGCAGCTAGATCGCCTCGCAGACGACGGCAAACTTCATCAGTTGCGTCGGCCCGAACGCATTGCTAATGGCGACGTCGGCGGCGTCGCGCCCGCGCGCCATCAAGACCCGCCCCGTGCGTGGTGCGTTGTTGCGCGGGTCGAACGTCTGCCAGCATCCGCCGATATACGCCTCGAACCACGCGGCGAAATCCATCGGCGCATAAGGCGGCGGCAGGTTGACATCGCTGATATAGCCGGTGCAATACCGCGCCGGTATGTTCATCGCCCGGCATAGCGTGACCGCCAGATGCGCGAAGTCGCGACACACGCCCTTTCTTTCCTGCCAGGCCTGCCATGCTGTCTTGGTGGGCCGCGCGAAGTCGTAGCCGAACACGATATGGTTGTGCGTGTAATCGCAGATCGCATCCACGCGCTCACGGCCGAGCGGCAACTTGCCGAACGTCTGCCATGCGAATTCGGACAACAGGTCGGTCTCGCAGTAGCGGCTGCCCAGCAGAAACACCAGCGTATCGTCAGGGAGTGCTTCGACCGGATGCTGATGCGTAAATGGCGGCCGCGTCTCGGGCACCGACGAGACTTCGAGCACCGCGCTCGTGGAGAGCGCTATCGTGCCCGGCGGCGCCACCAGCCGGCTGCATAGATTGCCGAAGCCGTCCCGATACTGCGTGATCGGCACGGGAGGATGGACCGTCAGCACGTCCGGGCTCAGCACCTCGTGCGCATGCGAGTAGTGCGTGTTCAACATCAACATCATCGGCGTGGGTTGCTCGCAACCATAGACCAGCTCGTAGCCAACGTGCAATTTCATTGCGGCGTCCTCTTCCAGTTGAAACGTGCTCTCAACGAGAGGCTTCCGCTTTCAGCATACACCCGCCATATTGGCTCAGATCATTCATTTGGCGGTGACGTCGCGCGTGCGGAAGTTATCAACAGAAACTGGGAACAAATCTGTGCATAACTGTCCGACAAAATCCGCAACCTGTTGATGCGATTGCCGTTTTTACAGTGACGCCGAAGTTGGGCACGTCACGCGTGCTGCCAGGAACGCCGGAAGGCGCCAGCGTGCGTCATTCGCGCAGCGCGCCTGCCGCGGCATCGTCCGCGCCTTGCTGGCCCGCCTGGGCATGGCGGGCTTCCGCGCGCCATTGCTGGCGCGAGCGAACCATTCTGCGCACCGCGAGGCGCGCCATTCTGGTCCAGCCCGATGGCCGCGGGTCCGCGAGCATGCTGAGCGCGCGGGCGTAGTCCAGCGTGAGGCCGGGCGTCCATGCCATCGTCGCGGCGCGTTTGCGCAGTTGCGCGGCCACCCACAATTCCGGCGTCGTGATCACGCGCAAAAACGGCCGCCAGCCGCCGAGGCCACCCCACACGCGCGCCGACGCGCCCTCGATCGCCGCCTCGAGCGCACGCGACACGCTGCTCGAACAATTGCGATACGTGAGGTTGTAGGTCGTGTCCTGCCGATAGCTGTCCCAGAAGCGGCGCAGGCGCGCGGGATCGTAATTGCGGATGCGCACCTGAACCGTCGACGGACACCACGCCTTCGCTTCGGTCGGGTAATCGGGCTGGAATACGCCGGGCACGTCGTTCTCGCGCGTGGCGCGCAACAGCCGCGCGAAGTCGTCGGGCGAACGATCGATTTCGACGCCCGGATACAGGCTGATATAGATACCCTCGGGCGATTCGAGCGCCGCGTGTCCGGTCGAAATCACGCCGTTGCGATCCACGGCCGCGATATAGCGATCGACGATCGGCTGCCGCCGCGCCTCGCCTTTCGCCGAACCCACCGGCGTCCATACGTGCACGGTCAGCGCGGCTTCGTCGGCGGCGGGCGGACCGTCCCATTCGACTGCGGCCAGCCGGCCGGGAGCCGCCGCGCCTGCCGCGGAACTCGCGGCATCGGCTTCGGCATCACCGGACGCCACCGCCGGGTTCGACGCGAGACGCCGCACGCGCGTGCTCAGCAAGATCAGATTCCAGCCGCCGAACATCAGGCCGAGCCCGAGGCAGTACGGCACGGTGCCGACATAGTGAGTCGGATACGGCTGATAGAAGAAAATCGCCAGCGCGATTTCGACGACGCCGCCGATCACCGCGAGCTTCCACGTGCGGTAACGCACCACTCTCGCGGAGACGATTTGCAGCAGTCCGTCGGCGAGAAACAGCGTGCCGAAGATCATCGACAGAATGAAGTGGCCGTGATGATGGCCGGCGAGTATCAGCGCCGCCGCGAAGCAGAACGCGAGTCCCTTCACGTAGCGCAGCGTGCGTTGCCCGCCCATGCCCGTCCAGGCGACCGCCAGCGTGGCGAGCCCTTCGAGCAGCAGTAAAAATGCAAACGGCATGATGGGGAAATAGAGCGCGCCGTCGAGCGCGTCGATGAACACCACCATGCCGAGCAGCAGGCTCATGCAGCCGATGCGCTGCAACGAGCGCCAGCGCGTGCGCAGATAATCGACGCCGAGCAGAATCATGACCAGACGAACCATCGCAAAGCCTCCTCGGCCAACGCGTTGTCCCGACCGCAATCTTCACACATTCACGATAACGTCGCTCAATACGCGGGTGCGTCGAGGACAGTCGCGGCTCAGGCCGCCGCGGCTTGCGGCATCGCCTCGCCCTGTTCGCCGCCCAACGCGTCGAGCAGATCACCGAGCATGCGGTCGAGTTCGGCGGTCATCAGCGTGAGGTCGGAATCGAAGCGCTCGTCGTCGTTCTGCGCGGTGGGGTCGCCCGCTTCCTTCAACACGTCGAGCGGCGCGATGCGCTTGATCGTGAGCGACGGCGTCAGCACGAACGACACGCGGTCGTTCCACGTCATCGCGAGCCGCATGCATTGCTTGCCGGCTTCGATATGACGGCGCATATCCTCGGCGTCGAGAGCGTGTCCCACGTAACGCACGGTCGCGTTGCCCTCGGCGGGCGAACGCAACTCGGTGTCCTGGTCGAGCGTGAAGCCCGCGGGACCTTCGCCGGCGCGGAGCCACCCGGTCATCGCCGCGACCGGCGATTGCGTGACGCGCACCGTGCCGAGCGGCAACTGATCGATCGATTTGACGAGCAGGCCGCGCACTTCGTCGGCGACGGCTTGCGAGGCCGCGTCGATCACGAGCCAGCCGTTTTTCGTGTCGATCCACACGCGCGTGTCGCGGCGAATGCTGAAGGCGCGCGGCAGCAGTTCGTCCGTGACCTGCTCCTTGAGTTCGCGCATCTGCTTGCGGCCGGGTTTGAAGCCCTGCTGCTCTTCGAGATCGGCGGCGCGCGCCTTGGTCACCTGCGTGACGACCGAAGCAGGCAGCAGTTTCTTTTCGGTGCGAAACGTCAGCAGCATCTGGCCATTGAGCGAGTACACCAGCGATTCGTTATCGCGCGGCGAGGCCCAGCCGTGGCTTTGCATTTCGACGCTGTTGCCGGGCGCGAACGCGTGCGGCGCGAGCCATTTCTCCATTTGTGCGGGGGTGACGGACCACGGAGCGGGAAGACGGTGCAACTGAAGGTTTTTGAACCACATGGCGGGGTTGTTTATGGGCAAGGCGGGCCATTTTATATGACGGCGGGCGGGACGGCGTCGATGGGGTGTGGTGGGCGATGAGTCGGCTGGCCGTCGTCGTGGGTGCGCTTCAGGTTGCCGTTCGCGTCGTGGTTGCAGCCGCGTCCCGCGGTCCCGCGTTGGCATCGCCGTTAGCCCCCCTCTCGCCGGCATCCGCGCGCTCGGCCGTCGACGGTTCGTCGGCCCTGAATCCCGTGCGGTTGAGCAGCATCAGCGTGGCCACCAGCGAAACGGCCGCATACAGCGCGGACGACACGGCCACGCCGACGATGCTACCGGTCGTGTTCAGCAGCCATTGCGCGAACAGCGGCGTTGCGCCGCCGACCAGCAGCGAGCACATCTGATAGGCGAGCGACAGCCCGGTATAGCGCACGTTGGCGGGAAACACGCGCGAGGATGCCGGCGATCGCGCCGTAGAACATCGCGTGCGGGATCGTGGCGAGGCACATGCCGAGCAACGCGAGCCATTTTCAAACCAAATCCGAAAATCCTTCAAACACCAGCCCGATTATCAAACCTTTCCGTTCACCAGAGAATGCGCGTCGTCCCAACCCACTTCTCTGGAACACGTCATGCCCCCTCTCCTCTCCATCCGGTTCGCCTATCTCGCGCTGATCGGTGCAAGCCTCGCCGGCGCGATGAACGCCCACGCCGCGAGCGACAACGCACTGCCCGCCCCACGCCATCTCGCGATGAATGCCGCTTCGGAAAAGAGCGCCGCGGTCGCGCTGGCCGCGCGCCGCTACGCCGCGTTCTGGAACACCGGCGACGAGGCCTATGCGAAGCTCGCGCTGTCGCCCGCGTTCATCGACCGCACCTTGCCTGACGGACGGCCGCAAGGTCCCGAAGGCCCGTTGCAGGCGTCGAAGGGATTTCGTGCGGCCGTGCCCGACCTGCGCGCCGACATCGACGACCTCGTGGTGGCCGGCGACCGCGCGTCGGTTCATCTGCATTTTCGCGGACACTTCACCGGCCGGTTCCAGAACCTCGAAGGCCACGGCGAAACCATCGACTTCCAGGCTTTCGACCTCTATCGCGTGAAAGACGGCCGCATCGTCGAGAACTGGCACCTCGAGGACAACCTGACGCTGCTAAAGCAACTGGGCGCGATCAAGCCATAGTGGTTTCGCCGTATCGGACCTGGGGCGCGCTTCGCGCTGAAATCGCCTAGACTTTTTGACAGGCGTGCCGCGGAAATCAATCGCCAGCACCGTGACGGACCGACGATGATGTCCATCGGCAACGCGCTAGCAGCGCACACGTCATCCGCACGGCTCGCACGGAGATAAGCCATGTCCGATAACACAGCCACCTGGCAGATGGTCGAGTACGAAGGATTCGAAATCCACGTATCGCCCCGGCCGAAGCAACCCGATGACGGCCGCTTCACCTACATCGGCTATGTGTGCCACCCCGGCGCGGACCCGGCGATTCCGGGTCACGCGGTGCCGTTTCATGCCGACGGCGAAGAGTCGTTCGCCAGCATCGAGGACGCGTGCTACGAAGCCGTGCATGCGGGGCGCAGCATCGTCGACGGCACGCACCCGGACCTGTCGGTGCTCTCGCTGGTGACCGGCGGCGTGTAGCGGGCGAACGCGCCGCCCGTCGCGGAACCGGAAGGCGTTCAGTCGGCGGCAGCCGGCACGGGTGGCCGGCTGCGAGGGGAAATCCGCCGCGCCAGCGTCAGCATGCGCTGGTTCGCGCTCTCAGGCGCGAAGGTCGCCACTTTCCTGTCTGCACGACGCACCAGCGTTTGACGCAATTCGGTATCCGTTTGCAGGCGCTCGATCGCGCGAGCCAGTGCGTCCACGTCGCCCGGCGGCACCAGCAAGCCGGCCTTGCCCCCTTCGAGCAGGTCGCGCGGACCGGTCGGGCAATCGGTCGAAATCACCGGCGTGCCGAGCGCCATCGCCTCGCCCAGCACCATGCCGAAGCCCTCGTAGCGGCTGCTCAGGATCAGCATTTCCGCCGCGCGGATATAGGGAAACGGATTCGCGCGGAAACCCAAAAAGTGCACCGACTCGCGTATGCCGAGTTCTCGCGCGAGTTCCTCCAGCGCGGCGCGGTCGCGGCCCTCGCCGATCAGCACGAGGTCGACCGGCCGCAGTCGCTTGGCGCGATGCTGCGCGAACGCGCGCAGCAGGGTCTTGTGGTCTTTTTGCCCTTCGTCGAGCCGGGCCACCGAGACGATGAACGACTCCGCCGGCCGCTCGATCGACGGACGCGCCTTCAGCCGCAGCGATTCCACGTCGATCACATTGGGGAGTTCCGCCACATGCGAAGGCTGGCCGGCAAACAGGTCGCGCGCCTCGCGCAACATGTCGGGCGTGAGAACCGCAATCGCGTCGTAGCGCGCATAGTGTCTGACACGGCGAGCGACATAGCGCCTGCTCTTGCCGCCAAGGCGCGTGGCAAGACTGAAATGACTGACGCCGAACCACGGCACGCCGTACTTGCCCGCAAGATGCCGCAACGAAAAGTCGAAGTCGCAGACCATCTCATGGCCGCCCGCCAGGCGGCGAAAGCGGTTCGCGGCGAGCGGCCGGATCAGACAGTAGGTCAGCGCCTTGTGCAACAGCTTGAGCGGCACATTCAGTTTCCGTTGGCGCTGTGCGCCGTGCAACGCGTACATCCACCGCGACGACGCCAGCACGTGAACAGGCACGTCGTCGGGAATGCCCTGCGCGCGCCAGAACGCCAGTTCCTCGGTCGGATAAGTGACCGAAAGGCTCAGCGCAAAGAGCCGCCGGTCGAGCACCTTGAGCCAGGCGAGCAAGGATGTCTCCGTGCCGCCCTTGCCGAAGTCGTTGATGTGAAACAGGATGCGGCGCGGCGGATCGATCTGATCCGGGCCATCGTCTTCACTCTCGTATTTCATGCTGTGCCCCGCATCCTGACCGGATGAATTCAACGGTGATGAACCGGGTCGCGCGCCCGGCCGCTATCGGGACGCCCCGCGAAATACGTCGCGCGACGCGGGCCCCGCCGCGGTGCCCTGGCCGCCGCGCCGCTGCGCGCTGCCCAGCAACAGACCGGCGAACGACCAGAACGCCAGCATGGTGGTTTGCCACATGAAGTCGTCGGTCGTGTTCTTGGCGATCATGCCGGCCACCAGCGCGATGCCGGCCGCGCACAACCAGGGGTCGCCGCCTCGCGTGCGCCAGAACGCGCCCACGAGCCACAACAGCAACACCGTCTCGAGGACGACGCCCACCACGCCCGTCTGCAGCCAGGTGTTCATGAACAGGTTATGGGCATGCGTGAGGGCCTGCGGTTCGATCGCCAGCAGGTTCTGCGGCATCTCGTTGCGGTACACCATGCCCGGCAACGGTTTGCCGAAGCCGACGCCGATCCACTTGTGACGCTTCGCTTCCGAGGTGTAGAACGCCCACAGCTTCGGGCGCGTATCGGCAGACACCGTGTCGCCGATACTCGAAAACGCCTGGGGAAGCGGAACCTGATGGCCCTCGATGGCGATATCGCGTGTGGCCGCCGCGCCCTGCGCGTCGCTCAAACGCAGCCGCGCGCTGTACTCGAGCGTGCCGACGGTCGCCACCCCGACCACCACGAACGCAAGCAGCGCAAGCACGATATGCCGCCGATACAGCGGAAACAGCGCCACCAGCAGCGTGGCCGCCGCGGCCGGCCAGAAGAAGCGATTGAGCGTGGCGAGTCCGATGAACAGGCAAAACACGAGACCGGCCACGCCCACGGGCCACCACCGCGGACGCAACAGGACACCGCAGAACAAGGCGATCGCGAACACCGCGAGCGTGCTGGTGTGACCGACGCGATTATAAAAATGCAGCGGAAACGTACTCGGCGTGGGCGGCTGCAAATGCCCCCAGTAGACCGCGCTGATCCCGACGAGCAGCACGCATGCGATCCAGTTGATCAGGACGAAGCGGTTGACGTGCGGGGTCTTCGTGCCGAGTAGCCAGAAACCCCAGAACGACACCAGCGGATAGAGCACTTCATCGCACCATGCGTGGATGCTGACCGCCGGATAAGCGGACCACGCGACGGACGCAAGCCCCCACAACGCCCAGCCGGCGATCGGCAGGAACAGCGGCCAACGCCACATGGGCGGACGCTCGGACGAGCACGCCGCCGCGAGCGTACCGAGCGCCAGCAGGGCGAGTGCGTTGAACACGATAGCCGTCATATGGCCGAACATCACCGCGAACAGGATGACCGGACACGCAATCCACAAAACGCGCTCGACGCGCGCGAACGTGTTAGTCATTAAGCTCCCATCAAAACATTGTGTAATGCGCGGTACACCGATTCCACCGAAATGCGGCCCATGCAGTCCGCGTGGTCGCCGTTCCATGCGACGCAGGTGGTCGAATCGCGGTCGCACCGCCGAACCCATGCAATCTCGCGCCGAAAGATAAACGGCTGATCGCGGCATGGCATCTCCGCAATCGTAACCGGCTGGAACGGCACTTCGCTCCAGTAATCGCCCGCGCCGTGAATCCGTGCGTTGCCGGGACCGAACAACGCAACCGTCGGCACGCCGACCAGGCGGCCTAGATGCGCGACGCCGGTGTCGGGACACACGACCGCTTTCGCCCCGGCGAACAGATGCCAGAGTTCGCCGAGGCCGAGCCGTCCCGCGAGATTGGGATGACCGGGATCGGGGTCGATGTCGCGGATCAATTCAGCCTCGCCGGGACCGCCGCTCCAGACCGGCACGCAGCCGAGCGCCGCGATGCGCTCAGCAAGCTCGCGCCAGCGCGCGTCGGGCCAGCGCTTCACCGCGGTGCTCGCGCCCGGATGCAGGACGACGTAAGGCCGCGTAAGCAGATCGGCATCGGGCAATGCCGCGTGCCGGGGCGCGGGCCAATCGGACGGCCGATAACGCGCCGGCGGCGGCCCGTCCACCAGTTCGGCCGCGAGATCGGCCCACGCGGCCGGCGTTGCCGGATACGCGACCGGCTCATCGACCGGCCAGTTTTTCCACGCGGGCACGTCGCCGGCGTGAGCGACGATCCAGCGGCAACCGGCGCCCATGGCAAGCCAGCTGTGCCGATTGTCCCCCAGCACGAAGCCGAGGTCGTACGGTCCTGAATCGAGCATCCCCTTGACCGTCGCGACGTCGCGCGGGTCGAACGGCAAAGCGATCACACCGAAAGGGCGCCCCGCATAAAGCGGCACGATCGCCTTCGGACAGGCGAGAACGAGTTCGGCATTCGGATAGCGGACGCGCAGCTTGGCAAGCAGCGGTGTTAGCAGCAACGTATCGCCGAGCAGGAGATGGTGCGCAACGAGAATACGCTGCACGGAAACCGGCTTGCGACGCCACGGTTTCAGCGCGAAGCGCGGAAGCGCACGCCCGAAGATGCGAATACGCCCGGATAGTCGGCTCATCGCGTGACCGGCGCGTTTATTCCGTTTATTCCGTTTGTTCCGACCGCAAACGGGCTATGCGCCGGCCGACTCGAGGTCGTGTTCCCCATGAAGAATCTCCAACGGTATTCTTGTCGTTGACTTCCGCTCCCATGCCTTCGAACCGCACACGGCACCACCGGAGCAGTCAGACGCTGCGCGCCTTGCGGCACCCGCCGAATCACCCCGACATTGGAAGCGCAGTGAAGACAATTGAGTAGTCGGTCAGGGCTGAGACCCATGCTTTTATAACCCGAAACTATATCATGCACGATGGCTGGAACGTAGAACCGGCGCGGCTTGGCGCGACCATGACGGGTGCGCGCCAAGCCCGCGCCGCCGCGCGCATGCGCTGTCAATTTGCGCCGCGGATATGCGTTGCCAGAGCAAGCAAGGCGTCGGCGTGGCCGGCGACGCTCGTGTCGTAAAGCACGGCGTCGCGAGCCAGTTCCGACTGCCATCGCGGTTGGGATTGCTGAATCGTGAGCCGCCCTCGCACCGCGCGCTCGAGCGTCGCGCGCAAGTCGGCGACATCGCCCGCAGCGAACACGAACTTGGCGTGCGGCGCGATCGCATCGCAGCACCCGACGCTCGCCGGCAGAATCACCGGCGTCCCGCACATGGCCGACTCCACACCGACCAGCCCGAACGGCTCGTATTTCGACGCGAGAATCGTGAAATCGGCGGCGCGGTAGCCGTCCTCGATATCTTTCACGTAGCCGATGTAGCGCACCCGCGCGGAGGTGTGCTCGGGCGGCCGTCCCGCGACCGCGAGCACCACCGGCAAGGCGGTGTCGCGCAAGGCGGCTTCGATCAGCGGCAAGCCCTTGCGCTCATGACTGCTGGACGGAAAGAGCAGCACGATCTCATGGTCGGCGAATCCGAACCTGCGGCGCAGCGCCATGCGTTGGGCCGCGTCGATCGGGGCGAAGCGCGCGCCGTCGACCGGCGGGTACAGCACGCGGATTTTCTGCTCATCCACGCCATACAGCTCGCGCAACTCGTCGTGCATCAACTGGGAGTGCGCGACGATCACGCTCGCCCGTTCGTACTGGCGCCGCTCCAGCGCGATCTGCCAGCGGTCCGAGCGCTTTGGCGCACGTCCGGTGGCGCGCAGAAAGCCGAGGTGCGTGCCGCCGCAAATCGCAATCTCGGACGAGTCGACGCGGTTGCAGCCGATCAGCACGTCGACGCCGGCCGCGCGGCGCGCCCGGCGCAGCCGCCACGAAAACCAGCGCTCGCGCAGCTTGCCCGGCAGAAACGACACGCGGATACGATGCGGCTCGACCATGCGCGCCTCCGGCAACGACATGTCGAAGCGGCGCGCAAAGAACGCCAGTTCGATGCCGGCAGCGGCAAAGCCCCGCACCAGGTCCATTGCATACCGCTCGAGGCCGCCGCTGTGTTTCAGCGCATTACTGGACACTCCGATTTTCATCATGCAAAGAAACGCGCGAGGAGCGCCGGGGAAATGTGGATTGAATGCCGCGAGCCCGAAGCGAGGCTGGCTTTATCCCGCGACACGCCGCATGTCGGCCGCGCGGGTCGATAGTGGCCCGACACGCTCACGCCGCGTTCTGCTGGAACTGGATGCGGTGCAGATGCGCATAGAGCCCGTCTTTTGCCAGCAGTTCACGATGACTGCCGCTCTCGACGATGCGCCCCGCCTCCATCACCAGAATGCGGTTGGCGCGCTCGATGGTCGACAAGCGGTGCGCGATGACGAGCGTCGTGCGCCCTTTCATCAGCGTTTCCAGCGCCGCCTGCACGTGGCGTTCGGACTCGGAATCCAGCGCCGAGGTGGCTTCGTCGAGGATCAGGATCGGCGCGTCCTTGTAGATCGCGCGCGCGATCGCCAGGCGCTGCCGCTGACCGCCCGAGAGCATCATGCCGTTGTCGCCGACCAGCGTCTCGATACCGCTGGGCATCGCCTCGACGGTGTCCCACAGGTTGGCCGCGCGCAACGCCGCCTCGACCTTTGACGAATCGGCTGCCTGGCCATACGCGACGTTGTTGGCGACGGTGTCGTTGAACAGCACGACGTCCTGGCTCACCATCGCGATCTGGCTGCGCAGCGCGTGCAGGCCGTATTCCGGCAGCGCCACGCCGTCGACCAGAATCTCGCCGCCGGTCGGATCGAAAAAGCGCGGCAGCAGATTGACCAGCGTCGTCTTGCCGCTGCCGGACGGGCCCGCGAGCGCCACCATCTCGCCCGGCGCGACCTTGAACGACACCTTGTCGAGCGTGTGGCGCTTGTGCGTGGCATTGCTGCCGTAGCTGAACGACACCTCGCGGAATTCGACCTCGCCGCGCGCGCGTTCGAGCGTCTTGCCGCCGCCCGCCGGTTCGGAGGGTTCGTCGATCAGACCGAAGATCAGCTCGCACGCCGTCATGCCGCGTTGCAGCGGCTGGTTCACGTCCATCAGATGCTTCAGCGGCGAGATGATCAGCAGCATCGACGTGACGAACGCGACAAAGCCGCCGACCGTGGTCTGGTCCGACGACGACTGCACCACCGCGATCGTGATCACGACGGCAAGCGCGATCGACGCGAGGAACTGCGTCAACGGTTGCGCGAGGCCGCCCGAGACCGTCATGCGCATCGCGTAGCCGCGCAGGCGCTTGCTCATCGACGTGAAGCGGTCGATCTCGTACTGCTCGCCGTTGTGCACCTTGACGACCTTATAGCCGCCCACCGTCTCCTCGACGATGTACGACAGCTCGTTGGTGAGCATTTGATGCTCGCGGTTCAGGCGCCGCAAGCGGCGGTTGATCTTGCTCACCAGCCAGCCGATGCCCGGCAGCAGCACCGCGACGATCAGCGTCAGACGCCAGTTCAGATAGAACAGATAGCCGAGCAGGAACAGCACCGTCAGCGAATCGCGCACCAGCGTGACGAGCACGCTCAGCAGCACGTTGAGGATCTGATTGACCTCGAAGACGATCGCATTGATGACCGTGCTCGCGGTTTCGCGCTGGAAGAACGAGACGCCCGTGTGAATCATCCGGTCGAACATCTTCAGGCGCAGTTCGAGCAGGATCTTGTTCGACACGTAGGCGAGCAGATAGCCGGATGCGTATTGGGACAGGCCGCGTATCAGCGCGAGGCCGACCACCGCGATCGGCACGAGCCACTTGGCGTTGTCGTTGGCGTGCGCGCCGAAGCCCTTGTCCAGCAGCGGCTTGAGGAGCGCGGGAATCGCGGCGTCGGTGCCCGCGCTGACGGCCATCGCGACCACCGCGCCGGTCAGCACCCAGATGAGCGGCTTGATATACGGCCACAAACGCCGCAAGACGACGGCAGGCGACGATGCCTCACCTGAACCGATGGGTTTGCTCAACGTAGGCTTCGCGCTCAAGGAATCCTCTGGGAATGCGGAACGGCAACCGCGCGCTGGGCCGAACGCCTGCCGCGCGGAATATCAAAAAAGAAGCATTGTAAACGCTTGAGGATGACGGCCACCGATAGGGATCGGCCCGATTGCGCGGATCGGGGGGTGAGGCTTGGCTTCAGTGGTGAAGCTTCGCGCCGGGTGAGCTTTGGCCCTGGATGGGGGCTGGCGCGAAGCGTGACGTGGTGTCGGGCCGCGAGCCCCCAGGCCCGTGCCCGCGGGCGCCGCGCTATGTATCGTGCTGTGTCGCGCTGTGTATACTTGCGCCACGCTTGTCCGACTCGCTCCAACGTTCGCCCCTCTCCACGCATTCCAGGTATGCAAGAAACCACCCTCGGCGTCGCCATCATCACCAAAAACGCGGCGGCGCGGCTGGCCGAATGCCTGCAAGCCGTGGCCTTCGCCGATCAGATCGTCGTGATCGACGGCGGCAGCACCGACGGCACCGCCGACATCGCCCGCGCGCACGGCGCCCGTGTACTCCAACAAACCGACTGGCCGGGCTTCGGCCCGCAAAAGAACCGCGCCGTGGACGCGCTCACCACCCGTTGGATTCTCTCGATCGACGCCGACGAAATCGTCTCGGCGGAGCTGGCCTCGGCAATCCGCGCGGCGCTCGCCGCGCCCACCGCCGACGTCTATGCGGTCGATCGCCTGTCGAGCTTTTGCGGTCATTGGATTCATCACAGCGGCTGGTATCCCGACTGGATTCCGCGTCTGTTCAAACGGGGCGCCGCGCGTTTCTCCGACGACCTCGTGCATGAGCGCCTCGTATTCGACACGCCGGCGCAGCGCCTCACCGGCAAGCTGATGCACTACTCCTACGAGGACTTCGAAGGCGTGCTGCGCAAACTCGACGCCTATTCGACAGCCGGCGCGCAACAACGCCATGCGGCGGGCAAGCGCGGCAGTTTCGGCAAGGCGCTCGGGCGCGGCGCCTGGGCGTTCGTGCGGACCTATGTGCTACGGCGCGGCTTTCTGGACGGCCGCGCCGGCTTCATGATCGCGGTGTTCAATGCGGAAACGGTGTACTACCGGTTTTTGAAGCTGGCGCGCCTGGGAAACGACAAGCCCTTGTGAAAGACCGGCTTGGCCCGCTAAGCCGCGCGGGCAAGCCACGTCAATAAACGATCTCGATCGAGCTTCCCGCGAACTCGCCGCGCAACGCAGCGAGCAATTCGTCGGTCGGCTTCACGCGCCAGGCGTCGCCCAACCGCATGGCGCCTTCGGCGTTCTGGCTGCGATACACCACCTGCACGGCAAGCCCGTTCGGAATCTGCACCGCCTGCCGCTGACGGCCATTGTCGCCGCCGCCATATCCGCCACCGTTACGGCCGCCGCCGTTGCCATTGCCGCCGCCGCTTCGCGATGAAGCCGCCGGGGCCGCGGCCGCTTGCGGCTCGTCCTTGTCCGCGCTATGCGCTTCGAGCACGCGCCGCAGCGCCAGCGCGTCCGCGTTGCCGTTCATCTGCACCTTGACGGCCTCGGCGTAACGGCAGCGCGCGCGGCCGAGATCCATCACCGTATCGACGGTGAAGCGGATGCCGCCGGTGAATGCGTCGTTGCGCGCCTGGCCTTGCACGACCAGCAGTTCGTCTTCCCTGAACAACTGCTTGTGCGCTTCGAAGATCTCGTTGAATACCGTCACTTCGCATTGGCCGGTGCCGTCGTCGAGCACGGCGATCAGCATCTTGCCGCGCTGGGTCATCTGCGTGCGCAGCGACGCGATCACACCCGCGACCAGCTTGTCGCGACCTTCTTTCAATTCGCCGATCTTCTGGCGCACGAAGCGGCGCACCTCGTTCTTGTACGCGTCGAACAGATGGCCCGACAGGTAGAAGCCGAGCGCGGCCTTCTCTTCCTGCAGCTTCTTCTTTTCCGGCCATTCCGGTTCATCGACCAGTTCGTGACCTTGCGACGGCGCGTCGCCCATGTCGAACAGACCCGCCTGCATCGCATTGGCGCTCGCCTGCTCGGCCGCTTCCATTGCGAGCGAAACGGATGCGATCAGTTGCGCGCGATTCGCATGCAAGGTGTCGAACGCGCCGGCGCGAATCAATGCTTCCATCGTGCGGCGATTGACGATGCGGCGGTCGACACGGTTGCAGAAATCGAAGATGTCGATGAACGGACCATCTTCGCGCGCACGCAGGATTTCCTCGATCGCATTCTGGCCGCTGCCCTTGATCGCGCCCAGACCGTAGCGGATGGTTTTCGAGCGTTTGCCGTCCGGTTCCGCGACCGGCTCGAAGCGATACGCCGACAGATTCACGTCCGGCGGCAGCACCGCCATCTTGTTCGCGAGACAGTCCTCGAACAGGATCTTGACCTTCTCCGTGTCGTCCATGGCGAGCGACATATTGGCCGCCATGAATTCCGCCGGATGATGCGCCTTGAGCCACGCGGTGTAGTACGCCAGCAGCGCATACGCGGCCGCGTGCGACTTGTTGAAGCCGTAACCCGCGAACTTCTCCATCAAGTCGAAGATTTCGTCGGCTTTCTCGCCGGTCAGGCCATTCTTCGCGGCGCCTTCGCGGAACAGCGCGCGGTGCTCGGCCATTTCCTCGGCCTTCTTCTTGCCCATCGCGCGACGCAGCAGGTCGGCGCCGCCCAGCGAGTAGCCGCCGATGATCTGCGCCATCTGCATCACCTGCTCCTGGTAGACCATGATGCCGTAGGTCTCTTTCAGAACAGGTTCCACGCGCGGATCGGGATACTCCACCACTTCGCGGCCGTGCTTGCGGGCGCAGAAGCTCGGGATCAGGTCCATCGGGCCCGGACGGTACAACGCGACGAGCGCGATGATGTCTTCGAAGCGGTCGGGCTGCGCGTCTTTCAGCATGCCTTGCATGCCGCGGCTTTCCAACTGGAACACGGCGACCGTATTCGCTTTCTTCAGGATCGAGAACGACGCGGGGTCGTCGAGCGGCACCTGCGCGAGCGACCAGTCTTCCTTCGACGGATCGAGACGGCGGATATAGCGCTCGGCCCAGTCGAGAATGGTCAGCGTGGTGAGACCCAAAAAGTCGAACTTCACCAGGCCGACCGCTTCGACGTCGTCCTTGTCGTACTGGCTGACCACGCCGCTTTCGTCGCCCTGCGTATAGAGCGGGCAGAAATCGGTGAGCTTGCCGGGCGCGATCAGCACGCCGCCCGCGTGCATGCCGACGTTACGCGTCAAGCCTTCCACGCGCTGCGCGAGTTCGAGCAGCTGATGCACTTCGTCTTCGTTGTCGAAGCGCTCCTGCAACAGCGGCTCTTCCTTCATCGCGTCGGCGATGGTGACGTGCTTGCCCGGCTTGAACGGGATCAGCTTGGCGATGCCGTCGGTGAACATGTAGCCCAGATCGAGCACCCGGCCGATGTCGCGCACCGCCGCCTTCGCCGCCATCGTGCCGAAGGTGGCGATCTGCGACACCGCGTCCGCGCCGTACTTTTCCTTCACGTACTGGATCACGCGGTCGCGGCCGTGCTGGCAGAAGTCGATGTCGAAGTCGGGCATCGACACCCGTTCAGGATTCAGGAAACGTTCGAACAGCAGGTTGTAGCGCAGCGGATCGAGGTCGGTCACGCCGAGCGCGTAGGCGACCAGCGAGCCCGCGCCGGAGCCCCGGCCCGGCCCGACCGGCACGCCGTTGTTCTTCGCCCAGTTGATGAAGTCCGCGACGATCAGGAAGTAGCCCGGAAAGCCCATCTTGATGATCGTGCCGCACTCGAATTCGAGGCGCTGGTAATACGTTTCGCGCTGCGCTTCGCGCTCCGCGGGGTCCGGGTACAACTGCTCGAGGCGCTTTTCAAGGCCCTCTTTCGACAGATGCACGAGGTAGTCGTCGAGCGACATGCCGTCGGGCGTGGGAAACAGCGGCAGTTTGGGCTTGCCGAGTTCCAGCGTGAGGTTGCAGCGCTTGGCGATTTCAACGGTATTGGCGAGCGCCGACGGAATGTCCGCGAACAGCGCGGCCATTTCTTGCTGGGTGCGGAAATACTGTTCCGGCGTGAAGCGCTTCTGGCGGCGCGGATTAGCAAGGATGTCGCCTTCGGAAATACACACGCGCGCTTCGTGCGCGGTGAAGTCGTCCGGCGTCATGAACTGCATGGGATGCGTGGCGACCACCGGCAACTTCAGCGCCGCGGCGAGCGTGACGGCCTGCCGCACATACTGCTCGCCGCCCGGCTGGGCGCAACGCTGCAACTCGATATAGAAGCCGCCCGGAAACACCTTCGCCCAATGCAACGCGTTGCGCTTCGCCGCTTCCTCGTTACCCGCAGCGAGCGCGAGACCGATATCCCCTTGCTGGGCGCCGGACAAGGCGAGCAAGCCTTCGCCCAGGCCGGATTCGAGCCAGCCGGCCTCGATTTCGGCGCGGCCGCGATACTGATTCGTGAGCGACGCCTTGCTGAGCAGCTCACACAGATTCAGGTAGCCGCGCCGGTCTTTCACCAGCAGCAGCAAACGGGAAGGCTTGTCGCGGTCGTCGGGATTGGTGATCCAGACGTCGCAGCCGGCAATGGGTTTGACCCCTTTGCCGCGGGCTTCCTTATAGAAACGGACGAGGCCGAACGCGTTGCCGAGATCGGTGAGAGCGAGCGCACCCTGACCGTCTTTGGCAGCCGCCTTGACGATGTCGTCAAGACGCACGATGCCGTCGGCAATCGAGAATTCGGAGTGGACGCGGAGATGAACGAAGCGGGGATCTGACATGGGCGACATTGTAACTCCACCATTCCGGAGTTTTCAGGCCAAAAGCGCGCGTTAGCCGTTCGGCTTAGGGCGCGAATTCGGGAACGGCCTGCGCGGGTGTTCTGCGGGCCGCTGACCGGTTTCGGCGCCTACACGGAAGCGGCGCGGCCCGCTCGCTCGTCACGGACAAGCTGCGGCAAAACCGCAATGCGTCCCTCAGCGGAGCGGGCAAACCGCTGCAAGTTCGCGCGCGCCTTGCGCTATCGCAACCGCCTGGCCATTCGGCAGAGTCGAGCCCAGCCCCGGCTTGAGGGATAATACGAGTTTCCCCATTCGACATGGCCGCGCCGCATGGCATTCAGATGCCGGCGCCTTCATGCGCCCCGTTTTCCACGGCGCCGGCCACTGATTACCGCTGGACACACATGAGCATCGTCAATCTCGCCGCGTATCACTTCGCGACCATCGAAGACACCGCCGCATGGCGCCCGTTCGTCACCGAGCGCTGCAACGCGCTCGGCCTGCGCGGCACGATTCTGCTGGCGCCGGAAGGCATCAACCTGTTCGTCGCCGGCAGCCGCGAAGCCGCGGACGCGTTCATCGACTACATCCGTCACGACGCGCTGTTCGAAGGCAAGTTCGCGAATCTGCAATTCAAGGAAAGCCTCTCGGACAAGCAGCCGTTTCGCCGCATGCTGGTCAAGCTCAAGCGCGAGATCATCACGATGAAAAAACCGGCGATCCGTCCGGAGCTCGGCCGCGCGCCGTTCGTCGACGCGCCCACGCTGAAAAGCTGGCTGGATCGCGGCCACGACGATCAGGGCCGTCCGGTCGTGATGCTCGACACGCGCAACGCGTTCGAAGTCGACGTCGGCACGTTCGACAACGCGCTCGACTACCGCATCACGAAATTCAGCGAGTTTCCTGAAGTGATCGAGCAGAACCGCGCCGATCTCGAGGGCAAAACGGTCGTGTCGTTCTGCACCGGCGGGATTCGCTGCGAGAAGGCGGCGATCCACATGAAGGAAGTCGGCATCGAGAACGTGTATCAGCTGGAAGGCGGCATCCTGAAGTATTTCGAGGAAGTGGGCGGCGCTCACTATCACGGCGACTGCTTCGTGTTCGACTACCGCACCGCGCTGAATCCGCAACTCGGACCCACCGCCACCGTGCAATGCTTCGGCTGCCGCGCCGTGGTGCCGCCCGAGGCGCAGGCGTCGCCAATGTACGTCGCGGGCAAGACCTGCCCGGCATGTCATCCTGACAGCAAGGCGGCGCGCGCCGCATGACGGCTGCGTCGCGCCCCGCGCCATCGTCGCGAGGCGCGACGAATGCCGGCCTTGGACAGCACGTCACGCGGCGGCTCCAACCCTACGATCGTGGAAAGCGCGGCTCATTGTGCTCAGGCTGCGGCGGCGCCTTCAGCGTGCCCATTGATCTCAAACCCGTCCGCGCCATGCGAACTTGCCGCCATTTCCGGCGCACACTGGCAACGCAATACGTCGTTCCGCGCTTTCACCGTAACCACCGATCCGAGCCATGACCTATCGCGGACGCTTCGCACCGTCGCCCACCGGGCCGCTGCATTTCGGCTCGCTGGTCAGCGCGCTCGCGAGTTGGCTGGACGCGCGCGCGCATGGCGGCGCATGGCTCGTTCGCGTCGAGGACATCGATCGCCCACGCACGGTTCCAGGCGCCGCCAGGGACATCCTCGCGACCCTCGAACGCTTCGGCATGCACGCCGACGAGCCGCCGATCTGGCAAAGCACACGCATCGCGCGCTACGAGCAGGCGCTGAAGCAACTCAAAGCCCGCGGCCTGGTTTATCCCTGCGGCTGCACGCGCAAGGAAATCGCCGACTCGTTGTTGCACGCGCACGCGCGCAACACGACGCTCGCCTACCCCGGCACCTGCCGCGACGGTCTGCATGGCAAACCGGCGCGCGCGTGGCGCCTGCGCGTGCCCGACGGCGAGGCCGCCGTGATCACGTTCGAAGATCGCTGGCAGCGCACGCAGACGCAGAACCTCGCTACCGAGGTCGGCGATTTCGTCCTGAAACGCGCGGACGACCAATGGGCCTATCAACTGGCGGTGGTAGTCGACGACGCGGACGCGGGCATCACCCACATCGTGCGAGGCGCGGACCTGATGGATTCAACCGCGCGGCAGATTTATTTACAGCGCTGTCTTGGCGCGCCGACGCCCGAGTATCTGCACGTGCCGGTCGTGACGAACGACCAGGGCGAAAAACTCAGCAAGCAAAACGGGGCGCAGGCGCTGGATGCCGGCAAACCGCTCGAAGCGCTGATCGCGGCGGCTCGCCATCTGGGACTCGACCTGAGCGGCCAGGCCCCTGGGACACTGGAGGGGTTTTATACCGCGGCAACGGCGGCATGGGCAGCACGCATGCGCGTGCGAATGAGCGTAAGCAAGTAAACGCGATGCGGGTTTCGAAGCCGCAGCCGCTCAGGACGACGACTTCCTGGGCATGCCGAAGCCGCCCAGCAACGCAGCCAGCGGCTGCTTCGCAGACGTCTTCTGCGGAGCGGCGGAAGCCGCATCGGCCTCCTCGATCTTGCGAACCGAAGCGGGCGACGGCTCATACGGCTTGAGGAAGAAATCGTCCACAGGCTGCACGCGATGGTGATGCGGCCGATCGAACGAGCCCGACGGAGCGCCCGAACGCCGGCGGCCGCCGCGCTCGTCACGAACCTCGCTGCGCTCACGGCGCGGCGCGCGCTCTTCGTGGTGATGCCGCACCGGCGTATCCACGGTCAGGCGTTGCACTTCCAGCGGCCGCTTGATGAGCTTCTCGATATCGGCAAGCTGCTTGCGCTCGTTCGGGCTGCACAGCGACAACGCGTCGCCGGAAGCGCCGGCCCGGCCGGTACGGCCGATCCGATGCACATAGTCTTCCGCATTGAACGGCAAATCGAAATTGATCACCGCGGGCAGTTCCGCGATGTCGAGACCGCGCGCCGCCACGTCGGTGGCGACCAACGCTTCAATTTCGCCGCGCTTGAACGCGTCCAGCGCCTGCATGCGCTCGTTTTGCGAGCGGTCGCCGTGAATCGCGGTCGCGATCACGCCGTCGCGTTCGAGGCTGCGCGCGAGACGGCTCGCGCCGATCTTGCTGTTGCAGAACACGATCACCTGCTTCAGGCTGCGCTCGCGAATCAATTGAACGACCGCGCCGGTCTTGTCGCCCTCGGGAACCTCGAACACGATTTGCGTGACGTTGGTCGCGGTCGAGTTGCTGCGCGCGACTTCGATCGTCTGCGGATCGCGCAGATAGGTTGCCGCGAGCTTCTTGATCTCGCCCGAGAACGTGGCCGAAAACAGCAGCGTTTGACGTTCTTTCGGCAGCAGGTTCAGGATGCGCTGCAAATCCGGCAGGAAGCCCATGTCGAGCATGCGGTCGGCTTCGTCGAGCACGAGGATCTGCACCTGGCCCAGGTTGGCGGTTTTCTGCTGCACGTGATCGAGCAGACGGCCCGGCGTGGCGATCAGAATTTCCACGCCGCGGCGCAGTTGCTCCGACTGGGGATTCATATCGACCCCGCCGAACACCACGGCGCTGCGCAGCGCGGTGTGCTTCGCGTAGGACTGCACGTTCGCGGCGACCTGGTCGGCCAGTTCGCGGGTCGGCGTGAGGATCAGCGCGCGCACCGGATGGCGGGCGGGCGATGCGCTCGTGCTGGCCTGCGGCAACAGACGCTGGATGATCGGCAGCGAGAAGCTCGCGGTCTTGCCGGTGCCGGTCTGCGCGGCGCCCATTACGTCGCGGCCGGCCAGCACGACGGGAATCGCCTGCGCCTGAATCGGCGTGGGAATGGTGTAGCCCGATTCCTTGACGGCTTTCAGGATGTCGGGCGCGAGGCCGAATTGATCAAAAGTCGCAGTGCTGGGCGTGACGGCTGTGTCGGACATGGTGGCTTTCGCTAAAAATGCGCTTGGCGCGTGCGCGCGGCAGCGGTCGGAACCGCAGAGGGCATCAGGATGAAGGCGGAGCCACGGCGTTCCGCACGGGACCCGTCGATATTGCGGGAAAAGAGCGGCCGGCTCCGGCCGGCGGAAACACCCGCCGGAAAGGCCGGTATTGTAGCACTCCAGCAAAAACACTCATGGCGCATGGGGCGGCTTTCTGCTTACGGGGCAAAAGCCGGCGGACGGCCCAGCCGCCGGTCTGCTCGTACGCGCCTGGCGCGGCGCCCTGCCGGATGGCGGCACCCCTCGCTGGCGAGCGTAGTTCGCGCAGGCGACAGTGGCGTGACAGCCGATTTCGCCGTGCGTGCCGGCATCGCGGTTCACCACGTTTCACGCATCACCATCAGGCGCAGCTCGGTCATATCCTCGATCGCGTAACGCACGCCTTCACGGCCGAGTCCCGAATCCTTCACGCCGCCATAGGGCATGTTGTCGACGCGGAACGACGGCACGTCGTTGATCACCACGCCGCCCACTTCGAGCAGGTCCCACGCGCGATGCGCGTGAGCGAGCGAATCGGTGAACACGCCGGCTTGCAGGCCGAAGTCGCTGTCGTTGACGGTGGCGAGCGCCGAGTCGAAATCGTCGAACCGCTCCAGAATCGCCACCGGCCCGAAAGCTTCCTTGCGATACAGATCGGTGTCGCGCCCAACGCCTTCAAGCAGCGTGGCCTCGAACATCGCACCCTCCACCTTGCCGCCCGCGACGATTGTCGCGCCCGCCAGCACCGCGCTCTCCATCCAGCCGGCGAGGCGTTTGGACTCCGATTCCGAGATCATCGGCCCGACGAAGGTCTTTTCGTCCTTCGGATCACCCATTACCAGCGATTTCGTTTTGGCGATCAGCTTCTCGCGCAGCGCCTCATAAAGTTTCGCGTGCACCAGAATCCGCTGCACGCCGATGCAGCTCTGCCCCGACTGATAGAACGCGCCGAACGCGAGCCGCTCGACCACGTAGTCGAGTTTCCCGCCCTGATCGCCGTCGACGATCGCGGCGGCGTTGCCGCCGAGTTCCAGAATCACCTTCTTCTTGCCGGCCTTTTTCTTCAGTTCCCAACCCACCGCCGGCGAGCCGGTGAACGACAGCAGCTTGAAACGTTCGTCCGTGGTGAACAGATCGGCGCCGTCGCGATGCGCGGGCAAAATCGAGAACGCGCCTTTCGGCAAGTCGGTTTCCGCCAGAATCTCGCCCATGATCAGCGCACCGACCGGCGTGCGGCTCGCCGGCTTCAGCACGAACGGCACGCCCGCGGCGATCGCCGGCGCGACCTTGTGCGCGGTCAGATTCAACGGAAAATTGAACGGCGAAATGAACGAGCACGGACCGATCGGCACGCGCTTCACGTAACCGTGATAGCCCTTTGCGCGCGGCGAAATCTGCAGATTGACGATTTCCCCGTCGATGCGCACCGCCTCCTCGGCGGCCACCTTGAACGTGTCGATCAGGCGCGTGACTTCGCCCTTCGAGTCGTTGATCGGCTTGCCGGCTTCGATGCACAGCGCGAGCGCCAGTTCGTCGTAGCGCTCGCGAAACCGCTTCACGCAATGTTCGAGCACCGCCTGGCGCTTGAACGGCGCAAAGGCGCGCAGCGCGGGCATGGCGTCGACGGCGTGGCCGATCGCCTTGTCGATCGCGGCGGCGTCGGCCATCGCCACGCGGGTCGCCACTTCGCCGCTGAATTTATCGGTGACGTCGAGATCGGTGTTCGCGGCAACCGCTTCGTTGGCGAGGTAGTAGGGGTAAGTTTTCTGCAACATGACGCGTTCTCCTTTGCGGCATCCGGCTAACAGGAGCAACGAAGCCAAACGTTCATGCCCTGCCGCCATTCAGCCGCGCTCAATTCACGCTCGTTTCACACCCGATGCGAAACCGGCCAGCGGTTCGCCCAACCGCTCACAGTTGCGCGGAGAGCCGCTTGATCTCGCGATTCAACACGCGCTCGTTGTCGGAATAGTCGATCGGCAGGTCGATCACATGCACGCCGGGCGTCGCGAAACATTCGCGCAGCAGGGGCGCGAACTCCGCCGCCGATTCGATCCGATGCCCCTGCGCGCCATAGCTCTGGGCATACGCGACGAAATCCGGGTTGCGCAGCGTCATGCCGTAGTCGGGGAAATTCATGTTCTCCTGCTTCCAGCGGATCATGCCGAACGCGTCGTCGCGCAAGATCAGGATCACCAGATCGAGCTTCAGACGCACCGCCGTTTCCAGTTCCTGCGAGTTCATCATGAAGCCGCCGTCGCCGCACACGGCCATCACCTTGCGGTCGGGATGCACGATCTTGGTCGCTATCGCGGAAGGCAAGCCCGCGCCCATCGAGGCCAGCGCGTTGTCGAGCAGCAGCGAATTCGGTTCGTGCGCGCGGTAGTAGCGCGCGAACCAGATCTTGTACATGCCGTTGTCCAGACACACGATGCCGTCCACGGGCGTGGTCTCGTAGACGTCGTTGACGATCCGCACCGGGTACATCGGGAAGCGGTCGTCGTGCTGGCCTTTCACGAGATGCTCCTCGAAGTGCTGCTTGATCTCCTTGAAGCGCGTGAAGTCCCAATGCTCCTTGCGCGCCTTGAGGCTTTCCTTCAACTGCCACACCGCGTTGGCGATGTCGCCGACCACCTCGATCTGCGGGAAGTACACGGTATCGACCTCCGCGCCGAGGAAGTTCACGTGAATCACCGTCTTCTCGCCCGCCTCGCCGCTGCGCATGAAGAACGGCGGCTTCTCGATCACGTCGTGGCCGACGTTGATGATGCAGTCCGCGTGCTCGATGGCGCGGTGCACGAAGTCGCCGTCCGAGAGCGTGGCGTTGCCGAGCCACATCGGGTGCGATTCGTCGATCACGCCCTTGCCCATCTGCGTCGTGAAAAACGGAATGCCGATCTGGTCGACCAATTCGCGCAGCATCCTGGTCGTGGTCTTGCGGTTGCCGCCCGCGCCGATCATCAGCAACGGATGCTTCGCGTTCGTGATCGCCTCGACCGCGTGCGCCACCGCCTTTTCCTCGGCCACCGGACGGCGGCTGTAGCTCTTCGGGATCGGCTTGCCGTCGCCCTCTTCGTGCGCGACGTCCTCGGGCAATTCGAGGTGCGTGGCGCCGGGCCGTTCTTCTTCCGCCTGACGAACCGCCTCGCGCACCGCCGCCGGAATATTGCCGATCGACACGATCTGCCGCGTGTACTTGGTGAGCGGCTCCATCATCCGCACCACGTCGACGATCTGGAAATGCCCCTGCTTGCTCGATTTGATCGGCTTTTGCCCGGTGACCATCAGCATCGGCATGCCGCCCAGTTGCGCGTAGGCGGCGGCGGTCACGAAGTTGGTCGCGCCGGGGCCGAGCGTGGCGAGACACACGCCGGTGCGGCCGGTGAGACGCCCGTAAGTGGCGGCCATGAAGCCGGCCGCCTGCTCGTGGCGCGTGAGGATCAGACGGATTTTCGAGCGGCGCAGCGATTCGAGCAGATCGAGATTTTCCTCGCCGGGAATGCCGAACACATACTCGACGCCTTCAGCTTCCAGCGATTTGACGAACAGGTCGGATGCTTTCATGGAGGGTCTCGTTTGATGAAACGGAGGCGGGCCGTCAGCCCGGCCGCCAAGGGACGTGAAGCAGAGGCGCAAGGAGCGCGCGGGAACACGACGACGCTCACGCGGGCGGCGCGCGGCATGGCACGACGCAACGGCTAACGCCATGCCGGACAGCTTACTACTCGATGGGAAATGATGTGCGCCGACTGGCAGCGCCGCAAGGCAGGGGCAGGCAAGGCGGGCGGCGGTGCGGTTCGAGCGCGGCCGCCGCATCGGGTCAGCGATTGATGGTGATGCAGTCGGAGATCATGGGCGGCGCGTTCTCGCCGTCCATCGCGTCGTACAGGTCCGCGCGCGGACCCTTGGTCCACCAGGTGTAGCTGCCGGCCTGATACTTCGCGCCGGAAGCCGATAACGTGTTGACGAAAAGCAGTTGCTGGCCCTTCACGGGGACCAGCGCGAAACTCTGGCCGTTCGCCGTGTTCCAGTATGTGACTTGCAGAATCTTGCCGGTGGCGCAGGTGTATTTATGCGTCTGACGGTTCTTGGTCCGAGTCTCGGCGAGAGCCAACGGCGCCGCCCATGCATTGCCGCACAGCGCCGCGAGAACCGCTGCCGTGCTTACCGCAACCAGCCATTTCTTCATTGGGTACCTCGATTGGTTTTTTGCTTATCGTGCCAGGCGGCATGCCGTCTGTCGCGGCGCGAGGCGCGGGCCTGACGATTGCCAATGAACCGCTTATGGATCAATCACCTCGGCGCACGCGTCGGTCGGCACCGCGGCGACATGCCCGACGAGCGGCACGATCTTCAAGCCGGCCGATGCGACGCGGCACGGCGCAGCCGCGAGACCGCACCCCGTCATGCCGAAGGACAACGCGACCAGCACGCCGAATGCGCCGATCCGGCCGACGCTGCCGCGTTGCGCGTCGTTACCGGGACTGCGGGGAATGCGGGGAATGCGGGGAATGCGGGATTCCGGGGTCATACTTGCCTCTGCTCCATGAACTGCGCTGGGCTGCAATGATTCAGGTTGCGCGGCGAGCCGGCCATGACGGCATGCCTGCCGCGGCCTACTTCGCCGACACCGGCCGCACCGCCGCCGCGGCCTGCTTCGCGCGCGAGCGCGCTTCGTCCGTGTTCTCGCCGGTGGCGAGCGCCACGCCCATGCGGCGCTTGACGAAGCTCTCCGGCTTGCCGAAGAGCCGCAGATCGGCGTTCGGCACGGCCAACGCCGCGCCGACGCCTTCGAACGCGATGCCCGCTTCGTCGAGACCGCCGTAAATCACCGCCGACGCACCCGGCGCCCGCAGCGACGTATCCACCGGCAAACCGAGGATCGCGCGCGCGTGCAGCTCGAACTCCGAGAAGCGCTGCGAGCACAGCGTGACGAGCCCCGTGTCGTGCGGACGCGGGCTCACTTCCGAGAACCATACGTCGTCGCCGCGCACGAAAAGTTCCACGCCGAACAGGCCCCGCCCGCCCAACGCGGCCGTCACCTCGTGCGCCACTTCGCGCGAACGTTCGAGCGCGAGCGCGCTCATCGGCTGCGGCTGCCACGATTCGACGTAATCGCCCGCGACCTGCACGTGGCCGATCGGGTCGCAGAAATACGTGCTGACTTCGCCGCTCGCCGGATCGATCGCGCGCACAGTGAGTTGCGTGATTTCATAGTCGAAGTCGATGAAGCCCTCGACGATCACGCGGCCATGATTCACGCGGCCGCCCGCCAGCGCGTATTGCCATGCGGGTTCGACGTCGGCGTCGCTTCTCAGCACCGACTGCCCCTTGCCCGACGACGACATCACCGGCTTTACCACGCACGGATAGCCGACCTTGGCGATGCCCGCGCGCAGTTCGTCGAGCGAATCGGCGAATGCGTAGGGCGAGGTCGGCAGGCCGAGTTCCTCGGCCGCGAGACGGCGGATGCCTTCGCGGTTCATCGTGAGCTGCGTGGCGCGCGCGGTCGGGATCACTTCGGCGAGACCGTCGGCTTCGATCGCGGCGAGCGCGTCGGTGGCGATCGCCTCGATCTCGGGGACGATCAGGTGCGGGCGCTCCTGCTCGACCAGCGCGCGCAGCGCGGCGCGGTCGGTCATGTCGATCACGTGCGAGCGGTGCGCGACCTGGTGACCCGGCGCATTCGGATAACGGTCGACGGCGATCACCTCGACGCCCAGCCGTTGCAGCGCGATGATCACTTCCTTGCCGAGCTCGCCGGCGCCGAGCAGCATCACGCGCGTGGCGGAACCAGAAAGGGGCGTGCCGATCCGTTGGCCGATCTGCATGGGGTCTCCAGATAAAAAGTCGGATGAGGGTGGGAATGGGGAGACCACGATGTTAACATGCGCACCCCGATGCACACCCCCATGCGCGACCCCGCCCCGAACGCCCGAACACACGCGGCTCGCCCGCGCGTTCGTTCGCGCAGGGGTCGAGCAAACGCATCGGATGCGCTCGATCAGCATTGCGCACGCCGGCGCGCTCGCGCGCGGCGAGCCGAGTGCGTTACCCTTACGCCTTCGCCAGTTTGAAGAGGAACGACGCCATGCTCCAAAGCTCCTCCGCGCGACGTGCCGCGCGCTTCGCGCCGTATGCGCGCACCGCCATCGCCGCGTTGAGCGTCGCCGCGCTATTGAGCGCCTGTGCGATCCCGAAACACCCCGACTCGGAAGCGCCGGCGCCCGATCCGTTCAACCCCGCCGCCACGCAGCTACTCGACGACACGAGCTGGGTGCTCGCCGGCTGGAAACAGGCCGACGGCACGGCGCGCGCGGTGCCGTCCGCGGATCGGGGCGGGCCGATCACGCTCACGCTCTCGACCGCCACCGGTCAGCGCCACGTCAGCGGCTTTTCCGGCTGCAACCGCTACATGGGCTCGTATGCGCTGAAGGACGGCAAGCTGAGCTTCGGCACGCTGGGCGGCACGCGCATGGCATGCGCGACGCCGGGCGGCCAGATCGAAAGCGCGTATCTGAACGCGCTCACGCACATCGAGCGCACTGGCGTGCAAATGCGCGCGCCGCAGCAGATGCAACTCGTGCTCGACAACGGCGACACGCTGACGTTCGAGCGCGCCGCCAAATGACCGGCCGCGCGCGAAGCGCGGTGGTCCGGCAGATGACTGCCAGGGTGGCTCGATGGTCAAACTGTTAAGCGGATGGGACCGCGCCGGCAAGACTGCAATCGCAGCGGTCCGCCAAAGTCGCGCGGGCTGCCGCGGCAGCCGTTGTTATTCACCGACGGCGGGCCGCGCGGCGGCCCGCTTTTCCACTGGACGCAAACATAGTTGCGTCTGCCTTCGAAGCATCGTGCTTCGCCGGTTTAAACTCGACGGATTGCGTTTTCGCGCGTCCGTCATTCGTTGATGTCTAGCATGCACACGGTAGTTTTCGGCTGGTTCGGCGGGTCGGCCGTCTGGTTCATTCCTCTTTTGTGGCGGCTCGTGAAGTCGATGCTGCCGGGCGGCGCGGGTTTGCGCGGCCCCGGCACGATCCGCCTGTGGCTCGGCTTCGTCTGCGTGATGGTGGCGAGCTGCACGCTGGAGGCCTCGCTGATCGCCGCGACCGGCATGAATGGCTTCGGCCATGCGCTGGCGGCGGGCATCGGCCGTCTGCTCGGGCAGATCGGCACGCCGCTCGCGGCGCTTGCGCTGCTCGCGATCAGCCTGCCCTGGCTGATCGATTTCCGCTGGCGCGACGTGGCGGTGTGGGCCGACGGCGCATTCGGCCTCGGCCTGTCGCGCGGCCTCGCCAAACGCGACGAGGAGGCGCGCCGGCATCGCAGCGTCGTCGACGATGGTTTGCCGTCGCATGCCTCGCCGACCACCAACACGATGGCGCCCAAAAGCAATGGACGTTATGCGCGCCCGACGGTGTGGCGGCCGCCGGCGAGCGGACGCGGCGCGGGGCCTGGCTCGGCTGGCGCGATCGCATCGCCCGGCTCGGCGGCGGGCAAGGATGCGGCGACGCGTGGCGCCGGCGCGAATTGGCGCGCTGGTGCGAGCACGAGCACGCGCGCAGGTAGACAAGCCGAGCCGGTCTTGCGCACGGGCACCGCCACGCCGCCGCGGCATGTGCCGGCGCAGGCGCAGGCGCAACCGCTGAACGCGGACAAGGCTGCATGGATGCCGACGGAACCTGTCGCGCCGGCTGGCTGGTTGCGCGAGCAGACGTCGCGCGCGGTCGGGGCTGCGGTGGGGGGAGTTGGGTCGGTTGGCCCAACTAGCTCACTTGGCGTCAATGGGTCGGCTGGCTCGCTTAGCTCGGCTGGCTCGGCTGGCTCGGCTGGCTCGGCTGGCTCGGCTGGCTCGGCTGGCTCGGCTGGCTCGGCGGCTCGCGACAGCGCATCACAGCCTGGCCGCCGCCTGGCCGACGAGCAACGGCCAGCGGGATCGCCGGGTGCGGGCACGGGACTAGCCGGTGTGGCAGCGGGCTTGGCGGGTTCATCAGTCACTGCCGCCGCGCAGGCTAAGACGGCGCAGGCGGCAACGGGCACGGCTGCGAACCTGGCCGGGAATTCGATCGCCCATTCCGCGACCCGCGTTGGCCATCAGTCGGCGACGCAGGGCGCCACAAGCGCCGACGTTCCAACAAACCGCTCGACTATCTCCAGGCAACCGTTCCCGCCTGGCGCGCGCGCAAACGACAGCGCGTCGACGCCGGCCACGCATCGCCCGGCCTCGACGGCGCCCAGCTACACGCGGCCGATGCCGACAGCGCAGAAGGTCACGCCGCCCGCCAGCGTCCAGGAAACGCTGCGCAGCATCGCGGAAAACGCCGCGCGCTGGACGGACATCGCCGGCGTGAGCCTCGCGCGCAGCAGCGGTGCCGACAGCGCGAAGGCTGCGACGGCTTCGGCGAACGCCGTGCCGTCTATTGAAGAAGCCGGGCAATCGAGCGTGGGCTCGCCGCTTGACGGTGAGGTCGCCACAAGTCCGGCATCGGCGCCCGGCGCGCACGCAACTTCGCTGAACCTGGCCGACGACACCGCCGCGGACTATCTGTCGATGCCAGAGCCGGCCGCCACGCCGCGAACGGAAGCCGGGGCCGAGGCGTCGTCCGCGACGAGCCACGAGCCGGTCGTGCAATGGCCGATCGAAGCGCCGGCGATTCGACCGCCGCTGTCGAGCGAACCCATCGCCGCGCACGCACCGGCGCAAACATCGCAGCACGCGGCGCGAACCAGCACGCCTACGCCGTTCCAGGTCTTCGCAGCGCAGTCGCACGCGAGCGGCGCGTCAACCGACGCCGCAACATTCGAGAACGACTCGACGCCAGTTGCCGCTACCGCCGACAGCCATTCGAATCCGCACGCCGAACCGGCGCAGCCCGTCGACCAACCGGCAAACCCTTCGCAAGTCACAGCGCCGAAGCTTGCTGCCGCCGCCACGGCGACGGCGGATGAAGAGAACCTCAGCGAATTGCACAGGGAAGGCGCGCGGCGATTCGATGCGCCGGCTGTGCCTTTGGACGCCTCAACACCGCAAGTCGCAGTCGACGCGACACGGCCGTTCGGTCCATCCTCAGCCCTTTCGCAGACTTCGACGCCAGATGCTCTCGCCGCCGACGATTCGGCAGGAACCGCCACGGCCGGGACGCAACCAGCCGACTCTCCTGCCCTCCCCGATGGAGCAGCCCGCAACGGAGCGATTCTTGCCGCCGCGCGCCAGCCGGAGAGCGTCGCGTCGCAGCCGTCGAACGTGGTTCGCTTTCCCGGCTTCGCTGTTCGGGCGGAGCCATCGGCGTCCGCGACAATGGAAGACGAACCCGCCGTTGAGCCGGTTGACGCGCTGGCCGCTTCGGCAATTCCGGCTGTCGCGGCGGCGCCGGCAGCATTGGCCGCTTCGAGTGCATTTAGCGTGCTTGAAACGCCTGCCCAGCATGAAGCACCAGTAACCCCGACCCCGCCATCACGAGCCCACCTCGCAGCCGAGCCCTCCACGGAAACGGCCGAACCCGCGGAACCCGCCGAGGTCACCATCCCGCGCGTTCCACTGCGCGGCCACGTCCCGGCCAACGGCTTCGAATTCCGCGCGCCCTCGGCGTCGATGGTCGAGTTGCCGACGCTCGATCTGCTCGCGCGCGCGGACACCGACGTCGAACCCGTCTCCGAGGAAAAGCTCATCGAAACCGGCCTGCTGATCGAGCAGCGGCTACAGGAATTCAAGGTGCCGGTCACCGTGGTCGGCCATTCGGCCGGTCCGGTCATCACGCGCTTCGAGGTCGAACCGGCGCTCGGCGTGCGCGGCAGCCAGATCGTCGGGCTCATGAAGGACCTGTCGCGCGGCCTCGGCCTCACCTCGATCCGCGTGGTCGAGACGATTCCCGGCAAGACCTGCATGGGCCTCGAACTGCCGAACGCCAAGCGTCAAACGATCCGCCTGTCGGAAATTCTCGAAGCCAGCGTCTATCAGAACTCGCATTCGCAGTTGACGCTGGCGATGGGCAAGGACATCACCGGCCATCCGGTGGTCGCCGATCTGGCGAAGGCGCCGCACATGCTCGTCGCGGGCACCACGGGTTCGGGCAAGTCGGTGGCGATCAACGCGATGATCTGCTCGCTGCTCTACAAGGCGACGCCCGAGGAAGTGCGCCTCATCATGATCGATCCGAAGATGCTCGAACTCTCGGTGTATGAAGGCATTCCGCATCTGCTCGCGCCGGTCGTCACTGATATGAAGCTCGCGGCCAACGCGCTGAACTGGTGTGTCGGCGAAATGGAAAAGCGCTACCGGTTGATGTCGGCGGTCGGCGTGCGCAATCTGCCCGGTTTCAATCAGAAAATCCGCGATACGGAAGCGAAAGGCAAGAAGCTCGGCAACCCGTTCTCGCTGACGCCGGAAGCGCCCGAGCCGCTCGCGCCGCTGCCGCTCATCGTGGTGGTGATCGACGAACTGGCCGACCTGATGATGGTCGCCGGCAAGAAGATCGAAGAGCTGATCGCGCGGCTCGCGCAGAAGGCGCGCGCCGCCGGCATCCACCTGATTCTGGCGACGCAGCGGCCCTCGGTGGATGTGATCACCGGGCTCATCAAGGCGAACATTCCGACGCGCGTGGCGTTCCAGGTGTCGTCGAAGATCGACTCGCGCACGATTCTCGATCAGATGGGCGCCGAATCGCTGCTCGGCCAGGGCGACATGCTGTTCCTGCCGCCGGGCACCGGCTACCCGCAGCGCGTGCATGGCGCGTTCGTCGCCGACGAGGAAGTGCATCGGATCGTCGAGTATCTGAAGCAGTTCGGCGAGCCGCAATACGAGGAAGGCATTCTCGACGGCCCGGCCACCGAAGGCGGCGCGGCGCAGGACCTGTTCGGCGATTCGCCGGATGCGGAAGCCGATCCGCTCTACGACGAAGCCGTCGCTTTCGTGGTGCGCACGCGGCGCGCGTCGATCTCGTCGGTGCAGCGGCAGTTGCGCATCGGCTATAACCGAGCGGCGCGCCTCGTCGAGCAGATGGAAACCGCGGGGCTGGTGTCGGCGATGGGTATCAATGGCAGCCGCGAGGTGCTCGCGCCGGGGCCGGCGGAATGATCCCGCGAGGCGGGCGATCGTGACCGGCAACGGTTAGCCGTCACCTTCGCCGCTAGAACAACGGGCCGCTCGCAAAGCGACCCGTTGTTCATTCGACGCGTGTTCCAGACACACGCGTCATCAACACTCACGACGGCGAAACCAGCTTGAAGTCCACCGGCGAGCCGACGTCGAAGCGCTTCGGATTCGCTTCGAGCAAACCGCTCTGCTGATCGCGCTTGAACACGTACACGGTGTCGCTGTTCTGATTGCCGACAATCAGCCACTTGCCGGTCGGGTCGATCGCGAACTCGCGCGGCGACTTGCCGAGACTCGATTGATGTCCGACCTTCTTCAGATGACCGTTGGCGGGATCGACCGAGAAGATCACGATCTCGTTCGCATCGCCGCGATTCGTGGCGTACAGAAAGCGCCCGTCCGGCGAGAGGTGGATCGCCGCGGCGCCCATCGCGCCCTTGAAGCCCGGCTCGGTCAGCGAAAGCGTCTGCACTTGCGTGAGCTTGCCGTCGTCATGATTGAAGACGCTGACCGTGGCGTTCAGTTCGCTCGTCAGATACGCCTGCTTGCCGTCCGCGCCGAACACGAGGTGACGCGGACCCGTGCCCGCCTTCGCCTGGGTGTAGCGCCAGTCGGTCGGGCCGAGCAGGCCGCGGCTGCCGTCGGGCGTGTAGCGGTACGAGTAGAGCTTGTCCGCGCCCAGGTCCTGAGCAAGCAGATAGCGGCCGTCCGGCGAGAACACGGTGGAGTGCACATGCGAGTTGTCCTGGCGTCCCTTCACCGGACCGCTGCCCTCGTGGTGCACCGTGAGCACCGACGCGCCAACCTGGCCGTCGGCCTGTACAGGGAACACCGCGAAACTGCCGCCGGGGTCGGCCGCTACCGAGTAGTTCGCGCTCAGCAGGTACTTGCCGTCCGGCGACAGGCTCAGATAACACGGGTCGTTGCCGTCCGCCGAGACCTTGTTGAGGAACGTGAGCTGACCGCTCGCGGCGTCGAAGCGAAACGCGCTGATGCCGCCGCGCTGCGTGGCGGGGCCGTTGTCGCCGGGCAATTCGTTGACCGCGTAGACGAAGCGGCGATCGCGGCTCACCACCAGGTAAGAGGGGTTGACCGTCTGCGCGACCGACACGCGGGTCGCCTCGCCCGTCTTCGTGTCGAAGCGGTAGACGTACAAGCCTTCGCTCTTGCCGCCGGTATAGGTGCCTATCAGCATGTTGTAGACGCCGTCCGCGGGAGCCGCGCCGGACTCTTGTGCAAACGCATGCGAAGCGGCGATCGAGACCATGAGCACGAAACCTTTTATGATCGAGCGGGCGGACAGGCGAGGCGCGGATTCAGCAGCACGAGGCGGACGGGGACCGGCGACGGCGGGCGCCGCGGCCCGGTGACGACGAAGCATATGAGACCTCCTCAACATGGGTTATTCGGTTGTAATGGTGTCCATGGCCTGCCGCGCGTACAGTCGAGCGTTGTTTTTATCGAGGCAAGTATAAAAGCGTTGCGCCGGATCATGCAGCGAATCCGGCTATCGCCAGGCGGCTGCGCGGTACTTGGTTGCATGTGCAGCAATTGTCCCGCCTCGCGGGGTGTTTTTTCCAATCGCCTTTCACGCGTTCACACCAGGGAGTCTTCATGAACGTCACACTCAGCCTCGGCCCGCTCGTTTCGCTGATCGCCGGTATTTTGATTCTCGTCATGCCGCGGCTCTTGAACTACATCGTCGCGCTTTATCTGATCATCATCGGGATCATTGGAATCTTCGGCGTGGGGGCGTCGCACTTCTGAGCGGCGGCGGACGGTCACCGCGTTCAGTTGTTCAAGGCAACGCGGCAAGAGGCGCTAAACCGGGCGGCGGCGCCGGCCGGTTTAGCGTCCGAGTGGCATGGCTGAGCACGCAAGCGCACGCGCACGCGCGGCGGCGAGGCTTGGCGCGAGTTGGTGAAAGCGGACGAGAACGGCAAAGCTGAAGAGGAAACCGGGCAACAAGGCGAGGCGGCGTGGCGGCGGGTGCGGCCGGTCCGGCGCGTCTCGCCCGCCGCGAGCGTGCGCTGAGCGCCGCCCGCTCATCGGGTGAGCCAGCACGGGTTCAGCCCGATCTCAACCGATACTTAGCCGTTGCACAGTTGTTCGAGCCGCAAGCGACCCTGCAACGACAGCGCGCCGACGGCATAATGACCGTCACCTTCCTGATAGCGCCGGAAGCACGCCCGCTCGGTCAGAAAGGCGGCGGCGGTCAGCATGCCGTTGCGGCTCAAACCGAGACGGCTGGGATCGAGCGGCAACATGGAATCGTCGGCAAGTTCGCTGGCGGCCGAGAGAATTGTGATGCAATCGGATTTCGACGGATTCAGCATAGCTTTGGTCCCCGGAAACAGTGTTGCACGCTCCATGAGCCAGGACGACGAGCGCTTTGACAAGCTCCCGCGCACCGGTTTGAAATCAGATTGTAGGCAGGGATTTGACAGTTTACCAAGCCGCGTTTTGCCGCATTGCGTGCTGAACCCAACGCGCATGACGCGGGTCCGACACCACAATGACTGACAACGAACCCAAGCGCCGCGCCCATCGCGCGCGCATTACGGACACGCCCTCCATGCCCGCACCCATCGAAGACTATGCGCTCATCGGCGACGGCCATACCGCCGCGCTCGTCTCCCGCGAAGGTTCCGTCGACTGGCTCTGCTGGCCGCGCTTCGATTCGGGCGCCTGCTTCGCCGCCCTGCTCGGCACGCCCGACAACGGCCGCTGGCAGATCTGCCCCGCTTCCGACACGCCGTTCACGGTCACGCGCCGCTATCGCGGCGAGACCCTGGTTCTCGAGACGGATTTCGAAACGCCCGAGGGCGCGGTCACGCTGATCGACTTCATGCCGCCCGGCAACGGCTGGTCGGAAATGGTGCGCATCGTGGTCGGCAAACGCGGCACGGTCCGTATGAAGATGGAACTGGTGCTGCGCTTCGACTACGGCTTTTCGATTCCGTGGGTCGACCGCCTGAAATGCGACAACGGCATCAAGGCGATCGTCGGTCCCGATACCGCCGTGCTGCGCACGTCGGCGGACCTGCGCGGCGAGAACATGAAAACGCTCGCCGAATTCACGGTGAGCGAAGGCGAGCGCGTGCCGTTTTCGCTGGCCTATGCGGCGTCGCATCTGCGGATTCCGCCGGCCCGCGATCCGCATTCGTCGCTCGCGCGCACCGAGAATCACTGGCTCGAATGGTCGGCGCGCTGCACCATCGAAGGCCGATGGGCCGAGCCGATCCGCCGTTCGCTGATCACGCTGAAGGCGTTGGCATACGAGCCGACCGGCGGCATCGTCGCGGCGCCCACGACCTCGCTGCCGGAACAGCTCGGCGGCACGCGCAACTGGGACTACCGCTATTGCTGGCTGCGCGACGCGACCATCACGCTGCTCGCCATGATGCGCGGCGGCTATTACGACGAAGCACGCGCGTGGCGCAGCTGGCTCGGCCGCGTGATGGCGGGCGCGCCGGACCAGTTGCAGATCATGTACGGGCTCGCCGGCGAACGGCGCCTGCCCGAGTTCGAGATCGACTGGCTCCCCGGCTATCAGGGTGCGAAGCCGGTGCGGATCGGCAACAACGCGGTCGGCCAGCGCCAGCTCGACGTCTACGGCGAAGTGATGAACGCGCTGCACCTGGCGCGCGTTGGCGGCCTGCAGGCGGACGACACCGCGTGGAACGTGCAGCGCGCGTTGCTGCGCCACCTGGAGACCATCTGGGAAGAGCCGGACGAGGGTATCTGGGAAACGCGCGGCGGCCGTCAGCATTTCACTTTCTCGAAGGTGATGGCGTGGGTCGCTTTCGACCGCGCGATCCAGTCGGCTGAAATGTTCAAGCTCGACGGCCCGCTCGACGAATGGCGCGCCACCCGCGCCAAAATCCACGCGCAAGTTTGCGAAAAGGCGTGGAATCCCGCGCTCAACGCGTTTTCCCAGTACTACGGCAGCGATCAGCTCGATGCGAGCGTGCTGCTGCTGCCGCTGCTCGGCTTCCTGCCGCCGCACGACCCGCGCGTCAAGGGGACGGTGGCGGCGATCGAGCGGGACCTGATGCGCGACGGCTTCGTGATGCGCTACCGCACCACCGAATACGACGACGGCCTGCCGCCCGGCGAAGGCACGTTTCTCGCTTGCTCGTTCTGGATGGTGGACAATCTCGCGTTGCAAGGCCGCATGACTGAAGCGGTCGCGATGTACGAAAGACTGCTCGGGCTGTGCAACGACGTCGGCTTGCTGGCGGAAGAGTATGATCCGATCGCTGGGCGGCTGGTGGGCAACTTCCCGCAGGCGTTTTCCCACGTGGCGCTGGTGCATACCGGCCTGAACCTGACGAAGCACGAACAGGAGATGGCGCGGGCCACCGGGCAACCGTCCCATAACGGCACAGGTGGGGAGCAGCTTAAGGCTGCGGCAAGCCCCGATAGCGGCGCGGCAACATCGCCAGTAGCATGATTTAATGGCAATTTGCGGGTCGCCGCACGTAAATTGCTGCTTTGCACAAGCACGCTTTGTTCGATATGATCAAACAGACTGTCGGCCAAAAAACAAAGTGCCTTCAACCTAATGGCCCGCTGCAACGCCACACGCGTGTTTGCGAAGCCCCCATGCGAACCGCTTAGAAACCGGAGCACCCATGCTCTACCAATTTCACGAATTCCAGCGGGCGATGTTGAGCCCCCTTACCGCCTGGGCTCAGGCTGCGTCGAAATCGTTCGCGAATCCGGCCAGTCCATTGGCCTATGTGCCTGGCGCCACGCGCCTCTCGGCCGGTTACGAACTGCTCTACCGGCTCGGCAAGGACTACGAGAAGCCCGAGTTCAACCTCCATCAGATCGTCAAGGACGGGCATAACATCCCGATCATCGAACAGACGATCATCGAGAAGCCGTTTTGCCGGCTGATGCGCTTCAAGCGTTTCGCGGACGACAGCGACGCCGTCACCCAGTTGAAGGACGAGCCGGTCGTGCTGGTCTGCGCGCCACTGTCGGGGCACCACGCCACGTTGCTGCGCGACACCGTGCGCACGTTGCTGCAAGACCACAAGGTCTACCTGACCGACTGGATCGACGCCCGCATGGTGCCGCTCGAAGCCGGCGAGTTTCATCTGGACGACTACGTCGCCTATATTCAGGAGTTCATCCGCCACATCGGCGCGAAGAACCTGCACGTCATCTCGGTGTGTCAGCCTACCGTGCCGGTGCTCGCCGCCATTTCGCTGCTCGCGAGCCGCGGTGAGGACACGCCGCGCACCATGACGATGATGGGTGGCCCGATCGACGCGCGCAAGAGTCCGACCTCGGTCAACTCGCTCGCCACCCAGCACTCGTATGAATGGTTCGAGAACAACGTGATCTTCACGGTGCCGCCGAACTATCCGGGCGTGGGGCGCAAGGTCTACCCAGGCTTCCTGCAGCACACCGGCTTCGTCGCGATGAATCCGGAACGTCACGCGGCCTCGCATTGGGACTTCTATCAGAGCCTCTTGCGCGGCGACGAGGACGACGCGGAAGCGCATCGCCGCTTCTACGACGAATACAACGCCGTGCTCGACATGGACGCGAACTATTACCTCGACACGATCCGCGTGGTGTTCCAGGAGTTCCGTCTTGCCGAGGGCACGTGGGACGTGGCCGGGCAACGGGTGCGCCCGCAAGACATTACCAGGACCGCGCTCTTCACGATCGAAGGCGAGCTGGACGATATTTCCGGCGACGGTCAAACCTATGCCGCGCACCATCTGTGCACCGGCATTCCGGAGAAGAACAAGCAGCACTTCACCGCGGAAAAGTGCGGACACTACGGCATTTTCTCGGGCCGCCGCTGGCGCACCATCATCTATCCGCAGTTGCGCGACTTCATTCTCGAGCACAACAAGGCGCCGAACGTAGCGAAGGAAAAAGTCGAAGCCTGAGCACCGCAGGCATGATGCAGAACAACGGCCCCTCTCACGGGGCCGTTGTTGTTTCTGACGCTGGGGCTGGGCTCGACAGCTTGGTCCCTGACGTTCTTGCGCGGTCCGCGGGTAACCGGCGGCCTATTTCCGCAACAGATACGCGAGCAGCAACTCGGTGTTCATCTGCACGACTTCGCTGCGTTCGCTCGCGCTGCTGAAATCGCGGCCGAGCGTTGCCTCGAGCGTGAAGCGGTTCGACACGATGTAGTAGCCCATGCCCGAGAGCGTCACGTAAAAGCGCAGCGGGTCGACGTTGCTGCGAAACAGCCCCGCGCGCTGGCCCCGTTCCAGAATCGCGCCGAGCGTGGCGACGATCGGCGAGATCATTTCGCGGATGCGCGTGGACTTCTGCATATACCGCGCCTCATGCAAATTCTCGTTGTTCACGAGACGCAGCAACTCGGGATGGTCACGGTAGTAATCCCAAACGAAATGCGCGAGACGCGTGATGGCCTCGACCGGCGCCACGCCGTTCAGTTCGAGCGTTCGTTCGGCTTCATTGAGCGCGCTGAACGCGTGCTCCAGTACCGCGGTGAATAGCTGCTCCTTGCTACCGAAGTAGTAGTACAGCATGCGTTCATTCGTTTCCGCCCGGCGGGCGATCTGATCGACGCGTGCGCCGAACAACCCACCATTTGCAAACTCTTCGGCCGCCGCAAGCAGAATGCGGCGCCGCGTGCCTTCAGGATCTCTTTTGATTTTCGGCTGATTCATGGTGGCATCGTCTTCGTGAGCCGCGTTATCCGGATCGCGCCGCCGGCCTCTCTCGGGCCTTGCACCGACAGCGTTGAACGGGCGCGCCATGGTTGGGGGTCACCCTCGTGCGGTCTTTCGAAAAAGCGCTTCGATTATGGCACATCGATTGCGGATGGCAATTGGGGAAATCGGCGATAATGTGCTATTTAGTTCAAGCTGTGCGGCCGCAAGGCAAGCCCCAACGTCGTGACCGTGACAGAGATCAAAACACTCGCAGATCGCATCGAAGATCTGCTGCCCCAAACGCAATGCACGAAGTGCGGCTACCCCGCGTGCCGTCCTTATGCCGAAGCCGTTGCGAGCGGCGAGGCCAATTACAACCAGTGTCCTCCCGGCGGCGCCGAGGGCGTCGCGCGCCTCGCCGCACTGCTCGGCAAACCGGTGATCCCGCTCAATTCCGCCAATGGCGTCGAACGGCCGCGTCCGCTGGCGGTTATCGACGAACAGGTTTGCATCGGCTGCACGCTGTGCATGCAGGCCTGTCCGGTGGACGCGATAGTTGGCGCACCGAAGCAGATGCATACGGTGATCGCGGAACTCTGCACCGGTTGCGACCTGTGTGTGCCGCCCTGCCCGGTCGATTGCATTTCGATGCTGCCGGTCACCGCTGAGGCAACCGGCTGGGACGCATGGAGCCAGGCTCAGGCCGACGCCGCGCGCGAGCGCCACACCCGGCGCGAAGCCCGCCTTGCGCACGAACGCGAAGCGGCCGAAGCACGTGCGGCGGCGCGGCGTGCCGGCAGCGGCGCCAGCGCCCAAGCGCCGCAAGCCGGCGCCGAGCAAGCATCCACCGCGCCCGCCACACCCGCGGCGGACGACGCCGAAGCGAAAAAACGCGCGATCATCCAGGCCGCGCTCGAACGCGCGCGCAAGAAGAAGGAAGAACTGGCCGCCAAGGGCCAGGGCCCGCAGAACACCGAACGCGTCAGCGCCGACGTGCAGGCGCAGATCGACGCCGCCGAAGCACGCCGCCGCCGTCTAGGACTCGCCGCGGGCGACAGCGACACGCCGTCCACGAAGCGCTAACCTCACCTCCACGCACCTGCCCGCACCGCATGAACGCGAACAAACGCCGCGCCATCTACGAGACGTTTCAGAGTCTCAATCCGCATCCCACGACCGAACTCGAGTACACCACGCCGTTCGAATTGCTGATTGCGGTGCTGCTGTCGGCGCAGGCCACCGATGTCTCGGTCAACAAGGCAATGCGCAAGATGTTCCCGGTCGCGAATACGCCGCAAAAGATTCTCGATCTCGGCGAGGAAGGCGTGGCCGACTACATCAAGACCATCGGTCTTTATCGGACCAAGGCCAAGAACGTCATTGCGACCTGCCGCATTCTCCTCGACCGGTACGGCGGCGAGGTGCCGGAGAATCGCGAAGCGCTCGAAAGCCTGCCGGGGGTTGGCCGGAAGACGGCCAACGTGATCCTGAACACGGCGTTCGGCCATCCGACCATGGCGGTCGACACGCACATCTTTCGGGTTGCCAATCGAACCGGGCTCGCGCCCGGCAAGGACGTGCGCGCGGTGGAAACGGCGCTGGAGAAATTCACGCCCGCGGAATTCAAGCAGGATGCGCACCACTGGTTGATCCTGCATGGCCGCTACGTCTGCAAGGCGCGCCGGCCCGAGTGCTGGCATTGCGTGATCGAGCCGCTGTGCGAATTCCGGCCGAAGACGCCGCCGCCGGATCTCTGAGCGGCGGGAATGCCTCGGCGCCAGGCACCGCCAGCAGGCCGCCTGGCCCCGGCGTAAAATGGCGCCCTGCACTCGCGCTTCATGCACGTCGCAAGCTTCTCGCGCCGTGCACGCGTCAAACCAACCGCACCGGTCCCACGATGTTCAATCCCAGCCGTGACGAAGTCCGCCTCTTTTTCACCGACACCTGGCGCAAACAGCGTCAAGGCGAGATCCTGACGCCGCTCGAAGCGATCGCCGCCGACTGGATCGTCGAACATCCCGAATACCACGCCGATCTGACCGACGGCGAAGCCGCACAGGCCCAGGACTACTCGCCCGAACGCGGCCAGACCAATCCGTTCCTGCATCTGTCGATGCACCTGGCGATCACGGAGCAGTTGTCGATCGACCAGCCGCCCGGCATCCGCGCGGCGCACGAACGGCTCGCCGCACGCCTCGGTTCGACGCACGAGGCGCAGCACGCGATCATGGATTGCCTCGGCGAAACCATCTGGGAAGCGCAGCGCACCGGCACGCCGCCGGACACCGACGCGTATTTGCAGCGCATCGAGCAGCGCGCCACGCGCGACTGAGGCCGGCGCGCGAATCACGAGCCCCAAAGCACGACACCCCGCAAAAGCGGGGTGTCGTTCAATCTGGAAACAACGCGCGAGCAGCGCGCACGCCGTTACTTCTTCTGCACCAGATCGCCGTCCAGCGATTCGACATACGCGGCGATGTCCTTCATGTCGCTCAACGAGAGGCTTTGCACCTGGGCCTGCATGATCGCGTTATTGCGGCCGAGATGCGGGTTGCCGTTGCCCATCTGGTATTGACGCAGCGCCCAGTAGACGTAGTCGGCGTGCTGACCGGCGAGCTTCGGATACTCCGGGCTCACCGGCTTGTTCAGGTTGACGCCATGGCAAGCCGCGCAGTTGTGGCTGTCGGACAGCACCTTGCCGTTGCCGGCATCAGCGGCGTGGGCGACGTTCGCTGCAATCAGACCGATCACTGCCGCCGACGCGCATGCAGCCTTGAACACCGTGTGGAGTGCCTGTTGGGGCTTATTCATGAATTCTCCTATCCCGCGAATATAAATAACCGAGTGACTGGACGGACGACCGACGCCGATCACTTGTCGGGATTGTTCTTCGAAGAGGAATTTTGCGCCGCGTAGTAGGCGGCGATGTCGGCGATGTCCTGATCCGATAGCGACGCGGTGATCGCGCGCATCGTTTCGAAATGGCGATCGCCCTTCTTGTAGCCGTGCAGCGCGTTCGCGAGGTACGCCTGATTCTGGCCGCCGAGCATGGGCACGCGGTAGACCTCAGGGTAAGCCGTGCGGTATTCAGGGATGCCGTGGCAGCCAATACACATCGCGACCTTGCCTTGGCCCGCCTTCGCGTTGCCGACGACATCCGCTGCCTGCGCACTGGCCGCATAGCCCGCGAGCACCGACAGCGCTGCGATCACGACGTGTTTGCCGACGAATTTATTCATAGCATGTAACCTGGCTTGAGGGGAAACGGGCGCCCAAAAAGGCAACGGCCCGCGCCGTTCTTCTTGTAGGGTAGCCACGCAGGCCAAAAAAATCGGGCTAATTGTACCGCGACGCCGCGCCGAACGTCCACCGCGCGGGGCCGCGGCGGGTCCGGCTGCCGCAAAGCCACGGCTAGCGCCGTTTTGCCGCGCCACGCCGGGCTTGCACCGGGCTCGTGCCTGGCTCGCGCGCGGCGCCCGTCGGCATCGTATTGGCGTTGCATCGGCCTTGCATGACTTCGCGCCCGCCATCGGCTGCCGCCGCTCGTGCTCGCAAGCCCGGAACACCCGCCCATCGGCGCCACGGACACGCCTCCGTCCGCCCGGCAACGCCGCCCGGACGCCCGCATCGCGTACAACAACGCGTACGACATCGCGGCTGCCACCCTACGCGAGCCGCGTCCAAGCCAACAGGCCTTCTGACTTATACTGGGTTTTTTCCCCGAAAAGAGCATCTCGCCATGCGTTTCGAAGGCTCATCGCAGTACGTCGCCACCGACGATCTCAAGCTCGCGGTCAACGCCGCGATGACGCTCAAGCGTCCGTTGCTGATCAAGGGCGAACCCGGCACCGGCAAAACCATGCTCGCCGAGGAGGTCGCCGCCGCGCTCGGCATGCCGCTCCTGCAATGGCACATCAAGTCCACCACCAAGGCCCAGCAAGGTCTGTACGAATACGATGCGGTGTCGCGCCTGCGTGACTCGCAACTGGGCGACGAGCGCGTCAAGGACATCGCCAACTACATCGTCAAGGGCGTGCTGTGGCAGGCGTTCGAGTCGGAGCAGCAAACCGTGCTGCTGATCGACGAAGTCGACAAGGCCGACATCGAATTCCCGAACGACCTGCTGCGCGAGCTCGACCGCATGGAGTTCTACGTGTACGAGACGCGCGAGCTGATCCGCGCGAAGCAGCGCCCGCTCGTAATCATCACGTCCAACAACGAGAAAGAGCTGCCCGACGCGTTTTTGCGCCGCTGCTTTTTCCACTACATCAAGTTCCCCGATCCGGCCACGATGCAGCAGATCGTCGAGGTGCATTACCCCGGCATCAAGCAGGAACTGCTTGCCGCCGCGATGCAGAGCTTCTTCGAGTTACGCAACGTCTCGGGGCTGAAGAAAAAGCCGTCCACGTCGGAACTGCTCGACTGGCTGAAACTGCTGCTCGCGGAAGACATTCCGCCCGAAGCGCTGCGCTCGTCCGACCAGAAGCAGATCATCCCGCCGCTGCACGGCGCGCTGCTGAAGAACGAGCAGGACGTGAGCCTGTTCGAGCGGCTGATTTTCATGAACCGCAACAATCGTTGAACCACCGTTGAACCGTTGATCGGGCGTCAGCGCCGCGTCGAAGAGCGCATCGCGCCATACACACGCAGCAACCGCCGCCGCACAGGATCCAGCATGCTGATCGACTTTTTCTACTCGCTGCGCGCCGCCAAACTGCCGGTGTCGGTGAAGGAATATCTGACGCTGCTCGAGGCGCTCAAAGCCAACGTGATCGCGCCGTCGCTCGACGAGTTCTACTATCTCGCGCGCATCACGCTGGTCAAGGACGAACAGTATTTCGACAAGTTCGACCAGGCGTTCGGCGCGTATTTCAACGGCGTCGCGCTGGCCTCCGAACTCGCCTTCGACATTCCGCTCGACTGGCTGAAGAAGAAGCTGCAACGCGATCTGTCGCCGGAGGAAAAGGCGCAGATCGAGGCAATGGGCGGCCTCGACAAGCTGATGGAGCGTCTCAAGCAACTGTTCGACGAACAGAAAGATCGCCATGAAGGCGGCAGCAAATGGATCGGCACCGGCGGCACGTCGCCGTTCGGCAATGGCGGCTACAACCCCGAAGGCGTGCGCATCGGCGGCGACGCGGCGGGCAACCGCACGGCCGTCAAGGTGTGGGAAGCGCGCGCCTATCGCGATTACGACGACCAGGTCGAAATCGGCACGCGCAACATCAAGATCGCGCTGCGCCGCTTGCGCCGGTTCGCCCGCGAAGGCGCCGCCGACGAACTCGATCTGCCCGACACGATCCGCAGCACGGCCGCGAACGCCGGCTGGCTCGACCTGAAGATGGTGCCCGAGCGGCACAACAAGGTGAAGGTGCTGATGCTGCTCGACGTGGGCGGCTCGATGGACGATCACATCAAGCGCACGGAAGAGCTTTTCTCCGCCGCCAAGGCCGAGTTCAAGCACCTCGAGTTCTATTACTTCCATAACTGCGTGTACGACTTCCTGTGGAAGAACAACCGCCGCCGCCACGCCGAGCGCATGCCGACGTGGGACGTGCTGCACAAGTTCACGCCCGACTACAAACTGATCTTCGTCGGCGACGCGACCATGAGCCCGTACGAAGTGCTGCAACCAGGCGGCTCGGTGGAGTACAACAACGCCGAAGCCGGCGCGGTGTGGCTGCGCCGCCTCGCGGACCATTTCCCGCAGCACGCGTGGCTCAACCCCGAGCCGGAAGGCTTGTGGGCGTACCGGCAGTCCGTCAGCGCGATTCGCGAAGTGCTCGGTCACCGCATGTATCCGCTCACGCTCGCCGGCCTCGAAACCGCGATGCGGATGTTGAGCAAATAGCAGACGCTGAACGGATCGTCCGTGGCAAGTGTCAACACTGCATCAGCCGATCCGCCATAAAATAGAAGCATCCGGCGGCGTTTCCCGGCAACATGGGGCGAACGCCGCAGCGTGACTCGCGGCCACCGGAACCCGTTCGTTTTGATCCGGTGGCGACCTCATTTCTCCTGAACCACGGCGCGCCTGCGCCCTGAAGGCCCGAACATGACAACCGCACTCGACCAACTCAAGCAATACACCACCGTCGTCGCCGATACGGGCGACTTCCAGCAGCTTGCCCAGTACAAGCCGCAAGATGCGACCACCAATCCGTCGCTGATTCTGAAGGCGGTGCAGAAAGACGACTACCGGCCGCTGCTCGAAAAGACCGTGAAAGATCACGCGTCGAAGCCGGTCGGCGCGATCATCGACCAGTTGCTGATCGCGTTCGGCACCGAAATCCTCAAGATCATTCCGGGCCGCGTCTCGACCGAAGTGGACGCGCGCCTGTCGTTCGACGTCGAAGGCTCGATCGCCAAGGGCCGTGAACTCATCGCGCTGTACAAGGACCACGGCGTCGAACGCGAACGCGTGCTGATCAAACTGGCTTCCACGTGGGAAGGCATCCGCGCGGCCGAAGTGCTGCAGAAGGAAGGCATCCGCTGCAACATGACGCTGCTGTTCTCGCTCGCGCAGGCCGCGGCCTGTGCCGAAGCCGGCGCGCAACTGATCTCGCCGTTCGTCGGCCGCATTTACGACTGGTACAAGAAGAACGCCGGCAGCGCGTGGGACGAAGCGAAAGACGGCGGCGCGAACGATCCGGGCGTGAAGTCGGTGCAGCGCATCTACGCGTACTACAAGAAGTTCGGCTACAAGACCGAGGTGATGGGCGCGAGCTTCCGCACCACCAGCCAGATTCTGGAACTGGCCGGCTGCGATCTGCTGACCATCAGCCCGGACCTGCTGCAAAAGCTGCACGAAAGCACCGACAAGGTGGAGCGCAAGCTGTCGGCGGACATCGCCAGGGACACGGACATCGAACGCGTGCCGGTCGACGAATCGTCGTTCCGTTTCCTCGTCAACGACGAAGCGATGGCGACCGAAAAGCTCGCCGAAGGCATCCGCGCATTCGCGGCGGACGCCGTGAAACTGGAAAAACTGATCGAAGCGCTGCGTTAAAAATCACTGCGTTAAGGTCGCCCGAAGCATGCGGCCCTGAGCCTCGCGGTTCAGGGCCGCATGCCGTTTACGAACGACTTTTCGCACACGCCGGGGAACCCCGCTTCCTGCGACTTAAAGTCACAACTGCCCCCGCAACGGGCGACTACAATCGTCTGCACGCCCGCTCGCTCGCCGCTCCTCGGCGGGGAACGCGGCGCCGCTCATTTCACGTTCACGGAGACGATCATGCAAGTTCAGCCCTATGTGTTTTTCAACGGCCGCTGCGAGGAAGCGCTCACCTATTACGGCAAGCATCTCGGCGCGGAAGTGACGTTCATGATGCGCTTCAAGGACGCGCCGCCCGACCCGCAGAATCCGCCGCGCGCTGGTCTCGAAGACAAGATCATGCACGCCAACGTCAAGCTCGGCGCGAGCCAGTGGATGGCGTCGGACGGTCATTGCGATCCCGATGCGCCACGCATGAGCGGCTTCAGCCTGTCGCTGACCGTGGAGGACCCGGCATCCGCCCAGCAATATTTCAATGCGCTCGCCGACAGCGGCCAGGTGCTGATGCCCTGGGGCGCGACGTTCTGGAGCAAGGGCTTCGGGATGACGGTGGACCGCTTCGGTCTGACGTGGATGGTGACGCTGCCGCCGCAGGTTTGAGCGCCGTGCCGGTTACCCCGGCAAGTCAAGCGTTCAGCAACGCCCGCGGTTGCCGCTCGATATTCCAGTTCGGCTCGGTTTCCAGCAATAGCGCGCGCAACCGGTCCACCTGCTCGGCGAGCCGCTGCCCGAGCCAGTAGGGCCCCTGCAAATCGGGCGGCAACCCGAGCGCCGCGCCGCCGCGCGTCTGCGCGAGCGGCGGCGCGGCCGGAATGCCGGGGCGCGTCGCGCGGCCAAAGCGCAAGCCGCGCGCCATTGCCAGCAGAATCGTCCGCACGGCGCGCACCTCCGCGCCGGATTGCCCGGCATACGCGGCACGCGCCACCGCATCGGCGTGCATCAGCGGACCGGTCGCGAGCAACTCCAGCGAACTGAGCACCGAGCGGTGCAGCCGCTGAATTTCTTCGAGCCGCGCCTGCGGCACGTCGACCTCCTTCGCCACCGAAGGCATCAACGAGCGCAACTGCACGAGCCGCCGATTGATTTGCAGAAAGCGCTTGACCTGCTCCTCCTCGCCGATCGGCGCGCCTTCAAGCAAACGCGTGTAGATGCGCGCGCATTCGCGCAGATTGGTGGCGATCCCGTAACGCCACGAATACGTCGCATACAGCGGCAGCGCGAACGAAAACGCCAATGCGATCACGATGCCGATCAGCACGTTCAGCGTGCGCCACAGCCCGACGTCGATCTGGTTGTCGCCGTGGCCCGCGACGATGCACATCGTGATCGCCGTCAATAGCCCGATATAGCCGGACGACCCGATCGCGAACCACGCGCAGATCGCCGCGAAGACCGACATCAACAGGTACGTGAGCGGCAGCGAGCCGAGCAAATTCTGCTGCACGATCAGCAGGAGCCCGATCGACGCTCCGAGCAACGTCCCCGCGGCCCGCTCGGCCGCCTTCTTGCGGATGTTGCCGTGATGCTGCAAGCCGCCGATCACCACCAGCAGCGTCACCGACGCCCAGATGCCGTGCGGTATATCGATCCCCGTGGTGGCGAGAATCGACACGATCATCGCGAGGCCGACGCGCAGACTGTGCAGCACCTTGGCATGGCGATAGCGGTAGTACGGGGACGTGATCGCGCGCAGCGCGCGGCTGATAGCCGAGCGGCGTCGAATCGCGGTAGGGGAATCGGCAGAAGCCATGAGCCCGGCGGAGTGTGTTGAAGGACGGTCCCGCTATCGTGCCCTGGAGTGCGCCCGGAAGACAAACGCCCGCAAACTTTCGTCTGCGGGCGTTGCGCCTTCCACTTGCCGAACAGGCGCGCGGCTTAGTTTTCCACCACGTCCAGATAATCCTCGGGACGCGTGCGATCTTCGGCGCGCTGCATGCCCAATGCGCGCACCAGCAGGCTCACCAGCACCGACACCACCAGGTTCACGACCAGCGACCACACCGCCGCATAACCCGGAATCGCCATGCCGAACAGGTGGATCGTGAAGATCGAACTCGCCAGCTTCAGCGAAATCGCCATCCACGTACCGGTTGCGATGCCGGCCGCCCAACCGGCCAGCAGGCCGCGATAGTCGAGCACGCGCGTGTACAGACCCAGCACGATCGCCGGCAGCGTCTGGATGATCCAGATGCCGCCCAGCAGTTGCAACTGGATCGCGTAGGTGAGCGGCAGGCCGAGAATGAACGCCACCGCGCCGACCTTGACGATCAGCGAGACCAGCTTCGCGACATTGGTCTCCTGGTCGTGCGTCATGTTGCGGTTGACGAACTCCTTATGGATGTTGCGCGTGTACAGGTTGGCTGCCGCGATCGACATGATCGCCGCCGGCACCAGCGCGCCGATGCCGATCGCCGCGAACGCCACGCCGACGAACCACGACGGAAAGAAGTGCAGGAACAACGCCGGCACCGCGAAGTTCGGGCCGAACGCCTTGAAGTACGGCGCGAATTCCGGCATGTCCTTCACGCCCGAGGCGAGCGCCATGAAGCCGAGCAGCGCGAGCAGGCCGAGCACCAGCGAGTAGGCCGGCAGCATCGCCATGTTGCGGCGGATCGTGTTGCCCGAATTCGACGACAGCACCGCGGTGATCGAGTGCGGATACAGGAACAGCGCGAGCGCCGAGCCCACCGCGAGCGTCGCGTAGGCGCTGTAGCCGTTCAGGCTCGATACGTCCGGCGCCGTCAGCAGCAGCTTGGCCGGCGGCACCGTGCTGAAGATATGGCCGAAGCCGCCCAGTTGCGGCGGAATCACGATGACCGCGGCAAAGATCGTGACGTAGATCAGGATGTCCTTGACCACCGCGATCATGGCCGGCGCGCGCAAGCCCGAGGTGTACGTGTACGCCGCGAGGATCGCGAACGCGATGATGAGCGGCAGATCGCCGACGAAGCCCTGCGTGTCGAAGCCGAGCGCGCCGATCACCACTTCGATACCGACCAGTTGCAGCGCGATGTACGGCATGGTCGCGAGAATGCCCGTGACCGCGACCGCCAGCGCGAGCATGCGGCTGCCGTAGCGCGCCGAGACGAAGTCCGCCGATGTCACATAGCCCTGGCGCTTGGCGATGCTCCACAGTTTCGGGAACACGACGAACGCGAACGGATAGATCAGGATCGTGTAGGGCAGCGCGAAGAAGCCGGTCGCGCCCGCGCCGAACACCAGTGCCGGCACCGCGATGAAGGTGTAGGCCGTGTACAGGTCGCCACCCAGCAGAAACCACGTGACGATGGTGCCGAAGCGCCGCCCGCCGAGGCCCCACTCTTCCAGATGGGCGAGATCGCCGCGCCGCCAGTGAGCCGCGACAAAACCGAGGATCGTGACGCCGATGAAAAACAGCACGAAGACGAAAGTTGCGATCGCGTTCATTAGCGTGCGCCTCCTTGCGAGCCGCCCGTCGAACGGGTCTTGGTCTTGAAGTACACGAGCGCCGTGATGACCGCGCTGATCAGCACCCACAGGAGCTGATACCAGTAGAAGAACGGAAACTCGAACAGTTGCGGTTCGACCTTGTTGTATGACGGCACCCAGATCATCGCGATCCAGGGCAACAGCAGCAACCAGAGCCAGTGCTTGCTGGCCTTGTTCGCGTCGGCGTCGTGAGCCATGACGTCTCCTCTTCCCTATTATTGAAATGTTGGTCCGTGTTTGACGGGTGGCGGCTCTCCCGCGGAGGGTCGCCCCGCGGATGGCCACGGGCACCCCGAAAGCCTCGAAAGAGTATAGGAGCCGCAAAGGTGTGGTCAAGCAGGGGCGACCCGAGGCGGGATCGGGGTTTCGGCGAGGGTGAAAAGCGTTGATGCGCCGAGGGCGCAGACGGTTGATGCGTGCAGGGCGGCCGTCTCAGGCGACCGCCGTAACGAGGACCGCGGGTGCAGCGAGGGCCGCGATGGCCCCGATAGGCCCGACAGCGAGCGCCGCCGACGACCCGCCGTGCGGCACGCCGGTTGCTCGATGCGCGCCACCGGATGGCGGCGACCGTCGCGCGGGCGCAACGGGCGGATTGCGATTCGCCGCTGCCGCTGCGCCTGCCGATCAGATAGAGAACGAGGCGCCTGTCTGCCCGGACGATTCCTGTAGACCCTTGATCCACTTGCGCGCCGGCAAACCGAGTTCCGCTTCGATCAGTCTCGCGCGCGCCTGCAGCGCCGCGAACGGCACCTCCAGCGCCGGGCCCGAAAACGCGATCGCGATGCGATTGCCGTCATGCACTTCCGGCAGCGCGACCACGCGGCCGTCGAAGGCTTCGTTCAGGCGCTTCATGTTGCGCACGAAGCTCGGGTGGTCGCCGAACAGGTTCACCGTCACCACGCCGGCCTCGGTCAGACACGCGCGCACCGCACGATAGAAGCCGACGCTATCCAGCACCGGACCCCGCGCGGTCGCATCGTAGACGTCGATTTGCAACGCGCCGATCGTGCCGTGATTGGCGCCGTCGTTGACGAAGTCCCACGCGTCCGCTTCGTGCACGGTGAGGCGCGCATCGTCGTGCGGCAACTCGAACATCGTGCGCGCGGCCACCACCACAGCGGGGTTCAATTCGACTGCCTCGACCTTCGCGCGCTTCAGAAAGCGGTACGCGAACTTGGTCAGCGCCGCGGCGCCGAGCCCGAGCTGGACGATGCGCTTCGGCGTTTCGATGAACAGCAGCCAGGCCATCATCTGCTGCGCGTATTCGAGTTCGATGTGATCCGGCTTGCGCAGACGCATCGCGCCTTGCACCCATTCCGTGCCGAAATGCAGGAAGCGCACGCCGCCTTCTTCCGAGAACGTGACCGGCGCGAAACGCGGCTTGCGCGGCGCTTCGATTTGCGGCGCGTCGCGCAGGTCGTCGTCGCGTGACGCGCGTTTTCTGTTGTTGCGCAGTGCGTGGTGTTGATGGTGTTTATCGCCGGCGGCGTCCGCGTCCCGATTGCGGAAGGCACGCGCTTCAGCGGAAGCGCGCTTGATCAATTTCGTCATGTAAGGATGTCGCGCCAAAGACGCAATTTTTGGTCGAACGAGAGCATAGCATTCGCCGGACTCGACGAAGGCAGGACGAGCGTCGTGTAACCCGCCGCGCCGATCACCGGCGCAAAGCGGCCCGCCGTCTTGCCGTTGAAGCACACCTTCTTCAACAGCGGCGCGTGCTCGCGCAGCGAAGCGAAGTCGTTCGGTTGCGCGTTGCGAATCGCCGCATCCAGACTGCCCTCGCGATGGCACGCGGCCAGCACGTCCCACACGCCGATGCCGTGGGCGAGCACGCGTCGCAGCCGCTCTTCGTAGGCGAGTTCGGCGAGCGGTTCTTCGAGTACGGTGCCCAGCAGCCGCCAGAACTGATTGCGCGGATGCGCGTAATACTGCGTCGCCGCGAGCGACGCTTCGCCGGGAAAGCTGCCGAGAATCAGCGTATGCGTGTCCGCTGCGACGACGGGAGGAAAGCCTTGCAGCATCAGCGGCTCCGTTCGTCGGACGCGCGCGCCGCCGGATGCGCGAGCGAAGCGGTGTGTTCGAGCGAACGGCCATGTTCGCGCACGCGCGGATGCGCCGCGCGCGGAACGGCTGCGGACCGCTCGCCCGCCTCGGCAGAATCGGACCACGCAGACGACGCGGCCAACGCGGCCAGATGCGCCCACAGCGCGGGCAACATGCATTCGGTCACCATCAGCGGCGCGCCCTGACGCTCGAACACCGAGCGGCGCGCGACCAGCGCATGCGGCGGGCGGCCTGCAACTTCACGCACCGCCAACCGGTACAACGGATGACGCGCGGTCAATCTGCGGCTCACCAGCGACGAACGCGCGACGCTGCTATCGCTGTAGAGCAACTCCGCGAGCGGCCGCGTACGCAAGCGCCGCGTCGCCTGCCACACGCCGACGCTCGCGGCGAGCGGCGCGACGCTATGCGCCGCGACGAACGGCACGCCGTCGACCGACAGCACCACTTCCCGCACCCACACCGGCGCGCGCGGCGCGAGACCGAGCGCGGCATGCTCGTCGGCCCACGGCAAGGCGACGCCTTCGCGTGTGACGCGCACCGCGACCGCGCCGAGCGCGCGCAGATGCGCGGTCAGTGAACCGCCACGGGTCAGCCAGTCTTTCTGATCGGCACTCAGGCCGGCTAAAGGAGCGACGCGCCAGTGGGCGTCGGCGGCATCGAAACGGATGGACATGGTGTCGGATTATAGCGGCGCGACTGTACGGGGATGGCTTGGCCTCGCCGATCTTCCTGCAGCAAGTTTCATCGACGACTACGCGTGCGGTGACGCGCCTCGACGAGATCGTCGGTTTCGGACAGTTCCGATTCTCGGTCAGCAACGACGCGCGATAAAACCGTCGTGCTTGACAAGCTCGGCGGTTCGCCCGAGATCGAAGGGCACGCCATGTGACCGGATCATGAAGAGGAGATGAGATGAAAAAGATGAAACCATTCCTGAGCGCAACGGCTTGCGCGATGTCGGTTCTGCTCGTAACGGGTTGCGCATCCCGGTTGGACCGCGATCACGAAACCTCGCTGAACAAGGCGGTCGGCATCGAGGTGGCGCCGGTCGCGAGCGGCGTCGCGGTCAAGCTGCCCGAAACCGCGCTGTTCGAGTTCGGCAAGTCGGAAGTGCGCGGCGATGCCCAGGCGGTCGTCGATCGCTCGGCTGTTCTGCTCAAGCGCAGCAAGAAGCCGATCATCGTCGAGGGATACACCGATAACGTCGGCACCCTCGAATACAACCAGCAGCTTTCCGAAGCGCGGGCGACCGCCGTGGGTCACGAACTGGTGGACCGCGGCGTGCCGATCGACCGCATCCGTACCAAGGGCAACGCCTACAACGATCCGGTGGCGAGCAACGATACGGCCGAAGGACGCGCGCTGAACCGTCGCACGGAGATCGTCGTGCGGGGCGAGACGATGGATACGTTGATGGGCAAGAAGTAAATCGCGGTCGCAGCCAACAATCGCGGCCAAAAAAAATGCGCTGCCGCGGCAGCGCATTTCTTCAACCCATTTTCAACCACGAAGCGTCAAATACGACGCCCCCGGCGCACCCTCAACTCGCGCGCGCCAGCAACAACGCATTGGTGCGCTTCACGAAGCTCGCCGGATCTTCCAGCGCACCGCCTTCGGCCAGCAAGGCCTGGTCGAACAGCAGATGACACCAGTCGTCGAAATTCGCGCCGTCCGCCTGCAAGCCCTTCACCAGCGCATGCTCGGGATTCACTTCGAGAATCGGATGGAACGACGGCGCTTGCTGCCCCGCGGCCTTCAGCATGCGTTGCAGGTAGCCGCTCATTTCGCCGTCGTCGGCGACGAGGCATGAGGGCGAATCGGTCAGGCGGAACGTCAGGCGCACGTCCTTGGCCTTGTCCTTGAGCGCTTCCTTCATCTTCTCGACGAGCGGCTTGAACTCCTCGCCGACCTTCTCCTGCGCCTGCTTTTCCTCGTCGTTCAACGCGCCCAGATCGAGATCGCCGCGCGCGACGCTTTGCAGCGGCTTGCCGTCGAATTCGTTGAGGAACGACAGCATCCACTCGTCCACGCGATCGGTCAGCAGCAAGACTTCCACGCCCTTCTTGCGGAACACTTCGAGATGCGGGCTATGGGTCGCGGCCTGCCAGGTGTCGGCGGTCACGTAGTAGATCTTGGTTTGCTCGGGCTTCATGCGCGCGACGTAATCGGCGAGCGACACGGTCTGCTCCGGCGACTCGGTATGCGTCGACGCGAAGCGCAGGAGCTTCGCAACGCGCTCGCGGTTGGCGAAGTCCTCGCCGACGCCTTCCTTCAGCACCTGGCCGAATTCCTTCCAGAAGCCGGCGTATTTTTCCTTATCGGCGTCGTTATCCGAATGGGCCAGATCCTCGAGCATCGACAGCGCGCGCTTGGTCACGCCCTCGCGGATCGCCTTCACGTCGCGGCTTTCCTGCAGGATTTCGCGCGACACGTTGAGCGGCAGATCGCTCGAATCGACCACGCCCTTCACGAACCGCAGATAGGCGGGCAGCAGTTGCTCCGCGTCGTCCATGATGAACACGCGCTTCACGTACAGCTTCAGACCGCCGCGATGATCGCGGTTCCACATGTCGAATGGCGCGTGGCTCGGCACGTACAGCAATTGCGTGTACTCGCTGCGGCCCTCGACGCGGTTATGCGTCCACGTGAGCGGATCCTGATGATCGTGCGAGAGGTGCTGATAGAACAGCTTGTACTGCTCGTCGGTGATGTCGTTCTTCGAACGGGTCCAGAGCGCGCTCGCCTGATTGACGGTCTCGTCCTCGTCCTTCGTGACCATCTCGCTCTTTTCCGCGTCCCATTCTTCCTTCTTCATCAGGATCGGCAGCGCGACGTGATCCGAATACCGCTGAATGATCGACTTCAGACGAGGCGACGACAGCAGTTCGTCTTCATCGGCACGCAGATGCAGCGTGATGGTCGTGCCGCGCGCGGCGCGTTCGATCTGCTCGACGGCGAAATCGCCCTCGCCCGCGCTTTGCCAGCGCACGCCCTCGGCGGCCGGCAAACCGGCGCGGCGCGTTTCCACCGTGATCTTGTCCGCGACGATGAAGCCCGAATAGAAGCCCACGCCGAACTGGCCGATCAGCGCCGCGTCTTTCTGCTGGTCGCCGGAGAGCTTGCCGAAGAATTCCTTGGTGCCCGAGCGCGCGATCGTGCCGAGGTGCGCGATCGCTTCGTCGCGGCTCATGCCGATGCCGTTGTCGTCGATCGTGACGGTGCGCGCGGCCTTGTCGTACGAGACGCGAATGCGCAGATTCGGATCGCTCTCGTACAGCGCGTTGTTTTCGATCGCTTCGAAGCGCAGCTTGTCGGCCGCGTCGGACGCGTTCGAAATCAGCTCGCGCAGAAAGATCTCCTTGTTGCTGTACAGCGAATGGATCATCAGGTGCAGAAGCTGTTTCACTTCTGCCTGAAAGCTCATGGTTTCTTGTGCCATGGTCGGACTTCCTCTCTGTTGCGAATGGGGTTCGGGTCGGGCGTGGCGCGAAACCAGCAACGCCTGGGGGCGCCGGCCGCCGGATCGTCCGTCTAGCTGGGGGCGACCCGGCGCGGTTTCAAGAGGCGCGGCGCGCGACGCCGTCGAGATAGCGGCACAGAAAGGTCGCCAGTTCGGGATCGCCGCAGTTGGCGATATTGAAGCGCATCCACGTCGTGGGCGACTGCTGCGGCGAAAAAAGGCTCCCCGGCGTCAGCAGAAAACCGGCTTCGTGGCCGGCGGCGGCCAGCGCGCCGGCGTCCACGCCGGTGTCGGCCCACAAAAACATGCCCGCGGTGGGCGTGAGGAATAGCTTCAGGCCGGTCTTCTCCAGCATCCGCACCGACTTTTCTCGCACCCCGTCGAGCCGCGCGCGCAAGCGCTCCACATGCCGCCGGTAATGGCCTTCGGTGAGGATCTTGTAGAGCACGCGCTCGTTCAGCTCGGGGCTCGTCATGCCGACCAGCATCTTCTGATCGCTGACCGCCCGCGCCACCTCCGGCGCGCACGCGATGAAACCGACGCGCAGATTCGGCGCGAGCGTCTTCGAAAAGCTGCCGAGATAGATCACGCGCTTGAGCTGATCGAGGCTCGCGAGGCGCGTGCCGGGATAACTCGGCGGGCAGAGATCGCCGTAAATATCGTCCTCGACGACGATGAAGTCATAGGCTTCGGCGAGGCGCAGGATGCGAAACGCCTGCGCCGCCGTGAGCGACGTGCCGGTCGGGTTCTGCAGCACCGAATTGATCACCAGCATCTTCGGCCGCCAGGTTTGCACCAGCGATTCGAGCGCGTCGAGGTCGGGGCCGTCCGGCGTATACGGCATGCCGACGAGCCGCGCGCCCTGCGACGCGAAGCGCCCGAACATCTGGAACCAGGCCGGATCGCCGACGATCACCGCATCGCCCGCCTTCACGTAGATGCGCGAAATCAGGTCGATCGCCTGCGTGATGCCGGACACCATCACGATCTGGTCGGGCGACGCGCCGATCTCCAGCTCCTCCAGCCGCGTCTGCAACTGCTGGCGCAACGGCAAAAACCCCTGCGGCGTGCCGATGCCGAGCATCTGCGCGCCGCTCTGCCGGCCCAACGTGCGCAGCGCGTTGGTGATCAGGTCGCCGTCGAGCCAGCGTGCCGGCAGATAGCCCAGCCCCGGACTGCGCTCGGGGCGCGCGCCGGTATGCAGCATATTGCGCAGCAGCCAGACGACGTCGATCGTGGCCGGCGCGGGCGCGGCTTCGGCGATCCGGTGAATCTCGGCGGATGCCGCGCCGGCGAGCCGCTCGCGCACGTAGAAGCCGGAACCGCGCCGCGACTCCAGAAACCCTTGCGCCACCAGCCGCTCGTAGGCCTCCACCACGGTGAAGCGCGACACGCCTTTGTCGAGCGCGAGCTTGCGGATCGACGGCATGCGCATGCCGGGGCGGAACACGCGCTCCTCGATGCGGCGGCGGGCCCACTGCACGAGCTGCTCGACCAGCGTCAGCGAGGCGGTGTCGTGCGGGGCGGGAATCTGGGCAAGCGGGACGGACATGACGAGCTCCAACTGTACCGAATAGTATCGAAGCGATTGTACCGTTACTGTGCAGGTCAGCGCCGCTACATTCGAGATGAAAGAAGGATGACCGGAGCGGCTGCAACGACACTTCGCGGCACACCACCGCTCGCGGGCCGATCAGGTCCGGGCGGCTCCGAACCCCATCCGCATGGCCCGCCGATCCGGCAAACGGTTATGCTTACGACCCCGGCAGCGCCACCGCCACACCCGGCCCGCTCCGGCTCACCGCAGAAAACCGTTGCTCGATCCGTCATGACTGCTCATCCGCTCCAGCTCGACCATCTCGTGATTTCCGCCCGTACCCTCGACGAGGGCACGCAGTACGTCGCCGACACGCTCGGCATCGCACCGTCCGGCGGCGGCGCGCATCCGCTGATGCGCACGCACAACCGCCTGTTGAACCTGTGGGGCGGCGTGTACCTGGAGGTGATCGCAGCCGATCCGCAGGCCGCCGAACCCGCCGACGGCGCCGCGCCGCGCGCCCGCCTGTTCGCCCTCGACGACCCGGCGACCCACGCGCGGCTCGAAAAAGGGCCGTACCTGTCGCACTGGGTCGCTCGGGTCGATCGGCCGAAACGCCTTTCGACGTGGCAAGCGCAGTATCCGCAGCGCATTCCGCCGATCGTGCCGATGACGCGCGGCGATTTCACATGGGGCCTGTCCGTGCCCGACGACGGCGCGTTCCCCGGCTGGCAAAGCGCGGGCGACGGCGTGCTGCCCTCGCTGATCCAATGGGATACGCCGCGGCATCCGTCGGCGGTCTTGCCGGAAACCGGCATTGCGTTGAAGGCCCTGAAAGCCGCGCATCCCCAGGCCGACACGGTGGCGGCGCAGTTGCGTTGGCTGGGCGCGGCGCATCTGATCGAACTGCGGCCGACCGACGGCGCGCCGGCGTTGAGCGCGGAGTTCGACACGCCCGACGGTCCGCGGACCCTTGCATAAGCAGCGCGCGCGGGTCGTCGACTCGCGCGATAATCGAAGTTTTGAACGGTTCCAGAGACACCAGCAGAGGAAACCATGGACCAAAGCGACTTGAAAGCCCCCACGTGGCAACTGTCCGAGCGCGCACGCAAGCTCACGAGCTCGGCGATCCGCGAGATCCTGAAGGTCACGGAACGGCCCGAAGTCATTTCGTTCGCGGGCGGCCTGCCCTCGCCGGCCACCTTCCCGGCCGAACGCATGCGCGAAGCGTCCGACCGCATTCTGCGCGACGCGCCCGCCGCGGCGCTGCAATACAGCGCGACGGAGGGCTATCTGCCGTTGCGTGAATGGGTCGCGCGGCGCTATTCGGTGAACGGCGCGCAGATTCGTCCCACGCAGGTGCTGATCACGACCGGCTCGCAGCAAGCGCTGGATCTGCTCGGCAAGGTGCTGGTGTGCCCGGACAGCCCGGTGCTGGTCGAAACGCCGACCTACCTCGGCGCGCTGCAATCGTTCTCGATGTACGAGCCGCGCTACGTGCAGGTGCCGACCGACGAACAAGGCCTGATCCCCGAAACGCTCACGCCCGAACTGACCGCCGGAGCGCGCCTGTTGTACGCGCAGCCGAACTTCCAGAATCCGACGGGCCGCCGCCTGCCGGTGGAACGCCGCCGCGCGCTCGCCGAGTTCGCGAAGACCGCGCCGTTCCCGGTGATCGAAGACGATCCCTACGGCGCGCTCGACTACGCGGGCGAGCCGCTGCCCACCATGCTGTCGATGGCGCCGGACCATATCGTCCACCTCGGTTCGTTCTCGAAGGTGCTGGCGCCGGGTCTGCGGGTCGGCTACATCATCGCGCCCGAAGAGTTGATCTTCAAACTCGTGCAGGCCAAGCAGGCCACCGATCTTCACACGCCGAGCTTCACGCAGCGCATCGTGTACGAAGTGATCAAGGACGGCTTCCTCGACACGCATGTGCCCACCATTCGCGAGCTGTATCGCGCTCAATGCGCGGCCATGCTCGCGTCGCTCGAACGCTATATGCCCGAGGGCGTGAGCTGGAACCGTCCGGAAGGCGGCATGTTCATCTGGGTGAATCTGCCCGCGCAAATCGACAGCATGAAGCTGCTGGCGGAAGCCGTCGCGCAGAACGTCGCGTTCGTGCCGGGTGGTCCGTTCTTTGCAAACGAGGCGCAGCACAATACGCTGCGTCTGTCCTTCGTCACGGTGCCGCCGGCACGAATCGACGAAGGCGTGTCGCGTCTCGCCGCGCTGATCCGCGCGAAGATCTAAACAACCGGAGGCCGCGCCTCCCGCGTTACCCGATTCCACTACCGAACAAGGACACGACATGGCTCAAACGAATGTGTACGACAAGCTCAAGGAACTGGGCATTGAATTGCCGAGCGCGGGCGCGCCGGCAGCGGCCTATGTGATGAGCGCGCAAAGCGGCAACACGGTGTACCTGTCCGGGCACATCGCGAAGAAAGACGGCAAGGTATGGGCCGGCAAGCTCGGCGCCACGCTCAGCACCGAGGAAGGCAAGGCCGCGGCACGCTCGATCGCCGTCGACCTGCTCGCCACCCTGCACGCGCACGTCGGCGATCTGAATCGCGTCACGCGCATCGTCAAGCTGATGAGCCTCGTCAACTCGACGCTGGAATTCACCGAGCAGCATCTCGTCACCAACGGCGCGTCTGAATTGATCGCCGACGTGTTCGGCGAGCGCGGCAAGCATGCGCGCTCGGCATTCGGCGTGGCGCAGATTCCGCTTGGCGCATGCGTCGAGATCGAGATGATCGCCGAAGTGGAGTAAACGCTCGACCGGCCGGACGGCATAAGAAAACCGGCTCGGACCGGTAGCCGGCCCATCGGACAAGCTGTAAAAAAACGCGTCGCGAGGTGGTGGCCACCCGCGGCGCGTTCCGCATTTGTGGCGAGGTGGATCGTTCCTTCATCAACGGATAGAATCCGCGAACCATAGCCATCTGCCGGCTTCGCCGGATCGCGCCCGATGCTCCTCAACACCGTTCGCTTCAAACAGGTCGACGTGTTCACGTCGGTGCCGTTCAAAGGCAATCCGCTCGCCGTCGTGTTCGATGCCGATGCGCTCGACGCGGACCAGATGCAAGCCATCGCGCACTGGACCAATCTCTCCGAAACGACCTTCCTGTTGAAACCGACAGACCCGGCCGCCGACTATCGCGTGCGGATCTTCACCACGCAGGGCGAACTGCCGTTCGCCGGCCATCCGACGCTCGGCTCCGCGCATGCGCTGCTCGAAAGCGGCTATCAGCCGAAGCAGGCCGGCAAGCTGGTGCAGCAATGCGGCGTGGGGCTCGTCGAATTGAAGGCGCTAGCCGGATCGGCCGGCGAGGACAACAGCGCCTGGGCCTTTGCCGCGCCGCCCGCGCGCGTCACGCCGCTTGCCGAGGCGCGCTACGCCGCGTTGTCCGCGGCCTTGCGTAGCAATGCGATCGACTTCAGCGCACCGCCCTGCGCGGTCGACAATGGTGCGCCGTGGCTCGTGGTGCGCCTCAAATCGGCGCGCGATTGCCTCGCGCTCGAACCCGACGCCGCCGCGCTCGCCGAGATCGTGCATTCGGTCGATACCCACGGCGTCGCCGTCTACGGCCCGCACGAGGTAGGCGATCCGGCCACCTTCGAGGTGCGCTGCCTGATGGCGGGCGGCAGCTTCGGCGTCGGCGAGGATCCGGTGACAGGCAGCGCCAATGCCGCGCTCGCCGGCTTGCTGAGCGCCCAGCAGTTGCGCCCTGGCACGCGCTATACCGCTCGCCAGGGCACCGTGCTGGGCCGCGCGGGCAAGGTGTCGGTGCACTACGACGACGCAAACGGCAAGACATGGATCGGCGGCTCCTCAGCCACGATCGTCGATGGCACGTGCCGCCTGGGATGAACGGCGCGGGCCGCGACGCTCGTGGACTGTGCGCAAGGCGCGAGGCTTCGAGCATCCAGGTTCGGCGCGCCGCCGCCGCGCCCTGACCACAAACGCCACATCGTTTGCACGACTAATGCGCTTCGCATCATGAAAGGCTTGCCAGATGCGTGCCAATACCCTGAATATCTGAAACGCCGGAACACCCGATCCGATGAAATGCCCGAACATGACCGCTGGGCGGCTGCCCTTGAGCCGAGCAAGCCGGCCAGGCGTCCAGCCGGGGAAAACGACCTGCCCGGCGCGCGTATACCCGATGCGAGGAAGCTTCCTTAATCCAGTGGCATTAAGTAATATCGAAACGTTCCCGACGACCTGCGGATGGTCAGGCACGACGCCACGCCCCTTCTTCCTGCGCAGCAGTCCCGGCGCCTTGGTGACCATGCAGCCAACCATGAAATCAGCGCAGTCGATGTCCGCGCGTTCGCAAACGGCCGGCAGCCTTGCACGGGCCGCGCAATGAGCAAATCCCGCTTCTCCGACCACACCGAAACCAAACCTCGGCGCGACCCCGCGGTGTCGCGCCGCCGCGCGCTGCTCGCCATTCCCGCGCTAGGCGTGCTGGTGCTGATTTTGCTGTGGACCGTGATCTTCGCGCGCCTGTCGGTCGAAAAAGAAGCCACGTATCGTGAGGCGATGGCCTCCGCCGCGATTCTCTCGGCGGCGCTCGAACAGCACACCGTGAAGGCGATTCACCAGGTCGATCAGATCACCCGCTTCGTCAAATACGAGTTCGAGAAAACCCCACATAGCTTCGATCTCGCGAGCACGGTCGAAAAAGGCGTGGTGCAAAGCGAGACCCTGGTGCAGGTGTCGCTGATCGATGAACACGGCACGTTGATTGCAAACACGGCCGAGCTCAACCCCAAGCGCATCGACCTGTCGGACCGCGAACACTTCAAGGTCCACGAACACGAAAACGACGACCAGTTGTTCATCAGCAAACCGGTGCTCGGCCGCGTGTCCGGCCATTGGACCTTGCAGATGACCCGGCGTCTGAATCATCCGGATGGCTCGTTCGCGGGCGTGGTGGTGGTGTCGGAGGACCCGAGCTATTTCACCAGCGACTTCTACAACAACGCGGCCATTGGACGCGAAGGCGTGATCGCCGTGATCTCGGACAACGGCGCGGTGCTCGCGCGGCGCACCGGCAGCGTCGTCTCCGCCAACGGCGCGTTCTCGGCGAGCGGCTCGTATCCGACCTCGGAACATGTGTCGGGCACCTACGTCGACTCGATCGACAACGTCACGCGCATCGTGTCGTACCGGCATATCGACGGCTATCCGCTCGGCGTGCTGGTCGGCCTTTCGCAAGCCGAGGAATTCGCCGACTACAACCACACGCGCAACGTCTATCTGTTGATGGCGGGCTTCATCTCGCTCGCCATGCTGAGCTTCTTCGCGGTGGCCACGGGTCTGATCGGCAAGCTGCTCGGCCGCGAGCGCGAGATGACGCATCTGGTCGAATACGATCTGCTGACCGGCCTGCGCAACCGCTATGCCACGCTGCAAACGCTGCGGCACGACGTGGCGCAGCCCGCCAATCTCGGCCGCCTCGCGATTCTCTTCATCGACCTCGACAACTTCAAGACCGTCAACGACACGCTCGGCCACAACGCCGGCGACATCGTGCTGCAAATGACGGCCTCGCGACTCGCCACCGCGGTCGGCGACGGCGGCGCTTCGGGCGGCGCGTTGAGCCGTATCGGCGGCGACGAGTTCGTCGTCGTGATCAAGGGCGACGATGTCGAGAAGCGCGCGGTGGCGCTCGCCGAGGCCGCCGCCGAAGCGTTCGCCAAGCCGTTCGAGGTGCGCGGCAGTTCGTTCGTGCTGCATGCGAGCATCGGCATCGCGCTTTATTCGGTCGCCAATGAAAGCGAGATCGACCTGCTGAAAAAGGCCGACCTCGCGATGTACAGCGCGAAGGACGCGGGCAAGAACTGCTACCAGTTCTATTCGCCGCAACTGTCACACCGCGCGGACCATCTGATGAAGTGGGAACAGCAACTGCGCGTCGCGCTCGCCGAAGGGCAACTGTTTCTCGCCTATCAGCCGAAGATCGATCTCACGCGCCGCTGCATTACCGGCTTCGAGGCGCTGGTGCGCTGGAATCATCCGCAGCATGGTTTGATTCCGGCGAACGAATTCATTCCGGTTGCCGAATCGACCGGCCTGATCGTGCCGATCGGCGACTTCGTGATCGAGACCGCGTGCCGTCAACTCGCGCAGTGGCAGCAACAGGGCTACGACACGCTGTCGCTCGCGGTGAACATTTCGGCGGTGCAATTCTGGCGCGGCGATCTGTACGAGACCATCTCGCATGCCATCGAGGAAAGCGGCATCTCCGCGCGCCGCCTCGAACTCGAGATCACCGAAACGGCGATGATGGAATACCCCGAACTCGTCTCCGAGAAAATCTTCGCGTTGAAGCGCCTCGGCGTGCGAATCGCGCTCGACGACTTCGGCACCGGCTATTCGTCGCTCTCGTACCTGAACCGCTTCTCCGTGGACACGCTGAAAGTGGACCGCTCGTTTATCCAGGCCATTCCGGGCGACCGCAGCGTCTGCGTGATGGTGACCGCGATCGTCAATCTGGCGCGCTCGCTCGGGCTGACGGTGGTGGTCGAAGGCACGGAGACCGAAGAGCAGATTGCATGGCTCGCCGCGCTCGGCCATATCGAGGCGCAGGGCTTCCTGTTCTCGCGCCCGGTGCCGGTGGACGCCATTGCGGCGCTGCTCGAACGCTTCGGCGTATGCGGCCAGACGGTACGCCGCCCCGCGCATGCAACCGACAGCGCGAGCAGCGTGCCGAGCACCAGCAACTGAGCCGTAACGCAGTAGAACCGCTACATGCACGGCGTAGCGCGTCACCGCGCGTAGCCGGCCGCATCAATACAACAACGATTCAACAGGGCGGGGGTCCTTGACCAAGGCCCCCGCGGCACCATGCAGACGATAACGAGCCAAGATGCCGCGAGACGAGGAAACCGGGAACCGCTATGGACGCTATTTCGGGTCGTGTTCGGCCTGTCGGCGTTGTCATGGGGCGGACTCGCGCTCATGGCGCAACTCGAAAACCACTATGTCGAACGTGAAGGCAGGCTCTCGCGCGTCGCCTTCTCCGACCTGATCGCGCTCGCCTGGATGGTGCCGGGGCCGGTGGGCTGCAACGTCGCCGTGCAGCTCGGGCACGCGCTGCGCGGACGCGCCGGCGCGTGGGTGGCGGGCATCGCGAGCGTGCTGCCTTTTTTCACGCTGATGACGCTGTTCGCGATCTTCTATCGCACGCCGCTCGTGCGCGCCGCCTCGTCGCAAATCTTGCTGAATCACTTCAGCGTGGTGCTGGCCACGTTGATCGCGATCACCTGGTTCAAACAGATGCGCGCGCTGGTGCGCGGCAAGCTCGAATGGAGCGCGGCGGTGCTGGGTTGCGTGGCGCTTTTCTATGCGCGCAGTCCCGCCGCTTACGTCTTGATGCTCGGCGCGGCGTTCGGTACGGGCTGGATCGCGAGCCCGGTTCGCGATAGCCACATTGTCGTGTCGCTCGCACGCGGCGACTGGCAAGTGCTGGCGTCGCTCTCCGTGTTCCTGGTGCTGTTCGCGCTGCCGCTGCCGCATCGCTATGAACTGGCGCTGCTGTGGCCGCGGCTGGCCGGCGCCGGCATGACCTTGTTCGGCGGCGGCTTTTCGGCGTTGCCCGTGCTCAAGACCTTGTTCGTCACGCCGGCGATCGGCATATCGGATAACGACTTCACCCTGGCGTTTTCGCTGTCGCCGCTTTCGCCTGGCCCGCTTCTGAACGTGGTGCCGTTCTTCGGCTATCTGGTGGACGGCTGGGCGGGCGCCCTGATTGCAACGCTGGCGCTATTCGTGCCGTCGGGATGCCTCGTGGTGGTGGCGCAACGGCATCTGCATCAGTTGAAGGCCAATCCGCGTTTCGAGCATGGCATGCGGATCTTGCGCGCGGTCACGACGGCGTTCCTCGCGGTGGCCGTGTTGCGCATCGCGGTACGTGTACCGCTCGAACCGGTTTATCTGCTGACCGCGCTCTTCTCCGGCATCTGCTTCGCGAAGCTCAAGCTGCCGGTGTACGCGGTGTACGGCACGGTGGCCGCGGCGTGTGGCTTGTGGCTTGCCCACGGCGCGCTGCACTGAGGCAGCGGCGGCCGCGGCGGCCGCGCCGCTCAGAATCCGCGCGAGAGCACCGCGACGCCGATCGTCACCACGCCCAGCACGATATTGATCAGCACGAGGCGCCGGATCGTGCCGACCGCCTGCGCGCCGTCCGGCCATTTTTGCGCCTGCACCGCGCGACGAATGCGCGGAAACACAGCGAAGCGGATGTGGCCGAAGATCAGCATCATCACGATGCCGATGCCGGCCATTGCATGCAGCGGCCAGGTTGCGCGACCGCCGCCGAATTGCATCAGCAGGAAACCGCCCGTGAGGAGAATCACCAGCACCGACGCGGCGACCCAGTTGAAGAAGCGGCCGAACACCGATTCCCACAGAGGCAGGCGCAATTGCGGCGATAGATCGGCAATGGCCGGACGCAAACAGAAATGTGCGAACACCATTCCGCCGACCCACACTGCAACCGCGAGCAGATGCAGAAAGAGCGCGAGTTCGATAGCCTTGTTCATGTTGTTTTCCTCTGCCGACGACGCCATACCGCTTATGCCGAATGCTATTAGCAGCGGCTACTGAGCGCGTTCGACCGCACGCTATGTGTGCAGTTCCTGCGCCGATGGCGTTCTGACATTCTTTCTAGTTTTAATGCAGCGCGCCGCGATACGGCGACGCGTTGCCCTCGAAATTCCACTGCGCACGGCGCGCGCTCGATGTGTCGTGGCGCGCGCCGCGTTGCTGCGTTTTACGCCGCGTTTCGCGCTGCGTTTTACGTTACGTCACGCGCTTATGTCACGCGGCCAGCACCGGACGCATTCCCTCGAGCTTCAGCTTGCTCTCGGGCGTGCGCCCCTTGCGCGCCCGCTTGCCGATATGCGGTGTGAGCGCCGCCCCGCTCAGCTTCTCTTCGTCGAGACGGCCGCCGCGGCGCGTACCAATCAGCATGACACCCGCATGGTTGATCGCCAGCGCCTGCGACAGCGTTTCCTTGTCGTCGAGCCCCATCAGCGTGACGCCGCGTCCGCCGCCCGAGAGCGTCTTCATTTCGTCGAGACCGAACACCAGCACACGCCCGCCCGACGATAGACACGCTATGTGCGTGGCGTCCGGCAGCATCGGCATCGGTGCGAGCGGCGCGGCGCCGGCGTCGATCGTCATGAACGACTTGCCCGCCTTCACGCGGCTCACCATATCGCCGACCCTGGCGATAAAGCCAAAGCCATTGCTCGACGCGAGCAGCAGCGCCTGATCCGCGGCAGCCGCGTAGTAATGCATCAGATGGCTGCCGGACTCGAGTTCGATCAACGACGTGACCGGCACGCCGTCGCCCCGGCCGCCCGGCAGCAGCGCCACCGCCACCGAATACACGCGGCCATTGCTGCCCCACGCGACCAGCGTATCCGGCGTGCGGCATTGGAACGCCGCATAAAGACCGTCGCCGGCCTTGAACGTGAAGCCGGCCGTGTCCAGGCCGTGGCCCTTCAGCGCGCGCACCCAACCCTTCTGCGACACCACCACGGTAACCGGTTCGTCGACCACGCGCGCTTCGAACGTCGCGCGCTTTTCCTGCTGGATCAGCGTGCGGCGCTCGTCGCCGTATTGCTTCGCGTCGGCTTCGATTTCCCTGATGAGCAGGCGCTTCATTGCCGATTCACTGCCGAGCAGTTCCTCGAGCCTGGCCTTCTCGTCGCGCAACTCGGACAGTTCCTTTTCGATCTTGATCTTCTCGAGCCGCGCCAATTGACGCAAGCGGATTTCGAGAATGTCCTCGGCCTGGCGATCGGACAAGCCGAACGCGGCCATCAACGCGACCTTCGGTTCGTCGGATTCACGAATGATGCGGATGACTTTGTCGATGTTCAAAAAGACGATCATCCGGCCTTCGAGGATGTGAATCCGGTCGTCGACCTTTTGCAAACGATGACGCGTGCGGCGCGTGACCGTCGCGAAGCGGAACGCGATCCACTCGTGCAGGACTTCGCTCAAGCCCTTCTGACGCGGCCGGCCGTCGCCGCCCACCATCACCATGTTGAGCGACGCATTCGATTCGAGGCTGGTATGCGCGAGCAGTGAATTGACGAACTCCGTCTGATCGATGCGGCTCGACTTCGGCTCGAAGACCAGGCGCACCGGCGCATCGCGGCCCGACTCGTCGCGCACCGCGTCGAGCAAGCCGAGCATGGTCTGCCTGGTCTGAAGTTGTTCGGGCGTGAGCGCCTTCTTGCCGAGCTTGATTTTCGGGTTGGTCTGTTCTTCGATTTCCTCGAGCACCTTCTGCGTGGCCGTATTCGGCGGCAGTTCGGTGATCACGAGTTGCCACTGCCCGCGCGCGAGTTCCTCGATCTTCCAGCGGGCGCGCACCTTCAGGCTGCCGCGGCCGGTTTCATAGGCGGCGGAAATTTCGGCTTCGCTCGAAATGATCTGGCCGCCGCCGGGGAAGTCGGGCCCGGCGATGTGCTGCATCAACTCGGCGTGCTGGATCTTCGGATTGCGGATCATCGCAACCGCCGCCGCCGCGACTTCGCGCAGATTGTGCGAGGGGATTTCCGTCGCGAGTCCCACCGCAATGCCGGAGGCGCCGTTCAGCAACACGAACGGCAGGCGGCCGGGCAACAGCCTCGGTTCCTGTGACGAGCCGTCGTAGTTCGGCATGAAATCGACCGTGCCCTGGTCGATCTCGTCGAGCAGCAGTTTGGCGATCGGCGTGAGACGCGCCTCGGTGTAGCGCATCGCCGCCGCGCCGTCGCCGTCGCGCGAACCGAAGTTGCCCTGGCCGTCGATCAGCGGATAGCGCATCGAAAAATCTTGGGCGAGACGCACCAGCGCGTCGTATGCCGACTGGTCGCCGTGCGGGTGATACTTGCCGAGCACGTCGCCGACCACGCGCGCCGACTTGACCGGCTTCGCGTTGTCGCCGAGGCCCATCTCGTTCATCGCGTACAGGATGCGGCGCTGCACCGGCTTCTGGCCGTCGCATACATCCGGCAGCGCGCGGCCCTTGACCACGCTCACCGCGTAGTCGAGGTACGCGCGTTCCGCGTAATTGCCGAGCGTCAGGAAGTCGCCTTCCGGAGGCGGCGGCTCGGTGAAAAGATCAAGCGTGTTGTCGTCGTCCATCTAGATTCCGTATCGGTGTTTGGCGTGAAGTTTTCGTGCGAAGGTGGAGCGCTGCGACAACGCTCAGATGTCCGCTTCCACTTCGTTGCCTTTTTCTTCCAGCCAACTGCGCCGCGACGACGCTTCGCCCTTGCCCATCAGCATGGTCATGCGCGCGACCGTGGCGTCGTAGTCGAGCTCGCCGAGCGCCACCGGCGTGAGGCGGCGCGTGTCGGGGTTCATCGTGGTGTCCCACAACTGTTCCGCGCTCATTTCGCCGAGGCCCTTGAAGCGGCTGATCGACCACTGGGTATCGCGCACGCCGTCCTTGCGCAGCTTGTCGAGGATCGCCTCGAGTTCGCCCTCGTCGAGCGCGTAGAGCTTCTGCGCCGGCTTCTTGCCGCGCGCCGGCGCGTCGACGCGAAACAGCGGCGGACGCGCGACACACACATGCCCGCGCTCGATCAACTGCGGGAAATGCTTGAAGAACAGCGTGAGCAGGAGCACCTGAATGTGCGAACCGTCGACGTCGGCGTCCGAGAGAATGCAGATCTTGCCGTAGCGCAGATTCGACAGATCGACCTTGTCATCCGGGCTATGGGGATCGACGCCGATCGCCACCGAAATGTCGTGCACCTCGTTGTTCGCGAACAGCCGGTCACGCTCGGTTTCCCATGTGTTCAGCACCTTGCCGCGCAGCGGCAGGATAGCCTGGTATTCCTTGTCGCGGCCCATCTTCGCGGAGCCGCCCGCCGAGTCGCCCTCGACCAGAAACAGTTCGTTGCGGCCGATTTCCGTCGACTCGCAATCGGTCAGCTTGCCCGGCAACACGGCGACGCCCGAACTCTTGCGCTTCTCGACTTTCTGCCCGGCGCGCGTGCGGGCTTGCGCCTGCTTGATGACGAGCTCCGCGAGTTTCTTGCCGTGCTCGACGTGCTGGTTCAACCACAGTTCGAGCGCCGGACGCGCAAACGACGACACGAGCTTTACCGCGTCGCGGCTATTCAGCCGCTCCTTGATCTGCCCTTGGAACTGCGGATCAAGCACCTTCGCGGACAGCACGAACGACACGCGCGCGAATACGTCTTCGGCAAGCAGCTTCACGCCCTTCGGCTGCAGGTTGTGCAACTCGACGAAGCTCTTCACCGCCTGGTAAAGACCGTCGCGCAAGCCCGCTTCGTGCGTGCCGCCCGCGGGCGTCGGAATCAGGTTGACGTAGGACTCGCGCATGAGCGTGCCTTCCTCGCTCCACGCAACGACCCAGGCGGCGCCCTCGCCTTCCGCGAACGTCTCTTCGTTCGCGCGCGAGTTTTCCGCGTAGCGTTCGCCCTGGAACAGCGGAATCAGCAGATCGCTGCCGTTCATGCCTTCGAGCAGATAGCCGCGCAGACCGTCTTCGTATTTCCACGTCTGCTGCTCGCCGGTTTTCTCGTTGATCAACGTGACTTCCACGCCCGGCAGCAGCACCGCTTTCGAGCGCAGCAGACGTTGCAATTCGCCGAGCGGCAGGTTCGGCGAATCGAAGTACTTCGGATTGGCCCACGCGGTGACGCGCGTGCCGGACTTCTTCTCGCCCTTCGCGGCGGGCCGCACCGTGAGTTCCTTGGCGACGTCGCCATTGGCGAAACTCAGGTCGGCGACCTTGCCGTCGCGCCACACGGTGACGTCGAGGCGCGTGGACAGCGCGTTGGTGACCGACACGCCGACGCCGTGCAGGCCGCCCGAAAACGTGTACGCGCCGCCGGCGGCTTTATCGAACTTGCCGCCCGCGTGCAGGCGCGTGTAGACGATTTCGACGACCGGCACGCCTTCTTCGGGATGCAGGCCGAACGGAATGCCGCGGCCGTCGTCCTCGACCGAGACCGAATGGTCCGCGTGCAGCGTGACCGTGATTTGCCGGCCGTAGCCGCCCAAGGCTTCGTCCGACGCGTTGTCGATGACTTCCTGAATGATGTGCAGCGGATTTTCGGTGCGGGTGTACATGCCGGGCCGTTGCTTGACCGGCTCGAGACCCTTCAACACCTTGATCGACGCTTCGCTATATGCGGCGTTTGGCTTTTTCGTAGACATGATTGCTCGGGTGCGTCGGTTCATCGTTGTCCACAGCGCCTGTGGACAGGTCCGTGGACAATGCGTTGAGTTTTCTAAAAAAGCGAAACGAAACAACGGGGTTAGGTGGGGTGCCCGCGATGCGGGCAAGCTGTTTTGTCGCGTGGCCTCCGGCTGGCGCGCTCAACGGCGGCGCATAGCCGGCCTCACGGCCGGCCAACGTCAACGCCGGTGCGAACGCCGGGGGAAGCCTGTTCGCGGGGTATTTTACTGATTTCGAAACAGGCGGCAATTCGCCAGACGTGGGATTGGCCGTCTGGACAAGGGGCGGCGCGCCCCCCGCGCGTTACTTGCGCTTCTTTTCCAGCTCGTCCCAGCGTTCCAGCGCGATCAGCAGTTCCTCGTCGATAGCGGCATACCGTTCGGTCAGACGGGTGCCTTCCTGCGGGTCTTTCGCGAAGACCGAACCGTCTTCGAGCTGCGCGCCGATGGTTTTCTGCTCCGCTTCGAGCGCGGCGATTTTTTCCGGCAGCGCGTCGAGTTCGCGCTGATCCTTGAACGACAGCTTGGCGGCGCGCTGCGTATTGCGGCCCGCCGCGCTGTCTTTCGGCGCCGCCTTGACGGCTTCCTTCTGCGTGTCCTGCGCCGCCAGTTGCTGCGAGCGGTCGCGCTGGATCTGCCAATCCGTAAAGCCGCCGACATATTCGCGCCACTTGCCGCCGCCTTCGGACGCAATCACGGAGGTCGCGACGTTGTCGAGAAACGCGCGGTCGTGGCTGACCAGCAGCACCGTGCCGTCGTACTCGGTGAGCAGTTCCTCGAGCAGTTCGAGCGTGGGAATGTCGAGGTCGTTGGTCGGTTCGTCGAGCACCAGCACGTTGGCCGGTCGCGCGAACAGACGCGCGAGCAGCAGACGGTTGCGCTCGCCGCCCGACAGCGACTTGACCGGCGAACGCGCGCGCTCCGGCGCGAACAGGAAGTCGCCGAGATAGCTCATGACGTGCTTTTTCTGGCCGTTCACCTCGACCCATTCGCTGCCGGGGCTGATGGTGTCGGCGAGGCTTTTGTCCAGGTCGAGTTGCGCGCGCATCTGGTCGAAATACGCGACCTGCAGATTGGTGCCGACGCGCACCGTGCCTTCGTCCGGCGGCAATTCGCCGAGGATCATCTTGAGCAGCGTGGTCTTGCCCGCGCCGTTCGGACCGACGAAGCCGATCTTGTCGCCGCGCATCACCGTGGCCGTGAAGGTGTCGACCACCGTGCGCGAACCATAGCGCTTGGTGACGTCCGTCAATTCGGCGACGATCTTGCCGGATTTCTCGCCCTGGCCCACGTCGAGCTTGACGTTGCCTTGCACGTTGCGGCGCTCGGCGCGTTCGTTGCGCATCTGCACGAGCCGCGCGATCCGGCCGACGCTGCGCGTGCGGCGCGCCTCGACGCCCTTGCGAATCCACACTTCTTCCTGCGCGAGCAGCTTGTCGGCCTTGTCGTTTTCGACGCGCTCGATTTCCAGTTGCTGCGCCTTGCGCGTCTGGTACGCCGAGAAATTGCCGGGATACGACAGCAGCCGCCCGCGATCCAGTTCGACGATGCGCGTGGCGACGCGGTCGAGAAACGCGCGGTCGTGGGTGATGAAAAGCAGGCCCGCGCGCTGCGAGACCAGCAGATCCTCGAGCCAGCGGATGCCGTCGAAGTCGAGGTGGTTGGTCGGCTCGTCGAGCAGCAGCACGTCCGGCTGCACCACCAGCGCACGCGCCAACGCGACGCGTTTTTGCATGCCGCCCGACAGCGCGCCCACCCGCGCCTCGCCGTTCAGACCGATCTGCTGCAGCGTGGTGGCCACGCGCGTGCTCCAGTTCCAGGCGTCCGCCGTATCCAGCGACGATTGCAGCGTGTTCATGCGCGCCATCAGCGCGTCGTGTTGCGGGCCTTCGGGCTCGTCGGCGAGCTGATTGGCGACCGCGTCGTATTCGTCGAGCAGCGCGCGGGCGTGGGTGAGACCGGCGGCGACCGCTTCGAACACCGTGTCGTCCGTATCGAACTCCGGCTCCTGCGGGACGTAGACCGTGGTCTGATTCTGCTGGCGCGTGACGAGGCCGTCATCGGGTTTCATCAGATCGGCGACGATTTTCAGCAGCGACGATTTGCCCGCGCCGTTGCGGCCGATCAAGCCGACGCGCTCGCCCGCTTCGAGAGAGAAATCCGCGTGATCGAGCAACGCGACGTGACCGAACGCCAGTTGGGCCCCGGTAATGGTGTAAAGCGACATGGAGAATTGGAGAAGACAGCGATGAGTCGGAACTGCTCATTGTACCGGGCGCACGCTCTGGTGCCTGTATGCCGGAAGAGATAGGCCGAACGGCCGGCTTGCGGGGCGGATGCGGACCGATGCAACCGGCTGCATGCCGATGACGCGGATGGGAACGCGCGGCCGGACGGCGCTTGCTCGCGCGCCGGCCGCGTCCCGCGGCGGCTTACTTGACGTGCACCGTGATGGTCTTGCTCATGCCGGGGCCGTAAGAACGATGCGCGCCGTCGCCGAATTGCAGCGTCAGCGTGTGATCGCCCGGCGGCAGCGTCACGTCGGTCTCGGTTTGGCCCTTGCCGAAGTGCAGCGATTTGTCGTTGGCGGGAATGACCTCGCCCTTGGGCAGCGCCTTGCCGTCGATCAGCAGATGATGATGGCCGGTGCCTTCCGTCATCGTGCCGGCCGGCGCGATCTTCATGCCGTCGACGCCGAACACCACGTGTACGGGATTCGTGACGCTCGCGCCGTCCGCCGGTTGGACGAAAGACACGCCCTCCGCCTGCGCCACGCCCGATACGGCAAGCAACCCGGCCAACGCGAAACCGGCCAACCATTTGTTCTTCAACATCGTTTTTCTCCTTTTTTGCCAAACGAAATCATGCGCGGGCCATGCCGGCGACGATTGCTGGACCGCTCGCCCGGAGGTCGATCGTCGCAGTGCAGGCTGGGCGCCCGGCGCGCGCCGGCCGAAAGCTCGGCTGCGAGTCAGAGCATACACGGTGTGTGTGACCAGGGCCTTTCAGCCGGCTTGGGCGCATTGCCGCAATGCCGCATGGGCAAACAACGGCCCGGTTGACGAATTCCGGTAATATTGCGGGTCGCCGCCATGCCCAAAAAAGGGGCAGACTTGGCAGATCATTGCATTGAACCAAAGAAGAGTGCGTCGTGAGCGAAGTAATAGAAGTGACGGAATACAAAAGCTGGGTCTGCCTGATTTGCGGCTGGATCTACAACGAGGAAGAGGGTCTGCCCGAAGAAGGCATCGCGCCGGGTACGCGCTTCGCCGCGATTCCCGAGGATTGGCGCTGCCCGCTGTGCGACGTCGGGAAAGCAGAGTTCGCGGTGGTGGAATTCTGAGCCGGCTTGATTGAGGCGGCCGGACGCTGTGTTGTGTAGGCGTCGGCGTGGTTTGCACGGCCCGGGTGGCGATGCCCGCTGGGCCGTTTGTTTTGCGGAGCTGGCGTTCTTCGCAGCCAGCCTCCTGCGCTCGGGTGTTTGACATACTGTGCGCTCGCTGGCGACTTTGAGTCGCCGATCACTGCGGACCTTGTCCGACAACCGGATTGCGATGATTGTTTTGGTTTGGTCCTGCTCCCTGTAGTTCAGGGAGTGGAATGACAGGTGCGAGGCCCTGTCAGATAGAGATTGCTACCACTGCTGTGTAGCAAATCAAATCTGTAGCACGTAAAACTCCCTCCTTTTCGAGTGCCGGGGTCGACTATTCCGCGGTCATGGCTTGGGCGCTCGTCTGATGAGAATCGGCCATCTACGGCCATTGACAGGCGGACCGAAGCGGACGTTCGAGCGTCGCATGAACCCAGACAACTGTCATTCACATGTCGACCGCACCTCGCATCGTCGACCGGGCCTAAGCGGAAGATCGAGGAGGCACGGCTACGGCGCGGAATTCCTGCATATAAGCATTGCGGCAATCAAGGCAGGAATTCGGCAGCAGTCGTGGACGACAGCTCGCTTCGGGCTGCCGCAAGGACGGCAAGCGTAACGCCCGCTTCGGCGCCACGACGACCGCAATACCACCTCCCAGCCATCGTGGAACCGCCAATTGGGTCCCACAGCCGAGGCGGCAGGCTTGGTGGGACGACAGGCTAGAGATCAGTGTGTGCCATCGTGCTCGGAGGCTTGGACTATCGGATCTTCAACGTAGGCGCTTCCCATCATCATTCGGTAGTGCGCACTGTGATCCCACTTTTCAAAAATCGCGCGGAAGACGCGCAGGTAGTTCTCGACGGCGGGTTGATCCAGCGCAAAGCTGATGTCGTCGGGCGTGAAGTGTGAGCCGTCGTTCACCCAAGACACCAAAGAAGCGCAAGCGACCTTGTCCGCGCCGTCGAACCGATCCGGTAGTTCATGGAGTTCGACTCCTCCGAGGATTTTGAAATAGCTTTCCAAAATCCTGCGCAGTGTGTTCTGGATCGATAGGTTATTGCGATCGGGCTGCCGTACTTCGTTCCATAGCAAGTCATACGACGTCTTGATCGGATTCGTTGCGTGCTGAACGACTTGCGAGGCCTGCCCTGATTTTCGAACAACCCAAAACGTCTCGTCCACAGTCGGATTCTTCCTGTTGATGCCTCGGCGGAACGTGACCTCCTTGTGGAAGTGCGCGTTGTGCGTGAGCACGAAAACCTGTTTGATACGCGATTTGCCCGAACGCACCTCGTCGAAGATAGATTTGACCAAGCTCGCGACGATGAAAAGGATCTCGCTATCGAGACTCGACACGGGGTCGTCGAACACAACGATTCGATTGTCTGTAATGCCGGTGTCTGTGTTGCTTCCCTTAATCAAATGGTAAAAATACAGGAAGGTGACGAACGTGCGTTCGCCCTCGCTGAGAGTGTGTTTGGCATTCGCGCCGTTCCCCCGGTTGAGGGCGTAGTGTTCCCCGGTAGTCGCCCGCGCGAGCCTGAAACCGTGGAAGCCGAACTTGGCGAGCAGCCCGTTGATCTCGTCGATAGTGGGCTGGATACTCGTCGATGCCTTCTCTAGCTCGACGATCTCGGCCTCCTTGTCGCGCCGTTCGTCGATGGACTTCTTGATTTCTGCTTCCATCGACCCAATCGCCTTGTTGATGCTCGACTTCTCCTTTAGGTAAGCAGCGAGATCTTCCTTGAGTTCTACGTCGATCAAGTGGCGCCAAATCTGCGCGCTTAATGCTGTCTTCTCGCTCTTAATATTTGCGACGAGGGCGTTTCGCTTGCTAATCTCGTTGTTTGCGGCGCCGATCAGGTGGTCGATTGCTTCGACGGACGTTGAGATGCTTTCGAGTTCGAGCGACAGGCTCGGCTCCCGCTGCTTGTCTGCTAGTCGCTGCAAGTTGGTTTGCAACCGCGTTTCCAACGAAGCGACTTCCGCGCGCAGGCGAGGCTCGTCTATGAACTTAGACGGCTTCTCTAAGATCCCGCGCAAGCCGTTTATGTAAGCAGCCGCCTGGGCGGCGTATCCCGCGTTGAGATCGTTGATGGCTTTCGTTTCGGCAAGGTAACTCTCGTCGAAGTATTCGGCCAAGCTCGTCGCGAACGATGACTCGATCTCCTGCTGGCAGAAAGGGCAGACGGAATCATTGGCGTCGTAGAACGGCAGGCCTTGTTTTACCCAGTCGCTGTTTCCCAACTTCTTTATCATCGCGGCGATGTCGACATCCTGCTTGCCCATGACGCGCTTTTTCATCACGGTATTGGCTTGAAACGCGAGCAGTGCGACCCCAGAGACCGCCGACACCGTGGTCTCGGACGCAGGCTCGTCGCCAAAGACAGTCTCGGCTCTCTTCAGTAATTCTTCGAGCGGGGCCAACGTCGCCTTGTTGGTTTCACGTTCGTTCAGCAATCGGGTTTTGAACTTCTCTGCGGCGTCACGAACGCCCTGGAACGCCATGGCGAAGTTGCCATCGTGCTTGACTTTTTGCTTCCAGCACGTCTCCCGGAAAGACTTCTCCAAGGCCGCCAGCTTTCCCCGGAATCCGCCCGCACCGCCCGCACCGTCCGCTCCTTGCAGCGATTCGGTCCGCTCGATCACGCGTTTGGTCAGGGTCTCGACGGCAACCTTGGCATCGGCGAGCTTGGCGATAGAATCAACGTTCTCTTCGCCTAGCGTGAAGATGCCTTTGAGCTCTTTCGAGGCGTCGAAATTCGTCTCCACGAAATCTCGGTTGTAGACCAGCGCCTTCAACGGCACGCCGGTCTTCCAACCGACCGAGCATCGCTCATGCCCTGGGCTGCAAGCTATCGCGCGGGAGATAGTCGTCTTACCGGACCCATTGGAGCCGAAAACGAAGTTTATCGTCGAAAGCCCTACCATCGATTGCGGTGCCGTCGCGTAGGTCGCGACATCGGCGATATTGATCGATTCGATCATTGACTGTTTCCCTGCGACGGATGCCGTCGTCTCCATAGCCACGGTTTGCGGTCCCGATTATTCGATAATAACGGAACCATCCACGCCAACTTGAGCGTCTGCATCCACGCCGGGTGATCGGTATCCGGAATTTCGGATCTCCGTACCCGTTCGCGCCACATGAGAGCGGATTTTTACAGAGAACACTTGGCGACGCTGCGCGAGTGGCCGTAAAGGCCGGAAACGCGCTGGCGACCAACGAGCCCTGAGCGACGGCAGAACTTTGAAAGCTGCCGTTCGGCTAACGCGGCGTCAAACGACAGAAATGGGTCGAACCGAGCCGTTGAAAGTCACCTTGCCGGTTTTTCCCCGGCGGCGACAGTTCAATAGGGAGGAGTTGACGCACAAATTCATTAATTTGGTGTCGGTCCAGTGACGGAATAGGAGAGATGCCTACAGTCCGCATGCGCGCATATAAATTTTCACGCATTTAATCTTCATGTCAGCCCTCCTGTTTGTCATTGAACTTATCCTGCCGAAATCGCCGCATCGCCAGGTTCAGACCTGGCGCGCGGCTATCGCAGGATGGAGTTCGCACCACTGACATCGAGGCTGAACTTGTGCGTGTTATTACGAAAGAACTAACAGTTCCAGCGCAGCCGGGGTATTCGCGAGAGTCCCCGTCCACGAGAATTGCGTGCTGTTCCCTGAGCAATGGTATATCACCGTCGAATCCGCACCCTGTTGAGATGTCCGTAACACAAATCCTTGCTTTTCCGTCAGAGACTCTTGCACGTGGTCCGATATTAGTTTAATAACCAATGAGAATTCGCTTTTATCCTTAATTTGTGTAAATTCGTTGCAAATTTGATTGAATTTTGTTTGGTCCATTTCGTCCAATCCAAGAAATTTAGTTTGATCGCCAGCTTAAATCCGAAGAAGGCTCTTTTAAAATAATCCGACTGATTTTCTGAATTTAAAAGGGTCCGCCGTGCAATTTCTGTGACGCCAGGAATGAACCCCTTCGATTGCCGAGACTAGCGTATTCGCACAACAATATGAGCCTATTCGAGTTGATAACTTGCAAGTTGATGACAAGAGGTCTAGGAACTTTTGGCAAGGGTTCCCGCGCGGTTCACACCGTCGTCGAGCCTGATTTGTCTGACCGCCAGCAGGAACTCGAGACGAATCACCGCGAAGCGCGCGACCGTGTAGATATAGGCCAGGTTGCACGCCGTATGGTCGCGCTCCGGCGCCGCGAAGTTGCGTGCGCTCGCGCGATCATCGGCCGCGACCCTGTCGGCCTGCACCTGAATGGCCGGATATCGGCTCGCCAGAAAGCAGTCTAGCGGTGCTACAGGGACCGCGATCTAGCCTGCGCCGCTCGATCGCCTGCGGCCGCGCAGCACTGGAAATGATTGCTCTATTGAAGGTCGCGGGTGTCATCGACCTTTGTGATTTTCCAGGCATCCCCCTGTTTGCGGAGAAACACCAACACACTGACCTTGTCCGTCGATCCAAAGGTAACGGGCACGACCGCAACATCGTCGAGCATCACAGCGGGGCGCGTTGCGATATTGGCGGCCCAATCGTGCTCGTCGTAGTCCTGCACCTTGGTGAAATAGTCGCTATCGCCCGGCAGCCGATTATGGTGATAAGCGTTGCGCAGCTTGTCGGCCGTCGCTTTGGCTACGTACGTATAAATCCCTTTGTCCATCAACGGATAGACATCATTCGATTGCCGCTTGATGTACCAGGCGTAGAACGCTTTCGTGCTTGCATCAGGCGTGACGCTATCCGCGAGCGCGGCCTGCTGCAAAAACATTCCGCACACGAGCAGCCATACCGACACAGAGAATGTGAATATCTTCTTCATGGTGGGCCCTAGTTGTACCGGTAGGTCTTGTGTGGTGGCTGTGCCTGTCGATAGGCAGTCCCCGGATAGAAGCCTTGCGCACCGGAATGCGTTTGTTTGAAATCAGATACCCAGATCGAGCCGTCAAAAATTGCCATGTGCCCGGCGGGGTGTCCGGGCGCCGGTTGTATCACGACCACGTCGCCTTTCTGCGGCGATCCGGTTGTTTCCCGAAAGCCAACCGCTTGCAAAAGCGGGCCGTAGTCCTTGGCGAAGTGCGCGTGGTGCAGCGAGAGGCCGCCGGCTTCTATCGCCTTGCGCACGTACCTTGCACAGTTGCCGGTGCTGTGGGATTGCGCGTGATCGTCTGCGTAGCTAGCGGCGACGGATTTATCGAATGGCATTCTGTCTCCTGTGAGGAAAGGAAGCGCGGTGGAACGCTACCACACGAGAGGCGCTGAAATCGTCAGAAATGATTCGAAATCGGTCCGCGCCCGCGAAGTTATGCGGGCTGGATTACAGCAACGACAGCCGCCGCTTCGACCTTGATAATCAGGCCGCTTTCACCAGCTTCAACCGTCCTTTCTTCGTGACCTGAGCCGGGTCCAGATTGTGGTGTATCGCTTCAGATTGCGCCAGCCCTTGTGCCCGGTCACGGCGGCCACTTCTGGTCGATGCCGCTGCAGTATGTGGTGCTCGTTCGATTTCGGCACCTCTGCGCGCTTTGAATCGGCGCGCGCCTGTCGGTATTTCCTGACGAGTTCGCCCACGGTCACGGTGGCCGCGTCGACCGCGTTGTGCCCCTTGTCGATCTCGGCTTTTCTCTCCCGCACCCAAGCCTCCGCAGCGGATTCAGTTTTGAACGTTTTTGCTATACTCTGCCCTCGCTTGCGTACCTGGGCACGCCAGCGACTGCCCACCGGCAGGATCGAAGCCATGTGCTTAACCCGTTTGGAAACTGACGCAGTGCCAGATCATTTTCCGGTCTACAGGATCGACCTGCAGCAAAAAGTGTAGCGAAGACTGCTATAAACTGGGGTTCACAGGCTGTCGCGGCGCTTCATTTAGGAAGAAGCAGAAAAGCCGGAAAGCCCACGGGATAAGGCCGAAGCCAATAGCAGCAAGGCTACGGTTTTCGCATCGCCAATATCCATCTCCCTGTAGTTCAATGGATAGAACAAGTGCCTCCTAAGCGCTAGATACAGGTTCGATTCCTGTCAGGGGGACCAAGTAGCTTCCCAGCACTTCCCAAGTTTGCATAAGAAAGCCCCGTAAGCCTTGCGCCACGGGGCTTTTTTCTACCCACAATTGCCCAACACAACCCAGATTCCCTAGGAATGCATCACTGCCGCTTCGGAATCTCCAATCCCCTCACCACCGCCGGACGGGCGACGAACGCGGCCAGCACGCGCCTCACGTTCGCAAAATCCTGGATGCCGACGAGTTCACCCGCCTCATAGAAACCGATCAGATTGCGCACCCAAGGAAACGTCGCGATATCGGCAATCGAATAGGTGTCGCCGAGAAGCCACTCACGTCCTTCGAGCCGCTGGTCCAGCACGCCGAGCAGGCGCCTCGACTCGGCGACATAGCGATCGCGCGGACGTTTGTCCTCGTACTCCTTGCCGGCGAACTTATGGAAAAAACCGAGCTGGCCGAACATCGGGCCAATGCCGCCCATCTGGAACATCACCCACTGAATCGCTTCATAACGGCCGGCGGCGTCGCGCGGAATCAACTGACCCGACTTGTCCGCGAGATACAGCAGAATCGCGCCGGATTCGAACAGCGGCAGCGGCTTATCGTCAGGACCGTGCGGATCGATGATCGCGGGAATCTTGTTGTTCGGATTGACCGACAGAAATTCCGGCGTCATCTGATCGTTGGTGTCGAAGCGCACGAGGTGGGGCTCATACGGCAGACCGGTCTCCTCGAGCATGATCGACACCTTCACGCCGTTGGGCGTGGGCAGCGAATAGAGCTGAATCCGCTCGGGATGCGCGGCAGGCCATTTCTTCGTGATCGGGAAGGCGGATAGATCGCTCATGTGCTGACGTAACCTTTGTGCGAGAGTGGCGACGGGTAATTGGACTCGGGACCATCGGTCGACCGACCGGAATCAAGGCCCCGAACGCGCGAGCGCCAAATATAAACCGACTCCGCGCAACGCGTGCGCAAACGCGCATCAGCGAACGTGGGACTTCGAAGTTCGCTCCGCAGCCGGTTCCCTCACCAAACCCACCGACGCCAGCCGTCACCACAAGTCTTTCGTCGCCGTACCGGCGCGCAGGTTATATCCTTCGCGCCACAATGCCGCGCCGATGGTCAGCATCAGCATCTTCTGCTCGCCGTCGAACTGATCCCAGGCCGAAGCAAGCCAGGTCGCAAAGCTCGCGCAAACGGGTTCGAGGTCGACGGGCACCTTGCCCTCCAGGTACTGCCGCTCGAACATCGAGAGTATTTTTTCGGGTGTCATGGGCGTCTCCTGCTTATTGTTGGATGCGCCAAGTCTAAAGGCGACGCGCGGCGCGCGAAACGTCCGCGGCGCGGACACCGGGTTACTCCCAGGCGAGATCGACCGCGCCGCCGAAGTCCCGCCCCCAAGGCCCGGCCTCGAAAAAAGAAAGGCGCCGAAGCGCCTTCCCGTCGAGCTGCATGCCAACGTGAATTACGGCCTATTGCGTTTTGCGTCGTCCTTGGCGTCTTCCTTTGCATCGCCGTACGCCTTCTGGACCTTGCCGGCGCCTTGCTGCATACCGCCCTTCAGTTCCTTGCCGGGATTGTCCGTGGCCTTGCCCACGGCTTCGTTCACCTTGCCCTTGACCTGCTGGCCCGCACCCTTCACTTGATCCTTGTTCATGTTCGGCTCCCTATCCGCATGTCGGCGCGACACTACGCCAGTAGCCATTTTCAGCAACGGGCGTACCAGCCTGCGTTCGCGTCGATTCCTTCAGCGAAAGGCCCGCACAAAAAAACCGCTAAAGTCCCGCAGCGGCCGGCCGTAAACCCGTCAAGGAGGAGCCATGAACCGCACACTCATCACGCTTTCGGGGTCATCGCAGGCCGCGCTGGCCGATCGGGACATCGCGCACATCACGCGAATCATGCGGCCGGCCCTGCATGGCGACCTGGGCGGACCGATCTTCCCCGCCGCCTACTGGCGCCAGCGTCTGTTCCAGTTGCTCGACACCGGCAGCTTGTCCCACGCGCAACTGTGCGCGGTTGACAGCCTCCTGCTCCAACTCGATCAGTTCGAAAGCGGTCCGCCGCCCGCATGGGACAGGCTGGCCCCCGCGGCCGCCGCATTGTTTCCCCCGCCCTACTCGACCGACGCCGGCCAGTTCGCCTGACGCGCGGCAGCCGTGCGCAGCCCAACCCAACAACGCAGGTCACGCCCCCGCCTCCGCTTAAAAAAATGGCCGCGAACGACGCCGCGGCCTCAACACGTCGCAACGCGGGGACTTCGCGTCACGCCGCAAGCGTACACGACCCAATGTGACAAAGACGTTTAGCCGATCTCCGCCCGGTAGCGTTCGAAATTTCCTGCCCATCCAGCCCGAAACCGAGAAAAATGGGACGACCTTAGGTCATAATGTCCGCAAAAATTCCCAGCAAGGACACCCGTGACCCTCGCCGCACCGCTCGAACTGCTCAGGCAGGCGCGCGCCCGCTTCACTCAACGCGAAATCGCCGCGCACGTCGGCAAGGACATCAAGACGGTGCGTCGCTGGGAAAAAGGCGAAACGCCTTGTCCGGCCATGCTGGAGCCGGCGTTGCGCGACCTGCTGCGCACCGGCGCGCGCAGGAGTGGCCCGAACGGTACGGCCGGCGACGCCAGATTCCGCTTCATCGACCTGTTCGCCGGCATCGGCGGCATTCGCATGGGGTTCGAGGCGCATGGCGGCGAGTGCGTCTTCACCAGCGAATGGAACGATTTTTCCACCAGGACGTACCGCGAGAACTACCCCGCCGGCGACGCGCACGCGCTGATCGGCGATATCGTGTCGTTCCCCGCCGAGGACGTACCGAGCCACGACGTGCTGCTCGGCGGCTTCCCCTGCCAACCGTTTTCGATCGCCGGGGTCAGCAAGAAAAACGCCCTGGGCCGGCCGCACGGTTTTGAATGCACGACGCAAGGCACGCTCTTTTTCGACGTCGCGCGAATCATCGCGGCCAAGCGCCCCGCCGCGTTCCTGCTGGAGAACGTGAAGAATCTGCTCTCGCACGACAAGGGCCGCACCTTCGACGTGATCCTGCAAACCTTGCGCGACGAACTCGGCTACGAAGTGCATTACCGCGTGGTCGACGGCCGGCATTTCACGCCGCAGCACCGCGAGCGCATCATCATCGTCGGCTTTCGCGGCAAGACCGGCTTTTGCTGGGACGATCTCAAGCTGCCAACAACCGGCCCGCGCCTCGGTTCGATCCTGCACCGCACCGACGGCGGCGAGCCGGTGCTGCCGTGGGATCACGACCGCTTCTTCGATCACGCCGGCCAACGCGTGCAGCCCAAGTACACGCTCACACCGAACCTCTGGACCTACCTGCAAAACTACGCGGACAAGCACCGCGCGGCGGGCAACGGTTTCGGCTTCGGCATGGCCTATCCGGACAGCGTCACGCGCACGCTGTCGGCGCGCTATCACAAGGACGGCTCGGAAATCCTCGTTTATCAAGGCGAGGCGCTGCGCCCGCGCCGCCTCACGCCGCGCGAGTGCGCGCGGCTGATGGGCTTTCCCGATACCTTCAGGATTCCGGTCAGCGACACCCAGGCGTATCGGCAATTCGGCAACAGCGTCGTCATGCCCGTGATGCACGAAGTGGCGCGCATCATGCTGCCGCACGTGCAGGCGCTGCTCGCCGGGACGACGCACGATGGCTCGCGGCAGGCTCTATCGCTCCATGCGTGAAACCTCCAATGCGCGCGCCGGTGCGTCGCCACAACCCTGACCATGGTCGATATCGTCGATAGCGCGACGCGCAGCCGGATGATGTCCGGCATTCGCGGCCGCAACACCAAGCCGGAAATCCTGATCCGCAGCCTGCTGCATCGGCAAGGCTTTCGCTTTCGCCTCGACGCGCGCGATCTGCCCGGACGCCCCGACATCGTGCTGCCGCGCTACCGCGCCGTCGTGCTGGTGCACGGCTGTTTCTGGCACGGCCACGACTGCCATCTGTTCAAGTGGCCGCAAACGCGGCCCGAGTTCTGGCGCGAGAAAATCGGCCGCAATCGCAGCAACGACGACAAGGTGCGTGAAGCGTTGCTGGCGAACGGCTGGCGCGTCGCCGTCGTGTGGGAATGCGCTTTGCGTGGCGCCAATCGTGATATCGAAGGTGTATTGCGACGGCTTGTCGAGTGGCTGAAAAGCGACGCGCCGGGCTTCGAGGAGCGAGGCTGAAAGCCAATTGCGGCATGCCGTGCTCACGCGAATGCCGAGGCCGCTGGTGCTACACTCAATTGGCTAACGCAAGGCGCTTTCGCGCGCCGCCATGTCAATGAGCCGGCAGCAAAATCTCGCGCCCCGAGCATCCCAGAACCAACCAGGAAGGGAGGCACACAATGGCTGATTTCCGTCTCTGGTCCGACGATTTCCCCACCAACGGCTTCATGTCGAAAGCCCAGGAATACCACGACAAGTCGTTCGGCGGGGACGGCGAGAACATCTCGCCCGCCCTGCAGTGGGACGCGCCGCCGGCCGATACCCAAAGCTTCGCACTCACCGTTCACGATCCCGACGCGCCCACGGGCAGCGGCTTCTGGCATTGGATCGTGGTCAACATTCCGGCCGACGCGCGCTCGCTGCCGCGCAATGCCGGCAAGGCCGACGGTTCGCTGCTTCCTCAAGGCGCGCTGCAATTGCGCAACGACTACGGCACGGTCGGCTTCGGCGGAGCCGCGCCGCCGCGAGGCGACAGAACGCATCGCTACATTTTCCGGCTGCATGCGCTGAAGGTGCCGCATCTGCCGGTCAATGCGGAGACCACCAACGCGGTCGCGCGCTTCATGACGCACCTGAACGAAATCGACTCCGCCACCCACACCGGCCTGTACGAACTCAAGTAACGCGGAACACGCGACGCCGGTGCGCGGCAGCGGGCACCGGCATCGCCGCTGCCGCGGTCGAGCTTCCGAATGCGGCAAGCAACGCGGGCGGCTCGACGTGCCGCAGCCGAGCCGCTCCACTACAAATCCAATAATCGATGCACGCACGACCATCGCGCCAGAACGATCCCACACCGGCCGAGGCCGCCGACACGCTTCCCGAGGCCACGCACGCGGACAGCGCCGAATCGGGCTTGCCGATCCCGCAACGCTACTGGGCGATGCTCGTCATCGCGCTCGCCCTCACGCTCGCTGTGCTCGACAGCGCGATCGCCAACGTCGCGCTGCCCACCATCGCGCGAAATCTGCGCGCGAGCGCAGCCGGCTCGATCTGGATCGTCAACGCTTACCAGCTCGCCATCACCATTTCGCTGCTGCCGCTCGCCTCGCTCGGCGACCGCATCGGCTATCGGCGCATCTATCTGGGCGGGCTGATGCTGTTTACGATCGCGTCGCTCGGTTGCGCGTTGTCCACCTCGCTGCCGATGCTCGCGCTCGCTCGCGTGGTTCAGGGCTTCGGCGCGGCGGGCATCATGAGCGTGAACACCGCGCTCGTGCGCATGATCTATCCGCGCACGCAGCTCGGGCGCGGCATCGCGATCAACGCGATGGTGGTGGCGGTGTCGTCGGCGGTCGGGCCGACGGTCGCCTCCGGCGTGCTCGCCGTCGCTGCGTGGCCGTGGCTGTTCGCGATCAACGTGCCGATCGGCATCGCGGCGATCGTCGGCGGCTTCAAGGCTTTGCCGTTGAATCCCGGCCATGAGTCGCCCTACGACTACCTGAGCGCGGTGATGAACGCGTTCGTGTTCGGCTTGCTGATTTTCGCGCTCGACGGCCTCGGCCACGGCGAACGGCGCGGCTATGTGGTGCTCGAAGTGCTCGCGGCCGTGGTGATCGGTTACTTCTTCGTGCGCCGTCAGTTGACTCAGGCGGCGCCCCTGCTGCCGATCGACTTGCTGAGGATTCCGGTGTTCGCGCTGTCGATCGGCACCTCGGTTTGTTCGTTCTGCGCGCAGATGCTCGCCTTCGTGTCGCTGCCGTTTTTGTTGCAGGACACGCTGGGTCTGTCGCAAGTGGAAACCGGCTTGCTGATGACGCCATGGCCGGCGGTGATCATCGTCGCGGCGCCGATTGCCGGCGTGCTGGCGGACAAGGTGTCGTCAGGCTGGCTGGGCGGCGTCGGGCTCGCCACGCTGACAGCCGGGCTGTTGCTGCTCGCCACGCTGGGCGCGCATCCCGAGCCCATGCAGATCGCGTGGCGCATGGCGCTGTGCGGCGTGGGCTTCGGCATCTTCCAGTCGCCGAACAACCGCACCATCCTCGCGTCCGCGCCGCGCGAGCGCAGCGGCGGCGCGAGCGGCATGCTCGGCACCGCGCGGCTGACCGGGCAGACGCTCGGAGCGGCGCTGGTCGCGCTGATCTTCGGCGTCGCGCCTCACCACGGGCCAACCGTCGCGCTGTACGTGGCCGCGGGCTTTTCGGCGCTCGCCGCGGTGGTCAGCATGATGCGGATCACGCAGCGAGCCAAGCCGCAAGCCGCCTGACTTCGTCGTACATCCGCTCGTCGTGCATCCGCGATAGGCACGAATCACGCGGACACGAAAAGGGCGCGCATCGCATACGGCGATCCGCGCCCTTCTTTTCTCTTCGCGTTTCCCTACATCGCGGTTCAGACGTGACCAGCATGCGCATTCCCGGCGATACCCGCGCAGCCGCTGATCCAGCTACGACGAAGCCGTCACGTCAGCGAGCTTTACCGCTTTGGCCGTCACCGAGGATGCCGTCGCGACGTTGCGCAGATCGGCGAGGAACGTATCGCGCCAGACGGACAGGTTGTTCTCGCGCATCGGCGCCATCATGTCCGCGTGACGCGCCTGACGCTCGGCGAGCGGCATCGACAACGCACGCTCCAGCGCCTCGGCCATCTGCGACAGATCGAACGGATTGACGACCAGCGCGCCCGGCAGTTGCTCGGCGGCGCCGGCGAATTGCGACAGCACCAGCACGCCCGGATCGGCCGGGTCCTGCGACGCGACGTATTCCTTCGCCACCAGATTCATGCCGTCGCGCAGCGGCGTCACATAGCCGACCTGCGATTGACGGAACAGCGCCATCAGCAGATTGCGTTCGTACTTGCGGTTCAGGTACTGAATCGGCGTCCAGTCGAGTTGCGCGAAGCGGCCATTGATGCGGCCCGCTTCGCCCTCCAGCGTTTGACGAATCCGCTGATAGGTCTGCACGTCCGAGCGCGTCGGCGGCGCGATCTGCACCAGCGACACGCGGCCGTGCCAGCCCGGCGCATTCAGCAGCAGCCGTTCGAACGCCTGGAAGCGCTCCACCAGGCCCTTCGAATAGTCGAGACGGTCGACGCTCATGATCAGCTTGCGCCCGCGCATGCCGTCGCGCAGGCTGCGCACCGGCTTGCGGTCGGTGAACTGCTCGGCGGCCTTGGCGATCGCGTCCGGATAGATGCCGATCGGGTACGCGGCGACCTTGAGAAAGCGGTTGTACGCGTGCACCATGCCGTCCTCGCTCGAGGTGCCGTGCAGGCCGCGCTCGATGAAGTCGACGAACGACTGGCGATCCGCCTCGGTCTGGAAGCCGACCACGTCGTAACTGCACATCGCCTTGACGAGTTCGTCGTGCGGCGGAATCGTGCGCAGCACCTCGGGCACCGGAAACGGAATATGCAGGAAGAAGCCGATCGGGTTCTTCACGCCGAGATCGCGCAGGCAGCGCGCGAACGGCAGCAGGTGATAGTCGTGGACCCAGATGATGTCGTCGGGCCTGAGCAGTTCCTTCAGTTGCCTCGCGAGCGTCGCGTTGACGCGCTGATAACCCGCGTACTCCTGGCGGTCATAGCGCGACAGGTCATTGCGATAGTGGAACGTCGGCCACAGCGTCGCGTTCGAAAAACCGCGGTAGTACTGGTCGTAGTCGCGCTTGGTGAGGCCCACCGTCGCGTAGGTCACGTTGCCCTGCTTTTCGATCACCGGAGGGGACGGCTCGCTCACCGTCTCGCCGCTCCAGCCGAACCAGACGCCGCCGGTTTCCTTCAACGCGTCCAGCACGCCGATCGCAAGACCTCCCGCTGCGGGACGGCCTTCCTGCGTCGGCGCGACACGATTCGATACCACGATCAGTCTGCTCATTGGCGCTCCACCTAGTTCAGTTGTTTCGTTGCATACGGATATGTGCCGCAACGTGCACGCAAGCCGCGTGCCGTTTTCGCAAGGAATCGAAATAAAAATGTATGCAAATGTGACGGACGAGCAGGAACGCGCGACTTGTTCGCGTCGCGAAGAAATTTTTTCTGCTTATACGATCGACGTTAGGACGGTTTTCGCCTGCGGGGGCGCGAAGTCAGGCGTCCTGCTCGGAGCCGAGATCGCGCTGGTATTCGAGCCCTTCGGGGCGCACGCCGCCCTGATTGTGCTCGCCGTCCGGGGGGGCGTCGGGCGCGACGCGGTTCTGCGCGGCGGGATCGGGCGACGTCGGCGGACCGCTTTTGGCCGCGTCGGGCCGGGAATCGCGCTTTGCGTGGCGCGCGGAACGTCGCAGTGCTGGGTGTCTCATGATCGCTGCCTCCAGGGAAGCCCGCCGCGATGAGCGGCATCAATTGAAGTCTAGGGCTTCATGGCGCCGGATTGCCGGTAAAAGATGCGTCGGCTTTGTAACAAGTACATAAATTCGCCTCGCCAGTATGGGGCACGGCGCGCCGGGCGTGTCAGAGTTGCATGCCTCGCGGCCGACGCTGACAGGCTTGTGGCGCCTGGGTGGGCTGCGGCGGTGGATCGCCTATCGGCGGCGGCACCGGTTCGGCTGGTTCGGGAGTCGGATTCGGAATGATGTCCGGCTCGCCCGGCGTGTTGGGCGGCGATGGCGGTTCGATCGGCTCGGGGCGGTGCGCATGCAGGGGGAGCGCGGACGCGGCGGCGTGGTGTGGCATGTCGGTTTCCTCGTCTTTTTGTGGTCTGTATTCGAGGGGAGCAAGGGGTGTGCCGGTTGGGTTTTGGTTGCGCCCGGTTTTTTTGCCTGCTCGGCGGTGGTGGTTTTGTTGGCCTTTCCTTGATTTGTTAGTGGTCTATTGGGGTTGCCCCTGTGCGGGGCGGCACCTACTTTCTTTGCCGCCGCAAAGAAAGTAGGCAAAGAAAGCGGCTCACACCGCCAGCTTTCAAGCGGGTCTTCTGGCTTGGAGGGGGCCGTGGTGCATCTGGAATCCGTGTTCTCGCGCATTCGGCGTTCGTGACAAGGCAGTCATACTTCCCGCCTCGCGCTGCGCGCTCGCCGGAAGCGGCGCGCACGGAAACCAGCGGTTTCATTGCGCGTGTTGGGGGCCATCGGCTTCGCCTCGGCGAGACGCCGCAACCGGGCGGCGTTCTCAGCGCGGCGCTGGACGGAGCGAGCTAACGATGGGACGGCGCACCGACGCGCGCAGCAACTCAACGGCGTTCGGCGAAACGACGGCTGGCGCGAGCAGCGCGAACGGTTTGGAAAAGTAGTGTGAACGCAGAAACTGCCTGCGGTTTGATGAAGTACCGCAAACGCCCGAACCTACCCGCGCTTCGATGAAGTACCGCAAACGCCCGAACCTACCCGCGGTTCGATGAAGTACCGCAAACACCGAAGCTACCGCGGTTCGATGAAGTACCGCAAACACCGAAGCTACCGCGGTTCGATGAAGTACCGCGACGGCGCGCGCAGCGCCGCCGGAAGAATGACTGCCTTGTCACGAGCGCGGAGTGCGCGAGAACACTGATTCCAGATGCACCACGATCCCCTCCAAGCCAGGAGACCCGCTTCAAAGCTGGCGGTTTGAGCCGCTTTCTTTGCCTACTTTCTTTGCGGCGGCAAAGAAAGTAGGTGCCGCCCCGCACAGGGGCAACCCCAATAGACCACTAACAAATCAAGGAAAGGCCAAAAACAACAAAACCACAACCCAAGCCGCCGAGCAGGCAAAAACCTTCAAACATCCGCCCCACCCAAAGCCCGCGACTCATCCGCCGAATCCCCTTCCTCCCGCGCATCATTCCCATACTCGACAAGCCGGTTATACAGCGTCTTCAGACTGATCCCGAGAATCTCCGCGGCACGCGTCTTCACGCCACCGCATTGCTCGAGCGTCGCGAGAATCAGTTGACGATCCGCCTCGGCGAGCGACGTGCCAAACGGTATCGTGATCGCCGTGCCGGCGGTAGGCTTCGACAACGTGATCTGCAACGGCACGGTCGCCGTGCTATCGGAGTCGGTCCCCGACATGATGTGCGCGCGCTGCACGTAGTTCTTCAGTTCGCGCACATTGCCCGGCCACGGGTACGACAGCAGCATTTCCTTCACCGCCGCCGGGAAATGCTTCTTCGTGCCGTGGCGCTCGTTCAGTTCGTCGAGGAACGCCTGCGCCAACAGTTCCACGTCCTTGCCACGCTCGCGCAGCGGCGGCAGGCTGATCGGAAACACGTTCAGACGGTGGTACAAGTCGAGCCGCAGTTTGCCTTCGAGCACCGCCTGCTCGGGATCGCGATTCGTGGCCGCGATGAGGCGCACGTCGGTTTCGATTTCCTTCGTCGTGCCGACCCGCATGAACATGCCGGTTTCGAGCACGCGCAGCAACTTCACCTGCAACTCGATCGGCATCTCGGTGATTTCGTCGAGGAACAGCGTGCCGCCGTTCGCGCGCTCGAAATAGCCCTTGTGCTGACGGTCAGCGCCGGTAAACGAGCCGCGCTCATGACCGAACATCTCCGATTCGATCAGGTTCGGCGAAATCGCGCCGCAATTCACCGCCAGAAACGCATGCTTGCGGCGCAAGCTCAGTTCGTGCAGCGTCTGTGCGGCGACTTCCTTGCCGGTGCCCGATTCGCCCACCAGCATCACGGAGGCCGCCGTCGGCGCAACGCGGCCGATCTGGTCGTACACCTCCTGCATGGCCGGCGAGTTGCCGAGCATCAAGCCGAAGCGGCCCATGCGCCGCAACTCGCCGCGCAACGTGCCGATTTCCGCCTTGAGGTCGCCCGCGCGCGGCAGGCGCGACAGAATCGCCTTCACGCGCTGCATGTTGATGGGCTTCACGAGGTAATCGGTGGCGCCCATTTTCAGCGCGCTCACCGCCGACTCCACCGTGGCATGCCCAGTGATCACGATCACTTCCACGCCCGAGCGCGGATCCAGATCTTCGAACAGATCGACCCCGCTGCCGTCGGGCAGCTTCAGGTCGGTAAAGACGACGTCCGGCATTTGCCGGACCAGTTGAATGCGCGCTTCGCGCAGATCGCCCGCGGTGGCGGTGGTCAAGCCGTCTTCCCCGATGATGGCGGAAAGCGCCTCGCGGGTACCGGCATCGTCATCGACAATCAGTACATGTGGCATCGCGTCTCGAGAGCCTGAAAGCGTGAGTGAAGAAACATGCTAACGCGCATGCCGGAAAAACGGGTCGCGGTCCGTTGCCTCGCGACGCTGCGCCAGCACCGGACGCCAGCGTTTCGCAAAAACGCAGAACCTTCGACTTAGTTCAATAACGCAACAATGACCAGATAAATTCGCATGCGCGATGGGTCATTGTTGTTTATTTGCCTATTATACGGCTTTATCGAGACAAACCGGCAGTGCGTGCCCGAGCGCGCTCGACGCTCGGCACGCCGGCCGAGCACTGCGTGAAGGCGTGGTCAGCCATGTGGAAACGGCCACGCACCGCCGTTGCCGTTCGGATGCGCCGAGCCGTTGCCGCCATGCGTGGCCGCCGCCGTGCCACCGGCGGGCGTGGCAGGCGTTTCCGCCACCGCGCCGCCCTCGCCCTCCCAGCGGCTCAGTTCACGCGCCGCCGGAATCTGCGCGGCGCGGCTACGCTGCACGTAGCGGACCGCGAGAAAGCCGCCGAGCGCCATCAACGCGCCGAAGATGCCGATTTTGGGTCGTGTCATCGCGAACTCCTTTGTCGTCGTGAAGCGGATACGTGCCGAACCGGGCGTTAGCGCGCGCTCAGCACGCCGAGCAGGAAGCCGACGCCCGCGGCAATACCGACCGCGCGCCACGGGTTGTGCCGCACATACTGTTTCGTGTTGACCGCGGCAACCCGATAGCGCCGCTGCGCGCCTTGTTGCGCATCGCCGAGCGCGGATTGCAGCGTCTCCACATGCGTGCCCAGCTTGTCGCGCAACACGCCGACGCCCTCGCCCGGCACGTTGGCCGCAAGCCGCAGCATTTCCTCCGAATCCTTCAGCAGCACTCGCAGGTCCTCGACAATCTTCTGCCCGCCGAGCGCAAGCTGTTGCGTGGTGTCAGTCATCATTCACTCCTCGTCTGAGTTCAGCGGTTGCGGGTGGTTCCGGGTCCGTCATCGCCGATGACGACGCGCATTCGTCGCACACCAAGCCGCGACAGGTCATCGCGCGGGAAACACATGCCTATCGGCTGCATTGCGCAAGGCGCGTGCCCGGTAAAACCATCGCGCGCTCGCGGCGCGGCCGCGCTTCAGGCAGTTTCGACCGACTTCGCACGAATGTCGCGGCTCGTCGTTACACGGATTGCCGTAGGCGGCCTGCAAGTGGTTAAATCGACCTTTGTGAGAGACGGCTTCGGCCCATCTCGTTCCCAGGCCTGCGCGCCGCAACAACGAACCCCCTGGCACAGGACTCCCCGTTTATGACGTCAATCGATGTGGACTCGCCCAGCGTCTCCGCCGGCGGCGGCGCTTCGGCAAACGCGAAGCAACGCGTCGCGGACGTCCCGGGACTGAAATCGTATGGGCTGCTCTACGGCTCGTCGCCGGTGATGCTCGATCTGTACGAGCAGATCGAGCGCGTTGCCGGCACCGACGCGACCGCTCTCATCATTGGCGAATCCGGCACGGGTAAGGAATTGATCGCCCGCACGATTCACGATCAAAGCGGCCGCAAGAACGCACCGTTCGTCGCCGTGAACTGCGGCGCGATCCCCGACGAACTGATCGAAGCCGAACTGTTCGGCCACGAGAAAGGCAGCTTCACGGGCGCGGTTCAAGGCCGCATCGGCTACTTCGAACACGCGAACGGCGGCACGCTGTTTCTCGACGAAGTCACGGAAATGGCGCCGGTGCGCCAAGTCAAGCTGTTGCGCGCGCTCGAGACGGGCACCTTCTATCGGGTCGGCGGCAACCAGTTGATCAGCGGCGACGTACGCGTGATCGCCGCCACCAATCGCGACCCCGCGGTGGCCGTCAAGGAAAACGGCCTGCGTGAAGATCTCATGTATCGACTCGCGGTGTTTCCCTTGCGCGCGCCGCCGTTGCGCGAGCGCGAAAACGATCGCGAACTGCTCGCGCAGCATTTCCTCGCGCAGTTGAACCACCAGGAGGGTGCGAACAAGAGCTTCAGCAAGCGCTCGATCGAAACGCTGCGCACCTGGTCGTGGCCGGGCAACGTGCGCGAGTTGAAGAACGCGGTTTATCGCGCGTTCATTCTCGCGGAGAAGACGGTCGAGCTGCCGCACCCGCACCTCGCGTCGCGTGTGAAGAAGCCCGTGACCCAGGGCGACGCGATGAGCGTGTGGATCGGCACGCCGCTCGCCGACGCGCAAAAGCAGATCATTCTCGGCACGCTCAAATATTGCGGCGGCGACAAGCGGCGCGCGGCCAAGGCGCTCGGCGTGAGTCTGAAGACGCTGTACAACCGCCTGAGCGCTTACGGCGGCGAAGACGGCCCTGAAGAAGAAATCGAGCCGTAAGCCTCGGCTGCAACGCTCACGTGATTCAATCGCGTGAGCGCGCCTTTGGTTGGCCGGTGCCGGAAGTTCACACGCTAGATGCAACGGAAGGTGCAACGAGCGCGTTCAGCGCGTCACGCAATCTCTTATCGATCCCTTCGCATCGCCAATCAAATCGGCGGTCAGCGCAAGCAGAAACCAATTTGCCTCGCATCATCTTTTGCAATTCCTTGCACTTTCCCTCTGCCAATTACAAATGGCATCCTGCAAAATGCGGCAGCGCATATTGCAACGATGGAAAGGCGTGCCGCTCGTTCACACATCGGTTTCGAGTATGAGCGCGCGACACTTGCAGGAGCACGGACAGGGACATGCAAAAAAGTATCGTGTGGGCGGCGGGCGTGAAACAAACGACGAGGCGCGGACGCATCAATACAACAGCGCTCGTTGCGTTGGCAGTGGCGGTGACGTCGGCGCTGAGCGGCTGTAGTTCGCTCTATTCCGAAGGCGCCACCACAAGCGCCGGTATCGCGGGCGCCGCGCTCGCGGCGAAGGTCACCAGCAATGCGGCCGTCGCCACCGGCATCGGTCTCGGCGCGGTGGCCGCGGCCCGCGCCGGCGTCCAGTACTCCGAGCGCGTGGTTCACAAGAACACGCAGGACGGCATCGCAAGAATCGCCGGGCCGCTCGAGGTCGGCGCGGTCGCACCGTGGAGCGTCACTCACTCGATGCCGATCGAGGACGACGAACATGGCCGCGTCACGGTCAGCCGCGCGATCAGCACGGGCGCACTCGACTGCAAGGAAATCGTTTTCTCGGTCGATCAAACCGCCACCAAGAATGTGCCGGCAAGCAGCGCGTTCTACGTCGCGTCGATCTGCCGCGACGGCGACAACTGGAAATGGGCATCGGCTGAACCCGCCACCGAACGCTGGGGCGCGCTGCAATGACGGCGCGCTTGCATCTGCGTTCGCTGGCGGATCGGCGCCAGCGTCCGCTCTTCCGCACGGCTTCGCTTTCCGGCAACCGGCTGCGGCTTCTGCTGGCCGGCGCGGTCTGTGTCGGGGCGAGCCTGTTGACGAGCGGCTGTTCGTCGGTCGGCGCGGCGAGCGGCGCGGCGGCCGGCGTCGCGTCCGGTCTCATCACATCGAATCCGGCGGTGGGCATTGGCGTCGGCATTGCCGTGCAGGCCGCGACCGACGAAGCGATCGGCCGCTACATGCGCACCATGCACACCGACCAGCAGAATATGATCGCCGCATTGGCGGGCGCGATGCCGGTCGGCGAGACGCGGCCGTGGGCGGTCAAGCATGCGCTGCCGATCGAGAACGGCCACGGCCAGGTGCGCGTGACGCGCGCGTTCGGCTCGGCCCTCGCGCTGTGCAAGGAGTTCGTGTTCTCGGTGCAGGACGGCGACGGCCCGAACGCACATGAAGACTGGTACACCGCGAGCGCCTGCCGGCAGGACAAAGGCTGGAAGTGGGCGTCCGCGGAACCGGCGGTCGCGCGCTGGGGTGCGCTGCAATAAGCGCGCGGCAAAACTCGGGCGGCAATGAAAAAACGGCAGGGAGACCCTGCCGTTTTTACTTGAAACGCATCAATCGGCCGGAACGCCCTTAAGACTCCACGTCTTCCAGGCTGAAGATTTCCGTCTGGTCGTTGTACGAGAAGATCTCGCCATAACGGCCCCAGTTGATGACCGCGTCGAGCGTCTCTTCCGCGGCGCTGTCCGACAGGAAATCCTCCAGCTCCTGCTCGAAGCGCACGCGCGGCGCGCGATGCCCCGGCCGCTCGTTCAGCACCTTCTTGATCCGCGCGGCGAGCGGCACGTGCCGCAGCAGATGCTCGGCGAACATCATCTTGCGTTCCTGGGTGCCGAACTCGGCGAACACACGCGCCGGCGGCGTCAGGAAAATATCGCCCTCGCGCACGTCCGCGAAGCCCAGGTGTTGCAGCACTTCGGCCACCGGGAACAGATCGTCCACTTCCAGATGCAGCGAGCGCGCGATCTCCGGCATGTCGGCGCGGCCATGATACGGCGCGGCGGCGAGCGTCTCGATCAGACCGGCCATCAGGTTGGTCGACACGTGCGGCAGCCAACTGTGCAGCTCCAACCCCTTCTTGGTCTTTTCGTCGGTCTGACGCGCGGTCATCTTCGCGTAGATCTCGTCGACGAGCCGCCGGAACGCCGGATCCAGCCGGTTGCGCGGATGCTTGAACGGCACCTTGATCTCGGCGATCACGCGGCCCGGATTGGACGACAGCACGAGAATCCGATCGCACATGAACACCGCTTCCTCGATGTTGTGCGTGACGATCAGCACCGCCTTGATCGGCATGCGGCCTTGCGTCCACAGATCGAGCAAGTCGGTGCGCAGCGTTTCGGCCGTGAGCACGTCGAGCGCGGAGAACGGCTCGTCCATCAGCAGCAGCGTGGGATCGACCACCAGCGCGCGCGCGAAACCGACGCGCTGACGCATGCCGCCCGACAACTCGCGCGGATAAGCATTCTCGAAGCCGTCGAGACCGATCAGGTCGATCGCGGCAAGCGCGCGTTCGCGGCGCTCGCGCGCGGCCACGCCCTGCGCCTCGAGACCGGCTTCGACGTTCTGCAGCACGGTCAGCCACGGGAACAGCGCGAAGGTCTGAAACACCATTGCGACGCCTTTCGCGGGACCGTCGAGCGGCTTGCCCATATATGTCACTTCACCGTCGGTCGGTTCGATCAGACCGGCGATGATGCGCAACAGCGTCGACTTGCCCGAGCCCGAGCGGCCCAGCAAACCGACGATCTCGCCTTCGCGCAGCGACAGGTTCGCGTCGTCGAGGACGAGCAGTTCGCCCTGCGACTTGTTGAACCCGCGGCACACGTCCTTGACGCGCAGGATCTCTTCGCCGAGGCGCGGCGGCTTCGGCGGCGTCTGGATCGGCGCGGCGGTGATAGCAGCTTTAGGATTTTGCATCGCGTTTTGCCTTATTACTCAATCGAGCCGGAGCTTGGCTTCGGCATAGGCGTACATCGGACGCCACAGCAGGCGGTTGAACAGAGTCACGAACAGGGACATCACGGCGATGCCCACGATGATCTTCGGGTAGTCGCCCGCCTCGGTGGACCGCGCAATGTAGGCGCCGAGTCCGTGCGCCATCACCCGGGTGTCGCCCCACTGAACGAATTCGGCGACGATGCTCGCGTTCCACGCACCGCCCGAGGCCGTGATCGCGCCCGTCACGTAGTACGGGAAAATGCCCGGCAGAATGGCCTGGCGCCACCATTGCCAGCCGCGAATGTGGAAGTTCTTGGCCGCCTCGCGATAGTCGTTCGGATACGAGGTCGCGCCGGCAATCACGTTGAACAGGATATACCACTGGGTGCCGAGCACGATCAGCGGCGACAGCCAGATATCCGGGTTCAGATGGAAGCGCACGATCGCGATGACGAACACCGGGAACAGCAGGTTGGCTGGAAACGCGGCCAGAAACTGCGCGAGCGGCTGGATCTTCTCGGCAAGCGCCGGACGCAGCCCGATCAGCACACCCACCGGCACCCACACCACCGACGCCAGCGCGATCAGCAACACCACGCGCAACAGCGTGATGAGACCCAGCACGAGCACATGGCCGACTTCGTCGAGCGAGACGCCGGTGCGCACGTAGATGAACACCCGATACACCACGTACACGGTGCCGGCCAGCACCAGCGCCGCCCACGCGATGTCGCCAACGCGCGAGCGCTTCTGGATCCGCGGCATCTGAAAGCGCCGCCCCTGGATCGCCGGCAAGCGGAACGGCACGCGCGCGGCCTTCGCGAACATCCAGCCGAGCGGCACGAGCAGGCGGTGAATCAGACGCGTGCGGCGAATCAGGTCGAGCAGCCACGATTCCGGCGCGTCGCCCGAACTGGTGGTTTCCATGCGGAACTTGTCGGCCCATGCGACGAGCGGACGGAACAGCAACTGGTCGTAGGCGAGAATCACGACCGTCATCGCGAGGATCACCCAGCCGATCGCGTGCAGGTTCTGCTCGACGATCGCCTGCGCCAGATAGGCGCCGATCCCCGGCAACGTGATCGAACGGTTGCCGACCGTGATCGCCTCGGAGGCGACCACGAAGAACCAGCCGCCCGACATCGACATCATCATGTTCCAGATGAGGCCGGGCATCGAGAACGGCACTTCCAGCTTCCAGAAGCGCTGCCACGAGGTCAGGTGAAAGCCGCGCGAGACTTCGTCGAGATCGCGCGGCACGGTGCGCAGCGACTGATAGAAGCTGAACGTCATGTTCCACGCCTGGCTCGTGAAGATCGCGAAGATCGCCGCGAGTTCGGCGCCGAGCACGCGGCCCGGAAACAGCGCGAGAAAGAACGTGACCGTAAACGAGATGTAGCCGAGCACCGGCACCGACTGCAGGATGTCGAGAATCGGCACCAGCACGAGACCCGCGCGGCGGCTCTTGGCGGCCAGCGTGCCATAGGCCAGCGTGAAGATCAGCGAGGCGACCATGGCCGCCAGCATGCGCAGAGTGGTGCGCATCGCGTATTCAGGCAGGTTCGAGGGGTCGAGCGAGATCGCCTGGGTCTTGAGCGTCGACATCGGCGCAAGCGTCTCGTGAAAGCCGATCGCCGCCATCGCGATGATGCAGATGATCAACGGAAAGGCGACGAAGTCCCAGCGATTGGGCAACACCCGCCATGCCGACGCATTGGCGGTGCGCTTCAGGTTGAAGTTGAAATCCATCAGGCGCGCTCCCCGTTCATGCAGGCGTTCGAACGCGGGAAGGCGGCCGCGGCTTCGCCGCGGCGGTCTGAAGATCGGTCCGGAAAGCGGAAATCAGGCATGGCAAAACGCGTGTGCGCGGTAAATCGTTAGCGTGGGTGACACGTGGACCGGTGACGGACGTGTCCGTGGACGAGTCGCCCAGGACCGTAACCATCAACCCGGACTCCCGTCGCCGCAGGCGCCGCCCGTGGGCTGGCGAGCTTTCCTTCTTTTGGACGGCACGACACTACACCATCCTATGTTTCAGGCACAACCTTTCATGGCAAATCGCGGCGAATAACAGCAGCGCTCCGCCGCCGGTCCTTTCACTAACGCCGCCCATGCCTTGCCGCGAGCCGTTGCTCACGGTGCGAACACCAACATGTCCGATAAGAGCCAAGGCGCGGCGGCCGAAGCGATCTGGAAAACCCGCATAGCCATTCAGAAACCGGTGGCCTGGCCGTTAAGAACCTGATCGGTGCGCCGCGCGCACTTCGCATTCCCGGAATAAGGGTGGCGTCTGTCCCCACGACGGTTAAAATCAGGAGGCGAGGCGCCACATCGCGGTTTATCCCGGACCACGGCGGCGGCCTATCGCCAACCGCTTCAACAGCAGCGAAACGGCGCGGGCGCGCTGCCACGAATGAGCTAGTTGCATGCCACAGCCAGACGGATCAGAGGGTCGATGAACAGGACAACCTTGCGCCAGGCAACCGGGCCGATCAGTTTCGCGCTGGTCATACTGGTTTGCTGGTTCGTGGCCGGCATGGTCGCGGACCGGATGGTACAGCAAGAGCTGGGCGCGGCCTTGCGCGCGCAGCGGCAAATGTCCACCTCGATCGTCGACAACATGGCCGAGGTGATCGCCAGCGACCTCGCGATGTCTCGGGCCATTCCCGCGACCATGGCCGAAATGGACCTGATCCAGCACGCGCTGGTGCAATCGCAGAATTATGCCGCGAACGGCGAAGCGACGGAACCCGCCCGCCGCGCCGCGTTGTTGAAAGACGCGCGGATCACCGCCGTGAGCGGCTTCCTGCACGACGCGCAAGGCTTCTCCGGACTCGACCAGATCTGGCTCGTCAACGCCAACGGCATTTGCGTCGCATCGAGCGACTCGATCAATAACGCGTCAGCGGCGGAGCGTTCGTTCGTCGGCGTCGACATGCGCTCGCGCAGCTATTTGACGAGCGCGCTGGTCGGCGCGTTTTCGGAAGCCTACGGCGTCGGCCGCACGAGCGGCGAGCCGGGCATCTTCATTGCCGCGCCGGTGTACGCGGACGGCGTGCTGGTCGGCGTGGTGTCGGCGAAGGTCGGGATCGCGCGGCTGCGCCACTGGGTCGCGCATGCCGGGACCTTCGTCGCCGACGAGAACGGTGTCATCATCATGGCCCACAACAGCGAACTCGAAGGCCACGCGCTGCCGAATTCGCGCGTCACGCAGATGAGCGTGTCAGAGCGCAGGCTCATCTATCGCCGCGAAACCTTTCCGGACATGCGCATCAAGGTCGATGCCCAGGTGCGCGAGCAGGCGCCCTGGGTGCCCACGGCCGTCGCCGGGCAACTGTTCGGCATGACCGAGCAGCCCACGCCGTCGCTCTATCAGGCTCGCGGCGGACTGAACTCGGGGCTGTCCGCGCATCTGGTCGACCCGCTCGCGGCGTGGCCCGAACTGCTGCGCAATCATAAGCGCGACCATCTGCTGGTGTTCCTGACGCTGGCCGGCACGGTTGCGCTCGCGTGGGTGATCACGGTCTCGTATGTGCGCGAGCGGCGCCACCACCGCGCGACGCGCGATCTGGCCGAGCAACTGCAATCGGCCAATACCTTGCTCTCGGCCGAGGCGCGTCACGACGCGCTGACGGGCGCGCTGTCGCGGCGCTATTTCCTCGATCTGCTGCGCCACGAGATCGAACGCGCGCGTGCGAACAACGAGCCACTGTGCATGGCGATCGCCGACCTCGACCACTTCAAGCAGATCAACGACCGCTTCGGCCATGCCGCCGGCGACCGCGCGCTCGAGCATTTCGTCGAGACGTGCCGCACCGAACTGCGCGGCGCCGATGCGATCGGCCGGCTCGGCGGCGAGGAGTTCGGCTTGCTGCTGCCGGCCACGGATCTGGCCGGCGGGCGCGAGGTGGTCGAGCGACTGCGCCTGCGTCTGAAAGCGGTGCCGTCACCCAAGCTGCCGCCCTCCGTGGGCTTGAGCGTGAGCATCGGCATCACGGAACTCTCGCCCGACGATCTGCCCGAGCGGATCATGAGCCGCGCCGACACGGCGCTGTACGCGGCGAAAACAGGCGGCCGCGACCGCACCGAAGCGCTCCCGCCCGACGACACCGCGCCGCCCGCGCGCACGGTGGCCAGCGTCTGGTAAAGCCGTCTTGCCGAGCCGGCGTCCGATCGAGCGCGTTCGCTGATGCAACGCAAGTCCCGGCCTCGGGGTCCCGTGGCGAAGCAGGTATCATCGACCTGAATATCGAGGTTGCCGCTACCGCTTTAACGGGAGATTTGCATGAAGGGAAATCTGGTCATTGTCTGTCGCGATCAGGATGCTGACGCGTTCGACCATCTGCTGGCCGAATACGGCGCGTTCCAGACGCGCCTGTCATCCACGACGTGGTATCTGAAACTGGATGTCGCGCCGGAACTGATTCAGGAAGAGATACTCGCGAGGCTGGGCAAATACACCACGCACTACATCTTCGAAGCCGAAACGGTGACGTGGAATACGGTGGACAGCGAAGCGGCGACCGCGCTGAACACGCTGTTCTCCGACTAACGCGCACGCAGCGCAAACGCGCCTGCGATACCGCCACAGCGGAGCAGGCGCCGCGCCGAATCTACCAGGCGCTTTCCGAGGCGGCCGCGGCACGCGGCACCGCCTGAAACGGAAAGCTCATCGACACCCGCAAGCCACGCCCGCCGTGGTTGCCGATTTCCCACTCCCCGCCCGCACGCCGCACCAGCCGCTCGACGATGGCAAGGCCGAGGCCGCTATGGCCGTTGCCGCCGCGCGCCGGATCGAGCCGCACGAACGGCCGGCTGGCATTGATGACATCTTGCGCGGCGATGCCGCCGCCGTTGTCGCTCACCGACAGCGTGAAGCCTTGCGGCGTACGCGCCGTGGCGACGACGATCGGCGGCGCGCCGTAGGCGTGCGCGTTATCCAGCAGGTTCGAGAGGATGCGGTCGAGCGTGGCGGCGGGCAGCACGAATCCCGGCCCCGCGTGCAGTTCGGTCTGCACGGTGGGCGCACCCGCGGCCACCGCGCGATAACTGCGCACGACCCGCTCGCATTGCGCGTCCACTTCGACCGCTTCGCTGCGATCGGCGCCGTCGTGCGCGAACACCAGGAACTGCTCGACGATGTGCGTCATCGAATCGACGTCGCGCACCACGCCATCGCGCATCTTCGGCTCGTCCATCATTTCGGCGCGCAGGCGCAAACGCGCCAGCGGCGTTTTCAGGTCGTGCGCGACGCCCGCGAGCATCACCGCGCGGTCGTTCTCGGTTCGCTCCACTTCACGCACCATCTGGTTGAAGCCATGCGTGAGCTGACGCAATTCGCGCGGACCGCGCTCGGGCACCGGCGGCACCGGCAAGCCGCGACCGAAGCGCGCCACCGCCTGGGCGAGCGAGCGCAACGGCTGCTGCAACGCCCATGCGGCGAACAGCGCCGCCATTACGGCGAACGAGAAAATGATGGCGAGCCACAGCACCATGCGGTCGATCGAGCGCGGCGGACGCAATGGCTGCAGCGGCACGACGATCCAGCTGCGGTCCGTGGGGGCGCGCACCCACAGCGTAGGCGGGTGGCCCGGCCGGTCGATCCGCACCTGGGTGCCGGAGGGCATGCGATCGCGGACGTCATCGAGAAAACGGCTGGGCGACGGCGGCAGATCCGGGTTATCCGCGGGCACGTCGGGGCTTGCCGGATCGACCAGCTTGACGCGCGACGGCAAGGGCTGATCCGGCGAACGGGCGACGTGCTGGCGCACCGCGTCGACGAGAAAAACGGCTTCCTCGACGGCATAGCGCGTTTGCGACTGGCTACGCTCCAGACGCATCAACGCGTACCAGGCGAAATGCGACAGCAGCAGCACCGCGACGACTAGCAGCGCCAGCCGCCCGAACAGCGAATCAATGGGCCGGCGCATGCTGGTCGCCGTCGGGGACGAACACGTAGCCGCGGCCGCGCACCGTCTGAATGAAGCGCGGCGTGGACGGATCGGTTTCGAGGATGCGGCGCAGACGCCACACCTGCACGTCGATACCGCGGTCGGTGCCGTCGTATTCCGGACCGTGCAGCAGTTCGAGCAGGCGCTCGCGGGTGAGCGTGCGCATGGGGTGATTGACGAAAATTTTCAGCAGCGCGAATTCGCTGCCCGACAGCGTGAGCGGCTTGTTTTCCATATGCAGCGTGCGCGACTGGAAATCCAGCGTGAAGCGGCCGAAGCTGAACGGCTCGCGCTGCTCCGGCGCCGCCGACGACGGCAGCGTGCGGCGCCGCCGCAGCACCGCCTGCACGCGCGCCAGCAACTCGCGCGGGTTGAACGGCTTGCCGAGGTAGTCGTCGGCGCCGAGTTCGAGCCCGACGATACGGTCGACGTCGTCCGCACGCGCGGTGAGCATGATCACGGGAATGTCGTCGCCCGAGGCGCGCAGCTTGCGCAGCGCGGTCAGCCCGTCGACGCCCGGCATCATCAGGTCGAGCACGATCAGGTCGGGACGCTCGCGTTCGAGCCTGCGCTCGAGCGAGGCGGCGTCATGCAGCACCGAAACCTCGATGCCCTGACGGGCCAGATAGTCGCGCAGCAGGTCGCGCAATTCGACGTCGTCGTCGACAACAAGTATTTGAGTAGCCATGGAATGAAGTTTAACGCGCAGCAGGAAGGGTTTCTGTTTCGATAAGGCCCGCAAGGGTTACCGGGTGTTACCGTGAAAGCCGCACGTAATGGCCCGTAATAGCGGCGTCGAGCCGCGTAACACAGCCCGAGGCGCAGTTCTCTACGCTGTGTCTTACCGAATGCAGGCCGCCTACTTTACCGGTTGCATCGTCGGCTATTCCATTACAAGGAGCCTCATATGTCCACCAAAAAGATCTCGCGCGTTCTCGCCGTTGCCGCCACCGCGCTCGCCATCGGCGCCGGCGCCGCCTATGCCGCGCAACCTGCTCACGAGGCCCGCGGCGGCCCCGGCGGCTGGCATGGCCACTTCATGAAGGAACTCACGCAACTGCACGATCAGTTGAAGCTGAACGCCGATCAGGAGCGGCAGTGGCAAGCCGCGCTCGACACCATGAAGCAGAACCACGAGGCGATGCGCGCCGATCACGAGCAGATCAAGAGCCAGTTCAAGGCCGCGCAGCAACAGCCGATCCTGGATCTGAACGCGATGGCCGCCGCGCACCAGCAGATCGAGCAGAAAGACGCGCAACTGCGCCAGCAAACCACGGATACCTGGCTCAAGTTCTATAACGGCCTGAACGACCAGCAGAAGACCACCGTCAGCACGGCGCTGAAGCAGCGCTTCGCGAAGATGGAAGCGCGTCACGAGAAGATGCGCGAGCGCTGGGAGCATCGCAAGGGCGCGGCGTCGGCGCCGGCCGCCAGCCAGTAAGCGCACTGGGCGGGAAGACCGGCGGCCCGCGCGGCCGTCTCGCGAATGCAGAAACGCCACGGAGGTATTCCGTGGCGTTTCTGTTTGGCCTCGCGGCTGCGCGTCCGGCCATTCCGTCGATGAATGCCTCGCGAGCGATCCGCGTCGATCCTTGCCCGCGCGCCCCGTTGGGCGTTTAGCCGTCAAGCGGGCCGAGATCGAACAGCAGTACTTCGGCGTCCTCGCCCTTCTCCAGCGTCACGGTGTCGACGCCGGTCAGCTTGGCCGCGTCGCCGGCCTGAAGCGCTTCGCCGTTCACGGTCAGCGCGCCGCGCGCCACATGCACATAGGCCTGGCGACCCTGCGGCAACGCGAAGCGGGCCTCTTCCGCGCCGTCGATCAACGCCGCGTGGATCGACGCATCCGCATGAATCGTCACGGAGCCGTCGCGGCCGTCGGGCGAAGCGATCACACGCAGACGGCCGCGCTTGTCGGCGGCGTCGAAATGTTTTTCCTCGTAGCCGGGCGGGTCGCCCGCGCGTTGCGGGATCACCCAGATCTGCAGCAGGTGCACCGGCTCGTCCGGCGACGCGTTGAATTCGCTATGCATGACGCCCGTGCCGGCGCTCATGCGCTGCACGTCGCCGTAACGGATGGTCGAGCCGTTGCCCATGCTGTCACGGTGAGCAAGCGCGCCGTCGAGCACATAGGTGACGATCTCCATGTCGCGATGCCCGTGCGCGCCGAAACCCTGGCCGCCCGCGACGCGGTCTTCATTGATGACCCGCAGCGGGCCGAAATGCACGTTCCGCGGATCGGCATAGTCGGCAAACGAGAAGCTGTGATACGAGTCGAGCCAGCCGTGGTTGGCATGGCCGCGTTCGGCGGAACGGCGAATCTCGATCATGGTGTACTCCGATGAGTCAATAGCGATGCACGGAATGTATGGGCACGGCCGCCGCTAAACAATCGGCGTGGGCGCACTGGAGCGTTCCATAAATCCGCGCAATCGGGCGCCGACGCGGCGCGTGGCGCTTGCGGTCCCGTTGCCGCGGCCTCCGCCACGGCCGGCTGAGGACCGGCGGGCGACAGAACCTCGTTCCGATGTCCGGCCGCCACGGCGGACCACGGTCTGCGAAACCGAAACGGCGTCGCGCTCGCACAACGCCCGCGCCGGCCTGGTTGCCGCTGTCGCGCTGCGGACTGGCGTCGCGTGTCTGTTCGGGTAAAATACCGCGCTTTTCAAGCCGTGGGGGCACGCGGAAGACGTAAGCGGGCGGCGCCGGCATCCCGGCCGCGCCGGGGATCGCAGCGGTCTTCGGGCCACGCCCTCGTGACGTCAAAAGGACGCCGGCGCAATGGAGGCCGGATTTCCCCAGCGCGGCGCGACAATTTTGACCGCCTAGAATAGCGACGGCCAGCCACGAGCCGGCGGGTCGCCGGGATCGGCGCATCACGACGATCAGTTTGATCCAGGAGGAACATGAAGAAGCTCGCACTGCGCGTGGCGCTTGCCGTCACGGCCGGGAGCGCCGTGGCAACAGAATGGAAAACCGTGCGCATCGGGGTGGACGCCAGCTATCCGCCGTTCGAATCGAAGGCGGCGGGCGGCGAGCCGCAGGGGCTTCCCGCCGGCTGCGGAATACAGTCGACATAGCTTCAGGACCAGTTTCAAAACGAGAGTCGAAAAGCGCGCACGGCCGGCAACGGCCATGCAGTCATGATTTGCACAGCGGTGCGCTGTGCGCCGCAGGTCACGGCGAGCCCTAGCTCGCGGCAAACGCGGCGCAGAGCCGGCCGCGTCTTTCGCCGGTGCGTCGCAACGCATCGTCAAGGACCCCCATATGTTCCTTCAAGGCTACGGCCCGCTGCTTCTCAACGGCACCTGGCAAACCGTCAAACTGGCGGTGTTGTCGTTGGCGTTCGCTTTCGTGCTGGGCCTGCTCGGCGCGGCGGCGAAACTGTCGAAGAACCGCTTGTCATACGGCGCCGGCACGGTCTATACGACGCTCGTGCGCGGCGTGCCCGATCTGGTGCTGATGCTGCTGCTGTTCTACAGCATCCAGATCTGGCTGAATAACCTGACCGATCTGCTCGGCTGGGAGCAGATCGACATCGATCCGTTCGTGGCCGGCGTCGCGGTGCTCGGCTTCATTTACGGCGCGTACTTCACCGAGACCTTCCGCGGCGCGTTTCTCGCGGTGCCGCGCGGCCAGCTCGAGGCGGGCGCGGCCTACGGCATGACCGGCTGGCAGGTGTTCTCGCGCGTGATGTTCCCGCAGATGATGCGCTTCGCGCTGCCCGGCATCGGCAATAACTGGCAGGTGATGGTGAAGGCCACGGCGCTGGTGTCGATCATCGGTCTCGCCGATGTCGTCAAGGCCTCGCAGGACGCCGGCAAGGGCACGCTGCGGTTCTTCTTCTTCACCCTGTTCGCGGGGGCGATCTATCTCGTCATCACCACAGTGTCCAACTTCGTGCTGATGTACCTCGAAAAGCGTTACTCGACCGGCGTGCGAAAGGCGGATCTATGATCGAGATCATGCAGGAATACTGGCGCAACTATCTCTATACCGACGGCTATCGCTTCACCGGCCTCGCGATCACGCTGTGGCTGCTGGTGGTGTCGATCGGACTCGGCTTCTGCCTGTCGATTCCGCTGGCGGTGGCGCGCGTGTCGAAGAAGAAGTGGCTTGCCGGCCTCGTGTGGCTCTACACGTATATCTTTCGCGGCACGCCGCTCTACGTGCAGTTGCTGCTCTGCTACACCGGCTTGTACAGCCTCGAGATCATTCGCAATCACGAGCTGACCAACGCGTTCTTCCGCGACGGCATGAATTGCACGCTGCTCGCGTTCACGCTGAACACCTGCGCGTACACCACGGAAATTTTCGCGGGCGCGATCAAGGCCACGCCGTACGGCGAAATCGAAGCGGCGCGCGCGTATGGCATGTCGTCGTTCACGCTGTACCGGCGCGTGATTCTGCCGTCGGCGCTGCGCCGCGCGCTGCCCTACTACAGCAACGAAGTGATCCTGATGCTGCATGCCACCACGGTCGCCTTCACCGCGACCGTGCCGGACATCCTCAAGATCGCCCGCGACGTGAACTCCGCGACGTACCAGTCGTTCAATGCGTTCGGCCTCGCCGCCGTTCTCTATCTGCTGATTTCCTTCGCGCTCGTGTGGCTGTTCCGCCGCGCCGAGCGCCGCTGGCTCGCCTACCTGCGGCCGCAAGGCAAGTAACCCGGGGCGTGACCCGCTCCCAAGCAAAGAAGCCCGCCAAGGACTCCGATGAACACCAGGAAGCAAAAGCTCTTCGTCGACGAGCTTCACAAACAGTACGGCGACAACGAAGTCCTCAAGGGCGTGTCGCTGAAGGCCAACGCCGGCGACGTGATCAGCGTGATCGGCTCGTCCGGCTCGGGCAAGAGCACGATGCTTCGCTGCATCAACTTTCTCGAGCAGCCGAACTCGGGGCGCATTTTCGTCGACGGTGAGGAAGTGCGTACGCAGATCGCGAAAAACGGCGCGTTGCGCGTGTCCGACCCGAAGCAGTTGCAGCGCGTGCGCACCAGGCTGTCGATGGTGTTTCAGCACTTCAACCTGTGGTCGCACATGAACGTGCTCGAGAACATCATCGAGGCGCCGGTCAACGTGCTGGGCATGAAGCGGAAAGACGCCGAAGAGCGCGCGCGTGAATACCTGGAGAAAGTGGGCCTCGCGCCGCGTCTCGAGAAGCAGTATCCATCGCATCTGTCGGGCGGCCAGCAGCAGCGCGTGGCGATCGCGCGCGCGCTCGCCATGCATCCGGACGTCATGCTGTTCGACGAGCCCACTTCCGCGCTCGATCCCGAACTGGTCGGCGAAGTGCTCAAGGTCATGCAGACGCTCGCCGAGGAAGGCCGCACGATGATCGTCGTCACGCACGAAATGGCGTTCGCGCGCAACGTGTCGAATCACGTGATGTTCCTGCATCAAGGCCGCGTGGAAGAAGAAGGCCATCCCGACGAGGTCTTCAAGAATACGAAGAGCGAACGCCTCAAACAGTTCCTCTCCGGCAGCCTCAAATGAACGCTGCGCGGCTCACGCGCAACCCGGTATTTGGGTTGTAGTGAATGTAGTATTACAAGGCGCTTACGAGCGCCTTTTTTGTTTCGCTCACCTTTGCATTCAGGCGTTTTTCGCCGCGAAAACGGCCTTCGAGCCGCTCCCCAGCTACAACTCCCCGCCTACCCCGCCACGTTTGCAGCGTCAATAGTGGCAATCCTTAAGGTTGCTCCCGCCGAACCGTGCTTCCCTTGTCGCATAAGGGTTTTCGGTGTTTTTGTGAGCCCCCGAACCCTTTATTGCGCACATTCCTATTGCAATTTGGAGACATCGAACAATGGAGGTACTAATTTCTTCTCCCACAGAAGTGTATTTTTGATAAATTAGTAACCAAAGTAGCAAAACAAAGTCCAGTAAAAGTAGTTTCACTTCAAAGCACAGAGGAGAACCGGTCGGCGAGGGATCGGCATGACGACCAGATAGCCCCAAGGCTACACGTCACGGCAGGAGACCCAATCCACCCGCTAATCTCCCTGGTACCGATTTCTGTTCGGCGCTGCTGGCGTCCGAACACCACTCGCAGTACTGGGTTTCACTTTTTGACAGGGTATGGAGGAGAAGATGAAGAAAGCTTTGCTCGCCGCTGCGCTGATGACAGCCGGTGTTGTTGCGCACGCCCAAAGCAGCGTCACGCTGTACGGACGTCTTGACGCTGGCCTGGAGTACATGTCGGGCGTTCCGCAAGGCACTGGCGCAGCCGGCCAGGCAACTGGCAGCACGAACCGTTGGCGCGCGGAAAGCGGCGACTGGGGTACCAGCCTGTGGGGCTTGAAGGGTGTTGAAGACATCGGTGGCGGCAACAAGGTCCTCTTCCAGTTGGAAGGCTCCTTCAACACGATGACGGGTTCGGGCCCTGGCGGCGGCGGTCTCTTCAATCGTTGGGCAACCATCGGCTTGGCGAACGACCAGTTCGGTACGTTCACGATGGGCCGCATGCTCTTCATCTCGAACGGCGTGTGGGACTTCGACCCGTTCGGTCAATCGAACTGGTCGTCGGCATCGCTGGTGCGTGGCCGCAACTGGCCGCAATCGAGCAACAACTTCGCGTACCAGTCGCCGAAGATCGCGGGCTTTGACTTCTACGGTCAATACGCGCTGTCGAACGCAACGAGCTGGAACGGCAACGGCACGACTGCTCAAGGTCGCGAAGCCGGCGCGCAGATCACGTACACGAACTCGTTGTTCCAGATTCGCGGTCTGTATGACGAAATCCGCAATCCGGCTAACGGCAACCTGTACGGCGCGAACCTCGACACCATCAATACGGCCAACGCAGGCGGCGGCGTGTTCTCGGCATCGCGTGAATACTCGGCGCTCGTGAACGTGTTCCTCGGCCAGTTCAAGATCCAGGCCGCTTACCAGGCTATCCGCTCGGCGGGTGCCCGGGGCGTTCTGCCGGGTCAGCCGACCACGCTCGACCACGAGTGGGGCGGCGTGACGTGGCAAGCAACGCCGGCTGCCGCGCTGATCGCAGCGGTCTACCACGTGAACGGCAACAACGGCGCGGGCAATGCGACGATCTACACGGTTGGCGGCACGTACAACCTGTCGAAGCGCACGCTGCTGGATATGCAGGTTGCACAGGTGCGAAACAGCAAATCGGCCAACTATGGCCTGAATGCGAACAACGCAGGTCTGGCAAGCAGCACGGACAACCCGCTGCAAGGTCATAACCAAACCGGCGTCTACGCAGGTATTCAACACTCGTTCTAAGCGAACGGTGTGCCCCGAGGGGAGTTCCTTCGGGGCGAGTCAGAAGTTCTTCGAGAGAATCTTTTTCACGCTGCTGCGAGAGGCGCGTATCGGTGCGATGTCCGCAAGGGTATCGCACCGTTTTTTATTCTGGAGAGCGGTATGGCGACTGCCGCAACTGCCCGCGATGCACCGCCTCGGTGCGAAGCCGGCCCGCTCAAACCGCCGCTTCGTTTTCCTCGCCGGTGCGAATGCGGATCACACGCTCCACTTCCGCGACGAAAATCTTGCCGTCGCCGATCTTGCCGGTGCGTGCCGCGCCGATGATCGCGTCGATTACCTGGTCGCATTGGCTGTCGGCCACCACCACTTCGATCTTCACTTTCGGCAGAAAGTCGACGACATACTCTGCACCACGATAGAGCTCGGTGTGGCCTTTCTGCCGGCCGAAGCCCTTGACTTCGGTAACGGTCAGCCCCGTCAGGCCGACTTCAGCGAGCGCCTCGCGCACTTCGTCGAGTTTGAACGGTTTGATGACTGCGGTGATGCGCTTCATGGCGAACCTCGTCTCGTGTCTGGAAGAGTGAAAGGAAATTGGGTGATTTTTATTCTACGCCGCGCCGGATGCGTTGCGGCAATCCGGCTCGCTTCAGTCTCTTTCGGTAATGGGCAGCCGTTCTGCCCGAAGCTCACTCCACGGGCTCGGTGTAGCGCGACGTGATCGGATAGCGCCAGTCGCGGCCGAACGCGCGATGCGTGACGCGAATGCCGATCGGCGCCTGACGGCGCTTGTACTCGTTGATCTTGATGAGGCGCGTGACGCGCTTCACGTCGTCGACCGCATAGCCCGCGGCGATGATTTCGGCGAGGGAACGATCCTCTTCCATGTACATGCGCATGATCGCGTCGAGTACTTCGTACGGCGGCAGACTGTCCTGGTCGGTCTGATTCTCGCGCAGTTCCGCCGAGGGCGCGCGCGTCAAAATCCGCTCGGGAATCACGTTCTGCTTGCCGAACCCGGTGGCCTGGTTGCGGTAGTGGCACAACCTGTAGACGAGCGTCTTGGCGATGTCCTTGATCACCGCAAAGCCGCCGGCCATGTCGCCGTACAGCGTGCAATAGCCCACCGCCATCTCGCTCTTGTTGCCGGTGGTCAGCACGATCGAGCCGAACTTGTTCGACAGCGCCATCAGCAAGGTGCCGCGAATGCGGGCCTGGATATTTTCTTCGGTGGCGTCTTCGGCGCGGCCCGCGAATTCATCCGCCAGCGCGTTGCGGAACGCGTCGAACATCGGCGCGATCGCGATCTCGTCGTAACGCACGCCGACGCGGCGCGCCATGTCGGCGGCGTCGGTGGTCGAGATGTCCGCGGTGTAGCGCGACGGCATCATCACCGCGCGCACCCGCTCCGCGCCGAGCGCGTCGCATGCGACCGCCAGCACCAGCGCCGAATCCACGCCGCCCGACAGGCCGATCAGCGCGCCCGGAAAGCCGTTCTTCTCGATGTAGTCGCGCACGCCCATCACGAGCGCGGCGTACACCTGCGCTTCGAGCGACAGCTCGGGCGCGATCGCGGCCGGCAGCGGCTTGCCGCCTTCGAACTCGACGATCGCGGTGGCTTCCTCGAACTGCGCCATCTTCGCGACCAGTTCGCCCTTGTCGTCGAGCACGAACGAGCCGCCGTCGAACACCAGTTCGTCCTGCGCGCCGACCATGTTGACGTAGACCATCGGCAAACCGGTTTCGCGAATCCGCCCGCGCAGAATGTCGAAGCGCACCGCTTCCTTGTTCAGGTGGTACGGCGAGCCGTTGGGAATCAGCAGCACTTGCGCGCCCGCCGCCTTCGCCATTTGCGCGGCCGACGCATGCCATGCGTCCTCGCAGATCACCACGCCGTACTTCACGCCGTCCAGTTCGAACACGAAGGGCTGCGGGTCGGACGCGAAGTAGCGCTTCTCGTCGAACACTTCGGTATTGGGCAAATCCTGCTTGCGATAGGTGCCCGCCACTTCCCCGCCGACGATCAGCGAGGCCGCGTTGAACGTGTCGACCGGCGGCACGCCGCGCTCGATCGGCGCGTTTGCATTACCATGACCGTGCCCCGCGCTGTGCGACCCGGCGTGCGCCACCTCGCGCAGCGGATGGCCGACGATCACATGCAAGCCGGCGAACGGTTTGAGTTGCGTGGCGAGGTCGGCCAACGCCGCCGCGCTCGCGGTATAGAACGCGGGGCGCAGCAGCAGATCTTCGGGCGGGTAACCGGACAGCGCGAGTTCAGGTGCGATCAGCAGCTTCGCGCCGCCTTCGTGCGCGACACGCGCGGCGGCGACGATCTTCGCGACGTTGCCGGCGAAGTCGCCGACGGTGACATTGATTTGAGCAAGAGCGATTCGGGTCTTCATGGCAGGATCGGCAGGCAAGCCACGAGCGGCTTGCGAGTACCGCGGCCTTGCGGCTCGACGGAACGGACAAATCGAATAAACGAACGACGCGCCGCCTGAAGCGCCGCGTCGCTCATTGGGAACAGTCACACAGATTGAATCAGGAACGCTTTGATTATCGCACGGGCATTCTGGCGTCGCCCTCCGAGGTGGACGCCGCGGAATGGAATGCCCTCCTCGCGCGGCAGCAGCAGCCCACGCCGTTTCTGCGGCATGAGTTCTTGAGCGCCTTGCATGCGGCCCAATGCGCGGTCGCCGATACCGGCTGGGCGCCGCAATTCGTCACGCTCACCGATCCGCGCACGGGCAAGCTCGCGGCGGCCGCGCCCGTCTATCTGAAAGGACACTCGTACGGCGAGTACGTGTTCGACTGGGCCTGGGCCGACGCCTACAAGCGCAACGGCCTGCCCTATTACCCGAAGCTGCTGTGCGCGGTGCCCTTCACGCCGGTGCAGGGCAACCGTCTGCTCGCCGCCGATACGCACGCGTTGCGGCATCTGGCGGCGACCTTGATGGCGTTCGCCGAGCAAAGCGACGTCTCGTCGCTGCACGTGCTGTTTCCCACCGAAACGGAAGCGAACGCGCTCACCGAGATGGGCATGATGCAGCGCGAGGGCGTGCAGTTCCACTGGCTGAACGACGGCTATCGCGACTTCGACGATTTCCTCTCGACGCTCGAACAGAAGAAGCGCAAGAACATTCGCGCCGAGCGCCGCAAAGTCCACGAGGCCGGCGTGACGATGCGCCGGATTCGCGGCGAGGACATCCAGGACGCCGACTGGCGCTTCTTCAGCAAGTGCTATCGGCAAACCTATCGCGAGCACTTTTCGAGTCCGTATCTGAATCTGGATTTCTTTCGCATGATCGGCGCGTCGATGCCGGAGAACCTGCTGCTCGTGATCGCCGAATACGAAGGCAGGCCGATCGCCAGTTCGCTCGTGGTCTACCAGCGCGATGCGCAAACCGGCGGCACGCTGTACGGCCGCTACTGGGGCGCGCTGGAACACGTGCCGTGCCTGCACTTCGAAACGGCGTACTACCAACCGCTCGAATTCTGCATCGAGGAAAAACTCGGCGCATTCGAGGGCGGCGCCCAGGGCGAGCACAAGATGGCGCGCGGCTTTCTGCCCACGGTGACGCGCTCGGCGCACTGGCTCGCGCATCCGGCCTTCGCGGATGCGGTCGGCCACTTTCTCGCCAACGAAAAGAACAGCATCCACGCGTATGTGGACGAGCTGCGCGAACACAATCCGTTCAAAGGCTGAAGCGCTTTTATGCCGTGGTTTCTCTATCTGCTCGAATGCTCGGACGGCAGCGTTTATACCGGTATCGCCGTCGACGTGGAGGCACGTTTCGATAAACACATGAGCGGCGTAGGCGCGCGATATACACGCTCGCGCAAGCCGGTGCGCGTGCTGGCGTCGTTCGAATTGGCGGACCGCTCGAGCGCTTCGCGCGCCGAGTATTGGGTCAAGCGTTTGTCCGCTGTTGAAAAGCGTGCGCTGGCCGCGGGGCTGCGCACGCTGGAATCGGCGTTGCCGTTGCCCGAGCCGGAGCCGCTCGCCGATGACGAAACGGAACAGGAAACCGGCGCTTCGTGACGGCGCTTTGCCTTGGCTGCGGGATGCGTGCCCGCGCTTCGTGCTCCGCGCGAATCACGCATCAGATCGCCCCGCATCCCGCTCGCGACGGCTCGCTACCCTCTCGCCTCACGCATCCGCTCAGTCAACAGCCGCTGCATCAGCGCGAGTTCACCCACCGCATCGGCCTCGAGCGACGTCAACTTGTCCCGCGCCGGAAGCTCGTGGCGGATCGGCCGTAGCGTCCGCTCCAACGCGGCGTCGATGTCGGCGCTCACGGCGGCGATCCACATGCCGAGTTCATCGTGCCTGTCGCGCCGCATCGTACTCAGGCGCAACTGCGTCGCGGTGCCCGCCATTCTTCGCAACAGACTCAGCACCGTCAGCGTCACGGTGTCGATCATCGAGTCCTCGAGTTTTTCGAGGCGAACGCGGCCGATCGCTTCCTCCGCGTTATTGCTGCCGAGTCCCGCGGCTCTGCGCAAGCGCTCCATGTCCTTGTCGCTGCGGCGCGGCGACTCCAGCGCCGCGCTCAGATACTCGACGTTGGCTCGCACCGCCCCGCTCAGATAAGCGCGGTAGTCGGCCTTTTCACGCGTCGGCCACAGATAGAAGGTTGCGACGAGCGCCAGCACGCAGCCGAGCACGTTGTTGCCGAGCCGCGTGAGCGCGAAGGCAAGCTCGCTCGCGCCCGGCGTCGCGAAGTCGGCGACGAGCACGAAGGTCGGCGTGAGAAACAGCACGAAGAGGCTGTAGCTGACGGGGCGCAGCGCCATCGTCGCGACCACCAGCGGAAAGACCGCGAGCGAAATGCCGAGCGGCGAATGAATCGCATAGCCGATGCCGGCCGCCAGCACGCCGCCGACGATGCTCCCCGCCGCGCGCTCGATACTGCGCGGCCAGGTCGCTGCAATCGACGGTTGCAGTATCAGCAGCGTCGCCATCGTGGCCCAGTAACCGAACGGCAACCCCAGCGCGCGGATGACGAGAAAGCCCGTCGTCGTCGTCACGCCGACGCGCGCCGCATGGCGCAAGCCGACGGACTCGGTCGTGAGATTGGCCTTGAGCGTCGACCCGATGCGCGTCAGCAGTCTGATGGCGCTGTCGGTCCAGCGTTCGGGCGGCGCGCACGCCGGCGCGAAATCGACCAATTCGAAGTCGGACTTCAGCTTCACCGGCTCGATCAGCGCGCTTTCGAGACGCCGCGCGAGGCGCCGCAAGCGTTGTTGCATATCGGCGAGACGCTGCCACTGCCCTTCATTCGCGTCGGCGCCGATTCTGCGCAGCACGTTACCCATGCCCGTGAGCAATCGCGCCGCGCGTTGCGCGCGCCGGGCGTCGCCGGGGACTTTTTCGCTCGCGCCCGAAACGGCGATCAGATAGGCGAACAGCGCCTCGCCTTCGGTGAGCAAGCTGAGAAGCGTGTCGTAGGTTTCGCGCCCGCCCGTTCTCGACGCGGGCACGTTCGCCACCGCCTTGCGGGCGCGCTCGAGCGCGGCGCGGGCATCGGCGCGAAATTTCGCGGCATGCGTGGCCCACTCGCCGGGCGCCGCGCGCTGTTCGAGCAGACGGGCGCTGTCCAGGGCGATGTCGGCCAGTCGCAGATAAACAGCGCGCAACGACGCCCGGCTCATGGCGAATGGATGAATCCGCCAGATGGTGAGGCTGAGCACGACCGCGAACAGGCAGCCGATCAGATAGACGCCGAGAAACGCCAGGCCTTCGCGCACGTCGCGCATCGGCCTGTCGACCATCACGACGCAAGCGGTCGCGGCGAGGATCGTCACCTGCGAGGTGGCGGCGCCCCAGATGCGGCCGAATCCGCCGAGGCTCGTGAAGATCAGCACCGCGAGCGCCGCCCATATCGCCCCGGCGCCGGAAGCAAAGGCCGTCAGGCCGCCGCATACGGTGGAGAGAAGCGCGAAGCCCATCATCGACGCGAAACGCGCGCGATTCGAGCCGGCCGCGTCGGCGAGACAGGTCCAGAAGGCGCCGATCGCGGCCCACGCGAAGGTCGGATCGTGCAGCACATTGCCGACGGCCAGCATCGCCGTGGACGCGCAAGCCGCTCTCAACCCTTCCGACAGATTGGCCTCGCTCGCGGAAAACGACACCATCCATACCGGACGCTTGCGGTAGATCGCGGTGACGATGGCATACAGCCGGCTCGACCAGCGTGGCGACGATGCGGTGGACTTGCGATTCAGCATCCGGACAGTGGGCTCCTAAAACACGCATTGGCGCGGCGTCTGCGCGGAGTGATGCCGCGCGATTAACGAAGCTGCGACAGGCGACAGATCATAAGGGTTTACACCTAACTATAAAAATGGCTTCGGTTCATGCGGGCGATGCAATACGTCTATGTGCGTCGCGCAAGGCCAGGCGGGCGGCACGCGCATGCCTGGCAAGCCCATTAAAAAACCGCGCGGCCCTTTCGGGCCCGCGCGGTTTTCGTCATGCCAGCAGCGTGGCGACGCAGCTTACTTCTTGTAGTTCGCCACGCCTTCGCTGATTTCCTTATGCGCGGCTTCGACGTCCGCCCAGCCCTCGACCTTCACCCACTTGCCCTTCTCCAGCGCCTTGTATTGCTCGAAGAAATGCTTGATCTGATCTTTCAGGTACGCGGGCACGTCGTCGATCGACTTGAGGCTCGCGGTCATCGGGCAGACCTTGTCGTGCGGCACGGCGATCAGCTTCGCGTCCACGCCCGATTCGTCGGTCATTTGCAGCATGCCGAGCGCGCGTGCGCGCACCACGGAGCCGGCCAGCAGCGGGAACGGCGTGATCACCAGCACGTCGACCGGGTCGCCGTCGCCCGACAGGGTTTGCGGAATGAAGCCGTAGTTGGCCGGATAGCGCATGCCCGTGCTGATAAAGCGGTCGACGACGAGCAGGCCCAGGTCCTTGTCGGCTTCGTACTTCACCGGGTCGCTCTGCGCCGGGATTTCGATGATGACGTTGAAATCTTGCGGAAGGTCTTTGCCTGCGGGGACGTGATTGAAGCTCATGGGCGCTCTCTGATCAGGATGGAATTCGGAACACGGCGTGCGGTGCGTGAGCCCGGGCGGCATGCATCGTGAGAAGCTCGCCTGGAGCCGCGGCCCCGCGGCCGGACAGTGCGGAATGCGCCATTATAGCCAATCGGCCGGTGGCACCCGTCGCCGGATCGGCGCGATAATCGTCCCGCGTCTCTCGATTGTGCCTCTCGTTTGTGAACACTGCGTATCCGGCCCCTCGTCAGTGCCGGCTGCGCGATCTCAAGGAGCATGCATGGAAGAAGCCCGACACTTCATCGGCGGCGAATGGTCCGCGGGATCAGGCGGCGAGACGATCGCCGTGCTCGATCCCTCGGACGGCCAGCCGTTCACCCAGCTCGCGCGCGGCACCGCCGCGGATATCGACCAGGCGGTGCAGGCCGCCCGCCGCACGTTCGAAGGCGCATGGGGCGAGGCGAGCGCCGCCGAACGCGGCCGCGTGCTCTACCGGCTCTCGATGCTGGTCGCCGCCCGCCAGGAGGAACTTGCGCAACTCGAAGCCCGCGACACCGGCAAGCCGCTCAAACAGGCGCGCGCCGATGCGGCCGCGCTCGTGCGCTACTTCGAGTTCTACGCGGGCGCGGCGGACAAGCTGCACGGCGAAACGCTGCCTTATCAGGCCGGCTACACGGTGCTGACGATCCGCGAGCCGCACGGCGTGACCGGCCACATCGTGCCGTGGAACTATCCGATGCAGATTTTCGGCCGCAGCGTGGGCGCGGCGCTCGCCGCCGGCAACGCGTGCGTCGTCAAGCCGGCCGAGGACGCGTGTCTGTCCGTTCTGCGTGTCGCCGAACTGGCGGCCGAGGCAGGGTTGCCGGCCGGCGCGCTGAACGTCGTCACAGGTTATGGGCACGAGGCGGGAGCGGCTTTGGCATCCCATCCGGGCATCGATCACATCTCGTTCACCGGCTCGCCCGAAACCGGCAAGCTGGTCACGCAAATGGCCGCCGAAAACCACGTGCCCGTCACGCTGGAACTGGGCGGCAAGTCGCCGCAAATCGTGTTCGCCGACGCGGATCTCGACGCGGCGCTCCCCGTGCTCGTCGCGGCGATCGTGCAGAACGCCGGGCAAACCTGCTCGGCGGGCAGTCGCGTGCTGATCGACCGGGCCATTTACGAACCCTTGCTCGACCGTCTGAGCGACGCGTTTCACGCGTTGCGCGTCGGTCCTTCGCATGCCGATCTCGACTGCGGGCCGCTCATCAACGCGAAACAGCAACGGCGCGTGTGGGACTTTCTCTCCGATGCGCAGCACGACGGCATTCCGATGGCGGCGCACGGCGAAGTGATCCCCGAAGCGCCGCAAAGCGGCTTCTATCAGGCGCCCACGCTGCTGCGCGACGTGCCCGCCGGCCACCGACTCGCGCGCGACGAAGTGTTCGGCCCGGTGCTCGCCGCGATGTCGTTCAGCGACGAGGACGAAGCGCTCGCGCTCGCCAACGGCACGCAGTTCGGCCTCGTGGCCGGCATCTGGACACGCGACGGCGCGCGGCAGATGCGTCTCGCGCGGCGCTTGCGCTCAGGCCAGGTGTTCATCAACAACTATGGCGCGGGCGGCGGCGTCGAGTTGCCGTTCGGCGGCGTCAAGCATTCGGGCCACGGGCGCGAAAAAGGTTTCGAAGCGCTGTATGGCTTCACGGTGCTGAAAACCATCGCCATTCGTCACGGCTAGGCGGGGTTGATTAGGCACTGGGTTCATCGCAAACGCATCACCATTCACAACAAACAGCGGAGACATCATGCGGTTGACAGGTAAAACAGCCATCGTCACAGGTGGCGGATCGGGTTTCGGCGAAGGCATCGCGAAGACCTACGCGCGCGAAGGCGCGAACGTCGTGGTCAACGATCTGAACGGCGCGGCCGCCGAACGCGTGGCGAGCGAAATCGCGCTGGCGGGCGGCAAGGCGATCGCAGTGCCGGGCAACGTCGCGCAACAGGACGACTGGCGCAAGCTGCGCGAAGCCGCGCTCGAAGACTTCGGCAGCGTGCAGATCGTCGTCAACAATGCGGGCACGACGCATCGCAACAAGCCGGTGATGGAAGTGACCGAAGCCGAGTTCGACCGCGTGTATGCGGTGAACGTCAAAAGCCTCTACTGGAGCGTGCAGGAATTCGTGCCGTACTTTCGCGAGCAAGGCGGCGGCTGTTTCATCAACATCGCGTCGACGGCCGGCGTGCGGCCGCGGCCGGGCCTCGTCTGGTACAACGGCAGCAAGGGCGCGGTGATCATCGCGAGCAAATCGCTTGCCGTCGAACTGGGCCCTGACCGCATTCGCGTGAACTGCGTGAACCCGGTGATCGGCGAAACGGCGCTGCTCTCCGAATTCATGGGCGTCGAGGACACGCCGGAAAATCGCCAGCGCTTTCTCGCGGGCATTCCGCTCGGGCGGTTCTCCACGCCGCAAGATATCGCCAACGCCGCGCTGTATCTGGCTTCGGACGAAGCGGAGTTCATCACGGGCGTGTGTCTCGAAGTCGACGGCGGGCGCTGCGTGTAGGTGACGCGTAGGTGGCGCGCAAGTGACGCGCAGGTGACTTGTAGGCGGCGTCCAGCTTGCCGCCGCGGGCCGTCGCACGCGCGGCCCGCTTGCAATGTCAGTGTTTTCCCCCGGTATCTATTCGTCATGCAAGCCATTCCGCGCGGATAGAATCGGGCGACAGCGGCACTTCATTTCCACAAGAAAAGAGGAGACATCATGGCCAGTCCCGCAGATCCGCTTCACCATCCCGGCGCGGGTGCGCCGCCTTCCAGCTTCGAAGAGGCCACCTACCGCAAAGTCGGCTGGCGGCTGACGCCGTTCTTGATGCTCTGCTACGTGGTCGCGTATCTGGACCGCGTCAACGTCGGTTTCGCCAAGCTGCAAATGAGCGCGGACCTCGGTCTGAGCGACGCCGTATATGGCTTCGGCGCGGGGATTTTCTTCCTCGGCTATTTCATCTTCGAAATTCCGAGCAACGTGATCCTGCACAAAGTGGGCGCGCGCGTGTGGATCGCGCGGATCATGGTGTCGTGGGGCGTGATCTCGATGCTGACGATGTTCGTCACCACGCCCACCATGTTCTACGTCATGCGCTTCCTGCTCGGCATCGCCGAAGCGGGCTTCTTCCCCGGCATCATCCTGTACCTCACCTACTGGTATCCGTCGCACCGGCGCGGCCGCATGACCACCTGGTTCATGACGGCGATCGCGCTGTCGGGCGTGATCGGCGGTCCGATCTCGGGCTACATCATGAAGAGCTTCAACGGCGCGAACGGCTGGCACGGCTGGCAGTGGCTGTTTCTGCTCGAAGGCATTCCGTCGGTGCTGGTCGGCATTCTGGTGTTCTTCATCCTGGACGACCGCATCGCGAAGGCCAAGTGGCTTACCGCCGAAGAGAAGGAGTTGCTCGAGCGCCATGTGTCCGCGGAGGAAGCCACCAAGCACGACATGCCGATCCGCCAGGTGCTCACGAGCGGGCGCGTGCTGATGCTGAGCCTCACGTACTTCTCGTTCGTGATGGGTCTTTACGGCGTGAGCTTCTGGTTGCCGACCATCATCAAGACGACCGGCGTGACCGACGCGTTCGCGATCGGCTTGTTGTCCGCGATTCCGTTCGCGGCGGCCGTGGTGGCGATGGTGCTCGTGTCGCGTAGCGCGGACCGCCACCGCGAGCGGCGCTGGCATATCGCGTTGCCGGCGTTCGCGGGCGCGATCGGGTTGATTCTTTCTGTTGTGTGGACGCACAACACGGTATTGGCGATGGCTTCGCTCACGCTCGCCACGATGGGGATTCTCACCACGTTGCCGCTGTTCTGGAGTTTGCCGACCGCGATTCTTGCGGGTACGGGCGCGGCGGCCGGGATTGCGATGATTAATTCGATTGGGAATCTGGCGGGCTTTCTCAGTCCGTATGCGGTGGGGTGGCTCAAGCAGGCAACCTCGGCGAACGATTCGGGGATGTATATGCTGGCCGGGTTTCTCGTGCTTGGCGGGTTGCTGGCGATTAGTGTGCCGGCGAAGATGGTTAATAAGTGAGTGGCGGCGGCGGTTTTTGCTGGCGCTTCGCTGGTCCAGATACCGGTTGCGGTTCTGGACCAGCGAGCTAGACGCGCTTGCCGTCTTCATGAGGAGCGAGGCGGCTCGCTCCTCGATGGACCTACTTCCCGCTTAACAGATCCTTGGTCCGCAGCGTAATCGCCGACAGGCCTTTTTCCACGATCTCCTGCCAGTCGCTGGCAACCACGACTTGCTTGGATTCGCTAACGCGCGTCTTGACGGTCTGCTCACCATGAAGCGCGCCGACATCGCCTGACAACTGCAGTTCCGACTTCTGGTTGGTTGAGATGGACCAGAAGCCGGGCTGGAACCATGCCCAGAAATCGATGATTTGCGCCGTCACCGGAGTGGCGGCGGCAAAGTTGGGGTCGTCCTGCTTCACGACGATGTAGCCGGCCTCCTGAAAGCCGGTAGCCAATGCGCTTTCAACGAGGCCGGAGACCGTCTTGCCTTCGGGAAGCACCACGTCGCCGAGCGCCTTGCCATAACTGTTTCTCTTCCGACCGATCGCGCGAGCTTTCGACGCATCGCTAGAATCTTCAGCCGGATCCAGTGACGCCATGTCGGCGCTGGGAGGGGCGACGGTGAACGTGCGTTTGTCCTGTACGGAATCAATGCGTACGTATTTCCCCGTTGCAGGATTTTTGCCTTGAGGCGCGGAGACCTCGACAGTTGTCCGGCCTGCCGCGCATCCGGCGAGAATGGACACGGCGAGACCATAGATAGCGATTCGACCCAATAGCATGATTGTTTTACCCCTAGTTGAAGATTGATTGTTTTAATTGCCAAACCAAACGTTCGACGGTGCGGCGCGAGAAGATGGATGCGCTTGAGCTGATTCCGCCGGATCGGAAGAATATCGTGATTCTCGTTCGGTAATCCGATGGTTCGGCATTATTCCAACTTCTGGAGGTCTTTTTGAAAAGAAGTGTCGAGGAGAAGCTTCTTGCTCAAAATCTCTCTGGAGCATTGATATGCGTCGGCTGTTTATGCTTGCGCTGTTTCTGATGTGTTTCCCAGCTTGCTCTCGCGGAGCCGCCGAATTTTAATGCGGGACTAACTTATGTAATGGTTGCCGACACGACCGCGCCAATCGAGTTCTGACAGATCGTCCGCGGCTTCGGCCCAAGCGACTCATGGCCACCGCTCCTCCGGCATCAACGACCGTCAGGTGCAGTCGTGACTGACACAGTGCAATCCTGTTTCCGCGAGGCCGGCGCCATGCAACGTGCGAGTGCGGCGTGACCGCACTCGCCTTACCCGATACATCAACCACGACTTAGCGCGTCAATCAAACCATACATGTCGCGCCGACCAGCATAATCGCTAGGTCTGTTGGACCGGCCAGCTAAGAAAGACGATAGCGGCGTTGTAGTCGTTGTCGTTACGAGTGCCATCGTCCGACCCAACAAACCCGAAGGAAATTGTTTTGCCGCCAGAAGGCTGGATATCGACCTGGCTCGATACTATTTTCGACGGTTTGCCGTTTGCCGACACAGTGATGCGGACTATCCCCGTACTGTCTGCATCAAGGATCGTCGTTCCTATGCTGCGAATACCGTCCGCTCCCGGACCTGACAGCGGACGCGGCTTTTCGGATTGGCCGACATATATTTCAACCGTCTGTTCGGAGGTGGATTCGGCCAGCGCCGTTACGCTAAACCTCGTGCCCGGCGGAAGCTTGAACGTGCCATCCCCGACTTGGGTATGAGGCTGAGGTGTCGAAACAGGCCCAGGCCCTACGTTCGTTTTGGGGGACAGCAGCGCCTGGAGAGCCGAAAGGTCGACCGACAACGTACCGTCGGCTGAGATCTCCAGGCCTTGACCTACCTTGATGCCACCAAGCACCGTTGCGGAAGCATGGGGCAGCACATAAGGCTTGGTGGTCTGATCCGGATTCGCGCCGCCCGGAACAGCGAACATCGATTGAGCGGTTTCATCATTCGTGTTGATCGCGTAGGCATCGACGATGGTACCTGCCTTTACAACCAGGTACGTACCGCTCTTCTGTGTTGCATTGCGGCACCGGATGTCCATATTGGACTTGTTAATGATGAGCCACTTGCCTGTAAGGACCGGGATCGTACAGAGCGGACTACCCGAATCATGACCGGTCCAGTACAGCACGCGGCAATTGTACTCAGCCTCCGACAAGGTCCAGTCATAGTGCATCCAGTCACGAGTACCAAAGTCCTGCATCGTGCTAGGCCAGCCGCTTGCCAATTCTTCTGGCTGGGACATCAGTGAAACACCGCCGAATACTCCTGCGGCCTGACTGCCGATCGCAGCAGGCGTTTCTTGTTGCTTTTGACCATTCTCTGACTGTTGCGTCATTTTTCCACTCCGAAGTTAACATTGGGTACTTCTACCCGGCAACTTCACGCGCTGGGCACGTCACTCCTGCTTGACCTTATGCGCCTTCTGACAAGTTCACCCCGGCTGGATGAAGGAGATCTCCCCCAGCAACCGGACTGGCGTCTAGCCAAGAGGCCAGTTGAGAATCGCGAGACAGTCGTTGTAGTCGTTATCGGTGCCATCCTCCGATCCGAGGAGCCCGAAGTAGATTGTCTGATTCAGGTCGACTTGACGCGACATCACCTTCGACTGCTTGCCATTTGCCGTCACGGTAAGGCGAACAACGCCGGTACTGTCGGATTCGAGGATCACGGTGCCCATCTGACCATCCTGAGTCCCCGGCTTGCCGGTCAGGGTGTAGGGCTTCGGATTGTCGCCGATGAAGACGGCGATTTCCTGAGGTGTGGCCGAGTTCACAAGCCCGGTCACGCCAAACCTCGTATTCGGCGGAAGTTTGAAGGTACCGTCCCGGACGTTGGAGCTGGGAATCGATCCAATCAACTGGAAGTAGCAAGATGGGTCGATGTCCTTCTTTCCCGGAATGAGAGCGTTATCAACGTCCTGATTTGATCCAACGGAGACATAGAGTCCGTTATCCGCCTGCAGCACTAAAGAGGGAGAGGCGGGCGCGTACTGATATGAGAACACGCAAAACTCATCGACGGTCTTTTTCGTGGCCAGAATGCAGTCGTTGCTTGAATGTGGAAATAGGCCGCTGATCCTCGAGAGATAAAGCCCATTATCCGCAAGCAAGGTGATCTTACCCGGCGCTACGACTTGCACCGTGAATTTGCCAAAAGAATCCACGCCTGGCTTTGTGGCCAGTATCAGGTTCGTGGGCTCCTCCCTGCCAACAAATAACCCGTTACTTGCCTTGAAAGAAATAGTGCTCGAATCCATGTCCGTCTCCTGATTTGGAATGCGCGCGGACGTTGACTTATTGCTTTGAAAATAGCCCGCCGCGCGGTTGCTGTGACGCGATGAACGAAGTTGCAGCCCCGTCAATAGCGGAGACTACCGTACGCAATCAACAAAAAGAGCCTATCTAAATTGATGGCTTGTAATTGCCAGGAAGCGGTATGCGGAACCCTCGACAGGTCCCGGCGATCACCGCGGACTTTGGAAAGGTCCAGCCGGCAAAGCCATTATTGAGGTCGAATCGAAGATGCGCTGCGTCGCATCAAAGACGAGATATTCGTCAGCGAGCGGCTGCTATCGGGAAGACTGACGGTCCCTTGGGGGTCGGGCACAGCGGCTCGGCGACGGACAAAGCGGCGGTTCACCAACTTTGCTCAACTACGGTCGGTTAGGGGCCGAAACTGCGCCCCTAATCCGACTTCGGCATGCCCGATATTTGAGCAAAACCAACGTTTGGATATTCGTTCCATCTCGGCCGAACCCGGCCGTCTGCCGATTCCCGCTATCCGGCCAATTCACGATGCAAGGCCCGATACTCCTGCGAAAGTTTGTGTCCAGGATCGAGGTGAATGACGGGGGTCGCCTGCTGATGCGATTCGCGGATCTTCACGGACGAAGACAGCCGCGAAGCCAGCACCGGCAAGCCTTCACTGACGAGTTCGTCGACCAGCTTTTGAGGCAGGCTCGCACGAGGCTGAAACTGGTTGATGACAATCCCCTCCACCTCCAGTGCGACGTTGTGATCCTGCTGGATCTCCTTCACGTTTTCCAGCAACGTGTAAAGCGCGCGACGGGAAAAGTCATCACAGTCGAACGGGATCAGACACCGCTCGACGGCGATCAGCGCGGAGCGGGTGTAGAAGTTCAACGCTGGCGGCGTGTCGATATAAACCGCGTCATACATGTCGAGCTCGTTGAGCGCGTCACGCAACTTGTAGATCTTGTAGCGGGATTCCAGTTTGCCGTGCAACGCGTCCAGGTCAGGATGAGCGGGCATGATGTCCAGATTCTCAAACGGCGTCGGATGAATGAATGACGTTACTTCTACGGGCCGGAAGCTGAACGTTAGCGCGGTTTCAAAGAAGCCAGCGACGGTGGGATGGGCCTCGCTGGCCTGCGGGCCGAGCAGGTATTGAGTTGAATTCGCCTGGGCATCCAGGTCGATAACCAGAGTGCGCAGACCTTCGCTGGCGCTGATGGCCGCAAGGTTGCAGACGATGGTCGATTTGCCTACGCCACCTTTCTGATTGAATACGACGCGCCGCATATTCTCCCCTTGAACGGAAGCTGTCCCGAAGGCGCCAGCATACCTGAGTCAGTCGGCTGGGATGGATGTGGGCGGCTATTTTCCGGCATGGGTCGTTGTGTCGTTGAAGGGGAAAGCGCGTCAGCGCGGTCGATGGAACCTGTCCGCATTTTTGTGTGCGAGGCGATGGGCGGAGTTACCCGCGTGCGTTGGTGAATCGCTCACCAAACAGGATAGCAAACTGGTTCATGGCGGATGACCAGTCGAATGCCGCCCGTACTGATTTTGCCAGCACGTTGCGCAGCGCCAGCCAGAGCAGCTTGATGGCGGCCTCGTCGTTGGGGAAGTGGCCGCGGGTCTTGATGATCTTGCGCAGCTGCATGTTCAGACTCTCAATGGCGTTTGTGGTGTACACGACCCGGCGTATCTCGGGGGGAAACACGAAGAACGGCGTGACGTTCTCCCACGCTCGTCGCCACGACTGCACGATCGTCGGGTACTTCGCTCCCCATGGGCCTTCGGCGAAGGCCTCCAGGGCCTGCAGGGCGGCCGGTTCGCTCGCGGCTGCATAGATCGGACGCAGCGCCGCGGCGACGCTCTTGCGGTCCTTGTAGCTCGCGTACTCCAGACTGTTGCGGATCAGGTGCACGATGCAGGTCTGCACGGTCGTGCGCGGGTACGCCGTGCCGATCGCCCCGGCCAGGCCCTTCAGGCCGTCGACCACCGCGATCAGGATGTCCTGGCAGCCGCGCGTCTTCAGTTCATTGAACACCTTGAGCCAGAACTTCGCGCCCTCGGTCTGTTCGATCCACAGGCCGAGCACGTCGCGCTGGCCATCGGCCTGGATGCCCAGCGCCAGATAGACGGCCTTGTTGCTCACCACGCCGTCGTCGCGGATCTTCACGCGCAGCGCGTCGAAGAACACCACCGGATACATCGCCTCGAGCGGGCGGCTCTGCCAGGCGAGCGTCTCGGCCATCACCTCGTCAGTGACCGAACTGATGAAGTCGGGGGAGACCCCGGTGCCATAGCTCTCGGCCAGGAACGCCTGGATTTCGCGCACGCTCATGCCCCGCGCGTACATCGCGATGATGCGTTCGTCGAAGCCCGTGAAACGGCGCTCGTGTTTGGGAATCAGCAGCGGCTCGAAACTCCCCTCGCGATCGCGCGGCAGATCGACCCTGAGCGGGCCGCGCTCGGTGATCACCGTCTTGCCGCTGGCGCCATTGCGTTCGTTGGTCTGCTCGGAGGGTTTGGGCTGACCGGGCCGGTAGCCCAGATGCATGTTCATCTCGGCGCCCATCGCGCGCTCGATGAGCGCCTTGTTGAACGCGAGCATCAGGTCCTGGACCTCGGCGGGCGTCATCGGCCCCTTGACCAGTTCATCGAGCAGCGCTTCAGGCAGGGCAGGCAGCGGCCCTCGGGCCGCTGCCTGCGAAGCGACGGTGCGTTTCTTCTTCATCGGCATATCCATGACTTTGATCCTTCATGATATGCCTCGCCCACGAAATTACGGATAGGTCCGGTCGATGGGGTAGGCATATGCCGATCGTAAAGAACAGTGACCCGGCAGGAGCGAACACTAGCCATACGCTATGGCCCCTCAGCGTGAAACTCCGATACTGCGGCCCCGATAATCTGCACTAGTAGTGACAAGTCATAGTCAGCAATCCCTTTCTCCGCTGACGAATGATAGAGTCTTGTCGACTTGGTCTCCGCGAGGAAACGATGCCGAATGAATCATTGGGTCTCAGCCCTGCCGGCTGGGCGGATTTGCGCCGTCGGGAAGGTGCCGTGATGAGCTACTACAACGATGTGGCGAACAACTGCACCTATGGAGTCGGCACACTTGCTCACCTTGGTTTCTGCACGCCGGAAGAACTCCAACGTCCGGTGTCAGTCGCGCAGGTCAATGCGCAACTTGCCACTAAGGTCCGACTCACGGAGCAGATCGTTCGCCGCAATGTGCGAGACCGCGAACTCACGCAGGCGCAGTTCGACGCATTGGTGAGCTTTGTCTATAACTCAGGGGAAGCCGGATCGCGTGACACGTTTGTTGCCGCCAATAGTGGCAACGATAGGCTGGTTGCAAGCAACATGGCGCTCTGCGTCTATGTGCATCCGCGCGATACACAGGGACGCCGCCTGCCGCCGCGCCGCGTAAATGGGCTTGTCAACCGCCGCCGCGAAGAGGCTGCGCCATTCGCTCAGGGGGCGCGATGAGAGTCGCTTTCGTGGCTCTCGCGCTCGCGTGCTCTTCTGCATTTGCTGGCACACCACCTGATCCCGCTGACGTTATCTCGCGGCAGAGCGGTCTGCCGGCGAGCGAGGTGCAAGGCATGCTGGCGAACTGTGACGCAAACCAGACGAGCCTGAACTTTTGTGCATGGCGCGACAAGGTGGTCGCTGAACAGAAACTGCAAGACGTTGTTGACGAGAAATCCGCGAAATCGCCAGGCTGCAAAGCGCGTCTGGATAAGAAGATCGCCGGGTGGAAGAAACGACGCGATGCGAGTTGCAAGAAGGCCGCCGAGGCGGAAAACGGAGGCGGTTCCATCGTGCCTGTGGAAATTGCCGCCTGCCAGGCTGCGGAGACCGACCGGATGGCGAAGATAGTTGGGGCTAGTCGGCGATGCAACTGACTGATGCGCTGATGCGTAGTTGGTAGTGGTTGTTTCTGGGGACTGGGGCTTGGTCGCCACTTCGACAGTCCTTCAGAGGTCGTTCGGTTGATCGGCCGACTCAAGCGCGACATTTGATTACGGTCGGTTGATCGGAGACTGCCGCGATTTGTCTCGGTTCGGCGGGAAGGGACGGTTCGTTCGCGAAGTTGCGTCGTCTGCTACGCCCTCGAAATAAGACATTCACGTGAACCGGGTCGCGTACCCTGCAAAAACCAAACTCTAGTCCAGCGCGAATGGCATCCGAGAACGAGTTAGTGCCGGTCCCGGGCGAACTGCTTGCACGTTCCAGAAAAATTCCATAAATTCCCTCCAAACAAGCTGCGCAAAAACATGGGCATAAGTTGGCGGCGCCACACGTAGCTGAACTCGTAGCAGGTCAAACATGCAAAGCTTGACTACCTTGCTTCATCAAAAAAAGAGGTTTGAATGTACCTGAAAAATATTGAGCTCGAAAACAACGGTCCAATCGATTATATAAACCTGACGCTACACGAAGGGCATGAAAATCCGAAGCCGATAATAATCGTCGGAGAGAATGGTTCTGGAAAAAGTATTTTGCTTTCCCATATCGTTAATTGCATGATCGCAGCGAAACAGGAAATTTTTGAGGATGTAGAAGTGGAGAGAGGGAAGGTATATAAATACAGAAGCCCGTTGTACGTAAAAAGTGGAAGTTATTATTCATTTTCCCAAGTTAACTTCTCCGCATCCGTCAGCGTCACCGAGTGGCAGTTACTGCAAAGCCGGAGCGATTTCGAGCAGAACTTGGCTTACACTCCGGCACGCCAGAGTTGGCCTCAGATTCCAGAAAACGAGGCGTCGCATTTTTCGTCTAATTTCGCGAACTATAGAAACGACGTCGAAAAAATGGTGAAGCAACAATGTAATCTGTATTTTCCGGTGAATCGATTTGAGGACCCGGGTTGGTTGAATGTCGGAAATCTGACTTCTCGAGCGAAGTATACAGATATAAAGAGGATTTCTGGCTATTCTAATAGAAACATAATTTGCACCTCTCCGTTACGGGAAAACAGAGATTGGCTATTGGACGTGCTTTTTGATCGACAAATGTACGAATTGCAAATGCCGACCCTGATGTTGCCAGCCAGCGAGAACCAGCCGCCTCAAATGTTGAGAATATTTGGGGGCTATAGGGGGCAAAGCAATGCGATCTACGAGGCGATTTTGCGGCTTCTTAAGGTTGTCTTGCGGGAAGAGGGTAATATTCGCTTTGGGATCGGCAACAGAAAGCAGCGCCAAATTTCAATTATCAAGGATGAGGCGGCGTGGATTCCCAATCTCTTCCAGCTGTCGACTGGAGAGGTTCAGCTGTTGAATCTTTTCTTATCAATTTTGCGGGATTTTGATTTGTCAGACGCAAGCTTTAACGAGCTCGCAGATGTGAAAGGTATTGTGGTAATTGATGAGATTGATGCACACCTTCATAGCGGCCATCAAATCGACGTGCTTCCTGAATTAATTGCTTCTTTTCCGGGGGTTCAGTTTATTGTCACCACTCACTCCCCTCTTTTCCTTATGGGGATGGAGAGGGCTCTTGGTGAAAATGGCTTCAAAATCATTGATATGCCCAAGGGCAATCAAATTGTTTCATCCGATTTTTCGGAGTTTGTTTCTGCGCATGATGAATTTAAGAGAACTGAGAGATACAGAGAGCAAATAGGCGAGGAGCTGATCAGGTTATCTAAGCCAATCGTGTTTGTTGAAGGTGATTATGATGTTCGATATCTGAACCGTGCGGCACATTTTCTTGGTAAAGAGGATGTTCTGGCTCGTGTTGAGGTGAGAGATGGGGACGGCTTTGGAAACCTAGATAAAATATGGAAAAGTTATAACAATCATATTTCCACGGTTCTTCCCGGGAAGGTTATCTTGATGTACGATTGCGATATAAGTAAGCAAAACGCGGACAACAGTAAGATTTTCAGGCGGGTTATGCCGACGATCCAAGAAAATCCGGTAAAAATAGGAATTGAGAACCTATTTCCTCCTGCCACTATCGAAAAACTTGAAGCGGCGAATCCCCGCTTCATAGACGTACGTCCGCAGACTTTAAGCAGAATTAGGGGCGAAGAAGTCGTCCAATCTGCGGTCACGTCGGTGAACAAGGATGAAAAACGCAATGTGTGCGATTGGCTTTGCTTGAATGGGCAGCAGGAAGATTTTGCTAACTTCCAAGTGATATTCCGGATTATTGAGGAAATCGCTGCGGCGTAGCAGTTCGCATGAGGCTGCGCGGGTAGCGCACGACGGACCGGCATTCGTTGCGTACTGGAGGCGAATTGTCCGACTCGTGTGTGCTCATCGATTTGCCAAGATAGATGCCACTGCCGTCCGGTTCGTATGGAAAAGCGGACATCCGGGGTGTCACGGCAGTCGTCGCTTACGGGTCGACCCAGTCCCCCGCATCGTTCAAAAACAGCCAACCAAACCACCACCTAAACCGCATCCGACACCACCAGAATCCCGCACACCCACCTCGCGCCCTACCCGCCCTTATCCCTTCAGCCAACCCGAGACATTTAGCCCACCAGGTTGAATGCAACCAAGGTCGCCTCCCTTATAATTACCTGGTCGCCGGGAAACACCCAGCGACCAGGTTTAGCAGCCTGTGATTTCACCCGCACACCCGCCTTGGCGGGTCGTGCGTCTACCTCCGCACGCCTGTTTTCAATGGGCGGGCCGTGGTGGGGGAGCCGCAAGGCTCGCCGGTTTTGGTGAAATCCCGGTCTGCTAACCCCGCTAACGTGCCCGCTCACCCCTTCCGCCAAAAAGGCAAGTGTCCGGGCGATCCAAAGAAGCAACAGGGAGATCGCACCATGACCAGGTCCGTCAAAAATCAACCGGCTTCGCGTCCGCCTGTCGACGCACTTCAGTACGAAAAGCTTGCCCTTTCCGCGTTCGAGCTATGCGACCGACAGGTCGGTCAACTGGACACGTTGATCACGCTCGCGGCTTCGATAGTGAAAAATCCCGCGATCACGCGCGACGAAAGACAGCGACAAAGAACGCTCATCGAATTGCTCGTAGACACGGCGGAGCAGTATCAACAGGAACTCGAATGCGACCGTGAGCTGTTCCAGGTCATTGCTCTAGACGCGAAGGGCGTCCCGCATAGGCGCATCACGGCACATCATGCAGCGAAGTTGCTGGCCGAGGCATCGCAGAGAGGAAAAGCACCTGTCACCGAGGCCAACGCAAAAGCAAGCGCAACCGCTTCCCAGCGCAAAAACCCATCCGCGAAAACCGCCGTCACGTTAGCCACCGCCACCGTGCAGTAACCGGCTGCCGTAAAAAAAGACCGAAAAAAACAATGGCCGGCAACGCCGGCCATTCAAGATGACATCCATCGCGCAACGCAACCGTCAAACGATATTCATCGCCAACGCACTCTCGCGATAATGCTGGCTCGCCTTGTCCGCATCGCCGAGTTGTTCATGCAAGCGCGCCAACGCGCGATGCGAACGAATCTTCAACGTCTCGTTATCGGCGAGTTTCAGCGCGCGCTCGAGGAACGATTGCGCCTTGCCCCACAGTTGCTGATGCAGACACAAGCGGCCCAACGCGAACAGCAAGTCCGCATCTTCCGGGCGATCCTTCTGCCATGCCTCGGCCTTCTGGATCAACGGCAACGCATCGCCTCCGGCCGTGTCGGGATAACGGCGCAGCAAGCGCGCGTCCCAGTTCTGCGCGAGCGCCTCCTCGACGATCTTGCGCGCCTCCTGCGGACGATTCAGCGCCACCAGCAGTTCAGCGGCGAGATCGGCGAGACGCGGCGAATGACGCTCGGTAGGCGTGAGCGAATGCCACAACTCCAGCAGCGCATCGGCGTTATGACGCCGGTCGCGCAACAAATTCTCCGCCGCCAGTTGACGCAAACGCACCGCCACCGCCGGATGAATTGCCTCGCGTTTTTCCAGCGTCTTGACGAGCTTGAGCACCTCGCCCCAGTTCTTCAACTGCTGTTGCGCGCGCAGCATGATCTGCTGCGCGTGAATCCGCCGCGCGCCCTGCGACTGCATTTCAGTGAGCGCGGTGAGCGCGCCGTCCGCGTCGCGGCCGTCGGCGCGCATGTCGGCGGTAGCCATCAGGCGCGCGTCCTGCCAGTCGGCTTCCTCGATCTGCGCGAGCCATTCGTCGCGCCGCGCATATTCATGCATGCGATGCGCCGCGGTGGCCGCGATCAAGCCGGCCGCGCCCTTGTTGTCGCCGTTCGCGAGCGCATCCTTCGCGGCCTTCTCGGCACGCGAGAAACGCCCGGCGTACAGATTGCCGATCGCGTCACGCAGCGCGGCGTGCGCCTTTGCGACCCGCGAGCGCGCACGGTAGGCGGCCACCCGCTGCGGCATGCGCCAGATATTGCGGACAATGCGCAGCAGCGCGTAGAGCAGGATGAACAGCACCACCAGCCCGACCACGAACAGATTCAGCGAGATGTCGACGCGGTACGGCGGATAGATCAGCAGCACCTGCCCCGTGTCGAAGCGACCGACCACCGCCAGCACCACCGCGACGGCGAACAGCAACGCGAGCCATAGAAGTCCCCGGATCGCCATGATTAACCTCGGCTCCGGTATTGATTGACGGCTTGCAAACTCGTGTTCAGATTCGGCAGTTCAACCGCGGCCGAGCCGGCATCCACCTGTTTGAGCAGGTCGGCCACGGTCTGCGTGTTCTTCGACGAATTGTCGAAGTAGCGCGTGAGTGCGGCATCCGCCGCGTGCAGGTCGGACTTCAGCGTGGTCTGGTTGCGCGAGAGCAGCGCGAGGCGCGCGGACAGCAAGCGCATCTTCAGATTCTCGCGCACGAAGTAGCCTTGATCGGGCGCGACCAGCATCGCGTCGGCGTTGTCGATGCGGCGCACTTGTACGAGGCTCGTCAACTGCTGGCCGATGCCGCTGGAGACTTCGCGCCACCACACCTTCCAGCGCGGCTCGCCGGTGGCCGCGGCCACCTTGGCGGTGTCGGTCCACGTGGCGGCCTTCGGCGTGGCGCGGGCGATCGGCGCCTCGCCGGAAAGCGGCAAGCTGTCGACCTGGTCGATCGCGTTGTCGAGCTTGATGGCGAGGCCGGTCAAGTCGGTGGAGGGCGCCGCCTTCAGCTTGTCGATGTCTTGCGCGATCGCCTTGCGCACCGCCACCACTTGCGCGTTGTCCGACGCGGCGAGTCGCGTGTCGGCGCTTTGCAGCGCGAACAGCGCGAGTTGCGTGTTGCCGGTGAGCTGCAACTGCTGGCTCGCGGCCGAGAGCATCTGGCCGACTTCGGCGAGCGTCCAGTCGTCGCGATTGCGCGCGAGATCGGCGTATTGCTGTTGCAACGCCTGGTGCGCGGCTTGCGTATCGGCGAGCTTGCCTTCGAGCTGCGCGACGTGCGCGTCCGCTTGATGAACCGTGGCGAGCGCCTGTTCGGTCTTGATGCGCAGTTCGTTGGTCTGCGTGTCGTTGGCTTGCTGGCGCTGCGCGAGTTGCTGCTCGGCGCGCTCCACCTTGCGGTTGAGCGCATAGCCGCCCACGCCCGCGGCGCAAGCAATGATCATGACGACAAACCACAGCAGCGGTCCGCTCGCGCTGCGGCGCTTTTGCGCTTCATAGGGCGTGAAGGGTTGATTCGGCGGCAACCCGCTGCTCGCGGCGGGCTGGGGTGAAGCGTTCGTGGATGCGTTCGTTTCTGTCATGCGTGATTTAGCCGGTGAGTGAGCCGGGTTGGACGGTACCGGTTTAACTGCGGAAGGTGCGGCTGCGGGTGCGGCGGCCGATGCGGCTGCAAGCAAGGCGCGAGCGATGCGCTCGTCGCCCGCGCCGGACACCGTAATGCTATCAAAACCCAATGCCCGCGCGGTCTGCGCGATACGGGGATGCGGCGTGACGAGCGCGGCGTGTTTGAGCTGCGCGAGTTCGTCGGCGGTGAGATGTTCCTGCGCGAGTTCGTGCAGATTGCGCACGCCTTCCGAACTGGTCAGCAGCCACGCATGCGGCGCGCCGGCGAGCAGTTCGTGTACGCGCGCCCATGCGCCGATCGACGGTTCCGGCACGAGTCGCCGATACGCGGCGACCGTTTCGACTTCGGCGCCCGCTTCACGCAGACGCTCGGCCAGCCACTCTCGGCCGCCGTCGCCGCGCACGATCAGCACGCGCTTGCCTTCGAGATTCGCCGCGCCGAGCGCGGCATCGATCGCCGCGAACAGGCCCTCGGAATCGAAGCGCCCGTTGTCGTCATCGGCGCCGGAGGCCGGGCTGATCACGTTGTACGCCGGCGCGGCGACGCCGTGGCGCACCAGCGCCTGCACGCTGCCCGGCCCGACCACGCCGATCGGCAGCGCATGCGGCCAGATCGTGCCGCTTTTGGCAAAGGCGTGATCGATGGCGTTCGGCGAGACGAACACCACCAGCGCATAGCGTTCGAGTGAAGCCAGCGCGGCGCGCAACGGCGCTTCGTCGGCAACGGGCGCGATGTCGATCAGCGGGAAATCCAGCGTGACGATGCCGGCCGCCGCGAGCCGCGCGGCGAGTTCGCTCGACTGACCGGCCGGCCGCGTAATCACGACCGTGAACGCCGCGCGCGCGGCGGATGACGAAGTGTTGCCGAAAGTGTCGGCGGTCATCACTCGCCGGTCACCGCGCTGTCTGTCGAACCGGAGGCCGACGCGGGACCGCTCGCCGTGCTCAGCGCGCGGACGATCTCCATCGCGCCTTGCTGTTCGAGCGCGCTCGCCACTTGCTGGCCGAGCGCGATCGCGCGTTCGACGTTGGGCGCGGGCGCCGAGGCCTGCGCGCTCAACACGCGTTGCCCGTCGGGCGTGGCGACGATGCCGCGCAGATGCAGCGCGCCGTCGTGCCACATGGCATAGGCCGCGAGCGGCACCTCGCAACTGCCGCCGAGCACGCGCGACACCATGCGCTCCGCTTCGACGGCCAGCGCCGTATGTTCGTGATGCAGCGGCGCGAGCCAGGCCGCGAGGTCGGCGCGATCGGCGCGGATCTCGATGCCGAGCGCGCCCTGACCGGCGGCGGGCAAGCTGTCCTCGGGATCGAGCAGCGCGCGGATGCGCGCCTCGAGACCCAAACGCTTCAAACCGGCCGCGGCCAGAATGATCGCCGCATAGTCGCCGCGATCGAGTTTCGACAGACGCGTATCCAGATTGCCGCGCAGCGGCCGCACCACGAGGTGCGGATAACGGATGCGCAGCATCGCCTCGCGGCGCAGGCTGGAGGTGCCGACCACCGCGCCGGCCGGCAGCGCGGCAAGCGAGCCGTAATCGTTGGAGACGAGCGCGTCGCGCGGGTCCTCGCGTTCCATGATGGTGGACAGCGCAAAGCCCGCGGGCAATTCCATCGGCACGTCCTTGAGCGAGTGCACGGCGAGGTCGGCGCGGCCGTCGGCGAGAGCGGCTTCCAGCTCCTTCACGAAGAGGCCCTTGCCGCCCACCTTCGACAAGGTGCGATCGAGAATTTGATCGCCGCGCGTCGTCATTCCGAGGATTTTTACGTCACAAGATGGATATAATTTGTGCAGCGCACATCGCACATGCTCCGCTTGCCACATGGCCAGGCGGCTCTCTCGCGACGCAATCACAAGCGTGTGGGGTGGCGTGGAAAACGTCTCGGTGTTCATTAGCTTGCTGATCGAATGACGGGGTGTAATAACAAACAATGTTAGCACGCGCCCTGGGGTCCGCCCCGGCCTCTGCCCCTGTTTCCAGCCTTATGTCATGGGGCGCGGCGGGGCGCCGTGCTGGCGCGGTATCGATGGAGGAGACGGGCCTCACGCGGCGCGCGCCTGCCCCATTCCCGCCTGATCACGCACGGTCGTTCGCGCACCGGAGCTCGGCATGCGGGATGATGCAACGCGGCGCAACGTGCCGATCGCGCAAGTGCAAGCCTCATGAAAGCAACGAGGCGCGCCGCATGTCGCGCAACGCGCGGCCACCCTCTCCGCGTATCGCCATCGGCGCATACCGTGTCGCGCAGTTCAGATTGCTGTTCACGTTGCAGTTCATAGTGCAGTTCCGCAGTAGCAGTTCATCACTCAACAGACCCTGGCTTCCCTGAGGAAACCCATCGTGACGTCTTCCGGATCGGCGCGCCCTGCCCGCCGCAACACTGCATCGCCCAACGCTTGCGCGGCCGACGCCGCCACGGCCACCGCCGCTTCTTCCACTTCCGCCGCTCAGTCGATACCGGCCAAACGCGCCCGCCACACCACGCTGGCCGCCAATGCCGCTAAAACGCCGAAGGCCGCCAAAACCTCGGTGCCCGTCAAGACGGAAAAAGCACAGAAAGCGGTGAAGACGGCCAGGACCGCCAAGGCGACGCAAGCCGCGAACGCCGCCCACGCACTGAAACCGGCCACGACGAAAGCCCCGAAGGTCAAAGCGGTGGCCAACGGTGCCGACAAAGCACCCATGCTGGAAGCCGTGTCGACCGAGACGATCTCGCCCGCGCCGAAAAACAACGGCCGCACGCGCGACGACAAAGACCACCCGCTGTTCCAGGACATCCGTTACCTCGGGCGCCTGCTCGGCGACGTGCTGCGCGAGCAGGAAGGCGACGCGGTGTTCGACGTGGTCGAAACGATCCGCCAGAACGCCGTGCGCTTTCGCCGCGAGGACGACAGCGCCGCCGCGCAGACGCTCGACAAGAAGCTGCGTTCGCTCAGCCCCGAGCAGACGGTCAGCGTGGTGCGCGCATTCAGCTACTTCTCGCACCTCGCGAACATCGCCGAGGACCGCCACCGCAATCGCCGTCACCGGATTCACGAACTCGCCGGCTCCACCTCGCAACCGGGCACCATCGCTCACGCGCTGGAACGGCTCGTCGAGGCGGGCGCCGCCGCGACGCCGGTATTGCAGCAGTTCTTCAACGAAGCGCTGATCATGCCCGTGCTGACCGCGCACCCCACCGAAGTGCAGCGCAAGAGCATTCTCGACGCGCAGCACGACGTCGCGCGTCTGCTCGCGGAACGCGATCAGCCGTTGACCGACCGCGAGCGCGCGCACAACGAAGCGATGCTGCGCGCGCGCGTCACGTCGCTCTGGCAAACGCGCATGCTGCGCGACTCGCGCCTGACCGTCGCCGATGAAATCGAAAACGCGCTGTCGTATTACCGCGCGACCTTCCTCGAGGAAATCCCCGCGCTCTACGCCGATATCGAAGACGCGCTCACCGAGCACGGCCTCGCCGCGCGCCTGCCGCCGTTCTTCCAGATGGGTAGCTGGATCGGCGGCGACCGCGACGGCAATCCCAACGTCACCGCCGAAACGCTCGAACACGCCATCGACCGCCAGGCCGCGGTGATCTTCGAGCACTATCTGGAGCAGGTGCACAAGCTGGGCGCGGAGTTGTCGGTGTCGAACCTGCTGGCCGGCGCCAGCGACGCGCTGAAGGAACTCGCGGCCGCCTCGCCCGACCAGTCGCCGCATCGCACGGACGAGCCGTATCGGCGCGCGCTGATCGGCATGTACACGCGGCTCGCGGCGAGCGCGCGCGTGCGCCTCGGCGAAGGCAGCGTGCCGCTGCGCAGCGCGGGCCGCGGCGCGGCGCCGGTGCGCGCCAAGCCGTATGGCGACTCCGCCGAATTCGTGCGCGATCTGCACGTGCTGATCGATTCGCTCGCCGAGCATCACGGCGCGCCGCTCGCGGCCCCGCGCCTGTCGCCGCTCGCGCGCGCCGCCGAAGTGTTCGGCTTCCATCTGGCGAGCATCGACCTGCGTCAAAGCTCGGACATTCACGAAGCGGTGATCGCCGAACTGTTCAAGCGTGCCGGCGTCGAGAGCAACTACGCGGCGCTTTCCGAGGACGACAAGCTCAAGGTGCTGCTCGCCGAACTGGCCCAGCCGCGTCCGCTGCGTCTGCCGTATGCCGAGTATTCCGACCTCGTGAAGAGCGAACTCGGCGTGCTGGAAGAAGCCCGCATCACGCGCGAGAAATTCGGCGCGCGCGCGGTGCGCAACTACATCATTTCGCACACGGAGACCGTCAGCGATCTGGTCGAAGTGATGCTGCTGCAAAAGGAAACCGGCCTGCTGCGCGGGCGTCTGGGCGACGCGCACGCTCCGGCGAAAGCGGGCCTGATGGTGATTCCGCTGTTCGAGACGATCCCCGACTTGCGCAACGCGCCGCACATCATGCGCGATCTGATCGCGCTGCCGGGCGTCGATGCGCTGATCGAACATCAGGGCAACGAGCAGGAAGTCATGCTCGGCTATTCGGACAGCAACAAGGACGGCGGCTTCCTCACGTCGAACTGGGAGCTGTATCGCGCCGAACTCGCGCTGGTGTCGCTCTTCAACGAGCGCGGCATCACGCTGCGCCTGTTCCATGGACGCGGCGGCACCGTCGGCCGCGGCGGCGGTCCGACCTATCAGGCGATTCTGTCGCAGCCGCCGGGCACCGTCGACGGGCAGATCCGCTTGACCGAGCAAGGCGAAGTGATCGCCAGCAAGTTCGGCAATCCGGAAATCGGCCGGCGCAATCTGGAAATCGTGGTGGCCGCGACGCTCGAAGCGTCGTTGCTGCCGCATGGCAACGCGCCGGCGCAACTGCCGGTGTTCGAGGAGACCATGCAGCAATTGTCCGACGCGGCGATGGCCTCCTATCGCGCGCTGGTCTACGAAACGCCTGGCTTCAAGGAGTATTTCTTCGAGTCGACGCCGATCTCGGAGATCGCCGAACTCAACATCGGCAGCCGTCCGGCGTCGCGCAAGCTGCAAGACCCGAAGCAACGCAAGATCGAGGACCTGCGCGCGATTCCGTGGGGCTTCTCGTGGGGCCAATGCCGTTTGCTGCTGACCGGCTGGTACGGCTTCGGCAGCGCGGTGGCCGCGCACCTGGACAGCGCGCCGAGCGATGCCGAACGCACGCGCCGCCTCGCGCTGCTGAAGAAAATGTATAAGACGTGGCCGTTCTTCTCGACGCTGCTCTCGAACATGGACATGGTGCTGGCGAAAACCGACCTCGCGGTCGCGTCGCGCTATGCGCAACTCGTGTCGGACAAGAAGCTGCGCAAACATGTGTTCGAGCGGATCGTCGCGGAATGGGAGCGCACGTCGAACGCGTTGTCGGAGATCACCGGCAAGAGCGAGCGGCTCGCGGAGAATCCGCTGCTCGCGCGTTCAATCAAGAATCGCTTTCCGTATCTCGATCCGTTGAATCACTTGCAAGTGGAACTGCTCAAGCGTCACCGCGCGGGCGATACCAACGCGCGCGTGCGGCGCGGGATTCATTTGTGCATCAACGGGATTGCGGCGGGGTTGCGTAATACGGGTTGAGCCTGCGTTGAGGCAGGCGGCGCCCGTTCGAGGTCGCTCGTAGCGGCGGCAATGACAAAGCCGGGGGCGAAGCAGTTCGCGTCCGGCTTTGTCGTTTGTGGAGCGGCGGCACGCTCGATGCGCTTTTAGTGCGCCTGCACCATCAGCGCGTCGAGCTTGAACGAGCCATCTTCACGCACGTCGAAATACTCGCGCACTTCATCGGGCGAATGTGTCCACAGCGAGCGAATCGCCACCACGCGCGGTTCCGGCGTGCGCATGCGCGCCACCCACGAGCCGAACTCGATGTCGATGCGCCAACGCTCGCGAATCGATGCGCTGAAACCCGCCGCTTCGAAAAACGCGATCCATTCGTCGGCGCGGTAATCGCGGATATGCGAGCCGTCGCGCAACAGTTCGACCGCCTGGATATGCGTGTCGAGCAACGGATGATCGCTGCCGGCGATGTCGACGAACAACACCTTGCCGCCCGGCTTCAGCACGCGCCGCACTTCGGCGAGCGCAAGCGGCACGTCGTGCCAGTGATGCGCGCTCATCCGGCTGATCGCCCAGTCGAACGAATGGTCGTCGAACGGCAGCGTTTCGGCGGCGCCCTGCCGCGTGCGGATGTTCGGGAGACCGCGTTCCTTCGCCGCGCCTTCCACCGTCGCCAGCATGGGCGGCGCGATGTCGTAGGCGACGACCTCCCTCGCGTGCGGCGCGACCGCGAAACTCGCGTGGCCCGCGCCGCAGCCCATGTCGAGCACCGTCGCGTCGGGCGTCGCCGCGATCGCTTCGGCCAGCGTCCGCAGATCGGCGCCGCTCGCATGGGTCGGACTCATCAAATACGCGGCGGCGGTCGAGCCGAAGGCGTCGGCGACCTGATCGTGGTGCTTCATGGAAGACTCCGTTTATCCAGGTGGGGTTGCTCGGAACGGCATCGCGCCGTGCCTGCCGCTACAATAGAGCCCGCCATGTACCAGTACAAGTTAAGCAATTATTCTGGTATCAATCACACCCCCTAATGCCTCCACGCGCTGCCCGATCAGAATGACCACGCCGTCCACCGCCGACAACCCGCCGCCGCTCGACGCCACGCCAGCCCGCGCGCTCGGCGACTTCATCCGCGCTCATCGCGAACGGCTCACGCCGCAAGCGGTCGGCCTGCCGCCCGGCCCGCGCCGCCGCACGCCGGGCTTGCGGCGCGAGGAAGTCGCGCAACTGTGCGGCGTGAGCCCGACCTGGTACACGTGGATCGAGCAAGGCCGGCCGGTTTCCGCCTCCGCCGACGCGCTCGCGCGGATCGCCGTCGCGCTGCAACTGTCGCGCGCCGAGCGGGCTTATCTGTTCGAACTGGCCGCCCAGCGCGATCCGGCCGAGCCCGATCCGGCCGCCGCCGACGCGCCCGCCACGCTGCTCGAAACCGTGCAGCTCGTGAACGCGCCGGCCTACGTGCTCGACCGCCAGTGGAATGCGCTCGCCTGGAACGAGCGCGCCGCCGACCTGTTCGTCGGCTGGCTGGACGGCGCGCACGACCGCAATCTGCTGCGTTTCACCTTCACCGAGCCGGCCGCGCGCGAGTTGATCGTCGACTGGGAAACGCGCGCGCGGCGCCTCGCCGCCGAATTCCGCGCCGACTCGATCCGCCACCTGAACGACGCGCCCACGCGCGCGCTGATCGACTCGCTCAGCGCCGCCAGCGACGCGTTCGCACGCTTCTGGGCGTCGCAGGACGTGGGCGGCCGTGAAGGCGGGCGGCGCGAGTTCAATCATCCGCGCGAGGGCCGCATCGTCTACGACCAGATCACCTTCAAACCCGCGCATCGCGAAGACCTGAAGCTGGTGGTGCTGGTGCGGGAATAGGCGAGTGTTAAAATCTTGGCCTTTGCCGGTTTCTTCGTTTCGGCGGCGCATTTAGCGTATCCGGCGTGCCTAAGGTACGTGTATCCAACCAGGCGCCGTCAGCCTCTCACCGCTCGTTCAACTGCCCAACACCATGACGTCCCAACTGCACAAAAAAGGCGAAGCCTGGTCGGCTCGCTTCTCGGAGCCGATGTCGGAACTCGTCAAACGCTACACGTCGTCGGTTTTCTTCGACAAGCGTCTCGCGCTCGTCGACATCGAAGGGTCGCTCGCGCACGCCTCGATGCTGGCCGCGCAGAAGATCATCGCCGCCGACGACCTCGCCGCGATCCAACGCGGCATGGCGCAGATCAAGGGTGAAATCGAGCGCGGCGAATTCGAGTGGCAGCTCGATCTGGAAGACGTTCATCTGAACATCGAAGCGCGCCTGACCGCGCTGATCGGCGACGCGGGCAAGCGCCTGCACACCGGCCGCTCGCGCAACGACCAGGTCGCGACGGACATCCGGCTGTGGCTGCGCGGCGAGATCGACCGCATCGGCGGCCTGCTCACGCAATTGCGCACCGCCCTGCTCGACATGGCGGAGAAAAACGCGTCCACCATCATGCCGGGCTTCACGCATCTGCAGGTCGCGCAGCCGGTCACGTTCGGCCATCATCTGCTCGCCTATGTCGAAATGTTTTCGCGCGACGCCGAGCGCATGCTCGATTGCCGCAAGCGCGTGAACCGTCTGCCGCTGGGCGCGGCGGCGCTCGCCGGCACCAGCTATCCGATCGACCGTCACGCGGTGGCGAAAACGCTGGGCTTCGACGGCATCTGCGCGAATTCGCTCGACGCCGTCTCCGATCGCGACTTCGCGATCGAATTCACGGCCGCGTCGGCGCTGATCATGACGCACGTGTCGCGCTTCTCGGAAGAGCTGGTGCTGTGGATGAGCCCGCGCGTCGGCTTCATCGATCTGGCCGACCGCTTCTGCACCGGTTCGTCCATCATGCCGCAGAAGAAGAACCCGGACGTGCCGGAACTCGCGCGCGGCAAGACGGGCCGCGTGAACGGTCATCTGATCGCGCTGCTCACGCTGATGAAAGGTCAGCCGCTCGCGTACAACAAAGACAATCAGGAAGACAAGGAGCCGCTGTTCGACACGGTCGATACGGTAGCCGACACGCTGCGCATCTTCGCTGAAATGGTCGCCGGCATCTCGGTCAAGCCGCAAGCGATGCGCGACGCCGCGCTGCAAGGCTTCTCGACGGCAACCGATCTGGCCGACTACCTCGTCAAGCGCGGCCTGCCGTTCCGCGACGCACACGAAGCGGTCGCGCTGGCCGTGCGCGTGTGCGCGGATCGCGGCTGCGATCTGGCGGATCTGACGCTCGACGAAATGCGCGCGGAACTGCCGAACGTCGCGCAACTGATCGGCGAGGACGTGTTCTCGTATCTGACGCTGGAAGGTTCGGTGGCGAGCCGCAATCATCCGGGCGGCACCGCGCCGGAGCAGGTGCTGGCCGCCGTGAAGGCTGCGCGGGAAGCGTTGAAGTAACGCTAGTTTCGAAGACAGGCACCAAAGCGCAAGGAAAGGCGAACTCATCGACGGGTTCGCCTTTTTCGTTTGTGCGCCGCGACGCCGGACCGATTGCGCAAGGCGCCGCACAAAAGAAAGCCCGCGCGAAGCGGGCTAAATGAAAGACTTCCACCGATGCCTCTCGAAAGAGGCCATCGCAGTGTAGGCGCGTTTGCGCCATACACAAATCCGGCCAAATTTCGGCGCGTTACAGCGCATGCATTCAGCTGAAAACCGGCCGGAAAAAACTGCGTTCGTAACTGACGATACAGCGCGTTTGTTCCGCATACGCAAATGCGGCCTGGCACTCGGGATCGTCCATCGACTCGATGCGGTAAGCCTCATACGCCGCGAGCGATTCGAACGTGAACATCGCGAGCGCGACATTGTTCGTGCCTTCGGACGGCAGGAAATAGCCGTGATGCCGTCCGCCGAATTTCTCGACCAGCGGAATCCACAGCTTGCCGTAGTGCTCGAACTCTTTCAGCTTGTACGGATCGACGATGTAGCGCAAATAGCAAGTGACCATGATGTCGGTTCGTTCGGTAATGGACAGAACCGGATGGTATGTCAATTCGTGCGCGAGTTGAATCGCTCAGCCGCTTTCGCGGCATGCGACAGAACGATATGCCAGGACCTCGCGCAGCAATCCGCGAGCCCGCACCATGCCATGAACCTGCGCCGGCATACAGGGCGAACGCCAATTGAATCCTCGCGCGTTTTGGCTACCATCAACTTTAGAACAATCACTTGTCGTTGCCACGGCCATGCATACCCGCTCACGTTATCCTCGGCGCGTCACCGGATGCGTCGCTTCACACGTTTGCGCGGTGGCTGCGCCGCGCGTCTCTTCACTGCATGTGCGCGGTTCCGCCGGGGCTCGTGCGCTAACGGCGGCGTTGGCCATCGTCGTAGCGGGCTGCACGTTCACGCCGCCGCAACGTCCCGTCGTCACCACGCCGGCCGCGGCGGTCAACAGTTTGACCCTCGACCAGTATCGCGAAGCCGTCGCGAAACGCATCGTCGAACGCAATCCTTCCTATGTGCTGCGCGGCACGCCGCAAGCGATGCTGCGCTCGCTGGTGGTGGTGTCGTTCACGGTCGACCGCAACGGGCATGTGGTGCAATCGTCGGTCTATCGCAGCAACGGCGACGACGAAGCGGAGAGCACCGCGCTCGCCACCTTGCGGCGCGCGGCGCCATTCCCGGAGCCGCCCGGCAAATTGCTGAACGGCCGCGGGCAACTCGAACTGTTCGAAGACTGGCTTTTCAACGACAACGGCAAGTTCCAGTTGCGCCAACTCGCATCGCCGCAAGCGTTGACCATTGATTGAACACGCTATCGGCATGGCAACGCGCGCACGGCAAGTCGCGCGCTGCCTTGCTGCGTGGCAGTCACGCTCGCTATAATTTTTCGATTCCCCGCGCCGGAGTCTTCCGGCATTGGCTCACGCCGCCCGCTCATCCGCCGGCGCAGCGCAAGCCCGATTGCAGCGTTGCCGCGCCATCCGCGCGCCGCCTGCTTGATGCACGCTTCCCGATGCACGCACGATGCACGACGCATGCGAAGCCTGATCGCGGCGATCCGTGCGGTGCATCGACCGGCCGCCTCACAGCCCGCACGCGTCGCGCACCTCGCCGGGTTATTTCCCTGGTATGGCCGCTTTCGTGGGCGAGTTTTGCCGGCTGCCGTTGTAAGCTGTTGCCGCATTGCCAGCGCCGCGCGTGGCCGCATGTCGCCTTGAACAAACCGGCGCGCGACGCGCAAGCGCATGACCCCGAAAAACCGCCGAGCGACCGCGCCAGCGTGCGACGAAGCACGGCGCCCGACGGCATCACGACACATGGAGACCCTGCATGTCCACTTCGCCGATTTCCGCGGCCCAGCCCGACGCAGCCGGGCAGAACAATAGCGCGCGAATCATCTTCGCGAGCTTCATCGGCACCGCGATCGAGTTCTACGATTTCTACGTCTACGCGACCGCCGCGGCGCTCGTCATCGGGCCGGTGTTTTTCCCGCACGGCTCGGCCACCGCGCAGGCACTGTCGGCCTTCGTCACGTTCGGCATCGCGTTCGTCGCGCGACCGATCGGCTCGTTCCTGTTCGGCCACTTCGGCGACCGGATCGGTCGCAAGTCGACGCTGGTCGCCTCGCTGCTGGTGATGGGCGTGTCGACCACGCTGATCGGCTTCGTGCCCGGCTACGACGCGATCGGCAGCCTGGCGCCGATCCTGCTGTGCATCTTGCGCTTCGGCCAGGGCATCGGCCTCGGCGGCGAATGGGGCGGCGCGGCGTTGCTCGCCACCGAGAACGCGCCGGCCGGCAAGCGCGGCTGGTTCGGCATGTTTCCGCAACTGGGACCGTCGGTCGGCTTTCTCGCTTCCAACGGTCTGTTCTTCGCGCTGGCTTTGTCGCTCACCGACGAGCAGTTCCGCAGTTGGGGCTGGCGCGTGCCGTTCATCGTCAGCGCGGTGCTGGTCTTGCTCGGGCTGTACGTGCGTTTGAAAATCGCCGAGACGCCGGCCTTCCAGGCGGCGATCGAGCGCAAGGAGCGCGTGAAGGTGCCGATCGCCACGCTGCTCTCGCAGCACTGGCTGCCGACGCTGCTCGGCGCGCTCGCGATGGTGGTCTGCTACACGCTGTTCTACAACGCCACGACGTTTTCGCTGTCCTACGGCGTCTCCGTGCTGCATATTCCGCGGCAGACGTTCCTCGGGCTGCTGTGCATCGCCGTGGTGTTCATGGCGCTCGCCACGCCGCTGTCGGCCTGGGCGAGCGACCGCTATGGCCGCAAGCCGGTGCTGATGGTCGGCATCGTCGCGGCGATCCTGTCGGGCTTCACGATGGCGCCGCTGCTCGGCAGCGGACAGACGCAGCTCGTGCTGCTGTTCCTCGTGATCGAACTGTTCCTGATGGGCGTGACCTTCGCGCCGATGGGCGCGCTGCTGCCCGAGCTTTTCCCCACCAACGTGCGTTATACCGGCGCGGGCGTGTCGTACAACCTCGGCGGGATTCTCGGCGCATCGGTCGCGCCGTATATCGCGCAGATGCTGGCCGCGCGCGGCGGGCTGCCGTGGGTCGGCGCGTATGTGTCGATCGCGGCGGCGGTCAGCATGATCGGCGTGCTGTGCATGCGCGAGACGCGCGACACGCGGTTGATGTAACGACGCGCGCCAACGTGATTCCCCGTCTTGCGCGTCTTTTTGACTTGCCTATACTCGTTTCCAAAGACCCTAAGGCAAGCAGGGAGGCTGGATGAGTATTCATCTCCACAACGCGGATATCGTGATGATCATCGCGCTGGCGCTGCTATGCGCATTATTGCTGGCGTTGCGCTTTCGCCCGGCGACCTGGAAGGGCATCGTCGTCGAGGCGCTGGCGGCGAACGCGGCGGCCGTCACGGCCGTGCTCGCATTCGAAATGCTGCTGGCTTGACACGCTTCGGTGCTGCGGCGCCGCACCGGCTTCGCGCTGCATCTGAACCGCGGTTCAGATGCAGCGCGAGCCATCTTTACGCCATACCCTTACCGATAGTAGTAACCGCCGTGATGGTAATAACCGCCACCGCCGTAGTAGTAGCCAGGCGCGGGGGCGACGATGCAGCCGCCGAGTGCCGTGGCGAGCAGCGTGCCGGCGATCAGGGTAAGGATGAGGCGTTTCATGTTGTTCTCCGTCGAGTCAGATTTCATTCGAGCTGAAATCCCGAATGACCCGATTGGACACGACGACGCCCCACGCGGGCGTTGCGATTTGTAAGCGAACATCACGAAGGTGTTACACGCTCCGAACACGTGACAGCGGCGGGGGAAGATGGCCGCCGCGCGCTCACCTCGTAGAGGAACACCGCCTATACTGGTTTAAGGACGTTCCAGCGGCACGAACCCCGCCGGTGGCCGTTTCGCCGCCGGGAGTCAAGTCGGCAAGCGGCGGGTCAGCGCCTTCGCGCACCATGCGCGTGCGGGCGACCCGGCAAAAGAAGTCCGCGCGGCTCATACCGCGCTCAACGAATAGCGACAGATTTAACAGGCGTGTAATGCACGGCGCCTGGTCTGAACCGCCCGGCGCGATCGGCTGACTGACGGCCCATCAATGCCTTTGCGCCCGTAGTTCCCCGACGCGGGCGCTTTCTGGAGGCGTTACGCGGCAATGCCCATTCGGGCTGACTGCGCGTCGCGCCTCTATTTTTTGGCAAACGATTGCCGGACCCGGCGTTCAGGCGGTGGTCGAGCCGTGCTGTAAATCGGCGACACGCGGCTCGCCATGCACGTAGTCGATCGCCTCGAGCGCGGCGCTGATCGGCGGCACCGAATGGCCGTCGCCGATCGAGATCGAACGGAACGGCGACTCGATCCCGCAGTGCGCGGGCGACGTCGACACGAAAATCATCACCGTGCGCTTCTGCAGCGCGTGCGCAAGATGGACGAAGCCGGTGTCGGTGCCGACCACCAGCGCGCACGCGTCGATCATCTGGGCGATGCCGGTCACGCTCATTTTCGGCAAGACGGCCGAGCCCGGCACCTGCGAGGCGATTTGCTCCGCCTCGGCGCGCTCGCCTTCGGAACCCCAAGGCAGCACCACGTGGAAGCCGCGCTGCGTCAATTCACGCCCGACCGCCGCCCAATGGGTCGACGGCCACTTCTTGTCGTCCTTGGAGGTGGCATGAAAGAGCGCCGCGACCGGCGCGCTAATGGACTCGAACGGCGGCCGGGCAGGCTCGGGCAAGCGCAGGTTGTAAATAGGCGGGCCTTCGACCTCGTAGCCGAGCGCTTCACCCGTGCTGATGCGCATGCCGTGCCACGCATTGCATTTCGGACGCGGACCGAAGCGCCCGGTGTAAGCGAACGCCGCGCCGCGCTCGCCGAGGTCTTGCGACTGATAGCCGATCCGCCGCGACGAACGCGCCAGAAAGGCGATGATCGCGCTCTTGTATACGCCGTGAATGTCGATGATGAAATCGTAACGATAGGCGCGCAGTTCCGCGATCGACGCCGCGATCGCCCGGAAATCGCCCCACCGGCGCGCTTTCTTGAAGCGGCGCAACGGCGCGCAAAGCACGCGGTCGACACTCTGGCTCCATTGCACCACTTCGGCGAATGCTTCGTCGGCTGCCCAGTCAACCTGAACGCCGGGATATGCGCGTTTGATGTCGGCCACGACCGGCAACGCCTGCACGATATCGCCGAGTGAGGTGACCTTGACGATAAGGACTCGCTTCATTAATGACCTGTTGGTTGTTCGAACGTCGAGGCATTTTAGCCGACGATTGAAATGTTCCTTGCCGAACGCCGCAGCGCGCCGGGCCTGGCATCACTACGGCGTATTACACGCGATGCCTTACAACCAGCCCTTTTACTCCATTTCTAAACGCTTTCACACCGTTTCGCCGATTCAGCGAGCGATATAATTTTCCCTTTTGCGCCAGCACACCGCCATGTCCAGGGCATTGCCTCCGCTTTCTTCCGCCATCGTCCGTCGCGCAAGACGTTTGTGGCGGCAATACGGCGTGTTCTGGCTGGGCGCGATCGCGGTCGGCCTCATTGCGGTGCTGTACGCGAGGCTGATCGATTGGGGCTACGGCGAATTTCGCGCGATGCAGCAACGGCACGTGTGGGCGCCGTTGCTCGTCACGCCGGCGGTCGCGGCGCTCGCCGTCTGGCTCACGCGCAAGTTCTTTCGCGGCGCCGAAGGCAGCGGCATTCCGCAAGTGATCGCCACGCTGCATGCGAAACCCGGCGAATACGGCGCGCGGCTGCTGTCGTTCAGGATTCTGTTCGGCAAGATCGCCGTGTCGTTTCTGGCGATTCTGGGCGGCTTCACGATCGGTCGCGAAGGGCCCACCGTGCAGGTGGGCGCGGCGCTGATGTTCAATCTGCGGCGGCTCTATCCGCGCTCGAACGCGCTGATCGAGCGGCAACTGGTACTGGCCGGCGCGGCGGCGGGCTTGTCGGCGGCGTTCAATACGCCGTTGGCGGGCATCGTGTTCGCCATCGAGGAATTGACGCGCAGCTTCGAGGCGCGCGCGAGCGGCGTGTTGATCACCGCGATCATCATCGCCGGCGTGATCGCGCTCGGGCTGAACGGCAACTACACGTATTTCGGCACCATCCAGATCGGCGCGCACTTCCCCGATCTGCTCGCGCTCGCGGTGCTGCTCACGGCGATCGTCACCGGCATCGCGGGCGGCGTGTTCGGCTGGCTGCTGCTGAACACCGCGCGCTGGATTCCGGGGCCGCTGCGTCAATTGCATGGCGAGCGGCCGGTCGTGTTCGCGGCGCTGTGCGGCTTCGTGATCGCGGTGGTCGGCCTGATTTCGGGCGGCACGACTTTCGGCAGCGGCTATGCGGAAGCGCGCGGCTTGCTCGACGGACACGCGCAGTTGTCCGTGTTCTACCCGTTTCTGAAGATGATCTCGATGGTCGGCTCGTATCTGCCCGGCATTCCGGGCGGCATCTTCGCGCCTTCGCTATCGATCGGCGCGGGCTTCGGCAATCTGCTGCACATGGTGTTCGGCTCGATGCAATTGCCGATGCTGATCGCGCTCGCGATGGTCGGCTATCTGGCCGCGGTCACGCAGTCGCCGATCACGTCGTTCGTGATTGTGATGGAGATGATCGACGGTCACGCGCTCGTGATCTCGCTGATGGCCACCGCGTTGATCGCGAGCCGCGTAGCGCGCTTTTTCGCGCCGCCGCTGTATGAGTCGCTGGCGGAGCGTTATAGGGCGCCGCTGCCGCAGCCGGCGCCCGCTCCTGTGCCGGAGGTGCCCGAGGTCGAGGTGCCCGGACCCGTCGCCGAGGAAATCGCCGGCGACGCGTCCGCTAACGACGACGCCGGCGCCCCGCGTCAATAGACGACTACCGCAGGCGCGCGCAGATAAACCGGCCGCGCCGGCACCACCACGCAACCGGCGAGCACGACAGCCAGTGCGGCGAGCAGCAGCAGATTCTTCTTCATCCATGATTCCTCGGTGACCAGGCAGGCGGACGCTGCGCTGCGCGGGCCGCATGCCGAACACGCCGCGCCCGCCGCTCATGCGTTCATGTCAGGCCCAGTGGCCCTGTACCCAGCGATAGTGCGGTCCGTGCGCAATCCAGTGGCCCGGCACCCAGTGATAGCCGACACGCTCGGCCTGCCAATGACCCGCGACCCACACATAGCGGCCGTGCTCCCAGCGCCAATGCCCGTGATCCCACACATAGCCGACGCGCGGCGCGGGCACCGCTTCATAACGCACCGGCGGCGGCGCCGACGGCGCGATCACGACGACTTCAGCGGCCGACGCCGATGCCACGGCGGACGCGCCGGCAGCGATCAGCACGGCATTGGCGAGCAGCAAGCGAAAGGTTTTGTTCATGTTTTCCCTCTGTGGAAAGACGCCGCACGCGGCGTTACCCGTTTAATGCGCGAGGGGACAAACACGCTGACCCTGGACGTGTTACGGCGCGGCCTGAAGTGCTACGGATTATTTCGACGCGCCGAGCGCGCGTGACGAGGCCCATGCACGCGCGCATGAACATGGACCACCGAGGGAAAAAGAACGGCGAGGCGGGGAAACGCGAAAACGGCAAGCGCGGCGATAACCACGCGGCGAAGGCGGCGGACCCGGCGCAGCCGCAGCGCAGGCCCGCGCTTCGTCACGTCAAGTCACCACGACTCAACGAAGCGAAGCACGCGCCACCTTGAATAAAACCCCTCGCGAAACGAATCGCGACGGATCAGGCCTGCGGTATTTCGATCTTGACCTCGAGCACCTCGAGATCGTCCTGGCGCTCGAGGCTCACGCGAATATCGTCATGGGAAATCTTCACGTACTTCGAAATCACGGCCACCAGTTCGCGTTGCAACGCAGGCAGGTAATCGGCGGGTGCATGGCCGCCGGCGCGCTCGTGCGCGATGATCAACTGCAGGCGTTCCTTCGCTACCGACGCGGATTTCTTCTTCTCGCCCAGCAAAAACGAAAGAATCGACATTACGTGCGCTCCCCTTACTTGGTGCCGAAGAGGCGCTGCAGCAGCCCGGGCTTCTGGTAATCGGTAAAGCGAAGCGACTTCTGCTCGCCGAGGAAACGCGACACGACGTCTTTATAGGCTTCGGCCACATCGGTGCCGTCGAGGTGCACCGCCGGCAGACCCTGGTTCGACGCGTGCAGCACCGCTTCCGACTCGGGAATCACGCCGATCAGATCGATACGCAGAATTTCCTGGATGTCGGTCAGCGAGAGCATTTCGCCTTCGCTCACGCGCTTTGGGTTGTAGCGGGTAATCAGCAGGTGTTCCTTGATCGGCTCCTTGCTTTCGATCGCGCGCTTGGTCTTGGAGGACAGAATGCCGAGAATGCGGTCCGAGTCGCGCACCGACGAGACTTCGGGATTGGTCACGATCAGCGCTTCGTCGGCGAAATGCATTGCGAGCAGCGCGCCCGATTCGATACCGGCCGGCGAATCGCAAACAATGTATTCGAAGTCCATCGCGATCAGATCGTTGATGACCTTCTCGACGCCTTCCATGGTCAGCGCGTCTTTGTCACGCGTTTGCGAGGCCGGCAGGATGAACAGGTTCTCGCACTTCTTGTCCTTGATCAGCGCCTGGTTCAGGTTGGCTTCGCCCTGGATCACGTTGATCAGGTCGTACACCACACGGCGCTCGCAGCCCATGATGAGGTCGAGGTTGCGCAGGCCGACGTCGAAGTCGATCACGGCGGTTTTGCTGCCGCGCAGTGCGAGGGCAGATGCAAAACTCGCGCTCGTGGTCGTCTTGCCCACGCCACCCTTGCCCGAAGTCACCACAATGATTTTTGCCATTACCCTTACCTTGTGTTCGTCAAATTCGTCAATTATGTGCGGCCATATTTGCCGTGAAGCGCCGCGTGCCGAAACCGTTCGGGACAGCCGCGCGCTTCACGCCGCTCAAGTGAGCCGCAGTGGTTCGATCATCAGTTTTTCGTCTTCGAGCCAGATCTGCACCGGCTTGCCGAGCACGTCGGCCGGCAGCGGGTTCTCGGTCGTTCGATAGATGCCCGCGATCGAGATCAGTTCCGGTTCGAGACACGTGCAGAAAATGCGCGCGTCGTGGTTGCCCTGCACGCCGGCCAAGGCCCGGCCGCGCAACGGCGCGTAAATATGGATGTTGCCTTCCGCGATCACTTCCGCGCCGTAGCTCACCAACCCGAGCACGACGAGATCGCCCTTTGCATAGATGCGCTGGCCCGAGCGCAGCGGCTTGTCGACCACCATCGTTTGCGACGAGGTGGCGAGACGTACCGGTTCCGCGGCGGGCGCCGGGTCGGCTGCGGCTGCGGCTGCCGAGAACAGATCGTCCGCCGGCGTGGCGTTCGTGACGGCGGCATCCGGTGCCGCCGCGGATGCGTTGGCGCTTTCCTCGTCCGCGGACCTGGCGGCGGGGCCGCGGCGGTCGCGCGCTTCGAGCAGCGGCAATGCCGATTCGGCCGCCCACGCCTGCTGCGCGCTGGCGACCACGCCGACCGGGCGCATGCGCACGCTGTCGAGCAGTTGGGCGATGTCGGCGAGCGGCACGCGTTCGTTCTCCGCGAGACGGCGCACGTCGATCGCGACGACATCGTTGGCAAAAAATTCGGGGGTCGCCTCGAAGCGCCGGGTCAATTCGGCACGCATGGCGTCGAGGTCGGTTGTCTTGACCACAAACAGGAGCGTGTCGACAGAGCCGCTGCGGAGTTCGAAAAAGGGCGATTTCTTGGGCGACATAGCGTTCGGCAAAAAATTTTGCGTATTTTACAGGCGTCCGCGCGTGCGGCCAGCTTTTTTGCCGGGAGAGCGACTGCCGCGAACACGCCGTTACCATGAGGACGGCCACGCGGTAGCCAAAGAGGCTGCGCTCGCACCGTCGAGCCGGCCGAAAACGCCGGACAGACGCAGTTGGGCACACGCGGAGGGGAATCGAGCGGCAGCTTGTTGCGCCGCTCGCGAGATCACTGCTGGGATGCCTGTGAGGTGGTGGGCACGTGCCGCACCAGCAGACTTTCGGCTTGCTCGGGCGCGCGCGCGACGCGCCGGTGTTCGCCGGTGGGACCGAAGCCGAGCGCTTCGTAGAAGCGCATTGCATTGCGATTGGCGTCGGCGACCCACGCGTGGATTTCGGTGGCGCCCTGGTTGGCGAGCCAGGCGCTGGCCGTGTCGACCAGCAACTCGCCGCCCCGCAGATGACGCACGGCCGGCGCCACCCACAACTCGCAGACGAACGCGCGACGCGGCGTGGTGTCGTCGAAATGCGCTTCGATCAAGCCGGCGGGATGGCCTTCGGTGTAAAGAATGAAGGTGGTGATGCGCAATGAAACCGCGTGTTCCGCGGCGGTGGCGTCGAAACTCGCGGCGTCGGCCGACAACGCGTCTTCTAGCGTCGCGCCGAAGGCATAGGGCGCCTCGCGCAGCGATGCGGTACGGAGTTCGCGAAAAACGGCGCCTTGATCAGCGGCGATACGGCGAACGGTCAGTGACGGACTCATGCAGACGAAAACCCCTTAAAACCTTAAGGCGTAGCTTTAACCGAACCGGCGCGCGAGTCAAATCATTATTTACTGGCGCACAGATACGGCGCGACGCAAGGGCACGCGGCAAAGCACGCGTTGCGCGCAAACCGAGCAGCATTTCACGCGCCCGGCATAACTGCGTCATGCGATGCAGTGCACAAGCGCGGCTCAAGGCGCCGCGTAGCTGCCGGTGCCGTCCGGCCAGGGCGTCAGCAGCTCGTAGCCTTCGTCGGTCACGGCGATCATGTGCTCCCACTGCGCGGACAACGAGCGGTCCTTGGTGACCACTGTCCAGCCGTCGCGCAACACCGTCGTGCCGGCGCGGCCCGCGTTGATCATCGGTTCGATCGTGAAGACCATGCCGGGCTTCAGACGCACGCCCTGCCCCGGCTGACCGTAGTGCAGCACTTGCGGGTCTTCGTGGTAGACCTTGCCGATGCCGTGGCCGCAATAGTCGCGCACGATCGAAAAGCCGTCGCGTTGCGCGACCTGCTGAATCGCATGACCGACGTCGCCGAGCGTTGCGCCCGGCCTGACTTCGCGGATGCCCGCGAGCATCGCTTCATAGGTCGTGTCGATCAACTGGCGCGCGACGGTGCTCGGCTGGCCGACGCAATACATGCGGCTGGTGTCGCCGAAATAGCCGTCCTTGATGATCGCGACGTCGATGTTGATGATGTCGCCGTCCTTGAGGATTTCGCTGCGATTCGGAATGCCGTGGCAGACCACCTGGTTGACGGAAGTGCAGACCGTCTTCGGAAAACCCAGATAGCCGACGTTGGCCGGAACCGATTTCTGCGTGTTGACGATGTAGTCGTTGCACAGCGCGTCGAGCTCGTCGGTGGAGACACCGGCCTTGACGTGTTCGCCGATCATCGCCAGTACGTCGGCCGCGAGGCGGCCGGAAATGCGCAGCTTCGCGATGTCATCGGGAGTCTTGTAGGAAATGGCCATGAGTTCGGTCGATGGGAGTCGGTGTTTGATGGGCGCGGCGCAGCCTTTCGATCGCGCAATTGTACAGAGGATCGTTGGCGGGGCCTGGCGAGCCGGGTCGAGTTTGGCGGTTCGGCGCGTTTTCAGCGGTGTTGATCGACGATCTGGATAGCGGACTGACCGCGATCATTGCCGGAGCGGAATTCATGCGGCACGGACACTGGCGCTGCGACGGTATGGATACCTTGCCGCCATTGCCACTGACTAGCAGAAAGCTATCACTAGCATTGGCGATAACGCGCTGTGAGGCATCGGATTTTTGATCCCATTGGACGGCGTCGTTCCAGTTTCGACGAAGCCATCACGGCTAGCTCGCTCTAGCTGGAACAACATTCTTCAGCGAGCGTTTTTCACAAACTGCGTGGCGTTACCACTTGCAACTGCCACCAACCATTACGCTCGTATTGGCCAAGAATGCGGTCTTTTGATTTTTCTTGTTGTTGGTGTAGACCATGGAGGACACGAGAAGCACCTTGCCATTTCGTCGGCATTCAACCAACCGCATCTCGTTGCGCGCACTGTTCGATTCGCTCGACGCCTTGCAGATGAATCCACCCCGAGTGCAGGTGCGAACACGACTATGGGCGGACCTATCACTGCCCCGCCTTGGTCTTCAGATCATGCGTTTGATAGATGGCGTTTGATAGATGAAATGTGAGCCAAAAAACAAGAACCCCGCGAGTCTTTCGACTTCGCGGGGTTCTTGATGAATTCTGGCGGAAAGGGTGAGATTCGAACTCACGGTACCCCTAAAGGTACACCGGATTTCGAGTCCGGCGCATTCGACCACTCTGCCACCTTTCCGGGTCTTCCAACTCGACAACAACGGGGCTGTTTCGTCAGATCCAAGCGGGTCGTCGCTTGGGAGAAAAAGATTATAAAACAGCCCAATCCGATTTCCAAGCCCCTCGCTTAAAAAATTTCAACGAGGCCAAGCAACCCAACGCGACCACAGCCACGCGCCAGCCAGTGGATCAATCAGCCCGCCGTCGCTTCCAGCCGTTCGAGACCACCGAGGTAAGGCCGCAGCGCCGCCGGCACCGTCACCGAGCCATCGGCGTTCTGGAAGTTCTCCAGCACCGCGACGAGCGTGCGGCCCACGGCAAGACCCGATCCGTTCAGCGTATGAACCAGCTCCGGCTTGCCCTGCGCATTGCGATAGCGCGCCTGCATCCGGCGCGCCTGGAACGACTCGGTATTCGAGCAACTGGAAATCTCGCGATACGTGTTTTGCGCCGGCACCCAGACCTCGAGGTCATAGGTCTTGGCCGCCGAGAAACCCATGTCGCCCGTACACAGCGTAATCACGCGGTATGGCAGTTCGAGCTTCTGCAGGATCGCCTCGGCATGACCGACCATCTGCTCCAGCGCGTCATACGACGCTTCCGGCGCGACGATCTGCACCATCTCGACCTTGTCGAACTGATGCTGACGGATCAGCCCGCGCGTGTCGCGGCCATACGAGCCCGCTTCCGAGCGGAAGCACGGCGAATGCGCGGTGAGCTTGATCGGCAGCGCGTCCGTTTCGACGATGCTGTCGCGCACGGTGTTGGTCAGCGAGATTTCCGACGTCGAGATCAGGTACTGCGTGACCGTGTTCTCGTCGCCGCCCTTCTCGACGCGGAACATGTCGTCGGCGAATTTCGGCAGTTGGCCGGTGCCGTACAGAATCTCGGGATTCACGATGTACGGCGTGTAAATCTCGGTGTAGCCGTGCTGCTGCGTATGCGTGTCGATCATGAACTGCGCGAGCGCGCGATGCAGCCGCGCGATCTGTCCGCGCAACAACGTGAAACGCGCACCGGAGAGCTTGGCGCCGGTCTCGAAGTCGAGCCCGAGCGGCGCGCCCACGTCGACGTGATCCTTCACGTCAAAATCGAACTGGCGCGGCGTGCCCCAGCGGCGCACTTCCACATTCCCGGTTTCGTCGTCGCCCACAGGCACGCTTTCGTGCGGCAGGTTCGGCACGCCGAGCAGCAGATCGGACAAGCGCTTCTGGATATCGTCGAGTCTCGCCGCCGAGGCCTTCATCTCGTCGCCGATTCCGCTCACTTCGGCCATCACCGCCGAAGTGTCCTCGCCCCGCCCTTTCATCGCGCCGATCTGTTTCGACAGGCTGTTGCGGCGCGCCTGCATCTCTTCGGTACGGGTTTGGGTGTCGCGGCGTTCCGCTTCGAGCGCGGTGAACGCCGCCACGTCGAGGGTATAGCCGCGGTCGGCGAGGCGCCTGGCAACGCCGTCGAGGTCTTTGCGCAGCAACTGGATGTCGAGCATGGAATGGGGCGGGTGTTCGTTGTATGAAGCTGGGATTTTAGCGCACCGGCGCGGGCGGCCGGTGCGTTAGATGGTCGAGGCGGGCGGAATGCCGACATGGCATGCGCCGCGGCGACACGGCAGACGCCGCAACGAACCGGTCCGGCTCAACCCTTCTTCGGCTTGTTCTCGCTGCGCCACTGCGCGTCGAGTTCCGCGAGACGCGCCATCTTGTCGGCGATCTTGCCTTCGAGACCGCGCGGCGTCGGCTCGTACCAATGCGGGTCGCGCATGTTGTCCGGCAGATAAGTCTCGCCGGCCGCATACGCGTCGGGTTCGTCGTGCGCGTAGCGGTATTCGTGGCCGTAGCCGAGTTCCTTCATCAGCTTGGTCGGCGCGTTGCGCAGATGCACGGGCACGCCGCGCGACTGGTCCTTGCCGACGAAACGGCGCGCTTCGTTGTACGCGTTGTACCCGGCGTTCGACTTCGGCGCGACCGCCAGATAGATGATCGCCTGCGCCAGCGCCAGCTCGCCCTCGGGCGTGCCGAGGCGTTCGTAGGTTTCGGCGGCGTCGAGCGCGATGCGGGCCGCGCGCGGGTCGGCGAGACCGATGTCCTCCCACGCCATGCGCACGATGCGCCGCGCGAGATAGCGCGGGTCCGCGCCGCCGTCGAGCATGCGGCAGAACCAGTACAGCGCGCCGTCGGGACTGCTGCCCCGCACCGATTTATGCAGCGCGCTGATCTGGTCGTAGAACGCGTCGCCGCCCTTGTCGAAGCGGCGCAGATTCTCCGCGAGCGCGCTGCCGAGCAACGCGCCGTCGATTTCCGTGGTTTTCTGCTGCGAGGCCGCGCGCGCGACGATCTCCAGGTTGTTCAGCAGCTTGCGGCCGTCGCCGTCGGCGGAACCGATCAACGCGTCGCGTGCTTCGTCGGTGAACGTGAGGCCGCCGAGTTCCTGCTGCGCGCGATCGAGCAGTTCGCGCTGCTCGTCGTCGTTCAGGCTCTTCAGCACGTAGACCGCGGCGCGCGAGAGCAACGCGCTATTCACCTCGAACGACGGATTCTCGGTCGTCGCGCCGACGAACACGAACAGCCCCGACTCGACGTGCGGCAAGAACGCGTCCTGCTGGCTCTTGTTGAAGCGATGCACTTCGTCGACGAACACCAGCGTCTGGTGCCCGTTCGCGCGATGGATCTGCGCGGTCTCGACGGCTTCGCGAATATCCTTCACGCCCGACAGCACCGCGGAGAGCGCGATGAACTCGGCGTGAAACGCGTCGGCCATCAGGCGCGCGAGCGTGGTCTTGCCGACGCCGGGCGGACCCCAGAGGATCATCGAGTGCGCCTCGCCGGATTCGAACGCGACCCGCAGCGGCTTGTTCGGGCCGAGCAGGTGCTTCTGGCCGATCACTTCGTCGATATTGCGGGGCCGCAGGCGTTCGGCGAGCGGCACATTGCTACGGGTTTCTTCAAACATGACGTTTTGGGGATAATCTCGGCTTTTGCGGACGCGGTCCGTATGAAGGCGGCGTGCTGCCGGATGAACAAAGCCGGCACGCGAAGGCGCGGGCCACGTCCTGCATTATGACAGTGACCGAGGCCCGGCGATGAGCGGCCCGGCGTGGCGGAGCGATCCGCGCGGCGAAGCCGGAAACGCAACGCCGCGTGACGGCGCCAATCAGCGCGCAACGCAGCAGACGCATGCGCGGCCAACATTGCACGCGAATCGACAGCGACACGCAGCGTCGCCGACAACATCGACAGGAACACTACCCAGATGGCACAAGACCCACTCGCCGGCGACGCCGGTTCCACCTACGCACCGCTCACGCCGGTGCCCGACGCCCGCCGCGCGTTTCGCACCGGCGACGCGTTCGCGCTGTGGTTCTCGCTCGGCATCGGCCTGCTGGTCGCGCAAGCGGGCGCGCTGCTCGTGCCGGGCCTGTCGCTGCCGCATGCGTTGCTCGCGATCGTGATCGGCAGCGCGATCGGCGTCGTGCTGCTGGCCCTGGCCGGCGTGATCGGCACGGACACCGGGCTCGCGGCGATGTCGTCGCTGCGGCCCACGCTCGGCGTGCGCGGCGCGTCGGTGCCGGCGGTGCTGAACGCGGTGCAACTGGTCGGCTGGGGCTCGTTCGAAGTGATCGTGATGCGCGATTCCGCCGACGCGCTCGCGAGGCAGTCGTTCGGCCTCTCGATGCCGCTGATCTGGACGGTGATCTTCGGCTTGCTCGCCACGCTGCTCGCGATCAGCGGCCCGCTCTCGTTCGTGCGGCGCTTTCTGCGCACCTGGGGCATCTGGCTGCTGCTGGCGGGCGCCGCGTGGCTCACGTGGAACCTGCTCGCCAAACACGATCTGGCCGCGCTGATGCGCCGCCCCGGCACCGGCGAGATGCCGTTCGGCGGCGCGATCGACCTCGTGGTGGCGATGCCGCTGTCGTGGCTGCCGCTGATCGCCGACTACACGCGCTTCGGCCGACGCCCTGGCGAAACCTTCCGCGGCACGCTGCTCGGCTACGGCATCGCGAACATCTGGTTCTACGCGCTCGGCGCGATCTACGGCCTCGCGGCGGGCGGCGGCGACACGCTGTTGACGAGCGCGCTGGCTCAAGCCGGCGGCGGCCTCGCGCTGCTGCTGATCCTGATCGACGAGGTCGACAACGCCTTCGCCGACATTCACTCCGCGGCGGTCTCGACCGGCACCTTCTGGACGCGCGGCAGCGTGCCGTTGCTGTCGGCGGCATTCGGTGCGCTCTGCACGCTGATCGCGTTGATGGTGCCGATGGCGAAGTATCAGAACTTCCTGCTGCTGATCGGCTCGGTGTTCGCGCCGCTGTTCGGCGTGGTGCTGGTGGATCACTTCATCGTGCGCAAGCGCCGCATCGAGGCCGCCGCACTCGCCGACGTGCGCGGCCGTTATGGCTTCTCCGGCGGCTGGCATCTGAGCGCGTTCATCGCGTGGGCGATCGGCATCGCCGCGTATCAGGCGATCAATCAATGGCTGCCGAATCTCGGCGCGACGCTGCCCGCGCTGGTGATCGGCGCGGTGTGTTATCTGGTGTTCGTGTCGACGCGCAAGACTGCATACGCGTGAGTTTCAACATCCGCGCGATGGATGGAAATGGCCCGCATTCGCGGGCCATTACGCCAATACAACTCAGGAGCGCATCAGCCTAACGCGTGGCCGCCCGATATTCGACGCCCGGCAACACGCACAGCAATTCGAACGCGAGATTCGCACCGAGCAACGCGGTCGTGCCGAACGGATCATACGGCGGCGCGACTTCAACCAGATCGCAGCCGACGATGTTCAGTCCGTGCGAGCCGCGAATGATTTCCAGCGCTTGCGGCACCGTCAAACCGGCGATTTCCGGCGTACCCGTACCCGGCGCAAACGCCGGATCGATCCCGTCGATGTCGAACGTGATGTACACCGGCGCGTCGCCCATCCTTTCGCGCACGCGCGCCATCAGCGGCGCGAGCGACTGGTTCCAGCACGCCTCGGCCTGCACGACCTCGAAGCCCTGATCGCGGCACCAATCGAAATCGTCGGCCGCGTAACCCGTACCGCGCAAACCGATCTGCACGACGCGCTCGCAATCGAGCAAGCCCTCTTCCACCGCGCGGCGAAACGGCGTGCCGTGCGCGATCTTCTCGCCCATCATCGTGTCGTTGACGTCGGCGTGCGCGTCGACGTGAATCAGCCCGACCTTGCCGTGCTTGCGATGAATCGCGCGCAGGATCGGCAGCGCGATGGTGTGGTCGCCGCCCAGCGTGATCGGCTTGCAATCGTGCTGGAGGATCTCGTCGTAGGCGGTTTCAATGCGCGCGATCGAATCGTGCAGGTTGTACGGGTTGATCGCGACGTCGCCGAGATCGGCCACCCGCAGCGAATCGAACGGCGCGGCGCGCGTGGCCATGTTGTACGGGCGCAGCAGCACCGATTCGCTGCGGATCTGGCGCGGCCCGAAGCGCGCGCCGGTGCGGTTCGACGTGCCGAGATCGAACGGCACGCCGACGAAGCAGGCGTCGAAACCCGCGGCCGAGCCGACGTTCGGCAACCGCATCATCGTCGCAATGCCGCCGCAGCGGGGCATCGCGTTACCGGACAGCGGTTGCGGCCGTTCGCCGGCTTCGGGGGAAATGAAGGAAGAGGGTTTCATCGTGGCTCGGCAATGAAAAGGCGCACAGGCGGATGCGTGCGGACCGGCGCAAGGGTCAGCATTTTGCCGGATGAGCCTTGATTCTTGAGCAGTTTCCCGGAACGTCAAATGTGAACAGAATAAAGTTCACATCGATTCCGAGCGATGTATCCTCAAGCATGTTTTCTCAACTCACCGATCTTGATCTGCGGCTGATCCGCGTGTTTCTCGCCATCGTCGACGCCGGCGGCGTCTCGCCGGCGCAGGCCACGCTCAATATCGGCCAGTCGACCATCAGCACGCAGCTTGCGACGCTGGAAACGCGCCTCGGCTATCGCCTCTGCGCGCGCGGCCGCGGCGGCTTCAGCCTGACGGCGCGCGGCGAGCAGTTCGTCGACGCCGCTCGCGCCCTGCTGTCGGCCGTCGATACCTTCGGCATGCAGGTCCGCAACGTCGGCCGCAAACTGGTGGGCACGCTCGATATCGGCATGATCGGCCACACGCCGGTATCGGCGAGCGCGCGCATCAGCGACGCGATCGGCCGGTTCCGCGCGCGCGATCAGTCGGTGCGTTTTTCGATTCTGGTGCGCTCGCCGGGCGAGCTGGAAGAGTTGCTGCTCAATGGCCGGATTCAGATCGGCATCGGCTATTTCTGGCATCGCGTGCCGTCGCTCGACTACACCGAAGTGTTCGCGGAGGACCAGTTCGCCTATTGCGCGAAAGGGCATCCGCTGTTCGCTTCAGCCGGCGAAGTGTCGCCCGATGAAGCCGCAGCGCATGAATGGGCGTGGCGCAGTTATCCGCTGCCCGAAGCGGAGAACTCGACCACGCCGCCCAACGTGACCGCCGTCGCGGACAACATGGAAGCGGTCGCGATGCTCGTGCTGTCCGGGCATCATCTCGGCTATTTGCCGGGGCATTTCGCGGCGCCGTTCGTCGAGCAAGGACTGCTCGCCGCGTTGAACCCGGCGCGGATGCGCTACCGCGTCGTGTTCCATATGGTCACGCGGGCGCGGCAGCACCGAACGGAGATCGTCGAGGCGTTCATCGACGATATGAAGGCCGCACATGCGGCCAAACTTCCGAAAGCGAACGAGTAGCGCGTTCGCTTAACCGTTGATCACATCCGCGCCCTTCGGCACCGTGAACTTGAACGCATCGGCCGGCAACGGCGGGTTCTTCTGAATGTTCGAGAACGTCAGCAGCGTCACGTTGCCGAACACGTCGTGCAGTTCCATCGCTTCGAGATTGCCGTCCTTGAAGCCGATGCCCACGCGCTGAAACTGCGTGTCTTTCGCCTTCGGCGTCAATTCCAGCCAGTCGATGCCGGCTTTCACGCCCGCATCGTGCAGCGTGAAGTTCTTCTCCAGATCGTTGCTGCCGAACAGGATCGCCGCCGGGCTCGCGCCGAGCGCGCCGCCCAAGCTGCGCACCGTGACCTGATTCAGATCCTTGTCGTACACGTAGAGCTTGTCGCCGTCCGCTTGCAGCAGTTGCGCATAAGGCTTCTCGTATTGCCAGATGAATTTGCCCGGCCGCGCGAACGTGAAGGTGCCGCTCGACGTGCCGCGCTTGCCGCTACCCGCGGTGGACAGCACGCCGCTTGCGGCGCTGGCGCCTTGCGCCTTGCCTGGCGCCCGCACTTCCTGCTGCACGAACGTGCCTCGCGCCGAGTGGACTTGCGCGACGAATGCCTTCAGTTGCTCGGTGCCGCCAGCGAATGCCTGCGACGCGACCAGCATCGACGCGCCGATCGCCACGCTGCCGATGCGACGCGCGATGGTCCCCGCAAGCTGGCCGAAACGGCTGGATTCAGCACGCTGTCGAGCGTGCCGCTGCGTGAATAGCTGCATGTTGTGTTCTCCCTTGATTGAATTCGTTGAGCGGTCGCGGCGGCCGGCGAATAAACCAGCGGCTGCGGGACCGTGGCGGCTGTGCGTGCCGCGAGGTCGAGAGCGCTGCCCGCGACCTTGCCGTATCAGCTTAGTCGCCGAGGCTTAAACGGGGCTTATTGGGGCCATGCGATGCGATGCTGCGGTGGATGGGACGCACCGGTCATGCGCGCATGCGCAACTTGCGCCGCCATCCAGGCGGACCAGGCCACGCGCCCTACTCCGCTTCGCGCGCCGGCGCGAGAATCTCGCGATTGCCGTTCGACGACATCGCCGACACCACGCCCGAGTTCTCCATCTGCTCGAGCAAACGGGCCGCGCGGTTGTAGCCGATGCGCAAATGCCGCTGCACCAGCGAGATCGAAGCGCGGCGGTTCTTCAGCACCACGTCGACCGCCTGATCGTATAAGGGATCCGATTCGCCGTCGCCGGACCCGGCTCCGCCTGCACCCGCCGATCCTTCGTCGCCCTCGCCCGTCACGCCGCCTTCGAGAATGCCCTCGATGTAGTTCGGCTCCCCCTGTTCCTTGAGCTTGTCCACCACGCGGTGCACTTCCTCGTCGGATACGAACGCGCCGTGCACCCGCACCGGCAGGCCGCTGCCCGGCGGCAGATACAGCATGTCGCCCATGCCGAGCAGCGATTCCGCGCCCTGCTGGTCGAGAATCGTGCGCGAGTCGATTTTCGACGACACCTGGAACGCCATCCGCGTCGGCACATTGGCCTTGATCAGCCCGGTAATCACGTCGACCGACGGACGCTGCGTGGCCAGAATCAGATGGATGCCGGCCGCACGCGCCTTCTGCGCGATTCGCGCGATCAGTTCCTCGACCTTCTTGCCGACCACCATCATCAGGTCGGCCAGTTCGTCGATCACGACGACGATGTGCGGCAGGCGCGTGAGCGGTTCCGGCTCGTCCGGCGTGAGGCTGAACGGATTCGGCAGCTTTTCGTCGCGCTTGGCCGCTTCGTCGATCTTGTTGTTGTAGCCGGCGAGATTGCGCACGCCGAGCTTGCTCATCAGCTTGTAGCGGCGCTCCATTTCGGCGACCGCCCAGTTCAGCGCGTGACCGGCCTGGCGCATGTCGGTCACCACCGGACACAGCAGATGCGGAATGCCTTCGTAGACGCTCATTTCGAGCATCTTCGGGTCGATCAGGATCATGCGGACCTGGTCGGCGCTCGCCTTGTAGAGCAGCGAAAGGATCATTGCGTTGATACCCACCGACTTGCCCGAGCCGGTCGTACCGGCCACCAGCAAGTGCGGCATTTTCGCGAGGTCGGCGCACACCGGCTTGCCGCCGATGTCCTTGCCGAGGCCCATGGTGAGCGGCGAGGCGGCGTCCGCGTAGACCGCCGAGCCGAGAATCTCCGAGAGGCTCACGGTTTGCCGGCGCTGATTCGGCAACTCCAGCGCCATGTAATTCTTGCCTGGAATGGTTTCGACCACGCGGATCGACACGAGCGACAGCGACCGCGCAAGGTCCTTGGCCAGATTGACGATCTGGCTGCCCTTCACGCCGGTGGCCGGCTCGATTTCATAACGCGTGACGACCGGACCGGGATAGGCGGCCACCACGCTCACTTCGACGCCGAAGTCCTTGAGCTTTTTCTCGATCAGACGCGATGTGAATTCCAGCGTATCCGCCGAGATGCTTTCCTGCGCGACGGGCGCGGGATCGAGCAGCGAGATCGGCGGCAACGTGGAGTCGCCGGGCAGATCGGTGAAGAGCGGCACTTGCCGTTCTTTCTCGACGCGCTCGGATTTGGCCGGCGAAACGACCGGCGGCACGATCATGACCGGTTCGTGCTCCTCGATCCGCACACGGCCCTTCTCGACCTTGCCTTCGCGCTTGACGGCGGCCGCCTCGCCCAGCTTGCGGTCGCGGCCGGCCTCGCGGCGCAGCTTGGCGAACGTCACCGCGGAGATGATCGATTCGCCGACCTTCTCCGACACCGACAGCCACGAAAAACGGAAATACAGCGACAAGCCGATGCCGAGCACGATCAACAGCGCCAGGGTGCCGCCCGTGAAGCCGAGCGCATGCGACACGCCGCGCGCGACCGCCTCGCCGATCACGCCGCCCGGCGCGCGCGGCAACTGCACTTTCAGCGACCACATGCGCAGCGCCTCGATGCCGTCGCAGGCCAGCAGCACGAGCATGAACGCGAACGCGTCCGCGAGCCAGCTGGCGTCGCGCGGCGCGTCTTCGTCAAGATCCTCGTGACGGGTGATGCGCTTGTAGTTGGCGGAGATATGACGGCCGAGCAGCACGATCCACCAGTAGGCGGACAGGCCGAACAGCAGCAGCAGGATGTCGGACGTCCACGCACCGACGCGGCCCGCCCAGTTGGCGATGTGGTCGACTTGCGCGGCGTGCGTCCAGCTCGGGTCGCGCCTGCTGTAACTGACGAGCGCCATCAGCAGGAACACGCCGAGCGCCACCTGCAGGATCCAGCGGATTTCGGTGAAAAGGCGCGACATGCGGTGCGGCAATGCCTGCGCGCTCGCGGAATAGGGAGCTTTTGCCATTGATCCTGTTGCGTGTGTGGCCCGAGTGTTGCCGCGTTCCGGCGTGGCGCCCGGCTTGGTGCCTGGCTGATTGCCCGGCTCATTTCCCCGCCTGAGTCGCGGCCGAAGCCTCGCCCGGCGCGGCTTCGGGCCCGATCCCGGCGACCGGGAAGTTCGATCCGGCCTATTGTAAACGCAGTGTCGGACGCGAGGCTGTAAATGACGGTAACTTGGCCGATTGGCCACGCAAAAGCGCGCCGCACCCGCAGGCGACGCTATCGCCGCGATCAGAAAGCTTCATGAAGCAGGCCGGCGCCCCGCCCTTTATAATGCCGCACTGACACCCATCTACAGTTTCAGCCCAAGTCGCGCGGCCTCGCATGGGCGAGCCGGGCGCCGTATAAGGATTTCGATCATGCCCGCTACTTCCACGAAACACGCCAAGGTTCTGATTCTCGGTTCCGGCCCCGCCGGCTATACGGCGGCGGTCTACGCGGCGCGCGCCAATCTCGCGCCGGTGCTCGTCACGGGTCTCGCCCAAGGCGGCCAGCTGATGACCACGACCGACGTCGAAAACTGGCCTGCCGACGCCAACGGCGTGCAAGGCCCGGAACTGATGACGCGCTTTCTGGAGCATGCCGAGCGCTTCAACACCGAAATCATTTTCGACCACATCCACACGGCAAAACTGGATGAAAAACCGATCCGCCTGATCGGCGATTCGGGCGAATACACGTGCGACTCGCTGATCATCTCGACCGGCGCATCGGCGCAATACCTCGGCCTGCCGTCCGAGGAGGCATTCATGGGCAAGGGCGTGTCGGCCTGCGCCACCTGCGACGGCTTCTTCTACAAGCAACAACACGTGGCCGTGGTCGGCGGCGGCAATACCGCGGTCGAGGAAGCGCTGTACCTGTCGGGCATCGCGAAGAAGGTGACCGTGATCCATCGCCGCGACAAGTTCCGCGCCGAGCCGATCCTGATCGACCGGCTGCTCGCGAAGGAAAAGGAAGGCGTCGTCGAGATCAAGTGGAACCATACGCTCGATGAAGTCACCGGCGATCAATCGGGCGTGACCGGCGTGCGCATCAAGCACACGCAAAGCGGCGAAACCACCAATATTGCTTTGCAGGGTCTGTTCGTCGCGATCGGCCACAAGCCGAACACGGATATCTTCGAAGGCCAGTTGGAGATGAAGAACGGCTACATCATCACCAAGGGCGGCCTGAACGGTTTTGCCACCGCCACCAGCGTGCCGGGCGTGTTCGCGGCGGGCGACGTGCAGGACCACGTGTACCGTCAGGCGATCACCAGCGCGGGCACGGGCTGTATGGCCGCGCTCGATGCGCAACGCTATCTGGAGAGCATCGAGGAAATCGGCGAGCACGTGATGAGCGCGGAAGCCGAGCGTTGATCCAGGATGGCAAGCCGTACCGCCGTCAACAACGCTGCTTCGTATTAGGCGCAACGGTAAAATAGCGGCTGGGCGTGAGCCCGGCCGCCTGCATGAGCGAAGGCCGCGGCTGAGAAGCCGGCGGCCTTTTTTGCGCCCCGCGATCGACCTACTTTTCTGCGTGTATTAGCCGATATGCCGAAGAATCAGCCTCACCCTAACGAGCCGAAACGCGTGCGAGCCGTCGCCAGGCCCGCGCCGGAACCGGCCGCGGCCGTGGACAAACCGAAGCCTGAACCGGCGGCGGGTCTCGCCGGCCTCGGCGCGCTGCGCGATGCGTTAAAGGTCGATGCGCAACGACGCGAGCGCGAACGGGCGGCGGCGGCAGCCGCGCAGCGCGAGGCGTCGGCGGACGCCGATCTGTTTCGCCGCGAGATCGGCGCGGTCGCGCCGCTCGCGGTCCCGCCGCGCGCCACTTTGCCGCGCAATCCTCCGCCGCCGCTGCCCGTGCAGACCAGGCTCGACGAAGAAGCCGTGCTGCACGAAGCGATCTCCGACGAGTTCGATCCCGAGATACTGCTCGAAACCGACGAGACGCTGTCCTATTGCCGTCCGGGCGTGAGTCAGGAAGTCGTGCGAAAACTGCGGCGCGGCGACTGGATCGTGCAGGCGCAAATCGATCTGCACGGCATGCGGCGCGAGGAAGCACGCGAGGCGCTGGCCGAGTTCATTCGCGAATCCGTGAAGCGCGGCTTGCGCTGTTTGCGTGTGATCCACGGCAAGGGTTTGGGGTCGATCGGCAAGGAGCCGGTGTTGAAGGGCAAGGTGCGCGCGTGGCTCGTGCAGAAGTCCGAGGTCATCGCGTTCTGTCAGGCGCGTCCGCACGACGGCGGCGCCGGCGCGGTGGTCGTGCTGCTGCAGCCGGGCGCGATGCCCGCTCAGACCAAGCCCTGACGGAGTCGCGGTGATCCATCCCAGGTTGACGCTGGCGCTGACCATCATGGAAGCGCTGGCTATTTTCGCGTATGCCATTTCCGGCTTCATCGAAGCACGAACCCGCCGGCTCGACGCGGTGGGCACGTTCCTCGTGGCGATCGCCACGGCCTTCGGCGGCGGCACGTTGCGCGACGTGCTGCTGGAGCGGCGGCCGTTCTATTGGGTCGAGCATCAAGGGTATCTGATCGCGATTTTCGTGATGTCGCTGTTTGCGCCGGCGATTCTTAAGATGACCTCGCGGCTGATCTCCGAACGGGTTCTGCTGGTGGCCGACGCGATCGGGCTGGGCTTGTTCAGTATCGCCGGCACCTCGATCGCGCACGACGCGCAGATGCCATGGTTCACCTCCGTGTTGATGGGCGTGTTGACCGGCGTTTTCGGCGGCGTGATCCGCGACGTGCTGTGCAATGAGGTGCCGCTGATCTTGCGCGACTCGCGGCCGTATGCGACCTGCGCCTTCGTGGGATGCTGGCTGTACGTGCTGCTGGATTATCTGAACGTCGACACGGTGTATAGCGTGCTGGGCGCCACTGCTTTCATTCTGCTGGCGAGGCTGGTGACGTTCAGGTTCGACGTTCGTTTGCCGCACTAGCCGCGAACGCAAACCGCGAACGCAAACAACGGCATCGGGTGAATTTTCACGGCTGTCGATTTCCGCCACCGCCGTTCGTCGTGAGGTAAACGGCCCTAGCGCCGTCGTTGCGCCACAGCGCGCTCAGCAACCGCCCCAGGTGATCACGATGCCCCTCAAGCTCTACGCCCATCCCTTCTCCTCTTACTGCCAGAAGGTCCTCACCGCGCTCTACGAAAACGGCACGCCGTTCGAACTGCGCCTACTTGCTCACGACGACCCGCAAGTCATGGCCGAATTCGCCGCGCTGTGGCCGATCAAGCGTTTTCCGCTGCTGGTCGACGGCAGCCGCACGGTGATTGAGGCCAGCATCATCATCGAGTATCTCGGCTTGTACCATCCCGGGCCGGTGCCGCTTCTGCCCGCCGATGCCCGGGCCGCGCTGGAAGTGCGCGGCATGGACCGCTTCTTCGACAACTACATCTCCACGCCGCAACAAAGAATCGTCTACGACAGCCTGCGGCCCGAGCCGGAGCGCGACCCGCGCGCCGTCGCCGAAGCACGCGCAATGCTCGACACCGCCTACGGCTGGCTCGACAACGTGATGGCGGAGCGCGAATGGGCCGCCGGCGACACCTTCAGCCTCGCCGATTGCGGCGCCGCACCGTTCCTGTTCTACGCCGACTGGACGCACCGCATCGGCCCGGCTTTCAGGCACGTGCTCGCCTACCGGAAGCGGCTGCTGGCGCGACCGTCGTTCGCCCGCGCGGTGGACGAGGCGCGCCCCTATCGGCCGCTTTTCCCGCTCGGCGCACCCGACCGGGATTGAGCGCGGCGCGGCGGCTATGCGACAACAATATTTCCAACCTATACACTTCACTCCGCAAGCCACTTCCGCCAATCACTCATAGGGCAAAAGATGGACCGTTTCGAAGCCATGGAGATATTCACGCGCGTGGTCGAGGCGAACAGCTTCACCAAGGTGTCGGAATCGCTCGACCTGCCGCGCGCCAAGGTCAGCCGCACCATCCAGGCGCTGGAGGAACACGTCGGCGTGCGTCTGTTGAACCGGTCGACGCGCCAGGTCAGCGTCACCGAGGACGGCGCGCTGTTCTACGAGCGCTGCGTGCGCATCCTCGCCGAAGTGACCGACGCCGAATCGTCGCTGTCGAACAAGCGCGAGCATCCGTCCGGCACGATCCGCGTGGATACCTCCGGCACGCTCGCCCGCGCGCTGCTGCTTCCCGCGCTCGATGATTTCTACCGCCAATACCCCGAAATCGACGTGCGGCTCGGTCTCGCGGACCGCAATATCGATCTGATCCAGGACGGCGTGGATTGCGTGATCCGCATGGGCACGCCGGAAGAATCGAGCCTCGTCGCGCGGCGCATCGGTCAGGCGCGGATCGTCACGTGCGCGTCGCCCGCGTATCTGGAGCAGTACGGCACGCCGACCACCCTCGAAGAGCTCGGCGAGCATCGCGCCGTCAATTACGTGTCGGCGCGCACCGGCAGGACCTTCCCGTTCGAATACGAAGTAAACGGCGAGCTCGTCAAGGTCGCGATGAAGAGCGTGCTCGCGGTGAACGACGGCAGCGTCTACATCGGCGCGGGTGCGCTCGGCCACGGCATCATCCAGCCGTCGCGCTACATGGTCGCGGATCTGATCGAACAAGGCGCGCTCAAGGAAATTCTCTCGGACTATGCGAGCCCCAGCACGCCGCTGTCGATTCTCTACGCGCATCGCCGAAATCTGAGTTCGCGGCTGCGTGCGTTCACCGAGTGGGTGACCGAACTCGTGCGCAACAATCCGGATCTGCGCATTCCCGACGCGTAGAACGCACCCACGCCAACAGCAAAAAGCCGTCGAATGGGACTTCGCGCTCAGGTTCTCGCCATCAGGCAATCCGCTCCTCATTGGACGGATCGAACAACACCGCCTTCGACGTATCGAACAGGAGCGTCGTGTTCGACAACGGCTGCGGGTTCGACGCCGGGTGCACGCGGCTCACGATGCGCTTGCCGTTGACCTGCGCGAACACGAGCGTGTCCGGGCCGGTCGGCTCGATCACGTCGACCTTCACTTCGATCTGTTGCAGTTTGCCATGGTCGCCATGCGCGCCGCGCGAGTCGGTGATGCGCTCCGGGCGCAAGCCGAGAATCACCTCGCGGCCGACGTGCGATTTCACCTTCGCCGAGTCGAACGGCAAATTCAACGCAGTGCGTGCGACGCCGGTATCCAGCTCCACGCCGACGCCCGAACCCTGTTCAACCAGCTTGCCCTGAATGAAGTTCATCGGCGGCGCGCCGATGAAACCGGCCACGAACAGATTCGACGGCGAGTCGTAGATTTCCTGCGGCGCGCCGAACTGCTGCACGATGCCGTCCTTCATCACCGCGATGCGGTCGCCGAGCGTCATCGCCTCGATCTGATCGTGCGTCACGTAGACGATCGTCGTACCGAGGCGTTGATGCAGCAGCTTGATTTCCGAACGCATTTCGATGCGCAGCTTCGCGTCGAGATTCGACAGCGGCTCGTCGAACAGGAACATCACCGGATCGCGCGCCAGCGCGCGACCCATCGCCACACGCTGACGCTGGCCGCCGGACAACTGGCCCGGCTTGCGATCGAGCAGGTGCGTGATCTGCAGCGTATTCGACACGCGATCGACGATCTGCGCCTGCTCCTGCTTCGGCACCTTGCGGATGTTCAGGCCGAACGAGATGTTCTCGCGCACCGTCATGGACGGATACAGCGCGTATGACTGGAACACCATCGCGATGTCGCGATCTTTCGGCGACAGGTTGTTCACCGTCTTGCCGTCGATCTGGATCTCGCCCTTGGTCACGGTTTCGAGGCCGGCGATCATGTTGAGCAGCGTCGACTTACCGCAGCCCGAGCCGCCGACGAGAATCAGGAACTGGCCGTCTTCGATGTCGATGTTGACACCCTTCAGAACCGGCACCCCGTTCGGGTAAGTCTTGTACACGTCACGGATGGAAAGGCTTGCCATGCTGTGATTCCTCTTGTCTCTGGTACTGCTTGAAAACGTCTTGTCGGGTGACGGCGGCGCTTCGTGCACACAGGCAGAAAGCCTCGCCGCGCTCGGATGGTCTAGCCTGGGTTCATTAGCCCTTCACTGCGCCCGCCGTCAGACCTCGCACGAAATAGCGTCCGGCGATGATGTAGACCAGCAAGGTCGGCAATGCGGCGATGATCGCGCCGGCCATGTCCACGTTGTATTCCTTCACGCCGGTCGAGGTGTTGACGAGGTTGTTCAGCGCCACCGTGATCGGCATCGAATCGACGCCGGAGAACACGATACCGAACAGGAAGTCATTCCAGATCTGCGTGAATTGCCAGATCAGGCACACCATGAAAATCGGCAGCGATACCGGCAGCAGGATCTTCGTGAAGATCGTGAAGAAGCCCGCGCCGTCGATACGCGCCGCCTTCACGAGTTCAGCCGGAATGCTCACGTAGAAGTTGCGGAAGAACATCGTGGTGAAGGCGATACCGTAGATCACGTGCACGACCACCAGACCGGTGGTCGTGTTCGACAGGCCGAGAAAGCCTTCGAAACGCGCCATCGGCAGCAGGATCGCCTGGAACGGAATGAAGCAGCCGACCAGCAGCATCGTGAAGATCGGATCGGCGCCGCGAAAACGCCAGTGCGTGAGCACATAACCGTTGAACGCGCCGACGATCGACGAGATCAGCACGGCGGGAATCACCATCCGCACCGAGTTCATGAAGAACGGCTGCATGCCGTCGCAACGCACACCCGTACAGGCGCCGCTCCATGCCTTGATCCACGGCTCGACGGTCCAGTGAGTGGGCGGCGTGAGCAGATTACCGGTGCGAAGCTGATCGATGTCCTTGAACGACGTGGACAGCATCACGTAGAGCGGGAACAGGAAATACAGGGCGAACAGAATCAGGGCCGCATAAATGACGGCACGGCTGATCGTCATCTTAGGCTGCATTGCGGGTGCTCCTCGATTCCAGATACATGAGCGGCACGAGCACGGCCACGACGGTGGCGAGCATCATCATCGACGATGCCGCGCCGACGCCGAGTTGCCCGCGATTGAACGAAAACGTGTACATGAAAATGGCCGGCAGCGACGACGACGTGCCAGGACCACCCGCCGTCAACGCGACAACGAGGTCGAAGGTCTTGATCGTGATGTGGCAAAGAATCAGCAGCACGGAGAAGAACACCGGGCGCATGCTCGGAATCACGATCTTGCGATAGATGGTGGGGAGGTTCGCGCCGTCCATCTGCGCGGCCTTGAAGATTTCACCGTCGACGCCGCGCAAGCCCGCGAGAAACAGCGCCATCACGAAACCGGTGGATTGCCACACCGCCGCGATCACGACGCAGAAAATCGCCTTGTCGGGGTCGCCGAGCCAACTGAACGAAAAGCTCGTCCAGCCCCAGTCGTGAAACACTTTCTCGAGGCCGATGCTCGGCGTCATGATCCATTGCCACGCGGTGCCGGTAACGATGAACGAGAGCGCCATCGGATACAGGAACACGGCGCGCAGCGCGCCTTCGTTGCGGATCTGCTGGTCGAGCAGAATGGCGAGGAACAGACCGAGGCCGATGCAGATGCCGATGAACGGAATGCCGAACCAGCCGAGGTTGGCGGCGGAGGTCCAGAACACGTCGTTATCGAACAGTTCGCGATAACGGTCGAGGCCGACGAAATCATAGCGAGGCATCAGCCGCGAATTGGACAGCGACAGATAGCCGGTGATGGCAATGAAGCCATACACGAAGACCAGGCTGATCACGACGCTGGGTGCGAGCACCAGCTTCGGAATCCAGCGATCGGCAAGGGCCGCCATGGGCGACGCGCGGCGGGAGACGGTGGCCGTTTTCCCGTTTCCGCTGATAGAAGCAGTCACTACTCGACTCCTGCTGAAACTGTACCGCCGGGTGGCTCGCGCTTGCGATGCACGAGGCCGCGACGGCATAGGTGTGACTCGATGAAACCAGGGGTGAAAGCGCCTGCTGCCGGCCTGTTCAACGCATCTGGCACATGCGGCGCGATCAGCGTCCTGAAGGGCGCGCCCGGCGCCCGTTGCCGCAACGGCCGGGCGCGCCGCTTCACTCAAACCACGACGTGCGACTTACTTCGTCTTCGCTGCCTTCGCGAGCGCGGCAACCGCGCTCTTCGAATCCTGCTGCGAGTTCATGAACTTCGTGACCACGTCCGAGATCGCGCCGGCTGCTGCATCCGGTTGCGCCATGCCGTGCGCCAGCGAAGGCACATAGCCGCCCGACTTGATCGCCACCTGTTCATCCGCATACGACTTCTTCGCGCAGTCGTCGAACTTGGCCATCGACACGCCCAGACGCACCGGAATCGAACCCTTGTTCAGGCTGAACTGTTCCTGGAACTCCGGCGACATGATCGTCTTGGCGAGCGCCAGCTGACCCGGCGTGGCTGCCTTCTGGCCCTTCTGCTGGAAGAACACGAACGAATCGACGTTGAACGTGTACGACTTTTCCGTGCCCGGCACGGCGGCGCAGATGTAGTCCGAACCCGACTTCTTGCCGGCGTTGGCGAATTCGCCCTTCGCCCAGTCGCCCATGAACTGCATGCCGGCCTTGCCGTTGATGACCATGGCCGTGGCGAGGTTCCAGTCACGGCCCGTGCGGCCCGCGTCGAAGTAACCCTGGATCTTGCGGACCGTGTCGAACACGCCGACCATCTTGTCCGAGGTCAGCGTCTTTTCGTCGAGATCGACCAGCGCCTTCTTGTAGAAGTCGGCGCCTTGCGACAGCACGACGTCTTCCCACAGCGTCAGGTCTTGCCACGGCTGACCGCCCATCGCGACCGGCTGGATGCCCGCGGCCTTCATCTTGTCGGCCACCGCGAAGAACTCGGGCCACGTGGTCGGCGCCTTGCCGCCCGCCTTCTCCAGTGCCGCCTTGTTGATGTACAGCCAGTTCACGCGGTGCACCGAGAAAGGCGCCGCCACGTAGTGGCCTTCCGCATGCATGATCTTGTCGATTTCCGGCGGCAGGTTCTTCTTCCAGTCGCCTGCGACCGAGTCGATCGGCACCAGCACGCCTTGCTGTGCCCAGTCCTGAATCAGCGGACCCTTGATCTGCGCGGCGCTCGGCGCGTTGCCCGAGATCACCTGCGTCTTCAGCGCCGTCATGGCAGCCGCGCCCGCACCGCCCGCCACCGCAAAGTCCTTCCACGTGTAACCCTGCTTCGTCATGTCGTCCTTGAGGACGCCGACGGCTTTCGACTCGCCGCCCGAGGTCCACCAGTGCAACACTTCGACCGACTCGGCGGCCTGCACGGCCGAGACGCCACACATCAGACCCGCGGCGCACAAAGCGCCCATGATCGCGCGAAATTTCATTGCTTATCTCCTCCAGACACCTGAACAAAAAACGAATGGCCCCTGATGTCGCCAGGGTGCTGTGGTTGGTTCAAACAGGCAAAACACTGGGCGATCGAGCACGGTCGGGCGCATGCGTGACGCATGTGCCGGCGGACCGATGTTCGTCCGCTGGAAGCTCAAGAGATGAGTGGTTCGGGATGCAACTGACTGTCTCCTCTTTTGATTTTTGCCTGCCCGCTTCGCGCGGCAGACTCGAGGTGCCTCGCATGTCAACCTGGTGCGGCACCCTTGCCGGCTGCCTAGATATCCGGCTTTCCGAAAGGCCGCCGGCGCATGCTGGCAAGTGCCGACACGTAATGTCCGTTAACATGCAGGGGACGCCCGCCGATTGGGAAAAACGCATGTTTTTGCCTTGCAGCCACACGCTTTTTTCATCGAATTAGCGCTACCTCTTGATTTGGATTGTAGTTAAACTACAATTCAGTGTCAAAAAATATTTTATCGGACTACGGCCGCTCTTTCTGCTGACCGCGGCGGCCCCAGGACATCGACGGAGACTCATGCAAACCGACTCAAGCTTCACCTTCGTTCTCTTCGGCGGAACTGGCGATCTGTCGATGCGCAAGATCCTTCCGGCACTGTTTGAAGCGCACCGTGCGGGCGGCATGCTCGCCGCGAGCGGCAAGATCGTCGCGGTGGCGCGCCATGTGGCCGATCGTGGCGGCTACCTCGAATGGGTCGATACGCACGTCAAGCCATATGTGTCGAAGAACGGTCTGGATGAAACGGCATGGGCGAGCTTTCTCGAACGCATCGAGTTCGTGAAGCTCGATCTCGGCAATCCCGAAGACTTCGCGCTGCTGCGCGATGCCGTGAGCGACTTGCCCGGCATTCGCGTGTTCTATCTGGCAACGGGTCCGTCGCTGTTCGTGCCGATCTGCCGCGCATTGGCGTCGGTGGGGCTGAACGAGAACGCGCGCATCGTGCTCGAAAAGCCGCTCGGCTATGACCTCAAGTCGTCGAATGCGATCAATGATGCGGTCGGCGAAATCTTCGCCGAGGAACAGATCTACCGGATCGACCACTACCTCGGTAAAGAGCCGGTGCAGAACCTGCTGGCGCTGCGCTTCGGCAATGCGCTGTTCGAGCCGCTGTGGCGCCGCGAATGGGTGGAGAGCATTCAGATCACGATCGCCGAGGAACTCGGCGTCGAGGCGCGCGGCGACTTCTACGACAACACCGGCGCATTGCGCGACATGGTGCAGAACCATTTGCTGCAACTGCTTTCGATCGTCGCGATGGAACCGCCCCATTCGATGGATTCCGACTCGGTGCGCGACGAGAAGCTGCGCGTGCTGCGCGCATTGAAACCGATCGATCAGCGCGACATCAGCAAGGTCGCCGTGCGCGGGCAATATCATTCGGGCGTGATTCGCGGCGCCACGGTGCCCGCCTATGCAACCGAGCCCGGCGTGAAGCCGGAGAGCACGACGGAAACCTTCGTCGCGCTGAAGGTCGAGATCGAGAACTGGCGCTGGGCCGGCGTGCCGTTTTTCCTGCGCACGGGCAAGCGGCTCGCGGACCGCGTCGCTGAAATCGTGGTGAATTTCCGCCCGGTGCCGCATTCGGCGTTGGGCGCGTCCGCGTTGCGCGCCGGGGCGAACCGCCTCGTGATCCGCTTGCAGCCGAACGAAACCATTCGCCTCTACTGCCTCGCCAAGCAGCCGGGCGAAGGCATGAATCTCGCCAGCGTCCATCTCGACCTCGCGTTCGACCGGTTCTTCCGCGAAGGCCAGATGGAAGCGTATCAGCGCCTGTTGCTCGACGTGATCAACGGCCGCCTCGCGCTGTTCGTGCGGCGCGACGAGCAGGAAGCGGCCTGGCGCTGGGTCGAACCGATCCTGAACGAATGGGCGGCCTCGAACAAGCCGCCCAAGCCGTACGCATCGGGCACGTGGGGGCCGGCCGCGGCGAGCGCGATGCTGGCGCAGCACGGCACCTGCTGGCTCGAGGAAGAGAATTGAATCACGGCGGCGCGGCGCGCCGCCCGTAAGACCCACCGACGAACTGAACGGAATGGCGCCGGTATCACGAAGGCGCCTGCAAGTCATCCCAGCTTGCAGGCGTCGAACGGGAGCAGTACCGCACGTTCCGCGGATCTAACAAGAAAGCAGCACGGAGGAGAAGTGATCGAGCTTCACGCTTTCGACGACCAACGCGCCCAATCCGACGCGTTGGCGAAAGCGGTCGGCGACGCGTTACATGCGTCGCTCGCCGCATCGGCGGCCACGGCCGCCACCGGCACGCGCCCTGCCCTGCTTGCCGTATCCGGCGGCAGCAGTCCGCGGCCGTTTCTGCAGACGCTGTCCACGCAATCCTTCGACTGGGCGCGCATTGCCGTGACGCTGGTCGACGACCGCTGGGTGCCCGAGACGGACAGCGCGAGCAACGCGCAACTGGTACACGACACGCTCTTGCAAAACGCCGCGCGACACGCCGCGTTCTGGCCGCTCGCCGACACCGCTCAGGATCTGCACGCGCATGTTGCCGCGCTGAATGCCGACCCGCGCTTTAGCGTCGTGCCGGACGTCGCGATTCTCGGCATGGGCGAAGACGGCCATACCGCGTCGATCTTTGCCGACGCGCCCGAATGGGATCACGCGATCACCACCGCCGAGCGCTTCGTCGCCGTGCATCCCGGCAATGCGCCGCATGCGCGCGTGAGCTGGTCGCTGTCCGCGTTGAAAGAAGTGAAGCATCTGTTCCTGCTGATCGCCGGACCGCGCAAGATGGACGTGCTGAATGCCGCCGCCGCTTCGCTACAAAAAAATGCCATCTCGCAGTTGGCGAACGACAAGGGAGTGAGACTCGATGTCTACTGGTGTGCAAACTAAGGCTGTTCCGGGCGCGGGCCAGCACGCCGATGGACCGAGGCTGCTGGCCGACATCGGCGGCACCAATGCGCGCTTCGCGCTGGAAAACAGTCCGGGGGAGATCGGCTCGGTGCAGGTCTACCCTTGCGCCGACTATCCGGGCGTGGCCGAAGTCATCAAGAAGTACCTGAAGGACACGAGGATCGGCCGCGTGAATCATGCGGCCATCGCGATTGCCAACCCGGTCGACGGCGATCAGGTGAGCATGACGAATCACGACTGGAGCTTTTCGATCGAAGCCACGCGCCGCGCGCTCGGCTTCGACACGCTGCTGGTCGTGAATGACTTCACCGCGCTCGCCATGGCGCTGCCAGGACTCACCGACGCGCAACGCGTGCAGGTGGGCGGCGGCACGCGCCGTCCGAACAGCGTGATCGGCCTGCTCGGCCCGGGCACCGGCATGGGCGTATCCGGCCTGATTCCCGCCGACGACCGCTGGATCGCGCTCGGCAGCGAAGGCGGCCACGCCACCTTCGCGCCGGCGGACGAACGCGAGGACATCGTGTTGCAATACGCGCGCAAGAAGTGGTCGCACGTGTCGTTCGAACGCGTGGCCGCGGGTCCCGGCATCGAGGTCATCTACCGCGCGCTGGCGGGCCGCGACAAGAAACGCGTGGCGGCGAGCGTCGACACGGTCGAGATCGTCAAGCGCGCGCTGGAAGGCGAGCCGCTCGCGGCCGAATCCGTCGACGTGTTCTGCGGCATTCTCGGCACCTTCGCCGGCAATATCGCGGTGACGCTCGGCGCGCTGGGCGGCATCTACATTGGCGGCGGCGTGGTGCCGCGCCTGGGCGAGTTCTTCGCGCGCTCGTCGTTTCGCAAGCGGTTCGAGGCCAAGGGCCGCTTCGAGGCGTATTTGCAGAACGTGCCGACCTATGTGATCACCGCCGAATACCCGGCGTTTCTCGGCGTTTCGGCGATTCTCGCCGAGCAGTTGTCGAATCGCGCGGGCGGCAGTTCATCGGCTGTGTTCGAACGGATTCGCCAGATGCGCGACGCGTTGACGCCGGCCGAGCGCCGCGTGGCCGATCTCGCGCTGAATCATCCGCGCTCGATCATCAACGATCCGATCGTCGATATCGCGCGCAAGGCCGACGTGAGTCAGCCGACGGTGATCCGCTTTTGCCGTTCGCTCGGCTGCCAAGGTTTGTCGGATTTCAAGCTGAAGCTCGCGACGGGTTTGACCGGCACGATTCCGGTGAGTCATAGCCAGGTGCATCTGGGCGACACGGCGACGGACTTCGGCGCGAAGGTGCTCGACAACACCGTGTCGGCGATCTTGCAGTTGCGCGAGCATCTGAACTTCGAGCATGTCGAGCGGGCGATCGATCTGTTGAACGGCGCGCGGCGCATCGAGTTTTACGGGCTCGGCAATTCGAACATCGTCGCGCAGGATGCGCATTACAAGTTTTTCCGTTTCGGCATTCCGACGATTGCCTACGGCGATCTGTATATGCAGGCGGCGTCGGCTGCGCTGCTCGGCAAGGGTGATGTGATCGTTGCCGTGTCCAAGTCGGGACGCGCGCCCGAATTACTGCGCGTGCTGGATGTGGCGATGCAGGCGGGGGCCAAGGTGATTGCCATTACTTCGAGCAATACGCCGTTGGCCAAGCGGGCGACCGTCGCGCTGGAAACCGATCACATTGAAATTCGCGAGTCGCAGTTGTCGATGATTTCGCGGATTCTGCATCTGGTGATGATCGATATTCTTGCTGTGGGGGTGGCGATTCGGCGCGCCGTGCCTAGCGCGGATGTGGCGGAGACGGTTGCCAGGGCGCGGCAAGGTGCCGATGATGATGCGAGCGCCGTGCTGGATTGGTTGAGTCATGGGGCCGCTTCTTCGGCGCGGGATTGATGTGGTGTTTTTTGCCTGGTCGGCGGGTTGGGTTGTGGTTTTGTAGTTTTGGCTTTTACTTGATTTGTTAGTGGTCTATTAGCGTTGCCCCTGTGCGGGGCGGCACCTACTTTTCTTTGCCGGCCGCAAAGAAAAGTAGGCAAAAGAAAGCGGCTAACACCGCTAACTCTTAAGTGGGTCCCCTGGCTTGGAGGGGGCAGTGGTGCATCTGGAATCCGTGCCCTCGCACATTCGACGCTCGTGACCAGGCAGTCATTCTTCCGGCGGCGCTGCGCGCGCCGTCGCGGTGCTTCATCAAACCGCGCGGCGCTTTTGACGCTATGTGGTACTGCATCAAACCACGCGTAGCTTTAGGCGCTACTTCACTAAACCATGCGCCGCTTCTCGACTAAGCGGTGCTTCCATTCAACTCGTGCTTGCCCTCTGTCGCGCGCAACTGAACGGCGCGACTTTCGGCGCCACGCCGAGGCGAAGCCGACGGCTCCCAACTGCGTGCGAGCGATGCCCCTGGTTTGCAAGGCAGACCCTTCCGGCGAGCGCGCAGCGCGAGGCGGGAAGTATGACTGCCTTGTCACGAACGCGGAGTGTGCGAGAGCACGGATTCCAGATGCACCACGATCCCCTCCAAGCCAGGGGACCCACTTAAAAATTAGCGGTGTGAGCCGCTTTCTTTTGCCTACTTTTCTTTGCGGCCGGTGTACAGACCGGAGACATGGTTGACGAACGTGCGAGGACATCGTTGACACTTTATGGTCAGCGGTTTTCGCTCCTCAGGTCAAGGGTGAGGATGCGGTGATGGGCAAACCAGAATTCAAATACGCCGTCTTCGCCGTCCTTTGCGCGTGCTGCAACCGGCAGCCGGTAAAGTGCTTTCGAGACCTTCAGGCGCCGTCCTTCAAAGCGTAGCTCGCCATTTGCCTTGACCCGCAGCACCACGTCATCCGGGCCGTACTCCGGCTCGCGCAGGACCGATGGAAACGCCCGCGGGCTCGGCTGGTAACGGCTCATCGGAGTGTCCATGCCGATCGCCTCATGCGGGCGCTCGCAGTTATAGATGGTGCGCCAGCGGTCCAGTTCGCGTTGCACGTGCTGCTGGGTGGCGAAGCTCCGTTCGTTCAGCACTTCGGCCTTCAGCGTGCGGTGAAACCGCTCGTCCTTGCCGTTGGTCTGCGGATGGTAAGGCCGGCTGTAGCTGATGCGGATCCCCAGCCGGATCAGCCAGACGGCCAGTTCGGTGAGCTGCCCCGGGCTGCCCGGTGAACCCCATGGCGAACCGTTATCGGTGTTGATGCGCAACGGCAGGCCGTAGTGGCCGAATGCCTCGCGCAGGCCCGCCTGCACCGTGGCCGTATCGGTTGGCCCACAGGCGCGCAGCAGGATGCTGAAGCGCGAATGGTCGTCGAGCACCGTCAGGGGGCTACAACGCCCCTGCTCGAGGGTATCGAAGTGTCCCTTGAAGTCCATCTGCCAGAGGACGTTGGGCTGCTCGTGCTCAAAGCGCTTCCAGGGTTCACTCATCGCTGAACCGGCCGGCAGGATCAGATTGTGCCGGTGCAGGATGGCTGTCACGGTGCTGGGCTGCGGCACCGCTTCAAAGCCCAGATCCCGCAGGCGCCGGCTGATCTTGCGGCCGCCCCAGCGCGGGTGTGCCTGACGCAGGCGCACCACCTCCTGCTCCATCTCAACCGTGGTCTTCGAGGGACTGCTGGCAGGGCGCCGCGACTGATCCGCCAGCGCGTCCTCGCCACGTCTGAGCCATTTGTAGCCGGTCTGCCGGCTGATGTTAAAGCGCTCGCACAGTTCGGTGACCGTGAGCGTGCGCTGACTGGCCAGATGAACAAATTCCTGTCTGAGGCTCATGGTGTCTCTTGCGTTCCAGGGCATGGTCGGGACCGGGCGTTTTCGTACCCGGAAGTGTCAACCATGTCCTCGCACACCTGTCAGCTATGTCTCCGGTCTGTACAGGCCGACAAAGAAAAGTAGGTGCCGCCCCGCACAGCAATGCTCTCAACTTAAGCCTCAAAGAGCTTGTAAACGAGGCATTGCCCCTGTAAACTTCATCGCATAACTCACTGATAAATCAACGATATGAACTCAAATACCAGCGTCCTCGCGGCTTCTGGCTGAGTTCTCCGATTTCCTGCTCGATCCGGCGCTCGCGGATCGCGTGCGTCGTTCTCCCACTGCCTTTACCCGCAATCGCACACTGACCTTGCCGCGCATGGCCGCGCTGATGATGTCCGGCATGTGCGCCAGTGTGCAGGCCGAACTTGACGCGCTATTCGGCGCACTGGGAAGCAGCGGCGGGCGCACCCGCGCTGTCAGCGCACAGGCCTTCAGCAAGGCGCGACGGGGAGTGTCTGCCGAACTGTTCGAACTGGCCCGCGCCCGCCTGATCTCGCTGGCCCAACCCCATATCGATTCGATGCGCTGGCACGGCCTGAGGCTGGTCGCCGCTGACGGTAGCCGCCTGCGTGTGGGCACGCGTCGCGGCCATGAACTGCGCGCCGATCACTACGCGTTTGCGCTGTTCCTGCCGGGTTCCGAACTGACCCTGCACGCTGCACTTCATCCCGCCGACGGCGGCGAGCGGCAGATGCTGTTCGAAGCCCTCGATGTACTGCAACCGCATACCGACCTGCTGCTGCTCGATCGCGGCTATATCGGCAACGCGATGGTGGCGGCGCTCGCACAGCGCGAAATCCCGTTCTGCATGCGCGTCGATGCGCGTAACTGGAAATGCGTCAGCGCCTTTACCCGCAGCGGTAAAGCCGAGCATGTGGTGACACTGGAAGCGCCCAGCGAACCGGATGCCCGCGCCTATGAACTGGCGCGTACGCCCACGACTGTGCGCCTGATCCGCGACGTCACGCCGGGCGGTCGCGTGCGTGTGCTGATGACCTCGCTGCTCGATGGCGGGCGTTATCCGGCGGCATCGTTCGGCGCGCTCTATCACCAGCGCTGGCGGGTCGAGGAAGCATTCAAACGACTCAAGCACCGGCTGCGGCTGGAAGCCGTCACAGGCCTCGATTACCTGGCGTTACAGCAGGACTTCGGCGCAAAAATCCTCGCCGACAACCTGTGCACACTGCTCAGCGATCTCGATGCGCCGCACGACGACAGACATGCCAGCCGTCCTAACCGGGTGTATGCACTGGGCGCACTCAAGCCCATCCTCGGCGCGTGTCTTCTGCGCATCCAGCGCTGTCTGGACGGCCTCGCCGGTGTGCTGGAAATGATCCACCAGACCCGATGCCGGATACAGCCCTCACGCTCCTATCCAAGACCACCCAGAAAAGCCAAGCCCCACTTCCATCTCGCGTACAAACTCGCTTGATGCAGCGGGGCTTAAGTTGAGAGCATTGCCCCGCACAGGGGCAACGCTAATAGACCACTAACAAATCAAGAAAAGGCCCAAACACAGCAAGCCCCCCGCCCGCAGTGCACCACCCACCTTAATCATTCCCCACCGTCTCCGACAACCGCTTAATCGTCGCGACTCTCGCGCCAATCACATCGATCCGGCCACGCTCATCGAGCAACGGCGTACTCGCATTGAGATACACGGTCCACGCCTTCTGCGCCCGCGTCAGCGTCGATCGCGAATGCACCGGCATCTTCGACTGCAAGCGACGGTAATAACGGTTCAGATCGAACATCGCATGTTCGCACCGCGCATCCGCGCCGCACGCACGCGGACGGCGCGGCGGATCGCCACCGGCGTTGATCCCCGCCACCGCGCCGCGCAGCGCGAGCGCCCGGTCACGCACCGGCTGCAACTGCATGTCGGCTTCGGCCAGCACATACCTCGTGCCGCGCGTCGTCGCGAACACCGCCGCGAGCAATTGCTTCTCGGCATCGCGTGACGCTTGCCAGCTTGCCTGGCTCTTTTCCCACTGCTTGCGCCGCGCCGGCGGCAAGCCTTGCTGAAGCTGCTGCCACGCGTTGTCCATCGCGGTTTTCCAGGCGATTCGAGCGGTGTCCATGCACTGCACCTGCCCCGCCGCCGACGACATGTCGCTGCGCGCGAGACAGGTACGCATCGACGCGTCGATCGGATCGGCCGCGGCGACTTCGGCGCGCGCCGCCGAGGACGCGGCGCCGAGCACGAGGCCGAGCGCGAACGCGACAACCAGCGCGCCGAACCCGCGCCGCCAGCCGTCGACGCTCCACAGGAACCTCATCGTCCGCATCGTCAGGCGCGCACGCAATCGACGAAGTACTCGATGCGCCCGTTGATCGTTTCGCCGACCAGCCCGTGGATGTCCGTGTGGAAACCGGGGAAGCGCTCGTTGAATTCACGCGCGAAACGCAGGTAATTGACGATCGTCCGGTTGAAGCGCTCGCCCGGAATCAGCAACGGAATGCCCGGCGGATACGGCGTCAGCAGAATCGACGTGACGCGGCCTTCGAGTTCGTCGATCGGTACCCGGTCGATCTCGCGGTGCGCGAGCTTGGCGAACGCGTCGGAGGGCTTCATCGCCGGTTCCATGCTCGACAGGTACATCTCGGTCGTCAGGCGCGCAATGTCGTTCGCACGGTAGACGCTGTGAATCTGCTGGCACAGATCGCGCAGGCCGACCCGCTCGTACATCGGATGATGCGCGACGAACTCGGGCAACACGCGCCACAGCGGCTGGTTGTTGTCGTAGTCGTCCTTGAACTGCTGCAACTCGGTCACCATCGAGTTCCAGCGGCCCTTGGTGATGCCGATCGTAAACATGATGAAGAACGAATACAGCCCGGTCTTCTCGACGATGATGCCGTGCTCGGCCAGGTACTTCGTGACGATCGCGGCGGGAATGCCCGATTCGCCGAAGCCGCCGTCCATGTCGAGACCCGGCGTGACGATGGTCGCCTTGATCGGGTCGAGCATGTTGAAGCCGTCGGCGAGCGGGCCGAAACCGTGCCACGGGTCGTTCGGGCGCAGCATCCAGTCCTCGCGCGAGCCGATGCCTTCCTCGGCGAACTGGTCAGGGCCCCACACCTTGAAGAACCAGTCGTCGCCGTATTCGGCGTCGACCTTGCTCATCGCGCGGCGGAAGTCGAGCGCTTCGGCAATCGATTCCTCGACGAGCGCGGTGCCGCCCGGCGCTTCCATCATCGCGGCGGCCACGTCGCACGACGCGATGATCGCGTACTGCGGGCTGGTGGACGTGTGCATCAGATACGCTTCGTTGAAGCGGTGCTTGTCGAAGCGGCTGTTCTTCGAATCCTGCACGACGATCTGCGACGCCTGCGAAATGCCGGCCAGCAGCTTGTGCGTGGAGTGCGTGGCGTACACCATCGCGCCGATGCGCGGGCGCCCCGCGCCGATCGCGTGCATGTCCTGATAGAACTCGTGGAATTCGGCGTGCGGCAGCCACGCTTCGTCGAAGTGCAGCGTGTCGAGCCATTCGCCCAACATTCCCTTGATCATCTCGACGTTGTAGATCACGCCGTCGTAGGTGCTCTGCGTGATGGTCAGGATGCGCGGCTTGAGATTGGGGTTTTTCGCCAGCGCTTCGCGCGCGAACGGATTCGCCTCGATCTTCTTGCGAATATTTTCCGGCTCGAATTCGCTGCGCGGAATCGGGCCGATGATGCCGAAATTGTTGCGCGTCGGCGTGAGGAACACCGGAATCGAACCGGTCATCGTGATCGCGTGCAGGATCGACTTGTGGCAGTTGCGGTCCACCAGCACGATGTCGCCGGGCGCCACCGTGCCGTGCCAGACGATCTTGTTCGAGGTCGACGTGCCGTTGGTCACGAAGAACACGTGGTCGGCGCTGAAAATGCGCGCGGCGTTGCGCTCGGACGCGGCGACCGGCCCGGTGTGGTCGAGCAGCTGGCCGAGTTCGTCGACGGCATTGCACACGTCGGCGCGCAGCATGTTCTCGCCGAAGAACTGGTGGAACATCTGGCCGAGCGGGCTCTTGAGGAACGCGACGCCGCCCGAGTGACCGGGGCAGTGCCATGAGTACGAGCCTTCTTCCGCGTACTGCACCAGTTCCTTGAAGAACGGCGGCGCGAGCGAATCCAGGTACACCTTGGTCTCGCGGATGATATGGCGCGCGACGAACTCCGGCGTATCCTCGAACATGTGGATGAAGCCGTGCAACTCGCGCAGGATGTCGTTCGGCAAGTGGCGCGAGGTGCGCGTTTCGCCGTACAGGAAGATCGGAATGTCCGCGTTGCGGCGGCGCACTTCGGCCACGAACGCGCGCAATGCGACGATCGCGGCGGCCAGCTCCGGCGTCTCGCCTTCCACCACGACGTTATCGACGTAGGGCAGCAGCTCGTCGTCGTCGATCGAGAGGATGAAGCACGAGGCGCGGCTCGACTGCTGCGCGAACGACGTCAGATCGCCATAGCTCGTCAGCCCGAGCACTTCCGCGCCTTCTTTCTCGATTGCCTCGGCCAGAGCCCGGATGCCGGAACCCGAGATGTTCTCGGAGCGGAAATCTTCGTCGATGATGACGACGGGAAAACGAAACTTCATGGGCGATTCTCCAAAAAGAACGACCGCTGCATTCTGTCAATTGCAGCGGTCACCCCGTATAGCTGGTGGATCAGTGCGCTGCCGGCGTTACGTCTTGGGCAACGTGACGCCGTGCTGACCTTGATATTTGCCGCCGCGATCCGCGTACGACGTTTCACAAATCTCGTCGCTTTCGAAAAACAGCACCTGGGCGACGCCTTCGTTCGCGTAGATTTTGGCAGGCAAAGGTGTCGTATTCGAGAATTCGAGCGTGACGTGTCCTTCCCATTCCGGTTCGAACGGCGTCACGTTGACGATGATCCCGCAGCGCGCATAGGTGGACTTGCCGAGGCACACGGTCAGCACGCTGCGCGGAATACGGAAATATTCGACGGTGCGGGCGAGCGCGAACGAATTCGGCGGGATGATGCAGACGTCGCCCTTGAAATCGACAAACGACTTCTCGTCGAAGTTCTTCGGATCGACGATGGTCGAATTGATGTTCGTGAAGATCTTGAATTCGTCGGCGCAGCGGATGTCGTAACCGTAGCTCGACGTGCCGTAGCTGACGATCTTCCGGCCGTCTTCGGAGACGCGGACCTGATCGGGCGCGAACGGCTCGATCATGTTGTGCGACGCGGCCATGCGCCGGATCCACTTGTCGGATTTGATGGTCATAGGTGAACGCTGCTCGACGTGAATGACAGGGTGACGGATAACGGCCCGGTTTCAACGGGTAACTTTCGCGGCGGGCTACTGGCGGGCTACCGCGGGCTTCAAGCGCCGCGCCGCCGCGCCATGTGGAGCCTGGCTGGATTCCCGCCTACGCGCCTTGGGCCAGGCGGCCTCAACGAAAGGCGCTCATTTTACGCGATCACGAAGACTGCCGCGGGTGCGCCGGAGAAACAATCCAACGCGCGATCAGACATGACCGGCCGCGCTTCCAAAGGCCGCCCGCAAGGAGATCGAACTCCCGCCGCTCACTGGCGAATCAAACCGCAGGCGAGCGCGGAGCCCGCGCCATGCTGCGGATACGCATAGGGGTCGGTCGCATCGTGATGCAGCAGCACCGCGCGCTGCAATACCGAGCGGATACCGTCGAGCGACACGTCCGGCGCGACGATGAAGCCGCTCGCCACGCCGTTCGCATCCGCATGAATATTGCCGAGATCGCCTTCGACCCGCGCGCCCGCTTTCAGACGCTCGGCGGCCGGCGAGAACACCTGGCCGGCGCTGGAGCCGTCGGCGGCGTTGCAGTCGCCGCGCTCGTGGACTTGCAGCGCATGGTCGCTGTTGGGCGGCAAGCCGGCGAGATTGTAGGTGACCTGCACGCCGTCCGAGCGCTCGATGAACGTAACGAGGCCGCGCGCCTGGTTGCCCACGGTGGGCAGCAACTGCGCGTCGGCGCGCTTTTCCTGTGGTCTCAGGAACGCGCTACAGCCGCATAACAGCAGACTGCTGGCAGCCAGGACGATGAACGCATGCACCGCCTGCCCGTCGATTCGTTTTCCCATGCGATCCTCTTGCCGGCCTGGCGGCCGCCCCTGCGGCCGCCGAGCCGAACTTGTGAAGCCGACATGATACCGCGAGACCAGCCGCAAACAGGCGCAAATAGGCGCGGACAGGCGCCTCGCCCAAACGCCCGGTCAGGTGTTCTGCACGACGATGTTGGGGAACTTCGACGTCATGTCGCGCGCCCGCTCGGCGATATGAACCGCGACCTTGCGTGCGATCGACCGGTAGATCTCCGCGATGCGTCCTTCGGGGTCCGCCACCACGGTCGGCCGGCCCGAGTCGGCCTGCTCGCGGATCGCGATGTCGAGCGGCAGACTGCCGAGCACCTCGACGCCATATTCCTTCGCCATTCGCTCGCCGCCGCCGGCGCCGAAAATGTGCTCTTCATGGCCGCAGTTCGAGCAGATGTGCATGCCCATGTTCTCGACGATGCCGAGAATCGGAATGCCGACCTTTTCGAACATCTTGAGACCCTTCTTCGCGTCGAGTAGCGCGATGTCCTGCGGCGTCGTGACGATCACGGCGCCCGTCACCGGCACGCGTTGCGACAAGGTCAGCTGAATGTCGCCGGTACCAGGCGGCATGTCGACGATCAGGTAGTCGAGATCCTGCCAGTTGGTCTGCCGCAGTAGTTGCTCGAGCGCCGACGTGGCCATCGGGCCGCGCCACACCATCGGGTTGTCCTGTTCGATCAGAAAGCCGATCGAATTGGCCTGCACGCCGTGGCCGGTCATCGGGTTCATCGACTTCTCGTCGGGCGACTCGGGGCGGCCGACGATGCCGAGCATCATGGGCAGCGACGGACCATAAATGTCCGCGTCGAGTATGCCGACCGACGCCCCTTCGCTCGCTAGCGCCAGCGCCAGGTTCACGGCGGTCGTGCTCTTGCCGACACCGCCCTTGCCCGACGCCACCGCGACGATGTTTTTCACGCTCGGCAAGAGTTTCACGCCGCGCTGCACGGTATGCGCCGCGATCTGCTGCGACACTTCGATGCGCGCGTTCGTCACGCCCGGCACGCCTCGCAGCGCGTCCGCGAACTGCGCGCGGACCGCTTCGAACTGGCGTCTCGCCGGATAGCCGAGCACCACCTCGAGGCTGACCGTGTCGCCTTCCACGGCGACGTTCTTGATGTTCCTGGCAGCGGCGTAGGGCCGGCCCGTGTTGGGGTCGGTGACGGCTGCGAGGGCAGCGTCGATCAAAGCCCGATCGATACTCATTGACACTCCGTGGGAACACTTGCGGCGCGGCGCGAATCGGGTCTGCGCGCGCGCCGGAATTTGAAAGAAATTGTTAGACAGCATTGCGAAAACCCGGCCTGCCGGGCACCCTTCCGGCAGGCGGAACGCCGAAGGGGTCGCATCGCTGCGTACACCAGCTAATATTGTAGTGGCTGGCGCCAAGCCGTGCCGCAAGACCCTGCTTCACTGTCGGACCGGGACTTAGAAAGCGTAGGATTTTCCGTATTGTCGAGCAGTCCGCTTTACTCGCGTCACGTTAGCCGAAATGGATTGATCGCTAACCGCCGCGTTACTCGCTTCACTCAAGAGGAATCAAAAATGAATGCAAAAATCATGACTCGCCTGGCTGTATTCGCCGTTGCCGGCTCCCTGCTGGCAGGCTGCGCAAGCCAACAGGGCACTAACACGGCCGTCGGTACGGGCGTGGGCGCCGGCACCGGCGCGGCGCTGGGCGCGATCTTCGGCGGCGGCAAGGGCGCGGCGATCGGCGCAGGCGTCGGCGCAGCGGTGGGCGGCATCACCGGCTACAACTGGCAAGCCATTCACAACAAGCTCTCCGGCGCCACCAAGGGCACCGGTACGCAGATCACCGAGCAGCCGGACGGCTCGCTCAAGCTGAACATTCCGAGCTCGGTCACGTTCGACACGAACAGCTACGCGGTCAAGCCGTCGTTTGCGCCGGTGCTGGATCAGCTTGCGCAGACCCTGCAGCAGAACCCGGAACTGATCGCTCAGGTGGTCGGCCACACGGATAGCACCGGCCAGCCGGCGTACAACCAGACGCTGTCGGTCAACCGCGCGCAAAGCGTGACGGGCTACCTGGGCCAACGTGGCGTCGCGCCGCAACGCCTGTCGGCACAAGGCATGGGCCCGAACCAGCCGATCGCCGACAACAACACCGAAGCCGGCCGCGCCGCGAACCGTCGCGTGGAAATCTATCTGCGCGCCACGGCGCAGCACGCCACGCAATGACGTCACGGCTCGAAAGAGGATGAGGAAGCGGGCGCCGGGCTTGTGCCGCGGGCGTCCGCGAACCGTAAAACCGAGCTGGGAGAAAACCTGCACGAGAACGTAAAAAATTTCGAACTCTGCTGAAAATCCGCTGTCTCTCTTTACGGTACGTGGCTGGCAATCGCCGCCGCGTCACCATTCTCCTCTTGTCGTTGTTGCTCCGGGGTTTAATAGCCCCGGTTTTTTTTGGGCGCTCGGTATACACCGTCGCGCTTCTTCACGGCCCCTCCAGCCGATCCAGCCCGCGCCGCGCCGGGCGCCTGCCCTGCTAGAATCAACGTTTCGTCCCACCGCAGGCTCCCACCATCCTTATGTCAGCACCCGCAACCGATCTCTCCGCAGGCGCGCCGTCAGGCCGTCGCCAGGTTCTCGTCACGTCGGCCCTTCCGTATGCGAATGGGCAAATCCATATTGGCCATCTGGTCGAATATATCCAGACGGACATCTGGGTTCGGACGTTGCGAATGCACGGTCACGAGGTCTATTACGTGGGCGCCGACGACACGCACGGCACGCCGGTCATGCTGCGCGCGGAAAAGGAAGGGCTCACGCCGAAACAGTTGATCGACCGCGTGTGGCAGGAGCACAAGCGCGATTTCGACAGCTTCGGGATTTCCTTCGACAATTACTACACGACCGATTCCGAAGAGAACCGCATTCTCAGCGAGAACGTCTATCTCGCGTTGCAAGAAGCCGGCCTGATCGACGCGCGCGATATCGAACAGGCCTACGACCCCGTCAAGGAAATGTTCCTGCCGGACCGCTTCATCAAGGGCGAGTGTCCGAAGTGCGGCGCGAAAGACCAATACGGCGACAGTTGCGAAGTGTGCGGTTCCACTTACCAGCCCACCGAACTGGTCAATCCCTATTCGGTGGTCTCCGGCGCCACGCCGATCCGCAAGACGTCGACGCACTATTTCTTCCGCCTGTCGGATCCGCGCTGCGAGAATTTCCTGCGCGCGTGGGTGGGCGGCCTGGCGCAGCCCGAAGCCACCAACAAGATGCGCGAATGGCTCGGCGACGCCGGCGAAGCGAAGCTCGCCGATTGGGACATCTCGCGCGACGCGCCGTATTTCGGCTTCGAGATTCCGGGCGCGCCGGGCAAGTATTTCTACGTGTGGCTGGATGCGCCGGTCGGCTATTACGCGAGCTTCAAGAACCTCGCTGAAAAACGCGGGCTGGATTTCGACGCGTGGGTCCGCCAAGGCTCGACCGCCGAGCAATACCATTTCATCGGCAAGGACATTCTGTATTTCCACACGCTGTTCTGGCCGGCCATGCTCGAGTTTTCGGGCCACCGCACGCCGACCAACGTGTTCGCGCACGGGTTCCTGACGGTGGACGGCGCGAAGATGTCGAAGTCGCGCGGCACCTTCATCACCGCGCAAAGCGTGATCGACACGGGCCTCAATCCGGAATGGCTGCGCTATTACTTCGCGGCCAAGCTGAACAGCACGATGGAAGACCTCGACCTGAACCTCGACGACTTCCAGGCGCGCGTGAACAGCGATCTGGTGGGCAAGTACGTGAACATCGCGAGCCGCGCCGCCGGCTTCCTGATCAAGCGTTTCGACGGCCGCGTGCGGGACAGCGCGATGCAGCATCCGCTGCTCGCCTCGCTGCGCGCCGCCGTGCCGCAGATCGCCGCGAACTACGAGGCGCGCGAGTACAACCGCGCGCTGCGTCAAACCATGGACCTGGCCGACGCGGTCAATGCCTACGTCGACACCGCCAAGCCGTGGGATCAGGCGAAAGACGCGGCAAACCCGGACGCGCTGCATGAAACCTGCAGCGTGAGCATCGAGGCTTTCCGTCTGCTGTCGCTGGCGCTCAAGCCCGTGCTGCCGAAGCTGGCCGAAGCCGTCGAAGGCTTCCTGGACATCGAGCCGCTGGTGTGGGCCGACGCCAACGTGCCGCTGTCCTCCGCGCGCCCCATCAACGCGTACAAGCATTTGATGACGCGCGTCGATCCGAAGCAGATCGAGGCGCTGCTGGCGGCCAATCGCGATTCGCTGCAAGCCACGCCGGAAACGGCGCCGGCCGACGCGAAGCACAAGTCGAAGGCGGCAAGGGCAGCAGCGGCCGCCGCTGCCGACAAAGACGAAGCACCCGCCATCATCTCGATCGACGACTTCGCCAAGATCGATCTGCGCATCGCGAAGATCGTCGACTGCAAGGCGGTGGAAGGCTCGGACAAATTGCTGCAACTCACGCTCGACGTCGGCGAGGAGAACACCCGCAACGTGTTCTCGGGCATCAAGTCGGCGTATCAGCCGGAGCAACTGGTCGGCAAGCTGACGGTGATGGTCGCGAATCTCGCGCCGCGCAAGATGAAGTTCGGCATGTCCGAGGGCATGGTGCTCGCGGCGTCGGCCACGGACGAGAAAGCCGAACCGGGCCTCTACGTGCTGGAGCCGGACAGCGGCGCAAAGCCGGGCATGCGCGTGAAATAAACGTGAAGTAAGCCCGAAGGAAGCGCGGCGCCCGGCTTCAAAGCCGGGAGGCACGAACAAAAAACGGCACGCCCTGCAAAGGCGTGCCGTTTTTTTATGCCGTGACGTGGCGTTGCCCGCCGCGCCGCTCTCGCGGCGATCCGGCCATCACCACCGGATCCGGTCGAAGCGCCGCGTATACAGCAGTTCGACGCCGTCGAAAGTGCCGCCGTAAGTCGCAACGGACCAGTAGCGCGTCAGATTGACCGTCGCCTTGATTGCATTGCTCGCCGACTGCAGCCCCTGCTCATAGCCGATCACGAGCCACTCGTTGATCGCCTTCGACACCATCACCACCTGCGGATCGGTCAGCCCGACCTCGCTTCGGCCGATGGAAAACTCGTCGAGCCCAAAGGTCTGCGCGATCCGCTTGCCGCTCGCGCTGCCGAGCAGCGCGAGCGCCGTCGTCATGGTGCTTTGCTGTCCGACGTTGTTGCCCTGGTCCGTGCCGTGGCCGAAAAGCAGCCACGAAAGCTTTTCGTTATCCGGCACGTTCGGCTCCGACACCAGCTTCGCCACCGGGAACTGAACCGTGCCCGTGACCTGCACGCCCGCCTCGACCTGCTGATTGCGGCGCATCGCCAGAATATTGATGCCCGGATTCGCCACCGGACCGTTGAACGTGAAAAAGCCGTTCTCGATGTTGAGCTTGCGGCCGAACTGCGTATACGTCGAGCCTGGCGTGACCCGCACATTGCCGACCGCGCGCAGCGGCAGATTCGGCGCGCTCATCGCGGTGATCGTGCCGGTCAGGCCCAGGTCCGCGCCTTGTCCGCGGAAACGGAAATCCTTGCCGAGGTCGATGTCGATATTGGCGCGCGGCGCGAACGGGCCGACCGGCTTGTTGGTGCCGGGCACCGGCTTCGGCCGCTCGCCCGCGACCGTGCCGTCCGGGCGCACCACCACCACGTCGTCGCCCAGTTTCGGCGCGGACTCTTCCGGCATGTCGAACAACGCATGGTCGACCGCGAATTTGCCGTTGATCGCCATGCCGCCCTGTGCGCCGGCGTTGGCCACGCTCGCGCTGCCCGACAGCGACAAATTCCGGTCCGGCGCCGCGAACAGCTCGAGCTTGTCCGCGACGATGCTCGCGGTCAGGTCCGGCTCCGCGCCGTCCAGACGCACGCGCCCGGTCGCGCGCAGCGTGCCGCTCGCGCCGTGAAACTCGACCTGCTGGAAATCGACCAGATTGTGCGAGAGCGCGATGCGCACCACGCCGTCCTTCAACTGCACGCCCTGGTCCACCAGCGTCGCGGACAAACCGTCGCCGATCAGCGACCCGGTCAGGTTCGGCTTGGCGACCGTGCCGCCGAGCGCTAGCTTGAGCGCGAGGTGGCCGTCGAGCAGATAACTCGGCCCGAACAGGCCGCCGGTGGTTTTGAGCGACGGCACGTTCGCATTCACGTTGCCGGTGAGCGGGCCCTCTTCGTTCACGGTGAGGAAACCGTCGCGCATCGCGAGCGTGGTGTGCGCGTCGGCATCGATCACGCCGATCCGGTTGGCCTGCGCATGCACGGTGGCATTGAGCCGGTTGCCGCCGGTGAAGTCGGCGCGCGCGCTGAGGTCGGTGATGCCCAGCGAGGCGAGGCCGCGGCCGATTTCGACCGTGACGTCGCCGGCGCGGCGCTTCAACTGGATGTGGCCGCTAGCCGTGCTGCCCAGCGAGAAATCCCACTCGCCGTCGAACACGAGATCGGTCTTGACGGCGGGCGGCGTGCCGGTGACCTCGCGCCGCAGATCCTGCAAACGCGCGAGCGAAATATCGGTCAAGCTGCCCGCCGACTGAATCTTGCCGTGGTCGAAGGCGAACGATTTCAGGCTCAGCACCGCGCCTTCGAGCGTGAGGCGGGTCGCGCCGAGGGTCAGGCGGCTCGGCCCGGCGCTCACCGCGAGCGGCGCTTCGAGATTCAGCGCCGGCGTGCCGCGGTTCTGCAAACGGGTCACGGTGCCGTCCCAGCGCGTGCCGTCGCGGGCTTCGGTCAGCTTGCCGTTGGCGGCGAGCGTGAGAGCGAGCGGACGGTCCTGCAGCTTGCCGGTGGCCGCGGCCTCGAGCGTGTGATTGGCGCGCGTGCCGGACAGACGCGCCGTGAGCGTGGCCAGGTCGACGCCGCCCGCGCTCACGTTGCGCGCGTCGGTGCTGAAGACCAGCGCGCCGTTCGCGCCGTCGCGCAGTTCCGCATGACCTTCCGCATGACCGACGCGGTTGCTGCTGAACACCACGCTGTCAGCCTTGTAGTTCAGCACGACATTCGGGTGCTCGAACGAGCCGGTGAGATCGCCGTCGGCCGCCACCAGGCCGGCGAGTCCGAAACCGAGGCGCGCCAGTTGCGGTGCGTCGACACGAAAACGCAGCCGGTCGCCGCGCGCGCCGAAACTGCCTTGCAGGTCCACCTGGTTGCCCGCCACCGACAGATTCGCGCGACTCGGCAAGATCCGCGAGCCGGCGAGCTGGATCGTGCCGCCGCCGGTCAGCGGCAGGCCGTCGTAGACGCTCGGACCGAGCTTGAATTCGGCCTTGGTGGTGAAGACCGGAGCCAGCATGCCGGCCGCGGTGAGCGTGCCGTTCACGCGTGCCTCGATCTTGCGGACGGGCGGCGCGCCGCGTCGTGGCGGCGGTGTCTTGCGCTGAACGACTTCCGACTTCACCGTGGCCTTCGCGGTGTTTTTCGCCACGGCGGCGGCTTTGTCGCCTGGGGCCGCGCTTTTGGCGCCGGCCGTGCTGCCCGCTTCGGCCGCGGCCTGTTTGGCCTTGTCGGCCCTCGACGCCGGCGTCGCCCCGGTCACCGGCGTGCGCGATGGCATCTGCGATGTCAGCGTCAACGGATCGAAATCGGTCAGTTGCGCTTTCAGGTTGTAGCTGGAGTTCGCGTCGTGCTTGAGCGCGCCGGACAGATCGATGCGGCCCTTGCCCGACGTGATGCGCACGTCGTTGAAGGCGATGCGGGCCGGATCGAATATCAGCTTGCCTTGCGCGCGCAGCGCCGCTTTTGGATCGACGAGATCGAGCGTGAGACTTTGCACGTCGTCGTTCAGACGGACGCCGATCGGGCCGGAAAGCTGCGTGGGCCGCACGGTTGCCTGCAGCGCGTTCAGGTCGAGCCCGGCGACCTGTAGATCGAATCGCCCGCGCTTGCCGGTCAGCGCGCCGCCGCCGGTCAGCGTGGCGTTCTTCACGAGCCGGACGTTCAGGTTCGAGATGCGCTGCGCCTCGGCGTCGAGGCGCACGTCGGCGTTGGCGTCGATCAGCGGCAGGAGGTTCTGGTCGATCGCGCCGGGTTTGGCGTTGACGATCGACATGTGGCCGGCCACGGCGAAACCGGCGGCGCTTTTTTGGGCGGCGTGGGGAGCAACGCGGCCGTTGCCGGCGCCCACCGCACCGGAAGCTCCGCCGGCCTCGGCAGCGCTCGCCGCCATCGTCCCGCTCGCCGCGCCCGGAACCAGCTCGACCGCGCCCGCCCCGCCCGGCGCCTCCTCGTGCCCTACCGGCTGCAACTCCGCCCGCACCGCCAGATCCGCCAGCGGCGCACCCGGCGCAAACGCCTGCGGATTGACGTGATCGAAGGTCAGCGTGGCGCGCTGCAAAGGCACCGCGCCGAACGGCGTGGCCTCGACCCGCGCATGACCGGCGAGCTTCATGCCGGTGGCGTCGAGTTCGGCGACCAGATTTTCCAGCGAGCCGCTCAAATGACCGTCCACCTGAACCGCTTCCTCGTTGACCTTGCCCGAATAGCCGACGTCGCCGGAAAGCGGAAACGGCCGCGCGCCATCGAGCCTGGCCGTCGCCGTCAAGGCGCCGAACGGCGTGTCGAGCCGCTCGATCGCGGCTTGATGATGACGCCCGTCGCTGCGGCCATGAAACGCGAAATGCGAGAACTCGGTCGTCGACCCGCCCTGGCGCAACAACAGCTTATCGACCCGGACGTCGCGCACCTCGAGTTGCAGCGGCAAGCGCAAGTCTTGCGGCAGCGTCAGCGGTTCGCTGCTCTTCGACGAAGCGCCCACCCGGGCGTCGATCGTGCCGACATGCAGATAGTCGATCGCGAAGCGCCAGGGCTCGCGCGTGAGTCCCCAGCGGCCCGCGACGCGGTCGATCTGGATGTCGGTGCCGCTGCCGTCGAGGCTGCGCCAGCGTACTTGCCGCAGTTGCACGCCGTTCGCGAGCGCGCCGCCTTCGAGCGTGCCCGTGAGCTTGCCGCCCAGCAGCCTGACCGCCGCCTGCCACGCGTACGCGGTGCCGCGCTCGGTCGTCAGCGCGCCGTACAGCAGACCGAGCGCCAGCGCGAGCAGCAGCACCAACACCGCGACCGTCCACGCGAGCGTTTTCAGCAGCAGCCGGCCGAGACGGCGCCTCGGCGGCGGCGCGTCGGCAGGCGGCGGTTGTCCGGGCGGCTCTCCTGGCGGAGGCGTGCCGGGCGGCTGCGCGGAAGATTGAGCGGAAACGTCCGTGGTCATGCGTGGATCATGTAGAAGCAGGTGTCCATCAGAAGGCGATGCCGAGCGTCAGATACGGCCGCACGCTCTGGTTGCGGATGCCGTAAGCGACGTCCACGTTCACCGGACCGACCGGGCTGCGCCAGCGCGCGCCGATGCCGACGCCGGGATAAAAAACTTTTTCGCCCCAGGTATCCGTCGCGGTGCCGATGTCGAAGAACGCGGCGGCGCCCCAATCGTGAGTAAACCAGTGCTGATATTCGGCCGTCGCCGTCACGAGATACTTGGTGGGCAGCACCGAACCGGCGACGCTATTACCGATGCTCTGGTAGCCATAGCCGCGCACCGAATTCGAACCCCCGGCGCGAAACAGCAGCGAAGCCGGAATGCCGCTCGAACTGCCGCTCGTGAACACGCCGCCGAGTTCGGCGCGCAGCAGCACGATGTCTTCCTTGCCGATCGGCAGATACTGCTGACCGCGCGCGTAGCCGCGGATGAACGTCTGGTCGGTCAGCACGCCCTTGACCGCGAAGCCCGCCTCGACGTGAAGCAGGTTGCCCGAACGCGGAAACAACGGGTCGTCGGTATGGCGGCGGGTCCAGGACCATGACGGCACCAGCGCGCGGCTGGTGGTCGGCGCAATCGCATTCTGGTCGAGACGGTCCTGATAGAAGAGGATCGAGTAGTTGTAGTCGATGAACTGCGAGGTACGGGCGCGCTGCACGCCGGCGCGAATACTGTAGATGCGCGTATCGGAAACGTCGGTGGTGGTGTAGGACGCCAGCACGCTGTTGGTCCACGCGCGCCGCCCCGGCGGCATCGCCAACTGGATTTGTCCGTATTGCTGGTTCTGGTCGACGCGGCCCTCGATCGTGAACGGCCACGCCTTGCCGAAGGTGTCGAGATACGAGTACGCGCCCTGGATCAGCGGGCCGTTGTCCGTCGAATAGCCGACGCCGCCACGCACGCTGTTGTACGGGTACTCCGACACCTTGACGTGCATCGGCGTCTCGAGCGGTTTGGCCGGGTCGCTGTCCACGTCGATCGCGACGCTCGCGTAATACGGCGTGTTCTGCAACTGCCGCTGCAATTCGGCGACGCGCTGCACGTCGTAGATGTCGCCGACCGAAATCGGATTCACGTTGTCGACGATCTGCTCGGGATAGCGCCGCGTGCCGGATACGTCGAGTTTGCCCATCGTGAAGGTCGGCCCGCTTTCATACGTGACCGACAACGTCGCCTCGTGCGTGCGCGGATCGACGCGCGCCTCGGAATGGTAGATCTTCGCGCCGAGATAGCGGCGCGCCTGCAAGGCCTTGAGCGCCGCGTTCTTGGCGTCGTCCCAGCCGCCCTGCGAGAACGGATCGCCCTCGTGCAACGAGAACGCGAAGCGCGCGGTATTTTCCTGCGCCGGGTCCTCGGTCAGCACCGCGCCGCGAAACGAGATCGAAATCGAACTGATGGTGGTGAGCGGGCCGGGATCGACACTGACCGTGACGCGCTTTTTATCGTCGACGGTTCGCACGTCGGTGCGTACCACCGGCGTGAAATAACCCTGCGTGGACGCCAGGTCGCGCACCTGCTGGGGCGTGGCGGTAATCAGAAACTGGAACTGGTCGTCGCTGATGTCGGGCCGTTTGGCGAACCGCGCGATATCCAGATGCTCCTCGAGCAGCTTGCGCAGCGAACGCGGCGTGGCTTCGATCTCGACCTTGTAGCTGGCGGCCGCGCGCCGCGCCGCGTGGGCGTCGGTCACGGCCAGCATCGACATGACGATGCCGAATGCCAGCCACGCGCGCAGCCAGCGCCGGATGGACGCCATGTGCCCGCGCCCGAGGCCGGTCTCGCCGCGCCGCGGATGCGGCTTTTCGATCGCACATCCCGCCAAACAATCCTCCGGACGTGGTTGATGAATTCTGTCGCTCAGGCGCGCCGCGGCGGCCGAAGCTCGCTATTTGACCACATCGGCGACGTCGCGCAATCGGTTCACAAGCGTTCGCCCGACGCCGCAGCGCATGGGCGCTCAACGCATGCGCAATGCGCGATGCCGTCGGCCCAACGCCGTGCGCGCCGATCGGCTCGGGGAATGCACGCCGAATACCGTGTCATGCGTCAGACGCCGCCGTATCGGCGATGCCCGCCTTTGACGCGCCCCGCGCCGCGCGGGTTCCAGGAATTCTTGCACACCGCCCTCTCGCGCGGCCGCCGTTTTTCGTCCGCGCGCGGCGCATGCGGTAAAATTATGGAATAGCTGCGGCGCCGCTCCCCTCTTACTGCCAGGCCGCCGCCATTTCCCACACCACGGACGTCGAGCCATGTATCAATCGGACATCACCCAGTTCCTGAACCAGCTCAAGCAACAGAAGCCCAGCCTCGAGGCCGAACAACGCCGCGGCCGCGCGCTGCTGTGGGACAAACAGCCGATCGACCTGGAAGAACGCGCCGAGCAGAAAGCCTCGCGCGTCGAACAGACGCCTTACTCGTACTATCAAAACTTCTAAGCGCGTGAGTCACGCCGACGAGGCACACGGCGCACGGCCGGCCGCCGGCGACGCCGCGCTTGCCGCGCCCACCACCGACTCGACGCCGGACACCGTCGACGGCATCGCCTTCGCGCGCCTGTACGGCGAGCCGCTCTTCAAGCTGCCGACCGACCTGTACATTCCGCCGGACGCGCTCGAGGTGTTTCTCGAAACGTTCGAAGGACCGCTGGATCTGTTGCTGTACCTGATCCGCAAGCAGAACTTCAACGTGCTCGACATTCCGATGGCGGACGTCACGGTGCAGTACCTGGGCTACGTCGAGCAGTTGCGCCAGACCAATCTCGAACTCGCGTCGGAATATCTGCTGATGGCCGCGATGCTGATCGAGATCAAGTCGCGCATGCTGCTGCCGGTGAAGAAGGCGGACAGCGGCGAGGAAGCCGAGGACCCCCGCGCGGAACTGGTGCGCCGCCTGCTGGAATACGAGCAGATGAAACTCGCCGCGCAGCGCATCGACCAGTTGCCGCAGCTCGGGCGCGACTTCCTGCGCGCCGAGGTCTATATCGAACAAAGCATCACGCCGCGCTTTCCGGACGTGAACAGCGAAGACCTGCGCGCCGCGTGGGCCGACGTGATCAAGCGCGCCAAGCTGGTTCAGCATCACAAGATTTCGCGCGAGGAATTGTCGGTGCGCGAGCATATGAGCTCGATCCTGCGGCAATTGCAGAACGCGCGCTTCATGGAGTTCGCCGACCTGTTCGACACGAGCAAGGGCGTGCCGGTGGTGGTCGTGAATTTCATTGCCGTGCTCGAACTGTGCCGCGAGTCGCTCGTCGAAATCACTCAGGCCGAGCCGTTCGCGCCGATCTATGTGCGCCTTGCCTATCTGCCGGCATGAAGCCGCGAGCCATGCGCCGATCCGTGCACCACGCGCGGCCCGCATGCCTCGTTCCGGTGCGCCAGCGGCGCAAATCCACTACAATCCCGCGCTCCGAACCTTTCATCACCAGTGAGGCGGCGGGCCGCGCGAAAAGCTGATTTTTCGCACCAACCCAGTCTCGCGTCGCGCCAGGAATTTCCAGTCCGATCATGAAAGTCATCAGCTCGATCCATGAATTGCGCGACCAGTTGCGCGGCCAGAATCGCACCGCCTTCGTGCCGACCATGGGCAATCTGCATGAAGGCCATTTGTCGCTGATGCGTCTCGCGCGTCAGCACGGCGATCCGGTGGTGGCGAGCATCTTCGTCAACCGGCTGCAGTTCGGCCCGAACGAGGACTTCGACAAATACCCGCGCACGCTCGAAGCCGACATCGAGAAGCTGCAAAAGGAAAACGTCTACGTGCTGTTCGCGCCGACGGAAAAAGACCTCTATCCGGAGCCGCAGGAGTACCGCGTGCATCCGCCGCACGATCTGGGCGACATTCTCGAAGGTGAATTCCGCCCCGGCTTCTTCCAGGGCGTGTGCACGGTGGTGATGAAACTGATGTCGTGCGTGCAGCCGCGCGTCGCCGTGTTCGGCAAGAAGGATTACCAGCAGTTGATGATCGTGCGCAGCATGTGCCACCAGTTCGCGCTGCCCACCGACATCATCGCCGCCGAAACCGTGCGTGACGCCGACGGCCTCGCGCTCAGCTCGCGCAACCGCTTTTTGCAGGCCGCCGAGCGCGCCGAGGCGCCGAGGCTGGCCGCCGAACTCAATCGCGTGCGCGACGCGGTGCTGTCCGGCGAGCGCGACTTCGCCAAGCTCGAACAGGCGGCGATGACGGCGTTGGCCGCGCGCGGCTGGCAGCCCGATTACGTCGCGGTGCGCAAGCGCTCGAATCTGCTCCCGCCGGGACCGCAAGACGCCAACGCCGAACTGGTGGTGCTGGCCGCCGCCAAGCTCGGCACGACTCGCCTCATCGACAACCTCGAAATCTGAAATCGTCTTACGTCGCGTAGAAACGGACAGGAAGCCACAAGGGATTGGTCATGCAACGCAACATGCTGAAGTCGAAGATCCACCGCGTCGCGGTCACGCATTGCGAACTGCACTACGAAGGCTCGTGCGCGATCGACGAGGATTTGCTGGAAGCGGCGAACATCGTCGAAAACGAACGCATCGACATCTGGAACATCAACAACGGCGAGCGTTTCTCGACCTACGCGATCAAGGGCGAACGCGGCAGCGGCATGATTTCGCTGAACGGTTCGGCCGCGCGGCGCGCGCAGCTCGGCGATCTGGTGATCATCGCGGCGTTCGCGGTGGTCGATGAAGCGGAACTGAAGGCGGGCTGGAAGCCGGACCTCGTGTTCGTCGACGAGCACAACAAGATCAAGGGCAGCCGCGATCACGTGCCGACGCAAAACTGGACTTGAGGCCGTAGTTCACTCGCGCCGCTTCTCAACGCCACACAGCCACATGCAGCGGGCGGCCACGCCGCCTGCTCTTTGTCCCTCAAGCCCTCAAGCCTTCTTGCCCGTCTTGCTGGTCCATTCGAGGATCGGCTGCCACTGCTCCAGATCCTTCTCCACGCGGCTTTTGGCGACGTCCCACAAGGTCAGGCCGTGCGCGGCCAGTTGCACGTAATTCTGCGTGTCGCGCAGATAACCCAGCACCGGCAGCTTCAAACCTTCTACGAAGCGGTGCAACTGCTCCGCCGAGCGCGTGCGCGCATCGACCCGCATGCCGACCACGCCGATCTCGATCGCGCCTCTCCTGACCGCCTTTTCCTTCGCCAGCCGCTCAAGAAATTCTTGCGTGGCGAGAATATCGAACATCGACGGCTGCAGCGGCACGATTACCTTGTCGGCCAGATCAAGCGCGATGCCCAGCCGATTGCCATGCAAGCCGGCCGGCGTGTCGACGACCGCGTGCTCCAATCCTCGCGGCGGCTTGGCCGGCGTTTCGGGGTCGACTTCCCAGGTTTCGATGGCTGGCAGCGTGTCGGGCCGCAGCGACAGCCAGGCGTGCGCGGACTGCTGCTTGTCCAGATCGGCCAGCGCGACCCATTCGCCGGACGCCGCGAAATAGCCGGCCAGATTGGTCGACAACGTGCTTTTACCCACGCCGCCCTTCGGATTCGCCACCACGATCACCGTCATGAATTCTCCCGGAAAGAAGGCTGGACACTGCCAGCCGGTTTGCCGCGCTGTTTGCTCTGACTTGCGCCGATGAGCCCCGATCCTGACCGGATTCAGGTTCACCCGCCGATCCAGCCGTTGATAATATCGACAAATGCAGCGGGGTCGAAGCCCCGCAACGGCTAATTGATCACTCCGGCAGCGCCGATTTTCCTTCGAGGACCGAATTTCATGAGCAAACTTCGCCCTGAATACACCGTGGAGCGTCTGCACGAACGCCAGGAGGGCAGGCTGCCGGGCTTGCTGGGCGTGCATGTGCTGTCGCTGGAGCAAGGCACGTTGACCGCGGAGTTGACCGTGCGCGACGAATTGCTCGCGCCGAACGGCTTTTTGCATGCGGCCACGGTGATCGGGCTCGCCGACACCGCTTGCGGCTATGCCTGCCTCGCGCATCTGCCGCCGACCGCGCGCAACTTCACGACCATCGAGCTGAAAAGCAATTTTCTTGGGACGACCACCGAAGGCACGATCCGCGCGGTCGCCAAGGGTGTGCATCTGGGGCGCAGCACGCAGGTGTGGGACGCCACGGTCACGGATCCCGACGGCAAGACGATGGCGCTGTTTCGCTGCACGCAGATCGTGCTGTACTGATCGGCGGATAGGGGCGGCGCGGCAAGGCGGCGCCATTGGAAAAAGCACGCGGCCTCACGGCGCGTGCTTTTTGTTGTCTCGCGGTTGAGGGCGCGGGCGCATTGGGGGCGCCGATCAAAACAACCGTCACCCAAAGCATCAAGCAGCCGCCACGCGCCCCGCCTTCTGCCCACCCAGCGCCAGCACGCCGCCACCGAGCAGCGACTGCACCACCAAGGTCACCGCCCAGAACGCCGGATACTCCCATCCGCCGTGCGGCGACGCGAAACCCCATCCGTTATGCAGATGCTGCGAGGTCGCGCCGAGCATGAACGGCAGCAGCACCAGCGCGACCCAGCGGACCTGCACGCCGAGCAGCAGCGCAATGCCGCCGATCAGTTCGACGAACGCCGTCACGTAGCCGAGCCATCCCGGCAGGCCGAGCGACACGAAGAACTGCGCCGTGCCGGGCAGCGTGAAAACGAAGATCTTTTGCAGGCTGTGCGCGAGATAAAGCACGCCCAGGGCGAGCCGGAGGATGAAAGCGGCCAGGTCGGCGGAGCGATTCGGGTTCATGAGAGATCCTTGAAAGAGAAGCGGCCGGCGACCGGCCGCTAACACGAGGACTGTATTCGAACCGGATGCAGCGAAAAACCGCCACTCAGGCTTTGATTATTTCCCGTGAAGATCTAATCGCGACGCTCACCCGATTCCAAATCACCCGATCGCCGCAAAGAGCTTCGAAAGATCAAGATGCTCGGCGAGCGTATCCGCCAGCCGATCCAACGACGCCTCCCGCAGCGCCGGATAGTCGATTGCCGCGGCATCGCTCAAACCGGCCCACGCAAGCAGCGCGGCGCATGCGTCGGGCGTGTCGAACAGACCGTGCACGTAGGTGGCGAGAATCTGGCCATCGGCGGAAAACGCGCCGTCGGAGTGCGCCTCTTGCGTCCCATGCGCCGTGTCTCGTTGCACCGGTTGCACCGATTGCACCGACCGCAGCGCCGGCGTCTCCAGCGCCGGGCCTTGCGTCTCGCCCATGTGAATCTCATAGCCGGCCACCGCCGGCGAGCCGGGCAACGCGAGGCGCCCGGTCACGTTCCTCAGCGTCTTTTCGCGCGTGAGCACCGTCGAGTAATCGAGCCAGCCGAGGCCCGCGAAGGTGCCCGGCGAGCCTTCCACGCCATGCGGATCGGCCACTTCGCGCCCGAGCATCTGCATGCCGCCGCAAATCCCGATCACCCGGCCGCCGTAGCGCAGATGCCTTTGCAGCACGGCATCCCAGCCTTGCGCGCGCAGAAACGCCAGATCGCCCGGCACGTTCTTCGAGCCGGGCAGGATGATCAGATCGGCGGACGGCGGCGGCGTGCCGCTGCGCACATAATGAAAATCGACTTGGGGGTGCGCGCGCAACGCATCGAAATCGGTGTGGTTGCTGATGTGCGGCAGCACCGGCACGACCACGCGCAGCATGCGCCCCGCGTCGCTGTTCGCGGCGCGCAATTCGGGCGGCAGCATGTCTTCCGCGTCGAGCGTGAGTCCGTGCAGGTAGGGCACGACGCCGAGCACCGGCTTGCCGGTCTTCGCCTCGAGCCACTCGAGCCCCGGCTTCAGCAGACCGACGTCGCCGCGAAAACGGTTGATGATGAAGCCGCGCACCCGCGCCTGCTCGCTTGCCGACAGACACGCGAGCGTCCCGGTCAGATGCGCGAACACGCCGCCGCGGTCGATGTCGGCCACCAGCACGACGGGGCAATCGACGGCTTCCGCGAAACCCATGTTGGCGATATCGCGTTCGCGCAGATTGATCTCGGCGGGACTGCCCGCGCCTTCGACGAAAATCGTGTCGTACGCCGCCTGCAGACGCGCATACGATGCCAGCACGGCTTCAAACGCGATGGGCTTGTAGTCGTGATACGCGCGCGCATCGAGATTCATGCGCGCCTTGCCGTGGATGATCACCTGCGCGCCGCGGTCGCTCGTCGGCTTGAGCAGCACCGGGTTCAGATCGGTGTGCGCGGCGATGCCGGCGGCTACCGCCTGCAGAGCCTGGGCGCGGCCGATCTCGCCGCCGTCGACCGTCACCGCGCTGTTGAGCGCCATGTTCTGCGGCTTGAACGGCGCGACCCGCACCCCGGCGCGGCGCGCGAGCCGGCACAATCCGGCGACCAGCGTGCTCTTGCCCGCATCGGAGGTGGTGCCCTGAATCATCAGCGTGCCGCGCGGCACGGGTACGGCGTCATGCGGGGTCGAATTGGTGGTCACGTGAATGTCGGGCTCGGCGGTGAAGAACACATGAAGCGGCAACTTCGCAGCAACGCGGCGGCGAACGACGGCGCGATAGCCGGCGACGCATCGGCCCACGGCAACGCAGCAACGCGCGCTTGAACGCGGCATTATCCCATCGCGCCGGTACAATCACGCGATGACTTCCCGCGACCTCACCTTCGTTCTCGGCGGCGCCCGTTCGGGCAAGAGCGTGCACGCCGAACGGCTTGCGAGCGACAGCGCCCTGCCCGTCACGTACATCGCCACCGCGCGTGTGTCCGGCGACGCCGAATTCAGCGCGCGCATCGCGCATCATCGCGAGCGGCGTCCGGCGCATTGGCGGTTGCACGAAGCGAGCGTCGATCTCGCTGGCGCGGTTGCGCAACTCGACGCGCCTGGCCACTGCATTCTGATCGACTGCCTGACGCTGTGGCTCGCCAACCTGCTGTGTCCGCCCGAAGGCGACGGCCTGCCCGTCGACCGCTATCAGGCGCATTGCGCCGCGTTCGAAACGGCGCTCGTCAACGCAAGAGGCAAGCTCATCGTGGTCAGCAATGAAATCGGCCTCGGCGTGGTGCCGCTCGGCGCGGCCACGCGCCTCTATGTCGACGAACTCGGGCGGCTCAATCAGCGCGTCGCCGCGTTGAGCCGCCACGTCACGATGATGGTCGCGGGCTTGCCGCTCGCGCTGAAAACAGCCGGCGGCGCGTGATGCTGTCGCTGCCTCTCATCGTCACGCTGACGGCTGCGGGCGTCGTCATCGACCGCTGGTTCGGCGAGCCGCGCACCGCGCATCCGCTGGTGGTTTTCGGCAAATGGGCGATGCGGCTCGAAGCGCGTCATAACCGCGGCCGGCGCTTGCGGCTCAAGGGACTGCTCGCGTGGTCGCTGGCGGTCATGCCGCCCGTGTTGATCGCCTGGTGGCTGGTCGCGGCGCTGCCGTTTTTTGCGGCCTGCGCGGTGCATGTCGTGCTGTTGTGGTTCGCGCTCGGCGCACGCAGCCTGCACGATCACATCGCGCCGATTGCGCAGGCTCTCACGCAACGCGATCTCGCGCAGGCGCGCTTGCTGACTTCACGCATCGTGTCGCGCGACACCAGTCAGGCCGACGAAGCCGCGCTCTCGCGCGCCGCCGTCGAATCGGCGCTCGAAAACGGCAACGACGCGATCTTCGGCGCGCTCTTCTGGTTCGCCATCGCGGGCGGTCCGGGCGCGCTCGCGTTTCGTCTCGCCAACACGCTCGATGCGATGTGGGGTTATCGCACGCCGCGCTATTTGCGCTTCGGCTGGGCGGCCGCGCGCCTCGACGACGTGCTCAACTGGATTCCCGCGCGGCTGACCGCGGCGAGCTACGCGCTGCTGGGCGACACGCGCACCGCATGGCGCTGCTGGCGCGAGCAGGCCACGCGCTGGGACAGCCCGAACGCCGGACCGGTCATGGCCTCGGGCGCGGGCAGCCTGAACGTGTTGATCGGCGGGCCGGCGGTCTATCACGGCGTGCTCGAGGACAGGCCGACGCTCGGCTTCGGACATCCGGCGAAAGCCGCTCACATCGTGGCGGCATTGATGCTGGTCGAACGCACGCTCGTCCTCTGGCTGGCGGTGCTGATCGTGCTGGCGTTGCTGAGCGTGCCGTTTCATGGCTGATCGAATGCTCGATTCAATCACCGCTGGCGGCGTTGCCATCCATGCCGTGGTTCACGGCGGCAATCTGTACGAAGCGGCGCAACGGTATGGCATTCCGTACGCGCAGTGGCTCGATCTTTCGACGGGCATCAATCCGCACGGCTATCCGGTGCCGCCCCTTCCCGCCGACGCCTGGCGCCGTCTACCCGACGAAGGCGACGGCTTCGCCGCCTGCGCCGCGCGATATTACGGCGCGCCGGACGCGGAACATGTGCTGCCCGTTGCCGGAAGCCAGGCGGCGATTCGCGCGCTGCCCTCGCTGCTGCCACGCGCACGCGTCGGCATCGCGGCGCTCACGTACAGCGAATACGCGCCCGCTTTCGAGCGGGCCGGCCATGAGGTCATGCCGCTCGATGCGTCCCGCGAAATCTTGCCCGACGCGCTCACGCATGTCGCCATCGTGAATCCGAACAATCCCACCGCCGAGCATCTGAGCGCCGGCAAGCTGTTGCACTGGCATGCGCAATTGAGCGCGCGCGGCGGCACGTTGCTCGTCGACGAAGCGTTCGCCGATACGATGCCCTCGCAATCGCTCGCGGCCAGCACGAATCGCGACGGCTTGATCGTGCTGCGCTCGCCGGGAAAATTCTTCGGCCTCGCGGGCGTGCGTGCGGGTTTCGTGCTCGCCGCGCCCGCGTTGCTCGATGCGTTGCGCCGCACGCTCGGTGCGTGGACGGTCAGCGGTCCGGCGCGTCACGCCGTGAAAGCCGCGTTCGACGACGAGGCGTGGCAACGCGAGATGCGCGCGCGGCTCGATGCCGAAAGCGCGCGCCTCGTGAAACTGCTGCATGCGCAAGGTCTGAACACGCGCGGCACGCCGCTCTTCGCATGGACCGACGACGCACGCGCCGCCGCCTTGCATGAAGCGTTGGCCCGGCGCGGCGTGTGGACGCGGCTGTTCACGCCGTCGGGCAGCGTGCGTGTCGGCCTGCCCGCGAACGAACCGGAATGGGCGCGCTTCGACGAAAGCTTGCGCGAGGCGGTTCGAGAGATCGATTCCCCGTGACAGCGGATCAAAGCCAACGATGCGAATAACAGGAACCGTTGTCCGATTCACCCGCCTCGCGCGACCAACGCGCCGCCACTCGATGACCCGCTTCGCCCTCACCGTCTTCTTCTGCGTTGCCACGCTGCACGCCCACGCCGCGATCACCGTCACCGACGACACCGGCGCCGGCGTCACCCTTGCCGCTCCCGCGCAACGGGTAATCAGCCTGGCGCCGCACGTCACCGAATTGCTGTATGCCGCGGGCGGCGGCGCGAAACTGGTCGGCGCCGTCTCCTACAGCGACTATCCGCCTGAAGCGAAGCAAGTGCCGCGCGTCGGCGACAACAAGGCGCTCGACCTGGAACGCATCGTCGCGTTGAAGCCCGATCTGATCGTCGTGTGGCGGCATGGCAATGCGCAGCGTCAACTGGATCGGTTGCGCGAGATGCACGTGCCGTTGTACTTCAGCGAGCCGCATCATCTCGACGACATTGCCGTATCGCTGACCAGGCTCGGGCAATTGCTGGGCACCTCAACCACTGCGGATAAAGCGGCGGCCGAATACCGCCGGGACATCGCGAGATTGCGCGCGCAATATGCGAGCCGGCCGCCCGTCAGCGTGTTCTATCAGGTGTGGGATCAACCGTTGATGACGCTCAACGGCGAGCACATGGTCAGCGACGTAATCGCGCTATGCGGAGGCCGCAACGTATTCGCCAAACTCGAACCACTGGTGCCGACCGTCTCGACCGAAGCGGTGCTCGCCGCGAACCCGGAAGCGATCGTCACGGCCGCGCCCGGCGCGACCAGACCGGACACCACGTTGCCGCAGCTCGGCGTATGGCGCGCCTGGCCGAGCCTGAGCGCGGTGGCGAACAACAACCTGTTCGCCATCGACGGCGATCTGATCAACCGGCCGGCGCCGCGTATCGCTCAAGGCGCAAGGCAACTGTGCGAAGACCTCGAAGTGGCGCGCTCACGCCGGAAATGACATCAACGTAACGCGGTCTCGGCGCGCTTGAACGGCCAGTGTTCGAACTCGGATAGCCGAAGCCTGTAACGCGCGACGTTGCCGGGATAAAGGTGATCGAGATCGGACTGGATCGCGTCGACAAACGACGACAGGTCGCCCGCGCTCACCCGCTCGCGCGCGAGTGTTTCAACCTCGCTCCGCGAGCCCGCGAGGCCGCCGCGAATCACCTCCTGCACCACCTGTATCAACGCATTGCGATACTTGAGCCGAAATGCGTCCGGCTCGCCGATCGATTGGCGAATCGCCAGATAGCGCTGGCACGAACGCTCGTAGGCCCACATGAAAACGTCGCGCAACAGATCGACGCGATTGGTTTCGTAGACGCCGAGCGTGCCCTCGATATACGCCTTCCGCGGAACGTCCACGAACGATAGCGGACACAGATTCTCGCGAATCAACGGAATGTTCGCGGTCAAACGCGAGACCCGCTTGTTGACGTCCTCGAACGGTTGCAGGTACGGCAGGTGCACCATGCTGAAAAAGGCCTGTTCGAAGGGATCGTCGATTTGCGCGGCCTTGTTCAGCAGCGCCTCGAAGCATTCCGCGATCTGCTGCGGCACGGCGAGCGGAAAAAACACGGTGCCGCTGATCTCCACTTCGCGCACGCGCAAGCGACCGCTCGCGAACGGGTCCGACATCAGGTTGTCGGAGAGGATCGCGTGAAGGTTCAGGACGGTGAAAGGGTTGAAGCCCACCTCGTCGGCGCTCTCAACGATCATTTCGATCGCGGCCTTGTGGTTCAGGATCATCTGCGTTTCCTGCGCGTCCTTGCCCTCCGCGATCTGCCCTTGCTCGATCAACCGCACCGTATCGAGCCGCGTGTAGGTATTGCCCTCCAGCCGCGACGACGCCCACGATAAATCGATCAGAAGCCGGCCCATGATGTCGCGCGCATAAGTGCCCGCCGGCCGCGCATCCGCCGACGTGCGCCCCCACTCGTGAAGCCGCTCGCGCTGTGACTGCGATAGATAAGCATCCTGATTCGGACGATAGCGCTCCAGAAAAGCGCGGTTGTAGCCGACCGGCCGGCGTTCGTGGAGCGGCCGGTTCACCTCCGCGCGCACTTCGAGGCCGTCGCTCGAGACCGGCACATAAGCCTCGCTCGCGGTGCTTGCGCTGCCGGTGGGCTGCGCCGGAAGAACGGCGTCGCTGGAAGCGGGCACTCGCGTGTAGACGAGCGCCCGTCCCGCGCCTTCCGAGCCGATGCGGCCGGCTTCGAGCAGCCCGTCGAGCCGGCGTTGCAGCGTGCGCCGGGGCATGGGATGCCCGCGTGCGGCAACGGCCGCGGCGAGCGCGCGCACGCCTTGGCCCTCAGCGCTTGCGGCGATGAGCTGCTCGATCAGATCCAGTTCCTGTTTGATGCCATTGCTGTTCATACGCGCCACCGTGCAGTCGAAGTGGCGCGATTAGCACGGAATAGCGCCACCTTTCCAAGAATTATGGCACGGAACACGGGTTTCGTGCCAAATCCAGCGGCACAAAGTGGCACGAAACGCGATATCGTGACAAATTTTCGAGAAAAGTGGCACGCAAGTCAAAACGAGGTGGCGCAATTTGAATGCAGCGTTGGCGCGGACTAATCGTTGCTCGAATCCGCTCACGCATTCCACCGCACCAACGACCACTGCCGCGCCTCGTCATCGCGACGCAGCCAGACAATCCCGGTCATATCGAGCGACCACCGCAGACAGCGCTCCAACGGCACGTCCAGCACCAGCGACGCGATGGCCCGCATGACGCCCGCATGCGTGACCACGTAAGCCGGCGTCAGCTCGCGCGTTTGCGCGAACGCGTCGAACCACGCGCGCACCCGCGCGACGAATTGCGTCACGCTTTCGCCACCGTGCGCCCGCGCGTGCTCGAAGTTGGCCGCCCAGTCGTCGAGCAACTCGCGATCGATCGCATCCCAACGCCGCTCTTCCCAGTCGCCGAAGTTCATCTCCTTCAGACGATCGTCGTGACTGAGCGCGCAGCCGAAATCGTTCGACATCGCCGCCGCGAGCGCCGCGCAGCGCGTCGACGGACTCGACATCAACACGCGCGGCGCCGGCACCTGCAACGCGGCGAGCCGCAACGCGAGCGCCGCCGACGACACGTCGGCATCCTCGACGAGCGCGACGTCGCTTTGGCCGTAACAGACGCCGGCATCGACCACGACGGCGGGGTGACGAATCAGGACGATATCCATGCGAGCCCCATGAGATAGATGCTCAATTCGAAGACCTGCTGCGCAAAGCCGAGGCAATCGCCGGTATAGCCGCCGAGTCGTCTCACGAAATAACGGCCCATTGCGAAGCGCAGCGCCACCAGGACGAGCAGCGTCACGGCCGCGAAACGCCAATCCGCTGAAGCAGGTCCATTCGGCCACAGCAACCACGGCAAACCGAATAGCGCCGCACAAAGCAACGCGGGCGCGGAGAGGCGCTGCGCGACCGGTTTGGCCTTGCCTTCCGCGCGCACGTAGTCGAGCGTGGCCAGATAGCTGATCGCGAATGCGCGGCTCGCCGCGTGCGCGCCGATCATCAGGCCCGCGGCGCGCATCGGCGGCAACGCGGCAAGCGTTTGCCACTTCAGCGCCAGGGCGATCACGAGCGCGATCGCGCCGAACGCGCCAATGCGCGAATCGTGCATGATGCGCAGCACGTTCTCGCGCGTATAGGCGCCACCGAACGCATCGACGCAATCGGCGAGACCGTCTTCGTGAAACGCGCCGGTGACGAGCAGCGACGCGGCCATCGACAACAGCACCGCGACCCCCGCTGGAAACACACGCAGCGCCGCGAGATAGACCAGCGCGCTCGATCCGCCGACCAACAAACCGACGAGCGGAAAATAACGCGCCGCCGCATTCAGATAGTGCGGCTCATAACCGACCCAGCGCGGCACGGGCACGCGCGTGAAATAACCGAGCGCGGTGAAGAAATAGCGCAGTTCGGCGAGCGGATTCATGGGTGGGCCGGAGGCAGGTTTCGAGACGATGGATCACGCATCGCGATTCGCGACGCCGGCCGATTCGAAGCTCGCCATCTCGTTGACGAACGCCGCCGCCGCGCGCAGCAGCGGCACCGCGAGCGCCGCGCCGGTGCCTTCGCCGAGACGCATATCCAGCGACAACAACGGCTGCGCGCCGAAATGATCGAGCATGCGCCGATGCCCCGCCTCGTTCGACGCATGCGCGAACACGCAGTACTCGCGCACGTTCGGCGCGAACGCATCGGCGACCAGCAGGGCCGAACTGGCGATGAAGCCGTCGACCAGAATCGTCATGCGCGCTTGCGCCGCCGCGAGATACGCGCCCGCCATCATCGCAATCTCGAAGCCGCCGAAGGTCGCGAGCACGTCGAGCGGATCGGAGGAAACGGCGTGACGGGTGAGCGCCGACGCGAGCACGTCGCGCTTTTTCGCAAGCCCCGCGTCGTCGAGCCCGGTGCCGCGGCCGACGCATTCTTCGATCGGCACGTTGCACAAACGGCTCATCAGACAGGCGGCCGACGAGGTGTTCGCAATGCCCATCTCGCCGAACCCGATCACGTTGCTGCCGAGCGCCGCGTGATGCCGCACGCGCGCCGCGCCCGCCTGCATCGCGGCCAGCGCGTCGTCGCGGGTCATCGCGGGTTCACGCGCGAAGTTGCGCGTGCCGGCCGCGACCGGAATGTCGACAAGACCTTCCGACGACGGCAACGGTGTCGCAATGCCGGCGTTGACCACTTCGAGCTCGATGCCGGCAACGCGGCTCAATGCGTTGATCGCCGCGCCGCCAGCCAGGAAGTTCGCGACCATCTGCGCGGTCACCGCTTGCGGATAGGGGCTCACGCCTTCATCGGCAATGCCGTGGTCGCCGGCGAATACGATCAGCGCCGGGCGCTCGACGGTGGGATGCGTCGTGCGCTGAATCAGGCCCATCTGGCGCGCGAGCGCCTCGAGCCGTCCAAGACTGCCCGGCGGCTTGGTCTTGGTGTCGATGATGTGTTGCAGGTCGTCGCGCAGCGTTTGATCGAGCGGTTCGACTTCGAATAATCCCGACGAGCGTGGCAAGGAAGTCATAAGGTTTTTTAAAAGGAAGGTTTTGACAAAGCGCTCAGCGCGGCGCGGGAATCAGCGCCTCGTGTTCGCCGTCGCGAATCAGGATCAACGGATAGCCGAATGCGCGGCTCGTCAGCGCGGGGGTCAGCACGTCGTGCACCGGTCCGGCGTAAGCGCCGCCGTCACCGTCGAGCAATAGCGCATGGGTCGCGAAGCGGCGCGCGAGGTTCAGATCGTGACAGGAAAACAGCACTGTACGCCCAGGCTCATGCGCCCACCCGCCCAGCGCTTCGAGACAATCGATCTGGTGGTGCAGATCGAGATGCGACAGCGGTTCGTCGAGCAGCAGCAACGGCGCGTCCTGACATAACACCGCGGCGAGCGCCACGCGTTGACGCTCGCCGCCCGAGAGCGACAACACGTCGCGCGTGGCGAATGCGGCGAGGCCCAGCAATTCCAGCGCGGCATGCGCGGCGTCGCGATCGGCCTCGCGCTCCCAGCCCCAGCCGGTCAGATGCGGGAAGCGATTCAGCATCACGATGTCGAGCACGCTCGCACTGAACGCGTCCGCTGCGCTTTGCGGCATCAGCGCGCGGCGTTGCGCGAGCGGCAGCGGTTGCCAGTCGGCCAGGCGCACGCCGTCGAGTTCGACCTGACCCGCCGACGGCTGCAACAGACCCGCGAGCGTGGCGAGCAGCGTCGTCTTGCCCGCGCCGTTCGGGCCGGCGACGCACCAGAGTTCGCCTTCGTAGAACGTATGCGTGAACGCTTCGAGCAAGGTGCGCGTGCCGGCACGCAAGGTCAGGCGTTGCGCGCTGAGCGCGGCGTGGGAGGCGTCGTGTGCTTTCATCATCGGCGCCTGTGCAGCAGCATCCACAGAAACACCGGCACGCCGATGATCGAGGTGATCACGCCGACCGGCAACTGCGCCGGCGCTATCGCGGTGCGCGCGATCAGATCGGCGCCCATCACCGCGACGCCTCCGCCGAGCGCCGCAGCGGGCAGCAGCATGCGCTGATCGTTGCCGAACGCGAGCCGCAGCATATGCGGCACCACGAGGCCGACAAAGCCGATCGTGCCCGCGGTGGTCACCGCCGCAGCCGCCGCCAGCGACGCCACCAGGTACACGCGCAAGCGCAGCGGCACCACGGCGACGCCCAACGCTTGCGCGGCGGCATCGCCGCGCAACAGGACATTGAGCCGCGGCGCGGCGGGCACGATCGCAAGCAGCGCGACGGCGAGCACGGCGAGCGCCGTCCACGGCATCGCCCCGCCGTTGAGATCGCCGGTCAGCCAGAACAGCATGCCGCGCAAGCGATTGTCGGGCGCGAGGTTCAGCAGCAACGTGATGAGTGCGCCCCAGCCCGCCGCGATCACCGCGCCGGTCAGCAGCAAACGCGGCGACGTATCCTGCGGCTCGCCGCGCCACAGCTCGCGGCGCGCGAGGCCGAGCACCAGCAGGATCGACACGAACGCGCCGGCGAATGCGCTGGCGTCGACGATCCACCACGCGCCACCCGCGATCATCGCGACGAGAGCGAACGTCGCCGCGCCGCCTGACACGCCTAACACGTAGGGTTCGGCCAGCGGATTGCGCAACAGCACTTGCAGTAGCGCGCCGGCCAACGCGAGCAACGCGCCGCATGCGAAGCCCGCCAACGCGCGCGGCAAACGCAGCGTGCGAACGATCTCGGCGGTCAGATCGGCGGACCCGCCATGCGCCGAGGACGAGGGCATCAGCGCCGCCAACACGCGGCCGGGCGGAAGCGCCACGCTGCCCAGTGCGAGCGACGCCATCAACACGACGAGCGCGACCACCGCGAGCGCAAGCCAGATCGCGGCGGCACGCTTCGCATTCATGACGCGCATCGTGCTCGTGGTTGGGGTGGTCGAACTCGAACCGCGGTTCATCGGCGCGTGCTCATGCAGGAACGTTCGTCACTGCTGCTGCCAGCCAACCGTGACATACGCACCGCGCCAGGGCGAGTTATACGAGTAGGCCGTTTCATAGTCCTTGTTCAACAGGTTGTGGATTTGCGCGGCCACGTACCACGCTTTCGTGATGTTGTAGCGCGCCGACAGATTCACCACACCGTAGCCGCCCAGCTTGCCGCTGCTATCTTCGCGCGCGCCGCTCACGATCCACTCGCCGCCCACGCGCCAGCAGGCGATGCTGCGATTCACCGCGAGCGATCCGAAACGCCGCGCGCGCCGCAGAAGGTCGGCATCTTTGTCGAGGTCGACGGGATTTTGCAGCGTCAACGACGCGCGCACGTCCGTCTTGCCGACATGGCCGCTCCACGATCCTTCGAGTCCCTGCACCTTCGCATGCCCGACGTTCTCGGCCAGATAGATGCCGGGCGTCACCTGCTGATAATCGATCAGATTCGAATAGCGCGTCTGGAACGCGCTCAGGCGCATCACGCCGAGCGCGTTCGACGCGTACTGCAACGCGGCCTCGATCGAATGACTGCGCTCCGGCTCGATCGACGCGTTGCCGCTGTACGGATAGTACAGATCGTCGAAGCTCGGCGCGCGAAACGAATCCGAATAGCTTGCAGTCGCCTTCCAATGGCCGGTGATGTCGAAACCGTAGCCGAGATAGTAACTGTTCGCTCCGCCGAAATCGGAATACTGGTCGCGCCGCACATTGGCCTGAATCTGGTTGCGCCCAAAGCGCCCCGTATAGCCGACGAAACCCGAATCCACATGACGATCCGGCGCCGCGAACGTATCCGAGTCGAGGCTTTGATCGAGATGCTCATAGCCCACCTGCAACTTCTGCTGCGCGGCGAACGTGAAATCGTTCTGCCACGTGTACTGGCGATTGTCGGTATCGAAGCGGCCGTTATAGATGCCGTTGGTTTTCGACACGCTGCGGTCGTCGCCTTCGGAGACGATGAAGTGGGTGGTCCACCAATCGGTCAGCTTGCCGTTCGCGAACACCGACATCTGACGCACCTTGCTATACAGATTGTTTGAATCGGTCGGCACGCCATACGCGTTGTCGTAACTGTTGTTGCCGTTCGACTGGAAATACGTGACGCCCGCGTTCCATTGGTCGTTGAACCTGTGACGCAGCGAAGCCGAAATGCTTTCGTTCAGATAGCCGTTTGCGTTCGGATTGGCTTGCGGCGCCTCGCGCGGATTCAGCGACGAGAAGCCGTCGCCCTTCGAACGGGCGAGCGACAGGTTGAAGGTGGTGGCGCCGTCCTTATCCAATGCGCCGTTCACGCCGGCCTGCTGCGTCTGCGTGTGATAGCTGCCGTAGCCCACCGAAAAGTTGAAACGCGGAGGATGGTCGCCACCGTCTTTCGTGAACACCTGCACCACGCCGCCGATCGCGCCCGAACCGTATAGCGCGGACCCGTTGCCGTTCACCACTTCCACGTGATCGATCTGGTCGAGCGGGATCTGCGCGAGTTGCGATGTACCGAGGGTCACCGAGTCGACCCGCACGCCGTCGATCAGCACCAGCGATTGCGTCGACGACGCGCCACGCAAAAACAGACTCGTGGTCGAACCAGGGCCACCTGTACGCGAGATTTGCGCGCCGGGGGCGAGTTGCAGCAGGCCGGGCAAGTCGGTCGCGGTGCTGTCGGCGATGTCCTGCTGATCGAACAGCGCCGTCGGCGGAATCGCGTCGGCGAGCGCTTGCGGGCCACGCCCCGCCGTGACGACCACCGGCGACAACACGATGGGCGATGAACCTGCAGCCGCGGCAGCCGCGGACGAGGTGGAAGAAGACGCATCGGAAGAGGTGGAAACAGCAGCGGCCTGAGCGTGCACGACGAGCGGCACGCCCGCAAAAACGAGCCACGCCGCGCGAGCGATGGGGGACAGCATGGGATGACATTCCTGTGGGTAACGTGCGCGGCCCGCTTCCCCGCAGGCCGATGCGTAACGAGGCGCCCGCGCTTTTCAACGTTTTCGCGGACGTTCCTCTCCCTCTGGCCGGTATCCGGGCTGGCGACACATCGATCCCGCCTTCCCACGCGTGACGCGCAGTGGCACACTCGCACGTTCAGCTTCGAACACGCGATCAGGACCGACCTGCATGATGAATGCGGTCGCTTACCGTTGCGGGGGCAGCGCAGGTTCGCGCGTTCTGGCGAACGACGCGCCCTGCTTCCCGTTTAACTGCGCGCACTATGAAAGCGCGCGCGGGCACCAGAGTGCGGCCAGTTTAGGAGCGGCCCCCGAGCCCGTCAAGAATCGTTGATCGTTGCGCGATCTGTTCGGTTAAGTGCGGGTTATTGTCCGATGCGCGAGTACTTTTTCATCATATGGTCGATCAATGCCTGCATAAAGCGAGGTTGTTACGTCTCGAAACGAGACAAATGTCGGAACCCGCGATATTCCGCGCTAAAATGCGATGTCTTTAGAGGACGCAGCACATGCTCACCGAACTCGAAACACTTTCACAGAACATCGGCAAGCTGATCGCGATCAGCCAGCGCCACAACGAAGCGCGCCTCGCGCTCGAAGAGCAGCTCGCCCAATCACGCGCCGAAGTCGAAGCCACGCGCACGGAACTTGCAATGCTTCGCGAGGAACGCGATGCGCTGCAAGCGGAACGCGACGCACTGTCGGCCAAGATCGACGACGCCCAGGTGCGGCTGAATGCGATTCTCGAGAAACTGCCGCGGGCACGCGCGCACAATGAGCCGGACAACCAGCTCGATCTGCTCGAGCCCGCTCAGCATCAAGCCGAAACCGGGAGCGACGTGACCCGCCACGGAGAAAACGCATGACCACGAAGCAGATCGAAGTGTCGATTCTCGGCGTGCCCTATCGTCTCGCCTGCTCGGCTGAAACAGAAGGCGCACTGCTTGAAGCGGTCGCGCGTGTCGACGCCGAAATGTCGAAGATCCGCAATAACAGCAACGTGCGCGGCACGGATCGCATTGCCGTCATGGCTGCGTTGTCGCTGGCATCGGAACTGCTTAAGCTGCAAAGCAGCGTGCGGCACGGAGAAGCATTTCCCGCTGAGGAAATCCGGCGTACAATGCATCAAATGAACGAGCAACTGGGTACTGTGATCGAGCAGTACAGCATGCAATAACTATCTAGTGGCCGGTCGCGAGATTGGCTGCGGATTCAAGCGAAGTGCATGAGCGGTAGTCAATAAGACTCGGCAAACGTTTGAATTCCATCGTTTTAGTTTCATCGGTTTAGCTTCCCTGCCTGGTTCGCCAAGGTCATATATTCCTTGAACCAATGCCATGTGCACGGTTGCGGAAATTTGTAGCACGGGTGTGCGCGTCACTCTGTCTGATGTACCCGAAGTGTTGCTAACTGCGACCAATTCTGAACCCCCGGTTCAGGATGCCGGCCTAGCGGCTAAGGCGGGGACCTTATTTGGAACGGCATCGGACTTCGGTTCGGTGCCGTTTTTCTTTGGGCCTCGATTTTCTTCCGCATCTTCAAACCCTTAACGTTCCAATTCGATTCATGCGCTACTGGCTAATGAAGTCCGAACCGGACGAAGCAAGCATCGACCATCTCGCCAACGCACCGCACCGCACGTTGCCGTGGACCGGCGTGCGCAACTATCAGGCGCGCAATTTCATGCGCGACATGATGCAGGTCGGCGACGGCGTGCTGTTCTATCACTCGAGTTGTCCCGAGCCGGGCATTGCGGGGCTCGCCGAGGTATCGTCCACCGCTTATCCGGACCCCACCCAGTTCGACACGAAGAGTCCCTACTACGACCCGAAGTCGTCGCAGGAAACGCCGCGCTGGATGCTCGTCGACGTCGTGTTCAAGAAGAAGATTCCGCTGATTCCGCTTGCCGCATTGCGCGAGCACGAAGGGTTGAAGGACATGCGCGTGCTCGCCAAAGGCAACCGCCTATCGATTACGCCGGTGACCGAAGCCGAATGGCGCTTCATCACCCAACGACTCATTTGACATTGCACGTGCACGCGGCACGTTACGGCGCAATCCATGCGCCGAACTGCGCGCAGCAAGGATCAAGCCTGTCAGGCAACGTCAAATTAGGGAACCAAGCTCAGGTTACAAGCGCCTAACGGACTCGCAAACGCTGGACCGCAAACGCCGTGCCATTGGCTCATGCCGATGGCGTCGCCAATGCGCGGCGTTCGCTCCGATCGTGCATCACCTGTTCAGGCAAGGAGTCCAACAATGAAGAAAAACACCGCACGTGCAATCGCGCTCGCTCTCGCATGCATCGCTCCCACCGCGCTTGCGCTCACGCCGGCCGTGGCTCGCGCGCAGAACGCGCCGCAGTATCAGCCGGCGGGCGTGCTGTCGCTAAACGCACAGGCCAGCGCGGACGTGCCGCAAGACGTGGTCGACATCACGCTGTTCTACGAGCAGGAAGCGAAGGATCCGTCGGCGCTCACGTCGACGTTGAATCAGCGCGCCGACTCGGCGCTGCAAAAAGCCAAGGGCGTGAACGAGGTGACGGCGCGCACGGGTTCGTTCTCGATCTATCCGTCCACCGATCGTGACGGGCGCATTTCCGCATGGCGCGGCCGCACCGAGGTCGTGCTCAAGTCGCGCGACTTCGCCGCGGCTTCGAAGCTCGCGGGCCAATTGGCATCGATCATGCAAGTCGGCAACGTACAGTTCTCGCTGTCGCCCGAAGCGCAGCGCGCCGCGGAACAGAAGCTCACCGGCGAGGCCATCAAGTCGTTCCGCGAGCAGGCCGCTTCGTCGGCGCAAGCGTTCGGCTACGGCGGTTATTCGATTCGTGAGGTCAACGTCGGACACAACGGCGTCATTCCGCGCCCCATGATGATGATGAGCGCGCGCGCCATGAGCGCCGACGCCAAGGTCTCGGCGCCCATGCCGATCGAAGGCGGCACGTCGACCGTGACGGTCAACGTATCGGGTTCGGTGCAAATGAAGTAACGCGTTTTGCGCTGAATCTCACGCACCGCTGTTAAAAAGCCACGGCATGCCGTGGCTTTTTAATTGACTACGAAGACAACAGATAGGGCGGCGCTCAGTTCGCGCCCGCCGCCACCGCCGGTTCGCGTCGCGCCCGGCGATAAGACCACACCAGCATCGCGATGCCCGCGACGATCATCGGCAGCGACAGCCACTGCCCCATCGACAGCCCCATTGCCAGCAGCCCAAGGAAGTCGTCCGGTTCGCGCGCGAATTCCACCGTGAAACGCGCGAGGCCGTAGCCGATCAGGAACACCGCCGAAATCGCGCCCAGCGGCTTCGGTTTGCGCGAGAAGAAGAACAGCACGAAGAACAATGCGACACCTTCCAGCGCGATCTCATACAACTGCGACGGATGACGCGGCAGCATGTGATATTGCGTGAACACTTCGCTCAGATGCCATTGCGCGCCAAGCTGCGGATGCGCGGCGAGCCATGCGGCGTCTTCCGGCGCGGCGCCCGGAAACAGCATCGCCCACGGCGCGGCCGGGTCGGTCACGCGGCCCCACAACTCGCCGTTGATGAAGTTGCCGAGGCGTCCCGCCGCGAGCCCCGTCGGCACCATCGGCGCGACGAAATCGGTGACTTGCAGCCACGAGCGTTTGCGCTGATGCGCGAACAGCGCCATGGCCACCGTCACGCCGAGAAAGCCGCCGTGAAACGACATGCCGCCCTCCCACACCTTGAAGATGTCGAGCGGATGCGCGAAATAAAAACTCGCCTTGTAGAACAGCACATAGCCCAGCCGGCCGCCGAGAATCGTACCGAGCACGCCGTAGAACAGCATGTCGTCGATGTCCTTCGCGGTCCAGCCTTGTGCGGCGACATACGGCAAGCGCAGCCGCAGCCGGCCGACCACGATCGCCGCGATGAACGCGACGAGGTACATGAGGCCGTACCAGCGCACGGCGAGCGGCCCCAGATGAATGGCAATGGGGTCGAAATTCGGGTGAATGAGCATCGTGTTGTTATGGGCGGTTCAGGTTCAGAAGCGGATTGTTCAAGCGATTGTCGAATGGCGGAAAGCGGTGCACGCAGCGGGCGGCGCATGCGTTGGACGGTGCGGCGCGCAATGCGTTCGCGGCCGCCCCGCTGCTAAAGACGCGGCATGGACTGCGCCTCGACAGTGGCCGCATGCGCGCGCACGATTTCGATGAAGCCCGCGAGCACCGGGCTCACCTCCGCGGTGCGCCAGACCAGCCCCGTTTCGATCGCGGGCACCGACTCCGAGAGCGGCCGGTACACGACGCCGGTGCGGCGCAGATTACGCAACGATTGCGGCACCAGTGCGACACCCATTCCCGCCGAGACGAGGCTCACGATGGTCTGCATCTGGATCGCCTCCTGGCCGACGCGGGGCGCGAGGCCCGCCACGCCGTAGCAATCCATAATGATGTCATAAAAGCCCGGCGCCAAACGCCTTGGAAAGATCACGAGCGGCGCGTCGGCGACGTCGCGCAGGCTGACGGGCGTGTCGAGCCACTCGGCCTGCGGGTCCGCATCGGACCCGGCGGCGGCGCCTAGCCGCTGCGCCAGTTCCGTCGACATCGCAATCACCAGCGGCTCGCGGGCAATCGGCAGCCACGAGAGTTGCGTGGCATGACGCGACGGCAGCGGCGCGATCACGAGCCCTGCGTCGATGCGCCCGGCTACCAGTTCGTCCACCTGCACGTCGCTGGTGGCTTCGGTCAATTCGAGCCGCACACGCGGATGCCTCGCGCCGAAATCGCGCAGCAGCAGCGGCAGCAAGCCGTAGTCCGCGGTGGAGACGAACGCCAGCGACAGCACGCCCGCCTCGCCGCGCGCGAGGCTTTGCGCGAGCGGCCGCAAGCCCTCGGCGCTCGCCAGCAGGCGCTGCACCTCGGGCAGCAGATCGGCGCCCACCGGCGTGAGTTCGACCGAGCGCTTGGTGCGCGCGAACAGTTCGACGCCAAGCGTCTCCTCCAGCGCGCGAATCGCCTGCGACAACGGCGGCTGCGTCATCGAAAGGCGCGCGGCGGCGCGGCCGAAGTGCTTTTCTTCGGCGACGGTGACGAAATAGCGCAACTGGCGCAAGTCGGGAATGGCGGGCAGCATGATTAATAGATTTTACGACCTAGTCGAGCCCGAATAATATATTGGACAGGCGCTTTGCAAAACCGCATCCTTGCGCGACGCGTCGGAACTACACTGAACTGACGCGCCGGCGGCACCCGCCGGCAAGCGCATCGACAAGGTCCGCGGCGAACCTGCAGCCCGGGTCAAAACAAAACAGACTGGAGTTCCCCATGGCATACAACCGTCGTTCGAAGAACATCACGCAAGGCGTGGCGCGTTCGCCGAACCGCTCGATGTACTACGCGCTCGGCTATCAGAAGGAAGACTTCGACAAGCCGATGATCGGCATCGCCAACGGCCATTCGACCATCACGCCATGCAACGCCGGCCTGCAGCGTCTGGCCGACGCGGCCGTCGCCGCGGTCAGGGCCGCCGATGCGAATCCGCAGATCTTCGGCACGCCGACGATCTCGGACGGCATGTCGATGGGCACCGAAGGCATGAAGTACTCGCTCGTGTCGCGCGAAGTCATCGCCGACTGCATCGAGACCTGCGTGCAAGGCCAGTGGATGGACGGCGTGGTCGTGATCGGCGGCTGCGACAAGAACATGCCGGGCGGCATGATCGGCATGTTGCGCGCGAACGTGCCGAGCATCTACGTGTACGGCGGCACGATCCGTCCGGGCAACTGGAAGGGCACGGACCTGACCATCGTGTCGTCGTTCGAGGCAGTGGGCGAGTTCACGGCCGGCCGCATGTCGCAGGAAGATTTCGAAGGGGTCGAGAAGAACGCGTGTCCGTCGACGGGTTCATGCGGCGGCATGTACACCGCCAACACGATGAGTTCGTCGTTCGAGGCGCTCGGCATGTCGCTGCTGTACTCGTCGACGATGGCCAATCCCGATCAGGAAAAGGTCGACTCGGCCGCCGAATCGGCACGCGTGCTGGTGGAAGCGGTCAAGAAGGATCTGAAGCCGCGCGACATCATCACGAAGAAGTCGATCGAAAACGCCGTGGCCGTGATCATGGCCACGGGCGGCTCGACCAACGCCGTGCTGCACTTCCTCGCGATCGCGCACGCGGCCGAAGTGGCATGGAGCATCGAGGACTTCGAGCGCATGCGCAAGAAGGTGCCGGTGATCTGCAACCTGAAGCCGTCGGGCCAGTTCGTCGCGACCGATCTGCACAAGGCCGGCGGCATTCCGCAAGTCATGAAGATCCTGCTCGACGCGGGTCTTTTGCACGGCGACTGCATCACGATCACCGGCAGGACGATCGCCGAGGAACTAAAAGACGTGCCGGGCAAGCCGCGCGCCGACCAGCAGGTGATTTTCCCGATCGAGCAGGCGCTGTACAACGAAGGCCACCTCGCGATCCTGAAGGGCAATCTCGCCGAAGACGGCGCGGTCGCCAAGATCACCGGCTTGAAGAACCCGGTCATCACCGGCCCGGCCCGCGTGTTCGACGACGAGCAAAGCGCGCTGGAAGCGATCCTGGCCGACAGGATCGTCGCCGGCGATGTGGTGGTGCTGCGCTATCTCGGCCCGAAGGGCGGCCCCGGCATGCCGGAGATGCTCGCGCCCACTTCCGCGATCATCGGCAAGGGTCTCGGCGAAAGCGTCGGCTTGATCACCGACGGCCGTTTTTCGGGCGGCACGTGGGGCATGGTGGTCGGTCACGTCGCGCCGGAAGCGTTCGTGGGCGGCACGATCGCGTTCGTGCAGGAAGGCGACTCGATCACGATCGACGCGCATAAGCTGCTGCTGCAACTGAACATCGACGACGCCGAATTGCAGCGTCGCCGCGCGGCATGGCAGCAACCGAAGCCGCGCTACACGCGTGGCGTACTCGCGAAGTATTCGGCACTCGCGCTGCCCGCCAACAAGGGCGCGGTGACGGGCTGATCCAACGCCGTTGGGCACGCCGCGGATTCGGCCTGGTTGCGGGGCGAAGCTGAAGCTCCGGGTCGTGTGTGCATCGTGAGCGGTGAGCGACAAGCGGCTACGTAAAAGCGCAAAGGGGCGCACGGAAAACCGTGCGCCCCTTTGCTTTTATAATGCTTGCACCACAAGCCGGGCACCTGCACCGGTGGAGACCAGAATGAAATCAATGTCGTATGCAGCGCTTGCAATAGCCGGCGTGCTCGGCGCGATCCTAAGCGTCGGCAGTCCCGCGGCGCACGCGGAGGCCGCCGCCGGACTCATGCTGGCGCAGCAGCAGAACTGCATGAGCTGCCATTCGGTATCCCGTTCTTTCATGGGACCGGCACTGCACGACGTCGCGGCGAAATATGCCGTCCGCGAAGACGCCGTCACGTATCTGAAGCGCAAGATTCTGGATGGCAGCACGGGCGTATGGGGTCCGGTGCCGATGCCCGCCAACACGCAACTCACGCCTGACCAGGCGGCCACGCTCGCGAGTTGGGTGATGACGCTCAAGTGAAGGCGCTTTGCTAAAAGCGCCGAACGAAGGCGCCAAATGAAGGCGCCAGCAAGGGCGCCCCTGCTTCATCACATCAGGCGTTGCCTGAGCGCCGCGCCATTTCTTCTTCCACCGCGTCCCGTACCCAGCCGCTCATCTCGGTCTCCAGACTCAGCGCCACTTCACGCGTGATCTGGTTGACGAGCCTGGCGGTGTGGTCCTGCAATGCATCGCGGCAGCGCGCTTCGATGATGCCCCGTCCCTCGCCTGCCAGAAAACCCGCGAACCGTGCGCGCAGCCGTTCGGCAATCGCATCCGCATCGAGGCCCGCCTGTGCCTGGTCGACGGGTTCGCGAGCGATGTCCGGCGGCACGGTCGCGCCGGCCTCTAGCGGCGCAAACGGCTCGGTTCGGTCGAACACGCCGGGTTGCGCAGCCAGCGCGGCTTCGCGCTCGTGCAGCGAGTCAAGGGCGGGGTGCGCTCTTGTCCGCTTTCTCGGCTGAGCGTGTTCCGCGTGATGCGCGGGTTCCGCCGCCTGCGCGGAGTCCCGGGCAAGAGCAGGTTCGGCCGCATGTACCGGTTCGGGCGCAAGCACCGGTTCGACAGCGAAGCTCGGTTCGCGCGGGGCGCCGGGCTCGGCCGCCGGTTGCGTGGCCGCCGCGGGACGCGCCTGGGCAGGATTGCCCGGTACGAGAACCTCGTGCAGCACCGGGATCGAATTGTCGTTGGAATCGGACACGTGCGCTCTCCGTGTTTGAGTCGAAGCCGAGGCAGGCCGCGCGCACGCCGCATCCTAAGACAACGACACAACGCGACGCGGGCGTGATAAGACCTAACTGCCCTGCTTGTAATTGTTCAAAGCATAGCCGCGATCGCGATAGAAACGATAGCGTTCGCGGCCAGCAGCGAGTTCGTCGTGTGCGTTACCGACCACTTCCAGCAATCTTTCGAAACGCGCGAACTGCGGCGGCACCGTTGCCCCGAGATTGAGCAGCACCTGATGATGCGGCACATCGTCGAGGTTCGTGGCGAGCACGATCGGGGTTTGCGCGGCGAGCGGCGTGCCCGCCATGCAGTGCGGCACGAAGTCGAGCGGCGAGAACGTCCACAACTGTTCGTCGAACGCGCGCAGGCGCGCGGGCTCGGCCAGCACGATGGTCGGCTGGTTCGCCTGATACGCCTTGCGGACCAGGCGGCACGCATACAGCAGCGAATCGCCGACGTTCGAGTGAAAGTCGATTCTCGTCATCGGCGGCTCCGCTGTGCTTCCACAGACGCACTTTCAACCTTACAGCAATGCGTCATTGCGCGGCGCGGTCGATCAGGAACTGCGCGAGCAAGGGCACCGGACGGCCGGTGGCGCCCTTCGCCGCGCCGCTCTTCCAGGCCGTGCCGGCGATGTCCAGATGCGCCCACGGATAGGCATCGGTGAAGCGCGACAGGAAGCACGCCGCCGTCACGCTGCCCGCCGGACGCCCGCCGATGTTGGCCACATCGGCGAAGTTCGACTTGAGCTGATCCTGGTACTCGTCGTCGAGCGGCAGGCGCCAGGCCGGATCGGATGCTTCGCGCGATGCGTCGAGCAACTCGCCCGCCAGCGCGTCGTCTTTCGAAAAGAGGCCGCTGTTGTGATGGCCCAGCGCGATGATGCAGGCGCCCGTCAGCGTGGCGATGTCGATCACCGCCGCCGGCTTGAAGCGCTCGGCGTAGGTGAGCGCGTCGCACAGGATCAGGCGGCCTTCGGCGTCCGTGTTCAGCACTTCGATCGTCAGGCCCTTCATGCTGGTGACGATATCGCCCGGCTTGGTGGCGGTGGCCGACGGCATGTTCTCGACCGCCGGGATGATGCCGACGACGTTGATTTTCAGGCCCATTTCGGCGACGGCGCGCAACGTGCCCAGCACCGAACCGGCGCCGCACATGTCGTACTTCATTTCGTCCATGCCTTCGCCCGGCTTGAGCGAGATGCCGCCCGTGTCGAACGTGACGCCCTTGCCGACCAGCACCACCGGCGCGGCCTTCGCGGCGCCGCCCTGGTACTGCAGCACGATGAACTGCGCCGGCTCGACCGAGCCTGCCGTGACCGACAGGAACGAGCCCATCTTGAGCGCTTCACACTGCTTCTCGCCGAGCACCTCGACCTTCAGCTTCCAGTCCTTGGCGAGCTTCTTCGCGGTGTTGGCGAGGTAGGTGGGCGTGCAGACGTTGCTCGGCAGATTGCCGAGGTCGCGCGTGAGATCCATGCCGTTGGCGAGCGCGGCGCCCTGCTTCGCGGCAAGCTTGGCGGCCTTCTCGTCGCCGGTGTTGACGCTGAAGACGATGCGCTTCAACGCGCGCGCGCCGTTCTCCGGCTTGCTCTTCATCTGCGTGAACTTGTAGGTCAGTTCGCGCAGCGCGAGGATCGCGGCGCGCACGCCCCATTCCGCCGAGCGCTCCTGGATCGGCAACTGCGCGAGCGTGAAGGTGACCTGGACGATCTTGGTGCCGAGCAGCGCGCGCCAGGCGGCCCGCACGGCTTCGCCGTAGGCCTTCTGACTGAACGCGTCCTGTTTGCCGAGACCGACGAGCAGCACGCGCGACGCGCCGATGCCCGACACTTCGTGGAGGAACTGCGTGGTGCCTGCCTTGCCTTCCATGTCGCCCGCCTTGATGATGCGGGTGAGAAGGCCCTTGGTGGCCGCGTCGATTTCCAGCGCTGCGCCCGAGAGCGTCTGCGACTCGAACACGCCGATTACGATGCAATCCGATTTCCCGGTCAGGAAACCGTTTGACGAGCCTTTGGTCCAATCACAGGCTTTTATGCTAAAGTCCATCGCGCTTGTCCTCGGATAAAATCTGGGCTTAGGATGAAAGCCGCAATTATCCGCTATTTTTCCCGCGGCGGCTGCACCGGGGGCGTGATGGGGAGCAACCCGCGCGCCGCCGAGAGCGCCCCCTCTCGTCATCAATAATGATCTTCGAACGCTCCCTCCAGCGCGAACTCGCGTACACGGCTGGTGCCGTGTTCATGGTTCTGCTCACGCTCGTGCTGACGACGATGATGATCCGCATCGTCGGCTTCGCGGCCTCGGGCGAGATCGACCCGCGCGACGTGCTGGTCCTGATCGGCCTGACCGTGATCGGCTATCTGGCGATCATGCTCGTCGCTACCCTGTTCGTGTCGATCCTGTTCGTCCTCACACGCTGGTACAAAGACTCCGAGATGGTCGTATGGCTATCGTCGGGCGTGAGTCTCACGCAATTCATCAAGCCGATCGGCGTCTTTGCCACGCCGATCATCCTCCTCATCATGTTCTTCGTGTTCGTCGGCTGGCCCTGGTCGAACCAGCAGAACAAACTGATCCGCGCGCGCTTCCAGCAGCGCGACGAGGTTTCGCTGCTCGCGCCGGGCCAGTTCCGCGAGTCGGCCAGCAGCCACCGGGTGTTCTTCATCGAGAAGATGTCGCCCGATCAGGGGCATGTCGAGAACGTGTTCGTGACCAGCACCGAGAACGGCAAGGTCAACGTGGTGGTGTCGAAGAACGGCCATACCGAGACGCGCAAGAACGGCGACCGCTTCGTGGTGCTGGAAAACGGCCGCCGCTACGACGGAGAACCGGGGCACCCCGATTTCCGCATCATGGAATTCGAGCGCTATGGCGTGAAGATCCAAAGCCAGCCGGTCGTCAACAAGCCGACCACCACCGGCACGCCCACGCTCACGCTGTTGCGCAATCCGACCCGCGAGAACCTCGCCGAATTCGCATGGCGCGCGGGACTGCCCCTGATCGCGATCAACCTGATGCTGCTAGCGATTCCGCTTGCGCACCAGAATCCGCGACGCAGCCGCACCATCAACCTGGTGATGGCGGTCCTCATCTATCTGACGTATTCGAATCTGTTGAACGTGGTGCAGGCGTGGATCGAGCAAGGCAAGCTGTCGTTCGGGGTTGGGCTCGTGAGCCTGCACGTCGTCGTGGCGGCGATCGTCGCGTTCATTTTCTGGCTGCGCGTGCGCAACCGGCCGCTTTTCACGCGGGCGATGTTCAACCGTTCGCGGGGGAGCTGAGCGATGCGCATCTATGAAAGGTATTTCGCGCGTCAGATCTACCTCACGTTCATCTTCATTCTGTTTGCGTTTTCGGGTCTGTTCTTTTTCTTCGACCTGATCAACGAACTGAATTCCGTCGGCCACGGCAACTACAAGTTCCAGTACGCGGTGCTGCGGGTTGCGCTGCAAACGCCTTCGCGGTTCTACGAAATCATTCCGGTCGCCGCGTTGATCAGCGCGATCTATGTGTTCGCGCAGATGGCGGCGAACTCCGAGTACACGATTTTCCGCGTATCCGGTCTCGCCACCAATCAGGCGCTGCGCTCGCTGCTGAAGATCGGCATTCCGCTCGTGTTCCTCACGTATCTGATCGGCGAAGTGGTCGGCCCGTACACGGATCAATTGTCGGAGCGCGTGCGGCTCGAGGCGATGGGCTCGTCGGTATCGAGCAATTTCGAGTCGGGCGTGTGGGTGAAGGACACGCTCACGGCGCGCTCGGACGGCGAGCAGGTCACGCGTTTCGTGAACGTCGGCGAATTGAAGCCCGACGCCACGATCAGCAACGTGCGCATTTACGAATTCGATTCGAAGTTCCGCTTGTCGAACGTCCGCATGGCCAAGAGCGGCAAGTACCAGCCGCCGGGTCATTGGCAACTGACGGGCGTGACCGATACGCAGTTGATCGACGTAGCGCCGCCCACCGGCACGCCCGCCGATGCGTTGAACCCCGTGTACCGCGCGAAGCAGGTGAGCTTGCCGGAGTATTCGCTGCGTTCGGAATTGACGCCGCAGATTCTGTCGGTGCTGCTGGTGTCGCCGGACCGCATGTCGATGTTCAACCTGTTCCGCTACATCCAGCATTTGACGGAGAATCATCAGGACACGCAGCGGTATGAAATCGCGCTGTGGCGCAAGCTGCTGTATCCGTTCGCCGTGTTCGTGATGCTGGTGTTGTCGCTGCCGTTTGCTTATCTGCATACACGCGCCGGCGTGGTGGGCGTGAAGGTGTTCGGCGGGATTATGCTGGGGATGAGTTTCCAATTGTTCAACACGCTGTTCTCGCATATCGGCACGTTGAATACGTGGCCAGCGGCGTTGACCGCGGCCACTCCGGGGCTCGTGTACCTGGTGCTCGGGTTAGTCGGATTGAAGTGGGTCGATCGCCATTAGGAGCCTTGTCATGGCTACACATGGGATGGTGTTGTTTGCGCATGGCGCGCGCGATGTGCGCTGGCGCGAGCCGTTCGAGCGGCTCGCCGACAAACTGCGGGCCGCGCGGGCATCTCGCGGCGAGGCCGGGCCGGTTTTGTTGGCCTTTCTCGAGTTGATGGAGCCTGATTTGCCGACGGCTGTTGGGGTTCTTGTCGCTGACGGGTGTTCTGTCGTTACCGTTGTGCCGGTTTTTTTTGGGCAAGGTGGGCATGTTCGCCGGGATTTGCCTGCGGTGGTCGAGCGGTGTCGCGGGTTGTTTCCTTCTGCCGAGATTCGGTGTGCTGTCGCCGTTGGCGAGGATGATCTCGTTTTGGATGCTGTGGCTGAGTATTGCCTTCGGCAGGTTTGATTTTTTTGCCTGGTCGGCGGGTTGGGGTGTGGTTTTGTTGTTTTGCTGTTTTGTTGTTTTGGCCTTTGCTTGATTTGTTAGTGGTCTATTAGCGTTGCCCCTGTGCGGGGCAATGCTCTCAACTTAAGCCTCAAAGAGCTTGTAAACGAGGCATTGCCCCTGTAAACTTCATCGCATAACTCACTGATAAATCAACGATATGAACTCAAATACCAGCGTCCTCGCGGCTTCTGGCTGAGTTCTCCGATTTCCTGCTCGATCCGGCGCTCGCGGATCGCGTGCGTCGTTCTCCCACTGCCTTTACCCGCAATCGCACACTGACCTTGCCGCGCATGGCCGCGCTGATGATGTCCGGCATGTGCGCCAGTGTGCAGGCCGAACTTGACGCGCTATTCGGCGCACTGGGAAGCAGCGGCGGGCGCACCCGCGCTGTCAGCGCACAGGCCTTCAGCAAGGCGCGACGGGGAGTGTCTGCCGAACTGTTCGAACTGGCCCGCGCCCGCCTGATCTCGCTGGCCCAACCCCATATCGATTCGATGCGCTGGCACGGCCTGAGGCTGGTCGCCGCTGACGGTAGCCGCCTGCGTGTGGGCACGCGTCGCGGCCATGAACTGCGCGCCGATCACTACGCGTTTGCGCTGTTCCTGCCGGGTTCCGAACTGACCCTGCACGCTGCACTTCATCCCGCCGACGGCGGCGAGCGGCAGATGCTGTTCGAAGCCCTCGATGTACTGCAACCGCATACCGACCTGCTGCTGCTCGATCGCGGCTATATCGGCAACGCGATGGTGGCGGCGCTCGCACAGCGCGAAATCCCGTTCTGCATGCGCGTCGATGCGCGTAACTGGAAATGCGTCAGCGCCTTTACCCGCAGCGGTAAAGCCGAGCATGTGGTGACACTGGAAGCGCCCAGCGAACCGGATGCCCGCGCCTATGAACTGGCGCGTACGCCCACGACTGTGCGCCTGATCCGCGACGTCACGCCGGGCGGTCGCGTGCGTGTGCTGATGACCTCGCTGCTCGATGGCGGGCGTTATCCGGCGGCATCGTTCGGCGCGCTCTATCACCAGCGCTGGCGGGTCGAGGAAGCATTCAAACGACTCAAGCACCGGCTGCGGCTGGAAGCCGTCACAGGCCTCGATTACCTGGCGTTACAGCAGGACTTCGGCGCAAAAATCCTCGCCGACAACCTGTGCACACTGCTCAGCGATCTCGATGCGCCGCACGACGACAGACATGCCAGCCGTCCTAACCGGGTGTATGCACTGGGCGCACTCAAGCCCATCCTCGGCGCGTGTCTTCTGCGCATCCAGCGCTGTCTGGACGGCCTCGCCGGTGTGCTGGAAATGATCCACCAGACCCGATGCCGGATACAGCCCTCACGCTCCTATCCAAGACCACCCAGAAAAGCCAAGCCCCACTTCCATCTCGCGTACAAACTCGCTTGATGCAGCGGGGCTTAAGTTGAGAGCATTGCTGTGCGGGGCGGCACCTGTAGTGGTCCAATGACTCTGGACACCTCTAAAGGGGATAATCTCCAACCGAGGTGAGAAATGAGCAGACGGAACATAACCGACGAATTCAGGGCCGAGGCGGTGCAGCTGGTTGTCGCGCAGGGCTATTCGTTTGCCAGGGCCTGCGAGGCGCTGGGCATTGGCGATACCGCGTTGCGGCGGTGGGTGGCGCAATGGCGGGCCGAGCAGGCTGAGCCTCCGCGCACCGAGGTGCAGCTCAAGGCCGACCAGCGACGTATCCGGGAGCTGGAGGCACGCGTGACCGAGCTCGAAAGGGAGCGCGAGATACTAAAAAAGTCCACGGCCTTCTTCGTCAAGGAACTGGATCGCTCCTCGAGGTGATCCGTTCGCTGAAGAAGGCCTGGCCAGTCAGCGTGATGTGCCGGTTGCTGAAGGTGCCGCGAAGCAGCTACTACACCTTTGCCGCGCGGCGGCCCGCCAGGGCTGCGGCTTCGCCGGCCCTGCTCAGGGCCGTGCGTGAAATTCACAACGAAAGCCGCGGCAGCTATGGCAGCCGCAGGATGGCTCAGGCGTTACAGCACCAGGGCCATGCGATCGGACGCTACCGCGCGCGGTCGTTGATGCGTGAGGCGCAACTGGCTGTGACGCGACGACGAACGCACCGTTACCGCAGGGCTGACGGTGAAGCGCTGGTGGCGCCCAACCTGCTTGAGCGCCGCTTCCAGCCGCCGGCGATCAATCAGGTGTGGGCGGGCGACATTACGTACGTGAGAACGCTTCAGGGCTGGTCCTATCTGGCGATCGTGATGGACCTGTATTCGCGCCGTATCGTCGGCTGGGCGTTCGCGTTGTTGCCGGATACGGTTCTGGTTATCCGGGCCTTGCAAAGGGCGCGCGAGCATCGACGCCCGCCGCCCGGCCTGATGTTCCACTCCGATCAGGGATGCCAGGGCGGATTCAACCGGTCGTCGCAACACCTCCTTAGTTTAAGGTGTTGCGACGACCGGTTGAATCCGCCCAGTACACCAGCGCACATTTCGTGAACGAACTGAAGGCAAACGGCATCATTCAGAGTATGAGCAGAAAGGGAAACTGCTGGGATAACGCGCCGGTTGAACGGTTCTTCAGAAGCCTGAAGAACGAGTGGATCGACGAGAAAGGGTACCCGGATCACGCGCAGGCCGAGCGCGACATCGGGGCCTACATCGACAACTTTTATAACTACAGGCGCATCCATTCGGCGGCAGGCGGTCTGCCACCGGCACGGTGCGAAGCTTCACTTTTTTAAAAATTCGCCTTTGGGGTGTCCAGGTTTGCTTGACCACTACAGTGCCGCCCCGCACAGCAATGCTCTCAACTTAAGCCTCAAAGAGCTTGTAAACGAGGCATTGCCCCTGTAAACTTCATCGCATAACTCACTGATAAATCAACGATATGAACTCAAATACCAGCGTCCTCGCGGCTTCTGGCTGAGTTCTCCGATTTCCTGCTCGATCCGGCGCTCGCGGATCGCGTGCGTCGTTCTCCCACTGCCTTTACCCGCAATCGCACACTGACCTTGCCGCGCATGGCCGCGCTGATGATGTCCGGCATGTGCGCCAGTGTGCAGGCCGAACTTGACGCGCTATTCGGCGCACTGGGAAGCAGCGGCGGGCGCACCCGCGCTGTCAGCGCACAGGCCTTCAGCAAGGCGCGACGGGGAGTGTCTGCCGAACTGTTCGAACTGGCCCGCGCCCGCCTGATCTCGCTGGCCCAACCCCATATCGATTCGATGCGCTGGCACGGCCTGAGGCTGGTCGCCGCTGACGGTAGCCGCCTGCGTGTGGGCACGCGTCGCGGCCATGAACTGCGCGCCGATCACTACGCGTTTGCGCTGTTCCTGCCGGGTTCCGAACTGACCCTGCACGCTGCACTTCATCCCGCCGACGGCGGCGAGCGGCAGATGCTGTTCGAAGCCCTCGATGTACTGCAACCGCATACCGACCTGCTGCTGCTCGATCGCGGCTATATCGGCAACGCGATGGTGGCGGCGCTCGCACAGCGCGAAATCCCGTTCTGCATGCGCGTCGATGCGCGTAACTGGAAATGCGTCAGCGCCTTTACCCGCAGCGGTAAAGCCGAGCATGTGGTGACACTGGAAGCGCCCAGCGAACCGGATGCCCGCGCCTATGAACTGGCGCGTACGCCCACGACTGTGCGCCTGATCCGCGACGTCACGCCGGGCGGTCGCGTGCGTGTGCTGATGACCTCGCTGCTCGATGGCGGGCGTTATCCGGCGGCATCGTTCGGCGCGCTCTATCACCAGCGCTGGCGGGTCGAGGAAGCATTCAAACGACTCAAGCACCGGCTGCGGCTGGAAGCCGTCACAGGCCTCGATTACCTGGCGTTACAGCAGGACTTCGGCGCAAAAATCCTCGCCGACAACCTGTGCACACTGCTCAGCGATCTCGATGCGCCGCACGACGACAGACATGCCAGCCGTCCTAACCGGGTGTATGCACTGGGCGCACTCAAGCCCATCCTCGGCGCGTGTCTTCTGCGCATCCAGCGCTGTCTGGACGGCCTCGCCGGTGTGCTGGAAATGATCCACCAGACCCGATGCCGGATACAGCCCTCACGCTCCTATCCAAGACCACCCAGAAAAGCCAAGCCCCACTTCCATCTCGCGTACAAACTCGCTTGATGCAGCGGGGCTTAAGTTGAGAGCATTGCCCCGCACAGGGGCAACGCCAATAGACCACTAACAAATCAAGTAAAGGCCAACGCGGCACGCAAGCACACAGACAACCAACCCGCCGACCAGGCAAAAAACCACCCCCTACGCAGCAACCAAAATCCCATCCACAAACCGAACAACACCCCGCTGCCGGGCAGCAAACGCCTCCCCGATCATCAACAAACTGGGCTGCGAAGCATCGACCCACCGCTGCGCCTCCCCAGCAGCAAGCGCCTCGAGCGTCAAAGTCAGCGTCCGCTCCCGCTCGGTGCTGCAAGCCTCGACAATCGCCACGGGCGTGGAAACCGGCTTCCCAGCATCAATCAACTGCTGCGCAATCTCAACCCCACTATCCCGGCCCATATAAAACACGAGCGAATCGGCATTCACCTGCTCGCGAATCTCCGCAGACCCCGGCGCCCGGCTAAAAGTAGCCAACGCAACGCTGCGCGACACACCCCGCAGCGTCAGCGACCGCTTCAACGAAGCCGCACTCGCCAGCGCGGCGGTAATCCCAGGCACCACCTCGTACTCGATGCCCGCCGCTTCCAGGGCTCGCATCTCTTCGTCGGCGCGTCCGAACAACATCGGATCGCCGCCCTTCAGACGCACGACAACGTCGTGCTCCAAAGCGGCATCCACGATCTGCTTGTTGATGAACTGCTGCGCCGTCGACAATTGCCCGCAGCGCTTGCCCACCGCAATCCGCCGCGCGTGGGAAGGCGCATAGTCGAGCATCGCCGGCTCGACCAGCGCGTCATGCAGCACGATGTCAGCGGCGCCGAGCAGCCGCGCGCCACGCACCGTAATCAGGTCCGCGGCACCCGGCCCCGCGCCGATCAGATAAACCTTACCCATTTGCATCAACCTGTTCGTTAGGGCGTCCACGGTGCATGGCAACGCGCCATGCGCCTGTTACGCCGAAAACGCACGGATCATCCCGGCCGCGACCGTGTGATGCGTCGCTTCGTCGATCAGCACGAATGCGCCCGTGCCCTGATGCGTGTCGTACACGTCGCACACCAGCGGTTTTTGCAACGTCAGCGCGACGCGGCCGATGTCGTTCATCGCCAGTTCCTTGCGGTCGGTCGCCTGCGACAGCGTATGCACGTCGAGCACTTCCTTGATCGCGCCGATGCGCGCGAACACCGTATTGGTGGTCTGCTTCAACAGATACTTGCGCTGCGTCGACAGCGGCGTGTCGTCGAACCAGCACAGGTCGGCTTCCAGCTTCTTCGCCGGCTCGGGCGCGGCTTCGCGCAGCACGAAGGTATCGCCGCGCGACACGTCGACGTCCTCGGCCAGACGGATCGTCACCGTTTGACCGGCAAACGCGCGGTCCACTTGAGCGGTTCCGCCCACCACCGGCGCAATGATCTCGGCCACCGTGGCTTCACGGTTCGCCGGCAGCACGACGATGGTATCGCCGACCTTCACTTCGCCCGCTTCGACACGGCCCATGTAGCCGCGGAAATCGTCGGCCTGGCTGCCGTCCTGACGCGCGACCCATTGCACCGGGAAACGCAGCGCCTGGCCCGTCGGAATCTCGACCGGCAACGCCTCGAGCAAGTCCAGCAGCGGTTCGCCCGCATACCACGGCATGCTCTCGCTCGCCGTCACGATGTTGTCGCCCTTGAGCGCCGACACCGGCACGAAGCGCACGTCGTTCAGACCCAGTTGACGCGCGAGTTCGACATACGCGTCGCGAATCTCGTTGAAGCGCGTCTCGCTGTAGTCGACCAGATCCATCTTGTTGATCGCGACGATCGCATGCTGCAAGCCGAGCAGCTTGACGAGCGCGCTATGGCGCTTGGTTTGCGGCAGCAACTGCGCCACGCCGTCGACGAAGGTCACGCGCGTCGCGTCGACCAGGATGATCGCCGCGTGCGCGGTCGATGCGCCCGTCACCATGTTGCGCGTGTACTGCTCGTGGCCCGGCGTATCGGCGATGATGAACTTGCGCTTCGCAGTGGCGAAGTAACGGTACGCGACGTCGATCGTGATGCCCTGCTCGCGTTCGGCTTCGAGGCCGTCGGTCAGCAGCGACAGATCGATTTCGTCGCCGACGGTACGCTTGTTCTTCGCGCGCGACAGCGCCGAGAGCTGGTCGCTCAAGACAGCCTTGCTGTCGTACAGCAGGCGCCCGATCAACGTGCTCTTGCCGTCGTCGACGCTGCCCGCGGTGATGAAACGCAGCACGCCGAGGTCTTCTGGTTGATGAATACCGCTCATGATTGCCTTATCCTCGTGTGCTTAGAAATAACCTTGCTTCTTACGCTGTTCCATCGCGGCTTCGGAAACCTGATCGTCCATCCGCGTCGCGCCGCGTTCCGTGATTTCGGTCACGGCCGTTTCGGCGATGATCTTCTCGAGATCGTCGGCATCGCTTTCCACCGGGCACGTGCAGCTAATGTCGCCGACGGTACGAAAACGCACCAGCGCGGTTTCGCTGGTCTCGCCCTCACGCATCGGCGTGAGCGGCGTGACCGGCACGAGCAAGCCGTTGCGGCGCACGATCTCGCGCTGATGCGCGTAATAGATCGACGGCAATTCGAGCTGTTCGCGAGCGATGTACTGCCACACATCGAGTTCGGTCCAGTTCGAGATCGGGAACACGCGCAGGTGTTCGCCGTTGTGCAGGCGCGCGTTGTAGAGGCTCCACAATTCCGGGCGCTGCGCCTTCGGGTCCCATTGGCCGAATTCGTCGCGGAACGAGAAGATCCGCTCTTTCGCACGGGCCTTTTCCTCGTCGCGGCGCGCGCCGCCGATCAGCGCGGTATAGCCGTGCTGTTCGATGGTTTCGAGCAGCGTGACGGCTTGCGCGGCGTTGCGCGAATCCGTTTCGCGGCGCAGACGCACCGTGCCGCGCTTGATCGAATCCTCGACGTGACCCACCACCAGTTCCGCGCCGATCTCCGCCGCGCGACGATCGCGGAAGTCGATCACTTCGTCGTAGTTGTGACCAGTGTCGATATGCACGAGCGGGAACGGCAGCACGGTCTTGCGATTCGCGCCGATGCCGAAGGCCTTCAGCGCGAGGTGCAGCACCACGACCGAATCCTTGCCGCCCGAGAACAGCAGCGCGGGCTTGCTGCATTCGGCGACCAGTTCGCGCAGGATGTGAATCGACTCGGCTTCGAGCCAATCGAGGTGATCCATCCGGTTCGCCGTATTGGCAAGCGGAGCGTTGATAGTGGAATCGAGCGTGCTGCTCATGTTTGGGTCCTTCGTTGATTCGCTTGACCGAGCGGTTGCTCGCCTAAGCGGAAGTATTCAAATCGGTATCTGCGGCGTCCAAACCCAAAACCCGGGCCTGGAGCGCCTGAATGCTTTATGCCGAAGCGTTCTCGCTGCTGCCAACGGGAATCGGCGTGATCGTCGTGATGTGCAGTCCGCATTCCTTCGTGTCGCGCGACTCCCACCACCAGCGCCCTGCCCGGCTGTCCTCGCCGGGACGGATCGCACGCGTGCAAGGCTCGCAACCGATGCTCGGATAACCGCGCGCATGCAGCGGATTGACCGGCACGTCGAACGCTTTCAGATAAGCCCACACGTCGGCTTCCGTCCAGTCCGTCAACGGATTGAACTTGGCGATATTGCGCGCCGCGTCGTGCTCTTCCTCGTGCAACTCCGCACGCGTCACCGACTGCTCGCGACGCTGGCCCGTCACCCATGCGCTGACGTCCGACAGCGCGCGGTTCAGCGGCTCGACCTTGCGGATTTCACAGCAGCGCTTGCGCAGGTCGACGCTTTCGTAAAACGCGTTCAGACCGTGCGAGTTCACGTATTCCTCGACCGCGGCGGCTTGCGGATGAAACTGTTCGATCTCGTAGCCATAGCGCTCTTTCACGCGATCGAGCATGCCAAGCGTTTCCGCATGCAAACGGCCCGTGTTCAGCGAGAAGATGCCGATCTTCACGCCACGCGACAGAATCGCGTGCGTGAGCAGCATGTCCTCGGCGGCGAGGCTGCTGGCGAGCTTCACGTTCGCGTGGCGCACGGCGATCGAATCGAGCAGCGCATCGAGGCGCTCGACCTTCGCGGCGAGTTCCGGCGTGAGCGATTGCGCGGTGCTCATGCCGGGACCTTTTGCGTAGCGGCGGCGGCCGACGCATCGGCGCCACGGCGGCGAAACAGCGGCGACGGGTTGTCGACCGCGCCCTGGTACTGCACGCTGAATTCGTCGAATGCCTTCAACGCGTCGTCGAGGTCCTTGTCCGCGCGCAGCGCATACGCATCGAAGCCGCAGCGGAACATGAACGTGAGCTGATCGCGCAGCACGTCGCCGATCGCGCGCAACTCGCCCTTGTAGCCATGACGTTCGCGCAACAGGCGGCCGATGCTGTAGCCGCGGCCATCGCGGAACACCGGGAAGTCCACGCCGATCAGCGCGATCTTGTCGAAGTCGCCGGCGATGTCCGCCGGTTCGCTGTCCGGCGCGAGCCACACGCCGATTTCAGCCGCGCCGCGCGAAGCGCTCAGCGCGTCGCGCTCCGCCTGCCACAACGCGAGCGGCACCAGCACCTTGCCGGCGGGCAATGCGTTCACCGCCGGCAGCGTGCCGTCTTCAGCGGCGCGCACCACCGTCCAGTCATCGTTGACGATTGCGCGGTTCTTGATGATAGAAGCCATCTGTTCAGTATCCTTTGCGCGGTTACGCGTGAGCCGGTTGACGCGACGCGTACACGCGTTCCTTGAACGGGGTGATGCCGATGCGGTTGTACGTTTCGATGAAGCGCTCGCCTTCGTGGCGGTTCTCGACGAACGTATCGATCACCTTGCTCATCACGTCCGGCATTTCTTCCGCCGAGAACGACGGGCCGATCACGCGGCCGAGGTGCGCGCCGGTGGCGCCCGTGCCCTGCTCGCCGCCGAGCGTCACCTGATACCACTCCGAGCCGTCCTTATCGACGCCCAGAATGCCGATGTTGCCGACGTGGTGGTGACCGCAAGCGTTGATGCAGCCCGAGATATTCAGCGAGACGTCGCCCAGGTCGTACACGTAGTCGAGATCGTTGAAACGTTCCTGGATCGCCAGCGCGATCGGAATCGACTTCGCGTTCGCGAGCGAGCAGAAATCGCCGCCGGGGCACGCGATGATGTCGGTCAGCAAGCCGATGTTCGGCGTCGCGAAACCTTGCGCCTTGGCTTTTTCCCACAGCGCGAACAGGTCGCGCTTCTTCACGTTCGCGAGAATCAGGTTCTGTTCGTGCGACACGCGGATTTCGCCGAACGAATATTCGTCGGCCCAATCGGCGACCGCTTCCATTTGCGTGTCGGTGGCGTCGCCCGGAGCGATCGTGGTCGGCTTGAGCGACAGCGTCACCGACGCATACCCCTCGACCTTGTGCGGACGCACGTTGCGCTCCACCCAACGCGCGAACGCACGGTTTTCCAGCAGGTGTTTTTCGAACGACGCGTCGGTGTCCGGCAGCTTTTCGTAGACGGGCGGCTGGAAGTATTGCGACACGCGGTCCACTTCCGCTTGCGTGAGCGTGGAAGGACCGTCCTTCAGGTGTTGCCATTCTTCCTCGACCTGCGCCGAGAATTTTTCCGGCGACAGCGCCTTCACGAGAATCTTGATGCGCGCCTTGTACATGTTGTCGCGGCGGCCATAGCGGTTGTACACGCGCAGCACGGCTTCGCAGTACGTCAGCAGATGCTGCCAGGGCAAATCGCGGCGGATGATCGCGCCGACGATCGGCGTGCGGCCCAGGCCGCCGCCGGCCAGAATGTCGGCCACCAGTTCGCCCTGCGCGTTTTTCCTCAGATACACGCCGAGATCGTGAACCTGCACGGCGGCGCGGTCTTCCCGCGAACCCGAGACGGCGATCTTGAACTTGCGCGGCAACCACGCGAACTCGGGATGGAACGTCGACCATTGGCGCAGGATTTCCGCCCACGGACGCGGATCGACCACTTCGTCCGGTGCGACGCCGGCGAACTGATCCGCCGTGATGTTGCGAATGCAGTTGCCCGAGGTCTGAATGCCGTGCATCTGCACCGCGGCGAGCTTGCGCAGGATTTCCGGCGTTTCCTCGAGCTTGATCCAGTTGTACTGGATGTTCGAGCGCGTCGAGAAATGGCCGTAGCCGCGGTCGTGTTCACGCGCGATCTGGGCCAGCACGCGCATCTGGTCGCTGCGCAGATTGCCGTATGGAATCGCGATGCGGTGCATGTAGGCGTGGCGCTGATAGTACAGGCCGTTCTGCAGACGCAGCGGACGAAACTCCTCTTCGCTCAATTCGCCCGACAAGCGGCGGCGAACCTGATCGGCGTACTGCGCGACCCGTTCATCGACGATGGTCTGGTCGTACTGATCGTATTGGTACATTCGGGGACCCCAATATTTTTGCGTGACACACGACGGTCCGGTTCCGCCGCGTCCTGAATTTCCGTTTGTCAGCAAGCGAGCGTCAGGGTTTAGACCCATCTCTCATTTGCTTATAACAAATACAGATATCCATATTGAAAAAGATGGACAGATCGTAATAAACTCGCCTTATATTTCAAACGACTAAAAAATTCTTTTGATATGCGGAGGGGTTATATGAACCTGCATCAATTCCGCTTCGTCCGCGAGGCTGTGCGGCAGAACTTCAATCTGACCGAAGCGGCCAAGGCACTGTATACAAGCCAGCCCGGCGTCTCCAAGGCGATCATCGAGCTGGAAGACGAACTGGGCGTGGAAATCTTCACCCGCCACGGCAAGCGCGTGCGCTCGCTCACCGAGCCGGGGCGCATTATCCTGCAGTCGGTCGAGAAAATCCTGCAGGAAGTCGAGAGCCTCAAGCGGGTCGGTAAGGATTACGCGGCGCAGGACCAGGGCAACCTCGTGATCGCCGCCACCCACACCCAGGCGCGCTACTCGCTTCCGGCCGCCATCGCCGAATTCAAGAAGCGCTTCCCCAAGGTTCATCTTTCAATTCTGCAAGGCAGCCCCACCCAGGTGGCCGAGATGGTGATTCACGACCAGGCCGACCTCGCGATCGCCACCGAGGCCGTCGCCAACTATAAGGAACTGGTCTCGCTGCCCTGCTTCCAGTGGCACCACGTCGCCGTGATGCAGCCGGATCATCCGCTGCTCGACCGCAAACTTTTGTCGCTGGATGATCTGACCCAGTATCCGCTGATTACGTATGACAACGCGTTCGCGGGCCGCACCAAGATCAACGAAGCGTTCCGTCTGCGCGCGCTGCACCCCGACATCGTGCTGGAAGCCATCGACGCCGACGTGATCAAGACCTACGTGGAACTGGGTCTGGGCGTCGGCATCATGGCGGATATCGCCTTCAACGCCGAGCGCGACCGCCATTTGCGCGCGATGCCGGTCGGCCACCTGTTCGGCAGCAACGTCACGCGGGTCGCGCTGAAACAGGGCGCGTATCTGCGCAGCTATGTGTATACGCTCGTCGAACTGTTGTCGCCGAGCATGAACCGCAAGCTGATCGAACAGGCGCTAAAAGGCGAACACGAAACCTACGAACTTTGACCTCGCACGCTTCCCGCTACGGAGACCTTTCGATGACGTCGTATAAGAAAAAACTTCGCGGCCTCGCCGCGCTCGGCGCGCTGCTGCTCGCCACCGCCGCCCACGCGGACCTCAAGGTCGGCATCGATCTGTCGAGCACCGGTCCGGCCGCCGTGATCGGCATCACCAGCAAGAATGCGATGCTGATGTGGCCGGCCACGATCGCCGGCCAGAAAGCCGACTACATTTTCCTCGACGACGCCTCCGACCCCGGCGCCGCCGTGCGCAACATCCGCAAGCTGATCAACGAAGATCACGTGGACGTGATCGTCGGCCCGAACATCACGCCGGCGGCAATGGCCGCGCTCGACGCGGTCGCCGAAAACCAGACGCCGATGATCACGCTGATCGGCTCGGCGAGCGTGGTGGAACCGCAGGAAGGCAAGAAGGTGTGGGCCTACAAGATGGCGCAGACCGACAGCGCGATGGCCGACGTGATGACGCGCTACATGTCGAACCACAACGTGAAAACGGTGGGCTTCATCGGTTTCGCGGACGGCTACGGCGAAAGCTGGCTCAACGAGTTCAGCAAGTTCGCCGCGCTGCGCCACATCCAACTGGTCGCCACCGAGCGCTATAACCGCACCGACGCGAGCGTCACCGGCCAGATCCTCAAGCTGATGGCCGCCAAGCCCGACGCGATCCTGATCGCCGGCGCGGGCACGCCGACCGTGCTGCCGCAGCGCACGCTGATCGAGCGCGGCTTCAAGGGGCCGATCTATCAGACGCACGGCATCGCCACGCCCGAGTTCATCAAGCTGGGCGGCAAGGACGTCGAAGGCACGCTGTTCCCGACCCAGCCGGTGGTCGTCGCGCGCACCTTGCCGGCCGACCATCCGGCGAAGAAGGCGGCGCTCGCCTTCGCCAACGAGTACGAGGCGAAGTACGGCCCGGGCAGCGTGACGCAATTCGCGGGCGACGCGGCGGGCGTTTATCCGCGCCTTCAGGACGCGGTGGCGCGGGCGTTGAAAACCGCGCAACCGGGCACGCCGGCTTTTCGCATCGCCTTGCGCGACGAACTCGAGCGCGCGCATGAACTGGTCGTGCCGAACGGCGTGGTCAGCACGAGCGCCAAGGACCACGTCGGGCTGGACCAGCGCGCCAGCGTGATGGGCGCGATCAGGAACGGCAAGTTCGTCTATTTGAGCCAGTGAACGGGCGCCGCGCGAGGCACCGTGTACCATGCTGACGGCCGGCTTGCGGTGAACGCGGGCTCAGGCTGATTTGCCGATTCCGTGCGAGCGCGCGGCGCCTTTGCCGACAGGCAAAGGCGCCGCGCACCGCCAGTCCGTGAAGTCCGTCCCATCGCGCATGCTTAGAACCAGAAAACGCATTCTCATCGCCGCCGCCGTGGCCGTCGTGATCCTCGCGATCGCGATCGTCCAGGCCATCAGGAAGCGCGGCGCGCCCGCCGCCACCGCCACGGTCTCTTCCGTCGTCGAATTCGCCCCCGACGATCTCACCACGGTGAGCCGCCGCACGCTCTCCGAAACGCTGCCGCTGACCGGCTCGCTGCGCGCCGTCACTCAGGCAGCGGTCAAATCCAAGGTGGCCGGCTCCGCGCTCGACGTGTTGGTGCGCGAGGGCGACGCGGTCAAGACCGGCCAGATTCTCGCGAAGATCGACGCCCGCGATTACGTGGCCCGAGCCGAGCAAAGCCGCGGCCAGATGGCGGCGATGGCCGGCCAGCTCGACATCGCCAGGCAGACGCTCGACAACAATCGCGTGCTGGTCGAAAAAGGCTTCATCTCGAAGAACGCGTTCGACACCGCGCAAAGCCAGTACGAGATCGCCCGCGCGAATCTGGATGCGGCGAGGGCGGCGCTGGCGTCGTCGAATCTCTCGCTGGCCGATACCGTGGTGCACTCGCCGCTCGACGGGCAGATCGCCACGCGCTCGGTCGAGCCCGGCGAGAAAGTCGCCGTCGACACCAAGCTGTTCGATGTAGTCGATCTGCGCACGCTCGAACTCGAGGCGCCGGTGCCGGTCGGCGAGATCGGCCGCGTGCGGATCGGCCAGCCGGTGCGGATTGCTTTCGACGGCATCGAGACGCCCGTGCAAGGCGCGATCACGCGCATCAATCCCGCCGCGCAGACCGGCTCGCGCTCGATCATGGTGTACGTGCAGGTCGCCAATCCGTCGGGCACGCTGCGGGTCGGCATGTTCGGCACCGGCACGATCGCGGTCGGCAGCCGGCCGAATGCGCTGGTGGTGCCCGTCACCGCCGTGCGCACCGACGGCGCGCGCCGCAGCGTCTATGCGCTCATCGACGGCAAGCTGGTCGAGCAGACGGTGCAGACCGGCGTGAGCGGCGTGAGCAACGATGGCGAAGGCGCCGCGTGGACCGAAATCGTCGGCGGGCCGTTGGCGGTCGGCCAGCAGATCGTGAAGAACAATCTCGGCTCGTTGCGCATCGGCAGCACCGTGCGCGTGGTACAGCCCGCTAAACCTGCGCTGCCGGCGCAAGCCGCGCCGCCAGCGGCCGGCGCTTCGAGCGCCAGCAGCCCGCGCTGACCGGAGCCCTCGCCCATGTGGTTCACGCGCATCAGCATCGGCAACCCGGTGCTCGCCACGATGATGATGATGGCGTTCGTCGTCATCGGTCTGTTTTCGTATCAGCGGCTGAAGGTCGACCAGTTTCCCGACATCACGTTTCCGGTCGTGGTGGTGCAGACCGCGTATCCGGGCGCGTCGCCGGAATCGGTCGAGTCGGACGTCACGCGCAAGATCGAGGAAGCGGTCAACACGATCAGCGGCATCGAGCAGATCACCTCGCGCTCGTATGACGCGCAGTCGGTGGTGATCGTGCAGTTCGATCTCGCGGTGGACGCGGTGCAGGCCGCGCAGGACGTGCGCGACAAGATCGCGCTGATCCGCCCCGATCTGCGCGACGGCGTGAAGGAGCCGCGCGTATTGCGCTACGACCCGGCGGATATGCCGATCGTCACGGTGGCCGTATCGAACGCGCCGGGCGCGTCGCTCTCCACGCGCGAGCTCACCACCGTCGCCGATCAGATCGTGAGGAAGCGGCTCGAAACCGTGCGCGGCGTCGGCTCGGTGTCGCTGGTGGGCGGCGTCAAGCGGCAAGTGCGGATCGACGTGAATCCGCAGAAGCTGCAGGCGCTCTCGATCGGCGTCGATCAGGTGATCCGCGCGGTGCAGAACGAGAATCAGGAGATTCCCGCCGGGCCGCTCACGTCGAGCCAGGTCGAGCAGACGGTGCAGGTCAAGGGCCGCTTCGAGAAACCGGACGACTTCAGGCGGATCATCGTCGCGCGGCGCGGCGCGCAGTCGGCGATTCCAACGGCGTCGTCCGCCACGCAGCCGGTCACGCTCGATCAGGTCGCCGACGTGGTCGACGGTCAGCAGGAACCGGACAGCATGGGTCTGCTCAACGGGCAGCGCGCGTTGTTCCTGTCGGTCGTCAAGGCGCAGGGCGAGAACACGGTGGAGGTCGCGCAGGGCGTGGGCGCGGAAGTCGCGCGCCTGCAGCCGCAATTGCCGCCGGGCGTGAAGCTCAGCATCACCGACGACTCGTCGATCAACATCGAGGAAAGCGTGAACGAAGTGAAGCGCACCTTGCTCGAAGGCGCGTTGCTCACGGTGCTGATCGTGTTCCTGTTCCTCGGCTCGTGGCGCAGCACGGTGATTACCGGCCTCACGCTGCCGATCGCGCTGATCGGCACCTTCGCGGTGATGTACGCATGCGGCTTCACGATCAACGTGATCACGCTGATGGCGCTATCGCTGTGCGTGGGCCTGTTGATCGACGACGCGATCGTGGTGCGCGAAAACATCGTGCGCCACGTGCAGCTCGGCGCGGACCATCGCACGGCCGCGCTCGACGGCACCAAGGAAATCGCGCTCGCCGTGCTGGCCACCACTTTTTCGATCGTCGCGGTGTTTTTGCCGGTGGGCTTCATGGGCGGCATCATCGGCCGCTTCTTCCATCAGTTCGGCATCACGGTGGCCGCCGCCGTGCTGATCTCGATGTTCGTGTCGTTTACGCTCGACCCGATGCTTTCGTCGATCTGGCCGGACCCCGATCTGCACGACGCGGACACGGGCCGCAAAGGCTATCGCTATGGCCGCTTCATCGAGCGTTGCCTGCACCTGTTCGATTCGCGGATCGATCAACTCACGACCTTCTATCAACGCCTGCTCGGCTGGTCGCTCAGACATCGCGCGCTCACGCTGATCGTGGCCGCGGCGACGTTTTTCGGCAGCCTGTTTCTGGTGCCGTTCGTCGGCACCGAGTTCGTGCCGAATGCGGACTTCTCCGAAACGCAGATCGGCTTGAACACGCCGGTGGGCACCTCGCTCGAAGCCACCTCGGAGAAAGTCAAACAGGTGCAGGCGATTCTCGCCGCCTATCCCGAAGTGCGCTTCACCTACGCGACGGTCAACTCCGGCAACACGCAGGGCAAGAACACCGCGCTCATCACCGTGCGGCTCAAGGAGCGGCGCGAGCGCACGCGCGGCATGGTCGAATTGAACCAGGTGTTTCGCGCGCGGCTCGCCTCGGTGGCGGGCGTATCGGTCACCGAGATCGGCGTGCCGGACGGCGCGGGCAGCACGAAGGCGATCCAGTTGAGTTTGCAGGGCGAGAACATCGACGAACTGCGCCGGCTCTCCGAAGCGGCCCAGGCGCGAATGGCGAAGATCGCCGGGCTGGTCGACCTCGATTCGAGCCTGAAGGCGGACAAGCCGATCGTCGCGATCAACGTGAAGCGCGAACTGGCGTCCGACCTCGGCGTGGGCGTGGCCGACATCGGCACCGCATTGCGGCCGCTGCTCTCCGGCGATGCGATCAGCACCTGGCGCGCGCCCGACGACCAGGACTACGACGTGAGCGTGCGCCTGCCGCGCGCGCACCGCCAGGATGTGGACGATCTCGCGAAGCTGATGATCGCCACCAACCGCACCGACGCCAACGGCGCGCCGGTGCTGGTGCCGCTGCGGCAGATCGCGGACATCGTCACGACGACCGGCCCGGATGTGTTGAACCGGCGCGACCTGCAACGCGAGGTGATGCTGTCGGCGAACGTGAACGGCCGCTCGCCCGGCGACGTCGCTTCGGACATTGCGAGGACGCTCGACGCGATGCATCTGCCGGCGGGCTATCACTACCGTTTCGAAGGCTCGACCAAGAGCATGAACGAGTCGTTCGTGTATGCGGTGGAGGCGTTGGCGCTCGCGGTGATCTTCATCTATATGATTCTCGCGTCGCAGTTCGCGAGCTTCGCGCAGCCGCTCGCGATCATGGCGTCGCTGCCGCTCACGCTGATCGGCGTATTGATCGCGCTGCTGCTGTTCGGCAGCACGCTGAACATGTTCTCGATCATCGGCTTCGTGATGCTGATGGGGCTCGTCACCAAGAACGCGATCCTGCTGGTGGACTTCGCCAATCAGGCGCGGCGCGGCACGCTGCTCGACGCCTCGGGCAAGGGCCGCAAGATGGAGCGGCGCGAGGCGCTGCTCGAAGCGGCGCGCGTGCGTCTGCGGCCGATTCTGATGACCACGCTGGCGATGATCTTCGGCATGCTGCCGCTCGCCGCCGCGCTCGGCGAAGGCGGCGAGCAACGCGGGCCGCTCGGGCAGACCGTGATCGGCGGGGTGATTACGTCGTCGATCTTGACGCTGGTGGTCGTGCCGGTGGTCTATACGGTGCTGGAGGATTGGGCGGATTGGTTGCGGCGTAAATTCCGCCGCAAGCTGCAAGCCGCGGTGAAGCGATGACGTGGGGCCGCCGCCCCGCCCGCGCGAAATTGTTAAAGTAGTGATCTTTCCCCGATCAACGGTCCCCCATCATGCGCACCACTCGAGCCATCCACGCTGTCGAACGGTTGAAAACGCGCAGCGGCAATCCGCGGTTCGCCGCGATCAGCCTGTCGGGCGGCCTGTTCTATCTGGTCGACAAATCGGGCGGCGCCGACAAGAAAGTCTCGGATCCGCTCACGCTCGACGACTTCGTCAAATTCGTCGACGCTTACGGTCCGCCCAAACCGCGCAAGGCCAGCAAGCTCGATATCGCGTTCGAAGAGCAGATCAAGAAAAGCAAGGGCGGTTGAACGGCGGGCGATAGTTTCAACGCTTCGCGATCGGCCGCTCCCCGTCTCTTTCAAGCGACGCCGATTTCCCGCCACTGACCATCCGCCGCACTGCTTGCCAGCACCGCGTCGATGAAACGCAAGCCGGCCACGCCATCTTCCACCGTCGTCAGCAGCAGGCTTTCAGCAGGCAGCGGGCGGCCTTCGTCCAACGCTTCGATCTGCAACGCCGCGTCCTTGTACAACTGCGCGAACGCTTCCAGATAACCTTCGGGATGCCCCGGCGGCACGCGTGTCGCGTGCGCCGCGATCGCGCTGGTCACGCGCCCTCGCGTCAAGCGCTCAGCCGAACCGCCGAGGGGCGTGAACCACAATGCGTTGGGGTGCTCCTGATCGAAGACGAGGCTCGCCCTCGTTCCATACACGCGCAGACGCAACGCATTTTCCGCGCCGCTCGCCACCTGGCTCGCCCACAGCATGCCGCGTGCGCCGTTCGAATAGCGCAGCATCGCCTGCACGTGATCGTCGATGCGGCGTCCGGGCACGAAGGTATGCAACTCGGCGGATAACGCGGAGGGCGTCATGCCGGTGACGAACGCGGCGAGATGATACGCATGCGTGCCGATATCGCCGAGACAGCCGGCCGGCCCCGCCAACGCGGGGTCCGTGCGCCAGCCGGCCTGCTTGTTCACCCCGCTCGTTTCTATCGGCTCGGCCAACCAGTCCTGCGCGTATTCCACTTGCACGACGCGCAGTTCGCCCAGTTCGCCGCGTTCGATCAGTTCGCGCGCGTGACGCACGAGCGGATAACCGGAGTACGTATGCGTCAATGCAAACAGCTTGTTCTTCTCGCGAGCGAGCCTCGCCAACGCCTCGCCTTCGACCAGCGAAATCGCCAGCGGCTTGTCGCACACCACGTGGATGCCCGCTTCGAGAAAAGCCGTTGCAACCGGCGCATGCAGATGATTCGGCGTGACGATCGCGACGGCGTCGATCCCGTCGTCGCGCGCGGCTTCGGCGCGCGCCATCTCATTCCAGTCCGCATAGCTGCGCGCGATCCCGGCCTCGGCGGCGCTTGCTTGCGCGCGCCGCGGATCGGACGACAACGCGCCGGCGACCAGTTCGAACCGGTCATCGAGCCGCGCCGCGATCCGATGCACCGCGCCGATAAACGCGCCCTGTCCGCCGCCGACCATGCCCAACCTGAGCCTTCTATATGACATCGCTCCCGCTCCTGGTGATCGCTAGCGGATGCCGAGCACGCGCTTCAATTGCGCCGCATCCACGCCGCTGCCCGCGAAGTCGTCGAAGGCATGCTCGGCCACGCGGATGATGTGCCGCCGGATGAACTCCGCGCCTTCACGCGCGCCGTCGTGGGGATGCTTCAGCGCGCACTCCCATTCGAGCACCGCCCAGCCCGGAAAATCGTATTGCGCCATCTTCGAGAAGATCGCGCCGAAATCGATCTGCCCGTCGCCGAGCGATCTGAAGCGGCCCGCGCGCTCCACCCAGCCGCTGTATCCGCCATACACGCCCTGCTTGCCGTTCGGGCGAAACTCCGCGTCCTTCACATGAAACGCCTTGATGCGTTCGTGATAGATGTCGACGAATGCGAGGTAATCCAGTTGCTGCAGAACGAAATGGCTCGGGTCGTAGAGAATGTTGGCGCGCGGGTGTTGCTTCACGGCGTCGAGAAAGCGCTCGAACGTGACGCCGTCGTGCAGGTCCTCGCCCGGATGCAGTTCATAGCAAACGTCGACGCCGGCTGCGTCGAATGCATCGAGAATCGGCGACCAGCGGCGCGCGAGTTCGTCGAACGCGGCTTCGATCAAGCCTGCCGGACGCTGCGGCCAGGGATACAGATACGGCCACGCCAGCGCGCCCGAAAACGACACGTGCGTGTTCAAGCCCAGGCGCCGCGACGCCTGCGCCGCGAGTTTCATCTGCTCGACGGCCCACTGCGTGCGCGCGGCGGGATTGCCGCGCACATGCTCGGCGGCGAAGCCGTCGAATAACGCGTCGTAAGCGGGATGCACCGCGACCAGTTGCCCTTGCAGATGCGTCGACAATTCGGTGATCGTCACGCCCGCGTTTTCAGCGATCTCGCGCAGTTCGTCGCAATACGTCTGACTCGCCGCCGCCTGTTCGAGATCGATCAGGCGCGCGTCGCACGGCACCTGAATGCCCTTGAAGCCGAGACTCGCGGCCCATCCCGCCAGATGCGCGAGATTGTCGAAGGGCACTTCGTCGCCCATGAACTGAGCCAGAAAGATCGCCGGGCCCTGGATGGTTTTCATTGTCTGGTTCCTCACACTTCGACGCGCTCGCCGCTCAGAACGGCGAGTCGGGGAAGTAGAACTGTTGCGCGTTTTCCTTCGTGATCAGCACCGATGGAATGATGGTGGTGGCCGGCAGCTTCTCGCCCTTGAGCCGCGCTTCGGCGGTGAGCTTGATCGCGTCGTAGATGAACTTCGGCGAATACGACACGTCGGCCTTAATCAGCGGCGCGCCGTCCATCACGTTCTTCACCATGCCCTTCGAGCCCGCGCCGCCGAACACGATCTTGATGTCGCTGCGCCTCGCCTGATCGATCGCCTTGATCACGCCGACGGCCATGTCGTCGTCGGCGGCCCACACCGCGTCGATGTGCTTGAAGCGCGTGAGGTAATCCTGCATCACCTTGAACGCGTCGTCGCGATTCCAGTTCGCGTACTTGGCATCGAGGATCTTGATGTTCGGATAGGCCTTCAGCACGCCGGTGAACGCGGCCCAGCGCTCGTTGTCGAGCGTCGTCGGAATGCCGCGCAGCGCGACGATGTCGCCCTTGCCGTCGAGCGCTTTCGCCAGATATTCCGCGGGGATCCTGCCGAACGCGGTGTTGTCGCCGGCGACGTAGGCGTCCTGCGCGCTCTTGTCGGTCAAGCCGCGGTCCACCACCGTCACGTAGATGCCCTTCTTCTTCACCTGCGCGACCGGCTGCGTGAGCGAGGCCGATTCGAACGGGAAAATCACCAGCGCGTTGATCTTGTTCACCGTCACGAGGTCCTGCAACTGGTTCGCCTGTTCCGGCGAGCCGGCCGCGGTTTTCACGATCACTTTCAGATCGGGGTGCATTTTCTCCAGATCGGCTTTCGCCTTGTTCGCCCACCAGACGATGCCGCCCGTGAAGCCATGATCGGCCGTCGGAATCGCGACGCCCAGCGTGACTTTTTCCGCGGCGCGCGCCGTGCCGATACCGGCCACGCCCGCCGTACCCAGTACTCCCAACGCCAGCATGCCGGCGCCGACCGCTCGAATGATCCGCTTCATGGTTGTGTCTCCTATGGTGAGGCGTTCGTGCGCCCCGGTTCTGGAATATGCCTGTGTGTCACGCTGAAGCCACCACGACTACCGCCGTCCGCGCTGCACGAACGCGACGAAGATAATCACCACGCCCTGCACCGCCGCGTTCAGATACACGCTGATGATGCTGGTCAGATTCAGAATGTTCGCGATCACCGACAGCAGGACCGCGCCGATCACCGTGCCGACCACACGTCCCTCGCCGCCCTTCAACGCCGTGCCGCCGACCACCACCGAGGCGATCGCCTCGAGTTCCCATAGCAGGCCCGTGGTCGGCGTGGCCGAGCCGAGCCGCGGCACGTAGAGCACCGTGGCGACGCCGACGCAAATGCCGAGCAGCACGTAGGTAACGATCTTCACCGTATCGACGCGAATCGCCGCATAGCGCGCGACCTGTTCGTTCGAACCGATCGCCTGCACGTGCCGGCCGAACGCGGTCCGATTGAGGATCAGCGCGCCGCCCGCCGCCACCACGAGAAACACCCAGATCGGCACCGGCACGCCGAACAGGCTCGCGTAATACACCGGCCCGTACAGATCGGAGAGCGAGTTGTCGAGCGTCAACGCGCCGCCGTCGGCGAGCCAGGTGAGCACCGCGCGAAAAATACCCAGCGTTCCCAGCGTGACGATGAACGGCTCGATCCGTCCTTTCGTGATCAGCAGCCCATGCGCGCAGCCGAACAACCCGCCGAGCAGCAGCGCGAACACGATGCCGAGCGTGACGATCGCGAGCGGCGCGAAGGTATGGCCGCCGAGGCCCGCGGCGAGCGCGTTCATCAGCCAGATCATGCTGCCCGCGATCAGCGCGGCCATCGAGCCGACCGACAGATCGATGCCGCCCGAAATGATCACGAAGGTCATGCCGACCGCGATGATGCCGATGAACGACGTGCGCGTGAGCACGTTCATCATGTTGTCGAGCGTCGCGAAATCGCGGTTGAGCAGCGTGCCGACGATGCACAGCGCGATCAAGCCGGCCAGCGGCCCGAGTGCGTACAGTCGATGCGCGAAGCGCAGCGCGCGCCCGGATTGCACGGCTTCAGTGGGTGCCGGTCGCATGGGCGATCAACTCCTCTTCGGTCAGATGTTCGAGCGTGAGCGTGGCTTGCAGGCGCCCCGCGCGCATCACGGCGACGCGGTGGCACAAGCCGATCAGCTCGATCAGTTCGGATGAAATGACGATCACCGCGCGGCCTTGCGCGGCGAGACGATGAATCAGGAAATAGATGTCGCGTTTCGCGCCGACATCGACGCCGCGCGTCGGCTCGTCGAGCACGATCACGTTCGGGTCCGGCTGCAGGAACTTGGCGAGCGCGAGCTTCTGCTGATTGCCGCCGGAGAGCATGCGCGCGCGGCTCGACAGGTCGCCGGTGCGAATGCCGAATTCGCTCACGGCTTTCGTCAACGCCGCGCGGCCCGCCTTCAGATCGAGCAGCGGATGCGCGTAACGTTCGAGCGTCATCAACGTGACGTTGTCCTGCAAGCTCAGGTTCACGTGCAGGCCCTTGCCCTTGCGATCCTCGCTGAGATACGTGAGGCCGTGGCGCATCGCGTCGCGCGGGCTTGACAGATCGGCGCGGCGGCCGGCGATCTCGATGCGGCCCGCCGTGCGCTTGCGCAAACCGATGATCGCTTCGAACGCCTCGGTGCGGCCCGCGCCGACGAGGCCCGCAAAGCCCAGCACTTCGCCGGCGCGCACGTCGAAGCTCAGGTCGTCCACCCAATCCGGCACCGTGAGTCCTTGCACTCGCAGCGCGATCGGCGCATCGGCTGAGACGGTGAGCTTGTCGGGGAACATGTCGGACACGTCGCGCCCCACCATCAGGTTCGCCATCTGCTGCCGCGCGAGCCCCGCCGTTGCGCCGCGGGCGACGAAGCGGCCGTCGCGCATCACGATCACTTCGTCGGTGATGCGCTCCACTTCGTCGAGCTTGTGCGAGATGTAGATGATGGTCACGCCGTCGGCCTTGAGCTTCGCCATCAGCGTGAAAAGCCGTTCGGTTTCGGAAGGCGTGAGCGTGGCGGTCGGCTCGTCCATGATGAGCAAACGCGCGCGCCGCGAGAGCGCCTTGGCGATCTCCACCATCTGCTTTTCCGCGACGATCAATTCGCGCACTTTGGTGTCGGGCGCTTTCTCCAGACCCACTTGCGCGAGATAACGCGCCGCTTCGGCACGCATCGCGGCGTCGTCGACGAACCAGCCGCGTTTCTTCTCGTGACCGAGGTACATGTTCTGCGCGATGGTCAGGTGCTCGGCGAGATTGAACTCCTGGTGAATCAGCACGATGCCTTGCGCTTGCGCCTCGCGCGAGCCGATGAACCGCTGCGCGTGGCCGTCGATCAGCAAGCTGCCCGAGGTCGCCGTTTCATAGCCGGCGAGAATTTTCATCAGCGTCGATTTGCCCGCGCCGTTCTCGCCGAGCAGACCGTAGATGCGCCCCGGCGTCAGCTCGAAACTCACGCCGTGCAGTACACGCACCGGGCCGAAGTCTTTACGGATGTCGTCGAAACGAACGGCGAGGCTCATGATTCACGCGCTCCCGCGAATCACGAGCCGATGCGGCAGCAGCACGCCCGGCACGTTCGCCAATGGATTCGCGAGCCGTTGCAGCAGGAGGCGCGCGGCGGTTTCGCCGAGTTCGCGCATGGGTTGCGCGATCGTGGTGAGCGGCGGATCGATTTGCGCGGCGAGCGAAATGTCGTCGAAGCCGACCACCGCGATGTCGTCGGGCACGCGCTTGCCGACGCTGCGCAAGCCATGGATCACGCCGATCGCCAGGGTATCGGAGACCGCGAAGATCGCGCTCGGCGCTTGCGGCTGCTGGGCCAGGGTGGCCGCCGCCGACGCGCCCGCTTGGTAGTCGAGGCTGTTCAGGTTCATGCGCCAGCGTTCGTCCGGCGCGATGCCGGCTTCGGCCAACGCGTCGAGATAGCCTTGCTGACGCTGCCGTGCGTACAGGTAGTCCACGTCGGAATTGATGAGCCCGATGCGCCGATGGCCGCGCGCGAGCAGATGCCGCACGGCGTCGCCGGCCGCGCGGTAGTTGTCGATGCCCACGTAGGGCACGCCCACCGACGGATCGAACTCGCAGCACGCGACCCACGGCAGCGCGCTGGACGCCTCGCCGAGCGCCTGCTGGATCGTCGCCGGGTCGAGGCAGATCGCGCCGTCCGCGCGGCGGCGCTGCAACAGGTCGAAGTAGCTGCGCTCGCGGCCCGGATCGGCGCCGGTGTCGCAGAGCAGCATGAAGTAGCCGTGCTGACGCGCGACGCTGTCGATGCCGCGCACGATCTCGGCGTAAAACGGATTGCCGAAGTCGGGCACCATCGTCAGCAGCAGGCGGCTTTCGGCGGTGCGCAGATTGCGCGCGAGTTCGTTGACGCGGTAGCCGCTGGCGTCGATCGCCGCCAGCACCTTGTCGCGGGTTGCGGGCCGCACGTTCTCGTGGCCGTTCAGCACACGCGAGACCGTCGCCACCGATACGCCCGCCTGCTCGGCGACGCCGGCAATCGAGACCCCTTCGGCCGCGCGCGGCGGACGCACGCTGGACGCGGAGGTGGAATCCGTCCTGGACGACGATCTGGACAAGTTGAATGCCCTCGAAAATGTAATCGATTACATTTTTGGACGATTCAAGCCGGAATCGCAAGCACCGATCGCTAGGGATTAACACGGAGGCGAGCGGACCGAGCCACGGTCCGCCTCGCGCTGCGGCCGAGCAGCGCACTGCCCGCGGGCGCCGGCCGGGCGTCGCCATTTTGGTACAATCCGGCGGTTACCCTGCCGTGGCTTACGTGCCCGCCGTACCTTGGCGCCGCGAGACCCCGGTCGGAGGCAAAACCGCCAAACCCGCCAAATCAAACCGCCGAATCCATCATGAACATCGAGCAAGCGCGTTTCAACATGATCGAACAGCAGATCCGCCCCTGGGAAGTGCTCGACCAGGACGTGCTGAATCTGCTCTCGATCGTCAAGCGTGAAAATTTCGTCCCCACCGTCTACCGCGATCTGGCTTTCGTCGACTTCGAAGTGCCGCTGCCGGCCGGCCAGCATATGCTGGCGCCGCGCATCGAGGCGCGCGTGCTGCAGGAACTGGCGGTGAAGAAACACGAAAGCGTGCTCGAAATCGGCGCCGGCTCCGGCTACATGGCGGCGCTCCTCGCGCATCGCGCGCAGCACGTGCTGACGGTCGACATCGAACCGGAATTGGCCGAACTGGCCAGGAACAACCTGATCGCCAACGGCGTGCTGAACGCGGAAGTCGCCACCGGCGACGCCTCGCGCGGCTGGGCCGACGCCGCGCCGTACGACGTGATCTGCGTGTCGGGCGGCCTGCCGGTGCTGCCGCAGGACATCCTCGAGCAACTCAAGGTCGGCGGCCGGCTCGCGGCGTTCGTCGGCACCGCGCCGGTCATGAAGGCGCAGATCATCACGCGTATCGACGAGAAGCAGTACCGCATCGCCGACGTGTTCGAAACCTATGTCGAGCCGCTCGTCAACGCCGTGCAGCCGCCGCGTTTCAAGTTCTGATCGGTTCCGATCGGCTCGCTCGCTTGCGTGTTTTTCCGGACGGCCGGCTCGCCGCCGTCACCTGAACTGGATGTCCCGCTGATGCAAAACCTGACCGCTCCCGCGCTCGCCGAATGGCTCGCCGATCCGTCGCGTCCCGCGCCCGTGCTGCTCGACGTGCGCGAGCCGTGGGAAATCCAGACGGCGTCGATCGCCGGCGCCGTGTCGATTCCGATGCGCGAGATTCCCGCGCGCAGCGAGGAACTCGACGACGACGCGCCAATCGTCTGCGTCTGCCATCACGGCGCGCGCAGCGCCCAGGTCGCGATGTTCCTCGAATCGCGCGGCCATGCCAACGTCTTCAATCTGCAAGGCGGGATCGACGCGTGGTCGCGTCAGGTCGATCCGGCCGTCCCCACTTACTGATCGAACGGCCTTGACGATGCGCTGGCGGGTGGCGGTCCTCCTGGCCGCCGTGGCGCTCGCGTGCGCGCTGCCCGCGCTTCCCGCGCGAGCCGTGGGTCTTGCCCAGCTCTACGACGAAGCGCTCGCCAACGACGCGCAACTGCAAAGCGCGCGCGCCGCGCTCGCCGCCAACAGCGAGGAACTGCCGCTCGCCCGCGCCAAACTGCTGCCGCAACTGTCCGCGTCGCTCAACGCGAGCCGTCAGAACACCGATTTCGGCGGCGGCTTTCCCGCTTCCTACGGCAACAGCCACGGCTATGTGCTGTCGCTCACGCAGCCGCTGATTCATGTGGATAGCTGGTACGGCTACGCGCAAGGCAAGCTCGCGGTCGATGCGGCGCAGGCGTCGTTCGCGCAGGCGCGCCAGGACCTGATCGTGCGTCTCGGCGAGGCTTACTTCAACGCGCTCGCCGCGCAGGACAGCGTCGCGATCGCGCGTTCGCAGAAGGCGTCGATCGCGCAGCAGCTCGAACAGGCCAAACGTTCATTCGAGGTGGGCAACACCACCATCACCGACACCAACGAAGCGCAAGCCAAATACGACGAGGCGATCTCGCAGGAGATCGCCGCGCAGAACGATCTCGCGGTGAAGCTGGCCGCGCTGCAGCAGATCGTCGGGCATCCGGTCGAGCATGTCGACGGGCTCGCCGCCGGTACGCCGCTGCCGCCGCCCATGCCCGCGGACATCAACCAGTGGGTCGACGCCGCGACCGACGCCAACTATCAGGTCGTGTCGAAGCAGATCGCGCTGGACAGCGCGCAGCGCGAAACTTCCAAGGCCAGGTCCGGCCATCTGCCGACCGTCGATCTGGTGGCAAGCCGCTCGCGCAGCAGTCTCGGCTCGGCGGGCGCGGGCAACTTCGGCGGTTTCGGCAGCGGCGCGAATTCGCCCGCGGCCGGCACGCCGCCGCTCGCCGCCGGCTTCGGCGGCCTGGGCTCGTACACGAGCAGCGCGATCGGCGTGCAGGTCACAATCCCGCTCTTTGCCGGCGGCGCGACGCAAAGCCGCGTGCGTCAGACGCTCGCGCTCGAGGACCAGGCGTCCGCCGATCTCGACACCGCGCGGCGCAACGCGGCGCTCTCGGCGCGGCAAGCGTTTCTCGGCGTGGTGAGCGGACTCGCGCAGGTGCGCGCGCTGCAAACCGCCGAGCAATCGGCGCGCACGTCGCTCGAATCGAACCTGCTCGGCTATCAGGTCGGCGTGCGGATCAATACCGACGTGCTCAACGCGCAGGATCAGCTATTTTCCGCACGCCGCGATCTGGCGAAGGCGCGCTACGACACGCTGATCAACAGCCTCAAGCTGAAGGCCGCGACGGCGAGTCTCACCGATCAGGACGTGCTGCAGTTGAGCGCACTGCTCTCGCCGGTCGACAACGGTTCGCTGACCGCGTTGCCCCAGGCGCCGACGGTGCCGCATCCGGGTGCGGCGGCCAAAGGCGCGGCGGGCAAGTCGGGACGACACACGATGCCGAACGTGACGACGCCGCGGTAGGTCTCTTTCTTCTTCACCGCTTCCTCTCTTTCCGCGTTGCGCAGTGCACGGTTATTTGTGGCTTCACTAGCCGCAGCCCGACCTTGCACGCTTCGCAACGTCGCGAACACTGCGTAGCCATTGCGCCGCTTCGCGCATCCACCCACGAAATTTCACCCGAATTCCCGGCCAGCGCACAGGCACCATGCTCCGACCTTTTTTGCCGGAGCCGTGTGATGAGCGTTTTGAAGTTCGCAATACTGGCCGCAACGCTGTTGCCGCTCTCCTCGTATGCAACGTTGGGCGGCGCGCCGAGCGCCGGCGCTTCCTCCCAGTCGGCGCCGCGCGCCATGCAGTCGGTCGCCGGCGCATCAGCGGCCGGGGCCGCGCGCGCGGCGTCCTACACCCTGCATCAATCGATCGACGCCAACGGCGTGACGATCCGCGAATACGTGTTGCCTGGCAACGTCGTGTTCGCCGTCACGTGGGACGGGCCGATCCGCCCGGACATGACGGCGCTGCTCGGCAGCTACTTCCCCAACTACGTGAGCGCGGGTCACAGCCGTGCGCGCGGCACGGGGCCGCTCATCGACGGCAACGACGATTTTCGCGTCGAGTCGGCCGGCCGCCTCGGGCGCTTCTTCGGCATGGCTTACCTGCCTCGTCTGATGCCCGCGGGCGTGCGTCCTGGCGATCTCCAATAAGCCCTCCGTCGAATCAGGAAAAACAAAATGAACACATTGAACAAGACGCTGCGGGTCGCCACGGTGGCCGCCACCGTCATATTGACGGCCTGCGGCGCTGGTGGCGGCGACGGCCAGGGCAACAATTCCGTCAGTTGGAATGCAACCCCCGACTGGGTCGGCAACAGCCCCGGCAATTCGGGGAATTCGAACAACGACGGTAACTCGGCGGGCATCAAAACGGAGTCGGACAATACGGTGCCGATCCGCGTCGACAACTCGATGGGCAACCTCAACATGCTGTCGGCCTCGATCACCGTGTGCGTGCCGGGTCAACCGGGTCGGGGGCAATGCGTGACCGTCGACAACATGCTGGTCGACACCGGTTCGACCGGCGTGCGCATTGCGGCCAGCGCGCTTCAGTCGCTCAACCCGAAACTGCTCACGCAAATCGGCGCGCTCGACGATACGACGGGCGCATTCCCGATCGCCGAATGCATGCCGTTCGCCTCGGGCTTCACCTGGGGCTCGGTCAAGCGCGCCGACGTCAAGATCGGCAGCAGGACGGCCAGCAACATTCCGGTCCAGGTGATGGGCGACGGCGCATTCACCACGCCGTCCGACTGCACCGCGCACGGCGGAGCCGACTACAGCACGGCCCGAAGCCTCGGCGCCAATGGCATCCTGGGCATCGGGCACGGCGTCCACGATTCCAAGGACGCGTTGACCACCGCGATACCCGGCAACTACTACTACTGCCCGTCGGCGAACTCGTGCGTCAGCACCCGCGTGAAGGCCGAAAAGCAAGTGATGAACCCGGTTGCCGCATTCAGCGCCGATTACAACGGCACGATCATCCGCTTGCCGGCAGTGCCCGCGAGCGGCCAGGCCTCCGTCACGGGTGAACTGATATTCGGCGTGGGCACGCAGGCCAACAATGCGCTGCCCGCCGACGCCAACATCTTCACGGTGGACACATACGGCTTCCTGACCACCCATTACCAGGGCACCGCGTTCAACTACAGCGCGATCGACAGCGGCACCAACGTGTACGCTTTCGCCGACAGCGCGATTCCCACGACCTCGGATTTCTACACGCCGGCGAGCGCGCTCGACCTGTCGGCAACGATCGAGGCCTCGGCCGGCTCCGGTGCGCCGCTTGCGGTGCCTTTCCAGATCGAGAACGCGCTGAACCTGGCGGCGACCGGCAACGCCGCGTTCAACAACGTGGGGGCGTCCATGTCGTCCGGCCGCTGGTTCCTGTGGGGCTTGCCGTTCTTTTACGGCCGCAGCGTCTACACGGTGATCGGCGACAGCAAGATCGGCACGCTGACCGGTCCGTTCGTCGCGTTCTGATAACCGCATGAATCAGGGAGGCGCTGCTTCGTGGGCGCGCCTCCTACTCCGTCTCCCTCAACACCTCGCCCACCGTCGCAAAGATCTCCTCGATCTGCGCCTCCTCGATAATCAACGGCGGCGAGAACGCCAGAATGTCCCCCGTATAACGCGTCAACACGCCCTTCTCGAAGCAGCGCACGAATACGTCGTAAGCACGCGCGCCGGGCGCGCCGTCACGCGGCGCCAACTCCACCCCGCCCACCAGGCCGAGATTGCGCACGTCGATCACATGCCGCTCGCCGCGCAGTGCGTGAATCGCGTTCTCGAAGACGGGCGCCATCCGCGCGGCCCGTTCGAACAACTGCTCGCGCTCGTATAGATCGATCGTCGCGCAAGCCGCGGCCGCGGCGATCGGATGCCCGGAGTAGGTGTAGCCGTGAAAAAACTCGATGCCGCCCGGCGCGCCGTTCACGATCGAATCGTGAATCCGCGTGCTCGCGGCGACCGCGCCCATCGGCGCGGCGGCGTTGTTGGTGCCCTTGGCCATCGTCAGCAGATCGGGCGTGACGCCGAAGTACTGCGCGGCGAACGGCGCGCCGAGGCGCCCCCAGCCGGTGATCACCTCGTCGAAGATCAGCAGGATGCCGTGCCTGTCGCAAATCTCGCGCAGCCGCTGCAAATAGCCTTGCGGCGGAATCAGCACACCCGTCGAGCCCGCTACCGGTTCGACGATCACCGCCGCAATCGTCGAGGCATCGTGCAGCGTGACGAGCCGCTCGAGTTCGTCGGCGAGATGCGCGCCCCACGCCGGCTGTCCCTTCGAATACGCGGCCTCCTTGAGGTTCAGCGTATGCGGCAAATGATCGACCGCGGGCAGCAGTGCGCCGGAAAACGCCTTGCGGTTCGGCGCGATGCCGCCCACCGAAATGCCGCCGAAGCCCACGCCGTGATAGCCGCGCTCGCGTCCGATGAAGCGCGTGCGCTGCCCTTCGCCACGCGAGCGGTGATAGGCCAGCGCGATCTTCAGCGCGGTATCGACCGCCTCCGAGCCGGAGTTGACGAAGAAAATGTGCTTGAGATCGTGAGGCGTGTGCCGGGCGATTTTCGTGGCGGCTTCGAAAGCCTTGGGATGGCCCATCTGGAAGGTGGGCGCGAAATCCATTTCGGCCGCCTGCGCCTGCACCGCGGCCACGATTTCGTCGCGGCAATGACCGGCGTTGACGCACCATAGCCCGGCCGTACCGTCGAGAATGCGCCGGCCGTCGTGCGACGTGTAGTACATCCCCTTCGCGCTTGCCAGCAGACGCGGCGCGCTCTTGAACTGGCGGTTGGCCGTGAAGGGCATCCAGAAAGCGGACATATCCGGTGGATTGACGCCGGCGTGCTCGGTCATTTCATGTCTCCTGCAAAGCGCCCATGTCGATCGGAGTTCATGCTTCGGCATTCACGCCGGTCCACGCAGCGCGCTCCGGTGCCACGCAAAGCCTGCATGACTGGCCTTTCAGTGTAGGCAAACCGCGGCCCATGCACAAACGCGCGGCGGCCATGCACCGCCGACGCCCGCTGGCCGATGCGCACGCCTCGTCGCGGCGCGGCACGCACCCCAACGAAGCGCACGCCCCCCGCGTGCACCACAACGGCGCCGCAGCGCGCATAACTTACCTCGCTCGCAGCCGCGCCGCAGCGTGAACCGCACGCACTTCCAGTCGAACTTGCCGCATGGCATGTGCCTTGCAGTACAGGAGCGGCAAGTCATACGGGATAGGCAACGCTGACCGAAATCGACGCCCATAAACATTCATCATCAATGGCAAGGGGATACACATGAAACGTCGCAGTCTGTTGAAGTTCGGCTCCATGTCGGGCGCGCTGGCGCTTGCTGGTCAGGTTCCGTTTGCCCAGGCGCAGTCCGGCAGCGGTCCGATCAAGGTGGGGATTCTGCATTCCCTGTCGGGCACGATGGCGATTTCGGAGACCTCGCTGAAGGACACCGCGTTGATGACCATCGCGGAGATCAACAAGAGCGGCGGCGTGATGGGCCGCCAGTTGCAGCCGGTGGTGGTGGACCCGGCGTCGAACTGGCCGCTGTTCGCCGAAAAGGCGCGCCAACTGATCACGCAGGACAAGTGCGCGGTCGTGTTCGGCTGCTGGACCTCGGTGTCGCGCAAGTCGGTGCTGCCGGTGTTCGAGGAACTGAACGGCCTGCTGTTCTATCCGGTGCAGTACGAAGGCGAGGAAATGTCGCGCAACGTGTTCTACACGGGCGCCGCGCCGAATCAGCAGGCGATTCCCGCCACCGAATATCTGATGAGCGCGGAAGGCGGCGGCGCCAAGCGCTTTTTCCTGCTGGGCACCGACTATGTGTACCCCCGCACGACCAACAAGATCCTGCGCGCGTTCCTCAAGTCGAAGGGCGTGCAGGAGGCCGACATCCAGGAGGTCTACACGCCGTTCGGCCACAGCGACTATCAGACCATCGTCGCGAACATCAAGACCTTCTCGCAAGGCGGCAAGACCGCGGTGATCTCGACGGTGAACGGCGATTCGAACGTGCCGTTCTACAAGGAACTCGGCAACCAGGGGCTGAAGGCGTCGGACGTGCCGGTCGTCGCGTTCTCGGTCGGCGAGGAAGAACTGCGCGGCATCGATACCAAGCCGCTGGTCGGCAATCTCGCGGCATGGAACTACTTCATGTCGGTACGCAATCCGGCCAACGAGAAGTTCAAGAAGCAATGGGCCGCGTGGGTCAAGGAGAACAATCTGCCGGGCGGCACCAAGCGCGTGACGAACGACCCGATGGAAGCGACCTTCGTCGGCATTCATATGTGGAAGCAGGCCGTCGAGAAGGCCAAGAGCACGGACGTGGACAAGGTGCGCGTCGCGATGGTCGGCCAGCAGTTCGTCGCGCCGTCGGGCTTCACGCTGGAGATGGACGGCAATCACCATCTGCACAAGCCGGTGATGATCGGCGAAGTGCGCGCCGACGGCCAATTCAACGTGGTGTGGCGCACCAAGACCGCGATTCGCGCGCAGCCGTGGAGCCCGTTCATCGCCGGCAATTCGAGCAAGCCGGACGTGGTCAGCTCGATTCCGGCGTTCCTGAAGCGCGCGCGCGTCGCCTGACCGCACGCCGGATCGTCATGCGGGCGCAGTCGGCCGGCGCGGCGATCCGGTGTGATCGACAGAGGGGCGCGCCCGTCGCGGCCGCGGCTCTCGCGCGCGCGATGCCGCGCCGCCCCGCTGGTTTATCTTCAAAGGCCATCATGGCGTTTTCATTTCCGACGTTTGTACGACCAGGCGCACGGCGCGCCATCGCCGGCGTGGCGCTCGCGCTCCTCGCGCTTCTCGCGGGTGCGCCGCTTGCCGCGTTCGCGCTCGTCCCGGCCGATGTCGCGCCGCTCGCCGCCGACGACTTCGATGCGAAGTCCGCCGCCATCGACAAGCTGATCGCCAACCACGACAAGGAATCGGTCGCGGTGCTCAAGGCGCTCTCCGAAGACAGCGCGCTCGCCACCGATGCCGGCGCCGTGCTGCTGCAAGACGGCGACGCCGCGCGCGACGCGGTCACCGGCAAGACCGTCGCCGCCGGCGACGCGCAACCGGTCACGCTGAACAACCTGCTGCGCTCGAAAGTGGCCGGCGCGCTGTCCGGCCTGCAACTCGATTCGCCGGACAGGGCGACCCGTGAAGCCGCGACCGCCGCGCTGCTGCGCAACCCCGACCCGGCGATCAAGCCGCTGGTCGACGCGGCCCGCGCGAAGGAAACCGATCCCGCGCTGAAGAAGCGCCTCGACACGCTGTGGGCGATGACCGCCCTGCACGACGCCGATCCGGCGAGGCGTCTCGAAGCCGTGCAACTGGTCGCCGCCCGGCACGATCTCGACATGAACGAACTGCTGCGCCCGCTCGTCGCGAAGAAGCCGGACGGCAGCTTCAATGAAGCCGACGAGCGCATCCGCGCGGCCGCGCAAAGCGGCATCGACGAACTCGATGCGATCCAGCGCCGCAGCCAGATCGCCGGCACGCTGTTCGCCGGCTTGTCGCTCGGCAGCGTGCTGCTGCTCGCGGCGCTCGGCCTCGCGATCACGTATGGCCTGATCGGCGTCATCAACATGGCGCACGGCGAATTCCTGATGATCGGCGCGTACGCCACTTACGTCGTGCAGAACCTGTTTCAGCGCTATGCGCCCGGCGCGTTCGACTGGTATCCGCTTCTCGCGGTGCCGGCCTCGTTCGCCGCGGCGGGGCTGGTGGGCATCGTGCTCGAACGGCTGGTGCTGAAGCATCTGTACGGCCGGCCTTTGGAGACTTTGTTGACCACCTTCGGCATCAGCCTGATCCTGATTCAGGCGACGCGCATGCTGTTCGGCGCGCAGAACGTGCAAGTGGTGAACCCGGCGTGGATGAGCGGCGGCGTGACCGTGCTGCCGAATCTGATCCTGCCGTACAACCGCCTCGCGATCCTGGCGTTCTCGCTGATCGTCGTCGGCATCGCGTGGACGGTGCTCACTAAAACGCGCCTCGGCCTCTTCGTGCGCGCCGTCACGCAGAACCGGCGCATGGCCGCGTGCGTCGGCGTGAAGACCGCGCGCGTCGATTCGTATGCGTTCGCGTTCGGCGCGGGCATCGCCGGTTTGGGCGGCTGCGCGTTGTCGCAGATCGGCAATGTCGGACCCGACCTCGGCCAGAGCTACATCATCGATTCGTTCATGGCCGTGGTGCTCGGCGGCGTCGGCCAACTCGCCGGCACGGTGATCGGCGGCTTCGGGCTCGGACTCGTCAGCAAGGCGATCGAACCGTTCTGGGGCGCGGTGCTCGCGAAGATCGCGGTGCTGGTGCTGATCGTGCTGTTCATCCAGAAGCGTCCGCAGGGCATGTTCGCCCTCAAGGGCCGCAGCGCGGAGGCATGATGACATCGGCTACTTCATCGCCCCACGTCGGCACGGCGGGCAGCCGTGCCGCGGCCGGACGCGGCGCCGATTCCGGCTTCGCGCTCGGCTTGCCGCCGCGTCCCGCGCTGTTGTCGCGCCGCGCGTGGCTCGCGCTGATCGCGCTCATCATCGTGTTCGGCCTCGGCGTGCCGTTCGCGACACTCGTGGTGCCGGAGACGAGCCCGCTGCATCTGTCCGCCTACGCGATGACGATCACCGGCAAGTTCATGTGCTACGCGATCGCCGCGCTCGCGCTCGATCTCGTGTGGGGCTACTGCGGCATCCTGAGTCTCGGGCACGCGTTGTTCTTCGCGTTGGGCGGCTACGCGATCGGCATGTACCTGATGCGTTCGATCGGTCACGACGGCAAATACGGCAGCGACCTGCCCGACTTCATGGTGTTTCTCGACTGGCACCAACTGCCCTGGTACTGGCAAGGCACGCAGCATCTCGGCTACGCGCTGCTGCTGGTGGTGCTGGTGCCGGCGGTGGTCGCGTGGGTGTTCGGCTTCTTCACGTTCCGCTCGCGCGTGAAGGGCGTGTACCTGTCGATCATCACGCAGGCGATGACGTTTGCCGCGATGCTGCTGTTCTACCGCAACGAAACGGGTTTCGGCGGCAATAACGGCTTCACCGATTTCAAGCGCATCGGCGGATTTCCGATCACGCATGCGGGCACGCGCACGGCGCTGTTGCTGATCACGTTCGCGGTGCTGATTCTCGCGTTCATCGGCGCGCGGGCAATCGTCACGTCGAAGCTCGGCCGCGTGGTGACCGCGGTGCGCGACGGCGAAACGCGCTTGATGTTCCTCGGTTACAGCCCGCTCGCGTACAAGCTGTTCGTGTGGACCGTGTCCGCCGTCTTGTGCGGAATCGCCGGCGCGTTGTACGTGCCACAGGTCGGCATCATCAATCCCGGCGAGATGTCGCCGGGCAACTCGATTGAAATGGCGATCTGGGTCGCCGTGGGCGGACGCGGCACGCTGATCGGGCCGATCGTCGGCGCGTTCGCGGTGAATGGCGCGAAGAGCTTTTTCACGGCGAACTTCCCTGAATACTGGCTGTTCTTTCTTGGTCTGATTTTCGTGCTGGTTCCGCTGTTCCTGCCGAACGGCATCATGGGGCTGATCGACATCGTGACGCGCAAGAGGAACCGTTCATGAACGAAAACCCGATGGTTCCCGACTTGGCATTACCGGAACAACCCGCTGAACATTCGTTGAGCGGCGTCGCGAGCATGGGGCACGCGGTGGTGCCGGGGCAAATCGACATCTCGCACGGCACGATTCTGTACCTTGAAGACGTGACCGTGAGTTTCGACGGTTTTCGCGCGTTGAATGCGCTGACGCTTTCCATCGACGCCGGGGAACTGCGTTGCATCATCGGCCCGAATGGCGCGGGCAAGACCACGATGATGGATGTGATTACCGGCAAGACCGAGCCCGATTCGGGCAAGGTTTTTCTGGGGCAGTCGATCGATCTCACGCGCATGAATGAACCTTCTATTGCGCGTGCCGGGATCGGGCGCAAGTTTCAGAAGCCGACGGTGTTCGAGCAGCATCCCGTGTGGGAGAACCTCGAGTTGGCGATGAAGGCTGACAAGGGGTGGTGGTCGTCGTTACGGGCGCGGTTGGATCGCGAGGCGCAGGCGCGGATTGAAGAGACGCTTTTGTTGATCGGGCTCGAGAGTGAGGCGCGGCGGCTGGCCGGCGAGTTGTCGCATGGGCAGAAGCAGCGGCTCGAGATTGGGATGTTGCTGATGCAGCAACCGGCGTTGTTGTTGCTCGATGAGCCTGCGGCTGGGATGACTGATGACGAGACCATGCGGTTGGCTGAATTGCTCAATCATTTGCGGGGGACTTGTTCGATGATGGTTGTCGAGCATGATATGGAGTTTGTCGCTGCTTTGGCCGGCGAGGCCGGGAAGGTTACTGTCATGGCCGAAGGGCGTGTTTTGGCGCATGGGAGTTTGGATGAGGTGAAGAGGGATGAGACTGTTATTGAGTCTTATCTTGGGAGGTGAGGGCTGATTTTTTTGTTCTCTGGTTTTTTTTGTTCTCTGGTCTTTCTGTTCTCTGATTTTTTGGCCTTTACTTGATTTGTTAGTGGTCTATTAGCGTTGCCCCTGTGCGGGGCGGCACCTACTTTTCTTTGCCGGCCGCAAAGAAAAGTAGGCAAAAGAAAGCGGCTCACACCGCTAATTTTTAAGTGGATCCCCTGGCTTGGAGGGGATCGTGGTGCATCTGGAATCCGTGCTCTCGCGCACTCCGCGCTCGTGACAAGGCAGTCATACTTCCCGCCTCGCGCTCCGCGCTCGGCGGAAGGGTCTGCCCGCAAACCAACGGCTTCGTTTGTGCGCGTGGGGGCCGTCGGCTTCGCCTCGGCGTGGCGCTAAATGTGTGCGCAGAGCCAGGCACGAGTTGAATGGAAGCACCGCTTAGCCCAGAAGCGGCGCATAACTTGACGAAGTTTCGCTTAGCCTCAAAAGCAGTGCATGGTTCGATGAAACACCACTTAGAAGCTGTTGCGAAATTAAGTTTTGGGTCTGTTAACTTTTCTGACTTGGTGTTAACTTCTTGTCTTGTTTTGCCTGACAGGAAGCAATGCCTAAAGAACTCATAGACGACGAATTGTGGTCACTCATCGAACCGCTTCTGCCCGCGCGAGCACCGCGCAATCGCCAGTACGCGGGCCGCAAACCGACGCCAGACCGAGCAGTGCTGACTGGCATCGTGTTCGTGCTGCGCTCGGGCATTGCGTGGAACCTGCTGCCGCAGGAAATGGGTTGCGGCTCAGGCACCGCCTGCTGGCGACGGCTCGTCGCATGGCAGAAGGCCGGTGTCTGGCAACGTATCCACGAAACGCTGCTGGCCGAACTGCGCCGCCGTGGCGAAATCGACTTAACGCGTGCCATCGTCGACAGCTCATCAATTCGCGCCATGCTGGCGGGAAAAAAACCGGCCCGAATCCCACGGACCGGCGCAAGCTCGGCAGCAAGCACCACCTCATCGTCGACGCGCAAGGCATCCCGCTCGCGGTCATCCTGACCGGCGCAAACCGCCACGACATTACGCAGCTCGATGCACTGGTCCAGGCCATTCCACATATCCGGGGCAAACGGGGACGTCCCCTGCACAAGCCGCAAATCGTTCAGGGCGACCGGGGCTACAGTTCCGAGCCACATCGGCAGCGCTTGCGCGAACGTGGCATCACGCCCGTGCTCGCAAAAATTGGCTCGCCCCATGGCAGCGGACTCGGCAAAACGCGTTGGCAAGTCGAGCGCTCGATTGCCTGGCTTCACTCGTTTCGACGCCTGAAGATTCGCTATGAACGCTACGCCCATATCCACGAGGCTTTCCTCTCGTTAGCTTGCGCCTTGATTTGCTGGACGCGCCTCAAGCCTTGGTTTAACTAATTTCGCAACAGCTTCTTAGCCCCAGAAGCTGCACGTGATTTGATGAAGTACCGCTTAGCGCCAGAAGCAGCGCATGGTTCGATGAAGTACCGCTTAACCCCAAGAGCGCCGCGGGGTTTGATGAAGCACCGCTTAGCCCCAAAAGCGCCGCATGGTTCGACGAAGTACCACTTAACCCCAAGAGCGCCGCGGGGTTTGATGAAGCACCGCGACGGCGCGCGCAGCGTCGCCGGAAGAATGACTGCTTTGTCACGAACGCGGAGTGTGCGAGAGCACGGATTCCAGATGCACCACGATCCCCTCCAAGCCAGGGGACCCACTTAAAAGTTAGCGGTTTGAGCCGCTTTCTTTTGCCTACTTTTCTTTGCGGCCGGCAAAGAAAAGTAGGTGCCGCCCCGCACAGGGGCAACGCTAATAGACCACTAACAAATCAAGAGACCACAAACAAATCAAGCAAAGGCCACCACAGCAAAAACCCCACCCCAACGGACGTTCAAAAAATGCTAGAAGTACAAAACCTAAACCAGTACTACGGCGGCAGCCACATCCTAAGAGACGTGAAGCTCACAGTGCCAGCCGGCAAACTAACAGTCCTATTGGGCCGCAACGGCGTAGGCAAGACAACCTTGCTGAGATGCCTGATGGGCGTAGTCCAAACCAAAAGCGGCTCGATCACCTGGCGTGACACGCCCATCACCAAACTCCCCACCTACTCGCGAGTAGAAAAAGGCCTGGCCTACGTCCCCCAAGGCCGCGACATCTTCCCGCGGCTAACGGTCGAGGAAAACCTGCTAGTGGGCGCCGCCAGCAAAAAAGCCCCAAGAAAAATCCCCGACCGCATCTACGAACTATTCCCCGTCCTGAAGGACATGCGCACCCGTCGCGGCGGCGATCTGTCCGGCGGTCAGCAACAACAACTCGCGATCGGCCGCGCGCTCATGAGCGATCCGCAACTGCTCATTCTCGACGAACCCACCGAAGGCATTCAGCCGTCGATCATTCAGGACATCGGCCGCACGCTGCGTCAACTGATCGAGGAAATGGGCATGACGGTACTGCTCGTCGAACAGTATTACGACTTCGCGAAAGACATCGCGGACCGCTATTGGGTCATGAGCCGCGGTGAAATCATCGCGGGCGGCGAAGGCGCCAACATGGACGCGGACGGCGTGCGCACACTCATCGCCGTGTGACGGATATGAGCCAACCCGCGTGCTATTCTCGCCGCATGCCGGGGCAACGCGGCTCACTCGCATAGGCACGCTCCGCCTCACTCCGTCCACCGCAAGTCCATTCGCATGTCGCTTCACGAAAACCACATCACGCTCGCGAGCGCGCCAGCCGACACGCAAACCGGCACGCAATCCGGCACCCAAGCCGGCGCCCATTCGCAATGGCGCGCGCGTCTCGAACTCGGCTTCGTCAAGCACGACCAACGCACCACGCTCAAGCATCGGCTGCACGATGGACCGCTGCGCGTGCAACGGCCGCTCTATCCCGAAGGCCATGCGATCTGTCATGCGGTGATCGTGCATCCGCCAGGCGGCATCGCGGGCGGCGATCAGCTCGATATCGACGTGGCCGTCGGCGCCGGCGCGCATGCCGTCATCACCACGCCTGGCGCGACCAAGTGGTACAAGTCCAATGGACGCGCCGCGCAGCAAACCATCGCCGTGCGCGTCGGCGAGCACGCGAGGCTCGACTGGCTGCCGCAGAACAATATCGTTTTCGATCACGCGAACGCGATGCTCGATTTCTCGCTGACACTGAGCGAAGGCGCGACCGCCCTCGGCTGGGATGCGACGCAACTCGGGCGGCAAGCGGCCGGTGAGCGGTGGTCGGCGGGACGCTTGCAGGCGGTGTCGCGCATCGTGGGCGCGAATGGCGAACTGCTGTGGCTCGAACGCGCGAGCCTCACCGCCGACGATCCGCTGCGCGATGCCGCGCAAGGGCTGGCCGGCTTTCCGGCATATGGCGCGCTGTGGGCGCTCGGCGCCGCTTGCGACGATGCGCTCGCCGAAGCGCTCACCGCGCAACTACCGTTCGACGATACGCTGCGCGCGGCGGCCTCCTGCGTCACGCAAGGCGTGCTACTCGTGCGAGCGGTGTCGCGTTCCATGGAGACGCTGCAAAACGCGTTGACGACGTGCTGGCTTCAACTCAGGCCGGTCGTGCATGGTGTCGATGCGGTGCCGCTAAGAATCTGGTCCACCTGATTCGCTTCATGGCTCGTGCCGCTGCATCGAGCCTTTCACCGCCGTAAGCACAGCAGCGCACCAAGCCGAGGCATTCGCGAGCCCCAACCCGGTGCGCGGCCGCGCCTTACGTCCAGCAAGCGCATGCTGCACCGGCATGGCACACACCTTGCGTTGAGAACCGTCACGATGCTGCCGCGTCCTGACGGCAGCCGACCGGCTTGCCGCCACCACCACCGCTCACATCACATGAACCGATCGACTCTTCGCCCCGCGCGTCGCGCCTGGCTCGCCGCACTGCTGCTCTCGCCCGTCCTCGCGCTCAATGCGCCCGCCGCTCACGCGGACACGCTCGACAACATCGCCAAGGCCGGCGTGCTGAAAGTCGCCGTGCCGGAAGACTATCCGCCGTTCGGTTCGGTCGGCGCGGACATGAAGCCGCAAGGCTACGACATCGAGACCGCCGCCCTGCTCGCGAAGTCGATGAACGTGAAGCTCGAACTGGTGCCCGTCAACAGCGCGAACCGCATTCCGTATCTGCAAACCGGCAAGGTCGATCTGGTGATCTCGTCGCTCGGCAAGACGCCGGATCGCGAGAAGGTCATCGATTTCTCGACCGCCTACGCGCCGTATTACCAGGGCGTGTTCGGTCCCGCCGACGTCAAGGTCGCCGGCCCCGCCGATCTCACCGGCAAGACGGTCGGCGCGACGCGCGGCGCGCTCGAGGAAATCGGTCTCACGCAAATGGCGCCGAACGCCACGATCAAGCGCTTCGAGGACAACAACGCGACCATCGCCGCGTTCCTGTCCGGCCAGGTGCAACTGATCGCCGCCGGCAATATCGTCGCCGCCGCGATTCTCGCGAAGAATCCGCCGCGCCGCCCGGAGCCGAAGTTCGTCATCAAGAATTCGCCGTGCTTCGTCGGCATGAACAAGAACGAAGCGCGCCTGCAGCAGAAAGTGAACGCCGCGCTCGCGCAAGCCAAGCAGGACGGCACGCTCAACACGATGTCGAAGAAGTGGTTCGGCGCGGCGCTGCCGACCGATCTGTAAGCGCGTCGTTAGCCAAACTTGATAGCGTGGCGGGCTTATCCGGCATTGCACTTGTCGTGGCCGCATCCCGTGCGTAGCATGCGATCGCGGCCATGACACGCAGCGCCTAACCTTGCCACAGCCGGCCCCGCCCAGGCCCGGCGCAATCCAACGCACCCATTCGACGAAGCTGACTCGATGAAGCTGACACCCCGCGAGAAGGACAAGCTGCTGATCTTCACCGCCGCGCTGCTCGCCGAACGGCGCCGCGCACGCGGCCTCAAACTGAATTACCCGGAAGCGATCGCCTTCATCACCGCCGCGCTGATGGAAGCGGCCCGCGACGGCAAGACCGTCGCCGAGGTCATGCACTACGGCACCACGCTGCTCACGCGCGACGACGTGATGGAAGGCGTGCCGGAGATGATCCCCGACATCCAGGTCGAAGCCACCTTCCCCGACGGCACCAAGCTCGTCACCGTTCATCACCCGATCCCCTAACAGGCAGGCTCCATGATTCCCGGCGAACTCCTGATCGACGACGGCGAACACGAACTCAACGCGGGCCGCGCCACCGTCACCGTGGTGGTGTCGAATACCGGCGACCGGCCGGTGCAGATCGGCTCGCACTATCACTTCTACGAAGTGAACGCGGCGCTCGCCTTCAACCGCGAAACGGCGCGCGGCTTCCGCCTCAACATCGCGGCGGGCACCGCCGTGCGCTTCGAGCCGGGTCAGGAACGCACCGTCGAACTGGTCGAACTGGCGGGCGATCGCGTCGTCTACGGCTTCAACGGCAAGGTGATGGGCAAGCTGTGATGCGCCGCTTGCGCGCGCTTGCCCTGACCGCCCCGCTCATTTCCGGATCCACACCATGACCCTACGCATTGGCCGCCGCGCATACGCGGAAATGTTCGGCCCCACCACCGGCGACCGCGTGCGCCTCGCCGATACCGAACTGCTGATCGAAGTCGAGCGCGACTTCACCACCTACGGCGAAGAAGTGAAATTCGGCGGCGGCAAAGTGATTCGCGACGGCATGGGCCAGTCGCAACGCGTGCATGCCGACGTGGTCGATACCGTCGTGACGAACGCGGTGATTCTCGATCACTGGGGCATCGTCAAGGCCGACATCGGCATCAAGAACGGCCGCATTGCCGCGATCGGCAAGGCGGGCAATCCCGACATCCAGCCGAACGTGACGATTGCGATCGGCGCGGCCACCGAGGTGATCGCCGGCGAAGGCCTGATCGTCACGGCGGGCGGCATCGACACGCACATTCACTTCATCAGCCCGCAGCAGATCGAGGAAGCACTCGCGAGCGGCGTGACGACGATGCTCGGCGGCGGCACCGGCCCCGCGACCGGCACCAACGCGACGACCTGCACGCCGGGGCCGTGGCATCTCGAACGCATGCTGCAAGCGGCCGACGGCTATCCGATGAATCTCGGCTTTCTCGGCAAGGGCAATGTGAGCCAGCCGCAACCGGCCCTCGAGCAGATCGCGGCGGGCGCGATCGGTTTGAAGCTGCACGAGGACTGGGGCACGACGCCGGCCGCGATCGACAACTGCCTCTCCGTCGCCGACGACACCGACACGCAAGTCGCGATTCACACGGACACGCTGAACGAAGCCGGTTTTGTCGAAGCGACCGTGGCCGCGTTCAAGGGCCGCACGATTCACACGTATCACACGGAAGGCGCGGGCGGCGGCCACGCGCCGGACATCATCAAGGTGTGCGGCGAGGCGAACGTGCTGCCTTCGTCCACCAATCCGACGCGCCCGTACACCGTCAATACGCTCGAAGAGCATCTCGACATGCTGATGGTGTGCCACCACCTGGACCCCTCGATCGCGGAAGACATCGCGTTCGCCGAATCGCGAATTCGCCGCGAGACCATCGCCGCCGAGGACATCCTGCACGATCTCGGCGCGCTGTCGATGCTCTCGTCCGATTCGCAGGCGATGGGCCGCGTGGGCGAAGTGATCATCCGCACGTGGCAGACCGCGCACAAGATGAAGGTGCAACGCGGCGCGCTGGCCGAGGACAACGCCCGCAACGACAACTTCCGTGCGAAACGTTACGTCGCGAAGTACACGATCAACCCGGCGATCACGCACGGCATCGCGCATGAAGTCGGTTCGATCGAGCCGGGCAAGTGGGCCGACCTGGTGTTCTGGGAGCCGGCGTTTTTCGGCATCAAGCCGTCGCTGATCCTGAAGGGCGGCATGATCGCGATGGCGCAAATGGGCGACCCGAACGCGTCGATTCCGACGCCGCAGCCGGTCCACTATCGCGAGATGTTCGCGACGCGCGGCGGCGCGCTCGGGCGCACGTCGTTGACCTTCGTCTCGCGGATGGCGGCCGATGCGGGCGTCGGCGAGCGCTATGGCCTGAACAAGCGTATCGTTGCCGTGAAGAACTGCCGCAACATCTCGAAGGCGGACATGATTCACAACGCGTGGCGCCCCAGCATCAGCGTCGATCCGGAAACCTATCAGGTGATCGCCGACGGTCAGTTGCTGACCTGCGAACCGGCCACCGTGCTGCCGATGGCGCAACGCTACTTCCTGTTCTGACCATGCGCACCATCGACAAACTGATTGCCCCGCATCTGAAGCTCGCGCCCGTGCTGGTGAAGCGCGCGCCGACCTTGACGCTCGCGTTCGACGAACGCCGCAAGAGCCGGCTCGCGGCAACGCTCGATAACGGCGAGGAAGTCGCGCTGCTGTTGCCGCGCGGCACGGTGTTGCGCGACGGCGATGTGCTGGTCGCCGACGACGGCGGTCTGGTGCGGGTGATCGCGGCGCCGGAAGCGGTGCTGTATGTTCGCGCGAAAGATGGGTTGACGCTGACGCGCGCCGCTTATCACCTCGGCAATCGTCATACGCCGGTGGAAGTCGGCGCGGACTATCTGAAGCTCGAATACGATCCGGTGCTGGCCGATATGCTCAAGCGCATCGGCGCGACCGTCGATCAGGTATCGATGCCGTTTCAGCCGGAGTCGGGCGCGTATGGCGGCGGCCACAAGCACGGTCACGACGAGACGTTCGCTGAAGACTATGCGTTGGCGCAGCAGGTGTTCGGTGAGCATCACGGGCATGAGCATTCGCATGAGCATGACCCTGCGCACGACCACGGCGATCACGTCCACGACGAATCGTGCGGCCACGGGCATCACCACCATCATGCGCATCGCTGAACTCACGGCGCTGCTGCATCTCGCGTCGCCGGCGCTGCCGATCGGCGCATTCAGCTACTCGCAGGGACTCGAAGCGGCGATCGAAGCGCAACTGATCACCGACGCGGACTCGGCCCGCGACTGGATCGCGAGCGGCCTGACCGACGTGCTCGCTCACGGCGAGCTGCCGTTTCTCGCGCATCAAATGGAACGCTGGCGCGCGCATGATGCAGCCGGCCTCGCGCAAGCCAACAGCGAATTCCTTGCGAGCCGCGAATCGGCGGAATTGAGGCGTGAAACCGGGCAGATGGGCTGGTCGCTGCGGCAACTGTGCGTCTCGCTCGAATGGGGCGATGCAGCGAGGCGCGACACGCTCGCCGCGATGACGCCGCTCGCGCAGCCCACGGCTTTCGCCTTCGCCGCCTACGCGCACGACACGGCCGTCGACGCCGCACTGGCCGCTTACGCTTTTAGCTGGGTGGAAAACCAGGCCGCCGCCGCGTTGAAGGCCGTGCCTTTGGGCCAACTCGCGGGCCAACGCATCATCGTCGCGCTGCGCGAGCCGATCGACGCCGCCGTCACGCGCGCCCTGGCGACGACGCCCGCCGACATCAACACCTTCGCGCCGCAGTTAGGCATTCTCTCGGCGCGTCACGAGTCGCAGTATTCGCGGCTCTTTCGCTCATAAGACGATCCATCATGAACGCACCTCATCATCCTGCCCACTCGTCCGCCCGCACGAAGAAACTGCCGCCGCTGCGCGTGGGCGTCGGCGGCCCGGTCGGCTCGGGCAAGACCACGCTGCTCGAAATGCTCTGCAAGGCGATGCGCGAGCAGTACGACCTCGTCGCGATCACCAACGACATCTATACGAAAGAGGACCAGCGTCTGCTGACGGTGGCGGGCGCCTTGTCCGCCGAGCGGATCATGGGCGTCGAAACGGGCGGCTGCCCGCATACGGCGATTCGCGAGGACGCGTCGATCAACCTCGAAGCCGTCGATCGCATGCTGACGCGTTTTCCCGATGCCGACATCGTGTTCATCGAATCGGGCGGCGACAATCTCGCGGCGACCTTCAGCCCGGAACTGTCGGACCTGACCATCTACGTGATCGACGTGGCGGGCGGCGAGAAAATTCCGCGCAAGGGCGGCCCCGGCATCACGAAGTCGGATCTGCTGGTGATCAACAAGACGGACCTCGCGCCGATGGTCGGCGCGAACCTCGACGTGATGGCATCGGACGCGAAGAAGATGCGCGGCGAACGGCCCTTCGTGATGTGCAATCTGAAGGCGCTCGACGGGCTCGCGGAGGTGGTGAGGTTTATCGAGGCGAAGGGGTTGTTGAAGGTTTGAGGCGTTACTCGCCCGGATGACACTCGAGCAAGAACGCCATCATCTCCGTCGCGTCTTTCGACAGATAAAAGCGCACCATCTTTTCGTTGAAGTCACCGGCGCGCTGCGCCGGCACACTGATCGCGTCGATGCCGTTCGACATCAGCACGCCGTTCATCATGAAACGTGAGGTGCGCTTGTTGCCGTCGAAGAAAAACTGCTGCAACGCGCCGAACAGGAAGAAAGCGCAGCCGCGTTCGAACGCGTTGGGCACCTGATCGGTCAGCGCACGCGCGCCCGCGGCAAAAACGCGATTCAGTTCGGGGGCGCCCGGCAAGGTGGGCAACGGCGTGTGCCGCCCCGCCTCACCCAACGCAACGTCAGGTGTATAGCGCGTTTCCTCGCCTTCTCCTCGGAATACGCCCCACTCAAGCGTCTCGTTACGTGCAACGAGACGATGCAGGTCGCAAAACGTCGGCTTGTCGAGCGCGAACCGCCCCCGTCTGCACAATGGCCAGCAGATGCTTCGAACTCTCCGCGAGGTTCAGGATCTGTTCGTGATCGGAGATTTTCCGGCCACCGACCGTGACGCCGTCGAGCAGCGTTTTTACCTCGGGAAACGTGAAGGGATTGCCTTCGAGCACACTCGCGTCCCACACGAATTCCGGCAGCATTCGATGAAAACGGAAGCACACCCGTTTGATCGAATGGGCGGGAATGTCTTGTGGAATCGCGGCGCGATCCCATTGAAAGCCGAGGTCGGTGAAGAGCGTCATCGCAGGCGGAAGAAGAAACAGTTCAAGTCTTAGGGCCAGCGCAGCGCGTGCCCGATGTTCGCAGAATATATTATTTATCGACGCTCGAAACCTGAGCCACGCACGGCATCTCGCGAGCGATGCCCCTCACTCCGGCAACACCGCCATCAACACATCCACCGTCCGCGCGGTCGCTCCACGATGCCGAGCGGCGAACGCCGAAGCCGCGCCGCCCATCGCCAGCCGTCGCGCCCTGTCGTTGAACAGCTCGCGCAATGCCCGCGCCAGATCGGCCGGGTCTTGCACCTGCACCGCGGCGCCCGCCGCGACCGCATCCGCGGTGGCCTGCGTGAAGTTGAACACGTGCGGCCCGATCAGCACCGGCACGCCCACCGCGCACGCCTCGATCAGGTTCTGTCCGCCGAGCGGCAACAAGCTGCCGCCGATAAACGCCAGATCGGCAGCGGCATAGTAAGCACCCAGCTCGCCCATCGAATCGCCGAGCAGCACGTTGACTTCAGCGGGCAACGCAGGCACGTCGCCCAACACGCCCGCGCCCGACGCCACCTGCGCCGCCGGCGCCCAACCCGAACGCCGCTCCAGCCGCAGCCCCGCTTTCTCGACCAGCGCCGCCACTTCGTTGAACCGCTGCGGATGACGCGGCACCAGGATCAGCAACGCATCGTCGACGCCGAGCGCCGCGAACGCCTGCAGCACCAGTTGCTCCTCGCCTTCACGCGTACTCGCCGCGACCCACACCGGCCGCGCGCCGATCGCAGCACGCCACGCATGGCCGCGCGCCGCCAGCTCGGGCGGCGTGCTCATGTCGAACTTCAGATTGCCGAGCACCGCGACGTTGCGCGCGCCGAGCGCGGTGAGCCGCTCCGCATCCGACGGACTCTGCGCCAGCACGCGCGCAAAGCCGCCGAACACGCCCTTGGCCGCCTGGCCGAAATTCGCCGCGCGCCCGAACGAGCGCGCCGACATCCGCGCATTGGTCAGCACCAGCGGCACGTCCGCGCGACGGCATTCGTCGATCAGCGTCGGCCACACTTCGGTTTCCATCACGAGACCCAACGACGGCCGCCATGTCCGCAAGAAACGCCGCACCGCATGCGGCATGTCGTAGGGCAAATAGCTGCGCAACACGCGGTCGCCGAAAATCTGCTCGCCGGTGGCGCGACCGCTCGGCGTCATATGGGTCAACAGGATGCGCGCATCGGGGCGCGCCTTGATCAGCGCGTCGATCAGCGGTTGCGCGGCGCGCGTCTCGCCCACCGACACCGCATGCACCCAGATCAACGGCGCGCTGTCTTCGGGCAGCCGCCCGCGCGCATAACCGAAGCGCTCGCCGATATGCTCGCGATAGCCGCGCTCCTTGCGCGAACGGATCAAAAGACGCAGCACCGCCAGCGGCGCGACGATCCACCAGAGCGCGTTATAAACCGCCCTCAGCATCGGGGCTCCGCGTTGCTGAGCGCGCGCCTGAACACGCCGCGCAAAACCGGCCAACGGACAGCGGCGCTCAAACCAGCGCCCTGCCCTTCAGGCGCTCGAGAATGCCGAGCGGCGCGCATTCGGGCTGCGCCATCGCCTTGACCGGCAGGAAGAAAGTCTGCTCCATCATGAACTGGCCGGACATCACCGCGTGCGAGGTTTGGTCCGAGAAACAGATCCACACGCTGCCCGGCGGGAACGGCATGGTCTCCTGGGGACTCGACTTCTGATAGTCGAGGTCGGCCTTCATGCCGTCGTGCAGATTCAGCATCAGATGGTCGTATTCGCTGCGCGGCGATTTCGTCACATGCAGCAGATTCAGCAGCCATGCCGAGCCCGGCATTTGCGGCTTGATGCGCGGCAGAAAGCGCTTCGCCATGTCCTCGAACGGTTCGCCCACGCGCCACACGCGCGGCGCGCCATGCGGATTGATGTTGGTGAAGACGCGCAAGATGCGCTCGCCGTAGTTGGGCCGCGACGGGAACGCATCCACGTGCAGGCGGCTATCGTCCTTACGCCATGACGTTTGGCGCGTTTCGACCTGATGCAGCCGCAAGCTCGTCGGCGCGACGCGCAGCTTGCCGTTGTATTCGGGAAAAAGTCCATCGACCAGCGTGCGCGCATTGGCCTGATAACGCGCGATCAGCGCGCGCACCGCCGATTGCGTGACCGCGTCGCCGGCCACGCCGTGCAGCGCGCCGCCGTTCGGTTCGAGGCTGATGTTCTTGCGGTTGGGGTCGGCGAGCGCGGGGTCGAGCAGCGCCTGTTCGCCGCCTTCGATCGCAAAGCGCAGGTTCGGGAAATACAGCACCTTGCCGCGTTCGACGCCGGCAAGCAGCGTCTCGCGCGGCACGGACAGATTGCGTGCGTGCCAGTCGGCGCTCGCTACTTCGATGATCTGGGTTTCGTTCATGGTCGCCCTTGAAAACGGATGGAGCGTAAGGCGAGGCGCGCCGGTTCTTTACAACAGGCCGAAGCCGGCCAGCGCGGATTTGACCTCTTGCAGCGTGGGCGGCTTGCCGGCGGTGCCGAGATTGACGACGTTCGGCGACCAGTAGCCGCCGGTGCGCCACGCGGTCGCGAAATTGTACAACTCGACTGTCGGCCGCTTCAGCGCCGCCGCGATGTGAACCAGACCTGTATCAACCCCGACCGTCGCCGCGGCGCCTTCGATCAGACCGACCACCGCGGGCAACGACAGCTTCGGCGGCACGATGGCCGCCGCGCCGAATTCCTTCGCGAGCCGCTCGCTCGTCGCGCGCTCCGCCTCGCTGCCCCAGGGCAGCACGATCGACGCCCCGCGCCGCACCAACGACTGCCCCAACTCGATCCACGCGGCATCGGGCCATTGCTTGTCGGCGCGCGAGGTGGCGTGCACGAACACCACATAAGGCACCGGCAGATTCACCTTCGCCTCCGACAACGCCAGCGCCGCGCGGCGCGTGTCGATGCCGAAGTCGATCTCGTCGGTGGCTTGCGGCGGCGGGTCGTTCAGCGCCGCGGCCACCAGTTGGCGCGTGCGTTCGACCACATGCGTGCGCGGCTCGATCGGCACGCGCTTGCCGTAGAAGAAACGCACCGGCCATTCGAAGCCGGCGCCGTCCGTGCGATTGCCGAGGCCGACCAACGGTCCGCGCGCCATGCTCGCGACCCACGCGGTCTTGATGAGCCCCTGGCAGTCGATCACGAGATCGTAGTGCTCGGCGGCGAGCGCGCGGCGAAACGCGCCGATCTCGCGCCAGTTGTCGGCCGAGAGGATGCGCTTGCGCCAGCGCCGCAGCGACACGGGAATCGCCCGCCGCACGCCGCTGACGAGTTCGACCAGGCCGACGAAGCTTTCTTCGACGAGCCAGTCGATCTGGGCTTCGGGATGGCGGCGCCGGATGTCGGCGATCACCGGCATGTTGTGAACGACGTCGCCCAATGACGACACCCTCACGATCAGAATCTTTTGCGCGCTCAAGAGTGGGAAAACCGGTTATCCGGCCCGAAGATGCGTTGAGAGAGCCCCCGAACCTGCCGCTTCGCGCCAGGCCTCCCGAGGGGGTGAGAAACCGCGGGGCGGCCCGGCGTTTTCTCACGAGGTCGGCAATTTTAGCGCGTCACAGGTAAGTGGCATGAAAAAACGCGGCGCGGTAAGTGAAACCCGCGCCGCGTTGGCTGGCGGCCCGCGCGTTCAGTTCGAACCGCGCCGCCGCCGTGGTTGTGCTTCTTTGCTGCTTCTTTGCTGCCTGCTTGCTGCGTGCTTGCTACCTTGAAACCGCCACAGCGTTCAGAACGGCAGCTTCGCGTCGGCCTTCTCCGCGAGGATCACGCGACGGAAGTCTTCCTGGATGCGCCTGAGCGCCGCATCGTTATCGGCTTCGAAGCGCATCACCACCACCGGCGTGGTGTTCGACGAACGCGCAAGGCCGAAGCCGTCGGGATACTCGACACGCAAGCCGTCGATCTTCACGACGTCGTCCGCGCCGGTGAACTTCGCGTTCTGCTGCAGGCGCGCGATCAGTTCGAAGTTCTCGCCTTCCTCCAGCTTCAGTTGCAGTTCCGGCGTGGAGTTCGAGTTCGGCAGCGAGTTCAGCAACTGGCTCGGATCGGCCACGCGCGTGAGGATTTCCAGCAGACGCGCGCCCGTGTACAGGCCGTCGTCGAAACCGTACCAGCGGTCCTTGAAGAACACGTGGCCGCTCATCTCGCCGGCCAGCGGCGCGCCGGTTTCACGCAGCTTCGCCTTGACGAGCGAATGGCCGGTTTTCCACATCAGCGGTTCGCCGCCCTTGTCTTTCACCCACTTGGCGAGATTGCGCGTGCACTTCACGTCGTAAATGATCTGCGCGCCCTTGTTGCGCGACAGCACTTCTTCCGCGAACAGCATGAGCTGACGGTCGGGATAGATGATCTGGCCGTCTTTCGTGACCACGCCCAGGCGGTCGCCGTCGCCGTCGAACGCGAAGCCGATTTCGGCGTCGGTTTCCTTCAGCGCGCGAATCACGTCCTGAAGGTTTTCCGGGTGAGCCGGGTCGGGGTGATGGTTCGGGAAGTTGCCGTCGATCTCGGTGAACAGTTCAACCAGTTCGCAGCCGAGCTTCTTGAAGAGCCTGGGAGCGAGACCACCGGCCACGCCGTTGCCCGTGTCGACCACGATCTTGATCGGCCGCGTGAGTTTGATGTCGCTCGCGATGCGATCGAGGTAAGCATCCTCGATGTCGTACTCGGTGTAGGTGCCGCTGCCCGCCGAAAAGTTTTCGTCGACGATGCGCTGATGCAGCGCGAGGATCTGCTCGCCATAAATGGCCGCGCCGCGCAGCACCATCTTGAAGCCGTTGTAGTCGGGCGGATTATGGCTGCCCGTCACGACGATGCACGAATCGACGCGGCCTTCGCCGCCGTCGAGCTGCAACGGCACGCTGGCCGCGAAGTAGCCGACCGGCGTGGGCACCATGCCGACATTGACCACGTCGACGCCGGCCGCACGCAGACCGTCCGACAGCGCCTGAATCAGTTCGGGGCCCGAGAGGCGCCCGTCACGCGCGACCACCACGGCGTCGCCGCCTTGCGCGCGCACTTCGCTGCCGAATGCGCGGCCGATCGAACGCGCGGCGTCGGCGTCGAGCGTCTTGCCGATCACACCGCGAATGTCATACGCCTTGAAAATGGATTTGGAGATCATGTTGGCTCACTTGCGTGCAATGGAAAATTTTGACCGGCACATCGCCGAATGATCGGTAAAACTAGCTGTCATACCGGGCGATGCACCCTTGCCGGAAGCGATCCGGTTCCAACTTATAATTGCGCTTTTCGGACCAGCCTGGTAGCGCCATTCTAATGCTTAGACGCCCTCCCTTTGTAAAGTTGCCGCGACGATCGGCCAGGTGGGCAGCGACGCGCATCGCCACCGCACCGTGCGCGCAACTCGCGCCATCCGGGCGCCGCGGAGAAGCGAACCGGCGAGCGCTCACCGGATGCTGACGCTCAAGCGCTTCGCCAATCCCGACGTGACGCGCGCCTTCACCAATATCATCTGGCTCGGGCTCGAACGGCTCACGCAGATCGGCGTGGCGATTCTGATCAGCGGCATGGTGGCGCGTTACTTCGGCCCGGACACCTTCGGCAAATGGCAGTACGCGAACACGCTGCTGCTGGTGCTCTCGCCCATCACCTGGGTATGCGGCGCCGAAATCCTGGTGCCCACCATCGTCAACCGCCCGCCCGCTCAACTCGGCACCGTACTCGGCAGCGCTTTCGCGCTGCGCTTTTACGTCTCGGCCGCAGCCTTGCTGCTCACCTGGCTCGCCATCGTGCTGCACGTCTTCGAGCCGCTCGTCGGCGCGATGCTCGCCGGTCTCGCGGTGACGATGCTGTTTCGCGAGCCCTTCGTCGGCGTGATCAATGCGTGGCTGCAAAGCATGACGTACAGCAAGCCGCAGTTGCTCACCAGCATGAGCACGGCGGTGCTGAAAGCCGCGCTCGTCTACCTGCTGGTGCGCACGGCGACGGCGCCCGCGCACTTCGGCTGGCTGTGGGCGCTCGAATCCGCGGCCATCGGCGCCGTGCTGCTGATCTACTACGCGCGCCGGCATGGCGGCAAGCTCGGCTGGCATGTCGAGCGCTCGCTTCTCAAGCATTTCGCGAGCGCGGGCACGGTGTTCTGGCTGGGCCTCATCTGCATGTATCTGTTCCTGAAACTCGACCGGCTGATGCTCGAACGCGCGATTTCGTTCGCCGACCTCGGGCGCTATTCCGCCGCGCAGCAGTTGAACGAAAACTGGATCATGCTCGCGCTGATGCTCGCGCAGACCATCGCGCCCGCCTTCATCTACCGCGTGCAGGACGCCGCGCAACTGCGCCGCAACGTGTGGCGCCTGAGCGCGCTGACCGCCGTGTTGATGGTGAGCGGCGCGCTCGTGCTCGATCTGCTGGCCGGGTTCATCATCCGCCGCGTGTTCGGACCGGGCTTCGAAGGCGCGATCGAGATTTTTCGCTGGGCCGTGTGGCTTTCGGTGCCGGCCGGCATCGAGGCGGTCAGCAATCTTATCGTGCTCAAATATCAGGCCAAATTCGTGTTGCTCACGAAATGGCTGCTGGCGTTGGCCGTCGCGTTCGTGGTGAATCTGCTGGCGATCCCACGGCTCGGGGCTTACGGCCCGCTCGTGGGACTTGCCGCCGGTTATCTGGCCGCCGTGTCGGTTAATCTTTATTACATTCGTTTCAAATTGCGCCCATGACGAATTCATCCGCCGCGCATGTTTCGCTCGACGACGTCGCGGTGCTCATGCCCGCCTACAACGGCCAGGCCGACGTCGATCTCACGCTGGCTTCGTTCAGCGAGAGCGCGCCGATTCACGTGATGATCGTCGACGACGGCAGCACGCCGCCGATCGTCGCGCCGGCGATCCCCAACATGCACATCGAGGTGCTGCGCATGCCGCGCAACGGCGGCATCGAGCGCGCGTTGCAAACCGGCATCGACGCCCTCGCGCAGCGCGGCTTTCGCTACGCGGCACGCATCGACGCGGGCGACCGCAGCGTGCCGCAACGGCTCGCGAGGCAGCGCATGTTCATGGAACTGCATCCGCGCGTGGCGGGCCTCGGCATGTGGACGCAAGTCGTCACGCGCGAAGGCAAGCCGCTCTTCATGCTGACGCCGCCCGCCGAACCGAACGCGATCCGGCGCTTGCGCTTCTTCCGCTCATGCCTCGCACATCCTTCGATGATGCTGCGCATCGACGCCGTGCGCGCGGTCGGCAACTATCGCGCCGACTACCATGCCGCCGAGGACCTCGATCTGTTCGTGCGTCTGATGGAGCGCTATGACTGCGCGAACCTGCCGGAACTCGGCCTTTACTACGAGTTGAACGAAGGCGGCATCAGCGCGACCCGAAGGCGCCGCCAGGTGAGCTCGACATTGCGGCTGCAACTGCGTTACTTCAACGCCGCCAATTTCTACGACTGGCTCGGCCTCGCCAAGAATCTGCTGCATCTGGTGACGCCCTACCGCGCGTTGCAGCGGGTCAAGCGCGGCTTGCTCGCGCCCCGTGCGAGCCATTAGCCCGTGAACGATTCATTCTCCATTCAACGCCCGATTCGCCGTCCCATTCACCGCCGAGCCCGTTCCCGCATGAAGCCTGTCCTGAAGTCGACGCCCGCGCTGCGCATTACACTCGTGTGTAACACCGCCTGGGCAATCTATACGTATCGGCAAGGGCTGATTCGCATGCTGGTGGGGCGCGGCGTCGACGTGACGGTGCTCGCGCCGCGCGATCGCACGTTCGAGCTGCTCACGGCAATGGGCTGCCGCTGCATCGAATTGCCGGTGGCGTCGAAAGGCACCAATCCGCGCGACGACCTGCGCACGCTGGTCGCGCTCTACCGGCAATACCGGACCATCCGCCCGCACGTGGTGTTTCACTATACGATCAAGCCGAACATCTACGGCTCGATCGCGGCGAAGCTCGCGGGCGTGCAGTCGGTTGCGGTGACTACCGGCCTCGGCTACGTATTCATCCAGCACAGCCGCGCCGCCCAGGTCGCCAAGAAGCTGTATCGTTTCGCGTTCCGTTTCCCGCGCGAAATCTGGTTTTTGAATCGCGACGATCAGAGAGCGTTTGTCGAGCAGAATTTGTTGGTGCATCCTGAGCGTGCGCGGCTGTTGCATGGGGAAGGCGTCGATCTGGAGCAATTCGCCTTCACGCCCTTGCCCGAGCGCGCCGAATTCCGGTTCGTGCTGATCGGCCGGCTGTTGTGGGACAAGGGCGTCGGCGAATACGTGGAAGCCGCGCGGCGCTTGCGTGAACGTTATCCGCACGCGCGGTTCCAACTGCTCGGTCCGGTGGGCGTCGACAATCCGAGCGCGATCACGCACGCCGAAGTCGCGGCGTGGCAACAGGAAGGCATCATCGACTATCTCGGCGAGGCGCACGACGTGCGGCCTGTCATCGCCGAGGCGGATTGCGTCGTCTTGCCGTCGTATCGCGAAGGCGTGCCGCGCACGCTGATGGAAGCATCGGCGATGGGCCGGCCCATCGTCGCGACCGACGTGCCGGGCTGCCGCGAAGTGGTGACCGACGGCGTCAACGGATTGCTGTGCGAGGTGCGCAACGCGGAAAGTCTCGCGGCGCGGCTCGCGCGGATGCTCGACATGAGCGGCGCCGAGCGCCGCGCAATGGCTGAACGCGGCCGCAAGAAAGTCGCGGAAGAATTCGACGAACGCGTGGTCGTCGAGACGTACAAGGACCTGGTGCAAAAAATGACGGGCGTTTTACTTTAACGGAGCAACAGAATGACCACGAAGGGCACGATTCTGGTAACGGGCGGCGCGGGCTTCATCGGCTCGCACACCTGTGTCGAACTGCTGAACGGCGGTTACGACGCCGTGGTAATCGACAATCTCGTGAACAGCAACCGCGAATCGCTGCGGCGCGTGGAGCGGATCACCGGCCGCGCGGTGAGCTTTTACGAAGCGGACGCGCGCGACGAAGCGGCGCTCAACCGCATTTTCGACGCGCATCCGATCACGGGCGCGATTCACTTCGCCGCGCTCAAGGCGGTGGGCGAGTCGGTGGCGAAGCCGATCGAGTACTACAGCAACAACGTCGGCAGTTTGCTGGCCTTGCTCGGCGTGATGCGCGATCGCAACGTCAAGCAGTTCGTGTTCAGTTCGTCGGCCACGGTGTACGGCGTGCCGAAAAGCTCGCCGATCGACGAATCGTTTCCGCTGTCGGCCACCAACCCTTATGGCCAGTCGAAGCTGATCGCGGAGCAGGTGTTGCGCGATCTCGAAGTGGCCGATCCCTCATGGCGGATCGCGACGCTGCGCTACTTCAATCCGGTCGGCGCGCACGAGAGTGGCTTGATCGGCGAGGACCCCGCCGGCATTCCGAACAATCTGATGCCCTATGTCGCGCAAGTGGCGGTCGGCAAGCTGGAGAAGTTGCGCGTGTTCGGCGGCGATTACGAAACGCCGGACGGCACGGGCGTGCGCGACTACATTCATGTGGTCGACCTCGCACGCGGGCATCTGGCCGCGCTCGACGCGCTCGTCACCCAGGATGCGAGCTTCGTGGTGAATCTCGGCACGGGCCAGGGCTATAGCGTGCTGGACGTGGTGCGCTCGTTCGAAAAAGCCTCGGGCAAGCCGGTGCCGTACGAGATCGTCGCGCGCCGCCCCGGCGACGTGGCTTCGTGTTTCGCCGATCCGGCTGCGGCCGAGAAAATCCTCGGCTGGCGCGCGCAGTTCGGCATCGAGCGGATGTGCGCGGACCATTGGCGCTGGCAGTCGTCGAATCCCAACGGCTTCGTGTGACCTGACAGCAGCGGCTTGCCGGCCCACGCACGCGTCATGCGCGCTCACCGGCAAGCCACGCGCGCCAACCGCCGAACCCGGTGATGTCGGTCCCGGAGTCCACCCCGAAACTTTCGCACACGAAGCCGGTGACCCACTCGCCATTCGCCAGCTCAACCTTCCCCAGCGCAAGCGGAGAGGGAATGCTGGCGACGAACGAACCCAACTCCAGGCTCGGCATCTCCCAGACCTCCACCGCGATCGCCCTGCCGCCGTCCGACACTCGCCACATACCGGGCCGACTCGTACCGCCCGGCGTGGCCGCCAGCGCGGCCAACCGGTAATTCGGCGCTGTGTGCGTCGCCGCTATCAGGCGTGCGCCGCGGCACACCAGTTCACGATTGAGCGGCAAACCCTGCATATGCGCGCCGCACACCGCGACGCGCACCCGATCGTTGAGCGCCGCCGAGCGCTCGCTCGTATCGGTATCGGGCTTGCCGTGCCCGACGCATTCAACACCGCTCATGCGCTGCAACGTGTCGGCCACGCTCAACAGATACTGATCCGTGAACGCGCGGCCGAACACGGTCACGCCCCACGGCAAACCGTTCGCCATGAACGCGGTCGGCGTCGCGACGGCCGCATAGTCGAGCAGGTTCATGAAGTTCGTGTAGTAGCCGAGCAGCGAGTTCGGCCCGATCGGGTCGCGCTCCAGTTCCGCCAGCGTGACGGGCCGCGGATACGTCGGCGTGAGCACGAAGTCCAAAGGTTCGAGCGCGGCATCGCAGACAGCCTTCAACGCCTGCAGGCGGTATTGCGCGCGAAAGAGTTCGACAGCGCTCGCGCCCGGCGCGCGCGCCAGCACGTCGCGAATGACCGGCAGCACGGCATCCGCGTCGGCCTCCAGCAACTCGCCTACGACGCTGTACCGCTCCGCGACCCACGGACCTTCATAGAGCAGTTTTGCCGCTTCGACGAAAGGTGCGAAGTCGATGTCGACGGCTTCACCGCCCGCCGCCTCGAGTATCGCGCGCGCCGCTGCGAACAGCGCGGGGCTTTCCGCGCAGTCCGCGAAATAGAGTGCCGACGGCACGCCGAAGCGGAACTTCGTCGGCGTGCCGAACGCGCGTGCGTCGTTCCACTGCGGATTCCTTCGGCTGTAGGCATCGCGCGGATCGGGCCGCGCGGTCAACGCGAGCAGTTCGCTGGCCTCGTGCGCGGTGGCCGTGAAGTACGTCACGCAATCGAGCGTGCGGCAGGCCGGCACGACGCCGGCCGTCGACAGCAATCCCCTGGTCGCCTTCAGTCCGACGAGGTTGTTCAGTCCCGCGGGCACGCGGCCGGAGCCGGCGGTGTCGGTGCCGAGCGCGAAGCTCGCGAGGCCCAGCGCGACCGCCAGCGACGAGCCCGCGCTCGATCCGCCCGACGGATAGTCGGGATGCACGCTGTTGCGGCACTTGCCGTAGGGCGAGCGCGTGCCGTTCAGGCCGGTGGCGAACTGGTCGAGATTGGTCTTGCCGAGCGGCACGGCGCCCAGCGCGATCAACTGCGCGACCAGCGTCGCCGATTCCGCCGGCGTATAGGCAAACGCCGGACACGCCGCCGTGGTCGGAATGCCGGCGAGATCGATGTTGTCCTTGATGGCGAACGGAATGCCGTAGAGCGGCAATGCATCGATCTGCTGGGTCTCCAGCCAGTCCAGGTAGGGCGCGAGTTCGGCGTCGTCCAGAAGGCGGATGAACAGATGAAACTCGGGATCGAGCGCCGCGGCTTTCGCCAGCAGATCGCCGATCAGTTGGCGCGGCGTGAGCGTCTTCGCGCGGTAGGCGGCGCGCAGCGTGGAGAGGCGCAAATCGAATGAAGACATGAGTGGGTTCCCCGAATGGTCCAATTCAAATACGTTCGATGACGGCGACACGCTGCCCCGCGCGCACCGGCGAGCCGGGCGCCACATGAATCTCGCCGACGGTTCCCGCACACGGCGCGCACACGGCAATCTCCATCTTCATCGACTCGATCACGAGCAGCACGTCGCCCGCCGCGACGGTGTCGCCCGACGCCGCTCTCACCTGCCACAGGCGGCCGGCGATCTCGCTCTCGACCGCCACTTCGCCGTCTTTCAGCGGCGCCGGTTCGGCGCCCTCGGCGATAGGCGCATCGAAGGACGCTTCCGTTGTCCCGGCTTCGCGCCAACGCTCGCGCTCGGTCTGAAACGCGGCTTGCTGACGCGCGCGGAAGTCCTGGATGCCGGCGGCTTCGCGCGCGAGAAACGCTTGATAGTCCGCCAGCGACAGCATGCTCTCGTCGATTTTCAGCGGGTATCGGCCGAGCGGAAAATCCGCGCGGATGCGCAGCAGTTCGTCGGCGCTGACTTCGTAAAAACGGATCTGGTCGAAGAAGCGCAGCAGGTACGGCCGCCCCGCGAAATCCGCGAAGTCGCGATAGCGGTTCCACATCTGCAGCGTGCGGCCGACGAACTGATAGCCGCCCGGCCCCTCCATGCCGTACACGCACAGATACGCGCCGCCGATTCCCACCGAGTTCTCCGCCGTCCACGTGCGCGCGGGGTTGTACTTGGTCGTCACGAGCCGGTGGCGCGGATCGAGCGGCGTGGCGACCGGCGCGCCGAGATACACGTCGCCGAGACCCATCACCAGATAGCTGGCGTCGAAGACGATCCGTTTGACCGCGTCGATCGAATCGAGGTCGTTGATGCGGCGGATGAACTCGAGGTTGCTCGGACACCAGGGCGCATCGTTGCGCACCGTCGTCATGTATTTGTCGATCGCGAGCCGGCACGCGGGATCGTCCCACGACAGCGGCAAATGCACGATGCGCGACGGCACGCGCAAGTCCTTCTGCAACAGCACGTCCTGCCATGCACGCTCGACGATCGCGAGCAAGCGCGCGAGCGGCAGGCTGTCGGGCCGATAGTGAATCTGCAGCGAACGGATACCCGGCGTCAGATCGATCACGCCCGGCAACGCCAGCGCTTGCAGCGACTGCATCAGCGCATGACCGCGGAAACGCAGCACGAGATCGAGTTCGGTGGGACCGATTTCGAGCAGCAGATGCGTATCGCCCGACACGCGCGCGACGAGGCGCTCGCGATCCGCGCCGGTATCGAGGACGATCGGCGACGTGAGGGGCGCGTGCGGTGTGGTGGCCGCTTGTGTCGCTTCAGCCGCTTCCGCCGCTTGTGCGTCGCATTCGAGCGTCCGCAGTTCGTGCTCGCGCCGGCGCATCGCCTCGCGCGCCTCGGCGATCTGGACCGGCACGAAGCGCAGCTTGTCACCCGCCTTCAACTGGCCGATCTGCCACAGATCGGCCTCGATGATCGTCACCGGACACACGAAGCCGCCCAGGCTCGGACCATCGGGTCCGAGGATCACCGGCATGTCGCCGGTGAAATCGACGGCGCCGACCGCATACGGGTTGTCGTGAATGTTCGACGGATGCAAGCCCGCCTCGCCGCCGTCCTCGCGCGACCACTCCGGCTTCGGTCCGATCAGGCGTACGCCGGTGCGGCTGGAGTTGAAATGGATCTCCCATTCGGTGTCGAAAAACCGTTCGATATAACGCGGACTGAAGTATTCGGGCGCGCCGTGCGGACCATAGATCACGCGCAGCGTGCGCACCGCCGCCAGCGCCGGGACGTGGGCGAGCGCAGCGCCCGCACGCTTGTCCCGCAACGGCTGAAGATGCAGCACGTCGCCGGCGCGCAGCGCTCGGCCGCCGTGGCCGCCGAACTGGCCCAGCGTGAACGTGCTGCGGCTGCCGAGATACACGGCGACATCGAAGCCGCCGCGCACGCACAGATACGCACGCGCGCCCGCGCCGCGTATCGTGCCGAGCGCGAGCGTCGAGCCGGCGGCGACGAACAGCGCGGTGTTCAAAGGCTGTTCGATATCGTCGAGCGTCAGCGGCAAACTCGCGCCCGTCACGGCGACGACCGCATCCGTGTTGAAACGCAGGATCGGTCCGCTCATCGTGATTTCGAGCGCGGCGGCGTCGGCGGCGTTGCCCAGCAGCCGGTTGCCGAGCCGCAACGCGCGATCGTCCATCGGACCCGACGGCGGAATGCCGACGGCCCAATAGCCGAGCCGCCCCGGATGATCCTGCACGGTAGTCTGCCGGCCGCCGCTGACGACTTCGACCGTGCTCGCCCGATAGGCGAGCCCTTCGAGGCAGCGCGTCCACGGCTCGCCGGACGCGAAGGGCCGGTCGTCGAGAATCTGGCGCAGGTAGTCGCGGTTCGTCTCGATGCCATAGAGGCGCGTGTTCCCCAAGGCGTCGGCGAGCGCGTGGCGGGCCTGGTCGCGCGTCGCCGCCCAGGCGATCAGCTTCGCCAGCAGCGGATCGAAATATGGCGGCACTTCGCAACCCGCATCGATCCACGTATCGATGCGCAGCGCGCGGCCCTCGGCCGGAGGAAACGCAACGTCGGTCAGCAGGCCCGGACTCGGCTTGAAGTCGCGGCCCGGATCCTCGGCATAGAGCCGCGCCTGAATCGCGTGACCGCGCGGCTCCAGACCCGCCGCGAGTTCGTGCAACGGCGCGAGCGTGCCGGCCGCCAGTTCGATCATCCAGCGCACCAGGTCCACGCCCCACACCTGTTCGGTCACGCCATGCTCGACCTGCAGGCGCGTATTCACTTCGAGAAAATAGAATTGCCGCGCGAGGCTGTCGTAGACGAATTCCACCGTGCCGGCGGAGCGGTAACGCACCGCTTTCGCGAGCTTGATCGCGGCCTCGCACAAGGCTTGCGACATGCCGTCCGGCAAACCGGGAGCAGGCGTCTCCTCCAGTACTTTCTGGTTGCGCCGCTGCACCGAGCAGTCGCGCACGCCGAGCGCGATCACGTCGCCGCGGCCGTCGCCGAATACCTGCACTTCCAGATGCCGCGCCCGCTCGATGTATTTTTCGAGGAACACGCCGGCGTCGCTGAAATTGTTCTGACCGAGGCGCTTGACCGCGTCGAAATGCGCGCCGAGTTCGTCGGCGTTCCAGCACACCCGCATGCCGATCCCGCCCCCGCCCGCCGTGCTTTTGAGCATCACCGGATAACCGATCGCCGCGGCCGCCGCGAGTGCGGCGCGCAGGTCGTCGAGCAGGCCGGTGCCCTCCAGCATCGGTACCCGCTCTTTTGCGGCGATGGCGCGGGCCGTGTGCTTGAGGCCGAACGCGCGCAACTGCTCGGGCGTCGGTCCGATGAACGCGATGCCCGCCGCTTCGCATGCTTCGCCAAAAGCCGCGTTCTCCGAGAGAAACCCGTAGCCCGGATGAATCGCCTGAACGCCCTCGCGGCGCGCGATGTCGAGGATCTTGTCGATGTCGAGATAGGTGGCCGACGCGGGACCGTCGCCGAGCGCGTGCGCGATGGGCGCCTCGCTCACGTGCAGGCTCGCGCGATCCGCTTCGGCATACACGGCGACCCCGGTTACCTCGAGTTCACGCAGCGTTCTGAGAATGCGGCACGCAATGGCGCCGCGATTGGCGATCAGGATTTTCTCGAACATGAGATGACTGGATTCATCGGCGGGTCGTCCCGCCACGTGGGAGATGCATGCCGAGGTCGTCCGCGGCAGCATGCACGGCAGAGGTACGCGTCAGCGCCCGGCGTGCGTGAGTTGTTCGCGCGTGAGCGTGCAGCAGCGGCCGGAACGGACCAGCAGCACGTAGTAGAGCCAAAGGCGGATGCGCTTCAGTTCCATATCAGCAACTCCGCGGGCGTGGGGTTGTAGGCGTTGCACGGGTTGTTCAGTTGCGGGCAGTTGGAAATCAGCACGATGACGTCCATTTCCGCGCGCAGTTCGACGTACTTGCCCGGCGCCGAGATGCCGTCCTCGAACGTGAGACCGCCTTCCGAGGTCACCGGCACATTCATGAAGAAGTTGATGTTCGCGCCGATATCGCGCTTCGACAGGCGGCCGTCGTGCGCGCAGGCACGCAGGTAGTTGTCCCGGCAGCTATGCATGTGGCGCTTTTCCAGCGCGTAGCGCACGGTGTTGCTTTCCTGCGCGCACGCGCCGCCGAGCGTATCGTGACGCCCGCACGTGTCGGCGACGATCGTGAGCATCGGCTTGCCGAGATTCGAATACAGCACCGTGCCCGTCGTGAGATAAAGGCTTCCCTGCCGGCGCAACGTGCGTTGCGGGTCGAAGCGCTCGCGCGGATCGGCGAGGCTGTAGAACAGCGTATCGACCGCCTGATTGCCTTCGAGATCGAGAATGCGCAGCGTCTGTCCGGCGCGCAGTTCGTGCAGCCAGGGTTCGCCGGCCGCGAGCGTCTCGCGAAACACCGCCTGTTCGGGGCGCTTGTCGCTGAGCGTCAGCGTATTCGTCATGATGTCGGCTCCCGTCAAAGAAAGAAACGTTCGGTGTTGATGAACCCGCGCACGTTTTCGTCGCAGGACGTGCGGCACAGCTCGGCGACGTCGGGCGACGCATGGCTCAACGTGAGCTTGACCGGCTTGGGCGCGTAATGCGGATCGGGATCGAGCGGGTGCTGGATCGCGGTCAGCACGACGAGCGTGTTCATCGGCGCATACAGTTCGACGTAGTCGCCCGCCTTCGAATTGCCGGGCACGAAATTCAAGGCGCCCGCATGCGTGACGTCGACGCGGCTAAAGAGATTGAGCGTCATCAGCAGATCGGAAATGCCGAGCCCCCACTTGCCCATTTCGACGAGCAGGTTGTCGGCGCCGTTGCGATGGAACGCGTTGCGCAGTTCCTGATAGCGGCCCGTGCCGTAGCGCTCGTGCACTTCCTCGGCATTCGATACGCCGCCGATGCTGTCGTGCCAGCCGCAGGTGTCCGCGACGATCGCGGCGAGCACGCGGCCCATGTCGGAGTACAGGCAATGACCGGCGGTGAGCTTCGCCGTGTGCTGGCATTTGAGCGTATCCGGCAGGTTGAGCCGTTCGCTCTTCTCGGCGGCGTTGACCAGCATGACGCTGACGTTCGCGCCGCCGCGCAGGTCGGTGACCCGCAACGATTGGCCGCGCTTGACGATCAGCGATGCGTGGCCGCCGCCGGGAATGGTTTCTTCGAGTAACACGTTCATGTCGTTCATGATTTTTCTTCACACCGGGATCGTGGCGATCCGCGAGTCCGTCCGCGCGTCGACCCGTTCCGCGCCCCGCACCACCGCCTGGGCCAGATGGAGGGACGATGCGCTGGCGCGGCTGTGGTCGAGCGGAATGTTGTAGGTGATGCGCGCGCCATAGGCGCCGGGCGCCTGCGGATCGACACGGACCTTGTCGAACACCAGCACGCGGCTGCCGAGCGTGAAACCTTCCTTCAGGTCGTGCGTGACCATGAAGATCGTCAGCTTCGCTTCGCGCCATAGCCCCAGCAGCAAGTCGTGCATGTCCTTGCGGATACCGGGATCGAGCGCGCCGAACGGCTCGTCGAGCAGCAGCACGCGCGGCTTCATCATCAGCGCCTGGGCAATCGCGAGACGCTGCTGCATGCCGCCCGACAGGTGCTGCGGATACTTGTCCAGCGACGCGCCGAGGCCCACGCGTTCCAGCATCGCGACGGCTTCGTCGCGCGCGGCGCGCCGCTTCGCACCAAAGAGGCGGCCGGTCAGTTTCGCGCGCGGCAGTTCGAGGCCGAGCATCACGTTGCGAAGCACGCTCAGATGCCCGAATACCGAATAGCGCTGGAACACCACGCCGCGATGCGCATCCGGTTCCGCCGGCAGCGGTTCGCCGTCGAGCAGGATCTCGCCGCGCGTCGCGCGTTCCTGGCCGAGCAGCAGGCGCAGGAACGTCGACTTGCCGCAGCCCGACGCGCCGACCATCGAACAGAACTCGCCTGCTTCGATCCGCAGGTCGAGCCGTTCGAGCACGACCTGATCGCCATAAGACTTCCAGACGTTGCGCACCTCGATCATCGCGCGTCTCCGCCGTACCACGGGAACGACCAGCGCGTGAGGCGGCGCAGCAGTTCGTCGGTGACCCAGGCGAGCAGCGTGATCCACGCGACGTAAGGCAGGATCACGTCCATCGCGAGGTAACGGCGTACCAGAAAGATGCGATAGCCGAGCCCGTCCGTCGCCGCAATCGCTTCGGCTGCGATCAGAAACAGCCACGCGGAGCAGAGCGAAAGCCGCATCGCGACCAGCAGGCGCGGCAGCAATTGCGGCAGCAGGAGGCGCAGGATCAAGGTCCAGCTCGTCGCACCGAGCGTTTGCGCCTTGACCCACAGTTCGGTCGGGATCTCACGGCCGCGCGCGTGCAGATCGCGAATGATCATCGGCGTGATGCCGACCACGATCAGCACCACCTTCGACAATTCGTCGAGCCCGAACACGATGAACAGGATGGGCAGCACCGCGAGCGGCGGGATCATCGATATCACCGTGACGAACGGCGAAAACGTCGCGCTGACGAGCGGAAAAGCGGACGTCGCGAGCGCCGCCGCGAGCGCGATCACGGCGCTCACCGCGAGGCCGATGCCGAGCCGCCGCAAGCTCGACGCGGTGTCGGCCCACAGCAGATACTCGCCGGTGCGCTTGTCCTCGGTGAACGCCACTTCCTTGATGGCGTCGCTCATCTGCGTCGCGCCCGGCAGCAGCTTGTCATCGGGATTGACCTTGAGCCGCATCGACGAGCCGGTGAAATAGACCGCCGCCATGACGATGAACGGCAGCAACAGCAGCATCAGGCCGCCGCTTCGGCTCGGATGTCGATTGATGAGTCGCATGGATGCCTGCCTTGCAGAAAGCGTGAGGAATCGGACTCAGAGCTGGCCGGCCGCGGCCATCTTCACGTAGGTCGGATCGAAGCGCAGCTTGACGTTGCTCTTGCTGCCGACCACCACGCCCTTGTCGAACGCCATGCCGACCACGTCGGCGCTCTTCGCGTTCTGCCCGAGCAAACCGTGATCGAACGAGAACTTCGCGACGCGCGCCATGATCTTCGGCAGATCGGGATTGGTGACGAAGTCGACGGCGGCCTGCGGCGTGTAGAACAGCGCGGTGGTCGACAACTGGCCCTTGAAGCCCGCGAGATCGGTGCCCGACGCCTTCGCCATCGCGGTGAGCGCGGCCGTGCTGCCGGCGCTGTTGGCATGCATCAGCGCGACCATTTCGAACCAGGCGCCCGTCAGCGCCTTGCCGAGCGCGGGGTTGTCGCGCAGGGTCTGCGTGTTGACCACCATCATGTCCATGATTTCGCCGGGAATCCGGCTCGAATCGAAGACCTCGGTGACGTTCGGCTGCGCCTTGAGATCGGCGAGCATCGGGTTCCACGTCACGGCGTTATGGACGGCGGGCGTCGCGAACGCACCCGAGATGTCGGCGTCCGACGTGTTGACCACCTTGAGGTCGCGCTCGCTCATGTGCGCGCTGTCCAGCGCGCGCGCCAGCAGGTAGTGCGACACGGAGAACTGCACGAGATTGACCTGCTGGCCCTTCAGATCGGCGACCTGTTTGCCCTTGCCCTTGATGAGCACGCCATCGTTGCCGTTCGAATAATCGCTGACGATGAGCGCGGTCGAATCGACGCCGCCCGAGGCCGGGATGGTCAGCGCGTCCATGTTCGTCATCGCGCAGCCGTCGAACTTGCCGGCGGTGTACTGGTTGATGGATTCGACGTAATCGTTCAGTTGCACGACATCGACGTTGATGCCGTATTTCTTCGCCCACTTCGAGACGATGCCCTGGGTTTTGGCCTCGCCCCACGGCATCCAGCCGGCGTAAATGGTCCAGCACACCTTGAAGTCGGTGCGGCCGGCGGCAAACGAAGTCGTTGAGGTGAAGGCGGCGAGGGAGACGGCGGCAATGCCGAGAAAGCGGACGAGCTTGCGCATGAGGTTGACCTCGAAGGGACGGTTAGCGGCGGCAGGGAGCAGCGCAAACATCGCGTTCTCTCCCGGGCTTTTATCCCGCCGTGTAACCTCGCCTGAGGTCGACAGCTCTCGGACCAGCGCCTGCGTGAAGCAGGCCGGAACCCTAGCCGTCCATTTCCAGATTGTGTGCTGAACCGGATGACGCGCCGGCTCCTTGCGCCTGTTCTTATGCCAGAAGCGTGCCAGCGGGAAATCGCCGCATTTCGGCCCGGCGCGGCGGATATGTGCCCCGCTGCGGGGACGGGGCGCACCGCGGCATGCGCGACCGGCACCTCATTCGTGCATGGGCGCTAGGCCGCCACCTGAAACACCGCGACCGCGTCGCGCAACAGCCCCGCCTGTTCCTCCAGCGACTTCGCCGCCGCGGCGGCCTCCTCGACGAGCGCCGCATTGTGCTGCGTGACTTCGTCGATTTGCGAAACCGCCTTGTTGACCTGTTCGATGCCGTCGCTCTGCTCGTGCGCGGATGCCTCGATCTCGTTCATCACGCCGGTCACGCGCTGCACCGCGCCGAGCGCTTCCTGAATCGTCTTCTGGGCGTCGGACACGAGCGAGGCGCCCTCCCGCACCTTGGCGGCCGATTCGCCGATCAGTTCCTTGATCTCCTTGGCCGCCGCGCCCGAACGCTGCGCGAGACTGCGCACTTCCGACGCCACCACCGCGAAGCCGCGCCCCTGCTCGCCCGCCCGCGCCGCTTCCACCGCCGCGTTCAGCGCGAGGATGTTGGTCTGAAATGCGATGCCCTCGATCATGCCGATGATCTCGGCCACCTTGCGCGACGATTCGGTAATGCCGTCCATGGTCTCGGTGACGCGCGACACCACCGCCCCGCCGCGCGTCACCGTATCGAGCGCGCCTTGCGCGAGGCGGTTCGCCTGCTTCGCGTTGTCCGCGTTCTGCTTCACCGTGGCCGAAAGCTGTTCCATGCTCGCCGCGGTCTGCTGAAGCGCGGCCGCTTGCTGCTCGGTGCGCGACGACAGATCCGCATTGCCCGAGGCGATTTCGTTCGCGCCCAGCGTGATTGCCGTGGTGCTGCCGCGCACCTTGGCCACGGTTTCCACAAGACCGTCGCGCATCTTCGTCAGCGCGCTCAGCAACTGGCCCATCTCGTTGCGCGATTTGCTCGCGATCGCAACCGTCAGATCGCCGGCGGCGATTCGCTCGAAATGCTTGACGGTCGCGTTCACCGGCTTGATCAGCGCCGCCGACAAAGCGGCGCGCGCCGCCACGCCGATCACGATCGCGATGACGCCGACCGAGACGAACAGCAGCGTCGCCATTTCGAAGCGCTGTTCGGCGGTTGCGGCTTGCTGGCGCTGGTTGCCGGTCTGCGAACGCTCGAGCGCGTCGATGGCCTTCGAATAGCTCGCGTAAAAGCCGTTGGCCGTCTCGCCCTGAATGTTGCGGAAGGTATTGAAGTCGAAGTCGGCGAGCGCCTTGAACTCCGGTTCGATCGCCTTATCGACCAGCGTCGCGCGCGCCTGCTCGACGCTTTGCGCGAGCTTCTTTTCGTCCTCGCTGGTGAACGGGCCCGCCATGTAGTTGCGGAAATCCTTGTTCGATTCGACCAGCACCTTGTGCGCGGCCGGCAACAGATCGTCGGTCTGCTTGCCGACGCTAAAGAGCGTCTGATACGTGCCCAGCGCGAGTTGCACTTGCAGCAGCTTCTCCGAACTCGCCTTCAGATGCGACAGCGCGACGGCGCTGCGCTGCGTGTCGTCGAGACTGCTGTTGGCGAGCTTGAGCGCGCCATAGCCGACACCGATCACCGTCAGCAGGAAAACGACGAATACGCTGATCACCAGCGTCAGGCCGCCACGAATTGTGATGTTATTTAGCATTGGGTCTCCGGAACGTCTTGCCGATCGGCGGCGAAAACAGGCTGGCATGCGCGGCATGCTTCTTTCGGCGCATGACCGACACGTCGCCGCATCCCGGGTTAACGACGCGCGCGAGTGCTCGCTAAATAGGTGGAATCCATGACTGGCGGGCGTTTGCGGGCAGTTCGAACCTCACTATCTGGGATTTTGCGCGGGCTCGGCGGGAATGCCGCTTTTCCGGGCGGCCCGGATTTCATTTGTATAATTCGGCGTCTTCGCTCAGGCCCACTTTCATGCTCAGTTTTGCGCTCGGCTTTCTCGTTTCACTGCTGATCACGCTGTTGATCGTGCGCTACGCGCATCTGCATGAAAAATTCTCCACCGACACCGATCTGGCCGGCGTGCAGAAGTTCCATGTGCGGCCGGTGCCGCGCATCGGCGGAACCGGAATTCTGCTCGGGCTGATCGTGTCGGCCGTGCAGTTGCATGGCGCTTATCCGGCCGTGTCGGGCGGCATTCTCGGGCTGATCGCGTGCGGCATGCCGGCGTTCGGCTCGGGGCTCATCGAGGATCTGACCAAGCGCGTGTCGCCGCTCGCGCGCCTCGTCTGCACGATGGCGGCCGCCGCCCTCGCCTATTTCCTGCTCGATATCGCGGTCACGCGCATCAGCGTGCCGCCGCTCGATTTTCTGCTGTCGTATGCGGTGATTTCGTTTGCGGTGACGGTGCTTGCCGTCGCGGCGCTCGCCAACGCGATCAATATCATCGACGGCTTCAACGGCCTTGCGTCGATGGTCGCGTTCATGATGTTGGCGTCGCTCGCCTATGTGGCGTTCCAGGTGCACGACCCGATCGTGCTGTCGGCGTCGTTCATGATGATGGGCGCGGTGCTCGGCTTCTTCATCTGGAACTTTCCGGCGGGGCTGATCTTTCTCGGCGACGGCGGCGCGTATTTCATCGGCTTCATGCTGGCCGAACTGTCGATCATGCTGGTGATGCGCAATCGCGACGTGTCGGCGTGGTATCCGGTGCTGCTCTTCATGTATCCGATCTTCGAGACCTGCTTCTCGATCTACCGCAAGAAGTTCATTCGCGGCATGTCGCCGGGCATTCCCGATGGCGTGCATCTGCATATGCTGGTGTACAAGCGGCTGATGCGCTGGGCGGTCGGCGCGCGCACCGCTCGCGAGTTGACGCGGCGCAATTCGCTGACGTCGCCGTATCTGTGGCTGCTCTGTCTGATCGCGGTCGTGCCGGCGACGTTGTTCTGGCGGCATACGCTGCATCTGTTCTGCTTCGTGGTGGTGTTCGCGGCCACCTACGTATGGCTTTATATGAGCATCGTGCGCTTCAAGTCGCCAAGATGGATGGTGGTGCGAAAGGCGAAGCGGTAATGAAAAAAGGCGCCCGTGGGCGCCTTTTTTCATCGTGCAGACTCATCGCACCGCTTCGGTTCTACGACGCCCGCGTCGCCACCTCGACGCTGCGCAATGCGGGCGCGGCGGCCGGCTGGTATTCCGGCACCCAGCGCCGTAGATCGCGGCGCACCTCGTCGTCGCTTAGCACGCGATGCTGCATCAGCCACGGCAACAACTTGTCCAATAGATCGTCGGATACTTCCCGCGCACGCGCGATCCGCAGTTTGGGATGCGGCGTGCGTGTCGTCGTTTCGTCGCATGCGAGCAGTTCTTCGTAAAGCTTTTCGCCAGGACGCAAACCGGTGAACACAATTCTGATCTGCTCCTCGGTAAAGCCGTACAGGCGGATCAGGTCACGAGCCAGGTCGACGATCTTGACGGGTTCACCCATGTCGAGAATGAAAATCTCGCCGCCATGCCCCATGCTCGATGCCTGCAACACGAGTTGCGACGCTTCGGGAATGGTCATGAAGAAGCGCGTGATCTCCGGGTGAGTGACCGTGACCGGACCGCCCTTCGCGATCTGCTGCTGGAATTTCGGAATCACACTGCCGGCGCTGCCGAGCACGTTGCCGAACCGGACGGTTTCGAACTGGGTGCGAGAACTGGTCTGCTGCAAGGCCTGGCAAGCCATTTCCGCCAGCCGCTTGCTTGCGCCCATCACGTTGGTCGGGTTGACCGCCTTATCGGTCGAGATGAGCACGAAGTGCTTGACGTCGTGCCGGATCGCGGCGCGCCCGACCCGATAAGTACCGAGCACGTTGTTGCGGACGGCCTGCCACGCGTTCTGCTCTTCCATCAGCGGGACGTGTTTGTAGGCGGCCGCATGAAATACGATGTGCGGCGTGTGGCGCGACATGACCTGATCGAGCAGCAGCGAGTCCTTCGCATCGCCAATCACCGGAATCACGGACAGGCCGGGGAAGCGGTCATGCAACTCCTCGGTGAGCCGATAGATCGCGAATTCGGACAGGTCATAGGCAATGAGTTGAGCCGGCTGAAACCGCAAGATCTGACGGCATAACTCGGAGCCGATCGATCCGCCCGCGCCCGTGACCATGACGATCCTGTCGCGCAGCAGCGCCTCGACATGCGGCGTATCGATGTGGACGGGATCACGGCCCAGCAAATCCTCGAGATCGATCTGCCGCACGCGCGACAGAAACGCCTGGCCTTGCGTGACATCCGTCAGCGCGGGGAGCACGAGGGCGCGCACGCCGGCGCGCACGCACAGTGTCGCGACGCGACGCTGAACATCCACCGAAGCCGACGGAATCGCGATGATCGCGTATTCCGTCTTCAGTTCCTCGGCCATTTGCGGCAATGCGCTGATGGAGCCCAGCACCTTGTAGCCGTAGATTTCGCGCCCATGCTTCGAAACGTCGTCGTCGAGCAGGCCGACGAGACGCCATTCGCTCGAACGGGAGAGTTCACGCGCGAGATTGGCGCCCGCGTTGCCGGCGCCGAGCACGACTACCGGCTTGCCCTGGCCGACGAGTCCGCCGTATAGATAAAACTCCTTGGTCGCCCGATACAGCGCGCGCGCGCCGCCCATTGCGAGGAACAGAAATAACGGCGACACGACCAGCACGGAGCGCGGCACGATCGGCACCGGCTGGACCATCACCGAGACGACCATGGCAACCAGCGCGCCGGCGACCACGGCTTTTGAAATGCGGACGAGATCCGGCAAGCTCGCGAAAACCCACATGCCGCGATACAGGCCGAAGATGCGGAACATGACGCCGTAGACCGGCAGCACCCAGAGGAGAGAGTGCAAGGCGCCGACCCGGAAGTCTTCGGGAACGGTGCCGTTGAAGCGGATGATGTACGCGACGAGCCAGGAGCCGGCCACCGCGCATAAGTCGAAAAGGAAAGCGCTGAAAGACAGCCAGGTGGCCTTGGTTCTTAGCATCAGCGTCTACCTCAGTTATCGGACAGTGTTGATTGAAACCGACGCCAGCGCAGATCGATTACCGCGCCTGCTACACAGAGAACGACGATCCAACCGGCAACCACGCCCCACTGAAAAACAGGGGCGCTGCCCAGCGCACAAAGAGCAAGCATTATGCCAGCTACCATCAGGACATACCACGCCAAAGCTGTCCGGGCGTGCCCGATGCCGGAACGCACCATACGTTGATAGTAGTGCTCGCGGTGAGCTTGCCAAAATTTTTCGCCGCGAAGCAGCCGCCGCGCCAAGGTGACCGACGCATCGGCGATGAACGGCGCGAACGCCATGACGGGGAACCACACGGGCCAGACGGCCGCGCGCCAGCCCCAATAGCCGAGCGCACCGGCCAGGAAGCCCAGCGAGATGGAACCGGCGTCGCCGAGAAAAATACGCGCCGGGTGGAAATTGAACAGCAGGAAGCCGAGCGCCGCGCCTGCAAGCGCGCTGGCCGACCACGCGAGTTGCGGCAGAGGATGATCGCTGAGCAGGGCCGCCGCCGCGTAGCCGGCGAAACCGAACAGCGCCATGCCGCCTGCAAGACCGTCCGCGCCGTCCATGAAATTGTAAAGATTGACCAGCCATAACATCAAAAACGCAAGAATTGCCAGGAACCACCAGGGCGCGTCGGCGGGAAACAGCGCGACCAGTCCGACCACGGCGACCATGTGCGCGGCGAACCTGACGCGCGCCGGCAAGCCGCGACGGTCGTCGAGTTGCGAAACCGCCGCCAGAAAGGCCGTGCCCAGCGCGGCGTACCACAGGCTCGGCGCGAGCAGCAGCGTTGCCGCCACGCCCACCGGGACGATGCCCCAGCCACCGACGCGCGGGGTCGGCGCGACGTGCAGCGAGCGGTCGTTGGGGACGTCGGTGGCAAGCCGCCAGGCGATGCCGGTCTTGAGCAGCGCCCACAGAATGGCGGCGCACGCGCCAGCGGAACCGAGCGCGATCAAGGTCACGGTCATCCAGATCGGGAGCGTGGAAATGTACGTCGACATGCGCGCCCTCAGTGCGTGGATCGATACCAGCGGGCGGTCGCAGCCAGCCCGTCGTCGGTCGAATACGGCGGCTGCCAGTCGAGCGCCGCGCGAATCCGGGCGGTGTCGAGCTGCAAGGCGCCCACCAGCCGGTCGACTTGCGCCGTGCGCCCGCTCAAGCGGCCCGCGAGCCGCAGCCAGCCGGCAGGCACCGGCAGCAACCGCGCGGGCTTGTGCAAATGACGGCCGAGCGCGCGCGCCAGTTCGGCGACCGTGGGCGCGTCGCTGTCCGCGACGTGGAAGCATTGGGGCGTGGCGCGCGGGTCGATTGCACAGTGCATCAGCGCATCGGCCAGGTTGTCGACATAGACGAGACTGCGCCGTGCGCTGATCGCGCCGAGCGGCAAAGGCACGCCCTTCCAGATTGCGTCCATCAGACGCAGGAAATTGGCGCGCACCTGGGGCCCGTAAACCAGCGGCGGACGCACCGTCACCACGTCGAGGCCGGTTTCCTCGCCGTAGCGCGACAGGGCCTGTTCGGCGGCAAGCTTGGAGCGGCCATAGGCGTCCTGCGGGGCCGGCGGGTCGTCTTCACGCAACGGACGGCCGGGGTCGCTTTCAGCCAGCGCCTTGACGCTGCTCACGAATACGAAGCGCCGCACGCCGTGATGCCGCGCGGCCTGCGCGACGCGTAAAGCGCCTTCGACATTGGTCGCGTGAAACGCCGCGTCGGGGTCGGCGGCGTTGTCGCGCATGACATGGACGCGTGCCGCGAGATGGACGACACAGTCGGGTGTCAGCGCTTCGGGCCATGTGCTTGCAAGACCGGCGAAATCCCGGGTGGCATCGACCCACTCATCCACATCACTCACGCAGCCGCCCGCTTGCCGCACCAGGCCCGTGACGTTATGACCGTGGTCGACCAGGGTTCGGCATAGCGCCCGCCCGACGAAGCCGTTCGCACCGGTGACGAGAATCCGGCTCATAGCCATTTCCAGCCGAAGCGGCGAAAGAATTTGTACGCCGATGCCGCGAACATCTGGATATGCGCGGAGCCCTTGCGCGCCGCGCCGCCGCCGTGATGCAGCACGCGCACCGCGGGTGTGTAGACGACCCGGGTGACGTCATGGGCTCGCAGGCTCAGGTCGTAGTCCTCGAAGTAAAGGAAATAACGGGCGTCGAAGCCCTTCAGCTCCTTGAGCACGGACGTGCGGAACAACATGAAACAGCCGCTGACGATCGGCGGATCCCATACGACGTCGTGCGCATTGATCCGGTCGCGCATCTCGTAGAGAGCAAGACGACGCCTGAAGAGCCGGCGCAGTTGCGCAGGCAGAAAACCGCGTGCGAACAGATCGAGAAGCGTCGGGTAGCGACGGCATAAGAACTGCTGGTCTCCCTGCTCGTCGCCGATCCAGGGCGTGATGAGACCTGCCTCGGGGTGCGCCTCGAAAAAATCGAGCGCGTGGTCGAGCGCGTCGTGCTCGAGTTCGATGTCCGGGTTCAGCACCAGGTGATAACGGCTGCTGATGCGCTCGATCGCCAGGTTGTGACCGCGCCCATAGCCCACGTTACCGTGCCCGGCGACGATCGTGCAGACGACGCCGTGCGCCCGGAGCGCGTCAAGGGTCGCGGATACGTCGGGCAGCCCGCCGTTGTCGATCAGGTGGAGTGCGATCGGAAAGCCCGGCCGCCTGGCAATCAACGCATCACAGGCAGCGCCGAGGCTTGCAAGCGTGCTTTGCAATTTCGCCATATCCGGCCGATAGACCACGACGGAGACGGACAAACCTTCAATTGTGGAACGGGGCGCGCTTGTGGCATTCATGTGGACGAAGCGGTCTGGCGCCTCTTGGAAATTATCGTAAGGAGGGCCGCAACAAAAGCGCAAGTGTGCTTAAAAGCGCCGATTAGAGCAACAGGCTTTGCGCTTTGTTACTCGAACGGCATGCGGATAGCGGCATAAAACAGAAAAATTGCGTTGAATATGCACGCCACGTGGTTCGGCAAGACGTCGCGGCAAGCCGGGTAAGCCACGGTAAGCATGGGACGCCGAGGTCGGGGGTTGTCAAACGTTAAGTAAATTGGACAATTAATGCCCATTGAGGAAAACGAGAGCGATGAAAGCTCGATTGACGGCCCGCCGGGGCTCCTCTTGTACAATTCGCCACCCGTCGAAATCGATTCGCGTCTTTAGCCGCTAAATATGAGCCACCACGTAATTATCGCCGGCACCGGACGTGCCGGCACCAGCTTTCTCGTTCAATATCTCGCCGCCTGCGGCCTGGAAACGCATCTGGCGGCGAACCCGGACGACAAGCTCGATGAGAACGCAAACGCGGGCCTGGAAGACACGCCGATCGCCGGCCATGCGCTGCCGTACATCGTCAAGTCTCCGTGGTTGTTCGAGGTGGTCGACGACCTGATGGCGAGGACCGACATCACCCTCGACGCGGTCATCATGCCGATGCGCGACATCGTCGAGGCGGCGACAAGCCGCGTCATACTCGAAATGCGCGCTCGCTACGGCAACGAAAACGTGGATCCCCAGGTGGCGCAATGGGAGACCTGGGGCCAGACGCCCGGCGGCATCGTCTATTCGCTCAATCCGATCGACCAGGCGCGAATCCTCGCCTTGGGTTTCCATGAAACGGTGAGGGCGCTCGTCAAAAAAGATGTCCCGATGATTTTTCTGGACTTCCCCCGGCTCGTCGAGGAAGGAGATTATCTCTGGTCCAAGCTCGAACCGATTCTGCAGACCCGCATCAATCGGCAGGACGCGAACGCTGTCCACTCGAGGATCGCGGATTCCGGCAAGGTGAGAGCCGGCAAGGAGATTGGCGAAGCTGCAAAGCAACAGGCGCAGTCGGGCCAACCGGAGAAGCTGTCGAAGAGCCAGGTCTCATTTCCGTCGCATGAAACGCTCGATCGCGCGGCGCTTTTACGCGAACTCACCCGCCTGCGAGGCGAAGTCAAGGCCAGGTCGGCGGACGCGGTTCACTGGCAAGGTCAGGCCGAGCAAGCGAGCGCACTCGCCGATCGTTTGTCCGCGGAGAAAGAGGGGCTCCGCTCACAACTCGAACAAACGATACGGGAAGCGGCTGACGCACAAGCCAGAGCGGAAGCCGATCTGAAAGCGCATGAAGAAGCAGCGCGAATGCACGCCAGCGAGCTTGAGCAGCAGTTACAGCAGGATTACGAACAAAGAACGCGAGATGAGCGAACAGAAGCCAGTGCTCGAATCGCGGCGCTCGAACATTCGATCGCCCATCTACGCGACTCCACCTCGTGGCGCGTCACCGAACCGATCCGTGTGATTGCCCGGCGAGTCCGCGGCAGATCGTAGCGCATATCCGCGTTCTTCGCGGATCGATTCGCCCGGAGGCCGCTGCCAGGCGGGCCGCACCGGCGCCAGCGGTGCCCGTGAAATGACCTTTCGTGGTAACGAACGACAAGCCGCCGTAATCTCTGGATATAATTTGTGCCTCCTTTCGCAACAATATCTCGAGGCGCATGAATACGGCCAACTTGCCTGTCGGTACCGCTGGACCGGCCGACCTCCCCGATCTATCCGTCCAACGACTGTACGATGATCGGCTCGACCCTCTTTTTTGGGTAGCGGACCGAATTGATGCGCATAGCGCGTGGAGCGGGCATATTCCCTTCGCGCACTGGATCATAAGTGCGGTCAAGCCAAGGCTATTCGTAGAACTGGGCACTCATACGGGCGTTTCCTACGCCGCGTTCTGCCTGGCCATCGAGCGCCTCGGCCTCAATACGCGTTGTTATGCGGTGGACACCTGGACCGGAGACCCGCACGCAGGACGATACGGCGACCAGATCTTTGCCGATCTGGATCAGTATCACCGCACCAAGTTCGCGGCATTCTCCACGCTCATGCGCTGCACGTTCGACGACGCGGCACCGCATTTCGCGGATGGAACGATCGATCTGCTTCATATCGACGGTCTCCATACCTACGAAGCGGTCAAGCACGATTTCGAAACCTGGAAAAGCAAGCTAAGCGATCGAGCCGTCGTTCTGTTTCACGACACCAACGAGCGACATGACGATTTCGGCGTATGGAAATTATGGGCGGAACTGCGAACGCAATTTCCGTCGTTCGAGTTTCTTCATGCGCATGGTCTCGGCGTCCTTGCCGTCGGCGCGAATGTCAGTGAAAGCGTCAGCACGCTGTGCGCACTCGGCAATGCGGACGCGGCGACGGTCCGCAACCGGTTCGCCCTGATAGGCGGACGCTGGGAAGCGGAGCAAAGAGAAAAAGGACATATCGAATACGCGGGCGCTCAGGCTCAAGCACACGTCCAGGCTCTGAACGACGCGCGAGCTTCCGCGAACGCGGAACTCGAACAGGCCAAAGTCGGCGAGCGGCAGATGGCCGCTCATGTCGTGGAGGCCGAGGTCAGGGAGCGAACCGCCAACGCGCGTGCCGCCAAACTCGAAGCAACGCTCAGACGCGAGCGGGACGATCATGCGCGCGAGATAGCGGCGATGAGTGAGCGCATTCATGCCGCTCCGGCAGTTCGTCCAGAAGTGGAGAAAGCGCTCGCCGATGAGCGGGCGCAACGCATGGCGATCGAATCGAGCATATTCTGGCGCCTGACAAGCCCGGCTCGAAGCTTTCTTACTTCACACCCGGCAGTGCATCGCAATGCCGTCCGCGCCGCCAAGGTCGTGTTCTGGTCGCTGCGAGGCCAACTCCGCACCAAGCTCGTGGAGCGCAGGCAAAGAACGGAGGCCGCGGCCATCATCAGCCGCTCTCCTCTTTTCGACGCCGCCTGGTACGTCTCTCAATACCCCGATGTCGCAGCCTCCGGTCTGCCGCCCGCGTTGCACTACGCGGTGGTCTGGACCGATCGCAGAAATCCCAGCCTCAAGTTCGACGCCAACTGGTATCTGAGCCACTACGCGGATGCTGCGGCAATGCAACTCAATCCTCTCGTCCACTACGAAAAGTATGGACGAGAACAAAATCGCGCCATTCAACCGGTTTCCCGCTCGCCTTCCGTAGCGTCGAATACGTATGTTCATGCGGCGCAGGGAATCCGTCATCCGATCGACGTCCGCGATTTACTCAGCCAACACTTTGCGTCAATCGCCCCATTGCGCACGTACGCGGTGACCGGCGAGCCGAGGCGCGTCACCTTGGTTACCGATAGCATTGGCCCCGGTAGTTTGTTCGGCGGGGTCGGCACCTCGATCGTGTTCGCGGCTTCGCTGGCCAAGCACATCGGCGCACGGTTGCGCCTCGTTACGCGAAGCGAACCGGCTGATCCGAATGCATTCGGGCATATCCTCAAACTGAACAATATCGACTGGCACGACAACATCGACTTCATTTTCTCGGGGATAACCGGTGGACACGAAGTACCGGTAGGACCCGACGAACTGTTCGTCACCACCTCATGGTGGACCACCAGATCGGTGCGACAGATAGCTCACCCGGACCGCATTATTTATCTGATGCAGGAAGATGAGCGAATGTTCTATGCGCACGGCGATGAGCGACTTCGCTGCATTGAAACGGTCAGCGATCCGGACATTCGCATCGTGATCAACACCAGGATGCTATTCGATCATTTGACAACCGGTCCTGATGCACTTGCGAACGTATCGCGGAACGGCGCGTGGTTCGAACCCGCATTTCCGACACTGTTTAACGGCGAGAACCATCCGAAGGCGACGAACGGCGTGCGTCGATTCTTTTTCTACGCTCGCCCGCATAACCTTCGCAATCTGTATTGGAGAGGCCTCGAAGCGATTAGCGCGTGCCTGGAAGATGGAACGCTTCCCGCCGAGCAGTGGGAGTTCCATTTCGTTGGCAAGGATATGCACGACATCGAACTGCCTCATGGTATTCGGCCGTTCTTTCACCAGAATCTGCCGTGGCAAGACTATATCGATCTGGTGCGGACCATGGACGTTGGACTGTGCCTCATGGATACTCCCCATCCCAGCTATCCGCCGCTTGATCTCGCGGCTACGGGCGCCGTTGTCGTCACTAATCGAAGCGGGCTCAAGAAGTCTTTGGAACGATATTCCCGCAACATTCTCTGCGCCGATCACAGTGTGAGCAGCCTCAAGCAGGAAATCGTCAAAGCCGTGGCATTGGCAAACGATCCAGTGAGAAGATCGGCGAACTTCGCTCAAAACAAGATCGGCGAAAACTGGTCCGAATCTCTAAGCCAATGCCTGTACCAGCTTTACCCTGACGCGGGCTCGGAGGGGCGTCATGTTTGAGTCTGCCCTCACGGACCGTATCGAATACAGTGACCCGTGGCACCTCACGTTCGAACAGCGCTTTTCGATGCTGAACACCGCGCCGACGCGTGTCGCCTATTTCTATGAAAGGCCAGACAACAGCACGTTCCGGTACAGAATTTTCAATATGGTCGAGGCGCTCAACGCGGAAGGCGAGGTGTCCGCGTCCTGGTTCCACTACGGCGACATAAAGAGAATGCACGCGGTGATCGATCAAGTCGATGCGCTCGTGTTTTGCCGCACCAGATACGCGCCGTGTATTGCGCAACTGGTGTCCCACGCGAAAAACCGTGGCGTGCGAGTGCTGTACGACGTCGACGATCTGGTGTTCAACGCGGACTACGTGCATCTGGTCCTGGACACGCTGGACCGGGACGTCGACCAGGAACCTGTGCTCGACGATTTCTTCGCTTATTGCTCGCGAAACGGTGCTTTGTTACGGGCGTGCGATGGCGCGATTACGACCAATACATTTTTGGCGCAGCAGATACGGACTTTTGCGCCACATGTCACCGTCGGCGTCATACCCAATTTTCTTAACCGCGAGCAGCAGGCGGTATCAGAGCGACTTTTCAGGCGCAAGGAAGTCACTGGCTTCAAGTCGAGCGCTCCATACCACATAGGCTATTTCAGCGGATCTCCCACGCATAACCGTGACTTCGCCGTGGTTTCGCAAACGTTAGCGCAGTTGCTCAGGCAAGACGACGACCTTCGGTTGGTGATCGTCGGATTCCTGCAACCGGGGCCATCGCTCGAACAGTACGCGGATCGCATCGACCGATACCCGCTCCAGGATTATCTGAATCTTCAGCAGCTAATCGCGCAAACCGAAATCAATATTGCGCCACTCATCGACAATACGTTCACGAACTGCAAATCCGAACTCAAGTTTTTTGAAGCGGCGATTGCCGGCACGATCTCGATAGCCACGCCGATCTTCACATTCCGCAATTCGATCGTCGATGGAAAGACCGGGTTTCTCGCCAAGTCTCACGAGTGGGAAGCCAAGTTGTCGCGTGCGCTGATGCTATTACGCGACAGGGACGAGTACGCGAAAATGGCGGTAGCCGGTTTCGACTACGCGAAGCAGAACTATGGCTGGGACCAATATGGCAAGACAATCGTCAACACCATTTTCGGCAAACAGATTTCACCCCACAGCGACCAGATGAGTAGTCCCGAAGCAGCATTAGCTCAACTCTAGGCGCGCCCCGCCCCGCCGTTCGCAAGACGACGGAGGGCGCCCTAAAACCGGAGACATGCATGGACCGCAGAGGCAAATTGATTGATGGATTGGATCTACAAACGGCCGTCGGCGTCGAGATAGGAGCCCTCTGCAATCCGATATTGACCAAGGCCGATGCAGCGGTCATTTACGTGGACTACGCCGACGCCGACACACTTAGACGGCACTATCACGGCAATCCCCACGTCGATCCGGCAAAGATCGTCGAGACCGACGTTATCTGGGGAGCAAAAACATTAAAAGAGTCCCTGAACCGGGAAATTGACTTCGTCATCGCATCCCATGTCGTGGAACATGTCCCGGACCTGGTTGCCTGGCTCAATGAACTCCATTCAGTCTTGTCTCCCTCCGGTGAAATCCGACTCGCGGTGCCGGACCGACGCTTTACCTTTGATTTTCTCCGCAGGGAAACCCAACTCGCGGAAGTTCTGGCGGCTCATCTGACGCACCCTCGAGCGCCACAGCCTTATTTCATTCTCGACTATTTTCTGAATGCCATTCCAATCGATGCCATGGCCGCGTGGCGAGGCGACATTCACGCCGAGAACCTGAGCCGAACCGCCGATGTGCGTCGCACATTAGAGCGCGCGAAGAACGCTTTGGAAACAGGCGTGTATTGCGATGCGCACTGCTGGGTTTTTACCCCTTATTCGTTCGCAACGTTGATGGAGCAATTGGCCGCGGCGGGGCTCGTATCCTTGAGTTGCGAACAGTTTTTCGACACGGAGCGGGACACCATAGAGTTTTTCGTCGCCCTCCGCCCCTGTGAAGATAGGGCACGTGTCGTCGATAGCTGGCGACGCATGGCCGAGACGTGCAATGTCGAGGCTCCCGATACCGCCGAGAGCACCGCTATCAGCGATCTCACCAACCAGTTGTCGATGGCGACAGAAGCGTTAGCGGCAACCCAAGCCGACGTCGAGCGACTGCAACAGACGCTCAACGTTACCGAGGCTCGCTTGCAAAACGCGCTCAAGACCATCGAGTCGATACATCACTCGAGTTCGTGGCGAGTGACCGAGCCGCTAAGAAAAATGAAAACCACGCTCAATAGACGCGCCAGTCGATAAACACGCCGGCGAGTGGTTGTTGCTCCCGTTCCGCGCACGATTGACGGGAGCGGCGGACGCCCTGCTATCTCGCCGTTCAACGGCCTGCGCAAGCGATACGTTCACACCGATATCTCGGTAATCTTGCCGTGCTCGAATGAAAATACCCGATTGCACATGCGCTTGACCATGTCCGGCGAGTGCGACGCCAAAACGAGAATGGCCGATTCCTCGACAACCTGAGTGAGGCGCTTTGCGGCTTTGTCGTTGAACGACGCATCGCCCACGGAGAGCCATTCATCCATGAGCACGATGTCCGACTTGACCGCGGTCGACACCGCAAATGCCAAACGCAACATCATGCCGCTCGAGTAGGTACGCACGGGCATGTTCAGGAAGTCTTCGCCGAGTTCGCTGAAAGCCGCGATTTCGTCGAGCTTTTCCTCGATCTCGGCGGGCCGCAAACCCATGATGATTCCGCGCAGAAAGATGTTCTCGTAGCCGGTCGCCTCAGGTTCCATGCCGAGAGACATGTCGATCAGCGATACGATGCTGCCTTTCACGACCAGGCGTCCGGACACTGGCGGATACACGCCCGCCAGAACCCGCAGCATGGTTGTCTTGCCCGCGCCGTTGTGCCCCACGAGACCGACCCGGTCACCCGGCCGAAGCTCGAACGAAACGTCGTCGAGGGCGCGCACGGTAACGCGGCGCCCCGCGTCGGAAGCGACCCGTCCCCCGGTCGTTGCGCTAAGCAACGATTTCCGCAGCGATCTATGCGACGCGTTGTAGATCGGGAATTCGACCAGGAGGTTCGTCGCGCGAATATAAGATTCAGTCATCAATTAATCAAAGCCAATACGCAATGCGGTCCTTGAAGCGACCTTGCAGCATTACGCCAAAAATGAGGAGGATTGCCGCCGTTGCCAGCGACCACAGCCACGACTCGACAGGAAACCTTGCCTCGATCAACGGAGCCCGGACGATCTCGATCAAATGCGCAAACGGGTTATAGGTGGCGACCCATTGATGCTGCGGACCGAGCGCCGAGGGGCGCCAGATGATCGGCGTGATATAGAACATCACCAGCATCAGGTTTTGCACGATCATCGGCATATCGCGAAAGCGCGTGCAGAACACGCTCACGATCAGCGAGGCGCCCATCATTGCCGCGCTGCCGAGCAGCAGTCCGGGCAATGCGAGCCAGGCGACCCAGGTCAACGGCGGAGCGAGCCACACCAGGACAACGATAATGATGACGCAGTTGTGCGCCAGGATAATCAGATTGCGCATCAGGATCCGCAGCAGATAAACCGCCATCGGGAAGCGGATCTGCTTGATGATGTTCTCGAACTGCGTAAAGCCCAGGCAGGCTTCATTGATCTGCGTCGAATAGAACGTCCAGACGATATTACCGACTGCAAAGAACGGCAGATAGGCGCGCACGTCGCTCTTGAAAAGCACTGACCAAAGCAGGCCCATCGTGCCGATCATGACGCCAGTCGAAAGCGTTACCCAAAACGGGCCGAGAACGGACCTTCTATAACGTTGCCGGATGTCGTACCAGGCCAGTAGCGCCCAAAGATGCGGCGTGGCCAGTGCCGCGAGAAACTCGCGAAGTCCACCGTAGCTTTTCAGGGTGTTGTCGTGTTCCATACGATTCCAGCAAATTACGAACGAGTATTGTATCTGAAGCACTTCTTCCGAAGCCGTCGCATACCAGCGCTGCAGAGCCGCTAAGGCGCCGCCGCTTCGGCTCTGAGCCCGTCGCGGATTCCGCGCGTCATCGCCGCGAGCCGTTTTGCGCGGGGCGCCACGCACAAGGTCTGAGCGACAAACGACAGCACCAGCACGCGCGTCCAGTATCTCTTCCACGGCGCGCTAACCAGCCCCGACCGGAACAAGGCAAGCGTGTTGCGGAAGAAGAAATAGTTACGTAGGGGCGCATGCACGCTCAGCTCTCTCCACCGGAACAGCCACACGCGGATAACGCGCTCGCCTATCGCATGGTGAAGCAAAGCCGCCGGCTCGCAGAACAGCCTCAAGCCCCGCGCGGCGGCTCGAAAACACCATTCCACGTCCACCTGGTCGATAAAAAACGATTCGTTCATCGGGCCCACTGCCGACAATGCCTCGATCGATATGAGCGTTCCCGAGGCGATCAGATAATCGGCTTCGATCGGTCCTGCGTCAACCGCGGGAACGGCAAATGAAGCGCGGCCCTCACGCGATCGCGCGACGGGCGCGCGCTTGCCGGTTCGACGGTCGACCGCCACCGCACCGACGGCACCCACCGGGATGCCTTGACTGGACAGTTGCTGGCGCGCTCGAAGCAGGCGCGCCACCATGCTGCCGTCGGGCACGCTGTCGTGATCGAGAAGCAGAATGTCGGTCGCGTGGTGTGCCTTGGCCAACTCCATGCCGGCGTTCTGCGCCGCAGCAACACCGGCGTTCCGCCCGAGCGGAAGGAACACGATGCGATCGTTTTCCAGAAGCGAAAACCTGGACACGTCCTCACGCGAGCCGTTATCGACCATCACCAGACCGCTGACTTGTGCAAGCGTGGCCGCGACCAGTTCGGCAAGACAAACCGCGTCCGGATTGAACGTGACGACGACCGCGAAGATGCGGCTTTCACCGGTCTGCCGCGCCGCAAGACGGTCCGCCGTTGGCTCGCTCGTTGGATCTTCGGCCATCACGCGCGCGTGACCGAACGAACCGTGTTCAGGATGAGTTCCGCCCGGTTCCTGTACGTGTGATCCGCAAGCGCACGGCGCTGTGCCGCCTGGCTATAGCGGATCGCGAGTTCGGGATCGTCGCGCAACGCGTCGACTTGCCGACGCAACTCTTCGGGGGAATCGAAGAGGAGAATCTCACCGTTATCGGGATCGAAATAGTCCAGTATCTCCAGCCCTTCGACGAACATGCACTGCACAGCGCCTGCCATTGCTGCCTCGAAGGTCCGCGGACCGGGCGTCGATGCATCGAGATTGAAGCGCTCGTTTGCAAGGTTATAGCGACGCCCGATGTTCAGCGTCACAAGCGATCTCGCCGACCAATCGGGCAGCGCGGAATTCGCAATTCGCTCATTACGGGCAAACGCGATATCGGTGGGCCAGCCATCGCCGAGCACTTCGACCTTCAAACCCGTGAGCCGCGGCGCGCAGTCGCGCAGCAACTGCTGACGGTTCGGGAATCCGACTCCGCAAAAAAACACGTCGCGGTCCTTGATGCCGCCGGTCTCGCGAAAGTGAGCGTCGCGATCAGCCGCGAGCGGGACGTGGTACGTGTGCGGGTGCTGATAATGGGTGGCGGCCCAGCGATCGTTCGAGAAAATGATGTCCGCGACGTCCAGAATCTTGTAGTGATAGTCGAATTCGTACGGATCGTCGTGCAACCAGAAACTCAGCACGGCGCCGGAGCGCGCGCAGTGGTTGCGCAGCCCATGATAGATGGAGGTCTGCGGCATACACGAGCCGAATACGACCACGAGCTGGGGCGAGAACTCCGCCGCAATCTGCTCGGCTGCTTCGAGCGAAGAAGTGCGCACCGCGGCATCCCCGAGCACCTCGCCGAAGCCGCGGCCCACGTAACCACGCAACACCGAGTTATTGTTGACGGCATCCAGCGACGCACCGCAAACCAGTACGCGTTCTATCGGCGCCATAGAATCCTCTTGCCGTGTTTAACAAAAAGCTTGAATGTCTGCACCGGTCCTCTTTCCTTATAGAACTGATAGACACGGACGGCCCTGCCGCCGCGCGGACCGGCGGGCCGCCACCGCGGAATTCGCGTCCGCCCCACCGTCTGATGGGTCCACGCATTCGATTGCAGGACGATGCCGTAGTCCTTGAGCACGGGAAGCCGTTTCGGCGGCTCATGCTGGGTCGACTGCGCGGGCAACGAACGAAGTAACGGGCTGTACACGGCGTTCAACGCTTCCACATGCGCGGTCAAGGTTTCATACAGCCCGCTTGTGATATTCGCCTTCAGCTTCGCGAGCAGATGCCGGTCTTCCGCCAATAAGCGAATGGCGTCGATCAGATCGCCTTCACTCTGCACGCGAACCTTGAGGCCGTTCACGCCATGCGACACGCGTTCACCGAGTGCGCCGATGTCGGTGACGATCGGCACGATGCCCTGCTGCCACGCTTCTGAGAGCGTCAGGCAATAGGTCTCGGGCCAGATCGATGCATGAACCGAGACTTCGCATTCGGATAAAGCCTCGGGAATGTCATCCGCGGAATATGAGCCATGCAGCGTGATGTTGGGATACCGAGCGGTATCGGTGAGTTCCTCATAGCCCAGGTTGACGCGGCCAAACACATGGAATTCGACAGGCGCATCGGCAAGGCCGGCGAATGCGTGAAGCAGAACGTCGCCCCCTTTCTCGGGCGTCAAATTGCCGAGAATCGCCACTTTCAGTGTGGGTCGGCCGCCTTGTCCGCCTTGCTCGACCTGCGTGGTTGGCCCGGACGACTTCGTCGAGTCGGCTTGCGTCGGTTGCGAAGCTCGCACGGTGGGGATTTCCCCCGCGGGCCGACCGGACGCAGTTCGGCGCGGCACGTCGTCATGAATCGGGACCGGGACTATTTTGAGCCCGCGATGCTCGCGCACTGCCGGGTAAACGTCGCTCAATATGTCGCGAGTGCCGGCGGTGTTGAACACCAATACGTCTGTTGCGCCCAGCACGCCATTCCAGAAATTCCGGCGTGTGGCCTGCGAGCCTGGCGGAATCGAATGCTTCTCCAGCAGGCAGGTGTCGCATTGCGCCAGCGAGACCTTCGGCGCGCCGCAAAAGCGCCCGTTGAATGAGATCAGATTGAACTCATTACAGAGCGGCAAGAAATCATGCGCGGTGATCGCGGTCGGCACACCCAAGCCCTTTGCCACATAAACGAGCGAAGGCACGTGGCCGATGAAATGATGAAAGTGAACCAGGTCGATCTGGTAGTCGACAAGAATCGAATAGAACGCTTGCTCGCGTTCCGCCGATGCCATCAACACCGGGCTATACCCTTCCCTGAACTTGACGCTTTTTAGCACGGTGTAATCGTGCGAAAGCAGATGGGCTTCATGGTGATGACCGCGCTCGCCAGGCACGTAGAAAAGGACATCGAACTCCTCGCGCAGCGCCGTGCGCATCCGGTCGAGATACACCTCCACTCCGCCAAAGTTGCCGCGCTCCACCATGTTGTGACAGACGAAGAGGAGCGTCTTGCGGGTCTTGCTACCGGAAGCACCGGCGGCTGCGGGCTCGTTGCCGGCACGCCATTCGACTGGCTTTGCAGGCGTGAGAAGCCGCGAGTGATCGAGGATCGTCGCAACACGCCGGTCATAGGTATGGTCGCGGAAAGCGCGCTCCCGCGCGGCTTGCGCGATGCGATTACGGTAGGGACGATCGTTGACCAGCACCGTGGCTTTCTCGATGAATTCGCGCTCGGTGTCGAAAAACAGGATCTCCTGCTCGGGAGCAAACGAGTGCGCAACCTCCGCCAGCGAACCATGGACGAGTTGCGCTCCGCCCGCTAGCGCCGCTTCGAACAGGCGCGGAGGTGGCGTCTCGGCAAAATCGCGCGTACCCGAAGCTGAAAATTTACGCGGCAAGACGACCGTCGCCGCGCTGTGATTCACAAAGCGCCCGAAGTCGACCGGCGACGTTCGCCATGACAACATGCTCTCGGGCATGTCGACGTCGCGCGGCGGCAGATGTTCGTTGGTCGGCAGCGCAAGCTTGAAACGCCAGTTGGGGGGTATGTCTCTCAATACCGAGCGAACGAACGCCGTGCGATTGGGCCATGCCGTCCCGGCGAAAAACAGCTCGTACCGCAGCGGCTTGTCGGCCGGAATCACGGCGTGGTCGTGAAACTCGGTTGCCCCCGCGAGCGGCAGATGACGTCCCTTGGGACCGTAGTTGTCGACACTGGCCGAATCGTTGGTGAAGACAAGATCGAACAGCTTCGAATGACGACCGTTGACATCGATCTCGTAAGGATCTTCCGTGACCCAGAGGACGGAACGGCCACACAACGTGGATAAACGCTCGCAGAGAATCGCGTCGAGTTCCTCGCCGTCGAAAGCAACGAACAGATTGCAGCGATGCTCGTGCGCGACGCTCAGCGCATCGAGCGGATCGGCCTTCCTGACAAACTCGACATCGGGATTGCGCTCGAACGCGCTACCCAGCGCGATACAAATATAGTGGTTCGGATTTCGATACTTCGTATCGAGCAACACGATGCGAAATTTGTCAGCTTGCATGTTTTCCTAACATCAGTTCAAACGCGGCACGCCACGCCCTCAGTGCCCCAGCCCAAGCGGTCGCTATACGAGCGCCAGCTACGCGTCGCGCAGCAGACGGCTGAATTGACCACTCCTCGTTCTTCGATTACCCTCGCTCTCGATCCCGACAGGAATTCCCAGTAGTGTCAAACCGAACTTCAGCCGTCATTGTCACCTACGAACCGGAAGCCGAAGCGCTTCTGCGTCTTGCGAAGCATCTTGCGCCGCAGGTTCAAGCGGTGTTCATCATCGACAACGCGTCCAGCAATTTCCCGGCATGGAATGCAGCGCTCGAACCCGTCGTGACCGGCATCATCCGCCTGTCGTCGAACAATGGAATCTCAGCGGCTCTGAATCGCGGCTTCACCGCCGTTCAGACGCACACGACGAGTGAGTTCTGCGCACTGTTCGATCAGGACAGCACCCCGCTCGACGACATGATCCAGCGGCTCGAAACACATGCCGACCAACTCGCGTCGCGCGCCCCGTTTGCGCAGATCGGCCCGTACTTCTTCGAGACCAACCGCGGCTATTACCTGCCGTTTATCGAGTTCCATCATGGTTTCCCGCGCCGCAAGCGTGACGATGGCGGGCCGAGAGTCACGACAGCCGACTATCTCATCACGTCGGGCGCACTGATATCACTCGCCGCGATTACGAAAGTCGGTCCAATGGACGAAGACCTGTTTATCGACTACGTGGATATCGAATGGGGCTTGCGGGCGAAGGCGAAAGGCTATCAAAGCTATGGCGCCTACGACGTCACGATGACGCATACCATTGGCGAAAAGGCGCTTGAAGTCGCAACCGTTCGCCTCGCGGTTCACAAGCCGATCCGACGTTACTACTACTATCGCAACGCATTGCTGCTTTGCCGCCGCCCTTACATTTCACTCAGCTGGAAAGTCAACGAACTGTGCAGGCTAGCGATCAAATTCGTTATCTTCGCCCTGCTGTCCAGTCGCCGGCGTGAAGACATCGTAATGATGAGCAAGGGTATCTGCGACGGTCTTCGCGGCAAAGGCGGCAAGCTCGATTAAGAACGCACGAGTGAGTCGAGACTCAGCCGCAACGCGTCTTCCCATTCCGGCGCCTTGACTCCGAACGTCGCATACAGCTTATCGTTCGACATCCGCGAATTGGCCGGGCGTGCGGCGGGCGTTGGATAGGAAGCGGCGGGAATCGGCTTGACCGTGGGCTTTTTCGCCAACGTCGAGTTGTCGAAGATCGCTTGCGCAAAACCATGCCACGACGTTGCGCCTGAAGCCGTGAGGTGATACACGCCGGAGTTCCGCTTCCACCAGTCGTCGGGATCACCTACTACTGATTGCGACAGTACATTCGACGTCAACGTTGCGATGGTGTTCGACCATGTCGGCGCACCGATCTGGTCGGCCACCACGCTCAGTTCATCGCGCTCCGCGCCGAGGCGCAGCATCGTCAGCAGAAAATTCTTGCCGCGCGTGCCGTACACCCAGCTCGTGCGGAAAATCAGATGCGAGCAGCCGGAAGCCGCGATCGCCTGTTCGCCGGCAAGCTTGCTCTTGCCGTACACGTTCTGAGGATTGACCGCGTCGTCTTCGACATAAGCGCCGATCTTCGTGCCGTCGAAGACGTAGTCGGTTGAATAATGAACCAACGCCGCGTTCAATCGCCTGGCTTCTTCCGCCAGAACCGCGGGCGCCTCCGCGTTCAGGCGCATTGCCAGATCGGGTTCGCTTTCCGCTTTATCGACAGCCGTGTGCGCGGCGGGATTGACGATCAACGTCGGCTTGACTTCCCGCACGACGCTCCTCACCTGATCGAGATTGCCAAGGTCGAGACGGCCGCGATCGAGCGCGACAACCCGACCCAGACCCTGAAGGCTGCGCGCCAGTTCAAAGCCGACCTGGCCATTCACGCCAGTCAGCAGGATAGTCGCGGGTTTCCGTGTAGTCATTCAACCATCCTCACGCGAAATGCTCGGCATCGGCCAACCGCTTGCCCGCCGCATCCTTCGCGGCCAGCAACGGCTCGGCGTCGATCGGCCACTCGATGCCGATCGCCGGATCGTTCCAGACGATGCTGCGCTCGTGCTCGGGGAACCAGTAGTCGGTGGTCTTGTAGAGAAACTGCGCGGACTCCGACAACACCACGAAACCGTGCGCGAAACCCGGCGGCACCCACAGTTGCCGGTGGTTGTCCACCGAGAGCGTCACGCCCACCCACTTGCCGAAATTCGGCGAGCTCCTGCGGATGTCGACGGCCACGTCGAACACCTCGCCTTCCACCACGCGCACGAGCTTGCCCTGCGCATGCTGGATCTGGTAGTGCAGCCCGCGCAACACACCCTTCGCCGAGCGCGAATGGTTGTCCTGCACGAACGTCACGCCGGCTTCCACGTGTTCGGCAAACTCCAGCGCATTAAAGCTCTCGTAGAAATAGCCGCGCGCATCACCGAACACCTTCGGCTCGATGATCTTCACTTCAGGCAGCGCCGTAGCGGTTACTTGGATGGCCATGCGACTTGATCCGTAAGAATGTTTTGCAGATATTGCCCGTAGGCGTTCTTCGCGAGCGGCCTGGCGAGCGTCAGCAACTGCTCGCCGTCGATCCACTGCTGGCGGTAGGCAATCTCCTCCGGACAGGCGACCACGAGGCCCTGGCGCTTCTGCAGCGTCGCGATGAAGGTCGCCGCCTCGATCAGCGAATCGTGCGTGCCGGTGTCGAGCCACGCATAGCCGCGCCCCATGATTTCGACATTGAGCGCGGCGTCCGCCAGATAACGCGAGTTGACATCGGTGATTTCAAGCTCGCCGCGCGGCGACGGCTTGATGTCCGCGGCGATATCGCACACCCGCCTGTCGTAGAAGTAGAGACCCGTAACCGCGTAGTTCGAGCGCGGCTTGAGCGGCTTCTCCTCGATCGAGAGCGCGCGGAACTGCTTGTCGAATTCGACCACGCCGTATCGCTCGGGATCGTGCACGTGATAGGCGAACACGGTCGCGCCATGATCCTGCTGATCGGCGCGCTCCAGCTGCTTCGCGAGATCGTGGCCGTAGAAAATGTTGTCGCCGAGAATCAGCGCCGACGGATCGTTGCCCACGAAATCACGGCCGATGATGAACGCCTGCGCGAGGCCGTCCGGCGAAGGCTGAACCGCGTACTGGATGTTCATGCCCCACTGGCTGCCGTCGCCGAGCATGGCTTCGAAGCGCGGCGTGTCCTGCGGCGTGGAGATGATCAGCACGTCGCGGATGCCCGCCACCATCAGCGTGGACAGCGGGTAGTAGATCATCGGCTTGTCGTACACCGGCAGCAGCTGCTTGGAAACGACGTGCGTGATCGGATACAGGCGTGTGCCCGATCCGCCCGCGAGAATAATGCCTTTGCGCGCCATTGCCGTGCCCTTACGCGCGCTGCGCGTAGTTGGTTTCAACCCACTTGCGGTATTCACCCGACGCCACTTCGTCGGACCACTCCTGATTGTCCAGATACCACTGAACCGTTTTGGCGAGGCCCGTCTCGAACGTTTCCGCCGGCTTCCAGCCGAGTTCGCGCTCGAGCTTGCGGGCGTCGATCGCATAACGGCGGTCGTGGCCGGGACGATCCTTCACATAGGTGATCTGGTCGCGATACGAGCCGCCCGCCTTCGGACGCAGTCGATCGAGCAGGTCGCACAACGTGTGCACCACGTCGAGATTCTTCTTCTCGTTCCAGCCGCCGATGTTGTACGTCTCCCCCGGCGTGCCGCGCGCGAGCACTTCGCGGATCGCGCTGCAATGGTCGCCGACGTACAGCCAGTCGCGCACGTTCTGGCCGTCGCCGTACACCGGCAGGGGCTTGCCGCCGAGCGCGTTGGCGATCATCAGCGGGATCAGCTTCTCGGGGAACTGGTACGGACCGTAGTTGTTCGAGCAGTTCGTGGTGAGCACCGGCAGACCATACGTGTGATGGTAGGCGCGCACCAGATGGTCGGAACCGGCCTTGGTCGCCGAGTACGGGCTATTCGGCGCGTACGGCGTGGTTTCGGAGAATTGCGGATCGGTGGCGGAGAGCGAGCCGAACACTTCGTCGGTGGAGACGTGCAGGAAACGGAAGGCGGCCTTCTCATCGCCGGCCAGCGTGTTCCAGTAGCTGCGGGCGGCTTCGAGCAACGTGAACGTGCCGACCACGTTGGTCTGCACGAAATCAGCGGGGCCGTGAATCGAACGGTCCACGTGGCTTTCGGCGGCGAAGTGCAGCACGGCACGCGGCTTGTGTTCGGCAAGGAGCGCGTCGAGCGCGGCGCGATCGCAGATGTCCGCGCGCACGAAGACATGTTTGGGATTGCCCTGTTGCGACTTGAGCGTACCCAGATTGCCGGCGTAGGTCAGCTTGTCTACATTCAGCACCGCTTCGTCCGACGCGTTGAGCCAGTCGAGCACGAAATTGGCGCCGATAAAGCCGGCACCGCCCGTTACCAGGATCATGAAATTCCCTTCTAGATGTTAGTGGCAGGTCGGAATCGGTTCGCCGGCCTGCCACACCTCGCAGTGTGATGTCCGATTCTCGTGACGCCCGCGCCGCCTTGCTGCACGGCGAGCAGGCGTTCAGACGCCAATCTTATGAAGCCCCGATTATAAAGCCGCTCGGGGCAAAAACTAGCGCCCTAACAACTTGAAACAGCTTGACAGGTTTGGTTTCGGATGATCTGGAGTGCGACTATTTCGGCGTAAGGTCGTGCCGAGTGTCGTGGAGCGCCGCGAGACAGCCGCAGCGTCCGGGGGAGACAGCGTGCGGAATATGCGGTGAGAGCAAGTCAGTGTGTGCGCATGGCGTGCGCCGGGTGGACACCGCGTTCAGCGCGTGCGCACGAATGGCAACGGACTGGCGCGAATGCCGCCGCTCAAGCCGCTCAAGCCGCTTAAGCGGCCAGCATCCAGCGCAGCGTATCCATGAACGGAATCGCCTCGACCTTCGGCACCAGCGAGCGCAGCTTGGCCGGCGAACCCGCCAGCATTTTCACGTCGGTGTGTCGCACGAACGCGGGATTGACCCGCACCTCGAGTTCGTGCCCGGTGAGATCGCTCGCCGCCGACAGAATGTCGCGCAGCGTATAAGGCGTGCCGGTGCAGACATTGACCGTTTCGGCAGCGGCCTCGGAATCGAGCAAGGCTTCATAAGCGCTTGCCACATAGCGCACGTCCGAGAAATCGCGTGCAACGTCGATATTGCCGAGTTCGATCGAGGGTTCACGCCGCGCGAAGTGCTCGACGATCTTCGGCACGAGGAAGTTCGACGCCTGCCCGCGACCGGTATAGTTGAACGGCCGCACGATCAGGATCGGCAGCCGGTCGAACCACGTCCGCACCATTGTTTCCATTGCCGCCTTGCTGGCGGCATAGTGGTTGACGGGCGTGACCGGAAAGCTCTCGTCGATGGCGTCGCTCGTCACATTGCCATATACGTTCGCGCTGCTCGCGATCAGCAGCTTGCGCGGCGTATGACCGACGGCCGAGCAGGCCTCGAGCAGATTGAGCGTGCCGATTACATTGACGCGGTAAAAGTCGAGCGGATCGTTATGACCCACGAAGCTGATCGCGGCGAGGTGCACGATGTAGTCGGGCCGCGCCGTTTCGATCACGCGCCGGCACGCATCCGGCGACGTGATGTCGAGACGCAGGCGCGTGGGCGTTTCCGGCTCGTCGCGCCCGGCGATCGTTTCGATCACCGTATGCCCGCGGCCGAGCAGGTTGTCGACCAGATAACGGCCAGTGAAGCCGCTCGCCCCGGTGACGAGCGTGCGGATGGGTTGCTTCGCATGAGAGGTCGACATGCTTTCTCCGTTCACGAGGTCATCCTGTTGTGCCGCAATATCGCGTGGGCGCCAGCGCTGTGCCCTTCCGGCTGCGCCTGACGGCGCATGGCGCGATGCCCGCGCTTCAAACGGGCTATTATGTCACGCTACGATGTTGCACTGCCCACCGCGCCACGTCGCATGCGTAACCGCATGTATCAAACTGCACCGAATCCCTCGATGACACCCTTGAGCACTTCCAGCGCCCACTCCGCTTCCCAGCCGCACCCGCCACCGCTCGCCTTCGGCGACCTGCAAGGCTGCCGCACGCCGTTCCAGCGGCTGTTGGCCAAGGCCGCGCCGCCGGCGGGCACGCCGCTGTGGTTCGCCGGCGACCTGATCAATCGCGGGACGGAATCGCTCGCCACACTGCGCGACGTCATCGCGATGGGTGAGCTCGCCGTGCCGGTGCTGGGCAATCACGATCTGCATTTGCTGTCGGTGTCGGCGGGAATTCGCAAGTCGAGGAAAGGCGACACGATCGACGAAATCCTCGCCGCGCCGGACGCCCCCGAACTGCTCGAATGGATTCGCCACCGCCCGCTCGCGCACTTCGACAACGGCATGCTGATGGTGCACGCGGGCGTCCTGCCGCAGTGGGACGCGGACCTCACGATGGAACTCGCCGACGAATTGCAGCGCGCGCTGCGCGCGCCGAGCTGGAAGGAAACGCTCGCCGGTTTGTACGGCAACGAGCCGAACCGCTGGACGCCCAACCTGAAGGGCATCACCCGCTTGCGGCTGACGTGCAGCGCGTTGACACGCATCCGTTTCTGCACCGCCGATGGCGCGATGGATTTCAGCACGAGCGGCGGCCTGAACGCCGCGCCGCCGGGTTGCCTGCCGTGGTTCGACGTGCCGTCGCGCAAAACCGCCGACGTCACCGTGGTGTTCGGCCATTGGGCCGCAGTCGGCTTGACCTTGCGCGACAACCTGATCGGACTCGACTCCGGCTGCGTATGGGGCGAAAAGCTGTCGGCCGTGCGCCTCGCGCCCAATCCCGCCGAGCGCACGCTGACGCAGGTCGATTGCGAGCCTTGCCGCGAGGCTGGCACCGGTAATTGAGCCGGTTGTGCCTGGCAAGAACCGCCGGCTCATCGCGGCGCAACGATCCGTCTGTCGGCCGAAGCGACTGACCGTTACGCCGAGCGGCCCTGCTGGTCGATTGGCTCTTCGACCAGCGCATGCGCCGCGGCAGGCGTTGCGGCTTCCTCGGCACACACGGCACCGGCGCTCGCCGTGCCGCTTTGCATTTCCCGCAACGCAGCCGCAATGACCGCTTCCGCTTCGGCCGCCAGCGTGCGCCGGTCGGCGCCCGGCGCCAGCGGCGCACCCACATACACATGCGCGGTCAAGGGTCCGCCGCGCAACAGCAGGTTCAGCGAATCCGCCAGCGACAGATCGTCGATATAGGCGGGCGCGGTGGATTGCCGGCCCTGCGCGTCCTCGTACATGATGCACAGCGGCTGCACCGGCGCCGAGGCCGATACCGCCGCCTGAAACATGTTCGCGTGAAACGGCAGCAGCGCGAGTCCATTGGACGTCGTGCCTTCGGGGAACACGCACATCAGTTCACCGGCGCTCAAGCGGTCGGCGAGCTCATGCATGATCCGCTTCGCGTCGCTGCGCTTCTCGCGCTGGATGAACACCGTGTCCAATTGCTGCGCGAGCCAGCCCACCAGCGGCCAATTGCGAATCTCCGCCTTGGACACGAACGGCGTGGGCCGCCACGCATTGATCACGTAGATGTCGATCCACGAGATGTGATTGGCGACCACCAGCGCGCCGCAGTCGAGGCGCGCACCGTCGTTATGCACGACGAGCCGCATGCCGCACAAACGCAGCATTTTCAGCGACCATGCGCGATTGAGCGCATGACGCCGGTCCGGGCCGGCTTTAGGAAAGCGCGTCGCGACGATCCACATGCCGTGCAGCAGATGCGCGATGAGACGGGCCTTGCGTAACGCGAGCTTCATGTCGGAGCTTTCCGTAACGGGCAATGCCGCGGATGTTAGCGCTGTTCGAACGCGATGCGGCCGGACACGATGGTCGCCCGCACGCGCGCCGGCAGTTCATAGCCGAGGAACGGCGTGTTGTGCCCCTGGCTCTTCAGCGCGCGCGGTTCCACGAGCCAATGCGCGTGGCGGTCGAACACGCACAGGTCCGCCGCGCCGCCCACCGCGATGCGGCCCGCGGCTTCCAGGTTCAGCACATCGGCCGGCGCCGCAGTGATGCGGTTGAACGCCTTCGCGAGCGGCAAGCCCGCTTCGTCGGCCCATTTCACCGTCAGCGACAGCAATAGTTCGAGACCCGTCGCGCCCGGCGTGGCTTCGGCGAACGGCAGCAGCTTTTCGTCGTCGTCCACCGGGGTGTGGTCGGAGCAGATCGCGTCGATCGTGCCGTCGACGAGTCCCGCGCGGATCGCGTCGCGATCGCGTTGCTGGCGCAGCGGCGGATCGAGCCGGTACTGGGCGTCGAAATAGCCGATGTCGAGGTCGATCAGGTGCACGTGGTTCACGGTGACGTCGCATGACACCGGCAAGCCCTCGGCCTTGGCGGCGCGTACCAGCGCAATGCCCGCCGCCGACGACACATGCGACAGATGCACCCGCGCGCCGGTCACGCGCACGAGTTCGAAAATGGTATGCAGCGCGATGGTTTCCGCCGACACCGGCACGCCCGAGAGCCCGAGGCGCGACGCCAACGCGCCGCTCGCGGCCACGCCGCCCTTGCCGAGATAGGCATCGACGGGACGCAGCCATACGCTGTAGCCGTAGGTCCTCGCGTATTGCAGCGCGCGCATCAGCACCTGCGTGTCGACCACCGGCACGTCGGCCTGCGAAAAGCCGATGCAGCCCGCTTCCGTCAGTTCGACCATCTCGGTGATTACCTGGCCCTTGAGACCGACGGTCAATGCGCCAAGCGGATAGACGTGCGCCTGATCGAGATTGCGCGCGCGAAACTTGAGCATCTCGACGAGGCCCGGTTCATCGAGCGTCGGATCGGTGTCCGGCAGGCACACGAGACTGGTCACGCCGCCCGCGAGCGCCGCGGCCATTTCCGATTCGAGCGTGGCCTTGTGCTCATAGCCCGGCTCGCGCAAGCGCGCGGCAAGGTCGACCAGGCCCGGCGCGATCGAAAGACCTTTTGCGTCGATGGTTTTCTCGGCCTGGAAATCGGCAGGCGCGTTGCCGATCGCGGCGATCTTGCCCGCCGCGATAAAAATGTCTTGCTGTTGTTCGGTGCCCGCTGCCGGATCGATCAGCGTGCCGCCTTGAATATGAATCTTCATGCGCTGCCTTGTGTTCAGTGTTCAGCCAGGTTTCGCGTGACTTGCCGCGGGTTCGCACGCTGCCGTGCCGTCGTGCTGACGGCGCGCCGTGACACCCGTTGCGTGACCGCGCTCGAAACCGGCAAGTTCAATCGTGATTGCCCGCGACGATGCCCATCACCGCCATGCGCACCGCGATGCCGAACGTCACTTGATTCAGGATCACCGACTGCGGACCGTCGGCCACCTGCGAATCGATTTCGACGCCGCGATTCATCGGGCCGGGGTGCATCACGATCGCATCGGGCTTCGCGAGCGCGAGGCGCTCCGGCGTCAAGCCCCAGCTCTTGAAATACTCCTGCGCCGAGGGCAGCAGCGCGCCGCTCATCCGCTCGTTTTGCAGACGCAGCATGATGATGACGTCGACGTCCTTCAAGCCTTCGTCGAGATTGTGGAACACGCGCACGCCCATCTGTTCGAGCCCGCCCGGCAACAGCGTGCGCGGACCGATCGCGCGCACTTCCGGCACGCCGAGGGTGGTCAACGCATGAATGTCGGAGCGCGCGACCCGCGAATGCAGAATGTCGCCGACGATCGCCACCCGCAGATTGGTGAAGTCCTTCTTGTAGTGGCGGATCGTGTACATGTCGAGCAGCCCTTGCGTGGGGTGCGCGTGACGGCCGTCGCCGGCATTGATCACGTGCACGTGCGGCGCGCAATGCTGGGCGATCAGATACGGCGCGCCGCTCGATGCGTGACGCACGACGAACATATCGGCATGCATCGCCGAGAGGTTGTTGATCGTGTCGAGCAGCGATTCGCCCTTGCTCGTGGACGACGCGTTGATGTTCAGATTCAGCACGTCCGCCGACAACCGCGTGGCGGCGATCTCGAAGGTGGTGCGGGTGCGCGTGGAGTTCTCGAAGAACAGATTGAACACCGACTTGCCGCGCAGGAGCGGCACCTTTTTCACTTCGCGATCGGTCACGCTGACGAACTGCTCGGCGGTATCGAGAATGTGATTGACGATCGCCTTCGGCAAGCCCTCGATCGACAACAGATGTTTGAGCTCGCCGTTTTTCGTGAGCTGCGGGTTGCCCTTCAGGAAGCCATGACGGAAGCGCTCGGTGGCGCTATCGGCTGGATCCTTCGGAGCCTGAGTGGCGGTGTTCATGGGTGTACCTGCTTCAAATACGGGCTTCAACGTGATCGATGTCGATGCGGACTGCTTGCGTGGTTTTCGGCTACGCCGGCCCTTTGCGCGAAACGCGGTGCGCCCGCGGGTAGTCAATGACGGTTTCGCGCAGCGTGCAAAGCCGCGTTCAGTCGACGCGTGCCTCGGTGTGAAAAGTGAAACGCTGCTGCCCCGCCGCGCCGCCCTCTTCGCGAGCCAGCACGAGCGTCGCGTCGGCGGGCACGTTCACCGTGCCGCCGACAAAGCGCGCCGCCACCGGCAACTCGCGTCCGCCGCGATCGGCCAGCACCGCCAGTTCGACCGACGCCGGACGGCCATAGTCGTATAGCTCGTTCAGCGCGGCGCGAATGGTGCGGCCGGTGTAGAGCACGTCGTCCACCAGCACGATGCGGGACTGGTCGACCGGGAACGGCAGCGAGGTCGGGCTCGCCTGCGAGTGCAGGCCTTTTTTCGCGTAGTCGTCGCGATGCAGCGCGACGTTCACCACGCCGAAGCTCGGCAGGTTCAGATCGCGCGCGAGCCGCTCGGCGAGCCATGCGCCGCCGCTATAGATGCCGGCCAGCACGGCGCCTTGCGCACCGTCTTGCCCCGCGCCGAGCTTCTCGCCATATACGGCGCGAATCTGCTCGAGCAACGCGCGATAAAGCGCTTCGGCGTCAATGGAACTCATGATCGTCGGAAAGTCCGTCTAGATATTGCTGGAGGATGATGCTGGCGGCTTCGGCGTCGAGCATGTCGGCGCGGCCGTTGCCGGCGCGGATTCCCGCCTTCGCCTCGACCGACGAATAGCGCTCGTCGACCCACGTCACCGGCAGGTTGAAGCGACCGTTAAGCTGATTGCCGAAGCGCTTCGCAAGCTGGGTCATTTCATGGGGCGTGCCGTCGGGATGCATCGGCAAGCCGACCACCAACGCGTTGGGCTTCCACTCGGCGATCAACTTGCCGACCGCCTCGAACCGGTATTCGCGGCTGCGGTTCGGCACGATCACGAGCGGCCGCGCGTGGCGCGTCAGCGAATTGCCGACGGCCACGCCGATGCGTTTTTCACCATAGTCGAACGCAAGCAGCGTCGCCTCACGTCCGGCCGGCAGGTTCATGCGTGGCCCGCCTCGCCCGACAGCATGGACAGCGAAATGCCGAGCAGCGCGAGCGCGGCTTCGAGACGCTCTTCGGCGGGCACGTCGAAGACGATTTTCGGGTCGGCTTCCACTGTGAGCCAGCCGTTCTTCGAAATTTCTTCCTCGAGCTGGCCCGCGCCCCAGCCGGCGTGGCCGAGCGTGAGCAGGAAACGTTCCGGACCGGTGCCGCTCGCGACGGCTTCGAGCACGTCTTTCGATGTGGTCATCTCGAGCCCGCCCGGCACCGACATCGACGAGGTGTACACGTTGCCGTCTTTCGGATCGTGCAGCACGAAGCCGCGCTCGGTTTGCACCGGACCGCCGAAATACACGGGCACGTGAAGAAGGGGTTCGATCTCGAGCTTGAGATCGATGCGACTGAAGAGCGCTTCGAGGTCGATATCGGTCGGCCGGTTGATCACGAGACCGAGCGCGCCGCGCTCACTGTGATCGCAAAGGTAGACCACCGTTCCCGAAAACGTCGGATCGGCCATGTTCGGCATGGCGATCAGGAACTGGTTGGTCAGATTGATGCGATCGTTACTCTTGGACATAGTTCGGATTTTAGCAAAGACGATGCAGTGTGGCGGGCTTTGAGCATGGGACCGCGATGTGCGCGATGCAGTGCGCCGCGAGCCATCGACGGCCAGTCAAGTTCCACTCTATCACGCACGCGAGCCCTGGCCACGTTGCAGGTTAGCGGTTTGCGGCACGCATTTAATGTGCCTCCCGGTTCGATCATTGCTTCCTTCGTTGTTCGCTCTCCTGCCGGCGGCGACGCTCGCCACGGACACGGCCCGCCGCGCATGCCCGTCAGGCGTCGCCCTCCTCGATCGAGCGCGTCAACGCGGCCAGCGTGGCGCCGCCGGCCGGTGGAGCGACGCCGGCCGCCACCTTGTGCAGCATCGCGCGCAACGCTTCGGCGGTCTGCTCCAGGGTGCTCGCCGCCGGCGCGCCGACGATCACGTGCTCGCGCACCGCCGGGGTCGAGACGCCCGCATGCGCGCGGCGGCGCCAGGCGAGCCCCAGCGCGTCGGCAAGCAGCGCCACATGGCCCAGGCCGAGCGCGCAGGCGGCGGCGCCGAGCCGGTAGGCGGCGTCGCCCGCTTGCAGCGCTTCGCTCGGATCGGCTTTCTCGGGCTGGTCCGCCGCGCGGGCGTGCTCGGTCAATGCCGAAATCGCGGCATCCGCTGTCTGAAGAAAGTCTTCATAGGCATGCGCGTTGACCGTGAGCACGCCCAATTCGCGTGTCAGCGCGGAACGGCTGGCGCTGATCGTTTGCGCCTGCACGGCACCTGCCTCCCATAGCATTTCGGATGCCAGCGTTCCCGCGACGTGCCAATCGACCGTCAAGCCATAGTCGTGCAGCACCTCGACCTGATCGGCGTCTTCGGCTGCGGCGCCGAACAATGCGTAGTCGCGCCACAGCAGCGCCAGCGTTGCGCGCACCAGTGAGCGCGGCGCTCGCTGGATACCGCGTGCATGGTCGGCCAGCGCGAGATTGCAGCGAGCGTAGAAACGCCGCGCGTCGGTTTCCCCGGTGGCGCGGCCGCCCGCGCGCAACGCTTTGGTGCAGGCTTTGGCGAGACGCCAGAAGTCGTAGGGGTCCGGGCCGGCGAGTTCGGCGAGCACGGCGTCCAGTTCGTCGAGCGCCGCATGGGTGGCGGCCCGCGCGGCCGCGCTGCCGGTGTCCGGCTGGGAGCGCAGTACCGGCAGCAGCGCGCGTTCGTAGCGGGCGCGCAAATGGGCCAGCCGGTCGGCGGCCTGGGCGTGAAACGACACCGGCGGCACGGGTCGCGCGCTGAGCGCGAGGTCTTCGAAAGCGATGGTGAAGCCGGGCGCATGATCGGCCAGATGCGAGCAGAGGGCCCGATAGCGCTCGAACAGCGTGGGCGAGCACGCCAGTTCGCGCAGATTGTGCCGTTCGAGCGCCGTGCGGAAATCACGCAGCGCGGCGCCGAACACGGGCCGCGTGCTGTCCGCCTCGGCCGGATCGGCCGCCGCCAACGGCGAGAGCCGCACCAGGGCGTCCGCGAAACGCTGCGCGCTCAACCAGCCGGCAACGCGCAACGCATGAGACGCACGCACCAGCGCGGCGGTGCTCTCGCCGCGCTGTTCGAATGCGAGAAGCGCTTCGGCCAACGCAAGCTCTGCGGAACGGACGGCGCCGCCGCGCGGATTCGGCAAGGCATCGAAGGAATCAGGTGCGGCGGATCGGAGAGTCATGAGCAGGCGAGAGGAAGCTGACGGGCCGCCGCTTCGCGCCGCGCGCAGACTGATCGGCTAACGCGCGAACCGGCGACAGGACAATGACAGATTACCGCTGCGGCGCGGCGCAATCGAGAACGTTCGGTGTCGCCACGGCGGACAGTGCGCCGGCGTGCAACCGGCGCATTCGATGCGGCGCACGCCGTTTTGCAAAGGCAACGCCGCGCCGGCATTCGCCGGTATGCCCGCGTTCAGATCTGGACCATCTCGAAGTCTTCCTTGCGCGCTCCGCACTCCGGGCAGGTCCAGTTAATGGGGACGTCCTCCCAGCGGGTGCCCGGCGCAATGCCTTCCTCCGGCAAACCGGCTTCTTCGTCGTAAATCCAGCCGCAAATCAGGCACATCCAGCTTTGATATTCCATTCTTGTGTCGCGTCGTAGAGTCCGTGGAAATGGGAGCCATGATGGTACCGTGTTGCCGCCCCAATGCCTAGCAATCACAAGCGCGCGATCGCAGTCCGCAGCGGCCGCTGGCTATGCCGGTTGCGTCGCCGCAGGCGGTCGCTCGGGCACCGTGCGGCCTTGCGCGCGCCGCTCGTTCCCGGCATTGCGCCCAGGAATGCGAAAAAACGCCCTCGCGACAGTTTAGGCCGCATAATTGAGTCGATTGCGCACTCTCTGCGCCAAAATACCGCTCCTTTTGTCAATTTCATGCCCAGCGATACGCCTCCGATCGTCCTCACCTTCGGCCTCTCCGACCCCACCGGCGGCTCGGGCCTGCAAGCCGACCTGATGACGCTTGCAAGCATGGGCTGCCACGGCGTCACCGTGCTCACGGGCTATACCGTGCGCGACTCGGCCAGCTGCGACGAAGTCAACGGGCTCGACCCCGAAGTGGTCGCGACCCAGGCGCGGATGCTACTCGAAGACATGCCGATCGCCGCGTTCAAGGTCGGCGCGTGCACACGCGCCGAAGTGGTCAGCGCCATCGCCGAAGTGGTCGCCGATTACGACGACATTCCGCTGATTCTCGCCCCCGACTTCACGCTCGACGACGAACACGTGCTCGCCGCCGACGAACTGCGCGAAGCGATCGCCGATCTGCTGGCGCCGCAAACCACCTTGCTGGTCGCCGATTCCACCACGCTGCTCGCCCTCGCCCAGCCGGACGGCGACGCCGAGGCGCCGAGCCTCGACGCCGCGATTTCGCATCTGCTGTCGCAAGGCTGCGAATACATACTGTCGACGGAAACCGGCACCCACCGGCTCGTCAATACGCTGTTCAGCGAAGACGGCCAGTTGCGTCAGGACATGTGGGACCGCGGCAGCCATCGGATCATGGGACTGACCGATACGTTGGGAGCCGCCATCGCCGCGCTGTTGGCCAACGGCCAGGAACCGGCCGAGGCCGTGCGTGAGGCGCAGGAATATCTGTATCAGGCCATGCGCAGCGCATTCCGGCCGGGCATGGGCGCCTATATGCCGGACCGTTTTTTCTGGGCGCGCAGCAGCGACGACGAAACGCCGCCCGCGGCCGGCAAGGACGCGGCGCCAGGCGAAGCGCGGCATTGAAATGTGTGGGGCGTGTCTGTTGCTGATAAAAAGCGCGGGCGCGGCGCAGTTGGCCTCGCTGTTGGTCCCGAGCTACTGTGACGGTCAAAAAACCCGCCTCCGTGCGGGTTTTCTCTTGAGGCACCTTCTGCTCTTGCATAAGCAGCACATGTGATTTCGCATAATTACATGGCCGTCGGTAAACGAATCGCCGCTTGAACGACGCAACGAGGCGTTGTATTGCGCAATCAAACGTTACAACCAGCGTAGTTTTGATCACGCTACACTTACAACTCGCAAATCCGTCACCTAACCCCATGTCTTTGCCCGTCTTTTTCTTTCCCCTACCGAACGGCGGGGGATCATCCGCCATTCCCTTTTTCGATTTGAATAAAGGCAAAGGTCGATTCCTCCACTTCGAATGCGATCGACAAGGGCGGAAAAGCTGCCGCGCAAGGCGTCGAGCAACGCGTATTGGCGGCGGCCAGCACGCATATCGCATTCACAGAAGCCCGATGAGCACCGCCAATTACCACATTGTCCTGCCGCTCGTTTTCGAAACAAACAGGACCAGCGGTTCACAAAAAAGCGCAAGCCGTTTGAGCGGAGAGGCCAAAACGGAATTCGTTGAAGACAATAGCTTCGATTACGAACTCTTTGTTCATGCCAACTCGGAAATCGAAAAGCGTGCACTCGAATCGGGCAGCAATTTCTCGAAAGATCGGCAATGGGTTCAGCGTGTTGTCGCCCGAATAAATGAACCCGAGAACTCACCGGAGCGCCTGAGCAACGCGGGAATCCGGCGCCAACGATGGCACCACGCCTGAGCGCCAGGGGAGCATGACAATGGGAAAGTCTCACGCTTTCGTGCAACGTTGCCATGGTGCGATTACCGCTGAGGACAGAATCCGGATGTTCCGCCAAAGGCCGGTCACCATCTGGCTCACCGGTCTTTCAGGTGCAGGCAAGTCGACCATCGCGTTCGCGCTCGAACAACAGCTCGTGTCACTCGGACATGCGTGCTATGTGCTCGACGGCGACAATATCCGTCACGGCTTGGCGCGCGACCTCAGCTTCGAAAAGGAAGATCGGCGCGAGAACATTCGCAGAGTCGCACACGTCGCACAGTTGATGAACGACGCCGGTCTCATTGTCATCACGGCGCTCATTTCTCCCATGCGTGAAGACCGGGCCATGGCGCGCGAAATCATTGGGGCGGGCACATTCATCGAGACCCATCTTTCCGCGCCGGTCGACACGTGCGCTCGCCGTGATCCGAAAGGCCTCTATGCGAAAGCCAGGGCGGGAGAGATTCCTTCGTTTACCGGTGTATCGGCACCCTATGAAGCCCCGGTCGAGCCCGAGCTGCGGATCGATACCGCAACATTGACGCCGGATCAAAGCGTGGCGAAGATATTCGACTATTTGCGCGAGAACGCTCTCGCCCTGAAGCTCGCCCGCGAAGCGGCCTCGTGATACCGGGGGTGCCCGCGCGCGCGCCGCCTGCTCCCAAGAAAAAACCCGCAAAGCTAAATGCCTTGCGGGTTTTTCGTTGGAAAGCACGCCTCGCGGCGCGCTTTCCCATGCATTCCCAAGCGAGCCTCGTAACGAGGCCCACGCGGAATTACATGTCCATGCCCATGCCGCCCATGCCGCCCGGCATTCCGCCGCCGCCCATCGGAGCGTCTTCCTTCGGCAGTTCGCACACAGCTGCGTCGGTCGTCAGCAGGAGACCTGCAACCGATGCTGCGTTTTGCAGCGCGGTGCGCGTCACCTTCGTCGGGTCCACGACACCTGCGTCAACCAGGTCGACGTACTCGCCGGTTGCCGCGTTGTAGCCGTAGTTGCCCTTACCGGCAGCAACAGCCGCCACCACGACGCTGGCTTCTTCGCCGCCGTTCGTGACGATCTGGCGCAGCGGCTCTTCCATCGCGCGCAGCACGATCTTGATACCTGCGTCCTGATCGGCGTTGGCGCCCTTCAGACCTGCGATTGCCGTGCGTGCGCGGATCAGCGCGACGCCGCCGCCGGCCACGATGCCTTCTTCCACAGCTGCGCGCGTTGCGTGCAGTGCGTCTTCGACACGCGCCTTCTTTTCCTTCATTTCGACTTCGGTCGCAGCGCCAACCTTGATCACTGCAACGCCGCCTGCCAGCTTGGCAACGCGTTCCTGCAGCTTTTCACGGTCGTAGTCCGACGTAGCTTCTTCGATTTGCGTGCGAACCTGCTTCACACGTGCTTCGATGTTTGCAGCTTCGCCAGCGCCGTCGATGATCGTGGTGTTTTCCTTGCCCACTTCGATGCGCTTTGCTTGACCCAGTTCGGCCAGCGTTGCCTTCTCGAGCGTCAGGCCGGTTTCTTCCGCGATGACTTGGCCGCCAGTCAGGATCGCGATGTCTTCCAGCATGGCTTTACGGCGATCGCCGAAGCCCGGAGCCTTCACGGCAACCGTCTTCAGAATGCCGCGGATGTTGTTCACCACCAGCGTGGCCAGCGCTTCGCCTTCGACGTCTTCAGCGATGATCAGCAGCGGACGGCCTGCCTTTGCGACTTGTTCCAGCACCGGCAGCAGATCGCGGATGTTCGAAACCTTCTTGTCGTGCAACAGCACGAACGGGTTTTCGAGCACGGCAACTTGCTTGTCCGGGTTGTTGATGAAGTACGGCGACAGGTAGCCGCGGTCGAATTGCATACCTTCGACGACGTCCAGTTCGTCTTGCAACGACTTGCCGTCTTCAACGGTGATGACGCCTTCCTTGCCGACCTTGTCCATCGCTTCAGCGATACGGTCGCCGATCGACGAATCGCTGTTCGCCGAGATCGCGCCAACCTGAGCGATTTCCTTGTTGGTCGTGCACGGCTTGCTGATCTTGCGCAGTTCTTCGATCGCGGCGGTCACGGCCTTGTCGATACCGCGCTTCAGGTCCATCGGATTCATGCCCGATGCGACGTACTTCATGCCTTCGCGGACGATCGACTGAGCCAGGACCGTTGCGGTCGTGGTACCGTCACCGGCGTTGTCGCTGGTCTTGGAAGCGACTTCCTTGACCATTTGCGCGCCCATGTTCTGAAGCTTGTCTTTCAGTTCGATCTCTTTCGCGACCGAAACGCCATCTTTCGTGACCGTCGGGCCGCCGAAGCTGCGCTCGAGGACAACGTTGCGGCCCTTCGGACCCAACGTGACCTTCACAGCGTTCGCGAGGATATTCACGCCTTCAACCATCTTGGCACGGGCGGAATCACCGAATACGACGTCTTTAGCTGCCATCTTCTAACTCCTTGAATTCTTGGGATATAACCGGGGAAGTAGCGACTTGCGCCTACTTCTGCACCACGGCCATGATGTCTTCTTCGCGCATGACGAGCAGTTCGTTGCCGTCGACCTTGACGGTCTGGCCTGCGTACTTGCCGAACAGAACGCGGTCACCCACCTTCACGTCGAGCGCAATGGATGCGCCCTTGTCGTCACGCTTGCCCGGGCCGACTGCCAGGATTTCGCCTTGATCCGGCTTTTCCGCTGCGGCTTCGGGGATCACGATGCCCGACGCGGTCTTGGTTTCTTGGTCCAGACGTTTGACGATCACGCGATCATGCAAAGGACGAAGGTTCATACATACTCCTCTCTTGATTGAGACTGAAGAACGCTGAGAAAACCCGGCTGGCCGAGCCAACCGGCGATGTTGTTAGCACTCTCGTGCAGCGAGTGCTAATTATATGGACGGGTGGTGACAAATTCAAGAAGGGATGCGGCGATTGTCGAAATCCGCTTACCTTTGCGCTTTGTTTGCTTCGGTTCGAACCTTGCATTGCAGCAAAAATCGGCGTCTCATTCGAATAATGTTATTTCGCAACAAGTACTTATACGGTTTCTCGCGTATCGCTAGGCGTCACCGGTTCAGGCGCGGACCGCCATCCTGAGAATCAGCGCGCCGCAATTCGATGCGCAAGCATCCTGGCAGGGAAAACCCTATCAAGACCGGTAGCCAGAAATATTTGTCGGCCTTCATGCAGCTTCGACGAAGCGGCCGCGGGGCGTGCTGATCATGTATTCCGCTGCACATGCGCATTGGTGAACTCGCGACGCGGACACAAGGCCTCTCTCGAAGCGCGTGGACGTCAAGACGTGCGGTCGGATGCCGATGGACTCGCCATGCGTTCGCGGCTATGGCGAATTTCTCTCCGAAGAAAATGCCTCGCTACAAGGTGCTTCCACGCTGTCTGCGGGGATAGTTGACCTTGAATAAACCATCTCTGGCGCGCGATTGCCTTCGTGGTGATTGCGTGCCTGTCTCTCGTTGCGCTTGATGGCTCGCGAAGTTGAAGTGCATGGGCAGTCGAGCGACAGCACGCTAACCTTGGTCCGCGCATTGGCGCCCGCGTGATAAGCAGATCAAGGTGGGTTATTCCCGTTTCGAGGAGAATCGCAGAATGGCGTCATGCGGCTGAACAACTACCGCAGCCACCCGCACTGTCCTTTGTAGCAGTTGCGTTGTCCAAAGACGAGATTTTGCATGAGTACTGGCGCCACACAATCTGGGCATTCCGCTGACGTGCTTTGCCTCGTCATTGTGGTGCGATTGTTCGTCTGGCATCTAATCCGCCAAATCGAACTCTTGATCGACTTGGATTACAAGACGGCCTGACTTGGCTCGCAAATCACCGCCAATTCGATATCGCATTGCATGGCGAATTCAGTCGCGCCATGCGTCACGTGAATGCTCTTGCACTGATCATGCTGGATGTCGATTGCTTCGAGCGATACCACGACATCCAGGGACACGCAGCGGGCGATGACCGCCTGTGAACGATTGGCCATTTCATCAGAGATCTGATAGCCCGACGTTCTGGAGAGTTGGCCACACGCTATGGGAGAGGAGATTGCAGCGCTTCTTCCGTATACCGATGTAGCCCATGCCGCAGCAATCGCGGACACTATCCGCAGCGCTATCCGTAGCCTGAAAATTGAACATTCAGGCAACCGAACCGGCTTCGTCACGATAAGCGCAGATGTTGACGAGCGGATGCCGATGCGAAGTGTGGGTGAGCCCGTGGAGCTAATACTCGCTGCCGACAAGGCTTTGCGTGAGGCAAAGCGCAAAGGACGAAATCGAACGCGTGGCGCCACGGGTGACTTTCCGTCATCGGCTACGGCCTTACATCGTCACTGAGCGCCTCGAGTGCAAAGCGTTCAATCCATTGCCACGCTGGCTTCATCCATGCTCGACGCCAAGCAGCCGCCGCGCCAGCGCCGCGCCGCCTTCGCGCATCACTGCGTCATGGTTCCATTGGAAAACCGGTCGCAATAAAGGCGCCAATGCATTCATCCATGCGCGGTTCGTACGGACGCACCAGTCATAGCGGACCACGGTAAGATCGCGTCCGTCAGTCGAAAAGCTCCACCGGCCGACGCCTTCGACGTCGCCACTGGCTTCCCCTTCCAGCGCTACCAAGGGTTCGACGCGCGTCACTCGCATGTCGAACACGAGACGATAGGGCAACCGGCCTTTCCACGTATAGCGTTGTACGGCGCCCACGCCCTGATCGGAACCGGCCTCTAGCTGGTCCACGCGCTCGACGTTAATCCACCACTCGGGCCAGCGCGCCGAATCCTGGATTGCCGCCCAAACTTCCTGCACTGGCGCGTCGATGCGCCAAATGGTGCAAAAGCGGTATTCGACCGTCCGCACTCGACCTCCATTTTTTGATGTTCTTGCAGAGATTTTGTCAGATGCTCACTGCCCTTTCCATTACCCGCGAAGGGGCACCGCTTTTCAATCCTCATCTCGTCAAGCCTGCTGCGACAGAATGCAGGATAGTTGAAGGTGGACGAATGGTGCATGAGAGTCGATGGCTGAAAGCTTCAATCCCAGCGAAAGCCATTACGATCATCTCTTGCACCCTTGAGGTGGACGTGACGGTAGACGACTCGTGTGGCGCTTCGCCCGCAGTTGTCGTTGGCAATAGCGGCCAGATCCACCATCGCTACTTTCGATTTGCCGGCTCAAACTTCAAAATCAAAGTCTTTGACCACGACGACAGAGGTGAGACAGCAACGGCGAAAGGCGAGGTACAACTACATGATTGGACGCATCTGCGCCCGCGGAGTTGTCAGCAACGCATTCATGTCCGGCCGACGCCGGCGAATATGTCTCTGCAACACTCGAAAATCTAACCAATGGCGATGGCAACTCGAGTGCCTACGGCCATCGCTGGACCGATCATTCAAATGGTGACACACGACGCTGCTGATGCTTCTCGCGCTTGGGGAGCTCGGCAATCCAACACGTCTGGAGACCCCTGCGTCGCAAAAGAAGAGCACCTTTTCCCGTTGCTGCTGAAGTAATGGTTCGTTTGCGATTTGCACGCAGTATTTTTCCAGCGCAAACCATCGACGTTGCGCACAAACAGCAGCGCAATAATGATTTGTGAGCATCGCCGTGACGTCGTCGCCTCCATCGAGACTTAGATCGCGCCACAGATGCCACGTCGTAGATAGGTAGTACCGGAAATCGGCTCACGACAATGGGCGTTGTAGTGTAGCGCGAACGATACTTCGGAAAACCTCACCGCCTTGACCGCAGCGGCGCTTTCGCAATGCATGGGAATACCCGGCCACGACCGCGTCGCGACTCGAGCGTCCAACGAATACCCTAACCGCGCCTATTACAGAACCACTTGAACCGCCCGAGTTCACCCCGAAGCGACCGATTAATTCGATTCGCGATATTGATCTGATAAAATGACTGAGGCCGATTTAATATTAATAATATAAATTGCCGTAGCTTTAAATTATTAGTCAGTCAAGTCCAGATTAACGCGTAAAAAAATAAAAATACTCATTTTCCCGCGTAGACAATGTGCGGCTTTCTTATTACCACGAACCGCGGAACATTTTGAGCAAATATTAAACGACCGCTTCTGATTCGTCCTTATCAGCAGTTTTTCCAAACTCGTTACAGAAGTGAAACGTTTATAATTCTTCTGCCAAAACCTTCTGCAAGTAATACCGTGAACCCTGAAGAATAAGCAATATTTACCGATTCCGGTTCTGTACTGTCGGTAGACGCCCAGCACTGACTAATGGAACCGGAGCCTCGAATATCCGTGGCTATGCGCGCCGCGGATGCTGCGCTACGCAATTCGGCGCGGACTGGCCCAAGGCCCATTCGGTTCGCACCGAGGCGTTATGCATGAAATCTTGGGGTAAAGAGATCTGTCTGATCTTTTAGTTATCCTCAATTTTGAAATTGAAGCATCAAGTCGAAGTCTGTTGTTACATCTACAAGCATGCTGAGAATCTAGCGTAAGTCTTACACGCTAGCCCCGGCATGCATAAACCTCATGCGTCGGCCTTTGGTCCCGCGTGTGGGGGACGAGTCGTCGACCTAGCTGAGAGGTCGACTAAGTCGTGTCGCAGGTCGAGTACGTACGGGAGAGTCTCGCCCGATCGTGTACTCCGGCCTAGTGGTGCAATCCAAGGCTTTAATCACTAATAGCACTTCGCTATATGGATCACATGCAAGCGTACATTAAGTACTACCAAATATTCACCTGATGACTATTTCCCGATCAACAGGTTTAGAACACTGCCCTAGTGGCAGCAGTCGATACACGTTCGTCTAACGGTATCTGCGAGCGCATATCGGCACATTGGAAGCGTCAGCTTCTTCAGCAATGAACGCGGTCAACGCGTTCCCTTGTTTCGCCTCTTCGCTAGAAATAGCGCCATGTCTAACTTTGGAATGTAACGGAATGAGACATCTCAAATACCTGCTTTTTTTCCTTTTTTCGCTCGCCTTTTTGCCCGCGGCTTACGCGCAGAACAACCCGTCGAGTGTCGTCGTGAACGGTACTACGTGGAACAAGTGTGCAGACGAGCATGGCACCTGCTCCTTCTCCGGCACGCAGAGCGTACTCTATGGGGCATGGCCTCCGAGCGCACCTTCGGCCATGTACGCGGTGAATGGCACCTATACCGGCAAGGTGCCGTGTGACAACAGCGCCATGGCCGATCCTGCGGTTGGCTATCAGAAAGCGTGCTATATCAAGGCCACGTCTACGTCCGCATCTACATCGACGTCCACACAATTTACCCCGCCGGCGCTCGTGAACCCGGTGAATCCGATGGCCTATGGCGCGAAGTGCGACGGTGTAACGAATGACACGGCCGCATTCCAGAAGGCAATCAATGCAGGCGACGTGTTGGTTCCGTCCGGGACTTGCGTCATCAATGGCACCCTCAATGTGAGGGCGAGCAACCGGCACATTCAGTGCCAACAGACCGTGCTCAAGCGCACCACCGGCTACGCCAACCAGATGTTCGTCATCGGCGACTACAACAACTACTATCACGACGACAGTATCGTTAACTGTAATTTCGTGGGCGCCAACACCGTGGTGCCGCAGTATTACAACAACGACGCACGGCATTGGGATATTCCGGTTGAAACCGTTGGTCCGGTCAGCAACTTCTTCCTGGCAGGCAACAGCTTCAAGCAGTTCTTCGGCCAATCGATGTTCCAGACCTACGGCTCGACCAACGGCGGAAGCGGCGACAAAATCATCTACAACACCTTCGCGAGCTGCGGCTACTATGGGCCGGTGTTCGTTGCTCATACGAACGGCTACATCGGACACAACACCGTGACCGACTGCGCTGTGGGTATCGAGAATGACAACACCACGCAACAGACGGGCCATAACGTGATCGAGTACAACACCATTAAGGCCGTCTATGGCTATGGTGCGCCTGACATGTCTTCCTCGGTGATGCTGACGGGCGGTGTCGCGGCGAGTGCGGACTACTCAACCAACATCGTGCGCAACAACACGGTATCTGGCACGAGCAACGCGCAGGGCTTCCGTGGCGCTAACATCCCGAGCCGAACCATCATTGGCAAGAACTGGGGCGTAAAAGCCGCGCAGTATTCGAACAATACCTGCGTTTCGGGATGCTCGGTTACGCAGTAATCGTGCGGCAGTAAATGAAGAAAGCAGAGTCGGACTACGTGCGCGATTGGCTCGACTCTGCTGCTGTCAGGGCATCGATTTCACAATCGCATGACCCCGCATGACCCTCGAGGTGCACCCACAGGTACTCGACAGGATTGACTTGCTGAGAACTGCAACCATGACGCGACCGAAGTGCACCCAAAGCACGTTGACAACCGCGGTAATGTTGCTGGTCACTTCATGCACGGCATGATCGTCAGTTCCCTGTTGGGTGCAGCCAATCTCCCCGCTTCATCCCGCGCAATGCGGCGCGACCACCGGCATGCGATGTACCGTGCCCAAGGTGCGCGATGTCCGCGATGACGCACGTCAGCACGCGGCGACAGCTTGTCTTGCGAAACATCGATGTGGATTGAAACACGCTGCCCGTGACCCGACGGCAGCAGTCGACAATTCGGCATTCCGTTCGACGAGCGCGTTACCCTCAGCCAAGAACCCTCATACCGACCTCGGCACACAAAACTAGCGGCACCTTCAAAGTCGCTCGCCTGCATGAGCGGCAGGTCGCCACTCGTCGCGCCACGACGGATGAAGCACTTGAACGGCCCAGACAGCCATCAAGGCAATGGCTACACATTCCCCCGTCAAACCGCACCACTGCTGGCGTGTCCAGCCAAGGGACAGATCCTGCGTCAGCGTATCCTGACAAAAGATTCAGTGGACGCTGCGTTGAGTCGTGTCCAAACCCTGACTGCAAAAAACAATATGGCATGGGTCAATCACTATCAGGCGGGAACTTCGCATTGCCCTGCCGCACCTATCCGGTTTCAGCGGGCGACAGAACAGCCCAAGCCTCGGGCAAGCTCTGTCACCGCTATTTCCGCAGACAATACGCGTCGTCACCGCTTATGCCCGTCGAGCTGCATTCGCGCGCGGTGAGACTTGGGAGTTGCAATGTCCTGGAGGTTGCAATGTTCTTCGAAGAGCTTTCCGACGAGGAGTGGTCATTGATCGGCCCCATGCTGGCCGATCCCGTTGTTCGCCTGACGAAACGCGGCCGTCCGCGGGTACAGCCGCGGGTGGTCACCAACGCGGTCTTGTGGATTTTGACCACGGGAGAATCGTGGTCGAAGCTGCCAGAGAAATATCCGTCGCAGCCCACTTGCAGGTACCGATTCGAACAGTGGCGGATAAATGGAAAACTGGCGGAAATGATGCGCGTCCTGTCGCGTGCAGGACGGCATTTTTCATATGTTCCCGATCGACCGCCTTCAGAGAAGAAGGCGGATCAGAAGCCAGCCGTTGCTCCGCTCGATGATGCGGGCACGGAGGACGACGTCGGCACACCTGACGTGGTCTGGAAAAGCCAGGAGTCGTGGCTGAGTACGAGCACCGAGCGCACGGCGTACCATGCCGACAGTTGGATATTGGGCGACATAGGCCGCACGCGCGACACGGAGCCCGGTCCTGCAGAAGCATGCAACGACGACGCAAGCGCGCAGGAAGAAGCATCGTCGAAACGTCAGCGCGTTTACTCCCAGGGGGCATGGCGGAGCGCGTCAGAAGCCAGCGGAACGAGCGTCGTCAACGAGCGGGGCTATGTCGTCCACGCCGCTGCGGACCTCATGCAGAACGATCTGTTTCGAGGCTGGGCGGAAATCACGGAAAACGGACAACGGGTGGCGCACTCCGGCCTCGTGGGTCCGAGGTTTATCGCGCCGGAGGCTGCCAGGCAGTGTGCGTTGGACTGGGCGCGCGATTGGATCGACAAGCAGGAGGACGCTGCGAACTCCAGCCGCTACACAACCGGGTCAAGGGCAACATTGCGAAGAGGCTGAAGTGTGCGGCTGCGACGCGCGCAAACAATGCCCTCGCGTCGCAGCGCTCACACTCTCAGCAGATCACGGGCCTTCCGTCGACAGCTCGAGACGCATCTCGCCTACCGTCAATACCGGACCCGTTGGGTAGTTCGGACCATTGACGCGTACTAGCGAGATCACAACCTCCTTCAGATTCGCTACGCCGACGTTGCGCAACACGTCGGTCGCCGGCAATACCAGGCTGCCCTCGCCATGGTGTATTGCACCCGACACTTCGAATGGCCCGAACGTGCCGAGAAAATGCGACTGACTCTCGACGTCCGCGTTACCCGAAGCGGGCAGATTGAGGTAGACGTTATAGAAATAGCCGCCCTGCTTTCCCGCACTGGTGACACCAAGCTTGTCCAGCACGATGCGCGGATACTTGAACGTTGTCGTTGTCGTTGTCGTCTCGCTCGTGGTGGCTGTATCGACGGTTGACGCATTCGCAGCCACTGCATCCTGCAAGGAGGTGGTGCCTGACGCCTGCAAGGGCAAACGCGCACTGACAGACCGCTCGTTGAGCGTAAGATTCGCGACGCCGCCAAGCGACCGGCGGGTCGTCGCGATGGTACGCGGGGGCGTCGTTGAAAAGCTGCCGAGCGCCGGTCGCACGAGGATCGGGGCATGCTGCGCCTGCACACGAATGATGCGTCCTTCCTGAGCGTTCAGCGGCATTGCAGTCGGCACCTTTTGATTCGAATATTGGTAGTTCAGCAACGAGGGCATATAGGTCGTCGATTTCTTCATCGTCAGGCCGGTTGCGTAAGTGAACGTTCCGGACCAGTACGAACTGTTCGGATAAGGCATCGTGGTTTTCGGCTGCTGCGCCCACGCGTCCCATAGGCGGTCGACGTTCGCGTGATGCAAATAGAAGATCGGGTCGGTCGGCGACTGCATGTCGGCCATCCATCCACCGATGATGTTGTGCACCGGATTATGCGGAGCCGATTCGAAAGACGCCTCAAACGAGTTGGACGTACCGCGCTGAAAATTGGTTACGTTCGGTGCGAACGGCGCAAGCGTGAGCGCGGAATAGACGTTCGAGTTGGCCCGGCCCGACACATAAAGTGCATTACCGCTGGACGGATCGGTAAACTCACTGGGCATGGTGGGATACGTGTAGTAGTCCCAGTACGGCAAGGTCAACAGGCTGTCTCCGGACACCGTTCTCAACTGCTGTTCGAAGTAGTAAATGTAGCCCCTATGCCACGCGAGAAAGTACGGCACCATATGCGGACAGTAGTTCATATGGACGTTGACCCAATACGCCCAGGAGGTCGGTTTTGTCGCGTCCGTGGCCGCTTTCATCAGTTTTACCGCATTCAGGAACGATGCGTACTGCGGCGTGGTTTTGAAAACCTGCCATTCCAGCCGGGTCGAAACCGACCCTGCGCTCATGGCCGGCATTGGAAGCGACATGAGAGCCGCAGCCGATGCGGACCCCTGCAGGAAAGAACGCCGGCTGAAGTGGTTCCTTGACATTCAGGTTCTCCTCAAATCGGAAAGATCGGGGGCCGTGCTTCAGGGTGCCGGCTGTTTATTGAAACCGTCTTTTATCCGATCGCGCCTTTATAGCCACAGATACACGATAGCCTGGCTGCTCATCGATCACGGTGCTATTCCCGCGAGAAATGTGGTCGAGCCCACACTTCAATTTCGCCGAACAGCACAACATCAATATCCGCGCTTCGACGGCCGCCAGCCGCGTTCGGCGACCTTCATCGTATCGGGTCGTTGCGTATTGACGGACATCATGGCCATCGTCGCTGGCTATAAAGCGACATACACCAGCAAGGGCGCGGATCATTCGAAAGGTTCGAGTATGAACAAGCGCATGCTGTTTCCGGTCGCCATGGTTTCCGCCGTCTGCCCGCGCTGTGGAAGCCTCATACAGCGAGACCAACGCTTCTGCACCCGATGTGGAGCGTTTCAGTCCGCCGTGCCCGAAGCAAACCGCGACCAGTTGGGCACGTACTCACAACGAGCGAATGTGCAGCACTCTCAGCCTCCGGAGCGCGATCTGGTGAACGTCGACGCCTACGACGCTCACGGCCTGTCCGCGTTTCCTCCAAGGCCGCCTTCGCTGTTGCAGCGAACGCTCAGCGTGAGGACGGCTTTATTGGGCGCATGTATCGCGGCTGCCGTCGCCTTCGGCCTGACCTATCTGCGCTATGCACCAGTTGTAGCAGTCCGCGACGAAGCGCAGCCTGCCCCTCATGACGCTGCCGCTGCAGAACAGAATTCGTCTGCCGACACCGCCTACATGACACCGCGCGCGTTGCGCGAGATCGATGCAACACTCGGCATGCCCAAAGACAAGTTCGACACCGCGCCGCCTTCCGGGCTTACGTCGACCGATACGGCCCTCTCCCCCACCCGAGTACCCACCGACAAAGACATGCGTGTCGACGCATCACCTACTGATAACCGCACGGTCGCGGAAACCACGGCAGCGGCAGTAGCAGAACCCAACCCTGTTACAGACACCGACGTCTCCCAGTCACAGCAACGGCCGGCACTCTCCCCGGATTTTTCAAACATTAGCGACCCAGAGGCCTTGGAACAGGCGATCAAGCAGTACGGCTGGACCCTTGACACGGGCGCTACTACGCAAAGAGGCAGTGCGGACTAAACCACTTCCCGAACGGACAGTTAGACGCCATGTGCGATCCGCCGCTCAAACCGCCGACTGTTCTCGCTTGTCCAGCGCCTCCACGTAAGCCTCTTCGTAACGGCGCCAACTCGCTTCTATGGAGAAGCGGCTTTGAATCCGTCTTCGCGCCGCATGTCCGAGCCTCGTGAGTTCGTCACGCGGCAACGCGAGTAACGAACACAACGCGCGACCAAGCGCCTCGGGATCTTGCGCCGGCACGACGCGGCCGGTCGTGCCGATCAGCAACGCGGTGTCGCCGACATCCGTTGCAACGCACGGCACTTCGCAGGCCATCGCCTCGCCAATCACAGTCGGCAAGCCCTCGCTGCTTGACGACAGACAGAACACGTCGAGTCCGGCGAGCAGGGTCTGTGGTTCCGCCTGCGGTCCAACCAGGCTACAGGCATGAGCGATTCCCGCGGCGTTGAGCAGCGCTGCCAGTTCGTCATTATCCGGTTCGAGCCCCTGACCGGCCATCACGAAGCGGCATTCCGGCATCGCGTCGACAACGATGCGCATCGCGGCGATGAACGTCCCATAGTCCTTGACGGGATGGTAGCGGCCGACAATTCCGACGAGTGGAGTGAGCGCCCCGATACCGAGCGAGCGCCGCAACGTCTCGCGCGCCCCCCGACTGGCGTGGAAGCGTTCGAGGTCGATGCCGTTGTGAATGACGGTCATGCGCTGCGCGCAGTAGCCGCCCAGGCGGTGCGACGCTTTCGCCGATTCGGCGCAGCAAACGATCCGATCAGGTATGCGCGACGAGATCAGCGCGCATGCGCGCGCGATCCAGCGCGTCATGCGGGCGCTGCCGGTCAAACGCAGATCCGTGTGATGGACGCCCCACAGCAGCGCGGGTCGCTTCACATGCGCGCCGCGCAAAAAACGCACGGCTTGCGCCCCATAGGTGGCTGCGCCGCCCATCAGGTCGGCGTGATACATCCAGGTCTGCACGACATCCGGTTCCAGTTCGTCGAGCCATCGGATGAGGCGGCGAAACGTCCTGATGTCGGGCATGCCGCGCCTCATCCCGAGTACACGCACCTCTACGCCGAGCTCGACGAGACGATCGGCCAGCGGCGCCTCGCGCGACAGCGATATGACGACATGCTGCAAGCCCTCGCGCTGTGACGTTCGGATCAGCCGCACCAGCATCGTCTCCGCGCCGCCGACGGCGAGATCCGTAATCACGTGAACGATCTTCACGGGACGACGCTCCCGCTCACGGGCATGGCCTGCCGCGCCGGCGCGAGCACTTCCCGGTAGACGGCGAGCGTGCGCTCGATGATGATCTGTTCGTCGAATTCCCGTAGCGCCTTTTGCCGCGCCGCCTCACCGAGCTTGCGCGCCAGCGCCCGGTCGTCGTCGAGACGACGAATGGCGCCGGCGAGTGCGCGGCCATCGCGCACCGGCACCACGAGCCCTTCTTCGCCGTCGATGCCGACAACCTCGCGGCATCCCGGCGCATCGGTAATGATGAGCGGCAACGCGCACGCCGCCGCCTCGATCATCGATTTGGGCAGCCCTTCGCGATAACTGGGCAGCACCGCCACATCGGTCTCGGCAAAGAGCGCGGGCATATCGCTAACGTGTCCCAGCCATTCGACGAGTCCATCCCTGACCCAGCCCCGCAGCAAGTTCTCGTCGACGGCAGCCGGATTGCCTGGGTCCGGTGTTCCCGCGAGAATGCATCGCACGCTGCGGCCTTCGGCTTTGAGGATGCGCGCCGCTTCGACGTACTCGGCGATGCCTTTGTCCCACAGCAGCCGTCCCGCCAGAACCACGCGCAACGGCTGCGCTTCGAGCGGATCGGCTTCCTCGGAACGCGGCTTGAAGCGGCTGATGTTGACCCCCGAACCCTTGATCACGCGTATCGCCCGTTCGTCGACGATATTGGCCGTGCGGAACAGCGCAAGATCGTCGGGGTTTTGCAGGATCAGCATGCTGCCTTTGCCGCCAAACGCCGTGCGCATCACTCTGCGCACCAGCGGACGCAAAACGATCGCCTTGACGTCGCGGCTCGAAAAAACATAGCCCATTCCCGCCACGGCGTTGACGCGCACCGCCACCCCGGCAAGACGGGACGACAACGATCCGTAGACCGCGCACTTGATGGTAAAGCCGTGCACGAGGTCGGGCTGTTCGCGCCGCAGGAAACGCACGAGCCACATCAACAGCGTCACTTCGCGCAATGGGTTGAGACTGCGCCGCACCATCGGGGCCGGCTCCCAGCGAAATCCCAGCGCGCGCAGTTGCGGTCCGTATTCGCCTGGCGGAGAAAGCAGCACGACCTCATGACCCAGTTCGCGCAACTTCCGCGCGAGCGATAGCCGGAAGTTGTAGAGGTACCAATCGGTGTTGGCAAACAGGATCACCTTGCTCATGTCGGCTCCTTGTCGACGCGCTGAATGTTTACGAGCGCGGGCTGGCGTGCGGGTTGGCGTATGTCCCCGCGCGAACTGTCGGGCGGGACGGCCGGCATCGCGGCACTCACTGCCGCGCCGGCGCGCCGCGGGCGCGCGCCCACACGCTCGAATTCCGCATCCCACATGTCGAGCACGGCCTGCGCCGAAAAACGCTCCCGGATTGACCGCGCCGCTCTGCGGCCGAGTTCGGCACGCAACGCATCATCGGAGAACAGGCGCCGCAAGCCCTGCTCCATTCCGTACGCGTCGCCCGGCGGCACCAGCCATCCGTCGCTACCGGCGCGCATCAGTTCCCTGGGGCCGCTACGGCAATCGAATGCGATCGTTGCCATGCCGAGTCCCATCGCTTCCATCAGCGCCATCGGCAAGCCTTCGAAACGCGACGACAGCACAAAGAGGTCCGAGCGCGCCATTTCCGCCCACGGGTCGACTGTCTTGCCGGGCAGAAAGACGCGCTCTTTCAACGCCGCCCCCGCCACCTGCGCCTCGAGCCTTGCGCGCTCCGGCCCGTCGCCCCAGATCCACAAATCCCATTCAGGGAAAGCATCGGCAAGCGACCCGAACACGGCGATCAACAGGTCATACTGCTTCTGCTCGTGCAAGCGGCCCACGGAGACGAGCCGTCGCCTGCCATCGCCATGCTCTGTCACGCCTCGCTCGCGGGCGAGCCCGCCGCGATCGGCGCGATCGAACAGTTCGTCGGGCAGCGGATTGGGCATCACGGCGACGCGCGCCATGCGCGGCACCATCTGCCTGAACGGCGCGACGACGTTCTCCGTCAGCACCGCCGCAAGGCTCGCCCGTGGATAGAGGAGACGGCACGCGAGCCGCCATAAACGGGAGCGCCCGTCGGCGGCGGGATCATTGTGTTCGCACACGATGACGGGCACGCGCAATCCCCTCGACGCCAGGATCGCCGAAATATTGACGTTGGTGAGAAACGAAATGACGACATCCGGCTTGCTGTCGCAAAGCAACGTGCGCAGTGCGCGCAGGCGTGCCGCGTAACCGCGCGGCCCCAAGCGCTTCCGCCCCGCGAGATCGGTGAGATAGATGAGCCGCACCTGGCTCGTGAGCGTATAGAAGCAGGTGCCGCGGCCGCTATAGGTGATGACGAGCGTCACCGTGTCGCCCCGCCCGGCCCACGCATTGACGAGCGTCGATGCCACGCGTTCCGCGCCGCCGGTGCCCATCGAACTCACGAGAAGAACGATATTCATGGCTGCCCTGCCGCCGTCGTGGCGGTGCCCGTTGGCCAGCCTTGCACGTACACGAGATAGCAGATGAGCGTCGTCGCGTGCATCAGCGCAGTGGCCGCGAAAATGCCGGGCACGGCCAGCCAGTGCGTCATGACGACGTTGGCGGCGACCTTCACGAGAAAACTCAGCAGGGCGATGGTGGCCATTTCCCGGTAACTTCCCGCGCTCGCGAACAGCGTCAATAGCACGAGGCCGGAGAAATAGAACGGCACCTGCATTTGCCCCCAGCGAAAAAGCTCCGTCACGGCCGCCGTATCCCGCGCGGTAAATGCGCCGCGCTGGAACAGTAGCGCAACGGCCTGCGGCGCAAGCAACCACGACACCAGCGCAATGGCCGAGCCGAGCAGAAACATGAGCATCGTCCACTTCACGGCAGTATGGCGGGCGCGCGACAGATCGCCGACGCCGATGATATCCGACAGGATCGGCAGGATTGCCTGACCGATTGCGAGCGCGCCCATGCTGAGGAGCAGCGAGAGAATGCGGTTCGTGTAGCCCACCGTGGCGACCGCGCCATCGCCATAGGCGACCACGAAGAATTGATCAAGTATCGGCGTGCAGCACATGACCACCTGGCCGAGGGCGAGCACCCGCACCGCCCGGAACACCCGCTGCCATTGCGGCGCCTTCAGCGTCAGACGGAGCCTGTAGCGAATCGGGTCGACCCGCACCGATAGCGCTCGCACGACCAGGGTTTGGACCACGTACCCGCCGATCGTGCCGTATATGAGCGGCAGCGCCTTGGTCTGGTCGCCGATCGATAGAACGAAGGCCAGCACGAAGCCGGCGGGCAGACCTTCGAGCAGCGTGTTGATGTGGCGTTCGCGCGATTGCAGCCGCGCCGCGTATGCGCTGGACACGAGCATGAGCGCGCCGACCGGTCCCATCGTCAGGATCATCTGCCGGCACAGGGCGCGTGTTTCCGCCGACAGACTCTTCGCGCCGATCTGCAGCGCGAGCGGCCAGCACGCATAGAGCAATAGCGTCAACGCCGCGCCCACCGCTATGGCCCATGCTTCGAGTTCACCCAGAAAGCGTGTCTGATCCGCAAGCGGCTGCGCGCGAAGATCGACAAAGACTGGCACAAGCACCATGATGAATATCGTCGCGATCACCACGGGCAGCCAGCCCACCAGCGTCATGGTCAGTTGGTATGCATCGACCACAGGGCCTGTGCCATAACGGTACGCGACGGCCATTTCCTTCAATGCGCCCGCACAGCGTCCCGCCAGCACGAAAACCGAAATGCGCATCGCACCACGTGCGATGCGCAAATGATCGGGGTGAAATGGCGGGATCTTGCTTCGTAACGCGCCGAAGTACGAAAACACGCGCTCACCCCGCCGTCATGTGAATGGCTTCATCGAAGCCGCGAGCGTCGTCCCCTCGGCCGTTGCGCTGAGCAACGAAGCGCACATACCACGGCATCGCCACGGCAAGTCCCTGCGCGAGTGGAATGGCGTCCGCGTAGCCGAGCAGTCGTTCCGCCTTCTCGACGTTGGCCTGCGAATGGCGGATGTCGCCGTCGCGCGCAGGGCCATAAGTGGCACGGTGCTCGCCTGGCTGAACGCCATGAAGCGCGAGCGTCGCTTTCAGATAGTCGTACAGCTGATTGAGCGTGGTACGGTCACCCACCGCGACGTTGTAGACCTGGTCGCGGCTCGCTTCGTCGGCGCACGCAGCCAGCAGATTCGCCTGCACCGCATTGGCGACGAAGCAGAAGTCCCGGCTCGTCTCGCCGTCGCCATTGATGATCACCTCGTCGCCGTTGATGAGCGCGGCCGTCCAGCGCGGAATCACCGCCGCATAGGCGCCGTCTGGGTCCTGGCGCTGGCCGAAAACGTTGAAATAGCGAAGGCCGATCGTTTTGAAACCGTAGTTGCGCGCGAAGACCGATGCGTACAGTTCGTTCGCGTACTTGGTGATCGCATAGGGCGACAACGGGCGCCCTATGCAGTCCTCGACCTTTGGCAATCCGGCGTGATCGCCGTAAGTGGAACTCGAGGCGGCATAGGTAAAGCTTTTGACGCTCGCATCGCGTGCGGCAAGCAGCATGTTGAGGAAACCACTGAGGTTCACCTCGTGGGTCGCAATGGGGTCCAGCAACGAACGCGGCACGGAGCCGAGCGCCGCCTGGTGCAGCACGTGATCGACGCCCTTCACAGCCGCCGCGCATTCGGCGGGATTGCGTATATCGCCTTCGATGAACCTGAAGCGCTGCCATTGGTCGATGCCGACCAGCGAACGGACTTCGTCGAGATTGCGGCGATGGCCGGTCGCGAAGTTGTCCAGCCCGACCACATGCTGATCGAGCTCGAGCAATGTCTCCAGAAGATTCGAACCGATGAAACCGGCCACACCTGTAATAAGCCACGTTTGCGGATGCTGAACGAGGTCGCGACGTACCCGATCGTATCGGTTTGACATTGAAGTCTCCTGACCATGACACTCATGCCGGCACCGAAGGCCGACGGGTTTATCGAGCACTATAGGCGCAGGTCGCTCGACTCTGCCGGCAGCACATATTTGAGGTCGTAAAGCACATGCCGCGGCTTGCCGAACGAACGCAGTTTCTCGTATCCCCACTCGACGAACTGCCTGTGCGCAACGGCAACAATGGTCGCGTCGTATACACCCACCTCCGGTTCCTCGATCGGATCGATCCCGTACTCGTGGTGCGCGGCCTCCCGGGATACCCAAGGATCGAATACATCGACGAGCACGCCGTAGTTTTTCAGGCCGTGGACGATATCGACCACGCGCGTGTTGCGCAGATCCGGGCAGTTTTCCTTGAACGTGAGGCCCAGCACGAGCACCCGCGCACCGGGTATGAAAATTTCAGAGCGCGTCAACGCCTTGATCATTTGCGATACGACGTACTCGCCCATGCTGTCGTTCAGCCGTCGTCCGGCAAGGATGATCTCCGGGTGATAACCGATCGACTGCGCCATATGCGTCAGATAGTACGGGTCGACGCCGATGCAGTGGCCGCCTACGAGACCGGGACGAAACGGCAGGAAATTCCATTTGGTTCCGGCGGCCTGTAGAACCGCTTCGGTATCGAGGTTAAGCTTGTTGAAGATGATCGAGAGTTCGTTGACGAGCGCGATATTCAGATCGCGCTGCGTGTTCTCGATCACCTTGGCCGCTTCCGCGACGCGGATGCTGCTCGCCTTGTGCGTGCCGGCCGTGATGATCTCGCGGTAAAGCGCGTCGACCACCTCCGCGATCTCCGGCGTCGAACCCGAGGTGACTTTGCGAATGTCGGTCACGCGGTGCGCCTTGTCGCCGGGATTGATGCGCTCCGGGCTATAGCCCGCGAAGAAGTCCACGTTGTATTTGAGGCCCGACACCCGTTCGAGAACCGGCACGCAGTCGTCTTCCGTCGCACCGGGATACACGGTCGACTCGTAGATCACGATGTCGCCTCTCTTGAGCACGGAGCCGATCGTTTCGCTCGCCCGCAGTAGCGGGCCAAGATCCGGGCGCTTGAAACGGTCGATCGGCGTGGGTACGGTGGCGATGAAAACGTTGCATGTCCGCAGATCCTCCACGTCGGACGTAAACGTCATACCGGTCGCCGCCGCCAGTTCTTCCTCGCTCACTTCCAGCGTCGCGTCGCGCCCTTCCCGTAGCGCCGAAATGCGCGCGCCGCTGATATCGAACCCGACTACCGGACGATGCTTGCTGAACTCCACCGCCAAAGGCAAACCCACGTACCCCAAGCCGACTACCGCGACCTTTAGTCCATTCGACTCACGCATGACCAGTCTCCGCTAATGCAACGATTGCGTTGGGGCGCCCACGTATTGCGCCCGCTTTGTTCTTGAATGTGCAGCCGCTAAGATCGGTTAACGCGTCGTCGAGTCCGAATGGTAGTCGTACGCGACGTAGGCGCGACTGCCGTAGCGGCGCGCGAGCGCATAGTCCATCGTGTGCATGTTGGTGCCGTTCAGCAGCACGCCGTTCACTCGGGCGCCGGTCTGTCCAAGCCGCTTGACGGACTCCTCCAGTTCGCGGACACGCGTGTCCGCGAACCGCGCGACGAGGAACAGCAAGCCCGCGACGGGCGCCATGATGCCTGTGTCCGACGCGACCAACACCGGAGGTCCGTCGATAACGACGATGTCGTAGCGCGCCGATGCGCTTTCGATCATCTCCCGGTATCTCGGCAGCATGAGCAGTTCGGCGGGGTGAGTCGGATAGGGACCGGTCTGCAGAACATCGAGCCGCGGCTGCACGTCTCGCGCAATCGCCGCTTCGAGTTCGCAGGTTCCGGCCAGCACATCCGCGAGACCTTGACCAGGCTGCAAACCAACCAGGCGATGCAGGTGTCCTTTGCGAAGATCCCCGTCGATCAGCAGCACGCGCCGGCCGCCCGATGCAAGCAGCGCCGCCAGGTTGGCGGACAGAAACGACTTGCCGATGCCCGGCAGCGGGCCCGCGATCATCACGACGTTGTTGCGCGCGCCGATCTGCGCAAACTGCAACGCGGAGCGGAGGATACGCAACGCTTCGACGGCGGCGTCTCTCGGATAGAGCGAAGCAAGCAGCAGGCTTTCACCGGTTCGGGCCTTTGCCTTCCTGTCCACCAACTGCTGTTTGTCGCTTTGCGGAATGACCGCGAATACACTCAGGCCCGTGCCTATTTCGATCTCGCGCGAGTCCGTCACGCCGCGGAAGACGTAGTCACGCGCAATCGCGAGTCCGATGCCCGAGAGCAGCCCGAACATCGTCGAAACCAGCATGACGAGCCATTTGATCGGTTTGACCGGCTTTTCCGGCACGTCCGCCGTGTCGATCAACTGCGCGGAGGCAGCTTTGCCAGCCTGGATAACGCGCAATTGTTCGATGTTGTTGCGCAGCGTCGTGTACAGGTCCGTGTTGACGCGAACGTCGCGCATCAACCGCATCGCGCCCTGCTGCTCGGTGGGCATCCCCTTGATCTGCGAGTTCAGGTCGTCGATGTACTTCTGCGCGGAGCCGATCTGCTTATCGAGTGCCGCGACGGCCGGATAGCTGGCCGAGAAGGTCGCCAGCAGCGTGGCGCGCCTTTGCTGCAATTCGATCAGTTTGGTCGTCGCCTCCGCACTGCGCGAGAGAAGCAGTCGCGCCTCCTCGTTCATGTCCAGCAGCGAGTGCCCATTGCGATAGTTGTTGTACGCGTCTTCCGCCTCGCGAACCTGCCGCGCCATCGACGGCAACTGGCTTTGCAGATAGTCGAGCGAGTTCTTCGCGATGACCGCCTTGCGCGCAGCGTTCCATTGCTCGTATTCGCGGCCGATCTGATTGATCGTCTCGGTGGCGCGAGCGGCATCGGGGCTTTCGATCGAGACCTTCAGCACGCTGGATTTGGCGCCCTGCTCCTTGATCTTGAGGGTTCGCTGCAGCCGGTCGACGGTCAGTTGACGCGATTCCCTCGACAGATCGAATTCGGCGCCGGGGCGTCCCACAAGCGATTTGACCAGCAGCGTGATCGGACCGGCTGCCGAGTCGACGCGCAGTACGCGCCCCACCGTGCCGGTTGCGCCTTCGTCGGGCAGTCCCGGCCCGCTCAACGAATACAGCCCGTTCTGCAGCGCCTTCAGCGTGTAACCCTGGCCCTGATCTCGTTGCGGCACTTCAAACGACTCGACCTTGATCGATTCGGCGCCCCAGACATATCCTCCCAGCCCCATGACGCCGGGCTCGGACAGACCGTCCGCGCGGCGAGCCAGCCATTCGCCGATCACAGGAAAGTATTGCGGCTTCGCGTTGACGTAAAGGTGCAGCGCATCCACCGCGCGCGCAATGATCAACTTCGACCCGAGTACCTGCATTTCGCTTTCGGCGGACGACTTCTCGTCGAAGCCGGGCGAAATGTTATTCAGGAGTTCATTACCGTCATGTCGTGGGGCCGTGCCGGTCGAGTCTTCGACCTTGATGAGCACGCTCGCCTCGTAAATCGATGGCGTGAGAAATGCGTAGCTCGCCCCGAGCAGCATGACAACGAGCGTCGTGACGATAATCATCACACGGTATTCGATCAAAGCGTCGAGGATTGAAGCCAGACCTGCCCGCTCGTCCCGGCCGACGCTCGCCTCTATAGTTGAAGCTTCTTTCATGGGCTTTCTCGCTAAAGACTGTTGCAGCGCTATCCGCCTGTCAGCGCGTACCTCAAGCTATCAGCGCACCCTCTTCAGGTATGTTCGGGAGCGCACGCACGCACGACGGCCCAATCCAGGCGCGGCTGCGGCGAGCCAGCTAGGGGATGATCTTCTGATTGTTCACGACGATCTCCGGGCCGCTCACGCGGTCATAGTTCTCGCTTCTCAATGCCGCGAGGCGCGGCTTGACCCACACCGGCGAGTCGATCACGATGCGGCCTTTCACGATTCGGCCATTCAGTTCGAGCCCCGAGATGTTGACGGGGGAAACGGCCGCCGACTCGTCGCGGTGATTTGTTATTTCGATCTGAATGACCTTGGGGATCGGGCCGACGATCTCCTGCAAATACATCAGGATGCCCGTGCGGCAATTACGCGTGGTCGGGCTCACGACGCGGATTTTCTGCAACACATCGAGGTTGCTGTTCGGCTCGATATCCAGACCCGCCGACGGCATCGTCCCACCGATGTTCTCCCAGACCGGGTGCTCGAAAAGGATGTCGGAGCCGCTGATGATCGAGACGCCCTGGCGGCGGCAGCCGTACGCCCGATGGCCAATCACCTTGATGGCGCTGGGAAATCGGCCCTTGTACGTGTAGCTGTTGGCGATATAGATGCCATCGCCCCAGCATTCCGACGTGGTCGGCGCTATGAGCGTGACGTTCGAGCTTCCGGCAATCGAAATGCCCATGCCGTATCCGCCATTACGGGTATCTTTTGGCGCGGCATTCAACGCCTTGCTGCCGTCCAGCATCGCGCGTTCCAGCACGACGTTCTGCACGTCCCAGATGCGGATGATTTGATAGAAGGCTGCATCGTGCGGCAGCAGCTTGATCGACGCGCCTTGCGCGAACCGCACGCGGCTCCCGCTGCGCAGATCCAGGCCTCGCGCGTCGATGCGGCATGCGCCCGTGATCACCAGCGTCTTGCCGACTGATCGGTCGATGGCCGCCTGCAGTTGCGCTCGATCGTTTGCCTGTCCGTCGCCTACGACGCCAAACGCACTGGCCATCACGACCGGTTCGTTCGACGCGTTGTCCGCCTGCGCCGCCTGCGCCGCCTGCGCCGCCTGCGCCGCGTGTGTTATTCCCGCCGCCATCGGGCATGCCAGCAACGGAAGCGCGCGGACGATGCGCCGCCGCGCGACTGAAATCGATTGCCCGGTCTTGCGCGCATCTTGCGCCGTCCCCTCGCGGCGCCTCATTGCCGGCCCGCGGAATCAGGTTGCCGTTCGATAGCACACATGTCGTCTCCTCCGCGCGGGTTCATACGCTGGCATGGACATCGCCCGTCAAAACTTTAACTCACATTCTTAAACGAGCGAGTCGAAAAACACTAAGCGGTTACCCGGCCGTTCAATCACGCAATTCCTCATATATATTAATTCCCGCTTAATCAGTGTTATCCGCGCATCACATCTCCGATGGAACAAGCGTCCATTAAGCAAACCGCGGAACCTATGTGCGCTAGCAGACATTGGCCGCTGCGCGAGTGGCGTACTAACACGGTAATACGGCGGACGTGTGCGGTCTTTTGCTGATCGGGCCGGCCACGCTGCTATCTCTGTGCGTCGAATGAAGGTAAACCGCCATGCCAAATAATCTTGAACGCCCGCTTTTTCTGGCTATGATGAAACGGTCGCGGGATTGGCTGTTCATCTGGCTCGCTCATACGTAAGCATTATGCGAAACATATTCTTCACTAAACCGAAAAGTCGACGCAAAGCGCACTCCGTTCATGAGTCGTCCCATAGTTGAGCTGCCGGCCTGGATACCATGTTTAATCTCTCGCTTAGTTTCATTAGTTCTTTCCTCGTCACGATGCTGATCGTTCGCTATGCGGGCATGTTCGGCAAGTTCTCGATGGACTACGACTTGCACGGGGTGCAGAAGAACCACACCTACGCTGTGCCGCGAGTCGGCGGCATCGGCGTCGTGAGTGCAACCTGCTTCACCTGTTTCGTTGGCGCGCTGTTCGGAACCAATCCACGTGCCGAAACGATGCTGCTGTTAGCGGTCGCCGCGCCCGCCTTTTGCAGCGGCCTCGCTGAAGATCTGACCAAGCGCGTCAGTCCACGCGTGCGCCTGCTGCTCGCCATGGCAGGCGCCGGGCTAGGCGTGTATCTGCTCGATGCGGTAGTGGTGCGTGTGGATTTGCCGCTGATCGACGCGTACCTGACGTTCGCGCCAGTCGCGATAGGTCTCACCGTGCTGACCGTCGCCGGCCTCACTCATGCCATGAATATCGTGGACGGCATGAACGGCCTCGCCTCGGTCACCGCTATCCTGATCTTCGGCTCGATCGGTTACGTCGCGCACGAGGTAGGGGACTGGTTCGTGATGAGCGTCGCGCTCACCATGGTCGGCGCGATCCTGGGCTTCGTGATCTGGAACTATCCGATGGCATCGGTGTTTCTCGGGGACGGCGGCGCATACTTCGCCGGCTTCGTGATGGCGGAGCTGCTGGTGATCCTGATACTGCGTCATCCGAATGTGTCCGCCTGGTATGCCGCGGTCGTCACCATTTATCCGCTGTTCGAAACCGTCTTCTCGATCTATCGCCGGCGCATGCTCAAGGGCCGGCCAGCGAGTCAGCCCGACGGTTTGCATATGCATACGCTCGTCTACAAGCGCATCGCACGGCGCGGCGTGTATTCCGGTCACACCCGGCGGCGCGAGCGCGGCAATCCGACTGCGTCGATCTACCTTTGGGCAATGGCGCTGATCGGCATTGTGCCCGCCACACTCTTCTGGCAAAGCCCGCTCCTGCTTGCCTGCGCGGCGCTCGCCTTCGTCGCCGTGTATCTCTGGCTCTATAGCTGCATCGTGCGGTTCAGAACACCACACTGGCTGCTCATGGGCCACCACGAAGTGATTACCGCGTCCGCCCCTGACAAGACGCGGCACCACTGAACCGCGCGCGCGGCGCGCCGCCCTACGGCGAATGCACCGGATTCTGTTCGGGCGTTCGCCGGCCCGCGATGTTCGAGGTCACCGTGCGAAGTTGTTTGGCGACCTGCTTCGCCGCATAACCCGCCTGCCCCCAGCGGGTCGGAATGACGAGAAACGACGAAGTGAGGTACGAGTGCCCGGCGCTCCAGAAGGATTTGTATTGCTGGTCGCCTGGCCCGAAGTCCATGTCGAGCCGATTGTCGAATGCCCATTTCACGCAGTAATCGACAAGCACCGTTCCTGGTGTCAACTTCCCGTATCTGAGATCGTAGGTGTTGGCCACCAGATAAGCGCGCGTAGCCTGCACGGCGACGATATTCAAGGCTACCGGCTCTCCGGCCAGCGTCAGGACGAACAGGCGGAATACGCCAACACCAGACGAATCGTTCGACAACAGGCTGCGCCAGAACTTGCTGCTGGCTTCCGAAAAAGTCCACCGGCTGTCGATCAGATTGTGCTGCGCCCACTCGCGCTTGCGCAACACGAACCACTCGACGAGTGACGGCACGCGACTGTCGTTGACATCGATGATTTCAAACTTCACTTCATCATGCCTCGCGAGGCGCCGTTCCAGATACTCCGGCCGGGTTTTCTTGCGGCCCGGCAGCGCGCGCACAAACGTCTCCCACGGGCCCTGATCTCTCAATCTGGCGTAGGGTGTCGTTTCTTCGGTGCCTCGCTCGATAACACCATGGCGCGTCGCATTGCGACACAGCGGCGAGTCCGAGCGAATTCGCCATAGCTCGATGGCGTCGGCGCGAGTCGATTGCAGTGCCGCTTTCCATGCGCCATTCACGATCTGCTCGACGTCCCCGTCCGGCGAGGCAAGGATGTCACTGGGCGACCGGTTGGCGGGCGTAAGTGCTGTAGCGTACTTCCAGCAGCTTCTCCAGAACGTCATGAGAGGCCACACCACGACTAACCTGCCCTCGCGCCGTCCGGCGATGCAGTGGAGTTTGCGTCGGGATGCGGCGTCTTCCGCCTCAAGCGTGCCATGGCAGAAAGCGAAGGACTGGAAATACTCGCCTTCCGCGCGACGCCACAGGTCGTTCCAATCGGATTGCAGCGCGCGGAATCGGTCGATGTCACGAACGACTTCAAACGCGACGGGGCTCATTGCCATCGTGATACTCCTTTACGCGTCGCATCGTGCGTAGGGGGCGAGCGACGCTCTGTGGACCGCCCGTAAGCCGATCAAGCCGGCGATGGACCTGCCGCGCCATCGCAAGCGGCCACCCGTGAGTAGCGGCGCTTCCGCACTTTCCCGATTGAAGTGTGAGCAGTTCGACATCACGCTCACCATTGCAAAAGAGTCGACGAACGTGATCGTTCCGTTTGGCGGAAGAAAACCAGATATCGTGCGCACAGGCCGCGAAGTGCGGGATGAAATCACAAAGGTCACATTATGAAGGCTTGTCGTAAGCCGCTTCCTCCTATTCGGAGAGAAGCGTGCGCAAGCGCACATTGGCTATTCCTTTTTCCATTCATTAAGCGAGACAGTAATAGCCAGCGAAGTGGCGAACGTTCAATTGTCACGATTTTTCCGTAGGCGTTTCCCCGCGCCAAGCGAGCACTGAAAGCGTGCGCCATCGCACATCGACAGCTCGCCCGGGCGATGCATCATTCAACTCGGGTCAGCGTCCAGCCTCTGTGATCCAGGTATGTGAGGACCTCATCCGCCGACGTTCGCCATCGTCGGTTTATCGGCACCCGGGAGACCTCGATGAAATTCCGAAGTGACATCAACGGTCTGCGTGCCATTGCCGTAGCAGCCGTCGTCCTTTACCACTTCTCGGTGCCGCACTTTGGCGGCGGGTTTATCGGCGTCGACGTGTTCTTCGTCATATCGGGCTTCCTGATGACCGACATCATCTTCAGGGGCATCGACAAAGGCTCGTTCTCGGTTCTTACGTTTTACAGGTACCGCGCACGAAGGATCGTTCCCGCGTTGGCGGCAATGTGTTTCATGGTGTTGGCCATCGGCTGGTTCGTCCTTTTGCCTTCGGAGTTTCGCGCCCTCGGCAAGCAAGCCGCTGCCAGCATCGGCTTTTTCTCCAATATCTCGTTCTGGCGCGAGGCCGGCTATTTCGATGTTCGATCCCTCGATAAGTGGCTGTTGCATACCTGGTCGCTTTCAGTCGAGTGGCAGTTCTACCTGCTATACCCGCTCGTGCTTGTCGCGTTGAGAAACTGGCTGTCCGCCGCATGGTTGCGCAGATGGATCATGATCGGGACAGTGATTTCCCTTGCCACCTGCATCTACCTGTCCGCCCCAACGAGATGGCCCAGCGCGGCGTTCTATCTCTTGCCGACGCGTTCGTGGGAAATGCTCTTCGGCGCACTCGCGTATCTCTACCCGATACGCGCGCCCGAGCGTACGCGAGCGGCAATGGAGTGGGCCGGCCTTGGGCTGATAGCCTTTGCGCTATTGAGCTTCAACGCCGGAGTCAGTTGGCCTGGCTGGTTGACGCTATTGCCCGTGGCCGGCACGGCGCTGATCATCGCCGCGGCGCGAAGCACATCGTGGGCGACGAGCAACGCGGCCGCGCAATTCATCGGCAAGATTTCGTATTCGGTGTACCTGTGGCATTGGCCGATAGTCGTGGCGGAAAACTACTATGAAAAGGCCACTCAACCAGTGTGGATCGCAGGCGGCATTCTCGCTTCGTTCGTCCTCGGTTATCTCTCGTGGAAGTTCGTGGAATTGCGCACGCAAGGCAAGGCCGCCCCCTCTCATGCCTTTCTGCCCAGCGTTCCACTGCCCGTGACGCTTGCATTCGCGTTGCTGGTTTTCATCGGCGGCGGCGCGATCTACTACCGGCAGGGTGTACCGGAGCGCTTCGACCATTCGGTCTTCGTCGCGGACGAAGAAACGTACGACACCAATCCGCACCGTAGCGTCTGTCATATGCTCATGGATCCATGCGACGTATATAAAACGCAACTGGCGAGTCGTGCCGTGATTCTCGGCGATAGCCATGCGGACGCGCTCGCCGAGGCGGTGAACGCCGCCGTGCCGAACGGCAAGCGTGGCGACGTGATCCTGATCGCGGTGCAGGGTTGCCCGACGGTCGACGGCGTGCGCCGCGATAACGGCGAATGCTTCGAGGCCAACCGGAAATACATCCGTCTGCTCGGCAAACAATCGTCGAGGAGTCCGCCTGTCATTATCGTCAACCACTGGTCCGAATACATGTCGGGCGAATCCGCCAGCAAGCTGTCTTTTTCGGATACCAATCAACCGGGATACAAGGGCGAGCCGTACTCGGTCGATCAATACCGCAGGCACTTTCTATCGACCATGTGCGGTCTCGCTAAAACGCGGCCCGTCTATCTGGTGCAACCGGTTCCTGAATTCGACGTGAACGTGCCGAATACGCTCGCGCGCGAAAAACTCGCGGACCCAGGCGCCCCCGACCTGACGCTAGACATGGCTGAGTACTACAAGCGCAACGCGCGAGTGCTCAAGTTATTGCGTGAGGCACGCGATCAGTGCGGCGTCCAACTGCTCGATCCCACGCCGTATCTCTGCCCGGAGGGAAAGTGTTTGGGTTCCTACCAGGGAAGGCCGCTCTATTCGGACAGGCATCACATGAGCGAATACGGGAATCGTTTTCTCGTTCCGATGTTCAAGCAAGTGTTCGCGTCGTCGCAATAGACGTCACCCGCCACGTTTCAGTCGCCTTACGCGCTGGCGTACCGAACGTGATACGCATCGCCCCAGATGCAGGATGCTTCGCATCGCGGCATAGTCCGCTCTCGCCCGCTCGACCTCGAGCCGCGGAACCAGGGTTCCCCCGAAACCGCTGAGGAACTTGAGAATGCCGACATTGGAAATGCCGTCGAAGTCGAAAGTGAGGTTTTTTTCCCTGGCACTGCGCATGGCGTTCCATAACAACAGGCCGATGACACCGCCATGGGCACCTTCTTTTCTCGACGACAGCAGGTAATACATCGTGTGTTTATCCCATATCACCGCGATGGCGGAGCACAAGCTGCCGTCCGCCTGGTAGGCGCCAAGCACCATGCCGGATCCCCTCGAGATGAAGGCATCGACGAGTTGCCTCATGACGTGCGTGCCGTACACGTTGTCACGATTCCGGCGCGTCAAATTGGCATCGTAGAAGCTGACGAACAGGTTCGCGTCCGCTATCTGACGAACGGTGTGCTGTTCGCCGGCACGGCGAATCAGGTTGCGGGTATTCGGACGAAGTCCGGCCCATACCTCCGGCTCGGCTCTGCCGGGCTCGATCCGCATCGTATAGCTTACGGCGACCTCGAAGCCCAGCAACGCAAATCCCATGGCATCCGAGACGTGCGGATCGAACCGCTGGTGAAACAGCGCGCACTCCGGCAACTGCTCGACCAGGGCTTGCGTTGCACCGAAGCAATGACGCCAGTCATCGTCGCTCGTGCCTTTTGCTGCCGGAATCACGGGACCGAGCGTGCGCGTTAGCGGGGGCAAGGTCGAGAGGCGCCAGATGCCCTTGCGCGTCACGGTGTACGGCATTTCAGCGATCAGTTGACCGCGCTCATGAACCGACGCCAGCTTCCAGTTGCCCCCGGTCGCGATATCCAGCCACCAGGGCTCATGGAAAATCGAGCGCTCGTTCAGACCGGCGCGTGCGGCGTGGATGACAGTTGTCCTGGCGTTGCTCACATCGGTGCGCATCCGGTCGAGTTCGATTCGTGGTGCAGGCATCAGCTTCACGGAGACGTCTTCGTTAACCATGTTCACGGTACCAGCGTAACTGTCGCAAGCAGCCACATAAGGATTCAATCGGCTGGAGCGTTTACAGATAACGGGTTCAAATATCGACACGGCCGCCGAGGCTTCATTCATGAAACCCGTTATATAGTCGCTGCCCCGTCGCGCCTTGGCGCTCAACACCGCTATTGCGGCGTCACGTCAAATTGTAGTCACCGTCCTGAAACGAACCCAGAAAGTGCGGCAGACCAAGCGTAGCGGCAGTTCGAATGCACCACTGTGCGCGATCAAACACTCGTGATTCATCGCTACCGCGGCGAATATCGCTGTCTCACGTCCGATATCGCAACTCGCGTAACGCGAGCCGAACGTCGGCCGATCGCCGGTCATATAACTCGACACATAATGGAAAGCCGGCGATTCGGCGCGCTTTTTGCCTATTCGTCAGGTATGTTGGCAAACCCACATTTCCGCAGGTTGGAATGAGCAGAATATGGGCATGTGCCGATCACCTGGTATCTTGAGGTTTTCCATCGATCTCAGGTGACGCATCGGCCGCGGAGACCAAAATGCACAACCCGAAGTCGCATATCGAGATCATCTCTGACGTAGAGCGCTTTCGAGCGTTGAGAAACGAATGGGAGGATTTGTGGTCGCGAGCAAACGGTCGCTACCATGAGGCGTTCGCGGTCTGTTGGGAAAGCTGGCTGAATATTGCAGAACCGCGCGGCAGCAAGCTGCGGTGTATCGTTGGGCGCCAAAACGGCCGGCTCGTCATGGTATGGCCACTGGTCGTTACCCGGCGTGCATTGTGGAGAGTACTTCGCATGTTAGGGCCCGAGGCTGCCGATTACACGAGCATGCTGCTCGACCCGGAGGCCGACGCTCAATTACTGGTCGATCAGGCATGGCGCGCAGCCATGAAGCATTGCGGAGCGGATGTGTTGCGGGTGCCTTATCTTGACGAGAGATCCCGGCTCCACCGCATCATCTCGAGCGAGCGACATATCGTGTTCGGCGAGCAGCGCAGCGCCGCCATTGCAAGGCTTCGCGCGGAGACAGATTGGGGGTCTTTCGCCGGCGCCCTTGGCACGCTGTCGGGCAAGAAGCCGGGCGCGCTGGAAAGGCGGCTGGCAAAGCAAGGCAAGCTCGAGGCACGTCTTCTTTCGCCGGACGAAGCAGAAAGAAATCGCGAACTGGTCGACTGGACGCTCTCGCGCAAGCGTGAATGGGCATCGCGCGTGGATAAGCGGGGCGCGTGGCTATATTCGGCCCAGTACCGGGACTTTCTCGTCTCGCTGCTCAACACGCAAGCACACGAGCCCGCAGCGCGCCTTTATCTCATCACACTCGATGATGTCCCGCTCGCCACGACGATCATCGGCATCGGGAAGTCCTCGATCAAAGGGCTGCTTACAGGTTTCGACCAACGTTACGCAAAGTACAGCCCCGGTCAGCTCGTCGTCGAGTACATGGTGAAGTGGGCCTTCGACCATCGCCTCGATTTCGATTTTGGTGTGGGCTCAGAGAGCTTCAAATCCTATTGGAGTCGAAACAACGCCGTAACCGTGGCAAGTGCGGAGGTTGCCGCGACAGCATGGGGGCGCGTCGCGTTTGGCGTCAGAAAACTCATTTCGCGAAACTCGGCCCTCGTCTCACGACTCCGGCAACCGTCGTTTGCTGAGAACGACGGCGCAACCGAAGCGCCAGATAGCGGTGAATGCCGAGGCGAAAAGCGCCAACGGACGAAGGAGCGACGCAACGCTCGAAGCGGCCCGACTCTTGTTGGCGCAGACGATGCAACGTGATCGGCCCGTGCGCCGATGAAATCCCCTCGGCTTTCGTAGGACGAAAGCCGGGCTATCGCCTGTCCGCACTCGAAGCGGAATCAGACGGGCCGTGGCTTGGGACCGTGTTCGCCTCTAGCGCGAATCCGCCCTGTTCCTCCTGACCAAGGCGTCAAGCGCCTTCCCTACCATAGTGCGCGATAGCGCACATATCGTCGTGCTACCATGTCTTCAACGCGCGCCGTCTCGCGCTGCGCTGCCGGAATGCGCATCGGCGCTTGCGGCATTCGGCTCAGTGAGATGCTGAAGATCTTCCATGTAGAGAGTGAGATATGGGTTTGCTCAATATCATCGGCACGGTCATCTTTCTGGCTGTTGTCGCCCTATCACTGCTGGCCGTCTTCGATGTTCTCTCCCTCAAGCCGGGTTCAAGACGGGGCCGCAATGGTACTCAGAAATCCGACTCGAAAACGCCTTCCCGCTCGCATTTGACGGGCGAAGAAGACCTTGCTGCCGAAAAACCTGCTCGTCGGCGCTGAACGTTTCCGTTCACGCAAAATAGCTGCCGCTTCCCCTCCTTCCCCGCTCCCGCCTTTCCGGCTCGACCGCCCCCTCTCCGTTCATATGTGTGATGCCGCACTGTGGTGCATGTGAGCCTGTATCACGCTTGACACACGAAATTAAGCCGTCTCGCAGCGCTTCTTTGTGATCGCGAGCGAGCTTGAACGGCAAGACTTCCGACTTTCGCGCCCTCGCTGGAACAGGCTTGTGCTGTCTGCAAAGGCATGACAAAGACGCCAGCGGAACGTGAAATGCGCGGGAAACGCGCCGAAGCGCAACATTGCCTGCCTTTGCGGGCTGGTATACGAAGGCAAGATCGCCCATGAGCCGCATTCTTCGTTTTCCGATCCTGTTTATCGCGCTGCTTCTGTCGTCGCTGGTGAGCCACGGCGCCTATGTTCAGATGGCTGGCATCCTGCTGCTGTGCGCGTACTGCATAGGCACCCACAGTACGCGTGCGGAATTGCTCGGACATCGAAACCTCATGCTGGCCGCAGCAGTGCTGGCGATCATTACCGGCTTCTTTCTCTATTACCTCCTCTTTCCCGTGGCGAACGGCGCGCCTGACCTTGAGAAGTCCGCGTTCAACAACTACGCATTCCTCGTCCTGGTCACGCTTTTCGTGCTGTGCTTTCATGCGCTCGTCGTTGCGACGCCCGACGAGCTGAGCGCTTCGCTCGTGGGACTTATCGTTCTCAATACCGTGGTCCAATTCGCGCAGACCGCGTCTCTGATTGCCACGAACAACTACATTGATTTCGTCGAGCCGGTGACCGGCGAGCCGTCGCGTTTTCACAATTACGAGGGTCTCAATCCTGTCTTTGCGTACCGACCGACCGGCCTGTTCATCGAGCCATCCACGTTCGGCGCAGTGATTGCCTCGTTGACGATTGGCTATGTGGTGCTGGGCAAGGTGCGTCAACGCGAAGCGCATTTCTTTCCCGTTTTGCTCGCGATCGTTGCGATGTTGATCACCCAATCGACAGCGGCCATCGTGCAATGCGCGTTGCTGATATTCGCCATTCTTCTCGTCAAGGGAAAGTCGGCCCGAGTGATGATCATCATTCTGTGCGTCGCTGCGTTATTGGCGGCTCCGTCTTTTTTCGAGGCGTATTTCAACAGCTTTGCGATGAAGATGGACGAGTCCTCCGCAATCCGACTGGAACTGCTGGACTACATTTATAACGTTCGCACCGGTTGGGACTGGCTCCTTGGCTACGGTCCCTTTACGCTCGAAAGCTCGCTATACCATCTCGCGAAACCGGGTGGCGGCGTGCACGTAGCGTCACTCAACGACGCCGGACTGATTCAATACTTCGTCGTGCGCTTTGGCATCCTGGGGCTGATCGTTCCCGCGCTGATGTTCATGAAGATGCGAAAGGACCTGCCGCATGTGCTGTTTTTTGTGGTGATCATGAGTCTGAAGCTCAACTATTCCGAGCCCGCGCTCTTTTTCGGGCTGCTCCCCTTGCTGATGCGCCTGCCGGCGCGCGCCTGCGCACCGCAAGACAGCGAAGCGGAAGTTCGCCTGCCCGTGCATCGAGCGTCGCCGGAACACCTAAGAGGAACATGACGGGGACGCGTGGCGTTTTCGGGCAGCCACGTGTCGAAGAACCGCCGGCTCGCCAATCGTCCACACGCCTCGATACGCGAGGACGAGAAGATTGATTCAGATTCCAGATTGCAACTCCGCTTGAGGCCTTCATCATGTGCGGCATTGTCGGCGCGGCAGCGCAAAGAAACATCGTTCCCGTCCTGATCGAAGGGCTGCGTCGCCTTGAATATCGCGGCTACGATTCATGCGGCGTGGCCGTACTGGCGAACGGCGAACCGAGACGCGCGCGCAGCGTGGCACGCGTGTCGGACCTCGACGGCAAGGTGCGCAACTCGCATCTCGACGGCGTCACGGGTATCGCGCACACGCGCTGGGCCACGCACGGTGCGCCCGTCACGGACAACGCGCACCCGATCTTCTCGCGCAATGAAATCGCGCTCGTGCACAACGGCATCATCGAGAACTACGAGGTGCTGCGCGAGATGTTGCGCGCCAAGGGCTATGAATTCGCCTCGCAAACCGATACCGAGGTAATCGCGCACCTCGTGCATAGCCTGTATCGCGGCAATCTGTTCGCCGCCGTGCGCGAAGCGACGCAGCACTTGCACGGCGCCTATGCGATCGCGGTGCTGCATAACGACGAGCCGCATACGGTGGTCGGCGCGCGCCGGGGTTCGCCGCTCGTCGTCGGCCTGGGCGAAGGCGAAAACTTTCTCGCGTCGGATGCGCTCGCGCTCGAGCACAGCACCGACCGCTTTATCTTCCTCGAAGAGGGCGATGTCTGCGAACTGACGTTCGACGGCGTGCGCATCGTCGATCGCGATGGCGAGCCCGCGGAGCGTGAGACGCGTCACGTGGAAACGTACGGCGGCGCGGTCGAACTCGGCCCATATCGTCACTTCATGCAGAAGGAAATTTTCGAGCAGCCGCGTGCGGTGACGGACACGCTTCCGCAAGCCGACACCTTCGACGCCTCGCTGTTCGGCGACAACGCAGCCGAGGCATTTTCGGAGATCGACAGTCTCCTGATCCTCGCGTGCGGCACCAGCTATTACTCGGGGCTGACCGCGAAGTACTGGCTGGAATCGGTCGCAAAGATCCCGACACAGGTGGAAATCGCCAGCGAGTATCGCTACCGCGAGTCGGTGCCGAATCCGAAATCGCTGGTGGTGGTGATCTCGCAGTCGGGCGAAACGGCGGATACGCTGGCGGCGCTCAAGCATGCGCAGTCGCTTGGGCACAAGCACACGCTCGCGATCTGCAACGTCGCGACTAGCGCAATGGTGCGTCAGACCGAACTCGCGTTCCTGACGCACGCGGGGCGCGAAATTGGTGTGGCGTCGACGAAGGCATTCACGACGCAACTGGTCGCGCTGTTCGTGCTGGCCGTGACGCTCGGCAAGATGCGCGGGCATGTGGATGCGGAACATGAAGCGGACTACATCAGGCATTTGCGTCACCTGCCAGCCGCGTTGAACAGCGTGCTGGCGCTCGAGCCGCAGATTATTGCGTGGTCGGAAGAGTTTTCGCGCAAGGAGCATGCGTTGTTCCTCGGGCGCGGCTTGCACTATCCGATCGCGCTCGAAGGTGCGTTGAAGCTCAAGGAGATCTCCTATATTCACGCCGAGGCTTATCCGGCTGGCGAGTTGAAGCACGGGCCGCTCGCGCTCGTCACTGAAGCAATGCCGGTGGTGACGGTCGCGCCGAACGACGCGCTGCTGGAAAAACTGAAGTCGAATATTCAGGAAGTGCGCGCGCGCGGCGGTCAGCTTTTTGTATTCGCCGATGCCGATACGAAGATCGTCAACGATGAGGGGCTGCACGTGATCCGCATGCCGGAGCACTATGGCCTGCTGTCGCCGATTCTGCACGTGGTGCCGCTGCAGTTGCTGGCGTATCACACGGCGTGCGCGCGGGGCACGGACGTGGATAAGCCGCGGAACCTGGCGAAATCGGTTACGGTTGAGT